>NZ_CP035677.1:5072119-5073673 GCF_029542605.1 Pseudomonas sp. REST10 | reverse complement strand
CCATGAACGCCTTGCGGCGCGCCTGGGAGCACTTCGAGGAAGGCTTCATCGCCTTTCTTCTCGCTGCCATGACCCTGATCACCTTCGTCTACGTGATCCTCAACAACTTCTACACCCTGTTCTACTGGCTGGGTGACCATTTCGGCGGCAACGAAACCCTGCTGGGTATCGGTGACGCCATCCTCGACATGGCCCAGGCCATGACCTGGAGCAACGCCCTGACCAAGGCACTATTCGGCTGGCTGATCTTCTTCGGCCTGGCCTACGGCGTGCGCACCGCCGGCCACATCGGCGTGGATGCGCTGGTCAAGCTCGCGCCACGCGGCATCCAGCGCGTCATCGGCGTCATCGCCTGCCTGTGCTGCCTGGGCTACGCCGGCCTGATCGCGGTCGGCAGCTTCGACTGGGTGCACACCCTGTTCAGCGCCGGCATCGGCGCCGAAGACCTCGGCCACTACGGCATCCAGCAATGGCACATCGGCATGATCGTGCCGTTCGGCTACGCCATGGTGTTCATCCGCTTCCTGGAAATTCTCGTGCGCATCCTGCGCAACCAGCAGACCGGCCTCGGCCTGGCTGACGAAGCCGCCGACGCCCTGAAGGTCAATGAGCACGAGGAGAGCAAATAATGACCGTCCTGTTCCTCTTCCTGCTGCTGTTCCTGCTGATGTTCATCGGCGTGCCGATCGCCGCCTCGCTCGGCCTGGCCGGCTCGATCACCATCATGCTGTTCAGCCCCGACTCGGTGCGCTCGCTGGCGATCAAGCTGTTCGAGACCTCCGAGCACTACACCCTGCTGGCGATTCCGTTCTTCCTGCTCTCCGGTGCCTTCATGACCACCGGTGGCGTGGCCCGCCGCCTGATCGACTTCGCCAACGCCTGCGTCGGCCACATCCGGGGCGGTCTGGCCATCGGCGCGGTGCTGGCGTGCATGCTGTTCGCCGCGCTGTCCGGTTCGTCGCCGGCTACCGTGGCGGCAGTGGGTTCCATCGCCATCGCCGGCATGGTCCGCTCCGGCTACCCGCAGGCCTTCGGCGCCGGCATCGTGTGCAACGCCGGGACCCTGGGCATCCTGATTCCGCCGTCGATCGTCATGGTGGTGTACGCCGCCGCCACCGAGCAGTCGGTGGGCAAGCTGTTCATGGCCGGGGTGATCCCGGGCGTGCTGCTCGGCCTGGTGCTGATGATCGCGATCTACGTGGTGGCACGGATCAAGAAGCTGCCGGCCCTGCCGCGTGCCAGCTTGCGCGAATGGCTGCGCTCGGCGCGCGAGGCGTTCTGGGGCCTGCTGCTGATGGTGATCATCCTCGGCGGCATCTACACCGGTATGTTCACCCCGACCGAGGCCGCTGCCGTGGCCGCCGTGTACGCCGGCTTCGTCGCCCTGTTCGTGTACAAGGACCTGACCCTGCGCGAGTGCCCGAAGGTGCTGCTGGAGTCCGGCAAGCTGACCATCATGCTGATGTTCATCATCGCCAACGCCATGCTCTTCGCCCACGTGCTGACCACCGAGCAGATCCCGCAGCAGATCACCGCCTGGGTGGTGGAGCTGGG
>NZ_CP035677.1:5066503-5072108 GCF_029542605.1 Pseudomonas sp. REST10 | reverse complement strand
CCCGACTTTCTGCCGCGCAAAGAAGAAACCCCAGACCTCGTTAGAGATCTGGGGTTTCGTATAGGAGCTTGACGATGACCTACTCTCACATGGTGAAGCACCACACTACCATCGGCGATGCGTCGTTTCACTACTGAGTTCGGGATGGGATCAGGTGGTTCCAACGCTCTATGGTCGTCAAGCAATTCGGTTGGGATCTCGCGGTGAGGCGCGATCCCTTGGATACGTGATAGAGGCTTGTAGCTCTCGCAAATTTTCGGCTTTCTGTCGACTTCACCATCGACACCCTCTGCTGTCAGAGCAGATTGTTTGGGTGTTATATGGTCAAGCCTCACGGGCAATTAGTACAGGTTAGCTCAACGCCTCACAGCGCTTACACACCCTGCCTATCAACGTCGTAGTCTTCGACGGCCCTTTAGGGGAATCAAGTTCCCAGTGAGATCTCATCTTGAGGCAAGTTTCCCGCTTAGATGCTTTCAGCGGTTATCTTTTCCGAACATAGCTACCCGGCAATGCCACTGGCGTGACAACCGGAACACCAGAGGTTCGTCCAACCCGGTCCTCTCGTACTAAGGTCAGCCCCTCTCAAATCTCAAACGTCCACGGCAGATAGGGACCGAACTGTCTCACGACGTTCTAAACCCAGCTCGCGTACCACTTTAAATGGCGAACAGCCATACCCTTGGGACCGGCTTCAGCCCCAGGATGTGATGAGCCGACATCGAGGTGCCAAACACCGCCGTCGATATGAACTCTTGGGCGGTATCAGCCTGTTATCCCCGGAGTACCTTTTATCCGTTGAGCGATGGCCCTTCCATACAGAACCACCGGATCACTAAGACCTACTTTCGTACCTGCTCGACGTGTCTGTCTCGCAGTCAAGCGCGCTTTTGCCTTTATACTCTACGACCGATTTCCGACCGGTCTGAGCGCACCTTCGTACTCCTCCGTTACTCTTTGGGAGGAGACCGCCCCAGTCAAACTACCCACCATACACTGTCCTCGATCCGGATAACGGACCAGAGTTAGAACCTCAAGGTTGCCAGGGTGGTATTTCAAGGATGGCTCCATGAGAACTGGCGTCCCCACTTCAAAGCCTCCCACCTATCCTACACAAGCAAGCTCAAAGTCCAGTGCAAAGCTATAGTAAAGGTTCACGGGGTCTTTCCGTCTAGCCGCGGATACACTGCATCTTCACAGCGATTTCAATTTCACTGAGTCTCGGGTGGAGACAGCGCCGCCATCGTTACGCCATTCGTGCAGGTCGGAACTTACCCGACAAGGAATTTCGCTACCTTAGGACCGTTATAGTTACGGCCGCCGTTTACCGGGGCTTCGATCAAGAGCTTCGCTTGCGCTAACCCCATCAATTAACCTTCCGGCACCGGGCAGGCGTCACACCCTATACGTCCACTTTCGTGTTTGCAGAGTGCTGTGTTTTTAATAAACAGTCGCAGCGGCCTGGTATCTTCGACCGGCATGGGCTTACGTAGTAAATACTTCACCCTCACCGGCGCACCTTCTCCCGAAGTTACGGTGCCATTTTGCCTAGTTCCTTCACCCGAGTTCTCTCAAGCGCCTTGGTATTCTCTACCTAACCACCTGTGTCGGTTTGGGGTACGGTTCCTAGTTACCTGAAGCTTAGAAGCTTTTCCTGGAAGCATGGCATCAACCACTTCGCATTCTAAAAGAACGCTCGTCATCAGCTCTCGGCCTTGATCTCCCGGATTTACCTAAGAAACCAGCCTACAACCTTAAACACGGACAACCAACGCCGTGCTGGCCTAGCCTTCTCCGTCCCTCCATCGCAGTAACTAGAAGTACGGGAATATTAACCCGTTTCCCATCGACTACGCATTTCTGCCTCGCCTTAGGGGCCGACTAACCCTGCGTCGATTAACGTTGCGCAGGAAACCTTGGTCTTTCGGCGTGCGAGTTTTTCACTCGCATTGTCGTTACTCATGTCAGCATTCGCACTTCTGATACCTCCAGCAAGCTTCTCAACTCACCTTCACAGGCTTACAGAACGCTCCTCTACCGCTCATCCAAAGGATGAACCCGTAGCTTCGGTGTATGGTTTGAGCCCCGTTACATCTTCCGCGCAGGCCGACTCGACTAGTGAGCTATTACGCTTTCTTTAAAGGATGGCTGCTTCTAAGCCAACCTCCTAGCTGTCTAAGCCTTCCCACATCGTTTCCCACTTAACCATAACTTTGGGACCTTAGCTGACGGTCTGGGTTGTTTCCCTTTTCACGACGGACGTTAGCACCCGCCGTGTGTCTCCCGTGCTGACACTTGCTGGTATTCGGAGTTTGCATCGGTTTGGTAAGTCGGGATGACCCCCTAGCCGAAACAGTGCTCTACCCCCAGCAGTGATACACGAGGCGCTACCTAAATAGCTTTCGAGGAGAACCAGCTATCTCCGAGCTTGATTAGCCTTTCACTCCGATCCACAGGTCATCCGCTAACTTTTCAACGGTAGTCGGTTCGGTCCTCCAGTCAGTGTTACCTAACCTTCAACCTGCCCATGGATAGATCGCCCGGTTTCGGGTCTATACCCAGCGACTAAAGCGCCCTATTAAGACTCGCTTTCGCTACGCCTCCCCTATTCGGTTAAGCTCGCCACTGAATATAAGTCGCTGACCCATTATACAAAAGGTACGCAGTCACCCAACAAAGTAGGCTCCCACTGCTTGTACGCATACGGTTTCAGGTTCTATTTCACTCCCCTCTCCGGGGTTCTTTTCGCCTTTCCCTCACGGTACTGGTTCACTATCGGTCAGTCAGTAGTATTTAGCCTTGGAGGATGGTCCCCCCATGTTCAGACAAGGTTTCTCGTGCCCCGTCCTACTCGATTTCATTGATAAGAGCGTTTCGTGTACGGGGCTATCACCCACTACGGCGGCACTTTCCAGAGCCTTCCACTACACTCAAATCAACTTAAGGGCTAGTCCCCGTTCGCTCGCCACTACTTAGGGAATCTCGGTTGATTTCTTTTCCTCAGGGTACTTAGATGTTTCAGTTCCCCTGGTTCGCCTCTTGCACCTATGGATTCAGTACAAGATACCCGGCTTATGCCGGGTGGGTTCCCCCATTCAGAGATCTCTGGATCACAGTCTGTTTGCCGACTCCCCAAAGCTTTTCGCAGGCTACCACGTCTTTCATCGCCTCTGACTGCCAAGGCATCCACCGTATGCGCTTCTTCACTTGACCATATAACCCCAAGCAATCTGGTTACTGTCTCAATCGTGAAGACGACATCGCCGAAAATTTGCGTCTTGAGAACTACAAATTTTGCCTTGATTAACAATGTGCAGTGAAACACATCGTTAGTCACTTCTATCACATATCCAAATTTTTAAAGAACGATTTGTACCGGTCAAAAGACCAGAAATCAGCACTCAACAGGTCATCACCTGAAGCGCTCATTTCTGAACTCTCTAACGATCATGCTGTAATGGTGGAGCCAAGCGGGATCGAACCGCTGACCTCCTGCGTGCAAAGCAGGCGCTCTCCCAGCTGAGCTATGGCCCCGTAAGCATCTGCACCTGAATTGGTAGGTCTGGGCAGATTTGAACTGCCGACCTCACCCTTATCAGGGGTGCGCTCTAACCAACTGAGCTACAGACCTATAACAGGGTCGCCGCGTTACAGCATCGTCTTCTACAGTGAATCAAGCAATTCGTGTGGGAGCTTATGAGAAAGCTGAAGTCTTCGATTAAGGAGGTGATCCAGCCGCAGGTTCCCCTACGGCTACCTTGTTACGACTTCACCCCAGTCATGAATCACTCCGTGGTAACCGTCCCCCCGAAGGTTAGACTAGCTACTTCTGGAGCAACCCACTCCCATGGTGTGACGGGCGGTGTGTACAAGGCCCGGGAACGTATTCACCGTGACATTCTGATTCACGATTACTAGCGATTCCGACTTCACGCAGTCGAGTTGCAGACTGCGATCCGGACTACGATCGGTTTTATGGGATTAGCTCCACCTCGCGGCTTGGCAACCCTTTGTACCGACCATTGTAGCACGTGTGTAGCCCTGGCCGTAAGGGCCATGATGACTTGACGTCATCCCCACCTTCCTCCGGTTTGTCACCGGCAGTCTCCTTAGAGTGCCCACCATAACGTGCTGGTAACTAAGGACAAGGGTTGCGCTCGTTACGGGACTTAACCCAACATCTCACGACACGAGCTGACGACAGCCATGCAGCACCTGTGTCTGAGTTCCCGAAGGCACCAATCCATCTCTGGAAAGTTCTCAGCATGTCAAGGCCAGGTAAGGTTCTTCGCGTTGCTTCGAATTAAACCACATGCTCCACCGCTTGTGCGGGCCCCCGTCAATTCATTTGAGTTTTAACCTTGCGGCCGTACTCCCCAGGCGGTCAACTTAATGCGTTAGCTGCGCCACTAAAATCTCAAGGATTCCAACGGCTAGTTGACATCGTTTACGGCGTGGACTACCAGGGTATCTAATCCTGTTTGCTCCCCACGCTTTCGCACCTCAGTGTCAGTATCAGTCCAGGTAGTCGCCTTCGCCACTGGTGTTCCTTCCTATATCTACGCATTTCACCGCTACACAGGAAATTCCACTACCCTCTACCGTACTCTAGCTCGCCAGTTTTGGATGCAGTTCCCAGGTTGAGCCCGGGGCTTTCACATCCAACTTAACGAACCACCTACGCGCGCTTTACGCCCAGTAATTCCGATTAACGCTTGCACCCTTCGTATTACCGCGGCTGCTGGCACGAAGTTAGCCGGTGCTTATTCTGTTGGTAACGTCAAAACCGCAGGATATTAGCCTACAGCCCTTCCTCCCAACTTAAAGTGCTTTACAATCCGAAGACCTTCTTCACACACGCGGCATGGCTGGATCAGGCTTTCGCCCATTGTCCAATATTCCCCACTGCTGCCTCCCGTAGGAGTCTGGACCGTGTCTCAGTTCCAGTGTGACTGATCATCCTCTCAGACCAGTTACGGATCGTCGCCTTGGTGAGCCATTACCTCACCAACTAGCTAATCCGACCTAGGCTCATCTGATAGCGCAAGGCCCGAAGGTCCCCTGCTTTCTCCCGTAGGACGTATGCGGTATTAGCGTTCCTTTCGGAACGTTATCCCCCACTACCAGGCAGATTCCTAGGCATTACTCACCCGTCCGCCGCTGAATCCAGGAGCAAGCTCCCTTCATCCGCTCGACTTGCATGTGTTAGGCCTGCCGCCAGCGTTCAATCTGAGCCATGATCAAACTCTTCAGTTCAATACTGCTTGGGTTTTGAGAAAACCCTAAACTTGGCTCAGCAATCGCAAATAAACTCTCGAATTCACGAGTGTTACTTGTGATGCTGATAATCAGTTGACTACCAGTCTTACCTCACAAGCACCCACACGAATTGCTTGATTCAGTTGTTAAAGAACAGTTGGTTAAGTCTTTCGCCTCAACCGAGGCCGCGCATTCTACAGCAGCCTTTGTTTCTGTCAAGCTGTTTTTCGAAGAATTTTTTCTTTCTACTCAACCACTTGCGCTTTCGATCAGAGCTTCTTCTCTCCAGCGGGAGGCGCATTCTACAGCGTTCAAAACCGCTGTCAACCACCTCTTTTCTACCGCT
>NZ_CP035677.1:5059192-5066492 GCF_029542605.1 Pseudomonas sp. REST10 | reverse complement strand
AACGACGCATCGCCGATGGTAGTGTGGTGCTTCACCATGTGAGAGTAGGTCATCGTCAAGCTCCTATACGAAACCCCAGATCTCTAACGAGGTCTGGGGTTTCTTCTTTGCGCGGCAGAAAGTCGGGTGTGGGCAGCGCCGCCTGGCGGGGTTGGTGGGGCAGCCTGCAGGAGCCCGTGATCGCCGGCAAGCCTGCTCCTACGGTACGCGGCCTGGGCTGAGGAGCAGGAAGTTCCGTAGGAGCCCGCTTGCGGGCGATGCGCTGATCGCTGCACCTGAGTGATCGCTCTGCTAGCGAGCTTAAGTAATCCCTCCTGCCGGTCGCCTTGCGTTGATGAATCACAGGTTATCAACGCGTACGTCCTCGTCGAATGACGTCGATTGATAGCACCTGATCCTCGCGATCCAGCCAGACGTGGCGAGCACTAAGGCAATCTCCTATGCGTCAATCGAGTCGAATCACCTTCCGTTCCACCTTTCGCATCAAGATCAGTGATCGAGAGCGCGACACGCTGATCGGTTATGCCGGCGACGTTTCCGAGTGTGGGATGAAGCTGCTGAGCGATGCGCTCGTAGAGCCGGGCAGCACGCTCAAGCTGAGAGTGCGCATGCGCGATCGGGAGGGAAACCTGCGTCAGGTGGACGTGGATATGGTCTGCCAGTGGTCGCAGGAGAACACCCGCACCGGCTTCTTCGAAGCGGGCATGGCCCTGCAGGGAGAGTCGGCCGAATACGTCCGTCTGATCGAGGGAATGCGCAAGCTGCGCAAGGAGAAGGCGTGAGCCTCGGGTGGCAGGGCTGATGGGGTGGATGCCGAGTGCGGCATCCACCCTGTCGGGAGGCTGCTCGACTATCCCAGGGTGCCGAGGATGCTGACGCCTACCCTGTCCGGGATCTCGTTCTGCGACAGCACATGCAGGCCGGGGCTGAAGACGCGGGCATAGCGCGCCAGCAGGGGGCGCAGCTGTGGCATGACGGTGAGGATCGGCGGATGGCCGTCCTTGCGCAGTTTCTCCTTCACCACCGGCATGGTGTTCTGCAGCTGGTTGAGCAGGCTGGGTTCGACCGGGATGTTGTCCAGGCTCACCGGGCCGGCCTGCTGGGCAATGGCCAGGGCGTTGAGCAAGGTGTTCTCCAACGCATTTTCCAGGATGAATACCGACAGTTCCTGACGCTCCCCGGCGATCATGCCGACGATGCTGCGGCGCAGGGCATAGCGTACGTCGGAGGCGAGCAGCACCGGGTCCTTGGTCGACTCGCTGGCCTCCAGCAGGGTGGTGGCGATGGTGACGATATCCTTGAGCGGCACCTGCTCCTGCAGCAGCTGGCGGTAGACGCGATGCTGCTGGGTGTAGCTCAGCTGGGTCTTCAGGCTGTCGGCCAGCTTCGGTGCCTGCAGCTGCAGGCGCTGCATCAGATGGTCGACGTCATCGTGCTTGAACACGTCCGGCAGGTGTTCGCGGATCACCTTGTTCAGGTGGGTGGCGATCACGCTGGCACAGTCGATCACCTGGTAGCCGAGGTTGAGCGCACGGGCCTTGTCTTCCGGCTGAATCCACACCACCTGCATGCGATAGGCCGGGTCGACGCCGAGTATGCCGTCGATCTCGCCGTACAGCTCCGGTGAAGGGATGGCCATCATGCGGTCGGCATGCAGTTCGGCACCGTCGATCTTCTCGCCGTTGATCTGGATGCTGTACTGCGAGGCCTTCAGGCGCAGGCTGTCGCGGATATGCACTTCCGGCAGGAGGAAGCCCAGGCTTTCCGAGAGCGTCTGGCGCACACCGCGTACGCGCTGGGTCAGCGGTGCCCCGGCGGCCTCGTTGACCAGCCCCACCAGCTTGTAGCCCAGCGATACCGACAGGCGCTCGACCAGGGGGATGTCTTCCCAGGCCAGGTTCTGCGCGC
Organism: Pseudomonas sp. REST10; assembly: GCF_029542605.1. Classification (NCBI taxonomy): domain Bacteria; kingdom Pseudomonadati; phylum Pseudomonadota; class Gammaproteobacteria; order Pseudomonadales; family Pseudomonadaceae; genus Pseudomonas; species Pseudomonas sp. REST10. Next base: position 5,064,584 of record NZ_CP035677.1, on the reverse strand, counting down.
GTTCCTGCTCCATCGCCTTGCCCAGGGCTTCCACCTGCTCCAGGCTGGCAGCCTCTCGGGGTGGGCCGTTGCGCGCCACCATCCAGCCGACGAAGGCCACCAGGGCGGCGAAGCTGATGAACGCCAGGTGCGGCATGCCCGGCACCAGGGCCAGGGTGAAGAGGATACCGGCCACGGTGTAGAGCAGCGCCGGCTGCGCCAGCAACTGACGGTGCACCTGGTCGGTGATTTCCGAGGATTCGTTGATCCGCGTGACGATGATCGCCGCGGCGGTGGACAGCAGCAGCGCCGGAATCTGCGCGACCAGGCCGTCGCCGATGGTCAGCAGGGCGTACTGCTGGAACGCCTGGCCGGCGCTCAGGTCGTAGACGAACAGGCCGATGGCGAAGCCGCCGAACAGGTTGATCAGGAGAATCAGGATACCGGCGATGGCGTCGCCCCGGACGAATTTCGAGGCGCCGTCCATGGCCCCGTAGAAGTCGGCTTCCTTGGCCACCTCCGAACGGCGACGCTTGGCCTCGTTCTGCTCGATCAGGCCGGCGTTGAGGTCGGCATCGATAGCCATCTGCTTGCCGGGCAGCGCGTCCAGGGTGAAGCGCGCGGTGACTTCGGAGATGCGCTCGCCGCCCTTGGTGATGACGATGAAGTTGATGATCATGAGGATCACGAACACCACCAGGCCGACGATGAAGTTGCCGCCGATCACCACTTCGCCGAAGGATTCGATGACCTTGCCCGCCGCGCCGGTGCCGGTATGACCTTCGAGCAGCACCACGCGGGTGGAGGCGACGTTCAGGCACAGGCGCAGCAGGGTGGTGATGAGGATCACCGTGGGGAACAGGGAGAAGTCCAGCGGGCTTTTCGACGACACGCTGACCAGCAGCACCAGGATCGCCATGGCGATGTTGAAGGTGAACAGGGCATCGAGCAGCACGGGCGGCAGTGGCAGGATGACCATGGCCAGGATCGACAGGATCAGCACCGGGATGCCGATGCGGCCGCTGCGGAAGGTGGGCGCGAGTTGCTGCAGTAGGTTCATGGATCAGCCCCTGTTGGCCAAGCTGTCGGGAATCGGAAGGTTGCTCGCCAGTTGCGGCTTGCTTCTGCGGCCCTGGCGCCAGGCCTTGAGCTGCAGGATGTAGGTCAGTACATGGGCGACCGCGGTGTAGAGCGGTGCGGGAATCTGCTGGTTGACCTGGGTGGTGAAGTAGATGGCGCGCGCCAGCGGCGGCACTTCGACGACCTCGAGTTCGTGCTTGGCAGCCATCTGGCGCATGTACAACGCGGTTTCATCGACCCCTTTGGCCAGCACGAAGGGGGCCTGGGCCTTTTTCGTGTCGTACTTGAGGGCGACCGCGTAGTGCGTCGGGTTGGTGATGACCACGTCGGCGTTCTTGATCACCTTGCTGATCTGCCGTTGCAGCATCTGCCGCTGCAGCTGCTTGATGCGCGCCTTGACCTCCGGGCGGCCCTCCTGGTTCTTGTGCTCTTCCTTGCGCTCCTGCTTGGTCATGCGCATTTTCTTGAGGAAGAAGTAGCGCTGCAGCGGGATGTCGATGAAGGAGAACACCACGAAGATCAGCATCAGGCAGAGGGTCAGGTTGAACGTCAGGTCGAGCGCCGCCGAGATCGCTTCCAGCACACTGCTGCGCTGCAGGGCGATCAGCTGGGGCAAGGCGGCACGCACCAGCACGTAGCCGACGCCGAGCAGCACCAGCACTTTGAGGATCGACTTGAGCAGCTCGCTCCAGTTCTGCGCGGAGACGATCCGTCCCAGGCCGGTGATGGGATTGAGCTTGCTCAGCTTGGGCGCGAAGTTCTTCGCCGAGAACACCCAGCCTCCCGGCACCAATGACAACGCCACCACCAGCAGTGAGGTGAGCAGCAGCGGCGACAGCAGCTTGATGAACACCAGCAGGTTGTAGCCGAGCAGGGTGTCGAGGTCGTCCAGGCCGATCTCGCTGTGGCCGAACTGAATGTAGGAAAGGCGGAAGCTGTCGCTGAGCCCCTCCATGAACAGCCCCGCACTGAACTTGAGAATGAACAGGGTGGCGATCAGCGAGATGGTGGTCGACAGGTCCTTGGAGCGCGCGACCTGGCCGTCTTCCTTGCTCTTCTTGAGTTTGTGCGCGGAGGCTTCTTCGGTTTTCTCCTGGCCGCTGTTCTGCTCAGACATCGCCGCCCTCGCGCAGGATCACGCCGATGCCGTTGAGCAGCTCGCGGGTCAGGTGCAGGTAGCTGTCCGGCAGGTTCGGCAGGGTCAGGTAGATGCACAGCAGGCCCATCAGGATGCTGATGGGAAAGCCCAGGGAGAACAGGTTCATCGCCGGGGAAATGCGGTTGAGCAGGCCGAAGCAGAACTGCACCAGGGTCAGGCAGAACACGATCGGCAGCGTCACCAGCACGGCGGCCGCCAGTACCCAGGCGAAGGCCTGGATGAAGTGCTCGGCGCCCAGGTAATGCAGGCCGCTGCCCACCGGCCAGAACAGGAAGCTCTGGTACAGCACGCTGACGGTGACCAGGTGACCGTCGATGGCGAAGAACAGCAGCACCAGGAGGATGAAGTACAGCTGATAGACGATCGAGGACGACGACACGCCGTTCACCGGGTCGTTGTAGCGCGCCATGCTCATGCCCATCTGGGTCGATACCACCTCGCCGACCAGCATGAAGATGGTGAACACCAGCTGCAGGGTCAGGCCCAGCAGGATGCCGAAGGCGGCCTGTTCCAGGGCGGTCAGCACGCCGCGCAACGACAGCGGGTCGATCTGCGGCATGTCCGGCAGGGCGGCACCGAGCGCCACGGTCAGGGCCAGGGCGAGGAGGATGCGTACGCGCACCGATACCGTCTTGTGGTTGAACAGCGGCGCCATGCTGAGCAGCGCGGCGATGCGGCAGAAGGGCCACCAGTAGGCCTGCAGGCTGCTCAGGTAGGTGCTGGCATGCAGCAAGGGCTCGTGCATGGGCATGGCGTCAGCCGACCAGATGGCCGGCCTGCTTGAAGGTTTCGATGAACAGGTCGCCCAGCGTGCGCAGGATCCAGTGGCCGGCGAACACCAGCATGGCGAGGGTGATCAGCAGGCGCGGGAGGAAGCTGAGCATCTGTTCGTTGATCTGCGTGGCCGCCTGGAAGATGCTCACCAGCAGGCCGCCGAGCAGGCTCGGCACCACCAGCACGCAGACGATCAGGCCGGTGATGTAGACGGCGTGGGCCACCAGTTCGGCGGCGTGTTCGGGCGTGAGCATCGCGCGGGCCTCGCTAGTAGGGCTGAATGCTGGTGGTGAGGGTGCCGACCAGCAGGGTCCAGCCATCCACCAGCACGAACACCATGAGTTTGAACGGCAGCGAAATCATCATCGGCGAGAGCATCATCATGCCCATCGCCATGAGCACGCTGGCTACCACCAGGTCGATCACCAGGAACGGCACGAAGATCATGAAGCCGAGCTGGAAGGCGGTCTTCAGCTCGCTGAGGACGAACGCTGGCAGCAGCAGGGAAAAGTCCAGTTGGGCCAGGTCCTCGGGCATCTCCTCGCCGGCCAGGGCGACCAGGGTTTCCAGCGAGTTCTTGCTGGTCTGCGCCAGCATGAACCGACTGATGATGCGCTTGCCTTCACCGAGGCCCTGTTCGAGGCTGATCTGGTCGGCTTCGAATGGCACGTAGGCTTCGCTGTACATCTCCTGCCAGACCGGGCGCATCACCAGCAGCGTCAGGCACAGGGCGATGCCGACCAGCACCGGGTTGGGCGGGCTCTGCTGCAGGCCGATGGCCTGGCGCAGGATGGCCAGGACGATGATGAAGCGGGTGAAGCAGGTCATCATCATCAACATGGCCGGAAGGAAGCCCAGCAGCGTCATCATCAGCAGGATCTGCAGCTTGACGCTCAGGGTCTGGCCATCTTCGGTGTCGTTGAAGTTGAACAGGGTGATGTCGCCACCGGCGGCCTGGGCCAGCAACGGGCAGCACAGGGCTGTCAGCAGCAGACCGGATTGCAGCAGGCGGCGCCGCATCACACGCCCAGCCCGCTGAGGCCGCTACCGGACAGCTCGACGATGCGCAGGCCGTAGTTGCCGTTCATCACCACCACTTCGGCCTTGGCGAACAGGGCGCCGTTGACCTTCACATCCAGCGGCTCGCCGGCCAGCTTGTCGAGGGCGATCACGCTGCCGGCGTCGACGTCCATCAGCTCCTTGAGGGTGATCTCGGTGGAGGCCACCTCCAGGGTGACGTTGACCGGGATCTTGCCGAAGAAGCTCAGGTCCTGCTGTGGCAGGCTGGCCGGCGCTTCTGCGGGCGTCGATTCGCTGACCAGCTCGTCGGTGCCGAGGCCGGCATCGTTGATCAGGCTGTCGAAATCGTTGTCGGAAATGGGGCTGCTCATGGGGTCTTCACACTCTCGAGAGAAGTCAGGAACAAGGCGCCTTCGTCTTCGAAGATGGCGCCGCGAAACAGCTTCTGCTGGTTGATCTTTACGTCGCAGTGCTCGAGCAGTCGCATCGGCAGGACGTCGCCGGGGCGCAGGGCAAGCGCTTGCGCCAGCGGCATCTGCAGGCTGGCGACCACGCAATCCAGGCGCACCGGCAACTGGCGGATCTGGTTGAGCGAGCTGCCGCTCTGCGCGGACGGCGCCGGCGGGGTCAGGCGGCTGGTCATCTCGTCGACCAGTTGCGTATCCAGGTAGATGAAGATCGACGACTGGCTGCCGGTGATATGGCTGCTGAACTGCAGCTCTGCCACGTACTCCCAGGCCGCTTCTTCGTAGGCGTTCTCGTAGGGCTCGAGCTTGCCGAAGGTCTGGCCGGCGAGAATCGAGCGGGCGAACAGCTGGGCGACATCCAGACCCAGGCGTGTGCGCATGCGCTGTTCCGAGGTGCTGACCGGCGGCGCCTCGTGATTGGGCAGGCAGGTGCCGCCGTAGTAGCACTCCAGCGCTTCGGTCAGCAGCGCCCGATCCATCGCGAAACCGACCTTGCCCAGGGCCGAGCGATAACGGCACTCGGCTTCTCTGTTCACGTGCTCATGCACGTCGACCCGCAGCAGTTCGAGATTGATTCGATAGGCGCGCAGAAAGTAGTCGCTGATGATGCGCGGGTATTTGGCGGAGAGCTCGCGAATATAGTGAGGAATCTTGTGGTAATGCCGGCCAAGTTTCTGCGGTTTCAACCGGGGCAGACTGTCGGCGGGCACGCCATGAAGGACTTTTTTAATCCCGGTCATGTTGTGAGCTGTATTCCTGGTTGTAACTGCGCGAGCGCTGTTCGGCAGTCGAACAGGCAGTGCAGAGGACGTTTTGATTTACCGGCAGGCCATGGCGGGAAGCCGTGGTCGTGGCGTCGAATTCATCCAGGCACAGCGCTGCAAGCCAGTGATGACGAGGGCGAGTCTAGGGG
>NZ_CP035677.1:4924055-5059181 GCF_029542605.1 Pseudomonas sp. REST10 | reverse complement strand
GTTTTTGATAGCGGCTGGCCAGCATTGATAGGAAATAACAGCAAGTAATTCGGCGATTTTTTGTGCGCTTGTTAACGTTCGCGCCGTGAACCGTCGCACCCAGGGAAGGTGCATCGGCAAGTTCCGCCGAGTTGACCAACAAGAGCGACGGGAAGTTTCGAAAGATTAAGGGACCGCGTGAAAAAAACTGTCATCGAGTTGGCAGTTTTGCACACGGGGTCGAAGGCAGCCGCCGAACGCACACAGACAACGGGTGATTTACCTTGCAGCACTCAACTCAAACGGTAAGTTACGCCTGCGACGAGCTGTTCGATGAACAGCTGGGGCAGCAACATATAGTCGTGGTCGGCCAGGCCGACGCGGCCAGCGAGCGTCTGTTGACGGGCGGTCTGCTGCGCCAGGGCTTCCGTGTCCGGCGTTTCGCCAACTGCCTTGAACTCGACCCGCATGCGCTGCAAGGCGCCAGCCTGGTGCTGGTGTTCGTCAGCAGCCTGGCCGGCAGCACCCTTTATGCACAGGTGGGCGCGATCCTGCGCCAGGTCGGTCGCGTCGGCGTGGTGCCGGTGGTGGAGTATGCCGATCAGGAGAAGGCCGCGACGCTGCTCGAACTGGGTTGCGTCGACTACCTCCTGGCACCCTTCAGCGAGGCTCAGCTCAGCGCACTGTTGCGTCGCCAGGAATCGGCCAGCGCCGGCGAGGAAGGTTTCGTCTCCTGCTCGCAGGCCGGGCGTCGTCTGCTGGCCATGGCGCAACGCGTGGCGATGACTCGTGCGCCGATTCTCATCACCGGGGAGACCGGCACCGGCAAGGAACTGATGGCGCGCTACATCCATCGCTTTTCGGCCCAGGACGACGCGCCCTTCATCGCGGTCAACTGTGCGGCGATTCCCGAGCAGATGCTCGAGTCCATCCTCTTCGGCCACGAGAAAGGCGCCTTCACCGGCGCGGTGAACGCCCAGCCCGGCAAGTTCGAACTGGCCAACGGCGGCACGCTGCTGCTCGACGAGATCGGCGAGTTGCCGCTGGGCCTGCAGGCCAAGCTGTTGCGCGTGCTGCAGGAGCAGCGCGTCGAACGCCTCGGTGGACGTCGCGAGATCGCCCTGGACGTGCGCATCATCGCCGCCACCAACCGCGACCTGCAGCAGGAAGTGGCGCAAGGGCGTTTCCGTGCCGACCTGATGTTCCGCCTCGATGTGCTGCCACTGCACATCAGCCCGCTGCGCGAGCGCAAGGAAGATGTGCTGGCGCTGGCGCGACGTTTCATCCGCCAGTACGCGCCGCAGGATGCGCGCCACGAACTGCTGACCGAGGACGCCTGCCGCGCGCTGCTGGCTCACGACTGGCCGGGCAACGTGCGCGAACTGGAGAACTGCCTGCAGCGCGCGCTGATCCTGCGCAACGGGCTGTACATCCAGGCGCAGGACCTGGGCCTGAGCCTGCCGCCCAGCAGCGCCCCGGAGCCGGCGCCACGCCTGCAGCCACAGGCGCTCGAAGGCGGCAAGGCGGCGCTGCGCGCAAGCGGCAAGTGGGCCGAGTACCAGCATGTGATCGACACCATCCGCCGTTTCGGCGGGCACAAGACCAAGGCCGCCGAAAGCCTTGGCATGACCCCACGCGCACTGCGCTATCGCCTCAATGCCATGCGTGAGCAGGGCGTGCAGATTCCCGTTTAGGAGAAGCAAAGGATGAACTCGATCAGTCAGGTGCAGCAGGATCTGCTGGGCCGTATGGAACAGCTCAGAAACCTCAGCGAGGCGACCCCGGTCCAGCCGGCGCAAGCCTTTGCCGTGCAGCCCGGCGAGGCGGGTTTCGCCGCTGCCTTCGACGATGCGGTGCGCGCCGTGGACGCTCAGCAGCATCGCTCCGGCGAACTGATGGCGGCCGTGGACAGCGGGCAGAGCGATGACCTGGTGGGGGCGATGATCGAGAGCCAGAAGGCCAGCGTCTCGTTCAGTGCGCTGATGCAGGTGCGCAACAAGCTGGCCAGCGCCTTCGACGACATCATGAAGATGCCGCTGTAAGCGGAGCGGAGACCTGACGCGTGCTGCAGACCCTGAGAAGCAAACTGCCCGAAGGCGGGCTGAAACTCGACCCGCGCATGACCCTGGCCGGGCTGGCGCTGTTGGCCGCGCTGCTGGCGGTCGGCGTGGTGTTCTATCTCTGGCGCGACCAGGGTTCGTTCCGGCCGCTGTACGGCAGCGGCGAGGCCTACCCGGCGGCCGAAGTGATGCAGGTGCTCGATGGCGATGCGATCAGCTACCGCCTGCACCCGCAGAGCGGCCAGGTGCTGGTGCGCGAGGACCAGCTGAGCCAGGCGCGCATGCTGCTGGCGGCCAAGGGCGTACAGGTCAAGGTGCCGGCCGGCTACGAGCTGTTCGACAAGGACGAACCGCTGGGCACCAGTCAGTTCGTCCAGGACGTGCGCCTCAAGCGCAGCCTAGAGGGCGAACTGGCGCGCACGGTGATGGCGCTGAAGGGCGTCGAGGGCGCGCGCGTGCACCTGGCGCTGCAGGAAAGCAGCTCCTTCGTGGTCGGCAAGCGCGAGCCGGGCAAGGCCTCGGTGATGCTGCAACTGGCACCGGGCTACAAGCTGACGCCGGAGCAGATCAGCGCCATCGTCAATCTGGTCGCCGGCAGCGTACCGCAGCTGGAGGCGGGCAACGTGCAGGTGGTCGACCAGTACGGTGCGCTGCTGTCCCGCGGGATCGATAGCCACGGCGGCCCGGTGCAGAACTGGCAGGTGGTCGACGACTACCAGAGCAAGGCGGTGGCCAATGCCGAGGCGGTGCTGGCGCCGGTGCTGGGGGGCGGCAACTACCGCATCAGCGTGGCCGCCGACATCGACTTCAGCCAGAAGGAAGAGACCTTCCAGTCCTACGGCGAGACACCGCGCCTGCGCAACGAAGTGCTGCGCGACGAGAGCGTGCTCGACCAGCTGGCGCTGGGGGTGCCGGGGTCGCTGGCCAACCGCCCGCCGCAACCGGCGCCCGAGCCGGCCCCGGGGCAGGCCGCAAATGAGCAGGACAGCGCGAACAAGGCGGCGACCTCGCTGCGCAAGGAGTCCAACCGCCAGCTGGATTACGACCAGAGCGTCACGCACGTCAAGCATGCGCCGTTCAGCCTGCGCCAGCAGAGCATCGCCGTGGTGCTCAATGCCGCCGTGGCCCCGGAGGGCGGCTGGACACCCGAGGCGCGCGAGGAACTCGCAGCGATGGTCAAGAGTGCGGTGGGCTTCAACCAGGCGCGTGGCGACCTGCTGACCCTGAGCGTGTTCCCCTTCACCGAGGCCGGCCTGGCGACTGCGGCGGGCGAGGCCCTGCCCTGGTGGCAGGACGCCAAGGTGCATGACCTGGCCAAGCTCGGCGTGTTCGCCCTGATCAGCCTGTTGCTCCTGCTGCTGGTGGTGCGTCCGGCCGTGCGCAGCCTGAGCCAGCGCAGCCAGCCTGGGCTGCCTGCGGCGAGCGAGGGCGACGAGCAGCTCGCCCTGCAGGCCGAACGCGCCGCCGAGCGCCTGCTGGCGCGGGTGGGTGACGACGCGCCTGGGGCCACCGTGCTCGGTGAGCTCAGCCCGTTGTCGGAAATCCGTCTGCCGGCGCCCGGTTCGGGCCTGGAGCTACAGATCGAACACCTGCAGATGCTGGCCAAGAACGATCCCGAGCGCGTCTCGGAAGTCATCAAACAGTGGATAGGGCGCAATGAACGAGACCTCAACCCAGCCTGACGGCCGCGGCGGTTCCACCGCCAAGGAAATGCGCCTGCGCGTGCAGAAGCGTTCGTTGAGCTCCTCCGAGCAGGCCGCCATTCTCATGTTGAGCATGGGCGACGAGATTTCCGCCGGGGTGCTCAGGCACTTCTCCCGCGAGGAAATCGTCGCCATCAGCCAGGCCATGGCGCGCCTGTCCAACGTCAAGCAGCCGATGGTCTCCGACGTCATCGGCCGCTTCTTCGAGGACTACAAGGAGCAGAGCAGCATCAAGGGCGCCTCGCGTGGCTACCTCGACGGCATGCTCAGCAAGGCGCTGGGCAGCGAGATCACCCGTTCGCTGCTGGACAGCATCTATGGCGAGGAGATCCGCGCCAAGATGGCCAAGATGGAGTGGCTCGACCCGAAGCAGTTCGCCGCGCTGATCGCCAAGGAACACGCGCAGATGCAGGCGGTGTTCCTCGCCTTCCTGCCGCCCGGCATGGCCAGCGACGTGCTCGAGTGCATGCCGCGCGAGCGGCAGGACGAGCTGCTGTACCGCATCGCCAACCTCAGCGAGGTCAACAGCGACGTGATCGCCGAGCTGGAGCTTCTGATCGAGCGCAGCCTGGCCGTGCTCAGCACCCAGGGTTCGCAGGTGCGCGGCATCAAGCAGGCAGCGGACATCATGAACCGCTTCAAGGGTGACCGCGGGCAGATGTTCGAGCTGTTGCGCGCGCATGACGATCAGCTGGTCGAGCGCATCGAGGATGAAATGTACGACTTCTTCATCCTTTCGCGGCAGAACCAGGACGTGCTGCAGGCGCTGCTCGAAGCCGTGCCGCTGGAGGAGTGGGTGGTCGCGCTCAAGGGCGCCGAGCCGGAGCTGGTGCGCGCCATTGCTGGCGCCATGCCCAAGCGCCAGGCGCAGCAGATGGAGTCGATCAACCGCCGCCAGGGCCCGGTGCCGCTGAGCCGGGTCGAGCAGGTGCGCAAGGACATCATGGCGGTGGTGCGCGAGATGTCGGCCAATGGTGAGCTGCAGGTGCAGCTGTTCCGCGAACAGACGGTGGAATGAGATGACGCTCAAGGTGATCAATGGCGACGCCCGGCAGTGGCGTGCCTACCGCTTCCCGCCGCGCAGCAGCCAACCGAGCGAGGACTGGAGCGGCGATCCGGCCGGGCTGCAGCGGGCCATGGCTGATGGTTTCCAGCAGGGTATCGAGAAGGGCTATCAGGACGGTCTGCAACAGGGCGAGGAGGCCGGGCGCCAGGCCGGTTTCGAGCAGGGCCGCGAGGATGGCATGAAACTCGGCCGCGACGAGGGGCGCAGCGAGGGGCGCCGCGCCTTCGAGCTGGCGGCGCAGCCGCTGCAGGCCATCAGCGAGCAGGTCGAGCACTACCTCGGCGAACTGGAGCGCAAGCGGCGCCAGGAACTGCTGGAGCTGGTCAGGAAGGTCTCGCAGCAGGTCATTCGCTGCGAGCTGACCCTGCATCCGACGCAACTGCTGGCGCTGGTCGAGGAGGCCCTGAGCGGCATGCCGGGCGAGCCGGAAGATGTTCAGGTGCTGCTGAGCCCCGAGGAGTACGCGCGGATCAGGTCGGTGGCGCCGGAACGTGCCGCGGGCTGGAAGCTGGTGGCCGACGAGCGCCTGGCGCTCGGCGAATGCCGGGTGGTCACGCCACAGGCCGAGGCCGACGTCGGCTGCCAGCAGCGCCTGGATGCCTGCATCGACACCCTGGCCGAACACCTGCACCTGACCGAAGCCTGACCGGGAGCCGTCGCCAGCATGCTCGACTACAAACTCGACGAAGCGCTGCGCTCGCTCGATGGCGTGCAACTGGCCAAGGTGGCCGGGCGCCTGGTGCGGGTCTCCGGGATGTTGCTGGAAAGCCTCGGCTGCCAGCGTAGCACCGGCCAGCGCTGCCGTGTGGAGCAGGCCGACGGCAGCCTGCTGGACGCCCAGGTGGTCGGTTTCAACCGCGATATCACCTACCTGATGCCGTTCAAGAAACCGGTCGGCCTGGCGGCTGGCTCGCGGGTCTTCCCGGCCAAGGACGAGGCGGTGCTGCACATCGACGAGTCCTGGCTGGGGCGGGTGGTCAATGGCCTCGGCGAGCCACTCGACGAGCGCGGCAAGCTCAGTGGTCGCGATCCGTTGCCGGTCGAGCTGCCCAGCGTCAACCCGCTCAAGCGCCGCCCGGTGGAGGCGGCGCTGGATGTCGGCGTGCGCGCCATCAATGGCCTGCTGACCCTGGGCAAGGGGCAGCGCGTCGGCCTGTTCGCCGGCTCCGGGGTGGGCAAGAGCGTGCTGCTGGGCATGATCACCCGGCAGACCAAGGCCGACGTGGTGGTGGTCGGGCTGATCGGCGAGCGTGGCCGCGAGGTGCAGGAGTTCATTCTCCACTCGCTAGGCGAAGAGGGCCTGCGCAAGGCCGTGGTGGTGGTGGCGCCGGCCAACGAATCACCCTTGATGCGGCTGAAGGCCACCGAGCTGTGCCACAGCATCGCCGCCTACTTCCGCGACCAGGGCCAGGACGTGCTGCTGCTGGTCGACTCGCTGACCCGCTATGCCATGGCCCAGCGCGAGATCGCCCTGGCGCTGGGCGAGCCGCCGGCGACCAAGGGTTATCCACCGTCGGTGTTCGGCATGCTGCCGGAGCTGGTGGAGAGTGCCGGCAACGGCGAGAGCGGCAGCGGCAGCCTCAGCGCCATCTACACCGTGCTGGCCGAGGGCGATGACCACCAGGACCCGATCGTCGACTGCGCACGGGCGATCCTCGATGGCCATATCGTGCTGTCGCGGCGCCTGGCCGATGTCGGGCATTACCCGGCCATCGACATCTCCGCCTCGGTCAGCCGCTGCATGAGCCAGGTCGGCGAGGCCGCGCACCTGGCCGCAGGCCGCCAGTTCAAGGAGTTCTACAGCACCTTCGAGAAGATCAAGGAGCTGATCCCGCTCGGCGGCTACACGCCGGGCATGGATGCCCGGACCGACCGCGCGGTGCAGCTGGCGCCGAGCCTCGAACGCTTCCTGCGCCAGGAGGTCGGCGTCGCCGCCGAGCTCGGCGCCAGCATCGCCACCTTGCAGAGCATCATCAAATGAAAGAGCAGCTAGAAGTGCTGGGGCGGCTGGCCAGCCTGCGTGGCAACCGGGTGCAGCAGATGCTCGGTCGGGTCAGTTATCAACAGAACCTGTGCCAGCGCTATCGCAACAACATCACCGGGCTCAGCCGCCTGTGCGGTTTCAGCGTGCCGATGACCACGCCGCTGCAGCGCGACAACCAGCAGCGCTACAAGGCCACGCTGTACAAGATGGTGGAGCTGCAGCGCCGCGAGCTGGCGCTGGCCGAGGAGAACCTGGCGCGTATCCAGCGCGAGTTGCTGACGGCCATGCGCAGCGAGAAGGTGATCAACCAGTTTCTCGAGAGCAAGCTGGGCCAGTGGCATGAGCTGCTTGCCCGCCAGGAACAGAAGATCCAGGATGGCCTGGCGGCGCAGGCCTGGTGGCGCGCCCAGGTCAGCTGACGGGCGGCGCCGCGAGATTATTTTTTGCGCCTGGGGTTTAAGTGCTGGCCGTATCGGGTCGCTCTTAGGCCATAACACCACGAGTTGGATTCGAATCATGGAAATCAGCAGGCACCTCAAGCCCGGTCTCAACCTGCCCAGCGACGTCCCTGCCAAGGTGCAGGGCGCGCGGCCGCAGCAGGAGACCCCCGCGCGCGCCAGTGCAGGCGCCGAGCCGCGTCTCGAACAGCTGCAGGCGGCGCTGCAGAGCCTGCCGGACGTCGATCTGGACAAGGTCGCCCAGCTCAGGGCGGCGCTGGCCAATGGCGAGCTGAGCAGCGACCCGGCGGCGCTGGCCAGCAGCATGCTGACCTATCACAGCGGTAGCGATGCGTGACCACAGCGCGTGAGCAACAGCTGCTTCAGGTCGTCGAGCAGGACCTGCATCAGGACTGCGCCGACTACCTCGCCCTGCGTGGGCTGATGCAGGAGCTGTATCAGCAGTTGCTCAAGCGCGACAGCCGGCAGATCGACCTGCTCAACGAGCAGATCCTGCCTCTGGTGGACCAGGCCAGGGCGCGGGCCGAGCGTCGCAGCAAGGTCCTGGCCGCCTTCCAGCTGGGTACCGGCCACAGCGCCATGCACAAGCTGCTGGCGCGCTATCCGCAGGCCCAGCGCAATCACCTTTCCCACACCTGGGAGCAGCTTGGCCTGCTGGCCGGGCAGTGCAAGCGCCTCAACGAGCGCAACGGCAAGCTGCTGGCCATGCACCACGAAATTCTCGAGCAGTTGCTCGGCGAGCCTGGAGCGGCTCAGCTGTACGCGCCGCCACCCTACTGAGGCAGCCCGGACGCAGCGTGGTAGACTCGCGCGCTTCCGATCCGTGGTGATTGTTCTCCGTGTCTCACGCCGCCCTCGCTCATCCTCCGCGCTGGTTGACCCAGGCCCAGTTGCATCCGCAACCGACTGCCGGTGTCCGCGACTGGCTGTTCAACGGTGACTCGCTGACACGCCGCCTGACGGCCCTGTCGCACGACGGCTTCTCCGTGACCCCGTTGCAGGAAGGCTGGCAGCGCCTGCGCAACGACGAGTGCGCTCTGCTCGGGGTGGCCGATGGCAGCCAGGGCTGGGTGCGCGAGGTCTACCTGCGTGGCCACGGGCAGCCCTGGGTCTTCGCCCGCAGCGTCGCGGCGCGCAGCGTGCTCGAAGGCTCCGGACTGAACCTGGCTGAACTGGGCAGCCGCTCGCTGGGCGAACTGCTGTTCAGCGACCGCGCCTTCGACCGCGGCGAGCTGCAGGCCTGTCGCTATCCGGCCGCCTGGTTGCCGCAGGCGGTGCGTGAAGAGCGCCTGTGGGCGCGGCGCTCCTGCTTCAGCCGCGCAGCGCTCGGCGTGCTGGTGGCCGAGGTCTTTCTGCCGGCGTTCTGGCAGGCGGCGGGTCTCGACGCGTAGGCCGCAGGCCCGCGCTGCGTCTGCCAGCAAGCGGCTGCGCAGCGCGCCACTGCCCGAAGGCATGGGCGTACCTGGCACCTGTAACGGTGGATGAGGACAGCGTCATCCACCCTGCGCCGCCAACCCCTTTATAATCCGCGCAACCTGCACGGAGACGCCGCGATGTACACCCGCCTGCTGCAATCGACCACCCGCCTGCACCCGCGTGCCTGGGACTTCATCCAGCTGATGCGCCTGGAAAAGCCCATCGGCATCTACCTCCTGCTATGGCCGACGCTGTGGGCGCTGTGGGTAGCGGGCGAGGGCGTGCCGAGCGTGAAGAACCTGTTCATCTTCGTCGTCGGCGTGATTCTGATGCGCGCCGCAGGGTGCGTGATCAACGACTACGCCGACCGCAACTTCGACGGCCATGTCAGCCGCACCAAGGCACGCCCGCTGGCCAGCGGCAAGGTCACTCCACGCGAAGCGCTCGTGCTGTTCGCCGTGCTGGTGGCGCTGAGTTTCGTGCTGGTGCTGTTCACCAATGCCACCACCATCTGGCTGTCCTTCGGCGGCCTGGTCCTGGCCGCCTGCTACCCCTTCATGAAGCGCTACACCTTCTACCCCCAGGTGGTGCTCGGCGCAGCGTTCTCCTGGGGCATGCCGATGGCCTTCACCGCCGAGACCGGCAGCCTGCCGCCCGAGGCCTGGCTGCTGTACATCGCCAACCTGCTGTGGACGGTGGCCTACGACACCTACTACGCGATGGCCGACCGCGAGGACGACCTGAAGATCGGGGTGAAGTCCACCGCCATCCTCTTCGGCGACGCCGACCGCCTGATCATCGCGACCCTGCAGGGCCTGGCGCTGCTCTGCCTGCTGCTGGCCGGTGCGCGCTTCGAACTGGGCCTGTACTTCCATCTTGGCCTGCTGGTGGCCGCTGCCTGCTTCGCCTGGGAGTTTCATGTGACCCGCCGCCGCGAGCCGCTGGTGTGCTTCAACGCCTTCCTGCACAACCACTGGGCGGGGTTGGCGATCTTCATCGGCATCGTGCTGGACTATGCCCTGCGCTGAGTGAGCGATAAGCATGCTGCGCTGGCGCTCAGCCTCGACGGTCGCTCCCGTTGACGGCGTGCGTCAGCTGGCGAAATCGCGACCCTGCTCCCGGCACTGCCGCGCGCTTGTCATATCGCTGCAATAATTCCGTTATCTAATGCGGCGCAGACAGATGAACGAACAGAGGCTAAGGCCCCATGGTTGGCAAGAACATCCTGATCGTCGATGACGAAGCACCGATCCGCGAAATGATCGCGGTGGCCCTGGAGATGGCCGGTTACGAGTGCCTGGAAGCGGAGAATACCCAGCAGGCCCATGCCGTCATCGTCGACCGCAAACCCGATCTGATCCTGCTTGACTGGATGCTGCCGGGTACCAGTGGCATCGAGCTGGCGCGCCGCCTGAAGCGCGACGAGCTGACCAGCGATATCCCGATCATCATGCTCACCGCCAAGGGTGAAGAGGACAACAAGATCCAGGGCCTGGAAGTCGGCGCCGACGACTACATCACCAAGCCCTTCTCGCCGCGCGAGCTGGTGGCGCGCCTCAAGGCCGTGCTGCGCCGGGCCGGCCCGAGCGACAGCGAGGCGCCGATCGAGGTCGGTGGCCTGCTGCTCGACCCGATCAGCCATCGCGTCACCATCGACGGCAAACCGGCCGAAATGGGGCCGACCGAATACCGCCTGCTGCAATTCTTCATGACCCATCAGGAGCGCGCCTATACCCGTGGCCAACTGCTCGATCAGGTCTGGGGTGGCAACGTCTACGTCGAGGAACGTACCGTCGACGTGCATATCCGTCGCCTGCGCAAGGCGCTCGGCGATGCCTACGAAAACCTGGTACAAACCGTGCGCGGGACTGGCTATCGTTTCTCCACCAAAGGCTGAGCCGCTGGTGCTGCGCGTCGGCCCTGCCGCGTCGAGAACAGGTCCGGCAGGCCGCGAGCGGCCAATGCAGTTTGGTGAGGCCCCTAAGGGCGAACGTGGTGAGTAATGCGCATGTACAGACGTACAATCGCCCGCGACGCCGAGCGTTCCTCAGTTGCCTGCGCGGGGGCGTCATCGGTATTGCATGGCTCCAGCTCGCACGCTCGTGAAGCTGCTGCTGCGAGCTCGCTCTTCAGACAAGGATGCGTTCCATCGTGAATCAAGACTGGCGTGGTGCCGTGGTGCGCCGGCTGTTGCTGCTGATCGGCGCCTGCCTGCTGCTGGGTTTCATCACCGGCGAATATGCCTGGGTGCTGGCGTGTGGCCTGGCCATTCACCTGGGCTGGACCCTCAGCCAGCTGTTGCGCCTGCACAAATGGCTGCGCGAGCACAAACCCGACGAACCGCCGCCGGACGGTTACGGCCTGTGGGGCGAGGTGTTCGACAGCATCTACCACCTGCAACGGCGCAACCAGAAGGCGCGTGGCCGCCTGCAGGCGGTAATCGACCGCGTGCAGGAGTCCACCGCTGCGCTCAAGGATGCGGTGGTGATGCTCGACAGTCAGGGCAACCTGGAATGGTGGAACCGTGCCGCCGAGACCCTGCTAGGCCTGAAAACGCCCCAGGACAGTGGCCAGCAGCTGGCCAACCTAGTGCGCGACCCGCGCTTCAAGGAGTACTTCGAGCGCGGCAACTATGCCGATGCCCTGGAGATTCCCTCGCCGGTCAACGACCGTCGGCGCCTGCAGTTCCATATCACCCGCTACGGTAACCGCGAGCATCTGCTGCTGGTGCGTGATGTCACCCGTCTCCATCAGCTGGAACAGATGCGCAAGGACTTCGTCGCCAACGTCTCCCACGAACTGCGCACGCCGCTGACGGTGATCGCCGGCTATCTGGAGACCCTGCTGGACAACGTCGAGGCGGTCAATCCGCGCTGGCTGCGTGCCCTGCAGCAGATGCAGCAGCAAGGCGCGCGCATGCAGACGCTGCTCAACGACCTGCTGCTGCTGGCCAAGCTGGAGGCCACGGACTATCCCTCGGACAATCAGCCGGTCGCGATCGACCTGATGCTGCTGTCAATCCGCAACGACGCCCAGGCGCTGTCAGCCGACCAGTTGCATCGCATCAGCCTGGAGGCTGATCCGCACCTCAAGCTCAAGGGCAGCGAGGCCGAACTGCGCAGCGCGTTTTCCAACCTGGTGTTCAACGCGGTCAAGTACACGCCGGCCGGCGGCGAGATCCGCATCCGCTGGTGGGGTGACGAGAAGGGCGCGCACCTGGCCGTCAGCGACACGGGCATGGGCATCGACGCCAAGCACCTGCCGCGCCTGACCGAGCGTTTCTACCGCGTCGACTCCAGCCGTGCCAGCAACACGGGCGGCACCGGACTGGGCCTGGCGATCGTCAAGCATGTGCTGCTGCGCCATCGCGGCAACCTGGAGATCGGCAGCGAGCTGGGCCGCGGCAGTACCTTCACCTGTCACTTCGCCCCGGCCCAGGTGGTGCAGCGCGCCCGCTGAATGCTTGCATTCGGCGCGGCGAGGCTCCACCCTCTAGCGATCATTGGCCAACCCGAACCTTCATGGACCCCTCCACGAGCCTCTCCGTTTCCACCTATCTCGCCGACTTCGGCCTCATGCTGTTCGCCCTGTTTCTGGTCCTGCTCAACGGCTTCTTCGTTGCCGCCGAGTTCGCCATCGTGCGCCTGCGTGCCACCAAGGTCGACGCGCTGGCCGAGGCGCATGGCTGGCGCGGGCACATCCTGCGCACCGTGCACAACCAGATGGACGCCTACCTCTCGGCCTGCCAGCTGGGCATCACCCTGGCTTCGCTGGGCCTGGGCTGGGTCGGTGAGCCGGCCTTCGCCGAGCTGCTGACGCCGCTGCTGGCGGCACTGGGTATCGATTCGCCGGCGCTGATCCACGGCATCGCTTTCTTCACCGCGTTCGCCATCATCTCCTACCTGCACATCGTCATCGGCGAGCTGGCGCCCAAGTCCTGGGCGATTCGCAAGCCGGAGCTGCTGTCGCTGTGGACGGCGGCGCCGCTGTACGCCTTCTACTGGCTGATGTACCCGGCGATCTTCGTCCTCAACGCCAGCGCCAACGCCATCCTGCGCATCGCCGGGCAGGGCGAGCCCGGCCCGCATCATGAACACCACTACAGCCGTGAAGAGCTGAAGCTGATCCTGCACTCCAGCCGCGCCAGCGCCGACAGCGACCAGGATCTGCGCGTGCTGGCCTCGGCCGTTGAACTGGGTGAGCTGGAAGTGGTGGACTGGGCCAACTCGCGCGAGGATCTGGTCTACCTGGAGCTCAACGCCAGCCTGGACCAGGTGTTCACCACCTTCCGCCGGCACAAGTACAGCCGCTATCCGATCTACGACGAGAGCAAGGAAGAGTTCGTCGGCGTGCTGCACATCAAGGACCTGCTGCTGCAGCTGTCGCTGCTGGAAATGCTGCCCTCGGCGCTCAAGCTCGGCGACATCATGCATCCCCTGGAGCGGGTCAGCCGGCACATGCCGCTGTCGCAGCTGCTCGAGCAGTTCCGCCAGGGCGGTGCGCACTTCGCGCTGGTCGAGGAAGCTGACGGCAAGGTCATCGGCTACCTGACCATGGAGGACGTGCTGGAGGCATTGGTCGGCGACATCCAGGACGAGCACCGCAAGGCCGAGCGCGGCATCCTGGCGTACCAGCCGGGCAAGCTGCTGGTACGCGGTGACACGCCGCTGGCCAAGGTCGAGCGCCTGCTGGGCGTCGACCTCGACCACATCGAGGCCGAGACCCTGGCCGGCCTGATCTACGAAACCCTCAAGCGCATGCCCGAGGAAGAGGAAGTGCTGGAGACCGACGGTCTGCGCATCATCGTCAAGAAGATGAAAGGCCCCAAGGTGGTGCTGGCCAAGGTCCTCAAGCTCGACTGACCGAGCGGCCGCCGATGCTCTGCAGGGCAGGGCGGCAGCGTAGCGCGAGCAGCCCCAGGGTGGCGGCATACAGGCCGATGACCGTCAGCCCGACCCATTGAATCTCGAACGGCGTGAAGCGGAACGTCAGCACCAGCGCGCCGAGCAGGACGAAGTGGCAGGCGATGAAGCGCGCACGCCCCAGGCGCTGCACGCTGAGCCCCAGGTTGTCGCTGTACAGGCGCACCAGGGAGTCCACCGAGTTGATCACGAAGATCACCCCGACCGCGAGCATCGCCAGCTTCCACAGCGGCGCGATGGCGATGCCATCGGTGAAGTAGTGGTAGAGCACGGCAAACCAGATCGCCAGGGGAATCGACGGGATGATCAGCAGCGCCAGCAGCAGCTGGTAGGTCTTCAGCCCGCCGACGAAGCGCGAGACGAATTGGCCGATCATGATGCTCCAGGCGAACCACCAGAACAGGTAGAAGGCGTGATAGTCGCTGAGCGGCACGACGAAGTGTGGCAGCTTGGCGAAGTAGCCGCTGCCGATATCGCCGGCCGCCCGGGCGAAGCTGTCCGGGCCGACCCCGCCGACGATGGCCATCGCCAGGATCAGGCCGAAGAACAGCCAGGTGGAGGCCACGCTGAGTACCTTCAGGTAGCGGATGTCGGTGCTGGAATAGATCGCGGCGAGCAGGATGGCGAGCACCGTCAGGTACTGCCAGGTTTCGCTGATCTCCGGCGCGTACCAGGCGATGTTGACCAGGAACAGGTACGCGGTGAAGGCGCAGGTGGAGACGATCACCAGGTTGTTCACCAGCTTCACCGGGCGCAGTTCGAACAGGCGCACCCTGGGCTCGATCACGCAGAAGTAGAAGGTGGTGATGAAGTACATGGCCCAGATCAGGAAGCCCCAGAAGCCGAAGGCGACCGCCAGCGGGTTGGAGAACTGGTAGGGCTGCTCGCTGGCGTAGATCGGGAATTCGGTCATCGGGAAGATGATCAGCCCCATGTCGAGCCCGGAGGTGAAGAGGATCGCCAGGAAGGTGAACAGGCCGACCGGCTCGCTGCCGGTGCAGCGCAGGCGACCCCAGCGCAACAGCACCCAGAGGGTCAGGCCGAGCAGCGCCAGGGACGCCGCACAAAGGACGAGGTTCATCGGTGCAAGCCTCTTGTTGTTATGGGTGAGCACGGCTTATCCGCTGCCGAGGCCTGGCGATACTGCCGAAGTCGGACCGCGTGGACATACGTGTGGGCGTCGGCCAGTGCTCCGATTGCGTCAGGCCGGAGATGGCACTTTGCTTCTGTCCGGCTGCCTCGAAATCCGACGAAAGGCCCGTTCTAGAGGGTTCAATCCTACTTTCGTGGTAGAGGCGCGAGGCAGTGCGGCCACTAGACTGCTCGCCCTCCGTGCTATCCCCGCCTGTCGAGGTTCCCGATGTATGCAGATCGTGTGCGCCAGCCTTCGCTGCTGGACAAGGTGATGACTGCGGCCGAGGCGGCCGCCCTGATCGAGGACGGCATGACCGTCGGCATGAGCGGTTTCACCCGTGCCGGCGAGGCCAAGGCGGTGCCGCTGGCGCTGGCTGAGCGTGCGCGCCAGGCCCCGCTGAGCATCAGCCTGATGACCGGCGCCAGCCTCGGCAACGACCTCGACAAGCAGCTGACCGAAGCCGGCGTGCTGGCCCGGCGCATGCCGTTCCAGGTCGATGCCACGCTGCGCAAGGCGATCAACGACGGCCGCGTGATGTTCATCGACCAGCACCTCTCCGAGACCGTCGAACAGCTGCGCAACCACCAGCTGAAGAAGCCCGACATCGCGGTGATCGAAGCGGTGGCCATCACCGAGCAGGGGCACATCGTGCCGACCACCTCGGTGGGCAACTCGGCCAGCTTCGCCATCTTCGCCGAGCGGGTGATCGTCGAGATCAATCTGGCGCACAACCCGAATCTGCAGGGCCTGCACGACATCTACATCCCCACCTACCGGCCGACGCGCACGCCGATCCCGCTGACCCGCGTCGACGACCGTATCGGCAGCACGGCGATCCCGATCCCGGCGGAGAAGATCGTCGCCATCGTGGTCAACGACCAGCCCGACTCGCCGTCCACCGTGCTGCCACCGGACGTCGAGACGCAGGCCATAGCCGACCACCTGATCGCCTTCTTCCAGCGCGAGGTCGATGCCGGGCGCATGAGCAACAGCCTCGGCCCGCTGCAGGCCGGTATCGGCTCGATCGCCAATGCGGTGATGTGCGGGCTGATCCATTCGCCATTCGAGAACCTGAGCATGTACTCGGAGGTGCTGCAGGACTCCACCTTCGACCTGTTCGATGCCGGCAAGCTGGCCTTCGCCTCAGGCAGCTCGATCACCCTCTCGGCGCGCCGCAATGCCGATGTGTTCGGCAATCTCGAGCGCTACAAGGAGCGCCTGGTGCTGCGCCCGCAGGAAATCTCCAACCACCCCGAGGTGGTGCGCCGCCTGGGCATCATCGGCATCAACACGGCGCTGGAGTTCGACCTGTACGGCAACGTCAACTCCACCCACGTCGGTGGCACCAGGATGATGAACGGCATCGGCGGCAGCGGCGACTTCGCCCGCAACGCCCACCTGGCGATCTTCGTCACCAAGTCGATCGCCAAGGGTGGGGCGGTGTCCAGCGTGGTGCCGATGGTCAGCCATGTCGATCACAGCGAGCACGATGTCGACATCCTGGTCACCGAGCAGGGGCTGGCCGACCTGCGTGGCCTGGCGCCGCGCGAACGCGCCCGGGCGGTGATCGACAACTGCGTGCATCCGGACTTCCGGGGGCCGCTCGGCGACTACTTCGAGCGCGCCTGTGCCCGTGGCGGGCACACCCCGCACATCCTTCGCGAAGCGCTGCAGTGGCACATCAACCTGGAGGAAACCGGGCGCATGCTGGCCGGCTGAGACGGGGCGCGCGCGCCGCGTCGATGGCCTATGCTCTGGCGTGCCCAACCTCCGACTGGCTAGCCAGTCGCGGTACGATCCAGTAGGGTGTGTCCGCCATCTCTCGAGGAGGCCTGTACCATGCGCAAGTGGCAATGCATCGTCTGCGGTTTCATCTACGACGAGGCTCTGGGGCTGCCCGAGGAGGGCATTGCACCCGGTACGCCCTGGGAAGACGTGCCGGCCGACTGGGTCTGCCCGGACTGTGGCGTGGGCAAGGTCGACTTCGAGATGATCGAGATCGTCTGAGGGGGCGCTGACAAATTGCTGCGTCTTGCCTGACCTTTGTCAGCTGCCTCCGAGTCTGGCCGCCGTTTCCAGCGGCTTCTCATTGATTCACGACGACGGCTGCCTGGCCGTCGTGTCGTTTTCGCCGCGAGGATTCATGCATGAGCGCACCCCTAGTGATCGTCGGTACCGGCCTGGCCGGCTACAACCTGGCCAAGGAGTGGCGCAAGCTCGACAGCGAGACGCCCCTGTTGCTGATCACCGCTGACGACGGGCGTTCCTACTCCAAGCCGATGCTGTCCACCGGCTTCGGCAAGAACAAGGACGCCGATGGCCTGGCCATGGCCGAGGTCGGCGCCATGGCCGAGCAGCTCAAGGCGGAGATCCGCACCCACACCCGCATCACCGGCATCGACCCGGGCCACAAGCGTCTGTGGATCGGCGAGGAGGCGGTGCCCTACCGTGACCTGGTGCTGGCCTGGGGCGCCGAGCCGATTCGCGTTCCGGTGGAGGGCGATGCCCAGGACACGATCTTCCCGATCAATGACCTCGAGGACTACGCCCGTTTCCGTGATGCCGTAGCCGGCAAGCGCCGGGTGCTGATTCTCGGGGCCGGCCTGATCGGCTGCGAATTCGCCAATGACCTCAGCGCGGGCGGCTATCAGGTGGAACTGCTGGCGCCCTGCGAGCAGGTGATGCCCGGCCTGTTGCACCCGGCGGCGGCCGCTGCGGTGCAGGCCGGCCTGGAGGGGCTGGGGGTGCGCTTCCACCTGGGCCCGGTGCTGGCCAGCCTGAACCACCAGGGCGATGCGTTGCAGGCCGTGCTGGCCGATGGCACGCAGATCGAGTGCGATGCGGTGGTCTCCGCCGTCGGCCTGCGCCCGCGTATCGCGTTGGCTGCTGCCGCCGGCCTCGACGTCAATCGCGGGGTGATGGTCGACCGTCAGCTGCGGACCTCGCACGCCAACATCCACGCGCTGGGTGACTGCGCCGAGGTCGATGGCCTCAACCTGCTCTACGTCATGCCGCTGATGGCCTGTGCCCGTGCCCTGGCCAAGACCCTGGCGGGCGAGCCGACCGCCGTCAGCTATGGGCCGATGCCGGTGACGGTGAAGACGCCGGTGTGCCCGCTGGTCGTATCGCCGCCGCCGCGCGACAGCCAGGGCGAGTGGACGGTCGAGGGTTCGGGGAGCGACATCAAGGCGCTCTGCCGCGATGCTTCCGGGGCGTTGCTGGGCTACGCGCTGACCGGTGCGGCGGTGCAGGAGAAACTGGCCCTGAACAAGGAACTGCCCGCGCTGCTGGCATGATTGCCTGTCGTTCTGTCGGATACGCCACGAAATTGCCTGACTAAACTGTCCTATGAGACTGGCGCGGTGCGATGCGGCATGCCATTCTCCCAAGGGTCTGCCGCAGCGCAGAGCTGTTGCGGCGCCTTGGGCGCTGTTCTGGAAGGACAGCACGGACACAACAACAAAAAACCGTCAAAGAGGCATCTATGCGTAAACCGGAACTCGCCGCCGCCATCGCCGAAAAGGCTGATCTGACCAAGGATCAGGCCAATCGTGTACTCAACGCCGTACTGGAAGAAATCACCGGCGCACTGAACCGCAAGGACAGTGTGACCCTGGTTGGCTTCGGTACTTTCGTCCAGCGTCATCGTGGCGCACGTACGGGCAAGAACCCGCAAACCGGCCAGCCGGTGAAGATCAAGGCCAGCAATACCGTTGCCTTCAAACCGGGCAAGTCCCTGAAAGACGCGGTCAACTGAGCCCATCGCCCGGAGCCGCTCGGCTCCGGGCTCCCCCTCCGCAGCCCGGCTGCGTCCTCGCCATTGCAGCCATGCTTTCGACAGGCTGTAGTCTTGCGAGAAAACCACTACAATGCGCGCCCATCATCTTCGATCACGAGGGCCTGTGCATGAAATTCCGTTTTCTTCTGTGGATGCTGGGTCGCCTGATGGCCAAGGCCAGTCGTGACAATCCGGCGTTCCGCCAGCAACTCGAAGGCCGCGACATGGTCTTCCAGCTGCACACGCTGGACGGCAAGGTCGCCCGTCACTTCATCGTCTCCGGCCAGCGCATCAGCAGCAAGCGTGGCAGCACTGCCGAGCCGGCCTTCGCCATCGGCTTCAAGGACGCCGTCTACGGTTTCGAAACCATGACCGCGAAGAACAAGCAGCTGGCCTTCATGCAGGGTATCCAGAACAAGGACATCCAGATCCAGGGCAATCCGGCGCTGGTGATGTGGTTCCAGGGCCTGACCAAGTACCTGACGCCGAAGAAAAAGGCCGAGGTGCCGAAAAAGGCGGCCTGATCGGCAACCGGGCGGCTCGCGGCTGGCCGCCACGCCGCGCTTTGGTTAGGCTTGCCAGGCAAGTCATCGTGGAACGCCCGACCATGCGCCTTTTCCTGTTGCCCCTGCTGTTGCTGGCCGCGACCGCCGTGCGGGCCGAGCCAAGCTCAAGCAAGACCCTGCTGCCGCTGTTCGAGTTGGCCGGCATCCACCTGTTGTGCGAGCAGAGCCTGCCGTTGCTGCAGCGCGGCCAGGGTGAAAGCGAACAGAAGCGCCTCGCCCAGCTGTTCGCCGGCGAGGCGTTCTGCCTGGACCTGGCCGAGCGGGTCGGGCAACGACTCGACGAAGACCAGGCCGAACAGGCCCGTGCACGTCTCGACGGCCCTCTCGCGCAGCGTTTCACCGCCGCCGAGCGGGCGGTCGGCGAACAGCCGGAAGTGCTCGGCGAATATCGCCAGCGCCTGCAGCAGCGGCCGCCGCGCGGCGCGCGGGTGGAACTGATCAGGCGTCTGGATGCGGCGGCGCGTACCACCGAGCTGGCCAGCCTGCTGCGCTACGAAGTCGGCAAGACCCAGGCGCTGCTGGCGCTCAGGGCGCGTGGCGAGAATCTCGACGAGGCCGAGCTGCAGCGCCAGACGCAGACCCAGGCGGATGCGATTCGCCAGTCCAGCCAGCAGGCCGTGGAATCCTTCATGCTGTACGCCTACCGGCAGATGCCCAGTGACCAGCTGGCCGAGTACGCCAGCCTGTACGAGCAGGCCAGCGTCAGCCAGTTGCTGGCCGTCAGTCTGGAGGTGGTGCCGCAGCTGTTCGCCGAGCGCCGCGAACAGCTACGCAAGGGGGCTGCGCCCGCGCAGTGACCCCGCGCCCTCAGTGGCTGGGGTTGAACTGCGCTGCCAGCTCGCGCAGGGCGACTTCAGCGCTGAGTACCTTGCTCACCGCGTCTTCCGCCTTGTCGCGGGTCAGGCCGAGTGCCTCGAACAGTTCATCGGGAATTTCGCTCTGTGGCCCGGCACCGATGCCTCGGTTGCGCAGCAGGCTGACCGCCAGGCACACCAGGTTGGCGAAGGCGGCGCCGTCGCCGGCATAGTCGGGGTCGTGCTGGAAGCGCAGGGCGTTCGCCAGCTCTTCCGGCATGTCCCAGTGGCGCATCAGCCAGGCGCCGATCTGCTCGCGGGTGATCCCCAGCAGGTGCTGCTCGATATAGCTATGCGGCAGATGCGGGTTGACCTCCAGGTGGCGGCAGATCAGCGAGAAGTGCGGCGGGAATACGTGCGCCAGCACCAGGTAGCCGAAGTTGTGCAGCAGCCCGGCCAGGTAGGTCAGGCCCGCCTCGGGACGTTGCGCGCGTGGCATGGCGCGGGTCAGGCCCTCGATCACCGCTGCGGTGTAGATCGCCTGTTGCCAGTAGGGCGTGGCGTGTTGCGGCTGGTCCTTGGGCAGGCTGAGGGTCTTGCCCAGGGCCAGGCCCAGAGCCAGGTTGATCACCAGATCGAAGCCCAGCACGCGGACGATGGCGTCCTCCACCGAGCGGATCTTGCCGGGCGCGGCGTAGTAGGGCGAAGCCGCCCAGCTGACCACCTGGGCGGCCAGTGCCGGATCGGTCTCGACCACGCCGGTGATGTCGTCCACCGTGGCGTTGGGGTCGACACGCAGCTTGATGATCTTCTGCGCGGTTTCCGGCAGTGGCGGAATCTCGATGGTCTCTTCCAGGCGCTGCTGGATGCGCCGTGCGGTGAAGGCCTGCACGGCCTGGGTGATTTCTGCGCGGTCGTCGTGCGGACGGTCGAGGTTGGGTTTGATCGCGCTCACCGGCTCGCCAAAGCGTGCCGCGCTAGCCTTGCTCAGCAGGCTCTTGTAGGCCTCGGTGGGAATTTCCAGCAGCACGCCGGGCTGGCCGGACTCGATCAGCAGGCTGGGCGCCTGCAGCAGGCGCTCCTCGTACAGGCAGGGCGAGCTGGTCAGCGGCGGCAGGCCCGGCAGGGCCGCGAGGTTGTGCTTGCCGAGCATGCGCTCCAGGCGTTCCGGCTTGACCGCCGTCAACTGGCGCCCGGTGAGTTCGGCCAGACGACCGAGGTCGAGCAGTTGGCTACGCGGATAGAGCACCAGCAGGGCGCCCACGGCGTCGTCCAGCAGCACCGCCTGCAGACGTGCGGCGGCGGGCAGGCCGGGCCTCTCGGCGCGTACCTGGTAGGGCACGGCGAGTTTTTCCAGCAGCTGCAGGATGACGCTGGGCGGCTGCGGCGTGGCGTTGGGGGCGAGGGCGGCTTCAGTCATATCGGTATCCGGCAGTGACGCGTCTACCCCGGAGTATAACCAGCGGGGACTTGCGCAAAGGTTCGTGGCGACGGTTGTCCTGTGAACGGGCTCACACTTGACCGTATTGCTGGCCATGACGCAACCAGCGTTCCAACAATGGAGCCACATGTTGCGGCCAATGTTCCAAAAGAGCGTGTGCGGCGTCGCGAACGGCGGGCAACAGGTCGGCGTCGCGCATCAGATCGGCGACCTTGAACTGCAGCAGGCCGGTCTGCCGCGTACCGAGCATTTCGCCGGGGCCGCGCAGCTCCAGGTCCTTCTCGGCGATGACGAAACCGTCGGTGGTTTCACGCATGATGGCCAGGCGTTCGCGACCCAGCTGTGACAAGGGTGCATGATAGAGCAGCACGCAATGGCTGGCTGCACTGCCCCGGCCGACCCGGCCGCGCAATTGGTGCAGTTGCGCCAGGCCGAGGCGTTCCGGATTTTCGATGATCATCAGGCTGGCGTTGGGCACGTCGACGCCTACCTCAATCACCGTGGTGGCGACCAGCAGCTGCAGCTTGCCCTGCTTGAACTCGTCCATCACGGCGGCTTTCTCGGCCGGCTTCATGCGCCCGTGAATCAGGCCGACGCGCAGTTCGCCGAGGGCCGCGGAAAGTTCTTCGAAACTGGTCTCGGCTGCCTGGCAGGTGAGCTCTTCGGATTCCTCGATCAGGGTGCACACCCAGTAGGCCTGGCGCCCCTGCTGGCAGGCATTGCGCACCCGCTCGATCACCTCGATGCGGCGGCCGTCAGCGATCACCAGGGTGTTCACCGGCGTGCGTCCGGGCGGCAGCTCGTCGAGGATCGAGGTGTCCAGGTCGGCGTAGGCGCTCATCGCCAGGGTCCGTGGGATGGGGGTGGCCGTCATGATCAGCTGGTGCGGGCTCAGGCGCCCGTCGATGCCCTTCTGGCGCAGGGCCAGGCGCTGCTGGACGCCGAAACGGTGCTGTTCATCGATGATCACCAGGGCCAGGCGCTTGAACTTCACCTCGTCCTGGAACAGCGCATGGGTGCCCACCACCATGGGGCAGCCGGCAGCGATCTGCTCCAGCGCGCTGGCGCGTGCCTTGCCCTTGAGCTTGCCGGCCAGCCAGGCGACCTCCAGCCCGAGTGGCGCCAGCCACTTGCTGAAGTTGAGGAAGTGCTGCTCGGCGAGAATCTCCGTGGGGGCCATCAGTGCCACCTGGTAGCCGGCCTCCAGCGCCTGCAGCGCAGCCAGGGCGGCGACCACCGTCTTGCCGGCGCCAACGTCGCCCTGCACCAGGCGCAGCATGGGTTCGCCTTGCGCCAGGTCGTAGGCGATCTCGGCGCCGACCCGTTGCTGTGCACCGGTCGGGGCGAAGCCCAGGTTCTTCAGATACTGCGCCGGCAGTTTCTGTGCCGGCGGCAGGGCTGGCGCCCGCTGTGCGCGCACTTGTTCTCGCAGGCGTTGCAGCGACAGCTGGTGGGTCAGCAGTTCCTCGAAGGCCAGGCGGTGCTGGGCCCAGTGGCGGCCTTCGGCGAGCTCTTCGACATCGGCGTCGGGCGGCGGGCGGTGCAAATAGCGGATGGCTTCGTCCAGCGGCGCCAGGCGGTAGTCGCGGGCCAGCTCATCGGGCAGCCAGTCCGGCAGGCTGCGTGGTCCGAGGCGTGCCAGCGCCTGCTGGCTGAGCTGGCGCAGGCGCTGCTGGGTCAGGCCCTCGGTGGTCGGGTAGATGGGGGTCAGGCTCTGTTCCACTGGCGCCGGTTCGTCGCCGCTCTGCGCGCGGTACTCCGGGTGGTAGATCTCCAGGCCGGTGGCCCCTGGACGCACCTCGCCGTAGCAGCGCAGCGCGGTACCGCGCTTGAGGCCTTCCTTCTGCGCCTGGCTGAAATGGAAGAAGCGCAGGCTCAGGGTGCCGCTGCCGTCCTGCAGGCGCACCAGCAGGCTGCGGCGACGCCCCATGACCACGTCGGCACCGGCGACGATGCCCTCGACCACCGCGTCCTGGCCGGGGCGCAGCGCGCCGATGGGGGTGATGCGCGTGCGGTCCTGGTAGCGCAGAGGCAGGTGGAACAGCACGTCCTGCAGGTTTTCCAGGCCGACCTTGGCGAGTTTTTCCGCCAGCGCGGCACCCACGCCTTTCAGCGCGGTCACGGAAACCGCTGACAGCTCCGTCACCCTGGACCTCAGGCGCTCTTGGTCTGCGGGCTGCGAGCGACCGAGCACAGGCGAATGGAGTCGGCCAGGACTTCGATGGCATTGGGCCGCGGGAAGCTGGCGCGCCAGGCGATGGCCACGGTGCGGAAGGGCACCGGCGCGCTGAGCGGACGCACCTCGATCACGCCGGGGGCGTAGTGGTGGCTGTCGACCGCCGAGAACGGCAGGATCGACACACCCAGGCCGGAGGCGACCATGTGGCGGATGGTCTCCAGCGAGCTGGATTCCACCGTGGTGTGCTTGCCGTGGTCGTCGCCACCCTTGCGCAGCGTCGGGCAGGCTTCCAGCACCTGGTCGCGGAAGCAGTGGCCCTCGCCGAGCAGCAGCAGGCTCTTGTCATTGAGCAGCTTGGTGTCGATGGTTTCCATCTCCGCCCAGGGGTGGCCGGCCGGCAGCAGCGCGTAGAACGGTTCGTCGTACAGCGGCTTGGTCAGTACATCGGCCTCCTGGAAGGGCAGGGCGATGATGATCGCGTCCAGCTCCCCGGTGCGCAGCTTGTCGCGCAGGATATGGGTGAAGTTTTCCTCGATGTACAGCGGCATGTCCGGGGCGACCCGGTGCAGCTGCGGAATCAGGTGCGGGAACAGGTAGGGACCGACGGTGTAGATGGCGCCGATCTTCAACGGCGCCGCCAGCTGGTTCTTGCCGGCCTGGGCTAGCTCGCGGATGCCTTGTGCCTGCTCCAGTACCTTCTGCGCCTGGGTCACGATGCCCTCACCGACCGGCGTCAGGCGCACGGCGCTCTTGCTGCGCTCGAAGATCAGCACGCCGAGCTCGTCCTCCAGCTTCTTCACGCCCACCGACAGGGTCGGCTGGCTGACATGGCAGCGCTCGGCGGCACGCCCGAAGTGCTGTTCCTGAGCGAGGGTGACGATGTAACGCAGTTCGGTGAGGGTCATAGTGTTTATCCATTAAGTTGCCGCTAAGCATAGCCTTTGCATTGCGATGAACCAACCGGGCTGACCGACTGTTTGAGAACAATATGTGTTGCCGTGGCAGGCGCGTGCGCGAGTCCGATCAACAGGCCGGCTGCCAGCGCGAGCCTGCCTTCCAGCTGTTGCGGCCGGGCGCTGACGGCCTCGCCGAGGCGTCTGAGCGGCCTGTTACACTGCGCGTTCGCCTAAACGTCATGGAGAAGAGCATGTCCGCACCTAACAGTCTGCTGATCGTCGGTTGTGGCGATGTCGGTAGCCGCCTTGGGCAGCGCATGGCCGACGCTGGCTGGCGCGTGCTGGGGATGCGCCGCAATGTCGCGGCCCTGCCGGCCGGTATCGAGCCGGTGGCCGGTGATCTGCACGCGGACCCGTGCCCGGCGGACTGGCCACGGCAGCCCCTGGACTACCTGGTCTACTGCGCCGCCGCCACCCAGCATGACGAGGCCGGCTATCGCGCTGCCTACGTCGACGGGCTGCGTCGCACCCTGGGCTGGCTGGCGCTGCATGGGCAGCGCCCACGGCGCATCCTGTTCGCCTCCAGCAGTGGCGTCTATGGCCAGCAGGAGGGCGAGTGGATCGACGAGGACTCCCCGGCCGAGGCGCAGAGCTATTCGGCGCTGATCATGCGCGAGGCCGAGCGCGTCGCCCTCGACAGCGGCCTGCCGGCGACCGCCGTGCGCCTGACCGGTCTCTACGGGCCGGGCCGGCAGTGGCTGCTGAGCCAGGTGCGTGCTGGCTATCGCGTCAGCGAGACGCCGCCGCTGTATGGCAACCGTATCCATGTCGACGATGCCGCCGGGCTGCTCGCGACCTTGTTGCAGGCGGACGCCGCCGGCACGCCGCTGGCCGATCTCTATCTGGGTGTCGACGATGAGCCCGCCGCGCTGCACGAGGTGGTGGCCTGGCTGCGTGAGCGCCTGGGTGTCAGCCACTGGAGCGACGAGCAGCGTGTCCGGCGCGCCGGCAGCAAGCGTTGCAGCAACGCCCGCGCCCGGGCCCTGGGCTGGGCGCCGCAGTACCCCAGTTACCGCGAGGGCTACGCGGCGATGTTGCAGGACGCCTGAGGTTGGCCGGTAACCGCTTGCTGGCCAGGCCCTGGTTGCCGGGTGTGGAGCTGTTCCACGCCGACTTTTCCGGGCAGGCGTTCGGTCGCCACAGCCACGACGCCTTTGCCGTCGGCGCCATCGTGCAGGGCGTCGGCGGGTATCAGTGCCGGGGGCAGCGCTATGCCCTGCCGGCTGGCACCCTGTCGCTGATGAACCCCGAGGAGCCGCACACCGGGCATGCCGAGTCGGCGCGGGTGGTCTATCGCATGCTCTATGTCGAAGAGGCGCGCCTGCCTGCGCTGCTCGGGCGCAAGCGCCTGCCCGCGGGGTTTCGCGAGCTCAATCCGGCTGATGATGGCCAGGTGGCGGCCGGGCTCGCGCGGCTGGCGAGTGCCTTCGAGCACAGCGACGCGCTGACCCTGGAAAGCGAGCTGCTGGCGCTGCTCGAGCAGGTGTTCGTCCGCCATGGCGGCCTGCGCGCGGTGCGTGCCGCGCCACGTGACGGTGGCATGACGGCCTGGGTGCGAGACTATCTGGAGGCGCATCACGCGCAGGCGGTCAGCCTGGATGAACTGGCCCGGCTGGTGCAGCGCCATCCGCGGCACCTGATCGAGGCCTTTCGTCGTGCCTACGGCGTACCGCCGCACACCTACCTGCTGCAGCGCCGGGTGCGTGAAGCCAAGCGCCTGCTGTTGAGCGAGCAGACGCCCGTGGAGGTGGCGCTGGGCCTCGGCTTCTGCGATCAGGCGCATTTCTCCGCGACCTTCAAGCGCTTCACCGGCGTCACGCCGGGCCAGTTCCGGCGTCTTGCCGCGACCTGAGTTTTCTTCAAGACCGCAGCGCCGGGCTCCCCGGAAACTGACCTCCATTGCCAAGGAGGTCGTCTCTCATGCTCGCGCTGTTCGCCCTGGTCGCCAGTACCCACTTTGCCGCCTTGCTGTCGCCGGGGCCGGACTTCTTCCTGCTGATTCGCACCGCGCTGAGCCAGGGGCGTCGCCAGGCGGACGGGTGCGCCGCCGGCATCGCCCTGGCCAACCTGCTGAGCATGTTGCTGGTGCTGCTGGCCCTGCAGGCACTGCCTGGGCAGGGTGGGCCATTCTGGAGGGCGCTGCAGCTGGTCGGTGGGCTCTACTTCGCCTGGATCGGCGTGCAGGCGCTGCTGTCACGGCGCGACCTGCACCTGCCGGACGCCGCGCAGGTGGCGCTGGGCAGCTGGACGCGGGGGCTGCGCCAGGGGCTGCTGGCCAGCAGCCTGAATCCCAAGCTGCCGCTGTTCTACGCGGGGCTGTTCGGTGTCCTGCGCGAAGCCGCCATGCCGAGCTGGGGCCTGCTCCTGGCCATGCTGTGGATGACCCTGGTGGTCTGGGGCTGGGACCTGGCCCTGGTACGCCTGCTGGCCTATCCGCGCTGGCGCAGCTGGCTGCAGCAGCGGGTGCGCTGGCTGGACCGCGGGTGCGGGGCGCTGCTGTCGCTGCTGGGGGTGTCGCTGGTGCTGGGCGGGCTGCTCGACTAACCCGCCGCCCGGTTCATGGTTGCCGGCGCTTGAGCAGCCAGCGCTGCGGGCCTGGCTGGTACTCGGGCATCTCGTCGAACTGGGCACGGTTCTGTGCTTCGAAGATGCGCAACTGGTTGCCTTCATGGACGAACAGCCAGGGGCTGCCTTGGTCGCCCGCCTGGAGCCAGAGGCTGTCGTTCTCACCGCTCATGGCCGCGCAATCACCGGCCAGGCACAGGGCGAAACGCTCGGCGCCGGGCAGTCCTTCGACCTGGCCGTCGACCTGGAAGCGCACCAGGCCACCCTGGCCGATGCCTTCCTCGATCAGCCAGTCGCCACCCAGGTAGTCACGGTACAGGGCCTGCTCGAAGCGGCTGCCCAGTGGTGCCGGGCCTTCCTTGCTGTCGACGCGGGTGAACTGCTGTTCGGGCCAGTACTCACTGGCCACCTGCACCAGTTGGCCATCCTCGACGCTGAGCCGCTCCTGGTAGTCGCCGTAGAAGGTGACCTGCCAGCGGCCTTCGCCGGCGGCCTGCAGCCTGCCTTCTGCCAGCTCGAAACCGTTGCTGTAGCTGGCTTGTCGCTGCGCCGGGTCGATCTGCCATTCCAGGTTCGGGCCATAGGCGAGCAGGGCTTCGCGCAGGCGCCCGCTGGCGCTGGCCGCATCGATGGCTGCCTGGTTGATCCAGGTGCCGCTGGGGTCGTTGTTCGGTGTGCTGGCGCAGCCGGCCAGCAGGGCGCTGGCTAACAACAGAGCTGTCAGACGCATGGTGATCTCCATGCAGGGGGGAGAAGGGCGGGGCCGTGCGCCCCGCCTCGGGACTTATTCCAGAACCAGAATAGCGTCCATTTCCACCTGCGAGCCACGCGGCAGGGCGGCAACGCCGATGGCGGCGCGCGCCGGGTAGGGCTGCTCGAAGTAGCGACCCATGATCTCGTTGACCTTGGCGAAGTGCGAGAGGTCGGTGAGGAAGATGTTCAGCTTGACGATGTCCTTGAACGAACCACCGGCGGCTTCAGCCACGGCCTTGAGGTTCTCGAACACCTGCACGGTCTGGGCCTCGAAGCCTTCGACCAGTTCCATGCTCACCGGGTCCAGCGGGATCTGCCCGGACATGTAGACGGTGTTGCCGGCCTTGATGGCCTGGGAGTAGGTGCCGATGGCGGCAGGGGCCTTGTCGCTGCTGATGACGGTCTTGCTCATGAATCGCTCCTTGTGAGAACCGGCTGGGTCGAGCACCCAGCCTACAGGCTGGAAATGGGTGGATTGTGTCAGGCACGCACCCGAGTGATACGCATCACGCCCTTGAGCGCACGCAACTTCTTGATCACCCGGGCCAGGTGCACGCGGTCATGCACGCTGATTACCAGTTGCACGACGCTGATGCGCCCGTCGCGCTCGTCCATGCCGATCTTCTCGATGTTGCCATCGGCGGCATTGACGCTGCTGGCCAGCAGGGCGATCAGGCCGCGCTGGTGCTCCAGTTCGACGCGCAGTTCGACATTGAATTCGCCGGTGACATCCTTGGCCCAGTTGAGCTGGATGCATTTTTCCGGGTTGTGGCGAATGTCGGCGATGTTCCGGCAGCTTTCCATGTGCACCACCATGCCCTTGCCGGCGGACAGGTAGCCGACGATGGGGTCGCCCGGAATCGGCGTGCAGCACTTGGCGTAGCTCATCACCAGGCCTTCGGTGCCGCGAATCGCCAGCGGCCCTTCGCTGCTGGGCAGGGCGTCGTCGCTGCTCTCGGCGAGCAGGCGGCGGGCGACCACGTAGGCCATGCGGTTGCCCAGGCCGATGTCTTCGAGCAGGTCCTCGATGACCTCCTGGCGGTATTCGCCCAGCACGGTCTGGATGCGCTCGGCGCTGATCTTCTCCAGGTGCGTGTCGAAGCTGGCCAGCACCTTGTTCAGCAGGCGTTCGCCGAGGCTGATGGACTCGGAGCGGCGCTGCTGCTTGAGCGCATGGCGGATGTGCGTGCGCGCCTTGCCGGTGACCACGAAATTGAGCCAGGCCGGGTTCGGCCGGGCGCCCGGGGCGGTGACGATCTCCACCGTCGAGCCGCTTTCCAGGGCTTGCGACAGCGGCGCCAGGCGGCGGTTGATGCGGCAGGCGATGCAGGTATTGCCGACGTCGGTGTGCACCGCGTAGGCGAAGTCGACCGCCGTGGAGCCTTTCGGCAGCTCCATGATGCGGCCCTTGGGCGTGAACACGTAGACCTCGTCCGGGAACAGGTCGATCTTCACGCTCTCGATGAATTCCAGCGAGTTGCCGGCGCGTTGCTGCAATTCCAGCACGCCCTTGACCCACTGCCGCGCACGGGCGTGGTTACCCTTGGGCGCCTCGTCCTCGCTGGACTTGTACAGCCAGTGTGCGGCGATGCCGTTGTTGGCCATCTCTTCCATCTCGCGGGTGCGGATCTGGATCTCGATGGGCACGCCGTGCATGCCGAACAGTGTGGTGTGCAGCGACTGGTAGCCGTTGGCCTTGGGAATCGCGATGTAGTCCTTGAAGCGGCCGGGCAGGGGCTTGTACAGGTTGTGCACGGCGCCGAGCACGCGGTAGCAGGTGTCGACCTTGTCGACGATGATGCGGAAGGCATAGACGTCCATGATCTCGTTGAACGCCTTACGCTTGCCGCGCATCTTCTGGTAGATGCTGTAGAGGTGCTTCTCGCGGCCGATGACTTCGCCTTCCATGCCCTCGTGCTGCAGGCAGAGCTGGATCGACTCCTCGATCTTGGCGACGATTTCCTTGCGGTTGCCCCGGGCGCGGCGCACGGCGGCGCGGATGCGCTCGGAGCGCATCGGGTGCATGGCCTTGAAACCGAGGTCCTCGAACTCCACACGCATGGCGTGCATGCCCAGGCGGTTGGCGATGGGCGCGTAGATTTCCAGGGTTTCCTTGGCAATGCGCCGGCTCTTCTCGTGCGGCATGGCATCGAGGGTGCGCATGTTGTGCAGGCGGTCGGCGAGCTTGACCAGGATCACGCGAATGTCGCGGGCCATGGCCATGGCCATCTTCTGGAAGTTCTCGGCCTGGGCCTCGGCCTTGGTCTCGAAGTTCATCTGGGTCAGCTTGCTGACCCCGTCGACCAGTTCGGCCACGGTTTCGCCGAACTGCGCGTTGAGCGCTTCCTTGGCGATGCCGGTGTCTTCGATGACGTCGTGCAGCATGGCGGCCATCAGGCTCTGATGGTCCATGTGCATGTCGGCGAGGATGC
The DNA here is from genome assembly GCF_029542605.1 of Pseudomonas sp. REST10. NCBI lineage: Bacteria > Pseudomonadati > Pseudomonadota > Gammaproteobacteria > Pseudomonadales > Pseudomonadaceae > Pseudomonas > Pseudomonas sp. REST10. The sequence continues at coordinate 5,028,994 of NZ_CP035677.1, read as the reverse complement.
TGGCCACGGCCAGCGGATGGGTCACGTAGGCTTCGCCACTGCGGCGGCGTTGGCCATCGTGCGCCTGTTCGGCGTAGAAATAGGCTCGGCGGACCAGGTTGACCTGGTCATGGCCGAGGTAGGTCGAAAGCCGATCGGCGAGAGCGTCTATGCCAGCCATGGGATGCTCCCCGGATGACTGGCCTCGTGCTGCGAGCGACTTCGACCCGGCATCATCGACTTACAGAGGCTCGTTGGCCTCTTCCTCGAAGGCAGCGAACAGCGGCTCTTCTTCAACGATGTCTTCCTGGGCGACGATCTCGGCATCGACCAGGCCGGCAGCGATTTCGCGCAGGGCGACGACGGTCGGCTTGTCGTTTTCCCAAGCGACCTTCGGCTCCTTGCCGCCGGTGGCCAGTTGGCGCGAACGCTTGGTCGCGAGCATGACCAGTTCGAAGCGGTTATCAACGTTGTCCAGGCAATCTTCGACGGTAACGCGAGCCATGGTGTTCCTCGTAACGTGTGCGGATAAGCTTGGCCCGAGCGGGCGAGCGGACTGAATAGTCTAAAAAATCACCAGCGACAATGGAAGCGCTGTTTTACGCCAGCAGTTCGCTGAGCAGGCCGGCATGGCGTTGTTGCTGCTGCGATTGCGCCAGCTGGTTGCAACGGAAGATCGCCTTGAGGTCGCTCAGGGCATGGTTGAAATCGTCGTTGATCACCAGGTAGTCGTACTCGACGTAGTGGCTCATCTCGCTGACGGCCTCGCGCATGCGCCGCTCGATGGTCTCGCCGCTGTCCTGGCCGCGGTTGGTCAGGCGATGGCGCAAGGCTTCCTGGGTCGGCGGCAGGATGAAGATGGACTTGGCCTGCGGCATCAGCTTGCGCACCTGCTGGGCGCCCTGCCAGTCGATTTCCAGAATCAGGTCGAAGCCCTCGGCCAGGGTCTGCTCGACCCACTTCTGCGAGGTGCCGTAGAAGTTGTCGAAGACCTGGGCGTGTTCGAGAAACTCGCTGCGCTCGATCATGGCAGTGAACTGGGCATGCTCGACGAAGTGATAGTTCACCCCGTCCTGCTCGCCCGGGCGCATGGCGCGGGTGGTGTGCGAAACCGAGACGCGAATCTGCACCTCGCTGTCGATCAGGGCCTTGACCAGGCTGGTCTTGCCGGCGCCGGAGGGTGCGGAAACGATGTAGAGGGTGCCGGTGGTGGCCATGAAAGCGATCCTGGGAAAAGCGTTGAACGAAAGATAGCAGCCGTATGGCTGACGTTACTCGATATTCTGCACCTGCTCGCGCATCTGCTCGATGAGCACCTTCAGGTTCACCGCAGCCTGCGTGCTGCGCGGGTCGAAGGCCTTGGAGCCGAGGGTGTTGGCTTCGCGGTTGAGTTCCTGCATCAGGAAGTCCAGGCGTCGCCCGGCAGCGCCGCCGGCCTTGAGTACGCGGCGCACTTCGCTGACGTGGGTGCTGAGACGGTCGAGCTCTTCGGCAACGTCGCTCTTCTGCGCCAGCAGCACCAGTTCCTGTTCCAGGCGTTGCGGGTCGAGCTCGGCCTGCATCTCGGCGAAGCGCGTCTCGATCTTGGCGCGCTGGCCGGCGAGCATCTGCGGGACCAGTTCGCGCAGGGCGGCGACCTCGTCGAGAATGGCGTCGAGGCGATCAGCCAGCAGCTTGGCCAGTTCGGCGCCCTCGCGGGCACGGCCGGCCTTGAGTTCGCCGAGGGCTTCGGCGAACAGGCTGAGGGCGGCGGCGTTGAGGGCCTGCGGGTCGGCCGAGTCGGCGACCAGCACGCCGGGCCAGGCCAGCACTTCCAGCGGGTTGAGCGGGGCGGGCTGCTGGATCAGCGCGGCGACCTGCTCCGCAGCGGCGATCAGCTGGCGTGCGCGCTCGCTGTCGACCTGCAGCTGCTTGTCGGTCGCCTCTTCGGCGAAGCGCAGGGTGCATTCCACCTTGCCGCGCGACAGCCCCTGGCGCAGCGCCTCGCGCACGGCGCCTTCGAGGTCGCGGAAGGCTTCCGGCAGGCGCAGGTGCGGCTCCAGGTAGCGATGATTGACCGAGCGCAGTTCCCAGCTCAGGGTGCCGTGGGCGGTCGCCTGCTCGTTGCGGGCAAAGGCCGTCATGCTGTGAACCATGGGAGTACCTCGCGGGATTCGGCTCGAAAAACGCAGGATTGTAGCCCAGGGGGCGTGCCCATTTCATGCCCGGCTGATCCGCCGGGGCGGGCCTGCCGTCTGCCGCTGCCAATTCGGCATGTCGTCCTGCTCTGCGGCCCCCTATAATGCGTGCTGTTTTCACTTAATGAAGTAGGTATCGCTCGATGAAACGTCCCAGTGGCCGCGCCGCCGATCAGTTGCGCTCGATTCGCATCACCCGCAACTACACCAAGCACGCCGAAGGCTCGGTGCTGGTCGAGTTCGGCGATACCAAGGTGATCTGCACCGTCAGCGTCGAGTCGGGCGTGCCGCGCTTCCTCAAGGGGCAGGGCCAGGGCTGGCTGACCGCCGAGTACGGCATGCTGCCGCGCGCCACCGGCGACCGTAACCAGCGCGAGGCCAGCCGTGGCAAGCAGGGCGGCCGTACCCTGGAAATCCAGCGCCTGATCGGCCGCTCGCTGCGCGCCGCGCTGGACATGAGCAAGCTGGGTGAGAACACCCTGTACGTCGATTGCGACGTGATCCAGGCCGACGGTGGTACGCGTACCGCCTCGATCACCGGTTCCATGGTGGCGCTGATCGATGCGCTGAAGGTGCTGAAGAAGCGTGGCTCGCTGAAGGGCGAGCCGCTCAAGCAGATGATCGCCGCGGTGTCGGTCGGCATCTACCAGGGCGAGCCGGTGCTGGACCTAGACTACCTGGAAGACTCGGCCGCCGAGACCGACCTCAACGTGGTGATGACCGACGCGGGCGGCTTCATCGAGGTGCAGGGCACCGCCGAAGGCGCGCCTTTCCAGCCGGACGAGTTCAATGCCATGCTGGCCCTGGCGCAGAAGGGCATGAATGAAATCTTCGAGCTGCAGAAAGCCGCGCTGGCCGACTGATCTTTCCGAGCAAGGAGCACCCAGATGAACGATGAACTGCAGAATCCGCTTCCGACCCCCAGTCAGGAGGCCCGTCAGTGGGCGATGTTCTGTCACTTCGCCGCATTTCTCGGGCTGGTGTTCCCCTTCGGCAATCTGCTCGGCCCGCTGATCCTCTGGCAGGTGAAGAAGGACCTGGACCCGTTCGTCGATGAGCAGGGCAAGGAGGCGCTGAACTTCCAGATCAGCGTCGCCCTGGCCGCCGTGGTGTGCTTCATCCTGATGGTGGTGGTGATCGGCTTCCCGCTGCTCATGCTGCTGGGGCTGGCCGCCCTGGTGCTGACCATCATCGCCGGGATCAAGGCCAACGAGGGGCAGTCCTACCGCTATCCCTTCAGCTGGCGCCTGGTGAAGTAGGCGAGCACGCAGCAAAAAGCCGGCTAAATGCCGGCTTTTTCATGCCTTGCGCTCAGACGCTGAGAATCCAGTCGTAGTCGACGATCAGCGGCGCATGCTGGGAGAAGCGCGGCTGGCGCGGCAGGCGCGCGCTGCGTACGCTGCGACGCATGCCCGGGGTCAGCAGCTGGTAGTCGAAGCGATAGCCCAGGTTGAGCATCTCCGCCTGTTCGTTGTCCGGCCACCAGCTGAACTGATCGCCTTCGCGGCTGACTTCACGCAGGGCATCGACGTAGCCCATGGTGCCGATCACCTCGTCCATCCAGGCGCGCTCGGGCGCAAGGAAACCGGGAGTCTGCTGGCAGTCGCGCCAGTTCTTCACGTCCAGCTTCTGGTGAGCGACATGCAGTGAACCGCAGTAGATGTACTCGCGGCGCTTGCGGCGTTGCTTGTCCAGATAATGGGTGAAGTCGTCCATGAACTTGAATTTCTGATTCAAGCTCTCGTCCCCGTCCCGACCCGAAGGCAGGAGCAGGGTGGCAATACTTACCTTGTCGAAATCGGCCTGCAGGTAGCGCCCGTAGCGATCGGCCATTTCAAAGCCGAGGCCGCTGATCACCGCCTTGGGTTGCAACCGCGAATAAAGCGCCACGCCACCTTGGCTGGGCACTTCACCGTCGCATGCATAGAGGAAATAACCATCCAGTTGGAAGGCTTGGTCGTCCAGTTCAAAGGCGGAGGCACGGGTGTCTTGCAGGCAGATCACGTCGGCATTCTGGGCTTGCAGCCAGCTGAGCAATCCACGCTCGGCCGCAGCCTGAATACCATTCACGTTCACACTGATGATCCGCATAAATGGCCCCCAAAAACACGTGCGTGTATGATACCCGAGCTCACCTCATTTAGCTAAATCCGTGCCGTCCGGGACTTTTCATGCAAACGTACCAGCGTGATTTCATTCGCTTTGCCATCGAACGCGGTGTTCTGCGTTTCGGCCAGTTCACTCTCAAATCCGGGCGCACCAGTCCTTATTTCTTCAATGCCGGCCTGTTCGACAGCGGCCTGGCCCTGGCCCAGCTCGGGCGCTTCTATGCGGCGGCCATCGTCGACAGCGGCATCGATTTCGACGTGCTGTTCGGCCCGGCCTACAAGGGTATTCCGCTGGCCGCGACCACGGCGGTCGCGCTGGCCGAGCATCATGGCCGTGATCTGCCCTGGTGCTTCAACCGCAAGGAAGCCAAGGATCATGGCGAGGGTGGCACGCTGGTCGGTGCGCCGCTGGAAGGGCGGGTGCTGATCGTCGACGACGTGATCACCGCCGGCACCGCCATCCGCGAAGTGATGCAGATCATCCAGGGCCAGGGCGCCCAGGCGGCCGGTACGCTGATCGCGCTGAACCGCCAGGAGCGTGGCCAGGGCGAGCTTTCTGCGATCCAGGAGGTCGAACGCGACTTCGCCATGCCGGTAGTGAGCATCGTGTCACTACAACAGGTACTGGAATATCTGGCAGGGGATGCTGAACTGAAGCAATATCTCCCGGCTGTCGAAGCCTATCGCGCCGAGTACGGAATCTAGCCCTAGCACAAGGTCGTTCTATGTCTGCACCGCTCCTGACCCGCTGTACGCTGCTGTTGAGCTTGCTACTGCCGCTGTCCGGAGTGGCTGCCGAGCTTTACCGCTACGTCGACGACAAGGGTGTCACGGTGCTCAGCCGTCAGGGCGTGCCGCCCGAATTCATCGGCAAGGGCTACGAGGTGCTGAACGACCAGGGACGTGTGGTGCGGGTGATTCCGCCGGCGCCGACGGCCGAAGAGTTCGCCCGCATGCAGGCCGAGAAGGTGCGCGCCAGCAATGACGCGAAGCTGCTGCGCCTCTATACCAACCTCAACGACGTCGACCGTGCCCGCGAGCGCAAGCTGGCGGAGCTCGACAGTGTCACCAACGTGGCGCGCGGCAATCTGCAGTCGGTGCGCACGCAGCAGGCCAACCTGCAGAGCCAGGCCGCCGAGCACGAGCGTGCAGGCCGGCAGGTGCCGGAAAACCTGCTGGCGCAGATCAACAACCTCAAGGAAGAGCAGCAGCGGCTGCAGCGCGACATTGCCCGCTACAAGGAGGCGCGTGGCCGCGCCGAAGCCGGTTTCGCCGCGGATCGTGCACGCCTGGCCGAGCTGTTCGGCGAGCCGCAGAGCAAGCCGTAGGCGCTGAGGTTTCCCGTGCCCCTGTGGGGTTAATCGAAACCTGTGGCGATGCCGCTTCAGGGCTGCCAGGGCGTGCTGCCTGCCTGACCCCGACCTATGGACACCCTCTCCCGCAAGCAGGAGAGGGGCATCAGCAAGCCGCGAGCGCGGCTGGCTTTCAGGGGCGCTTGCGGTTGCTGATCATGGTGCCGTTGCCGATATCGGTGAAGATCTCCAGCAACACGGCATTCGGTACGCGGCCATCGATGATGTGCGAGCTGGTCACACCACCCTGCACCGCCTCCAGGGCGCACTTGATCTTCGGCAGCATGCCGCCGTAGATGGTGCCGTCGGCAATCAGTTCGTTGACCTGCTCGGTGGTCAGGCCGGTGAGCACGTCGCCCTGCTTGTTCATCAGGCCGGCGATGTTGGTCAGCAGCATCAGCTTCTCGGCTTTCAGCGCCTCGGCCACCTTGCCGGCCACCAGGTCGGCATTGATGTTGTAGGACTCGCCGTCCGGGCCGACGCCGATGGGCGCGATGACCGGGATGAAGTCACCCTTGACCAGCATGTTCAGCAGGTCGGTGTTGACCCCGGTGACCTCGCCGACATGACCGATATCGATGATCTCCGGCTGGGTCATCTCCGGGGTCTGGCGGCTGACCTTGAGCTTGCGCGCGCGGATCAGGCAGGCGTCCTTGCCGGTCAGGCCGATGGCGCTGCCGCCATGCTGGTTGATCAGGTTGACGATGCTCTTGTTGACCTGGCCGCCTAGGACCATTTCCACCACGTCCATGGTCGCGGTGTCGGTGACGCGCATGCCGTCGATGAAGTGGCTCTCGATGGACAGGCGCTTGAGCAGGTCGCCGATCTGCGGGCCGCCGCCGTGCACGACCACCGGGTTGATGCCGACGGCCTTCATCAGCACGATGTCCCGGGCGAACCCCTGCTTGAGCTCCTCGCTTTCCATGGCGTTGCCGCCGTACTTGATCACCAGGGTCTTGCCGACGAAGCGGCGGATATAGGGCAGGGCTTCGGACAGTACCTTGGCAACCTGGGCGGCGGCGTCACGCTCGAGGGTCATGCGGGGGCTCCTGGAACTAATCGATCAAAAGGGCAGTTGCAGGTCGGGGGCGACCTTGTGCAGCTGGTTGCGGAACACATCCTGAATCCGCTCCAGCTCTTCCTGGGTGTCGGCCTCGAAGCGCAGCACCAGCACCGGCGTGGTGTTGGAGGCGCGGATCAGGCCCCAGCCCTTGGGATAGTCGACGCGCACGCCATCGATGCTGGTGAGATTGGCTTCGCCCCACTGGCCTTCACGCTGCAGGCGCTCGATCAGCGGGAACTTGCTCTGTTCGGTCACCTGGATGTTGATTTCCGGCGTGGAGATGTCGCTCGGGAAGGCGCTGAACACCAGCTCGGCTTCGCGCTTGTCGAGGCTGAGGATTTCCAGCAGGCGCGCGGCGCTGTAGATGCCGTCGTCGAAACCGAACCAGCGCTCCTTGAAGAAGATGTGGCCGCTCATCTCGCCGGCGAGCAGGGCGCCGGTTTCCTTCATCTTCTTCTTGATCAGCGAGTGGCCGGTTTTCCACATCACCGGACGACCGCCATAGCCGCTGATCAGCGGGGTCAGGCGACGGGTGCACTTGACGTCGAAGATGATGTCGGCGCCCGGGTTGCGCGATACCACGTCCTTGGCGAATAGCATCAGCAGGCGGTCGGGGTAGACGATGTTGCCGGTATTGGTGACCACGCCAACGCGGTCGCCATCGCCATCGAAGGCCAGGCCGAGATCGGCGTTTTCCGCTTTCACGCGGGCGATCAGGTCCTTGAGGTTCTCCGGCTTGCCCGGGTCCGGGTGGTGGTTGGGGAAGGTGCCGTCCACTTCGCAGTACAGCGGGATCACGCTGCAGCCGAGGGCTTCGATCAGTTGCGGGGCGATCACGCCGGCCGCGCCGTTACCGCAGTCGACCACCACGCGCAGCGGCTTGGCCAGGGCGATGTCGTCACGGATGGTCTTGAAGTAGCGCTGCAGCACGTCGACCTGCTGCACGCTGCCCACGCCGCTGGCCAGGTCGTTGTCGTCCAGGCGGGTCTTCAGTGCCTGGATCTGCTCGTTGGCCAGGGTGTCGCCAGCGATGATGATCTTGAAGCCGTTGTAGTCCGGCGGGTTGTGGCTGCCGGTGAGCATCACGGCGGAACGCCCTTCCAGCACGTTGGCGGCGAAATACACCACCGGGGTCGGCACCATGCCGATATCGGTCACTTCGCAGCCGCAGTCGAGCAGGCCTTGTACCAGCTGTTGCAGCAGTTCCGGGCCGGAGAGGCGGCCGTCACGGCCGACGATGACCTTGGGTTCGCCCTGGGCCAGGCTCTGCGAGCCGATGGCACGGCCGATCCAGTAGGCGTACTCGGCGGTCAGGGTGTCACCCACCACGCCACGGATGTCGTAGGCGCGGAAGATGTCGGCGGGGAGTTTCGGGGCGCTTTGGCTAGTCGTCATTGCGGGGTTCTGCTCCAGTCCCAGGAGATCCTGGTCTTCGTCGAGAATGTCGATATCGAGGATATCGGTGTCCTGGAACAGCGGGTCGACCAACTCGGCGGGCTTGGCAGCGGGCGGAGCGGCGGGAGCCGCAGCTGTTCCTTTAGCGGGTGTGGTACTGCCTTCAGGGCTGCTGCGACGCGGCAGCCGGGCCAGGCTCTGAGCCAGGGCATCGAGTGCTGGCACGCTGAGGCTGAAGGCTTTGACGTTTTTGCCGGCGGAGAGTTCTTTGAGCATTTGCCCGAGTTGCCTGGCGTCGCCGTTGACCTGGCGTTGCAGGCCGCCGCGTACCAGGATCAGGCCGATGACCGCGCCGCCGAGGGCGAGCAGGGCGGCCAGGGCCAGCATCAGCGGAGGAATGCTGCCCTGCACCAGGCCTGGGCCGGGGGTGAAGGTGACTTTCCAGTAGGGATTGCCGGTGGCGAAGGTCTGGGCGTTGCCGTTGCCCGGCTGGCCACGCTGCAGCAGCACCTGCGCCGGGGTGTTGGCGAACTGCTGCACCAGCTGCAACTGGCCATACTCGGCCGGCAGCGGCGGCAGTGCCGCGAGCAGGCGTTGCAGATCGAACGCCAGCAGCAGGGTGCCCTGGGCCGGCTGGGTCTCGCTCATGCGCAAGGTTGCCGCGCTGTAGGCCAGCCAGCGCTGGCCGACCCGATAGGCTTCGATGGCGGGTTGCTGGCCGCTCTCGGCGCGGCGCAGCATGTCCAGCCCGGCGAAGTTCATGGGGGCTGCGCGGCTGGTGTTTTGCACGGCTTCGCCACGCCGGTTGAGATGGGCATCGATGACGCCGTCCCAGTAGCCCAGGCGCCGTTCGGCTTCGCTGACCTGCAGGCTGTCGCCGCTCTGCAGGGCCTGCAGCAGCTCGGGGTTGCGCGCAGCGGACAGGCTGTCGGCCTGCATCTGCTTGAGTGCCTGCTGCACCGCAGCGGCCTGGCTGCTGCCGATGGCCTGGGTCTGCTCGGCCTGGCGGGCCTGGTCACCGCTGCTCTGGACGAACCAGAGCAGCGCGCCGCCGGCGCCCACGCCGATCAGCGTGGCCAGCAAGCCGGGCAGCAATGGGCCCAGGGCCGGCGCCGGCGCCTTGCTCCTGGTCTTCTCCGGCACGATGGCGGCGGAGGTGTCGGCTTCCTTGGCGTTGCGCTTGAAGAGTTTCACGTGGGTGCTCCTCGGCGGATCGTCCTGTGGGAAAGGGTCAGTGGCTGCCGGAGTGGCCGAAGCCGCCCGAGCCGCGTTGGGTTTCGTCGAACTGCTCGACCAGCTCGAAGTGCGCCTGCACCACAGGCACCAGCACCAGCTGCGCGATACGCTCGCCGATGGCGATGGTGAACGGCGTCTGGCCGCGGTTCCAGCACGACACCATCAGCTCGCCCTGGTAGTCCGAGTCGATCAGGCCGACCAGGTTGCCCAGCACGATGCCGTGCTTGTGGCCCAGGCCCGAGCGCGGCAGGATCATCGCGGCCAGGCCCGGGTCACCGATGTAGATCGACAGGCCGGTCGGGATCAGGACGGTCTGGCCCGGCTCGAGGACGATGTCCTCCTTGAGCATGGCGCGCAGGTCGAGGCCGGCGGAGCCCGGGGTGGCGTATTGCGGCAGGGGGAATTCCTGGCCGAGGCGAGGATCGAGGATCTTGGCTTGCAGAGCGTGCATGGTCAGTTCTTGTTCAAACGGTCGGCGATGAGTGTGATCAACTGGCGGGCGATCTTGCCCTTGCTGGTCTGGGCAAAGCTGGTTTGCTGCAGCTCGCGGTCGATCACGGTGATGGCGTTCTCTTCACTATTGAAGCCGATGCTGGGGTTGGCCACATCGTTGGCGACGATCAGGTCGAGATTCTTGTCGCGCAGCTTGCGCGAGGCGTATTCGAGCAGGTTCTCGGTTTCCGCGGCGAAGCCCACGCTGAACGGGCGGTCGTCGCGACCTGCGATGGTGGCGAGGATATCCGGGTTGCGCACCATTTGCAGGAGCATCCCCTCGCCACTGCTGGGGTCTTTCTTCAATTTGTGCTGCGCGACCACTTCCGGGCGGTAATCGGCCACGGCGGCGGCGGCGATCAGCACGTCGCAGGGCATCGCAGCTTCGCAGGCGGCAAGCATGTCGCGGGCACTGACCACATCGATCCGGCTGACCCGGTCCGGCGTCGGCAGGTGCACCGGGCCGCTGACCAGGGTGACCCTGGCGCCGGCTTCGGCGGCGGCCTCGGCCAGGGCGAAGCCCATCTTGCCGGAGCTGTGGTTGGTGATGTAACGCACCGGGTCGATGTTTTCCTGGGTCGGGCCGGCGGTGATCAGGATGTGCAGGCCGTCCAGCGCCTGACGCTCGAAGCAGTCGGCGGCCAGGTTGGCGAGGTCGTTCGGTTCCAGCATGCGGCCCAGGCCGACGTCACCGCAGGCCTGGCTGCCGGATGCGGGGCCGAACAGGCGCATGCCGCGCTGTTGCAGCAGGTCGAGATTGGCCTGGGTGGCGGCGTCGCGCCACATCGCCTGATTCATCGCCGGCGCCAGGGCGATCGGGGCGTCGGTGGCCAGCACCAGGGTGGTCAGCAGGTCGTTGGCGATGCCCTGGGCCAGGCGGGCCATGAGGTCGGCGGTGGCCGGGGCGATGAGGATCAGGTCGGCCCAGCGTGCCAGTTCGATATGGCCCATCGCCGCTTCGGCGGCCGGGTCGAGCAGGTCGAGATGGACGGGGTGCCCGGAAAGCGCCTGCAGGGTCAGCGGCGTGATGAACTCGCGGCCGCCCTGGGTCATCACCACGCGGACTTCGGCGCCCTGATCCTTGAGTCGGCGAACCAGCTCGGCGCTCTTGTAGGCGGCAATACCGCCCCCCACGCCGACGATGATGCGTTTGCGATACAGCCGCTGCATAGGCTTGCCTTTTATATACCGGTGGATGTGCGCCACGTGACCAACGCCTCCCCAGGCCGGTCCCGTGTAAAAAGATGGGCTACGATAGCACAGCGCCCGCAGCGGAACAGCGGGCGCCTGGCTCGACATGGAGGTGTTCGATGAGCATTCGCGACTGGCCCGCGGCGGAGCGTCCGCGGGAGAAATTGCTGGAGCAGGGCGCTGCTGCGCTGACCGATGCCGAACTGCTGGCGATCTTCCTGCGCACGGGGGTTGCCGGCTGCAGTGCGGTGGACCTGGCGCGGCGCCTGCTTGCCGAGTTCGGCAGCCTGCGGGCCTTGCTGGAGGCGGAGTTGCCTGACTTCAGTCAGCACCTCGGCCTGGGGCCGGCCAAGTACGCGCAGCTGCAGGCGGTGCTGGAGATGGCCAGGCGGCATCTGGCCGAGCGTCTACGCCGTGATTCGGCGCTGGAGAGTCCGCAGGTGGTGCGCGACTACCTCAAGGCGCAGTTGCGCCACGAGTTGCACGAGGTGTTCGGCTGCCTGTTCCTCGATGCCAAGCATCGCGTGCTGGCGTTCGAGGTGCTGTTCCGTGGCGGCATCGACAGCGCCAGCGTCCACCCCCGGCAGGTGGTCAGGCGTGCGCTGGCCAACAACGCGGCGGCGGTCATTCTCACCCACAATCACCCGTCTGGCGTTTCCGATCCCAGCCAGGCCGACCGTGTGCTGACCCGGCGCCTCAAGGACGCGCTGGCGCTGGTGGAGGTGCGGGTGCTCGACCACTTCATCGTCGGCGACGGCGAGCCGCTGTCGATGGCCGAGCAGGGGTGGATGTAGCCTGGCCGGTCAGCGGGCCAGGCTGACCCTGGCGAAGTCCTGGCGACCGAACGGGCTGACCCGGTAGCCCTCGACCTTGGCGTCGAGCAGGGCGAAGGCCGTGGGGTGGGCCAGCGGCAGCCACAGCGCCTGCTGCTGGATGATCGCCTGCGCCTGGTGATAGAGGCGGCTGCGTTCGGCCTGGTCGCTGTGGGTCTTGCCGTCGGCGATCAGCTGGTCCAGGTCCTTGTCGCAGTAGCGCGCGAAGTTGAGGCCGGACTCGACCGAGGCGCAGGCGAATTGCGGGGTGAGGAAGTTGTCCGGATCGCCGTTGTCGCCGGCCCAGCCCATGAACAGCAGATCGTGCTCGCCGGCCTTGGCACGGCGGATCAGCTCGCCCCATTCGATCACGCGGATTTCGGCGTCGATGCCGACCTTGGCCAGATCCGCCTGCAGTAGCTGGGCGCCGAGGCTGGGGTTGGGGTTGAGCAGGCTGCCGCTCGGGCGGGTCCAGATGGTGGTCTTGAAGCCGTCCGCCAGGCCGGCTTCGGCCAGCAGGGCACGGGCGCGCTCCGGCTCATGGGCGTAGCCGGGCAGCTCGCGGGCGTAGCTCCAGGTGTTCGGCGGGTAGGGGCCGTTGGCCGGCTCGGCGCTGCCTTCGAACACGGCCTTGACGTAGCTGGCCTTGTCGAACGCCAGGTTGATCGCCTGGCGGACCTGCGGTTTGTCCAGCGGCGGGTGCTGGCTGTTGATGCCGACGAAGGCGGTCATGAATGCGGCGGTCTGGGTGCTCTTGAGCTTGGCGTCGCCGGCGATGGCCTGGACGTCCTGAGGCTTCGGCGACAGGGCGATCTGGCATTCGCCGCGGCGCAGCTTCTGCAGGCGCACGTTGCTGTCCGGGGTGATGGCGAAGATCACCCGGTCCATGGCGGGCTTGCCGGCAAAATATTCCGGGTTGGCGCGGTAGCGCACGGCGGCGTCCTTCTGGAAGCGTTCGAAGACGAAGGGGCCGGTGCCGATGGGCGCGCTGTTGAGCTTCTCCGGTGTGCCCGCCGCCAGCAGTTGCTCGGCATATTCCGCCGGGTAGATGGAGGCGAAGCCCATGCTCAGGGTGGCCAGGAAGGTGGCGTCGCGGCGGCTCAGGGTGATGCGCACGCTGTGTGCGTCCGGCGCCTCGACCCTGGCGATCAGGCTCGGCCACTGCATCGATTGCGCATGCGGATAGCCGCTGACGGCGACCGCGTGCCAGGGATGCTGGTCGTCGAGCATGCGCTGGAAGCTGAATACCACGTCCCGGGCATCGAGGTTGCGGCTGGGAGTGAAGGCGGCGCTGTGGTGAAAATGCACGTCATCGCGCAACTGGAAGTCGTAGACCAGGCCGTCCGCCGAGATCGACCAGCTGCGCGCCAGGCTCGGCAGCAGCTTGCCCTGCACGGCGTCGAACTCCACCAGGCGGTTCATCAGCATGTCGGCCGATGCATTGGTGGTGGTCAGCGAGTTGTACTGCACCACGTCGAAACCTTCCGGGCTGGCTTCGGTGCACACGCTGAGGGTCGCGGCCTGGGCAAGGATCGGGGTGCACAGCAGAGTGGCGAGCAGCAGGCGCATGGTTGGCTCCATTCCTGGCGTGGATGACAAGCTTGCAACCCTAGTCGATTTGCCGGGTGCTGAATACCTCGGTGAGGCGACGAGCGGTCAAATGTGGATAATGCCCCGAAGGCTCGGCCCCAGGGCCGTTCGCGGGTGCGCCCTGACTTTTTATCCTGCGCTTTCCCTTGTTGCCCCCAGGGCTTTCTGGTATAAAGCAGCGCTCTTTTCTAGGGGCCCGGTTCTTGCGCTATTCAGTGCGCCCGGTAAGACCCTCGAGAAACGCGGCGCTGAGCGCCAATGACATTGAGTTTAAGCGGCCAACCCATGCCGGGTTGGGCATGTGGTTTTAGAGGGCTGAGGCATGTCGAGAGTCTGTCAAGTTACCGGTAAGGGTCCGGTAACCGGGAACAACATTTCCCACGCAAACAACAAAACCCGTCGTCGTTTCCTGCCGAACCTGCAGCACCATCGCTTCTGGGTCGAGTCCGAGAAGCGCTTCGTACGTCTGCGCGTATCTGCCAAGGGCATGCGTGTCATCGACAAGCGTGGCATCGACGTAGTGCTGGCTGAGCTGCGCGCTCGCGGCGAAAAGGTTTAAGGAGAGAGTCATGCGTGAACTGATCCGTTTGGTGTCCAGCGCCGGTACCGGCCACTTCTACACCACCGACAAGAACAAGCGCACCACCCCCGACAAGATCGAAATCAAGAAATTCGATCCGGTCGTACGCAAGCACGTGATCTACAAGGAAGCCAAGATCAAGTAATTGATCGGCCTTCCGTCGAAAAAGCCCGCCCTTCCGGCGGGCTTTTTCGTTTCTGCGTGCGGCAATAGGTCTCAGGCATTCCCGGCGGGTGCCGGCCCGTGCCGGCTGACGACAGCCCAGGCGGCGGTTTAGACTGCGGCCTCTGGCCTGAAACTGACGCATCGTGCAGCTTTCTCCGGCCCGGCAACCTCCCTTCGTTCCCGTCCAGAGAGTCGCATGACCGCCTCAGCACATCCCGTGGAAGTTCTAATCGCCGAGGCCGACCCCTGGACTTCCAACCTGCTGCAGCAACTGGTGCTCGATGTCCGGGGCGATGCGCGCGTGCTGCAGGTCAGCGACGGCCAGACCGCTCTGGCCCGCTGCAAGCGGCGGCTGCCCGATCTGGTGATCGCCGACGGCGAATTGCCCGGGCTCGACGGTGTCGAGCTGCTGCGTCAGCTGCGGCGCCATCCGCGTACGCCGGCACTGCCCTTCGTCCTGATCAGCGGTCGTCTCGATGCCAGCAGCGTGCGCGCCGCACGCCCGCTGGCGCCCAGTGCCTACCTGGCCAAGCCCTTCAATGCCGAAAGCCTGCGCCAGCGCTTGCGCGGGTTGTTGCCGGTCGCCAGCGGTGAGCCGCAGTCGCGGCAGCCGCTGCTGCTCAGCGAGCTGCGGGACTTTCTCGACACGGTGCGCGAGGAGGGCCAGGGGGCGCCGTTGCTCAGCGATGTGCGCAATGCTGTCAGCCAGGGCTTGCAGGCGGGTGAGCAGGACCTGGGCGAGCTGGCGGCGGTATTCGGCGCCGATCCGCAGATCACCGCTCTGCTGATCGCTGCCGCCAGCACGGCGGCGCAGCACCAGGGCATGCCCTGTCACACCCTGGCGCAGGCGCTGCAACGCCTGGGCGTGGCGCGCACGCTCAACCTGGTGCTGGGACTGGCGCTGCAGCGCAATGCCCAGTTGCGCGATGCGCGCCTGGCCGAACTGGCCGCGCAGACCTGGCAACGGGCCAGGCGCAGCGCCGAGCTGGCGCGCTGGCTGGCGACCGAGCTGAAGCTGGACGCCGAGCTGTGCTACACGGCGGGCCTGCTGCACAACCTCGGCGAGCTGGCCCTGCTGCGCAGCCTGCAGGACTGGCAGGAGGCCGGTGGCGAGCTGAGCAATGCGCAGATCGACGATGCCATGCAGCGCCGTGCGGCGAGTTTCGGCTCCGCCCTGCGTATCCGCTGGCGCCTGCCGTTCGGCCTGCGCGAGCTGATCGCGGCGTTCTATGGCCTGGGCAGCGGCGTGTTCTCCCGCGAGGCGCTGGTGCTCAACCTCAGCGGCCTGCTGCTGGCGCTGCCGGCCAACGCCCTGCCGGCCAGCCTGGCCGAGGCCCGTTGCGTGCGTATGCTGCGCCTGAACGTGGCGTTGCTGGAGCAGGTGCCGGTGGAGCTCTATCAGGCGTCCTGAGTGTCGTGATGGCGGACATCGTCGGCCAGCAGGTGCAGCGGTTGCGGGCGGCCGACGAAATAGCCCTGTGCGTAGTCGATGCCGAGGCGGCGCAGGCAGTCCAGGCTGGCCTGGGTCTCGACGAACTCGGCGACGGTGAGCAGGCCGAGCTGGCCGGCGATCTGGCGCATCGAGCCGACCATGGCCTGGTTGATCGGGTCGCGCTCGATCCCGCTGATGAAGCTGCCGTCGATCTTGAGGATGTCCAGCGGTAGGTGGCGCAGGTAGGCGTAGGAGGCGAAGCCGCTGCCGAAATCGTCCAGAGCGACCTTCAGACCCTTGCCGCGCAGCTGTTCGATCCACTGCGCGGAAACGCCCAGTTCACCCAGGGCGACCATTTCCGTGACCTCGATGCACAGCTTGCTGGGCGGCAGGCCGTGGCGCTGCAGCTCGTCCTGCAGCAAACGGTGGAAGCCGCTGTCGAGCAGTGAACTGGCGCTGAGGTTGACGTTGACCTGGGCCAGCTGCGCCAGATGGCGTGGATTGGCCGCCAGCCAGGCGCACAGGTGCTGGATCACCCAGCGATCGATGGCGCCGAGGAAGTCATAGCGCGCCGCGGCGTCGAGAAACTGCGCGGGGCTGATCCAGTCGCCGTTGTGCGGGTCGCGGTAGCGCAGCAGCACTTCGTAGTGCAGGCCGCTGGAGGCCTGCTGCAGCGCCTGTACCGGCTGGAAGAACAGCTCGAAATGACCGCGCTCGGTGGCCTCGCGCAGGCGGGTTATCCACTGCAGCTGGCGCTGGTGCTCGAGCAGGGCGCCATCGGCCGGGTTGAACTGCTGCACGCGGTTGCGCCCCTGGTGCTTGGCCAGCTGGCTGGCGCTGGTGGCCCAGTTCAGTGCGGTCTCCCAGTCGCTCACCCCGGAGCCGAGTGCCAGCATGCCGATGCTGGCGTGCAGGCGGAATGGCCGTCCCTGCCAGGTGAAGACGAACTGCTCGACGCTGCGGCGCAACTGTTCGGCCTGCTCCAGCGCGGCTTCGTCGTCCACCTCGCGCAGCAGGACGGCGAACTCGTCGCCGCCAACGCGGGCCAGCTCGGCATGCCGTGGCAGCTGATGCAGCAGTTGGCTGGCGAGCTGCCTGAGCAACTGATCGCCGGCGGAATGGCCACAGAGGTCGTTGACCTGCTTGAAGCGGTCCAGCCCCAGCAACAGCAGGTGACTGAAGCGGCGCTTGGCGGTGCCGCCGAGGGTTTCCGCGAGCAGTCGTTCCAGTTCGCGGCGGTTGAGCAGGCCGGTCAGCGCGTCATGTGCGGCCAGTTGCTGCAGGCGCTCTTCCAGCGCACGGCGCTCGCTGAGGTCGACCACGATGCCCTCGATGCAATCCTGATGCGGGCGCAGGTGCAGCGACAGGTACACCCAGCGCGGGCGCTGTTCGAGGTCGTACAGCTGGCATTCGCAGCTGGCGGTGCCGCTTCGCGCGTCCAGCTGCGAGAGCAGCTCGTGCCACTGCGTCTCGCCCACCAGGCTCGGCAGGGCGAGTGCGTCGAGGTTGGCCGGCAGTGCCTCGCGGCCCAGCAGGCGAGCCAGGCTCGGATTGGCTTCCAGCAGCCTGCCGTCGCGGCGGCAGCGGAAGATGCCTTCGCCGCTGTGGCGGAACAGCGCCTGGTACTGTTCCAGGTTGTCGATGGCCTGGGCCTGGCTGCTCAGCAGCACGCGGCGTACGCGCTCCAGCTGTTTGTCCAGCAGGGCGCCGAACAGCAGCATGCTCAGGGCCGGCAGGTAGGCGTACATGGCGTAGAAGCCCGCCGGCAGCGGGACCAGCCCGGCGCGGCCCAGCGGCACCAGCAGCATCAGGGTCAGGGCCGCGCTCCAGCACAGCAGGTAGCCGGGCGCGTAAGGGCGGCGCTGGCGGACGCCGATGACCAGGAGCAGCAACTGGTACAGGCCGGTGGCAAGGATCAGCAGGTTCAGCACCTCATAGGCGCGCGGATGATCCACCAGCAGGCCGCCGACGCTGACCAGCAGGCTGGCGGCGAACAGCGCGTCGCGCAGCCAGCGCAGGCGCTTCAGGCGCAGGCCGAGGGCGCTGGCGATGAACAGCGAGCTGAAGATCATCATGCCGGCGGTGGGCAGGTTGACCAGCAGCTTGGGCAGCATCGGCCACTGCGGCCAGAGCAGCCCGGCGAGGTTGTAGATACTGGCGTTGTACAGCGCGGTACTCAGCGAGGTCAGGCCGAAACAGGCCAGCGGCCACTCGCGCAACGTGCTGTAGCGGATCAGGTAGAACAGCGCCAGGGCCAGCAGCGCGCCGATCAGCAGGCCGCTGCGCAGCCAGCTGTGGGCGATCAGCTGCTGCCCCTGTTCGGCACCGACCAGCTGCAGCGGCAGGTTGATCGCCGAATGGCTCTGCACGCGCAGCAGCAGGGTGTGTACACCGGCGTCCAGGCGCGGCAGGTTGAGCAGGAAATGCGGATAGGGTTCGCCACGTTCGCTGAATGCCCGGCTCGAACCACTGTAGAGCGGTCCCAGTGGCCGTTCTCCGTCGTACAGCCAGATTTCCAGGTCGTCGAGGAAGGTCTGTCCGATGATCAGTTGCAGGCGCTCCGCCGCCGGGGCCTGCACCTGCGTGGCGAGCCACCAGGCGCTGCGGCTGTAGCCGATACGCGGTGTGCCCTCGACCTCGCGGCCCTGGCTGGCGATGCGTTGCAGCACCTCGCTTGCGGTCAGCTGGGCGCCGGGGTCCTCGAGCAGCAGGCTGCGTTCGATGCTGACCGGCTCGTCCAGGTCGCTCGCCTCGAGCTTGAGCAGCGGCAACGCGCCGCCCGCCCAGGCCGGCAGGACGCAGACCAGGCAGAGCAGGGTCATCAATGAACGAAGTGGGCGGAGCATCCGGGCGCCTCATGGCTACTGCGAGGGCGCCGGAGTCCGGTGGACGTTGTTCTGTCGTGCGGTAACGGTCAGGCGCAGAGGGATTCTAGCCGACTGTCGGGATGATGATTGCGGGGCGAGTCTCATCCGCCAGGAAGAACGCCCCCGCCCGTCGCGGCGCACAGGGCGCCGCGCATGAGAATCAGGCGGCCTGCGTGCGTTGCGCTTGCGCCTGGTCGCGGCGGGTCCAGCGATTGGCGCGGGCGAACGTGCCGAAGTCGTTGAAGCGTACGCCCATCTCGCGCATCACCCTGTGGGCGAAGGGCACGCTGAGCTGGCGGATGTAAAAGGGCTCCTTGACCACGAAGTGGTGGATCGCATGGCTGCTGCCGAAGTTGAAGCAGAATGCCTGCAACGGCCACAGCCACCAGGGGTTGAGCACCTGGGTCTGCTGGATCACGTTGCCCGGTTCGACATCGCCGTAGTAGTGCATGTTGGAGCTGACGAAGTGCAGGCAGAAGGTGCGCAGCACGTTGGGGCCGACCAGCACCACCACGGCGACGTTCACCACCTGCATGGTCGCCAGGGTCGTGGCCGACCAGGCAATGGGGGCACCGAGGGCGGCGCTGGCCCAGTCGAGCAGGTGGAAGCCGAGGAACAGGTACCAGGTCGCCCAGTTGAGCAGGCCCAGCGGCGCGTAGACCTTCAGCGTGCGGCTGAGGATCAGCCGGCGGTGCGCCGGATTCTTCGCCCGCAGCCAGCGGATCAGCGAGCTCATCATGTTGTCGCCGACCATCAGCAGGCGGGCGATGCCCCAGGGTTCGCCGTTGGTGATGGCACGTTCCTCGGTATCCGCCTCGCTGCCGGACACCTTGTGGTGGTTCAGGTGCAGGTGCCGGCGCACCCAGGGGTTGATGGTGCTCGGCCGGGCCAGCCAGACCAGCGCCATCATCAGGTTGTGCGGCACGGGGCGCTTGCGGAAGTACATCGAGTGGATCAGGTCGTGCTCCAGCTCGTGGGTCAGCGAGGCGAAGAAGGCGTTGAGCAGCAGGCACCCCCACCAGGGCAACTGGCCGCCGATGTACAGGGCCGCCGAGCCGAGCATGCCGAGCAGGGCGAAGGCGAGAATAGCGGCGCCGAGCGCGTCCTGGTGCTGCAGGATCGGGTAGCGCTGGCGCAGTGCATTGCCGTGGGCCATCACCTGCTCGCGGATATGCGCGGCGCGTTGCTGATCATTAAGGCTTGCGGGGGAGGGGGACATGCCGACATCCTCTTGTTATTGGGCTGTGACTTCACTGTGCCGTGACGGTCGTCAGAGCGCCCGACCGAGCACGCCAACCTGCCTACCGGATACGCCAATCTGCATGACCGCCGAACCCTCCACCCTGGCCAGCTGGACCCGCGCCCTGCGCAAGCAGCTCGATGCCCTTGGCCTGGACAGCAGCGCGCTGTGCCGCGAGGCCGGGCTCGACCCTGCGCTGCTGGACGATCCCAACGCGCGTTGCCCGCTGTCGGTGACCACCCGTCTGTGGCAACTGGCGGTGGCGGCCAGCGATGATCCGGCGCTGGGCCTGAAGACCTCGCAGTTCGTCAGCCCGACCACCTTCCATGCCCTGGGTTATGCGCTGATCGCCAGCAGCAGCCTGCGCGAGATGTTCGAGCGCATCGTGCGCTATCACCGGGTGGTCAGCGATGCCCTGCAGCTGGAGCTGCGCCAGGTGGACGATGCCTACGAGTTTCGTTTCCGTGTCCCGCCTGGCAGCCCGACGCCGGCACCGGAGGCGCTGGACGCCTTCGCCGCGATCTACGTGCGCAGTTGTCGCAATCGCCTGAGCCGCGACTTCGCCCCGCTGCTGGTGCAGCTGCAGCGCCCGCGTCCGCTCGACCCCGAGCCGTGGCAGGCGGTGTTTCGCGCTCCCGTGCAGTTCGAGGCCGAGGAAAGCCTGCTGCGCTTTCCGCGGGATGCCTTCGAGCAACGCCTCGACGATGGCAACCCGGAGCTGGCCGAGCACAACGAGGCCGTGCTCAGGCGCAGCCTGGAACAACTGCAGGCGGCCAGTTGCAGCGAGCGGGTACGCAACTTCCTGCAGGCACAGTTGCCAGATGGCGAGCCGTCGGCCGAACGCATCGCCCAGGCCCTGCACCTGAGCCTGCGCAGCCTGCAGCGCCACCTGGCCGAGGAGGGCACCAGCTACGAGGCGCTGCTCGGTGACACGCGCCAGGCCCTGGCACTGCAGCACATGCGTGACCCGCGCTGTTCGATCAGCGAGATTGCCTATCTGCTCGGCTTCAGTGACAGCAGCAGCTTCGGCCGAGCCTTCAAACGCTGGACCGGGCAGACCCCGAGCCAGTACCGCGACGGATTGAAAAAAACATGACCCAGTACGACCTGATATTGGCCGGAGCCGGTCACGCCCACCTTGGCGTGCTGCGCCGTTGGGCCATGGTGGAACGCCCGCCAGGGCGGATCGGCCTGCTCAGCCCCGGCCCCGAGGCCTGGTACGCCGGCATGTTGCCGGGGCTGATCAGCGGCCGTTTCAGCGCTGCCGACTGCCGGGTGGAGCTGCAGCCGCTGTGCCGGGCGGCCAAGGTCGAGCTGATCGAGGGCGAGATCGCCTCGCTCGATGCCGACAGCCGCTGCCTGCGCCTCACCGATGGCCGTGACCTGCAGGGTGAATGGCTGTCACTCAACGTCGGTGCCGGCATGGCCATACCACCGCAGCAGGGCGATGCCATGCAGGTGCTGGCCGCGCGGCCCATCGAGCGGCTGCTGGTGGGCTGGCAGCAATGGCAGGCCGAGCCCAGGCGCATGGCGATTCTCGGCGGCGGCGCGGGTGGCGTGGAGCTGTCCCTGGCGCTGGCCGACAAGGTGCCGGCACTGGCGCTGTTCTGCGGCGGCGCGCTGCTCGACGGGCTGTCGCCGGGGCTGCGCCTGCGTGCCCTGGGCCATCTGCGTCAGCGTGGCGTGCAGGTGCGTGAGCACTGTCCGATCGGGCGCATCGAGGACGACTGGCTGCTCAGTGGCGACGAGCCCGTGTGGCGCGGGCGCCGCCTGTTGCTGGCCAGTGGCGCGCGGCCCTGGCCCTGGCTGACGGCCAGCCAGCTGGCCACGGACAGCGCCGGCTTCATCGCCATCCGGCCGACCCTGCAGTGCGAGTCGCACGCGCAGGTGTTCGCCGTCGGCGACAGCGCCAGCCTCGATGGCATGCGCCGCAGCGGGCGTTTCGCGGTGCGCCAGGCGCCCGTGCTGGCTGCCAACCTGCAGGCCGCCTTGCAGGGGCGGCCCCTGCGCCAGTACCGGGCGCAGTGGCAGAGCCTGGCACTGCTCGCCACGGGCGATGGCGGCGCGCTGCTCGGCTGGCACGACTGGAGTGCGGGCGGCCAGCTCTACGGACGTTGCAAGGACTGGCTCGACCGGCGTTTCGTCCAGCGCCATCGCGTCGTGGGGTAGGGCAGGCTAAATTCATGGCATGGTGCTACCAAAGTGCGATGGTGCCGGCGCTGCCAACCTGCTCGAATCCGCTCATCGTGCCCGGTCTGCATCGTCTGATTTGTCGACGGGCCTGCCTTCCTCGTAGCCTGCTGCCCAGGTTGCGTGGGATATTCCAGGAGAGAACCCGCCGTGACTTCGTCCGCCTACAGCGCCTCGCCGCGCACCAGAACAAGAACTCTGAGGTCGGTCATGCAAGCTGCTTTCATCCGCACACCTGTCGCCTGTCTGCTGCACGCCATCGGGCTTGCGGGCCTGATGCTGGTCTATCAGCAGGTGCAACTGCCCGCTTATGTCAGCGTGCCGTCCTTCCTGCTGCTGGCGCTGTGGCCCTGGCTGGGGCCCTGGCAGCGCCGCGACGAACCCGCCGCCGTGGTGCGCAAGGCGCCGACCGGTGACTTCGTCGAGCTGAGCCGTGGGCTGTCGCGCCACACCTGTCACAACGCGTTGTCCGCAGCCAGGGTCGCCCACGCGGTCAAGCACCTGGCCGAACGCCTGCAATCGCAGCTGGCGGCGGTGCAGCAGGTCAGCCAGGCCGCCGAGGCCATTACCCTTACCGAGCAGGACAGCGCGGCACGTGCCGAGCAGACCCTGACGGCGGCCCGGCATGTGCGTGAGGCCAGTGCCGATGGCCAGGCCGAACTCAACCAGGCCATCGGCCGCATGCAGCAACTCAGTGCCCAGACCCTGGCCAGCCGCGAGCTGATCGACGGCCTCGGTAGCCGCACCGAACAGATCGAGCAGGTCACCCAGGTGATCCAGTCCATCGCCAGCCAGACCAACCTGCTGGCGCTCAACGCCGCCATCGAGGCGGCTCGCGCCGGTGAGATGGGCCGTGGTTTCGCCGTGGTCGCCGATGAGGTGCGCAACCTGGCGGCGCGCACCGCCAGCGCCACCGAGGAAGTCAGCCAGATGGTCGCCGACATCCGCCAGCAGAGCACGGCAGTGGTCGAGCACATCCAGCGCCAGAGCGGCGAGCTGGAGCAGGCGGCGCAGCAGATCGAGACCGCCGGCAGTCGGTTGCATGGCATCGCCGACCAGGCCGAGGAGGTCGAGCAGCAGGTGGCGCGGATCAGCGCCGGCACCGCCGACAATCACCAGCGCCTGGCCAGCCTGTCGGCCGCCGCGTTGCAGCTGCAGGATGACGTGCAGGGCAGCGAGGGACAGACGCGGCAACTGGCCGATGCCGCCGAACAGTTGGTCGGCCAGGCCGAGACGGTCAGCGAGCAGCTCGCCGAGGTGGGCCTGGACGACTATCACCAGCGGGCCTATGACCTGGCGCGCGAAGGCGCGGCTGCCATCGCCGCGCAGTTCGAGCAGGACCTGCAGGCCGGACGTATCGGCCTCGACGACCTGTTCGATCGCCGCTACCAGCCGATTGCCGGTACCCAACCGCAGAAGTACCGCACGCGCTTCGACCAGTACGCCGACCAGGTGCTGCCGGCCCTGCAGGAACCCTTGCTCGAACGCCACGAGGGGCTGGTCTTCGCCATCTCCACCACGCCGGAAGGCTACGTGCCCACCCACAACGCCGCGTTCAACCATCCGCCCAGCGGCGACCCGGCGGTGGATGCGACCCGCAGCCGTGGCAAGCGCCTGTTCAACGACCGCACCGGTATCCGTTGCGGCAGCCACAAGCAGACCCTGCTGTTGCAGACCTACATGCGCGATACCGGCGAACTGATGCACGACCTGTCGGTGCCGATCATGGTGCAGGGCCGGCATTGGGGTGGTTTGCGACTGGGTTATCGACCCGAGCCATAGGGCGCGCCGCGCGCCCCGTCGACGGCATTGCCGGCAGGAAAACGCGTGCCTGATTGTTTAGCCGGCGCACAACCAAGCGTATGAAAAACCCGATTTAACGCACGTCAAACCCTGTGCGACGCTGCCAAGCCATGATCTCCTCGGCCTGCCAAGTCCATGTTCCGCTGTACCGCGCGCCTGCGCGGCGGCGCCTGTTGGAGCGGCTCAACCCGCTGCTGACGATCATCCTCGCCTTCTGGGCGCTGTGGCACTGCCGCCACGCGCGCCCACCGGACGCCGTCCCCACCCGCTGAATTCCGATGGCTGCGCCATGCCCGCAGCCGCTGATGCCCAATTGTCTGCCTGTGCAACCTGTTCGAGAATCGAACGGGCCGTGCGGACACCGAGCGCCTGACTGGCGCAAGCGAGTGCGATATGACGACTTTCGCTGCTGTGCAGGAAGCCCAGGCTTTCCTGACCGACAACCCCGACATCGAACTGATCGAGCTGTTCATCCTCGACGCCAATGGCGTGCCGCGCGGCAAGCTGCTGCATCGCGAGGAACTGCTGGCGCTGTATGAGAGCGGCCGGCCGTTGCCGAGCACCATGCTGGGCCTGTCCATCCTCGGCGAGGATGTCGAGGACTCCGGCCTGGTCTGGGACGTAGGCGATATCGACTGCCGCGCCTACCCGTTGCCCGGTAGCCTGGTGCGCCTGCCCTGGCGGCAGATTCCCACTGCTGCGGTACAGGTTTCCATGCACCCCAGCGAAGGCCTGCCGGCAACCCCCGCCGACCCGCGCCAGTTGCTGGTGCGGGTGATCGAGCAACTCGAAGCCGACGGCTATCACCCGGTGATGGCCTGCGAGCTGGAGTTCTACCTGCTCGACCAGAAGCGCGACGCGCAAGGGCGCCCGCAGCCGGCGCTGGATGCCGACGGTGGCCGCCCGCGACAGACCCAGGTCTACGGCCTGCGCGAACTGGAGCAGATCGAGCCGTTCCTCCGCGACCTTTACGCCGCCTGCAAGGCCCAGGGGATTCCGGCACGCACGGCGATTTCCGAGTACGCCCCCGGCCAGGTCGAGATCACCCTGGAGCACGGTCCGGTACTGGCGGCGATGGACCAGGCGGTGCGCTACAAGCGCCTGGTCAAGGGGGTGGCGCATGCCCACGGCATGCAGGCCTGCTTCATGGCCAAGCCGTTCGCCGAGATCGCCGGCACCGGCATGCACATGCACGTCAGCCTGGCCGACGCGGCGGGTGACAATCTGTTCGCCAGCGAAGATCCGGCCGGTACGCCGCTGTTGCGTCAGGCGGTCGGCGGCATGCTCGCCAGCCTGCACGACTCGTTGCTGCTGTTCTGCCCCAACGCCAACTCCTACCGGCGTTTCCAGGCCAACAGCTACGCGCCGCTGGCGCCGACCTGGGGTGTGGATAACCGTACCGTGAGCCTGCGCGTGCCGGGCGGCCCGGCCAGGACCCGACACGTCGAGCACCGCATCTGCGGCGCCGACGCCAACCCCTACCTCGCGGCAGCGGCGATTCTCGCCGGTATCCAGCGCGGCATCCGCGACCGCCTCGACCCCGGGGCGCCGATCGAGGGCAACGGCTATGCCCAGGCCAAGGAGCGCCTGCCGAGCCAATGGTCGGCGGCGATCCAGGCGCTGGAGCAGTCGAGCTGGGCCCGCGACGCCTTCGGTGGCGACTTCCTCAAGGTGTTCCTGGCAGTCAAGCGCGCCGAGTATCGCCAGTTCATGGGCGAGGTCGGCGAGCAGGACTGGCGCTGGTACCTGAGTAACGCCTGACTGAACAGCATCGCGGCTGCAGCCGCTCCTACGAAGTGTGCATCCCATGCAGGCGCGGCCGGGCGGCATTCCGCTTCAGCCGCGATCACAGATTCACCGGTGCCAACGCACCCCAAGGATATGCAATGAACGCGATCAACCAACCCGTCAAACCCGCCGCCGAGCGTGCGCCTTCCTACTACTCGGCGTCGCTCAACTTCGAGTCCGACTACCCGACGCTGCAGGGCAGCGTGAGCGTGGACGTGGCCATCATCGGCGGTGGCTTCACCGGCATCGCCACGGCCGTGGAGCTGGCCGAGCGCGGCCTCAAGGTCGCCGTGGTGGAAACCAACAAGGTCGGCTGGGGGGCCAGCGGACGCAATGGTGGCCAGGTCACCGGCAGCCTGTCCGGCGACGAAGCCATGCGCAAGCAGATGCGCAACAGCCTCGGCAGCGACGTCGACGACTTCATCTGGCACCTGCGCTGGCGCGGCCACGAGATCATCAAGAGCCGTGTGGCCAGGTACGGCATCGCCTGCGACCTCAAGCACGGCCATCTGCATGCGGCGATGAAGCCCAGCCACATGGACGAGCTCAGGGCCTCCTACGACGAGGCACTGCGGCGCGGCATGGCCGGCGAGGTGAGCCTGCTCGACGGCGCCGAGGTGCGTGCCCAGCTGGGCAGCGACCTGTACTGCGGGGCGATCAAGAACACCCGCAACATGCACCTGCACCCGCTCAACCTGTGCCTCGGCGAAGCGCAGGCGGCGGCGAGCCTGGGCGCGCTGATCTTCGAGCATTCCGAAGTGCTGGATATCGTCCATGGCCCGCGTCCGGCGGTGGTCACCACGGGCGGGCGTATCGAAGCCAAGCAGGTGCTGCTGGCTGGCGACGTCTACCACAAGCTGGAGCGGCGCAAGCTCAAGGGCATGATCTTCCCGGCCATGGGTGGCATCGTCACCACCGCGCCGCTGGGCGAGCTGGCGAAAGAGATCAACCCGCAGGACCTGGCGGTCTACGACTGCCGTTTCGTGCTCGACTACTACCGCCTGACCGGCGACGGCCGCCTGCTGTTCGGCGGTGGTGCCAACTATTCCGGGCGTGATTCACGGGACATCGCCGGGGAACTGCGCCCGTGCATCGAGCGCACCTTCCCGCAACTCAAGGGCGTGCAGATCGACTTCCAGTGGAGCTGCGCCATGGGCATCGTGATGAACCGCATCCCGCAGCTGGGCAAGTTGTCGTCCAATGTCTGGTACTGCCAGGGCTACTCCGGTCACGGCGTGGCGACCACCCACATCATGGGCGAGATCATGGCCAAGGCGATTACCGGCGACCTGGAACAGTACGACACCTTCGCCGCCTGCAAGCACATCAAGGTGCCGCTGGGTGACCAGCTCGGCAACCCGATGCTGGCGGCCGGCATGTGGTACTACCAGATGCTGGAGAAGCTGCGCTGAGACGGGCAACTGTGCCGGTGGCGTTTCAGCGCTGGCTGCGGCATTCGCCCTGGCTGCGGTAGCGAATACTGCGCAGTTCTTCGTTGCTGTCTTCGAAGACCATGATCTGTGGGATGACTCCGCAGTATTCGATTCTCGGGCTCTGGTAAACGACCTTGGCGATGTCCAGTTTCATGCTGTAGCGGTAGTCCTGGATTTGCGGCATCGGCTTGCCCGTGCGCTCGGCGTATCGCTGGGCGACTTCGATGCTGTTCTGTTCGATCTGCCTGACCTTGTCCTTTGGAAAGGACTGCGCAAGGGCGTTGCTGGCGACCAGCAGAAGGGCGATAGGCAAGAGGCGGTTGAGGATTTTCATGGCTGGGCCTGTGGCTGATGGTGTCGAGCCGGACACTAGCGACCCGTCGCTTACCCAGGCATTGCGCCAGGATTACAATCGCGAAAGCCGACGCCGGCAGGGGCTTGGCACCTGCCGGCGGCACACTCAGAAGACGTACTGCAGGCGCATGACGACGCCATCGCCGGTGTCATCGCCAACCGTGTTGCTGGCGTTGTCGGTACTCGCCGTGACGTAGTTGGCGCTGATCTTCACGGCCTCGTTGGCATACCAGTTGACGCCAAGCGTATGGGTCCTGGCGCGAGCGTCACCGACCTGGCGTGTGGTCGTGCTGCTGGTGATGTTGTCATCCTCCACCGTGATCGAGTCGAAACGGTAGAACAGCTCCCAGGCCCCCAGCGCCTTGTCGTCCGCCTTGATGGTGTCGAACCTGGCGCCATCGAGTCGGTAGAGACGCGGCTCGCCGGTGAGGGTGTAGGCGACCTGGACGTAGTAGCCGTCCGCTTCGACGTCGTTGCTCGCCTGGTCGGCCTTGAGGGTGCGGCGCAGATACTCGCCCTGGACCGAGAAGGCGTTCAGGGCCCAGGCACCCTCCACGCCCCATACCGCATCGTCGTCCCAGAGATCGGCGCTGGCAGCAGCGCCACCGAAGACCACGCGGTTGCCGTTGTCGCCGGCGCTGCTGCCGCCGTTGGTGCTGACACCGCGCATCCCCACGCGTGGACGAATGCGTGTGTCCACGGCGCTGCCGCCGAGGTCGCGATAGGCGTACTGCAGGCCGACATGCAGGACATTGCCGGGTTGGTTGAGGGGCGCGAACACCGCGCGGGCGTTGTAGCGTTTGACGCTGTCACCATCGCTGTCGTTGTTGTTCTCGCTGAAGACGCTGCCGGAAAGGTATGCGGAACCGGCGATGACGCGGGTCGCCTGTAGCCCCAGGCCGGAGTTGTCGTTTATCCAGTCGGCCAGCTCGTAGGACAGGTTGCGTTCCAGCGCGGTCGTCCATTTCGAGCTGGTGGCCTTCTCCAGGCCGAAGTCGGTGTAGAAGCGACCGGCCTTGATGTTCAGCGGGCTGAAGCCGGTATAGGTGACGCTGGCCTCGTCGAAGTAACCGGCACTGTCGTTGCCGGTGTTGCGCGACAGGTCATAGTTGATCTGGTACTTCCAGTCCCTGTAGGCGGTGCCGCCCAGTTCCAGGTAGGCGCGTCGGAAATAGCCCGCATCGGCCGAGTTGCCATTGCGCGTGTAGTAACCGTCGAACATCGAGTAGTCGGCCTGCAAGCGGCCGCCCAGCTTGAAGCTGAAGGCTTTGTCGGTGGTGGCCACCTCCAGTCCGCCTTTGGTCCTGATGACGATATCGGCGCCGTCGGTGGTGACCGTCCCGGCGTGTGCCGGGATGGCAGGAAGACTCAGCAGGATGCCGAGTGCGAGGAGGGAAAATGGCGTGGGTTTGATCAACATGCATGGCTCCTTGTCGCCGAATGTCAGGGGTTGGCGACGGGATGCTTTGCGGGGCGGATGACGCTTGGCGGGCAATTCGGTGACGATTCGATGACGCTCGCTCGTTGCGGGCGCGCACCCCGGAAATGCTGGGCGCCGGCGCTTTTACGGGCATGCCGGGGGGTGATTTCACTTCGATGGCGATCAGGTGAAAGCGGCCGTGTGGCACCCAGTCGCTGGCGCCGTGAGCGACGCTGCAGAACCCGGATTACAGATAAGTAATCTTGCGGCAAGCCTGGCGAAAGGCGGTGCTCAGTAGGCTGCCGGCCATGTCATCACGTCTTGCCAGTGCGCACATGCAGAATCGAGTCCGGAGCCACATGCCTGGCGGTCGCCATGGCTGAGATCGAGCGACTCGTGGCCAGGAGCTTTCTGGCAACCGCGCGCTGCGCCAGTTTCAAACAGGCGGCACGCAGCCTGAACATGCACCCCACGGTGCTGCGCAAGCAGTTGCGGCGGCTCGAATCCAGTCTGGGGGAAGCGCTCTTCGTCTATCAGGATCGCGCACTCGCACTGACGTCACGCGGCCTGGCGTTGCAGGCGGAACTGGCATCCCGGCATCGAGACCTGCGCCCCGAAGTCGGTTTCGCCGAACGGCCCGAGCTGCGTCTGACGCTGCCGGAATGGGTGCTCGACGATGTGCTGGGTCGGCATCTGGTGGCCTTTCTGCGCAGACATGCCGGCGTGCGCCTGGAGCTGCTCCGCCAGGACCAGGGGCCGCTGCTGCAGAGCGAGGTCATGATCTGGCTGGCCGATCCCGACCAGGCCCGGCCTGATCCCGGTTTTGCCATGACGCGGCCCCAGCGCCTGGCCAGCGTCGAGTTCCAGGCCTGCATCGGCAAACGCTACGCCCGTGAGCGACGGCTACCCGCGCGCCTGTGTGATCTGCACGACTACATGCTGGTGCAGCGCCCGGACACGTCGGCATCGGCGGTGTTCGCGCCGTGGAATGCCCTGGTGGACGCGCGTGGCAGTGCGGTGACACGCGCGCACTCCCAGCAATGGACGATGGAACTGATCCGGCACGCCGCCTGTATTGGCCTGATGCCGCACTACACCTCGCACATCGACGCGAACCTGCAACTGCTGCCCGGCCTCTTTGCCCGACCGATGAGGCAGTCGATCTGGTTGGCCTGCGCACCGCTCTCGGCGCAGCGCGAGGATGTCATGAGCCTGCAGGCGCTGATCCACAACGCCTTCGCGGAGCGCCGCGACTGGTTTGCTGCAGACGATGAGTGATGCCGCACGATGACTTGCCGTGCCGGCGTGCGAGCGGACCGTGCAGGGGGCGTCGAGTTCTTCGATTACGAAATTGTAATGCTGCGCTCATCTCCGAGTTATCCGCAGGTTGCAAGGATGTGAGGGCCATAACCACAAGAAGAGTCGGCCTATGACAACCCCAAAACTGCCGGTAAGCATCAGGAGCCATGTATGAACAAAAGCCCCCTAACCCTGGCGATCA
This sequence comes from Pseudomonas sp. REST10, assembly GCF_029542605.1. NCBI lineage: Bacteria > Pseudomonadati > Pseudomonadota > Gammaproteobacteria > Pseudomonadales > Pseudomonadaceae > Pseudomonas > Pseudomonas sp. REST10. Next base: position 4,998,826 of record NZ_CP035677.1, on the reverse strand, counting down.
TCTCCGCACTGGCATTCGGTCCAAGCACGATGACGCAGGCGTCCGAGACACAGGCCAGCGACGGTTTCGTCGAGGGAAGCAGCCTGAAGATCCTCAACCGCAACTTCTACTTCAACCGCGACTTCCGCAAGGGCGAGGCCAGGGTGCTGCCCAACGGTGAGCGCAGCAGCTACACCGAGGCCTGGACGCACGGCATTCTCGCCAACTTCGAGTCTGGCTTCACCCAGGGTACCGTCGGCTTCGGTGTCGACCTCCACGCGGGGCTGGGCCTGAAACTGGATACCGGCGACGGCCGTTATGGTCCGGGTGGTAGCGTCGACATGCTGCCGGTCGACAGCGATGACCGGGCCGAGGATGCGTATTCCAAAGTGGGCGCGGCGGTCAAAGCCCGCTTTGCCGACACCGTGGTCAAGGCCGGTGATGTGTTTCCGACCACGCCTGTCGTGCACTACGGCGATTCGCGTTTGCTGCCGCAGAGCTTCAAGGGGGTCACCCTGGTCAACGAGAGCGTGGACGGGCTGACCCTGCAGGGCGGCCGCCTGCACGCCATGAGTCAGCCACAGGAAAGTACCTCGCGTGGTGAGTTCGCGACTTTCTACGCCGGGCAGGTGGACTCGCCCTGGGTCGGCTACTTCGGTGGCGACTATGCCGTCAGCGACAACCTGGGCTTCAGCCTCTACGGCAGCCGCCTGAAGGATGCCTGGGATCAGTACTACGCCGGGATGTGGTGGACCTATCCGCTCTCCGACGACCTGGCGCTGTTCGGCGGGCTGAACTGTTACAACGCGACGGACGAAGGCAAGAAACGCCTGGGCGAACTGAGCAACAACATCTACAGCGGCAGCATCGGCGTGCACTACGGCGCCCACCGCGTCGCCCTCTCTCACCAGCGCAACAATGGCGACGATGATTTCGACTATCTGCGCCAGTCCGACTCCATCTTCCTGGACAACTCCCTGCAGTACAGCGATTTCAACTCGCCGAAGGAGCGTTCCTGGATGCTGCGCTACGACCTGGACATGGCGGACTTCGGCGTACCCGGGCTGAGCTTCATGGCGCGCTACGCGCTGGGGCGTGACGCGGACTACTCCAACGCCAACAGCACGTACATGCGCAGGGATGACGCCGGCAACCCGCTGACCGACCAGAAGCGCTGGGAGCGCAATATCGAGGTCAAGTACGTGTTCCTCGACGGCTCGCTCAAGGACCTCTCGGTGCGTGTGCGGCAGATGAATACGCGTGCCACCGCGTATGAAAGCGACCTCGATGAGGTGCGTGTCATCGTCGAGTATCCGCTGCAGGTGCTGTAACACCGAACAGGAGCGGCGCTGCCGCTCCTAACTGTCAGGATTGTAATGCGGGCCTCATGCTCCCGTTAGGTGCGCCTACCTAACATGGGGCTGTCTTCGAAGCGTTCGTTTCCACGTTTGCTCAGTCAGTCCGAGGTTCCCATGAAAGTGTTCACCCAGTTCCTGTTCGTCGTTCTCCTGAGTGCAAGCAGCCTGCTCGCCTCGGCGGAGGATGGTTCGCAACGCTCGCTCGATGCGCTCAAGCAGTTCCGTGAAAACCAGCAGCGCATCCATGGCGATCGAGCCGCCGAGCAGCCGCCATCATCGCCTGTTCAGAGTGGCGACAACGACGCAGTGCGTGACTGAACGCACGTCGTTTCCCCTCTTCGGTCCCCATCTCTTGGTAGCTCCCGCTCCTTTGGTTGAGAGATGGCTTTTGGCGCCCCTTCGGGGCGCTTTTTTATGGCGCTCATCAGGCGGGCGTCTTCGCGCATCGAATCAGTCCGGTGGTGCCAGGTTCTTCCGGGGCTTGTGCGTACGCATGCAGCCTGTCCATGGGCCGCGCCTGCCGTTGGCGAGTGGCGCGAGCTGCCTCAGGGGTGCGCCACGGTGGGGAAGTAGAGGGTGAAGATGGTGCTCTCGTGCACGATGCTGCTGACGTTAACCTGGCCCTGATGCAGGCTCATGATCGAACGCACGATGGCCAGGCCCAGGCCGGTGCCGCCGTCGGCACGCGAGCGTCCGCGGTCGACCCGGTAGAAGCGCTCGAACAGCCTGGGCAGGTGCTCGGGCGGGATGCCGGGACCCGGGTTGCTCACCGCCAGCGTCACCTCCGAGGGCCCTGCGCTGATCCTCATGTTCACCGTCGCCCCTTCCGGGCTGTGGCGAATGGCATTGGATAGCAGATTGGAGATGGCCCGCTGCACCATCAGGCGGTCACCCTCGATCGTTGCCTGGCCGGCGACGTCGAGCAGGATGCGCTTCTCTTCGGCCATGAGGGCGAAGAGTTCCGCGACCTTTCGGGCTTCTTCGTGCAGGGCGATCTCTTCGAAAGGAATCAGCGCGGCGGGATGGCTGACATGGGCCAGGAACAGCATGTCCGACACGATACGCGTGACCCGGCCGAGCTCCTCGGTGCAGTTCTCCAGTACCAGCTTGTACTGCTCGGGCGGCCGCTCTCGCGACAGCGTTACCTGCGCCTTGCCGATGAGGTTGGTGATGGGGGTGCGCAGCTCGTGAGCCAGGTCATCGGAGAACTGCGAGAGCTGCTGCACGCCGCTGTCCAGGCGATGGAGCATGAAGTTGATGCCGCTGGCCAGTTCACGAAGCTCGCGGGGCAGATTCTCCAGCGGCAGGCGGTGGCTCAGGTCCTGAGTCGATATGCGTTCGGCGATCCTGCGGAACTGATGCAGCGAGCTGAGACCGCGATGGGCTATCCATCCGGCGCCTGCGGCGATCAGCAGCAGCACGAAAGGCAGGGCGATCAGCGTGGATTCGATGTAGGCGCGCAGCAGTGCCTGATCGCTGGCGCGGTCGAGGGTGAGCACGGCTCGGATGCGTGTCCCATCCTTGCGTACCATCAGCTGCGAGGCCGTCATCCGTTCATTGCCCAGGGCGTCCTGCCAGCGCTCGAAACGCACGGCCTCGCTCGAACTCTTCGACAGGGGTGGCAGGTCCGCCAGGTTGCCCACGCGCAACAGGACACGCGGCTCAGGGCCATCGTCATACAGGATGAGCGAGAGGTTGTCGTGGCCCTTGATCAGGTCCCTGATGTTGTGGATCTGGTCGCCCACTTCGGGACGCAAGGCGACTTCGCGGGTGGCATGGCGAACCTGCTGCAGCTTGTCCTCGAGGTTCTGTGTCGCGATGCCGTCGAGTTGTCGGCTCAGCGAGAAGTAGGCCAGGGCACTGAGCAGCGCAACCAGCAGCAAACCCAGCAGGGCGACGTAAAGGCTGAGCTGGCTCGACAGCCGGACGGGCCTCATGAACGGGCTTCCAGCACATAGCCGACACCGCGCAGGGTGTGGATGAGCTTGTTCTCGAAGGGGTCGTCGATCTTCGCACGCAGGCGACGGATCGAGACTTCCACGACATTGGTGTCGCAATCGAAATTCATGTCCCAGACCAGAGAAATGATCTGGGTGCGCGAGAGCACCTCACCGCTGCGGCGCATCAGCAGGTGCAGCAGGGCGAACTCCTTGGTGGTCAGGTCGATGCGCTGTTCGCTGCGGTAGGCGCGATGACGGGCCGGGTCCAGTTCGAGGTCGTCGACCTTGAGGACGTCAGGGACGCTCGGTTGTTCGCCACGCCGCAGGAGCGAGCGGACCCTGGCCAGCAGTTCGGGAAACTCGAATGGCTTGACCAGATAGTCGTCGGCGCCGGAGTCGAAGCCTTTCAGCTTGTCGGCCAGCCGGCCGCGTGCGGTCAGCATCATCACCGGGGTGCGGCTGTTGCGGCGGATGCTGGCGAGTACTCCCCAACCGTCGATTTCCGGCAGGTCGACATCGAGTATGACCAACTCGTAGGCAGACTGCGCTGCCATATGCAGGCCGTCGACACCATTGGTTGCAATATCGACGATATAACCACTTTCGCTCAGGCCCTGGTGGAGATAGTCGGCAGTTTTAAGCTCGTCCTCAACGATCAGGATTCGCATGCGCGGGATAACCTTGATGAAATTGATAAGGAGTTTTTCGAGTCGCGGTTGTTATCGAATACGGCAACGTCAGTGCGCGATGTCCAGGCGCGCAATGATGAACCTTGAAGTGGCTACAGAGTCAAGGAAGGCCATTTGTTTCAGGGCGTTACATGAACTTATAGGGTTTCTTCTAGTTGTGGATTGGTGAAGTTGATATATGTCTTGTTATAACTTGATAGATGACTTTGCGTGTGTGAGTTGCATGTTAATACAGGGCATTGTTCTGTGGCTGAGTATTACGGATTTGTAATTTTGCAGTCACTCCGTCGATAGGTGGGGCTCCCTAAATTCTGCACCGAATGAAGTTTGCCGAGACGTGCACGCATGTCTGCGGATTTATATCGGTGTGGAGGAAAGAACTTGTCGAGGCGAGATTCGAAAGTTGCTGAAGTATGGGGCCTGGCCGCTGCTTTCGTGTTCACCCTGGGCCAGGCCAATGCGTCGACAGCGATCACGCTGAGCCAGGCGTGGGAACGAGCCCTGCAAAGCAACCCGTCGCTGCTGGCCGGTGAACGCAATGCCGGCATTGCCGAGGGCGAGCGCAGGCAGGCCGGGGTGCTGCCCAACCCGGAGTTGTCCTGGGAGGTGGAGGACACGCGCAGTGCGACGCGAACCACCACGGTACAGATCAGCCAGCCGATCGAACTGGGGGGCAAGCGCGGTGCCCGTATCGAGCTGGCCGAGCGCGGTATCGACAGCGCCTCGATAGGCCAGGAGCAACTGCGCAACGAACTGCGTGCCGAGGTGGTGGCGGCATTTCAGGGGACGTTGCTGGCGACGATGCGCCAGACCCTGGCCGAACAGGCACAAGCGCTGAGTGAGCGTGGCGTCGCGGTGGTCGAGGCGCGAGTCAAGGCGGGCAAGGCGTCCCCGCTGGAGGTCGCACGGGCCCGCCTGCAGCTCGACGAGGTGCGCCTGGAAACCGCGCGTGCCCGCGATCAACGGCGCAATGCCATGAGCCAGCTACTGGCGGTCATCGGCCCGCAGGCCAGCGCGGATGAGCTGGAGCTGAGCGGCGATGCCGCCAGCATGCCCGCGCTACCGGGTGTGACAGCGCTGTTGCGCCGTCTGGACAGTGCCGCGCCGATGCGTCTGGCGCAGATCGAGATCGAGCGCCAGGAGGCCGCTATCGCGGTGGAGAAGAGTCGGCGCATTGCCGATCTCAGGGTCAGCCTCGGCAGCCAGTACAGCCGTGAGGATCGCGAGCGGGTGAATCTGCTCGGGCTGTCCATGCCGCTGCCGTTGTTCGACCGCAATCAGGGCAACGTGCTGGCCGCCTCGCGGCGCGCCGAGCAGGCGCGCGACCTGCGCAATGCGGCGCAGCTGCGCCTGCGCAGCGAGGTGCAGCAGGCTCACCAGCAATGGCGCACGGCGCAGGGGGCGATCCGCCGTTTCGAGGACGGCTTGCTGGGCGCCGCCGACCAGGCGCTGGAGAGCACCACGCGGGGGTTCCAGATGGGCAAGTTCGCCTTCATCGATGTGCTCGATGCCCAGCGCACCCTGATCGACGTTCGCTCGCGCTACCTGCTGGCGCTCGACGAAGCGCTGGCCGCCTGGGTCCGGCTCGAACGTATCTATGGCGATCTCTCCGCCAGCACGGATGGGTACTGAATCCTTGTCACCAAGGCCGGTGCGATGCCGGCGCTGATCACTGTTTGGGGTTGTTCATGCAGAAGAAACTCGGTGTTGCCATCACGGCCGCCATGGCCGTGGGTTTTGTGGGTGGGGCGCTGTTCTACAACGGTGGGCAGTTCGCTGCGGATATGGGCCATCGACTGGCGGAAAGCGGCAAGGGCTACGCGTCCGGGGTCAATCCGCTCGGCGCGGCGCAGGCCGCGAGTGCCGACGAGGAGCATGCCGAGGACGGCGATGGTCATGCACAAGGCGATGAGTCGGTAGAGGGGCATGCCGAGGAGGGTGGGCTGCAGCTCAGCGACGTGCAGATCGCCGCTGCCGGTATCGAGCTCGCCGAAGCGCAGGCACGCAGCGTGAGCACCTATATCTCGCTTCCTGGCGAAGTGAATTTCGATGAGGAGCGCACGGCGCACGTGGTACCGCCCAGTGCCGGGGTGGTCGAGCGGGTGCTGGTCGGCCTGGGGCAGAAGGTGGCGGCTGGCGAGGCGCTGGCGGTGATCGTCAGCCAGCAGGTTTCCGAGTTGCGCAGCGAACTGGCGGCGGCCTCACGGCGCCTCGAGCTGGCGCGCACCACCTTCGAGCGTGAGCGTCAGCTGTGGCAGGAGGGCATCTCCGCCGAGCAGGATTACCTGCAGGCCAGGCAGGCGCTGCAGGAGGCGCAGATCGCCCTGGCCAACGCCCGGCAGAAGGGCAGGACCCTCGATCCTCAGGGCGATGCCGGTGACGGCAGTCGCTACGAGCTGCGTGCCCCCTTTGCCGGTGTGGTGGTGGAAAAGCACCTGGTGCCGGGCGAGGTCGTGGGCGAAAGCAGTGCGGCCTTCACCGTGGCCGACCTGAACCGCGTGTGGGTCACTTTCAGCGTGTCTCCGCGCGACCTGGAACGGGTCAGGGTCGGCCAGGACGTGCGCGTCATCGCCCCCGAACTGGGGCGCGAGACGACCGCCAAGGTCGCCTATGTCAGCCGCCTGCTGGGTGAGCAGACGCGCACGGCCGCGGGCCGCATCACCCTGGACAACGCCGATGGCGTATGGCGCCCCGGGCTGTTCGTCTCCGTTGCACTGGTCACCGAACGCCATGCGGCCAAGGCGGTGATCCCGCTTTCGGCCGTGCAGGAGGTCGAGCAGCAGAGCAGTGTCTTCGTGCGCACCGACGAGGGTTTCGACGTTCGTGCCGTGACGCTGGGGAGCCGCAGCGACGGCTTCGTGGAGGTGCGCGAGGGCCTGAAGGCCGGGGAGCGGGTGGCGGCTGCCGGCAGCTTCATTCTCAAGTCCGAACTGGGCAAAGCCAGCGCCGAGCACGCGCACTGACCCTCACCGACGAGTATTCCTCATGTTTGAGCGCATCATTCAATTCGCCATCGAGCAGCGCTTTCTGGTGCTGCTGGCCGTGCTGGCGATGGCCGGGCTGGGTGTGGCCAGCTATCAGAAGCTGCCGATCGACGCCGTTCCCGACATCACCAACGTGCAGGTGCAGATCAGCACCGCTGCCGATGGTTTCTCGCCGCTGGAAACCGAGCAGCGCATCACCTTTCCCATCGAGACGGCCATGGCCGGTCTGCCGCACCTGAAGCAGACCCGCTCGCTTTCGCGCTCGGGGCTGTCGCAGGTGACGGTGATCTTCGAGGACGGCACCGACCTCTACTTCGCCCGGCAGTTGGTCAACGAGCGCCTGCAGGCTGCCAAGGAGCAGTTGCCCGAGGGGGTGGAGGCCTCCATGGGGCCGATTTCCACGGGCCTGGGCGAGATTTTCCTGTGGACGGTGGAGGCCGAGGAGGGCGCCCTCAAGGAGGACGGCACGCCCTATACGCCAACCGATCTGCGGGTGATCCAGGACTGGATCATCAAGCCGCAACTGCGCACGGTGCCTGGCGTGGCCGAGATCAACAGCATCGGTGGCTTCGCCAAGGAGTTCCAGATCGCCCCCGATCCCAAGCGCCTGGCCGCCTACAAGCTGACGCTGGGCGAACTGCTGCTGGCGCTGGAACGCAACAATGCCAACGTCGGCGCCGGCTACATCGAGCGCAACGGCGAGCAGCTGCTGGTGCGGGCCCCCGGCCAGCTGGGCACGCTGGAGGATATCGCCAACATCGTGGTGGCCAACGTCGATGGCACGCCGATTCGCGTCAGTCATGTCGCGCAGGTGATGCTCGGGCGTGAGCTGCGTTCCGGCGCCGCCACCGAGAACGGCCGCGAGGTGGTGCTGGGCACGGTGTTCATGCTGATCGGCGAGAACAGCCGCAGCGTATCCCAGGCCGTGGCCGCGCGGCTGGAGGAGATCAACCGCTCGCTGCCAGAAGGGGTGGTGGCGGTGACGGTGTATGACCGCACCAACCTGGTGGACAAGGCCATCGTCACGGTGAAGAAGAACCTGATCGAGGGCGCGATCCTGGTGATCGTCATCCTCTTCCTGTTCCTCGGTAACATCCGTGCCGCCCTGATCACGGCCATGGTGATTCCGCTGTCGATGCTGTTCACCTTCACCGGCATGTTCGGCAACAAGGTCAGTGCCAACCTGATGAGCCTAGGGGCACTGGACTTCGGCATCATCGTCGACGGTGCGGTGGTGATCGTCGAGAACGCCATTCGCCGCCTGGCCCACGCGCAGCACAAGCACGGTCGCGAGCTGACCCGCAGCGAGCGCCTGCACGAAGTGTTCGCTGCCTCCAGGGAGGCGCGCCGCGCACTGATCTTCGGCCAGCTGATCATCATGGTGGTGTACCTGCCGATCTTCGCCCTGACCGGGGTCGAGGGCAAAATGTTCCACCCCATGGCCTTCACCGTGGTCACTGCGCTGTTCGGCGCCATGATTCTCTCGGTGACCTTCGTCCCGGCGGCGATCGCCCTGTTCGTCACCGGCAAGGTGAAGGAGGAGGAAAACGCGCTGATGCGCATCGCTCGGCGTGCCTACGAGCCGGTGCTGCAGTGGGTCATGCGCTATCGCCTGCAGGCCTTCGGCGCCGCCCTGGTGCTGGTGCTGTTCTCCGGCTTCCTGGCCTCGCGCATGGGCAGCGAGTTCGTCCCCAGCCTGAGCGAAGGTGACTTCGCCCTGCAGGCGCTGCGCGTGCCCGGCACCAGCCTGACCCAATCGGTGGAGATGCAGATGCGCCTGGAGCAGACCCTGCTGGCCCAGGTGCCGGAGGTGAAGCGCGTCTTCGCCCGCACCGGCACGGCCGAGATCGCCTCCGACCCGATGCCGCCGAACATTTCCGACAGCTACGTGATGCTCAAGCCGCGTGAGCAGTGGCTTGATCCGGACAAGTCGCGGGAAACCCTGATCGCCGAACTGCAGGCTGCCGCCGAGTTGGTGCCGGGCAGCAACTACGAGCTGTCGCAACCGATCCAGTTGCGTTTCAACGAGCTGATTTCCGGCGTGCGCAGCGACGTCGCGGTGAAGATCTTCGGTGACGACAGGGACGTGCTCAACCGCATGGCTGCCGACGTGGCACAGGCCCTGGGCAGCATCGCGGGTGCATCCGAAGTGAAGGCCGAGCAGACCAGCGGCCTGCCGGTGCTGACCGTGGCCATCGACCGCGACAAGGCGGCGCGCTATGGCCTGAACGTCGGTGACATTCAGGACACCGTCGCCGTTGCCGTGGGGGGCCGCCGGGCGGGCACGTTGTTCGAGGGCGATCGCCGCTTCGATCTGGTCGTGCGCCTGCCGGAAGACCTGCGCACCGACATCGACGGCCTGTCGCGTCTGCTGATCCCCGTGCCGGCTGCCGGGGCCGCCACCAGCGTCGGCTTCATCGCCCTGGCGGAGGTGGCCCGGCTGGAACTGGCGCCCGGCCCCAACCAGGTCAGCCGCGAGAATGGCAAGCGTCTGGTGGTGGTCAGCGCCAACGTGCGTGGGCGCGATATCGGCTCCTTCGTGGAGGAAGCCGAAGCGAAGATTCGCCGCGACGTGAAGCTGCCCGCCGGCTACTGGACCAACTGGGGCGGGCAGTTCGAACAGTTGCAGTCCGCCGCCAGGCGCCTGCAGGTGGTGGTGCCGGTCGCGCTGCTGCTGGTCTTCATGCTGCTGTTCATGATGTTCAACAATCTGCGCGATGGCCTGCTGGTGTTCACCGGCATCCCCTTCGCCCTGACCGGGGGTGTCATGGCGTTGTGGTTGCGTGACATTCCCCTGTCGATCTCCGCCGGGGTCGGCTTCATCGCCCTGTCGGGGGTGGCGGTGCTCAACGGCCTGGTGATGATTTCCTTCATCCGCAACTTGCGTGAGGAAGGCATGGGCCTGCAGCGAGCCGTCACCGAAGGGGCCTTGCAGCGTCTGCGCCCGGTGCTGATGACGGCCCTGGTGGCGTCGCTGGGCTTCGTGCCGATGGCCCTGGCCACCGGCACCGGTGCCGAAGTGCAGCGACCGCTGGCGACCGTGGTGATTGGCGGCATCCTGTCGTCCACCGCGTTGACGCTGCTGGTGTTGCCGGCCTTGTATCGCTGGGCGTACCGGCGTGAAGAGCAGGCGGAACCGGAGGCCAGCCCGTGACCGCGCTGCCCATGCGCGGTCCGGGACTGGGGCGTCAGCCGCCCTGCGCCTGGAGGAACAGGGCGAACAGTTCCGACTGCGACTTGATCCCCAGCTTGCTGTAGACATGCTTGCGGTGCACCTTCACGGTCTCCGCCGAGATCGCCAGCTTGCGCGCCACTTCCTTGCTGGAGTGGCCGCTGAGCATCAGCCGCACGACTTCCAGCTCGCGGCCGGTCAGGGCGGTCTCCACGTGCCGCGCCATCTGCTCCAGGCGTTCCTGCCAGGGCGGGGGCGCGCTCGGTTCGCCGGGCTCCGGTTCGAAGGCCAGGCGCTGGCGCATCAGCGCCGTGACCCAGGGCTGCACCAGGCCGAGCAGGGCGATCTGCTCGGGACGGAAGACCTGGCGTGAGCCCAGTGACAGGCACAGGGTGCGTTCGCCCGGCAGGGCCAGGTTGATCTGCACTTCGTCGGCGACCACGTTGAGGCGGAAGTAGCGCTGGTAATAATCGGTCTGCTCGAAGCACTCCGGCGCCACCTCGCCCAGGCGCACCAGGCCGTCGCGGCGGCCTTCGCGGCTGGCGATGTAGAAGGGGTCGAGCAGGTAGAGGCCGCGCAGGTAGTCCTGGAACAGCAGGTCGGGCTCGCCATCATCGCCGCTGCACTCGGCCAGCACCTGCGGGCGGCCCTCGCTGAAGATCAGCGCCACCCAGCTGTCGTGCGCCACGTACTGGCCCAGGGTGCGCTGCAGGGCGCGCCAGAAGTGAGGGCCCGGCAGCGCGTCGATCAGCTCGGCGACGCTGCGATGGAAGGCGATGTCGTGCAAGGTCATGGTCATGCCTCTACCCCCGGGGGGTTACCCCGCATGCGTGATTTCGCCCGGGCACCCCTGTCTCCATACTCGAACCCTGGCGGATGGCTGCCGGCATTCTGGGTAGCCACCACGCGTCGTGCAACAACAAGAATCGGAGCCCTGTCATGCAAGTCGAACTCGTCCAGCTCGCTGGCCGTGATGGCGATACCGCCCACAACCTCGCTGCCGCGCTGCATGCCATCGCCGGCTGCGCGGCCGGAACCCGCCTGCTGGTCTTTCCGGAAACCTACCTGACCGGCTTCCCCACGGCGGAGAACGTCGCCGCCCTGGCCGAGCCACTCGATGGCCCGAGCCTGCGGGCGGTCCGTCGCGCCGCCGCCGAGCGGGGGGTGGCCGTGGCCATCGGCATTGCCGAGAACGACAACGGCGTGTTCTACAACACCACGCTGCTGATCGATGGCGACGATACCGTCCTCACTTACCGCAAGACCCATCTGTGGGCCTCCGATCGGGGTGTGTTCACCCCGGGCGACCGCTACGCCACGGCGCTGCTCGACGGTGTGCGCGTCGGCCTGCTGGTGTGCTTCGACATCGAGTTTCCGGAAAGCGCCCGGGCCCTGGGTGAGCTGGGCGCCGAGTTGCTGATCGTCACCAACGGCAACATGGACCCCTACGGGCCGACCCATCGCACCGCGATCATGGCGCGGGCCATGGAGAACCAGGCCTACGCGGTGATGGTCAACCGCGTCGGCGAGGGTGACGGCAACCTGGTGTTCGCCGGCGGCAGCGCGGTGGTCGAGCCCGGCGGCGGCCTGCTGCTGGAGGCGGGGCGCGAACCCTGCCGGCAGGTCATCGAACTGGACATGCAGCGCCTGGCCGAGGCCCGCCGCGACTATCGCTACCTGGACGAGCGACGCATGCCGCTGCCTGGCCAGCGTGTCGAGCATGACAGCGGCCTGCGTGAGCTGCTGATTCCCTGATTTCCCTTGAACGGGTGCCGCAGAAGCGCCCGTGCGGCCTCGCCGTGCCTTTCTTTCGCCGACTTCGGCTCTGCCATAACAATTTCAAAAAAACGGGAGTAGCAAGCAATGGCTCGTCTGCAACGATCCCTTTCACTGGGAGCGGTGGTGCTGTTCGGCATCGCCTACATGACACCGATCATCGTCCTCGGCACCTTCGGCATCCTCGCCGAGATCACCCGTGGTGCGGTGCCCGCGGCCTATGTCGCCGCCTCGCTGGCGATGGTCTTCACGGCACTCAGCTATGCCCGCATGGCCGGGTTGTTCCCGGTGGCCGGTTCGGCCTACAGCTACGTGCGCCGCAGCATCAACGATCACCTGGGGTTCATCGCCGGCTGGGCGGTGCTGCTCGATTACCTGTTCCTGCCCATGGCCATCTGGCTGATCGGTGCGGCCTACCTGCATTCGGCCTTCCCCGGCTTGCCACAGGCGCTGTGGGTGCTGACCTTCATTGTGCTGACCAGCCTGATCAACGTGGTCGGCCTGCGCCTGGCCAAGGGCATCAACGGCGTGCTGATGCTGGTGCAGTTCCTCGTCCTGCTGGCCTTCGTCGCGCTGTGCGTGCACTACGTGCTGGGTGATGCGAGCAAGCCGCTGTGGTCGCTGGAGCCGTTCCTGGGCGAGGGCATGAACCTGTCGCTGGTCATGGCTGGCGCGGCGGTCGCCTGTTACTCCTTCCTCGGTTTCGATGCGGTCAGCACCCTGACCGAGGAGACCCACGAACCGCAGCGCACCATCCCGCGAGCCATCCTGCTGATCACCCTGATCGGTGGCCTGATCTTCGTGGTCACCGCCTACTGCGTGCAGCTGGCGCATCCCTCGACGCTGTTCGAGAGCAGCGATGCGGCGGCCTACGAGATCGCCCGCAACATCGGTGGCGACCTGTTCGTGTCGGTGTTCCTGATCGGTCTGATCGTCGGCCAGTTCACCTCGGGCCTGTCGGCCCAGGCCAGTGCCTCGCGCCTGATGTTCGCCATGGGCCGTGACGGCGTGCTGCCGCAGGCCTTGCTGGGCACCCTGAGCCCGCGTTTCGGCACCCCGGTGGGCGCCATCCTGGTGTGCGCGGTCGTGGCCCTGCTGGCGCTGAAGCTGGACGTCACCACCTCGACCTCCTTCATCAACTTCGGCGCCTTTCTCGCCTTCAGCCTGGTCAACCTCTCGGTGATCGTCCACTTCGCCCGCCAGCCGCAGGCGCGGGGGCCGCTGCAGGTGCTGCGCTACCTGCTGTGCCCGTTGCTCGGTCTGCTGGCGACACTATGGCTGATGGTCAGCCTGGATCGCCTGGCGATCATGCTCGGCTGCAGCTGGCTGGTGCTCGGTGGCCTGTACCTGACCTGGCTCACCGGAGGCTTTCGCCGCCGTCCTCCGGAGCTGCAGTTCGACGCGCAGAGCTGAGCTGCGCCACCGTTGCCGGACCTTCGTCGCGCTCGGCGACGAAGGTCACCGGTTTCGAGCCGTCGGCATTGAGGTGCAGGATGCGTTCGGGACGGCCCTGCGCGTCGAAGAACACCTGGCCGAGGCCGGCGCCGTTCCACAGCCGCTCGCCCGAGCGGCTGCGGTCGGGGATCAGCGGGGTGACGCGCATGCGCCGGCGCTTGGTCAGCCAGTTGAGTGGCGACCAGGGTGCATAGAGCCAGCGGTTGAGGCGGTCGAACCAGTCCAGCAGCCTGTGCGGGAATTCGTTCTTGATGCCGCTGCTGGTGATCTGCCAGATGGTGGGACTGTTGCGGCGCAGGCGGATGCTCACCCGGTAGACGAAGGAGTAGTGCACGTCGCCGGACAGGATGACGAAGTCCCCAGGCGTGCGCGAGTGGCGGAAGATGTTCATCATCACGCTGGCTGCGCCGCGATGGGCCATCCAGTTCTCGGCATCGACCAGCAGCGGATGGCCGGCGTAGGTGAACAGCTTCTGGATGCCTTCGATCAGCTTGACGCCGAACATCGGCGCGGCGGAGACGATGATGCAACTGGGGTGATCGAGCAGTGCCTGCTGGAAGTCGCACAGCGCTTCCCAGTCCATCAGCCCGGAGGGTTTCGACAGATGACCTTCGCTGCGCCAGCGCCGCGTGCGGGTGTCGAGCACCAGCAGCGCCGGGGTGGTCGGCAGCACGTAGTGCCAGTGCTGGAACTCCAGCAGCTGCCCGATCAGCGCGTCCTGCGCCTTGGCCTGCAGCTGGTCGTCCGCCTGGCGTTGCAGGAGCAGGTCGCGGGAGGCCTGCAGCGGCTCGGCGAACGCCTGCGGGTCGTTGCCCCAGCCCTGGCACAGCAGGTAGGCGAGCAGGGCGTTGCCGATGATGCGCCGGGAGAACGGATGGCCGTAGGCGGTCTGTTCCCAGCGCGCGGACAGGTTCCAGTCGTCGGTGACGTCATGGTCGTCGAAGATCATCAGCGTCGGCAGGTGAGCCAGCACGCGGGCGGCCTGGCCGAGCCCCTGGCGGAATGCCGCGATGCGCTGGCGTTCGTCGGCGTAGCGCTGCTGCCGTTGCTCGTCCAGTGGCGGGGGCGTTTCCTCGATCAGCGTCCAGGGTACGGGCGACCAGACCAGCAGGTACATGGCGATCATCTCGGCGAAGGTCACCAGGTGGTTGTCGGCGCTGCTGCTGGTGAAGATCGGTTTCTTCACGCCGCCGAAGAACTTGTCGCGCAGGGTCTGGTTGCTGGTGATCTCGGGCAGCAGCTCGGCCCGCCGGTAGTAGCCCACCGGATCGGCGTAGAGCGCCTGGCTGTCTTCGACCACGGCGCCTTCGAGCTGTTCGTCGAACAGGCCGAGGCGGGCGATCAGCTGGTGGATGGCGCACAGCATCGGCCCGGCGACGTCATCCACGTACACCTGGTCGCCGCTCATCAGCAGCAGGGCCGGGCGCTGCGTGGCGTCGTGTGGCTCGGCCAGCAGGCGGTCGGCGCAGAGCAGGCCATCGTCGGCAGCATGGTGCGGCTTGCGGCAGGAGCCGTGGAGCAACTGGTCGAGCCGTGCACGCAGGACGAAATCGGCGTGCTCGGCGCCGTCGTGGAGCAGGTGCGCCGCCCAGTCGGCCATGCCGCGCGTCCCGTCAGCCGCGATGATCTGCAGGTCATAGGCGATGCGCACATCCTGGGGCAGGGCACGCTCGAGGGGCACGTCGAGCAGATGCAGGACCGCATGCCGGCCCAGCGGCAGCTGCTGGCAATGCGCGTCGAGGGCCAGGGTGCGCGGCTCCTCGCCGTCGGGGTGCAGCCAGAGTTGCAGGCTCAGCTCGCGACTGGCCACCAGCCACAGCACCAGGCGGCCGGGCTCCAGGCGACGCAGCAGCGGGCCGGCCAACACCGCGGGCAATGGCGTGTGGAGGTTGTCGGGCATGACGCTTCCTGCAGGATGAGAGACAGGGCTTGGACAGTGGCAGGGCGCCAGCGGTTCAGGAGGCCAGCTGGCGCAGGTGCTCGAAGTCGAGAATCTCGATCTCGCCGTAGGTCAGGCGCACGACGCCCTGGGCCTCCAGCTCCTTGAGGATCTGGTTGGTGGTCTGGCGCGACAGCGAGAGCATCAGCGCCAGTTGTTCCTGGGCCAGGTGCAGCACCCGGCGCGGCTCGCTCTCGCCGTAGTTCTCGGCGATCAGCAGCAGGCGCCTGGCCAGGCGTGGCGCGGCCGGCAGCAGGCTCATGTCTTCCAGGGCGATGAAGGCCAGGCGCAGCTTGTGGCTCATCAGCAGGGCGAAATCGCGCCAGTGCTGCGGCTGGCGCTCGAGCAGGGCGAGCAGCTCGGCCTGTGGCAGCAACAGCAGGGTGCTGGCGCTTTCGGCGAAGGCATCGTGGGTGCGCGGCAGGCCGTCGAACAGGGAGATCTCGCCGAACCAGTACGGCGGCTCGACCAGGGTCAGCAGGGCTTCCTTGCCGTTTTCGCCGATGGCGCCGACGCGCACCGCGCCTTCGACCACCGCGTACAGGCCGCTGGGTCTGTCGCCACGGCGAAACAGCCGCTGGCCGGCATCCAGGCGCTGCACCCTGGCCATCTCCAGCAGGGTCTGGCTCAGCGCCGCAGGCAACGCGGCGAACCAGTGGCCCTGGTTGAGCAGGCTGGCGTAGGTACGAGGGTCGGGCATGTCGGCTCCTGTAGGGCGCTGTGGCCGTCGATGTCATTGTCGGCTAGGCGACAGAGCGATGCGCCGGCACGAGGTGATCATGGCGGGGCCTGTTCCCCTGCTGAGGACGATAACAATGAAAACCCTCGTCGATCACCTGGCCCAGTATGCCGCCTACCACCGCGACCGACGCAACATCGCCAGCCATTTCATCGGCATCCCGATGATCGTGCTGGCGGTCGCCGTGCTGCTCTCGCGCCCGGGTTTCGCGCTGTTCGGCCTGTGGCTGGCACCTGCCACCCCGGTGGCGCTGGCCGCCGCGCTGTTCTACCTGCGCCTGGATACCCGCTTCGGTCTGGTCATGAGCCTGCTGCTGGCGCTGTGCCTGTGGGCCGCTGCCGGGCTGGCGGTGGCCGGCACGGCGCTGTGGCTGTCGGCGGGGCTCGGCCTGTTCGTGGTCGGCTGGGTCATCCAGTTCGTCGGCCACTATTACGAAGGGCGCAAGCCGGCGTTCGTCGATGACGTCATGGGGCTGATGGTCGGCCCGCTGTTCGTGGTGGCCGAGCTAGCCTTCCTGCTCGGTCTGCGCAAGGAGGTCGAGCACGCGGTGGTGGAAATCGCCGGGCCGACCTGCATTCGCGAGAAGAAGGCCCTGGCCTGAGTCGCCCGGCTGACGGGCGCATGCGCCGGCGAGCCGGGTTCTGCGGCTACCCGGCAAGGCTGGGCTAGAACATCGCCATCCACTGCGCGGTCAGCGAGCGCGCGTGGCGGTCCACGGTGATCGGTGCGAAGGGGCGGCCGGACACGCTCTCCAGCGTGTTGCTCTGGCTGTTCATGTCGGCCAGCGCGGCGCGCAGATAGCCCCAGCGGGTCTGCAGCTTGTTCACCTGCGGGTCCGCCTTGGCATCCAGGGCCTGCAGTTCCTGGTCGATGGCCGGCAGCAGCAGGCGTTCGTCCTGGCCCAGGTAGGTGTCGGGGTGCTCGCGGGCGATCTCGAAGGTGCCCAGGTAGGAGCGGGCGAGGTACTGCACCCCCAGGTACTCGACCTTCGCCGCCAGTTCGCTCTGCCCTGGCGCCCCCGGCAGCCCCCTGGCCGCCGCGAGAAAATCACGCAAGGCGCGACTGAGGTCCTCCGGGAAGCGCCAGGGCACGTTCTCGTCACCGGGGCCATAGGAAACACCGTTGCGCAGTTGGGTAACGAGGGCGTGGTGGGCGCTGGTGAGCTCGCTGCTGCCTTGCGGCAGGCTCTGCATGGCGCCGGCCAGAGCGGCCAGGTCGGCCTCCAGGCGCTGTCGATGGACCTTCTGGAAGCCCTCGCCACGTAACAGCATCAGGCTGCTGGTCGCGCGACAGGCGTGAATCTGGATTTGTTCCTGCGGACTGACGGCCTCGGCGAAGGCCATGGGCGAGAGCCCGACGAAGAGGCCCAGCGACCAGAGAAAGGCATGGCGTAGCAGTGCTTTACAGCGCATCCGGGTGCTCCTTGTTATTGTTTTGAGCGGGGCGGCGTCAATGACACAGCGTCAAGACTACTGCGTCATGCCGGAGCGAGCATGACCCGAAAGAGTGATTTCGTCGGAAATCGCTACCGTTCGGGGGCTTTTGCCAGGTTGCGCAGGTACTCGGCACTGAAGGCGTCGGCCGGGAAGAAGGTTTCCAGGGCCAGCTCGGCCAGGGTCACGTCGTTCGGTGTGCCGAACACGGTGGTGGTGCTGATCATGCTCAGCACGCCGGCTTCGGTGCGCAGTTGCACCGGCATCAGGACCGTCTCTGCAGAGGCTTCGCCCTCATCCTCCGGCGCCGGGTAGGTCAGCAGTTCCTCGTGCAGGGCCAGGAGCTGCGGGTCGCCGCTGATCTCGGCATCGCGGTGCAGGCGCAGCAACAGGTGCGCGCGCCACTGCGCCAGGTTGACGATGCGCGGGGCCAGCCCCTCGGGGTGCAGGGACAGGCGCAGCACGTTGAGCGGCGGGCCGAGCAGGTCGTCTGCCACGCCGACGAGAAAGGGGCCGACCGAGGCGTTGGCCGCGAGCAGGTTCCACTGCCGGTCGATGGCCAGGGCGGGATAGGGTTCATGGGCCTTGAGCAACTGGTCGATGGCCTGGCGCGCCGGCTCCAGCGCCGGGTCGGCGAGGTCGTGCTGGCTGTAAAGCGGGGCGAACCCCGCGGCGCTGAGCAGGCGGTTGCGCTCGCGCAGGGGAATCTCCAGCTGCTCGGCCAGGTGCAGCAGCATGTCGCGGCTGGGTTGTGCGCGGCCGGTCTCGACGAAGCTCAGGTGGCGGGTGGATATCTCCGCCTCGCAGGCGAGGTCGAGCTGGCTCAGGCGGCGCCGCTGGCGCCATTGGCGCAACAGGGCGCCGGCGGTCTGGGAGTTCGTAGTCATGGCCAGCACGATAGTCCAGCCAGGTCATGTCGGCCATTACCTGATAGGTAATCGACGGCCCGTGCGTTTCGGCGAAGTCTGTAGGCCAGGCACCACCCCGGTGCTCCCTGTGGAGAACTTGCCATGAATGTACTGCAACCCAACCCCATGCTGCGTGATGCGCTGTTGCTCGACGGCCTGCTCAGCGGCGTCACCGGCCTGCTGCTGGTCCTGGCGGCCGGCTGGCTGGGCGCCTTCCTCGAACTGCCGCGCCTGCTGTTGCTGGTCGCCGGCAGCGCCCTGTTGCCATTCGCCGCGCTGCTGGTGTGGTTGTCCAACCGCCAGCAGATCAGCCGCCAGGTCGTCTGGGCGGTCATCGCGGTCAATGCCCTGTGGGTGATCGACAGCCTGCTGGTACTGCTGATCGGCTGGCTGTCGCCGAACCTGTTCGGCTACGCCTTCGTCATCGCCCAGGCGCTGGCGGTGGCGCTGCTGGCCGAGCTGCAGTGGTTCGGCCTCCGCCACTCGCAGGCGGCCGCCATCTGACGCTTGCGCTCAGAAGCCGCGCAGGGCCAGTTCGCTGCCGAGCAGCAGCAGGCCGATGAAGAACCAGCGTTTGAAGCGCTCGGCGCTGATGCGCTTGCGCAGCCACTGGCCGGCGGCCATGCCCAGCAGGGCGGGCAGCAGGGCCAGGGCCGAAAGGCCCAGTACCGCCGGCTGCAACAGTTCGCCGCTGTGCCCGAGCGCCGCCGCCAGGGCCAGGGTGGAGACGCTGAACGAAAGCCCGAGGGCCTGGATCAGGTCGTCCTTTTCCAGGCCGATGGCCTGCAGGTAGGGCACCGCAGGGATGACGAAGACGCCGGTGACGGCGGTGATCGCCCCGGTGACGGCGCCGATCAGTGGCGCCAGCCAGGGCTCGTATCGCGCGGCGACGCGCACCTGCACCCTGGCCAGGCCGAGCACGGCATAGAGCACCAGTGCCGCACCGAGCCAGCGGCTGGCGCCGGGCAGGTCGAGGCTGTGCAGCGCAGCGGCGACCAGCAGCGTGCCGGCGACGATACCCAGCAGCATGGGCCACAGACGGCGCAGCATCGGCAGCGGGCTGCGGCCGTCGCACAGCTGCCAGATGTTGCTCACCATCGAGGGGATGATCAGTAGCGCGGCGGCCTGCAAGGGCGCCATCAGCAGGCCAAGCAGGCCCACGGCGATGGTGGGCAGGCCGAGGCCGACCACGCCCTTGACCATGCCGGCGAGCAGGAAGGTGGCGAGGATCAGTGGCAGGTACTCGGTCATCTTGCGGCTCCCGTGTGGTGCATGGCCTGGCTGTCGGCGGGGGCCTGCTCGCGCTCGTGCAGACCGTAGTCGCGCAGTACCTGGGCCACGCGCAGGCGATAATCGGCGAAGACGCTTTCGCGCCCCGCCGTCTGCGCCTCGCGGTGCTCCTGGTGCTGGCGCCAGGCTTCGACCGAGGCGGCGTCCCGCCAGAACGACAGCGAGAGGATCTTGCCCGGTTCGCTGAGGCTCTGGAAACGTTCGATGGAGATGAAGCCGGGTTGTCTGGCGAGCAGCGGGCGCAGCCCGGCGGCGAGGTCGAGATAGTCCTGCTGTTGGCCTGGTCGGGCCTGTACTTCGAAGATCACGGCGAGCATCGGGTTTCTCCCTGGCTGGCTCTGGTTGACGTTGCCTGCCAGTATTCACGTGTCATGCACGCCATGTTTCGTCATGAGGTGAATTATGGAATACGCACCGGGTTTCAGTTCGATCGCCGCGCTGCTCGCCGATGCCGGGCGCGCCAGCATGGTCTGGGCGCTGATGGACGGCAGCGCCCGCCCTGCCGGCGAGCTGGCGCTGCTGGCCGGGTTGTCGCCATCCTCGACCAGCGCGCACCTGGCCAAGCTGGTCGAAGGCGGCCTGCTGGTGCAGCAGCGTCATGGGCGCAATCGCTATTACCGCCTGGCCGGCCCGGAAGTGGGGCAGCTGGTGGAGGCGCTGGCCAGTGCGGCGCTCGCCGCACAGCCGCGCCAGTCGCGTCCTGTGCCGGCGTCGCGGGGTACGCCGCAGGCGATGCGTGAGGCGCGCACCTGCTATGACCACCTGGCCGGTGAGCTGGCGGTGGGGGTCTTCGCGCGCATGTGTGCGGCCGGCTGGCTGGCGCAGCAGGACGGCACGCTGGCCATCACCGCGACGGGTGAGCAGCGCCTGCAGGCATTGGGCATCGACTGGCCCCAGGTGCAACGGCAGCGCCGTCAACGGCTTTGCGCCTGCCCCGACTGGAGCGAGCGCAAGCCGCATCTAGGCGGGGCGCTGGGCGCTGCGTTGCTGGCGCTGTGCGAGGCTGAAGGCTGGCTGCGGCGCAGCCAGGGCTCGCGTGCGCTGCAGGTCTCGCCAGGGGGGCGCAGGGCGATCATGGCGATCGCCCTGGAGTAGGCGCTGGAACCGTTCGCGGCGCTCAGGCCTGGGCGCTGACCGGTTTGCCACCCTTGGGCTTGAAGTACAGCGTGGTGCCGCGCGCGAGGTTGTCCAGGCTGGCGTGGTCCTTGGCCACCTCGGCCTCGATCAGCTCGTCCTGGCCTTCCACCTTGAGGGTGATGCGGGTGATGGCGCCGAGCAGGCGGATGTCGCGCACTTCACCGGCCTGGTGATCGGCGGCCGGTTCGCTGCACAGATCCACTTCGTGCGGGCGGAACAGCACATGGTGATCGCTGCCCACGTACAGGCGGTTGGCATCGCCGAGGAAGTGGTAGACGAAATCGCTGGCCGGGTACTCGTAGACCTCCGCAGGCGAGCCGATCTGCTCGATCACGCCCTTGTTCATCACCACGATGCGGTCGGCCACTTCCATCGCCTCTTCCTGGTCATGGGTGACGAACACGCTGGTCAGGTGCACTTCCTCGTGCAGGCGCGCCAGCCAGCGGCGCAGCTCCTTGCGCACCTTGGCATCGAGGGCGCCGAAGGGTTCGTCGAGCAGCAGCACCTTGGGTTCCACCGCCAGTGCGCGGGCCAGGGCGATACGCTGGCGCTGGCCACCGGAGAGCTGCTCCGGATAGCGGTCGCCGAGCCAGTCGAGCTGCACCAGATTGAGCAGTTCATGCACTTTCTCGGCGATCTTCGCCTCGCTCGGGCGCTCGCCCTTGGGCTTCATGCGCAGGCCGAAGGCGACGTTGTCGAACACCGTCATGTGGCGGAACAGGGCGTAGTGCTGGAACACGAAGCCGACGTTACGATCACGCACGTCGTGGTCGGACACGTCCTCGCCGTGGAAGCCGATGCTGCCGCTGTCCGGGGTTTCCAGGCCGGCGATGATGCGCAGCAGGGTGGTCTTGCCGCAACCGGACGGGCCGAGCAGGGCCACCAGCTCGCCGCTCTGGATGTTCAGGTTGATGTCGTTCAGCGCCGTGAACTGGCCGAACCGCTTGTTGACGCCTTTGACTTCGATACTCATGGCTGATGTTCCTGGTTGTTCCGTGGGCCATGCCGCTCCTGGCGGCGTGACGGCAGTCAGTCTTCTCGGTTGGCCTGTAGCTGGCGGCTCAGGCGCGCCTCGCTCCACTGGCGAAGCAGCAGCACCACCAGGGCCATCACGAGCAGCAGGATCGCGACGCTGAAGGCGGCGACGATGTTGTACTCGTTGTAGAGAATCTCGATGTGCAGCGGCAGGGTGTTGGTGTAACCGCGGATATGCCCGGAGACCACCGATACCGCACCGAATTCGCCCATCGCACGGGCGGTACACAGGACCACGCCGTAGATAAGCGCCCATTTTACGTTAGGCAGCGTGACATGCCAGAACATCTGCCAGCCACTGGCGCCGAGCAGGCGCGCAGCCTCCTCCTCGGTGCTGCCCTGCTGCTCCATCAGCGGGATCAGCTCGCGGGCGACGAAGGGAAAGGTGACGAACAGGGTGGCCAGGACGATGCCCGGCACGGCGTAGACAATCTGCAGGTCGTGCCTGTCCAGGTACGGCGCGAAGACGCTCTGCGAGCCGAACAGCAGCACGTAGATCAGGCCGGCGACCACCGGCGACACCGAGAACGGCATGTCGATCAGGGTGACCAGCAGGCTCTTGCCGCGAAACTCGAACTTGCTCACCGCCCAGGCGGCCGCGACGCCGAACACCAGGTTCAGCGGCACCGAGATGGCAGTGGCCAGCAGGGTCAGTTGCAGGGCGGCGATGGCGTCCGGCTCGCGGATCGCCTCCCAGAAGAACGCCAGGCCGCGACTCAGGCCCTGGGTCAGCACCATGTACAGCGGCAACAGGAGAATGACGGCGAATACCGTCCAGGCGATGACGATCAGCGCGATGGCGCCGGGCGAGCGACTGGCGGGGCGCGCAGCGGTCTGCCGGCCAAGGGTTGCAAGGCTCATGACGGCTCCTCAGATGGGCGGCTGGATGCGGCGCTGCAGCAGGTTGATCAGCAGCAGGAGGATGAATGACACCAGCAGCATGATCACGCCGATGGCGGTGGCGCCGGGATAGTCGTACTGATCCAGCTTGGCGACGATCAGCAGCGGCAGGATCTCGGTCTGCAGCGGGATGTTGCCGGCGATGAACACCACCGAGCCGTACTCGCCGACGCCACGGGCGAAGGCCAGGGCGAAGCCGGTCAGCCAGGCCGGCAGCAGGCTCGGCAGCAGCACGTGACGGAACACCTGCAGCGGCCTCGCGCCGAGGCAGGCGGCGGCCTCCTCGACCTCCCTGGGGATGTCCGCCAGCACCGGCTGCAGGGTGCGCACCACGAACGGCAGGGTGACGAACACCAGCGCCAGGGTGATGCCCAGCGGGGTGTAGGCGATCTTCACGGGCAGCAGCGAGCCGAGCAGGCCGTTGGGTGCGTACAGCGCAGTCAGGGCGATGCCGGCCACGGCGGTGGGCAGGGCGAAGGGCATGTCGACCATGGCGTCGATGATGCGCCGGCCGGGGAAGCTGTAGCGCACCAGCACCCAGGCGACGATGGTGCCGAGAATGCCGTTGAGCAGGGCGGCGGCCAGGGCGGTGCCGAACGACAGCTGCAGCGAGAACTGCAACTGGCGGTTGCCGAGCAGGCGCCACCACTGTTCGGCGCTGAGCTGCAGCGAGAAGAGCAGCATTGCCCCCAGCGGGATCAGCACGATCAACGCCAGGTAGCTGATGCTGTAGCCCAGCGTCAGCCCGAAGCCGGGTATGACCGGGGAGGTTCGACGAGACATGGTCAGTCCTTTTGTGCAGGTCCACGGCACGGCGTGCCACCGGCTATCCGCTGGCACGCCGTGGCGCTCGGATCACTGGTTGATCTTCTGGAAGATGTCGTCGAACACGCCGCCATCGTCGAAGTACTTCGGCTGTGCCTGTTTCCAGCCACCGAAGTCTTTGTCGATGGTGACCAGGTGCAGATCCTTGAACTGGTGCTTGAACTCGGCCGCCACCTTTTCGTTGCGCGGACGGTAGAAGTTCTTCGCCGCGATGCGCTGGCCTTCCTCGCTGTACAGGTGTTGCAGATAGGCTTCGGCGATGGCGCGGGTGCCCTTGCGGTCGACGTTGGCGTCGACCACGGCCACCGGCGGTTCGGCGAGGATCGACAGCGACGGGGTGACGATCTCCAGCTGTTCGCCGCCTTCCTCGGCCAGCGACAGGTAGGCTTCGTTCTCCCAGGCCAGCAGCACGTCGCCCAGGCCACGCTGGACGAAGCTGATGGTGGCGCCACGGGCGCCGGTATCCAGCACCGGGGCGTGACGGTACAGCTCGGTGACGAACGCCAGCGCCTGCTCTTCACTGCCGTATTGCTGGCGGGCGTAGGCCCAGGCGGCGAGGAAATTCCAGCGCGCGCCGCCGGAGGTCTTCGGGTTCGGCGTGATGACTTCGACGCCGTCCTTGACCAAGTCGTCCCAGTCGCTGATCTGCTTCGGGTTGCCCTTGCGCACCAGGAACACGATGGTCGAGGTGTAGGGCGTGCTGTTGTCCGGCAGGCGCGCCTGCCAGTTCGGGTCGATCAGCGTCTGGTTGTGGTTGATCGCGTCGATATCGCCGGACAGCGCCAGGGTCACCACGTCGGCGCGCAGGCCGTCGATCACCGCGCGGGCCTGCTTGCCCGAGCCTCCGTGGGACTGCTGGATGGTCACGGCCGGGTTGCCCTGGGCCTGCCAGAATTCGTTGAAGGCGGCGTTGTACTCGACGTACAGCTCGCGGGTCGGGTCGTAGGACACGTTGAGCAGCGGCGCGGCGGCGGCCGGGCCGGCGATCAGGCTGCTGGCCAGCGTGGCCAGGGCGAAACGGCGAATGGACATGGTGCAGCTCCTCACGGATTGGGTGCGGGTGTTGGCGGTAGCCCTCCGGTGGTCCGGTCGGGCTGCATCATGGGTCAGTTCTTGGTGTGCGGTTGTTGCAGGCGGATCTTTTCCTTGCGCTCGATCTGCACGACCTGGCCGTTGTGCACGGTGATTTCCACCGCGCCGAATTTCAGGCCCTGCAGGGCGGTCTGGATCTCGCGCAGGATGCTGGCGTCATCCTGGCCTTCGAGGTGTCTCAGCGTCGCAGTCATTTCCAGGCTCCTTGTGGATGGGCGCCATGACGGTGGACGGCGACCGCCGTTGGCGTGGAGCGGATAGTAGGGAGGCGCTAATATTCTTAAAAATAATGTTTAAGAACATTTATAGATCAAAAAAGAATATTAGGTGACGATGTTTGCCTTGGTGTTTTTTTGCATAAGCAAATGAATTCTTATTCTTTTTGTGCTTGCAAGCTTCTGCCTAGACTGGGGCCATTCGACTCAGGAGGCGCCGACCATGCGCAGCGAAGCAATCCGTTATCTGATCCTGCCAGGCTGGCAGGGCTCGTCCGCCGAGCACTGGCAGAGCCACTGGCAGCGCAGCCTGCCGAACAGTACGCGGGTCGAGCAGCAGGACTGGGCCAGCCCGCAGCGCGCCGACTGGGTCGCCGAACTGAATCGGGCGGTGGCCGCCGATCCACGCCCCGCGATCCTCATCGCCCACAGCCTGGGCTGCGTGACCGTCGCCCACTGGGCGCAGCAGGCGCCGCTGGAGCTGCTGCGCCGGGTACGCGGTGCGCTGCTGGTGGCGCCGGCGGACGTGGAGCGCCCAGGCTGCCCTGAGCCGCTGCAGAACTTCGCGCCGCTGCCGCATGACCTGCTGCCGTTTCCCAGTCAGCTGATCGGCTCCGACAACGATCCTGCCGCCAGCGCCGCACGCGCCGTCGAGATGGCGCGTCACTGGGGCAGCGACGCAGTGGTGCTCAGCGGGGTGGGGCATATCAACGTGAAATCCGGGCATCACTACTGGGAGCAGGGCTTCGCTCATCTCTATCGCCTGCAGAACCGCATCGAGCAGCAGCAACGCCGGCGCGCCTGAGTTTTCGGGGCGGGGCCGGGCCAGGCAGCCGCCCGCTTCCTTTTTCTTCTCGGGTGAGCCGCCCGGTACTGGAGTCCTGGCCATGCCGCCCACGTTGAATGCGCCGCCGCTGACCTTCGCCGATGCGCCGCAGAACCCCCTGAGCATCCGGGCCAAGGCGCTGGTGTTCGTCGACCCGCGTTCGCGTCAGCTGCGCGAGCGGGCCGACGCCCTGGCGCCGGGGCACCAGCCGCTGCTGATCCGTGGCGAGACCGGCACCGGCAAGGAACTGCTGGCTCGCTATATCCACCGGCACAGCGAGCGCGGCGGCCTGTTCGTGGCCCTGAGCGCCGCGACGATCAGCCCGCAGTGGGGTGAGGCCGAACTGTTCGGCCACGTCGGCGGTGCCCATGCCGGTGGTGCCGGCAGCCGGGCCGGCTGGTTCGGTTCGGCCCATGGCGGCACCCTCTATCTGGACGAGATTGCCGACCTGCCGCGCGCGTTGCAGCGCAAGCTGCTGGCGGCGCTGGAGACCCGCGAGGTGTACCGCGTCGGCGCCAGCCAGGCGACGCCGGTGGACGTGCGCCTGCTGGCCGCGAGCAGCATCGACCTGGCCCGTGCGGTGGCGGCCGGCACCTTCGACGAAGGCCTGTACGCGTATCTGTACGACGGCCAGCTGCATTTCCCCGCGCTACGCGAGCGGGTCGGCGACATCCTGCCGCTGGCCGAATACTTCCTCGGCATCCATGCCTTGCGCCTGGGCCTGGCGATTCCCGCACTCGGCGAGCAGGCCCAGGCCGTGCTGGAGGCGCATCGCTGGCCGGGCAATACCCGCGAGCTGGAGAACGTCATTCACTTCGCGTTGCTGCTGGCCGGTCATGCGGAGATTCGGCCGGAACATCTGGAGTTGCCGGGTGCCCAGGCATAGGCCTGGCATATATCACCTGAGTGCAGCCGGCGTGGTGCCGGCGTAGTACATAGCGGGGAGGGTGATTTGCGCTGACTTTGCAGCGGTCTGTTGTCGCTAGTGGCAGCCAGTGCAGGAACCACTGCCACCCACAAGCTGAATAGGGCCCATGTCCACCTGGCCTGTGGGTAGAGAACCGCCGCCGAAGCCGGGGAAAAAAGGCCGACTCGCTCCGCCGCCACCTCCTCCGCTGCCACTACCTGGCGCCGGGGCATCTTCAGGGTTTCTGAGTGTGCCCGGACCTTCGCCATCGCCAAAGTTAATCGGAACCCAGAGTTGGGTGGGAGAGCCGCTGTAACGGAATGTAGTCCACTGTGACCCGTTGGTGATGGTGACTGTATCGCCAGGCCGCCATTGGTTGACGACGCTGTTGACCGTGGAACGTATGAAGGTGATCGGCCCGCTCAGTTCATCCAGAGCAGTCATGTCCATAGAACAGTACGAGCAGAACCAGCGGTCATAGGATGCGGCAATTGCCACAGTGAAGAGCGCCAGGAAGACGGTGGTGAGAAGTCCATTTCGGGTTATCACTGTGTGCATGCTTTGTGGTAGTTGATCAGGGCCTGGTTTTCCGCTTCCAGGATCTGGTGCTGGTACAGCTTCTGCCGTTCCTGCTCCAGTAGTTTTTCAAGCGACGGGGCACCTTCGAAGCGCTGCCGGTAGATCAGCTCGGCGGTGTAGAAGTCGGTGTAGGCAGCTTGATTTTGTAGCTGTGGATTGTCGGGATCGAACCGGTAGTTGGCGCGGATGACATAGGCGCCTGGGTGGCATTGGCTTGCAGCTTTGTCGATATAGTCGCGCTGCATGTCTAGCCAAGGGTCTGGTTCGTCAGGGGAAAGCGGTGGGTTGGGGTTCTCGGCGATGGCCATGGCTACCTGGGCGGCTGCCAATCCGGCATCTGCCGCCGCTTTCATGCGCTCCACCCAGTTCTCTTGGGAGAGCACACCCAGCTCCAGGCATTCGCTTCGGGGAGGGTAGCCCTCCGTTGCCGCGTCGCTGGGCGGATTCTGCTGCCGGAGATAACACATATGCAGCAGGTTGGCCGCCATGTAGTCGCCCTCCGGCGAAGCTTTGGCATCAAGCTCGGCAAGTGTTTCCTTCACTGGGCCCTGTATGAACCTCAGCTCGGATCGCCAATCGGCATAGTCCAGTTTCTTCTGGTTTATGGCGGTTCTGGGGTGTTGCGGGGGATGTGTGCTTTCGGGCTGAGCTTGGGTTGGATGCGAGATGGCAGGAGGCGGTGATAACCGTCCGGCGGTCTCTGTCTGTGCAGACCAGAGCGCTCTGACCGGCGACGGCTCCTGCATGGTAGGGAGGGCCAGGATGGAGAACGCGGCGATGAAGCTCGTGAGTCCAACGAGCAGGAAGATCAATAGGGGTTTCTTGAGCATGGCGTTATTTCAGATATCAGGAGATTGGCTTCTGACAGAAGTGGTGATGCAGGCTCTTTGGATATAGATCGCCATACTAATGATAATTGTTTGCGTTTGCAAGTTGTTGTCCATCCCCTCTTCTGAGGCTTTGCTCGCGACTGCAGCGACACCGTAAATGTGAGAAGAGCTGGACGTCCTCGTTGGCCGTGCTGCTTAAGGCGCCAACAGCGACACCGACTTGATCTGCGCCCAGATCGCCTGGCCGGCATGGATGCCCAGCTGATCGAAGGAGTAGCGGGTGATCCGCGCCAGCAGGCGTTGTTCGCCCAGGCGCAGGGTCAGCAGCACCTGCGCATCCAGCACCTGCCAGCTGTCCACCGTGACCGGCAGCAGGTTGAGCAGGCTACTGCCCTCGGCGCGTTGCAGGCTGAGGCTGACATCGCGCGCCTTGATCTTCACCCGTACGCGTTGCTGGGCCGGCAGCGCCGCGTGCGGCAGGCGCAGGCGGGCCTCGCTGCCGGGCAGGCAGAGTTCGACCAGGCCGTAGCGTGCGTCGTAGGCGCTGGCCTGCCCGTCGATCACCGCTTCGGCGTCGTCGTCGCTGGCGAAGGGCAGGTCGGTGCGCAGCAGCAACTCCTTGAGCGGGCCGCTGGCGCGTACCTGGCCGTCCTCGAGCAGCACCAGATGGTCGGCCAGGCGCGCCACTTCATCCGGGGCGTGGCTGACGTAGATCACCGGGATATCCAGTTCTTCGTGCAGGCGTTCGAGGTAGGGCAGCACCTCCTGCTTGCGCTTGAGATCGAGCGACGCCAGGGGTTCGTCCATCAGCAGCAGGCGCGGGCTGGTGACCAGGGCGCGGGCGATGCCGACGCGCTGCCGCTCGCCGCCGGACAGGGCCGACGGCAGGCGTTCGAGCAGATGACCGATGCCGAGCAGCTCCAGCGCCTGGTCCAGGGCGACCTTGCGCTCGCGGGCGGCGATGCGCCGCTGGCCGAACTCCAGGTTGCCGCGCACGCTGAGGTGGGGGAACAGGTTGGCATCCTGGAACACGTAGCCGATGGCGCGCCGGTGGGCCGGCAGGAAGTCACCGCTGGCACTGTCCTGCCAGCGTTCGCCGGCCACCTGCAGGTAGCCTTCACGGGGGCGGTCGAGCCCGGCGAAGCAGCGCAGGCAGCTGGTCTTGCCCGAACCGGAATGACCGAACAGGGCGCTGACGCCACGGCTGGGCAGGTCGAGGTCGACGTCCAGGCGAAAGCCGGGGTGTTGCAGCAGAAAGCGTGCGCGAATGCGCCCGTCATCGATGATCGGCGTCTCGGCGCTGCGTTTGCCGAACAGCGAAGCCAGCATCACAGCGCCCTCGTCTTGCCGCTGCGCCCGCTGTACAGCGCCAGCAGCACGATGAAGGAGAAGGCCACCATGCCGCCGGCCAGCCAGTGCGCCTGGGCGTAGTTCATGGTTTCCACGTGGTTGTAGATCTGCACCGAGACCACCTGGGTCTTGCCTGGAATGTTGCCGCCGATCATCAGCACCACGCCGAACTCACCGACGGTGTGGGCGAAGGCGAGTATCGCGGCGGTGACGAAACCGGGACGCGCCAGGGGCAGCACCACGCTGAAGAAGGCATCCCAGGGGTTGGCGCGCAGCGTCGCGGCTGCCTCCAGGGGGGCGCGGCCGATGGCTTCGAAGGCGTTCTGCAACGGCTGCACGACGAAGGGCAGCGAATAGAACACCGAGCCGATCACCAGGCCGGTGAAGCTGAAGGTAAGGGTGCCCAGGCCGAGGCTCTGCGTCAGTTGCCCGAAGAAACCGTTGGGCCCCATGCTCACCAGCAGGTAGAAGCCGATCACCGTCGGCGGCAGCACCAGCGGCAAGGCCACCAGTGCACCGACCGGGCGTTTCAGCCAGGACTCGGTGCGCGTCAGCCACAGGGCAATGGGCGTGCCGATGATCAGCAGCAGCAGCGTGGTCAGCGAAGCCAGCTCCAGGGTCAGCAGGATGGCGTCGAGGTCGTTGGTTGACAGCGGCATGCTCATTCCGAAAGACGAACCTGGCCGGATGCGCTCCGGCCACGGGCATTACAGGGTGTAGCCGAAGGATTCGATGATCCTGGCCGCCTCCGGGCCTTTCAGGTAGTCGACCAGGGCACTGGCGGCAGGGTTGTTCGCGCCCGGCTTGAGGATCACCGCATCCTGCTTGATCGGCTCGTACATGTCACCCGGCACGATCCACGCCGAACCGCTGCTGACCTTGCCGTCCTTGTACACCTGCGACAGGGCGACGAAGCCCAGCTCGGCGTTGCCGCTGGAGACGAACTGGTGCGCCTGGGTGATGTTCTGGCCTTCGACCAGCTTGCCCCTGAGCGCCTCGCTCAGCCCCAGCTTGTCCAGCACCTGGGTGGCAGCCAGGCCGTAGGGAGCGGCCTTCGGGTTGGCGATGGACAGGTGCTTGAACTGCCCGGCCTTGAGCGCCGCGGCGCTGCCGTCCAGGTAGTCGGCAGCGGCCGACCACAGCACCAGGCCACCGATGGCATAGGTGAAACGCGAGCCCTCGATCGTCAGACCCTCGCTCTCCAGCTTGCCCGGGGTGCTGTCGTCGGCGGCGAGGAACACCTCGAACGGTGCGCCATTGCGAATCTGTGCGTAGAACTGGCCCGTGGCGCCGAAGGCCGCGACCAGCTTGTGCCCGGTGGCTTTCTCGAATTCGGGGGCGATGGCCTGCATCGGCGCGGTGAAGTTGGCGGCCACGGCCACCTTCACCTCATCGGCCAGCGTGCTGCCGGCGAAGACCAGGCCAAGAACGAGCAGGCTGTGCTTGAGGGGCTTGAGCATGAGGATTCCTTGTCGTGTACGGGCGTTGATGGGGCGCCGGGGGCAGGCCGGGTGCGGCCATCCTACATCGTTATATCTATTTGTATATAGCGCATGCATGCGCCGTTCCTGTGCACGTTCTTCGTGCATGACGGCGGGGCTTGCACCCAATGGGGATGCAGGCAGTTTTTACCTTGCCAGCGACTACAAAAAACATAATTTCGCGAATGCCCCGCTCTGAACAGAATGCCCGCAACGAGCCGCCACGGCGCAACAGTCACGAGCAGAATCAGGGCAGGTACCCATGACCGAGCTGAAGCAGACCCCCTTTTCCACCCCTGCAGGCCGGGCTTGCCTGCCGCAGGAAATCGACACCCTGGTGGTCGGCGCCGGCCAGGCCGGGGTGGCCATGAGCGAGCACCTGGGCCGCCTCGGCGTGCCGCATCTGGTGCTGGAGAAGAACCGCATCGCCGAAGCCTGGCGCACGGTGCGCTGGGATTCGCTGGTGACCAACGGGCCGGTGTGGCATGACCGCTTCCCGGGCATGGAATTTCCCGGTCTCGACCCGGACGCCTTCGCCCACAAGGATCAGGTTGCCGATTACTTCGAGGCCTACGCCAGGATGATCGACGCGCCGATCCGTACCGGTGTCGAGGTGAAGCAGGTGCGGCGCAACGCCGAGCGTCCCGGTTTCACTGTGGAAACCTCGGAGGGCGTGATCCGCGCCAACCGTGTCGTGGCCGCGACCGGCCCTTTCCAGCGTCCGGTCATTCCGGCCATCGCGCCGCAGAGCGAGGCGCTGCTGCAGATTCACTCGGCGCACTACCGCAACCCGCAGCAACTGCCCGAAGGCGGCGTGCTGGTGATCGGCGCCGGCTCTTCCGGGGTGCAGATCGCCGATGAGCTGAACCGCGCCGGGCGTCAGGTCTACCTCTCCGTGGGCGCGCACGATCGTCCGCCGCGCAGCTACCGTGGCCGCGACTTCGTCTGGTGGCTGGGCGTGCTCGGCCTGTGGGACCTGGAAAGCGTGCAGCCGGGCAAGGAGCACGTGACCATCGCCGTCAGCGGCGCCCATGGCGGCCGTACCATCGACTTTCGCGAGCTGGCCGGGCAGGGCATCACCCTGGTCGGGCTGACCCGCGCCTTCGAGCAGGGCGTGGCGCAGTTCGCCGACGACCTGGCGGAGAACCTGGCCCGTGGCGACGAGAACTACCTGTCGCTGCTCGATGCCGCCGACGCCTATATCGCCCGCAACAGACTCGAACTGCCGGAAGAGCCCGAGGCCCGCCGGCGCTTTCCCGAGCCGGCCTGCGTCAGCCAGCCGCTGCGGCAGCTCGATCTGGCCGCGGCCGGTATCGGCACGATCATCTGGGCCACCGGCTTCGCCGTGGACTTCAGCTGGCTGCAGGTCAATGCCTTCGACGGCAGCGGCAAACCGCAGCACCAGCGTGGCGTCTCCAGCGAACCGGGCGTGTACTTCGTCGGCCTGCCGTGGCTGTCGCGGCGTGGCTCCACCTTCATCTGGGGCGTGTGGCACGACGCCAAGCACGTCGCCGACCACATCGCCACCCAGCGCAAGTACAGCGCCTACCTCGATGCCGCGCAGCGTGCGGCCGACACCGCCGGCAGCCCGGCACCCGCCAGCCTGACAGGAGTTCGCTGATGCCCACGCATACCCGCATCCGCATGTTCAACACCAAGGACACCTACCCCAACCAGTCCCTGGACAATGACCTGTGCCAGGCCGTGCGCGCCGGCAACACCGTGTACGTGCGTGGTCAGGTCGGCACCGACTTCGAGGGCAACCTGGTCGGCCTGGGTGACCCGGCGGCGCAGGCCGAGCAGGCGATGAAGAACGTCAGGCAATTGCTTGCAGAGGCCGGCAGCGACCTCTCGCACATCGTCAAGACCACCACCTACATCATCGACCCGCGCTACCGCGAGCCGGTCTATCGCGAAGTCGGCAAGTGGCTCAAGGGCGTGTTCCCGATCTCCACCGGGCTGGTGGTCTCGGCCCTCGGCCAGCCGCAGTGGCTGATGGAGATCGACGTGATCGCGGTGATCCCGGACGACTGGCCCAGCACGCAGGCCTGAGGAGTGCGCACATGACTTTTTCCATCGTCGGGCGCTGCCCGGAGACCGGCCACCTCGGCATTGCCATCAGCTCCTCCAGCATTGCCGTCGGCGCGCGTTGCCCCTGGCTGCGTGCCGGGGTCGGCGCGGTGGCGACGCAGAACATCACCCTGCCGGCGCTCGGTCCGCAGATACTCGATCTGCTGGAGACCGGGCTCGATCCCCAGGCGGCGCTGGACAAGGCGCTGGGCAGCAACGGCTATGGCCAGTATCGCCAGGTGACGGTGATCGACAGCCATGGCGCCAGCGCGCACTTCTCCGGTCGCGAAGCCCTCGGCATCCACCATGCGCGGGCGGGCGAGCAGTGCGTGGCGGCCGGCAACCTGTTGGCGAGCACGGCGGTGATCGAGGCCATGGTCGAGGCCTTCGAACAGGCTGACGGCGGCCTGCCGGATCGCCTGCTGGCGGCGATGCACGCGGCCATGGCGGCCGGCGGCGAAGCCGGCCCGGTGCACTCGGCGGCACTCTCGGTGGTCGGCGACCTGGTCTGGCCGGTGGTCGACCTGCGCGTGGACTGGGCCGACCAGGACCCCATCGCGGAGCTGGACCGGCTCTGGCGTGCCTACGCGCCGCAGTTGCACGACTACATCACCCGCGCGCTCGACCCGACCGCCGCGCCCAGCTACGGCGTGCCGGGCGACGAGTAGGGTGTACGACGCGTTGTTCGTACACCGCGCGACAGGGGGCTGGATACGGCTGCACACCTGCGTCACCGATCCCGGGCAGGGCTTTGGCCGCGACCAGGCGTGCCCTGCGTCGCCGCTGAAGCGCCTCCCACAACCACACACCACGCCCTCAGCCCGCATGCGAGCGAGGAGGGTGGACGACGCGTTGTTCGTTCACTGCGTGGCCCCGTGCGGGTGGCTGGATACAGTGCCATCCACCCTGCGCCTGCGCCGCCTTGTCCATCCACCCATGTACCGGTAACTGCCCCATGCCTGCCAGCCGCGACCTGCTCGCCGACCTGATCGCCTTCGACACCACCAGCCGCGAATCCAACCTCGCGCTGATCGACTACGTGCGTGATTACCTGGCGGGCTACGGAGTCTCCAGCGAGTTGCTGTTCAATGCCGAACGCAGCAAAGCCAACCTCTATGCGCGCATCGGTCCGAGTGGCGCGGGGGGCGTGATGCTGTCCGGCCACAGCGACGTGGTGCCGATCGACGGGCAGCACTGGACGGTGCCGGCCTTCGCCATGAGCGAGCGCGACGGACGCCTGTACGGGCGAGGTACGGCGGACATGAAAGGCTTCATCGCCTGCGTGCTGGCGGCCGTGCCGGGCTTTCTGCGCCAGCCGCTGCGGCTGCCGCTGCATATCGCCATTTCCTATGACGAGGAGGTCGGTTGCCTCGGCGTGCGCAGCCTGGTCGAGCGTCTGCGCGGCAGCCACGAGCGCCCGGCCATCTGCCTGATCGGCGAGCCCACCGAGATGCGCCCGGTGCTCGGGCATAAGGGCAAGCTGGCGATGCGCTGCGAGGTGCACGGCGCCGCCTGCCATTCGGCCTACGCGCCGCAAGGGGTGAACGCCATCGAGTACGCGGCCAGGCTGATCGGCCAGCTGGGCGAGATCGGCACGCGCCTGGCGGCGCCCGAGCACCATGATCCGCGCTTCGACCCGCCTTACTCCACGCTGCAGACCGGTGTGATCCAGGGCGGCCGGGCCTTGAACATCGTGCCCGCCGAGTGCCGTTTCGACTTCGAGATGCGCGCCTTGCCGGCCGATGATCCGCAGCAGGTCGCCAGTGAGCTGCGCGCCTACGCCGAGCGTGAACTGCTGCCGCGCATGCGTGCGGTGAGCGCGGACAGCAACATCCGCTTCAGCGAGCTGTCGAGTTATCCCGGCCTGCTGACCGATGCGGCCAGCGACGCCGCGCGTCTGCTGGCGCTGATCGCCGAACGCGAGGACTTCACCACCGTCGCCTTCGGCACCGAGGGCGGCCTGTTCGACGAGGCCGGCGTGGCCACCGTGGTCTGCGGCCCCGGCAGCATGGAGCAGGGGCACAAACCGGACGAATTCGTCAGCCTCGAGCAGCTGGCCCGTTGCGACGCGATGCTGGCGCGGCTGGCAAGCTGGATGCAGTAGTCGGCTTCGCCACCGGGAAAGCCTGCTCCTTCGACAGGATTCTCGGCGGCTGCGCCATCCGGCCAGCCAGGCCCTGGCTGGCGCAACCTTGCCTAGCTGCGATACAGCTTGAGGCTCTCGACCCGCTCCCGGTAGGCGCCGAGACGCTCCTTGAGCTGATCCTTGTGCTGGGTGGCGACGCAGTGCAGCAGCACGTTCAGCGCGCTGGTCAGGCCGCCGGTGGATTCGAGAATCAACCCGGTCTTGGTTTTCATGGTGACGATGTAGGGCGTTTCGATGTGGCGGGCGATGCCATATTCGTCGGTGAACACCACCAGGTCGGTGCCCTGGCGCAGGCAGTTGTTGGCGAAGGCGATACCCGCGTCGGCATAGGGCGCGATGTCCACCAGGATCACGCAGCAACGCTGGTTGTGGCTGTCCAGCCATTGCCCCAGCACGCCGCTGTAGAGGTCGAGAAACTCCACCCCGGAACGCACCAGGGCCAGACGATTGGCGAAGTCCTCGGCCAGCCCGCGAATGGTCTGGAAGCCGCAGACGAATACGCGCTCGGCCTCGCTGACACGCGCCACGATATCGCGCCAGTGCTGGCTGCCGAGTTGCTCGGCGAAGGCTCGCAGCGCTTCGATTTCCTCGTTCAGGTGGGTGACCAGATCTTCCGGCTGCTCGACCCGTTCGATCAGCGTCGGGTTGAGCAACGACTGCACACGGACTTCGTCGCGGAGTTTGTCCTTCAGGCTCTTCAGGCCCTTGTAGCCGAGCCGGCGCAGGAAGCGGCTGACGGTGTTGGGGCTGACGCCGCTCTTGCTCGCGAGGCTGGCGCCGTTCTCGAACGCCAGCGTCTCCAGGTTGGCCTGGATATAGGCCCAGAGGGTGCGCTCGGCCGGCGTCAGCTTGCCTTCCAGGTGTTGCATCTTGCCATCGAGCATGTCCGTTTCCTTTGCCATGCCAAATTCTTCTGACATTTAAATGTCAGAGTGTTGATCTTTGGAAGAAATATATTCTACCCTGCATCCGTAACGCAAAAGAGCTGTCGATTGACCGCCGTTCGGGTGAGGAAGCCAGCAGAAGTCTTTCCGCCTCGTTGTCGACGCTCGCGAATTCCTGCCGCAACAAGCAAATGTCGCGCCCTGACGCGACCAGAACAGTGGAGAACAGGAACATGCTCAAGCTGCGTCATCTCACCCTGTGTGTCGCCCTCGGTGGCACGAGCGCTACCGCCCTGGCTGCCGAGGAACTGCACCTCTACAACTGGGGCGACTACATCAACCCCGAGGTACTGACTCGGTTTTCCGCCGCAACCGGCATCAAGGTGTCACTCGATACCTATGGCAGCAACGAAGAGATGCTGGCCAAGTTGCAGGCCGGTGCCAAGGGCTATGACATCGTCTTTCCCTCGGTACACATGCACGACACCATGGCCGTGCTCGATCTGCTGGAAAAGACCGACATCAATCAGGACCCGGCCTTCGCCAATATCGACCCTGCCTTTCTGCGTGCCAAGTCCGATCCCAAGGGTGAGTACTGCATGCCTTACGCCTGGGGCACGGTGGGCATCTTCTACAACAAGAACAAGGTGTCCAAGCCGATCGAGAGCTGGGACGACTTCTTTGCCGAGGCCCAGGCCGGCAAGAAGGTGATCCTGCTCGACGACATGCGCGAGACCCTCGGTGTCGGCCTGATCAAGGACGGCAAGTCGGTCAACACCACCAACGCCGCCGAGCTCAAGCAGGCCGCTGACTGGCTGATCGAGCGCAAGCCACTGGTTTCCGCCTTCACCTATGACAGCGTGCCGATGGTGCAGTCCGGCGACGCTGCTGCCGCGCACTACTTCGTCGGCGCCATGATGTACGTGAAGCAGGACCCGCAGAACCTCGCCTACGTCATCCCCAAGGAAGGCGCGACCATGTACCAGGAAGACGTCTGCGTGCTCAAGAGTGCGCCGAACAAGGCGGCTGCCAAGCGCTTCATGAGCTTCCTGCTGCAACCGGAAATCGCCGCGCTGAACACCGCGCAGCAGATGAACGGCACGCCGAACCGGGAAGCGCTCAAGCTGCTGCCAGCCGAGCTGCGTGACAACCCGCAGGTCAACCCGCCGGCCGAGGTGATGGCCAAGCTGCAGATCTTCGGCGACCTGGGCAAGGGCCTGAAGCAGTACGACCGGGTCTGGACACGCGTGCGTACCGCCAACTGAGCCGGCCCGTGCCGCCAGCTCGCGGCTGAAGCCCCTCCCACGGATTGCAGGTTCCCTGTGGGAGTGGCTTCAGCCGCGATCACTCCGATATCAGTGGAGTCCTCCATGACCGCTTTCACCCAAACTGCGCCGGTGGTCGAGATCCGTGGCGCGGTGAAACACTACCGTGCACCGGAAGGGCATCTGGTGCGTGCCCTCGACGGTCTCGACCTGGCCGTGGGCAGCAACGAGTTCGTCACCCTGCTGGGGCCATCGGGTTGCGGCAAGACCACCCTGCTGCGAACCATCAGCGGCTTCGAGCAGCTGGACGGTGGTGAGCTGCTGATCCAGGGGCAGCCGATGAACAGCGTGCCGCCCCACAGACGCCCGGTGCACACGGTGTTCCAGAGCTACGCACTGTTTCCGCACATGAGCATCGGCGACAACGTCGGCTACGCGCTGGACGTGCGCGGCGTGGGCAAGGCCGAGAAACGCCAGCGTGTCGGCGAGGCGCTGGAGCTGGTAGGCCTCGCCGGCATGGAGCGGCGCAAGCCGGGCCAGCTTTCCGGTGGTCAGCAGCAGCGCGTGGCGCTGGCCCGCGCCATCGTCGACCGGCCGGCGCTGTTGCTGCTCGACGAGCCGCTGTCCGCCCTCGACCGCCAGCTGCGCCAGGCCATGCAGCGCGAGCTGAAGAACCTGCAGCACGAGCTGGGCATCGCCTTCGTCTTCGTCACCCATGACCAGGAGGAAGCGCTGACCATGAGCGACCGTATCGTCGTGCTCAACGGCGGGCATATCCAGCAGATCGGTGCGCCGGCGGAGATCTACCACCGTCCGGCCAACGCCTTCGTCGCCGGTTTCATTGGCGAGAGCAACCTGTTCGACGCGCACGTCAGCGCCATCGATGCTGGTGTCGCCTACCTGCTCGATAGCCAGGGCGATTTGCTGCACGCGCGTCACCCGGCGCTGTGCGCTGGTCAGTACGTCCAGCTCATGCTGCGCCCCGAGCAGTTTTCCCTGCACTGTCCTGGCGAGGGCTTCGCCGCCGTGGAGGGCCGCCTGGAGCAACTGCTGTTCATCGGCAAGGATTTCGAACTGCTGCTGCGCACCGCCCATGGGCGACAGATCAAGGCCGTGTTGCGCGATGTCGCGCAGCCGCAACTGCAACGCCTGCGCACGGGTGACAGCGTGCAACTGTGGTACGGCCTGGAGGCCGCGCACCTGATCGCGGGAGGTGCCTGATGCCGTTGCGCGAGCGCTTGCGCCTGCTGGGGCTGCTGAGCCCGGTGACGGCGATCATCGGAGTGTTCTTCCTGACGCCGCTGGCCATCATGGCGCTCTACAGCCTGCTCGAGCCGGGGCTGTACGGCGGCGTGGAGTGGAGCTTCTATCCCGACAACTTCGGTCGCGTGCTGGGCTGGGCCGACGGTAGCAACGAGGAGTTCGATCCGGTCTACCTGGAGATCATCCTGCGCTCGTTCAAGCTGGCCGCGCTCACCGTGCTGGCGACCCTGGCGCTGTGCTACCCGGCGGCCTTCTGGGTGGCGCGGCAGCCGGAGCGGATGCGCAACTTCTGCCTGTTCCTGATCACCCTGCCGTTCTTCACCAGCCTGATCGTGCGCCTCTACGCCTGGCTGCTGATCCTGCGTCCCAGCGGCTTCATCAACACCACGCTGCTGGCGCTGGGCATCCACAACCCGCTGGAGCTGATCTACACCGAGACGGCGGTGCTGATCGGCATGACCTACATCTTCATCCCGTTCATGTTCATGCCGGTGTATGCCAGCGTGGAGAAACTCGACAAGCGCCTGCTGGAGGCGTCGGCGGACCTCGGTGCGAGCCGCTGGCAGAGCTTCTGGAAGGTGATCTTCCCGCTGACCCTGCCGGGCATCGCCGCCGGTTCGATCATCGTCTTCATCCCCAGCCTGGGTAACTTCATCGTGCCGTCGCTGCTCGGTGGCGCGCGCGTGTTGATGATCGGCAGCCTGGTCGAGCAACAGTTTCTCGCCGCGCGCAACTGGCCGTTCGGCGCTGCCCTGGCGATGCTGCTGATGGCGGCGGTGCTGGTCTGTCTGCTGCTCTACGTGCTGGTCCAGGGGCGCAACGCCGCGCAGGAGGCCAGCCGATGAACGCACTGATCGCCCGCCTCGGGCGCCGCCTGCTGGGCGGCTACAGCCTGGCGTTCTTCGTCTTCCTGTACCTGCCGATCGGCCTGATCGTCGCCTACTCGTTCAACGGCAACCCGATCAACATGATGATCTGGGACGGCTTCAGCCTGGACTGGTATCGCTCGCTGCTGGGGCTGTCCACCAGCCTCAGCGAGAACGCGCTGTATATCGAGTCCACCGACCAGCTGCTGGCCGCGCTACGCACCAGCCTGGTGGTCGCGCTGAGCACCACGGCGATCTCCACGCTGGTCGGTACGCTCACCGCCTTGGCGCTGGCGCGCTATCGCTTCCGCCTGCGGACGTTCTACCGGGTGCTGCTGTTCATGCCGATGCTGATGCCCGACATCGTGCTCGGCATCGCCCTGCTGATCTTCTTCGTCGGAGTCGGCATGCCGCTGGGCAAGGGCTCGATCATCATCGGCCACTGCACCTTTCTGATCAGCTACGTGTTCCTCATCGTCAGCGCGCGGCTGGCGGGCATGGACACGCGCCTGGAGGAGGCTTCTGCCGACCTGGGGGCCTCGCCCTGGACCACGTTCCGCCGCGTGACCCTGCCGCAGATCCTGCCCGGGGTGATCGGTGGTGCGTTGCTGGCGTTCATCATCTCGATGGACGATCTGGTGATCACCTACTTCATCGCCGGCGTCGATTCGACCACCTTGCCGGTGTTCATCTACGGCATGATCCGTCGCGGCATCAAGCCGGAGATCAACGCCATCGCCACCCTGTTGCTGCTCGCCTCGCTGCTGATCGCGGCGGTCGGCCTGTACCTGCGCAACCGCAAGCCCGCCACTTCTCAGGATGACTCCCATGGCTAAACCTCGTGCCCGTGAACTCGGCCTGCCGCTGCCCGGTATCAGCGGGCCGCACAACGCCATCACCGACGTGCCAGGCGTACTGGTGGGTTACCGTACGCTCAACGGTGTGGCGGCCAACGGCCGGCGTATCCAGACCGGCGTCACCGCCATCCTGCCGCGTGGTCGCGAAGCCGAGCCGCAGCCGGTGTGGGCGGGCTTCCATGCGCTCAATGGCAACGGCGAGATGACCGGCACGCACTGGATCGAGCATGGCGGCTATTTCGTCGGCCCACTGTGCATCACCAACTCGCACAGCGTCGGCATCGTCCACCACGCCGCCACGCGCTGGACCATCGACCACTACGCGGCGGCCTGGCAACGCGAGCACCTGTGGGCCATGCCGGTGGTGGCCGAGACCTACGACGGGGTGATCAACGACATCAACGGTCAGCACGTCAGCGAGGCCGATGCCCTGGCGGCGCTGGACGCCGCCGCTGGCGGGCCGATCGCCGAGGGCAACGTCGGCGGTGGCAACGGCATGATCTGCTACGGCTACAAGGGCGGTACCGGCAGCGCCTCGCGGCGGATCGAGATCGACGGTCGAGGCTACACCCTGGGCGCCCTGGTGCAGGCCAATCACGGCCAGCGCGCCTGGCTCAAGGTGTGCGGCGTGGCGGTCGGCGAGCGCCTGGAGGATGAGCTGCCGCAAGGGCTGGAGCGTGAGCGCGGTTCGATCATCGTCATCCTCGCCACCGATGCCCCCTTGCTGCCGCACCAGCTCAAGCGCCTGGCGCAACGCGCCGGTCTCGGCATCGCCCAGGGCGGCACGCCCGGTGGCAACAACTCGGGCGACATCTTCCTCGCCTTCAGCGTGGCCAACCCCCGGGCGCTGCCGCAGGTCTCGGCCATCCGCCAGAGCCTCGACTACCTTAGCGACGAATGCTGCGACGCCCTCTACCTGGCCGCCGTGCAGGCCACCGACGAGGCGGTGCTCAACGCCATGCTGGCTGCAGAGGACGCCCCGATGCAGAAGCCCGAGGGCATCTGCCGGGCCATCGACGGCGAGCGCCTGCGCGCACTGGTGACGGGCTAGCCCCGTCACGCCGCGCTGCATTTGCGAGGCCGCGCACGGCGCTGCGCCTGCCTTCTGCTAAGGTGGCGCGCGAAGACACCGAGGGAATGGCAGGAGGCCGCTGGTGAAGCGTGGATGGCTACTGGGAATGGCACTGCTGGTGGCGCTGCCACTGGGTTACACCAAGATCATGGGGCGCCTGGCGGGCGGCCCGGAACCTACGCCGGTGGCGGCCGAACAGGCGGACCTGATCACCGTGGACAAGGCGCAGCGGCGCATGCAGCTGTGGCGTGACGGCCAGGTGCTGGGCGAGTACCGCATCGCCCTCGGTGCGGCTGGCGATGCCGGGCACAAGCAGCGCGAGGGGGATGAGCGTACCCCCGAGGGGCGCTACCTGATCGACTGGCGCAACCCCAGGTCGATGGCCTACTTGAGCCTGCACATCTCCTACCCCAATGCCCGGGACGAGGCCGCGGCTGCGGCGCGCGACGAGGCGCCGGGCGGCAATATCATGATCCATGGCCTGCCCAATGGCTGGGGCTGGCTGGGTCCGCTGCACCACCTCTGGGACTGGACCGATGGCTGCATCGCCGTGAGCAACGACGAGATGCGCGAGATCTGGCTCCGCGTGGCGAACGGCACGCCCATCGAGATTCACTGAGCCGAAGGATGGCGTGAGCGGCGGCCCTTGTGCTTCCATCGCCAGTCCCGTTTCAACCTGCGACAAGGACGACCCATGGTCACCTGCTACCTGCGTTACATCGTCGATGCCTACAAGCTCGAGGAATTCGAGCACTACGCCAAGCTGTGGATTCCCCTGGTGGAGAAGTTCGGCGGTACGCACCACGGCTACTTCCTGCCATCGGAAGGCGCCAACAACGTGGCCCTGGCGCTGTTCAGCTTCCCCAGCCTGGCCGAATACGAGCGCTATCGCCAGGATTCGCTGGCCGACGCCGACTGCCAGGCCGCCTTCCGCTACGCCGAGGACACGCGCTGCATCCTGAGTTACGAGCGCAGCTTCTTCCGTCCTGTGTTCGACTAGGCGACGGCCCCGGATTGCATCCAGGCGATACGAGCAGCGCTGCCTGTAGCCCGGATGCAATCCGGGAACTCGTTCAGAGCGGTGCAGCCTCGCCCAGCTCTTCCTTGCAGTAGTCGACGAACAGCCGGGCCGGCTTGGTCAGCTGGGCGCGCTTGAGCCAGGCGGCCACCAGGCCGGAGCCGGTGACGTCCTCGGCGATGTTCACGCAGACCACCTGCTTGCCGTCGTAGGTGGTGTTGCAGTGCGGGCGGGTGACCAGCACGGAGAAGCCGAAGCCCTGGCCGACCATGCCGCGCACCATCTCGATCGACGGCGAGCTGAACAGGATGTTGGGCGACAGGCCCAGCTCCTCG
Organism: Pseudomonas sp. REST10; assembly: GCF_029542605.1. NCBI lineage: Bacteria > Pseudomonadati > Pseudomonadota > Gammaproteobacteria > Pseudomonadales > Pseudomonadaceae > Pseudomonas > Pseudomonas sp. REST10. The sequence continues at coordinate 4,956,211 of NZ_CP035677.1, read as the reverse complement.
AAGATACTGACGAAGTAGTTACGGCTCGGCAGCACGTCGAGCAGGATCATCGGGTCGAGCGCCAGGTCGCGCAGCGACACCTGGGCCTGGGCGGCGAAGCGGTGCCCCTCGGGCAGCAGCGCGTAGGGGCGCTGCGGCGGCATCAGCGGTTCGGTCTCGATGGTGCCGTCGAGGTCATGCTCGTAGAAGATCGCCAGGTCGAAGCGGCCGGCTGTCAGGCCCTGCACCAGTTCATGCTGCTCGCCGTCATGCAGGCGAATCTCCACGCCCGGGTAGCGCTGGCGAAAGCCGGCGATCAGGCGTGGCAGGTACAGCGGCGCGACCGTCTCGAAACAGCCGATGTCGATCTGTCCGGCCACCACGTCGTTGTCGGCCAGGGCGTTCTGCTCGAACTCACGCGCCATGCGCAGCAGTTCCTGCGCCTTGCGGTAGAAGCGCGCCCCACCCGGGGTGAGCGAGACCCCCTGGGCGTGGTGACGGATGAACAGCTGCACACCGAAGCTTTCTTCCAGGCCCTTGATCGCCGTGGAGATCGACGGCTGCGCGATGTACAGCTTGCGTGACGCCTCGGCGACGCTGCCGCATTCGACGGTGGTGACGAAGTACTTGAGTTGACGCAGGGTGTAGGCAGCCACGCAAACCTCTGATGATGTTCGTTGCGACGTTCACCATACCCGCACTCGGGTGCCGTGCAGGTGAGCATCTTCTTTGCCAGTGGCCATATTTTTGCTGGCCAGCGGCGTCTGCACGCCTGCCTGCAAAAGCCGTACACGCCTGGGGTGATCGCCAGGGCGCTGCCTCGATCGGCTCGCCGGGCAGGCCTGGGCGCGCAGCCGGGCGAATTCCACTGCCGCGAACGGGCCGCCGTGCCGATGAGCATGCGCTGAAAGAGTGCGCCCGCCAATCCCGTCATGGCGCGGCGCCGGCAGGCATGTCGCGGCGTCACGGGGGCGTTGGCGACGCGTGCACAAGGAGCTGGCGAGCTGCACTGCTTTGGTGCTGGCGTGACGAGCTTTTTCGTATGTCCCGGCGACATTTTTAATATTTTTCCTATCTTCGGGCTTGCGCCACCATCAGTTCCGCAACCACCAGACGGTTAAGGGGACTGCGGTGTACGAACTCAGCGACTGGCAGCAACGCGCTCGGCAGCAAGGCTTCATCGAACAGGCCATCATCGGTGGGCGCCGTGTGGCGGCGCTGTCCGGCGCCACCTTCGCGGCCATCAACCCGGCCAGCGGCCAGGTGCTGGCGCAGGTCGCCGCCTGTGCTGAAGCCGAGGTCGATCTGGCCGTGCGCAGTGCCCGCCAGGCGTTCGAAGCGGGCGTCTGGTCGCAGCGCACGCCGGCGGAGCGCAAGCAGGTGCTGCTGCGCCTGGCCGAGCTGATCCTGGCCAATCGCGATGAGCTGGCGCTGCTCGACTCGCTGAACATGGGCAAGCCGGTGATGGACGCCTGGAACATCGACGTGCCCGGCGCCGCCGGCGTGTTCCGCTGGTACGCGGAAAGCCTCGACAAGCGCTACGACGAAGTCGCCCCCAGCGCGGCCAACGTGCTGGCCACCATCACGCGCGAGGCGCTGGGCGTGGTCGCCGCCGTGGTGCCGTGGAACTTCCCGCTGGACATGGCCGCCTGGAAGCTCGCCCCGGCGCTGGCGGCCGGCAACTCGGTGGTGCTCAAGCCTGCCGAGCAGTCGCCATTCTCCGCCTTGCGCCTGGCCGAACTGGCGCTTGAGGCCGGCCTGCCGGAAGGGGTACTGAACGTGGTGCCGGGGCTCGGCGAGGCTGCCGGCAAGGCCCTTGGCCTGCACATGGACGTCGACTGCCTGGCCTTCACCGGTTCCACCGAGGTGGGCAAATACTTCATGGCTTACTCGGCGCAGTCCAACCTCAAGCAGGTGTGGCTGGAGTGCGGCGGCAAGAGCGCCAATCTGCTGTTCGCCGATTGCCAGGACCTCGACCTGGCCGCCGAGAAGGCGGCCTTCGGCATCTTCTTCAACCAGGGCGAAGTGTGCTCGGCCAACTCGCGCCTGCTGGTGCAGCGCTCGATCCACGACCAGTTCGTCGAACGCCTGCAGGCTCGGGCACGCGACTGGTTGCCCGGCGATCCGCTGGATCCGGCCAGCCGTGCCGGCGCCATCGTCGAGACGCGGCAGACGGCGCGGATCATGGACTTCATCGCCGGCGCCCGGGCCGAGGGTGCGCGCCTCGTCGCCGGCGGCCGGCAACTGACGATCGGCGGCTCGGACAACTTCGTCGAGCCGACCATCTTCACCGGCGTGGCGCCGAACAGTCGCCTGGCCCGCGAGGAAGTGTTCGGCCCGGTACTGGCGGTGCTGCCGTTCGACAGCGAGGACGAGGCCGTGGCGCTGGCCAACGACAGCGTCTACGGCCTGGCCGCCTCGCTGTGGAGCGACGACCTCAACCGCGCCCACCGCGTTGCCCGCCGCCTCAAGGCCGGCACCGTCTCGGTCAACACCGTCGATGCGCTGGACGTCACCACGCCCTTTGGCGGTGGCCGGCAGTCCGGCTTCGGTCGCGACCTGTCGCTGCATTCGTTCGACAAGTACACGCAACTTAAAACGACATGGTTCCAGCTCCGCTGAGCTGACGACCGGATAACCCAGGAGCCTTGCGATGACTGCCCCGAAGCACACGACTCAGGAATATCAGGCGCTGGATGCGGCGCACCATATCCACGCTTTTCTCGATCAGAAAGCGCTCAACGAGGAGGGTGCGCTGGTCATCGCCAAGGGCCAGGGCCTCAACCTCTGGGACAGCGACGGCAAGCGCTATCTGGATGGCATGTCCGGGCTGTGGTGCACCGCGCTGGGCTATGGCCGTGCCGACCTGAATGCCGCGGCCAGCCGTCAGCTGGAGGAGCTGCCGTACTACAACCTGTTCTTCCACACCACGCATCCGCGCGTGGTGGAGCTGTCCGAGCTGCTCTTCAGCCTGTTGCCGGCGCACTACAGCCACGCCATCTACACCAACTCCGGCTCCGAGGCCAACGAGGTGCTGATCCGCACCGTGCGCCGCTACTGGCAGGTGGTCGGCAAGCCGAGCAAGACAATCATGATCGGCCGCTGGAACGGCTATCACGGCTCCACCCTGGGCAGCACCGCGCTCGGCGGCATGGGCTTCATGCATGAAATGGGCGGCATGCTGCCGGGCTTCGCCCACATCGGCGAGCCCTACTACTTCGCCGAGGGCGGCGAGCTGAGTGAGGAGGCCTTCGGGCTCAAGGCGGCGCGCGAGCTGGAAGCGAAGATCCTCGAGCTGGGTGCCGAGAACGTCGCGGCCTTCGTCGCCGAGCCGTTCCAGGGCGCCGGCGGCATGATCTTCCCGCCGCCCAGCTACTGGGCCGAGGTGCAGCGCATCTGCCGCCAGTACGACGTGCTGCTGTGCGCCGACGAGGTGATCGGTGGCTTCGGCCGCACCGGCGAGTGGTTCGCCCACCAGCACTTCGGCTTCGAGCCGGACACCCTGACCATCGCCAAGGGCCTGACCTCCGGCTACATCCCCATGGGAGGCCTGGTGCTGGGCAAGCGCATCGCCGATGCCCTGGTTCAGGAAGGCGGCGTGTTCGCCCATGGCCTGACCTATGCCGGCCACCCGGTGGCGGCGGCCGTGGCGATCGCCAACCTCACCGCGCTGCGTGACGAACGCATCGTCGAGCGGGTGAAGGCCGACACCGGCCCCTACCTGCAGAAGCTGCTGCGCGAGACCTTCGCGGATCACCCGCTGATCGGCGACGTCCAGGGCACTGGCCTGGTCGCCGCGCTGCAGTTCGCCGAAGACAGGGTCACGCGCAAGCGTTTCGCCAACGAGAACGACATCGCCTGGCACTGCCGCACCGTCGGCTTCGACGAGGGCCTGATCATCCGTTCCACCCTCGGTCGCATGATCATGGCGCCGGCCCTGGTGGCCACCCACGCCGAGCTGGACGAGCTGGTGGAGAAGACCCGGCGCGCGGTGGATCGCACCGGGCGCGAGCTGAACCTGCTGTAACAGCCGCTCCTGCGAAAGCGAACAAAGCGACAGGCATCACCCGGAACCGCCCCGCAGAGGGCGGCAAGAACCAGGATCGGCCCGACGAGGCTGGCCCCATGCACATGCAATTCGGCCCCTGGCCAATCCTGCCCCACGTAAACCAATAACGAGCCAACAGGCTGTGGGAGTGCTTCATGAAATCATCCTTGCGCCACCGTTTCGTCCGTACCTTCGCCTGCACCGCACTGGCTGCCGGCCTGGCCGCCAGCGCTCAGGCCGGCACCCTGTCCATCGGCCACACCACCTGGGTTGGCTACGGCACCCTGTACCTGGCCCGTGACCTGGGCTACTTCAAGGACGCCGGCCTCGACCTGCAGCTGACCACCATCGAGGAAGCCTCGATGTACATGGCCGCTCAGGCCTCGGGCAAGCTGTCCGGCTCGGCCTCGACCATCGACGAGATCCTCAAGTACCGCTCCAAGGACTTCTGCTTCAAGGCCGTGGCCGCGCTGGACGAATCCCACGGCGGCGACGGCATCGTGGTGCAGGAGGGCATCGCCGACATGCAGGGCCTCAAGGGCAAGGCAGTGGCGGTCAACGAGGGTTCGGTGTCGCAGTTCTGGCTGAGCTACCTGCTGAAGAAGGCCGGCATGAGCATGAGCGACATCGAGGTGCAGAACATGACGGCCGACGACGCCGCCTCGGCCTTCATCGCCGGCCACGTGCCCGCCGCGGTGACCTGGGAACCGAACCTGACCATGGTCAAGCAGAAGGGCAGCGGCAAGGTGCTGGTCGACAGCGGCGAGACGCCCGGCGTGATCGTCGACGTGGTGGCACTGGACTGCGACGTCATCGAGAAGCAGCCGGAAGACGTCAAGGCGTTGGTCGCCGGCCTGTACAAGGCGGTCGAGTTCACCCGGAGCAACCCGGAGAAGGCCCACGAAATCATGGCCAAGGGCGTTGGCGGCTACCTGTCCGATCCCAAGGACCTGGCCGAAGCGGCCAAGGGCGTGAAGTTCTACGACCAGGCCATGAGCGAGAAGCTGCTCGGTACTCCCGGCAAGGCCGGTGACATCGCCGAGATCATCAAGCTGGCCAACGAAACCTGGAGCAGCCTGCAGGGCAAGCCCTACGCGGTGAGCTACGAGGATCTGGTGGATACCTCGTTCGTCACGCCGTAACCCTTCTGCGCAGAAGGGGCCCTGTGGGAGGGGCTTCAGCCGCGACCGTCGCCGCTGAAGCGCCCCCACGGTGCCCGCCCCAGCGGCAGAGGGGCCGACTGCGCGCTCAGCTTCTTCAATACCCGCAACACGAGGTGGTTCATGGCCACGCAAAAATCCTGGGTGCAGCGCTGCCTGACCCCGAAAGTCGATCTGCCGGGCCGTCTGGTGCTCGGCGTCAGCGGCCTGTGCTGGCTGCTGGTGCTTGGCCTGTGGGCCGTCCTGTCGTATGGCGGCGTGGTGCCGTCGATGTTTCTGCCGACCCCCGGCGACGTGGTCGCCGCTGGCGTGCGCCTGGCCGCTGACGGCACCCTGAGCAAGCATGTGCTGGCCAGCCTGGAAGTGGTGCTGATCGGCTTCGTCGTGTCTTCCCTGGTGGCGGTGCCGCTGGGCCTGCTGATGGGCAGCTTCCGCATCGTCCAGGCGTTTCTCGAGCCGCTGGTCAACTTCATCCGCTACCTGCCGGTGACCAGCTTCGTGCCGCTGTTCATCCTGTGGATCGGCATCGGCCTGGAACAGCGCGTCTCGGTGATCATCTTCGGCGTGTTCTTCCAGCAGCTGGTGATGATCGCCGACGTCTCCAAGGGCGTCTCGCGGGACCTGCTCAACGCCAGCTACACCCTCGGCGCCAGCCGCCGTGACGTGGTGCTGCACGTGCTGGCGCCGGCTTCCCTGCCCGGCATCCTCGACACGCTGCGCGTGACCATGGGCTGGGCCTGGACCTACCTGGTGGTGGCCGAACTGGTCGCCGCCTCCAGCGGCCTCGGTTACATCAGCCTCAAGGCCATGCGTGGCTTCCAGGTGGATGTGATCTTCCTCGCCATCGCCATCATCGGCCTGCTCGGGCTGATCACCGATCAACTGTTCCGTCTGCTTCGACTGAGGATTGCCGCATGGGCGCAATAGCCAAGAAACCCTACATCATGCCGGCGCTCAGTCAGTACGCCGAGGTCGCCGCACGGCTCAAGGTGGACAACGTCAGCCTGCGCTACCAGTCGCCTGCGGGGGACACCTTCACTGCGCTGGAGCGGGTCTCCTTCGAGGTGCCGGACCAGCAGTTCGCAGTCATCGTCGGCCCCTCCGGCTGCGGCAAGTCGAGCCTGCTGTACCTCACCGCCGGCCTCAACGAACCGACCGAGGGCGATATCTACGTCGGTGGGCGCAAGGTCGATGGCCCCGGTGCCGACCGTGGCATGGTGTTCCAGGGCTACACCCTGTTCCCCTGGCTCACGGTGCGCCAGAACATCGAGTTCGGCCTCAAGCGCCGGGGGCTGCCGGCCACCGAGATGCGCACCATCGTCGAGTTCTACCTGCAGGAAGTCGGCCTGGACAAGTTCGCCGAGCATTTTCCCAAGCAGCTCTCCGGCGGCATGATGCAGCGCGTGGCCATCGCCCGGGCACTGGCCAACGACCCGCAGATCCTGCTGATGGACGAACCCTTCGGCGCCCTCGACAGCCAGACCCGTCTGCAGATGCAGCAACTGCTGCTGCAGGTCTGGGGCAACAGCAAGAAGACCGTGGTGTTCGTCACCCACGACATCGATGAAGCCATCCTGCTCGCCGACCGTATCTACGTGATGGGCGCGCGTCCGGGGCGGATCAAGGAAATCCTCGACGTGCCGATCGAGCGTCCGCGCAACCTCGACGTGGTGATGGAGCCCGAGTTCATCCGCATGAAGCGACACATCCTCGGCCTGCTGCACGACGACATGGAAGAGGTGCACTGAGATGGCGGACAGCTTCGACTACCTGATCGTCGGGGCCGGTTCGGCCGGCTGCGTGCTGGCCAACCGCCTGAGCGCGGACCCGGCCGTGCGCGTCTGCCTGATCGAGGCCGGTGGCAGCGACGCCAGCCCGCGGGTGCAGGTGCCGGCTGGCACCATCACCCTGTACAAGAGCCGCGTGTTCAGCTGGAACTACTTCTCCGCACCGCAGCGCCACCTCGCCGGGCGTCGTCTGCACACCCCGCGTGGCAAGGCTCTCGGCGGCTCCAGTGCGATGAACAGCATGATCTACATCCGTGGCGACGCCAGCGACTACGACCGCTGGGAAGCCGCCGGCTGTCCCGGCTGGGGCTGGCGCGACGTGCTGCCGTACTTCAAGAAGTCCGAGGGCAACCGCCTCGGCCAGTCCCTGCATTACCACGGCACGCTGGGTGAACTGCTGGTGGACAAGCCGCGCGACCCCAACCCGTTGTCCGAGCGTTACATCAGTGCCGCCAGCCATATCGGCCTGCGCCGCAACGACGATTTCAACGGCGGCAGCCTGGAGGGTGTCGGCCTGTACAACGTCACCCAGAGGGACGCCAGGCGTCTGTCCAGCTACCGCGCCTTCGTCGCCCCGGTGCGCCAGCGCAGCAACCTCACCGTGCTGACCGGCTGCGAGGTGGAGCGCCTGCTGCTCGACGGCGAGCGCGTCAGCGGCCTGGAACTGCGCGAGAAGGGCCAGTGGCGCACCTTGCAGTGCAGCCGCGAGACCATCCTCTGCGCCGGTGCGCTGGGCTCGCCGCACATCCTGCTGAAATCCGGCATCGGCCCCAGGGCCGAGCTGGAGGCTGCGGGCGTGGCCAGCAAGGTCGACCTGCCCGGAGTCGGCAAGAACCTCCAGGACCATATCGACGGCACGCTCACCGTGCGCTCGAAGAGCCCGCTGTCGCTGGGCTTCTCCATCGGCTCGCTGCCCAAGGTGCTGGCCTCGCCGTTCCAGTACCTGGCGCGCAGGATGGGCTGGCTGACCACCAACTACGTCGAGGCCGGCGGCTTCGCCCGCACGCCGCTGGCGGGTGACCTGCCGGATGTGCAGATGCACTTCGTGCCGGGTTATCGCAGCCATCGCGGGCGCCTGTTCGAGTGGGGCCATGGCTACGCCATCCACACCTGCGTGCTGCGCCCGAAAAGCGTCGGCGAGGTGCGCCTGGGCGAGGGCCGCAGCCTGAGCATCGACTTCAACTTCCTCAGCGACGAGGCCGACGCGCGGGTGCTGGTGGAGGGGGTCAAGCTGGCGCGCAGCATCCTCGCCCAGCCGGAGTTCGACGCCATTCGTGGCAAGGAGATGCTGCCCGGCGCCCAGGTGCAGAGTGACGAACAGCTGCTGGCGCACCTGCGCGAGAACGCCGCCACGGTGTTCCACCCGGTGGGCACCTGCAAGATGGGCACGGACGAGGCTGCCGTGGTCTCGCCGCAGCTCAGGGTGCGCGGCCTGAGCAACCTGCGCGTGGCCGATGCCTCGATCATGCCGACGCTGATCAGCGGCAACACCAACGCGCCGTGCATCATGATCGGCGAACGCGCTGCGGAGATGATCCTGCGCGGCTGAACGGGGCGGCGGGCGGGCGTCAGCGCCTGCCCGGGTTCACTGCCGCTTGCGCTCGTTGGCCGGCTGCGGATGGCCGAACAGGAAACCCTGGAAGTGCGAGCAGCCCTGGGCTTGCAACTGCCTGAGCTGCTCTTCGGTTTCCACGCCCTCGGCGGTGGTCTTGATCTGCAGGCTGCTGCTCATGCCGGTGATGGCGCGCACGATCGACATCGCCTCGGGGCTGTCGACCATGTCGTTGATGAACGACTTGTCGATCTTGATCCGGTCGAAGGCGAACGAGCGCAGGTAACTCAGCGAGGAGTAGCCGGTGCCGAAGTCGTCGAGGGCGATGTTCACCCCCAGGGCCTTGAGGCGCTTGAGTGTCTCGATATTGCCGTCGCTGTTGTCGAGCAGCACCGATTCGGTGATCTCCAGCTCCAGGCGCCGAGGCTCCAGGGCCGAGTCCTGCAGGGCCAGGGCGACGATCCTGACCAGCTCGGGGTTCCTGAACTGCACGGGTGACAGGTTGACCGCCACGGTCTGCTCGGTATTCCAGCTGGCCGCTTCCTGGCAGGCGAGATTGAGCGCACGTGCGCCCACCTCGTGAATCAGCCCGGTTTCCTCGGCCAGCGGAATGAAGTCCATGGGCATCACCAGGCCATTGAGCGGGTGATGCCAGCGCATCAGCGCTTCGTAGCCGGAGATCTGCCCGTGCTGCTGGTCGATGATCGGCTGGTAGTGCAGCTGCAGCTGGCCCAGGTGCAGGGCGGTGCGCAGGTCCATCTCCATGGTGCGGCGGCGGCGCGCGGCGGCATCCAGTTCGGGCTGGAAGTATTCGAAGCGATTGCGCCCGTTGCGCTTGGCCTCGTACAGCGCCAGGTCGGCGTAGCGCAGCAGCTGGTCGGCGCTCTGGTGGTCGTTCGGTGCGATGGCCACGCCCACGCTCAGGCCGACGCTGAAACTGTGGTCGTCGATCATGAAGCTCGGCGCCACCACGTCGATCAGACGCTGGGCGGTGCGATGGGCACTCTCGGGGCAATCCAGGTTGCGCAGGACGATGGCGAACTCGTCGCCGCCGAGGCGGGCCAGGGTGTCCTGGTCGCGCAGGGTGCCTTTCAGGCGGGTCGCCAGCGCGCCCAGCAAACGGTCGCCGAAGGCATGGCCGAGCGCGTCGTTGATGTTCTTGAAGTTGTCCAGGTCCAGGCACAGTACGCCGACCAGCGAGCGCTCGACCGCGCTCTCGGCGAGGGCTTCCTGCAGACGCTCGGCGAACAGCGTGCGGTTGGCCAGCCCGGTCAGTGCATCGTGGTGCGCCATGTGATGAATCTGCGCGTGCGCGGCCAGTTCGTCGGTGACGTCCTCGGCGATCATCAGCACGTAGCTGGCCTGGTTGGCCCCGCCGTTGCTCAGGGCCACGCGGGTACGCAGCGTGCGCAGGCCCAGCGGGGTCTCCAAGGCCTGTTCACGCAGGTAGCCGGTCTTGGCGCGGATGCCCTGTTCGGTCTGCTCTTCGATATAGCGGGCGATGCCCGCTGCCAGGCAGGCCTGTGGATGCTGGCCGACCATGGCCTGGGCGCTGCAGCCGAACAGGCGCTCGGCCTGCGGGTTGGCCAGCAGGATTTCCCCGGATTGCGGGTTCCTGACGATCAGGCTGGCGGGAATGTTGCCGATCACCGAGTCGAGAAAGCGCGACAGGTTGCTCATCTCCTCGCTGTAGCTTTCCGCCAGTTCCTTGGCCTTGAGCAGCTCCTGTTCGTGCTGGCGGCGCTCGGTGATGTCGCGGGTGATCTTGGCGAAGCCGATGAGCTGGCCCTCGTCGTCGCGCACGGCATCGATGATCACGTGGGCCCAGAACGCTGAACCGTCCTTGCGCAGGCGGATGCCCTCGGCCTCGAAGCGACCCTCGCGGTGGGCGGTCTCCAGGCCCCGCTGCGGCAGGCCCGCGCTGCGATCTTCCGGCGTGTAGAACAGCGAGAAGTGCTGCCCGACGATTTCGCCGGCACTGTAGCCCTTGGCCCGTTGCGCGCCGGCGTTCCAGTTCTGCACATGGCCCTGCGGGTCGAGCATGTAGATGGCGTAGTCCTTGACGCCCTGCACCAGCAGGCGGAAACGCCGCTCCTGCTCGCGCTGTTCGTTCTGCAGGCGCTGCTGCTCGGTGCAGTCCCGGGTGATCTTGGCGAAGCCGATGAGCTGGCCCTCATCGTCGCGCACGGCATCGATGATCACATGCGCCCAGAACGACGAACCGTCCTTGCGCAGGCGCCAGCCGGTGGCTTCGAAACGCCCGGTGTCGCGGGCTTGCTGCAGGCCGCGTTGTGGCACGCCGGCGTCACGCTCCTGCGCGCTGTAGAACACCGAGAAATGCTGGCCGACGATTTCCGCCGCCCGGTAGCCCTTGGCCCGTTGCGCACCGGCATTCCAGTTGGTCACCACGCCCTCGGGGCTGAGCAGGTAGATGGCGTAATCCACCACGCTCTGCACCAGCAGGCGATACATCATGTCGGAGTTGAGGTCGATCGGTGACATCGAAGCGATACCTGCGCAGGAAATAACGGCGCAGGGACAGGCCTGCGGGGTGCCATGTGGGGTCGGGTGCGACCGTAGGGCAGGCCGTTCAGGAACGGGCAGCGGGAAATTCTGCCCGTCTGCCGGGCGTTTTGCCAGCAAGGCACGGCGCGCCTAGTGCAGCAGTGCGGATAGCAAGGACAGTGCCAGCAGCAGGCTGAGCAGCTGCCAGAACAGCAGCGGGTCACGCTCCAGCAGGGGCCGATGCCTGCGCGCGAGCAGCGCCTGGCCGGGATGGCGCAGGGCGTGGGCGAATTCGTCCGGGTCCCGGTAGCGCTGGTTCGGGTCCGGGTGGCAACCCTTGCGCAGCACGTCGTCCAGCCACGGCGGCAGGTCCGCCTGGCGCCCCACTGGCTGGTAGCGCAGGCGCATCTGCGCCGCCCGGCTCCGGGCCCGCGCCATGGCCGCGCCGTAGGGCAGCCGGCCGGTGAGCATCTGGTAGGTGATCACCGCCAGCGAGAACACCTCCGAGCCGACGCTGGCCGGCTGTCCCAGCCAGTATTCCGGTGCGCTGTACTGGGCCGTGCCGAGCGCCTGCCGAAGCGTTTCCCGCGCGTCGCTTTCCTGCAGCCCGGCCACGTGCGTCGCGCCGAAATCGATGATCTTCACCGTACCCTCGGCGTCGATCATCAGGTTGGCCGGGCGCAGGTCCTGGTGCAGCATTTCCAGGCGGTGAAAGGCGCGCAGGCCGCGTGCGATCTGTTCGACGATGTCACGTACCGCCTGCAGGGGCGGCTGCGGGTGATCGAGCAGCCACTGCGCGAGTGTCTGGCCGTCGATGAATTCGCTGCTGCTGTACAGGTAGTGGCGCGGGCGCGATGGCACATGGGCCTTGAGCACGTGGGGGCTGTCGATGCGCCTGGCGATCCATTCCTCCAGCAGCAGGCGCTGCAGGTACTGCGTGTCCTGCTGCAGATTCTGGGAGGGGGTCTTGAGCACCAGCGTGGCGCCGCTGGCCGGGTCGCGCGCCAGGTACAGGTGGCTGCGCGCGCTGGCGTGCAGCCGGCGCAGGATGCGGTAGCCGTCGAAGTCGCACGGTGCCTCCAGCACGGGTGGGCAGGGCAGTTCGTCCAGCTGCCGTTGCAACTCGCCGGGCTCACCTGCGGGCAACTGCTCGATGCGCAGCAGCTGCACGGTCAGGTTGTCGTCGCTGCCGCCGGCCAGCGCCCGCTCGACGATCCGTTGCGCGGTGTGTTGCAGGTCGTCGGCGCTGCCGGCGAGGCAGGCGCGCAGGCTGCGGTCGTCGAGGAAGGCATGCACGCCGTCGGTGGCCAGCAGGAACAGGTCGCCGGCCTCCAGGGGCAGGGCCTGATAGTCGATTTCCAGATGCGCCTGCATGCCCAGCGCGCGGCTGAGGTAGCTCCTGTCGGCGTCGAGGTGCAGGCGATGTTCCTGGGTCAGCGGTTCCAGCACGTCGCCGCGCAGGCGGTAGATGCACGCGTCGCCGATGTGGAACAGGTGCGCGGTGGTCGACTTCAGCAGCAGCGCGCTGAAGGTGCAGACGTAGCCGCGATCCAGGTCATAACGGTGCGGGCTGCGCCGGCTCTGCGCGTGCAGCCAGGCATTGGTGGCGGCGAGCACGCGCAGCGCCGAGGTCTTCACCGACCAGGCGTCACTGGTGCTGTAGTAGTCGCTGAGAAAGGCCGCCACCGCCGTCTCGCTGGCGATGTGGCTGACCTCGCTGCTGCTGATGCCATCGGCCAGGGCGACGGCGATGCCCTTGCTGTCGAGCTGGGCCGCCTGCGGCACGCACAGGCCATGGAAGTCCTGGTTGCGTGGCTTCTTGCCCCTGTCCGAATGCTGGCCGACGCTGACGCGCAGCCGCCCTGGCTGGCGGCTGCGCGGCGAGGCGTCGACCAGGCTCATCGGCACGGCTCAGTTGTAGGTGGTGCGCTTGGGCGCGGTTCTGACGTGGGTGGTGTAGAGGGTCAGGCCGGTGAAGGCCAGGCCGCCGACCAGGTTGCCCAGTGCGGTGGGGATCTCGTTCCAGATCATGTAATCCATCACCGAGAAGTCGCCGCCCATGATCATCGCCGAGGGGAACAGGAACATGTTCACCACCGAGTGCTCGAAGCCCATGAAGAAGAACAGCATGATCGGCATCCACATGGCGATGGTCTTGCCGCTCACGGTGGTGGAGATCATCGCCCCGACCACGCCCATCGACACCATCCAGTTGCACAGCATGCCGCGCAGGAAGATGGTCGCCCAGCCGGCCAGGCCGTATTCGGCATAGCCCAGGGTGCGCGCCTCGCCGATGTGCGAGATCTTCTCGCCGATGGCGCCCGGGCCGGTGGAGAAACCGTAGGTGAAGACGAACGCCATCATGAAGGCCACGCTCAGCGCACCGGCGAAGTTGCCGACGAACACCAGGCCCCAGTTGCGCAGCACGCCGCTCGGGGTGACGCCGGGGCGGCGGTCGAGCAGGGCCAGCGGGGTGAGCATGAACACGCCGGTGAGCAGGTCGAAGCCCATCAGGTAGAGCATCACGAAGCCGACCGGGAAGAGCATGGCGCCCACCAGCGGCGAGCCGGTCTGCACGCCCACGGTGATGGCGAACACCGCCGCCAGGGCCAGGATGGCGCCCGCCATGAAGGCGCGGATCAGGGTGTCGCGGGTCGACATGAAGATCTTCGACTCACCGGCATCCACCATCTTGGTGACGAATTCTGTCGGGACCAGATAGGACATGTTTGCGCTCTCTCGTTAGCTATTGAAGAAGGGGGCAGGGGTTCAGCCCAGGCTGATTTCCACCCGCTCGCCACACAGGCGCACGGGCCAGACCGGCAGGTGCTGCTCGGGGTACTCCAGGCAGGCACCGTCGCGCAGGCGAAAGTGCTGCTTGTACAGCGGCGAGGCGATCACCAGATCGCCTCCCAGGTGACCGACCAGGCCGCGGCCGATGACGTTGGCGCCGGATTTCGGGTCGCGGTTGCCGATGGCGAATACCTGCGGCTCGCTGTCCGGCAGGTAGAACAGCGCCACCTGCTGGCCGCCGGCCAGGGCGACGATGCCGGAGCCGGCCACCAGGTCGGCGGTGCGGCACAGGGGGCGCCAGTCGGCGTGCGGATCGCGTGCGGTGTTGGACGGGCTCATCAGACGGCCTCCTCGGTGACGGGGATCAGTTCCAGTTCATGGGCGCGCGCCGGACGGCGCTGGCCGCGTTCGCGGACGAAGCGGATGTCGGGGTCGCCGCCCTTTTCGTTGACGAAGGTGCGGAAGCGCTTGAGCTTCTCCTCGTCCTTCAGCGCGCCCGCCCATTCGCACTCGTAGCGCTCGACCACCAGCTGCATCTGCGCTTCCAGTTCGGCGGCGAGGCCCAGGCTGTCCTCCAGGATCACCTGCTTGAGGTAGTCCAGGCCGCCTTCCAGCGATTCGCGCCACACCGAGGTGCGCTGCAGCTTGTCGGCGGTGCGGATGTAGAACATCAGCACGCGGTCGATGAGGCGTACCAGGCTGTCGTCGTCCAGGTCGGTGGCGAACAGTTCGGCATGCCGTGGGCGCATGCCGCCGTTGCCGCAGACGTACAGGTTCCAGCCGTTCTCGGTGGCGATCACGCCGATGTCCTTGCTCTGCGCCTCGGCGCACTCGCGGGTGCAGCCGCTGACCGCGAACTTGATCTTGTGCGGCGAGCGCAGGCCCTTGTAGCGATTCTCCAGGTGCAGGGCCATGGCCACGCTGTCCTGCACGCCGTAGCGGCACCAGGTGCTGCCGACGCAGCTTTTCACCGTGCGCAGCGACTTGCCGTAGGCGTGGCCGGTCTCGAAACCGGCAGCGATCAGTTCGCCCCAGATGTCCGGCAGTTCGTGCAGCTGGGCGCCGAACAGGTCGATGCGCTGGCCGCCGGTGATCTTGGTGTAGAGGTCGTATTTCTTCGCCACCGCGCCGATGGCGATCAGCCCCTCGGGGGTGATCTCGCCGCCGGGGATGCGCGGCACCACCGAGTAGGTGCCGTTCTTCTGCATGTTGGCCATGAAGGTGTCGTTGGTGTCCTGCAGCGGAATCAGCGCCGGCTCGGTGATCGGCCGGTTCCAGCAGGAGGCGAGGATCGAGCCCACCGCCGGCTTGCAGATGTCGCAGCCGAGGTGGCCCTTGCCATGCCTGGCCAGCAGCTCCTCGAACGTCTCGATGCCCTCGACGCGAACGAAGTGATAGAGCTCCTGGCGGGTGTGGGCGAAGTGCTCGCAGAGGCTCGTGTCGACGGCCACGCCCCGGGCGCTCAGCTCGTGCTCGACCACCTGCTTGAGCAGCGCCGCGCAGCCGCCGCAGCCGGTGGCTGCTCTGGTGCTGGCCTTGACCCCGGCGACATCGCAGCAACCGGCGTCGATGGCGGCGCACACCGAGCCCTTGCTGACGTTGTGGCAGGAGCAGATGGTGGCGCTGTCCGGCAGGGCGTCGGCGCCGAGCGCCGGGGCGCCGCCACCAGCGGGCATGATCAGGCTGGCCGGGTCGTCCGGCAGCCTGATGCCGTTCTGCGCGTACTGCAGCAGGGTGTCGTAGTAGCTGTTGTCGCCGACCAGCACCGCGCCGAGCACCTGGCGGCCGTCGGCGGAGACCACCAGGCGACGGTAGCTGGCGCTGGCCTCGTCGATGTAGCGGTAGCTGCGCGCGCCGGCCGTTGCGCCGTGGGCGTCGCCGATGGAGCCGACATCGACGCCGAGCAGCTTGAGCTTGGTCGACATGTCGGCGCCGAGGAACGGCTGCGCCTCGGCGCCACAGAGCCGGGCGGCGACGGCGCGGGCCATCTGGTAGCCGGGCGCGACCAGGCCGAAGATGCCGCCATTCCAGGCCGCGCACTCGCCGATGGCGTAGATGTTCGGGTCGCTGCTCAGGCACTGGTCATCGATCGCCACGCCGCCGCGCGGGCCGAGCTCCAGCGCGCAGGCGCGGGCCAGGGCGTCCTGCGGGCGGATGCCGGCGGAGAAGACGATCAGGTCGGTCTCCAGGGCCTCATCGCCGGCGAAGTTCATCCGGTAGCGGTAGTCGCTGCCGGCGCTGATCGACTGCGTGGCCTTGCCCAGGTGCACGCCGACGCCGAGGTCCTCGATGCGCTGCCTGAGCGCGGCGCCGCCGAAGTCGTCGAGTTGCACCGGCATCAGGCGCGGGGCGAATTCCACCACGTGTGCTTCCAGGCCCAGCGATTTCAGCGCGTTGGCTGCCTCCAGGCCGAGCAGGCCGCCGCCGACCACCACGCCGCGGCGTTTGCCCTGGGCGGCGGCGCGGATGGCGTCGAGATCGTCGAGGGTGCGGTAGACCAGGCGCGCATCGCCCTCGGCGCCCTCGATGGGCGGCACGAAGGGGTAGGAACCGGTGGCCAGCACCAGCTTGTCGTAGGTGAAGCGCCCCTTCGCGGTGATCACCTCGCAGGTGGCGCGGTCGATCTCCAGCACCGGCGCAGCCAGGTGCAGGTACAGGCCGGGGCGTGCGTACAGTTCGGCGGCGCTCATCGCCAGGGATTCGGCATCGCGCCCGCTGAAGTATTCGGAGAGGTGCACGCGGTCGTAGGCGCGCTGCGCCTCCTCGCCGAACACGTCGATCCGGTAGTGTTCCAGCGCGCCGGCCGCGAGCAGTTGCTCGACGCAGTGGTGGCCGACCATGCCGTTGCCGATGATGACCAGGCGTTGCTTGTTGCTGGGGCGTTCTGTGCTGTTCATGGTGGTTCCCGGCGAAAGCTCATCAGGTTTTCGTGCGGCAAAAAAAAGCGCCTGAAACCTTGCGGTTCCAGGCGCCTTTGCCTGTTCTGTCGCGTGCCGCTCTATGGCACGTCGCTACCCAATTGCCTGCGTTGGCTGTTCGATCGCCGTTGACCGAGTGGGTTGCCCGGGTGGCCGGGCTTGTGCGGAGTCATGCAGTGGCTGTGCCAATCCCTGTCGAGGTGCGCCAGGCCGCTCTGTTCCGGGCCTCGGGCGCTGCGCTCAGGCGCGTTGCGGGTGGCGCGCGCAGCCCAAAAGAATGCACGGCGCGGATCCCTGCCCCATTGTGAGTCGCGGTCGGCCTGTGTTCAGCGGGCGCGCCAGACGCTGGCCAGCCAGGGTTGTTGCTCACGCGGCAGGCCGTCTGGACGGTAGTAGTGCTCCAGCTCGACGAAGCCGGCAGCGACGAGCCGTGCACGCCAGCGCTCCAGGTCGTGGTAGCTGCCGTAGCGCGGGCCGTTCCAGCCTTCCTGGTTGTCGCCGCGCGGGTTGGAGCTGAACAGCACGCCGCCGGTTTTCAGCGCCGCATGCAGTTGGCCGAGCACGCGCGGCAGCTCTTGGTCCGGCACATGGAACAGGCTGGCGTTGGCGAAGATACCGTCGAAATGCGCCTCGGGCAGGTCCAGGGCGAGGAAGTTCTGCTGCCACACCTCGCAGCCGCTGTCGGTGCGCGCCATCTCGACGAACTCGGCGCAGCCATCCAGGCCGACGGCCTGATGCCCGAGCGCGCTGAAGGTGCGCAGGTCGCGGCCGGGGCCGCAGCCGAGATCGAGGATGCGCCAGGGCCTCGGCGCCTCGATATGGCGCAGCAGGGCGGCGATGTTCTGGCTGACATCGTGGTCGCGGGTGCCCGCGCGGAAATCCTCGGCGCTGTCCTGATAGTGGCTCAGGGTCAGGGCGCTGATCTGGGCGAGTTCGTCGGGGGTGAGCGGCATGGCGAGGCTTCCGTAAAAACGTTCGGACAAGGCTACCAAAGTCGTCTGCCCTCTGCGCTTGCACGCTATTCCCAAGGAGCGGCTTCAGCCGCGATGAAACAGCTCGCCGCTAAAGCGCCTCCTACGGGTTTGTGGTCTGAACCATACCGCCCGCAACCGCACGGAGCGTGGGAGGGGCTTCAGCCGCGACTGCACAAGATTCGTCGATCCGGCCCAAAATATTTCGGTTGCCATCTGCCTGTGGAGCAACCAGCGCAACAAGCTGTTCACCGGTTTGCCCCATGGCAGGGCTTTGCCGTAGATTGGCCGGCTCACCTCGACCGGCACCGGCCGGTCATGCCTCGAGGTTTCCTCCGTGTCCGCTGCCCCAGTTTCCGTTTACCGGCTTCCCGGTTTCCTGCCCTTTCTCGTCGCGCGCATCGTGGTGGTCTTCGCCGTGCAGATTCAGGCCATCGTGGTGGCCTGGCAGGTCTATGACCTGACGCGCGATCCCCTGTCGCTGGCCTATGTCGGCCTGGCCCAGTTCATCCCCATGCTGGTGCTGCTGATGCCGGCGGGCGACCTGATCGACCGTTACGACCGCAAGCTGATCCTCATGCTCAGCTGGCTGGTGGAGGCGCTGTGCGCGGGGGCGCTGCTCTGGCTGTCACTGAGCGAGGCGCCGGTCAGCTGGTACTACGCCGTGCTGGTGCTCTACGGCTGTGGCCGTGCCTTCACCGGGCCGGCGCTGTCGAGCCTGTTGCCGCAGATCGTGCCGCGCGAGCGCCTGGCGGCGGCCATCGCGGCCAACAGCATGATCATGCGCGGCGCGACCATCTCCGGCCCGGTGCTCGGCGGTGGCCTGTACGCCATCGGCGGCGGTGGCCTGACCTACTCGGTGTGCCTGCTGTGTTTCCTCGTTGGTACGGCGCTGCTGCCGCTGGTGCCGGTGCGCTATGCGGAGAAGATGCAGGCGCTGGAGTCGACCGCCTGGGCGCGCTTCACCGCGGGCATCCACTTCATCCGCACGCGGCCGATCATTCTCGGCACCATCTCGCTGGACCTGTTCGCCGTGCTGCTCGGTGGCGTGGTGGCGTTGCTGCCGATCTACGCCCAGGAGGTGCTGGAGGTCGGCCCCACGGGCCTGGGCCTGCTGCGCAGCGCCATGGCCATCGGCGAGGTGACCGTGGGCCTGTACCTGAGCATGAGACCCTTCAACCGACATGTCGGCCTGGTGATGTTCGGCGCGGTGGCGCTGTTCGGCCTGGCCAACCTGGTGTTCGCCCTGTCCAGCCTGTTCTGGCTGTCCTTCGCCGCGCTGATGGTGGCCGGCGGCGCGGACATGGTGAGCATGTACATTCGTTCCTCGCTGGTGCAGTTCTCCACGCCGGACGCCATGCGTGGCCGGGTCAACGCGGTGAACATGCTGTTCATCGGGTCTTCCAACGAGCTGGGCGAATTCCGCGCCGGTACCAGTGCCGCCTGGTTCGGTGTGGTGCCGGCGGCGTTGCTCGGTTGCGCCTGCACCCTGCTGGTGACCGGCGGCTGGATGCTCGGCTTCAAGAGCCTGCGCAAGGTCGACCGCTTCGAGGATGCGTCGCCGAGCAAGGCGGCCTGACGGCGTTCGGTCGCTGACGCGATCCTGGTCCGGGGCGGCACAGCCAGCACAAGGCCATTAGGTCATCTGTGTTATGGCTGGGCCGCCTGCCCGTCCTTATGCTCCTTGCTTACCGCCCTTGCGTGGCTGCTCGCGCGCAGCGCCGAGGCCCCGTGGGCGGTATGGACGGATCAAAACAAGGACATTCAGCATGAACAAGACAACCCTCATCGCCGCGGCGGCCCTCTCTCTGACCCTGCTGGCAGGCTGCAACGTTCGTACGCCGCTGGACTACGAGACCGGCGTGTACATCGCCCCGGAAACGCTGCAGCAGCTGAAAAGCTCCGGTGCCACCCAGGATGAGGTCGTCAAGCAGGTCGGTCACCCTAACTCCAAGTCCGAGCTGAGCGGCAAGGAAGTGTGGAAGTACGACTACAGCCTGATCACCGCGTTACCGGGTGCGTACAACAAGAACGAGTCGACTGTGTTCGAGTGGAGCAAGGCCGGCAAACTGCTCGACGCCTACAAGACCAACGGCGGGGCCGGCGCCAATGGCAACCCGCTGCTGAAGGCCGCCGGCAACTGAACCGGGGCCGGCACGCTGAGGAAAGCGCCCGACCTGTCGTAATGCTGTTCACAGGAGCAGTAGTCGGACGCGCCTAGTCCCCTCTCCCCCAGCCCCTCTCCCATGAATGGGAGAGGGGAGCCAAACGCGTGCAACCTCAGATGAGCAGCATTACCGAGCTGTCTGTCGGGCGTTTCCCTGTGTGCGGGTTGCAGAGTGGCGGCGGTTGACCGTCGTCCCCATTGTCTGTGGTCCCGGCCTGTGTACAGTAGGGCGGGCCAGCCTGCTCCCCGGGCTGGCAGGACGACTGACCTTCAGGGACGAAACGGCGTATGTCCACCGCTCGCAAGCTGCTCATCTACGCAACGCTGGTCTTCGGCACCTTCGCCTGTGCCTTGGCGATCCGCCTGGCCTATCTGCACACGCTCAACGAGTACCGCCTGAGCCTGGTGCCCGACGCGCTGCAGGTCACCTCCATCGTCTATGCCATGGAGGAGTCCTGGGGATTCGGCCCAGGCGGCAACGAGACCGGGATTCTCGTCTATCGCCTGCCCGCAGCCACCGCGGCGCTCGCCGGCACGGGGCTGGGGTTCTTCGAAAACATGCCGGGCAACAGCGCCACTGCAGGGCGGCGCTGGCGCGGCTCGTACAGCGACTGGAAAGAAACGCCGATCGCCGCAGACGAGCGGCACTGGCCTGTGGACAGTCGCCAGCAATCGCTGAGCAGCCTCGACTACCTCTGCCGTTACGGCTTCTGCATCGAGGTGGCCGCCGCGCTGATACGCGATGTCGACAGCCTTATCAACAGCCCGGGCAGCTATTACGCCTATGGTCGGATCGGCCTGATCGTCGTCAGCCCCGAGAAGCGCCTGGTGGTCTATCTGTACAACGGCTGACGGCTCCCGATTGCTTCACAGATTCTGTTGGCAGTCCTGTGGATAACCTTTGCAAAAGCCCTTCCTGCCTAGCATTCCCGCGGCCTGTCCGGAGCCGTTCAGTTTTTGCCCAGTGACGTCCTGTTGGCGTCATCGACAGGTCGCATCATTCGATCAATCAATGACTTGCGTTGAGTTTCCCACAGCGGGGCAGGGGCTGGCCGCAGGCGCCCGGCTCATGCACAGAATCTGGGGAAAGCGCTGTGGATAAGATGCGGGAAAAGCGTTCCAGGCCAGGTGGTACAAGGGCTGCGGGAGGCTGGTCGTTTTTCGTGCGCTGTCGCTTCGCTGTCATGTTTCGCGGCTATAGTGGGCGGTCGGTTTTCGTCGTGCTGGAGCCTGCCCAATGTCCGATTCGCCAGAGCGTCCTGCCCCGGTCAGCGTGCTGCAGGCGTTGCGTTTCTGGCTGAAACTGGGGCTGATCAGCTTCGGCGGGCCGGCCGGGCAGATCTCGATCCTGCATCAGGAGCTGGTGGAGAAGCGCCGCTGGCTGTCCGAGCGACGATTTCTGCATGCGCTGAACTACTGCATGCTGTTGCCCGGGCCGGAGGCGCAGCAGCTGGCCACCTATATCGGCTGGCTGATGCACCGCAGCTGGGGCGGGGTGATCGCCGGCGTGCTGTTCGTGCTGCCATCGCTGCTGATCCTCATCGGCCTGTCCTGGGTCTATCTGGCCTATGGCGACGTGCCCCTGGTGGCGGGGCTCTTCTATGGCCTCAAGCCGGCGGTGACAGCCATCGTGGCGCAGGCGGCCTGGCGCATCGGCGGGCGGGTGCTGAGAAACGCCTGGCTGTGGGGCATCGCGCTGGCGGCCTTCGTCGCGATCTTCGCGTTGCAGCTGCCCTTTCCCCTGATCGTGCTGGCTGCCGCGCTGATCGGCTACCTCGGCGGGCGCCTGGCGCCGCAGCATTTCACCGGCGCGGCTGCGCATGGCGAGGTTGGCGCCGCCCCGGTGGCGGCGCTAATCGATGACGACACACGCCTGGCGCATACGCGTTTCCGGCCCGCTCGCCTGGGGCTGATCCTGCTGCTGGGCGCGTTGCTGTGGTTGCTGCCGATGGGCCTGCTGACCCTGGCGTTCGGCTGGCAGGGCACGCTGACGCAGATGGGCTGGTTCTTCACCAAGGCGGCGCTGCTGACCTTTGGCGGCGCCTACGCGGTGCTGCCCTATGTGTATCAGGGCGCCATCGAGCAGTATGGCTGGCTGACGCCCAGGCAGATGATCGACGGCCTGGCGCTCGGCGAGACCACGCCAGGGCCGCTGATCATGGTCGTCGCCTTCGTGGCCTTCGTCGGTGCCTACGGCCAGCCGCCGTTCGCGGGTGACTCGGCCTTCGCCAGTGGTGCTCTGGCGGCTGCATTGGTCACCTGGTTCACCTTTCTGCCGTCGTTCCTGTTCATCCTCGCCGGCGGGCCGCTGGTGGAGTCGACCCACGGCCGCTTGCAGTTCACCGCGCCGCTGACCGGCATCACCGCTGCGGTGGTCGGGGTCATCGTCAATCTGGCGCTGTTCTTCGCCTATCACGTGCTCTGGCCAGAGGGCTTCGGCGGGACCTTCGACTGGCTGTCGGCAGCGATCACGCTGGGCGCGGGCGTGGCGCTGCTGGGCTTGCGGCGCGGCGTGATCGAGACGCTGCTGGCCTGTGCGCTGCTGGGTCTGGCGGTGCAGTTGCTGGCCTGAGTGGCGGGCTTGCCAATGCCTGACGGGTTACGCGGCGCTTGAGCCGGCGCGCCGCCACAGGCCCGGCGCCGCTGCATCGATACGCTTTCTTTACGCCCCGCCAGCCGCCCGCCAATCGAATCTTTACGGCCGGCCTTCCGACAATGCTCGCGAGCGGACGTCCCGCATCGTGGAGCTTTGAACATGAACGCAATCGATGGTGTGTCGCTGATCCTGGTGATCGGCCTCTTCGCCTACCTGCTGGTGGCTCTGCTCACCGCCGGGCGCGGCTGAGGAGGTGGCCATGCACGACAACGACTGGCTGCTGCTGGCAGCTTTTTCCCTGCTGGTGCTGGCACCGGCGCCGTTTCTGGGGCGCTACTTCTATCGCGTGATGGAAGGCCAGCGCACCTGGCTGAGCCCTCTGCTGCAACCCCTGGAGCGCGCCTGTTACCGTGTCGCCGGCATCGACCCGCAGCAGGAGCAGGGCTGGCGCGGCTATAGCCTCGCACTGCTGGCCTTCACGCTGGTCTGCCTGCTGGTGCTGACCGGCATCCTGCTGTTGCAGGGCGCCTTGCCGCTCAATCCGCAGCAGGTGGCCGGGATGAGCCTGCCGCTGGCCTTCAACACGGCGGTGAGCTTCGTCACCAACACCAACTGGCAGGCCTACAGCGGTGAGGCACAGCTCAGCTATTTCAGTCAGATGCTTGGCCTGGGGGTGCAGAACTTCGTCAGCCCGGCGGTGGGGCTGGCGGTGCTGGTGGTGCTGTGCCGGGGGCTGACGCGGCAGTCCAGCGACCGCCTGGGCAACTTCTGGGTCGACCTGACCCGCGCCGTGCTCTACGGCCTGCTGCCGCTGTGTCTGCTGCTGGCGTTGCTGCTGGTGTGGCAGGGCGTACCGCAGACCTTCAGCGACTACGTGGCGGCGACCACCCTGCAGGGCAGCGAGCAGACCCTGCCGATGGGGCCGGCGGCCAGCCAGATTGCCATCAAGCAGCTGGGCACCAACGGCGGCGGATTCTTCGGGGTCAACTCGGCGCACCCCTTCGAGAACCCCACGGCGCTGAGCAACCTGCTGGAGCTGGCGTCGATCCTGCTGGTCCCGGCAGCGCTGGTGTTCGCCTTCGGTCACTACGTGCGGGACCTGCGTCAGAGCCGGGCGATCCTGGCCAGCATGCTGTTGCTGTTCGCCATGGGGCTGGGCCTCTGTGCCTGGGCGGAGTTGCAGCCGAATCCGCTGCTGGCAGGGCTGCCCGTCGAGCAGGTGGGCTCACTGGAGGGCAAGGAAGCACGCTTCGGCAGCTTCGCTTCGGCGCTCTGGGCCACCACCACCACGGCGGCCTCCAATGGCTCGGTGAACGCCATGCACGACAGCTTCAGCGCGCTTGGCGGGCTGGTGCCGCTGTTCAACATGGTGCTCGGCGAAATCATCTTTGGCGGCATCGGCGCCGGTCTCTACGGCATGCTGCTGTTTGTGCTGATCGCGGTGTTCCTCGCCGGCCTGATGATCGGTCGCACACCGGCCTACCTGGGCAAGCGGCTGGAGGCGCGCGAGGTGCGCCTGCTGGTCGCCACGCTGATGGTGATGCCGCTCGGCGTGCTGGTCTGCGTTGCCCTGGCGGTGAGCTTCGCCGGACCTGCGGCCTCCATCGGCAACCCCGGCCCGCACGGTTTCACCCAGGCGCTGTATGCCTATGGCTCGGCCACCGGCAACAACGGATCGGCCTTCGCCGGCTTCAGCGCCGACACCCCCTACCACGACCTCATGCTCGGCCTGGCCATGCTGCTCGGGCGCTTCGGCTACATCCTGCCGGTGCTGGCGATCGCTGGCAGCCTGGCGGCCAAGCGCACGGCCCCGCTGGGGCGGAACAGCTTCCCCACCCACGGCCCGCTGTTCGTCGTATTGCTGACTCTGACCATCCTCCTGGTGGGTGGCCTGACTTTCATGCCGGCGTTGGCCCTGGGCCCGCTGGCCGAATACCTGGTACTGTGAAGGAGCGCCCGTGATGAATGTCCATGTATCGGCGCAAAGCAGCGCCAACCCGTCCAGCGGCAAGGTGCAGACCCACCTCGGTGCGCTGTGGCGCCCGGCCCTCAGGCAGGCCTTCGTCAAGCTCGACCCGCGCCAGCTGGTGCGTTCACCGGTGATGCTGGTGGTCGAGCTGACGGCGCTGGTCACCAGCGTGCTGTGTTTCGTGCCTTCCGCTCAGCCCGGGGATGGCCAGGTAAGCACTGCCCTGGGCGTGCAGATCGCCCTGTGGTTGTGGTTCACCGTGCTGTTCGCCAACTTCGCCGAAGCGCTGGCCGAGGGCCGTGGCAAGGCGCGTGCCGACAGCCTCAAATCCGCCGGCCAGGGACTGATGGCGCGCAAGCAGGTCGGTGCGCAGTTCCACTCGGTAGCGGCCGCCAGCCTGCGTACGGGCGATGTGGTGCGGGTCGAGGCCGGCGAGCTGATACCGGGCGACGGCGAGGTGATCGAAGGGATTGCGGCGGTCAACGAGGCGGCCATCACCGGTGAGTCCGCGCCGGTGATCCGTGAGTCCGGCGGGGACCGCTCGGCAGTCACCGGCAATACCCGCCTGGTGTCGGACTGGCTGCTGGTGAGGATCACCGCCAATCCTGGCGAGTCCACGCTCGACCGCATGATCGCCCTGGTCGAGGGCGCGCGCCGGCAGAAGACGCCCAACGAAGTCGCGCTGGATATCCTGCTGATCGGCCTGACCCTGATCTTCCTGCTGGTGGTGGCCACCCTGCAGCCCTTCGCCCGCTTCGCCGACGGCAACCTGCCGCTGATCTATCTCGCCGCGCTGCTGGTGACGCTGATCCCCACCACCATCGGCGGCCTGCTCTCGGCCATCGGTATCGCCGGCATGGATCGCCTGGTACGCCTGAACGTCATCGCCAAGTCGGGGCGCGCGGTCGAGGCGGCCGGCGACGTGCATACCCTGTTGCTGGACAAGACCGGCACCATCACCTTCGGCAACCGCCGCTGCAGCGCGCTGCTCCAGGCGCCCGGGGTCGCTGTGGCGGAGCTGGCCAGGGCGGCGCTGCTGGCGTCGCAGGGCGATGACACCCCGGAGGGCAAGTCGATCGTCGAGTACCTGGCGTCGCTGCAGCCGCTGGCGTTGCCCGCTCCGGATGGCATGAGGCTGATCGCCTTCAGCGCCGAGACACGCCTGTCGGGTGTCGACGTGGATGGCCTGGCCTATCGCAAGGGCGCGGTGGACGCCGTGCTGGCCTACCTCGGGCTGGGGCGTGACGGCATGCCGGCGGCACTGGCGAGCGAGGTGGAGAAGATTGCCAAGAGCGGCGGTACACCGCTGCTGGTGGCCGCTGACGGGCGACTGCTCGGCGCCATTCACCTCAAGGACGTGGTCAAGCCGGGTATCCGTGAGCGCTTCGCCGAACTGCGCGCCATGGGTATCCGCACCGTCATGGTGACGGGTGACAACCCGCTGACCGCTGCGGCCATCGCCGCCGAGGCGGGAGTAGACGACGTGATCGCCGAGGCGACGCCGCAGAAGAAGCTGGCGCGCATCCGCGCCGAGCAGGCCGAGGGCAAGCTGGTGGCGATGTGTGGCGATGGTGCCAACGATGCACCGGCTCTGGCCCAGGCCGATGTCGGACTGGCCATGAACGATGGGACTCAGGCCGCCCGCGAGGCCGCCAACCTGGTGGATCTGGACAGCGACCCGACCAAGTTGATCGACGTGGTGCAGGTCGGCAAGGAGCTGCTGGTGACGCGCGGTGCGTTGACCACCTTCTCGCTGGCCAACGATGTGGCGAAGTACTTCGCCATCCTGCCGGCGCTGTTCGCCGGTATCTATCCACAGCTCGGCGCACTCGACCTGATGCAGCTGCACAGCCCGCAAAGCGCGATTCTCTCGGCCATCGTGTTCAACGCCCTGATCATCGTCGGATTGATCCCGTTGGCGCTGCGCGGTGTGCGCATCCGGGCCCTGGATGCCGGCCAGCTGCTGCGGCGCAACCTGCTGATCTACGGCCTCGGCGGCCTGCTCGCCCCCTTCGTCGGCATCAAGCTGCTCGACCTGCTGCTGGTGGCGCTGGGCTGGGTGTAGTCCGCGCTCGACCTGCCCCGGAGCTGATCCGGGGCGACCTTCTGGAGAACCATCATGCTCGAACATATTCGCCCTGCCGTCGCCACCCTGGCGCTGATGACCCTGCTGACCGGCGTCGCCTACCCGCTTGCGGTCACTGCCATGGCGCACCTGGCATTCCCCGAGCAGGCTGCCGGCAGCCTGGTGCGAGACGAAACGGGGCAAGTGCGTGGCAGCCGCCTGATCGCCCAGGCCTTCGACGGCGATCAGTGGTTCCAGCCACGCCCCTCGGCGGGTGATTACGCCACCGTGGCCAGCGCCGCCAGCAACCTGGCGGCGAGCAATCCGCGCCTGTACGAGCGCGTCGAACGGCTCAGCGCCGGTCACGACGCTCAGACGCCGGTGCCGATGCAACTGGTGACCACCTCGGCCAGCGGCCTCGACCCGCATCTGTCACCCGCGGCCGCTGCCTGGCAGGTGCCTCGCATCGCGCAGGCGCGCAACCTGGCGCCAGAGGTGCTGTCGCAGCTGATCGAGGCGCACACCGAACGCCCGTTGTTTGGCCCTGCGGTGGTCAATGTGCTGGCCCTGAACCTGGCGCTGATCGACAATCCGCCCCTCAACGCCCGCTGATGATCCCGCCATGACTGACAGCCTGCGCGCCGAAGCGCTGCTTGCCGACCTGCCCCGCGAAGGCCGTGGGTGGCTCAAGGTATTTCTCGGTGCTGCGCCCGGCGTGGGCAAGACCTACGCCATGCTGCAGGCCGCCCATGCGCAGCTGCGCATGGGCGTGCCGTTGCGTGCGGGGGTGGTCGAAAGCCATGGTCGCAGCGACACCGAGGCCCTGCTGCTGGGCTTGCCGCAGCAGCCGCCACGGCGCCTGCCCTACCGTGGCCTGGAAATCTGCGAGATGGACCTCGACGGTCTGCTGCTCGATCCGCCGAAGCTGGCACTGGTCGACGAGCTGGCGCACAGCAACGCCCCTGGCAGTCGTCACGCCAAGCGCTGGCAGGACGTGCAGGAGCTGCTCACGGCCGGCATCGACGTCTACACCACGGTCAACGTCCAGCACCTGGAGAGCCTCAACGACCGCATCCGCGACATCACCGGGGTGCAGGTGCGTGAAACCGTACCGGACTGGGTGCTGCAGGAGGCCGACGAGATCCAGTTGATCGACCTGCCGCCGCGCGAGCTGCTGGAGCGCCTGCGCGACGGCAAGGTGTACATGCCCGAACAGGCGCGGGCAGCCATCGACGCGTTCTTCTCTCCGACCAACTTGACCGCGCTGCGTGAGCTGGCGATGCAGACCGCTGCCGCACGGGTCGATGCCGATCTCGACCGGCGCTATCGCCAGCTTGGCCAGGCCGCGCCCAGCGTGCTTGGGCGCTTGCTGGTGGGGGTGGACGGCGATGGCGAGGCCGAGCGCCTGGTGCGTCACGCCTGCCGGGTGGCCGAGCGGCGTCATCTGCCCTGGTCGGTGGTGCACGTCAACAGCCGCCAGGCCATGGACGACGTGCAGCGTGGGCGGGTGCAGGCGGCCTTGAGCCTGGCCGAGCGCCTGGGGGGCGAGGTGGTGATCCTGCACGGCGAGTCGGTGGCGCGCACGCTGCTCGAGCATGCCCGCGAGCGGCGCGCCAGCCTGATTCTGGTTGGCAGCAGTGCACGGCGCCTGCGACGGCGCTGGTTCGGCCGTGGTGTTGGCGAGCGCCTGCTGGCGGCGGGGGCCGGACTGGAAGTGAGCGTGCTGGATGCCGAGGCGGGGCAGCCGCACACCGGGCGTGGCCGGCAACCGGCGCCGCGCTGGCGCGACTATCTGCTGGCGCTGCTGGCGACCGCCGGTGCCACGCTGATCGCCCTCGGGCTGGCGCGGATACTGGAGTTGCCGAACATCTCGCTGGTGTTTCTCGCCGCCGTGCTGCTGGTGGCCGTACGCAGCAGCCTGGGGCCGGCGCTGCTGTGTTCGGGGCTGTCGTTTCTGGTCTACAACTTCCTGTTCATCCCGCCGACCCTGACCCTGCACATCCAGCGTCAGGAGGACGTGCTGACGCTGCTGTTCTTCCTGCTCATGGCCGGCCTGACCGGTAACCTGGCCAGCCGTCAGCGGCGTCAGGTTCAGGCACTGCGCCACATGCAGGGTGAAACCACGGCACTGCTGGAGCTGTCGCGCAAGCTGACCGTCGCCGCTGACCGCCAGGCCGTGCTGGCGGTGGCCGAGCAGCAACTGGGCGGCTGGGCGGAGGTGCAACTGACGCTGCTGTCGCGCATGGCGCAGGGGCCGTGGCAACACGAGGGTGGCCTGCGCATCGAGCTGTCCGACGCCGAGCGCGCCGCCGCGGACTGGGCCTGGCAGCATGAGCAGCCCGCTGGTCTCGGCACCGACACCCTGCCGGGCAGCCGCTGGTGGTGGTGGCCGCTGTGCGGGGAGGAGGGCGCCTTGCTGCTGCTCGGCCTGCGGACAGCCGCCGGCACGCCGCTGACGGACACGCGCCGCCGGCTGGTCGCCGCGCTCGCTCAGCCGCTGGCACAGGCCCTGGCGCGCGCGCAGTTGGCCGAGGAACTGGAAGCCGCGCGCCTGCATGGGCAGACCGAAGAGTTGCGCAGTGCCTTGCTGGCCTCGGTGTCGCACGACCTGCGTACGCCGCTGACGGCTATGCGCGGTTCCATCGACGCCCTGCTGGCACTGGGCGACGCGATCCCCGCAGCGGATCGCTGCGAGCTGCTGGAAGGCACCCGTGATGAGGCCGAACGGCTCGACCGCTATATCCAGAACCTGCTCGACATGACCCGCCTGGGCCATGGCGGGCTCAAGCTGGCGCGTGACTGGGTGGCGCCCAGCGACATCGTCGCCAGCGCCCTGCAGCGCCTGCGCACGGTGCTTGCCCCGCTGCAGGTGCAGTGTGTGCTGCCGGCGGAGCCGCCACTGCTGTACGTGCATGCGGCGCTGATCGAGCAGGCGCTGGTCAACGTGCTGGAGAACGCTGCGCGTTTCTCGCCGCCTGATGGGCGTCTGCGTGTGTCGCTGGAGTTCGATGAACAGGCGTTGCGTTTCGTCGTCGCCGATCAGGGGCCTGGCATTCCCGAGGCGGAGCGGGTGAAGATCTTCGACATGTTCTACACCGCCGCGCGCGGGGACCGTGGTGGCCAGGGCACGGGGCTGGGCCTGGCCATCTGCCAGGGCATGGTCGGTGCCCACGGTGGCCGCGTCAGCGTCGGCGACGGGCTGGATGGCCGTGGTGCCAGCCTCACCCTGCACCTGCCATTGACCGCGCAACCACAAGCCACCGAGGAAGAGTGATGAGTCAGGGACCGAGCATTCTGCTGATCGACGATGAGGCGCAGATTCGCAAATTTCTGCGCATCGCCCTCAGTGCTCAGGGCTATCGGGTGCTGGAGGCCGCGAACGGCGAAGACGGTCTGGCCCAGGCGGCCTTGCAGAGCCCGGATGTGGTGGTGCTCGACCTTGGTTTGCCCGATCTCGACGGCCAGCAGGTCCTGCGCCGCCTGCGCGAATGGAGCCAGGTGCCGGTGCTGGTGCTGTCGGTGCGCGCCAGCGAGGGCGAGAAGGTGCTGGCGCTGGACGGCGGCGCCAACGACTACGTGAGCAAGCCCTTCGGTATTCAGGAGTTCCTGGCCCGTGTGCGCGTGCTGCTGCGCCAGGGGCAGGTACGCGAAGCGCTGCCGGCGAACATCGTCTGTGGCGGGCTGAACATCGACCTGGCCTATCGACGGGTCAGCGTGGAGGGCGGCGAAGTCGCCCTGACACCCAAGGAGTATGCGGTGCTCGCCCTGCTTGGCCAGCACCTCGGGCGCGTGGTGACGCAGCAGCAGCTGCTGCGCGACATCTGGGGGCCGAGCCACGTCGGCGACAGCCACTACCTGCGCGTGGTGGTCGGTCATCTGCGGCAGAAGCTGGGTGACGATCCGGCCGCGCCCCGCTACCTGATCACCGAGGCGGGCGTGGGCTACCGCCTGAAGGGCGATTGAGCGGCGCTGGACGCCGCCGCCAGTGAGGCCAGCGGCGGCTCGCGCTCAGGCGCTGAGGCTGAGCTGGCTACCCAGGCTGCCGGCGTCGTTCTGGCTGCTCTGGTAGTGCTGCAGCAGCTTGCCGATCATCTCCGAGACCTGTGGTTCGAGCTCGGGCCTGGGTGGGCGCTGGGCGACGGCCTCGAGCAGGCTGTCCAGCGTCGCGTCGTCGCCTTCGCTA
Organism: Pseudomonas sp. REST10; assembly: GCF_029542605.1. NCBI lineage: Bacteria > Pseudomonadati > Pseudomonadota > Gammaproteobacteria > Pseudomonadales > Pseudomonadaceae > Pseudomonas > Pseudomonas sp. REST10. Next base: position 4,925,518 of record NZ_CP035677.1, on the reverse strand, counting down.
CCCTGCGCCAGTTCGAATGACGGGCCGCCAGACGGCGGAGGGGGTGGCGCGAGTGCGCTCAGTTCGTCCAGGTCGAGGCCGCCGTCACCGTCGCTGTCCAGCTCGGCGAGCAGGGCGCTGGTGTCCACTGCGCCGTCGTTGGCCAGTGCGGCGAGTTCGTCGGCATCGATGAGGCCGTCACCGTTGGCGTCGAGCTGGGCGAACATGTCCTCGGGGTTGGGCCCGCCCGGTGGCGGCGGCGGAGGCGGTGCGAGTGCGGCGATCTCGTCGCTGTCGAGGCTGCCATCGCCATTGCCATCGAGTTGGCTGAACAGCTCGTCGATGTCGATGGTCAGGCTGCTGTCGTTTTCCTGTGCGGCGCTGAGCACGCTGCTCAGTTCTTCCTTGGCGACGCTGCCGTCGCCGTCGCTGTCGAGCAGGCTGAACAGCTTTTCCTGCATGTTGGCCGGGCCTCCGGCGCAGCTTCCGCTGCTGGCGGTGCTGCGCTGGGTGCTGGCGTAAGTCGAGCTGTAGGCGTAGCCCGAGTAACTGCTGACACCACTGATCATGAGCGTTGCTCCCATGGTTGGCTGGCTGAAGAGGCTTCTTCAGCCATGGCAGGTTCAGGGGCGCTTATGTACGGGGTGTGTGGACTTTGTATCAGGCAGGACACGTGAGCGCGCGTGGCAGGCGCAGTATGGCCGTCAGGCCGCCACCGGGGGTTTCTTCCAGGTGGATGTCGCCGCCCTGGCGTTGCGCCGCCTCGCGGGCGATGGTCAGCCCCAGGCCCACGCCGCCGGAGTTGCGATTGCGCGAACCTTCCACGCGGTAGAACGCCTCGAACACGCTTTCCCGCAAGGCCGGCGCGATGCCCGGGCCGTAGTCGATGACGCGTACCTCGACCCACTCGGCGCCGTCGCGCAGTTCGATCTCGGCATGCTCGGCGTAGCGCAGGGCATTCTCCACCAGGTTGTTGATGCACGAGCGCAGTGCCACCGGGCGCGCCTGCAGGGGCGCGCACTGGCCCCGGACGCCGACATCCTCGCCGCGTTCGCAGGCGTCTTCGGCCAGCGCTTCGACCAGCGCCTGGATATCCAGGTTCTGCGCTTGCTCGGCGTTGTGCAGCTGGTGCAGGTAGCCGAGCGTGGCATCGAGCATTTCGGTCATCTCGGCCAGGTCCAGGGCCATGCGCTCGCGCACCTGCGTGTCGGGGATCTGTTCCAGGCGCAGTTTCAGGCGGGCCAGCGGCGTGCGCAGATCGTGCGACACCGCTGCCAGCATGCGTGTGCGCTGCTGCACCTGGCCGCGAATACGCTGCTGCATCTGGTTGAAGGCCTGGGCGGCCTGGCGTGTCTCGCGTGGCCGTGCCATCGAGGCCTTCGACCGCAGCATCGACCTGCTGGTCTCACGGCTGCGCCAGAAGCTCGGCGACGATTCGCGCAACCCCAACCTGATCAAGACCGTGCGCGGCGAAGGCTACCTGC
>NZ_CP035677.1:4908255-4924044 GCF_029542605.1 Pseudomonas sp. REST10 | reverse complement strand
AGAACTGGGCAAGATCAATAGGATGCACGGTGGCAGCAGGGCGTGGGGGTTGGTTCGTTTGGCGACTGCCAATTTACCCACTCCCCTGACTGTCAACGCGCTCTTCCCCCAGACTCCGCGAAGAACCTTTTTTTTCGGGCTCAGGAAGAGGCGCCAGACGCAGCCAGGGCGGAGTTCGCTGGATGACCTGGTGCCGGGGCATCCGGCTGCGAGCCTTTCAGGCGCCGTGCTGATCGGTCTCTATCAGACTGGAGATGGCCGTAGGGATGCGCTGAGCCAGTTCGTCCATGAGCATCCGTACGGCTGGTGGGCGATAGCGTCTGTTTGGGCTGACCAGGTAGACATCGAATTCAGGAATCTCCCATTCCGGCAGGACACGCACGAGTTCGCCGGTCGCCAGGTACTGGGCGCATTGAATTTCACCCAGATGGGCGATCCCCAGTCCGGCCCGTACTGGTGCGAGCAACTGGTCCGAGGGCGAGAGGGTGAGTCGCCTGGGTGTGGTGAGTGTCCGTGTCCTGCCGTTGCAGCGCAGCTCGAGCTCTGCAGCGCTGCGTGACTGGACGAGAAAGTCGTAGTGCTCCATCTCGTCCGGGTGCGCCGGTAAGCCCCGCGCCTGTGCATAGCCGGCGCTGGCACAGAGGATGCGGCGCACAGTCGCCACCTTGCGCGCGAAGAGATCCGAGTCGGTCATCGCACCGATCCGCACTGCAATGTCGATGGCATTGGCGACGACATCGGCCCGCTGATCCGTGATCTCCATCTCGACATCGACCCGTGGGTAACGGCACATGAACTCCAGCACGATTGGCAGGACGACGAGCTTGCCGAAGGCGCCCGAGGCGGAGAGCCGGACCAGGCCGCGCGGTTCCGCCTCACGGCCGATGAGCTCGGTGGAAAGCATTTCCATCCGGCGGACCAGTGGCCAGGCCTCTTCCAGGAGTTGCTGTCCAGCGTCGGTCAGGCTGAAGGCCGCCGAGTTGCGTTGGACGAGTGCCAACCCCGTCATCTCCTCGAGCCGCGCCAGTCGGCGCGAGAGCGTCGACTTGGCGACATCGTACTGACGCGAGGCGCGCGACAGGCTGCCAGCGTCCGCGATCAGGGCAAACCAATAGAGATCGTCGAGCGAGTAAGGCAGGGTGTTCATTTTTCGGGACGCCCGCATCCATTTTTCGTGTCTATGAGGGCGAATAGTGGACGGCTACATTGCCTCCTGTCCAGGGTGCCTGGAACCGCCCAGCCAAGCAGGAGTCAGCAATCATGAGTGATATCACATCCATTCACTTCCTCACCTTTCCGAACGTCAGCGAGCAGGATCTGCTGGTGCCCTGGGAGTTGTTCCAGGCACTGGCCTGGGGCTTCGCACATGAAGGTCGGCACCTGGACGTGTCGATTGGCGGCTTCGAGCCGGGCCCGGTAGCGACGCACATGGGCACGGAAATCAAAACCAATCGAGTGCTCGAGGCCGACGACCGCTTCGATGTGCTCTATGTGCCTGGAGGCCTGGGCGGTGGTGCCGCTTCCAGCAACCCCGAGATTCTGGAGCTGGTTCGCAAGCACCACGCCGAGGGCCGCTGGGTGGCATCCAACTGCTCCGGCGTGGGTGTTCTGTTCCGTTCCGGCATTCTCGACGGCAAGACGATCACCTGTTCTGTCGCCCTGGCACGCCGCCTGCCGACGCTTGGCGCTGACGTGCTTTCCCCCCGCCTTGCCTGGCACGTGGACGCAGAGAACAGGATCTTCACATCTGCTGGCGGCGGCACGGCTCATATGAGCACCGTCGCCCTGGTGGCGCAATTCTTCGGCAGCGATAGCGCCAGGGGGCTTGCCGCGAACTGGGATTCGCTCGGGTTGCTCGGTGGTGCACTGCTTCAGGCAGACGGCCCGATCATGGATACGCCTGTCGAACTGGCCGCTGCCGCTCAGGACAGCTTCGAGATGGTCTTCTTGCCCGATTGACCGTCCCGCTCACCGCTGGCCACCCGTGCATTCACTTGAGAACCCTTGAGAGCGACCGCGAGCCATCATGAAAACCCTATCGTGCGACGACAAATCCGGAATCTGCTACCCGTCCGCACTGGATGACGCTGCGGCGACCGACGAGGCACCCCTGACCGACACGCAGATCATCTATATCGGTGATCCCATGTGCTCCTGGTGCTGGGGTATCGAACCGGCACTGCGGGAGCTGCAGGACCATTGCGAGCTACGGGGATTGTCTTTCTCCATTGTCCTCGGCGGGCTCCGGCCGGGCGGGGGGGATCCGTGGAATGCGGAGTTCAAGGCGTTCCTGCGCCAGCACTGGGAGGAGATCGGCGAGGCGACCGGGCAGCCATTTTCCTTTGACATCCTCGAGCGCGCACACTTTTCCTACGATACCGAACCCGCCTGCCGTGCTGTCGTGACGGCCAGACACATGCTCGCGGGGGCCTCTTCGCGCAAGCTGTACGCCATATTCTCGGCAATTCAGCGCAAGTTCTATGTCGCCAACGCTGATCCGACCCAGCTGGGCTTCTATGAAAGCATCATCGAGGGCGCGGGGCTGGACTTCGCGCGCTTCACCGAATTGTATGAGGGTGACAGCGCTCGCCAATGGACGCGTGGCGATTTCGAGCTGAGCCACCGTTTGCAGGTGCGGGCGTTTCCGACGCTGCTGGCCAGAACCGATAGCGGTTTTGTTCAACTGGCAACCGGTTTCGCCCGCGCAGCATCCCTGATCGTCAAGGTCGAGGACGTGTTTCGCAGCTAGCACGGCGGTGAGCGGGCCGCGATGCGAACCAGGGCGCTAGCTCGCACACCTGGGCATGAACAGGCTTGCGACTCGCTGTCAGTTCAGGCTAACGCGTCCGTGCCAGTGGAGTAGCGCCCGCCAGTCTCTCGATCAGCGCACGGACGCTGCCCGGCAGCGCATCCAGCTCGCGCACCAGCATGCTGCGCTCGCGTACCGCCCAGTCCTCGTCCAGTTGCAGGACGGCCAGTTGCATGGTGCGGCTGTGCCGACGTGCGGCGGACTCGGGAATGATGCCGATACCCACGCCGCCCTCGATCATCCGGCAGATGGCCTCGAAGCTCGACACCTGGATGCGCAGGGCGAGCATGCCGCCGAGTTTCTCCACCTGTTCGCGCAGGAAACTCTGCAAGGTGCTGCCCTCGTGCAGGCCGATGTGCTGATAGGCGAGGGTGTCGCTGAAACTGACCGACTGCCGTTGCGCCAGGGCATGGCCCAGGGGCACCGCCAGTACCAGGCGGTCGGTGCTGAAGTGCAGCACCTGCAAGCCCGTTGCCTGCACCGGGCCGGCGATGATGCCGAGGTCGGCGGCGCCATCCAGCACCCCGCGCACGATGTCGCGGCTCAGGCGCTCCTGCAGATCGACGGTGACCCCCGGGCGCTCGGCGAGGAAGCCGGCCAGCACCTCGGGGAGGAATTCGGTGACCGCCGTGGTGTTGGCGAAGATGCGGATATGCCCGGCGGCGTCGGTGCCGTATTCGGTGAACTCGCTTTTCAGGTAGTCCACCTGGCGCATGATCAGCCGCGCGTGCTGCAGCAGGCGCTGGCCTGCCGGGGTCAGCTCGACGCCACGGCTGTCGCGGTACAGCAGGCGGCTGCCGAGCTGGCCCTCCAGGGCCTTGATCCGTGCGCTGGCCGCCGCCGGCGAGAGAAAGGCCCGGCGCGCGCCCTGGGTCAGGCTGGGCGACTCGGCGATATGGATGAACAGGCGCAGGTCGGCTAGGTCGAAATGCATGGTGGTCTCGGTGACGGCGCAAAGGTCCGCTGGGAGCGATCGGCCGGGGATCGCGGCTAGAAGTCGCCCCTGCGTGGTGGAGGCGTTAAGCATATCCGAACGCTGGATTAAATAAATGGAGATTCTCTGAACGCAGGCCGGGTTGCATGCTCTGCTCCACACAAGAACGAGCCGGAACCCTGCACCATGAGCGACTCTGCTTTCTCTGCCTGGATTGGTCGTAGCGAAGAAGTCCACGACCAGATCAGCCGTAATCTGGTCAAGCGCATCGCCGCCACCCTGGGCGACGCCACGCCTGCCCACGGCGAGGCACTTCCCCCTCTCTGGCACTGGGCGTTCTTCCAGGAGCCCGTGGCCGAGAACGGCCTGGGTACGGATGGCCATCCGGCGCGCGGTGGTTTCCTGCCGCCGGCCGACGACCGCAACCGCATGTGGGCCGGTGGCCGCATCGAGTTCTTCCAGGCGCTGCGTGTCGGCGGCGAGGCCAGTCGTGTGTCGACCATCACGCACATCGAGGAAAAGCACGGCCGCACTGGCGCACTGCTGTTCGTCACCGTGCAGCACGACTACCTGCAGGACGGCCAGCTGGCCATCCGCGAAGAACAGGACATCGTCTACCGCGAGCCCAGCCCACCCAAGGCCAGCAGCGGCGAGCCGCTGGTCGCCGGGGACTGGCGCGAGGCGGTGACGCCGAGCAGCACGCTGCTGTTTCGCTACAGCGCGGTGACCTTCAACGGCCATCGCATCCACTACGACTGGCCCTACGTCACCGAAACCGAAGGCTACAGCGGCCTGGTCGTGCACGGCCCGCTGATCGCCACGCTGAGCCTGCGCGCCTTCTGCCGCGCCAACCCGCAGGCGCGTCTGCGCCGCATCGCCTACCGCGGCCTGCGTCCGCTGATCGCACCGCAGCCCTTCGAAGTCGGCGGGCGTATCAGCGAGGTCGGCCATGCCGAACTGTGGGCGGGCAACGAGGCCGGCCTGGCGCAGCGCGCCGAGGTGCAATTCGACTGATTGTTCGTAGCCCGGATGCAATCCGGGAAATCGCCCCGGATTGCATCCGGGCTACGGCTCACTGAGGAACTGTGATGAACGCCAGCAACAACGAAGAACTCAATGCCATCCGCGAAGGCGTGCGCGCCCTGTGTGCGGAGTTTCCCGCCGAATACTGGCGCAAGATCGATGAGGAGAAGGGCTTCCCGGAAGCCTTCGTCAGCGCCATGACCGAGGCCGGCTGGCTGTCGGCGATGATCCCGGAAGAGTACGGCGGCTCGGGCCTGGGCCTGGCCGAGGCGTCGGTGATCCTCGAGGAGGTCAACCGCTGCGGCGGCAACTCCGGGACCATCCACGGGCAGATGTACAACATGTTCACCCTGCTGCGTAACGGCAGCGACGAGCAGAAACGCTACTACCTGCCGAAGCTGGCCAGCGGCGAGCTGCGCCTGCAGTCGATGGGCGTGACCGAGCCGACCACCGGCACCGACACCACCAAGATCAAGACCACCGCCGTGCGCAAGGGCGACACGTACGTGATCAACGGGCAGAAGGTGTGGATCTCGCGCATCCAGCACTCCGACCTGATGATCCTGCTGGCGCGCACCACGCCGCTGGCCGAGGTGCAGCGCAAGTCCGAAGGCATGTCGATCTTCCTGGTCGACCTGCGCGAAGCCATCGGCAACGGCCTGACCGTGCAGCCGATCGCCAACATGGTCAACCACGAGACCAACGAGCTGTTCTTCGACAACCTGGAGATTCCCGCCAGCAGCCTGATCGGCGAGGAGGGCAAGGGTTTTCGCTACATCCTCGACGGCCTCAATGCCGAGCGTACGCTGATCGCCGCCGAGTGCATCGGCGATGGCCGCTGGTTCATCGAGAAGGCCAGCCAGTATGCCCGCGACCGCGTGGTGTTCGGTCGCCCCATCGGCCAGAACCAGGGCGTGCAGTTCCCCATCGCCAAGGCACACATCGAAGTGGAGGCGGCCGACCTGATGCGCTGGCGCGCCTGCGAGCAGTACGACCGTGGCGAGAACGCCGGGGCCAGCGCCAACATGGCCAAGTACCTGGCGGCGGAAGCGTCCTGGGCGGCGGCCAACGCCTGCCTGCAGACCCACGGCGGTTTCGGCTTCGCCAACGAATACGACGTCGAGCGCAAGTTCCGCGAGACCCGTCTGTACCAGGTGGCGCCGATCTCCACCAACCTGATCATGTCCTATGTGGCCGAGCACCTGCTCGAGCTGCCACGCAGTTTCTGAGGAGCCGACCATGAGCACGGACACCCAGAAGCTCGCCGCCTTCCTCGCCGAGCTGCGTTACGACGACCTGCCCGAACATGTGCTGGAGCGCACCGAGGACCTGCTGCTCGACTGGCTGGGCTCGGCCCTGGCCAGCGAAGGCGCACGACCGATTCCGCTGTTCGAGGCCTACGCGCAGAAGATGGGCCCGGCCGATGGCCCGGCGCGCATCCTGGTCAACGGCCGGGGCACCTCGGCGTACTTCGCCGCCCTGGTCAATGCCGCGTCCTCGCACCTGGTGGAGCAGGACGACCTGCACAACAGCTCGGTGCTGCATCCGGCTACTGTGGTCTTCCCGGCTGCGCTGGCGGCCGCGCAGGACCTCGGCAAGTCCGGCCGCGAACTGCTGCTGGCCTCGGTGGCCGGCTACGAGGCGGGCATCCGCATTGGCGAGTTCCTCGGCCGTTCGCACTACCGCATCTTCCACACCACGGCCACCGTCGGCACCCTGGCGGCCGCCGTGGCCGTGGGCAAGCTGCTGGATTTCGACCAGCAGCAGTTCATCCATCTGCTGGGCAACGCCGGCACCCAGGCCGCCGGTCTCTGGGAGTTCCTGCGCGACGCTGCCGATTCCAAGCAGCTGCACACGGCCAAGGCAGCGGCTGACGGCCTGCTCGCCGCCTACCTCACCGAGCAGGGCTTGACCGGCGCGCAGAACATCCTCGAAGGCGAGCAGGGCATGGCGGCGGGAATGTCCCGCGATGCCGACCCGCGCAAGTTGTCCGATCGCCTCGGGCGGCGTTGGGCGCTGGTGGAGACCTCGTTCAAGTTCCACGCCTCCTGCCGGCATACCCATCCGGCTGCCGATGCCCTGCTGGCGCTGATGCAGCGCGAACGCCTGCGTCACGAGGACATCCAGCGGGTGACGGCCCGCGTGCACCAGGGCGCGATCGACGTGCTCGGCCGCGTGAAGGTGCCGCAGAGCGTGCACCAGGCCAAGTTCTCCATGGGCACCGTGCTGGGCCTGATCGCCGTGCATGGCAAGGCGCAGCTCACCGAGTTCGCCGAGCTGGCGCTGCAGGACCCGGCCGTGGCGGCGTTTCGCGACAAGGTGCAGATGCGCCTGGACCCCGAGGTGGACATCGCCTATCCGCAGCGCTGGCTGGGCCGCGTCGAAGTGCTCACCCGCGATGGCCGCACGCTGTTCAGCGCCATCGACGAGCCCAAGGGCGACCCCGGCAACACCCTCAGCCGCGCCGAACTGGAAGACAAGTTCCGCCGTCTGCTGGCCTTCGCCGGCAAGCGCAGTGGCGATGAGGCCGGCGTGCTGATCGAGCGGGTCTGGGGCCTGCGCGACAGCGCTGACCTGAGCAACCTGGCCTGACGGCTCACTTCGAATTTCCGGTGGATCGGTGAAGCGCGATCCACCCTACGGATCAGGGAACCGCACATGAACAACGCACAACAACCCCGGCCACTGGATGGCATCACCGTGGTCAGCCTGGAACATGCCATCGCCGCGCCGTTCTGCACCCGCCAGCTCGCCGACCTCGGCGCGCGGGTGATCAAGGTGGAGCGTCCAGGCAGTGGCGATTTCGCCCGTGGCTACGACGAGCGCGTCAGCGGCCTGGCCTCGCACTTCGTCTGGACCAACCGCTCCAAGGAAAGCCTGACCCTCGACCTCAAGCAGGACGATGCCACCCAGGTGCTCGACAGTCTGCTAGCCAAGGCCGACGTGCTGGTACAGAACCTCGCGCCCGGCGCCGCCGCGCGCATGGGCCTGTCGTTCGAGGCCCTGCACGAACGCTTCCCCAGGCTGATCGTCTGCGACATTTCCGGCTACGGCGAGGGCGGCCCCTATGAGCAGAAAAAGGCCTACGACCTGCTGATCCAGAGCGAGGGCGGCTTTCTCTCCGTCACCGGCGGGCCGGGCGATGAGGAGATGGCCAAGGCCGGTTGCTCCATCGCCGACATCGCGGCCGGCATGTATGCCTACACCGGCGTGCTCTCGGCGCTGATGCTGCGTGGCCGTACCGGCGTCGGCAGTCGCGTCGACGTGTCGATGCTGGAGAGCCTCGTGGAGTGGATGGGCTATCCGCTGTACTACGCCTACGAGGGGGCCACGCCGCCGCCACGCGCGGGCGCGGCGCACTCGACCATCTACCCCTATGGCCCGTTCCCGGCCGGCGATGGCGGCACGGTGATGCTCGGCCTGCAGAACGAGCGCGAATGGGCGGCGTTCTGCGACAAGGTACTGGAGCAGCCTGCGTTGGCCAGCGACGAGCGCTTCAGCGCCAACTCGCGGCGCTCGGCCAACCGCAGCGAGCTGCGCGCGATCATCCTCGAGGCCTTTGCACGCATGACTGCGGCGCAGGTGATCGAGCGCCTGGAGCAGGCGCAGATCGCCAACGCCCAGGTCAACGACATGGCCGGCGTCTGGGCCCATCCGCAACTGCAGGCGCGGCAGCGCTGGCGTCAGGTCGACAGCCCCAGCGGCAGCCTGCCGGCCCTGCTGCCGCCAGGGCGCAACAGCGCCTTCGAGCCACGCATGGACGCCATCCCCGCGCTGGGCCAGCACACCGACGCGCTGCTCGCCGAGCTGGGCTATGCCACCGGCGATATCCAGCGCCTGCACCAGCAGGGGGCCGTATGACCGACAAGCGCCTCCCGGCCGAGCGCCGCCATTCATTGCGCAGGATGGGCGACGCACGTTGCGTCCAGCACACGCCTGCCAACCGCGCAGAGGTACGAGCATGAACACGCCAACCATCCGCAGCGCCCTGTTCGTGCCGGCCAGCCGTCCCGAGCGTATCCCCAAGGCACTCGCCGTCGGCGCCGATGCCGTGATCGTCGACCTGGAAGACGCCGTGCAGGAGAGCCTGAAGGTCGAGGCCCGGGCCAATCTCGATGCCTTCCTCAGCGCCAACCCCGAGGCGCGCCTGCTGGTGCGCATCAATGCCCCCGAGCATGCCGGGCATGCGGCCGACATCGCTCTGTGCGCCCGGCATGCCGGGGTGGTCGGCGTGCTGCTGCCCAAGGTGGAGTCTGCCGCCCATGTCTCACGTGTCGCGGCCTGTGCCAAACCGGTCTGGCCGATCATCGAGAGCGCGGCGGGGCTGCTGGCGCTGGCGGAAATCGCCCATGCCGACGGTGTCGAGCGCCTGTCCTTCGGCGCGCTCGACCTGGGCCTGGACCTGGGCCTGAGCAGCGGTTCTGCCGCCGCCGAACGCATCCTCGACCAGGCCCGCTACGCCTTGCTCCTGCAGTCGCGCGTGGCCGGTCTGGGCGCGCCGCTGGACAGCGTCTTCCCGGCCATCGAAGACCGTGAAGGGCTCGCCCGCACGGCGCGTGATGCACGCGACATGGGCTTCGACGGACTGCTGTGCATCCACCCCACCCAGGTCGAGATCGTTCACCGCGCGCTGTGCCCGGCCGACGAGGAACTGGCCTGGGCGCGGCGGGTGATGGCCGCTGCCAGCAGTGGTGCAGGGGTGTTCGTGGTCGACGGGCAGATGGTCGACGCCCCCGTGCTCGGCCGCGCCCGGCGCCTGCTGCAACGGGCAGGGGAGGCCTGCGACTGACAGGCCTGCCGTGTTGCTCTGCCCCTGAGAGGAACCTGAGGTTTTCCAGTGATGTAACCACACGGTTGCCCCGAGGCAGCCGGCTCTTTCCACGTACCAAGCAAACAACAACAACGAGGTAACGTCATGTTCAGATTCACCGCCAAGGCACTCGCCTGTGCCGCGATCCTTTCCTGTGCCGGCCTGGTCCAGGCTGCCGAGGAGCCCATCATCATCAAGTTCGCCCACGTGGTGGCGGACAACACGCCCAAGGGACAGGGTGCGCTGCTGTTCAAGAAACTGGCCGAGGAGCGTCTGCCTGGGCGGGTGAAGGTAGAGGTCTACCCCAACTCCTCGCTGTTCGGCGATGGCAAGGAAATGGAGGCGCTGCTGCTCGGCGACGTGCAGATGCTGGCGCCGTCGCTGGCCAAGTTCGAGCAGTACGCCAAGCCGGTGCAGCTGTTCGACCTGCCGTTCCTGTTCGATGACATGGCGGCGGTGGACCGCTTCCAGGCCAGCCCGCAGGGGCGTGCGCTGCTGACCTCCATGGAGAGCAAGAACATCACCGGCCTGGCCTACTGGCACAACGGCCTGAAGGTGATGTCCGCCAACAAGCCGCTGCGTGACCCTGCCGATGCCCGTGGCCTGAAGTTCCGCGTACAGGCTTCCGCCGTACTGGAAGAGCAGTTCAAGGCCGTGCGCGCCAACCCGCGCAAGATGAGCTTCGCCGAGGTCTACCAGGGCCTGCAGACCGGCGTGGTCAACGGCACCGAGAACACCTGGTCGAACTACTACAGCCAGAAGGTGCACGAGGTGCAGAAGTACATGACCGAGTCCGATCACGGCCTGATCGACTACATGGTGATCACCAACACCCAGTTCTGGAAAGGGCTGCCGGCCGATGTGCGCAGCGAGCTGGAGAAGGTCATGGCCGAAGTGTCCGTCGAGGTGAACAAGCAGGCCGATGCGCTCAACCAGAGTGCCAAGCAGGACATCGCCAAGGCCGGCACCACCGAGATCATCGAACTGACCCCGCAGCAGCGCGCCGAATGGCGTGAAGCGATGCGCCCGGTGTGGAAGAAGTTCGAGAAGGAGATCGGTGCCGAGCTGATCGAGGCGGCGGAGAAATCCAACCAGGGTTGATGCTGCGCTGCACATGAAAACGCCCGGTGCTTGCACCGGGCGTTTTCGTGTTGGAGCAGACGGTCGCGGCTAAAGCCCTTGGCACATTATTCAGCGCCCGGCTTCCTGCATCCACTTCGGCTTGGGATAGCGGCGGTCCGACTTGCCTGCCTTGAGGATGGCGCCGGGTACGTCGTGGCCGATCAGGTCGGGCAGGGTGGCGGCGGCTTCGAGCAGTGCGTCGAGGTTTACGCCGGTGTCCAGGCCCATGCGCTGGAACATGTGCACCAGGTCCTCGGTGCAGATGTTGCCGCTGGCGCCCGGTGCGTATGGGCAGCCGCCGAGACCGCCGAGCGAGGCGTCGAAGCGGTCGATGCCGGCGTTCAGCGCTGCCAGTGCGTTGGCCAGGCCCATGCCTCGGGTGTTGTGGAAGTGCGCGGTGAACACGGCCTCGGGCCAGCGTTGCAGTGCCGCGCGGCAGATGCGCTCGACCTGCGCCGGGTCGGCCATGCCGGTGGTGTCGCACAGGGTCACGCCCTGCACGCCGATGTCCAGCAGGCGCTGGATCAACGCTTGTACGCGGCTCTCCGCCACCTCACCTTCGAACGGGCAACCGAAGGTGGTCGATAGCGAGGCGTTGATGAACACGCCGCTGCCACGGGTGACTTCGATGATTTCGGCGAACTGTTGCAGCGATTGTTCCGGCGTCATGCGCAGGTTGGCCAGGCCGTGGGTGTCGCTGGCCGACATGACCAGGTTGATCTCGTCCACCGCGCACGACAGCGCGCGTTCGCAGCCCTTCACGTTGGGCACCAGCACGGTGTACTCGACACCGGCCACGCGCTGGATGCCGCGCATCACTTCTTCGGCGTCGCGCAGGTTGGGAATGGCCTTGGGCGAGGTGAAGGAGGTGACTTCGACCTTGGCCAGGCCGGTGTGGGAGAGGCGGTCGATCAGGGCGATCTTGTCTTCGGTCGGGACGAAGGAGGCTTCGATCTGGAAGCCGTCGCGGGTGGCGACGTCCTGGATGTAGAGGCGTTTGCTCATGGGTAGATCCTTGCGGTATTGGCTGGCTGGGAGGCGCGCTTTCCATCCATTGCGGCGCTGACAGGCGGTGTCGTGGTTCTGGCGGACAAGCTTCGCGTTGTCCACCCTACGGGGCTTCGTCATTGCAATGAGCCGCGCCTGCGTAGGGTGGATGGCGCTTTTTCCATCCACCGCTGCGGTACCCGGCGGTGTCGTGGTTTTGGTGGACAAGCTTCGCGTTGTCCACCCTACGGATCTTCGTCATTGCAATGAGCCGCGCCTGCGTAGGGGGGATGGCGCTTCTTCCATCCACCACTGCGGTGTCCGGTGTTGGCGTGGGTTTGTGTGGACAAGCTTCGCGTTGTCCACCCTACGGGTGCCGTGATCGCGGCTTTTGGGTGCTCAGATGATCCCGCGTTCGCGCAGGCCGGCGACCTGGGCCTCGCTGAGGCCAAGGCCGGCGAGGACGTCATCGGTGTGCTCGCCCAGCTGTGGGCCACCATTGCCGATGCGCCCTGGCGTGCGGCTGAGCTTGGGCAGCACCCCCGGCACCCGCAGCGGGCCGACGCTGGTCTGCACCTGCTCGATCATCTGCCGCGCCAGGTAGTGCGGGTCCTGCACGATGTCGGCGGCGGTGTAGGGGTAGCCGGCTGGTACGCGGGCCCCCTTGAGCGCTTCGATCACTTCGTCACGGCCACGCTGGGCGGTCCATTCGGCGATGGCGTTGTCGATCAGTTCGGCGTGCTGGCTGCGCCCATCGTTCTGCGCCAGGCGCGGGTCGTTGCCCAGGTCATCGCGGCCGATCAGGCTCATCAGGCGCTTGTAGATGCTGTCGCCGTTGCCGGCGATCAGCACGTAGCTGCCGTCGTTGCACGGGTAGGAGTTGGACGGCGTGATGCCGGGCAGGGCGCTGCCGGCCGGCTCGCGGATGTAGCCGAAGGCGTCGTATTCGGGGATCAGGCTTTCCATCATGGCGAACACCGATTCGTACAGCGCCACGTCGATCTCCTGGCCCTGGCCGCTGCGCGCACGCTCCTGCAGGGCCAGCAGCACGCCGATCACGCCGTACAGCGAGGACAGCGAGTCGCCGATGCTGATGCCGACGCGCACGGGCGCCTGGCCGGGATAGCCGGAGAGGTGGCGCAGGCCGCCCATGGCCTCGCCGATCACGCCGAAGCCGGGCAGGTCGCGGTAGGGCCCGGTCTGCCCGTAGCCGGAAATGCGCAGCATGATCAGTTTCGGGTTGATGGCCTTCAGTTCGTCGTAGCCCAGGCCCCAGCCTTCCAGCGTGCCGGGGCGGAAGTTCTCCACCAGCACATCGGCTTCACTCACCAGTTGGCGGACGATGTCCTGTGCTTCGGCTTCCTTCAGATTCAGCGTCAGCGAGCGCTTGTTGCGCGACTGCACGTGCCACCAGAGCGAGGTGCCATCCTTGATCTTGCGCCACTTGCGCAGCGGGTCACCGATGCCTGGCGGCTCGATCTTGATCACGTCGGCGCCGAATTCGCCGAGCAGCTTGCTGGCGAAGGGACCGGCGATGAGCTGGCCCATCTCGATCACCTTGAGCCCCTGCAGGGCCATGTTGCCGTTGTTGCTTTGAGTCATGGCTGCACCTGATTTGCCTGTGCGTTTCTTGTGGTGCGCAGAATGGCGCAGTGAGGCGACTCGGACAATTGCTCAATGGCCAAGCTAGGCTTCGCGGCTGACGAAGTGTCATGCTGTAAACCGGCTTTGCCATGGCGATATGGCCTGGCTGCTTCGCCAGGCACGAAACGGAGAATCCTCATGCGGCGTATCGATTTCGTCACCCTCAAGCTGTTCGTGGCCATCGCCGACGAGCGCAGCCTGACCCGCGCCGCCGAGCGCGAGCACCTGGCGCTGGCGGCGGTGAGCAAGCGCGTCAGCGACCTGGAGAGCCAGCTCGGCATCGCGCTGCTCTATCGCCAGCCCAAGGGCGTCGAGCTGACGCCGGCCGGCCACGCCCTGCTGCACCACGCACGCAACATGATGGACAACCTCGAGCAGCTCAACGCCGACCTCAGCGAGTTCAGCGAGGGGGTGAAGGGCCACGTGCGCATCCACGCCAATACCTCGGCGGTGATCGAGTTCCTGCCCGAGGACCTGGCCAGCTTCAGTCGCCGCCACCCGCAGGTGAAGATCGACCTGGAGGAGCGGGTCAGCAGCGAGACCCTGCGTGCGGTGCGCGAGGGCCTCACCGACATCGGCATCTTCGCCGGGCATGTACCGGCCGATGACCTGCAGGTGTTCACCTATCGCCACGACCAGCTGGTGCTGGTCACCCCGCGCGACCATCCGCTGGCCGGGCGTGACGGCATTCATCTGCGCGAAGCGGTGGGCTACGACTTCATCGGCCTGCAGCAGGACGCCTCGCTGCACAGCCTGCTGCAGCACTCGGCGCACAACCAGGGCATGGCATTGCGCCTGCGTATCCAAGTGCGCAGCTTCGAGGCCATCTGCCGGATGATCCACACCGGCATGGGCGTTGGCGTCCTGCCGGACCTGGCGGTACGCACCTATCTGCCGGCGCTCGATGTGCGGGTGATCCCGCTGCACGATCCCTGGGCCAGGCGTGAGCTGAAGGTGGCGGTACGCAATCAGGACAACCTTTCGCTGACCGCGAAGCAGATGCTCGACCACCTGCGCAACAGTGGATCGGCAGGGGATGATCTCGCGTTGCCTTCGTGAATGCCGAAGGCTCGGTTGTTCAAATGTGAATTTCAGCGCAGAGGAGGGCGGGGTAGAGTCCGGGCCAATCGAAGGGTTTTCGCCCTCGACGCTCAGACAAAAACAACAGGAGCTTTCCATGAAGTTTTCATTCGTTCGTCGTGGCCTGGCTGGCGTACTCGCCGGCTGCGCCCTGCTTGGCGCACTGTCGGCCCAGGCTGCCGATCCGATCTTGATCAAGTTCTCCCACATCACTGCCGACAGCACGCCGAAGGGGCAGGGCGCGCTGCTGTTCAAGAAGCTGGTGGACGAGCGCCTGGCCGGCAAGGTCAAGGTCGAGGTCTACGCCAACTCCTCGCTCTATGGCGACGGCAAGGAGATGGAAGCCCTGTTGCTCAACGAAGTGCAGATGCTGGCGCCGGCACCGTCCAAGCTGGAGCAGTACACCAAGCAACTGCAGCTGTTCGATCTGATGTTCCTGTTCGATGACGTGGCAGCGGCGCAGCGTTTCCAGGCTTCGGACAAGGGCAAGGCACTGCTCAAGTCGATGGAAGACAAGGGCATCACCGGCCTCGCCTACTGGCTCAACGGCATGCGCCAGCTGACCGCCAACAAGCCGCTGGTCGAGCCCGCTGACGCCCGTGGGCAGAAGTTCCGCGTGCAGCCGTCCGACCTGCAGGCGGCGCAGTACAGCGCCCTGCGTGCAGTGCCGCGCAAGATGGCCTTCGCCGAGATCTACCAGGGCCTGCAGACCGGCGTGGTCAATGCCCAGGACAACCCCTGGTCGAACATCTACTCGCAGAAGTACTTCGAGGTGCAGAAGTACATGACCGAGTCCAACCATGCGATCGGCAACTACGTGCTGATCACCAACACCAAGTTCTGGAACGGTCTGCCGGCGGATATCCGCGGCGAGCTGGAGGCGATCGTCGACGAGGTCACCGTCGAGGTGAACAAGCAGGCCGAGGCGCTCAATGCCAAGGCGCGCCAGGGCATCCTGGATACCGGCAAGAGCGAGATCATCACCCTGACCCCCGAGCAGCGTGCCCAGTGGCGTGACGCCGTGCGCCCGGCGTGGAAGAAGTTCGAAGCCGACATCGGTGTGGACGTGATCGAGGCCGCGCAGGCCGCCAACCAGTAATTTCCCCCCAGAGCCACCCCGGGCCCACGCACCCGGGGTGGTTCGCCATTCAGCACCGCCTAAGGCGGTGTTTGCCAATGACGAATATCCCGCGGGCGCCCGGCTCGGTTAGATTCGTCCGACTCCTGACAATCACAACAACCTCGCGGAGATGCCATGAACGCCTTGCGGCGCGCCTGGGAGCACTTCGAGGAAGGCTTCATCGCCTTTCTTCTCGCTGCCATGACCCTGATCACCTTCGTCTACGTGATCCTCAACAACTTCTACACCCTGTTCTACTG
>NZ_CP035677.1:4883623-4908244 GCF_029542605.1 Pseudomonas sp. REST10 | reverse complement strand
GGCGGGGGTGGCGGCGGGGGGGCGCCGTAACGGCCGAACCAGGCGAAGGCCAGTGCATGAGCTAGCACGATGGCGATCAGGAACACGCCGAGCAGGCGTGCGAACAGACTGTCGGGGCGCGCCATCAGCGGATCTCGGCAACGTCGAGCAGGTAGCCTTCGCCGCGCACGGTCTTGATCAGGTTGGGGTTGCGCGAATCGTCGCCGAGCTTCTGGCGCAGCCGTGAGACCAGCAGGTCGATGCTGCGGTCGAAGGCCTCGATGGCACGGCCACGGGCGGCGTCGAGCAATTGCTCACGGCTGAGCACCCGCCTCGGGCGCTCGAGGAAGGCCCAGAGCAGGCGGAACTCGGCGTTCGACAGGGGCACCACCAGCCCGCTCGGCGCCTGCAGCTGGCGTAGCACGCTGTGCAGCGTCCAGTCGGCGAAGCGTAGTTGCGACGGTGGCTCGTCCCGTGGTGTGTCCCGCCCATCGCGCACCCGGCGTAGGATGCTCTGGATGCGCGCCACCAGTTCGCGCGGTTCGAACGGCTTGGCCATGTAGTCGTCGGCACCCAGCTCCAGGCCGATGATGCGGTCGGCCGGTTCGCAGCGGGCGGTGAGCATAAGGATCGGGATATCGGACGTGGCGCGCAGCTCGCGGCACAGGCTCAGGCCATCTTCGCCGGGCAGCATCAGGTCGAGAATCACCGCGTCGAAGTGCCCCCCGGCCAGGGCCAGGCGCATGGCCGCGCCATTGCCAACCGCCTCGCTGGCGATGTTGAAGCGCGTCAGGTAGCCGCCAAGCAGCTCGCGCAGCTCTTCGTTGTCGTCGACGAGCAGCACGCGCGTGGTACGGGGTGTGGCTTCGGTCTGGGTCGTGTCATGCACCAGGGACGGCTCCATCGGCAACGGAAGATACCGGGGCGCCAACGCCCCGTGAGAGTCTCGGTGATCGGCGTATCCGGAACGTGTCGGTAATGTATCGGCGATGATACAAAGCCGCGCTGCGTTGCGCTGTCACACTGGTCGGTGATTACTGCTGGTTTCGTGCATGAGCCGGAGCTGCAGGGCCGGCTATTGGCTGATGTTTTTGGTTATAAATCGAGAATTAAAAGATATTTTTCAGCTATAAGATTTTTCTGCAGAATCGCGCCATCAAATAGCCTGCCCGCAGGTTCCTCTTTCGATAAGGACGCCTTAGATGCTGAAGAAGATCGTTCTGGCCACCGTGGCCAGCGCCACCCTGCTGACCGGCTCGCTGAGCCATGCCGCGGCCGACACGCCATTCCACAACGCTTCCTACGACATCGCCCGCGAGCTGTTCGGCGAGATCAACCCCAGGTTCGTCGAGTACTGGAAGGAACAGTCCGGCAAGGACGTGAAGATCATCCAGTCCTTCGCCGGGACCTCGCGTCAGGCGCAGGACATCATCCAGGGCAAGAAGGTCGACGTGGTGACCTTCAACCAGGTGACCGACGTGGACATCCTGGCCAAGCGTGGTCTGCTGCGCAAGGACTGGGCCGAGCAGTTTCCCAACAACAGCTCGCCCTACTACAGCACCACCGCGTTCCTGGTCCGTGAGGGCAACCCGAAGAACATCAAGGGTTGGGACGACCTGATCCGCGATGACGTCAAGCTGGTGTTCCCCAACCCAAAGACTTCCGGCAACGCCCGCTACAGCTACCTGGCGGCCTGGCTGTTCGCCAACGAGAAGTTCAAGGGTGACGAGGCGAAGATCAAGGCCTTCGTCGGCAAGCTGCTGCACAACGTCGAGAACTTCCCCACCGGCGGTCGTGGTGCCACCGTGGCCTTCGCCCAGAACGGCCAGGGCGACGTGCTGCTGACCTTCGAGTCGGAAGTGATCAACATCGCCAAGGGCGACGAGTTCAAGTCCGCCAACCTGCAGATCGTGGTGCCGGAAGTCAGCGTGCTTGCCGAGTTCCCGGTGGCCATCGTCGACAAGGTGGCTGACGAGCGCGGCACCCGCGAGCAGGCCAAGGCCTTCCTCGACTTCCAGTACAGCAAGGACATCCAGCAACTGCTGACCACCTACAACTACCGTGTGCACAACCCGGAAGTGGTCGAGGCGACCAAGGCCCAGTTCGCCCCGGTACGCCTGATCAACCCCAACGATGTGCTGGGCAGCTGGGATGACATCACCGCCAAGCACTTCGACAACGGTGGTATTCTTGACCAACTCCTGGCTGAGGGCCGTTGATACTCGCCCTCGACAGCCGATTTTCAGGTTCGTTGGCCGCCTTCTTGGCGGCCAACTGCATTTGTAGAGCCGAGCTTCTTCGTGAGTAGATCGACGCTGTTCTTCCTGCAGACTCCGCTGTTGCCGGGCTTCGGCCTGAGCTTTGGCGTCAGCGTGCTGTACCTCTCCCTGGTCATCCTGCTGCCGCTGTCGGCGTTGCTCCTGTATGTCAGCGATATGACCTGGGCGCAGTACTGGTTCGCGATCAGCGACCCGCGCGTGGTGCAGACCTACAAGGTGACCATTTCTGCGGCCTTCTTCTCGACCCTGGCGGTGCTGGTGATCGGGCTGCTGCTGGCCTGGATCATCACCCGCTACGACTTTCCCGGTCGCCGCATCGTCGACGCGCTGATCGACCTGCCGTTCGCCCTGCCCACGTCGGTGGCCGGCCTGACCCTGGCCACGCTGCTGGTGCCCAACGGCTGGATCGGCCAGTGGCTCGGTTTCAAGGTGGCCTATGCCTATGCGGGGATCATCGTGGCGATGGTCTTCACCAGCATTCCCTTCGTCGTGCGCACCGTGCAGCCGGTGCTGCAGGACCTGGGCGCGGAGTACGAAGAGGCCGCGCGAACCCTGGGTGCCAACCGCCTGCAGACCTTCCGCCATGTGGTGCTGCCGACGCTGACGCCGGCGCTGGTCACCGGCGGCTCGCAGGCCTTCATTCGCAGCCTCGGCGAGTTCGGCGCGGTGATCATGATCGCCGGCAACATCCCCTACAAGACGGAGGTCAGTTCGCTGATGATTTTCGTCCGTCTGCAGGAGTTCAACTACCCGGCGGCCGCCGCCATCGCCTCGGTGATCCTGCTGGCGTCGCTGACGCTTCTGTTCATCCTGCAGGTCGTGCAGGGACGTCTGTTCGCATGGCAACGGCAAGGTCGATGAAAAAACCTCAAGATTGGCGCCAGTGGGCGCTGGTGCTGTCCGGCCTGGCCGTGGTGGCGTTGATCCTGCTGGTGCCGCTGGCGCTGATCTTCACCAAGGCGCTGGCGGGTGGCCTGGAGTTGCTGTGGAGCAACCTGGGCGAAGACTACATGCTGCATGCCATCGGCCTGACCCTGTTCGTCGCCGCCATCACCGTGCCGCTGAACCTGTGCTTCGGCATCTGCCTGGCCTGGTGCGTGACGCACTACGACTTTCGTGGGCGCAAGCTGCTGACCACGCTGATCGACATTCCCTATGCGGTGTCGCCGGTGGTCGCCGGCCTCTGCTATCTGGTGGTGTACGGCCTGGAGAGCTTCATCGGGCGCTGGTTCTACGATAACGGTATGCAGCTGATGTTCGCCTGGCCGGGCATCGTCATGGTCACGGTGTTCGTCACCGCGCCATACGTGGCGCGCATCCTGATCCCGGTGATGCAGGCGCAGGGCCAGGACGAGGAAACTGCCGCCATGTGCCTGGGCGCCAGCGGCTGGCAGATCTTCCGGCGCATCAGCCTGCCCAAGATCAAGTGGGCGCTGCTGTACGGTGTGGTGGTGACCAACGCCCGTGCGGTGGGCGAGTTCGGCGCGGTATCGGTGGTGTCCGGCACCATCATCAACCAGACCCTGACCCTGCCGTTGCTGGTCGATCAGCTCAACAACGACTACAAGCCGGCCGCCGCCTTCACCGCTGCGGGCCTGCTGGCGTGCATGGCGCTGCTCACCCTGCTGCTGAAGACCTTCATGGAGTGGCGGCAGCGCAAGCTGATGCAGCGCGCCGAGGCCTGATCACGGGGGCGTTGTGGTGGATGTGCAACGCGGCGTCCACCTGGCCTTCAATTGCGGCTGAAGCCGCTCCCACGATGCTCTTGCGCTGCGTTCAGCGCCGATTACGTTCGCCACTTGTGGTTGCGCTGACCCCTTTGGTGGATGTGAAGAGCGACATCCACCCTACGGATCGAGGTCTTGCGCCAGGCGCCGCTGCCTGTAGGAGCGGCTTCAGCCGCGATGCTCTTGGGCTATGCTCAGCGCCGATTACGTCCGCCATTTGCGGTTGCGCTGATCCCTTTGGTGGATGTGAAGAGCGACATCCACCCTACGATCGAGGTCTTGCGCCAGGCGCCGCTGCTCGTAGGAGCGGCTTCAGCCGCGATGCTCTTGCGCTGTGTTCAGCGTCGATTACGCCCGCCATTTGTGGTAGCGGCGACCCCTTTGGTGGATGTGAAGAGCGACATCCACCCTACGGATCGAGGTCTGGCGCCAGGCGCCGCTGTCTGTAGGAGCGGCTTCAGCCGCGATGCTCTTCCGGCGTGGCGACCTGCACCTGGTTGCGCCCGCCATGCTTGGCGGCGTACAGCGCCTTGTCCGCACGCTCGCGCAGTTGCTCGGCGTCGCTGTTGACGTCGGTCCCGGCGATGCCGGCGCTCAAGGTCACGGAGAACTCGCCGCCGTCGGCGATGAAGCGCAGTTCGGCGAAGCGCTGGCGAATCTCGTCGACGATCAGCCGCGCCTGCTCCGGCGTGCAGTCGGGCAGCACCGCGAGAAACTCCTCGCCACCGTAGCGTCCCAGGCTGTCGATGCGCCGCAGACGCTGGCGCAGCAGGTTGGCCAGCGCTCGGATGACGTTGTCGCCGGCGGCGTGGCCGTGGTCGTCGTTGACCCGCTTGAAGTGGTCGATGTCGAGCATCACCACGCTGGTGCGGTCGCCGCTGCGCAGCGAGCGTTCCAGTTCGATGGCCACCTGCTCCTTGATATCGGCGTGCTTGAGCAGGCCGGTCAGGCTGTCGCGGGCCAGGGCGATGGACAGCAGGCGCGCACGCTGGGCACGGGAAAACACCGTGGCGACCAGCGCGTTGTCGGAAATGGGCTTGGTGATGAAGTCGTCACCGGCCTTGATCAGGGCGTTCATCTGCTTGCTGATGTCGGTCTCAGCCGACAGGTAGATGATCGGAATGCGCAGCCAGTCGTCGTTGCAGCGGATGATTTGCGCCAGCTCGGGGCCGCTGCAGTCCGGCATGTTGACGTCGAGCAGCACCACTTCCGGGTTGAAGTCGCGCAGGTGGGCGAAGATCTGCGCAGGTTCGCTGAGGATCTCCACCAGCATGCCCGCATCGCGCAGCACCAGGCTGTAGCGGCTGGCCAGGTCCTGGTCGTCGTCGGCGATCAGCACGCGGTATGGCTCGCCGCTCTGCTGGGAGAAACAGCGCTCCAGGCGGCTTTCCAGCTGGGGTATGTCCACGGGCTTGCTGAACAGCCCCATGGCCCCGGCGCGAACGGCCTGCAGCTGGGTGGCGAAGTCGTCCTGCTGGTCGGTGAGCACCAGCAGCGGCAGCGGCTCTTCCAGGCGCTCGCGCAGCTGGCTGGCGTAGTGCAGCCCGCAGCTGGCCTCGCCGGGCAGCTTGGCGTCGATGATCAGGGCGTCGGGCATCTGCTGCTGCAGGGCCGCGTCGAGGCCGGCGATGGAATTGAAGTGCTCGGCCTGGTAGCCGAAGTTGTTCAGCGTCTGGCGCATGCTCTCGCCAATGGCCGCTTCACCCTCGAGGATGTAGATGGTGCGGCTGCCGTCCTCGTGGCGGGGGGGCTTGCGTCCGCTCTCGCTCGTCTCGCTGCTGGCGCTGGCGCTGATGGGCTGTTCGCCGAGCGCCTGCAGGGCACTGATGAAGTCGTTGAGCCCCTGCTGCTGGCGCGACTGGCGTTCCATCCAGCGTTCGGCATGTTGTTCCAGCTCACGCGCCTGCTGGCCGAGCTGGGTGAAACCGAAGGTGCCGGCGCTGCCGGCCAGGCGGTGCAACTGGTGGCGCAGTTCCAGCAGCACCCGCTTGCGCTCGACGTCGTCGGCCTCCAGCAGCAGGCCGCCCAGTTGCGCCAGGTGCGGCAGCTCCTGGCGCAGGCGCTCGCTGAACTGCTGGCTGAGCTGCTGCAGGTGCTGCTGCAAGGCCTGGGGTACGGCGCTGCCCTCGTGTTTATCCATGGCGCTGGTTCCAGATGTCCCGGACCTGGGCCGCGAGCTGCATCGGGTCGAAGGGTTTGATGATCACCCCATGGGCGCCCAGGCTGCGGTAGTGGGCAACTTCATCGGGCTGCACCTTGGCGGTCATGAAGGCGACCGGGATCTGCTCGGTGTTGACCAGTTGACCGAGCAGCTCCAGCGTCTTCGGACCGTCCATGCCGGGCATCATCACGTCCAGCAGGATGAAGTCGGGCGCAAAGCCCTGTACCTGGTCGAGGGCGTCCTGGCCGCTGGCGCAGGTCAGTACCTGGAAGCCGCCTACGGCTTCCAGGGCTACCTTGGCCACGGCCTGGATCGAGGGGTCGTCCTCGACGTGCAGGATGCGCTTGAGCTCGGTCATCGGCGGTACCCGGTGGTTGGCTGTTGTCAGCAGTGTGGTACAGCTTGGTCCATCTCGGCCAGCACTGCGAATGGATTCATGTTTCGGCGCGGTCCGCACGGGGCAGTTCGAACCAGAAGGTGGCGCCCTGGCCGGGTATGGAGTCGAAGCCGATACGTCCCTGCATGCGTTCGATCATTTCCTTGCAGATCGCCAGGCCCAGGCCGGTGCCGCCCTTCTGCCGGGTGTCACCGGAGTCGGCCTGGGAGAACTTGGCGAAAATGCGCGAGTGGAAGGCCGCGGGAATGCCGGGGCCCCGGTCGCTGACGCTGACGCGCAGCCTGTCGCCGACCTCCTCCAGGCGGATGTCCACCTCGCCACCGGGCGGCGAGAACTTGGCGGCGTTGGACAGCAGGTTGGCCATGACCTGCCCCAGGCGCTGCGCATCGACTCTCACGCTGGCGTCGCCTTGCGCGTGCAGGACCAGGCGCACCTGATGCTGGTCGGCGTAGGGCTGGTTGTGCAGCCGCGCCTGCTCCAGCAGCGCTCGCAGCGGCCAGGGTCTGAGGTCGAAGTGCATCTTGCCGGCGACCAGTTTCTCCATGTCCAGCAGGTCGTTGATCAGTTCGCTGAGGCGCTGGCTGTTGGCCTGCGCGATGCTCAGCATCGCTGCCATGGCCTCCGGCACCGGGCCGAGCGCGCCGCCGTTGATCAGGCCCAGCGAGCCGGCGATGGCCGTCAATGGCGTACGCAGTTCGTGGCTCACGGTGGAGACGAACTCGTTCTTCATCTGCTCGATGCGCTTGCGCTCGGCGATATCGCGGATCACCGCGATGAAGCGCACCTGGCCCTGGTGGCTGATCTGCGAGACCGCCAGTTCCAGGGGGAAGCGCTCGCCGCTCTGGCGCAAGCCCTCGAGCTCGCGGGTCTGGTTGATCACCCGCGCTTCGCCGGTGTTCAGGTAGTGCAGGAGATAGCCATCGTGCGCGCTGCGGTGGGGTTCAGGCATCAGGATGCTGACGTTGTGCCCGGCGACGTCGGCCTGGGTGTGGCCGAACATCTGCTCGGCCGCGTGGTTGAAGGTCTCGATCGTACCCGAGCCGTCGATGGTGACGATGGCATCGATGACGTTGTCGAGCAGGGTGCTCAGGTAGTGCTCGCGCTCGCGAATGGCCCGTTCGGCGCTGACCCGCGCGCTGAAGTCCTGGATCTGCGAGACGAAGTGCACCGGTTGGCCCTCCGCATCGCGGACCAGGGACACGCTGAGCAGGCCCCAGAGCACGCGGCCCTGCTTGTCCACGTAGCGCTTTTCCATCTGGTAGGCGCTGATCCGCCCGGCGACCAGGTCCTCGAGGTTGTGCAGGTCGGCATCCAGGTCGTCGGGGTGGGAGAGGTCCATGAAATCGCTGTTCAGCAGCTCTTCGCGGCTGTAGCCGAACATGCGGCACAGTTCGTCGTTGACCTCCAGCCAGCGGCCATCCGGGGCGACCAGGGCCATGCCCAGGGGCGCCGTGTTGAAGGCATTGCGGAAGCGCTGCTGGCTCAGGCGCAACTGGTCCTCGATGACCTTGCGCTCGCTGATGTCCCAGATGAAGCCATCGACCCAGAGCAGCCGGCCGTGCGTGTCGTACTCGCCGCGGCCCTTCTCGCGCACCCAGACACTGTGGCCGTCGGCATGGCGCAGGCGGTAGGTCAGCTCGAAGGTCTCCTTGAGGACGATGGCTTGGTCGGCCTGGTAGGTGATCGGCAGGTCGTCCGGGTGGATGACGCTGGAGAAGCTGCGCACGCGGTTGTCGATGAAGTCGCTGGACGGGTAGCCGGTGAGGCTGAGCACTTCGTCGCTGATGTAGCGCATGCTCCAGCTGCTGTCGTTGGCGCAGCGGTAGACCACGCCAGGCAGGTTGGCGACCAGGCCACGGAAGCGGCTTTCGCTCTGCTGCAGGGCGCGTGTGGCCTGCTGCAGCGCGCTGATGTCGCTGGCCACGCCGAGGAAACCGATGGCCTGGCCGCTGGCATCGAGGATGACGCTGGTGGTGAGGTTGACCCGGTACTGGCTGCCATCCTGGTGCACGTAGGTCCACTGGCGGGTTTCCGGCTCGCCGCCGCGCGCATTGTGGACGAACACCTCGAAGCCTTCGATGCGTTCGCCGCTGCTGCGGCTCAGTTCCTCGGCACGTGCCTCGACCTCTTCGGCGAGGTGGAAGCGTTCGGGGGTCATCTGCCCGACGGCCTCGGCGCTGCTGTAGCCCAGCAAGCGCTCGGCGCCGGAGTTGAACAGGGTGATCAGGCCGTCGAGGTCGGTGGCGATGATCGAGACCCCGGTGGCCGAGTCCAGCAGCGTCTGCAGGAAGACGCGGGCCTCGGTGACCGCCTCTTCGCGCTGGCGCGCCTCGCTGACGTCGGTGTGGGTGCCGTACATCAGCAGGGGGCGGCCCCGTGCATCGCGTCTGGAGAGGCGTCCGCGTACCTGTATCCACAGCCAGTGGCCGTCCCGGTGCTGCATGCGGATCTGGCTGTCGTAGTAGGTCACTTCGCCGGCGAAATGACGTTGCAGCAGGCGTTCGCTGGGCTCGCGGTCATCCGGGTGACAGAGGCGCAGCCAGGTTTCCACCCGCGTGGGCTGCAACTCGTCCAGGCGATAGCCGAACATCTGCGCCCAGCGCTCGTTGAACACGGTCTCGCCGGTCTGGACGTTCCATTCCCAGGTGCCCACGTCGGTGCCTTCGATGATGCTGGCCAGGCGCTCCAGCAGGGCCTGGCGCGCCTGTTCCTGCTGGTCTCGCTCCAGGGTGGCGCCGACCCAGCGGGCGAACAGGCGCATGAACTCGCGCTCGCTGTCGTTGAAGGCGCGCTCCTGTACCGTGTGGTCGCAGAAGGCCAGGGTGCCGGCGCGGCGTCCGTCGACCCAGATGGCGATGCCGATGTAGCTCTCCAGGGCGAACTTGTCGTAGCAGGCATGTGCGCGGTAGGGGGAGGAGGCCATGTGTTCGATGCTCAGCACTTCGTCCTGGGCATAGGCCAGGCTGCTGTAGGTCTCGTCGAGGGCGAAGGTCTGTTCGTCCTGCAGTTCGTCGCCGGGAGCGACCTGCACCAGCACCCGATAGCGTTCGTCCTCGATGAGACCGATGACCCCGATCGGCATGCCGAAGTAGTCCGCTCCCGTGCGCAGTGCCTCGCGCAGCTGCTCCTTGCTGCTCAGGCTGGAAAGCGCGGAGATTTCGTTGAGCGCATGCAGGGCGCGTTGCTGGCGTTGCAGCAGGCGCTGGGTGCTGTGGCGGGTGGCGCGCAACAGCACCAGCAGCAGAACCTCCGCGCTCAACCAGGCCAGGACCCATTTGCCGATCAGCCAGTGCTTGTCGCGAACGTGCAACGCGTACAGCGGGCTCACGTCCCGCCAGGCCAGCAGAGAGGCATTCAGCGGTCCGCCGGCGCGGGCCGTGAGGTCGACCAGCGGATAGTCACTCAGCAGGAAATGGCGGCCTTCGTCTTCCTGCAGGTCATGGCCGTCGGCCCGGCTCGGTGTCGGCAGCAGGCCATTGCGTTGCCAGTGCATGGCCTGGGGGCGCGAGGCGCTGATCACCTGCCACTGCTGCGGGTCGCTGCTCAGGCCACGCAAGGCTTCACCGCTGCGGTGGGTCAGCTGGCTCGAACGCAGCAGCAGGGCGACTCCGCCGCCCAGCTCCTGGTCGAACTCCCTGGGGGTGGCGAGCACGCTCATGGCCACCTCGAGCACGCCGATCTGCTTCGGTCCGTCCTGGGTCTCCACGGTCAGCGGGGTCATGGCATGCACGCTGACGTCGCCCAGGTTGTTGGAGCTGACGCCGGTCACGCTGTCGCCGTCGCGCAGGCTGTCTTCCACCAGGGGCTGGACGAGCCTGATGGTGTCGCCAAAGTGCCGCGGGTCATGCACGCGCAGCAGAATCCTGTCCCCTGGGGGCAGGTGCACGAAGAGGCGGAAACTGTGCTGGCGCTGCAGGTTGCGCCAGCGCGGTGCGAGGCGGGTGTAGAGCTGGTTGCGGATGTCGGTCAGTTGCTGCGGGCTGCCGTCGCCGAGGCTGTATGCCTGGCGGACCAGTTCCACTACCCAGGCATCGGCGGCCATCGCCTCGGCCAGCAGCTGGGCGCGTTCGTGCAGGCCTTTCTGCGAGCTGTGCAGGGCCAGTCGCAGTGCCTCCGCCTGCTTGTTCATCTGCAGTTGCCACAGCGCCTCGCGTTCGACCATCGCCTGGCGGCCAAGCAGGGCGAAGAGGATCGCCAGGCACAGGCTGCCACCGATGACGATCCAGCGGATCGGCCGCGGGTTCGTCCTCACCTGGCCGTGCCCCTGTCGATGCCGGCGAGCCGGTACAGACGGTCCAGTTCCTGCTCGCTGCCACCCTGCAACTCCGCGCAGGCCAGGCGCATGATCACCGGGTCGCGCTTGCTGTTGCCGGGAGGCAAGGCGTAGCAGGCGCCGATCAGTTCGCGCAGCGGCGTCGGCAGGCGCCAGTGGCTCTTGAGCCGGTTGGCCAGGTCGCCGCTGCAGCGCTGCAGGGCGCTACCCAGGGTTTCGTCATCCAGCGCCTGGCCGGCATGACGCCAGCACTGTGCCTGGTACAGAACCGCCAGCTCCCCCATGCGTTGCAGCAACGCAGCGCTGCTCATGGCCGCTGCGTCGATCCTGGCGCTCTTGCACAGCTCCTCGATGCGCTGGCGCAGATACCGGGCCTGGGTGAACTGCTCGTCGCCCAGGCGTTTGAGGTCATCGTCCTGCAGGGCCGCCACGGGGCGTAGCGCGAGCCCCTGAACCAGGCTGAGCACCGTGCCTGGCCCGAGCCGGCGCAGCGCTTCCGGGAGGCTGATGCAGGGTTGCCCGCTGGCGTTGTAGCTGGCGCTGTTGGCGGCAGCGATCAGCCGGGCATGCACCGCCGGATCGTTCTGCCAGTACTCCTGCAGTGCCTGCGGTGCCTGGTCGGGCTTGTGCAACTGCTGGAGCAGGGCATCGTGCAGGGGCAGGTCCAGGGCGCTGTTGGGCAGGCCCGCGAGAAACGGCAGGAAGCCACCTGTGGCAGGCACTGCGGCGTCAGCGGGTTCGTCGTGCTGCGGTGACAGCAGCGGGCGCAGGGTCTCGAGTACCTTGGGCACCTGAAAGGGCTTGCTGATGAAGGCGTTTATCCCTAGCCGGCGTGCCAGCAGCACGCTGTCCCGGTCGGAGCGCGCGGTAATCATCACCAGCGGGACGCTGGCGTCACTGCGGTGCGCGACCTCGAGCAGGCTGGTGCCGGGGCCGTCGGGCAGGTTCCAGTCGGCGATGACCAGCTGGGCCGGTTGACGCTTCCAGGCGTCGAGCGCATCGGCCAGCCGCGTGACGCTTTCGATCTGTGTGCTGGGGTGCAGGTTTTGGACGATCTGCTTGAGCAGATCGGCGATCCATGGATCGTCTTCCAGTATCAGCACCCGCATGCTCAATCCCTCGGCGTGAATGGGCTGTCGTGTGGTGAGGGCCCTTCGGGGTGGTCGCCTGTCCGGCGCTGTGCCGGTAGCGGTCTGCCGTAGTGGTAACCCTGACCATAGTCACAGCCCAGCTCGCGGAGGAACTCGACCTGACGTGGTGCTTCGATGCCTTCGGCCAGTACCTTCAGGCCCAGGCTGTGTCCAAGTGCAATGACGGCGCGGGCGATGGCCGCATCGTCGGTATCTTCGGGCAGGCCGCGGACGAAACTCTGATCGATCTTCAGCTTGTCCACCGGCAGGCGTTTCAGGCGTGCAAGCGAACTATAGCCGGTGCCGAAGTCGTCGATGGCCAGGCGTACGCCCAGGGCACGCAAGCGGGTCAGGAAGCGCAGGGCCGCATCAGGGTCTTCCATGATCGCGCTCTCGGTCACCTCCAGTTCCAGCTGACCAGCCGGAAGGCCGGTTTCGGCCAGGACCCGCGCTACCTTCTGGTCGAGTTCGCCACGGCTGAACAGGCGGCTGGAGATGTTCACCGCGACGAAACGCAGCGAGCTGCCCTCGGCATTCCAGCTCACCATCTGGCGGCAGGCCTGCTCCAGCACCCAGGCGTCGATGGCCGCGATCATGCCGTTCTCTTCGGCCATCGGGATGAACTCGGCCGGGGGCACCAGGCCACGCTGCGGGTGCTGCCAGCGCACCAGTGCCTCCATGCCCACCATGTGACCATCACGCAGGTCATGCAGGGGCTGGTAGTAAACGCGCAGCTCCTGGTTGTCCAGGGCATGGCGCAGGCTGCTGGCCAGCTCGACACGCTGGCGCGCGTAGTCGGTCAGTTCCTGCACATAGAATGCATAGCCCTCGCGGCCGCTGCTCTTGGCCTTGAACAACGCCGAGTCGGCATTGCGCATGATCTGCTCGACGCTGTCGGCTTCCCCCGGGAACAGGCCGATACCGATGCTGGCGCCGATATACAGTTCATGTCCGTCGAAACGAAAGGGCGCTTCCAGGCAGCGCAGCAGGCGTTGTGCCAGCTCCGCAGCCTGTGGTGCGGCGGAACAGTTCTCGGAGAGCAGGCCGAACTCGTCGCCCCCCAGGCGGGCCAGGGTGCAGCCGTTGGGAATATCCTGCAGCAGGCGTTCGCCGACCCCCTTCAGCAGGGCATCGCCGACGTTGTGCCCGAGGCTCTCGTTGATGTGCTTGAAATGATCCAGGTCGATCAGCAGCACGGCGCCGCGCAACCCTTCGCTCTTGCTGCGTTCCAGTGCATGGGCGACCCGTTCGGTGAACAGCAGGCGGTTGGGCAGGTTGCTCAGCGGGTCGTGGTGGGCCAGGTAGTCCAGCTCATGCTGCGAGCGCTTCAGTGCACTGATGTCGGAGAACACCGCCACGTAGTGACTGAGGCGCCCCTGTTCGTCATGGATGACGCGGATGCACTGCCACTGCGGATAGATCTCGCCGCTCTTGCGCCGGTTCCACACTTCGCCGCTCCAGGCGCCGCGATTTTCCAGCGCGTTCCACATGCTCTGGTAGAAGCTGGCGTCATGGTGCCCCGAGTTGAGCAGATTGGGGCGCTGCCCGAGTATCTCCTCGCTGCTGTAGCCGGTGATGCGACTGAAGGCCGGATTGACATGGACGATACGCTGGTCGGGGTCGGTGACCAGCACACCCTCCTGAGTGGCATCGAACACGGCAGCAGCCTGGCGCAGGCTGTCCTCGTCGGCACGTTGCTGGGTGACATCGCTGGCAATGCCGATGAAGCGCTGTGGCTGGCCATCCTCGTCGCGCAGCAAGCGGCCGCGCGAGTGGATCCAGCGGTAGCTGCCATCGGCATGCCGCAGGCGGTAGATGTTTTCGTACTGCTGATCGGTCCACTCGGTACTGAGTGCCTGCATCGCACCTTCACGGTCATCCGGGTGCAGGCGCGCGGCCCAGTCGTCACGGGTATCGCCAAGGGCCTGTGGCGTCAGGCCGAGCAGCGCGGCGTAGCCATCGGAGAAGAATACCCGGCGCTTGGACACGTCCCAGTCCCACAGGCCGTCGTGGGTGGCATTGAGGGCCAGGCGCAGGCGTTCCTCGTTGCTCGCCAACTCCAGCCGTGCGCGGCGATGCCGCTGGGCGTGGCGGTACAGCACCAGGTAGAGCAGGGCGCTGGTCAGCAGGACGAAGAACAGTCCCTTGAGTGATTGCAGGCGCTCCTGCTGCGCCACGGACAGGCCCAGTGCCGCCAGCAACTGGTCACTCAGGAGAACCCAGGCGCCTGCGAGCAGCAGGTAGACCAGGGTCAGACGCAGGGCGGCAAAGTCGATACGCATGGGGTGCAGGTCAAGCTCCCTTCAAATGGTGGGCAGTATAGATGGGGTGGGGCTGAAACATTCTTATCTAAAAGACCAACTGGTTTTCTGGCCTGGGTCAGGGATAATGCGATCAGGTTCGTTCTTGTAGGACAAACCGTGTTTCCCTATCAAGAGGCAACAGCATCCATGTGGTACAACGGTTTACTCGACCTTTCGGTCTGGCAGTTGGTGGCTGTGACCCTGCTGATGACGCACGTGACCATCGTCAGCGTCACGGTCTATCTGCACCGCTATTCGGCGCATCGTGCACTGGAGCTGCACCCCGCGCTCAAGCATTTCTTCCGTTTCTGGCTGTGGCTGACCACGGGCCAGAACACTCGCGAGTGGACCGCGATTCACCGCAAGCATCACGCCAAGTGCGAGACCGACGATGACCCGCACAGCCCGGTCATCAAGGGGCTGGGCACCGTGCTGCGCAAGGGCGCCGAGCTTTACCAGGAAGAGGCGAAGAACCAGGAAACCCTGCGTATCTACGGCAAGAACTGCCCGGACGACTGGATCGAACGCAATGTCTACAGCCGCTACCCGATCGGTGGCGTGACCCTGATGGCGATCATCGACCTGGCCCTGTTCGGCGTGCTCGGCATGACCGTCTGGGCGGTGCAGATGATGTGGATTCCGGTCTGGGCCGCTGGTGTGATCAACGGTCTGGGCCACGCGGTCGGCTACCGCAACTTCGAATGCCGCGACGCCGCCACCAATTTGCTGCCCTGGGGCATCCTGATCGGCGGCGAGGAGCTGCACAACAACCACCACACCTACCCGAACAGCGCCAAGCTGTCGGTCAAGGCCTGGGAGTTCGACATGGGCTGGGCCTGGATCCGGCTGTTCAGTCTGTTCGGGCTGGCCAAGGTGCAGCGCGTCGCGCCCATCGCCCACCGGGTCGAGGGCAAGGGGAGTCTGGACATGGACACCGCCATGGCCATCCTCAACAACCGCTTTCAGATCATGGCGCAGTACCGCAAGCTGGTCATCGCACCGCTGGTCAAGCAGGAGGTGGCCAAGGCCGACGAGTCCGTTCGTCACCTGTTCCGTCGCGCCAAGCGCCTGCTCTCGCGTGAGCCGAGCCTGCTGGAAGAGCAGCACCACGCGCGCATCGCCGACATGCTGGCGCAGAGTCAGGCGCTCAAGGTGATCTACGAGAAGCGCCTGGCCCTGCAGCAGATCTGGGTGAAGACCAGCAGCAACGGCCACGACATGCTGGAGGCGATGAAGCAGTGGGTGCACGAGGCCGAGGCCAGTGGCATCCAGTCGCTGCGTGACTTCGCCGAGCAGCTCAAGACCTACTCGCTGCGCCCGGCCGGCGTGGCTGCCTGAGCGCCGTTCGTTACACACGAAGGCCCGCCGAACGGCGGGCCTTCGTTTTTGTCCAAGAACTCGCACTATGATCATTTCAATGCGACGCGAGGGAAGGGATGGCTGTTGTAATGGATGCTGAAGGCAACGCTGTTTCCGAATTGGAAGAATTGACCTTGGCCCTGCTGCATAGCCGCGCCGAGGTCGAGCGCCTGGGCGAGCGCGAGCAGCTGTTCAGCAGCCTGCTCGGCAGCGTCAATGCCGTGCTCTGGGCGTTCGACTGGAACGAGCAGCGGATGATCTACGTCAGCCCGGCCTATGAACGCATCTTCGGCCGCTCGGCCGCCCTGCTGCTGGCGGATTACGGCGAGTGGCGCAACAGCATCTACCCGGACGATGTCGACTATGCGGCCGAGAGCCTGGCCAAGGTGCTGGAAACCGGGGCCGTGGAGAGTCGCGAGTACCGCATCATCCGTGCCGATGGCCAGCTGCGCTGGCTCAGCGACAAGTGCTTCGTCAGCCCCAGGGGAAGGCAGCAGCAGGGACCGGTGATCGTCGGTATTGCCGAGGACATCACCGAGAAGAAGCGCCTGGAGGGCGAGCTGCACCGTCTGGCGACCACCGACGTGCTGACCCAGAGCAGCAACCGCCGGCATTTCTTCGAATGTGCCCGCCGCGAGTTCGAACACGCCCGCAAGTTCGGCAGCCCGCTGGCCTTTCTGTTGCTCGATCTCGACGACTTCAAGAAGATCAACGACCACTATGGCCATCAGACCGGCGACGATGTCCTGCGGCGCCTGGCGCACTGTGGCAGCAACGCGTTGCGGCGTGGCGACCTGTTCGGGCGCATCGGCGGTGAGGAGTTCGCCGCGCTGTTCCCGGGCTGTGAGCCGGATGTCGCACTGCAGGTGGCCGAACGCTTGCAACGCGAGGTGCAACGCCTCGGCTTCCAGCACGAAGGGACGAGCTTCCGCATCACGGTCAGCCAGGGGCTGACCAGCCTGCTGGCGGCCGATGCCAGCCTTGACGCGCTCTATGCGCGTGCCGATGCGGCCATGTACCTGGCCAAGCGCCAGGGCAAGAATCAGATCGTGGTCGGTTGATGACTTGGCGGTTTTCCGCCTGATTGGCTGTCGTGGTGAGCGGAAACTTGCCTGTAGAGCCCTGTGACTAAATGGTCACTGACCTGCAGAAAAAATGTAACCTACTGTTCTAGATAGCTTGCTGAGGTGTTTTCACGATCTGGCACGCTATCTGCGTAGGCCCCGCGAGATGCCGGCGGGATGTCGGCGCAAAATAACAACGACGAGAGAAGCCAACCATGCACCATTCTGCCTGCCTCAGTTCGGCCGCTGTCCTGCGTTCGCCGTTGTTCTGTACTACCTGAATTTTTCACGTACCCGCTCGAGCCAGGTCGTTGTCGCACCCTGGCTCGCGGTTGCGTCTGCCCTATTCGTTCCGACCTGCCTCTTCGTGCCGAAGCCTGCGTCGGACGATGCGTCAACTCAAAACACACTGGAGAGAAACATAATGAGAAAGACCTCCCTGGCACTGGCCGTAGCCGCCAGCACCCTGGGCCTGAGCCAAGTGGCCTTCGCCGATCTGGTCGGCGATACCAAGGTCAGCCTGGAAGCGCGCAACTTCTACTTCAACCGCGATTTCCGTCAGGGCAACAGCGACACTCCGGCCCCGAGCCAGTCCAAGCAGGACGAGTGGGCCCAAGGTTTCATTCTGCGCATGAACTCCGGTTTCACCGAAGGTACCGTAGGCTTCGGTGCCGATGCGATCGGCATGTTCGGCTTCAAGCTGGATTCCGGTGACGGTACCGCTGGTAGCGGTCTGCTGGTTCCGGACCGCTCGGGTGGTTCGCAGGACAACTACTCGGACCTGGCTGTAGCCGCCAAGGTCAAGGTCTCCAACAGCACCCTGCGCGTTGGCCAGATGCAGTTCAAGAACGCCGCCATCGCCTCCAGCGACGGTCGTCTGCTGCCCCAGGTATTCGAAGCCGGTCACCTGGTCTCCCAGGAAATCGACGGCCTGATGCTGGAAGCCGCTCACGTGCGTGAGGTCAACCACCGTAACTCCGGTGATTACGAAGACATCGCCATCACCAGCGGCGGTCGCCGTGGTATCACCACCTCTGGTGGCGCCACCGCCGACTCGTTCGACTTCGTCGGCGGCACCTACAAGCTGACCAAGGAACTGACGGCCGGCTACTACTACTCCAACCTGGACGAGCTGTACAAGCAGCACTCCTTCAGCGCCGTGCACGTCCTGCCGCTGGGCGACAAGCAGAGCCTGAAGACCGACGTGCGCTTCGCCCGCTCGACCGATGACGGCAATCGCAGCAACGTGGACAACAAGGCCTTCGGCGCCATGGTCACCTACTCGCTGGACGGCCATGCCTTCGGTCTGGGCTACCAGAAGATGAGCGGCGACACCGGTTTCGCCTACATCAACGGTACCGACCCGTTCCTGGTCAACTACGTGCAGATCAGCGACTTCGCCAACAAGGACGAGAAGTCCTACCAGGCGCGCTATGACTTCAACTTCGCCTCGATCGGTATCCCGGGCCTGACCTTCATGACCCGCTACCTGACCGGCGACAACGTCGATCGCGGCCGTGGCGTTTCCGAAGGTCGTGAGTGGGAGCGCAACACCGAGCTGATGTACGTCTTCCAGGAAGGCGCGCTGAAGAACCTGGGTGTTCGCTGGCGTAACGCCACCGTTCGCTCCAACTTCGCGAACGACATCGATGAAAACCGCCTGATCGTCAGCTACACCCTGCCGCTGATGTAAGGTCTGAGTCGCTCGGGAAGCCTTGCAGCTGTGTAGTCCCGAGCCGCGCTCAAGAAAATGCCCGTATCTTCCGGATACGGGCATTTTTTATGGGCGCGAGTTACTCGGCGGGAATGGCTGTGCGGGTGTCGCGCGGAGCCGCCGAGGACGCCAGGATGGCACTGGCCAGCGCCATGTCGTCGGCGTCCTGCAGCTCGGGGTTGCCTGCGCGCAGCTGCTGCAGCGCGGCCTCCAGGTGCGGGCCGCGAATCTCGCCGGCACTGGCGACGAAGCTGCTGGCATCCTCCTCTGCGGCAGCGACCAGCTTGCGGTCCTTGAACGTCAGGTAGGTCGACGCGGTGGTCGCGCCCGAGGACAGAATGTCACGCAGCAGGCCATCCGCGGCTGCGCTCTGGGCAATCAGGAAGGCGCTCAATGCCATGGCGGCCCGGCTTATTGCTCGCATGATGAAGCTCCTGTGAATTAGGCACACTCATTCAGAGTGGCATCAGGAGCCACAGGTTCCGTGGTGGCGATGGCCGGCCGCCTTGGCTAGCGGACGGCCTCGCGGGCTGCGTCCTGTTCCACCTTCAGGACCACGCCCTCCTGGGCCACGACCTTGACCGGGCTGCCGGCTGGCAGGTCGGGGCCGCTGACCAGCCACAGGCTGTCGCCGGCCTTGATCTTGCCGCGTCCGTCGATGATCGCCTCGTGCAGGGCGAAGCGCCGCCCGAGCAGCTCGCTGCCGCGCCGGTTCAGGCCGGGCTGGTCGCTGGGGGGCAGGGGGCTGCGCTGGCGGCGCCACCAGACCACTGCGGTGAGAATGGCCAGCAGGCCGAACAGAAAGAACTGCCAGACCCACGGCAGCGCCGGGAACAGGTAGGTCAGCACACCGACACAGGCGGCCGCGAGGCCGATCCACAGCAGGTAGCCGCCGGCACCGAAGACTTCGAGGATCAGCAGGATGGTAGCCAGGGCCAGCCAGTCCCAGAACGACAGGTTTTGCAGGTACTGGATCATGCCTCAGCTCCGCTTCTCTGCAGAGCCGTCGCTGGCGAAGGTGGCCTTGACGATTTCGCCGATGCCGCCGACGGCACCGATCACCTGGCTGGCCTCCAGCGGCATCAGCACCACCTTGCTGTTGTTGGCGGAGGCGAGCTGGCCCAGGGCCTCGACATACTTCTGGGCCACGAAGTAGTTCACCGCCTGGACGTTGCCGGCGGCGATGGCCTGGGACACCACGCGGGTCGCCTCGGCTTCGGCCTGCGCGGCCCGCTCACGGGCTTCGGCTTCGAGGAACGCGGCCTGGCGCTCGCCCTCGGCGCGAAGAATCTCCGCCTGCTTGTGCCCTTCGGCGGTGAGGATGGCGGCCGAGCGTGCACCCTCGGCCTCGAGGATCTGCGCGCG
The DNA here is from genome assembly GCF_029542605.1 of Pseudomonas sp. REST10. Lineage (NCBI taxonomy): Bacteria > Pseudomonadati > Pseudomonadota > Gammaproteobacteria > Pseudomonadales > Pseudomonadaceae > Pseudomonas > Pseudomonas sp. REST10. The sequence goes on along the minus strand of NZ_CP035677.1, from coordinate 4,888,493 downwards.
CTTGAGGCGCTCGGCCTTCATCTGGCTGGCCATGGCCTCCACCAGGTCGGCGGGCGGGCTGATGTCCTTGATCTCGATGCGGGTGATCTTGATGCCCCAGGGAGCGGTGGCCTCGTCCACGGTCTTGAGCAGGCGCTCGTTGATGGCGTCACGCTGGCTGAGCATGGCATCGAGCTCCAGCGAGCCCAGCACGGTGCGGATGTTGGTCATCACCAGGTTGCGGATGGCGTGCTCCAGGTGGTTGACCTCGTAGGCTGCCTGGGCAGCGTTGATCACCTGAAAGAAGCACACGGCGTCGATCTGCACGATGGCGTTGTCGGAGCTGATCACTTCCTGCGGCGGAATATCCAGCACGCTCTCCATGACGTTCAGCTTGCGACCGATGCGGTCCATCACCGGCACGATGATGTTGAGGCCGGGCTTCAGCGTCGTGGTGTAGCGACCGAAGCGTTCCACCGTCCATTCCGAGCCCTGCGGCACCACCTTGAAGCCCATGTAGACGATGGCCACAGCCAGGCCGACGAACAGCAGCAGGACGCCACCGATTTCCATGATGCGATCTCCCTCGTGCATACATTGTGCAGGCGCAGGCAAGGTGCGCCGCGCCTATTCCGCATCTAAGCATAGCCGCTGCGGGATTGCCGCCGACCCCTTCTCAGTGCCCGGCAGCACCTGGCTGGCGAGCGCTGCCAGGTGAACGGCCGCACAGTGCGACGTGAAGACGCGGGGCGTGCAGCGAACGCGCTCGAGGCTTCAGCGTTGCTCGCTCTGCGGCGTCACGCGCAGCACTTCCTCGATCGTGGTCTGCCCGGCGGCGACCTTCTGCGCGCCGGACAGGCGCAGGCTGCGCATGCCGTCCTTGAACGCCGCGCGACGCAGGGCGGTGAGGTCGGTGTCGGCATTGATCAGCGGGCGGATGGCATCGTTGATCAGCATGATTTCGTACACCCCGGCGCGCCCGCGGTAGCCGGTCTCGCGGCATTCAAGGCAGCCCACGGCGCGTTGCGCATGGCTCGGCAGCGGCGAGCTCCAGGGCTTGGTCAGGCCGCTCCAGCTGTCTTCGTCGAGTTGCACCGGTGCCTTGCAGTGCGGGCACAGGGTCCGCACCAGGCGCTGGGCCATGACGCCGAGCACGGTGGCCTTGAGCAGGTAGTGCGGCACGCCCAGTTCGAGCAGGCGGGTAATGGCGCTGGGGGCATCGTTGGTGTGCAGGGTGCTGAGCACCAGGTGGCCGGTGAGCGCGGCCTGGATGGCCATCTCGGCGGTTTCCAGGTCGCGGATCTCGCCGATCATGATGATGTCCGGGTCCTGACGCATCAGGGCACGCACGCCGCTGGCGAAGCTCAGGTCGATGTTGTGCTGCACCTGCATCTGGTTGAAGGCCCCCTCGATCATCTCGATCGGGTCCTCGATGGTGCAGACGTTCACCTCTTCGGTGGCCAGCTGCTTGAGCGTGGTGTACAGCGTGGTGGTCTTGCCCGAACCGGTGGGGCCGGTGACCAGGATGATGCCGTTGGGCTGGCAGGTCATGCTCTCCCAGCGGCGCAGGTCGTCCGGCGAGAAGCCCAGCTGGTCGGGGCTCTTCAGCAGTACGTCGGGGTCGAAGATACGCATCACCATCTTCTCGCCGAAGGCGGTCGGCAGGGTCGACAGGCGCAGTTCCACCTCGTTGCCGTCCGGGGTCTTGGTCTTCACCCGGCCGTCCTGCGGCTTGCGTTTTTCGGCGATGTTCATTCGCCCCAGGTTCTTCAGGCGGCTGACCACCGCCATGGTGACCTGGGCAGGGAACTGGTAGACGGTGTGCAGCACGCCGTCGATGCGAAAGCGCACGGTGCCCTGTTCACGACGCGGCTCGATATGGATATCGCTGGCGCGCTGCTGGAAGGCGTACTGGAACAGCCAGTCGACGATGTTGACGATGTGCGCATCGTTGGCGTCCGGCTCCTGGTCCTGGGCGCCGAGGCTGAGCAACTGTTCGAAGTTGCCGACGCCGCTGACCTTCTGGTCGGTGGCATTGGCGCCACTGACCGAGCGGGCCAGGCGATAGAACTCGGTGGTGAAGCGCTGGATGTCGGCGGGGTTGGCCACCACGCGCTTGATCGGGCGCTTGAGCACGTGCACCAGGTTGGCTTCCCAGCTGTGCACCAGCGGCTGGCTGCTGGCGATGGTGACGCTTTCGCTGTCCACCGCCACAGCAAGAATCTTGTGGCGTTGGGCGAAGGCGTAGGACATCAGCGGGGTAATCGCCGGCACGTCGATCTTCAGCGGGTCGATACGCAGATAGGGCTGCCCGGAGAAGTTGGCCAGCCACACGGTCAGGGTTTCCAGGTCGAGCTTCTTGCCCGGCCGTGTCAGGTCGTCGACCTGCTGGGCGGCGAGGAACTCCAGCGGGTGCTGGTTGTTGTTCAGCGAGCTGCGGCGTATCGCCAGGCACTGCTCGGCCACGTCCTGGTCGACCCGGCCATGGGCGACCAGTTCGCGCAGCAGGTCGCCGAGGTCCAGTACGCGATCAGGGGCAGTGGCAGTGAAGGCGGACATGAGGGCTCCTAGGGGTCGACCTGAACAAGGTTAGCCGAACTAGGATGCCCGAAAAGCTGCAGAAGGGCGAAGGGCCAGGCGTGATCGAGCGCCCGCTTCAGGCGACCTCCGTCACCAGGTTGTGATCCAGGTGCTGCCAGGCCACCTGCCAGACGCAGACCAGGCCCCGCAGCTTCTGCGCCAGGACGCCAGCGCGATGGGTCGAGAGGCCTTGCAGGCGCAGGCTGATATGCAGATCGTCCTGCTGGCGCTGGACCTGCAGCGCCTCGGGCAGCAGCTGCAGCTGGGCGAACAGGCCGAGCAGACGGCACAGCACGTCGGCTTCTGCATCGGTGCGCAACTGGTATTCGACGCAGGCATCCGGGCGATCCTGCCAGGGATCGCGGCGATGGTGGACAGCGGGGAACGGTGTGGTATCAGGCATGGTGGCGACTCGGGGCAGGTTTTGCCTAAGTTTCCCCCTTGCGGCGGCAAAAGTTCTGCCTTGTTTTCTGTCATTTTACCGGTTATGTGGATAGAGTTTTCTCAGTATTGAGTGATTGGGGAATTTTTATGTCCGTCGAACTGGATGCCTACGATCAGCGCATTCTCGCGCTGCTGCAAGAGGATGCCGGCCTGTCCACGGCCGAGATCGCCGAGCGTATCGGCCTGTCGCAGTCGCCGTGCTGGCGTCGTATTCAGCGCCTCAAGGAAGAGGGGGTGATTCGCAAGCAGGTGACCCTGCTGGATCGTAAGCTGATCGGCCTGCACACCCAGGTGTTCGCCCAGGTCAAGCTGAATGCCCATGGCCGCTCCAACCTCACTGAGTTCGCCGAAGCCATGCGCGAGTTTCCCGAGGTGCTGGAGTGCCACGTGCTGATGGGGGCGGTGGACTTCATGCTGCGTATCGTCACGCGCGACATCGAGGCCTACGAGCGCTTCTTCTTCGAGAAGCTGTCGCTGGTGCCGGGTATCCAGGAGGTGAACTCCATCGTCGCCCTGTCGGAGATCAAGTCCACCACCAGCCTGCCATTGGTCTAGCGGCTGCCTGGCGTGGCGGGCTCGGCCGTGCGCTTGCCGGGTGGCGTGAGGCCCATGGAAACGTAGATGCTGGTCAGCTGCTCGACGCCCATGTCCGCCGGGCGAACCCACTCCTGAGGCACGTAGAGCAGACCGCCGCCCACCGGAATCGGTGCGGTCGGCACGAGGATCGCGCAGTAGGCACGCCCTTCCAGCTCCACCGTTTCCGAGCTGGGGCGCAGGGCGAGTACCGCCACGCCGTCACCCCCGAAGAAGCACCAGACCGGCGCCATGGTGGTGATGTCCGGGTTCTTGCTCTTGTCCAGCAGGCCGACGAAGCGGTCGGCCAGGTTGTAGAAGTTGCCGATCAGCGGGGTGCGGCGCAGCGTGTGGTCGAACAGCCACGCCAGGGGGCGGCGCAGGCCCAGTTGTACGGCCAGCCCCAGCGGATAGAGGCTGGCCAGCAGGACCAGGCTGCCGAGTAGCCAGGCCATGTAGCCATTGCTGGAGAAGGGCTGGCCGAGCGCGGCGAACAGCTGGCCGATCATGGTCGACGGGCCGACCAGGCGGTTGAGCAGGCTGAAGATCCAGGCCAGCAGGGCCATGGTCAGGACCAGTGGCAGCAGCGCCAGCAGGCCAGTGAGCCAGGTGGTCACCACGGATTTCAGGCTGCGTCGGATCATGCTCGGGATTCCTTGGTCGGGGTGTCGCGACTTTACGCGAGATGGAGGCAGGCCGTGTGGCAATCGCGGCGACTGTGTCGGGCGATGGCAGGCCAAAAAAAGCCCGGCACTAGGGCCGGGCGGAGTGGGTACACGAGGTACCGAAGTAGCAGCGTTCTATCGGGCTCAGCTCATGCCCAGCCAGTTCGGCAGGGCCATGGACACGGCCGGGATGTAGGTGATCACCAGCAGGAAGCTGATCAGCATCATCAGCCACGGCAGCGCAGCGCGGATCACCGCGGTCAGCGGCATGCCGGTCACCGCCGAGGTGACGAACAGGTTCAGCCCCACCGGCGGGGTGATCAGGCCGATCTCCATGTTCACCACCATGATGATGCCCAGGTGGATCGGGTCGATGCCCAGCTGCACGGCGATCGGGAACAGGATCGGCGCGAGGATCAGGATGATCGCCGACGGCTCCATGAAGGCACCGGCGATCAGCAGCACGATGTTCACCACCAGCAGGAACTGCCACGGCTGCAGGCCCAGCTCCACCACCCAGGCGGTGATCTGCTGCGGGATCTGCTCGGTGGTCAGCACGTGGGCGAAGAGCATGGCGTTGGCGATGATGAACATCAGCATGATGGTCAGCTTGCCGGACTCCAGCAGCA
>NZ_CP035677.1:4630949-4883612 GCF_029542605.1 Pseudomonas sp. REST10 | reverse complement strand
CAGTAGAACAGGGTGTAGAAGTTGTTGAGGATCACGTAGACGAAGGTGATCAGGGTCATGGCAGCGAGAAGAAAGGCGATGAAGCCTTCCTCGAAGTGCTCCCAGGCGCGCCGCAAGGCGTTCATGGTCGGGTCTCCCGAATGGAAAGGGCGTAGGGTGGGGCGGTCGTGGCCGACCCACCATGTGCAGCATGTCGGCGTACAGGACGCCGAGGTGGGTCAGTATCTGGCGATACTGCCCACCCTACGGCTCTCCGGCCTTACTGCTGGTTGGCGGCTTGGGCGGCCTTGATCAGGTCGGCACCGATTTCGCCTTCGAACTTCTTCCACACCGGCTGCATGGCGTCGCGCCATTGGCCACGTTGCTCGGGCGTCAGGGTCAGGATTTCGGTGGTGCCGGCGTCCAGGATGCGCTGCTTGTCACCCTGGTTGAGGGCGTCAGCCTGCTTGTTCACCTCGACGGTGACCTCGGCGATGATCTTGTCCAGCTCTTCGCGTACGTCAGCCGGCAGACCGTCCCAGAACTTGGTGTTGGTGATCAGCATGTAGTCCAGCAGGCCATGGTTGGACTCGGTGATGTACTTCTGTACTTCGTGCATCTTCTGGCTGTAGATGTTCGAGTAGGGGTTCTCGGCACCGTTGACCACGCCAGTCTGCAGGCCCTGGTAGACCTCGGCGAAGCTCATCTTGCGCGGGTTGGCGCGCACGGCCTTGAACTGCTCTTCCAGTACGGCGGAAGCTTGTACGCGGAACTTCAGACCACGGGCGTCCTTCGGCTCGCGCAGCGGCTTGTTGGCCGACAGCTGCTTGAGACCGTTGTGCCAGTAGGCGAGGCCGGTGATGCCCTTGTCGGTCATGGAGGTCAGCAGCTTCTGGCCTTCCGGACCTTTCTGGAAGCGATCGACCGCAGCCATGTCGTCGAACAGGAACGGCAGGTCGAATACCTGCAGTTGCTTGGTGTAATGCTCGAACTTGGCCAGGGACGGGGCAATGATCTGCACGTCACCGAGCAGCAGCGCTTCCATTTCCTTGCCGTCGCCGAACAGCGAGGAGTTCGGGTAGACCTCGACCTTGACCTTGTCGCCCAGGCGCTCTTCAGCCAGTTGCTTGAACAGCATGGCACCCTGGCCCTTCGGGGTGTGCTCGGCAACGACGTGGGAGAACTTGATGACGATCGGGTCGGCGGCGTGAACGACGCCAGCGATGGACAGGGACAGGGCGCAAGCCAGCGCCTTGGCAGTCAGTTTGAACATGCGGATGCTTCCTCTTGTTGTGTTTATCGCATTGGCGCCGGGGCGCTGCTGACGAACGGACAAGAGCAAGTCTAGGCGGCTTGGAGAAAAACGCCGGTGGCGTCAGCGAGGCCTGGACTTGTACTTGTGGGTTCGCTTGGGGCAAGTCTAGAGCAACCCTTGTGCCAGGCCTCTGTGGCAGGCGCATGACAAGCGCGCAGAAGCCCATCGCCAGCGGCCTCGATGGCCTCTGGCCAAGCGTGGCCGGGGGCTTTCGAGGCGCTTGCGGCGCTGTCAGGGCGGATGAATCTGGCGGTTTGCCGCCAGTCAGTCGAAATCCTCTGGCGAGCTTCCGCCAGCGCCGGAGAAATTCAGACCGTGCTTGCGCAGTTTGTCGTGCAGGGTCTTGCGCGGCACACCGAGGGCTTCGGCCAGGCTGCGCAGCGAACCGTGCGGGCGGCTCAGCTCGGCGGCGATCAGGGCGCGCTCGAAGGCTTCCACCTGTTCGCTGAGGCCGCCGTTGACCGGTGGCAGGTTCGGCGCGTTGCTGTCCAGCGCCAGTTCCAGGCCGAGGGCGAAGCGTTCGGCGGCATTCTGCAGTTCGCGCACGTTGCCCGGCCATGGATGCCTCAGCAGCAGCGCGCGCTGCCCGGGCTGCAGCTCGCGCGAGGCCAGGGCGTGGCGTGCGGCGGCGCCATCGGCGAAGTGCTGGAACAGCAGCAGGGCATCTTCGCCGCGCTCGCGCAGTGGCGGAATGGACAGCGGTGCGACATTCAGGCGGTAGTAGAGGTCGGCCCGGAAACGCCCGGCATCGGCGGCCTGGCGCAGGTCTTCCTTGGTCGCGGCGATGACGCGGATATCCAGCGGGATCAGCTGGTTGCCGCCGAGGCGCTCGACCACGCGCTCCTGCAGCAGGCGCAGCAACTTGACCTGCACGTCCAGGCTCATGCTCTCGATCTCGTCGAGGAACAGGGTGCCGCCGTTGGCGAACTCGAACTTGCCGATGCGGCGTTTCTGCGCCCCGGTGAAGGCGCCGGCCTCATGGCCGAACAGCTCGCTTTCGACCACCGATTCGGCCAGCGCGCCGGCGTTGATGGCGACGAAGGGGCCGTTGCGGCGGTTGGACAGGTCGTGCAGGGCGCGCGCCACCACCTCCTTGCCGGCACCCGTCTCGCCGAGGATCAGCACATCGGTGGCGATGCCGGCGAGGGCGCCGATCTGTTCACGCAGGCGGTGCATGGCCGCCGACTGGCCAACCAGGCGGCTGGCCAGCTGCTGGCGGTCGGTCAGCGCCATGCGCAGGCTGCGGTTATCCAGGACCAGACGGCGCAGCTCGAGTGCCCGGCGCACGCTGTCGAGCAGGTCATCGTTGGCGAATGGCTTCTCCAGGAAGTCATAGGCGCCCGCGCGCATCGCCTGCACGGCCAGCGGTACGTCACCGTGGCCGGTGATCAGCAGCACCGGCAGTTCGGCATCGCGTTCACGCAGCTGCTGCAGCAGCTCCAGGCCATCGATGCCGGGCATGCGGATGTCGCTGACCACCACGCCCGGCCAGCCGGCCGGAATGCGCGCGGCCAGGCCCTGGGCATGGCCCAGGCTGAGGACCTTGAACCCGGCCAGATCCAGCGTCTGGCTGAGCGCCTGGCGCAGATGGGCGTCGTCGTCGATCAGCAATACCTGGATGCGGCTGTCGATGGCGCTGTCGCTGGTCATGGCGAGGGGTCCTCTGAAGGTTGCAGGTTGACGCCTGGGCTGGCCAGGCGCAGGCGCAGGGTGATCAGCGCGCCGCCAGCCGGATGATTGGCCAGCAGCAGCTCGCCGTCCAGGGCGCGTACCAGGCTTTCGCAGATCGCCAGGCCGAGCCCCAGGCCCTGGGCGCTGGTCTTGGTGGTGAAGAAGGGTTCGCGGGCACGCGCCAGGGATTCGGCGGAGAACCCCGGGCCGTTGTCGCGCAGCAGCAGGTCGAGATGATCGGCCTGCTGCTCGACGCTGATCCAGATCCGCCGTGGCGGCGCCTTGTCGACCAGGGCATCGAGGGCATTGCCCAGCAGGTTGCCGAGCACCTGGCGCAGCCGGGTCTCGCCGGCCTGGACCCACAGCGTGGCGTCCGGCAGGTCGCGTATCAGCTCGACATCCATGCTTCTGCGCCGCTTGGCCAGCAGCGACAGGGCATCGTCCAGCGCGGGCTGCAGGGCGACGCGCTCGGGCGCATGGCGGTCGCGCCGGGCGAAGGCGCGCAGGTGGGCGATGATCGACGCCATGCGCTCGGTCAGTTCGCTGATCAGCCTGAGGTTGGCGCGCGCGTCGTCACTGCGCTGGTGGTCGAGCAGGGTGCTGGCGTTCTCGGCATAGCTGCGGATGGCGCCCAGCGGCTGATTGAGTTCGTGGCTGATGCTGGCGCTCATGGTGCCGAGCGCGGACAGCTTGCCGGCCTGCACCAGTTCGTCCTGGGCGCGTACCAGCTCCTGCTGGGCCTGCTCGCGCTCCAGCACTTCCTGCTTGAGGCGGCTGTTGAGCAGTTCCAGGTCCTGGGTGCGTTCGGTCACCCGTTGCTCCAGGTCCGCCTTGGTCTGGGTGTCGAAGGCGATGCGTTCGAGGTAGTGGCGACGGCGTTGCATCATCAGGCCGAGCAGCAGCAACAGGGCCAGCAGGGCGGCGGCGCCGACGGCCACCGCAGTACGCACCGGGCGGTCGAGCAGGATGTGCGGGGCGAGGATGCTCACTGTCCAGCCGGTCTCATCGAGGGCACGGCTCTGCGTCAGCCAGGCGCCGGGGTCGAGGTCCAGCACCGGCGGCGCCTGCGTGGGGTAGGGCTGGTTGGCGGCGATCGCCAGTTGCTCGGCGCGGTCCAGCGGGCGGCTGGCGTGAAAGCGCCAGTCCGGGCGCGAGGTGAGGATCACCACGCCATTGATGTCGGTCACCATCAGCTGCTCCGGGGTGTTGCCCCACAGCGTTTCGGTGTGGTCCAGGTCGACCTTGACCACCAGTGCGCCGATGTTGCGCTCGCCATCGCGTACCGGGTAGGCGAAGTAGTAGCCGCGCTTGCCGGAGGTGGTGCCCAGGCCGAAGAAACGCCCCAGGCGCCCGGCCAGTGCCTCGCGAAAATAGGGGCGGAAGGCGAAGTTGCCCGCGACGAAGCTGTCGGACTGATCCCAGTTGGAGGCCGCCAGAGTGACGCCGCGCGGGTTCATCAGGTAGATCACGTCGGCCCCGGTCTGCTTGCGAATGCGCGCCAGCAGGCGGTTGGCGTCGTCCAGCGCGGCCGGGTCCTGCGGTGCATAGAGGGCGGCGCGCAGCCCCGGCAGGTCACCGAGGATCTGCGGCAGCACCTCGTAGCGGCGCAGGGTACCGAGCAGGTTGGCCACGTACAGGTCCAGCGTCTGGCGGTTCTGCTCGGTGAGCACGCCGCGGTAGTAGCGTTCGGCGAGAAAGTGCACCGGCCACAGCAGGGGCGCCAGCAGCAGGGCCAGCAGCAGCAGGCTGCGCCAGCGGAGACGACGGGGATGGGGAGGCCTGGGCATGGAAGATGACTGTTGAAGGTGGGCGGGCGACGGCCGATGCAGAATTCAGGATATGGTCGATACTGTAACTTAGCGCCATCGGTAAGTGCGCGTGTTCGTGGCCCGGCGAGGTCGGGTCGCGTGCATCTGCTGCCGAGAGGATGCCTGTTGTCTGGTGGTGCCAGGGATCCATGGGCCACCCGTTGCGCTCCGCAGGGACGATACATGCGCGTTGTCCTGCAGGAGAACAGCCATGCTGTCACGACTCACCGTTCGTATGCGTTTGTTGTTCCTCGCGCTGCTGCCATTGGTGGTGCTGGTGTTGGTGATCGGCATGGCGGTGAACAACGCCAGCCGGCTGAACCAGAGCTTCGAGGAACTGTTCAAGGACCGGATGCAGCCGGTCAGCCAGCTCAAGGTCTTCGCCGACGCCTACGCGGTGACCATCGTCGACTCCCTGCACAAATACCGCGCCGAACTCTTCGACGAGGCCAAACTGCGCGAGGCCATGGCCTCGGCCCGCCAACGCGGCGACCAGGCCTGGAAGGCCTACCTGGCGACCAACATGACCGCGGACGAAAAGGCCAGGGTCGAACGGGTACGCGTCGACCTGCAGCAGGTGCAGCAGTTGGTGGACCAGTACATGGGCAAGCTCGATGGCGGCCAGCTGCGGGCGATCGAGCCGCGCACCTTCAACCGCGAGCTGTACGGCACCTTCGATCCGCTCGGCAGCGAGCTGGAGCAGCTGATCGCCCTGCAGCTCAGCGAGGGGGAAAAACTCGGGGTTCGTACCGGCGAGCTGTACCAGTCGATGCGCAACACCTTCATCGGCATCGGTGTGGTCGCGCTGCTGCTGGTGCTGCTGGTGGCCCTGGTGATCGGCCTGTCGATCATCCGTCCGCTGTCGGCCCTGCGCGGTGTGATCAGCGAGGTGCAGGAGAACGCCAACCTGACCCTGCGGGCCAACGCCGAGGGCAGCGACGAGGTGGCCGACACGGCGCGTGCCTTCAATACCCTGCTCGAACATCAGCAGGCGTTGATCCGTCACCTGACCGAGACCGCCACCCAACTGGCTGCGGCTGCCGAGGAGATGAGCGCGATCAGCGCCCAGGCCAGCCAGGCCGCGACCAGCCAGGGCGACCAGACCAACATGGTGGCCACGGCGGTGCACGAGATGAGCGTGGCGGTGCAGGAGGTGGCGCAGAATGCGCAGAACATGGCCGGCGCCGCGGCCGATGCCAACCGCGAGGCGCGTCAGGGACGCGATCTGGTGCAGGCCAATCTGAATGCCATTCGCGGCCTGTCCTCATCGGTGGACGAGGCCGGCAAGGTGATCGACAGCCTGCACAACCAGAGCGACGAGATCAGCAAGGTGCTGGGCGTGATCCAGAGCATCGCCGAGCAGACCAACCTGCTGGCGCTCAACGCCGCCATCGAAGCGGCGCGCGCGGGCGAGGCCGGGCGTGGCTTCGCCGTGGTGGCCGACGAGGTGCGGGCGCTGGCCAGCAACACCCAGCAGGCCACCGAGTCGATCCGCAGCATGATCGACGGCCTGCAGACCGGTGCGCGCAGTGCGGTCAGCGCCATGCAGCAGTCGCGCGAGCAGGCGCAGAACAGCGTCAGCCACGCCAGGGAGGCCGACGAGGTGCTCAATCACATCGCGCTCGCCATCGAGGGCATCGCCGACGGCAACGTGCAGATATCGGCCGCCACCGAGGAGCAGACGGCGGTGGCCAGCGAGATCAGCCAGAACATCAACGGGCTCAACGACAGCATCGGCGAGGTGGTCAACGGTGCCGAGCAGAGCTCACTGGCCAGCCGCGATCTTGCGCAACTGGCCAGTGGTCTGCAGCAGCAGATTCAGCGCTTCACCGCCTAGGGCAGGGGTGAAAGAAGCGGGGCTGGGTGATCCGGTGCGGAAAGCCTAGGGCGTTTCACCCAGGCACTGTTGCAGTGCCTGGCGCCAGTCGGCCAGGCGCAGGTTCCAGTCGTGCGCCAGGCGCGTGCCGTCCAGGCACGAGTTGAGCGGGCGGCGGGCCGGGGTCGGGTAGTCGCTGCTGGGGATCGGCAGCAGCCTGGCGCAGGGCTTGCCGGCGGCGCGCAGGTGCTCGGCGATGGCCTGAGCGAAGCCGAACCAGCTGGTCTGGCCCTGGTTGGTCAGGTGATAGGTGCCCCAGTGGCGGTTGCCCTGCTGCCAGGCCTGGATCAGCTCGGCGCTGGCAGCCGCGATGCTGCCGGCCCAGGTCGGTGCGCCGATCTGGTCGTCGACCACCTTCAACTCTTCGCGCTCCTGCAGCAGGCGCTGCATGGTCAGCAGGAAATTGCGCCCGTGGCGCGAGTAGACCCAGCTGGTGCGCAGGATCAGGTGCTCGCAGCCGCTGGCGGCCACGGCCTGCTCGCCGGCCAGCTTGCTCGCGCCATATACGCCGAGCGGATTGCTGGCATCGTCTTCGTGGTACGCGCCGTCCTTGCTGCCATCGAAGACGTAATCCGTGGAGTAGTGGATCAGCGGGATACCCAGCTCTGCGCAGGCCTTGGCCATGGCGCCGGGGGCTTCGGCGTTGACGGCGAAGGCGCGTTCAGGCTCCTGCTCGGCGAGATCCACGGCTGTGTAGGCGGCGGCGTTGATCAGCAGTTGCGGGCGTTCACGCAGGATCGTCTCGCGCAGGCTGGCGGGTTGCTCCAGATCGAATGCCTGGCGTCCCAGGCTCAGCAGCTGGTGGTCGGCGAGTGCGTGCTGCAGGGCTTGGGCAACCTGGCCGGTGTGGCCGCTGATCAGAATCTTCATGCGAAGGCCTCGGCCTCGCTCAGGCTCACGCCCTGCTGGTCCTTGAGCGACAGCTGTGGCGTCAGGCCGTCGAGCGGCCAGTCGATGGCCAGCTGCGCATCATCCCAGCGGATGCAGCGTTCGTGGGCCGGTGCGTAGTAGTCAGTGGTTTTGTAGAGGAACTCGGCGTAGTCGCTCAGCACCAGGAAACCGTGGGCAAAACCCTCGGGTACCCAGAGCTGGCGCTTGTTCTCGGCCGACAGGTGTACGCCGACCCATTTGCCGAAGTTCGCCGAGCTGCGGCGCACGTCCACGGCCACGTCGTAGACCTCGCCGGCGCTGACCCGCACCAGCTTGCCCTGGGCCTGCTGCAGCTGATAGTGCAGGCCGCGCAGCACCCCGCGCGCCGAGCGTGAGTGATTGTCCTGCACGAAGTCGCGCTGCAGGCCGGTGGCCTCGGCGAAGCGCTTGGCATTGAAACTCTCGAAGAAGAAGCCGCGTTCGTCACCGAACACCTGGGGCTCCAGGATCAGCACTTCCGGCAATGCGGTCTCGATCACCTTCACTGCGATTCCTCCGCCAGTTTGTACAGGTACTGGCCGTAGCCGGTCTTGCCCAGCGCCTTGGCGCACCTCAGCAGCTGGTCCCGGTCGATCCAGCCCTGCTGGTAGGCGATCTCCTCGAGGCAGGCGACTTTCAGGCCCTGGCGCTTTTCCACCGTCTGCACGTACTGCGAGGCGTCGATCAGGCTGTCGTGGGTGCCGGTGTCGAGCCAGGCGAAGCCACGGCCGAAACGCTCCACGCGCAGATCGCCACGGGCCAGGTAGGCGTTGTTGACATCGGTGATCTCCAGTTCGCCACGTGCCGAGGGTTTGACGGCCTTGGCGATGCGCACCACGTCGTTGTCATAGAAGTACAGGCCGGTCACGGCGAAGCTCGACTTCGGCTTGGCCGGTTTCTCCTCGATCGACAGCGCGTTGCCAGCGGCATCGAACTCCACCACGCCGAAGCGCTCGGGGTCGCTGACCCAGTAGCCGAACACGGTGGCGCCGCTGTCGTGGCTGGCGGCACGCAGCAGCATCTCGGTGAAGTGCTGGCCGTGGAAGATGTTGTCGCCGAGGATCAGGCACACCGAGTCACTGCCGATGAACGACTCGCCGATCAGGAAGGCCTGGGCCAGACCGTCGGGCGAGGGTTGTTCGGCGTACTGCAAGGTGATGCCGAACTGGCTGCCGTCGCCGAGCATCTTGCTGAAGTTCGGCAGGTCTTCGGGGGTGGAGATGATCAGGATCTCGCGAATGCCGGCGAGCATCAGCACCGACAGCGGGTAGTAGATCATCGGCTTGTCGTAGATCGGCAGCAGCTGCTTGGACACGCCGAGGGTAATGGGGTGCAGACGCGTGCCGGAGCCGCCGGCGAGGATGATGCCTTTCATTGAAACTCCTTAAAGTGCGCCGAGCCGCTGGCCCTGATAGCTGCCATCCTGCACGCGGCGGCACCAGTCGAGGTTGTCCAGGTACCACTGCACCGTCTTGCGCAGGCCGCTGGCGAAGGTTTCCTCTGGTACCCAACCCAGCTCGCGCTCGATCTTGCTGGCGTCGATGGCATAGCGCAGGTCATGACCGGGGCGATCCTGCACGTAGGTGATCAGCTCCTCGTAGCGGGCAACGCCAGCCGGTTTCTGCGGTGCCAGCTCTTCCAGCAGCGCGCAGATGGCACGCACCACGTCGAGATTCTTCTGCTCGTTGTGCCCGCCAATGTTGTAGGTCTCGCCCACCTGACCCTCGCTGACCACCTTGAGCAGCGCGCGGGCGTGGTCTTCGACATAGAGCCAGTCGCGCACCTGCTGGCCATTCCCGTAGACCGGCAGTGGCTTGCCGGCCAGGGCGTTGAGGATCATCAGCGGGATGAGCTTCTCGGGGAAGTGGTACGGGCCGTAGTTGTTCGAGCAGTTGGTGATCAGCACCGGCAGGCCATAGGTGCGCAGCCAGGCGCGCACCAGGTGGTCGGACGCCGCCTTGCTGGCCGAGTACGGGGAGCTGGGTGCGTAGGGCGTGGTCTCGCTGAACAGGTCGTCGACGCCGTGCAGGTCGCCGTACACCTCGTCGGTGGAGATGTGGTGGAAGCGGAAGGCGGCCTGGCGTTCGGCATCGAGCCCGAGCCAGTAGCTGCGGACACTTTCCAGCAGGCTGTAGGTGCCGACGATGTTGGTCTGGATGAATGCGGCAGGGCCGTCGATGGAGCGGTCGACATGCGATTCCGCAGCCAGGTGCATCACCGCATCCGGCTGGAATTCGGCCAGCGTCGCGGCGACCTGTTCGCTATCGGCGATGTCCGCCTGCACGAAGCGGTAGCGCGGGCTGTCGGCGACTGTCTCCAGCGACTCCAGGTTGCCGGCATAGGTCAGCTTGTCGAGGTTGAGCACCTCGTGATCAGTCTGCCGGATCAGGTGGCGAATCAGGGCCGAACCGATGAAGCCGGCACCGCCGGTGATCAGGATGCGCATACATCTACCTCGTGCTCTTGCGGCCGCTCCCGCCAGCTGCATGTGGAGCCGAAGCCGTTCTAGAAGACTGGTCGCTGTAAAAACAAAAAAGGCCTGCATGAGAGCAGGCCTTTGATACTAAATGGTGCCGGCACCAGGAGTCGAACCCGGGACCTACTGATTACAAGTCAGTTGCTCTACCAGCTGAGCTATACCGGCTTAGTGGGGGCGCCATTATATCCATTCGTCGGCACGAGTAAAGCCACCTTCAAGCCGCATGTTTACGGGCCTGGCTATCAGCAGCGCTTCTTTTATGCACAAAGAGAAGGCATCGCCGAGCGGTACGCACCGCTGCTGTGCGCTTCGTCACGGTTTTTCGCAAGTCTTTGTTTTTCTGCGACTTATTTCTGTGGTCGAAAAATAGCCAGATGTCCGCAGGGCAACTCCCTCGGGTGCTGGGTGCTTTTGCCCAGAAAGCATCAACAGAGTTATCCACAGCTTCTGTGTGCAACTCAGGCGCGCTCGGCGACCAGCAGCAGATTGCGTGGGGTCAGCTGGTAGTCGCAGAAGCTGCCCAGCTTCACGTCATAGCCCTGCTCCTGCAGGTACAGGGCGCGATCGAGCAGCAGCCAGAGCTCCAGCGGGCGACGGAACAGGTTGCGCAGCAGTTCGAGGTTGCGCACCTCGGCCAGGCGTTGCCAGCCGCAGGCCTCCAGCGCCTGCCAGTCCTGCTCGCCGGGAGCAGGTACCTCACGCAGTGCGGCCAGGTCCTGGCAGAAGCTGGCGAACGGCTTGCTGAACCACTCGCTGGGCAGAGTGGGGGTCGGCAGGTACTCGTCGACGCCCCTGAGCTGGCGTTGCAGCAGGTCGAAGGCCAGGCGCCAGGCCATCGACTGGTTGCGCTGGCGACGTACGCGCGCTCCCGCCGTCACGGTTTCGCTGAGCGGCAGGCCGAGGTCGTCACGTGACAGGTGCAGCGCCGATGCCTGCGCCACCTGCGACAGGGCCTGGTAGTGCGAGGCGGCAGTGCGGTTGTAGCAGCAGGGTGCGACCGCCAGCTGTGTACAGCCTTTCTGCTTGGCCAGTTGCAGCAGGCGTACGTGGAGGTCGCCGCAGGCATGCAGGGCGACGGGCGTCTGTCCGGCATCGAGTCGCTCGGCGACGTCGTCGCGGAGCACATCCTGATGCAGATGCGCCGCCTGCACGCCCAGGCGGCGGCTGAGCAGGTCACCGGCCTGCACCAGCGCCGGGTCGTACTCCAGGCACGTCAGTCGTTGCTCGTCTTGGGTCAGCCAGCGACCGAGATGGCCCTTGCCCGAGCACCAGTCGAGCCAGTGGCGCGGGCGCTGGTCGAACGACAGGTGGCTGGCGAAGGCCTGGATCTGCGCCATCTTGCGCCCGGGGACATCGACGCCGAACGCGTGCGAGCGCTGTGTGCCGGCTGCGTTCGGCAGTTCGCCCAGGGCGCTCAGCTCGCGCGCCTGGCGCGCCAGCTCGGCGAAGGGCGCGGGTGCTGCGAGCTGGTAGGGGGCATTGTCGGCGGCCTCTGCCTGCTCCAGCGAGCGGCCGCGCAACCAGTTGGCGAGCTCGGGGAGCTGGCTCTCCCAGGGCAGTTGCAGATGATGAAACGGCCTGGGGCGCCACAGGTCCTGGTGCTGCAGGAGGAAGCCGTCCAGCGCCTGGAAGCGGATTAGCAGGTCGCCGGAGGTGAGGAAAGGCTCTGACATGATGCTCGTGACGGGCGAGGGGCCGTCCGCAAAGGACGGCCCGAACGGCTCAGCGACCCTGGCAGGCGTCGACGCGCAGCCAGCGTTCCAGCAGGCGGAAGGCCCTTACCAGAACAAAGGCGATGGCCAGGTAGAACAGACCGGCCGCGAAGAAGATCTCGACCGGCAGGTAGGTGCGGGCAATGATGGTGCGCGCCATGCCGGTCAGTTCCAGCAGGGTGACGGTGCTGGCCAGGGCGCTGGCCTTGAGCATCAGGATCACTTCGTTGCTGTAGGCCGGCAAGCCGATGCGCGCGGCGCGCGGCAGGATGATGTAGAACATGGCCTGCGCCCGAGACATGCCCAGTGCACGGGCGGCCTCGACCTCGCCCTGCGGCACGGCCTGGATGGCGCCGCGCAGGATCTCGGCAATGTAGGCCGCGGTATGCAGGGTCATGGTGATGATTGCGCACCAGTAGGGGTCACGCAGGTAGGGCCACAGCGGGCCATGGCGCACGGCATCGAACTGCGCCAGGCCGTAGTAGACCAGAAACAGCTGCACCAGCAGCGGCGTGCCACGGAAGAAGAAGATGTAGCCGTAGGGCAGGGCGCGTACGTACCAGTGCTTGGACGCGCGGGCGATGCCCATGGGCAATGCGACGATCAGGCCGGCCACGACGGCAATGGCCACCAGTTCGAGTGTCAGCAACGCGCCTTCGGACAGGCGCGGCAGCCATTTGATGATGACTTCCCAGTTCATGAGGCGCTCCGGACGAAGCCACGGCTAGCGCGCTTCTCGAGGAAATGCAGGCCGATCATGGCGAGAATGGTCAGGCCCAGGTAGATGAAGGCGGCGACCATATAGAAGGTGAAGGGCTCCTTGCTCGCGGTCACGGCGATCTGCGAGCGGCGCATGATCTCTTCCAGGCCGATCACCGAGACCAGTGCGGTGTCCTTCATCAGGATCATGAACAGGTTGCCCAGGCCGGGCAGGGCGATGCGCCACATCTGCGGCAGGACCAGCTTCCAGAGAATCCGCCCGCTGGACATGCCCAGTGCCTGGCCCGCTTCGCGGTGGCCTTTGGGAATGGCGAGGATGGCGCCGCGGAACACTTCGGTGGCATAGGCACCAAAACACAGGCCGAGGGCGATGGTGCCCGCAGCGAAGGCGGAAAGCTCGAGGCTCTCGACGCCAAGCAGATCGGCCAGGCTGCGCATCAGGCCGACGGTGCCGAAATAGATCAGCAGCACCCAGAGCAGCTCGGGCACGCCGCGCACGATGGTGGAGTAGCTGCCGCCGAGCCACTGCAGCGGCTTGTACGGCGAAGTCTTGGCCAGCGCACCCAGCAGGCCCAGCACCAGACCGACCGACAGCGCGGACAGCGCCAGTTTGACGGTCATCAGGGTGCCGGCGGCCAGGGCGGGGCCGAATCCGTGGAGTTCGAAAATCATCGGAGGGCTCGGGCAGTTGCGCCGCCGCGTGGGCGGCGCAATGCCTTCAGGTCATCAATAGATGCTGAACGGGAAGTACTTGTCGTTGATCTGCTTGTAGGTGCCGTCTTCGATGATGGCTTGCAGAGCGGTGTTCAGCTTCTCGCGCAGCGGGTCGCCCTTGCGCACGGCGATGCCGATCTTGTCGTTGTCGAATACCGGGTCGCCCTTGAATTCGAAGTCCTTGCCGGCATCGCTCTTGAGCCATTCCCAGTTGACGAAGGTGTCGGCCAGCACGCCATCGAGACGGCCGGAGGCCAGGTCGAGGTAGGCGTTTTCCTGGGTGTCATACAGCTTGATGTCGACGACCTTGCCGAGGTTGTCTTCCAGCCAGGTGCCGGCGATGGTGGCGCGCTGGGCACCAATCACCTTGCCCTTGAGGCTGGCTTCGTCGGTCTTGAAGTCGGCGGACTTGGGCGCGATGAACTGCAGCTTGTTGGTGTAGTACGCATCGGTGAAGTCGACGGCCTGCTTGCGCTCGTCGGTGATCGACATGGAGGCGATCAGGAAGTCGAACTTCTTGGCGTTCAGGGCCGGGATGATGCCGTCCCAGTCGGAGGTAACCACTTCGCACTCGGCTTTCATCTTGGCGCACAGTGCCTGGCCGATTTCCACGTCGAAGCCGGTGACCTTGCCGCTGGCGTCGATCAGGTTGAAGGGCGGGTAGGCGCCTTCGGTGCCGAGTTTCAGTTTGTCAGCGGCGACAGCGCTGGTGCCGAAGGCCAGAGTGGCGGCCGCGGCCAGCAGGATCTTCTTATAGTTCTGCATGCATGTTGCTCCGTGTTAGCGATTGCTGGACATGAATTGTTTACAGCGTGCCGATTGCGGGTTTTCGAACACCTGGGCGGGTGGCCCCTGCTCCTCGACCAGGCCCTGGTGGAGGAACACCACCTCGCTGGACACCTGGCGAGCGAAACTCATTTCGTGGGTAACCAGCAGCATGGTGCGACCCTCGTCGGCAAGCGCGCGAATCACATTAAGCACTTCTTGTACCATCTCCGGGTCGAGGGCCGAAGTCGGTTCATCGAAGAGGATCACCTTCGGTTGCATGGCCAGGGTGCGGGCAATGGCTGCACGCTGCTGCTGGCCGCCGGAAAGCTGGTTGGGATAGACATGACGCTTGTCGGCGATGCCGACCTTGGCCAGCAGCGCCTCGGCCACCTCGGTGGCTTCGGCCTTGCTCTGGCCCAGTACGCGGCGCGGCGCCTCGATGATGTTGTCGAGCACGCTCATGTGCGGCCACAGATTGAAATTCTGGAAGACGAAGCCGATCTCGCTGCGCAGGCGGTTGATCTGCTTGTTGTCGGCGGCGATCAGGTCGCCGTTCTTCGCGGCCTTGAGCTTGAGCTCCTCGCCAGCGACGAAGATCTGACCCTCGTGCGGGTTTTCCAGCAGGTTGATGCAGCGCAGGAAGGTGGACTTGCCGGAGCCGGAAGAACCGAGGATGGAGATGACGTCACCGTCCCTGGCCGTCAGGGAAATGCCCTTGAGCACTTCGAGATCGCCGTAGCGTTTGTGCAGGTTGCGGATTTCCAGCGCGGGCGTCGCCTCGGCCATGGGGTGTGATCCTCTTCTTCTTCGAATGCGCTCCGGCGTACGGCGGGCCATCCTGGCTGGCGGCCAAGCTAGCATAGCGTTTCCGTGACCGCCAAGCCGTTTGCCGGGCGATAGCAGGTCGCCGGGTCGCAGGTGTCGCCTGGTTACAGTTGCTTGTCGCGCAGGCGAAACAATGGCACGAGAAATTTGCGGGAGGCAGAAAGCAAAAAGCCCCAGCACGTGGCTGAGGCTCTTTGTCATGTATCAGTGGTGCCCAGGGACGGAATCGAACCGCCGACACGGGGATTTTCAATCCCCTGCTCTACCAACTGAGCTACCTGGGCCAACGGGGCGCTATTAGACGGATTTGCAGGATCAGTGTCAAGCGTGAGTTGGAAAAATATTTAAATATTTCGGGCGCTTAGGTTCATGAGCGAGAAAAGCGGGGAGGGCCGGCCAGGTCGCGCGTGGGCAATTGGCGACGGTTGCCGTGGCCAGAGCCTCTCCCTCCTGCATGCTTATTCGCTGGGCGGCACGTAGCCTTCGGCTTGGGCGTATTCCTCGCCGGAGAGGAACTTGTCCATCTCGGCCTGGAGGAACTTGCGATCCTCGGCGTTCATCATGTTCAGGCGACGCTCGTTGATCAGCATGGTCTGGTGCTTCTGCCACTCGTCCCAGGCCTGCCTGGAGACGTTGTTGAAGATGTCTTCGCCTTTGGCGCCGGGGTAGGGCGCGCGATCCAGGCCGGGCAGTTCCTGTTTGTATTTGCGGCACAGCACGGTGCGGGTCATGTCGGTTCTCCAGCGGTAATGGCTTGCGCCGCGCGTTTCAGCAGCTTCTTCACCGGGGCGGCAAGGCCCAGGCGCGGCGGGGTGGCGAGGTTATACCAGAGCCAGTCGTCCTCGGCCACGCGGCTCGGCTGCTCGGTCACCCGCACCAGCCAGGGTTCGATCGCCAGCTGGAAGTGGCTGAAGGTGTGGGTCAGGCCTTCCAGTTCACGGCGTGTGCCGAGGTCGAGCTGGCGCTGCTGGCCGAGCGCAACGAGCTGCTCGAGGTCGTCCAGTTCCGGCAGGCTCCACAGCCCGCCCCACAGTCCAGTCGACGGCCGGCGATAGAGCAGGATGTCGCCGTCAGCGTTGACCAGCAGTGGCATCAGGGTGCGTTTCTGCGGCAGGGCCTTGCGCGGCTTGGCCACCGGGTAGCGGATTTCCAGGCCGAGCAGGTGCGCCTGGCAGCCGCTGCGCACCGGGCACAACAGGCAGGTCGGCTTGCTGCGGGTGCACAGGGTGGCGCCGAGGTCCATCATCGCCTGGGTGTAATGGTTGACGCGCTCGTGCGGGGTCAGGCGCTCGGCCACGTCCCACAGTTGCCTGGCCACCTTCGGCTCACCGGGGTAGCCCTCCTGCGCCACGTAGCGTGCCAGTACCCGCTTGACGTTGCCGTCGAGGATCGGCGCGCGCAGGCCCATGCTCAGGCTGGCGATGGCGCCGGCGGTGGAGCGGCCGATGCCGGGCAGTTCGCTGAGGGCGTCGACACTGCGCGGAAACTCGCCGCCATGCTCGCGCATGATGATCTGCGCGGTCTTCTGCAGGTTGCGCGCACGGGTGTAGTAGCCCAGGCCGGTCCACAGGTGCAGCACTTCGTCTTCCGCCGCCTCGGCCAGGTCCTTCACGGTCGGCAGGGCGGCCATGAAGCGGTCGAAGTAGCCGAGCACGGTGCTGACCTGGGTCTGCTGCAGCATGATTTCCGACACCCAGACACGGTAGGGCGTGATGCCCTGCTGCCAGGGCAGGTCCTTGCGTCCGTGCTGGTCGTACCAGGCCAGCACGGCGCCGTTGAACTGCTCGGGGCTCATCGGTTGAACAGGCCCTTGAGTGCGTCTTTCAGCTCCGGGCTGACCTTGTCGCCGAGTTTCTCCTCGAGCTTCTCGGTCAGCTTGTTGCCGGCCAGGCGCGCAGCAATCTTGCCGAGGCCGTCCTGGTCGAGGCGACAGGCCTTGGCGCCAAGCTCCAGCGGACCGCGGCAGCGCAGCGGCCATTCGATGCCGACATAGCGCTCGTTGACCTGGCAGGCCGGGTCGGGCATCTCGCGCTGGTCGCCTTCGATGGTGATGCCGACCTGGTAGTCGATGCCGAGCACGCGCAGGTCGAGGTCGCCCTTGCCGCTTACCGCCAGGCCCGGGATCTGCGCCTTCATGTCCGGGTTGTGCGCTACGCCGTTACGCACGCTCAGGCTGCCCTTGAGCTCGCGGAAGGGGGTGTCCTTGCCGGTCGGCGGGTTGCTCATGGCCTTGCGGTTGAGGGTGGCGATGCCACGGCAGAGCTGCTGCTCGAGGTTGGCATCGACCAGCACGCCATCGTTGAGCACGAAGCTGGCGGTGCCGTTGAGCGCTTCGACCCAGGCCTTCTGGCTGTTGCCACGGGTGTTGAACTTGGCGTCGAGGTCGAGCAGGCCACGGATCGGCGCGGGCTGGCCGTCCTTCTTCAGGAAGGGTTCGACGGGCATGCGGCTGAGGCGTTTCTCCACGCTGAGCATGGGCTCGGCCTGGCGCACGTCGATGCGGCCATTGCCGCTGAAGCTGCCGCCCTGCAGCTTGCCGCGAACGTCCTGCAGGGTGATCAGACCGCCGCGACCGTTGGCTTTCAGGGTCACGTCGGTGAACGGCTGCTGGTCGAAGGTCAGTTGCCCCAGGCTCAGGGCCAGCTGCAGGTCGAGCTTGCGCAGCTGATCGACCGGCAGGACCTTGTCGTCGCTCCAGGCCTGCTGGGTCGGCGCATTGGGCAGTGGTGTGCTGCCGTCCTTGCCGGCGCTGGAGATGCTGTCCTTGACCTCGGCCTGGCGCGCTGCGGCGGCCTTGTCCTTGGTCTCCGGCGGCAGGTAGTCGTCCAGGTTGAGCGTGTCGCCCTTGAGGTCGGCGCGCAGCGCCTGACGGGCGAAGTCTGCCACGCCCAGGCTGCCGGTGAAGGTGCTGCCGTCAAGCTTGAGGGTGAGGTCTTCGAGCATCATGCCGTTGCTCGAACCATTCAGGCGGCTGACCAGTTCGAACTGGTTGAGGCTGTTGGCGTCACGGGTCTTCGGCAGCTCCACGCCGATGCCATCGAGGAACTCGCGCAGGTTGAGCGGCGCGATGGACAGGCCGCCAGACAGCTTGGCGTCCTTGTCCAGCTCGCGGGCCTTGAGTTCGCCCAGGGCGCGCAGCTGGTTGGCGGAGAGCTTCAGGCTGTTCCATTCGGCGATGTTGGCCGCCAGATCGACCAGCAGCTGGCCTTGTGCGGAGAAGTTCAGGGTCTTGCCCTTGAGCGGTTCGCCCGAGACTTCGCCGGCCAGCTTCAGGTCTTCGAACTGGTAGCGCTTGAGGGCCCGGTCGAAGCGCAGCTGGCCTTCCACTTCGCTGCGCGCACGCAGCACCGGCTGGTTGGTGCCGAAGAAGGCGCTGAGCTTGAGCGGAATGCTCGCGCCTTCGCGGATGGCGCCGGTCTTCAGTTCGATGTTCTCCAGGGTGAACTGCTGGCCTTTCTGTGCATCGCTGTAGTCGATGCGCGAATTGCTCAGGCTCAGGCTGTCGATGTCCAGCTTCAGCGGTTGGCCGGCGGGTTTTTCCCCTGGCTGCTCGGCAGGGATGTCCTCGCTCGGGGCGGGTTCGCCAGGCGATTGCTGCGCCACGGTGGTCTCGGCGGGGCGGCCGACGCCTTCCCAGTTGCCGTGGCCCTTGTCGTCACGCTGCAGGTTGAGGTTGAGGCCGTCGATGCGGATATCGCTCATCTGCACTTCCTTGCGCAGCAGCGGCATCACGCGCACGGAGAGCCCGATCAGGCGCAGGTCGGCGAAGGGTTTGTCCGGCGTATCGGCGCTGGCCAGGGTGGCGTCGGTCAGTTCCAGGCCCAGCCAGGGGAACAGGCTCCAGCCGATGTCACCCTTGAGTTGCAGGTCGAGGTTGGCCTTGTCGTGGGCGATCTGGCGAATCTCGTCCTTGTAGTCGTTGGGGTCGAACAGGTGGGTCAGGGCAAACAGCAGCGCCACTATGATCAGTAGCAAGCCGAGAAAGAAAAGGCCCAGGATCTTGCCTAGCGCTTTCATGAGCGGGGTCCTTGGTTTCGATGGCTGGAATGGCGGGAAACAGACGGTCGCCGATTATAGCCTCATGCGCAGTCGCGAGGCGTTCGCAGTGGGCGGGTCGCGGTGCTCGGCTGGGTGTTGGATCGAA
Organism: Pseudomonas sp. REST10; assembly: GCF_029542605.1. Classification (NCBI taxonomy): domain Bacteria; kingdom Pseudomonadati; phylum Pseudomonadota; class Gammaproteobacteria; order Pseudomonadales; family Pseudomonadaceae; genus Pseudomonas; species Pseudomonas sp. REST10. Next base: position 4,864,692 of record NZ_CP035677.1, on the reverse strand, counting down.
AACCCGGCAAGCGGTTCCCGGTGGTCATGCGGGCCTGGTCGTCGTCGCGTGATCGGCCTGGCGTTCGTGGCGGAAACGGCAGGGGCATCGACGCCATCTATCGGTCGATAGATGCGGCCTTTTGCTTTTTTGCTGAAATCACATGAAAAGTGCGTGAAACGCTAAAAAAACTTCAGCAGCGCGGCGATTTGTCGCGCCTGGGTGCTACTCTCTGCAAACTTTGGCTGCGGTGCATTGTCGCGCCTGCCTTGGTTCGCTTGCCAACATAAAAAGAGAAACTCCCTATGACTGACGCCTTTGCATTGGACGGTGTTGCGGCAAAGCCTGCATTTCTGTCCAAGGAACGCATCATCGCGAAAACCGGTTTCAACCGCTGGCTGGTTCCGCCTGCTGCCCTCGCCATCCACCTCTGCATCGGGATGGCCTACGGCTTCTCCGTCTTCTGGCTGCCGCTGTCCAAGGCCGTGGGCATCACCGCTGCCACGGCCTGTGCGCCCGACATGGGCTTCTTCGAGCAGGTGTTCGCCAGCAACTGCGACTGGCAGATCTCCATGCTCGGCTGGGTCTACACCCTGTTCTTCGTCTTTCTCGGTTGCTCGGCTGCCATCTGGGGTGGCTGGCTGGAGCATGCCGGCCCGCGCAAGGCTGGCGTCGTGTCCGCGCTGTGCTGGTGCGGTGGTCTGCTGATTTCCGCGCTGGGCATCTATACCCACCAGATCTGGCTGTTGTGGCTGGGTTCCGGGGTCATCGGCGGTATCGGCCTGGGGCTGGGCTACATCTCTCCGGTGTCGACCCTGATCAAGTGGTTCCCGGACAAGCGCGGCATGGCCACCGGCATGGCGATCATGGGCTTCGGTGGTGGTGCGATGGTCGGTGCGCCGCTGGCGGCGATGCTGATGAACCACTTCGCCACGCCGGACAGCGTCGGTGTCTGGCAGAGCTTCGTGGTGATGGCGGCGATCTACTTCGTCTTCATGATGGGCGGCGCCCTGGCGTACCGCGTACCGCCGACCGGCTGGAAACCGGCTGGCTGGACCGCCCCGGCGGCCAAGGCCAACAACGCCATGATCACCAAGGGTCACGTGCACGTTAATACCGCCTGGAAGACGCCGCAGTTCTGGCTGGTCTGGGCCGTTCTGTGCCTGAACGTCTCGGCGGGCATCGGCATCATCGGCATGGCTTCGCCGCTGCTGCAGGAAGTCTTCGCCGGCAGGCTGATCGGTGTCGACCTGGCCTTCAACGAACTCAGCGCTGCGCAGCTAGCGGAGATCGCCGCCATCGCCGCGGGTTTCACCGGCCTGCTTAGCCTGTTCAACATCGGTGGGCGCTTCTTCTGGGCATCCTGCTCGGACTTCATCGGCCGCAAGGGCACCTATTTCGTGTTCTTCGGCCTGGGGCTGGCGCTCTACGCCTCGGTGCCGATGCTCGGCCACCTGGGCAGCCTGGCGCTGTTCGTCCTGGCATTCTGCGTGATCCTGTCGATGTACGGCGGCGGCTTCGCCACCGTGCCGGCCTACCTGGCCGACCTGTTCGGTACGCAGAACGTCGGCGCCATCCATGGCCGCCTGCTGACTGCCTGGGCTGTGGCCGGCGTGCTGGGTCCGGTGCTGGTCAACTACCTGCGCGAGTACCAGTTGAGCATCGGTGTGGAGAAGGCCGCGGCCTACGACATCACCCTGTATATCCTCTCCGGCCTGCTGGTGCTGGGCTTCATCTGCAACGCCCTGGTGCGTCCGGTGGCGCCGAAGTACTTCATGAACGAAGCCGAGCTGGCTGCCGAGCGCGCCCATGGCGAGAAGTCGGCACCGGCGGCGAGCGAGCTGGAGTGGGCGGCTGATCCGTCGAGCAAGCCGGTGGCGGTGTTCGCCTGGCTGGTGGTCGGCGTGCCGCTGGCCTGGGGTGTGTGGATCACCCTGCAGAAGACGGTCGTGCTGTTCCAGTAACCCGTCCTGGTAACGAAAAGCCCGCGCCGGTCTGCGACCTGCGCGGGCTTTTTCGTTTGCCGGTTGTACCCGCCCGACCATCGCCGGTAGCCGTTGCGCCCCCGGCACGCCTATAATATCGGCCTTTTTCCGTTGGTAATTCGTGGAGCTGGTGATGGCCGAACGTACGGCATTCGTCGAGCGCAACACCCTCGAGACCCAGGTCAAGGTCTCGATCAACCTGGATGGCACCGGCAAGGCGCGCTTCGACATCGGTGTGCCCTTTCTCGAGCACATGCTCGACCAGATCGCCCGTCATGGTCTGATCGACCTCGATATCGAGTGCAAGGGCGATCTGCACATCGACGATCACCACACCGTCGAGGACGTCGGCATCACCCTGGGCCAGGCCTTCACCAAGGCCATCGGCGACAAGAAGGGCATGACTCGCTATGGCCATTCCTATGTGCCGCTGGACGAGGCGCTGTCGCGCGTGGTGATCGACTTCTCCGGCCGTCCCGGCCTGCAGATGCACGTGCCGTTCACCCGCGCGGTGGTCGGCAACTTCGATGTCGACCTGTTCCAGGAGTTCTTCCAGGGCTTCGTCAACCACGCGCTGGTGTCGCTGCACATCGACAACCTGCGTGGGCACAACACCCACCACCAGATAGAGACCGTGTTCAAGGCCTTCGGCCGCGCGCTGCGCATGGCCGTCGAGCTGGACCCGCGCATGGCCGGGCAGATGCCGTCGACCAAGGGTTGCCTGTAAATGCAGACGGTAGCCGTAATCGACTATGGCATGGGCAACCTGCACTCGGTGGCCAAGGCGCTCGAACACGTCGGCGCTGGCCGCGTACTGGTGACCAGCGATGCCAAGGTGATCCGCGAGGCGGATCGCGTGGTGTTCCCCGGTGTGGGGGCGATCCGCGATTGCATGGGCGAGATCAGACGCCTGGGCTTCGATGCGCTGGTGCGTGAAGTCAGCGCCGACCGGCCGTTCCTGGGTATCTGCGTCGGCATGCAGGCGCTGCTCGAACGCAGCGAAGAGAACGACGGTGTGGACTGCATTGGCCTGTTCCCCGGTCAGGTGCGTTTCTTCGGCAAGGACCTTGCCGAGGACGGCGAGCGCCTGAAGGTGCCGCACATGGGCTGGAACGAAGTCAGCCAGGCGGTCAAGCATCCGTTGTGGCACGACATTCCCGACCAGGCGCGCTTCTACTTCGTGCACAGCTACTACATCGAGGCCGGCAAGCCGCAGCAGGTGGTCGGCCGTGGCCACTATGGCAAGGACTTCGCCGCCGCGCTGGCCGAGGGTTCGCGCTTCGCCGTGCAGTTCCACCCGGAGAAGAGCCACACCCACGGCCTGCAGTTGCTGCAGAACTTCATCGCCTGGGACGGTCGCTGGTAATGGCGCGGGCCAAGGTCCCCAGTCTGGCGCTCGAACCTGCCCAGGAGCAGGCGGCGCTGTTGCTGCTGCAGCGTTTTCTCGATGAGCGTTTCGAGCTGCAGCTGGGCACCTTCGAGGTTCAGGAAGTGCTGGACCTGATCACCCGCGAGCTGGCACCGCACTACTACAACAAGGCCATTCTCGATGTGCAGGCGCACCTGAAAGACAGGTTCGAGAGCATCGAGAGCGACCTCTGGGCGCTCGAGAAGAACTGAGCGCCTTACCGAATTCAAACTTGAGCAGGTTCAACCGATGCTGATTATCCCCGCTATCGATCTGAAGGACGGCGCCTGCGTGCGCCTGCGCCAGGGCCGCATGGAAGATTCCACGGTGTTCTCCGATGACCCGGTGAGCATGGCGGCCAAGTGGGTCGAGGGCGGCTGCCGCCGTCTGCACCTGGTCGACCTGAACGGCGCCTTCGAAGGTCAGCCGGTCAATGGCGAAGTGGTCACCGCCATCGCCAAGCGCTACCCCAACCTGCCGATCCAGATCGGCGGCGGCATCCGTACCCTGGAAACCATCGAGCACTACGTGCGCGCCGGCGTCAGCTACGTGATCATCGGCACCAAGGCAGTCAAAGAGCCCGAGTTCGTCAGCGAAGCGTGCAAGGCCTTCCCGGGCAAGGTCATCGTCGGCCTGGATGCCAAGGACGGCTTCGTCGCCACCGACGGTTGGGCCGAGGTCTCCAGCGTGCAGGCCACCGACCTGGCCAGGCGCTTCGAGGCGGACGGTGTGTCCGCCATCGTTTATACCGACATCGCCAAAGACGGCATGATGCAGGGCTGCAACGTCGAAGCCACTGCCGCACTGGCTGCCGCCAGCAAGATCCCGGTGATCGCCTCCGGTGGCATCCACAACCTCGGCGATATCGAGAAGCTGCTGCTGGCGCGTTCGCCAGGCATCATCGGCGCCATCACCGGGCGTGCCATCTATGAAGGCACCCTGGACGTGGCTGAGGCGCAGCGCTTCTGCGACGGCTTCAAGGGCTGAACCGTAGGGCGGGGTCAAACCCGCCGCAACTGACGCAATCTTTATCGGTGGGTTGCACCCACCCTACGGGAGCACCGTATGGCACTGGCTAAACGCATCATCCCCTGCCTCGACGTCGACAACGGCCGCGTGGTCAAGGGCGTCAAGTTCGAGAACATCCGCGATGCCGGCGATCCGGTGGAGATCGCGCGCCGCTACGACGAGCAGGGCGCCGACGAGATCACCTTTCTCGACATCACCGCCAGCGTCGACAACCGCGATACCACGCTGCATACCGTCGAGCGCATGGCCAGCCAGGTATTCATTCCGCTGACCGTCGGCGGTGGCGTGCGTACCGTGCAGGACATCCGCAACCTGCTCAATGCCGGTGCCGACAAGGTCTCGATCAACACCGCTGCGGTGTTCAACCCCGAGTTCGTCGGTGAGGCGGCCGCGCGCTTCGGCTCGCAGTGCATCGTCGTCGCCATCGACGCCAAGCGTGTATCGGCGCCGGGCGAGCCGGGGCGCTGGGAGATCTTCACGCATGGCGGGCGCAAGCCGACTGGCCTCGATGCCGTGGAGTGGGCGCGCAAGATGGAAGGGCTGGGCGCCGGGGAAATCCTCCTCACCAGCATGGACCAGGATGGCGTGAAGAGCGGCTACGACCTGGGCGTGACCCGTGCCATCAGCGAAGCGGTACGCGTGCCGGTGATCGCCTCCGGTGGTGTCGGCAACCTGCAGCACCTGGCCGATGGCATCCTCGAAGGCAAGGCCGATGCCGTGCTGGCCGCGAGCATCTTCCATTTCGGCGAGTACACCGTGCCGGAAGCCAAGGCCTACCTGGCCAGCCGCGGCATCGTCGTACGCTGATTGCCGCCACTTCGACCTGCCCGCTGCGCAAAGCTGCGGGCGAGTCGACGGCAAAGTGCCAGCGATCCAGCTAGCATTAATCATCATCTCTAAAACCCTGACTCTCTGCCTCTGGTGGAGGGTTGCCCTTTGTCGAACATCTTCGACATGGAGTCTTCATGTTCCTTCTTCGATTCGTGACTATTTTCGTCCTGTCGTGTGGTCTCAGCATTGCGCGTGCCGAGCCGCTGGTGCTGCTCACGGAAAACATGCCGCCCTTCAACATGTCGGTATCCGGCACCAACTACGCCCGTGACGACGGGATCACGGGTATCAGCTCCGACATCCTGCGCGCGGTATGCGAGCGTGCCGAGGTCGAGTGCCAGCAGATCCTGCGCTTCCCTTGGCAGCGCGTGTACCAGCAGACACTGGACGATGCGGGTTACGGGGTGTTTTCCACCGCGCGTACCGCCGAGCGTGAGGGGCTGTTCAAATGGGTTGGGCCCATCTCCAGGTACGACTGGGTGCTGTTCGCCAAGGGCGATAGCCCGATCCAGCTGGCCAGCATCGAAGACGCGCGGCGTTATCGGATCGGTGGCTACAAGGGCGATGCCAAGACCCAGTTCCTGCTGGACAGGGGCCTGGAGGTCACGGCCGCACTGCGTGATGCGGAAAACGTCAGGAAGCTCGACAAAGGTCAGATCGATCTGTGGATTGCCTCCAGCCAGGCCGGACCGCTTACCGCCCGTCAGGAAGGCGTAGAGAACCTCAAGGTGGTTCAGCACCTGAACTCGGTCGACCTCTATCTTGCGCTGAATCTGCAGACGCCGGACGAGCTGGTGCAGAAGTTGCAGAAGGCATTGGAGTCGTTGCGTGCGGAAGGTGCACTGAAGAGCATCGAAGCGCGCTATTGAGGCAATCGGCCAGTAATCGCTGGGCCGGGGAGGGCATGGCGGTTATCCTGATGCAGTCTGCCTTATTCACAGAAAGAGAAACGCCATGCTCAAACGCCTGCTGATCGCAATGGCCGGCACCCTTGTGGTGCTGTCTGGCGCTGCGCGCGCCGAAGTGGACCCCGACTACAGCGTGGTTCTGCTGACCGAGAACTTCCCGCCCTACAACATGGCCATCAATGGCAAGAACTTCGCCCAGGAAGACAATATCGACGGTATCGCCGTGGATATCATCAAGGAGATGTTCAAGCGTGCGGGCGTCAAGTACAGCCTGACGCTGCGCTTCCCCTGGGATCGGATCTACAACCTGGCGCTGGAAAAACCGGGCTACGGTGTGTTCGTCGCCGCCCGCCTGCCCGAGCGCGAGGAGCTGTTCAAGTGGGTGGGGCCGATCGGCCCGGACGATTGGGTCCTGCTGGCCAAGGGCGACAACCCGATCAGCCTGACCAGCCTGGACCAGGCCAAGAAGTACCGCATCGGCGCGTACAAGGGCGATGCCATCTCCGAGTACCTGACCGAGAAGGGCGTCGAGCACAGCACCTCGTTGCGTGACCAGGAAAATGCTCGCAAGCTGATGGCCGGGCAGATCGACCTATGGGCCACGGGTGATCCCGCCGGGCGCTACCTGGCCAAGCAGGAGGGTATCTCCGGCCTGAGGACTGTCCTGCGTTTCGACAGTGCCGAGCTGTATCTGGCGCTGAACAAGGATATCCCCGACGAGATCGTCAGCAAGCTGCAGGCTGCGCTGGACCAGATGCGCGCCGAAGGCTTCGTCGACGACATTCTCAACAGTTACCTGTAAGTACCGAACATGCGTCCGGCCACGAGCCGGGCGCTCGCCATGGATGGCAGAGCCACTGAGTGCCAATGACCGGGCTCGGTCCCATGCAAGGATGCCGCTAGCCATAACCAAAAATCATGCGAGCGGTACGTCTTATGCTGAAAACTCTGAAGAAAAGCCTGTTTGTCGCCCTGTTTCTCGCTTGCGGTTCCGTGCACGCGGAACTCCCGCAGGATTACAAGGTGGTGCTGCTGACCGAGAATTTCCCGCCCTTCAACATGGCGGTGGACGACAAGAACTTCGCCCGTGACGACGGCATCGACGGCATCAGCGCCGACATCGTGCGCGAGATGTTCAAGCGCGCCGGCATCGAGTACACCCTGACCCTGCGTTTCCCCTGGGACCGCCTCTACCGCCTGACCCTGGACAAGCCCAACTACGGCCTGTTCTCCACCACCTACACGGCCGAGCGTCAGCCGCTGTTCAAGTGGGTCGGCCCGATCGCCAAGACCGGCTGGGTACTGCTCGCCGCGCCGGGTAACGACATCAAGGTGTCGAGCCTCAAGGATGCCGCCAAGTACCGCGTCGGCGCGTACAAGAACGATGCGGTCAGCCAGCACCTGGAGAGCCAGGGCCTGCAGCCGATCAACGCCCTGCGTGATCAGGAGAACGTGAAGAAGCTGGTGCGCGGGCAGATCGACCTGTGGGCCACCACCGATCCGGTGGGCCGCTACCTGGCCAAGCAGGAAGATGTCAGCGGCCTCAACACCGTGCTGCGCTTCAACGATGCCGAGCTGTACCTGGCGCTGAACAAGGACACGCCCGACGAGGTCATCGAACGCTTGCAGAAGGCGCTCGACGAACTGCGCAACGAAGGCTTCATCGACGATATCACCAACAGCTATCTGTAAGCCGGCCGGCTCGGGCGGTCGTTCGCACCGCCCGCCAGCTGCGCCTGGCGCCGCTGTTTCCGGCAGCAATGAAAACGCCGCAGTTTCGCGAGAAACTGCGGCGTTCTTGCATCACGACCCGCTTCAGTCGCCGCGGGTGACGCTCAGCCCCTTGAGCAGGTTGAGTGCCTGGCTCAGCTGGTAGTCCTGGTCCTGCGGGCGGTCCGTGCGTGCGGCCTGTGCGCCCCGGCTCGGGCGGTCCGCGCCACCGTTGCCGTTGCCCAGGTGGCCTTGCAGGTCGGCTTCCTTGACGCCCTCGTTGTCCTGCTCGCGGGTGAGCTTGGCGCGTGCCACCTCGATGTCCGGGATGATGCCCTGAGCCTGGATCGAGCGGCCGTTCGGGGTGAAGTACAGCGCGGTGGTGAGCTTCAGCGCGCGATCGTTGTTCAGCGGCAGCACCGTCTGTACCGAGCCCTTGCCGAAGCTGTCGGTGCCCATCAGTACGGCGCGCTTGTGGTCCTGCAGGGCGCCGGCGACGATTTCCGATGCCGAGGCGCTGCCGCCGTTGATCAGCACCACCAGCGGCACGCCTTCGCTGGCATCGGCCGGGTCGGCATTGAAGCGCAGTTCGGAGTTGGCCAGGCGGCCCTCGGTGTAGACGATCAGCCCGCTCTTGAGGAAGTGGTCGGCCACTTCCACGGCCGCCTGCAGCACGCCGCCGGGGTTGTTGCGCAGGTCCATGACCAGGCCGCGCAGCTTCTTGTTGCCGTTTTCCTTGCGCAGCTTGTTCAGGGCCTTGCCGACTTCCTCGCCGGTGTTGACCTGGAACTGCGAGATGCGCAGGTAGCCGTAGCCGTCCTCGAGCATCTGGCTCTTCACGCTGCGTACCTTGATCACGGCGCGGGTCAGAGTCAGCTCGAACGGCCGGCCGCCGTCGCGTACCAGGGTCAGCTCGATCTTGCTGCCGGCCTTGCCGCGCATCTTCTCTACCGCTTCCATCATCGACAGGCCCTTGGTCGGCTGGCCGTCGATCTTGACGATCAGGTCGCCGGCCTCGATGCCGGCCTTGGACGCCGGGGTGTCGTCGATGGGCGAGACCACCTTGACGAAGCCGTCCTCCATGCCGACCTCGATGCCCAGGCCGCCGAATTCGCCGCTGGTGCTTTCCTGCAGCTCGGCGAATGCCTCGGGCTCGAGGTAGGCCGAGTGCGGGTCGAGGTTGCTGAGCATGCCCTTGATGGCGTTCTCCAGCAGCGTCTTGTCGCTGACCGGCTCGACGTAGGCGGCCTTGATGCGGTCCATCACCTCGGCGAAGGTGCGCAGCTCATCCAGGGGCAGGGGCGCCTTGCTGCTCGCCGCCGCTGCCGGCGCGGGGGCAGGCTCGGCAGCCTGCAGGGCTGGAGCGCCGAGCAGCAGCCCAAGGGCCAGGGCCAGGCAGGTGGGGCGAAAGCGATGAGACATTAAGACAACTCCTAAATGGATGAAGCGCTTATCCCTGCGCGCGGCACCACTGTGCCGGATCACTCGGGCGACCGTTCTGGCGAATGGCGAAGTACAGCGCCGATGTTTCCTGGCCACCGCTCTTGCCAACGGTGGCGATGGGGTCGCCGGCCTTGACCACGTCCCCTGCATTCCTGAGCAGGCTCTGATTATGGCCGTACAGGCTCAGATAACCATTGCCGTGATCGAGAATGACCAACAGGCCGGCGCCACGCAACCAGTCGGCGAACACCACGCGGCCACCATGCACGGCACGCACCTGGCTGCCGGCGGGTGCGCCGATCAGCACGCCGTCCCACTTAGTACGAGCGTCGCCGCCGCGTGGGGTTCCGTAGCGTGCTACCAAACGGCCATCGACGGGCCATGGCAGTTTGCCGCGAGCGCTGGAAAAGGGGCCGCCGTAGGTGGCGCCGGATGTGACCACGGGGCCGCTGGCGGAGCTGTTCGGCCGGGCCTGCTGAGCGACCAGGGCGCGCTTGCGTGCCTCTTCCGCTTCGCGGGCCTGGCGCGCCAGGGTTTCCTCAATGGTCTTGAGCACGCGGCCAAGCTCCGCCTGCTCCTGCTGGCGGGCCTTGAGCCGCTGGTCGCGGTTGGCGAACTCGCTGTTGAGCTTGGCCAGCGCCTGCTGGCGCTGCTTGCGCACGTCGGCGAGCTTGGCGTGGCGCTCATCCAGGCCGGCTTTCTGCGTCTGCAGCTGAGCCTGGTGGCTGGCGATTTCCTGTTCGACGTTGGCCAGCTGGCGCAGGGTCTCGTTGAATGCCGAGAGCTGTTCGAGGCGGGCGTGGCTGAGGTAGTCGTAATAGGTCAGGGTGCGCGAGAACTTTTCCGGGTTCTGCTGGTTGAGCAGCAGCTTGACGTACTCCTGGCGCCCGCTCTGGTAGGCGGCCCGCGCCTGGATGGCGATCAGTCGTTGCTGTTCAGTGCGCGCGCTCTGGAGTTTTTTTTTCTCCTGATCCAGGCGCTGGATTTCCTGCTCGCTGTCCTTGAGCTCGTGCTGCAGGTCCTTGACCTGGCTTTCCAGATCGCCCATCTCCGTCTCGGTCTTCTTCAGCTGCTGCTGGACGCCGGATTTCTCCTGCTGCAGTTTTTCCAGCATCTTCTTCAGTTCGGCGACATCCTGGCGCGCGGCCTCCAGCTGGCGCTGGGTATCGGCGCGCTGATCGGCGAAGGCGGGTGCGATCAGGCTGCTGAGCAGGATCAGGGCAAGAATGCGAAGCATGGGCGGGGCGGCACCGGAAGGTGGATTGAGGCTGAGGCCTAGTATGCCCGCGCCGCCGGGCAAAAAAAACGCCCCAGGCCTCATGGCGCGGGGCGTTTCTTGTTTTCTGTCGATCAGCGCCGCTTCATGCAGTCTGCGCCTGGCCGACGAGCGTGACGTGCAGCGGCCCGCGACCTGCGTGCTAGTCGAGCTCGACGATGCTCTTGCCGGTCATCTCCGCCGGCTGCTCGAGGCCCATCAGCTTCAGCAGGGTGGGCGCCACGTCAGCCAGCACGCCGCCTTCGCGGATGCGCGCCGGGCGCTTGCCGACATAGATGAACGGCACGGGCTCGCAGGTGTGGGCCGTGTGCGCCTGGCCGGTGCACTCGTCTTCCATCTGCTCGACGTTGCCGTGGTCAGCGGTGATCAGCGCTTCGCCGCCGACCTTCTCCAGCGCCTCGGCAATGCGGCCGACGCAGCTGTCCAGGGTCTCCACGGCCTTGACCGCAGCCTCGAACACGCCGGTATGGCCGACCATGTCGCCGTTGGCGTAGTTGACGATGATCACGTCGAAGCGCTGGTTCTCGATGGCGTCGACGATCCTGTCGGTTACTTCCGGCGCGCTCATTTCCGGCTTGAGGTCGTAGGTGGCGACGTCAGGGGAGGGGATGAGGATGCGCTCTTCGCCCTCGAACGGCTCTTCACGGCCGCCGGAGAAGAAGAAGGTGACGTGGGCGTATTTCTCGGTTTCGGCGATGCGCAGCTGGGTCTTGCCGTTCTTCGCCAGGTACTCGCCGAGCACGTTGGTCAGTGCTTCCGGCGCGAATGCCGCAGGCGCCGGGATGCTCGCCGCGTACTGGGTGAGCATGACGAAACCGACCTGTGGCGCGCGCTTGCGCTCGAATTCCTTGAAACCGGGCTCGACGAAGGCGCGGGTCAGCTCGCGTGCGCGGTCGGCGCGGAAGTTCATGAACACCACGGCGTCGCCGTCTTCGACCTGTACCGCGTCGCCGATGGTGGTGGCCTTGACGAACTCATCGCTCTCGCCCCGTGCATAGGCGGCCTGCAGGCCTGCCACGGCATCGGCGGCGTTGAACTGGCCGGCACCGTCGACGATCAGGTTGTAGGCCTGCTCCACGCGGTCCCAGCGGTTGTCGCGGTCCATGGCGAAGTAGCGGCCCGTGAGGCTGGCGATGCGGCCTTTGCCGAGGCGGGCGAAGGCGGCGTCGAGCAGCTCGATGGACGGTTGCGCGCTCTTCGGCGGGGTGTCGCGACCGTCGAGGAAGGCGTGCAGGTAGATCTTCTCGGCGCCACGCTTGGCGGCCAGTTCGGCCATGGCGACGATGTGATCCTGATGGCTGTGCACGCCACCATCGGAGAGCAGGCCGAGGATGTGCACGGCTTTGCCGGCGGCCACGGCCTTGTCCACGGCCTGGTTGATCGTGGCGTTGTCGAAGAACTCGCCGTCACGGATGGCCTTGGTCACGCGGGTGAAGTCCTGATACACCACGCGCCCGGCGCCGAGGTTCATGTGGCCGACCTCGGAGTTGCCCATCTGCCCATCCGGCAGACCGACGTCCATGCCGCTGCCCGAGATCAGGCCGTGCGGGAAGGTGGCGCGCAGGCGATCGTAGACCGGCGTGTTGGCGGCGTGGATGGCGTTGTACTCGGGGTTGTCGCTGTGACCGAAGCCGTCGAGGATGATCAGAACCAAGGGTTTGGGCGTGGCGCTCATTAAGCTGGCTCGCTCTGGGTCGATGGACGGGAAACAAAGCCGGGCATTCTACGGCCAAGCGCCTGGCGCGTCACTGCCGGACGGGGTTTGGCCGACCTGTGGGGCTGTGTATACTGGCCGGCATTTTACCGTCCTGGGCCCTATAGATGTTCGCCAACCTGATTGAATTCATCATTAACCACTATGTACTGAGTGGATTGTTCGCCGTTCTGCTGGTGCTGCTGATCGTCACCGAGATGCGCAAGGGCGGCCAGAGCCTGTCGAGCCGCGAGCTGACCGCGCTGGTCAACTCCGACAAGGGCGTGGTGCTCGATGTGCGGGCCCAGAAGGAATTCTCCGCCGGGCATATCGTCGACGCGCTGCACATCCCCTACGACAAGGTGACTGCACGCATCGCCGAGCTGGAAAAGCACAAGGCCAGGACCATCGTCGTCGTCGATGCCGCTGGCCAGCACGCCGGCACCATCGCCCGCGAGCTGCAGAAGGCCGGCTACACCGCTGCCAAGCTGTCCGGCGGCATCGCGACCTGGCGCGCCGACAACCTGCCGCTGGTGAAGTGACATGAGCACGGTGGTCATCTACTCCAGCGACTGGTGCCCCTACTGCATGCGGGCCAAGCAATTGCTGGCCAGCAAAGGGGTGGATTTCGACGAGATTCGTGTCGACGGCCAGCCGGCCGTGCGCGCGGAGATGACCCGCAAGGCCGGACGCACCTCGGTGCCGCAAATCTGGATCGGCAGCACCCATGTCGGTGGCTGTGACGATCTCTATGCCCTGGAGCGCGCCGGCAAGCTCGACGCCCTGCTGCAGAGCCCCGCTTGAAACCGCAACGTTAAGGAAGGCAAACGCCATGACCGAGCAAGCCAACAGCGGCGCCGCCGCTGCCGAGTCGCAAAACCCGCAATTCTCTCTGCAGCGTATCTACGTCAAGGATCTGTCCTTCGAAGCGCCGAAGAGCCCGGAAATCTTCCGCCAGGAGTGGACGCCGAGCGTCGGTCTGGACCTGAACACGCGTCAGAAGGCCCTGGAAGGTGACTTCCACGAAGTGGTGCTGACCCTGTCGGTGACCGTCAAGAACGGTGAAGAAGTGGCCTTCATCGCCGAAGTGCAACAGGCCGGCATCTTCCTGATCAAGGGCCTGGACGCCGCGTCCATGAGCCACACCCTCGGCGCCTTCTGCCCGAACATCCTGTTCCCTTACGCTCGTGAAGCGCTGGACAGCCTGGTGACCCGTGGTTCGTTCCCGGCACTGATGCTCTCTCCGGTCAACTTCGATGCCCTGTACGCCCAGGAACTGCAGCGCATGCAGCAGGAAGGCCAGGCCGAGACCACTGCCCACTGAGGCGAGCGGGTCGGATGAAAAAAAGCGCCCTCAGGGGCGCTTTTTCTTTATCGGCTTCATTCGCTGTCGGCGAAGCCGTTCTGGCGCCAGGCCTCGTAGACGGTCACCGCCACGGTGTTGGACAGGTTCAGGCTGCGGCAGCCGGCGCGCATCGGCAGGCGCACGCGTCGCTCCACCGGCAGGGCGTTACGCACTTCTTCCGGCAGGCCCCGGCTTTCCGGGCCGAACAGGAAGGCGTCGCCGGGCTGGTAGGCGACCTCGTGGAACGGCTGCGAGCCCTTGGTGGTAAAGGCGAACACGCGCGGCTGGCCGATGCTGTCCAGGCTGCTCTGCAGATCGGCGTGGCGTTCGAGCGTGGCGTATTCGTGGTAATCCAGCCCGGCGCGACGCAGGCGCTTGTCGTCCAGCTCGAAACCCAGTGGTTCGATCAGGTGCAACCGACAGCCGCTGTTGGCGCACAGCCTGATAATGTTGCCGGTATTGGGCGGGATTTCCGGTTGAAAGAGGATGACGTGGAACATGCAGCACTCCGAGCACTGGGATGAGCGCCATTCTACGCCGCCTGAAGATCCACGGCCGCGTTTGCGCTGGCGTTTCATGGCCTCGGTGATGCTCATCGCCTTTCTCGTCGGCAGCATGATCGGCCGCGCGTTCGACCCGCCCCGCTTGCGTATCGAGCAGGTCGAGCCCTGGGAGCAGGGGGTGCAGCTCTGGTTCAACCGCGAGCCGCAGGCGCTGGCCGAGCACGCCGACGGTGCGCTGAGGTATCGCTTCGAGGATGCCTACGGACGTGTCCGCGAGGGGCGCCTGAGCTTGCCGCTGGGCTTGGTGAACTGGCGCGTGGAGCGCGACGGGCGGGACCTGCTGCTGGTACTGGTGTCGCCCCGTCCGCTGGACGGGGAGTGGCGCGGTGCGCAGGAGGATGGACGCTGGCGCGTGCAGCTGGCGCTGCGTCCCAGATAAAGAAGGGGATTCCCCGGCCTGCCTGTACCAAGGTCCCCGAAACGGGTAACGCCGTGCCCATGGATGAGCGGCGGCGGACTGCCATGACGCGGCGTTCGCGTCGAATAAAGAGGGGATTCCCCGGCCTGCCTGTACCAAGGTCCCCGAAACGGGTGACGCCGTGCCCGTGGATCAGCGGCGGCGTACTGCGGTGACGCGGCGTCCGCGTCGAATAAAGAAGGGGATTCCCCGGCCTGCCTGTACCAAGGCCCCCAAAACCTGGATTGCCTTAGCCTATGCAGGGCGTGTGCCAGTTTTCTTACATGGGCGTGAAGCCCTTGTTTCCTGGGGCTTGCGGTGCAGTGGGGAGCGCAGAAGGGCGGTCTTTGCGGGTGCTGTGCACCAGCGTGCAGCGTGATGCACCGGCGGCGCACCACGCTGTGAGTGGGGCAGGCCCGGCTGCGCGGGGGAGGCTGGTCGTTGCGACGCAGCAGGCGCAGGCCGGGTGGTGCTCAGCGGGGCAGCAGCCTGAGCGTGCCCTGGCTGTTGGCCGTCACGTCCGCTTCGCTCAGGTGCTGCGGCCGGTAGACGCCCAGTACGTGGCCGGCGGCCTGGTCGGCGTAGTGCGGGTCGAACGGCACGCCGCTCTGGCCCACGGGGTTGCTGCCGAGTGCCGTGCTGGCATCGGCCAGGTCGACCAGGCGGCGGGTCGAGGGCCCGTAGACCACCTGCCAGGGGGCCGGACCGATCTTGTGCGAGAGGTTGTTCGGCACCTCGTGGCTGCCCGGAGCCGCGTACGGGCCGGCATTCAGCAGCCAGGCCAGTGGCTGCTGCTGGCCCAGCGGGTGCGTGTGGGTCAGGGTATGGGCGCGTCCCCATTGCCAGGCGGCAGGATCATCACCGAACTGCTCGCGCAGGTGTGCCAGGCTGGCGCGCCAGGCGTCGGCGACGATCTGCGCACGGGTTTCCTCGCCGCTGCCACCCTGGCGATGCCACCAGGGCGACGTCGCATCGGCGGCCAGGCGCGGCAGGGCGACGTCGAGCACGCGGCTTTGCAGCAGGCTGTCGAAGAAGGCGTCGCCCAGCTCATCGGCCATGGCCTCGTGAGCCAGCTGATAGAGCAGCTGGTTGAACAGGGTGGCGCTCACCGAGTCCAGCGGATGCTCGCCGTTCCAGTCGGCCAGGGCCTGCACCATGGCCTGCTCCTGCTCGCCCTGGGCGGCGGCGCGCAGCTCGTCGAGGATCGGCGTCAGCACGCGCATGGGGTAATCGGTGCCTGTATCGAGCTGCAGGGCCTGGCTGTTGTGCAGGTCCCACTTCACCGAGGCGTCGCTCAGGCGCTGATTGAGGCGCTGGCCACGGTCGGGCAGGTTGTAGTAACCGGGAATCTCGATGCCGCTGGCCGGCACCGGCTGGTAGTTGGCCGAGACGATATAGCCGCGTGCCGGGTTCTCTTCCTGCGGGTTGGCGCTGAAGGGGTGGTAGCCGAGCTTGTCCGCCTCGGCGCTGGCGCCGTCGAGAATGAAGGTCGGGTTGACCCCGGCCGGGCGCAGCGGCAGCTTGGCAGCCGCCCACCAGCCGATGTCACCGGCGGCATTGGCCCAGACCACGTTGAGGCCGGGCGCTTCGATCTTCTCGGCGGCGGTGCGGGCCTTGTCCAGGGTATTGGCACGGTTCAACTGGTAGAAGGCGTCGAGGATCGGGTTGTCGGTCTCCAGGAAGGCCCACCACATGGCGATTGGCGTGCTGCCGCTGGTCTGGCCCAGGGCATCGTTGATGATCGGTCCGTGCGGCGAGCGGCGCAGGGTGAGCTGCACGGGCGCTGCATTCTTGACCTGGATGGTCTCCGTGCGCTGCTCCAGGTCGACCCAGCGGCCCTGGTACCAGACCTGGTTGGGGTTGTCCGGGTTGACGCGCTCGGCGATCAGGTCGAGGTCGTCGTTCTGGAACATGGTCAGGCTCCAGGCGAAGTCCCGGTTGTGGCCGAGCATGGCACTGGGGATCAGCGCGTGGTGGTAACCGTAGAGTTCGTAGCCGGGCGCCTGCAGATGCGCCTCGTACCACACCGCCGGCAGCGAGAAGCGAATGTGCGGATCGCCGGCCAGCAGGGGTTTTCCGCTGGCGGTGCGGCTGCCGGACACGGCCCAGGCGTTGCTGCCTTCGAACTGCGGCAGGCCGCTGTCGGCCAGGGCCGTGTCGCTGAGCTGGGCGAGGGCGGAGAGGTCCTTCCAGTCGCCGGCGCTCAGGGCGCTGCCGACTACACCGTCCGGGTGCCAGTCGAGATCGAAGACCTTGAGGTAATCCGCGCCCAGGCTGTCGCGCACGTGGCTCATCAGGGGCTCGGTACGCAGCGCAGCGGCGAAGCTGTAGGCCATGTAGCCGGCGACGCTCAGGGTGTCGGCGACGGTGAAGGGGCGCGGCTCGATGCCCAGCAGGTCGAATTCCACCGGTAGCGGGCGGCTGGCCTGGTACTGGTTGATGCCATCGAGGTAGTTCTGCAGGGCCTGCACGGACGGGCTGTCGGCATCCAGGCGGGTGGCATAGGTATCGGCGTGGCGACCCAGCTCCAGGGTGCGGAACAGGCGGTCGGTAGGCACAAGCTTCTCACCCAGCACTTCGGCCAGTTCGCCGCGGGCCAGACGCCGCAGCAGCTCCATCTGGAACAGGCGGTCCTGGGCGTGCACGTAGCCCAGGGCGCGATACAGGTCGGCCTCGTTCTCGGCACGGATGTGCGGGACACCCAGTTCGTCGTAGTTGACCGTGACCGGGGCGTGCAGCTCGCTGAGCACCAGCTCGCCGTCGCGCTGCGGTTGCTTGTCGTGCAGGTACCAGGTCAGGCCGCCCGCTGCGGCGGCAACGAGCAGGGCAAGGGCGGTCAGGGAGCGTTTCATCGAGCGGTCCTTGTTGTTATGGGGGATGCGTCGGGCTGCATTCTGCGCAGAAGCCGTGGCGACAACATTGACCAGATGCTGCAGTGATGAAAGTCTATGGTCAATTCATGCCGAGGAGCCAGCATGGCCACCCACGAGTTCGTCGCCCTGACCCATTCGTCGACGTTGCGCCGCCTGCTCTACGAGGCCCTGACGGCGCTCGGGCTCGACCCGACCCACACCTATCGGCAGGCATATGCCGGTGTGGCCCTGGCCGCGCCGCTGCTGGAAGCGCGTGAGGACCACGACAACGCGCCGCGCTTCTGGCAGGCGCTGGAGGGTATCACCGGCGATGCCGACATCGGCCTGCACCTGGGGGAAATGATGCAGCCACGGCCGATGGACGTGGTCGGCTACCTGCTCCTGGCCGCCCGTGATCTGCGCCAGGGGCTGCAGGCCTTCGTGCGCTTCCAGCACATCCTCTCCGGTGGTTTCGCCGCGCGGCTGGAGGAGGAGGGCGAGCAGGTGCGCCTGGTGATCGACCTCAACTACCGCGAGGTCGGCTCGTTGCGTCAGCAGATGGAATGCCTGGCGGTGCTGCTGATGAAGATGCTCGCCGCTGCCAGCGGAGAACTGCCGCTGTTCGGCGTCGACTTTCGTCACCGCGCGCCACGCAGGCTGGGCGAGCATCGGCGCCTGCTCGGCGTCGAACCGCGCTTCGCGCAGGCGCACGATGCGCTGATCCTGCCCCGTGCGCTGCTCGCGCGACCGTCGCGCAGCGCCAGTCCACGCTTGTTCGAGGTGCTCAGCGAGGAAGCCGAGAAGCAGCTGGCCGGGTTGGTGGAGAACCAGCTGCTGGCACGGGTGCGCTACTGGCTGGAGCTCAATATCGGCGCCACGACCTGCACGCTGCAGGCGTGCGCGCAGGCCCTGGGCAGCAACCGCAGTGCCTTGCAGCGAGCGCTGAGCGAGCAGGGCAGCAGCTTTCGGCTATTGCATGATGAAGTGCGGCGGTTGTGTGCGTTGCGCCTGCTGGATCAGGGCCTGAGCGTGCGAGAGGTCGCACGGGCCTGCGGCTTCGCCGAACTGTCACCGTTCTACCGGGCCTTCCGCCGCTGGCAGGGTGGCACGCCACGCGGTCGAGGCGGATGACGGGCACTTGAGACGCTGATGCAAGCTGGCTTGGCGGTCGACGTTCTGGTGGCGGCGTAACCCACCCTGCAGGTCAGTCGTTGCTTGCTTCGGCCCATTCGCAGAAGCACCCGACCGCCAGTGTGTTGCTGGCGTCGACCTTGCGCCCGGCCTCCAGGGCTTCGAGTATGGGCTCGATGAAGCTGTTGCTGGAGTTGCACACCAGCCCTTCGCTGTAGGGGCCGAAGTAGGCCAGCTGGCCCTGGCGGTCCCAGATCGCCACCGCCGGGCTGGCGGGCAGCTCGGCGCTGCCTGGCATCTCGTCGATCGGTTGCAGCGCCGCCAGTTCGGCAGGCAGGCGACCCTGGCTGCCGGGCTTCTGTACCACGTGGAACTGTACGCCTCTGGGGGCGTAGTGCTCGATCAGCTCGGCCAGGTGCTGCTGGTTGCCGACGTTGCAGGGGCAGGCCGGGTCCCAGAAGTGCACCAGGCGAATCTCGCCAGGGCCGGACAGCGCTGCGGGCAGTTGCAGTGCGGCGCCGGAGAATACCGCCGCGCGCTCATCGAAGGTGCGCAGGTAGCGGGTCTCGAACCAGCGATAGGCCAGCAGCAGGCCGACCAGGCAGGCCAGGACGAACAGGGCGACGAGCAGGTTCTTGCGTGACAGGCGAGGCATGGTGCGGATCGCGACGAAAAAAGGGCGTGTAGCTTGCCACGATGCGCCGGGCAGCTGAATATCGCAGCATTCGAGGAGATGTCGACGGGATCGCCCCTGGCAACCTGCAACTTACGGAAAGCCTCATGTCTGAGCCGTTTCAACCCGAACAACTGCGCCCCCTGCTGCGACCCTTGGCCGCAGCGCGCCTGGACCTGCCGGCGCTACAGGCCTACCGCAGCTTCTATGGCCTGGATCTGGGCGGTCGCTACGCCGGGCTGGACAGCCGGCTCGGCAGCTTCAATGCCGCCGGCTATCAGATTGCCGTGCAACTCTGGGCACCGGCCGAGCCGCGTGCGACCGTGCTGCTGTTGCATGGCTACTACGACCACATGGGGCTCTATCGCCATGTGATCGATTGGGCGCTGGCCATGAATTTCGCCGTGCTGGCCTGCGACCTGCCCGGTCATGGCCTGTCCAGCGGGGCGCGGGCCAGCATCGGCGACTTCGCCGAGTATCAGCAGGTGCTCGCCGGTCTGTTCGGGCAGGCCGCCGAACTGGACCTGCCGCAGCCCTGGCACCTGTGTGGGCAGAGCACGGGTGGGGCGATTGCGCTGGACTACCTGTTGGCCGACGGCAAGCGGCCGGAACTGGGCCAGAGCATTCTGCTCGCGCCGCTGGTGCGGCCGCGTGCCTGGGGCTGGTCGAAGCTCAGCTACCGTCTGCTCAGCCCGTTCGTACGCGAGATTCCGCGGCGCTTCAGCGACAACTCCAGCGACGCGACCTTCATCGACTTCGTGCACAACCTCGACCCCTTGCAGCCGCGCAGCCTGCCGACCTCCTGGGTCGGCGCGCTCACCCAGTGGGTGCCGCGCATCGAGGCGGCCGGGCGCAGCCGGCACAGCCCGCTGATCGTGCAGGGCGAGCAGGACATGACGGTGGACTGGCACTACAACCTCGGGGTTCTGCAGGACAAGTTCCAGCAGCCGAGCATCCTGCGCCTGCCCGAAGCGCGTCATCACCTGGCCAACGAGAGCGAGGCGTTGCGGAAACGCTACTTCGACTTTCTCCGCGAGCGCCTGGCTTAGATGCCCTGCGGCGCCGGCTCCAGGTCGGCGCTGCTCATGCCCACGGCAAGGCCGGCGCGCAGGGCCTTGAGGGCGGCCAGGTAGTAGGCCTTGCCCGCTGCCGACTGGGCGAATTCGACGAACTGCTCCAGTTCGGGATCGCTCAGGTCGCGATAGACGTGCAGCAGGGTGTTGTCCAGGTCCTGTTCGATCTGCCCCATCAGCCGTTCCCGCTGGCCGTTGAGCAGGCCTTGCGCCTGACCGCCGCCGAGCAGGCCGGGGATCATCTGGCTGAGACTGTCGGCCGCCACGCCGGCGAGCGCCAGGCTGACCTCGGCTCCGGCTTCCTTGGCCGGCAGTGCCTGGGCCAGGTGCCGGATCAGCAGGCGGCGGGTGGCGTCGGCCTCGGTGCGCGGCAGGCCGTTGGCGTACTTGGCCAGTTGATCGCTGCGCGTGGCCAGTTGTTCGGCGGCGACGATCTTGCGCCCCAGTTCGCCCTGGAAGAAGGTCAGCGCCGGTTGCGGGTCGGCCAGCTCCATGCGCAGGGCATGCTGGGCGCGCTGATCGATGGCGGTGGCGGCGAAGCGGCGGTTGCTGTTGTCCACCAGCGCCTGATAGACCGCTGGCGGCAGGGTGCTGCGGTAGCGTTGCTGGGCGGCATCGAGGGCCTGGTTGAAGTGTTCACGCTGTTGCGGCCAGCCGGCGGCCTGGTACAGGCGCAGATGTTCATCGGCCAGGGCCGGCAGAGCCAGGCCGATCAGCAACAGGGCAAACAAAACGCGCATCGAGAAACTCCTTGGCAAACTATCCTGGCCGGCTGCATGGCCCTGCGGCCGGCTATTTTCGGTGGCTGGCGGGGGCTTGTCGAGCTATGTCTGGCGGGCCATCCGGCGCTGTACAATCGCCGTCATGAACGACATCGACCTGCAAGACCGCTTTGCCAACCTCATCGACGACCTCGCCAGCCAGGGCTGGTCGTTGCGGGAGCTTTTCGCCCCTGAGGTTCTGACCCGCGAACTGGCCGCAGAGTGCCGTAAGCGTGAGCACCGTGGTGAGCTGAGTGCTGCCAGCGTCGGTCGTGGTGACGTCCAGCAGGTGCAGGAAGGCATCCGCGGGGATCGTATCCAGTGGCTGGAGCCGGGGCAGAGCGCCGCGTGCGACCAGTATCTGCAACTGATGGACGAGCTGCGCCTGACCCTCAACCGGGAGTTGTTCCTCGGGCTCGAGGACTTCGAGTGCCACTTCGCCTATTATGAGCCGGGGGCTTTCTACCTGCGCCATCTCGATCGCTTCCGTGACGACGATCGGCGCACGGTGTCGGCGGCGTTCTACCTCAATGACGACTGGCAGGCCGAGCAGGGTGGCGCGCTGCGCCTGTACCTGCATGACGGCCGTGAGCATGACGTCATGCCGCAGGCAGGCACCCTGGCGCTGTTCCTGTCCGGTGACATGCCCCATGAGGTGCTGCCGGCCAGCCGTGAACGCCTGTCGCTGACCGGCTGGTTCAGGCGCCGCAGCACGGACGTGCTCTGAGTCGACGGGCCGCCAGACGAGTCCCCTGGCGGGGCGCAGCGGCTTGCCGGGGCGTTCAGTGCCCCCAGACCTTGATGGTGCCGTTGATGTCGCGCAGGTCGCGCACGGCGACGTTGCCGATGCTGTTGTCGCCGATGTACAGGTCGCTGGCCACGCGGGCGCGGATCACCAGCTTGCCCAGCGGGCCGAGTTGTTGGTTGATCGCGGTCAGGTTGGGCAGCTTAAGCTGTAGCTGGCTCTGGCCGCCGCTGCCCTTGACCACATCCACTTCCAGGGTCGGCACCTCTATGCCCAGGGCCGGAATGCTGGCGCCAAGCTGGGCCGGGCCGAGGACGTAGCCGTCGCAATCGACAGGGGTGAGGCAGCCGTTGTCGATCTTCACGTTGCGCAGCGACAGGCTGCCGCCGTCGTCCTGCCAGCGTACTTCGTCGATGCGCGCCATCAGGTCGAGGCGGATGGTGATGCCGGCCTGGCCGCTGATCTGGCTCAGGCTTTCGTCCTCCAGTGCGCGCAGGTCGGCCTGGGCGAAAGGGGCAAACAATACCGCGTGACACAGCAGCGGCAGGACAAGCGTACGAAGTGCGATGGACATGAACGGGAACCTCCCTGGTTGGCCGCGCAAGTCTGGTTTGGCGCCGCCTGCCGCGCCATGGGCTAGCGCCGTTTCCCGCCGAAGGATAGGTCCGTGCGTCGCGTGAACAGCGGCCAGCAGGCCCTTTGCCGAACCCCTCGGCCTGGGCTGACAAGGGTGTTACCGCTGGTTACTCTGGTGGCAGCAAAGGAGAGAGTCGATGCAGAAGATCCTGGTCAGTCGCTGCCTGCTCGGACATCGCGTGCGCTATGACGGAGGTACCCATGGCCCCTTCGATCAGTTGCAGCGATGGCTGGACGAGGGGCGCGTAGTGGCATTGTGTCCGGAGGTGGCGGGTGGTCTGCCGACCCCGCGCGCACCGGCGGAAATCCGTGGCGGTCGTGGCGGTGCGGTGCTGGACGGTGAGCTGGCGGTGCTGACCGTCGAGGGCGAGGATGTCACCGCCGCGTTCGTCGACGGGGCCGAGCAGGCGCTGGCGCTGGTGCGTGAGCATGGCATCCGCCTGGCCCTGCTCAAGGCGCGGAGCCCGTCGTGCGGCAACCTGGAGAACTATGACGGCAGCTTCAGCGGCGTGCGGGTGGCGGGGGAAGGCGTCACGGCGGCCTTGCTGAAGCGCGCCGGGGTGAAGGTATTCAATGAAACGCAGCTGGACAAGGCGAGGGCCGAGCTGGTGCGGCTGGAGGCGTCCCGCTAGAACGGGCCGGCGTGGCGTGCGCGCAATGAAAAAGGGAGGCCGAGGCCTCCCTTCTTGCTGGCTGCGGCGTGCTTAGAACAGTACGCGGCTGCGGATGGTGCCGTTGACGTGCTGCAGTTTTTCCAGCGCCAGGTCGGAGTACTCGGCGTCGACGTCGATCACCACGTAGCCGACCTTCTCGTTGGTCTGCAGGAACTGGCCGGAGATGTTGATGCCGTTGTCGGCGAACACCTTGTTGATTTCGCTCATCACGCCAGGGACGTTCTCGTGGATGTGCAGCAGGCGGTGCTTGCCCGGGTGTGCCGGCAGGGCCACTTCAGGGAAGTTGACCGAGGACACCGAGGTGCCGTTGTCGCTGTACTTGACCAGCTTCTCGGCGACTTCCAGGCCGATGTTGGCCTGCGCCTCGGCGGTGGAACCACCGATGTGCGGGGTCAGGATCACGCGGTCCAGGCCACGCAGCGGGCTGGCGAACTCCTCGTCGTTGGACTTGGGCTCGACCGGGAACACGTCGATGGCGGCGCCGATCAGGTGCTCGTCCTTGATGGCATTGGCCAGATGGTCCAGCTCGACCACGGTGCCGCGTGCCGCGTTGATCAGGATGCCGCCCTTCTTCATGGCGCGGATTTCCTTCTCGCCGATCATCCACTGGGTGGAGGGCAGTTCCGGCACGTGCAGCGAGACGATGTCGCACAGACCCAGCAGCTCGTACAGATCGCCGATCTGCGTGGCGTTGCCCAGCGGCAGCTTGGTCACGGTGTCGTAGAAAAACACCTGCATGCCCAGTGCCTCGGCGAGGACCGAGAGCTGGGTGCCGATGGAGCCGTAGCCGACGATACCCAACTTCTTGCCGCGGATTTCGAAGGAGTTGGCCGCCGACTTGATCCAGCCACCGCGATGGCAGGAGGCATTCTTCTCGGGGATGCCGCGCAGCAGCAGGATGGCCTCGGCCAGCACCAGTTCGGCGACCGAGCGGGTGTTGGAATAGGGGGCGTTGAACACGGCGATACCGCGCTCGCGGGCCGCGTCCAGGTCGACCTGGTTGGTGCCGATGCAGAAGCAGCCGACGGCGACCAGTTTCTTCGCACAGTCGAAGACCTCGGCGGTCAACTGGGTGCGTGAACGGATCCCGATGAAGTGGGCGTCGGCGATCTTCTCTTTCAGCTCCTCACCCGACAGGGCCGTCTTGAGGTACTCGATGTTGGTGTAGCCGGCGGCCTTCAACGTGTCCACGGCGTTCTGGTGAACGCCTTCGAGAAGAAGGAACTTGATCTTGCTCTTGTCGAGAGAGGTCTTGCTCATCGGAGTACCTGTTGTCCCACGGGATGTTTTCAGGGAAGGGCTGAGAGGCTCAGCCAACGCCCGCGGATCGCTGCGTCGCTCGATTCACGGGGGGCGTATGCTAGCATGTTCGCCATTTTCAATGCTCGGTTGCGACCTGAATGGTTCTCAGGGCGACCATGAATCCTTTGAGAGTTCACGTGATGACTACCGCGGCCCAGATCGAAGAACTGAAGACGCTGGTCGAGTCCGGCAAGGTGCTGACCGATGCCGACGCGCTGCAGACCTACGGCAAGGACTGGACCAAGCAGTACACCCCAGCCCCTTCGGCCATCGTGTTTCCCAAGACTACCGAGCAGGTCCAGGCCATCGTGCGCTGGGCCAATCAGCACAGGATCGCCCTGGTCCCGTCCGGTGGCCGTACCGGCCTGTCCGCCGCCGCCGTGGCCGCCCATGGCGAGGTGGTGGTGTCCTTCGACTACATGAACCGCATCGTCGAATTCAACGAGTACGACCGCACCGTGGTCTGCCAGCCGGGCGTGGTGACCAAGCAACTGCAGCTGTTCGCCGAGGAGCAGGGCCTGTACTACCCGGTGGACTTCGCCTCCTCGGGTTCCAGCCAGATTGGCGGCAACATCGGCACCAATGCCGGCGGTATCAAGGTGATTCGCTACGGCATGACGCGCAACTGGGTCGCCGGCCTGAAGGTCGTCACCGGCAGCGGCGAGCTGCTCGAACTCAACCGTGACCTGATCAAGAACGCCACCGGTTACGACTTGCGCCAGCTGTTCATCGGCGCCGAGGGCACCCTGGGCTTCGTCGTCGAAGCCACCATGCGCCTGGAGCGCGCGCCGAAGAACCTCACCGCGATGGTCCTCGGCACACCCGACTTCGACTCGATCATGCCGGTGCTGCATGCCTTCCAGGGCAAGCTCGACCTGACCGCGTTCGAGTTCTTCTCCGACAAGTGTCTGGACAAGATCCTCGCCCGTGGCGACGTGCCGGCGCCGTTCGAGAGTCGCACGCCGTTCTATGCCCTGCTGGAGTTCGAGGCGCTCAACGAGGACGTGGCCAACGGGGCCCTGGCCACCTTCGAGCATTGCGTCGAGCAGGGCTGGGTCCTCGACGGCGTGATGAGCCAGAGCCAGCAGCAGCTGGAAAACCTGTGGAAGCTGCGCGAGTACATCTCCGAGACCATCAGCCACTTCACGCCGTACAAGAACGACATTTCCGTCACGGTCGGCCAGGTGCCGTCGTTCCTCAGGGACATCGACGACATCGTCTCGGCCAACTACCCGGACTTCGACGTGCTCTGGTACGGCCATATCGGCGACGGCAACCTGCACCTGAACATCCTCAAGCCCGAGGCGCTGGGCAAGGAAGACTTCTTCGCCAGGTGCGCGGTGGTCAACAAGTGGGTGTTCGAGATCGTCGAGAAGTACAACGGCTCGATCAGCGCCGAGCACGGCGTCGGCATGACCAAGCGCGATTACCTGCAGTACAGCCGTTCCGAGGCGGAAATCGCCTGCATGAAGGCGATCAAGGCGGTGTTCGATCCCAACGGGATCATGAACCCCGGCAAGATCTTCGCCTGACCCGAACGCCCATCCACACGATGGGCGTTTTCGTATGCCGTGCAGGCCGCCCCGAGCTTGGTTAATGTACGACCTCTGGCCACAAGCCAGGCATCCACGAACAACAACACACAGGAGTCGGTGATGAGCTATCAGCACCAGTACGTCGACGGAACCACCGTCCACTTTCCCCTTGGCAAGGTCGTCTGCATCGGCCGCAACTACGCGGAGCACGCCAGGGAGCTGAACAACCCGGTACCCAGCGAACCGCTGCTGTTCATCAAGCCGGGCTCCTGCGTGGTTCCTCTCGACGATGGCTTCAGCATCCCCGAGGAGCGTGGTTCGGTGCACTATGAGGCGGAGATCGCCGTGCTGATCGGCAAGCCTCTGTCGAAGAAGCCGGATGCCGAGGAAGTGCGCGATGCGATCAGCGGGTTCGCCCCGGCACTGGACCTGACCCTGCGTGACGTCCAGGCCAAGCTCAAGGAGAAAGGCTACCCCTGGGAAGTCGCCAAGAGCTTCGACGGTGCCTGCGTGCTGGCGCCGTTCGTGCCGGGCGACGCCATCGAGGACCTGGCCGACATCGGCATTCGCCTGGAGATCAACGGCGAGACCCGTCAGGACGGCAACAGCCGTGACATGCTCAACCCCATCCTGTCGATGATCCAGCACATGGCCGGGCACTTCTCCCTGCAGCCGGGCGATGTGATCCTGACCGGTACGCCGGTTGGTGTCGGCGCACTGAACAAGGGTGACGAACTGGTGCTGGAGCTGGTCGGTCACAGTCGTTTCACCAGCCGCGTGCTATAAGGCTTCGGCACGCACTGTCGAGCCGGGTCCCGCTGCGGCCCGCTCGCCAGTGCGTGAGCGGGTTGCGCCCTGGCCGGTGCAACTTCTGGCGACAGTGGACGTCGTATCGTTCCCATGCAGTCGAGTAGTCGCCGATGTCCTCATCCTTCCCGCGTATTCGCCGCCAGGGCCTTTGCCTGGCGGCCCTGGCGTTCGTGGCGCTGGGCGCTCTGGTACTCACCCAGCATTGGGATGATCGTGCCCGGCTCTGGCTGCAGGAGCGCTCCACGCCCCTGGTCGATCGCCTGGCCAGCGTGTGGCTGCCGGGCTACCGCGCGGTGATCCAGGCCAAGGCCCTGAGCGGTCTGGACAAGGATGAGACCTCCGGGCTGACCTACAACCCGGCGACCAGGACCCTGTTCACCGTCACAGGCAAGCATCCCCTGCTGGTGGAGCTGTCGCTTCAGGGCGAGATTCTGCGGCGCATCGAGCTGAAAGGCTTCGCCAACCCGGAAGGCGTCGAGGTGATGGACAACGGCCTGATGGGCATCGTCGACGAACGTCGCCGTCAGCTCACCACCTTTACCCTGAAGGACGATGATCTGGCGCTCGATGCCGCCGGTCTTGCCGGCTTCGACCTGGGCTTCGCCGATGCCGGCAACAAGGGCTTCGAAGGGCTGGGTTGGGATTCGCGCAGCCACAGCGTGATCCTGGGCAAGGAGCGTGGGCCGCTGGGCCTGTTCAGCTTGCCGTTCCCGGGCGAGGACGGCAGCGTCGGGGCGCTGCAGCCCCTGGCGGCGCAGCATCTCGGGTTGCGCGACATCTCCTCGCTGAGTGTCGACGGGCGTACCGGCCATCTGCTGGTGCTGTCCGATGAGTCGCGCATGCTGCTGGAAGTGGATCGTGCCGGCAGGCCGGTCAGCTTTCTCAGCCTCAATGGCGGCCTCAACGGGCTGGAGGACGGGATCGAGCAGGCCGAGGGCGTGGCCATGGACGAGGACGGCAACATCTATATCGTCGCCGAACCCAACCTGTTCTACGTGTTCAGCAAGCCCGCCGCGAAGGCTGGCCGAGCGGGGTGACGGATTAAGCTTGGCTTAAGCGCCGATTCAGTCTGGCTTCAGCTAGCGGCACTAATCTGACCCCGTCACTTACGAACAACGAGGTTCACGCCATGAAACGTACCGCTCTCGCCCTGATGGTCCTGCCGCTGCTCAGCACTGCCGCTTTCGCCACCGGCTACACCGGCCCCGGCTCCACGCCGCAGGTCACCACCGTCTCCGCCGCGCTGCAGGCTGCCGACGATACCCAGGTGGTGCTGGAAGGGCAGATCGTCAAGCGTCTGCAGGATGAGCTCTATGAATTCAAGGACGCCACCGGCACCATTCAGGTCGAGATCGACGACGAAGACTGGCCGGCCCAGAAGGTCTCGGAAACCGCCAAGGTGCGCCTGACCGGTGAAGTCGACAAGGACTTCAACAGCCGTGAGATCGACGTCGACCGGGTCGAGCTGATCAACTGATCGTGACGTTCTGCATGCCCGCCGCAGCAATGCTGTGGCGGGCTTTTCCGTGGTCGTAAGAGAAAACCGCCATGCGCCGCCTGCTTTCCATCAACCCCTGGCTCTACCTGCTGCTGTTCGTCCTGCTGGGCGGTGCCGTGCTGGCCCAGCAGTACCGGCTGTTCGAGCGCGCCTGGTTCTCGGTGCAGGAATGGCAGCATGGCGCGCAGTGGCGCGAGCAGTCGCTGTGGCTCGGCGACTACCGGGTGGTGATCGAGGCCAGGCCCATCGCCGATATCCGCGACGTCTCGGCACTGACCTACGATCCGGACCGGCGCAGCCTGTTCAGCGTCACCAACAAGCCGGCCAGGGTGATCGAGCTGAACCTGCAGGGCGAGCTCCTGCGCACGATCGATCTGCAGGGGTTCGGCGATCCCGAGGCCATCGAGTACGTGGGACCTGGCACCTACGTGATCGCCGACGAGCGCGAGCAGCGTCTGGTCAAGGTGCGGATCGACGATGACACCGCGGTGCTCGACGCCGCCGACTTCCAGCAGCTGTCACTGGGCATCGGGCGCAACGGCAACAAGGGCTTCGAGGGGCTGGCCTACGACGCGCAGGGCCAGCGTTTGCTGGTGGCCAAGGAGCGTGACCCGGTGCGGATCTTCGAAGTGCTGGGTTTCCCGCACATCGACGAGAGCAAGCCGCTGGCGTTGCAGGTCAACACCGACCCGAAACGCGACGCGCGCCTGTTCGTCCGTGACCTGTCGAGCCTGGATTTCGATTCGGCCACCGGCCACCTGCTGGCCTTGTCCGACGAATCGCGGCTGGTGATCGAACTGAATGCGGCAGGTGAGCCGGTCAGCACCCTGTCGCTGCTGCGCGGCCAGCATGGCCTGCAGCACGGCGTGCCGCAGGCCGAGGGCATCGCTTCGGACCAGGCGGGCAATCTCTACCTGATCAGCGAGCCCAATCTCTTCTACCTGTTCAGGAAGCCGGCAGACTAGGCGCTCTGGTCGTCCGTCTCGGCGCCGGGTGCGTTGTTCTGCACGGACTCGATGCCGCCTTTGCAGGCCGAGGCGCTGCTGTACATCTGGCTTTGCCCGACGACCTGGCCGTTGGTGGCCTTGAGCACGAAATAGTTTTTGTCGTTACTCGAGATCTTGGTCTCGAACGCCCCTTCGCGCTGGGCATTCTTCTTGACCGAGTCGATGCCGTTGAGTGCCGAGTCCTTGGCCTTGTACATCTCGCTGCTGAGAATGACCTGGCCATTGCCGGCCAGCAGATTGAAATAGAACTGGCCGTCTTTGGCCTTCTTCAGTTCGAACTTTCCAGACATGCGTATCTTCCTCTGGGAACCGGTGACATACCGTGGGTGTTGCGCTGTGCAGAGCAAGCCTAGCCCAGTTCCCGCGATATGCGCGGATCGCTCGCGGTCGACAGGCTCAGTGCGAGTGGCTCTTGCCTACGTGGGTGTGGCCGTCATCCGGCAGCGGCTGCACGCCGCCGCTGGCGTTGAGCTGGCGCAGGATGCCGCAGTCCTCGGCCTCCTGCGGGCCGTTGCAGCGGTCACGCAGCTCGCTCAACTGGTCGCGCAACGCGAGCAGGCTGTTGATGCGCGCTTCCACGTGCTCGATGTGTTCGTCCACCAGGCTGTTGATGCCGGCGCAGCTCTCGTGGGGCAGGTCGCGCAGGGACAGCAGGCGCTGGATCTCGTCCAGCGTCATGTCCAGCGTGCGGCAGTTGCGGATGAACACCAGGCGCTCGAGGTGCTCGCTGCCGTACAGGCGATAGTTGCCTTCGCTCCGCGCGGGTGCCGGCAACAGGCCCTCGCGCTCGTAGTAGCGGACCGTCTCGACCTGGCAGCCGGCCTTCTTCGCCAATTCGCCAATCTTCATGCGCAAGCCTCCTTTGGGGGTTGACCCTATAGTGACTACAGGGTGTGTACTCGGCAACAGTCACTTGAAGGAGAGTTGCCATGAGTCGTTGTTGCGACCATTCGCCCGAACCGTCACCCGTTCGTCATGAGCACGACCACGATCATGCCGGGCATGAGCACGGCGCCGCACAGTCGTCGTTCTCCGACGAACCGCTGGCCGGGGCGGTCAATACGCGCATCCGCATCGAGCAGATGGATTGCCCCACGGAAGAACGCCTGATCCGCGATGCGCTGGGGCGTCTGCCCGGTGTGGCGGGGCTGCAGTTCAACCTGCTGCAGCGGGTGCTGACCGTCAGCCATGACGACGGTGCGCTGGCCCAGGTGTTGCCGGCCATTCGCGGCCTGGGCTTCACCCCGCAGCTGGAAGAGGACGATGCTGCGCAGGTGCAGGCCGCCGAACCCGTGAAGAAGTCCGCCTGGCCGCTGCTGCTGGCTGCTGTCGCGGCGACCGCCTCGGAGGGCGTGCACTTCGCGACGCTTGGGCCTGACTGGCTGGTGGCGCTGCTGGCCATCACCGCCATCGGCCTGTGTGGCCTGAGCACCTACAAGAAGGGCTGGATCGCCCTGAAGAACCGCAACCTCAACATCAATGCGCTGATGAGCATCGCTGTGACCGGTGCGGTGCTCATCGGTCAGTGGCCCGAGGCGGCGATGGTGATGGTGCTGTTCACCCTGGCCGAGCTGATCGAGGCGCGCTCGCTGGACCGGGCACGCAACGCCATTCGCGGGCTGATGGACCTGGCCCCGCCGCGCGCCACGGTCAGGCAGGCCGACGGCAGCTGGCAGGAGGTGGACGTGCAGGGCGTCGCCGTGGATGCGCTGGTGCGCGTGCGCCCCGGCGAGCGCATCAGTCTCGACGGTGAGGTGGTCGGCGGCAGCTCGACGGTCAACCAGGCGCCGATCACCGGAGAAAGCCTGCCGGTGGAGAAGCGCGTGGGCGATCCGCTGTTCGCTGGCACCATCAACGAAGCCGGTTCGCTGGAGTTCCGCGTAACGGCGGCGGCGCGCGATACCACGCTGGCGCGCATCATCCATGCGGTGGAGGAGGCGCAGGGCTCGCGTGCACCGACCCAGCGTTTCGTCGACCAGTTCTCGCGCATCTACACCCCGGCGGTCTTCGCCTTCGCCCTGGCGGTCGCGGTGCTGCCGCCGCTGGTCATCGGCGGCGCCTGGCTCGACTGGATCTACCGCGCCCTGGTGTTGCTGGTGGTGGCCTGCCCCTGTGCGCTGGTGATCTCCACCCCGGTGACCATCGTCAGCGGTCTGGCCGCCGCCGCGCGCAAGGGCATCTTGGTCAAGGGCGGCGTGTACCTGGAGAACGGCCGTCATCTGGGCATGCTGGCGCTGGACAAGACCGGCACCCTGACCCACGGCAAGCCGGTGCAGACCGACAGCCTCCACTTGCTGGAGGCGGAGCAGCCGCTGCACGCCGTGTGGGCGGCGAGCCTGGCCGCACGTTCCGATCACCCGGTGTCGCGGGCGCTGGCCCTGCACGCCGAGGAGCAGGGGCGGGTGCTGCGCGAGGTCGAGGCGTTCGCGGCACTGCCGGGGCGGGGCACCCAGGGGGTGGTCGACGGTACCCTGCTGTACCTGGGCAATCACCGTCTGGTCGAAGACCTCGGGCTCTGCTCGGCGCAGCTGGAAGAGCGCCTGGAAACCCTGGAACGGCAGGGCAAGAGCGTGGTGGTGCTGTGCGACGAGCAGCGCGCGCTGATGCTCTTCGCCGTGGCCGATACGGTGCGCCAGAGCAGCCGCGAGGCGGTCGGTGAGCTGCACGAACTGGGCGTGCGTACCTGCATGCTCACCGGCGACAACGCCCACACTGCCGCCGCCATCGCCGAGCAGGTCGGTGTCGATGAGGCGCGTGGCGACCTGCTGCCGGCGGACAAGCTGGCCTGGGTCGAGGCGCGGCAGGCGCAGGGCAAGGTGGTCGGCATGGTCGGCGACGGCATCAACGACGCACCGGCGCTGGCCAGGGCGGAGATTGGCTTCGCCATGGGCGCCGCCGGAACCGACACCGCCATCGAGACGGCGGATGTCGCCCTGATGGACGACGATCTGCGCAAGATTCCCGCATTCGTCCGCCTGTCGCGGCA
This sequence comes from Pseudomonas sp. REST10, assembly GCF_029542605.1. NCBI lineage: Bacteria > Pseudomonadati > Pseudomonadota > Gammaproteobacteria > Pseudomonadales > Pseudomonadaceae > Pseudomonas > Pseudomonas sp. REST10. Next base: position 4,832,442 of record NZ_CP035677.1, on the reverse strand, counting down.
GACTCACGCGATTCTGCTGCAGAACATCGTGCTGGCGCTGGGTATCAAGGCGATCTTCCTGGGCATGACCCTGGCGGGCGAGGCGACCATGTGGATGGCGGTGTTCGCCGACATGGGGGTGAGCCTGATGGTGGTGTTCAACGGCCTGCGCCTGCTGAGCAAATGAGGACATCGAGGATGAACGAGAACTGGCAACTGGCCGTCGACGAGGCCTTCGCCCAGGCCCGGGGTGCCCTGGCCGGCGCGCGGGCTGCCGAGGCACTGCCCTGGCTGGAGCGTGCGCATGTCCTGACCCAGCGTCGTCCCTGGCTGCATGCCCGTGCGCACTGGCTGATGCTGCGCGCCGGTTGGCAGCTGGGTGATGTGCGCGAGGTGCTGGGGCAGCTGCCGCGCATCCTGGCGGCGTTGCTGTTCTCGCGCCTCTGGGTACCGCTCGGCAACAGCGGGCGGGCGCGGGTCAGTGCGTTCAAGCCGATGCCGCTCAGCGCGGAGCTGCGTCGCCTGCTGGATCAGGCGACGCCGTAGCCCGGATGCAATCCGGGGGTGTCCGACGCGTCTGCCCCGGATGTCATGCGGGCCACGATCGAAGCACCTGCTGGCGCCTCAGGGCTTGAGCGTCTTCACGCCTTCGGCGGTGCCGAGCAGCAGCAGGTCGGCCGGGCGGGCGGCGAACAGGCCATTGGTGACCACGCCGACGATGGCGTTGATATCGGCTTCCAGCTTCACCGGATCGGTGATCGACATGTTGTGCACGTCGAGGATGATGTTGCCGTTGTCGGTCAGCACGCCTTCGCGGTACACCGGGTCGCCGCCGAGCTTGACCAGTTCGCGGGCCACGTGGCTGCGCGCCATGGGGATGACTTCCACCGGCAGCGGGAAGACGCCCAGCACCGGCACCAGCTTGCTGGCGTCGGCGATGCAGATGAAGGTCTTGGCCACGGCCGCGACGATCTTCTCGCGGGTCAGGGCGGCGCCACCGCCCTTGATCAGGTTGAGGTGCTCGTCGCTCTCGTCGGCACCGTCGACGTAGAACTCCAGGTCACTGACGGCGTTGAGGTCGTAGACCGGGATGCCGTGACCCTTCAGGCGGGCAGCGGTGGCTTCCGAGCTGGCCACGGCGCCGTCGAAGTCCATCTTGTGCTTGGCCAGTGCGTCGATGAAGAAGTTGGCGGTGGAGCCGGTGCCGACGCCGACGATGCTCTTGCTGTCGAGGCGGGGAAGAATGTGGTCGACGGCGGCCTGGGCCACGGCCTGTTTCAGCTGATCCTGGTTCATCGCGGGTCTGTGCCTGGGAGTGAGGGAGACTTGAGGCGCGAATTATAGCCGCAAGTGCTGCGCCGACGGGGGCAAAACCCGCGTGTTTCGTATGGTCGCCCGGCGCGGCGCTGGGGTAGACTCGGCAGTCCCTTCCCAAGCCCGAACGCCTGCGAAATCGCCATGCTCGAACAGTACGTGAAGAAGACCCTCACCTCGCGCGTCTATGACGTCGCGGTGGAAACCCCGCTGCAACCCGCCCGTCAGCTCAGCGAGCGACTGGGCAGCCAGATTCTGCTCAAGCGCGAGGATCTGCAGCCGGTGTACTCGTTCAAGATTCGTGGCGCCTACAACAAGCTGGCGCAGCTGTCGCCGGAGGAGCTGGCACGCGGCGTGGTCACCGCCTCGGCAGGCAACCATGCGCAGGGCCTGGCCCTGGCCGCCAAGCACATGGGCGTCAAGGCCACCATCGTCATGCCGCGCACCACGCCGGAGCTGAAGGTGCAGGGCGTGCGCTCGCGGGGTGGCAAGGTGGTGCTGCACGGCGACGCCTTCCCCGAGGCGCTGGCCCATTCGCTGAAGCTGGTGGAGGAGAAGGGCTACACCTACATCCATCCCTACGACGACCCGCTGGTGATCGCCGGGCAGGGCACCGTGGCCATGGAGGTGCTGCGTCAGCACCAGGGGCATATCGATGCCATCTTCGTACCGGTCGGCGGCGGCGGTCTGATCGCCGGTATCGCGGCCTACGTGAAGTACCTGCGCCCGGAGATCAAGGTGATCGGCGTCGAGCCGGACGACTCCAACTGCCTGCAGGCGGCGCTGGCCGCCGGCGAGCGCGTGGTGCTGCCGACGGTCGGGCTGTTCGCCGATGGTGTGGCGGTGGCGCAGATCGGCCAGCACACCTTCGACATCTGCAAGGATCACGTCGACGAGGTGATCACCGTCAGCACCGATGAGATCTGTGCGGCGATCAAGGACATCTACGACGATACCCGCTCGATCACCGAGCCTGCCGGTGCGCTGGCCGTGGCCGGGATCAAGAAGTACGTCGAGCGCGAGGGCGCCAAGGGGGCGGTGCTGGTGGGCATCGACTCCGGCGCCAACGTCAACTTCGACCGCTTGCGCCACGTCGCCGAGCGCGCCGAGCTGGGCGAGAAGCGCGAGGCGATCATCGCCGTGACCATCCCCGAGCAGCCGGGCAGCTTCAAGGCCTTCTGCGAGGCGGTGGGCAAGCGCCAGATCACCGAGTTCAACTACCGCTATCACACCGACCGCGAGGCGCACATCTTCGTCGGCGTGCAGACCCATCCGGAGAACGATCCGCGCCAGGCGCTGGTCGAGGGCCTGCGTGCGCAGGGCTTCCCGGTGCTGGACCTGACCGACAACGAACTGGCCAAGCTGCACATCCGCCACATGGTCGGCGGTCATTCGGCCGGGGTGAGCAACGAGATGGTGCTGCGCTTCGAGTTCCCCGAGCGGCCGGGCGCGCTGTTCAACTTCCTGCAGAAGCTGGGTGGGCGCTGGAACATCTCGATGTTTCACTATCGCAACCATGGCGCCGCCGACGGTCGCGTGGTGGCTGGCCTGCAGGTGCCTGACGATGAGCGGCACCTGGTTCCGGCAGCCCTGGACGCCATCGGCTATCCCTACTGGGACGAGAGCGAAAACCCCGCTTATCGCCTGTTTCTCGGCTGATACTTTCGAACCCGTAGGGCGGGGGTAACCCGCCGGAGCGCGTTGGCGGGTTGCACCCGCCCTACCTAAAAAGGAAGCCTCGATGGAGCACTATCTGCTGGTTCGTATTCTTCACAGCGCCCCTGGCGTGTTGCTGCTGCTCGGCCTGATCGCGCACGCGTTCATGCTGTTCAAGGCGCAGCGCGGCGGTGATGCCGCCGTGCTGGCGCGCAAGCTGCGCGTGACCCTGTTGTTCAGCCTGCCTGCCTTTGCCGTGCTGGCGCTGAGCCTGCCGCTCAGTGGCTACTGGCTGGTGAACGCCGCCGGCTGGCCGCTGGGGCAGACCTGGCTGCTGCTGGGCAGCATCCTCTATGGCGTGATGATGCTGCTCGGCTTGCTGCTGGCCGGGCGTCTGGCCGTCTGGCGCGCGCTGGGCGATGCGCCAGCGCCCACTTCGCTGAAGCGCCTGTGCCTGATCTATGCCGGGCTGATTCTCGTGCTGCTGATCGCCATCATGGCGCTGATGGGCGCCAAGCCCGTCTGAGCAGAGTGGCCCGGATTGCATCCGGGCTACACGGCTGCGGCTGGCGATGGCCTCCGTAGGAGCGGCTCCAGCCGCGAAGCCAGCTTCAGTCCGTACTCAGCGCAGCGAGATCACCGGCCAGCCACGCTCGCTGGCGGTGGCGCGCAGCACGTCGTCCGGGTCCACGGCCACCGGGTTGGCCACGGCCTCCAGCAGCGGCAGGTCGTTGCGCGAATCACTGTAGAAATAGGCGCCGTCCAGGCTGTGGCCCGTCTCGCTCAGCCAGGCGTTCAAGCGGGTCACCTTGCCGCCCTGGTAGCAGGGGGTGCCGGTGATCTGGCCGGTGTAGCGACCGTCCTGCATGCCGCACTCGGTGGCGATCAGGGTGTCCACGCCCAGACGCTCGGCGATGGGCGCGGTGACGAAGCGGTTGGTGGCGGTGATGATCACCAGCTTGTCACCGGCGGCGCGGTGTTCGGCCAGCAATGCCTCGCCCTTGGCCAGGATGATCGGCTCGATCACTTCGGCCATGAACTCGCGGTGCCACTGCGCCAGTTGTGCCATGTCGCTGCGCCCGAGAATCGCCTGGCTGAAGTTCTGGTAGGCCACCACGTCCAGCTTGCCGGCACAGTAGTCGGCGTAGAACGCGTCGTTGCGTGCCAGGTACTCGGCTGCATCGACCAGGCCGCGCTGGCAGACGAATTCGCCCCAGCTATGGTCGCTGTCACCGGCCAGCAGGGTGTTGTCGAGATCGAAAAGGGCCAAACGCACGATTCTGTACCTGTTCTTCAAAGGGATTAGGGGCGTCTGCAGCCTGCGGCGCTCGTCCCGGTCGGGGCGGAACCTGGCGAAAAATGTGCATGTACCGCTGGTACACAGCCTCTTTTCGACGGGCTTCGCCATGCCTGACGGCGCTCGCAGCCTCGTGAACACCCGCGTGGGGCGCGCCAGAATAGCCGCTTTGGCCGGGCTTTCCCACTGCCGCCAAACCCGCGTTGCTGCTGGACTCGGCTTTGTGGAACAATGCCGGAACTTGCGTGTACGAGGTTGCTTGCCGTGATCGACTCTGATGGTTTTCGCCCGAATGTCGGCATCATCCTGACCAATGATGTCGGCCAGGTGCTCTGGGCCAGGCGCATCAATCAGGATGCCTGGCAGTTTCCGCAAGGCGGCATCAATGATCGCGAATCGCCCGAAGAGGCGTTGTACCGCGAACTCAATGAAGAAGTCGGGCTCGAAGAGCAGGATGTGAAGATACTCGCCTGCACCCGAGGCTGGTTGCGTTATCGTCTACCGCAGCGCCTGGTGCGCACGCACAGCCAGCCCCTGTGCATCGGGCAGAAGCAGAAGTGGTTCCTGCTGCGCCTGACCGGTGCCGAGGAGCGCGTACGCATGGACCTGACCGGTAAGCCCGAATTCGATGGCTGGCGCTGGGTCAGCTACTGGTACCCGCTGGGCCAGGTGGTCACATTCAAGCGCGAGGTCTATCGCCGCGCGCTCAAGGAACTCGCCCCGCGCCTGATAGTGCGCGACTGATACGGACCCCAATCGAGCATGCTCAATACGCTGCGCAAGATCGTCCAGGAAGTGAACGCCGCCAAGGATCTCAAGGCGGCGTTGTCGATCATTGTGCAGCGGGTCAAGGAAGCGATGGGCAGCCAGGTCTGCTCGGTCTATCTGCTCGACCCGGAAAGCAATCGCTTCGTCCTGATGTCCACCGAGGGCCTCAACAAGCGCTCCATCGGCAAGGTCAGCATGGCGCCCAACGAAGGCCTGGTCGGCCTCGTCGGTACCCGTGAGGAGCCGCTGAACCTCGAAGACGCCGCCAGCCACCCGCGTTATCGCTACTTCGCCGAAACCGGCGAGGAACGCTTCGCCTCCTTCCTCGGTGCGCCGATCATCCACCATCGCCGGGTCATGGGCGTACTGGTGGTGCAGCAGAAGGAGCGTCGCCAGTTCGACGAAGGCGAGGAAGCCTTCCTGGTGACCATGAGCGCCCAGCTCGCCGGCGTGATCGCCCACGCCGAGGCCACTGGCTCGATTCGCGGCCTGGGGCGCCAGGGCAAGGGCGTGCAGGAGGCCAAGTTCGTCGGCGTGCCGGGTGCGCCGGGGGCAGCGGTGGGGACCGCTGTCGTGGTGCTGCCCCCGGCCGATCTGAATGTAGTACCGGACCGCAACGTCGATGACATCGACGCCGAACTGGCCTTGTTCGACAAGGCGCTGGGCTGGGTGCGCGAGGACATGCAGGAGCTGTCCGAGAAGCTCGCGACCCAGTTGCGCAAGGAAGAACGCGCGCTGTTCGATGTCTACCTGATGATGCTCGATGACGCCGCCCTGGGTAACGAGGTGCGCAAGGTCATCAAGAGTGGCCAGTGGGCGCAGGGCGCCCTGCGCCAGGTGGTGCTCGACCACGTCAAGCGCTTCGAGCTGATGGACGACGCCTACCTGCGTGAGCGCGCCTCCGACGTGCGCGACCTGGGCCGGCGTCTGCTCGCCTACCTGCAGGAAGAGCGCAAGACCTCGCTGGTCTACCCCGACAACACCATTCTGGTCAGCGAGGAGTTGTCGCCGGCGATGCTCGGCGAAGTGCCGGAAGGCAAGCTGGCCGGCCTGATCTCGGTGACCGGCTCGGGCAACTCCCATGTTGCCATCTTCGCTCGCGCCATGGGCATTCCCACGGTCATGGGCGTGGTCGACCTGCCGTATTCGAAGATCGACGGTATCAAGCTGATCGTCGATGGCTACCACGGCGAAGTCTTCACCAACCCCAGCGAGCTGCTGAGCAAGCAGTACGCCGATGTGGTCGAGGAGGAGCGCCAGCTCACCGAAGGGCTCGATGCCCTGCGCGCGCTGCCCTGCGAAACCCTCGACGGCCAGCGCATGCCGCTGTGGGTCAACACCGGCCTGCTCGCCGACGTCGCCCGCGCCCAGCAGCGCGGGGCCGAGGGCGTGGGCCTGTATCGCACCGAAGTGCCGTTCATGATCAACGAGCGCTTCCCCAGCGAGAAGGAGCAGCTGGCCACTTACCGTGAGCAGTTGCAGGCCTTCCATCCGCTGCCGGTGACCATGCGCACCCTGGACATCGGCGGGGACAAGGCGCTGTCCTATTTCCCGATCAAGGAAGAGAACCCCTTCCTTGGCTGGCGTGGCATCCGTGTGACCCTCGATCACCCGGAAATCTTCCTGGTGCAGACGCGTGCCATGCTCAAGGCCAGCGAGGGCCTGAACAACCTGCGCATCCTGTTGCCGATGATCTCCGGCACGCAGGAGCTGGAAGAGGCCTTGCACCTGATCCACCGTGCCTGGGGCGAGGTCCGTGACGAGGGCACCGATGTGCCGTTGCCGCCCATCGGCCTGATGATCGAGATTCCCGCCGCCGTCTACCAGACGCGCGAGCTGGCGCGCCAGGTGGACTTCCTCTCGGTCGGCTCCAACGACCTGACCCAGTACCTGCTGGCGGTCGACCGCAACAACCCGCGGGTGGCCGATCTCTACGACTTCCTCCACCCGGCGGTGCTGCAGGCCCTGCAGAAGGTGGTCAACGATGCGCATACCGAGGGCAAGCCGGTGAGCATCTGCGGCGAGATGGCCGGTGACCCGGCGGCGGCGGTGCTGCTGCTGGCCATGGGCTTTGACTCGCTGTCGATGAACGCCACCAACCTGCCCAAGGTGAAATGGCTGCTGCGCCAGATCACCCAGAGCAAGGCCAGGGAACTGCTGGGCCAGGTGATGAGCATGGACAACCCGCACCTGATCTACAGCACCCTGCATCTGGCGCTGCGCAACCTCGGCCTGGGTAGGGTGATCAACCCGGCGTCCAACATCCAGGCGTGAACGGCGCGCCTGCGGGCGCGTCATCCCTGGGCCTGATGCAATCCGGGACCACTGCGCACGGAAGCTCCCCGGATTGCATCCGGGCTACCTGCTTACCCTGACTTCGCCCAACACGGCGCCGTGCGGCCCGAAACTGCGTTCGACGATGCTCCAGTGCCCATCCTGACCAAGGTTCAGCACGGTGCTGGCGCGCGTGCCGTAGGCGGCGCTGGCGATGAACACGCTCGACAGCAGGCGCTCCGTGGCCAGGCCGATGCCGGTATCCGGTAGCAGGTGCTCCGCTGGCTGGCTGTGGTCGGCCAGCAGCGCCAGCAGCTCCTCGTCAGCGCTATCGAGACGCGCCTGCAGGGTGCTTCTGGCCAGCAGCAGTTTGGGCCAGGGGGTGTCCAGCCCGGCGTTGGACAGGCCGTAGACGCCGGCTTGCAGGCGATGCGCCTGCCTTTCCTGGGAGTTGAAGTACCAGAGCTGAGTCGCATCCCCGAGCAGCAGGTTGAAGCCGGCATAGTCGGCTGCCCGCGCCATCAGGGTTTCCAGGTAGGCCTGTGGCGCGGCCTGGCCGCGCAGGTAGTCGGCGGTCAGTTCGCCGCGCGAGCGCGGGCCGATCTTCTGCCCCGGGTCGCGGATATTGGTCAGGGCGGCGAAGCGGCCCTCGGCGGTGATGCCCAGCCAGGTCCCGCCGGCCTGCAGATCGCGCCCGGCGAATACGCCCGGGGCCTCCTGCCATTCACTCAGCGCGGCGCTGGGGCGCGCGTAGAATTCGTCGCGATTGGCTGCCAGGCGCAAGGGCATGGCGCCCTGCGGCTGCCAGGCGAAGACGATCAGGCACATGAGAGTTCCTCTGATGGCAGAGCCTGGCAGGCTAGCGAGCTGGGGGGAAAGCGGCAACCGTTCCGTCGATCCGTATGCCGCTGAGTGGGCATTTCCGCTACCATGCCGCTTTGTTTTCGGGGGTGTCGATGGAACTGCTGCTCTACCTGGTGCTCGGTGCGGCCGCCGGTGTGCTGGCCGGCCTGTTCGGCGTGGGCGGCGGCCTGATCATCGTGCCGGTACTGGTGTTCAGCTTCAGTTCGCAGGGCATGGCGCCGGAGATCCTCACCCACCTGGCGGTCGGCACGTCCCTGGCGACCATCGTCTTCACCTCGATCAACTCGCTGCTGGCGCATCACCGCATGGGTGCCGTGCGCTGGCCGCTGTTTCGCTGGCTGACCGGCGGCATTCTGCTGGGGGCGGCGCTGGGGGCCATGACCGCCGCGCTGATCCAGGGGCCGCTGCTGCAGAAGATCATCGGTACCTTCGCCATCGTCATCGCCGTGCAGATGGTGCTGGACCTGAAACCCAAGGCCAGCGGCGGTGTCCCAGGCAAGCCCACGCTGACGGTGGCGGGCGGGGTGATCGGCTGGGCTTCGGCGATCTTCGGTATCGGCGGTGGTTCGCTGACCGTGCCGTTCCTGGTCTGGCGCAGCGTGCCGATGCAGCAGGCTGTGGCGACTTCGGCGGCCTGCGGCCTGCCGATCGCCATCGCCGGGGCGCTGAGCTTCGTCTACACAGGCTGGAACGAAGCGGATCTGCCGCAGTGGAGCCTGGGCTTCGTCTATCTCCCGGCCTTGCTGGGGATCGCCGTGACCAGCATGTTCTTTGCCCGTATCGGCGCGCGCCTGGCACATCGCCTGTCGCCGCGTCTGCTCAAGCGACTGTTTGCCCTGCTGCTGTTCAGCGTGGGCCTGAGTTTTCTCATCTAAGGAGTCCTGGATGCTGCCTTATCCGCAGATCGACCCGGTGGCCATCGCCCTCGGTCCCCTGAAAATCCACTGGTACGGCCTGATGTACCTGATCGGCATCGGTGGCGCCTGGTGGCTGGCCTCGCGTCGTCTGGCACGCTTCGACGCGAGCTGGAACAAGGACAAGCTGTCCGACCTGGTGTTCTGGGTGGCCATGGGGGTGATCCTCGGCGGACGCCTCGGCTATGTGCTGTTCTACGACCTGTCCGCCTACCTCGCCGAGCCGGCGAAGATCCTGCGGGTCTGGGAGGGTGGCATGTCCTTCCATGGCGGCCTGATCGGGGTGATGCTGGCGACCTGGTGGTTCGGCAAGCGCAACGGCAAGAGTTTCTTCGAGCTGATGGACTTCATCGCGCCGCTGGTGCCGATCGGCCTCGGTGCCGGGCGTATCGGCAACTTCATCAACGCCGAGCTGTGGGGCAAGGCCAGTGACGTGCCCTGGGCGATGGTCTTCCCCACCGATCCGCAACAGTTGGCGCGGCACCCGTCGCAGCTGTACCAGTTCGCCCTGGAAGGCGTGGCGCTGTTCGTCATCCTCTGGTTCTACTCGCGCAAACCGCGTCCTACCATGGCCGTATCCGGGATGTTCGCCGCCTGTTACGGGGTGTTCCGCTTCATCGTCGAGTTCGTCCGCGTGCCGGATGCCCAGCTCGGCTACCTGGCCTGGGGCTGGCTGACCATGGGTCAGATCCTCTGCCTGCCGATGATCCTCGGCGGCATCGGCCTGATCGCCTACGCCTACAAGCGCCAGCCCGTACAAGGAGCCGCCTGATGAAACAGTACCTCGACCTGATGCGCCACGTGCGTGAGCACGGCACCTTCAAGGAAGACCGTACCGGCACGGGCACCTACAGCGTGTTCGGCTACCAGATGCGTTTCGATCTGGCCGACGGCTTCCCCATCGTCACCACCAAGAAGTGCCACCTGCGCTCGATCATCCACGAGCTGCTGTGGTTCCTCCAGGGCGACACCAACATCAAGTACCTCAAGGACAACGGCGTCAGCATCTGGGACGAGTGGGCCGACGAGAACGGCAACCTCGGCCCGGTCTACGGCTACCAGTGGCGCAGCTGGCCGGCGCCCAACGGCGAGTCCATCGACCAGATCAGCAAGCTGGTCGAGATGATCCGCAGCAACCCGGACTCGCGCCGTCTGATCGTCTCGGCCTGGAACCCGGCGCTGGTCGAGCAGATGGCGCTGCCGCCCTGCCACGCGCTGTTCCAGTTCTACGTCGCCGACGGCAAGCTGTCCTGCCAGCTCTACCAGCGCTCGGCGGACATCTTCCTCGGCGTGCCCTTCAACATCGCCAGCTACGCCCTGCTGACGCTGATGGTGGCGCAGGTCTGCGGCCTGCAGCCGGGCGAGTTCATTTGGACCGGCGGTGACTGCCACCTGTACGCCAATCACATCGAACAGACCGACCTGCAGCTGACCCGTCAGCCGCTGCCGCTGCCGAGCATGAAGCTGAACCCCGAGGTCAGGGACCTGCTGGCGTTCAGGTTCGAGGACTTCGAACTGGTCGGTTATGAGGCCCATCCGCACATCAAGGCGCCGGTCGCGGTCTGAGGCAGGCCCGCAGGCGGGGGCAATTTGCTACCCTTTTCCCTCAACGAGTGAAAAGGGAGTCCCCCGTGAGCCGCATCGCACTGGCCCTGCTGCTGATCTGCAGTTGTTTGACGAGTCACGCCGAGACCACGCCGCTGCGGGTCGGCATCACCGAAGTGCCGCCGTTCGTGATCAAGCACGACGACGGCAGCTGGAGTGGCATCAGCATCGATCTGTGGAATGCCATCGCCGAAAAGAACGGCTATGCCTTCCAGTACGAGGCGATGCCCTTCGATCGCCTGCTCGACAGTCTCGAGCAGAGCAAGGTCGATGTCGTGGTCGGGGCGATGACCATGACCCCCGAGCGCGAGGCGCGCTTCGACTTCACCCATCCGTTCTACTTCACCGGCCTCGCCATCGCGGTGCCGGCTACCGCCTCGGCGGGCTGGTGGACGACCTTCAAGCGCCTGTTCTCCTGGCGGTTCATCAGCGTGGTGCTGGGCCTGGCCGCAGTGCTGATGCTGGTGGGGGCGTTGATCTGGTTCTTCGAGCGCCGGCGCAACCGCGAGCAGTTCCCCGAGGAGCCGGTGCGCGGCCTGGGCGATGGCTTCTGGTGGGCTGCCGTGACCATGACCACCGTCGGCTACGGTGACAAGTCGCCGGTGACGCTGGGCGGCCGGCTGGTCGCGGTGGTGTGGATGTTCGCCGCACTGATCATGGTCTCGACCTTCACCGCAGCAATGACCACGGCCCTGACCGTGAGCAATCTGCAGGGCGCCATCCAGGGCCCTGGCGACCTGCAAGGCGCGCATGTCGCCAGCGTGCAGCGCACGGCCAGCTCGCACTGGCTGCAGGAGCAGCGTATCCGCCAGAGCGACTACCCGAGCCTGGGCAAGGCGCTGCAGGCCGTGCAGCAGGGCGAGGCCGACGCCATCGTCTACGACAAACCCATCCTGCAATACCGCAACCGCGAGCTGGTCGGTGCGCGCCTGCAAGTGCTGCCCGGCACCTTCGAGAACCAGAGCTACGGCTTCCTGGTGCGCAGCGGCAGCCCGCTGCGCGAGCCGATCAGCCGCGCGGTGCTGGGCATCATGGATGATCCGCAGTGGCCGCGGACGGTGAGCGACTACCTGGGCGAGGAACTCTGAGGCGGCACCTCAGGCGTCGCCTGGGGTTCGGTCTGCAGCGGGAAGCGTCGCGCGATCTCGTCGATGATTTCGCGCGGCCCGCTGATCCTCCATTCCAGCCAGTTGTCCCACTCCAGCCTCAGCTCATCCAGGCCCCGGCGCAGGCGGTAGCTGTCGTAGTCGATGCCCTTGTCGAAGGCCAGCGGGCTGTATTGCGCGACCTGCCGCCAGCCCTCTGTCTTCAGGCTGTCGAGAATGCGGTCGCCGAGTTCGCTGTCGATCATCTCCACCGAGACGTGATCGGCCGTGTCCACCGGCGTGCGCTCGAGCCGTCTGCGCTGCAGCCAGCGACGCAGCGTGGTGAGGACGTTCAGGCTCTTCATGCCTCGGCCAGTTGCGCGGCCAGTCGCTGCACCTGCTCCTGGCGTTCGGCGTCCTCCAGGCGTGCGCCGGGGTTGAGCGACGACCATTGCGGGTGGGCGCGTGCGACGTTGAGCGGGGCGGGCAGCTTGCCCTGGCGCCAGAGGTTTTCCTGCGGGGCGCCGAGGGCGATGGCGTCCATGGCGGCGTGGCCGCGCCGGTCCAGCGCGGCCAGCAGCTGTTGCTGGCGCAGGGCGAGCAGGCGCAGCACGGCGTCGTCGACGGTCAGTTCGCGCTGGCCCTGCAGCTTGCCTTTCAGGCGTTGCCCGTAGTTGCGCAGGGTCTGCGCACTGCCACCGATCAGCGCACCCAGTGCCGCCGCTGCGCCGAGGGTCAGGCCGCCGACCAGCAGGTCGACCCCGACCCCGGTCGCGGCGCCTGCTGCCATGCCGCCGCCGACCTTGATGCCGAGTTGCCTGAGGGTTTCCGGGTTGAACAGGTCGTCACCCCAGCGGCCGTCGAGCAGGGGCAGGTCCGTGGCCTTGGCATCGTCGCGGCGGAAGGCGTACAGGCGCAACAGCGCCTCGACGCAGCGCTGCTCACGCTGGCGGATGGCGTCACGCAGTTCGGCGATGGCGCCTTGCTCCAGCAGCGGCTGGGCGGCAACGCTGCGCCGGCAGGCGGCACAGTCGATCAGCAACTCGGCGACCACGCGCTTGCCAGCCTGGCGGCGGGCCTGGCGCTGTGCCTGGTGATCCTCGATCAGGCGCTGCAGTTGCGCCCGCGAACGCTCCAGCAGCAGGGCCAGGCTTTCGTACAGGCGGCGCTCGCCGTCTTCGGGGGGCGCCACGCTGTCGAAGGCCACCAGCGCATGCAGGCCGAGACGCGCCAGGGCCTCGCGCCACTCGCCTTCGCGGTGCTGGCTGCTGGCGACGAAATTGAGCACGGGCAGCAGCGGGCGCCCGCACATGGTCAGCACGGCCAGTTCGTCGCGGTACTTGGCCAGCACCGGCTCGCGCACATCGATCACGTACAGCCCGGCATCGCAGGCCATCAGCTGGCGCAGCACCTTGGCTTCCTGCTCGTAGCGCTGGCGCGCCTCGCTGCCCTCCAGGAAGCGGGTCAGGCGCGCCGGGCCGTCGAGGCGTTCGCCAGGGCGATCGAGACGTTCCAGGTAGTCGAGCAGGGCGATGGCATCTTCCAGGCCTGGGGTGTCGTACAGCTCCAGCAGGGCCTGGCCGTCCACCGACAGGCGCGCGCCTTCGACGTGGCGCGTGGTGCTGGCGCGTGGCGAGACCTCGCCGAAGTCGACGTCACGGGTCAGGGTGCGCAGCAGCGAGGTCTTGCCGACGTTGGTGTGGCCGACCAGGGCGAGTTTCAGCGGTGGGCTCATGGCGCGGCCTCGGTCGGGGATGCGGACTGTAGGGTGGATGACGCTTCACCCATCCACCACGGCGATTGGTGGATGAAAAAAGCGTCATCCACCCTACGTCGAGCCTGTTCAATCATGCCCGCTCTCCAGCCAGTTCAGTCGGGTAGCCCGGATGCAATCCGGGAAGTGGCTGTGGCTCATTCCCGGATACGGGCTGTAGGGTGGATGACGCTTCACCCATCCACCGTGGCGACTGGTGGATGAAAAAGGCGTCATCCAGCCTGCGTCGAGCCTGTTCAATCATGCCCGCTCTCCAGCCAGTTCAGTGGAGCGCTGTCGCCATGCTGCAGGCCCAGTCTGTCGAGGGCCTGGTGCCAGTCGGCCAGGCGCGCGCTGTCCAGGCTCGCGCCGGGTGCGGGCGAGAGCAGCCAGATGCGCGTGGCGGCCGCGCAGCGCGCCAGTTCGCCGAGCAGCGCCAGGCTGCCGCGATCCGGTGAGCGCTGCGGGTCGCAGGCGATGACCAGGCGCTCGGGTGGGAAGCGGGTCAGCTGTTCGAGCAACTGGCGGCGCTGCTCGCGGCTGTCGATCACCCCGGCATCGGCGACGCCACTGGGCAGTTGCAGGGGCGGCCAGCTGCGCCGCTCATCCAACTCCAGGCCCAGCAGCAACGCGCCACTGCCGGCTTGCGGGTTGGCGCCGGCTTGCGGCTGGTGCAGGGTGGCCGGCGCCAGGTCGCAGACGCCGAGGCGCTCGCTGTCCGGCTGCAGGCGTTGGCGCAGCAGGTCGTAGCCGGGCAGGTCGAGTGCCAGGCGCAGCGCTGCCTTGCCGCTGAGCCAGCGCCACAGGCACAGCAACGTCAGCAGCAGACGTGGCAACAGGCCGTAGACCAGCAGCACGCCGACCAGCCAGCCGGCCCAGCTCTGTCGGGCGACCTCGCTGGCGATGGCGGCGTCGCCGCTGGCGCGAATCAGCGCGACGTCGGGCAGGCTGAAACCGAGCAGGGCCGGCAGCGCGCCGATGGCCTGGGTCATGGCGATGAAGCTGTCGCCGCCGAGGATGGTGGTTTCCCAGACGAAGCCGTAGCGCCGTGTGGCGAGCAGCAGCAGTGCGGTACCCAGGGCGGCGAGCATGGCCAGCGTCCACAGGCCGTTGCTCAGCAGGCCCAGGCCCCAGCGGGTCAGGCGCTGGCGCTGCAGCATCAGCAACAGGGCCGGCGCCAGGTGGGCGGCACTGGCATCGCGGGCCAGCTTGTCGCTGAGCCAGAGCCACAGGCGGCCGAGGGCGCCGGGGTGGTCGCGGGTCAGCAGCAGGCCGACCAGCCAGCCGAGCAGCATCAGCAGGTCGAGGCCGAGCAGGCTGCCCAGGGCCCAGAACACGTTGACCGGCTGGCGTCCGTCGCCCAGCGCCGCGAAGGCCAGGCCGGCTCCGCTGAACAGCGCCAGCAGCGCCAGCAGCAGGCCCGCCAGGCGTGCGCCCTGCAGCCAGTGCTGCAGGGCTTGCCACTGACCATCGCGACGGGCCAGGAGCAGGGCCCGCTGCTGGATACGCGTGGCCAGATCGCCGTGCTCGGCGCGGGCCAGGCGATTGGCCTCGGCATCTTCGAGCGGGCCGGCGTGTTCCTCGCGCAGGCGGATCGTCTCGCTGAGCCAGAGGCGTTGAAAGGCGGTGGGGGAGGAGGCGTCAGTCACGCGGCGTCTCGTCGTGCGGATCAGGGCTTGAGGATAACCCCTGATCCGCCCCCGTGCGAATCAGCGCTGTTCGCGCAGGCGTACGGCGATATCCGGTTGGTCGATGAACAGGCCATCGATGCCGGTGGCGAGGAAGGTGCGCAGCTCGGCGTCGATGTCGCCGCGTGCGGTCGGATCGCTGCCATTGCGCAGGTCTGTCGGCAGGAAGGCGTTCTCGGCGCGGAAGGTATAGGGGTGCACCTTGAGCCTGGCGGCATGGGCGTCGCTCACCAGGCTGGTCGGCGTGGTCAGGTTGCCGACTGCATCACGCGGGATGATCATGCCTTTCTCCGGACCGATGCCGCTGGCGTAACGGGCGATGGCTTTCAGGCCCTTGGGCGTGATCATCTGTGCATAGCTGAGGTCGGTGCCGAGTGCCTGCTGGTCATAGGGCTGGCCGTCCGTCCACAGCAGCTGGATCAGGCGGATGGAGGTCATGCGGCTGAGGGTCTTGAGGTTCTCCACCTCGAAGGACTGGATGTACACCGGCGCCTTGGCGCTGGCGTAGCCGTTGCGCTTGAGCACGGCCAGCAGCGGTTTCTCCATGGCCAGGCCGAGTTGCTGGAAGTGCGTGGGGTGCTTGGTTTCCGGGTACAGGCCGATCACCCGTTGCTGGCTGAGCTGCAGGCTCTTCACCAGGTCGATGATTTCCTGCAGGGTCGGGATTTCGAACTGGCCGTCGAAGCGCGTATTGCCCGGACGGACCTGCGGGATGCGCTCGATGGCGCGCAGCGTCTTCAGCTCGGCCAGGGTGAAGTCCTCGCTGAACCAGCCTTCCAGGCTGACGCCGTCGACCGTCTGGGTGCGCTTGCGTGCCGCGAACTCGGGGCGCTGGGCGACATCGGTGGTCAGGCCCAGCTCATTGTCATGGCGCGCCACCAGTTGCCCGTCGCGGGTCATCACCAGGTCCGGCTCGACATAATCGGCACCTTGCAGCACGGCCAGGGCGTAGGCGGCCAGGGTGTGTTCGGGCACGTAACCGCTGGCGCCACGGTGCGCGATCACCAGCGGCTTGCGCGCAGCATGCGCGTGCTGTGGCTGTGTGCCGGGTTGGCGCTGGGCCCAGTCGATGGCGTTCTGCACGGTGTCGGCCTGCACTGGCAGTGCAGCGCTCAGTAATCCTGCGCACAGCAGTCCTGTGCGCAACAGGTTCGATATCATCGCGGCATCTCCTTGCTCGGGTGGGAGCGCAAAGCCTGGCGCATGGACGATGACGATTCGGCGACAAACCGATGGCCGGTTGCTCGGGCTGTGAGCTGCTCGTCACTTGGTCGCTCTGCTATGCTCGCCGTCATGAACAAGACACTCCCCCTTTCGCTGATCGCTGCCCTCGCGCACAACCGCGTCATCGGCCGCGACAACCAACTGCCCTGGCACCTGCCGGCGGACCTCAAGCACTTCAAGGCACTGACCCTGGGCAAGCCGATCATCATGGGTCGCAAGACCTGGGACTCGCTCGGCCGGCCCTTGCCGGGGCGCCTCAACATCGTCGTCAGTCGCCAGCCGGACCTGAGCCTGGAAGGTGCCGAGGTGTTCGCCTCCCTGGAAGAGGCAATCGCCCGTGCCGACGCCTGGGCCCGTGAAGAGGATGCCGAAGAGCTGATGCTGATCGGCGGCGCGCAGCTCTATGAGCTGGGCCTGGCGCAGGCCGATCGCCTGTACCTGACGCGGGTCGGCCTTGATCCCGAGGGTGATGCCTTCTTCCCCGAGGTTGACCAGGCGCACTGGCACATGAGCTCCAGCGTCGAGCACCCGGCCAGCGCCGAGACACCCTTCTACGCCTTCGAGGTGTGGGAACGTCGCGACACACAATAACGACACTGCCGGCCGTCCCTGCCACCCGCTTCCCGCGTGCGGCGCGACGGCCACCGCCTTGCCTCTGCCATCACCTCTTTCGTGCACCCTGATGCAGGTTTTTCGATGACTGAGCAATCGCCCGTCGACGAGCGCCCGAGCGCCGTCGCCGCACTCTTCGTTCGCCACCCGCTGTGGGAGGATGCCCTGGCGCTGCTGTTCGGCACCGCCCTGGTGGCCCTGGGAATCACCTTCTACGCCCACGCCGGTTTGCTGACCGGCGGGACGGTGGGCATCGCCTTCCTGGCCAACTACCAGGCCGGCTGGCCCTTCGGCCTGGTGTTCTGTCTGGTGAACCTGCCGTTCTACCTGCTGGGCATCTGGCGCATGGGCTGGGGCTTCACCCTGCGTACCGGCTGTGCGGTGCTGCTGGTTTCACTGCTGGCGGAGCTGACCCCGCACTGGGTCGCCTTCGCCGCGCTCGATGCCATCTACGCCGCCCTGTTCGGTGGCGCCGCCATGGGCCTTGGCCTGCTCATGCTGTTCCGCCACCGCGCCAGCCTGGGCGGGGTGAACATCCTCGCGCTGTACCTGCAGGAGCGTTTCGGCCTGCGGGCAGGGGCGGTACAGATGGGCATCGACGCCAGCATCGTGCTGGCGTCGATCTTCGTGGTCTCGCCGGACAAGGTGCTGCTGTCGGTGCTGGGCGCGGTGATGCTCAACCTGGTGCTGGCGATCAATCACCGTGCCGACCGCTACGTTGGCGTGAGCTGAGTGGCTCGACGAACGAGGGGCTGCCTCGTAGGAGGCAGCCCCTCGTCGGGTGTCGCGGGCGCGACGCTCACTGCACGTCGGTGAACTGGATGATTTCCACCCAGTAGCCGTCCGGGTCCTTGATGAAGGCGATGTCGCGCATGCGGCCGTCGGTCAGGCGTTTCTGGAAGTCCACGCCGAGCTCTTCGAAGCGCTGGCAGGCAGCCTTGATGTCCGGTACCGACACGCACAGGTGGCCGAAACCGCGCGGGTCGCTGTTGCCGCTGTGGTAGGCGAACTCCGGGTCCTGCTCGGTGCCGTGGTTGTAGGTCAGCTCCAGCACGCCGGGGATGGACTTGCGCCATTGGTGGCGCGCGGCCGGGTCGGCCGGGATCTGCGACTTGTCGGCAATCAGCGCGAGGAAGTACAGGCTGAATTCGGCTTCGGGGAAGTCCTTCTTCTCCAGCAGGGTGAAGCCCAGCACGCGGGTGTAGAAGTCCAGCGATTTCTGCAGGTCCTTCACGCGGATCATGGTGTGGTTGTAGACGAAGTCGGCGGTGGCGACGTCGGGCTTGGCGGTCACGCCGGGGATGGCGTTGAGCTCGTCGAGGGTCATGAAAATCTCCATCGAGACATTGAAAAACGGTACCTGCCTAGATGGTCTCGGCGGCGGCGTTTTTCAAGGGGCCTTTGGGTGGTCGGTGGGACGGTGGACGGGTGAGGCGTCGTCCACCCTACGCCGGCATGCAGGGGGATCAGGCCGGCAGGGTGATCAGCTCGGCCCTTACCTGGCCGCCTTCGATATGCAGGATGCCCACCCCAATGGGCAGCTTGAAACGCCGTGGTCCGGCGCTGCCCGGGTTGAGGTAGAGCACGCCGTTGCGCGTCTCCTGCAGGGGCTTGTGCGAGTGGCCGGCGATGACCACGTCGATGCCCTGCTCAGCCGGGTCGACATCCAGCTGCTTGAGGTCGTGCAGCATGTGCAGCCGGACACCACCGAAGTCCAGCGTCAGCTGATCGGCGATGGTGTCGGCCCAGGCGTCCTGGTCGTTGTTGCCACGCACCACCGACAGCGGCGCGATGCGCTCCAGCTCGGCCAGGATCTGCGGCCCGCCGATATCGCCGGCGTGCAGCAGATGGTCGACACCCTGCAGCGCGGCCAGCGCCTCGGGGCGCAGCAGGTTGTGGGTGTCGGCGATCAGGCCGATGCGCATGGCGGGCTCCTGAGCAGAATGCAGGCACCAGCTTGCTGGCGAACGAGCGCAGATGCAAAACCTTCGGCAAGAAAAAGCCCGGCAGCAAGGCCGTAGTGCTGTTCCTTTGAGAGTTGGTCGGCCGCGATAGTCCCCTCGCCCCTTTGGGGAGAGGATTAGGGCGGGCCGCGTTCGGAGAGGGGGAAACTGGCAGTTTTGCTGCACTTCAGCCCTCTCCCCCAGCCCCTCTCCCATAAATGGGAGAGGGGAGCCAAACCTGTGCAACCTCAAATGAACAACGCTGCGCCAGCAAGGCCGGGCTTTTCATGTCGCAACGCGGGGTCAGCCGTCGAGCATCGCCTTGTTGCGCACCGCGCCCTTGTCGGCGCTGGTGGCGAGCAGGGCGTAGGCCTTGAGGGCGGTGGTCACCTTGCGCGCACGGGGTGCGGCCGGCTTCCAGCCTTTCTGGTCCTGTTCGCTGCGGCGCGATGCCAGCTCTTCATCGGATACCAGCAGGTTGATGCTGCGGTTGGGGATGTCGATGAGGATCTTGTCGCCGTCCTGCACCAGGCCGATGGCGCCACCCGAAGCCGCTTCCGGCGAGGCGTGGCCGATGGACAGGCCGCTGGTGCCGCCGGAGAAACGGCCGTCGGTGAGCAGGGCGCAGGCCTTGCCCAGGCCCTTGGACTTCAGGTAGCTGGTCGGGTACAGCATTTCCTGCATGCCCGGGCCGCCTTTCGGGCCTTCGTAGCGGATGATGACGATGTCGCCGGCCTTCACCTCGTCGGCGAGGATGCCTTTAACCGCGCTGTCCTGGCTCTCGAACACCTTGGCGGTGCCTTCGAAGACATGGATCGACTCATCGACGCCGGCGGTCTTCACCACGCAGCCGTCGAGGGCGATGTTGCCGTACAGCACGGCCAGGCCGCCTTCCTGCGAGTAGGCGTGCTCGACACTGCGAATGCAGCCTTCGGCACGGTCGTCGTCGAGGCTGTCCCAGCGGGTCGACTGGCTGAACGCGGTCTGGGTGGGGATGCCTGCCGGGCCCGCCTTGAAGAAGTGGTGCACCGCCTCGTCCTGGGTCTGGGTGATGTCCCACTGGGCGATGGCCTCGGCCATGTTCGGGCTGTGCACGGTGTGCACGTCGGTGTGCAGCAGGCTGCCACGGGCCAGCTCACCGAGGATGGAGAAGATGCCACCGGCACGGTGCACGTCTTCCATGTGGTACTTCTGGATGTTCGGCGCCACCTTGCACAGCTGCGGGACCTTGCGCGACAGACGGTCGATGTCGCGCAGGTCGAAGGCCACGTCGCCTTCCTGGGCGGCGGCCAGCAGGTGCAGGATGGTGTTGGTCGAACCGCCCATGGCGATATCGAGCATCATGGCGTTCTCGAACGCCTTGAAGTTGGCGATGTTGCGCGGCAGCACCGACTCGTCGCCTTCGCCGTAGTAACGCTGGCACAGCTCGACGGCCAGGCGCCCGGCGCGCAGGAACAGCTGCTCGCGGTCGCTGTGGGTGGCCAGGGTGGAGCCGTTGCCCGGCAGGGACAGGCCCAGGGCTTCGGTCAGGCAGTTCATCGAGTTGGCGGTGAACATGCCGGAGCAGCTGCCGCAGGTCGGGCAGGCGCTGCGCTCGTACTCGGCGACCTTCTCGTCGGATGCACTGGAGTCGGCGGCGATGACCATGGCGTCGACCAGGTCAAGGCCGTGGCTGGCCAGCTTGGTCTTGCCGGCTTCCATCGGGCCGCCGGAGACGAACACCACCGGGATGTTCAGGCGCAGGGCGGCCATCAGCATGCCGGGGGTGATCTTGTCGCAGTTGCTGATGCAGACGATGGCGTCGGCGCAGTGGGCGTTGACCATGTACTCCACGGAGTCGGCGATGATCTCGCGGCTCGGCAGCGAATAGAGCATGCCGTCATGGCCCATGGCGATGCCGTCGTCCACGGCGATGGTGTTGAATTCCTTGGCCACGCCGCCGGCTTTCTCGATCTCGCGGGCGACCAACTGGCCGAGGTCCTTCAGGTGCACGTGGCCGGGCACGAACTGGGTGAAGGAGTTGGCGATGGCGATGATCGGTTTCTTGAAGTCTTCGTCCTTCATCCCGGTGGCGCGCCACAGGGCGCGGGCGCCGGCCATGTTGCGGCCGTGGGTGGAGGTCTTCGAGCGGTAATCAGGCATGGTCGGGTCCTGCGGCTAATTCGGAGGTGTGTGCGGTGAGCGTCGTCGGGCAGCTGATCGCCGCATGTAGGGGGGCTGCATGACGAGACGGGATCTCCTCTCGCGCGGCCGGGGCTCACGAGCCCGCCGGTGATGCCGGCGAGCAATCGCTCGATTCTACGCCCGCCGAGGCAGACGGGCAAAGGCCGCTCAGCCGCGTTCGTTACGCAGGATGCAGGCGGGAATCTGCTCCAGGGCCACTTCGCGGTCGACCGCCCCCAGTTTCCTGGCTTCCTTGGGCATGCCGTAGACCACGCAGGTGGCTTCGTCCTGGCCGTAGGTGATGGCGCCGGCCTCGTGCATCTCGCGCAGGCCGCGCGCGCCGTCGTCGCCCATGCCGGTCATGATGATGCCGGTGGCGTTGGCGCCGGCGGCGCGGGCGGTGGAGCGAAACAGCACGTCCACCGAGGGCTTGTGGCGGCTGACGGGCGGGCCGTCGACCACTTCGACCACGTACTGGGCGCCGCTGCGCTTGAGCAGCATGTGGCGCCCGCCAGGGGCAATCAGGGCGCGACCGGGCATGACCCGGTCGCCGTTGCGGGCCTCGCGGACCTCGATCTGGCACAGGCCGTTGAGGCGCTCGGCGAAGGCGGCGGTGAAGCGCTCGGGCATGTGCTGGACGATGACGATGCCGGGGCAGACCCGTGGCAGTGCCGTGAGCACGTGTTCCAGTGCCTGGGTGCCGCCGGTCGAGGTGCCGATGGCGATGATGCGCTCGGTGGTGCGGGTCATGGCGCCGCTGCTGGCGGCAGGCAGGATGGCATCGGCGTTGAGCTTGGGCTGCACCGCCGGCGCTGCCGGGCCGAGGCGCTTGAGACGGGCCTGGGCCGCCGCACGGATGGCGCCGACCAGCTCTTCGGTGGCTTCGATGAGGAACTGGCGCAGCCCGGCCTGCGGCTTGGTGACGATGGCCACCGCGCCGGCGGCCAGGGCCTCCATGGTGGTGGCGGCACCCTTCTCCGTCAGGGTGGAGCAGATCACCACCGGGGTCGGGCGCTCGGCCATCAGTTTCTTCAGGAAGGAGATGCCGTCCATGCGAGGCATCTCCACGTCTAGCACGATCACGTCGGGCCAGTTGCGCTGCATCTTGTCCATGGCGAACAGGGGGTCGGCGGCGGCACCGATGACTTCGATGCCCGTGTGTTCGGCAAGGCCGGCACTCAGTACCTGGCGGACGACTGCGGAGTCGTCGACGATCAACACCTTGGTGTTCTTCATGGCGTGGGGGCCTCGTAGCGCCGGGTGGCGATCTGTTGGGACGTGGGGCAACGCAGTGCGATGTGCCCGCTCCAGACATCGAAAATCAGGTTGCGGTAGCCATCGCCACCGGCATGCCGTTCATGGCATTTCAGGCCGTGGGCGGCGAGCAGCTCCAGGCCGGCGCGTACGTTGCTCTGGCCGATGTTGCGCTGGCACAGCTCGCCGAACATGTTGCCGCCACCGAACAGGCTGATGCGGTAGTCCTGCGGCTGGCTGCCGCTGGCGCGGATCTTCTCCAGCAGCAGGTGCAGGGCCTCGTCGGCGTAGCGCCCATCGAGCCGGCTGCCGGGGTGGCGGCGGCTGGGCAGCATGTAGTGGCACATGCCGCCGATGCGTTCGCCGCGGTGCCACAGCACCAGCGACACACAGGAACCGAGCAGCGTGCGGATGCGCGTGCGGCGGTCGCCAAAGTACAGGTCACCTGGCTGCAGGAGCACTTCGATGACGCCGTCCGGGTTATGCATGGGGCTTGCGATAGATCGAGGGGCGCAGCGACTGCAACTCGTCGCTGATGCCGTGCAGGCTTTCGGAGTGGCTGACGAAGAAGTAGCCACCGGGACGCAGCCGTGCGCAGAGACGTTGCACCACCTGGCGCTTGGTCGGCGGGTCGAAGTAGATCATCACGTTGCGCAGGAAGATCACATCGAACACACCGACGTCCGGCAGGGCGTTGTTGAGGTTGATCTGGCGGAAGCCGATGCGCCGCTTCAATGCCGGCTCCAGGGTGAACATGCCGCTGTGGCTGCCGGTGCCGCGCAGGCAGTGGCGATGCAGCAGCTCGCGGGGGATGCCGCTGGCGTCCTCTTCCGGATAGATGCCGGTGCGTGCCTTGTCGAGGATGCGCGTGCTGATGTCCGACGCGAGGATCTCCCAGGGTCGCGACGGCAGGCAGTCGGCCAGCAGCAGGGCCAGGGTGTAGGGCTCCTCGCCGCTGGAGCAGGCGGCGCTCCAGACGCGCAGCGGCTGGCTGCTGCGCAGGTCGTCCTGCAGGCGCTCGCGGAGGAATTCGAAGTGCTTCGGCTCGCGGAAGAAGTAGGTTTCGTTGGTGGTCAGCAGGTCGACTGCGGTTTGCAACTCGGCCTTGTCCTTCATCAGCAGCTGGAAGTAGTCGCCATAGCTGCTCAGTTCGAAATGGCGCAGGCGCTTGCTCAGGCGTCCGGCCACCAGCTGGCGCTTGGCGTCGCTCATGGCGATGCCGGCGATTTCGTGGATCATGTCGCGGAACTGCTGGAATTCGCGGTTGTTCAGGCTCAGGGCTGTCATGGCGCCGCTCCAGGGTCAGGCCGGTTCGGGTTGTGCGGCGGCAGTGGCGAGCTGGCGCAGGTCGGCGAGCGAGAGAATCCGGCCGATGTCCAGCAGCACCACCAGGCGCTCGTCGAGCTTGCCCATGCCGAGCAGGAAGTCGGTGGGGATATGGCTGCCGAAGCTGGGCGCGGGCTCGATGTCCTGCTCGGGAATCTCCAGCACCGCGTTGACCGCCTCGACGACGATGCCGATGACCTGCTGCATCTGCTCGCGGACCACCTCGAGGATGACAATGCAGCTGCGTCGTCCGATCTGGGTCTGCTGCTGACCGAAGCGCTGGCGCAGGTCCATGATCGGCACCACGCCGCCACGCAGGTTGATCACGCCGAGGATGCTCGCCGGCATCAGCGGCACCGGGGTCAGGCGGCCGTACTCGATGATCTCGCGGACGTTGCGCGTGCCGACGGCGAAGAGTTCCTCGCCGAGGCTGAAGGTCAGGTATTGCTGGGTGGTGTCTGGCGCCGTGGCCGGGTTGAAACTGGGCATGGGTCGCTCCTCGGGCACCCGCAGGTGCCCGGCTGGGGGCTAGGACTGGAAGCGAATGAAACCGCTGGGGATCATCTGCTCGAGCAGCTCGCTACCGGCTTCGCTGGCGCTGCGGCTGCGCGCCGGCTGGCGAGGGGCGAGGAGCGGGGCGCGGGCGGCCGAGACCTTGAAGAAGTCCATCAGTTGCTGCAGCTGTTCGGCCTGGCCACTCATTTCCTCGGCGGTGGCGGCCAGTTCCTCGGCGGCGGAGGCGGACTGCTGGGTGATGTCGCTGAGCTGGGTCATCGCGCAGTTGATCTGGCCGACGCCGGCGCTCTGTTCCTCGGAGGCGGCGGCGATTTCCTGGACCAGGTCGGAGGTCTTGCCGATCGACGGCAGCATCTGGTCGAGCAGGCTGCCGGCGCGTTCGGCCAGCGACACGCTGCTCTTGGCCACTTCGCTGATTTCCTGCGCGGCCACCTGGCTGCGCTCGGCCAGCTTGCGCACCTCGGCGGCGACCACCGCGAAGCCCTTGCCGTGCTCGCCGGCGCGGGCGGCCTCGATGGCGGCGTTGAGGGCCAGCAGGTTGGTCTGGTAGGCGATGTCATCGACGATACCGATCTTCTCGGCGATGGTCTTCATCGCCGCCACGGTGTCGCGCACGGCCTGACCACCTTCATCGGCCTCGCGCGCGGCCTTGCCGGCCATGCCATCGGTGACCCTGGCGTTCTCGGTGTTCTGCGCGATGGAGGCGGACATCTGCTCCATCGAGGCGCTGGTTTCCTCCACCGATGCGGCCTGTTCGGAAGCGCCCTGGCTCATGCTCTGGGCCGTGGCGGAGATCTGTTCGGAGGCACTGGTGAGGGCATCGGCATTGCTGCGCACTTCGCCGATGATCTGCGCCAGTTTCTCGCTCATGCCCTTGATCGCGGCCAGCATGCTGCTGGTGTCGCCGTCTCGGGTGCTGACCTCGGTGTTGAGGTCGCCGGCGGCGATGCGGCTGACCACTTCCACCGCGTAGGCCGGTTCACCGCCGAGCTGACGCAGCAGGTTGCGGGTGATGAAAGCGCCGAACAGACCGATGACCAGCAGGGTGGCCAGCGAGACGACGATGGCGATCCAGGTGGCGTGCTGCAGGCTGGCCTGGGCCTGTTGGCTGCCGTCGTTGGCCATGGCGATGTTGTAGTCGCGGTGCTTGCCGATGGCGCTGCGCAGCGGGTCGATGACCGCGTGCTGCAATTCGAGCATGGATTCGCGCGCGGCCTCGTCCTTGTGCTGGCGCGACAGGGCCAGCGCCTTGTCGATGCCCTGGAGGAGGTTGTCGATGCCCTGATGCTCGGTGTCGAAGAGCTGCTGGTCCTGCTCGTCGCTGATGGTCGCGGCGTAGTCGTCGAGGGCGGCCTGGATGTCGCCACGATTGCCGGCGATGCGCTTGTCCACGGCATCCATGGCCTGGTCGTCGGCGCTCAGTACATGTTCGTAGACCAGTTGCACCTGCATGTTCACCGCCGTGCCGAGCTTGGCCAGGGCGGTAATTGCGGGCACCGAGTTGACGTTGCCGAAGTTGGCGGCGTTGAACACCTGGTTCATCTGCTGGTAGGACACACCCGACAGCAGCAGGATGCCGAGCAGGGCCGAGAGAACCAGGAGGGTCATTTTCTTGCTGATGGTCATGGCAGGGCTCCTGCGCGTCAGCGCACGTCTGCAGAGGGGGAAAGGGATTCGTTGCGCAGGCCGGCCATGGCTGCGATCTGCTCGACCGAGAGCACCTGCTCCATGCGCAGCAGGGTGATGAAACGTTCGTCCAGGCGCGCCATGTCCTCGATGAACTCGCTGCGCACGCGGCTGCCGAAGGCCGGGGCCTGACGCAGGGCGTCGGCCTCGATCTCGACCACGGCGCTGACGGCATCGACCAGCGCGCCCATCAGATGGGTCTCGTCCTCGTCGAGGATCTCCACGATGACGATGCAGGTGCGTGCGCCGAGCGGGCTCAGGCCATGGCCGAAGCGATCGGCGAGGTCGATGATCGGCACGATGGCGCCGCGCAGGTTGATCACGCCGCGCACCAGGCTGGGCATCATCGGCACCTGGGTGACCTGGTCGTACTCGAGAATCTCGCGCACGTAGCGGCTGGCCACCGCGTACATGTCCTGCTGTACGCGGAAGGTCAGGTACTGGCGCTGCTGTTGTGCGCAGCCGTCAGGCGTGTCCAGAGGCAGATCGACGAGGGCACCCATGGTTCAGCTCCCGTAGCGGACGAAGCCGCTCTCTTCGTCGTCCGCCACCACCGCTGCGCGCGTCGGCGCGGCACTCAGCGGGCGACCGAGTGTGGTCACCCCGGCGCTGGCGCGGCTGGCCAGGTGGAAGAACTGCATCAGTTGCTGCAGCTGGACGGACTGGCCGTTCATCTCCTCCGCCGTGGCGGCCAGCTCTTCCGAGGCGGCGGCGTTCTGCTGGGTGATGTCGCTGAGCTGGGTCATCGCCGAGGTGATCTGGTTGACCCCGGTGCTCTGCTCCTCGGAGGCGGCGGTGATTTCCTGGACCAGGTCGGAGGTCTTGGCGATCGATGGCAGCATCTGGTCGAGCAGGTTGCCGGCCTGTTCGGCCAGCGACACGCTGCTCTTGGCCACTTCGCTGATTTCCTGCGCGGCCACCTGGCTGCGCTCGGCCAGCTTGCGCACCTCGGCGGCGACCACCGCGAAGCCCTTGCCGTGTTCGCCGGCACGGGCGGCCTCGATGGCGGCGTTGAGGGCCAGCAGGTTGGTCTGATAGGCGATGTCGTCGACGATGCCAATCTTCTCGGCAATGGTCTTCATCGCCGCCACGGTGTCGCGTACCGCCTGGCCACCCTCGCTGGCTTCACAGGAGGCCTTGCCGGCCATGCCGTCGGTGACCTTGGCGTTCTCGGTGTTCTGCGCGATGGAGGCGGACATCTGCTCCATCGCCGCGCTGGTTTCCTCGACCGAGGCGGCCTGGCTGGAGGCGGCGTGGCTGAGAGTCTGGGCGGTGGCGGAGATTTCCTCGGCGGCGCCGCTGAGGGTCGCGGTGGACAGGTGCACCTGACCGATGATGTCGCTGAGTTTCTCCACGGTGCTGTTGAGCGAATGTTGCAGGTCGTGCAGATGGCCCTGGAACTGGCCGTGCATGGTGCGGGTCAGGTCGCCTTCGGCGAGGCCGGCGATGACCTGCATGGCTTCGTTCAGCGGCACGATGATCGCTTCCAGCGTGCTGTTGATGCCGTCGACGATGCGGCGGAAGTCGCCCTGATGACGGCTGGCGTCGGCGCGGGTGTCGAGCTGGCCGTGCTGAGCCGCCTGGCTGAGCATCTGGGTGTCTTCGATCAGCGCCTGGACATTGGCGCGCAGGGTCTCGATGGTGTCGTTGATGAAGGCTTTCTTGCCGGGGAACTGCTCCAGCGGCGCGCTCAGGTCGCCTTCGCCGAAGGCCTTGATGCAGGCCATGGCCTTCTTCTTCACGCTGATGTGGCCGGCGACCATGGCATTGATGCCCTGGGCGATCTCGGCGTAGCTGCCGGCGAAGCGCGCGGCGTCGATGATCACATCGATGTCGCCCTTGTCGTGCTCGTCGGACATGTGCCGCATCTCGCTCATCAGGCCGGTGAGGTTGCCGCGCAGGGTCTCGATGGTGTCGTTGATGAAGGCCTTCTTGCCGGGGAATTGCTCCAGCGATGCGCTCAGGTCGCCCTCGGCGAAGGCCTGGACGCAGGCCATGGCCTTCTTCTTCACGTTGATGTGGCCGGCGACCATGGCGTTGATGCCCTGGGCGATCTCGGCGTAGCTGCCGGCGAAGCGCGAGGCGTCGATGACCACGTCGATGTCGCCCTTGTCGTGCTCGTCGGACATGTGCCGCATTTCGCTCATCAGGCCGGTGAGGTTGCGCCGCAGGGTCTCGATAGTGTCGTTGATGAAGGCTTTCTTGCCGGGGAACTGCTCCAGCGGTGCGCGCAGGTCGCCCTCGGCGATGGCACGGACGCAGGTCATGGCCTTCTTCTTCACGTCGATATGGCTGGCGACCAGCGCGTTGATCGCCACGGCGATCTCGCGGTACACCCCCGGTTGCTGGCTGTCGAGGACGGCGTCGATGTCGCCGCGGGCATGCTCGTCGGTCACGCGGCTCAGCTCCGCGAGCAGCGCGCCGAGCTGTTCGCCGGTCTGCTGCTGGCTGTGCAGGAGCGAGCCACGCGCTGCCTGGGGCTGGTTCGTGCGGGGCAGTTCCCCCTGCGCCAGCTGTTCGGCGAGGTCATGCAGTGCACGCGGTTCGCCGCCGAGCTGCAGCTGCAGCGCACGGTTGAGCTGCCAGCCCTGGAGCGCCAGGGCGGCGCCTGCGAGCAGGGCAATGCCCAGGGCCAGGTAAGCGTTCAGCGCTGGCAGGGCCAGCAGGGTCAGTGCGATCAGCGCTGTTGCGACCAGGGCCGCGATACGGGTTGCCAGGTTCATAGCACAGTACTCCTGAGGTTGCCGGAGGGGGAAAGGGTGCGGCTGCTGCCGCCTTGGCTGACTTGCGAGAGCAGGCCGGGGATATCGAGGATCAGCGCCACGGCGCCGCTGCCGAGGATGGTGAAACCGCTCAGCGCCGGGACCTGGCAGAACACCTTGCCCAGCGGCTTGATAACGGTCTGGAACTCGCCCAGCAACTGGTCCACCACCAGGCCGGCGCGAATCCCGGCGTAGCTGATCACCACCACGTTCTCGCGCCGGGGCGGCTGGCTCTGGTCCTCGAACAGCTGGCGCAGGCGGATGAAGGGCAGGACGTCGCCACGCAGGTCGAGGTGCTCCTGGCCGGCGAGCTGTTCGCTGGGCAGTTCGATGCATTCTTCGACCATGTCCAGCGGGATGACGTAGCTGGCCTGGCCGACCCCGATGAGGAAGCCGTCGATGATCGCCAGGGTCAGCGGCAGGCGGATGCGCACGCAGGTGCCCTGGCCCAGCGCGCTGTCGAGCTCGACGCTGCCTCGCAGGGCGGTGATGTTGCGCTTGACCACGTCCATGCCGACGCCGCGCCCGGAGAGGTTGCTGATCTGCTCGGCGGTGGAGAAGCCCGGCTCGAAGATCAGGTTGAAGATCTCCTTGTCGCTGAGCTGCTGGCCTTCGCCGATCAGGCCGCGCTGGCTGGCCTTGGCGAGAATCTTCTGCGGGTCGAGACCGCCGCCGTCGTCGGACACCTCGATGACGATGCCACCGGCCTCGTGGTAGGCATTCAGGCGCACCACGCCTTGCAGCGGCTTGCCGGCGGCCTGACGCACCTCGGCCGGTTCGATACCGTGGTCCATGGCGTTGCGCACCAGGTGGGTGAGCGGGTCGCCGATCTTCTCGACCACGGTCTTGTCCAGCTCGGTGTCGCCGCCGCTGACCTGCAGGACGATGTCCTTGCCCAGTTCCCTGGAAACGTCGCGGACCACGCGCTGGAAGCGATTGAAGGTGGCGCCGATCTGCACCATGCGCAGGGTCAGCGCGCTGTCGCGCACTTCCTCGACCAGCCGCGACAGCGTTTCGGCGGATTCGCACATGCCGGCCAGGCCGCTGCGCTGGGCCAGCATGCGGGTGTTGGCGCCGGCGATGATCAGCTCGCCGACCAGGTTGATCAGTTGGTCCAGCTTGGCTGCGTCGACCCGGATCAGGTTGGTGTCACCGTTTGCGCGTGGGGCTTCCTTGCTGGCCACGGCGCGGCTTTCGCCGGCGCCGGACGCGGGAATGGCCGCTTGGTGCGTTGCCGGCGCCACAGCGCTGGAGCCATTGGCCTGCTCCAGCAGTGCAGCGTCAAAGCTTGTGCAACGCACCAGGCGTTCAACTTGCAGGGCGCCTTCGGCGGCGCGTAGTTCCAGCAGCTCTTGCAGCGCCGTCAGCGGCGCGCCGGGCGGCAGGATACGGATGCTGCCGTCTTCGCGGACGAAATCGAAGGCACCCTCGATGGCTTGCGCCTCGGCGGCGCTGGAGAAGGCCAGTTCCAGGCCCAGGTAGCAGCTTTCCGGGTCCATCTCGTCCAGCACCGGCAGATGCTCGAGCACCGGCTCGACATGCACGATGCTGCCCAGAGTCTCCAGGTAGCGAACGAAGGCCAGCGGATCCATGCCGTTGCGCAGGGTGTCCTGGCCGAAGCGCAGCGACAGGTGCCAGTGGCCGTTGCCGCTGGCCTCCACGGTGTCCTGGGACTGCGCGGCGGCGGCGGGGGCCGTCTCGGCCTGGTTGTCGAGGTAGCGGCGCAGGGCCTGGACCAGTTCGGCCTCGCGGGCGTGGTGTTCGG
The DNA here is from genome assembly GCF_029542605.1 of Pseudomonas sp. REST10. Classification (NCBI taxonomy): domain Bacteria; kingdom Pseudomonadati; phylum Pseudomonadota; class Gammaproteobacteria; order Pseudomonadales; family Pseudomonadaceae; genus Pseudomonas; species Pseudomonas sp. REST10. Next base: position 4,801,994 of record NZ_CP035677.1, on the reverse strand, counting down.
CCGGCAGTTCGGCCAGGTCGCGGCCCTCGGCGAGGTGACCGATCAGCCCGGCCAGGTGGTCGCCGACCTGCAGCATGAGGGCGATGAGTTCGCCGTCGAAGCGCACCTCGTCGGCGCGGACGCGGTCGAGGACGCTCTCGGCGACGTGGGTGAAGGCGACGATGGAGTCGAAGCCGAACAGCCCCGAGGACCCCTTGATGGTATGCGCGGCGCGAAAGATGGCATTGATCAGTTCGGCGTCGTCCGGCGTCTGCTCGATCTGCAGCAGGGCATCTTCCATCTGCTGCAGCAGCTCCTGGCTCTCGGCGATGAAGGTGCCGATCACGCTGTCGAGGTTCATCAGTGGTTCTCCTCTGCGAGCAGCGTCGTGCCCAGGCCGCTGAGCCGGAGCAGTTCCGAGATGGCCGGGCTGACGCCACGGAAGTGCAGGTCGATGTCCATGCGGCGTGCCTGCTCGCGGGTGGCCAGCAGCAGCTGCAGGCCGGCACAGTCGAATTCCTCGACGCCGCTGAGGTCGATCTCCAGGGCGATGGCGCCCTGCAGGGCCGAGCTGAGACGGGGCTTGGTGTCGGCGGCGGTGTAGATGCTCAGGGCGCCGTCGAGTACCAGTTGGCGGGTGTCAGTGGCTGGGGACGTGGCGTGCATGGCGCACCTCCTGACTCAGGGCAGGATCAGTTTGGAAACGGCGGTCAGCATCTGCGCCGGCTGGAAGGGCTTGACCACCCAGGCCTTGGCGCCGGCCGCCTGGCCTTCGCTCTTCTTGGCATCGCCGGCTTCGGTGGTGAGCATGATCACCGGGGTGAACTTGTAGCTGGCCAGCGTCTTGACGTTCTTCAGGAAGGTGATGCCGTCCATGTTCGGCATGTTCACGTCGCTGATGATCAGGTGCACCTTGCGCCCGTCGAGCTTGGTCAGCGCATCCTTGCCATCGACCCCTTCGATGATGTCGTAGCCGGCGTTCTTCAGGGTCATGCCGACCACCTGGCGGATCGAGGCGGAGTCGTCGACGATGAGAATGGTCTTGGCCATGGGGAAGTCCTCAGAAGAAGGTGATGTCGGAAGCGCTGGCGGCGGACGTGCCGTGACGGCCGCTGTGGATGGCGTGCTGTTCGGGCGTGGTGTAGGTGTGCGAGAGGTCGTCCAGCCAGCCGCTGGCGTCGACCTGGCCGCTTGCATCGACCAGGCGCAGGCCGAGTTTCTCGATGTCGTCGCGCATGTGGCCGAGCATCTGGCTGACGCGGTCCTGGAACTGCAGCGCGACCAGCACCTCGGAGATTTCCTCGCCGACCGCCTGGTTCTGGCTGTGCAGGGTGTTGCCGTGCTCGACCAGGCGCGTGGCGCCGTGGCGGAAATCCTCGATGACCTGGCGGATCAGCTGGCTGGCGCTTTCCAGGGTGCTGGCGTCGCGGCTGGCGTGTTCGTTGGAGACGTGCAGGGTGTGTTCGATGGCGGTGCTGACGTTCTCGATGGTCTCGCCGATGCGCTTGCCGGTTTCCTCCGAGAGGGTCGAGAGCTTGCGCACCTCGTCGGCGACCACGGCGAAGCCACGTCCGGCCTCGCCGGCGCGGGCGGCCTCGATGGCGGCGTTGAGGGCCAGCAGGTTGGTCTGCTTGGCGACGTCGCCGACTTCCTGGGCCATGGTGCGCAGCTGAGTGGTGTAGCCGCTGAGGCGGACCACTTCGGCGAGCAGTGTTTCCTTGCTGTCCAGGGCCTGGCGCAACTGGCTGACGATGTCTTCCAGTTCGTGTTCGCTACCGGCCAGCAGCTTCAGCAGCGCTTCGTCGTCGCTCGGCGCATCTACGCCGACCACGGCGCTGATGCGCTGTGCCAGGTGGGTGAAGCGTTCGCTCAGGGCTTCGATGGCGGTCTGGGTGTGGAGGCGGGCGGCTTCGATCTGCTGCGACCAGATGGGCGCGATGTTGCGGCACAGGTCCGCCAGGCCATGCACGTGGCGTTCGGCTTCCTGGGCCTGGCCGACGGCGATGGCGCTCTCCTGGACCTCAGAGAGGGTCCGCGCCTGCGCGCTGGCCTGGCGGCGCAGGCTGACATGCACCACGACACCCGGTAGCAGGGCGGCGACCAGCCAGTAGTGGCTGGGTACTTGCGTCGCCAGCCAGACCAGCGACAGGCTGCAGAGGCTGACGAGGACGGTGGTAATCCAGCTGGCTTGGGTGGCGGTCTGAGCGTTCACGTTCACACTCCATCGAGCAACGGGAGCGGGTATTGGCTACCCGTTCATGGCTGTCAGGATGGTCTGTGAAGGGCTATCCGGGCATCGTCTGATTCCGGTGATGGCATAAGGCTATTCCGGTTTTTTGTAGGAATTTCCCTACCTCGACAGCTGCTCCGTCAGGGCGAAGCGGATGATGTCGGCATTGCAGCTGAAGCCCATCTTCTCCATCAGGCGGGTCTTGTGGGTGCTGACGGTCTTGTTGCTGATCGACAGGTGTTCGGCGATCTGGTTGACGCCCAGGCCATCGGCGAGCAGGCGCAGGATCTGGAATTCCCGGTCCGACAGGCTGTGCAGGCCACTGTTGCGCTCCTCGGCGTTGGCGAAGGCCAGCTGTTCGGCGATGCGCGGGTCGAGATAGCGCCCGCCGTTGGCCACCTTGTTGATGGCCGCGAGCAGGGTTTCGGCGTCGTGGTCCTTGGTCAGGTAGCCGCTGGCGCCGGCACGCAGGGCGCGCTGGGCGATCTGCGCTTCGTTGTGCATGCTCAGCACCAGGATCGGCAGCCTGGTGTAGTGCCCGTGGATCCGCGCGATGAGGTCTTCGCCGCTGATGCCGGGCATGCTCATGTCCAGCAGGACCAGGTCGACCTCGGTGCTGCGCAGGCGCTCGAGCACCTGGCCGCCGTTCTCCGCTTCCGCGACCACCTGCAGGCGGCTGTCGAATTCGATCAGCTGCTTGAGCCCGTTGCGCATGATGGTGTGGTCGTCCGCGATCATGATGCGGGTCATGAGTCCTCCTTGGCCGGCGTGATGGGCAGGCTGGCCTGTACCGTGGTGCCTTGTCCGGGATGGCTGAAGATCACCACTTCGCCGCCGAGGCTGGTGCCGCGTTCGCGCATGCCGGCGAGGCCCAGGGAGCGCGTGTTGACGGCCGACGGGTCGAAGCCGCGCCCGTTGTCGGTGATATCCAGCTGGTAGACGTCGTCGAGCCGTTCCAGGCTCACCACCGCCCGGCTCGCGCCGGAATGGCGGGCGACGTTGTTCAGCGCTTCCTGCACGATGCGGAAGGCGGTGGTCGCCTGATCGTCGCTGAGGGCCGGTTCGTCGCTGTGCGTGGTCAGCTCGCACTCGATCCGGGTGTGCTGGCGAAATTCGCTGGTCAACCACTCCAGGGCCGGGTACAGGCCCATGTTGAGCACCGCCGGGCGCAGGCTGGTGGCGATGGAGCGCACCACCTGAATGGTTCGGTCACAGAGCTGCATCAGCCCGTCGACGGCATTGTCGAGACCGGGCGCCTTGGCGCCGAACTGCAGGTGCAGCATGGAAATGCCCATGCGCAAGGCCGTCAGGTGCTGGCCGAGTTCGTCATGGATTTCCTGGGCGATCAGCTTGCGTTCTTCCTCCCGGGCCGACTCCCGGCGGGTGGTCAGGTCGCGCAGCTGCTGGTTGCTCTGCGCCAGGCGCCGTTCGGCCTTGCGGATGTTGGTGATGTCCCTGGCCAGCGAGAGCACGCTGGTGATGGCGCCTGAGGAGTTGCGCTCGGGTACCAGTTGCACCAGGTAGTGGTGTTGCAGGTCGGCGGGGCCGTCGATGCCGTGAATCAGCTCCTCCTCGAGCGAGTCGCCGCTGAGGGCGACCTCGCGCACCAGGTCGGCCATGATGTCGACCTGGGAATTGTCACCGAAGGCATCGCGCGCAGGACGCCCGCGCGCCTCCACCAGCGGCAGCCGGCACAGGGCTTCGAGGGCCGGGTTGGCGTAGATCAGGCGGAAGTCCGGGGTCAGGCGGCCGACGGCGTCGTGGGTGTTCTCGATCAGCGCGCGGAACTGGCGTTCGTTGTGCAGCAGGGTGTCGGCCAGGCGCTGCTGTTCGGTGAGGTCATGCAGGAGTGCCAGGCAGTAGCCCCGGCGATCGTAGTAGAAACGGTTGAACCTCACCGAGACGTGGTAGCGCGTGCCATCCACGGGGTGGCTCAGCTCCAGCTGCACTGGGCCCTGGCCCTGCATCAGCTCGCGCAGCTCGTCATCCGAGTGCAGGGCCAGGGGCACCAGCGCCTGGCCGATGCTCTGTCCCATCAGGTACTGGCGGCGTTGGCCGAGCAGGCGAGTGGCGGCGTCGTTGAGGTAGCAGATGTTCAGACCGTCATCGAGCAGCAGCGCACCGTCGGTGGTGTAGTCGAGGGCGAAGCTGAGCAGGTAGGCCTGCTCGGCACGCTCCTGCGTGGACCGCGTCGGGGTAAAGCGGACCAGGAAGTGATCGATGCCGCTGTCCGCCTGCGACACCCAGCAGACGCTGGTGTGCATCCACTTGTAGGCGCCCTCCTGGCTGTGCAGGCGCAGCTCGCCGCAGGCGATGTCGAGCTGCTGGCGACGGGCACGCTCCAGTGCGTAGTCGAAGGTGTCGCGGTCCTGTGGATGCAGCCACTGCGTCAGCGGTTTGTTGCCGTGCTCGCCGATCAGTGCCTGCAGCGCCGGGTTGCTGTACTGCAGGCAGCCACGAACATCGAGCAGACCCAGGCCGAGAGGGGCGGACTGCCAGGCCGCGCTGAGCAGGGACTCTTCCGAGTGCTTGTCCTTCAAGGCGTTCCTCCAATGAGCGACCTGACCAGTATGGGTCAGTTTCTCGATGAAGGTGTGCCAGGCAGGGCCAGGCTGCGCGGCCGGGGCATTCAGCCCGGGATGTGCGCAGCCTGGCGTGGCTCGCAGGGGCTCAATGCGGTATCTCGATGCCGCGCATGCGCTCCGCACGCCGGCGCAGCAGTTCGATGGTGACCAGCAGGGCGATGGAGACCAGGATCAGCAGGGTGGCGATGGCCAGGATGCTCGGGTTGATCTGCTCGCGCAGGCCGGAGAACATCTGCCGGGGGATGGTGCGCTGCTGTGGGCCGGCCATGAACAGGATCACCACCACTTCGTCGAAGGAGGTGATGAAGGCGAACAGCGCGCCACTGATCACGCCGGGGCGGATCAGCGGCATGATCACGTCGAAGAACACGCGCACGGGCCGGGCGCCCAGATTCAGCGCCGCCCGCGCCAGGCTGTAGTCGAAGCCGGTGAGCGTGGCCGTCACGGTGATGATGACGAAGGGCGTGCCCAGTGCCGCGTGCGCCAGGATCACGCCCAGGTAGCCGCCTGCCAGCCCCAGGTCGGAATAGAAGAAGAACATGCCGGCTGCGGTGATGATCAGCGGCACGATCATCGGTGACAGCAGCAGGGCGGTGACGAAGCGCCTGAAGGGCATCTCGTCACGCGCCAGGCCCACCGCCGCACAGGTGCCCAGCACCGTGGCGAGGAGGGTCGAGAAGATGCCGATGATGAAGCTGTTCTTGATCGCCAGCAGCCATTTCGGGTCGCTGAATATCTCCCGGTACCAGCGCAGCGAATAGGCCTCCGGGTCGAGGGTGAGCATGCCTTCGGTGAAGCTGAAGAACGGCTCGGCGTTGAACGACAGCGGCACGATCACCAGGATCGGCAGGATCAGGAACAGCAGCACCAGCCAGGAGCCGGCCTTGAGCAGCCAGGTGCCGAGGTGGTGCCAGAAGCCGTAGTAGGCTGGGGTCTTCATCGCGTCCTCATCCCAACTTGATATTGCTGGCGCCGACGAAACGGTCGTACACCCAGTACAGCAGCAGGATCAGCCCGAGCAGCAGCGAGCCGAGCGCGGCCGCCAGCTCCCAGTTGTTCGAGCGCTGCATGTGGAAGGCGATGATGTTGCTGATCATCTGCCCGTCGGTGCCGCCGACCAGGGCCGGGGTGATGTAGTAGCCCACCGAGATGATGAACACCAGCAGCGCGCCTGCGCTGAGGCCGGGCAGGGTCATCGGGAAGTAGATGCGCAGGAACGCGGGGATCGGCTTGTCGCCGAGGCTCAGGGCCGCGCGCAGGTAGCTGGGGTCGATGCCGCGCATGACGCTGTACAGCGGCAGGATCATGAACGGCAGCAGGATATGGGTCATCGCCACCACCGTGGCGAACGAGGTGTAGAGCATCTCGATGGGCTGGTCGACCAGACCGAGCCCCACGAGGAAGGAGTTGATCACGCCGTTGGTCTGCAGCAGGGCTATCCACGAGGTGGTGCGCACCAGCAGCGAGGTCCAGAACGGCAGCAGCACCAGCACCAGCAGCAGGTTGGCGCGGTTCGACGGCAGCCCCGCCAGGTAGTAGGCCAGCGGGTAGCCGAGCAGGGCGCAGAGCAGGGTGATCACCAGCGCCATGTTCAGGGTCTTGGAGTACAGCTGCAGGTAGATCTGCGTGTCCTGACGCACCTGGATGCCCGTCTCCGGGTCCAGCTCCAGGTCGAGGGCCGTCAGGTAGTAGTCGTAGGTGTAGACCTTGCCGGCGCGCGCGATGGCGTACCACAGCTCGGGTTTGGCCCAGTTGCGATGGGCCTGCATCAGGGTCTTCACGCCCTGGCTCGGCAGCGCGTCGGCGTCGAGGCGCCCGACCCGGCGGGCACTGGATTTGACCACGCTGGACATGCCGGCGTAGGCGCGGTTGAACTCTTCGGCGAGCTTGCCCGACAGGCGCTGCTGGTTGAGCGCGTGCAGTTCGCCGACGAAGACCTGCAGGGTCTGCTCGTCCGGCAACTGCTGGTGATCGTCCCAGCGCTGCAGTTCGGTCAGGGTCTGCGGAATCAGTTCGGCCACGGTCGGGTGGTACACGCTGCGCCACAGCATGGTGCCGATCGGGGCGACGAAGGTGACGATGATGAACAGCAGCAGCGGCGCCACGAAGAGGAACGCGGTGAGGCGTTTCCGGCGACGGGCGCTGGCGGCTTGGCCGGCTTCGCTGGTGGTCAGGGATGACAAGGCATTACTCCGATTTCAGCATCTCTCCCGTTGCGGCGAGGCGCCGTGGCGAGGGCCCCGGCCGCGAGCGACGCGGCTGGAACCCTCCCACGAAAGCTCCGGGGAGAGCAGGGTCTGGCGCTTACTTCAGCAGCCACTCGTTGAACTTCTCGCCCAGCGACTCGCCGTAGTCGGCCCAGAACTCGGAGCCGGCCTGGATGCCCTGATCCAGGTGCGCGGTCGGCAGGTGCGGCGCGGCGCTCTGGTCAGCCAGCGGCATGGACGACTTGCGGGTCGGGCCATAGGCCACGTCCGGCATGCCGGCCAGCGGCTTGGAACCGGTGGCGAACTTGATGAACTCCATGGCCAGGTCCTTCTTCTTCGAACCCTTGACGATGGCCCAGGCGTCGAGGTCGTAGACGTGGCCGTCCCAGACGATCTCGAAGGGTTTCTTCTCCTGCACGATGGCGTCGTAGAAGCGGCCGTTGGCCGACTGCACCAGCACTGCGCCACCGTCGTTGAGCAGTTGCGGCGCCTGCGACCAGGAGTCGAACCAGACGATGTCCTTCTTGATGCTGTCGAGCTTGGCGAAGGCGCGTTGCTGGCCTTCCGGCGTCGCCAGCACTTCGTAGACGTCCTTCGGTGCCACGCCATCCGCCATCAGCGCCCACTCCATGTTCACCTGCGGGCGTTTGCGCATGGCGCGCTTGCCGGGAATCTTGCCGGTGTCGAAGAAGTCGCCGATGCTCGCGGCCTTGGTGCCACCGATGGTGTTGTCGTTGTAGGCGAACACCACCGACCAGACGATGTTGCCCACCGCGCACTCGCTGGCGAGGGCTTCCGGGATGAAGTCCTGGTCGGCCGGGGTGCCGTCGATGCCGGCCGGCAGCACGCTGTGGTCGACGGTCTCCAGCAGGCCTTCGGAGCAGGCGCGCTCGAGGTCGATCACCTCGAAGTCGACCACATCCCACTGGATGTTGCCGGACTCGACCTGAGCCTTGATCTCGGCGACACCGCCGGAGTAGTCCTCGAACAGTACCTTGACCCCGGACTCGGCCTGGTAGGGATCGATGACGTGCTTCTTCTGCGCCGCCCCGTAGGCACCGCCCCAGGACACCACGGTGAGGCTGTCCTGGGCGGTGGCGTTGCCGGCGGTGAGCCCCAGTGCCGCCACCAGGGCGAAGGTGGAAACGCTGGTAGTCAGTGATCTAGCCATTGCTGTGCTCCATTTGCTTCTACTAGTTGTGGGTGGGGACTGCAGATCGATCCAGCGCCTGGCTGTCTTCCGGCAGCCAGGTCAGGGCGACCTCTTCCTGAGTGCTCAGTTGCGGGGCTGAACTGTCGTTCAGGTTCTTCACCACCAGCTCGCTGCCGCTGGCGGTCTCGAAGTGGTAGCGAATGTATTCGCCGACGTAGTGGCGGGTGATGAAGCGCGCCTTGACCTGGTTGCCACCGCCGCCGAGGCGGTCGATGAAGCTGAGCTTCTCCGGGCGCACGGACACCGTGGTGGCCTGGCCGACCTCGCTGCAGTTGGCCTTGAGCGTGCTGACCAGGCCGCCGTCGTCGAGGCGCACCTGCACGCGATCGTCAGCGACCGCCTCGATCACCCCGGACAGTTTGTTGCTCTCGCCGATGAAGTCGGCGACGAACAGGTTGGCCGGGCGCTCGTACAGCACGTGGGGGGCTGCGCACTGCTGCACCACGCCGTTGTTGAACACGGCGATGCGGTCGCTCATGGTCAGTGCTTCGGTCTGGTCGTGGGTCACGTAGATCACGGTGAAACCGAGCTGCTCATGCAGGCGCTTGATCTCGTACTGCATCTGCTCGCGCAGCTTCTTGTCCAGCGCGCCGAGCGGCTCGTCCATCAGCACGATGTCCGGCGCGAAGATCAGCGCGCGGGCCAGTGCCACGCGCTGGCGCTGGCCGCCGGAGAGCTGGCCGGGATAGCGGCCGCCGAAGGCCTGCAGCTCGACCAGGGCCAGGTACTGCTCGACCTTGGCGCGAATCTCGTCCTTGGGCAGCTTGCGGATCTTCAGCGGGTAGGCGAGGTTCTCGCGGATGGTCATGTGCGGGAACAGCGCGTACTGCTGGAAGACCATGCCGATGTTGCGGTCGTAGGGCGCGATGCTGGTGACGTTGCGGCCGTTGATCAGGATCTCGCCGCTGGTCACGTCTTCGAAACCGGCGAGCATCATCAGGCAGGTGGTCTTGCCCGATCCGGAAGGGCCGAGCAGGGTGATGAACTCGCCCTTGGCCACGTTGAGGTTGAAGTCCTTGACCACCAGGGTCTTGTGATCGTAGGTCTTCTTGACGTTGGTGAATCGCAGGAACGCTTCGTTCCCAGCTTGCGCAGTCATAGTCCTCCCCATTGCCCGCAATATGGAGCCAGCTCGTGACCGAGGCTCCAACACCTGAGTCGATTCGTCCCTGTCGTGTGGGGCGATCGTTATGTCGATAACCAAAAGCAATAAGCAAGCCAGCCGATGAACGGTCATCTGCTAGCGCTCTGCCATGCAGGTTGAAGACTAGCTCAGGCAGCGCAACACGCGAGGAAGGTGTGGGGAGAGGTAACAGCGTGGCGAGGAGGGGGCACCTGCCGAAACGCACTCGGCAGGTGCAGGTTGCTCAACTGTTGGGCAGCAGGCGAACGGTCAGGCTCTTGATGTAGCGGGTCTCGGCGATGGCCAGGTGCACCGGGTGGTCAGGCCCCTGGGTGCCGCGCTCGAGCAGCTGGATATTGCGATCCAGGTGGCGTGCGCTGGTCAGCAGGATGTTCTGCAGGTGGTCTTCGTCGAGGTGCATCGAGCAGCTGGCGCTGACCAGGATGCCGTCCTTGTTGAGCATGCGCATGGCCGTTTCGTTGAGGCGGCGATAGGCGGCCTCGCCGTTCTTGATGTCCTTCTTGCGCTTGATGAAGGCGGGCGGGTCGGCGATCACCACGTCGAAGCGTTCTTCGGCGGCCTTCAGTTCACGCAGGGCGGCGAAGGCATCGCCCTCGACGCAGGTGACGTTCTCGCCCACGCCGTTGAGTGCGGCGTTGCGCTCGACACCGTCGAGGGCGAACCCCGAGGCGTCGACGCAGAACACTTCGCTGGCGCCGAAGGCGGCGGCCTGCACGCCCCAGCCGCCGATGTAGCTGAACAGGTCGAGCACGCGCTTGCCCTTCACGTAGGGCGCCAGGCGCGCGCGGTTCATGCGGTGGTCGTAGAACCAGCCGGTTTTCTGCCCGTCGATCACCGGGGCTTCGAACTTCACCCCGTTCTCTTCCAGCGCGACCCACTCCGGCACCTCGCCGTAGACGGTCTCGACGTAGCGCTGCAGGCCTTCGGCGTCACGCGCGCTGGAGTCGTTCTTGAACAGGATGCCGCTGGGCTTGAGTACCTGGATCAGCGCGGCGACGACGTCGTCCTTGTGCGCTTCCATGGTCGCCGAGGCCAGTTGCACCACGAGGATGTCGAAGAAACGGTCGACCACCAGGCCCGGCAGCAGGTCGGAGTCGCCGTACACCAGGCGGTAGCAGGGCTTGTCGAACAGGCGCTCGCGCAGGCTCAGGGCGACGTTGAGGCGATGCACCAGCAGCGACTTGTCCAGCACGTGCTTGACGTCGCGCGACAGCAGGCGGGCGCAGATCAGGTTGTTCGGGCTCATCGCGACGATGCCCAGCGGCTTGCCGCCGGCCGCTTCGAGGATGGCCTGGTCGCCGGCGGCGAAGCCGTGCAGCGGGGTGGCGGCGACGTCGATCTCGTTGCTGTAGACCCACAGGTGGCCGGCGCGCAGGCGTCGATCGGCGTTGGCTTTCAGGCGCAGGCTGGGCAGGGAGGGCATGAGTTCGGGCTCCGCAGATAAAAGAGCGGAATTATAGCGGGTTGCGCCTGCGCCCGCTGTTTACAAAAGTCTGCTGCTGGCCGGGTCGGGCTTTGGCTAAACTGTGGCGTATTTCTCATTTCGTACGTGCGTGCCATGGCCTTCGAACTCTCCGCCGAACAGATCCAGCAAGCCCTGCAGGGCATCAGTGTGCCGCCGCAGCCGCAGATCATGGTGGATCTGCAGATGGAGCAGATCATGCCCAACCCCGATCTGCGCACCATCGCCAAGCTGATCAGCCAGGACCCGGGGCTGTCCGGTGCGCTGCTGAAGATCGTCAACTCGGCGCATTTCGGCCTGTCCAACCGCATCGCCTCGATCCAGCAGGCGGTCAACCTGCTCGGTTGCAACACGGTGATCAACCTGATCAACGCGCAATCGATCAAGGGCGAGCTGACCGATGAGGCGATCCTGGTGCTCAACCGCTTCTGGGACAGCGCCCAGGACGTGGCCATGACCTGCCTGACGCTGGCCAAGCGCCTCGGCTACCAGTCGCCCGACGAGGCCTACAGCCTGGGTCTGTTCCACGATTGCGGCATCCCGCTGATGCTCAAGCGCTTCCCCAACTACATGGAAGTGCTGGAGGAGGCCTACGCCAGTGCCAGCGACGAACGCCGGGTGGTGGATACCGAGAACCGCATGCTCACCACCAACCATGCCGTGGTGGGTTACTTCACCGCACGCTCCTGGCGGTTGCCGGAGCACCTCTGCGAAGTCATCGCCAACCACCACAACGCGCTGTCGATCTTCAGCGACGAATCCTCGCGCGATGCGCAGCTCAAGACGCTGCTGGGCATCCTCAAGATGGCCGAGCACATCTGCGAGTCGCACCGTGTGCTCGGCGGGCAGGCCGTCGACCTGGAGTGGCAGTACATCTCGCAGCCAATCCTGGAATACGTGGGCCTGTCCGAGTACGACTTCGAGAACCTGCGCGAGAGCATTCGCGACCTGGCAGTGATGTAGCCAGGCGCCCCATGGCGGGCGGGCAGCGCCGCTCGCCGTGGCGCGCTACCGTTCTGCCTGTCGCTCCTGCTAAGGTGGCGCACCGCCGTTGTCCTGTCCTGCTGCCATGCCCGAACTGCCAGAAGTCGAAACCACCCGTCGCGGCATTGCGCCGTACCTCGAAGGCCAGCGCGTCACGCGCGTCATCGTGCGCGAGCGCCGTCTGCGCTGGCCCATCCCCGAAGACCTGGACGTGCGCCTGTCCGGCCAGCGCATCGAGTGCGTCGAGCGGCGCGCCAAGTACCTGCTGATCAAGGCCGAAGTCGGCAGCCTGATCAGCCACCTGGGCATGTCCGGCAGCTTGCGCCTGGTCGAATGCGGCCTGGTCGCGGCCAAGCACGAGCACGTGGATATCGAGCTGGAGTCGGGCCTGGCCCTGCGTTACACCGACCCGCGTCGTTTCGGCGCGCTGCTGTGGAGCGACGACCCGTTGCGCCACGAGCTGCTCAGCAAGCTCGGCCCCGAACCGCTGGGCGGTCTGTTCGACGGTGAGCGCCTTTTCCAGCTTTCTCGCGGGCGCAGCATGGCGGTCAAGCCCTTCATCATGGACAACGCCGTGGTGGTCGGGGTGGGCAACATCTACGCCACCGAGGCCCTGTTCGCCGCCGGTATCGATCCACGGCGCGAGGCCGGGGTGATCTCGCGGGCGCGCTACCTGCGCCTGGCCGAGGAGATCAAGCGCATTCTCGCCCACGCCATCGAGCGTGGCGGCACCACCCTGCGTGACTTCGTCGGCGGCGACGGCCAGCCTGGCTACTTCCAGCAGGAACTGTTCGCCTACGGGCGCGCTGGCGAGTTCTGCAAGGTCTGTGGCAGCACCCTGCGCGAGGTGAAACTGGGCCAGCGCGCCAGCGTGTACTGCCCCAAGTGTCAGCGCTGAGACGCTGACGGCGGCCCGCCGGATAGCCTGCGGCGGGTAGCCTGATACCCAGAATAAGAACAAGAGGTCGATCGATGTCCGCTAACTACCTGCCGCCCAATCCGGCTGCCGAATGGCTGGGACGCAGCGTGCTGAAACTCATGGGCTGGCGTATCGAGGGGGCGCTGCCGAAACTCGACAAATTCGTCGCCATCGGTGCCCACCACACGTCCAACTGGGACTTCGTGATCTTCATCGCACTGAAATTCGTGCTGCGCCTCAACGCCCGCTGGTTCGGCAAGCACAGCATCTTTCGCTGGCCGTTCGGTGGCCTGATGCGCGCCTGGGGCGGTATCGCCATCCGCCGCGAGCGTCAGCTGAACACCGTCGAGCAGGCCGTACAGGCCTTTCGCGAGCATGACGAGTTCATCCTGGTGCTCTCGCCCGAGGGCACGCGCAAGAAGGTCGAACGCTGGAAGATGGGCTTCTACCACATCGCCCAGGGGGCTGGCGTACCCATCGTCCTGGCGGCGCTGGATTACCAGCATCGCCGCGTGGTGATCGGCCCGACCTTTCAGCCCAGCGGCGACGAAAAGGCCGATCTGGCAGCTATGCTGGCGTTCTTCCGGCCTTATGTACCGAAAAAGCCGGAGTACGCGTTTCATGGCGATTGACGTCCGTCACGCTGACAATTGCCAATGCGCTGTTATAGTTACTGGCACTTTCCCGAAAAACCTGAAGGATCGATCCATGAAAGCGTTCCGCACAACCGCTGCTGTCCTGGCGCTGACCTCTGGCCTGCTGGCGCTGCCGGCACAGGCGGAAGTGGTTCAGCAGAACGCCAGCGGCGACCCGATCTACTCCGTCGAAGCCCCGAAGGGCTACGCCATGGTCGGTGACCTGGTCATCGCCCGCCCGCTGCTGATCGGCGCGACCGCCATCGGCGCTGCGGCCTTCATCGTCAGCCTGCCGTTCACCGCACTGGGCGGCAACGTCGGTGAAGCCGCACAATCCCTGGTGGTCGAGCCGGGCAAAGAGGCGTTCGTACGCTGCCTCGGCTGCACCAGCAGTGGCTACAAGCAGGACTGATCCGCTGTAGGCTCCTGTACACGGCCCCTCGCCTCGGTTTCGAGGCGAGGGGCCGTTTGCGTTTGTACACCGCTAAAAGGATGGAACGGTGCCGATGAAGTACCTGCGCTGGGTGATGCTGTGTCTGCTGGTCGTGGGCTTGATCGCCTCGTTCTGGTTCAGCCAGGGTTGGTTGCAGTTGTGCGCCGGCCTGGCGGTGTTCCTGTTCGGCATGCAGTGCCTGGAGGAGGGCCTGCGCCAACTGGCCGGCAGCAAGCTGGAGCAGATCCTCGCGCGCAGTACCTCCACGTCCTTCAAGAGCCTGCTGTTCGGCATCGGTGGCACGCTGCTGCTGCAGTCCAGCACCCTGGTGTCGCTGCTCACCATCGCCTTCATCAGCACCGGGCTGATCCAGCTGGCCGGCGGCATCGCCATCCTGTTCGGCGCCAACCTGGGCGCCACCAGCGGCATCTGGCTGCTGGCGCTGGCCGGGCAGAACCTCAGCCTCAGTCCCCTGGCGCTGCCGCTGCTGGTCTTCGGCGTGCTGGCCGGTTTCTTCGGCACCCGGAGCAAGGCGGCAGGGCGCATCGTGCTGGGCATTGCCTTCATCTTCCTCGGTATCGACCAGATCAAGGACGGCTTCGCCAGTTTCGGTGACCTGGACATGACCGGCATGCAGGCGGGCGGGCTGGCAGGCGCACTGCTGTTCACGGCCATCGGCATGGCCATCACCGTGGTACTGCAGTCTAGCCATGCGACCCTGATGCTGACGCTGGCGGCCCTGGCCAGTGGTCAGCTGGAACTGGGGCAGAGCCTGGCCATCGCCATCGGCTCGAACGTCGGCAGCAGCGTGACCACGGCGTTCGTCGGCTCCCTGGGCGGCAACCGCAGCGGCCAGCGCCTGGCCCTGGCCCATGTGCTGTTCAACATCACCACCGGGACGTTGGCCTTCTGTCTGCTCGGGCCGTTGACCTGGCTGGTGCACGCCCTGGCCGAACCGCTGGGGCTGGGCGACAACAGCCTGATCCAGCTGGCGATGTTCCACACCCTCTTCAACGCCATGGGCGTCGCCCTGTTCTGGCCATTGCAGGAGCGCCTGGCGCGCGTCCTGATTCGCTGGTTGCCGGAGCGCGCCGAGCCTCAGGTACTGATCACCGAGCTGCTGCCCGAGCAGGTCGTCGAGCCCCAGCGCACTCAGGCCCGCTACCTCAGCGAGCGCGCACTGGACTCGGTCGAGGCCGCTTCCGGGGCCGTGGTGCAGGAGCTGGGGCACCTCGGGCGCCTGAGCCTGGAGGTGATCTGCCACGCCCTCTACCTGCCCGTGGACCAGCTGGCGCGCTCGCGGGCCGACGAGCAGCTGCTGCAGGCCAAACCCTCGCACGCCGGCTTCGATGCCGAGCACCTCTACCAGTTTCATATCAAGGGCGTTTACGGCGACCTGCTGAGCTTCATGGGGCGCATGGAACTGCCGATGGACGAGGCGCACCAGCAGTTCTGGGTGAGCTGTCAGCTGGCCGCGTTGCAACTGGTGGATGCGGTCAAGGATGCCAAGCACCTGCAGAAGAACCTGGGGCACCACCTCGATGCGCCGCCATCGGCGGTGCGCGATGCCTACGTGGAACTGCGGCGCCACCTGCTGACGACCCTGCATGAGGTGCGCGAACTGGCGCGCAGCGATCTGCCCGAGGATGTCTGGCAGTCACGCCTGCGCTGGCTCGACGAGCAGGCGGCGGGTTTCGATGCGGGCTTCCGCCAGCGGCTGTTCGCCGATGTGCGCAGCGGACGCCTGGATGGCCTGCAGACCAGCTCGCTGATGAACGACCTGGGCTATGCCAGCCGCATCTTCCAGAGCCTGCGCAACGTGCTCATGCTTGGCAGCGAGCAGGCGCTGTTCCGCGAGCTGCGCCAGTTCGGCGACGAGCAGGAAAGCCTGATCAAGCTCTCGTAGCGGCCCGCCCCTCGCACGGGCTCCGTGGGAGGGGCTTCACGCGCTGGCGCCTGCGCTACTCGCTCGCCGGCACCAGCGCCTCACCGATCCCGCGAGGGTCGCTGGCCGCCTGGACGGCGCCACTCACCTTGTTCCAGAACAGCACCTGCTGGTTGCCGTACTGCCGGTCCAGGCGCTTGAGCTGGTAGCCGCGCTTCTGCAGCTCGGCGATCTGCTCGGCGCTGAAGGTGTCCGGCTCGTGCTCGATCACATCGGGCAGGAACTGATGGTGGTAGCGGGCCACGGCCGGCCAGCGCTCGATGGGCTGATCGTCCAGGTACTCCAGCATCGACAGCAGCACCATGCTGGGGATGCGGCTGCCGCCGGGGGTGCCGAAGGCGGTGAATTCGTCGTTGCTTTCGAGGAAGCTCGGGCTCATCGAGGACAGTGGGCGCTTGCCGCCGGCGATCGCGTTGACCTCGCTGCCGGCCAGGCCATAGGCATTCGAGCCCTGCACGTCGGCGGCGAAATCGTCCATTTCATCGTTGAGCAACACACCCGTGCCGGGCACGGTGAAGGCGGCACCGAACGGCAGGTTGACCGACAGGGTGGCGGCAACCGAGTTGCCCTGGGCGTCGAGTACGGCGAAGTGCGTGGTGTGGTCGCCTTCATGCCAGGTGCCGGCCGGTGGCAGGGCGGAGCTCGGTGTGGCCTGCTCAGGGTCGATGCTGCCGGCCAGCACGGCGAGGTGGCCGGGCGAGAGCATCTCCTGCAGCGGGTTCTTGACGAAATCCGGGTCGCCCAGCAGGGCGCGATCACGGTAAGCGCGGCGCAGGGCCTCGACCACGTAGTGCACGCGCTGCACCGGTTCGGCCTCCTGCCAGGGCAGTTGCTGGAGTATCGCCAGGCTCTGGGCCAGCGCCACGCCGCCTGCCGAGGGGGGCGGCGCGCTGATCAGCTCGTGGCCGTCCTCGAGGCGGAAGCGCAGCGGCTCGCGGCGCGCCACGCGGTACTCGCGCAGGTCGTCGAGCGTCCAGATACCGCCGGCCTGGCGTACGCCCGCGGCGAGGCGCTCGGCAATCGGGCCCTGGTAGAAACCAGCGCGGCCGTGATCGGCCAGGGCCTGCAGGGTGACGGCCAGGTCCGCCTGGCGCAGCAGCTGGCCTTCGGCGGGCACGTCGCCCTGGTCGAGGAACAGCTTCGCGCTTTCCGCATCGTCACGCAGCGCGGCCAGGCGCCAGGTGGCCCGTTCGCGGTAGACGCGGTCCACGGCAAAGCCTTCCCTGGCCAGGCGAATGGCCGGTGCCAGGCTGGTTTTCAGCGGCAGGCGCCCGTGATGCTCGGCCAGCTCCACCAGGGCGGCCGGCAAGCCGGGAATGGCGGCGGCCAGTGCGCCATTGAGCGACAGCTCGCGCTGCACCTTGCCGTCACGCACGTAGAGGTCCGCCTTGGCCTCCAGCGGCGCCCGTTCGCGTGCGTCGATGAAGTCGTAGCGGGGCGTGTCGCCTGCAGTGCGCAGGAGGAAGAAGCCGCCGCCGCCCAGGCCGGAGCCGTAGGGCTCTACCACGGCCAGCGCAGCGCTGGCGGCGACGGCAGCATCGAAGGCGTTGCCGCCGGCGTCGAGTATCTGCTTGGCGGCCGCGGTGGCGGCCGGGTGAGCGGTGGCGATGGCGGGCTGGTGCGGTGCTGCCTGGGCCAGCAGGCTGGCGCCGAGCAGCAGGGTCGATAGCAGGAGGTTGCGCAACATGCGATCTACCGGGGCGGCTGAAGGAGGCTGCAAGCTTAGCAGCCCTGGCCTGGCGATGGGCGATGCGCAGCCGCCACGGACGGCCTGTCGCCTCCCGGGCGGGGAGGAGGGATCAGGCCTTGCCGGTGATGATGCGGTACTTCTGCATCAGCTCATCCTTGCTCTCGACGTTGTTCTCGTCGAGCGGGATGCAGTCGACCGGGCACACCTGCTGGCACTGGGGTTCGTCGTAGTGACCGACGCACTCGGTGCACAGGTTGGGATCGATCACGTAGATCTCCTCACCCTGGGAAATGGCGCCGTTGGGGCACTCGGGTTCGCAGACGTCGCAGTTGATGCAGTCGTCGGTGATGATCAGGGACATGAAAACAACTCCTGTCGAGGCGACGCCGCGACACTGGCAGACAACGATGAGGCGAATTGTGCCGGATCGCTGCGTCTTGTGCCATTAGCTCGGCCGGTTGGGCGCTTTGCGTGCCTCTCCCGTTTACGGGGAGGGGCGGGGTGGGAATCGTGGCGCCGCTTTGCCCCTCTCTCATGAATGGGAGAGGGGCATCCGACAGGCGTGAACGGCCGGTGCTTATTGCTTGCGGAAGCGCTCGTTCAGGGCGTCGGCGACGGCCGGATGGACGAACTTGCTGATGTCGCCACCGAGCGCGGCGATCTCGCGGACCAGGGTCGAGGAGATGAAGGAGTACTTTTCCGACGGGGTCAGGAACAGGCTCTCGACATCCGGAGCCAGTTGCCGGTTCATGTTGGCCAGCTGGAACTCATACTCGAAGTCCGACACGGCGCGCAGGCCGCGCAGGAACACGTTGGCGCCCTGTTCCTTGACGAAGTGCGCAAGCAGGCTGGAGAAGCCCACGACTTCGACGTTGGGCAGGTGCCTGGTGACCTCGCGGGCCAGCTCCACGCGTTGTTCCAGCGGGAACAGCGGGTTCTTCTTGGGGCTGGCGGCGACGGCGATGATGACGTGATCGAACAGGCGCGCAGCGCGTTCGACCAGATCACCGTGGCCCTTGGTGATGGGGTCGAAGGTGCCGGGGTATAACACTCGATTCATCGGGACGTCCTGGCGGGTCGAAAAGGAGTCGGATGGTAGCGCAGCGCATCCCGGCGGCCAAGCCGCAGGGATGCGCCGTCTGTTCCTGACTCAGGGGCGGTGCGTCTAGCTCGGGCTTTTCAGGCGCTCGGCCAGGAGCGTCGCCAGTTTCGCCGTGAGCCCGTAGATCGACAGCTGCGGGTTGGCACCGATGCTGGTGGGGAACAGCGAGCCGTCATGGACTGACAGGTTGGCCAGCTGGTGGTGCCGGCCGAGGCTGTCCACCACCGCCGTCTGCGGGTCTTCACCCATGGCGCAGCCGCCCATCACGTGGGCGCTGCCCAGGCGCGTGCGGTACAGCGCCAGGTCGAGGTTGTCGATCATCTCCCGGGCCTCGCGCCAGGTGCTGACGAAGCGCGCATCGGCATGGGTCGGCATCACCGCCTTGGCGCCGGCGGCGAACTGGATCTCGGCCATTGTCAGGAAGGCCCGGCGCACACCGTCCCAGGTGTAGTCGGTCATCTGGTAGTCGAGCACCGGGCTGCCGTCGCCGCGCAGTTCCACGCGTCCTTCGGCGCTGTCCGGGTGGAAGCCGTCACGCAGCAGGGCGAGCATCACGTTGGTGTAGGGCAACTGCTCCATGCGCAGGGCATTCTCGCGGCCGAATTCGCCGAGCAGGGTGCTGGTCAGCGCCGGTTGCAGCGGCGGCACTTCCAATTTGTAGGACAGGCGCCCGGTGGTGCCGTCGTCCCACTGGAAGTGATCGGAATAGAGCGACTGGGGCGCGCCGTAGAAGGGGTTGATCACCTGCTCGAACTGCGCGGCGGAGAAGTTCACCAGGTGCAGGTAGGTACGACGGCCGATGCGCTGGTGCGGGTCCGGCGCTGCGGAACGCAGCAGGATGCCGGGGGTGTTGATGCCGCCGCCGGCCAGCACGTAGTGCCGTGCCTTGACGCGGATGCGCTTGCCGTTGGGCGCCACGCAGCGCTCGTCCATGCCCAGGCAGTCGAGGCCGACCACCTGATCGCCTTCGATCACCAGTTTGTCGGCGCGGGCCAGGTAGAGCAGCTCGCCGCCTGCCTCGAGAGTGGCGGGGATGGTGGTGACCAGCATCGACTGCTTGGCGTTGGTCGGGCAGCCCATGCCGCAATAGCCGAGGTTCCAGCAGCCGCGCACGTTGCGCGGGATCACCGCCCAGTGATAGCCAAGCTTGTCGCAACCGGTGCGGATCACCTCGTTGTTGGCATTCGGCGGTACCACCCAGGGTGCTACCCCCAGGCGCTGCTCCATCTTCTCGAACCAGGGCGCCATCGACTCGACGTCATGGCCTTGCACGCCATGGGCTTCGGCCCAGTGCGCCAGGGTCTGCGCGGGCGTGCGGAAACTGCTGGTCCAGTTGATCAGCGTGGTGCCCCCGACGGCGCGGCCTTGCAGGATGGTGATGGCGCAGTCCTTGCTCATGCGACCGATGCCTTCCTGATAGAGCGTCGGGTAGGCCTCGGCTTCCTGCATCTTGAAGTCATCGCTGGTCTTCAGCGGGCCTTCTTCGATCAGCAGCACCTTGTAGCCGGCGGCGCTGAGGATCTCCGCCGTGGTCCCGCCGCCGGCACCGCTGCCGACGATGGCGACATCCGCCTCCAGCGTCAGGTCGTTTTCCAGACGCGAACCGTCATGGGTTTTCCAGCCTTTGGCCAGGCCTTGCTTGAACAAATCGGGTACGGGCATCGTTTTTCCTCGGGCCACTGAAACCTGCTGTGCGGTCCGCGTGCGGCGTCAGGTCCTCGCCCGTGACTCGGCGTACTTCTGTACGGCCTCGTCACGTGCTGCGAGCCTTCCTTGCACTCGAATCGCTCGCTGCGGTTCCAGAGGCATCATTCTGATAATGGCGGTTGGCTGAATTCAGACGGTGGGCGGGCCGGGATAGCCGCAGTGCGCCCAGGACTCCGGCCGGCCATACCAGGCCATCATCACCAGTTGCAGCAGCGAGGCATGGCCCATGCGCAACAGGCTCAGGCTGCTGTTCTGCCAGCGATCGAGGAAGTGCCGCACATCGTCGGCACTGGCGTTCTCCCAACTGCCCCAGATCCCGGTCAGCGGGCCGCGGGTGATGGTCAGTGCCAGCACGTCGAACAGCTGCACGGTGAGCTTCCGCATTTCCGGGGAGAAGTGCGCCAGGCCGTTGTCGATGCTGCGCAAGGTGCCCTCGACGGCCTGCGGCATGCGTTCGCTGGCGACGGCGCCGTCGAGCATGACCGGGATCAGCGCCCTGAAAAACGGCAGGTCGCTGCTGCGCAGGATCAGGTAGCCGCTAGCCGGCGTGCCGGCCGAGCAACCACTGAGCGTGGCGGTGAGTCCGGCCGTGCCGAGCAGCGCCGTACCCATCAGGCCGACTTTGAGCAGGCTGCGCCGCGACAGCTGCGGCGCATCTGGAGTGGTGTCGTTCATTGTTGTTATCACCAGGCGTAGAGCGGGCCAGGCCCGCGTTGATCAGCGCACGAACAGTTTGTAGACCAGCTTCTGGATCGACTTGCCATAGGGCGGGTAGATCAGGCGTGCCGCGTTGAAGCGCTGCTTGATGAACACCCCCTTGGCCTTGCTGAACGTCAGGAACCCTTCGTGGCCGTGGTAGTGGCCCATGCCCGACGGGCCGATGCCACCGAACGGCATGTCGTCCTGGGCCACGTGCAGCAGGGTGTCGTTCAGGCACACGCCACCGGAATGGGTTTCGTGCAGCACGCGCTGCTGCTCGTGCTTGTCGTAGCCGAAGTAGTACAGCGCCAACGGGCGCGGCCGCGCGTTGACGTAGGCGAAGGCATCTTCCAGGCGGTCGTATGGCACCACCGGCAGCAGCGGGCCGAAGATCTCGTCCTGCATCAGCTTCATCTCGTCGTTGACGTCCAGTACCAGGCTCTGCGGCAGGCGCCGGCCCTGGGCTTCGGGGTAGAGCGGGACGATGCGTGCGCCCTTGGCCTCGGCGTCCTGCAGGTAGCCGTTGAGGCGTGCCAGCTGGCGCTCGTTGATGATCGCCGTGTAGTCCGGGTTGTCCTGCAGTTGCGGGTAGAAGCGCTGCACCACCTCGCGGTAGGCGCTGACGAAGCCTTCGACGCGGTCACGCGGTACCAGCACATAGTCCGGGGCCACGCAGGTCTGTCCGGCGTTGAGGGTCTTGCCGAAGGCAATGCGCTCGGCGGCGTCCGCCAGCGGCACCTCGGCCGATACGATGGCCGGCGACTTGCCGCCCAGTTCCAGAGTCACCGGGGTGAGGTTTTCCGCGGCAGCACGCATCACGTGCTTGCCGATGCTGGTGGCGCCGGTGAACAGCAGGTGGTCGAACGGCAACCTGGAGAAGGCCACGCCCACCTCGGCCTCGCCCAGGGCGACGCTGACCAGGTCCTCGGGGAAGATGCGCTCCAGCAGGTCCTTGATCAGTTGCGAGGTGGCCGGGGTGGACTCGCTCATCTTGATCATCACCCGGTTGCCGGCGGCCAGGGCGGCGGTCAACGGGCCGATGGCCAGGAACAGCGGGTAGTTCCACGGCACGATGATGCCGGCCACGCCCAGTGGCTGGTAGATGACCTTGGCCGAGGCCGGCAAGAACTGCATGCCGACGCTGCGGCGCGACGGCTTCATCCACTTGCGGATGCGTCGGGTCGCGTAGTCGATGCCATGCAGGCTCGGCATCAGCTCGGCGAGCAGGGTCTCGTCAGCGGAGCGGTTGCTGAAGTCTTCGGAGATCGCCGCGACCAGGGCGTCCTGCTGCTGGACCAGCAGCTCGCGCAGGGCCTTGAGCCACTGGATGCGCTGCTCGGCTGACGGCATGGGGTTGGCGCCGAAGGCAGAGCGTTGCAGGGCGAAGGTGCTGTCCAGCTGGTTGATCTGCTGTTGGCTGTGCTGCAGGTAGGCGATGTCGGCGACCATGGGGATTCTCCTCGACGTTCCAGCTGGGCGTGGTTGCACGCTCCGATTCGACTGAACTGGATTTTTAGAGCAATTACTCTAATGTGTCAAATAGGATGCCGCGCGACGCTGTCCGCTGCACCCTAACCAAAGGTCAGCGAAAGCCTGCCGGTTGCACCGGGGGTAACACTTCGCCGGTTTCTGCCTGTACCTTTGCCTCTTTTCGACGTCGAGACCGAGCTGCGAGATGGCGCCACCCAAGACCCGCGATCGCATCGTTGCCGAGAGCCTGGCCCTGTTCAACAGCCAGGGCGAGCGCAATGTCACCACCAACCACATCGCCGCGCACCTGGGGATTTCGCCGGGCAATCTGTATTACCACTTCCGCAACAAGCAGGTGATCATCGCCGAGCTGTTCGCCCAGTACGAAGCCCAGGTCGACAGCTTTCTGCGCCTGCCCGAGCAGCGCGCGCTGACGGTGGACGACAAGACCTTCTATCTGGAGGCGCTGCTGGCGGCGATGTGGCACTACCGCTTCCTGCATCGCGACCTGGAGCACCTGCTGGAGTCCGACGCCGAGCTGGCCGAGCGCTACCGCGCCTTCGCCCGGCGTTGCCTGGTTGGCGCGCAGTCCATCTACCAGGGGTTCGTCGACGCCGGCATCCTGCTGATGACCCCGGCGCAGATCGAGGCGCTGACACTCAACAGCTGGATCATCATGACCTCCTGGGTGCGCTTTCTCTGCACCGCCGGCGCCAACCCGGACAACCTCAGTCAGGACATGCTGCGCCGTGGCATCTATCAGGTGCTGGCGCTGGAAGGCGGCTACATAGCGCCCTCGGCACGCGAGGCGGTCGAGGCGCTGTACGGTCGTCTGCATGTGCCGCTGGAGCAGGTGCTGGGCTGATTGCCTCTCGTCTCCGGTCTCGGCAGGAGGGGCTACGTCAGCGCATGCCGCGCAGGAACGGCGTCGGTCGCGATCATTCGAGGCTCGCCAGCCACTGTGGGATACGCCGCTCCAGGTAATACACCGGCTTGCGCGGGCTGCCTTCGACGAAGCCGACATGGCCGCCCCTGGCGTGCAGTTCGAACTCGGTGCCGGGTGCCAGCTCGCTGGCTTCGGGCAGGCTGTGGCGGAAGATGAAAGGGTCGTCCGCCGCCTGGATCAGCAGGGCAGGGGTGCGGATCGCGCCGAGGTAGAAACGGCTCGACGCGCGGCGGTAGTAGTCGTGGGCGTCGGCGAAGCCATGCAGCGGCGCGGTGATGCGACCGTCGAAGTCCCAGAAGGTGCGCATGCCGTCCAGCGGTCCCAGCCGTTCCAGTACCGACAGGCGCTCGCCCTGGCCCTGCTCGGCGAACAGGCGCTGCTTGTCGTTCACGTAGGCGACCATCTCGCGCATGAAGTGCGCCTGGTATACCCGCGAGAAACCCAGGCCGATGCGGTCCGCGCACTGGTCCAGGCGAAACGGCACGGACACCGCCACGGCGCCGCGCAACTGGCTCTGCGCGCCGCTTTCCCCCAGGTACTTGAGCAGCACGTTGCCACCCAGCGAGTAGCCGACCGCATACAGCGCTGCCATCGGCCGTTGCGCACGCAGGTGGGCCACGGTCGCGGCCATGTCCTCGCTGGCCCCGGAATGGTAGCCGCGTGGCAGCAGGTTGGGTTCGCCTGAGCAGCCGCGCCAGTTCAGCGCCACGCTGGCCCAGCCGCGTGCAGCCAAGGTCTGCTGCAGGCCCAGCACGTACAGCGAGTCGGAGCTACCGGTCAGGCCGTGCAGCACCAGTACCAGCGGCGCGTGGGCGTCGTGCGGGCCATGCCAGTCGAGGTCGAGGAAGTCGCCGTCGTCCAGCCACAGACGCTCACGCCGGCGCTGCAATTGCGGCGGCTTGCGGCAGAAGGGGTTCCACAGCGTCTGCAGGTGCGGGCCGGGGAGCCACCAGGCGGGCTGGAAGGGCGTCATGGAACTGTCCTGTCGGGGGATGGTGTTTTTACCCATATACCGCCGTGTTGGTGGATGTAAAAGGCGACATCCACCCTACATGGCGTTCAGCGTGGCCTGGTCGGGTGGATGGCGCTTGCCTCGCCAGCACTCACCCCAGGCAGGTCACTGTGCGCTGCGTTGCCACAGCGCATAGTGCACCTGGCCGGTGTGTTTCTCGCGGTGCAGGCGCCAGTTGCCGGGCAGGCCCAGGGTCGAGGGCGCCGTTTCGCTTTCGGTATAGATCCAGGCGTCAGCGGCCAGCCAGCCCTGCGTTTCCAGCAGCGTGCAGGCAGCTTGCAGCAGGTCCTTGTGGAACGGCGGGTCGAGCAGGACGATGTCGAAGCATCGCGGGGCCGGGCGCGCCAGCAGCTGCAGGGCGTCGCCCAGCTGGATCTCGCCGGCGCTGCACTGCAGGGTCGCCAGGTGTCCGCGCAGGGCGTTCACCGACGCCGGGTTGAGATCGCAGGCCAGGCCGCTGGCGGCGCCACGCGACAGCGCTTCGAGCAGCAGGGCGCCGCTGCCGGCGAAGGGGTCGAGCACGTGGGCGCCCTCGACATGGGGTGCCAGCCAGTTGAACAGGGTCTCGCGCACCCGGTCCGGGGTCGGGCGCAGGCCCGGCCCGTCGGGAAAGGCGAAGCGCCGCGAGCGCCACTCGCCACCGATGATGCGCAACTGGCCCTGGCCGCCATGGGCCTTGCCGGGCGCCTTCTGCGGGGTACGGCCGCGCATCAGTGCGGCACCGTGCTGGGCAGCTCGCTGGGGCGCTCGGTGGGCGGCGGCAGTTCCTTCTGCGCTACGGTCGGGCCGGCAGTG
This sequence comes from Pseudomonas sp. REST10, assembly GCF_029542605.1. Taxonomy (NCBI): domain Bacteria; kingdom Pseudomonadati; phylum Pseudomonadota; class Gammaproteobacteria; order Pseudomonadales; family Pseudomonadaceae; genus Pseudomonas; species Pseudomonas sp. REST10. The sequence continues at coordinate 4,776,837 of NZ_CP035677.1, read as the reverse complement.
ACCACCACCAGCGCGGCGGGGTCGAGGTGCCTGGCCATCGCGGCCTTCACCTGCTCGGTGGTCAGGCCCTGCACGTCACGCATGAAGTCGTCCAGGTAGCTCAGCGGCAGGTCATAGAAGCCCATCGAGGCCAGTTGCCCGACGATATCGGCGTTGCTCGCGGTGGACAGCGGGAAGCTGCCGGCCAGCTCGCGCTTGGCGTTGTCCAGTTCCTGCTGGGTCGGGCCCTCGCGCAGGTAGTCGGTGAGCAGCTGTTTGACCAGCGCCAGGGTGCCCTCGCTGAGTTCGGCGCGGGTCTGCAGGTTGATCATGAACGGCCCGCGCGCCTGCATGGCGCTGAAGCCGGAATAGACGCCGTAGGTCAGGCCGCGTTTCTCGCGCACTTCGCTCATCAGGCGGGTGCCGAAGCCACCGCCGCCGAAGATCTGGTTGCCCAGGTACAGGGCGGCGTAGTCCGGATCGCGGCGGTCGATGCCGAGCTGGGCCAGCATCAGGTGCGTCTGGTTGGACGGGTACTCGATGTGGCTGCTGCCGGGCTTGGGCGTTTGCGGCTGGGCGATCGCGGCCAGCGCCGGACCCTGCGGCAGGGCGGCGGAGACCTGCCTGGCGATGGCCTCGGCCTCGCTGCGCGACAGGTCGCCGACCAGGGCGATCACCGCGTTGCCAGGGGTGTATGCGCGGGCGTGGAAGGCCTGCAGCTGCTGGCGGGTGATCGCCGGGATCGACTGCGGCGTGCCATCGCTCGGGTGTGCATAGGGATGCTTGCCGTACAGGTGCTCGAACAGTTCCAGGCTGGCCAGCTTGCCGGGGTTCTGCTTCTGGTACTCGAAGCCGGCGAGCAGCTGGTTCTTGATGCGCGCCAGCGAGTCGGCCGGGAAGGTCGGCTTGCCCAGCACCTGGCTGAACAGCGCCAGGGCCGGCTCGCGCTGCTCGCGGGCGCTGAGGCTGCGCAGGCTGGCCACGGCCATGTCGCGGTAGGAGCCGTTGCCGAAGTCGGCGCCGAGGCCCTCGAAACCGGCGGCGATGGCGCCGACGTCCTTGCCTGGCACGCCCTCGTTGAGCATGGCATTGGTCAGGGCCGCCAGGCCCGGCACGTCACCATCCTGGCTGCTGCCAGCGGCGAAGGTCAGGCGCAGGTCGAACATCGGCAGCTCATGGGCTTCGACGAACAGCACCTTGGCGCCTTGTGCGGTGTTCCAGGTCTGGATGTCCAGCGTGCGCCGGGTCGGTGCCTGGTTGTCGAGGGCCGCCAGTGATTGCAGCTTGGCGCCTTCGCCGGTGGCTGCTGGCGTGCCGACGACGCTGCAGGCGCCCAGTGCCAGGGCGGTGGACAGGGCCAGGCCGAGGAGACCCAGACGGCGGTGCTCAGTCTTCATGACGGGACTCCTGGTTACGGGACGCTTCGGGCAGGACGTGGGCGACGCTCAGGCGGTCGCGGACGAAGAAGGTGCGGGCAGCCTGCTGGATGTCGGCCGGGGTCACGGCTTCCAGCTCGGCCAGTTCCTGGTCGATCAGCTTCCAGGACAGGCCGACGGTCTCCAGCTGGCCGATGCTGGTGGCCTGGCTGGTGATCGAGTCGCGCTCATAGACCAGGCCGGCAATGACCTGGGCGCGCACCCGGGCCAGCTCGGCGGCGGATGGCGGCGTCTTCTTCAGGGCTTCCAGCTCGCGCCACAGGCCCGCTTCGGCCTGTTCCAGGGTCTTGCCTTTCTGCACGTTGGGCGTGGCCGTGAGGACGAACAGGCTGTCGCCACGGGTGAAGGCGTTGTACCAGGCGCTGGCGCCGGAGACGAGTTCCTCGCCACGTTCCAGGCGCGTGGACAGGCGCGCGCTGTAGCCGCCGTCGAGCAGGGCCGCCGCCAGGCGCAGGGCGTAGACCTGGCGCGGCGTCGCGGTGGTGGCCAGGCTGGGCACGTTGAAGCCCATCATCAGGTTCGGCAGCTGGGTCTTGAGGTAGAGCGTGGTGCGTCGTTCACCGGCGGCCTGCAGCTCCAGCGGCAGCTTGGCCTTGGGCACCTCGCGGCGCGGGATGGCGGCGAAGTAGCGCTGGGCCAGGCTCTTCACCTGATCGACGCTGACGTCGCCGACCACCACCAGGGTGGCGTTGTTCGGCGCGTACCACTGGCGGTACCAGGCGCGCAGTTCGTCGATGTGCATGCGCTCCAGGTCGGCCATCCAGCCGATGGTGGGGATGCTGTAGCCGCTGGCCGGGTAGGCCATGGCCTTGAACAGCTCGAAGGCCTTGGACGAGGGACGGTCGTCGGTGCGCAGGCGGCGTTCCTCCTTGATCACCTCGATTTCCTTGTCGAACTCGTTGGCCGGCAGCTGCAGGCTGGCCAGACGGTCGGCCTCCAGCTCCAGCGCCACGCCCAGACGGTCGCTGGCCAGGACCTGGTAGTAGGCGGTGTAGTCGTCGCTGGTGAAGGCGTTCTCTTCCGCCCCCAGGTCGCGCAGCACCTGCGAGGCCTCGCCCGGGCCGAGCTTGGCGCTGCCCTTGAACATCATGTGCTCCAGGGCATGGGACAGGCCGGTGGAGCCGGGTGTCTCGTAGCTGGAACCGACCTTGTACCAGAGCTGGGAGACCACCACGGGGGCGCGGTGGTCTTCGCGCACGATGACCTTGAGGCCATTGTCGAGACTGAATTCGTGGGTGGGTTGAGCGGGTGAGGCGAAGGCCACCATTGGCGCGCAAAGGGCGCCGAACAGCAGGCCGAGGGAGCGGCGGGCAATGGCATTCATCGAGAGTCTGACCTGTCGGATAGCCTGGGCGGTCGTACCGCCAGCGGGCGAAGAGGTGCTAGGATACCCCATCCTTTTCCGGGGCGGCGCAGCAAGGCTTTGCAGCCTGTGAGCGAACGCTCCCTTGAGATGCAAGCGACCCATGTTTGGTTCCAATGACGACAAGAAGTCGCCGGCCGATGCCGGCGCGCAGAACCCGCCTGTGACCGAAGAAAAGAAATCCCTGTTCAGCTGGTGGCGCAAGAAGCCCGCCGCGTCGACGCCTGAGTCGGCGCCCGAGTCCGTGCCGGGCGTGGCTGACGAGGCCGCGAATGCGCCTGCTGCCGAGGTGCAGGAGACGCCTGCGCCGCGCCTCGACACACTCCCCGAGCCGCAGCCGCAGCCGCAGCCGCAGCCGCAGCCGCAGCCGCAGCCGCAGCCGCAGCCGCAGCCCGAGGCCCCGGCGCCTGTCGTCGACGCCACGCCGGTGGTGCCGAGCCCTGCTCCGGCACTTGCCCCGGTTGTCGAGGCGGCGCCGAGCCCGGCTGTTGTCCCGGTCGCCGAGCCCACGCCGAGCCCGGCCATCGCAGTAGTGCCCGAGCCGGTCGCAGTCGCCGAACCGGCTGCCGCGGAAGTGCAGGCACCCGCCGCGCCGGTTGCTGCCACCCAGGACAAGCCGGGCTTCTTCGCCCGCCTCAAGCAGGGCCTGTCCAAGACCAGCGCCAGCCTGGGCGAGGGCATGGCCAGCCTGTTCCTTGGCAAGAAGGCCATCGACGACGACCTGCTCGACGACCTGGAAACCCGCCTGCTCACCGCTGATGTCGGCGTCGAGGCGACCACCGCGATCATCGGCAACCTGACCAAGCGCGTGGCGCGCAAGGAGCTGGCCGACAGCGGCGCGCTGTACAAGGCGCTGCAGGAAGAGCTGGTGACCCTGCTCAAGCCGGTCGAGCAGCCGCTGCAGATCGACAGTGCCAAGCAGCCCTACGTGATCCTCGTGGTCGGCGTGAACGGCGTCGGCAAGACCACCACCATCGGCAAGCTGGCCAAGAAGCTGCAGCTCGACGGCAAGAAAGTCATGCTCGCCGCTGGCGATACCTTCCGCGCCGCTGCCGTGGAGCAGCTGCAGGTCTGGGGTGAGCGCAACAACATCGCGGTGATCGCCCAGCACACCGGCGCCGACTCGGCTTCGGTGATCTTCGACGCGGTCCAGGCGGCCAAGTCGCGTGGCGTCGACGTGCTGATCGCCGACACCGCCGGGCGCCTGCACACCAAGGACAACCTGATGGAAGAGCTGAAGAAGGTCCGTCGGGTGATCGGCAAGCTGGACGACACGGCGCCGCACGAAGTGCTGCTGGTGCTCGACGCCGGCACCGGACAGAACGCCATCAGCCAGGCCAAGCAGTTCAATCAGACGGTGAACCTCACCGGTCTGGCGTTGACCAAGCTCGACGGCACCGCCAAGGGCGGGGTCATCTTCGCCCTGGCCAAGCAGTTCGGCCTGCCGATCCGCTACATCGGCGTGGGTGAAGGCATCGACGACCTGCGCCCGTTCCAGGCTCAGGACTTCGTCCAGGCACTCTTCGAGGAGCGTGAACGCGGATGATCCGATTCGAGCAGGTCGCCAAGCGTTATCCCAATGGCCATGTCGGGCTGCACGAACTGACCTTCCGCGTTCGCCCCGGCGAGTTTCTCTTCGTCACCGGCCACTCCGGCGCCGGCAAGAGCACGCTGCTGCGCCTGCTGCTGGCGATGGAGCGACCCACCAGCGGCAAGCTGCTGCTGGCCGGGCAGGACCTGTCGACCATCACCAACGCGCAGATTCCCTTCCTGCGCCGCCAGATCGGCGTGGTGTTCCAGAACCACCAGCTGCTGTTCGACCGCACGGTGTACGACAACGTCGCCCTGCCGCTGCAGATTCTCGGCCTGTCCAAGCCCGACATCGCCAGGCGCGTCGGTTCGGCGCTGGAGCGGGTCAGCCTCAGCGACAAGGCCGCCCAGGCTCCGGGTGACCTGTCCACCGGTCAGCAGCAGCGCGTCGGCATCGCCCGCGCCATCGTCCATCGCCCGGCACTGCTGCTGGCGGACGAACCCACCGGTAACCTCGACCCGCGCCTGGCCGCCGAGATCATGGGCGTGTTCGAAGACATCAATCAGCTGGGCACCACGGTGCTGATCGCCAGCCACGACCTGGCGCTGATCGCGCGCATGCGCCAGCGCATGCTCACCCTGCAACGTGGCCGCCTGATCGGCGATGGGGAGGCAGCCTGATGAGCGCGTCGAAGATGCCCACGCCGCAACCGGCCGAACGCGTCGGCGCGGCGCCGCGCAACAAGGTGGCGGCCCGTCCGGCGGACGAGCCGGATTTCCGTACCCTGTTCCACGCCTGGCTGGAAAGCCACCGCGCCAGCATCGTCGACAGCCTGCGCCGTCTGGCGCGCCAGCCCATCGGCAGCTTCTTCACCTGCCTGGTGATGGCCGTGGCGCTGAGCATGCCCATGGGCCTGTCGCTGCTGCTGGACAACGTCGAGAAACTCGGCGGCTCCTGGCAGCGTGCGGCGCAGATTTCCTTGTTCCTCGAGCTGTCCGCCAGTGAGCGTGAAGGCGAGGCGCTGCGCGAGCAGATCAAGGCGATGGACGATGTCGCCGACGTCGAGTGGATCAGTCGTGAGCAGGCGCTGGAAGAGTTCCAGCAGCTTTCCGGCCTCGGTCAGGCGCTCAAGGAGCTGCCGGAGAACCCGTTGCCGGGTGTGGTGCTGGTCACGCCCAAGGAGGTCGACAAGGCCAAGCTGGAAGCCTTGCGCCAGCGTTTGGCCGAACTGCCCAAGGTGGAACAGGCGCAGCTGGACCTGGTCTGGGTCGAACGCCTGACCGCGATTCTCAAACTGGGCGACCGCTTCGTCTTCGGTCTCAGCGTGCTGCTGATCCTGGCGCTGCTGTTGGTGATCGGCAACACCATCCGCCTGCACATCGAGAACCGCCGCGCGGAGATCGAAGTGATCAAGCTGGTCGGCGGCACCGACGGTTACGTGCGTCGCCCCTTCCTCTACATGGGCGCGCTGTACGGTTTCGGTGCCGGTGTCTTCGCCTGGCTGCTGCTGGCCTTCGGGCTGGATTGGCTGAATGATGCTGTAGTACGTTTGGCCGGCCTTTACGGTAGCGATTTCGCGCTGGGTGGCGTACCTTCGGGCGACGGCTTTTCGCTGCTGCTGGGCGCCGTGCTGTTGGGCTATATTGGCGCCTGGCTGGCGGTAGCGCGGCATCTGAACGAGCTGGCGCCGCGTTGATGGGCTTGCCCGGCAAGCTGAACGCCAGCTGACAAGTCATTGTTTTGGTTGATATTGACTATCTGTCAGGGAACTTATCCACAGGCCCTGCATCAGATAGCGCAGTGCTACACTGCACGAGTTTCGTGAATCGGAGGATTCGAATGTCCACTTCCTTGCAACCTGTTCATGCTCTGGTTCCAGGCGCCAACCTGGAAGCATACGTGCATGCGGTCAACAGCATTCCGCTGCTGACGCCCGAGCAGGAGCGTGAACTGGCCGAAAATCTCTACTACCAGCAGGATCTCGAGGCCGCCCGCCAGATGGTGCTGGCCCACCTGCGTTTCGTGGTGCACATCGCGCGCAGCTACTCCGGCTACGGTCTGGCCCAGGCCGACCTGATCCAGGAGGGCAACGTCGGCCTGATGAAGGCGGTCAAGCGCTTCAACCCGGAAATGGGCGTGCGCCTGGTGTCCTTCGCTGTGCACTGGATCCGTGCGGAAATCCACGAGTTCATCCTGAAGAACTGGCGCATCGTCAAAGTGGCCACCACCAAGGCCCAACGCAAGCTGTTCTTCAACCTGCGCAGCCAGAAGAAGCGTCTGGCCTGGCTGAACAACGATGAAGTGACCGCCGTGGCCGAGAGCCTGGGCGTCGAGCCGCACGAAGTGCGCGAGATGGAAAGCCGCCTGACCGGTCAGGACATGGCCTTCGATCCGGCCGCCGATGCCGACGACGACAGCGCCTACCAGTCGCCCGCGCACTATCTGGAAGACCATCGCTACGACCCGGCCCGCCAGCTCGAGGACGCCGACTGGAGCGATAGCTCCAGCAGCAACCTGCACGAAGCGCTGGAAAGCCTGGACGAGCGCAGCCGCGACATTCTCTACCAGCGCTGGCTGGCCGAGGAGAAGGCGACGCTGCATGACCTGGCCGCCAAGTACAATGTGTCGGCCGAGCGTATTCGCCAGCTGGAGAAGAACGCCATGAACAAGCTCAAGGGCTGTATCGCCGCCTGAGCCTGTCGAGCCAACGAGAAGCCGCACCTGGGTGCGGCTTTTTTCTGCCTGGAGCCATCGTGTGAACAAGCCACCCCTGAGAGCACAGCACGGGCTCCTGTTCATTGTCGTGGCCATGCTGTTCTTCGCCTGGGGCGCCTGGCTGATGCGCAGCACCGAGGTCCAGCCGGTTGCCAACCTGCAGACCTGGCGCGACGCGCTCCTGCAGCCTCTGGCGGACGATCATCTGCAACTGGCGGATCTGCAGCGTCTGGCCCCCGGCGAGCTGTGGCTGGAACCGCGCCTGGATGGTGCGCGCCTGAGCTACCGTGCCCGGCTTCAGGGAGAGGAGGGTGAATGGTCGCTGCAGGCCGTGCTGGCCTTGAGCGACAACCAGCGTGACAGCCTGATGGCGGCGCAAGGGTTGCGCCCGGGCGACGCCGAGCAGGTATTGCCCGCTGTGCTCGTCGAGCAGATGGCGCGTTTCTCCATCGCCAGTCTGAACCTTAGCGCCCCGGCGTCACTGGCCAGCCAACGTCTGGCTGCCAGCCTGGGGCAGCCGCGTCTCAGCCTGGAGCTGGCAGAGGGACAAGCCTGGGTCTACCCGCAGTGGGGGCTGACGGTGCACCTGCGTGGTGACGACATCGCGCTGCTGCATGCGCTGCCGCGCAAGGCCTTTCGCAGCCGCTAGGGCGCCTTACAGCCAGCCTGGCCACCAGTCCGGATATCTGGGCTTGAGCTGGTTGAGGTAGTGGCCGCCCCCCAGCTGGTTCATCTGCTGGCGGATCCAGGCGGAGCGACGCAGGATGTAGCCATCCGGGCGGCCCGCGCTCCAGCGCAGCGGGTTGGGCAGCACGGCGGCCAGTTGGCTGGCCTGCTGGCGATTCAGGTAGGGCGCGCCGACGCCGAAGTGCTGTTGCGCGGCGGCCTCGGCGCCGAAGACGCCGTCACCCCATTCCACGCTGTTGAGGTACACCTCGAGAATGCGCTCTTTCGACCAGAGCAGCTCGATCAGCGCGGTGAACCAGGCTTCCAGGCCCTTGCGCAGCCAGCTGCGGCCGGACCAGAGGAACAGATTCTTCGCCACCTGCTGACTCAGCGTGCTGGCGCCGCGCAACGAGCCGCCATTCTGGTTGTGCTGCAGGGCGGCCTGGATGGCGCCGAGATCGAAGCCCCAGTGGTTGGCGAACTTCTGGTCTTCCGCAGCGATCACCGCCATCTTCAGGCTGTCCGGCAGCTCGTTCCAGGGTCGCCACTGGCGCTTGAGTTCGAGGGGCTGCTCGCTGCCCCAGGACTCGATCTTGCGTTCGATCATCAGGGCCGTGCCGGGTGGCGGCACCCAGCGCAGGGCGAGCACCAGCAGCACGCTGGCCAGGATCAGCCAGAGCAGGAGTTTCAGCAGGCGGCGGGTCAGTGCTCGGAGCATGAGGCTTCGCAGTTATGAAATCAGCCGCTATTAAAACAAAAAATCGCCTGGAGCGATTTTTGACGTCGCTCCGCGACGGCCCGAAGGGTTGCCGCCAGGGATGGCAGGCCACAAAAAATCGCCGGGAGCGATTTTTGACGTCGCCTCGCGACGGCCCGAAGGGTTGCCGCCAGGGATGGCAGGCAACAAAAAGCGCTGGAGAAACTCCAGCGCGCACGCAGGATTGGCCGCGGGTGTGACAATAACAACCACTGCGCCCGCCGGCGCAGTGGTTAAACTGCGTCCACATCGACCTCATCAGGAGTTTCCATGGCCCGCCTCTGGTTGCTGTTATCCGCTTTCGCCGGCTTTACCGGTGTCGCCCTGGGTGCCTTCGCGGCTCATGGCCTGAAACACAAGCTGACGCCCGACTACCTGGCGGTGTTCCAGACGGGGACGCACTACCAGCTGGTGCATGCGCTGGCGCTGTTCGGTGTCGGCCTGCTGGCCCTGCATGTACCGGGGCGCCTGGTCAATCTGGCCGGCACGGCGTTCGCCGTGGGCATCGTGCTGTTCTCGGGCAGCCTCTACGGGCTCACCCTCAGTGGCATCGGCAAGTTGGGCATGATCACCCCATTCGGTGGTGTGGCCTTCCTCGTCGGCTGGCTGTGTCTGGGCCTGAGCGCCTGGAAAATGACCTGACCCTGGCGTCAGATGGCAGGGTCTGTTGCCGTTTCGGTGGGTGCGAAGCGGCAACAGACCCTATGACGAATGGCGCCTTTTAGCCTTGGTAGCGGCTGGCTATCGGGCTAGAATGCCGGCCCTCTTTCTAGTTATGACCGAGCCGTCATGCGCATTCAATTGAATGGTGAACTCTTCGAACTGCCGGAAAACCAGAGCGTCGCCGACCTGTTGGTTCGCCTCGATCTGACCGGCCGTCGCGTGGCGGTCGAGCTCAACCTGGACATCGTTCCACGCAGCCAGCACGACAGCACGCCGCTCGCCGAAGGCGACCAGGTGGAAGTGGTGCACGCCATCGGCGGCGGTTGATCCCTCTGAGGAGTTTCCCATGAGCCAAGTTCGCAGCGACAAGCCCTTCGTACTGGCCGGTCGTACCTTCCAGTCGCGTCTGCTGGTCGGCACCGGCAAGTACAAGGATATGGACGAAACCCGTGATGCCATCGCCGCTTCCGGCGCCGAGATCGTCACCGTGGCGGTGCGCCGTACCAACATCGGCCAGAATCCGGGTGAGCCGAACCTGCTCGACGTGATCAGCCCCGACAAGTACACCATCCTGCCCAATACCGCCGGCTGCTTTGATGCGGTCGAGGCCGTGCGCACCTGCCGCCTGGCGCGCGAGCTGCTCGATGGTCACAACCTGGTGAAGCTGGAAGTCCTGGCTGACCAGAAGACCCTGTTCCCCAATGTCATCGAAACCATCAAGGCCGCCGAAGTGCTGGTCAAGGATGGCTTCGACGTGATGGTGTACACCAGCGACGACCCGATCATCGCCCGCCAGCTGGCCGAGATCGGCTGCATCGCGGTGATGCCGCTGGCCGGCCTGATCGGCTCTGGCCTGGGCATCTGCAACCCGTACAACCTGCGCATCATCCTCGAGGAGGCCAAGGTGCCGGTGCTGGTCGATGCCGGTGTGGGCACGGCCTCCGATGCCGCCATTGCCATGGAACTGGGCTGCGAGGGCGTGCTGCTCAACAGCGCCATCGCCCACGCGCAGGACCCGATCCTCATGGCCCGCGCCATGCAGCATGCGGTCGAAGCCGGTCGTCTGGCCTACCTGGCCGGGCGCATGCCGAAGAAACTCTATGCCAGCGCCTCATCCCCGCTGGATGGCCTGATCAAGTAAGGACGATTGACTGCGCGTCGGCCCCGCCGCGTCAAAACAGGCTCGGAACGCCGCTTGCGGCTGACGCACTTTCCAGTGCGGCCGTGAAGCGAGTAACGCTCATGTGCTTCGGCACCGTCGTCCGCGACGCCGAGCGTTCCTTGCCTGTTCCGCCGAAGGCAGTGCAGGCCTTGCATGGCTCCGGCCCGCGAAATCGTAAAGCATTCTAGAAGAGCACAGCATGACTGACACCCAACAGCCCGAACTGACCGAAGACGGTCGCCAGCGCCGTACCATCAAGAGTTTCGTGATGCGTGCCGGGCGCATGACCGAAGGCCAGCAGCGCGGCCTGGACAAGGGCTGGCCGCTGTTCGGCCTGGAGCTGGAAGACGGCCTGCGCGATTTCGACCAGGTCTTCGGCCGCAGCGCGCCGCGCACCTTCGAGATCGGTTTCGGCATGGGCCATTCCACCCTGGAAATGGCTGCGGCTGCGCCGGAGCATGACTTCATCGGCGTCGAAGTGCACAAGCCGGGCGTGGGCGCACTGCTCAACGGGGTGATGACGCAGAACCTGAGCAACCTGCGCGTCTACAGCTGCGATGCTCTGGAAGTGCTGCGCGACTGCGTGGCCGATGCCAGCCTGGATCGCGTGCTGCTGTTCTTCCCCGACCCGTGGCACAAGGCCCGTCACCACAAGCGCCGCATCGTCCAGCCGGCCTTCGCCGAACTGGTCCGCAGCAAGTTGAAGGTCGGCGGGGTGCTGCACATGGCCACGGACTGGGAGAACTATGCTGAGCACATGCTTGAGGTGATGAACGCCGCGCCTGGTTATCGCAACCTGGCCGCCGACGGCACCTACGTGCCGCGCCCCGAGGAGCGCCCGGTGACCAAGTTCGAGCGCCGCGGCGAGCGTCTCGGGCATGGCGTGTGGGACCTCAAGTTCCAGCGTCAGGAGTAAGACCACGCTGCTTGCGATTGACCGGCAGGATGCACGATTAGATCGGGACAACCCGACGGCCAGGATGGCGCCTCACCTCAGAACACAACAACGATAAGCACGCTCACAGAGGGCGTGCAGGTATTGGCGACGCCGCTGTCATGGCGTCGCGAGGAGAGCATTGTGTTGAGATCGGTTTCCCTTCTTCTGCTGACTGCCCTGGCATTTCAGGCGCAGGCCAAGATCGATGCCAGCCAGGCAGCCCGCCTGGGGCAGGACCTGACCCCGCTGGGTGGCGAGCGCGCAGGCAATGCCAGCGGCACCATCCCCGCCTGGACCGGTGGCCTGGCCACGCCGCCTGCGGGCTACCGGCCGGGCATGCATCACCCTGATCCCTATGCCGACGACAAACTGCTGTACCGCGTCGACAGCCAGAACCTGGCGCAGTACGAGCAACTGCTGCCGGTTGGCCTGAAGACGCTGCTGCAGCAGAACCCCAGCTTCTACCTGCGGGTGTTCCCGACCCGTCGCAGCGCGGCGGCGCCCCAGCGGATCTACGACGCGACGCGTTTCAATGCGCTCAACGCCGAACTGATCTCCGGTGGCAACGGTGTGCAGGGCGCTGCGGCCGGCGTGCCCTTCCCGTTGCCGCAGAACGGCCAGGAAGCCATCTGGAACCACATCATGCGCTACCGTGGCGACCAGATCAGCATGGCCACCAACCAGGCCGCCGTGCTCTCCAATGGCAGCTACAACCTGCTCAAGCTCGAGCGTGACATCTACTTCCTCTACGGGCGCGATGGCGTTGCCCCGCAGGACCTGGACAACACCCTGTTCTACTACAAGTACAAGGTGGTGGCGCCGGCCAAGCTGGCCGGCTCGGCCCTGGTGGTGCAGGAGACCCTCGACCAGGTCCTGGCCATTCGCAAGGCCTGGCGTTTCAACCGTGGCGAACGCCGCGTACGGCGCCTGCCGATGCTCGCCTACGACACCCTGCAGCCGGACACCAACGGCATGGCCACCGCCGACCAGGTGGACTCCTACAACGGTGCGCCGGATCGCTACGAATGGCAGTTGCTGGGCAAGCGCGAGATGTTGATGCCCTACAACAGCTATGCCGTGCACCAGCGCGGTATTCCCTACGCCGACATCCTGCAGGCCAAACACGTCAACCCGGAGCTGTTGCGCTACGAACTGCACCGCGTCTGGGTGGTGGAAGCCGAGCTGCGCAAGGGCTTCAGCCATCCCTACGGCAAGCGTCGTTTCTACCTGGACGAGGACAGCTGGCAGATTCTCGCCGTCGACCTGTATGACCGCAGCGGCGCGTTGATCGGCCTGCAGGAGGCGCACCCGATTAGCTACTACGACGTGCCGATGTTCGGCTCGACCCTGGAGACCATCTACGACCTCAAGGGTGGGCGCTACTTCGCCGACGGCCTCGACAACAACGAGCCGATGTACGACTTCAATGCCAAGTTGAGCCCGCGCGACTTCACCCCGCAGGCCCTGCGCCGCGAAGGCAACTGAAGCCGCCTCAGGGGCGCGACCAGGCCATCGTCAGCTGCGCCTGGCCGGTGTGCGGGTCGTGCCCCTGAGCGATCACCTCGAAGCCGGCGCGACGGTAGAAGGCGGTTGCCCGCCCGTTGGCCTGGTAGACATCCAGTTCGAGCCGCGTGCGCTCGGCCATGACGGCCTCCAGCAACTGCAGGCCCAGACCGCAGCCCTGCTGCTCCGGGCTGACGAACAGCGCCGCGAGGCGCCCTTCATGCACGGATGCAAAGGCCAGGGGCGTGCCGCCCTGTTCCAGCACCAGCGTTTCGGCCTGCGGCAGATAGTGCTCGCGCATCGCGCCGAGCTGATCGCGCCAGAATGCCTCGGGTACGAAGTCGTGGGCCTGTAGCGAGGCGCTCAGCCAGATGTCGAGCAGCGCGTCGCAGTCAGTGTTCAGGTAGGGGCGGATCATGATGACGTCCTGTCGGGTCGAGTTCTGTGTATGGCGCCGCTGCCGGTGGTCGCTCACCGGCACTGGCGTGAGCCGGGCTAGTTGCGATCGGCGAGGATGCCGATGACCACGAAGATCAGAATCAGCACCGGTGCCAGGGTGAAGTTGTTGAAGTACGTCAGGCCCTTGGTCAGCCAGGGCGTGAGGAAGATGATCGCCAGGCCGTAGCCGACCGCGCAGAAGATCACGAACAGCAGGGTACGCAGGACGAAATTGAGATTGCCGATGGTGCGCTGGACCCAGGCATTGATCAGCGGGCCGAACAGCACCAGCAGGGTGGCCATGATGGCCAGGGAGATGTCGCTGAGGTGGCTGCGACTCCAGCGTGACAGGGTGACGATCAGGTCCAGTAGCAGATCCATGCAGGCTCCTTGGTAACGGTCGGTGCAGCACTGCCGGTGGCTGCACGAGCGAAGCGCACAAGCCTACCGGATTGCGGCCCTGCAGTGGGTGATCTAGGCCAGGAACAGCTGCAGCAGGTCGTTGAGAAACAGCTGGCCCCTGGCCGTGGCGACCAGACGCCTGTCGTCGGCCTGCAGCAGGCCCAGGCGTTCGCCCTCGCGCCGTGCGCCGTCGAGCTGTGCGAGTGGCAGGCCGGTGCGCTGGCTGAACAGCTCGACAGGCGCGCCCTCGGTCAGGCGCAGCACGTTCATCAGGAATTCGAACGGCAGCTCCTCGGCATCCAGCACGCGTTCGCCGGCCTGGTAGGCCTTGCTCGGGTCGAGGTAGTCCTTGGGCAGGCGCGTCTTCCAGGTTCGCAGGATGCGCCCGTCCGGTGTGCTCCGCTTGGCGTGGGCGCCGGCGCCGATGCCGAGAAAGTCACCGAAGGTCCAGTAGTTGAGGTTGTGCCGTGCCTGCCGCCCGGGACGGGCATAGGCGGAGACCTCGTACTGGGCGTAGCCCTCGGCGGCCAGCAGGGCCTGGCCGGCTTCCTGAATGTCCCACAGCAGGTCGTCCTCGGGCAGCTGCGGCGGCTGGCTCCAGAACACCGTGTTCGGCTCCATGGTCAGCTGGTACCAGGACAGGTGCGTCGGGGCCTGGGCGATGGCCGTGCGCAGGTCGAACAGGGCGTCCTCGATGCTCTGCTCGGGCAGGCCGTGCATCAGGTCGAGGTTGAAGTTGTCGAAGCCGGCGGCGCGCGCCATATCGGCGGCGCGAATCGCCTCGTCGCCATTGTGGATACGGCCCAGTGCCTTGAGCTTGGCCTCCTGGAAACTCTGCACGCCGATCGACAGGCGATTGATGCCCAGGCTGCGGTAGCCCTTGAACTTGGCCTGCTCGAAGGTGCCCGGATTGGCTTCCAGGGTGATCTCGATGTCGTCGGCGAAGGCGATGCGTCGCTCGACGCCCTCCAGCAAGCGCCCCAGCGCCCGGTCGGAGAACAGGCTGGGCGTGCCACCGCCGAAGAAGATCGAGGTCAGCGGTCGGCCATGGGCATGCTGCAGATCGCTGTCGAGATCGGCGAGCAGCGCGTCGACGTACTCCTCTTCCGGCAGGGTCGGCCCGGCCGCGTGGGAGTTGAAGTCGCAATAGGGACATTTGCGCACGCACCACGGGATGTGGATGTAGAGCGCCAGAGGCGGCAGCTCGAAGCCGCAAGCCGCAAGCTGCAAGTTCTCAGCGTTCTTGCTTGCGGCTTGTGGCTTGTCGCTTGCAACTTTCATAGCCCCAGGCGCTGCTTGAACAGTGCCATGGCGCGGGCGCGGTGGCTCAGGCGGTTCTTCTGTTCGGCTGGCAGTTCGGCGCTGGAGCAGCCGCTTTCCGGCACCCAGAACAGTGGGTCGTAGCCGAAGCCGTGTTCGCCGCGCGCCTCGTGCAGGATGCTGCCGTGCCACAGGCCTTCGCAGAGGATCGGCAGCGGGTCATCGGCATGGCGCACCAAGGCCAGGGCGCAGACGAACTGCGCGCCGCGCTGGGCATCCGGCACGTCTTTCAGGGCGTCGAGCAGCTTGGCGTTGTTCGCCGCATCGCCCTTGCCATCGGCGTAGCGCGCGGAGTAGATGCCGGGCGCGCCCCCCAGGTAGTCCACCGCCAGGCCGGAGTCGTCGGCCAGCGCCGGCAGGCCGGAGATGCGTGCGGCGTTGCGCGCCTTGAGGATGGCGTTCTCGACGAACGACAGACCGGTCTCCTCCGGCTCGACCTGGCTGAATTCGCCGATCGAGCGCACGCGCACGGCATCGCCGAGCATGGCCTGCAGCTCCTTGAGCTTGCCGGCGTTGTGGCTGGCCAGTACCAGTTCCTTGAAGCCATTCACGGGGTCAGTCATCCGGGAACATTTCCTGGTTGAAGGTGATGCGGTGTGCGTCGTCGCCCTGACGCACGTTCAGGGTGAAGCTCAGCACTTCGCGCGTCTTGAACGGGAACTGCGCCAGGTAGTAGATGGCGTCGCCCTCGCTGACCTGACGGAAGCTCAGCGCGGTGCTCTTGCCCAGCAGGTCCTTCACCTCGCCGTCGACCACGGCGGTGCTGGCCTTGCCGGCCTTGAGCACGGCGACGTTGATCACGCCCTGGGTCTTGCTGCGGGTCAGGCCGGCGGCTGCGGCGATGTCCGGTTGGATGAAGCTGGAGTTGAAGACGCTGTAGTGGACGTCGAGATCGCCGAAGCTCTGCTTGCGTTCTGCGGCAGCCGGCAAGGCCAGGCACAGGGCGATCAGGAAGGGGATGATGCGGCGCATGGTGTTCTCCTCGTTCAGACCGCGACGCGGCGGGCGGCAGGCTCCGCACCGCTGATGCGATAGATGCCGATCTCGCCCAGCAGGTTGGGCCAGGCGCGGCTTGCAAGGCCATGGCGGTGTTCGCGGTCCACCGCCAGGCGTTCTTCCACACGTGCTCCTTGAGCATGGCACAGGCGCTCGAAGTCTTCGAAGGTGCAGAAGTGAATGTTCGGTGTGTTGTACCAGGTGTAGGGCAGGAAGTCCGAAACCGGCATGCGACCTTTTGTCGTCAGGTACCAGCGGCAGCGCCAGTGGCCGAAGTTGGGGAAGGTGATGATGCAGGTCTTGCCGACGCGCAGCATCTCGGCCAGCACCTTGTCCGGGTAGTGCAGCGCCTGCAGCGACTGGGTCATCACCACCACGTCGAAGCTGTTGCTGGCGAAGTTGCCGAGCCCCAGGTCGAGGTTCTGCTCGATGACGTTGACGCCGCGCTCGATGCACAGGGCGATCTTGTCCGGGTCGATCTCCAGGCCGTAGCCGGAAACCTGCTTGTTGTCGCGCAGCCAGGCGAGCAGCTCGCCGTCGCCGCAGCCCAGGTCGAGCACGCGACTGCCCGGGGCGATCCACTCCTGGATGATGTCCAGATCCGCTCGCATGCTCATACCTCGATTCGCTTCATGTAACTGCCGAACGCCTGCAGGTAGCGCGGGATCGGCATGAGGAAGGCGTCATGGCCTTGCGGGGCGTCGATCTCCAGGTAGCAGACGTTCTTCTTCGCCGCCGTCAGGGCGTCGACGATTTCCCGCGAGCGGGCGGGGGAGAAGCGCCAGTCGGTGGTGAAGGACATCAGGCAGAAATCCGCCTTGGCCACGGCCAGGGTCTGCGCCAGGTCGCCATCCTGTGCGGCAGCCGGGTCGAAGTAGTCCAGCGCCTTGGTCATCAGCAGGTAGGTGTTGGCGTCGAAGCGGCCGGAGAACTCCTCGCCCTGGTAGCGCAGGTAGCTCTCGACCTGGAACTCGACGCTGTGGAAGTCGTAGTTGAGCTTCTCGCTCTTCAGGCCACGGCCGAATTTCTCGCCCATGGCGTCATCGGACAGGTAGGTGATGTGGCCGACCATGCGCGCCAGCATCAGGCCGCGCTTGGGAATCACGCCCTGCTCCTGGAAATGGCCGCCATGGAATTCCGGGTCGGTGAGGATGGCCTGGCGCGCCACTTCGTTGAAGGCGATGTTCTGCGCCGACAGCTTGGGTGCCGAGGCGATGGCCAGGCAGTGACGCACGCGCTCCGGGTAGCTGATGGTCCACTGCATGGCCTGCATGCCGCCGAGGCTGCCACCGATCACGGCGGCCCAGCGCTCGATACCGAGCTGGTCGGCCAGGCGTGCCTGGCTGTGCACCCAGTCTTCCACGGTCATCACCGGAAAGTCGGCGCCGTAGGGCTTGCCGGTGGCCGGGTTGGCGCTGCCGGGGCCGGTGGAACCGTTGCAGCCGCCGAGGTTGTTGAGGCTGACGACGAAGAACTTGCGGGTGTCGATGGGCTTGCCGGGGCCGATGCAGCTGTCCCACCAGCCGGGTTTGCGGTCGTCCGGGCTGTGGTAGCCGGCGGCGTGGTGGTGGCCGGACAGGGCATGGCAGATCAGCACGGCGTTGCTGCGTGCGGCGTTGAGTTCGCCATAGGTTTCGACGACCAGTTCGTACTCGGTCAGGCTGCGGCCGCAGGCCAGGGCCAATGGTTCGCTGAACTTGAACACCTGGGGACTGACCAGGCCGACGGAATCTTCGGGAAAGGCAGTGGGCATGGAGTCGCTGCTAAGGAATCGGAGGAGGGCGCCAGTCTAAAGAGCGAGGCTGACAGCGGCAAGCGAGCGGGCACTCCAGCTGCGCGCCACGCCGCGCCCAAGGGTGCGGCGCGGAGTGAACGGCCAGCGCGTGTCGTCGTGGCTTGCCGGGTCAGCGGCGTACCGCGGTTGGCAGGTTCACCACCTTACCCTGGCGCTGCACGGGCGCCGGACGCCGCAGGATGCGCAGCATGTCGGCAGCCTGGGCCAGTTGCTGTTCCAGCTCGTCCTTGTAGCGCGCCAGTTGCTGGCTGCGCTTGCGCGTCTGCTGGGTTTCCTGGGCCAGTGCCTTGAGCCGCAGCATGTGGCTTTCCAGCATCTGCTTGTGTTCCAGCGTGTGCTGCATCAGCGGCATCAGGGCGTCGGCCGCCCAATGTTCGGCATCCCGGCGCAGGCGCTGGTGCAGGCCGATCACTTCTTGCGCCAGGGTGGCGAAGAAGCGGCGGGTGAGGCTGCGCTGCTCGGTCAGCAGCGTCTTGACGTGCAGGCGGAACTGGTCGCCCTTGGCCTGCAGCTTGTTCAGCTCGCGCAGGTAGCGCTGGATCTTGAACTGCGGCGCATCGACACCGTTCAGCGGGTTGTCTTCGTTGTGCCGGCGGTAGATGGCGGCGACCATCTTGTTGGCCATCTCGGCCTCGTGCTGCAGGTTGTGCAGGTCGTGCTCCACGCTGCGGAAGAAGTGCAGGATGGCCTGGTTGATGCCCAGGGTGGTCCAGCTGCCGGTGAGGTTGCGGCGCACGGCACCGAGGTGCTCGTCCAGGCGTTCGCTGCGCGCGGCGTGGCGCAGCAGCTGGCCCTGGCGGTTGAGCAGGCGCTGGTTGGTCTTCAGGCCGAGCAGGCGCTTGTGATGCAGGGTGTGGTCTTCCTTGGTCTTGGCGGTCAGCTCGAACAGCAGCTGGCCATTGTCCTGCTGGTGGTTGCCGAGCAGGGCGAGCTGTTCGCTGACCTTCTCCAGGCGCAGGTTGAGCACGTGCTGGCTGTTGTTCAGCAGGGCCAGGACCTGGCGTACCACATGGTCCTCGATCAGGCGCTCCTTCTGCGCCACGATGCGCTCGCAGAGCAGGGTCTCCAGCTGCGTCATCTGGCTGCGGGCCAGCAGCTCCTCGTCCTTGCGCACCTTGGCCAGCAGCGCCTGCTTGGCCGAGAGCGGCAGCACGTCCTGCTGGGCGATGCCCAGTTGCTTGGCGGTTGCGCTCTGGATCTGGCTGATGGCGTTCTGCACGAAGGCCTCGCCGGCCAGGTCGTCCCACAGCACGTCGATCTTGTTCAGGACGGCGAACAGGCAGGTCTGGGTGTCTTCATCGAGCTGGCGGATATGCTGCTGCCAGATGCTCATGTCGCTGGCCGTGACGCCACTGTCGGCGGCCAGCAGGAAGATGATCGCCTGGGCGTTGGGCAGCATCGACAGGGTCAGTTCCGGCTCGCTGCCCAGGGCGTTCAGGCCGGGGGTGTCGAGAATGCGCAGGCCCTGGCGCAGCAGCGGGTGGTCGAAGTTGACCATGGCGTGACGCCAGGCCGGCACCAGCACCTGGCCGCGCTTGCCGGTGCCCTCGAGCATGTCCGGATGGAAGCCGAGCTGGATCGCCTGTTCCACCGGCATGGGCTTGGTCTTGGCCACCTGGCTGAAGGCCAGGGCCATGTTGGCTGGGTCGCTGGTGTCCAGCGGGATGTTCACCCAGTGCCGGGGAATGCGCTTGAACTGCGCGACGCTGGCGGAGGCCGTGCGCGTTTCGATCGGCAGCAGGCGGATGTAGGGGCGTTCCGAACGGGGGTCGAAGAACAGCTCGGTGGGGCACATGGTGGTGCGCCCGGCGTGCGAGGGCAGCATGCGCTGGCCGTACTCGGAGAAGAACAGGCTGTTGATCAGCTCGGTCTTGCCGCGGGAGAACTCACCGACGAAAGCCAGGGTGATGTGATCGGTGCGCAGGATCTTCAGCGCGCGTTCGAGCTTGGCCTGAACGGCGTCGGAGTTGAGGCGGTTCTGTTCCAGCCAGCTGCGATAGCGCGTGATCTCGCGCATCAGCTCGCGCTTCCAGGCAACGTAGGCGTCGACCTGTTGGCTGAGACGTTCCATGCTCATCCTGGCTCTCCTGTCGCAAGGGCAGCGGCTTGCCGGTTAAGGGGTTGAGTGGCTACGCGCTCACCGTCGTCGTGACGGGGCGCGGGTTGGCCGCCAGGACGCACGGCATTCGCAAGAATATTCTGCATTATGCGAGACGCGAAGCTGGCGTCAATTGCCTGCCTGTCAGTCCCGCCTTATGGTCGGGTATGGGGGCTGAGCGGTCATGTTCAGGCGCGCTGCAGTCCCGGCAGGGGCGGCAGGCTTTTCGGGGCGTGGATACGCAGGCGCTTCTGACGGTTGAGCTCGCCGCTTTCCAGGCTCACCTGGCTCTTGGCAACGCCGAAGGCCTTGGCCAGGAACGCCTGCAGCTGCGCGTTGGCCTTGCCCTCCACCGGCGGCGCGGTCAGGCGGATCTTCAGCCGCTCACCATGCAGCCCGGCGAACTCGTCCTTGCTCGCCTTGGGCTGCAGGTGACAGTCGAGGATCAGGTCCTCGCCGTCCCAGCGGAAGTAGCTCACCGCCTCAGAGGAACGGGCTGAGCATCGGCGGCAGGCCGGTGTAGGCTGCCAGGCTGCCGATGATGAAGCGGTCCGCGAGGTTGATCGCGATGAACGCGAAGATCGGCGAGATGTCCAGGCCGCCGAGGTTCGGCAGCAGGCGGCGGAAGGGCGCCAGCAGCGGCTCGCAGATCTGGTTCACCAGCTGGGCGCCGGGGTTGTAGCTGCCCGGTGCGACCCAGGAGAGGATCACGCTGACGATCAGGGCGAAGAAGAACACCTTGAGGAACAGCGAGGTCACGCCGATCACCGACCACACCAGCAGCTGCAGGATGAAGCCGCCGACGTTGTAGCCCATCAGGGTCAGGGTGACCACCATCAGGACCAGCTGGACCAGGATGGCCAGGACCAGCGAGGCCAGGTCCAGCCCGGAGAAGCCGGGGATGATCCGGCGCAGCGGCGTCAGCAGCGGCTGGGTGGCCTTGACCACGAACTGGCTCAGCGGGTTGTAGAAGTCGGCCCTGACCAGCTGCAGTATGAAACGCAGCAGCACGATCAGCAGGTACAGGCTGCCGAGGGTCTGGATGATGTAGATCAGCGCTTCGATGAGTCCGGACATGCTGTCTCCTTATTGACCGAGCTGTTCGGCCAGTTCGGCGGAACGGTTGGCGGCGGCATTGAGTGCCTGTTGCACCAGCGCTTCGAAGCCGCCGGCCTGGAAGGTTTTGATCGCCGCTTCGGTGGTGCCGTTCGGCGAGGTGACGCGGCGGCGCAGCTCGGCTGCGTCGACATCGCTCTCGCTGGCCATGCGTGCGGCGCCCAGTGCGGTCTGGATGCTCAGCTGCGCGGCGGTCTCGCGCGGCAGGCCGAGCTGCTCGCCGGCAGCGGTCATCGCTTCGATCAGCAGGAAGAAATAGGCCGGGCCGCTGCCGGATACAGCGGTCACGGCGTCGAGCTGGCTTTCCTCGTCCAGCCACAGGGCCAGGCCCACGGCGCTCAGGACCTGCTCCGCCTGCGCCTTCTGCGCGCTGCTGACTCGTGGATTGGCGAACAGGCCGGAAACGCCCTGACGCAGCAGGGCCGGCGTATTGGGCATGCAGCGCACCAGCGGGCGTTCACCCAGCCAGCCTTCCAGGCTGGCGCAACTGATGCCGGCGGCGATGGAGATGATCACCTGGTTGGGCGCGAGGTGCGGCGCCAGGTCCAGGCAGACCGCTTTCATGACCTGCGGCTTGACCGCCAGGACGATCAGGTCGGCGCCGGCGATGGCCTCGGCGTTGTTGCCGAAGGTGGCGATGCCGTGTGCCTGTTGCAGGCGCTCACGCTGCTCGGTGCCCGGTTCGCTGGCACGGATGGCGCTGGCCTCCACACCCTGGGCGCGCAGGCCGCCAATCAGGCTGGCGGCCATGTTGCCGGCGCCGACGAAGGTGATGATCGGGTTGCTCATTGCAGGAATTCCTTCATTCAGTGAGTGGGCTGGCCGTAGTCGCGGGCGCCGAACAGGGCGGTGCCGATGCGTACCCAGGTGGCGCCTTCGGCGATGGCGGCCTCCAGGTCATGGCTCATGCCCATGGACAGGGTGTCGAGGCTCAGCGCCAGGTCGTCGCGCAACTGGCGCAGGCGAGCGAAGGCGGCGTGTTGCGCGGCGATATCGTCGGTGGCTTCGGGAATCGCCATCAGCCCGCGCAACCTGAGGTTGGGCAGGGCGCTGATGGCCCTGGCCAGCTCCGGCAGTTCCTCGGGGCTGCAGCCGGATTTGCTGGCCTCGAGGCTGACGTTGACCTGCAGGCAGATGTTCAGCGCGGGCAGGTGCGCCGGGCGCTGGTCGGACAGGCGTTGGGCGATTTTCAGGCGATCCACCGAATGTACCCAGTCGAAATGCTCGGCGATGGGCCGGGTCTTGTTCGACTGAATGGGGCCGATGAAGTGCCAGATCAAGGGCAGGTCGCTCAAAGCGGCCTGTTTTTCCAGGGCTTCCTGCAGGTAGTTCTCGCCAAAATCGCGCAGGCCGGCGGCATGGGCCTCGCGAACGGCGTCCGCGGGCTTGGTCTTGCTCACCGCCAGCAGGCCGATATCCTGCAAATTGCGCTGCGAGGCTTGCGCCGCCTCACGGATGCGCGCACCGACCTTTGCAATATTCTCTGCTATCGTGGACATTACTTGCGCTCTATCAGCCCTGCCGTTCGAGAGGGTGTCTACACGTCGCTGTGCCCGGCCATTCCGCGCTGGAATCAGCCGAAAAATGCTCATGTACGGCTCGTACGTGCCACTTTTCGCCTGATTGCACCCCGCCTGACCGCTGCGCGCTGCCGTGTGAACACCGTCCAATGGGTCGCGGCATTCTACCTGCTTGCTTGTAATTGGGGAGTCCCATGGATATCACTGAGCTGCTTGCCTTCAGCGCCAAGCAAGGCGCGTCGGATTTGCACCTCTCGGCCGGTCTGCCGCCGATGATCCGCGTAGACGGCGATGTTCGCCGCATCAACCTGCCGCCGCTGGATCACAAGCAGGTGCATGCGCTGATCTACGACATCATGAATGACAAGCAGCGCAAGGATTTCGAAGAGTTCCTCGAGACCGACTTCTCCTTCGAAGTGCCTGGCGTCGCGCGTTTCCGGGTCAACGCCTTCAACCAGAACCGTGGCGCCGGTGCGGTGTTCCGTACCATTCCGTCCAAGGTCCTGACCATGGAAGACCTCGGCATGGGCGACGTGTTCCGCAAGATCACCGACGTGCCGCGCGGCCTGGTGCTGGTCACCGGCCCGACCGGTTCGGGCAAGTCGACCACCCTGGCGGCGATGCTCGACTACCTCAACAGCAACAAGTACCACCACATCCTCACCATCGAAGACCCGATCGAATTCGTTCACGAGTCGAAGAAATGCCTGGTCAACCAGCGCGAGGTGCACCGCGATACCCACGGCTTCTCCGAAGCCCTGCGCTCGGCACTGCGGGAAGACCCGGACATCATCCTGGTCGGTGAGATGCGTGACCTAGAGACCATCCGCCTGGCGCTGACCGCCGCGGAAACCGGTCACCTGGTCTTCGGCACCCTGCACACCACCTCCGCCGCCAAGACCATCGACCGGGTGGTCGACGTGTTCCCGGCCGAGGAGAAGTCGATGGTTCGCTCGATGCTCTCCGAATCGCTGCAGGCGGTGATCTCGCAGACCCTGCTGAAGAAGATCGGCGGTGGTCGTGTGGCCGCTCACGAAATCATGATCGGTACGCCGGCCATCCGTAACCTGATCCGTGAGGACAAGGTCGCGCAGATGTACTCGGCGATCCAGACCGGTGGTGCGCTGGGCATGCAGACCCTCGATGCCTGCCTCAAGACCCTGGTCAGCAAGGGGTTGGTCAGCCGCGACAGTGCGCGGGAAAAGGCCAAGACCCCGGAAAACTTCTAAACCGTTCGGCCGGCGCGTGTGGAGCACGCCCGCATGCGCCGCTGAGTGCCGAACAGTGCGTGTGGATTTGCGAGAGCGACGATGGAATTCGAAAAACTGCTGCGCCTGATGGTCGAAAAAGGTGGTTCCGACCTGTTCATCACTGCCGGCGTGCCGCCGTCGATGAAGGTCAACGGCAAGATCATGCCCGTGACCAAGAACCCCATGTCGCCGGAGCAGACTCGCGAAACCGTGCTCGGCGTGATGAACGAGGCGCAGCGCCGCGATTTCGCCGAGAACCACGAGTGCAACTTCGCCATCAGTGCGCGCGGCATCGGTCGTTTCCGCGTCAGTGCCTTCTACCAGCGCAACCTGGTGGGCATGGTGCTGCGTCGCATCGAGACCAACATCCCCACCATCGATGACCTCAAGCTGCCGGAAATCCTCAAGAAGCTGGCGCTGACCAAGCGCGGCCTGGTGCTGTTCGTCGGTGCGACCGGTACCGGTAAGTCCACCTCGCTGGCGGCGATGATCGGCTACCGCAACAAGAACAGCAGCGGCCACATCATCTCCATCGAAGATCCGATCGAGTACATCCACCAGCACCAGAACTGCATCGTCACCCAGCGCGAGGTCGGCATCGACACCGAGTCCTTCGAGGTGGCGCTGAAGAACACCCTGCGTCAGGCGCCGGACGTGATCCTCATCGGTGAGGTGCGTACCCGCGAGACCATGGACCACGCCGTGGCATTCGCCGAGACCGGTCACCTGTGCCTGGCGACCCTGCACGCCAACAACGCCAACCAGGCGCTGGACCGCATCATCAACTTCTTCCCGGCGGACCGGCAGAACCAGGTGTGGATGGACCTGTCGCTCAACCTCAAGGCCATCGTCGCCCAGCAGCTGGTGCCGACGCCGGATGGCAAGGGCCGCCGTGCGGTGATCGAGGTGCTGATCAACACCCCGCTGGCTGCCGACCTGATCCGCAAGGGTGAGGTGCACGAGCTCAAGGGCCTGATGAAGCGCTCCACCGAGCAGGGCATGCAGACCTTCGACCAGGCGCTGTACAACCTCTACACCCAGGGCGAGATCACCTACGAAGATGCCTTGCTCTACGCCGACTCGGCGAACGACCTGCGTCTGATGATCAAGCTCGGTTCGGAGACCGATGGCGACCACCTCACCAGCATGGCCAAGGGCCTGGAGCTGGAGGTCAGCGAGGAAGATCCGGGGCGTCGCTTCCGCTGATGCCTGAGAGGGGACGCAAGGCGTCCCCTTCGTTCATCCGGGCAATGCGTTTGCCCTTCCTGCCGGCCAGCACCCGTGCCTGGCCATCGCGCTGGGCACCGGCGCGCGCCTCGCTCATCAATTGCGGGATCAGTGGGCCTTCCGGCAGGTTCTTCCAGAACCTCAGCGGCAAGTGCTGTTGCATGGCCGTGCGATTGAGCCGCGCCGGGTTGAAGGTGCTGCCGTAATAGGCGCGCCACAGCGCCTGACCACTGTCATCGGGGTGCTGCGCCCAATCCTGCCACTGGGCCGGACAGTGCCGCTCGTGCTGCAGGCGCTGGCCATCCCAGTACACGCCGTCGCGCGGTGTTGCGATCAGCCAGCTGTGCTTGCCCAGGCGTTCGGCGAAATGGCCACTGGCCGCGGCGAGGATGTCGTGAGCGGGCTCGAACCAGGCGACGAAGTCCGGCGCAGCGGGGGCCATGCATGGCTGGAAGCGCACGAAGGCATGCAGGTGATGGGCCTCGCGGCGCACGGCCTTGAGGCGACGGTGCAGCTCGCTGCCGTCGGGGTCGCCGGCCAGCACGGCGCTGCGCTCACCCTGGACGAAGCGCCAGAGTACGCGGTAGAGCAGGCTCCAGCGCTCATCGCCGCGATACTGCGCGGCGCTCTCCAGCAGTTCCAGCAGCTCGGGCGATACGCGCAGACGTCCGCTGGGTTCCTGCGTCCGCTCGGCAGGCTGGTCGAACAGGCCGGGGGCCGCCTCGTCGTCCTGCCATTGCAGTTGATGCGGCGCCAGGCCTTGTAGCAGGGCACGGCGCGCCACCTGGCGCCAGGTGGCGAAGGTGCCGTCGAAGCGCAGGCAGTGCATCACCACAGCGCCATCTGCGCAGGGGTATCGCGCAGTTGCTGGCGCAGCACCACGGACTCGTGTTCGCCACGCGGTGGCCGGTAGTCCTGGGTGACGATGAACGGTTTGGCCTTCTCCAGCACGCAGCGCAGGCGGGTCAGGTCTTCGAAGCGGATGCGTCGTTCCCGTCTCAGCGCCCCCAGGCGGCGTGCGCTCAGCACGCCGATGCCCGGAACGCGGGCGATCAGGGTTTCGTCGGCGCGGTTGAGGTCGACGGGAAACTGCTCGCGGTTGGCCAGTGCCCAGGCCAGCTTGGGGTCGATGTCCAGTGCCAGGTTGCCGGGGCCGTCGAGCAGCTCGGTGGCGCTGAAGCCGTAGCCGCGCATGAGGAAGTCGGCCTGGTACAGGCGGTGTTCGCGCAGCAGTGGCGGGGCTTCGAACGGCACGCTCCCGGGGCTCTGCGGAATCGGGCTGAAGGCCGAGTAGTAGACGCGGCGCAGGCGGTAGTCGTGGTACAGGCTCTGGGCGTTGTGCAGGATGGTGCTGTCATCGGTGGCGTCGGCGCCGACGATCATCTGCGTGCTCTGCCCGGCCGGGGCGAAGCGCGGCGCCCGCCGTTCTTCCCGTGCTTCGCGTTCGCCCTGGTGGATGTTGTGCATGGCCTGGTGAATGCTGCCGACATTCTTCTCCGGGGCCAGGCGGACCAGGCTGGTCTCGGTGGGAAGCTCGATGTTGACGCTGAGGCGGTCGGCATACAGGCCGGCCTCGGCGATCAGCTCCGGCGCGGCGTCGGGAATGGTCTTGAGATGGATGTAGCCACGGAACTGGTGCTGTTCGCGCAGCAGCCTGGCGACGCGGATCAGCTGCTCCATGGTGTAGTCGGCCGAGCGGATGATGCCGGAGCTGAGGAACAGGCCGCTGATGCAGTTGCGCTTGTAGAAGTCGAGGGTCAGGGTGACCACTTCCTCGGGGGTGAAGCGCGCACGTGGCACGTCGCTGGAGCGGCGATTGATGCAGTACTGGCAGTCGTACAGGCAGAAATTGGTCAGCAGGACCTTGAGCAGCGCCACGCAGCGGCCATCCGGCGTGTAGCTGTGGCAGATGCCCATGCCGTTGGTCGAGCCGATGCCGTCCTTGCCCCTGGAACTGCGCTTGGGTGCGCCGCTGCTGGCGCAGGAGGCGTCGTACTTGGCGGCGTCGGCGAGGATGGTGAGTTTTTCGATCAGTTGCATGGCGGGCGATATCGATACTGTTTTTTTATACAGTATATGGGCGCCGTACAGCTATCAAGCAGTTCGTCCTGTTGCCTTGTCATGGCAGGCGTGCAACCTTCGCCTGGCGCGCAGCGTCTGAATCGTATCTCGCACAAGGAGTTCGTCATGCAACGACAGGACACGCACAGCAAGCTGATCGGCTACCTGCTGTGGATCTTCGGTTTCCTCGGTTCGCACCGTTTCTACTACGGCAAGCCGGTCACCGGCACCATCTGGTTCTTCACCCTCGGCCTGTTCTTCATCGGCTGGATCATCGACCTGTTCCTGATCCCCTCGATGGACCGCGAGGCCGACCTGCGCTTCACCGCCGGCGACACCGACTACAACGTGGCCTGGATCCTGCTGACCTTCCTCGGTGTGTTCGGCGTGCATCGCATGTACCAGGGCAAGTGGATCACCGGGATCATCTACCTGTTCACCGGCGGTCTGTTCCTGATCGGCGTGCTCTACGATTTCTGGACGCTGAACACGCAGGTTTCGCTGAAGAACGCGCAGCGCGCTTGAGCGGCAGAGGCCGGCGCTATGCACGGTCTGCTCCCTCTCAAGCAAGCGTCAGAGGGGAGACGGTTCCGTAGCCCGGATGCAATCCGGGGAAATGAAAAGGGCATCCTGTGGGATGCCCTTTTTTCGTGACGCGGCGGGATCAGTCGTCGCTGTCGTCGTCGTCCCCGCCGTCGACCTTCATGCCCAGCTCCTTGATCTTGCGAGTCAGGGTGTTGCGACCCCAGCCCAGCAGCAGTGCGGCATCCCGACGGCGGCCGGCGGTGTGCTTGAGGGCTGTCTCGATCATGATGCGCTCGAAGGCCGGTACCGCGGTGTCGAGCAGGTTGGACTGGCCACGGGCCAGGGCCTGGTCGGCCCACAGGCGCAGCGCCTGCTCCCAGTTGGTGACGGGCGCGGCATCCTGCGGTTGGGTCAGCAGCTCCGGCGGCAGGTCGTCGACATGCACCTCACGGCCCGAGGCCATCACCGTGATCCAGCGGCAGGTGTTCTCCAGCTGGCGCACGTTGCCCGGCCAGGGCAGGTGCTTGAGGTAGTCCTCGGTTTCGCTCTTGAGCAGCTTGGGCTCCACTGCCAGTTCCTGCGCGGCGCGGGCGAGGAAGTGGTTGGCCAGGGTCGGGATGTCCTCGCGGCGGTCGGCCAGACGCGGGATGTGGATGCGAATGACGTTGAGGCGGTGGAACAGGTCTTCACGGAACTTGCCGGCCTGCACCAGGGTTTCCAGGTTCTGGTGGGTGGCGGCGATGATGCGCACGTCCACCTTCACCGGGGTGTGGCCGCCGACGCGGTAGAACTCGCCATCGGCCAGTACGCGCAACAGGCGCGTCTGGGTGTCGGCCGGCATGTCGCCGATCTCGTCGAGGAACAGGGTGCCGCCGTCGGCCTGCTCGAAGCGTCCGCGGCGCTGGTTGGCCGCGCCGGTGAAGGCGCCTTTCTCGTGGCCGAACAGCTCGGACTCCATCAGGTCCTTGGGGATCGCCGCCATGTTCAGGGCGATGAAGGGCGCTGCGGCACGCGGGCTGTGGCGGTGCAGGGCATGTGCGACCAGCTCCTTGCCGGTCCCGGACTCGCCGTTGATCAGCACGGTGATGTTGGAGTGGGACAGCCGGCCAATGGCGCGGAACACCTCCTGCATCGCCGGCGCCTCGCCGATGATCTCGGGCGTGCGCGCCTGGGCGGCGGGGGCGGCCAGGCTCTGCTGTTCCTGGGCATGCTGGAAGGCACGCTTGACCAGCGACACGGCCTCGTCGACGTCGAACGGCTTGGGCAGGTACTCGAAGGCGCCGCCTTGGTAGCTGGCCACTGCGCTGTCCAGGTCGGAGTGCGCGGTCATGATGATCACCGGCAGGCGTGGATACAGCTCGCGAATGCGCGCCAGCAGGTCGAGGCCACTGGCGCCGGGCATACGGATGTCGGAGATGATCACGTCCGGCTGCTGGCGGGTCAGGCGGGCGAGGACACCGTCGGCACTGTCGAAACTCTGGGTGGTCATGCCTTCCTGTTGCAGGGCCTTTTCCAGTACCCAGCGGATGGAACGATCGTCGTCGACAATCCAGACGGTTTCACTGCGGCTCATGGCGTGGGCGCTCCTTGTTCCAGCGGCAGGAAGATCGAGAATACGGTGTGGCCGGGATAGCTCTCGCATTCGATCAGGCCTTGATGCTGGCTGATGATGTTCTGGGTGATGGCCAGGCCCAGGCCGGTGCCGTCGGCGCGGCCACTGACCATGGGATAGAAGATGGTTTCCTGCAGCTCCGGCGGGATGCCGGGGCCGTTGTCGATGATCTCCACCTTGACCACCAGGCGGTGGCGGGTGTGGCCGATGGTGAACTGGCGCAGGGTGCGGGTGCGCAGGCTGATGCGCCCAAGTCCCATGTCGTGCTTCTGCCCGGCGATCGCCTGCATGGCGTTGCGCACGATGTTGAGCACGGCCTGGATCATCTGCTCACGATCGATGAGCAGGTCGGGAATGCTCGGGTCATAGTCGCGCACCAGGGTGATGCCGCCCTGGCTTTCCGCCTCGATCAGGTTGGCGACGCGCTCCAGCACCTCATGCACGTTGGTCATCGCCAGCGACGGCAGCTTGTTCGAGCCGAGCATGCGGTCGACCAGGTTACGCAGGCGGTCGGCCTCCTCGATGATGACGTTGGTGTAGTCCTTGAGGTCTTCGTTGGGCAGTTCGCGCGAGAGCAACTGAGCCGCGCCGCGAATGCCGCCGAGCGGGTTCTTGATCTCGTGAGCCAGGCCGCGTACCAGCAGCTTGGTGGTCTCCTGCTTGGACAGCTGCGCCTCTTCCTTGGTGATGCGCAACAGGCGGTCGCGTGGGTGCACCTCCAGCAGCAGCAGGGTTTCGCCCTTGCTGAACAGCGGGGTCACCGCGTAGTCCACGGTCAGCGTCTGGCCGGTGGCCGAGGTCAGCACGGCTTCGCGCTTGTTGAACGGATGCGCCTGTTCCACCGCCTGGCGCAGCGAAGTCAGCGCTTCAGGCGATTCGGTGAACAGGTCGCTGATGAACTGACCATGGCTGCGCTGGCCGCTCACGGCCAGGAGCATTTCCGCCGCCGGGTTCATGTACTCAAGGCACAGCTGGCTGTTGAGCAACAGGGTGGCGGTGGTCAGGTTGTCGAGTAGCAGGCGGTGCAGTGCGTCGTTGATGGTCATAGGCAGCGCGTTCCGGCAATGGGCAGGAAAATGCAAGAAGCAAACCAAGGCCCCGAAAAGACGCATTTTTTGTGCGGTCTGCCAGGTTTTGGTTGTGTGGCGGCGCGGCTGGGCGGGGAAAAACGACCCAAAACAGGGAGAGTTTAGGAGGTGGTGCGTCAGTGCGCACCATAAAGGTGCGCTCTGTCAGAAGAAGGGCAGGATGCTCACGTCTTCCTTGGGTTTGTCCTTGAGCGGGCACTCGGGACGTACGCCGTAGTCGTTCTTCTTGCAGGGGTTGACCTTGCGCTTCTGCGCCAGGCTCATCCGGTGCATGTGGAACGGCTGTGGCGGTGTGCGCTCGACGATGAGCCCGGCGGCGTCGATGATTTCCGCGGCCAGCTGATGGGTGCCTCGGTCGACGTGCTGCAGCGAGAATACCGGGCTGCGGCTCGCCTCGCCCTGCAGCTCGCCATCGAGCAGCAGGCGATAGCTGTGCCCTGGCAGCAGGCCGGGTTCGCTGGTAAGGGTGACGATCATGTCGCCGGAGCCATTGTGAATCGAGGCGTCGGGCTCGGGGACGAGGATGCGCAGGACCTGATAGTGCATGACCGGTTTAGTAACGGCGGGCGCCGGGGCCACGCGCACGGTCGGTGCCGGCGCGTTGAGCTGCGCGCTGTTGGACGGGGCGAGGATCACCCGTTCGGCGCTGCTGCTGCGCGGTTTGTCCGTGAACACGCGGTTACCCTCGGCGTCGATGTAGGTGTACACCTGGGCCAGGGCGGTCTGGGTCATGAGCAGCAGGCCGAGCAACAGCGTACGCATGGTGATGGGGTGCTTCACGGCGCGCCACGAGCCGGGCTGTTGACGCTGATGCGCTGCACGGTGAAGGTCTCCGTCGCGCTCTGCTGGACGATGCGATCACCGGCCATCACCGCGACGGCCAGGCTGTGCTCGCCACGGTCGACGTTGGTCAGTTGCAGGCTCGGGACATTGCTCGCCTGGCCGTAGGGCTCGCCGTCGAGGATGAGGCGCAGGCGGTGGCCGGCTTGCAGGCGTGGCTGGATGTTCACGCTGACGATGAAAGTGCCGTTGTTGGCGCGCATCGCCTCTTCGTCAGGAATGCCCTGCAGGCTCAGCACGGAGTAGGGCGCTGCGCTCTGGCTGGTGTCGCTGTCGTGCTTCTGGTCGGCCGGGACGTTCGGCGTCTTCATGTCGACCGTGTTGGTGCGCGGCAGGGTGACGCTCTCGCTGGGCGTGCCTTCCGGTGGCTGATTGGTGAACACCGTGTTGCCGTTGGCGTCGGTGTATTTGTAGATCTGCGCGCTGGCCGGCAGGGCCAGGGCGAGCAACAGGCAGGCGAGTAACGGGCGCATGGGCCGATCCTTCCGCGGATGATGCGCTAAGCCTTGCACTGCTGAGGATTCCTGGCAAGCGCAGGGCGTCGTGGCTGTGATGCCCGGCCCTAAATCAGCTGCGCCGCGTCTGCCCCTGAAATGAAAAAAGCCCCGCCTGGCAGGGCCGGGCGGGGCTTTCGAACGCGCCGCCCGAAGGCGGCGCGGCACTGGCTTAGACGCTGTAGTACAGGTCGTATTCCAGCGGGTGTACGAAGGTACGTACCTTGATTTCTTCTTCGCTCTTCAGCTCGATGTAGGCATCGATGAAGTCGTCGGAGAACACGCCGCCCTTGGTCAGGAACGCGCGGCCCTTGTCCAGCTCTTCCAGGGCTTCTTTCAGGCTGCCGCAAACCTGCGGGATCAGCTTGCCTTCTTCCGGCGGCAGATCGTAGAGGTTCTTGTCAGCGGCATCGCCCGGGTGGATCTTGTTCTGGATGCCGTCCAGACCGGCCATCAGCAGAGCGGCGAAGGCCAGGTACGGGTTGGCAGCCGGGTCCGGGAAGCGCGCTTCGATGCGGCGGGCTTTCGGGCTGGCGACGTACGGGATACGGATCGAGGCGGAGCGGTTGCGAGCCGAGTAGGCCAGCATGACCGGTGCTTCGAAGCCCGGAACCAGACGCTTGTAGGAGTTGGTCGACGGGTTGGTGAAGCCGTTCAGGGCCTTACCGTGCTTGATGATGCCGCCGATGAAGTACAGGGCGGTCTCGGACAGGCCGGCATAGCCTTCACCGGAGAAGGTGTTCTTGCCGTCCTTGGAGATCGACATGTGCACGTGCATGCCCGAGCCGTTGTCGCCGTACAGCGGCTTCGGCATGAAGGTCGCGGTCTTGCCGTAGGCGTCGGCCACGTTGTGCACGCAGTACTTCAGGGTCTGAACTTCGTCAGCCTTGTTGACCAGGGTGTTGAACTTCACGCCGATTTCGTTCTGACCGGCAGTGGCCACTTCGTGGTGGTGCACTTCGACGACCAGGCCCATCTCTTCCATGGCGTTGCACATGGCGGTACGGATTTCGTGGTCGTGGTCGCACGGCGGAACCGGGAAGTAACCGCCCTTGACGGCCGGGCGGTGACCCTTGTTGCCGCCTTCGACGTCGCCGTCGGTCATCCAGGAACCTTGCTCGGAGTAGATCTTGAACATCGAGCCGGAGATGTCGGACTTGAACTTGACTTCGTCGAAGATGAAGAACTCGGGCTCCGGGCCGACGAATACGGTGTCGCCGATGCCGGTGGACTTCAGGAACTCTTCGGCGCGCTTGGCGATGGAACGCGGGTCGCGGTCATAGCCCTGCATGGTGCTCGGCTCGATGATGTCGCAGACCAGGATCAGGGTCGGTTCTTCGGTGAACGGATCCAGTACGGCGGTCTCGTCGACCGGCATCAGGATCATGTCGGAGGCTTCGATGCCTTTCCAGCCATGGATGGACGAGCCGTCGAACATCTTGCCGTGCTCGAAGAAATCTTCGTCCAGGGCGTCACGGGCCGGCATGGTCACGTGGTGCTGCTTGCCCTTGGTGTCGGTGAAGCGCAGGTCTACCCACTTCACGTCGTGTTCTTTGATCAGTTGAACAGCCTTAGACATGTTGTCCTCCAGGTGGAAAAGGCTCCTATCTATGAGCCTCGAATGTACGGTGAAGCCCGGCGGGATAGTCCGTCAGGGCGACCTGCCTCACAAGGGAGCAAATTGCATGCCAGTGCCCTGTATTGGGCAGAAGCCTGGA
This sequence comes from Pseudomonas sp. REST10, assembly GCF_029542605.1. Classification (NCBI taxonomy): domain Bacteria; kingdom Pseudomonadati; phylum Pseudomonadota; class Gammaproteobacteria; order Pseudomonadales; family Pseudomonadaceae; genus Pseudomonas; species Pseudomonas sp. REST10. Next base: position 4,743,625 of record NZ_CP035677.1, on the reverse strand, counting down.
AACTCAGGCATGGCGCCGGCTGCGCGGATTTTCCCTGGAGATATTTGCACTGATATGGGGCTGCAAATTATGGCTATGCCCGCTTTTGGTGCGCCGCGTGTTCGTTGCAGTATTTTTGGTCAAAGCTTGAGCAATTTCCGCTATAATCCGCGCCCCTGTTTTTTCGTCGCCTCGAGCGGGCGCCTTATCCATGAAACTGATCGTCAAAGTTTTCCCTGAAATCACCATCAAGAGTCGCCCGGTGCGCAAGCAGTTCATCCGCCAGTTGGGGAAGAACATCCGTGCCGTGCTGCGCGACCTCGACCCCGCACTGCGGGTGACCGGTGTGTGGGACAACCTGGAGGTCGAGACCGACCTGGACGATCCGCGCCTGCTCGCCGAGATGACCGAACGCCTGCGCAACACGCCGGGCATTGGTCTGTTCCTCGAAGTCAACGAGTACCCACTGGGTGACCTCGACGAGATCACCGAGCACTGCAAGCGCCACTACGCCGACCAGCTGCCGGGCAAGATCTTCGCCGTGCGTTGCAAGCGCGGCGGCAAGCATGCGTTCAGCTCCATCGATGTCGAACGCCATGTCGGCAGCCGACTGCGTCAGGAGTGCGCTGCTGCCGGTATCGACCTGAAGAAGCCGGAAGTCGAAGTGCGCATGGAGATCCGCGACCAGCGCCTGTTCGTGGTGCACCATCGTCACGAAGGCCTGGGCGGGTATCCGCTGGGCTCGCTGGAGCAGACCCTGGTGCTGATGAGTGGCGGCTTCGACTCCACCGTGGCGGCTTATCAGATGATGCGCCGCGGCCTGGTCAGCCACTTCTGCTTCTTCAATCTCGGCGGTCGTGCCCATGAGCTGGGCGTGATGGAGGTTGCGCACTATATCTGGCAGAAGTTCGGCCGCTCGCAGCGCGTGCTGTTCATCAGCGTGCCGTTCGAAGAGGTGGTCGGCGAGATTCTCTCCAAGGTCGACAACAGCCAGATGGGCGTGATCCTCAAGCGCATGATGCTGCGTGCCGCGACCCGCGTGGCCGAGCGCCTGGATATCGAGGCGCTGGTGACCGGCGAGGCGATCAGTCAGGTGTCCAGCCAGACGCTGACCAACCTGGCGGTGATCGACTCGGCCACCGACATGCTGGTGATGCGCCCGCTGATCGCCAGCCACAAGCAGGACATCATCGATACCGCCACGCAGATCGGCACCGCCGAGTTTGCCAAGAACATGCCCGAGTACTGCGGGGTGATCTCGGTAAACCCGACCACCAAGGCCCGTGGTTACCGCGTGGAGAAGGAAGAAGCGCAGTTCGACATGGCCATTCTCGAGCGTGCCCTGGAGCGCGCGACCCAGCTGCCGATCGATCGGGTGATCGACGAGCTGGGCAAGGATGTGCAGGTCGAGACCGTTTCCGAGGCGCTGGCCGGACAGATCGTCATCGACATCCGCCATCCCGATGCCGCCGAAGACGAGCCGCTCGAGGTGCCCGGCGTCGAAGTGCAGGCGCTGCCCTTCTATGCACTGAACAACAAATTCAAGGAACTGGATGAGAATCGCCAGTACCTGCTGTATTGCGACAAGGGCGTGATGAGTCGCCTGCATGCCCACCACCTGCTGAGCGAGGGGCATGCCAATGTGCGCGTTTATCGTCCGGCATAGAACGCCGGGGCTCAATGGCGGAAGTATCCGCCATCGCCCTCCCGACCTCGGGCGCTGATCCCCTTTTCTTCATATTCGTCGTCCAGGCTGGGCGACACACCGAATCCTCTGATCGAGATACACACAGTGATCGAAAATCTGCGCAACATCGCCATCATCGCCCACGTCGACCATGGCAAAACCACCCTCGTCGACAAACTGCTGCGTCTGTCCGGCACCCTCGACCGCAAAGAAGCGGAAAACGAGCGCGTGATGGACTCCAACGACCAGGAGAAAGAGCGCGGCATCACCATTCTGGCGAAGAACACCGCACTGAAGTGGGGCGACTACAACATCAACATCGTCGACACCCCCGGACACGCCGACTTCGGCGGTGAAGTGGAGCGTGTGATGAGCATGGTCGACTCCGTGCTGCTGGTGGTCGACGCCCAGGACGGCCCGATGCCGCAGACCCGCTTCGTGACCCAGAAGGCATTCAAGGCCGGCCTGCGTCCGATCGTCGTGGTCAACAAGATCGACCGTCCGGGCGCGCGTCCTGACTGGGTCATCGACCAGATCTTCGACCTGTTCGACAACCTCGGCGCCACCGACGAGCAGCTGGACTTCCCCATCGTTTACGCCTCGGCCCTGAACGGCATCGCCGGCATGGATCACGAGAACATGGACGACAACATGGACGCCCTGTTCCAGGCCATCGTCGACCACGTGCCGGCACCGGTCGTCGATGCCACTGGTCCGTTCCAGATGCAGATCTCCCAGCTGGACTACAACAGCTTCCTCGGCGTGATCGGTATCGGCCGCATCGCCCGCGGCACCGTCAAGGCCAACAGCCCGGTGACCGCCATCGGCGCCGACGGCAAGAAGCGCAACGGCCGCATCCTGAAGATCATGGGTCACTCCGGTCTGCAGCGCGTCGAAGTGCAGGAAGCCACTGCGGGCGACATCGTCTGCGTATCGGGCATGGACGAGCTGTTCATCTCCGACACCCTGTGCGACCAGAACAACGTCGAGGCCCTGCCGCCGCTGACCGTCGACCAGCCGACCGTGAGCATGACCTTCCAGGTCAACGACTCGCCGTTCGCCGGCAAGGAAGGCAAGTTCGTCACCAGCCGCAACATCAAGGACCGTCTGGACAAGGAGCTGCTGCACAACGTGGCGCTGCGTGTCGAGCCGGGCGAGACTCCTGAGAAGTTCAAGGTCTCCGGCCGTGGCGAGCTGCACCTGTCGGTACTGATCGAAACCATGCGCCGTGAAGGCTTCGAACTGGCCGTTGGCCGTCCGGAAGTGGTGATCATCGAGAACGAGGCCGGCGACAAGCAGGAGCCGTACGAGAACGTCACCATCGACATCGAAGAGCAGCATCAGGGTTCGGTGATGGAGCAGATGGGCCTGCGCAAGGGCGATCTGACCAACATGATCCCCGACGGCAAGGGTCGTATCCGCCTGGAGTACACCATCCCGGCACGTGGCCTGATCGGCTTCCGTAACAACTTCCTGACCCTGACCTCGGGCAGCGGCATCCTGACCTCGACCTTCAGTCACTATGGCGCGATCAAGGCCGGTGAAGTGTCCAACCGTCAGAACGGTGTACTGGTCTCCATGGCCACCGGCACCGCGCTGACCTACTCGCTGGAAACCCTGCAGGCGCGCGGCAAGCTGTTCCTCGAGCCGGGCCAGGAAATCTACGAAGGCCAGCTGGCCGGTATCAACAGCCGTGACAACGACCTGGTGATCAACCCCACCAAGGGCAAGAAGCTCGACAACATGCGCGCTTCCGGCAAGGACGAAGTCATCGCTCTGGTGCCGCCGATCAAGTTCACCCTCGAGCAGGCGCTGGAATTCATCGCCGACGACGAGCTGGTGGAAGTGACGCCGAAGTCGATCCGTCTGCGCAAGAAGTACCTGAACGAGAACGACCGCAAGCGCTTCGAACGCGCCAAGGTCTAACGGCAGCTATCAGCAGCACGCTGCAAGTTGCAAGGGAAAGCCCCGTCAGAGCGATCTGGCGGGGTTTTTCATTGTGTGGCGCTCATCGGGCATCGCGCTCCATGCGGCAAAAGAAAACCCCGGCCTCCTTGCGGAGCCGGGGTTTTGCGTATCTGCCTCAGCCGCGCTGCGGTCGACAGGCCAGCAGCCCGTAGGCCGTCAGTCCGATCAACAGCAGCAGGCTGAGCGTCATCACTCGCCCGCCACCTGGCGCAGCGACTGTGCCGGGGTGTCGCCGAGGTTGTTGAGCATGCGCTCGCTGTACCAGTTGATGAAGTTGATCACGCCGAACTCGTAGGTCTTCGAGTAGGGGCCGGGCTGGTAGGCGGTGGAGTTGATGCCGCGCTGGTTTTCCTCGGCCAGGCGACGGTCCTGGTCGTTGGTGGCGTCCCATACCTGGCGCAGGCGGGCGACGTCATAGTCGACGCCTTCCACGGCATCCTTGTGCACCAGCCACTTGGTGGTGACCATGGTTTCCTGGGCGCTGATCGGCCACACGGTGAAGACGATCATGTGATCGCCCATGCAGTGGTTCCACGAATGCGGCAGGTGCAGGATGCGCATCGAGCCGAGGTCCGGGTCGGTGATGCGGCCCATCAGCTTCTTGCAGCCCTGCTTGCCATCCATGGTCATGGAGACGGTGCCCTTGAGCAGCGGCATGCGCACGATGCGGTTGCGCAGGCCGAAGCTGGCGTGAGCGTAGGGGATGTTGTCCTTGTCCCAGCGGGTGGTGCACTCGGCGACCTGATCCTTGAACGCCTGGCTGGCGCGCGGATCGGTGACGTCGTCCCACTCCAGCAGGGTGTTGAGCAGTTCGGGGTGCGAGCCGTTGCAGTGGTAGCACTCGCGGTTGTTCTCGAGCACCAGCTTCCAGTTGGCCTTCTCCATCAGGGTGGTCTGCACGGCCACCTTGGTGTTCTCCATGTCGTAGGGTTCCATGTAGTGCGTCAGGGTCGCGAGGAACTCGTCGATGGCTGGCGGGTTTTCCGCCAGGGAGATGAAGATGTAGCCGCCGGCGGTCTTGCAGGCGACCGGCTTGAGGCTGTAGTCGGCAAGGTTGAAGCCTTCGCCCATCTCGGTGCCGGCGAACAGCAGGCGGCCGTCCAGTTCGTAGGTCCACTGGTGGTAGGGGCAGACCAGCTTGGCGACCTTGCCCTTGTCGCTGACGCACAGGCGCGAGCCGCGATGGCGGCAGACGTTGTGGAAGGCGTGCACCTGGCCGTCATTGCCGCGCAGGACGATGACCGGGTTGTCACCGATCTGCAGGGTGAGGAAGTTGCCCTTGGTCGGGATTTCGCTGGTCATGCCGGCGATCAGCCATTCCTTGTGGAAGATCTCCTGCATGTCGACCTGGAACAGGCGCTCGTCGTTGTAGAAGGGCTGCGGCAGCGAGAAGCTGTGATCGCGCTCGTTGAGCATCTGTGCGGTCGCCTTGCGGACGGGCTCCAGCGGGTCGCCCAGGCTCAGGTTTTGGGTGCAGTCCATGATGACTCCTCATTGGCGGGTGCCTGGCACCTGCCGGAAATAGTGGCTGTTACGGTATGTGCCGCAAGGTGTCGAGCGGTCGCTGCTGCCTGCTAAGGGCACGCATGCTTGGTGAGGCGGAGTGTGGATCCGGCCCGCGCTGAATCCTTATCCATGGGCGACATGGCCGGATGCGTTTCCGACGCGCCAAGCCCCGTGCAATGGGGCAGGTCGCGATAAGCATGCGGATGTCGCTGGTGGATAAATGACGTCCGCCAGCCTTTCGCACAATCCGCTGCAATTAGGCCGATGTCCGGCCGTGTGGAGAGTCGTTCATGACCGCCAACGCCTTCCTCAATCCGGTAACTACCCAGACCTGGACCAATGGCCGCCACGTGGTGCGCTGCGTCAAGGTCATTCAGGAAACCTGGGATGTGCGCACCTTCTGCTTCATGGCCGATCAGCCGGTGCTGTTCTTCTTCAAGCCCGGGCAGTTCGTCACCCTGGAACTGGAGATCGAGGGGCAGCCGATCATGCGCTCCTACACCATTTCCAGTTCACCGTCGGTGCCCTACAGCTTCTCCATCACCATCAAGCGGGTGCCGGGCGGCCGGGTTTCCAACTGGCTGCACGACAACCTCAAGGAAGGCGACGAGGTGCCGGTGCACGGCCCGGTGGGGCTGTTCAACGCCATCGACTTCCCGGCGGACAAGGTGCTGTTCCTGTCCGGTGGGGTCGGCATCACTCCGGTGATGTCGATGGCGCGCTGGTTCTACGACACCAACGCCAATGTCGACATGGTGTTCGTGCACAGCGCGCGCTCGCCGAAGGACATCATCTACCAGCGCGAGCTGGAGCACATGGCCGCTCGCATCAACAACTTCAGCCTGCATGTGATTTGCGAGAAGCATGGCCTGGGCGAGTCCTGGGCGGGCTATCGCGGCTACCTGAACAAGGCGATGCTGGAGCTGATGGCGCCGGACTACCTGGAGCGGGAAATCTTCTGCTGCGGCCCGACCCCCTACATGGGCGCGGTCAAGCGCCTGCTGGAGGCGGCGGGTTACGACATGAGCCGCTACCACGAGGAAGCGTTCGGGCCGACGCCGCCGGAGATTCGCGCCGAGGTCAAGGAACTGGCCGCCGAGGCGGCCGATGCGCCGGAAGTGCCGGTCGGCGAGCTCAATCAGGTGGAGTTCTCCAGTACCGGCAAGAGCATCCGGGTGGCACCGGGGGAAACCGTGCATGCGGCGGCGGCCAAGCTCGGCCTGCACATTCCCAAGGCCTGCGGCATGGGGATCTGCGGCACCTGCAAGGTCATGAAAACCTCCGGCGAGGTGGAGATGGAGCACAATGGCGGCATCACCGACGAAGACGTCGCCGAGGGCTACATCCTGTCCTGCTGCAGCGTGCCGAAGGGCGACGTGGCGATCGATTACTGACGCAGCTGCCGGCGGCATGGCGCATCGGGTTTCAGTGGCTCTGCGTCATGGTGTCTGCGGTGGGCTGCAACGCCACTCATGCGTGCCCTCCAGGCGTTCGGCATCCCTCACCGACCAGTTGCCGGCGCTACCGACCAAGCAGAAGCGCTTGTAGAACCACGCTCGTCGACGCTTCTGATCGCCAGCCTGTAGCAGAACCTCATAGATGCCCGGCTCAAGCGCACGAGGTGGGACCCTGGTCTCGAAGGAGGCAACAGGCTGGCCATACTCGATGCAGGTGTCGGGGCGTAGCTGCACGGTGGAACTCGTGGTGCCGGGTGGCAGGCTGGCTTCCCATGCCTGCGCTGACGGTCGATTGACCTGTACTGCATACAGCTCCACCTGATTCTGGTCGAGGCGAGCGTTGCGAGAAAAGAAGCCAGGCACTTCATAGGTTTCACTGGCTCCGATGCACAGCGCCTCGTCACGTATCCAGGCACGTGCGTCACCATCATGGTGTCGAGACATCGCATAGCCGTCACACACGCAGACGAGGGCCAGGATTGGCAGTAAAACGCTACGGAAGCAGTTTGCGGTCATTTGGATTGCTCAGAAAATCGCCGAGAACGTTCTTGTAAGCGTCTATGCTGGGCACTCGCCTGCCACTGGCACTCCTCGTGGCGTTGTTGGTCGACCAGCAATAGTAGTCGGCGATGATGTCGCCCTGTTGCTCCATGTTGAAGTCCTGCAGCTTGTCGCCAGGCTTAAGTTCGTACTGGTAGGGATCGCCAAGAAGCCCCCAAAGCGTGCCGGGGTGCAGCAGCAGGCCATGTAGTCTGACCCAATACCCGAGTTGGTATTGCCATACATGCACCATCTCATGCATGAACCAGTGTTGATCATTGGGGAGAAGGGAGAAGTCTTCCTTGTAGTAATCCGGATTGAAGTACATCTCACCATTTGGGGTCATCGCCGTATTGTCCGGTTGTAGACCGAACGGCAGATATTCTTCGCTGTGGATTTTTATCTTGGTGTAGTCAACCGAGTCTTTGAACAGGCTTTGCGCCATGGCGAGTTCGCCACTGGTCAGCATTCTGAACCTGTCGCTCTTGTTCACCGGTATAGGCGCTGTTTTCGTTCCGGCGTTTTGCGTTGTTTGCACTCCACTCAACGGGATCGATATACCGCTTGCCTGAGTCTGTACATGGCGGCCGCAGCAGTTCGATGCGGCCGTCGGTGGCAGCAGCTCTACGTTGGTGATAGCCATCTGCGTGAAGGTCCGTATTGCCTGGGTCGTGCCGGATGTATCTGTAATTCCTTTCTGAATTGAGCCATCTGCCAGGGTTACCCTGTACGGCAAGCACGAATACGCCTGCCCGTTGCTAGCCAAGAGTTGTAGCTGGCAACTGAAGGCGCTCGGCAGGGAGGTAGGTGCGGTGAAAGGGGCAGACGCGTGCTGGTTCCCGACTACTACATCTCCCGAGCCGGTAATGATGCTGCCGCCGTGACTGGTAGAGCTGCCGAGAAAGGCGATCGGTAATCCATTGACCAGAATACTGCTCATGCCTTCGGCCACGGTATCGCCGCAAGCACTGTTATCGCCTATTCGTAGTGTTGGTAGGCCATTGATCAGAACATCGGGGGAGCCGGTGACGGTTGGGTTGACGGCGTGTCCCGGCAGGGGGCAAGCATCTTGGTCACTTTGGCGAGCTGCGGGTTTGGACATGTCTTTGCTTCCTGCAATGGTATCCGACAGGCCTGGATCCGGCGGCCTGTGTTTTTGGTGTCTTTACATGGTTGATAGTTCCCCGAGTGATCGGTCTCATTCCATGACGTGTGTCGCTATTCGAGGGAATAGTCGAGGCTTAGGTGACGCAGCGACCATCCCGGGTCAGGCCGCTCGGCTGCATGGAAGGGCGCGTTGCGCCGCTGCCATGCTCAGCCAGGGCAGATTGCTCAGGCACCCATCACTTCGCGGATATCGGCGGCCAGCTGGCGCACGCGGGCTTCGTCGGTATCCCAGCTGCACATGAAGCGTGCGCCGCCGGCGCCGATGAAGGTGTAGAAGCGCCAGCCGCGGGCGGTCAGGGCGGCGATGGCGGGTTCCGACAGCTGCAGGAACACACCGTTGGCCTCCACCGGGAACATCAGGCTGACGCCCGGTACGTCGGCGACCAGCGTGGCCAGCAGTTGCGCGCAGTGGTTGGCGTGGTTGGCGTACTTCAGCCAGGCGTCGTCCTGCAGGATGCCGACCCAGGGAGCCGACAGGTAGCGCATCTTCGAGGCCAGCTGGCCAGCCTGCTTGCAGCGGTAGTCGAAGTCCTCGGCGAGGGCCTTGTCGAAGAAGATGATGGCTTCGCCCACGGCCATGCCGTTCTTGGTGCCGCCGAAGCACAGCACATCGACGCCGGCCTTCCAGGTCAGCTCCGCCGGGCTGCAGCCGAGGAAGGCGCAGGCGTTGGAGAAGCGGGCACCGTCCATGTGCAGGTGCAGGCCGAGTTCCTCGCAGGTCTGGCTGATGGCGCGGACCTCTTCGGGACGGTAAACGGTGCCGACCTCGGTGGCCTGGGTGAGGGTCACCACGCGCGGTTTCGGGTAGTGGATGTCCTGGCGCTTGAGTGCCACGTCGCGAATCGCCTGCGGGGTCAGCTTGCCGTTGTCGGTCCGGGCCAGCAGTAGCTTGGAGCCGTTGGAGAAGAACTCCGGAGCGCCGCATTCGTCGGTCTCGACGTGCGCGGTCTCCGAGCAGATCACGCTGTGGTAGCTCTGGCACAGCGAGGCCAGGGCCAGGGAGTTGGCCGCTGTGCCGTTGAAGGCGAAGAACACCTCGCAGTCGGTCTCGAACAGGCGGCGGAAGTGATCGGCGGCGCGCGCCGTCCACTCGTCATCACCGTAGGCGCGCTGGTGGCCCAGGTTGGCTTCGGCCATGGCTGCCCAGGCTTCGGGACAGATGCCGGAATAGTTGTCGCTGGCGAATTGCTGGGCATTGTCGGGCATTGGCGCGTTCCTTCTGAGTTGCAGCCGGCGAGGGTGCCGGCAAAGCCACCACTTTACTCCGTGGCTGGTGGGATGGACGTCCGTGGCGGCGACGACTTGTTGTGTCGATGCGTACTGCCGGGTCGGATCCTGAATGACCGTTCGCCGCAGGGAGGGAACTCGTGTCGGCGGATGGTGTTCCCACTACAGAGGGCGGCATCTGGCCCGTCTTCCGCAATCAAGAGAAGGAGTTTCATATGACCTATCGTCACCTGCTCGCCATCGCGCTGCCACTGGTCGTGGCCGTACCCGCCTCCGCCGCCGAGTGGTCCGACAATGCCAAGACCGAGTTCGTTCAGCAGTGTATCGCTGGTGCTCCGGCAGGCTATGAGGAGCCACAGCTGCGAGCGTATTGCGACTGCGCCGCGACCAAGGTCAGTCAGGAATTCAGCGAGGCCGAGCTGCAAGCCATGAGCCGTCAGTCGCCGCCCGATCAGGCCATGCAGCAGCGTCTGGTGAATGCATCCAGCAGCTGCAGCGGCAAGCTCAAGCCTTGAGTCGCATTGAGCAAATAGCACACGCTTGCGCCGGAGCCGCATCGGCTCTGGCCTGGCGCCGGTTTTCCACAGACAGCCCACAGCACTGCTCACAGTATTTGTGCACGAGCAGATGCTATCTTATTGATCCTGCTCGATTTTTGCTCTTGCCTCGGTAAGCCCCGCCAGCACTGGCCTGGGCCGTTAACCGAACAGTCTATGCACAGCTTCATCCACATAATCTGTGCATATCCCCAGCGTTCCTCCCCTTGTCGTCCCGGTCGCAGGTGGACAACTCAGTCCGCGCGCAGCCCTGGGTGGATATCGATCAGTTCAGCGTACGTCAGGCCCTGCGCGGCCCCTGGCCTGGTATGGACAGCTTTTCCACAGGCTGTTCCACCGCTTCTGTGTATGTCTCTGGTTATTAACTTATTGATATTGCTCGGGAAATGACCTGGTTCCGGGAGCCCGCGTGGCATCGGCCCTGCGCCCGCTTGTGCACCGCTTATCCACCGAACGATCCCCGTTTTCTGTGCGCAAGAGGCGCCGCCCGGGTGGCGCTTCCGTTTGCGACAGAGGCATGTCGCAAACGAATGCTCTCGCGGCGTTGGCAGGCATTTGAGGGGGCAGGGCCGGCCCTACCATCGCTGCAAATGGGCCTGCCGGCCCCCCGACCAAGACCGCCGCCAGCAGGCGCGCAGGAGAATCGAGATGTTCAGCAAACAGGACCAGATCCAGGGTTACGACGACGCGTTGCTCGCCGCCATCAATCAGGAAGAGCGCCGTCAGGAAGAGCACATCGAGCTGATCGCCTCGGAGAACTACTGCAGCCAGCGTGTCATGGAGGCGCAGGGCAGCGGCCTGACCAACAAGTACGCCGAAGGCTATCCGGGCAAGCGCTACTACGGTGGCTGCGAGTACGTCGACAAGGTCGAGCAGCTCGCCATCGACCGTGCCAAGGAACTGTTCGGCGCCGATTACGCCAACGTCCAGCCGCACTCCGGTTCCTCGGCCAACAGCGCCGTCTATCTGGCGCTGCTGAATGCCGGTGACACCATCCTGGGCATGAGCCTGGCCCATGGCGGTCACCTGACCCACGGCGCCAAGGTGTCGTCCTCGGGCAAGCTGTACAACGCGGTGCAGTACGGCCTGAACCCGGCCACCGGCCTGATCGACTACGACGAGGTCGAGCGCCTGGCCGTGGAGCACAAGCCGAAGATCATCGTGGCCGGCTTCTCTGCCTACTCCAAGACCCTCGACTTCCCGCGCTTTCGCGCCATCGCCGACAAGGTGGGTGCCCTGCTGTTCGTCGACATGGCCCACGTCGCCGGCCTGGTGGCCGCCGGCCTGTACCCGAATCCGATTCCGTTCGCCGACGTGGTCACCACCACCACGCACAAGACCCTGCGCGGCCCGCGTGGCGGCCTGATCCTGGCCAAGGCCAACGAAGAGATCGAGAAGAAGCTCAACTCCGCCGTGTTCCCCGGTGCCCAGGGTGGCCCGCTGATGCACGTCATCGCGGCCAAGGCGGTGTGCTTCAAGGAAGCCATGGAGCCGAGCTTCAAGGCCTACCAGCAGCAGGTGATCGACAATGCCCAGGCCATGGCCGAAGTGTTCGTCGAGCGTGGCTACGAGGTGGTCTCCGGCGGTACCGACAACCACCTGTTCCTGCTCAGCCTGATCAAGCAGGGGCTGACCGGCAAGGAGGCCGATGCGGCCCTGGGTCGTGCCGGCATCACCGTGAACAAGAACGCCGTGCCGAACGACCCGCAGTCGCCGTTCGTCACTTCCGGCATCCGTATCGGCACGCCGGCGGTGACCACCCGTGGCTTCAAGGTCGCGCAGTGCCAGGCGCTGGCGGGCTGGATCTGCGACATCCTCGACCACCTCGGCGATGCCGACGTCGAGGCGCAGGTCGCCAAGCAGGTGGCCGCACTGTGCGCGGATTATCCGGTGTATCGGTAATTCGCAGGGTGGAAGGCGCTGTTTCCTTCCGCCCGCTATCGGTGGATCGATGAGGCGCGATCCACTTCAAGTGACCCTCTCCCCCGGCCCCTCTCCCGCAAGCGCGAGAGGGGAGTAAAAACTGGAGCATGCCCATGCAACGTTATTCCGGCTTCGGCCTGTTCAAGCACTCGTTCAGCCACCATGAGAACTGGCAGCGCATGTGGCGCAATCCGACGCCCAAGCCGGTGTACGACGTGGTCATCGTCGGCGGTGGCGGTCATGGCCTGGCCACCGCCTACTACCTGGCCAAGGAGTTTGGCGTGAAGAACGTCGCGGTGGTCGAGAAAGGCTGGCTCGGTGGCGGCAACACCGCGCGCAACACCACTATCGTGCGCTCCAACTACCTGTGGGACGAATCCGCGCATCTCTACGAGCATGCGATGAAACTGTGGGAAGGCCTGTCCCAGGACCTGAACTACAACGTCATGTTCTCCCAGCGCGGCGTCTACAACCTGTGCCATACCCTGCAGGACATGCGTGATGCCGAGCGTCGCGTCAGTGCCAACCGCCTCAACGGCGTGGACGGCGAGCTGCTCGACGCCAGGCAGGTCGAGGCGGAGATTCCCTACCTGGACTGCAGCAAGAACACCCGCTACCCGATCATGGGCTCCACCGTGCAGCGTCGCGGCGGCGTGGCCCGTCATGATGCCGTGGCCTGGGGCTATGCCCGTGCGGCCGATGCGGCCGGTGTCGACCTGATCCAGAACACCGAGGTGATCGGTTTCCGCAAGCAGAACGGCGCGGTGATCGGCGTGGAGACCAACAAGGGCTTCATCGGCGCCAAGCGCGTCGGCGTGGTCACTGCCGGTAACTCCGGGCACATGGCCGGGCTTGCCGGTTTCCGTCTGCCGCTGGAATCCCACCCGCTGCAGGCGCTGGTGTCCGAGCCGATCAAGCCGATCATCGACAGCGTGATCATGTCCAACGCCGTGCACGGCTACATCAGCCAGTCGGACAAGGGCGACCTGGTCATCGGTGCCGGTATCGACGGCTACAACGGCTATGGCCAGCGTGGCTCCTACCCGACCATCGAACACACCCTGCAGGCCATCGTCGAGATGTTCCCGGTGCTTTCGCGGGTACGCATGAACCGCCAGTGGGGCGGCATCGTGGACACCTGCCCGGACGCCTGCCCGATCATCTCCAAGACGCCGGTGGACAACCTGTTCTTCAACTGCGGCTGGGGTACCGGTGGCTTCAAGGCCACGCCGGGCTCGGGCCACGTGTTCGCCGCCAGCCTGGCCAAGGGGGAGATGCACCCGCTGGCCAAGCCGTTCTCCATCGATCGTTTCCACACCGGTGCACTGATCGACGAGCACGGCGCCGCTGCCGTGGCTCACTAAAACGCGCGTAGCGCAAAACCGATGACCCTCTCCCGCTTGCGGAAGAGGGTGGCCCGAAGGGCCGGGAGAGGGTGGCGCGGCCAACACCGCACGCCCTCTCCCCGACCCCTCGCCCACGGGTGGGCGAGGGGAGACCAGATAAACCCCGTTGGCATCTGCGAGCGGGGAGCGTTTCAGGAGGCCACCATGCTGCACATCTTCTGCCCCTACTGTGGCGAACAGCGCTCCGAAGAGGAGTTCCATGCCAAGGGCCAGGCGCATATCGCCCGCCCGCTCGACCCCGATGCCTGCAGCGATGCCGAGTGGGGCGAGTACATGTTCTTCCGCGACAACCCGCGCGGTATCCACCATGAGCTGTGGGTGCACGCGGCCGGTTGCCGCAAGTATTTCAACGTCACCCGCCACACCGTGACCTACGAGATCCTCGAGACCTACAAGGTCGGCGAGCAGCCCTCGGTCACCGCAGCCGGCGCCTCCGAGAAGAAAGCCGTGGCAGAAGGAGTAACGGCATGAGCCAGGTCAATCGTCTTGCCAAGGGTGGTCGTATCGACCGCAGCCAGCCGCTGAGCTTCAGCTTCAACGGCCAGAACTATCAGGGCTACGCGGGCGACAGCCTGGCGGCCGCACTGCTGGCCAACGGTGTCGACATCGTCGGTCGCAGCTTCAAGTATTCGCGTCCGCGGGGCATCGTCGCGGCCGGCAGCGAAGAGCCCAATGCCGTGCTGCAGATCGGTTCCCGCGAAGCCACGCAGATCCCCAACGTGCGCGCCACCCAGCAGGCCCTGTACGGCGGTCTGGTGGCCAGCAGCACCAACGGTTGGCCGAGCGTCAACACCGACCTGATGGGCATTCTCGGCAAGGTCGGCGGGGGCATGATGCCGCCCGGCTTCTACTACAAGACCTTCATGTACCCGCAGAACCTGTGGCTGACCTACGAGAAGTACATCCGCAAGGCGGCGGGCCTGGGTCGTTCGCCGACCGAGGTCGACCCGGACATCTACGACCAGCTGAACCAGCACTGCGACGTGCTGATCGTCGGCGCGGGCCCGGCCGGCCTGGCTGCCGCGCTGGCCGCGGGTCGCAGTGGTGCCCGTGTGATCCTCGCCGATGAGCAGGAAGAGTTCGGCGGCAGCCTGCTCGACACCCGGCAGACCCTCGATGGCAAACCGGCCAGCGACTGGGTGGCCAAGGTGGTCGCCGAGCTGGAGAGCCTGCCGGAAGTGACCCTGCTGCCGCGTGCCACGGTCAACGGTTATCACGACCACAACTTCCTGACCATTCATCAGCGCCTCACCGATCACCTCGGCGAAGTCGCGCCCATGGGCCAGGCGCGCCAGCGCATGCACCGCGTGCGCGCCAAGCGCGTGGTCCTGGCCAGTGGTGCGCACGAGCGGCCGCTGGTGTACGCCAACAACGACGCGCCGGGCAACATGCTCGCCGGCGCCGTGTCGACCTACGTGCGCCGCTACGGCGTGGCGCCGGGCAAGGCCCTGGTGCTGTCGACCAACAACGATTACGCCTACCGCGTGGTGCTCGACTGGCTCGACGCCGGTCGCCAGGTGGTGGCCGTGGCCGACGCGCGCAGCAATCCGCGTGGTACCTGGGTCGAAGAGGCGCGCTCGCGTGGCGTGCGCATCCTGACCGGCAGTGCGGTGATCGAGGCGCGCGGCAGCAAGCGTGTCACCGGCGCCCGTATCTGTGCCATCGACGTCAAGAGCCACAAGATCACCAGCCCCGGCGAAGTCGTGGACTGCGACCTGATCGTCAGCTCCGGCGGCTACAGCCCGGTGGTGCACCTGGCTTCCCACCTGGGCGGTCGTCCCGAGTGGCGCGAGGACATCCTCGGCTTCGTCCCCGGTGCGGGCAATGGCATCCAGCAGCGCATCGATGCCGGTGCGGTGAACGGTGTGTTCGGTCTCGGCGACGTGCTGGCCAACGGCTTCGAGGCCGGTGCCAAGGCCGCCGCGGATACCGGTTACAAGGCCGTCAGCGACAGCCTGCCGAAGGCCAGCATCCTCAACGAAGACCCGATGCTGGCGCTGTTCCAGGTCCCGCACGAGAAGAACACCGCGCGTGCGCCGAAGCAGTTCGTCGACCTGCAGAACGACGTCACCGCCGCGGGCATCGAGCTGGCTACCCGTGAAGGCTTCGAGTCGGTCGAGCACGTCAAGCGCTACACCGCGCTGGGCTTCGGTACCGACCAGGGCAAGCTGGGCAACATCAACGGTCTGGCCATCGCGGCCCGTTCCATGGGCATCAGCATCCCGCAGATGGGCACTACCATGTTCCGCCCGAACTACACCCCGGTGACCTTCGGCGCCGTGGCCGGTCGTCACTGTGGTGCGCTGTTCGATGCCAAGCGCTACACCGCGATGCAGGCCTGGCATGTCAGCAACGGCGCCGAGTTCGAGGACGTCGGCCAGTGGAAGCGTCCCTGGTACTTCCCGAAGAACGGTGAGGACCTGCACGCCGCCGTGGCCCGCGAGTGCCTGGCGGTGCGCAACAGCGTGGGCATTCTCGATGCCTCCACCCTGGGCAAGATCGACATCCAGGGCCCGGATGCGCGCGAGTTCCTCAACCGCGTCTACACCAATGCCTGGACCAAGCTGGACGTGGGCAAGGCCCGCTACGGCCTGATGTGCAAGGAAGACGGCATGGTCTTCGACGACGGCGTGACCGCCTGTCTGGCCGACAACCATTTCGTCATGACCACCACCACCGGCGGCGCGGCGCGCGTGCTCGAGTGGCTGGAGATCTACCACCAGACCGAGTGGCCGGAACTGAAGGTGTTCTTCACCTCGGTCACCGACCACTGGGCCACCATGACCCTGTCCGGCCCGAACAGCCGCAAGCTGCTGGCCCAGGTCACCGACATCGACCTGGACAAGGACGCCTTCCCGTTCATGAGCTGGAAGGAAGGCCTGGTCGGCGGCGTGCCGGCGCGGGTGTTCCGCATCTCCTTCACCGGCGAGCTGAGCTACGAGGTGAACGTGCAGGCCGACTACGCCCTGGGCGTGTGGGAGCAGATCATCGAGGCGGGCAAGGAATTCGACCTGACCCCCTACGGCACCGAGACCATGCACGTGCTGCGTGCCGAGAAGGGTTTCATCATCGTTGGCCAGGATACCGACGCCTCGGTGACGCCGGACGACCTCAACATGGGCTGGTGCGTCGGCCGCACCAAGCCGTTCTCCTGGATCGGCAAGCGTGGCATGAACCGCGACGACTGCCTGCGTGAAGACCGCAAGCAGCTGGTCGGGCTGAAGCCGGTCGACCCGAACAAGGTGCTGCCGGAAGGTGCGCAACTGGTGTTCGACCCGAAACAGTCCATCCCGATGCAGATGGTCGGCCACGTCACCTCCAGCTACATGAGCGCGGCCATGGGTCACAGCTTCGCCATGGCCGTCGTCAAGGGCGGGCTCAAGCGCATGGGTGAGCGGGTGTTCGCCCCGCTGGTCGATGGCAGCGTGATCGAAGCCGAAATCTGCAGCTCCGTGTTCTATGACCCGAAAGGGGATCGCCAGAATGTCTAACGTCAACCTGTTCCAACAACGTCCCGCCGACATCGCCGGGCAATCCCCGCTGCATCACGCCGGCCTGCACGAGCTGGCCGGCAAGGGCAGCAAGAGCGCCGGCGTGACCCTGCGCGAGAAGAAGCTGCGCGGTCATCTGGTGATCCGTGGCGACGCCAGGGATGCGGCGTTCTCCGGTGGCATCCACAAGGCCGTCGGCCTGGAACTGCCGGTGGCGCTGACCCTGGTGGCTGATGGCGACACCTCGCTGCAGTGGCTCGGCCCTGACGAATGGTTGCTGATCGTGCCCGGCGGCACCGAGTTCGACGTCGAGCGCAAGCTGCGCGAGGCGCTGGACGGCCAGCTGTTCTCGGTGGTCAACGTCAGCGGCGGGCAGACCCTGCTGCAGCTCTCCGGGCCCAAGGTGCGCGAGATGCTGATGAAGTCCACGTCCTACGACGTGCACCCGAGCAACTTCCCGGTCGGCAAGGCGGTGGGCACCGTGTTCGCCAAGTCGCAGCTGGTGATTCGCCATGTCGGCGAGGACACCTGGGAGCTGGTGATCCGGCGCAGCTTCGCCGACTACTTCTGGCTGTGGCTGCAGGATGCCTGCGCCGAGTACGGGTTGGCGGTCGAGGCTTGATATCCAACGGCTCCCTCTGGGGAGGCGGGAAGGGCAGACCGCGTTGACTCGGATAGCCCTCTCCCCGACCCCTCTCTCATGAATGGGAGAGGGGTGAACAGCAACGGAGTTTGTCTCGGAGATTGTTATGGGCCGCACCCCCGATACCTGGATTCTCACCGCTCACTGCCCGAGCGTGCTCGGCACCGTGGACGCGGTGACGCGCTTTCTCTTCGAGCAGCACTGCTACGTCACCGAGCACCACAGCTTCGATGATCGGCTGTCGTCGCGCTTCTTCATCCGCGTGGAGTTTCGTCAGCCGGACGGCTTCGACGAGCAGGCCTTCCGCGACGGCCTGGCCGAGCGCCTGGCGCCGTTCCAGATGCAGGTCGAGCTGACCCCGCCGGGCTACCGCGCCAAGGTCGTGCTGATGGTCTCCAAGGCCGATCACTGCCTCAATGACCTGCTCTATCGCCAGCGCATCGGCCAACTGGCCATGGATGTGGTGGCGGTGGTCTCCAACCACCCGGACCTCGAGCCGCTGGCGCGCTGGCATGGCATTCCCTATCACCATTTCCCGCTCGACCCGGCCGACAAGCCGGCGCAGGAGCGCAAGGTGCTCAAGGTGATCGAGGATACCGGCGCCGAACTGGTGGTGCTCGCCCGCTACATGCAGGTGTTGTCGCCCGAGCTGTGCAAGAAGCTCGATGGCTGGGCGATCAATATCCATCACTCGCTGCTGCCCGGCTTCAAGGGCGCCAAGCCCTATCACCAGGCCTACCAGAAGGGGGTCAAGCTGGTCGGTGCCACGGCGCACTACATCAACAACGACCTCGATGAGGGGCCGATCATCGCCCAGGGCGTGGAGGCGGTGGATCACGCCCATTACCCCGAGGACCTGATCGCCAAGGGGCGTGACATCGAGTGCCTGACCCTGGCGCGTGCGGTCGGTCATCACATCGATCGCCGCGTGTTCCTCAACGCCAACCGCACGGTGGTGCTCAACGCCTGAGGGCGGATCACCGGTAACCCGGACGCAAACCGGGGAAATTCTCGCTCACCGCCCTGCCAGGCTTTACCGGCGGTGACCGGCAACAGACGAAAGAAGCTCCAGTGCAAGGCCGCGTGGCCCTTCGGTCGCGCCTTGTATCCACAAAAAGAAAGGAGAGTTACGCATGTCTGGTAATCGTGGTGTGGTTTATCTCGGTGCGGGCAAGGTCGAAGTGCAGAAGATCGACTACCCGAAGATGCAGGACCCGCGCGGCAAGAAGATCGAGCACGGCGTCATCCTGAAAGTCGTTTCCACCAACATCTGCGGCTCCGACCAGCACATGGTGCGCGGCCGTACCACCGCTCAGGTCGGCCTGGTGCTGGGCCACGAGATCACCGGCGAGGTGATCGAGAAGGGCCGCGACGTCGAGCGCCTGCAGATCGGTGATCTGGTTTCCGTTCCGTTCAACGTCGCCTGCGGCCGTTGCCGCTCCTGCAAGGAGCAGCACACCGGCGTCTGCCTGACCGTCAACCCGGCGCGTGCCGGTGGCGCCTACGGTTACGTCGACATGGGCGACTGGACCGGTGGCCAGGCCGAATACGTGCTGGTGCCCTACGCCGACTTCAACCTGCTCAAGCTGCCGGACCGCGACAAGGCCATGGAGAAGATCCGCGACCTGACCTGCCTGTCCGACATCCTGCCGACCGGCTACCACGGTGCCGTGACCGCCGGTGTCGGTCCGGGCAGCACCGTCTACGTCGCTGGCGCCGGCCCCGTCGGCCTGGCTGCCGCCGCCTCGGCGCGCCTGCTGGGTGCCGCCGTGGTCATCGTCGGCGACCTCAATCCGGCGCGTCTGGCGCATGCCAAGGCCCAGGGCTTCGAGATCGCCGACCTGTCCAAGGACACCCCGCTGCACGAGCAGATCGCCGACCTGCTGGGCGAGCCGGAAGTCGATTGCGCCATCGATTGCGTGGGCTTCGAGGCCCGTGGTCATGGCCACGAGGGGGCCAAGCACGAGGCACCGGCCACCGTGCTCAACTCGTTGATGCAGGTGACCCGCGTCGCCGGCAAGATCGGCATCCCCGGCCTGTACGTGACCGAAGATCCGGGCGCGGTCGATGCCGCCGCCAAGATCGGCAGCCTGAGCATTCGCTTCGGCCTCGGCTGGGCCAAGTCGCACAGCTTCCACACCGGCCAGACCCCGGTGATGAAATACAACCGTGCGCTGATGCAGGCCATCATGTGGGACCGCATCAACATCGCCGAAGTGGTGGGCGTGCAGGTGATCAACCTGGACGACGCGCCGCGCGGCTATGGCGAGTTCGATGCCGGGGTGCCGAAGAAATTCGTCATCGACCCGCACAAGACCTTCAGCGCAGCCTGAGTTTCACGGCCCTGGGCGCATTGGTCCGCGCCTTTTTCGGGAGCCTGCGGGCTCCCTTTTTTCCTTTGCAAGGTTGATGAGGCGTTGCGCGGCTGAAGTTGCACCTACAGGCCGTACTTCTTCACCTTGTCGAACAGCGTGGTCTTGGCCATGCCCAGCGTCTGCGCGGCCTGGCTGAGGTTGCCGGCGTGGCGTTCCAGTGCAGCGCTGAGCAGGCTGCGCTCGAAGGCTTCCACGGCCTCGTTGAAGCCCAGCGTGTTGTTGTCGGCCTGGCCGCTTTTCTTGAACACCGGCAGGCCGAGGGCAAAGCGCTCGGCGACGTTGCGCAGTTCGCGCACGTTGCCTGGCCAGTCGTGGGCGCTGAGCGCGGCCAGGGTCTGGCGGTCCAGCTCGGGCACGGCGCGGTCGAAACGCAGCGCCGCCAACTGCAGGAAGTGCTCGAACAGCAGGGCGATGTCCTCGCGGCGCTCGCGCAGCGGCGGCAGTTCCAGGGTCACCACGTTCAGCCGGTAGTACAGGTCGCTGCGGAACTCGCCACGTTTGCCCAGTTCATCGAGGTCGGACTTGGTCGCGGCGATCACCCGGCAGTCGACGGCGACCGACTGGTTCGAGCCGAGGCGCTCCAGGCTGTGCTCCTGCAGCACGCGCAGCAGCTTGATCTGCAGGTTGAGCGGCATGCTCTCGATTTCGTCGAGGAACAGGCTGCCGCCGTCGGCGTGCTCGATCTTGCCGATGCGGCGCTTGCCGGCGCCGGTGAAGGCATGCGCCTCGTGGCCGAATATCTCGCTCTCGAACAGGCTTTCCGGCAGGCCGCCGCAATTGAGCGCGACGAACTGCTTGCTCTGCCGCCGGCTGAAGTCGTGCAGGCAGCGAGCGACCAGTTCCTTGCCGGTGCCGGTTTCGCCCTCGATCAGCACGTTGGCGTTGGTGTCGGCGACGTTGGCGATCAGCTCGCGCAACTGCTGCATGGCCGGCGAGCGGCCGATGATGCGCTGCTCCAGTGCCTGGCGCCCGGCCAGCTGGCGGCGCAGGGCGCTGACCTCGCGGGCCAGGGCGCGCTGCTCCAGGGCGCGGCGGGCGACGTCGACCAGGCGTTCCGGCGAGAACGGCTTCTCCATGAAGTCATAGGCGCCGTCGCGCATCGCCCCCACGGCCATGCCGATGTCGCCATGGCCGGTGATCAGTACCACCGGCAGGCTGGCGTCGCGTTGCTTGAGGCGCGTCAGCAGCTCCAGGCCATCGATGCCGGGCAGGCGGATATCGCTGACGACGATGCCGGCGAAGTCGCTGTCGACCTGGGCCAGGGCTTCCTCGGCGCTGCTCACGCCGATGCTGGGAATGTCTTCCAGGGCCAGGGCCTGCTGGCAGCCGAGCAGCACATGGGGGTCGTCTTCGACGATCAGGACGGTGAGGCGGTCGCTCATGCTTGTGGCTCTCGCGGATAGGGCAGGCTGAGGACGAAGGCGGTACCGCCTTCTTCCGGGTGGCGCACGGTGAGGCTGCCACCGGCGGCGGCGGCGAGGCTGGCCGAGAGAGTCAGGCCGAGCCCCAGGCCCTGTTCGCCCGGCTTGGTGGTGAAGAAGGGTTCGAACAGATGGGCGCGGGTTTCCGGCGCGATGCCGGGACCGTTGTCGCGGATTTCCAGCAGGTAGTGCTCGGCTTCGGCGTTGCCGCTCAGCCAGATATGCCGGTCGCCTTGCGCTTGCAGCGCGTCGACGGCGTTGCTGATCAGGTTGACCAGGATCTGTTCCAGGCGAATCTGCTCGATGGCCAGGCGCGCCTCGGCGAACTCCTGGTGAATCTTCACCCGGGTGCGCTGCAGGCGCGGATGCAGCAGCAACAGCGCGGCGTCCACCGCCTGCTGCAGCGAGGCTTCGCCCTGGTCGCCGGCACGGCGGGCGAAGGCGCGCAGGCTGGCGGTGATCTTGCCCATGCGGTCGACCAGCTCGGCGATGTTCTGCAGGTTGCTGCTGGCGACATCCAGCGCGCCGCGCTGGAGAAAGCGCACGGTGTTGGCCGACAGCGTGCGCAGGGCCGCCAGTGGCTGGTTGAGCTCATGGGCGATGCTGGTGGACATCTGCCCGATCACGGCCAACTTGCCGGCCTGGACCAGCTCGTCCTGGGCCTGGCGCAGGGTGGTTTCGGCCTGCTCGCGCTCGCTCACTTCCGCCAGCAGGCGTGCGTTGCTGGCCTGCAGGTCGGCGGTGCGCTCGGTGATCTTGCGTTCCAGTTCGTCGTTGGCCGCCTGCAGCGCTTCGCGTGCGGCCAGGCGGGTGGCGATGACCTTGCGCCGTTCGTTCCAGGCGATCAGCAGGAAGGCCAGCAGCGCGCAGGCCACCGCCGCCAGCAGGGCATTGAGCAGGGCGGCGCTGCGCTGCTCCTGCAGCGGGCTGAGCAGCGTCAGGTGCCAGGGCGTGTCGACCAGCGGGCGAGTCTGCAGCAGGTAGCGGGTGATGCTGCCGTCGTGGTCGAGGCTGATCTGTTCCAGGTCGTCGCCGAGCGCTTCACGCCCGGCGAACTGCAGCTCCTCCAGCGCCGCCCAGTGATACTGCAGGCTGCGCGCCAGGCGTTCGCGGCTGGCGTCGTCCAGCGCCTGCACGGCCTTGAGCCGGCGCTCCGGCTTGCTGGAGAGGATGATGATGCCGTTCTCGTCGCTGACGTAGGCTTCCAGGTGGGCGCGCTGCCAGCGCTCTTCGAGGGTGTCCAGGCGCACCTTGACCACCGCCACGCCGATCACCTTGCCGTCTTCGCGCAACCCGTGAGACAGGTAGTAGCCCGCCTCGCCGGTGGTGCTGCCGATGCCGTAGAAGCGGCCGGCCTTGCCCTGTACGGCATCCTGGTAGTAGGCACGGAACGACAGGTCCTCGCCGAGGTAGCTGTCGGCGCGGTCCCAGTTGCTGGTGGCGATGACCCGCCCGTCCAGGTCGAGCACGTAGATGGCCAGGCTGCCGCTGCGCTGGTTCAGCCCGGCCAGGTACTGGTTGACGTGATGCCTGCGGTACGCCGTGGGGAACTGCAGCAGGCGCGAGACGTTGCCTTCCAGCTCCAGCAGGCTGGGCAGGTAGGTGTACTTGGTGATCTCGCTTTCCACCGCGCGGGCATTCAGTTCGAGCTGGCGCTCGCCGCTTTCGGCCAGCGTCTGGATACCGCTGCGGTCACTCAGCAGATAGGCCGCATAGCCACTGCCAAGCACCAGCAGGAGGAGCAGGCAGGCCAGCGAGAGATGGCGAAGCAGGCGCGTTTTCACGATCAGGTCGGCGTGAGTACTGGCGGGCAGGCATTGCATCACAGTCATCCCTGTCTGGCCAGATGAGCGCCGCGCCGGGTGCGGCGTGCGCACCCGGCGGCGTCCGTGGGCGCTCAGTGCTGGAGAATCTTCGCCAGGAACTGCTGCGCGCGTTCGGAGCGGGCATTGATGTCGCCGAAGAACTCTTCCTTGGCGCAGTCCTCGACGATCTGCCCGCGGTCCATGAAGATCACCCGGTCGGCGACCTTGCGTGCGAAGCCCATCTCGTGGGTCACGCACATCATGGTCATGCCTTCCTGGGCCAGCTGCACCATCACATCGAGCACCTCGTTGACCATCTCCGGGTCGAGCGCCGAGGTGGGTTCGTCGAACAGCATCACCACCGGGTCCATGGCCAGCGCACGGGCGATCGCCACGCGCTGCTGCTGGCCGCCGGAGAGCTGGCCCGGGTGCTTGTGCGCGTGGGCGGCGAGGCCGACACGGTCGAGCAGGGCCAGGCCCTTCTCGGTGGCCTCGTCCTTGCTGCGGCCGAGCACCTTGACCTGGGCGATGGTGAGGTTCTCGGTGATCGACAGGTGCGGGAACAGCTCGAAGTGCTGGAACACCATGCCGACGCGCGAGCGCAGCCTGGGCAGGTTGGTCTTCTTGTCGGCGATGGAGGTGCCGTCGACCACGATGTCACCCTGCTGGAAGGGCTCCAGCGCGTTGACGCACTTGATCAGGGTCGACTTGCCCGAACCCGACGGGCCGCAGACCACGACCACTTCGCCCTTCTTCACTTCTGTGCTGCACTCGGTCAGCACCTGGAAGTCCCCGTACCACTTGTTGACGTTCTTGATGGCAATCATACGGCTAACCTTTTCTGCAGAAGCTTGACCAGTTGCGAGGCGGCGAAGCTGACGGTGAAGTAGACCAGGCCGGCGAAAATCAGAAACTCGTGGGGCTGGCCGATGATGTCGCCACGCGAGCGGGCGGCGTTGAGGAAGTCCATCAGACCCACGGTGTACACCAGCGAGGTGTCCTGGAAGAGGATGATGCTCTGCTGCAGCAGCAGCGGGGTCATCTTGCGGAAGGCCTGCGGCAGGATGATCAGGCGCATGCTCTGCGCGTAGCTCATGCCCAGCGCCGAGGCGGCGCCCATCTGGCCCTTGGGGATGGCCTGGATGCCGGCGCGGACGATCTCGCAGAAGTAGGCAGCCTCGAACATCACGAAGGCCACCAGGCAGGAGCTGAACGCCCCGACCGGCGTGTCCTCGCCGGTGATCCAGCGCAGGATGAAGGGCACCGCGAAGTAGAACCAGGTGACCACCAGCAGCAGCGGGATCGAGCGGAAGTAGTTGACGTAGGTGGCGGCGATGTTCGCCAGCAGCCGGCTGTGCGACAGGCGCATCAGGGCCAGCAGGGTGCCCAGCACCACGCCGCCGAGCACGCCGAGGACCATCAGCTGCAGGGTGATCAGCATGCCGTCCCACAGCCCCGGCAGCGCCGGAACGATTTGGCTGAAGTCCATCACTTGCCTCCTACGGAAATCAGGCCCGGCACCGCGACCTTCTTCTCGATCAGGCGCATCAGCAGCATCAGGCTCATGTTCAGGGTGAAGTAGATCAGCGTGGCCAGGGTGAAGGCCTCGAACAGGTTGGCGCTGAACTCGGCGGTCTGCTTGGTCTGCGCCAGCAGCTCCATCAGGCCGATCAGCGAGGCCACTGAGGAGTTCTTGAAGATGTTGAGGAATTCACTGGTCAGCGGCGGGATGATGATGCGAAACGCCTGTGGCAGCAGCACGTCCCGGTAGATCTGCGGCAGGCGGAAACCCAGCGCGTAGCCGGCGGCCAGCTGGCCCCTGGGCAATGCCTGGATACCGGTGCGCACCTGTTCGCAGACCCGCGCCGCGGTGAACAGGCCGAGGCACACGACGACCGAGAGATAGGCCGAGGTGGCCGGGTTGAGGTCCTGCTTGAACCACAGCTCCAGGGGTTCCGGCAGCAGGTCCGGCACCAGGAAGTACCAGAGGAACAGCTGCACCAGCAGCGGCACGTTGCGGAAGATTTCCACGTAGGCGGTGGCCAGGCCGGACAGCCAGCGGTTCGGCAGGGTACGCATGACGCCGAGCAGCGCGCCGAGCGCCAGGGCGATCAGCCAGCCTGCCAGGGCGATGGCGATGGTCCAGCCCAGGCCGGTGACGAACCAGTCCAGGTAGGTCTCGCTGCCGATGCCGGTGGACTTGAAGTAGATGCCCCAGTCCCAGTTGTAATTCATTGCAACTTTCCCCTCTGCTGAGGAAACGATCTGCTGCGCGTCGGCTCTGCTGTGTCGAAGGCAGATGCTCGCTGGCGAGATCGTGAATACGTTGGCGAAGCGCGAAAGCGGGCGACAGTTCCCCGTATCCGTGTGGGCGGATGGTCTCGGCTTCGTCAGGAGTTAGGTTGGGGAGGCCGCAGGCCTCCCCGGAGTCCCCGCGCCGTCACGCCTCGTGAGCGTGGCGGCGCATCACCGTCAAATCTGTTCTGCGGATTTGTCGGTCGGGTTGGCGATCAGCTGCTTCAGCTCGTCGCTCATGGGGAAATTCAGGTTCAGGCCCTTCGGTGGGACGGGCTGCTGGAACCACTTGGCGTAGATCTCGTTGATCTCGCCGGAAGCGAAGGTGTCGCTGATGGCCTTGTCGACCACCTTCTTGAAGGCCTCGTCGCCCTTGCGCAGCATGCAGCCGTAGACCTCGAAGGACTGCGGCGTGCCGACCACGCTCCAGTCGTCAGGCTTCTTGGCCTTGGCCATCTCGCCGGCGAGCAGGGCGTCGTCCATCATGAAGGCCACGGCGCGGTTGGACTCGAGCATCAGGAAGGACTCCCCGTGGTCCTTGGCCGAGATCACGTTCATGCCCATCTGCTTCTCGGCATTCATCGACTTGATCAGGCGCTCGGAGGTGGTACCGGCGGTGGTCACCACGTTCTTGCCCTTGAGGTCGCCGAAATCCTTGATGCCGCTGCTGTTCCTGGCCAGCAGGCGGGTGCCGACCTCGAAGATGCCGACCGAGAAGTCGACCTGCTGCTGGCGCTCGACGTTGTTGGTGGTGGAGCCGCATTCCAGGTCGACGGTGCCGTTCTGCACCAGGGGAATACGGGTCTGCGAAGTCACCAGGTTGTAGCGTACCTTGAGGTCAGGCAGGCCCAGTTCCTGTTTCAGCGCCTCGACCACTTTCAGTTGCAGATCGTGGGAGTAGCCGATGGGTTTGCGCGAGTTGTCGCCGAAGTAGGAGAAGGGGATGGAGGAGTCGCGGTGGCCCAGGGTGATGGTGCCGGTGTCCTTGATCTTCTTCAGGGTGCCGGTCAGCTCCTCTGCGATGGCCGGAGTGGAGAGAATGGCTGCAGCGACGGCCACGCTCAGTACACGGTGGAAGGTACGCATGAATCGAGTCCTCGGTATTGTTGTTGTGATGGCGTGCTCACGCCACTTTGCTCACGGAAGGTCTATCGCATTCCTGAGGGGGACCTGAGCAGGTTGCATGCCAGCGCTTTCGAGGACCTTGTTTTTATTTCAAGTGATTGATTTTAAAGAAATTAAATTTATTGCCCGAGCGGGGCGAGATGCCTGTTCGTTCGACCTTCCGACCATCGCGCTGCGCGGCATTCGGAAAACCGAACGACAAGCCGGTCATGGCTAGGCGTCGTGGCGCAGGTCGGCGATGCGCGCGTCCTTGGCCTGCCACAGTGCGGACACCCAGTCCTGCATCTGCTGGCGGAAGGCGGGGTCGTTCTCGTAGTCGCCGCGGCACAGCGTGGGGTCGAGAGGCAGCGTGCGGATGTCGACGATGACCTTCGCGACCTGGCCGCTGAGCAGGTCCCAGAAGCCTGGTACCTGCTGGTCGGGGTAGACCAGGGTCACGTCCAGCACGGCGTCCAGCTGCTCGCCCAGAGCGGCGAGGACGAAGGCCACGCCACCCGCCTTGGGCTTGAGCAGATAGCGGTACGGCGACTGCTGCTGCGCCTGCTTGGCCGGGGTGAAACGGGTGCCTTCCAGGTAGTTGACCACGGTGACGGGCAGGCGCTTGAACTTCTCGCAAGCCGCCTTGGTGATCTCCAGGTCCTTGCCTTTCATGTGCGGGTTCTTCTCCAGGAACGCCCTGGAATAGCGCTTCATGAAGGGGTAATCCAGCGCCCAGAAGGCCAGGCCGAGGAACGGCACCCAGATCAGCTCCTGCTTGAGGAAGAACTTGAAGTAGGGCGTCTTGCGGTTGAACGCCTGGACCAGCGCGGGAATGTCGACCCAGGACTGATGGTTGCTGATCACCAGGTAGGAGCAGTCCTGGCGCAATTCGGCATTGCCGCGAATGTCCCAGCGGGTCGGGGTCAGCAGGGCGAAGATGCGCTTGCAGTTCTCGGCCCAGAATTCGGCGACCCACATCACGCCGCGCGAGCAGGCGTCGCGCGCGGCCTGGCCGGGCAGCACGAATTTGCCCAGCGCGATCAGCAGCAACGGGCCGATCAGGATCAGGGTGTTGGCGAGTAGCAGAACGACGTTCGCAAGGCCGGTCAGCAGGGGGCGCATGTCGACTCCATGGCAGGCGGTGAGCGGCCATCTTATGCAAGCGCGACGCTTTGCTCAAAGCGCTGCTGACTGGCCTATTGCCAGTTGAGAGGCTATATACCCATGAGCCTCATCGGAAGTAGCCTGGTCAGGGAAGGCATTCTCATCTTTCGGTACATGCCATGCTCAAGCGGATCGCCGTCACCGATCTTCGTGTCGGAATGTTCATTCAGGAATTCTGTGGTTCGTGGATGGATCACCCCTTCTGGAAATCCAAGTTCGTCCTCAACTCCGAAAAGGATCTCGCACGCATTCGCGACAGCGCGATCAGCGAACTGTGGATCGACGTCAGCAAGGGGGCTGACGTCGCCGCCGGTGTGCAGGCCGCCACCGAGGCCGAGGTCGAATGCGAGGCACAGGCCCGCCTGCTGGCCGCCATCGAGCCACCCAAGGTCAGGAACCTGTCGATGGAGCAGGAGCTGGAGCAGGCGGTCAAGCTGTGCGCCCGCTCCAAGCAGGCAGTGGTGGACATGTTCAGCGATGCACGCATGGGCCAGGCGCTGCAGTTCGATCAGGCCGAGTCGCTGGTGGAGGAGATCTCCCAGTCGGTGATGCGCCACCCCAATGCGCTGATCAGTCTGGCGCGGCTCAAGCACAGCAACGAATACACCTACATGCACTCGGTCGCGGTGTGCGCGCTGATGATCGCGCTGGCCCGTCAGCTCGGCCTGCCAGAGGCGGCCGTGCGTGAGGCGGGGCTGGCCGGCCTGCTGCACGACATCGGCAAGATGGCGGTGCCGCAGGACCTGCTGGACAAGCCCGGCAAGCTCACCGACGGCGAGTTCGCCGCCGTGCGCAAGCACCCGGAGGAGGGCGGCAACATCCTCATCGCCAGCAAGCAGGTCAGCGCGCTGGTGCTGGACGTCTGCCTGCACCACCACGAGAAGATCGACGGCAGTGGCTACCCCCATCGCCTGCAGGGCGAGCAGATCAGCCTGCTGGCGAAGATGGGCGCGGTGTGCGACGTGTACGACGCCATCACCTCGAACCGTCCGTACAAGGCGGGCTGGGACCCGGCGGAGTCGATCCGCAAGATGGCCGAGTGGAAGGGCCACTTCGACGAGCTGGTGTTCCAGGCCTTCGTCAAGACCGTCGGCATCTACCCGGTCGGCGCGCTGGTGCGCCTGCAGAGCGGCCGCCTGGCCGTGGTCATGGAGCAGAACCCCAAGGCGTTGCTGGCGCCCAGGGTCAAGGTGTTCTTCTCGGCCAAGTCGCGCGTGCCGTTGCCGCAGAGCGTCGTCGATCTGAGCAAGATCACCGATCAGGACCGTATCGTCGGGCGCGAGTCCGCCGAGGAGTGGGGCTTCGAGCGCCTCGACGAGCTGTGGACCGGGATGGAGCTGGAAGGCCGTGGGCGCTAGCGCCTGAGGATGTAGCATGCGGTAACGCTTGGCGGGGAACATGGCCCGGGCAGGGCAGTCGTAGATTCGGTCACCGCAAACGAGAGGACCGATCCTTGAAATATGCTCTGCTCCTGCTGGCCGCTGCCATCAGTCTGCCAGCCATGGCCAACCAGCAACCCGATCTCTACGGTCGCTACGAACTGATCAAGCTCCCGGACCTGGGCAAGACCCTCAAGGCCAAGATGGACACGGGCGCCATGACCGCCTCGCTGTCCGCCAAGGACATCGAACCCTTCACCCGCAACGGCGAGGACTGGGTGCGCTTCCGTCTGGCCGTGGACGGTGCCGACGATACCCTGTACGAACATCCGCTGGTGCGCATCGCCGAGATCAAGAAGCGCGCCGAGGAAGGGGGCGAAGCCGGTACGCAGGAGGTCGCCTACTCGCAGCGCCCGGTGATCGAGATGCCGATCTGCCTGGGCGACGAGGAGCACACCATCGAGATCAATCTGACCGATCGACGTACCTTCAGCTATCCGCTGCTGATCGGCGCCAGCGCCATGCGCGATCTTGGTGCAGCGGTGGACCCGGCCGAGCGATACACCCGCGACCGTCCCCAATGCTGAGTTAATTGTCGCATTTCGGAAAAGGCTGATTCCCATTGGCCATTACACTCATTCGGAGTGCCCTGTAACGACTTCCTCGCGCCATGGGGCGCCGGGCCTGCTTCTTGCTAACTGCAATTGTTTGCCAGGCCTGTAGGCCCATTAGGTCACTGAGGTGTCGTCATGACGGGAGTACTCAAGCCGGGTGTACGGCTGCTGCAGCGTTTCAGTTTTGCCCACAAGTTCCAGCTGGTGTTCCTGTTGTTCGCATTGCCGTTGGGCTATGCGCTCTGGGTGATCAGCAGCGATTCCCTCTCGCGCCTGGATTTCGTCGACCGCGAGGTCGAGGGTGCGCAGGCGCTCGAGCGCATGGCCAAGGTGCAGCAGGAGCTGATTGCCCAGCGCACCCTGTTCGCCCGCTGGAAGGGCACCGAAGACGCCGCCGAAGGGCAGCTGCGCCAGCGTGAAGCGCAGCTCGATGCAGCCCTGGAGCAGGCGGCCGAGCCGCTGCAGAGCGCGTTGATCAGCGCCCAGGCGCGCGAGCACTTCCAGGCCCTGCAGGGCGAGCGCGACAGCCTGCGTGCGGAGGCGCTGAAGAAGGTGGCGCTGCCCGATGCGCTGGAGCGCTACCAGAAGACCCTGCTGCATCTGATCGCACTGCGCGAGCAGGTGGCGACCGACAGTGCCCTGATTCTCGATCCGAATCTCGACACCTACCTGATGATGGAGCAGATCACCTACATCATGCCGCGCCTGCTCGAGCAGCTCGGCACCTTCGCCGCGCAGGGGCATGGCGCCGTGGTCTCGCAGCATTTCACCCTGCAGAGCCGGGTGCTGATCCGCGACCTGCGCCGCAGCCTGGACGAGCAGCAGGCGCAGCTGGTCAAGGCGCAGACCACCCTGTCACGCGAGGCCCCGCAGGCCATGCGCCAGCTGAGCGGGCCCTTCGACGCCTCGCTCAAGGCCTTCGACGATTTTCTTGCCCAGATCGACCGCGACATGTTCGAGGCCAGCCCCATGGCGCTGACGCCCGAGCAGTTCATCCAGCGTGTCGAAGCCCTGCAAGTGCAGCTGCAGGACTTGCAGCAGGCGATCTATCAGCAGTTCTCCGTCAGCCTCGGTGGCTATCGGCAACGGGCGCTGAACACGATGATCGAGGTGGTCGGCGCGTTCGTCCTGCTCACCCTGCTGGCGATGTACGTGATGCTGTGCCTGAACGCTTCGATTCGCATCAGCACCGGCAACATCATCGAGGCCGCGCGTGGCCTGCGTGACGGTGACCTGCGCGTGCGCATGGAAGTGAACGGACGCGACGATCTGGCGGCCATCGCCCAGGCATTGAACATCGCCGTCGAGCAGATGCGCGACTCGTTGCAAGGGGTCAACCGCGAGAGTCAGCAGCTCGACAGCACGGTGCAGCTGCTCGGTGGCCAGGCCCAGCACGCGCTGGACGCCGTCGAACAGCAACAGGCGCAGATGAGCCAGATCGCCACCGCCGCCACGCAGATGGCCGCCACCGCGCAGAGCGTGGCGCAAAGCTGCGAGCAGGCGGCCGTGGAAGCGCAGCAGACCCGCGAGGTGGCGCTGAGCAGCAACCAGCGCAGCGAGCGCACCAGCGCCAGCATGCGCCAGCTCAGCAGCCGCCTGGGCGACAGCGCCGCGGCGTTGCAGGAGCTGCGTGAGCAGACGCAGCAGATCAACCGGGTGGTCGAGGTGATCAAGGGTATCGCCGAACAGACCAACCTGCTGGCGCTCAATGCCGCCATCGAGGCCGCCCGCGCTGGCGAGGCGGGGCGCGGGTTCGCCGTGGTCGCGGACGAGGTTCGCTCGCTGTCCAAGCGCACCCAGGACTCGACCCAGGAGATCGCCCAGACCGTGGACAACCTGCAACGCGTGGTCGGCCAGTCGGTCACGCTGATGGAGGACGCCTGCTCCCAGGCCGACGGCGATATCGGCAGCGTGCTGGCCATGGGCGACGAGCTGCAGAACATCGTCGATTCCGTGCAGCGGGTCAGCGACCGCCTGGCGCAGATCGCCACGGCGGCCGAGCAGCAGGCCGCCACGGCCGATGAGGTCAGCGGCAACATCCAGCAGGTCGATCAGGCCGCAGGGCAGTTGCTCGATGGCGCCCAGGCCGTCAGCAGCGCGGCCGAGCAGTTGCGCCGTGGCAGCGAAGGGCTGGCGCAGAATACCGGGCGTTTCAGCCTCGACTGAGGTTGGGGTTGCAGCCGAAAACAGCGGTGCGCTGATGCGGCGCCGGAGCCGGGCCGGAGCGCCAGCCCGGCCCGGTCCTCGCCTGTTCTGGCCGGCCTGAACGGCATTCGGCGATCTTTCGTGTAGCTCCTGAGCTGACCTGGCTGGCCAACTCTGCTAAAAACAATGCAAACCACACGGAGCCCCAGCATGAAAACGGTCGCCGAAGTCCTCAGAACCAAGTCGAACGCCCTTCTTTACAGCATCGATGCCGACGACTCCCTGCTCGATGGCCTGCGCATCATGTCCGAGAAGGGCATCGGCGCCCTGGTGGTGCTGTCTGGCGGGCGGCTGGTGGGCATCGTCAGCGAGCGCGACTACGTGCGCAAGGTGGCCCTGGCCGAGCGCTCCATGCTGGCGGCCAAGGTCAGCGAAATCATGACTCGCGACGTGATCAGCGTCGGCCCGCGCGACAGCCTGCAGCACTGCATGGAGCTGATGACCGAGCGCCGTCTGCGCCACTTGCCGGTGCTGGCCGAGGGCGAGCTGATCGGCCTGCTCTCCATCGGTGACCTGGTCAAGGAAACCATCGCCGAACAGGCCGACCTGATTCGCCAGCTGGAACAGTACATTCGCGGCGAGCACTGAGCCTGCCCGAGCGCGTCGCGGTGCCCCCATCCCATGGCAGTTGCAGCCCGTCAACGGCGTCCCGGCGGGTTGCCCCCGCCTGCGCTTGACGCCCGCCGCCGCCCTCGGCAGTCTCCTGCCGTCGAACCCCAGGTGCAGGATGCCCGATGCCGCAGATACTCATAGTCGAAGACGAAGCCGCGATTGCCGACACCCTGGTCTATGCCCTGCAGGCCGAAGGCTTCACCACTCACTGGTCGAGCCTCGGCAGCGAGGCGCTGACCCTGCTGGAGAGCGGGCGTTTCGACCTGGCCATCCTCGACGTCGGCCTGCCGGATATCAGCGGCTTCGAGGTGTGCAAACGCCTGCGGCGCTTTTCCGAGGTGCCGGTGATCTTCCTCACCGCGCGCAGTGAAGAGATCGATCGCGTGGTGGGCCTGGAGATCGGCGCCGACGACTATGTGGTCAAGCCCTTCAGCCCGCGCGAGGTGGCCGCCAGGGTCAAGGTCATCCTCAGGCGCATGGTGCCGCGCGAAACCACGGAGAGCGCCGCGCCAGGCGTTTTCCAGATCGACGACGCAGCCTTTCGCATCCACTACCACGGCCAGGCGCTGAGCCTGACCCGCCACGAGTTTCGCCTGTTGCGCACCTTGCTCGGCCAGCCGGGGCGAGTGTTCTCCCGCGAACAGCTGCTCGACGCGCTCGGCGTGCCCAGCGAAGCCGGTTACGAGCGCAACATCGACAGTCACATCAAGAGCCTGCGGGCCAAGCTGCGCAGCGTTGCCGCCACCGAGGAGCCGATCCAGACCCATCGTGGCCTGGGCTACAGCTTCGAGCCGGCGGCCTAGCGCCTTTACTCGATCTGCCAGGCTCGGTCGAGCGGCGTTGCAGGTGCCTTCGGAATGCTCGTTCACCCTTGTAAACTCCGCGTCCTCGGGCGTTTGCATCACCCTTTCCCTCCAGTTCGCGAGACCGTAGAGAGGCTCCTACCATGCCGTTGGGCGTTCGCATCTTCCTCGTCTACTTCCTCTTCGTCGGCCTGGCGGGCTGGTTCGTGCTCAGCACGGTGATGGACGAGATTCGTCCCGGCGTGCGCCAGAGTACCGAGGAGACTCTGGTCGATACCGCCAACCTGCTGGCGGAAATCCTGCGGGACGAGGTCAAGGCCGGTACCCTCGGCCAGGGCCGCCTGCCAGAGGCACTGGAGGCCTATGGCCGGCGCCAGCCGCAGGCGACCATCTGGGGACTGACCAAGGCCGAGGTCAACCACCGCATCTACGTCACCGACGGCCAGGGCATCGTCCTGCTCGACTCTGCCGGCCAGGCGGTCGGTCAGGACTACTCGCGCTGGAACGATGTGCTGCTGACCCTGCGCGGCCAGTACGGTGCCCGTTCCACCCGCGAAGACCCGAACGACCCCGATTCGTCGGTCATGTACGTGGCGGCACCGATCAAGGATGGCGAGCGGATCATCGGCGTGGTCTCGGTGGCCAAGCCCAACCGCACCCTGCAACCCTACATCGAGCGCTCGCAGAACCGCCTGGCCTGGCTCGGCGCTGGCTTGATCGGCCTCGGTCTGCTGATTGGCGCGGCGCTGTCCTGGTGGCTCAGCGCCGCACTGGGCAAGCTGACGCGCTATGCCCAGGCGGTCAGCGAGGGTCAGCGCGCCGAGGCGCCGCAGGTACGGGGTGGCGAGCTGGGGCAACTGGCCGTGGCAGTCGAGCGCATGCGCACCGAGCTGGAGGGCAAGGCCTACGTCGAGCGCTACGTGCACACCCTGACGCATGAGCTGAAGAGCCCACTGGCCGCCATCCGGGGCGCCGCCGAACTGCTCGAGGGCGACATGCCGGTGGAGCAGCGCCAGCGCTTCGTGGCCAATATCCAGCAGGAAAGCGCACGCCTGCAGAACCTCATCGAGCGCCTGCTGCATCTGGCTCAGGTGGAGCAGCGCCAGGGGCTGGAGGAGCGCGTGACAGTCGCGCTGAGGGCTCTGGTCGACGAGCTGCTGCAGGCGCAGCAGGCACGCATCACCGCCGCCGGTCTGCAGGTCGAAGAGGCGCTGCCGGCGGGCCTCAGCCTGCGGGGCGAGCGCTTCCTGCTGCGTCAGGCGCTGGCCAACCTGCTGGACAATGCCCTGGACTTCACGCCACCCGGCGGGCGCATCCGTATCGCCGCCGAACGCCGGGGCGAGGGTGTCGTGCTGCGCCTGTTCAACCAGGGCGAAGCCATTCCCGATTACGCGCTGGCACGCCTGACCGAGCGCTTCTACTCCCTGCCGCGCCCCAATGGCGGGCGCAAGAGCACGGGGCTTGGCCTCAACTTCGTCCAGGAAGTGGCCGAACTGCATGGCGGCGAGCTGCAGGTCGGTAACGTCGATGGGGGCGTAGAAGTACGCCTGACGCTGCCCACATAGGATGGGTAGCGCAACGCGAAACCACATCCTATGTGGGGTTCCAGTTTTCGCTGCGCTCAAGCCAGGCAGAGTGGACAAGCTTCGCGTTGTCCACCCTACGCGACGAGTTACCGTAGGGTGGATGACGCTTCTCTCATCCACCCTTGGAAGTGGCTGTCCGGCTACGTGTTGTTGAACATACTTAATATTGCACCCATAAATTGTTCATCTGGCAGCTAATGTCGTACGTGGTAATGTCGCGGCCGTTATTTTCTTGTGTTGAGAATATATATGTGGGTGGGTGCTCTTTGTGCGCTGATTGCCGGCATGATGTGGGGGCTGGTATTCATTGGGCCATTGCTGTTACCGGACTACCCGGCACTGCTTATTTCCATCGGGCGTTATCTGGCATATGGACTCATTGCACTGCCTTTGGCTTGGCTTGATCGTGCCGCCTTACTGAAACTTTCGCGCAACGATTGGCTGGTGGCTGCACTTCTATCGGCTGTTGGGAATTTCTTGTATTACTTCTGCTTGGCAAGCTCCATCCAGCGTACAGGTGGAGCCTTGAGCACTATGATTATAGGTACGTTGCCTGTAGTTATTGCTGTGGCTGCTAATTTGCAGCGGACTGCACAGGCAACCAGATTACCTTGGATGAAACTATTGCCTTCTACGGCGCTGATCATCATAGGGGTGATATGCGTAAACCAAGCCGAACTGGGAGGAAGGCTGGGGCATGAAGGCTTTGATCAATGGAGTTATGGCTTTGGAGTATTACTGGCCATAGCCGCTGTAGCATGCTGGACGTGGTATCCATTGCGCAATGCAGACTGGCTCAGGGAGAACTCCAGCGGCAGTGCAAGAACCTGGGCCACCGCACAGGGCATCGTTACGTTGCCTATGGCTATCATCGGCCTCCTTTGCCTGTGGTCATTTTTCGCCATCCAGGATGGCGACTTTGAAATGCCGCTTGGGCCGGAGCCCGGCTATTTCATTCTTGTCATAGTCGTGATGGCGCTATTTTCTTCCTGGCTGGCGACCGTGTGCTGGAATGAAGCCAGCCGGCGCCTCCCACCTGCACTGGTTGGTCAATTGATCGTGCTGGAAACACTGGCCGCAATGGCCTATCTGTTTATATGGCGCGGTGACGTCCCCGGTATTACGACCCTATCGGGAATGGTGGTGCTGATCGTTGGGGTTCTAATAGCGCTGAAGAAGAGTCGAGCTTTGTAGGATGGGGAGAGCAACGCGAACCCCATCATCTGTGAATTCCTGGGGCGCTGTGTTCTACCCTGGTGGCTTACAGTCCGGGCTACTTGCTGTGCCTGCTCAACCAAGGCGAAGCCATTCCCGATTACGTGCTGGCACGCCTGACCGGACGCTCCTATTCCCTGCCGCGCCCCAATGGCGGGCGCGTGGCACCAATCCGTGCTGGTGCTGCCCAGTGTGTGGAGGGACAGCCATGCCCGCTACATGGCCCTGTCGCCGCTGAAGCGCCTCCCACGGGACGGTGCCTGACAGCGCCCGCATGCAACCTGCTTCGCCACTGACGACATCCGGTCCACCAGCGCTGCAGTGTCACGCCCCTCAACCCCGGATTACGCGTGGAGCGATTTGTTCAACGACCGATGACTGACGCGGTTCGCCGCTGATGTCTTCTTGCTTGTTTGAATAAATATCTATTTATTCGATTCATTGCCTCGTTTATTTGCGCTATTTAATCGATTTAATGCGAGTAGCATAGGTTCCGTACTCACTTTCCAGCCTCATCCAGGAGCCTGATCATGAAAAAGCAAATCCTCGCCAGCCTCGTTATCGCCGCACTTTCCGCCAGCGCTTTCGCCGCGCCGCAGATTTCCGTTCAGTCCGTCGCTGCCCCTGTCGTCGCTGCAGACGGCGCTGACCGCGTGGGTGCGGACCGAGTGGCCGAAGGGGGCGCCGAACGCACCCTCGAGCGCTTCCGTGTCGCGGAGGACGGTGCTGACCGCGTCGGTGCTGATCGTGTCGCCGAGGGCGGTGCCGAGCGCGTAGGCGTCAACCGCATTGCAGAAGGCGGGGCCGAGTGCACTCTCGAGCGCTTTCGTGTCGCCGAAGATGGCGCTGATCGCGTCGGTGCTGATCGTGTCGCCGAGGGCGGTGCCGAGCGTGTAGGCGTCAATCGCATTGCAGAAGGCGGGGCCGAACGTACTCTCGAGCGCTTTCGTGTCGCCGAGGATGGTGCTGACCGCGTTGGTGCCGATCGTGTCGCCGAAGGCGGTGCCGAGCGAGTGGGCGCCAGTCGCACTGCCTGATCGACGCTTCACTCCGCTTCGACTGAAGGCGCCTATCCGGGCGCCTTCGTCGTTTATCGATAGCGTCCACGTTCTGCGTGGGCGCTATCCTCGGGTTGCTGTAGCGCCATGGCCTTGCCCGCCGATCCCTTCAGATGGCCTGGCCCAGCGCGAAAACAGGCAGGTACATCGCCAGGATCATGACGCTGATGGCCAGCGTCAGGCCGATGACGCCCGTCAGGCAGGCGGCCAATGGCCGGCGTTCGGCCTTGGGCCAGAACAGGAACGCCGCGATCACCAATATCGGCAGCACCCAGAGCCACAGGTGGTAGCTCAGGGCGAGCTGCGTCATCAGCGGTAGTTGGGCCCCGAAACTGTCGAAGACCTGCTGAAACGAAGGGATGACCAGCATCGGCAGCGCCGCCGCAATGAGTGCACAGATCAGTCCCACGATCAGGCGGGTGGCCGTGGTGGCGCTGCCACCCTGAGCCGATCCGCCTTCGAGGGTCGACTGAGGGGGTTGGTATGGATTGGTCATAGGGCCATGGCGTCTGGGGGAAGGGGAGGGTTCGATGAGCGAAGCGACTCAGGTGTCAGGCGTTTCAACGCCGTTCGTCATTTAGGAGTCTTCCGCTTCGGGCGCTCGGAAAGCCTTGCTGTAGTAACCCGACTGATCGAAGCAGCAGACCCGTTTCTTGCCGGATGCCAGCATGTCGCAAGCATCGGCAATGCGCTTGTCGCGCGTCTTGAGCTGCTTGGCTGACGTGATCCAGTGTATCCAGTCTACGCGCGCGATGGTCGTCGTGGCGTTCCACACTTCACAGGCTCGAGGGATGGCTGCCAGTGCCGCCTGCAGATCCGCCGGGATCTCGGGTTCGGGTTCGCTGGCGACAGGGGCGAGCTCCAGTGTCACGACATCCCCGGCGGCCGCGCCTGCGGCTTCCTGCAGGGCGCTGCTGACCTGCAGCCAATGGCTCAGTTGGCCATCCGGCTCAAGGGTCGCCTGGAACGGGTGGCCATTGAGCCTGCCGGCAACGGTCGTCCTGCCGCGTCTTGGCAGCTGTTCGCTGGCCTCCCTCGGCAGTACCACGAACGTCCATGACCTGTCGCCGGCAGGCTTTGCCGGGCGCAGAAGCCTTGCTTCGAAGCGGCATTTCACATCGGCTGTCGTCACGGCAAACCCTCCGTTCAGTACGCCTGGCCATGGATGGACGCGCAATGGCGCACAGGCTGCGGGCGGTCTCGATGGATGACCTTCCGGGTCATGCTGGAAATCCTTCTCTGGTTCGCCGTCTGTGGCGAGGCGCCGGAGTGTCTGGAGGTTATACCGCATGTCGGATAGCTGTTGGGAGGTCGTGATCCCGCGCTGAGCGTCCGGCCGCCGGAGCGCGCCGCCATGATCGCGGATGCATCCGCTGCTACGGATCGGCTTGCGGTTCCAGCGTATGGGCTTGCCGCGGCAAACGCAGCAGGTCGACCTGCCACCAGGTCGGCAGCAGGCGACGGACTTCCGGGCGGGCGAAGCGGTCGTCGATCAGGTAGAGCACGCCCTGGTCTTGCGGTGTGCGGATCACCCGGCCAGCGGCCTGCACCACCTTCTGCAAACCGGGATAGAGGTAGGTGTAGTCGTAGCCGTTGCCGAACAGGGCGTCCATGCGTTGGCGGATTTCCTCGTTGATCGGGTTGAGCTGCGCCAGGCCGAGCGTGGCGACGAAGGCGCCGATCAGGCGCTCGCCGGGCAGATCCACCCCTTCGCCGAAGACGCCGCCGAGCACGGCGAAGCCGATACCGCGACCGCCGACCTGGAAGCGTTCGATGAAGCCCTGGCGCGCCGCTTCGTCCATCTGCCGTGACTGCGTCCACAGCGGAATCTGCGGGTGATCGCGGCGCAGTTGCTGCAGCACCTGCTCCAGATACTGATAGCTGCTGAAGAAGGCCAGGTAGTTGCCGGGGCGTTCGCTGTACTGGCGCGCCATCAGCTGGCAGATCGGTGCCAGCGAGGCATCGCGGTGCTGGTAGCGGGTCGACAGGTTGCGCACCACCTGCACGTGCAGCTGTTCGGCGCTGAATGGCGAGGCGACGTCCAGGCACTGGGTTTCGATCGGCAGGCCGAGCAGGTCGAGGTAGTAGTGGCTGGGGCTGAGGGTGGCGGAGAACAGCGTGGCGCTGTGCGCCTCTTCGAAACGCGGGCCGAGGAAGGGCGCCGGCAGGATATTGCGGATGCACAGCGTGGAATGGCTGCGCCCGTTGCCGGCCTCTTCGCGGTTGATGTCGAACAGTGAGTGCGGGCCGAAGCTTTCCGCCAGGCGGCAGAACAGCATGGCGTCGAGGTAGAAGCTGAGCAGTTCACCGGCATTGCCTTCGGGCTGGTCGGTGAGCAGGTCGGTGATGGCGCTGACCGCCTTGCCCAGCGAGGCGAGCAGCAGGTCCGGCGCCAGCGGATAGACCTGGTAGGGCAGCTGCTGTTCACGGTGCAGCTGGTCCCAGTGGCGGTCGACGCGTTCCAGCACGCTTCTCAGGCGTTTCGGTGCGTCGCGGCACATGGCCTTGAAGCGCGCCTGATCCAGCTCGGCGCTGTACATGCCACGCCCGCGCTCGACCAGGTTATGCGCCTCGTCCACCAGCAGGCAGACGCGCCACTGGTTGACCAGGGTGAGGCTGTGCAGCAGGGCGCCGAGGTCGAAGTAGTAGTTGTAGTCGCACACCACCACATCGCTCCAGCGGCACAGCTCCTGGCTCAGGTAGTAGGGGCAGACGCCATGGGCGATGGCGATGTTGCGCACCGCCTGCTGATCCAGCCAGCGCTCCTTGAGCGCCGCGCTGCGTGCTGCCGGCAGGCGGTCGTAGAAGCCCTTGGCCAATGGGCAGGAGTCGCCGTGGCAGGCCTTGCTCGGGTGCTCGCAGGCCTTGTCGCGGGCCACGTGTTCCAGCACGCGCAGTGGCGTGTCCGGCTCGCGCAGGCGCTGCAGGGCATCCAGCGCCAGGCGCCGGCCCGGTGTCTTCGCACTGAGGAAGAACAGGCGGTCGAGCTGCTGGCCGGGCATGGCCTTGAGCTGCGGGAACAGGGTGCCGAGGGTCTTGCCGATGCCGGTGGTGGCCTGGGCCAGCAGGTAGTGGCCGTCGCGCGCGGCGCGGTACACGGCCTCGGCCAGTTGCCGCTGGCCGTGGCGGAATTCGCCGTAGGGGAAACTCAAGGCCTCCAGCGCCTGGTTGCGCGCCTGCTGGTGCGCCTGCTCCTGCCGCGCCCAGGTAATGTAGCGGCGGCAGTGCAGGGCGAAGAACTCACCCAGCGACTCGGCGCTGTGGCGCTCGCGGAACACCGTCTCCTGCTGGGTGATGACGTTGAAGTAGACCACCGCCAGGTCCAGCTCGTCGCAGCCCAGCTCCTGGCACAACAGCCAGCCGTAGATCTTCACCTGCGCCCAGTGCAGCAGGCGATGGTTGGCGGGGATGCGCGAGATGTCGCCTCGGTGGGTCTTGATCTCCTCCAGCAGACGAAACTCGGGGTCGAAGCCGTCGGCGCGACCACTGACCGTCAGCCCTTCGAACTCGCCGATCAGTGGCAACTCGGACACGTAATCCGGGCCGCGCCGGGCCACCACCGTGGCGTGCCCGGCCATGCCCTCCTGGGCCGTCGGCGAGGGGGTGAAACGCAGGTCGAGGTCACCCTCCTTGGCGGTGAACTCGCACAGCTCGCGCACGGCGACGCGCAGGTTCAATCGAGCCACTCTACGTAGCACACGCTGACCGGCATGCCGTGCTCGGCGCAGAACGCCAGCCAGCGCTTCTGGTTGTCCTGCAGGCGGTCGCCGGGGCCCTTCACCTCGATCATCCGGTAGCGTCCCTCGCGGGGCCAGAACTGGATCAGGTCGGGCATGCCGGCGCGGTTCTCGCGAATATCGGCCAGCAGGCGGCGGAACCAGGCGCCCAGGTGCGCTGGCGGCAGGCAGGCCAGCGCCTGCTCCAGGCGCTCGGCATCGAGCAGCTCCCAGAACACGAACGGTGACTGGATGCCGAATTTCTCGGCATGGGTACGGCGCATGGCGTCGCGATAACTGCCGTCATCCAGGCGCGCCAGGCAGGCGGCGAACAGCTCGCTGCGCCGGGCGTGGAAGTCGGCGCGGTGCAGATCGACCGGACCGGTATGGAAGGGATGGAAGAAGGCACCGGGCAGCGGGGCGAAGATCGCCTCCCAGCAGAGCAGGCCGAACAGCCCGCAGATCAGCGTGTTCTCCACGTAATGCACCGGCGCATCGGGCGCGGCCAGGTGCGCGGCCACGGCCAGCTCGACGCTGGCGGCGCGCGGCAGGCGCAGGTCGAGACGATCCTCATCGAGCTTCGCCGCCTTGGGCGCCGCCGGCAGGCCGAGGCGCTTGCGCAGGCGGGTGCGTGCGCGTCCGGCCAGTTGCGCTTCCTCGGCGTTGAGCGGCGCTTCGAGCACCTGTTCGACCAGGGTCAGCGCCTCGGTATCCTGGCCCAGGCGTTCCAGCACGCGAATCTGCCGTTGCCGCGAGCCGAGCGCGCGGGTGTCGCGATACAGCGTCAGCGCCGAGTCCAGTTCGCCCGCGCGCTCCAGATGCTGCGCCAGTTGCAGCAGCAGGCGCTGGTGGCGTTCGTTGATGTGCGCGCTGGCGCTGGCAAAGTCGCCAAGCTGCTGCAGCACCTCGGGCACCGTCATGCCTGCCTCGAAGGCTTCGCGGCAGAGGCGCAGGTGCAGGTAGTCGTCGACGTCCTGACGGCTGCGAAAACCGCGTGAGCCGGGGGTGATCGGCACCTGCTCGTAACGGAATATCCCCAGGTCGGCCAACACGAACTCCGACCAGTCCTGTGCCAGGTTGCCGAAGAACATTAGCCGCAGGCGGTCGCACAGCGGGCCGATGACCAGGCTCAACAGGCGCTCGTCCAGCCGTGGGCACCAATCGGCCAGGCTGCGCGGTTCCGTGTGCAGGGCGCGCAGGTGTTCGAGCAATTCGCTTTTCTTCAGGCTGCCTCCGGGCAGGTCGTCGGCGAAGTGCGTGGCCAGCTCATCCTTGAGCAGCAGGGCGCCCAGCTCATCGAAGGTCAGCGCTGCATGCTCGATCAGCCAGCCCGACGCCAGCAGCGCGCCAGCCGCAGTGGCAATGTCGCCGATCTCCACATAGCGCAGCTTGCCGGCGCGAAAGTGCACGCCCTTGCGCATGACCAGGCGCACCAGCAGCGCCTGGGATGGCAGCGGCAGCTGGAGAAAGTTCGCGACGAAGGCCAGCTCGGCGTCGTCCATCAGGTCGCGATGATGGGTGTCGAGCCAGTCGAGGGCCTTGCGGAAGTTGGCCAGGTAATAGAGTTCGGGGGCGTCGAGGTTGAGCATGGTGCGAAGTCTTACTGGTTTTTTATACAGATGCCAGTGCCGTTCACCCGCTGCATTGCCTGAGCAGACGGAAGGCGGGGCGCCTGAGTCGTGCCTGAGAGGTGAGCCTATCTAGCTGATCGGAAAGAGTTTTTTCAGCTATCGATGGCGTCGATTGTCACTATCCCGAGATGTCCCTTTTGCCGTTCCGGGGCGTGCGTAACATGACAACCGTACCCAGTTGCTCACCCCTTCTCAGGAGAACGAACATGAAAAAGCAGATCCTCGCCAGCCTTGTCCTCGCCGCCCTGTCCGCCAGTGCCTTCGCCCTGCCGCAGGTAACCGCCGCGCAATCCACCGCCCCTGTCGTCGCTGAAGATGGCGCCGATCGTGTTGGCGCGAACCGTGTCGCCGAAGGTGGTGCCGAGCGCACGCTGGAGCGTTTCCGCGTAGCCGAAGATGGCGCCGATCGTGTT
This sequence comes from Pseudomonas sp. REST10, assembly GCF_029542605.1. Lineage (NCBI taxonomy): Bacteria > Pseudomonadati > Pseudomonadota > Gammaproteobacteria > Pseudomonadales > Pseudomonadaceae > Pseudomonas > Pseudomonas sp. REST10. The sequence continues at coordinate 4,700,678 of NZ_CP035677.1, read as the reverse complement.
GGCGCGAACCGTGTCGCCGAAGGCGGTGCCGAGCGCACGCTGGAGCGTTTCCGCGTCGCTGAAGATGGCGCCGATCGCGTCGGTGCGAACCGTGTCGCCGAAGGTGGTGCCGAGCGCACGCTGGAACGTTTCCGCGTAGCCGAAGATGGTGCCGATCGCGTCGGTGCGAACCGTGTCGCCGAAGACGGTGCCGACCGCGTAGGTGCCAGCCGTATCAGCTGATCCGGTCATCTATCACGCGGGAGCAGTCTCATGCCGCACAGCCGTTAGCAAGGGCGCCCTCGACCGGCGCCCTTTCTGTTTCCCACATTCTCCACACAATCTCCACGCTCGCCCCATACCCCCGCCACCCAGGCTGCCCAGACTCTGCCGTACCTTCACTCGCTACGGAGAGCCGTACCATGAGCCGTACCCTGGGCTTCAAGCTGGGCGCCATCGCCCTGCTGATTCTGCTGTTGATGATTCCCCTGTTGATGATCGATGGCCTGGTCGACGAGCGTCAGGGCCTGCGCCATGACGTGCTGCAGGACATCGCGCGCAGCTCCAGCTATCGCCAGCAGGTCACCGGGCCGATTCTGGTCGTGCCTTACATCAAGACCACTCACGAGTGGAAAACCAACAAGACCACCGGCGAACGCTACACCGAGGAGCGTCAGCAACGCGGACGCCTGTACTTCCTGCCGGAGCGCTTCGTGCTCGAGGGGCAGGTCGGCACCGAGCTGCGGGCGCGGGGCATCTACCAGGCGCGCCTGTACCACAGCGACAGCCAGGTCAGTGGCCAGTTCCGCCTGCCGGCGCGCCTGGGCCTGGGCGACGACCTCGGTTTCTACCGCTTCGAGAAACCTTTCCTTTCGGTCGGCATCAGCGACATTCGCGGTATCAGCAATGACCTGCAGCTGCGCCTCAATGGCCAGACCCTGAGCTTCGCTCCCGGCAGCGGCGACGACAGTTTCGGCGCGGGCGTGCATGCACCGATCCCCGCACTCGACCCGCAGGGTGGGCAGAGCCTGGAGTTCGCCTTCGACCTCAAGCTGCAGGGCACCGAGCAGTTGTCGATCGTGCCGGTCGGGCGTGACAGCCGGGTCAAGCTGAGCTCCGACTGGCCGCACCCGAGCTTCGTCGGCGAGTACCTGCCGAACCGTCGCAGCATCGACGCCAAGGGTTTCACGGCCGAATGGCAGACCAGCTTCTTCGCCACCAACCTGGAGGAGGCGCTGCGTGACTGCGTGGTGGGCGAGCGTTGCCAGGCGCTGTTCGGCCGCCACTTCGGCGTCAGCTTCGTCGACCCCGTCGACCAGTACCTGAAGACCGACCGGGCGATCAAATACGCGCTGCTGTTCATCGCCCTGACCTTCGCGGCGTTCTTCCTCTTCGAAGTGCTCAAGCGCCTTGCCGTGCACCCGGTGCAGTACGCCCTGGTGGGGCTGTCGCTGGCGCTGTTCTACCTGTTGCTGCTGTCGCTCTCCGAGCACCTGCCTTTCGCGCTGGCCTATGGCCTTTCCGCCACGGCCTGCGTCGGCCTGATCGGCTTCTACGTCAGCCACGTGCTGCACAGCTGGCAGCGCGGCATGGGCTTTGGCGCCCTGCTGGCGGCGCTCTACGGGATGCTCTACGGCCTGCTCAGCGCCGAGGATTACGCCCTGCTGATGGGCTCGCTGCTGGTCTTCGGCGTGCTCGGCAGCGTGATGGTACTGACCCGCAAACTGGACTGGTATGGCGTCGGCCGCGCGGCCCCGCAAGCCTGAATCATATGGCGCGGCAGTGGCCGCGCCGCTTCTCTGGAGGTGATCCCATGCGTCTTCTCATGCAGTTTTCCGCGTGCCTGGGCCTTGGCCTGGTGGTAGCCGTGATGATTCTGATCGGTCTGATGTTCGTTGGCTGGTTCGACGTCATCGATGGTCTGCTGATGACTGGCAAGCCCCTCGCCAGCCTGAGCCTGATGGTGTTGCCGGAGGGCTTCTGGAGTTCGCTGATGGGGGTGCAGGACGCCGCGAACAACAGCTCGCTGCGTTCCTTTCTGGCGCTGTGTGCCGCACTGGGCCAGGTCGGCCTGATCCTGGCGCTGGGTTTCATGCGCCTGTGGTACCGCGCATGAGCGGGCATATCGGTTTGCGTGAGGAGGCGCGTGCCGGGCATCTGCTGGCACGGCGCATCGCCTGGCTGTTTCGCGATGCCCGTCATGGGCGGTGGTGCTGCGCTGACGTAGACTCGCGGCGGGATGAACAGGAGGTGTTCAGGGATGACATTCAGACTCGCCGTGGGCCTGGCCGGCCTGCTGACAGCCAGCGTGGCGCTGGCCGATGACTGCTCGGCGCAACTGCCTGGCTGGCTGGAACAGGCGCACCCGGGCCAGGCTGGCGGAATCTGGCTGCAGGATGAGCGCGGGGCCTATCGGGTGGATGCCCGACAGAGCATCTGCAAGGTCTGGCCGGCGCGGCCGCACCTGACCCTGGTCGCCGTGCCGCTGCTGCGCGAGGAGCATGACGACCATGGCCAGAGCGACCTCGAAGTCCTCCTGCTCGATAGTGCCAGGCAAGATGTCGTGGCGCGCCTGATCGAACCCAACCGGCTGGATTGGGATGCGATATTCGTCGATGGCATCGAGTTCGACACCGCCCCTTATCGTCTGCGTGCGCAGGACCTGGCCTTCGGTGTCCGCATCAAGCGGCGCAACGGATCAGCCCCCAATCCCTTCCACGAAACCGAACTCAACCTGTACGAGCTGGATGGACAGCACCTGAGGTCGGTGCTGAGCGAGCTGGTGGTGCAGCGCTCGGGAGGGGAGTGGGATACCCACTGCGCCGGAGAGTTCAGCGAATCCACGGGCGTGGTGATCATCACCGAGCGCGTCGGGCATGCCGGCTATCGCGACCTGCAGCTCAGGATGAGCGCTATCCACAGCCGCTCCGCAGAGGTCGCCGGCGACTGTCAGACGGTCGAGCGCAGTACCCAGCGCTCCCGATACACCATCGAATACGGCGACGAGCGCTATCTGCTGCCGATCGAGCTGTCGCCGCTCTGAGCGGCCACCCTACTCCCGCACGATCTGCGCGAGGTTTTGCAAAACAGCGCCCGCATGCTGCACATGGACGGGCAGTCATGACGATCTTCGGCTAATACCAATGTCTAGCTGTCGGCTTTTGCTGGCCAGCTGCTAGTTTGAAGGTGCATCAGAATAACAATAACCGGAGGCGTCTATGACTTCTGAACAAGCAAATGCCGCGGCCTACTGGAAGGCCAATGTGCGGCTCATCACCTGGAGCCTGATCATCTGGGCGCTGGTTTCCTACGGATTCGCCATGATTCTGCGCCCCATGGTCGCGGGTATCTCGGTAGGCGGTTCCGACCTCGGATTCTGGTTCGCGCAGCAGGGCTCCATCCTCTTCTTCATCGGGCTGATCTTTCACTACGCGTGGAGACTGAACAAGCTCGATAAAGAATTCGGCGTCGAGGAGTAGGTCATGAGCCAGTTCGTAATCAACATGCTGTTCGTGGGGGCGTCCTTCGCGCTCTACATCGGTATCGCCATCTGGGCGCGCGCCGGTTCCACCAAGGAATTCTACGTCGCGGGCGGTGGCGTCCATCCGGTCACCAACGGCATGGCGACGGCTGCTGACTGGATGTCTGCAGCCTCGTTCATTTCCATGGCGGGCCTGATCGCCGCCGGTGGTTATGCCAACTCCACCTTCCTCATGGGCTGGACCGGCGGCTACGTGCTGCTGGCGATGCTGCTCGCGCCCTACCTGCGCAAGTTCGGCAAGTTCACCGTGCCGGACTTCATCGGTGATCGCTTCTACAGCCGCGGTGCGCGTCTGACTGCGGTGATCTGCCTGGTGATCATCTCCGTCACCTACGTGATCGGCCAGATGGCCGGTGCCGGTGTCGCGTTCTCGCGCTTCCTCGAAGTGAGCAACTCGACCGGTATCTGGATCGCCGCAGCGGTGGTGTTCGCCTACGCCGTATTCGGCGGCATGAAAGGCATCACCTACACCCAGGTGGCGCAGTACGTGGTGCTGATCATCGCCTACACCATTCCGGCGATCTTCATCTCCCTGCAGCTGACCGGTAACCCGATTCCGCCTCTGGGCCTGTTCGGTGACCATGTCGAGTCCGGCCTGCCGCTGCTGCAGAAGCTCGATGCCGTGGTCCGTGACCTGGGCTTCGCCGCCTACACCGCTGACGTCGACAACAAGCTGAACATGGTGCTGTTCACCATGTCGCTGATGATCGGTACTGCCGGTCTGCCGCACGTGATCATCCGCTTCTTCACCGTACCGCGCGTGGCCGATGCCCGCTGGTCCGCTGGCTGGACGCTGATCTTCATCGCGCTGCTGTACCTCACCGCTCCGGCTGTGGCCTCCATGGCGCGCCTGAACCTGATGACCACCATCTACCCGGAAGGCACCTCGGCGCCTGCGCTGTCCTATGAAGAGCGTCCGGAGTGGGTCAAGACCTGGGAAACCACCGGCCTGATCAAGTGGGAAGACAAGAACGGCGACGGCCGCATCCAGATGTACAACGATGCCGCACCGGCCTTCACCGCGACCGCTCAGGAGCGTGGCTGGAACGGCAACGAGCTGACCGTCAACAACGACATCCTGGTGCTCGCCAACCCGGAAATCGCCAACCTGCCGGGTTGGGTCGTGGGTCTGATCGCGGCGGGTGCCATCGCGGCTGCACTGTCCACCGCGGCGGGGCTGTTGCTGGCGATCTCCTCGGCGATCAGTCATGACCTGATCAAGACCCTGATCAATCCGAAGATCAGCGAGAAGAACGAGATGCTCGCCGCGCGGATCTCCATGGCCTGCGCGATCCTTCTGGCGACCTATCTGGGGCTCAATCCGCCTGGGTTCGCCGCGCAGGTGGTGGCGTTGGCCTTCGGTATCGCGGCAGCCTCGCTGTTCCCGGTGCTGATGATGGGGATCTTCTCCAAGCGCATGAACGACAAGGGCGCGATCTGCGGCATGGTCGCCGGTCTGGCCATCACCCTGGTGTACATCTTCACCTACCTGGGCTGGTTCTTCATTCCGGGCACCAACATGCTGGCCAATACCCCGGACAACTGGTTCATGGGCATCTCCCCGGCTTCCTTCGGTTCCGTCGGTGCGCTGATCAACTTCGCCGTGGCCTACGCCGTGTCGATGGTCACCGCCGAGCCGCCGCAGGAAATCCAGGATCTGGTGGAAAGCGTGCGTACCCCCAAAGGTGCTGGTGCCGCTCTGAGCCACTGAGCATAATCCTGGCCTGACGCCATCGTTCGATGGTCCAGGGTCTGACAGACGGGCCTCCTCGGAGGCCCGTCTTTTTTCGGGAACAGTCGTATGTTGTGGACTTTGCTTGCCATCGTGGTTTCGGGGCTCGGCGCTGCCGGTATTGCCCTGCTGCTGCGCAAACTGACGCGCAACAGGTTGCCCAGGTGGATCATTCCGCTGTTCGGTGGCCTGGGCATGCTGGGTTACCAGGTGTCCTACGAGTACGCCTGGTTCGAGCACCAGCAGCAGCGCCAGCCGAAGGAGTCGGTCGTGGTCGCGACCGAGCAGGGGCATGTGTTCTGGCGTCCCTGGAGCTACTTCGTACCCATCACCACGGCCTTCACCGTGCTCGACAGCAAGAGCGTCGTGCGCCAGCAGGTCGCGGATGCGCGGGTGGCGGAATTCATGCTCTATCGCTTCGAGAAGCAGCATGTCGACCATGTCTCGCACCAGGCGCACCTGCTCAACTGCGAAACGGCCGAGCTGCTGCCGCTGGATGAGCAGAAACAGCCGCAGCTGTCCCAGCTCAAGCGCATCGACAAGAGTGACACCCTCTACCGCCTGACCTGTCAGTAGGTCAGCGCGTGACCTGCCTCGCCGATCTCGCGGCGGGGCACGGGTCTTTCTGCCAGCGCATAGACCCAGGTCAATGCCCGCGCAGTGCATCTGCATAGAATCGCCAGCCCCTGATTTTTCGAGCGCGCGGTCATGCCCCGTTTTCCCGAATTGCTGTCGCCGGCCGGCACCCTGAAGAACATGCGCTACGCCTTCGCCTACGGCGCCGATGCGGTGTATGCCGGGCAGCCACGTTACAGCCTGCGCGTGCGCAACAACGAATTCGATCACGCCAACCTGGCGCTGGGCATCGCTGAGGCGCACGCACAGGGCAAGCAGTTCTACGTGGTGGTCAACATCGCCCCGCACAACGCCAAGCTCAAGACCTTCCTCAAGGACCTGGCGCCGGTGATCGAGATGGCGCCCGACGCGCTGATCATGTCCGACCCCGGCCTGATCATGCTGGTGCGCCAGCATTACCCGCAGATGCCGATCCATCTGTCGGTGCAGGCCAACGCGGTGAACTGGGCCAGCGTCGAGTTCTGGCGGCAGCAGGGGCTGACGCGGGTGATCCTGTCGCGCGAGCTGTCGCTGGAGGAGATCGGGGAAATCCGCGCCCAGGTGCCGGGCATGGAGCTGGAGGTATTCGTCCACGGCGCGCTGTGCATGGCCTATTCCGGGCGCTGCCTGCTGTCGGGCTACATCAATCGTCGCGATCCCAACCAGGGCACCTGTACCAATGCCTGTCGCTGGCAGTACCAGGCCACGCCGGCAGCCGAGAACGAACTGGGCGAGATCGTGCGCGTGGTCGACCCGACCCTGGGCCAGGGGGCACCGACCTCTCAGGCGTTCGTGCTGCAGGAAGCGGGGCGCCCGGAGGAGGAAATGAGCGCCTTCGAGGACGAGCACGGCACCTACATCATGAACTCCAAGGACCTGCGTGCGGTGCAGCACGTCGAGCGCCTGGTGCGCATGGGCGTGCATTCGCTGAAGATCGAAGGGCGGACCAAGAGCCACTTCTACGTGGCGCGTACTGCCCAGGTCTATCGCCGCGCCATCGACGATGCGCTGGCCGGCAAGCCCTTCGATCCGAGCCTGCTGGGCAGCCTCGAATCGCTGGCCCACCGTGGCTATACGGAGGGCTTTCTGCGCCGCCACGTGCACGACGAATACCAGAACTACGAGCGCGGCAGCTCGGTTTCCGAGCGTCAGCAGTTCGTTGGCGAGCTGACCGGCGAGCGCCGTGGCGAGCTGGTCGAAGTGCGGGTGAAGAACCGCTTCGCGGTGGGTGATGGCCTGGAACTGATGACGCCACAGGGCAACCTGCGCTTCACCCTGGAGCAACTGCAGAACGCACAAGGCCAGGCGCAGTCGGTAGCGCCTGGCGACGGCCACGTCCTCTACCTGCCGCTGCCGGCGCAGGTGCAGCTGGAGTACGGCCTGCTGATGCGCGATCTGTAGGGCGCGAGGGTGGAGGGATAGCGTTTTCGGTGGATGGGTGAAGCGTCATCCACCCTACGGTGTTGTAGGGGCGGGGGTGGATCGCCGGCAAGCCGGCTCCTACGGATCGCGTCAGCCGATGCATCTGGCGATTCGCTTCAGTCGCGATGTGCTCGAGCAGGGTGTAGGAGCCCGCTTGCGGGCGATACGGGCGATACGGGCGATGCGCAGGGCGCCGCTACATCGCCTGCTGGCGGCGGCGTCGGCTGGCCAGCTGGCGTTCCAGTTCGCAGAGGCTGTCGATGCCCTGGCGGCGTGCCTTGCTGAACAGCATCAGCGCCAGTTCGGCGGTGACCAGCGCGTCGGCACTGGCGTTGTGGCGCTGTTGCACCTGCAGGCCGAACTCGGTGACCCACTCATCCAGTCCGCCCTGACGCACGCGTGCCTGCGGGCAGAGCAGGGGGGCGATCTCGGCGACGTCGAAGAAGTTGTGCTGCAGGCGATAGTCCAGGCTCTGGCGCAGGGCACGCCCCAGCATGCGCTGGTCGAAACCGGCATGGAAGGCCAGCAGCGGGCTGCTGCCGACGAACTCCATGAAGTCCAGCAAGGCCTCGGCCGGGTCGACGCCGCGTGCCACCTCGCTGGGGGCGATGCCATGGATCAGGGTGCTGGCGCTGGCCTGGTGGTCGGGCCGGCGCAGGGTGCATTCGAACTGTTCGGCGAAGTCGATGGCGCCGTGATCGATCACCACCGCGCCAATCGCCAGTACCAGGTCGCGGCGCATGTTCAGGCCGGTGGTCTCCAGGTCCAGCACGACGATGCGCTGCTGGTGCAGCGGCCGCTCATCGAGCGGCGCGGGCGCACTCAGGGCCTGGCGACGTTGCAACTGCTGCTGGGTCAGGGCCGGGCCACGGCCGGTGAACCAGGTGAACTTGCTCATAGCTGATACCTCATGGCCAGGCTGCTCTGCAGTCGCTGAGCCTGGCGGAAGGACTCGCGCAGGATACGCCGGTCCAGGTGATTCAGGTGATCGGGGTCGACCCGATTGGAGTAGGGCAGTTCGTCGCGCGCCTGCAGCTGGTGCTGCTGCATGCGGGTTTGCTGGATGAAATGATAGGCCTCCTCGTAGGCCGCGCCATCCAGCGCATCGATCACGCCCTTGGCGACCAGCGCGCGCAGGCGCTCCAGGGTGCCGACCGAGCTGATGCCGTTGGCCAGCGCCAGCAGGCGGGCGCCATCGACGAAGGGCGTCAGGCCCTGCACCTTGAGATCGAGGGTGTCCTTGTCGGCGCCGGAGCGCGCCACCACGAAGTCGCGGAAGCGGCCAACCGGCGGACGCTGGCGCAGGGCGTTCTCGGCCAGCATCTTCTGGAACAGGCTGTTGCTGGCGACGCGTTCGAGCAAGGCGGCGCGCAGCTGCTCGCAGCCGGTATCCGGGCCCCAGATGGTGCGCAGGTCGAAGTAGATCGACGAGCCCAGCAGGTTCTCCGGCGTCGCTTCGTCCACGAAACCGGCGAAGCGCCGCGACCACTCCTGGCGCGACAGGCACAGCTCCGGGTTGCCGGCCATGATGTTGCCCTTGCACAGGGTGAAGCCGCATTGCGCCAAACGCTGGTTGATCTCGACGGCCAGCGGCAGCAGGCGGCCACGGATGGTGGCGGCCTCGGCAGCGTCGGCGGCCTCGAAGAGAATGCCGTTGTCCTGGTCGGTGTGCAGGGTCTGCTCGCGGCGGCCTTCGCTGCCGAAGCACAGCCAGGTGAACGCGATGCCCGGGTCGCCCATGTCCTCGAGGGTCAGCTCGATCACCCGGCACACGGTGTGGTCGTTGAGCAGGGTGACGATGTGGGTGATCTGCGTCGAGCTGGCGCCGTGGGCGAGCATGCGATCGACCAGCAGGCGAATGTCGCTGCGCAGCCCGGCCAGGGTCTCGACCTTGCCGGCGTGGCGAATGGTTCGGGCCAGGTGGACCAGGTCGACCCGCTGCAGGCTGAACAGGTCTCGCTCGGAAATGACCCCGCAGAGCTTCTCGTTCTGCACCAGGCAAACGTGGGCGATATGCCGCTCGGTCATGGCGATGGCGGCGTCGAAGGCACTGGCGTCCGGTTGCAGATGGAAGGGGTTGGGGGTCATCAGCCGGTCGATCGGCTGCGCCAGGTCGACGCCGTCGGCGACCACCCGGCGCAGGTCGCGCAGGGTGAAGATGCCCAGGGGCCGCTCGCTTTGGTCCACCACCACGATGCTGCCCACGTGCTGCTCGTGCATCAGCCGCACGGCCTCGCGCAGGGGCGTGTGCGGCGCGCAGCCGATGGGTTGGCGCATGGCCAGCTCACCCAGGCGGGTATCCAGCGAGTACTGCGCGCCGAGGGTTTCCACAGCGCGCAACTGCACCTGCTGGTTGACCTGGTCGAGCAGGCTGCTGACGCCGCGCAGGGCGAAGTCGCGCAACGGGTTGGAGACGGCGAACAGCTTGATGAAGGCGTGCTTGGCCAGCAGCAGGCAGAAGGTGTCTTCGGCGGCCAGGTGTTCGGTGCGGGTGGCGCGCTCGCCGATCAGTGCGGCCAGCGGAAAGCATTCGCCTGCGGTGATCTCGAAGGTGGTCTCGGTGCCACGGCGTGCGCTGTGCGGACGCTCACCGTGCACACGCCCCTGCTTGACGATGTAGAAGTGCTCGACCACGCCATCGGCGGGTTTGATGATCGAGTCGCCCTCGGCATAGAAGCGCAGCTGGCAATGCTCGACCAGAAACGCCAGGTGGGCGGTGTCCATCTGGTTGAAGGGGGGGAACTTCTGCAGGAACTCCATGGTGCCGTGGATGTTCTGCAGCACCGCGGTCTTGCCCGCATCGGCCATCGCGTCGGCCTTGCTCATGGGCTTGCGCCTCGCACGTTCGGGATGCTTGCAGTGTGGCCCCGGCACGGCGTTTTGCCCATTGCACCTAAGTAGGGGGCAGCGGCAACGCGCGCCGCACGGGGTTTTGACGAAATTTTTACGTCCCCCCGGGCAGACTTCGCCAGCCCTCGTGTTCCGCAACCAGCAGGCCTTTCCATGCAGCCATCCGTACCCGCCGCCCGAGCCCCGGCTCAGGTCAGCATCGCCAGCCATCTGGCATTCATCCTGAGCAGCGCACTGTGCATGCTGCTGCTGTTCGCGCTGGCGCGCCTGGGCCTGCTGGCCTACAACCATGCGCTGATCGCCGATACGCCGGCCAGCACCTTTGCCGAGGCCTTCTTCAACGGTGCGCGGTTCGACCTGCGCCTGATCGTCTATCTGTGCATCCCGCTGACCCTGGCGCTGCTCAGCGTGCGGGCGATGCGTGCGCGTCACCTGCAGGTGGCCTGGCTGACCCTCGCCACCAGCCTGTGCCTGTTCTTCGCCGTGGTCGAACTGAATTTCTACCGCGAATTCCACCAGCGCCTGAACAGCCTGGTGTTCCAGTACATGCAGGAAGACCTGGGCACCGTGGCCAGCATGATCTGGAACGGCTTCCCGGTGCTGCGCCTGCTGCTGGTCTGGGCCCTGGCCAGCGTGCTGCTGGCCTGGCTGTTCCGCCGCATCGAACGCGCCACCCGTGCCCGCGCGAACGCCAGCGCGCCGCACTGGGCGGCCCGCAGCGCGGTGTTCGTGATGTTCCTGCTGGTCTGCGTCGTGGCCGCGCGTGGCACCCTGCGCTCCGGTCCGCCGCTGCGCTGGGGCGACGCCTATACCACCGATTCGATGTTCGCCAACCACCTGGGCCTCAACGGCACCCTGACCCTGGCCAATGCCGCCAGCAACTACTTCTCCGATCACCGTGACAACAGCTGGAAGGCGACCCTGCCGGCGGACGAGGCCCGGCAGGTGACCCGCGACCTGCTGCTGACCCCGCGTGACCGCCTGATCGATGCCGACCAGGCGGCCGTGCGCCGCATCTACACGCCGCCGCCCGAAGGTCAGCTGCCGCAGGTGCGCAACGTGGTGGTGATCCTCATGGAAAGCATGGCGGGGCGCTACATCGGCGCGATGGGCAACCAGGACGGCATCACGCCGAACTTCGATGCGCTGGCCAAGCAGGGCCTGCTGTTCCAGCACGTGTTCTCCAACGGTACCCACACCCATCAGGGCATGTTCGCCACCATGGCCTGCTTCCCCAACCTGCCGGCGTTCGAGTACCTGATGCGCATGCCCGAGGGCAGCCACCAGTTCTCCGGGCTGCCGCAGCTGCTCAGTGCCCGTGGCTACGATGACGTCTACGTCTACAACGGCAGTTTCGCCTGGGACAACCAGTCCGGCTTCTTCGCCAACCAAGGCATGCGCAATTTCGTCGGCCGCGAGGACTTCGTCGACCCGGTGTTCATCGACCCGACCTGGGGTGTCTCCGACCAGGACATGTTCAGCCGTGGCGCCGAGGAGCTGGCCAGGCTGGGGCGCCAGGGCAAGCCCTTCTATGCGCTGCTGCAGACGCTCTCCAACCACACCCCGTACGCCTTGCCGGAAAACCTGCCGGTCGAGCGCGTCAGCGGCCACGGTTCGCTCGACGAGCACCTGACCGCCATGCGCTACGCCGACTGGGCGCTGGGGCAGTTCTTCGCCAAGGCGCGTCAGGAGCCCTACTTCAAGGACACCCTGTTCGTGGTGCTGGGCGATCACGGCTTCGGCAACGATGAACAGATCACCGAGATGGACCTGTCGCGCTTCAGCATCCCGCTGCTGATGATCGGTCCGGGCGTGCAGGAGACCTTCGGCAGCAGCCGCGATACCGTCGGCAGCCAGATCGACGTGGTGCCGACCATCGTCGGGCGCCTGGGCCTGCCGGTACAGGCGCAGTGCTGGGGCCGCGACCTGCTGGCGCTGCCGCCGGGTGATGCGGGGGTGGCGGTGATCAAGCCGTCCGGCAGCGACCAGACCGTGGGCCTGGTGAGCGGCGACCGCATCCTGGTCAAGCCACGTGACCGTGACGCGCGCCTGTATCGCTACCAGCTGGGCCACGACGCAGGCGCCGAGGTGATCGATGACGCCCAGGCGCGTACGGACCTGGAGCGCAAGCTGTCGGCCTTCGTCCAGACCGCGACCGCCAGCCTGCTGGGCAATACCACCGGCGTCTCGCTGGACAAGACGGCGCAGGCCAAGCGCTAGCGGCACAGGCCTGCCGCGACCGCCCAATAAAAAACCGCCCCGAAGGGCGGTTTTTTCATACCTGCTGCGCGGGTATCACAGGCCGTTCTTGGCCTTGTACTCGCGGCGACGGCGGTGCAGGACCGGCTCGGTGTAGCCGTTGGGCTGCTTGCAGCCTTCGACGACCAGCTCCAGCGCGGCCTGGAAGGCGACGTTGCTGTCGAAGTCCGGGGCCATCGGGCGGTACAGCGGGTCGGCCGCGTTCTGGCGGTCGACCACCGGTGCCATGCGCTTGAGGCTCTCGACCACCTGCGCCTCGCTGACGATGCCGTGGCGCAGCCAGTTGGCCAGCAGCTGGCTGGAGATACGCAGGGTGGCGCGGTCTTCCATCAGGCCGACATCGTTGATGTCCGGCACCTTGGAACAGCCGACGCCCTGGTCGATCCAGCGCACCACGTAGCCGAGGATGCCTTGCGCGTTGTTGTCCAGCTCGTTGCGGATTTCTTCCGCGGACCAGTTGGTGTCCTTGGCCAGCGGGATGGTCAGGATGTCATCCACCGACGCCGGGGTGCGCTTGGCCAGCTCGGCCTGACGGGCGAACACGTCGACCTTGTGGTAGTGCAGGGCGTGCAGGGTGGCGGCGGTCGGCGACGGGACCCAGGCGGTGTTGGCGCCGGACAGCGGGTGCGCGACTTTCTGCTCGAGCATGGCGGCCATCAGGTCCGGCATCGCCCACATGCCCTTGCCGATCTGCGCACGGCCCTGCAGGCCGGTGGCCAGGCCGACGTCGACGTTGTTGTTCTCGTAGGCACCGATCCAGGCCTCGCTCTTCATGGCGGCCTTGCGCACGACCGCGCCCGCTTCCATGGAGGTGTGGATCTCGTCACCGGTACGGTCGAGGAAGCCGGTGTTGATGAACACCACGCGCTCGCTGGCCGCCTTGATGCAGGCCTTGAGGTTGACGGTGGTGCGGCGCTCTTCGTCCATGATGCCGACTTTCAGGGTGTTGCGGGCCAGGCCCAGCACATCCTCGACGCGGGCGAAGATTTCGCTGGTGAAGGCGACTTCTTCCGGGCCGTGCATCTTCGGCTTGACGATGTAGACGCTGCCGGTGCGGGTGTTCTTGCGGCTGGTGTTGCCGTTCAGGTTGTGCACCGCGATCAGGCTGGTGAACAGCGCGTCCTGGATGCCTTCCGGAATCTCGTTGCCCTCGGCATCGAGGATGGCCGGGTTGGTCATCAGGTGACCGACGTTGCGCACGAACAGCAGCGAGCGGCCGTGCAGGGTCAGTTCGCCACCGTCGACCTTGGTGTAGACGCGGTCCGGGTTCATGGTGCGGGTGAAGGTGCTGCCGCCCTTGGACACTTCCTCGGCCAGGTCGCCCTTCATCAGGCCCAGCCAGTTCTTGTAGACCACGACCTTGTCGTCGGCATCGACGGCGGCGACGGAGTCTTCGCAGTCCATGATGGTGGTCAGCGCCGCTTCCATCAGCACGTCTTTCACGCCGGCGGCGTCGGTGCTGCCGATGGGGCTGCTGGCATCGATCTGGATTTCGAAGTGCAGGCCGTTGTGCTTGAGCAGCACCGCGACCGGTGCGCTGGCGTCACCCTGGAAGCCGATCAGTTGCGCGTCGTCGCGCAGGCCGGTGTTGCTGCCGCCCTTGAGGCCGACGACCAGCTTGCCGTCGACGATCTTGTAGGCGCTGGAGTCGACATGCGAGCCGGCGGCCAGCGGAGCGGCCTCGTCGAGGAAGGCGCGAGCGAAGGCGATGACCTTGTCACCACGGACCTTGTTGTAGCCCTTGCCCTTCTCGGCGCCACCTTCTTCGCTGATCACGTCGGTGCCGTACAGTGCGTCGTACAGCGAGCCCCAGCGGGCGTTCGAGGCGTTGAGGGCGAAGCGGGCGTTCATGACCGGCACGACCAGCTGCGGGCCGGCCAGGCGGGCGATTTCTTCGTCGACGTTCTGCGTGGTGGCCTGGAAGTCCTGCGGCTCCGGCAGCAGGTAGCCGATCTCCTGCAGGAAGGCCTTGTAGGCAGCGGCGTCATGAGCCTGACCCTGGCGCGCCTGGTGCCAGGCATCGATCTGCGCCTGCAGCTCGTCACGCTTGGCCAGCAGGGCACGGTTCTTCGGTGCCAGGTCCTTGATGACCGCGGCGGCGCCAGCCCAGAAGCTGTCGGCAGCGATGCCGGTACCGGGGATGGCTTCGTTGTTCACGAAGTCGTACAGGGCTTTGGCGACCTGCAGGCCACCGACTTGAACGCGTTCAGTCATCACTTGCCTCACTCTCTCTGAGCTCTACTCAAAAGCCACTTCGGGCCCCTCTGAAACTACCTGCGTTGCCATCGACTACGCCTTTGGAGAGGCTCGTCGGAGACGGCCTTGCCGTCTTGTAGTCCAAGGCGCGGCATACTACATCAAGATTCGGGGGAAATGCAGTGGGGATACGTCAGTCCGCGACCGAAAAGGTCTTTCCGGTCATTATCGATACGTTGTGTGTGCAAAAAAGAGTGTCATTGTTTCATAAAAATCGTAAAAACGTACACGATTAATTGTTCTGGCTACTGACAAGCACGCGAATATGGCCTACGCCGCCTCGCCTATACTGCCTGTCATGCATTCTGGAGTGCCTCATGACGGTATCTGCTGCTAGTGCCAATGACCTGGTCGATCTCGTGCGTCTGTTCGCCGGCTACCTGCGTTTCTACCAGGTGCCGAGGGCAGAGTCGGACATCGCGGATTTCCTCGGCGAGCGCCTGCAACGCGGCGACGCGCAGCTGTTCATCGCCCGCGACGCGCAGGGCGTTGCCCAGGGGTTCGTCCAGCTCTATCCGTTGTTCTCCTCGCTGGCGCTGGAACCGGCCTGGCTGCTCAGCGATCTGTATGTGGACGAAGCGTCCCGCCGCGCAGGTGTCGGCGAGGCGCTGATGAACGCGGCCCGTGCCCACGCCGAGGCCACGGGTGCCTGTGGCCTGCAGCTGGAGACGGCGAAGAGCAACCTGGCCGGGCAGCGTCTCTACGAGCGTCTCGGCTATGTGCGTGACGAACAGTTCCTTACCTATTGGCTGGCGCTGAAGCGCTGACCCTGTGGCTATGACATGAGAGAGGGGCAGTAGATGGATCATCTGGTATTGACGGTGATTGCCGCGGATCAACCCGGCCTGGTCGAGCGCCTGGCTGGCTGCGTCGCGGCCCACGGCGGCAACTGGCTGGAGAGCCGCATGGCGCGCATGGCCGGGCAGTTCGCCGGGATCGTGCGGGTGGACGTGCCGGGCGAGGCGCATGGCGCGCTGATCCGGGAGCTCGAAGCCCTGAGCGCACAGGGGATTCGCGTGCAACTGGCGGCCAGTGGCAGCGAGCCCGGCGGACGCTTCACCTCGATTCGCCTGGAACTGGTGGGCAACGACCGTCCGGGTATCGTCCGCGACATCACCCGCGTGCTCGCCGAGCAGGGCGTCAACCTGGAAAACCTGCTGACGGAAGTGGCGCCGGCGCCCATGAGCGGCGAGCTGCTGTTCACCGCCGAAGCGATGCTGGCGGTGCCCGAGTCGCTGGAACTGGAGCAGTTGCAGGCACGCCTGGAGACCCTGGCCGATGACCTGATGGTCGAGCTGAACCTGCGTGCCGAGGACTGATATCCACGGCCTGCGTGGATCAGCCTGTGGATAAACTGGGGAGCCCCGACGCACCACCTAGTGCGCCGGGGCTTTTCGTTGTCTGGCTAAAAAATCAGCAGGATCAATGGCTTGTGCACAAATGCCGGGGATGGATCTGTGGATAAGCCTGGGGTGAACGAGGCTGCGCCAGGAGCGACGCGGCCTGCAGCTGGCTGAGCGTTTTCTGTGCAGCGAGCACGGCGCGCAACGCCTCGGCGCCGTATCCTGCTGCCTATCGAGCGGGCGGGCGCTTGCGCAGGCTCAGCCAGATATCGATGCTGTATACAATCAGCGCAGCCCAGATGCAGGCAAAGGCGAGCAGGGTGCTCGGCGAGAAATGCTCGTCGAACAGCAGGATGGCCTGCAGCAGCACCAGCGTGGGCGCCAGGTACTGCAGAAAGCCCAGCGTGGTGTAGGGCAGGTGCCGCGCCGCCGCATTGAAGCACACCAGCGGCACCAGGGTGATCGGGCCTGCCGCCGCCAGCCAGAGGGCCTCGCTGCTGGTCCAGAAGCTTGCCTGGCTGCTCGTGGCCGCCGGGTGCAGGAGCAGCCAGCCCAGTGCCAACGGCAGCAGCAGCCAGGTTTCCACCACCAGGCCGGGCAGGGCCGCCACTGGCGCCTGCTTGCGAATCAGCCCGTAGAAACCGAAGGTCAGGGCCAGCACTAGTGAGACCCAGGGCAGGCTGCCGACCTGCCAGAGCTGCTGCAGCACGCCCAGCGCGGCCAGCGCGACGGCCAGCCACTGCAGGCGGCGCAGGCGTTCGCCGAGAATCAGCAGGCCGAGCAGAACGTTGATCAGCGGGTTGATGTAGTAGCCCAGGCTGGCCTCGATCATGCGCCCGTTGTTCACCGCCCAGACGTACACCAGCCAGTTGGTGGCGATCAGCAGGCCGCAGCCGGCGAGCACCGCCAGGCGCCTGGGGTTGTCACGCAGCTCGCGCCACCAGCCCGGGTGCTTCCAGACCAGCAGCAGCAAGCCGCCGAACAGCGCCGACCAGAGCACGCGATGAACGATGATTTCCATCGCGGGTACGCTTTGCAGGGCTTTGAAGTAGAGGGGAAACAGGCCCCAGATGATGTAGGCGGTAAGGCCCAGAATGTACCCGCGCTGCGGGTTGGCGGTGGCCATCGATGATCCTTGCTGGGGCGGCTTGAGGGGCCGGCAAATTCTAGTCGTCTGGCCCCGGACTTGTCTGTCCGTTCAGTTTCCCTGGCTGCCCAGGCCTGGGGGAAAGTCGTAAGGCAAACTTTACGCGGTGCGCGCAACTGTATCGGTACGCGGGGCCGGCGCAGCCGCTGGGTAGCCCGGATGCGATCCGGGGCCGCGGGATGGAACGGCAAGCATCGCGGCTGAAGCCGCTCCTACGGCACAGGCGAACACCGGTAGGAGCGGCTTCAGCCGCGAAGGCTCCATCTCTCGGATAGCCGCAATGACCTCACGCCAGGGCGTGGTTCGGATTCACGCCGGGCGCGCAGCCAGGCCAGGTTTCAGAACAGCCGCAACGGCTCCTCATCCAGCGCAGCCAGCTGCTCGCGCAGGGCGAGAATCTGGTCGCCCCAGTAGCGCTCGCCGGCGAACCAGGGAAAGGCCAGGGGGAAGGCCGGGTCGTCCCAGCGCCGTGCGATCCAGGCGCTGTGGTGCATCAGGCGCAGGGCGCGCAAGCCCTCGATCAGCGGCAGTTCGCGGGCGGCGAAATCATGGAATTCCTGATAGCCATCGACCAGTTCGGCAAGCTGGCCGAGGCGCTCATGGCGTTCGCCGGCCAGCATCATCCACAGGTCCTGCACGGCCGGGCCCATGCGGCAGTCATCCAGGTCGACCATATGGAAGCTGTCATCGCGGCACAGCAGGTTGCCGGGGTGGCAGTCACCATGCAGGCGGATGGCCTGGTAGCGCACGCGGGAGAACAGCTCGTCGAGGCGCGCCAGCAGGTCGCGGGCGACCGACTCGTAGGCCGGCAGCAGGCTGCCCGGCACGAAACCGCCGTCGAGCAGCGCGCCCAGGGCGGCATGGCCGAAGTTGTCCACCGCCAGGGTCTCGCGGTGGGCGAACGGACGACTGGCGCCGATGGCGTGCATGCGTCCGAGCAACTGGCCGAGACGATACAGCTGATCGAGATTGCCGGGCTCCGGGGCGCGGCCACCACGGCGCGGGAACAGGGCGAAGCGGAAACCGCCATGCGCGAACAGCGTCTCGCCGTCGCGTGACAGCGGCGCCACCACCGGCACTTCATGCTCGGCCAGCTCGGCGCTGAAGGCATGCTCTTCACGGATCGCCGCGTCGCTCCAGCGATCCGGGCGGTAGAACTTGGCGATCAGCGGCGTCTCGCCCTCGATGCCGACCTGATAGACGCGGTTCTCGTAGCTGTTCAGCGCGAGCACGCGAGCGTCGCTGAGGTAGCCGAGGCTTTCCACGGCGTCGAGTACCAGGTCCGGGGTGAGGGTCGAAAAAGGATGGCTCATGAACGGCTCCGCACAAGTGGGCGCCCAGTCTACCGGCTTGCGCGAGGTGCAGGGGGCTGGCCGTCGCGGGTGCGCTACAGCTGGGTGCCGAGCAGCACCTGACTGGCGGCGAACTGGGCGCGGACCGGGTCGTCGCGGTTCAGGCCCAGTGCGGTCAGCTGCTCGGCGGCGATCAAGGCGCACAGGGTCTGGCCGCTGGCCAGACCGATGCGTACTTCGCTGGGGCCGTCGAGTGCTGGGATGATCTGTTCGATGCGCCCTTCCAGGGCATTGCGCTGTTCATCGCGGTGCGCGTGCAGCGGATGCAGCTCCAGCCAGCCGGCCTTGATCAGGGCGACGACGTTGCTGCCCGGCTGCAGGTGCAGGTTGTCCGTGCTGTCGTGGGTGATCTGCGCCTGCAGCCGCTCACCGCCCGGCAGCTCGATATCGATCAGGTCGTTGTGCCCGCACGGATGAATCGCACGCACGCGACCGGCGAGCTGGTTGCGCGCGCTGGTGCGCAGCATCAGGCGGCCGAGCAGTTGCAGGTCGGCGTCGTCCTCGGCAGCCAGCAGCAACTGGGCCTGCAGCGCCTGCACGCGCTGGTGCAGGGCCAGCAGGCGCTCGCCGGCTGGCGTCAGGCGTGCACCGCCACCGCCCTTGCCGCCGACGTTGCGGCTGACCAGCGGCTGCTCGGAAAGATTGTTCAGCTCGTCGATGGCGTCCCAGGCCGACTTGTAGCTCAGCCCGGCGGCCTTGGCGGCGCGGGTGATGGAGCCCAGCTCGGCAATCCGTTCCAGCAGGGCCAGGCGTTTGGGGCGGCGGCTGAGCAGTTGCGCGAGAGGGTCGAGCTGAGACATGGCGGACGGGCAGGCGAGAAGAATGTCGGGCACGGTGCGTGACTGCGCGCGGCACGTCAAGTCAGCCGTCCCCCGGTGCTGGCGTGCGGGCCAGGCAGTAGACGTCGATGCGTGACGCCCCGGCGCGGCGCAGCAGTTGGGCGATGCTGCTGGCGGTCGCGCCCGTGGTCAGCACGTCATCGACCAGCGCCAGATGAGCGCCGCGGAGCCGGGCCTGCGGCTCCAGGGCGAAGGCCTGGCGCAGGTTGCGCTTGCGCGTGGCGGCGTTCAGCCCCTGCTGCGCAGGGGTATCGAGCGGGCGCCGCAACCAGTCGCCGTGAACCGGCAACTGCAGGCTGGCGCCCAGCCAGTCGGCGAGCATCTGCGCCTGGTTGAAGCCTCGCTGCCGTTGCCGCCGCTGAGCCAGTGGCACGGGCAGCAAGGCCTGTGGCCTGGGCAGGCCTTCGGCATAGGTGTGGCGCAGGTGTTGGGCCAGCAACTCGGCGAGCAGGCGACCGTGCGGCCACTGGCCCTGGTGCTTGAAGCGGGTGATCAGGCTGTCTACCGGGAAGGCATAGCGCCACGGCGCCTCCACGCGGGTGAAGCCTGGCGCCTTCTTCTGGCAGGCGCCGCAGGTCAGTCCTTGCGCGGGCAAGGGTACGGCGCAGACCGGGCAATGCGCCCCCAGCCAGGGCAGCTCGGCTTCACAGGCCGTGCAGATGCCGTGCGTGGGGTGGTCGTTGGCGTCGTCGCACAGTTGGCAGTGGCGCCGCAGGCGCAACCAGCCGAGGCGTTGCAGCGAACGCAGGTCGAATCCGGGCATGACGGCTCATCCTTGAGCGACGGAGCCCCGAGCCTAGCAGGTCTCAGCGAATCAGCCAGCCCATCACCACCAGGCCGAGGAACAGCCAGATGACCCCGCCGATGATCGAGCGTCTCAGCAGCGCGCGCACGCCGTTGTAGAGAAACAGCAGGCCGATGATCAGCAGGATGATGCTGAAGATCGAGACGTCCATGCCGATGGCGCTGGCCAGGCCGCGGAGGAAATCGTCGAACGCATCGGCAACGGCTCCCAGCGCACCGGACAGCACGTCCACGACGAAACGGATGGCGCGACCCAGTACCTGGCCGAGTCCTTCGAAGAAACCTTCTACCTGCATGCAAGCGTCCTGTATTGGCGATAGGCATTGGGCAAGATGCCATGATGGAAGTTCGATCGATCAATATGTGATCAATGGTAAACCTGTGTCTTTCTTGCGGTTGACAGCATCCAACTGCCACTTATGATGGCCTGAGCCTGAATGCCCCCTCAAACAGATGCCACCAAGCGTCGAAGGATTTCCCAGATGAGCGCAACCGCAGCAACCACCGCCCGCCACGATTGGTCCCTCGCCGAAGTTCGTGCGCTGTTCGAGCAGCCCTTCAACGATCTGCTGTTCCAGGCGCAGACGGTACACCGCGCGCACTTCGATCCCAACCGCGTGCAGGTCTCGACCCTGCTGTCGATCAAGACCGGTGCCTGCCCGGAGGACTGCAAGTACTGCCCGCAGTCCGGCCACTACAACACGGGTCTGGACAAGGAAAAGCTGATGGAGGTGCAGAAGGTGCTGGAGGCGGCGGCCGAGGCCAAGGCCATCGGCTCGACGCGCTTCTGCATGGGCGCGGCGTGGAAGCATCCGTCGGCCAAGGACATGCCCTACGTGCTGGAAATGGTCAAAGGCGTGAAGAAGCTCGGCCTGGAAACCTGCATGACCCTCGGTCGCCTGGACCAGGAACAGACCCAGGCGCTGGCCGATGCGGGGTTGGACTACTACAACCACAACCTCGACACCTCGCCGGAGTTCTACGGCAACATCATCACCACGCGCACCTACGGCGAGCGCCTGCAGACCCTGGCCTACGTGCGCGAGGCGGGTATGAAGATCTGCTCCGGCGGCATTCTCGGCATGGGCGAGTCGGTGGATGACCGCGCCGGGCTGCTGATCCAGCTGGCCAACCTGCCCGAGCATCCGGAAAGCGTACCGATCAACATGCTGGTCAAGGTCAAGGGCACGCCGTTGGCCGAAGAGAAGGACGTCGATCCGTTCGACTTCATCCGCACCCTGGCGGTGGCGCGCATCATGATGCCGCAGTCCCATGTGCGCCTGTCTGCCGGTCGCGAGCAGATGAACGAGCAGATGCAGGCCCTGGCCTTCATGGCCGGTGCCAACTCGATCTTCTACGGCGAGAAACTGCTGACCACCGCCAACCCGCAGGCCGACAAGGACATGGCCCTGTTCAAGCGCCTCGGCATCAAGCCGGAAGAGCGCGAGGAACATGCCGACGAGGTGCATCAGGCGGCCATCGAGCAGGCCCTGGTCGAGCAACGCGACTCCCAGCTGTTCTACAACGCGGCCTCGGCCTGATATCTCCCAGGTGGATGGATGAAGCGTCATCCGCCCTGCGCAGCCCGATGCCATGCGCAGGGTGGCTGACCCGCTTGCGGTTATCCACCGTTCTCCGGTGCCTGCCATGTCTTTCGATCTTGCTGCCCGCCTGGCCGAGCGCCAGGCAGCCGACCTGTTCCGCAGCCGTCCTCTGCTGCAGACCCCGCAGGGTCCGCAGGTGCGTGCTGATGACCAGGAGCTGCTGGCCTTCTGCTCCAACGATTACCTGGGCCTGGCCAACCACCCCGAGGTGATTCGTGCGCTGCAACAGGGCGCGGAGCAATGGGGCGTCGGTGGCGGCGCGTCGCATCTGGTGATCGGCCACAGCACGCCTCACCATGAGTTGGAAGAGGCGCTCGCCGCGTTCACCGGACGCCCGCGCGCGTTGCTGTTCTCCACGGGCTACATGGCCAACCTCGCCGTCGTCACCGCGCTGCTCGGCCAGGGTGACAGCGTGCTGGAGGATCGCCTCAACCACGCGTCGCTGCTCGACGCCGGCCTGCTGTCCGGCGCGCGCTTCTCGCGCTACCTGCACAACGATGCGGTCAGCCTGGCCAATCGCCTGCGCAAGGCCAGCGGCAACTGCCTGGTGGTCACCGATGGGGTGTTCAGCATGGATGGCGACCTGGCCGACCTGCCGGCGCTGTGCGCCGAGGCGCGGCTCAAGGATGCCTGGGTGATGGTCGACGACGCCCATGGCTTTGGTCCGTTGGGGGCGACCGGCGCTGGCATCGTCGAACATTTCGGCCTGGGTCAGGATGACGTGCAGGTGCTGGTCGGCACCCTGGGCAAGGCCTTTGGCACCGCCGGTGCCTTCGTCGCTGGCAGCGAAGAGCTGATCGAGACGCTGATCCAGTTCGCCCGCCCCTACATCTACACCACCAGCCAGCCGCCCGCCGTGGCCTGCGCCACGCTGAAGAGCCTGGAGCTGCTGCGTACCGAGAGCTGGCGCCGCGAACACCTGGCCGGACTGATTGCCCGCTTCCGTCAGGGCGCCAGCGAGATCGGCCTGGACCTGATGGACAGCCCGACGCCGATTCAGCCGATCCTGGTCGGTGACAGCGCCCGCGCCCTGAAGCTTTCGGCGCTGCTCAAGGCGCGCGGCATGCTGGTCGGCGCCATCCGTCCGCCGACCGTGCCGGCCGGCAGTGCGCGCCTGCGCGTGACCCTCTCCGCCGCCCATAGCGCAGCGCAGCTCGAACTGCTGCTCGAAGCCTTGGCCGAATGCTGGCCCCAGGTGTGTACCGATGACTGAGAAACTGATTCTGCTGCCCGGCTGGGGCTTCGATGCGGCCGTGCTGCAACCCCTTGCGGATGCACTGGGTGGCGAGTGCCAGGTGCAGGTCGCTGCACTGCCCAGGCTGGCCTCCGCGTCTGCCGGGGACTGGCTCGACGAGCTGGATGCGCGCCTGGCCGATGGTTGCTGGCTGGCCGGCTGGTCGCTGGGCGGCATGCTCGCCGCTGCCCTGGCGGCGCGGCGCGGCGCGCGTTGCCGCGGCCTGATCAGCCTGGCCAGCAATGCCTGCTTCGTGGCCAGCGAGCACTGGCCGCAGGCGCTGGCCGAGGACACCTACAGCGCGTTCTACCAGGGCTGCCAGGCGAATGCCGGCGCGACCCTGAAACGCTTCGCCATGCTCTGTGCCCAGGGCGCTGCAGATGCGCGCGGCCTGTCGCGGCAGCTGCAGACGCACCTGCTCGCGGGGGACGAGGCGGCACTGCTCGCCGGCCTGCGGGTTCTGGCGAGCCTCGACAATCGTGCGCCGCTGGCGGCCTTCGGCGGGGCGCAGCTGCATCTGCTGGCCGAGCTGGACGCACTGGTCCCGGCTGCGGCGGGCGACGCGCTGCTGGCGTTGTTGTCGGCGGGCGAGGTGGATGTGCTGGAGGGTTGTGGTCATGCCTTCGTGCACGAGCAGGCTGACAGCGTGGCGGCGTTGATGCTGGATTTCATCCGTGAGTCCGACGATGGCTGAGTGTTCCGAACGCGCGCAGGGCTCCGACGCCGAGGTGAGCACGGCGGCCCTGCCGGACAAGCGCCAGGTGGCGGCGTCGTTCTCGCGAGCGGCGACGAGCTACGATGCCGTGGCCGAGCTGCAGCGCCATGTCGGCACGCAACTGCTGGCGCGTCTGCCGGTTTCGCTGCAGCTGCATCGTTGGCTGGACCTGGGCAGCGGCACGGGTTATTTCACCCGCGCCCTTGGCGAGCGCTACGGGCAGGGGACGGGGTTGGCCGTGGACATCGCCGAAGGCATGCTGCGCCATGCCAGGCCCCAGGGGGGCGCCGCGCACTTCATCGCCGGTGATGCCGAGGCCCTGCCGCTGCAGACGGCCAGCGTCGACCTGCTGTTCTCCAGCCTGGCGCTGCAGTGGTGCGCCGATTTCCCGCGCGTGCTGAGCGAGGCGCAGCGGGTGTTGCGCCCCGGTGGCGTGCTGGCGTTCTCCAGCCTGTGCGTCGGCACCCTGCAGGAGTTGCGCGACAGCTGGCAGGCGGTCGACGGCTTCGTCCACGTCAATCACTTCCGCCGGTTCGAGGACTACCAGCAGTGTTGCGCCGCCAGTGGCATGCAGGTGCTGAGCCTGCAGCGCCAGGCGCAAACGCTGCATTTCCCCGACCTGCGCAGCCTGACCACTTCGCTCAAGGACCTCGGTGCGCACAACCTCAACCCTGGCCGGCCGGGCGGCCTGACCGGGCGTGCGCGCATTCGCGCGCTGGTCGAGGCCTACGAGCGCTGGCGCCAGCCTGCCGGGCTGCCTGCCACCTATCAGGTGGTCTACGGCGTGTTGCAGAAACTTCCGGGCGACGTTGCTGGCGTCGCCTAGCGGCGGTCCGCAATTGCCCGCCAGAAAGACACCTTTGGATAGCAGCGACGGGAGACATCGTCATGACGCACGCCTACTTCGTCACGGGGACGGATACCGAGATCGGCAAGACCACCATCGCTGCCGGCCTGCTGCACGCTGCCCGTCTGCGTGGGTTGAGTACTGCGGCGGCCAAGCCGGTCGCCTCCGGTTGCCAGGGAACGCCGCAAGGGCTGCGCAACGACGATGCACTGGCCTTGCTGGCGCAGTGTTCGCTGCCGCTGCGCTACGAGGAGGTCAACCCGCTGGCGTTCGAGCCGGCGATCGCGCCGCACCTGGCGGCGCGCGAGGTCGGCGTCGAGTTGACTGTCGCCAGCCTGGCCAGCCCGGTACGCGCGATCCTGGCAAGGAACGCCGACTTCTCCCTGGTCGAAGGTGCCGGTGGCTGGCGTGTACCCCTGGCCGGGCGCGAGAGCCTGTCGGACCTGGCCCAGGCGCTGGCGATACCGGTGATCCTGGTCGTGGGTGTGCGGCTGGGCTGCATCAATCACGCGGTCCTGACGGCCGAGGCCATCGAACGTGACGGGCTCGAGCTTGCCGGCTGGGTCGCCAATATCGTCGACCCGCAGACCTCGCGCCTGGAAGAGAACCTGGCGACCCTGGGCGAGCGATTGCCCGCCCCGTGCCTGGGCCGGGTGCCGTACCTGGCAGATGCGAGCGCCGCAGCGGTGGCGCAGCACCTGGCGCTGGAACGTCTGGCCGACTGGGAATAAACAGCCGGCGGACGATAGCCTTTTGTCTGTACATTTTTTAGCCGACTTCTGCTTCAATACGCAGCATCAGGTTTTATTTCCCCTTGGGAGCTGCCGATGGAAATCTCCAGCAATGCATTCAGTTCGGGCTTGAACGGCATCCAGGCCGGGCAGCGCCGTGTCGAGCAGGCGGCCAGCGACATCGCCAGCAACGCGGTGACCGAGCCGCAGCAGCCCAGCCAGACGCCACCGCAGAACCAGGTGAACCCCACGCCACAGTCTGCCGAGCAGACGCGCCCCGACCTGGCGGAAAGCCTGGTCGCCTTGCGCGTTGGCGAGAACGAGGTGCGGGCCAGCTCACGTGTCGTGGAAACCGCCGATGAGGTGCTGGGTACGCTCATCGACACGCGTGCGTAAGTAGTTCCACCCCGGCCGTGGATGCGGCCTGCAACGGGGTAGGAGGGAGCACATGCAGATCGGCAACAGCGTGCCACCTTTCGTCCCTGCGCCGTCCTTCTCTTCGGCTCGGCCCCTCTCGTCCGACGTTTCCCCCGATATCGCCCGTGCCGACCAGGCACCCGTGACCGCGCCGCAGGAGCAGCAGGCGAATTCCAGCGCCTCCGGGCGCGAAGAGGCTGACCGTGCCTCCACCGATACGGCGGACGACAGCGCCGAAGCCAGCCCCCGGGAGCAGCGCCAGCAGCAGCTGGAGATCGCCGATCTGGTTCAGCGCGATCGTGAAGTGCGCGCCCACGAACAGGCCCATGCCGCTGTCGGCGGGCAGTACGCCGGTTCACCGACCTACAGCTTCAAGCGTGGCCCTGACGGCCAGCGCTATGCCGTCTCCGGCGAGGTCGGCATCGACACGGCCGCTGTCCCCAATGACCCCGAAGCCACCTTGCGCAAGATGGAAGTCGTGCTGCGGGCCGCCCTCGCGCCCGCCGAGCCCTCCGCACAGGATCTGCGCGTGGCTGCCCAGGCCCAGGCCAAGGCGGCGCAGGCGCGGGTGGAGCTGGCCGAACTGCGTCGCGACGAAGCCGCCAGCGCCAGTGAGGAGAGCAAGGGGCGTGACGACGAACGGCAAGCCCAGGAGGCGTCTGACGAGCAGGGCCAGCAGGCCGTGCCGCCCGCACCTGACCTTGACCTGTACCGGCGCCTGGGCGAGTTGCCGTCGTCGGAGCCCGGCATCGATCTGGTCGCGTGACGGGTCGATTGGCAGCGCTTGACAAGGGGTTGGCGTAAACGTATGTTTCAAACGCCTGTTTGATTGCTTCGGCCGCAGCCTCGTGGCCGGGCAGCCGGGAGTGATCCCGAGAGCGACCGCCAAGACGGTCACCCCAACTACTAGGAATCCACCGCAGAGGTTTACCGCTATGCCTGACTACAAGGCCCCCTTGCGTGACATTCGTTTCGTTCGTGACGAGCTGCTGGGCTACGAAGCGCACTACCAGAGCCTGCCAGGTTGCCAGGACGCCACTCCGGACATGGTCGACGCCATCCTCGAGGAAGGCGCGAAGTTCTGCGAGCAGGTCCTGTCGCCGCTGAACCGCGTGGGTGACACCGAAGGCTGCACCTGGAGCGAGTCCGGTGTGAAAACCCCGACGGGCTTCAAGGAGGCCTATCAGCAGTTCGTCGAAGGCGGCTGGCCGAGCCTGGCCCATGACGTCGAGCACGGCGGTCAGGGTCTGCCGGAGTCGCTGGGTCTGGCGATCAGCGAAATGGTCGGTTCGGCCAACTGGTCGTGGGGCATGTACCCGGGCCTCTCCCACGGTGCGATGAACACCCTGAGCGCCCACGGTACCGACGAGCAGAAGCACACCTACCTGACCAAGCTGGTATCCGGCGAGTGGACCGGCACCATGTGCCTGACCGAGCCGCATTGCGGCACCGACCTGGGCATGCTGCGCACCAAGGCCGAACCGCAGGCCGACGGCAGCTACAAGGTCACCGGCACCAAGATCTTCATCTCTGCGGGTGAGCACGACATGGCCGGCAACATCGTCCATATCGTCCTGGCCCGCCTGCCCGATGCTCCGGCCGGTACCAAGGGTATCTCGCTGTTCATCGTGCCGAAGTTCATGCCCAACGCCGATGGCGGCGTAGGCGAGCGCAATGCCGTTTCCTGTGGCTCCATCGAGCACAAGATGGGCATCCACGGCAACGCCACCTGCGTGATGAACTTCGACGGCGCCACCGGCTTCCTGATCGGCCCGGCCAACAAGGGCCTGAACTGCATGTTCACCTTCATGAACACCGCTCGTCTGGGTACCGCGCTGCAAGGCCTGGCCCACGCCGAAGTCGGTTTCCAGGGTGGCATCAAGTACGCCCGTGAGCGTCTGCAGATGCGTTCGCTGACTGGCCCGAAAGCGCCGGAAAAAGCCGCTGACCCGATCATCGTGCATCCGGACGTGCGCCGCATGCTGCTGACCATGAAGGCCTTCGCCGAAGGCAACCGTGCCATGGTCTACTTCACCGCCAAGCAGGTGGACATCGTTCAGCACAGCGACAACGAAGAAGAGAAGAAGGTCGCCGACGAGCTGCTGGCGTTCCTGACGCCGATCGCCAAGGCCTTCATGACCGAAGTGGGCTTCGAGTCCGCTTCCCACGGCATGCAGATCTACGGTGGCCATGGCTTCATCAGCGAGTGGGGCATGGAGCAGAACCTGCGTGACTGCCGCATCTCCATGATGTACGAAGGCACCACCGGCGTTCAGGCGCTCGATCTGCTGGGCCGCAAGGTGCTGATGACTCAGGGCGGCGCGCTGAAGAACTTCACCAAGATCGTGCACAAGTTCTGCCAGGCCAACGAAGGCAACGACGCCGTCAAGGAGTTCGTCGAACCGCTGGCCAAGCTGAACAAGGAGTGGGGCGACATCACCATGAAGATCGGCATGGCGGCGATGAAGGATCGCGAGGAAGTCGGTGCCGCTTCGGTGGACTACCTGATGTACTCCGGTTACGCCTGCCTGGCCTACTTCTGGGCCGACATGGCGCGCCTGGCTGCCGAGAAACTGGCTGCCGGTGCGGGTGACGAGGCCTTCTACAAGGCCAAGCTGCAGACTGCCCGCTTCTACTTCGCGCGCATCCTGCCGCGCACTCGCGCGCACGTCGAGACCATGCTGTCTGGCGCCAGCAACCTGATGGACATGGATGAAGAGCACTTCGCGCTCGGCTTCTGATTCCATCACGGTTGAACGCAAACGCCGCCCTTCGGGGCGGCGTTTGCGTTTTTGCGCGTCGTACTGAAGGGAATGTCGCATCCTGTCGCTGTTTTCAATCATCGAAGCAGGCAGAATGCCTTCATCTCTTGCTCAGGGTGTCCGCGTGATCCGTCCGGCCAATCTGCGCCTCAGCCATTTCCTCTCCTCGCTGCCGTTGCTGGTCGGCGCGTTCGTGGCTGCCCGGCTGCCGGTGCTCAGCGAATTCTTCATCTCCCTGTTCAATGTCCTGCCGACCCTGCTGTTGCTGCTCGGCGGCGCCTTCTGCCTGGCCTATGGCCGCCAGCGCGAGGTCTTCCTGCTGCTGGTGCTGTACGTCGGCTACTTCATGCTCGATATCCAGGTCGATCATTTCCGTGACAACGGCCAGGTCAGGGACGACGCCGTCCTGGTCTTTCACCTGATCTGCCTGCTGTTGCCGATGCTCTACGCCCTCTACGGCTGCTGGGAGGAGCGTTCGCACCTGGCCCAGGACATGCTGGCGCGGGCGCTGGTCCTGCTGGCGGTCAGTGCGGTGGCCTTCGCGCTCGGACGCCGTTATCCACAGGGCATCGCCGACTGGCTGGCGCAGATCCACTGGCCGGCGTTGCACGGCGCCTGGATGAGCCTCGCGCAGCTGACCTACCTGGTGTTCCTGGTCGCTTTCGTCGCGCTGCTGGTGCAGTACCTGCGACGCCCGCGGCCCTTGCACGCGGCGCAACTGGTCGGGCTTGTCGGCCTGCTGTGGATGCTGCCGCAGGTGTTCATCATGGCCCATGCGCTGCAGGTGATGAGCAGCATGGTCATGCTCATGCTGGTGGCGGCGGTGGCGCACGAGGCCTACCAGATGGCCTTCCGTGACGAGCTGACCGGCCTGCCGGGACGGCGTGCGCTCAACGAGCGTCTGCAGCGCCTCGGGCGTGACTATGTGATCGCCATGGTCGATGTCGATCACTTCAAGAAATTCAACGATACCCATGGCCATGACGTCGGCGACCAGGTGTTGCGCCTGGTCGCCAGCCAGCTGCGCAAGGTCGGCGGTGGCGGCAAGGCCTACCGCTATGGCGGCGAGGAGTTCACCCTGCTGTTTCCCGGCAAGAGCGTGGAGCAATGCGTGCCGCACATGGAGGCCGTGCGCCTGGCCATCGAGCAGTACCGCATGCAGCTGCGCGACAAGCAGAGCCGTCCGCGTGATGATCGCGAGGGCAAGCAGCGTCGTGCCGGCAAGGCCGCCAGCGAGGTTTCGGTGACGGTCAGCATGGGCGTGGCCGAGCGCCAGGCCGAGCAGCGCACACCGCAGGAAGTGATCAAGGAAGCGGACAGGGCGCTCTACAGCGCCAAGGCCGCCGGGCGCAACTGCATTCGCAGCGCCGGGCAGCGACGTGGTGCGGTGAAGGTCAGCGCCTCGGCCGACTGAGCCGGCTTATGGCGGCGCATTCAGGCGGCCAACGATCATTGTTGCCGTTCCATTCGCGGCAGTAGCGTGGGGCACCTGACCGCTACCCGAATGGAGAACGACCATGCCCGAGTACAAGGCCCCGCTGCGCGACATGCGCTTTCTGATCGACGATGTCTTCGCCTTTCCCGCCCACTACGCCAGCCTGGGGGCCGACGATGCGAGCCCGGACATGGTCGCGGCGATCCTCGAGGAGGGCGCCAAGTTCTGCGAACAGGTGCTGGCCCCGCTGAACCGCAGCGGTGATGAGGAGGGTTGCCATTTCGACAACGGCGTGGTGACCACGCCCAAGGGCTTCAAGGAGGCCTTCGCGCAGTATGCCGAGGGCGGCTGGATGGGGCTGGCCGCTGACCCGCTGCATGGCGGGCAGGGCCTGCCCGAGTCTCTCGGCCTGATCGTCGCCGAGATGGTCGCCTCGGCTAACCAGTCCTGGGCCATGTACCCGGGGCTGACCCATGGCGCCATGTCCGCGATCCACGCCCATGGCAGCGAAGAGCAGAAGCAGACCTACCTGACGCGCCTCACCGAAGGCCGCTGGACCGGCACCATGTGCCTGACCGAGCCGCATTGCGGCACCGACCTGGGCATCATCAAGACGCGCGCCGTGCCGCAGGCCGACGGCAGCCATGCGATCTCCGGGACGAAGATCTTCATCTCCGCGGGCGAGCACGACATGAGCGAGAACATCGTGCACCTGGTGCTGGCCAAGCTGCCCGACGCGCCTGCGGGCACCCGGGGCATCTCCCTGTTCATCGTGCCCAAGTTCCTGCCCCAGGGCGACGGCGTCGGCGCGCGCAATGCAGTGAGCTGCGGCTCCATCGAGCATAAGATGGGCATCAAGGCCTCGGCGACCTGCGTGATCAACTTCGACGCTGCGACCGGTTACCTGATCGGCGAGGCCAACAAGGGCCTCGCCTGCATGTTCACCATGATGAACCATGCCCGCCTGGGCACCGGCATGCAGGGCCTCTGCCTGGGCGAGGCCAGTTATCAGGGCGCCCTGCGCTACGCCAGGGAGCGCCTGCAGATGCGCGCACTGACGGGGCCGAAGGCGCCGGACAAGGCGGCCGATCCGATCATCGTGCACCCCGATGTCCGCCGTATGTTGCTGACCATGAAGGCCTTCAACGAGGGCAACCGCGCGCTGGCCTACTTCACTGCGCAGCTGATCGATGTCGCGCACCGCGCCGAGACGGCCGAAGCGCGCCAGGAGGCCGAGGACCTGCTGGCCTTGCTCACGCCGATCTGCAAGGCGTTCATGACCGAGACCGGGCTCGAGGCCACCAACCACGGCATGCAGGTTTTCGGCGGGCATGGCTACATCCGTGAGTGGGGCATGGAGCAACTGGTGCGCGATTGCCGCATCGCGCCGATCTATGAAGGCACCAATGGCATCCAGGCCCTCGACCTGCTCGGGCGCAAGGTGCTGGGCAGCCAGGGCAAATTGCTGCGCGGTTTCACCCGTGTCCTGCACAAGTTCTGCGAGGCCCAGCAGGAGCATCCGCAACTGGCCCCGCAGGTGGCGCAGCTGGCGGCGTTGAACCGGCAGTGGGGGGAGCTGACGCAGAGCATCGGCATGGCCGCGATGAAGAATCCGGACGAGGTCGGCGCGGCGTCGGTCGATTACCTGATGTATTCGGGCTATGTCACCCTGGCCTACTTCTGGTTGCGCATGGCTGTGGTCGCCCAGGAAAAGCTCGCGCAAGGGGATGACGAAGGCTTCCATCAGGCCAAGCTGGTGACGTGCGCCTTCTACTTCCAGCGCATCCTGCCGCGCACCGAGGCGCATCGTCTGGCGATGTCGGCGGGCAGCGCCAGCACCATGCAGCTGGCGGAAGATCACTTCGCCTTCTGACCGCTGGTCGAGGCAATTCGGCCCGCCCTTTGGCGGGCCTTTTCATTTCATGGACATATGAGCGGTCGATGAATAATTGGTCACAACATGACCCTATGTGTCTGAAAAGTTGTTGGATTAAACTCGGTCCACATACGTAAGTCCGCTTTTCGAGGATGTGTCATGGCCGATTACAAAGCCCCCCTGCGCGACATGCGCTTCGTGCTCAATGAAGTATTCGATGTCTCCAAGCTCTGGGCCGAGTTGCCGGCCCTGGCCGAAGTGGTCGATGCCGATACCGCCAGCGCCATTCTGGAGGAGGCCGGCAAGGTCACCGCAGGCAGCATCGCGCCGCTGAACCGCAGTGGCGATGAAGAAGGCTGCTCCTGGGACGACGGCGCGGTGAAAACGCCGGCAGGCTTCCCCGAGGCCTACCAGACCTACGCCGAAGGCGGCTGGGTGGGTGTCGGTGGTTCGCCGGAGTTCGGCGGCATGGGCATGCCCAAGGTGATCGGCGCCCAGGTCGAGGAAATGGTCAACTCGGCCAACCTGTCCTTCGGTCTCTACCCGATGCTGACCGCCGGTGCCTGCCTGTCGATTCTCAACCACGCCAGCGAAGAGCTGAAGGCGCAGTACCTGCCGAACATGTATGCCGGCGTCTGGGCCGGCTCCATGTGCCTGACCGAACCGCATGCCGGCACCGACCTGGGCATCATCCGCACCAAGGCCGAGCCCCAGGCCGATGGCAGCTACAAGGTCACCGGCACCAAGATCTTCATCACCGGTGGTGAGCACGACCTGACCGAGAACATCATCCACCTGGTGCTGGCCAAGCTGCCGGATGCGCCGGCTGGCCCGAAAGGCATTTCGCTGTTCATCGTGCCCAAGGTCATGGTCAATGCCGACGGCTCGCTGGGTGAGAAGAACGCCCTGGGCTGCGGCTCCATCGAACACAAGATGGGCATCAAGGCCTCGGCCACCTGCGTGATGAACTTCGATGGCGCCACCGGCTACCTGGTCGGCGAAGTGAACAAGGGCCTCAACGCCATGTTCACCATGATGAACTACGAGCGCCTGGGCGTTGGTATCCAGGGCCTGGCACTGGGTGAGCGCAGCTACCAGAGCGCCGTCGAGTATGCGCGCGAGCGCATCCAGAGCCGTGCCCCGACCGGCCCGCAGGCAAAAGACAAAGCAGCCGACCCGATCATCGTGCATCCGGACGTGCGTCGCATGCTGCTGACCATGAAGGCGCTGAACGAGGGCGGTCGTGCCTTCTCCAGCTACGTCGCCATGCAGCTGGACACCGCCAAGTACAGCGAGGACAAGGACACCGCCAGGCGCGCCGACGAACTGGTCGCCCTGCTGACGCCGGTGGCCAAGGCCTTCCTCACCGACATGGCGCTGGAAACCACCGTGCATGGCCAGCAGATCTTTGGCGGCCATGGCTTCATCCGCGAGTGGGGCCAGGAGCAGCTGGTGCGCGACTGCCGCATCACCCAGATCTACGAAGGCACCAACGGCATCCAGTCGCTGGACCTGATGGGGCGCAAGATCGTGGGCAGCGGTGGCAGCTTCTACAAGCACCTGTCCGACGAGATCAAGGCGTTCGTCGCCTCGGCCGATGCCGGCCTCGCCGAGTTCACCCAGCCGCTGACCGCGGCGGTGCAGAACCTCGATGAGCTGACCGCCTGGGTCCTGGATCGTGCCAAGAGCAACCCCAACGAAATCGGCGCGGCGTCGGTGGAGTACCTGCACGTGTTCGGCTACACCGCCTACGCCTACATGTGGGCGTTGATGGCGCGCGCGGCGCTGGGCAAGGAAGCTCAGGACGAGTTCTACGCCAGCAAGCTGGGCACGGCGCGCTTCTACTTCGCCCGCCTGTTGCCGCGCGTTCACTCCTTGAGCGCCTCGGTCAGGGCCGGCAGCGAATCGCTGTACCTGCTGGATGCCGCGCAGTTCTGAGTTCTGCTGCGTGGTGGATGAGCCCCGGCCCCTGTGCCGGGGTTTTTCATTTCAGCGGCAGCGCGCGTTCAGCCTGCCCAGGTAGAGCAGGGCAGGGCGCTGCGACTGCAGGTGCAGCGGCCCCGGCCCCGGCTCGTTCTCCACGAGCAGGCCGTTGCCCGCCGCGATGTCGTGCAGTACACCGCCTGCATCGACCCTGACGGCGGTCTGCGCCGCGTTCCATAGCAGCAGCACTTCGGCATCGTTCTCCACGAGCTGTTCGCCCTGCAGCCTCAGCGCCTGCAGGTCATGCGTCCAGGCGCCGCGTCGCGTCATCAGGTTGAGGTCGGTGATGAGGCCGTCCTGCAGCTGCGCGCTGATCGCTTCCTCACCGCCGAACACTGCGATGGTGCCGTCGCCCGATAGCGTCTCGCGCCGGCCGTTTTCCCGCTGCAGGTGCAAGCCCTCGCCGGCCAGCACGACCAGGCTGCGGTCGATGCCGGGGAAGCGGGAGAAGGCACCGCTGGAGGCGACGCTCGCGCTGCTGATGCGCCAGTCGAAGTCGTCCAGGCTGGCGCCTGCCGGGCAGATGGCCAGTTCCAGCGTCGAGCCGCCGCCGTTCTTCCAGGGCATGGCGATGGCGCTGCTGGGGTCGAGCAGGGTGTAGGGCATGGTCTTCTCTAATGTATATACATATTGAGCGGATCGCCGGTATGGCGACCGCTTGCCTCGTCATTCCCCGCGTGTCGCGGAGGTGTTTGCAATCATAACGTATCGCTGCAACGGTCAAGCGACAGGCGGATGATCTTGGCATGCGTCGCCGGCTTGACGTCGATTCGATTCGTTTCTATTGTATATACAAATAAAGCGCAAAGAGCACCAGCCAGATGCATTCCAATTCGAAACAGCTGTGGCGCGACGTTCAGGTCTTCGATGGCCAGGCGCTGCTGGACGAGGCGATGACCGTGCGCGTCGACGACGGTCGCGTGGTCGGTATGTGGCCGTCGCGTGCGTTCGCCGAGGCGGACGCCCAGGGCGCCGTCGAAGCGGGGCAGGGTGGGGTGATGACGCCGGGCCTGGTCGACTGTCACACGCACCTGGTTTACGCCGGCGACCGCGCCGGTGAATTCGAGCAGCGCCTGGAAGGGGTCAGCTACGCCGAGATCGCCAAGGCCGGCGGCGGCATCCTCAGCACCGTGCGCGCGACTCGCGAAGCCAGCGAGGAGGCGCTGCTCGCCGCCAGCCTGCCGCGTCTCGACGCGCTGCTCGCCGATGGCGTGACCACCGTGGAGATCAAGTCCGGTTATGGCCTGACCCTGAGCGACGAACTGAAGATGCTGCGTGTCGCCCGTCGTCTCGGCGAGCTGCGCCCGGTGCGCGTCACCGCCACGCTGCTGGGTGCCCATGCGCTGCCTCCGGAATACGCGGGACGCGCCGATGACTATGTGAGCCTGGTCTGCGACGAGATGATCCCGGCCGCCGCTGGCGAAGGGCTGGCCGACGCGGTGGATGTGTTCTGCGAAGGCATCGGTTTTTCCCCGGCGCAGTGCGAGCGCATCTACCAGGCCGCCCAGGCGCACGGCCTGGCGATCAAGGCGCATGCCGAGCAGCTGTCCAACCTCGGTGGCAGCGCCCTGGCCGCGCGCTACGGCGCGTTGTCGGCCGACCATATCGAATACCTCGACGAGGCCGGCGTGCGGGCCATGGCCGAGGCCGGCACCGTTGCCGTGCTGCTGCCCGGCGCCTTCCACGTGCTGCGCGAGACCCAGTTGCCGCCCATCGACCTGCTGCGCCAGTACCAGGTGCCGATGGCCGTGGCCAGCGACGCCAACCCCGGCACCTCGCCGATCTGCATGCCGAGTCTGATGGCCAACCTGGCCTGCACCCTGTTCCGCCTGACCCCGCGTGAAGCCCTGGCCGGCATGACCGCCCATGCTGCCCGCGCCCTCGGCCTGCCCGAGCTGGGACGGATCGCCGTCGGCGCAGCGGCGGACCTGTGCCTGTGGGACATCCAGCACCCGGCCGAGCTGGCCTATGCGGTGCAGAGCGGGCGCCTGCGCCAGCGCATTTTCAACGGAGTCATCACCCATGCTCGCTGATCGTTTCTCCCTCGACGCCTGGACCGGCCGTATCGACCCCGAGCCGGACAGCCCGCGCTGGCACCAGCGCATCCAGCCGCTGGCCGAGGCCCGCGAGCCAGGCCTGGCCCTGCTCGGCTTCGCCTGCGACGAGGGCGTGCGACGCAATCATGGTCGCGTCGGCGCCGCCGGCGGGCCGCTGGCCCTGCGCAAGGCTCTGGCCAACCTGGCCTGGCACCGTGAAGCGCCGGCCTTCGACGCCGGCGACGTGATCTGCGAGGACGGCGACCTGGCCGCCGCCCAGGCGCGCCTGGCGCGTGGCGTCTGCGCGCTGCTGGAGGCCGGGCACCTGCCGCTGGTGCTCGGTGGCGGCCATGAGGTGGCCTTCGGCAGCTGGTCCGGCCTGGCCGAGCATTTCGCCGGACGGAAGACGGCGCCGAAGATCGGCATCGTCAACTTCGACGCGCATTTCGACCTGCGCGATCCGGCTCACGTGCAGTCCTCGGGCACGCCCTTCGCGCAGATCGCCGAGCAGTGCCAGGCCCGTGGCTGGCCGTTCCACTACGCCTGCCTGGGCGTCAGCCGAGCCAGCAATACCCGCGCGCTGTTCTCCCGCGCCGCCGAGCTGAACGTGCTGGTGCGCGAGGACCACGAGATGCGCGAGGCCGGCCTGGCCGCCATCGCAGCCGAACTGGAGACCTTCCTCGCCGACTGCGACGCCTTGTACCTGACCATCGATATCGACGTGCTGCCCGCCTGCGAGGCGCCGGGCGTCAGCGCACCGGCCGCGCGCGGGGTACCGCTGGCGCTGCTCGAGCCGCTGCTCGAAGGCCTCAAGCGCAGCGGCAAGCTGCGTCTGGTGGATTTCGCCGAGCTCAACCCGAACCACGACATCGACAACCGCACCGCCAAGGCGGCGGCGCGCCTGATTCACCTGCTCAGTCTCTGAGCAGGCGCCAACCCGACGCTTTCTCGCACAACAACAACTACGAGGAACCTCCCATGTACGTCATCGTCCGCCGCAGCGGCCAGGAGCCGCGCCATGTCTGAACCCCTGTCACTGAGCGGCAGCGTGTCGCGCCCGCGTGCCCTGGCGCGCCTGCTGGGTTACAGCCTGATCGGCCTGCTGCTGTTCTTCGTGCCATTCGACATCGGCGGGCGCTCGACCATCCTCCTCGACCACGCCGCCAGCGCCCTGCAACTGCACGCGCGCCCGCTGGTGATCGGCCTGGCCCTGCTGTTCATGCTCTACGGCGCGCTGGCACCCTGGCTCGACGGCAGCTGGCGCAGGAGCCTGACCCACACCGCGTTCAGCGTCCTCAAGGTATTCGGTCTGCTGATCGGACTGGCCTACCTGCTGCAGCTCGGGCCGCAGGCGCTGTACCAGCCGGGCATGCTGCCGTTTCTGTTCGACAAGCTGGTGCTCAGTCTGGCACTGATCGTGCCGCTGGGTTCGCTGGCCCTGGTGTTCCTCATCGGCTTCGGCCTGCTCGAGCTGATCGGCGTGCTGATGCAACCGGTGATGCGGCCGATCTGGCGGACACCCGGCAAGTCGGCCATCGATGCCGTGGCGTCGTTCGTCGGCAGCTACTCGGTGGGCCTGCTGATCACCGACCGCATGTACCAGCAGGGGCACTACAGCGTGCGTGAGGCGGCAATCATCGCCACCGGCTTCTCCACCGTGTCCGCGCCGTTCATGGTGATCATCGCCAAGACCCTGGGCCTGATGGGGCAGTGGAACCTGTATTTCTGGGGAGCCATGGCCGTGACCTTCAGCGTGACTGCGGTCAGCGCGCGCATCTACCCACTCTCGCGGCTGCCGTCCGAGACCATCCCCGAGGCGCAGCTGCAGGCCGGGGAAAGCCGCCTGGGCAGTGCCTGGCGAGCCGGCCTGGAGCAGGCGGGCAGCGCGCCATCGTTGCTCTGCGCGCTGCGCGAGACCTTCGTCGACGGCCTGCGCATGACCGCCGCGATCCTGCCGAGCATTCTCGCCGTCGGCCTGCTCGGGCTGCTCGCGGCCAAGTACACGCCGCTGTTCGATGCCCTCGGCGTGTTGCTCTACCCGCTGACCTGGCTGTTCGGTCTGGACGAGCCGATGCAGGTGGCCCGCGCCCTGTCCTCCGGCCTCGCGGAAATGTTCCTGCCGGCGATGTTGCTGAAGGACGCCGATGTGCTGGTCAAGTTCGTCACCGCCATCGTCTCGGTGAGCAGCGTGCTGTTCCTCTCCGCCTCGATTCCCTGCGTGTTGGCCACGCGGATTCCCCTGAGCATGGGGCAACTGCTGCTGATCTGGCTGCAGCGCACCCTGCTCAGCCTGCTGTTCGCCATCCCCCTGGCGTACCTCGCACAATTTCTGGGCTGGCTCTGACCGCCCGTGACTAACCCGTTCTCCCCAGGAGCCCGCAACATGACCAAGTTCCGCGACACCGAAATCCGCGCCCCGCGTGGTACCCAACTGAATGCCAAGAGCTGGCTGACCGAAGCGCCGCTGCGCATGCTGATGAACAACCTCGACCCGGACGTGGCCGAGAATCCCAAGGAGCTGGTGGTGTACGGCGGCATCGGCCGTGCCGCGCGCAACTGGGAGTGCTTCGACAAGATCGTCGAAACCCTGAAGGAGCTGAACGACGACGAAACCCTGCTGGTGCAGTCGGGCAAGCCGGTCGGCGTGTTCCGCACCCACAAGGACGCGCCGCGCGTGCTGATCGCCAACTCCAACCTGGTGCCGCACTGGGCCACCTGGGAACACTTCAACGAGCTGGATGCCAAGGGCCTGGCCATGTACGGCCAGATGACCGCCGGCAGCTGGATCTACATCGGCAGCCAGGGCATCGTCCAGGGCACCTTCGAGACCTTCGTCGAGGCCGGTCGCCAGCACTACGACGGCAACCTCAAGGGGCGCTGGGTACTCACCGCCGGTCTCGGCGGCATGGGCGGCGCCCAGCCGCTGGCCGCGACCCTGGCCGGTGCCTGCTCGCTGAACATCGAGTGCCAGCAGTCGAGCATCGACTTCCGCCTGCGCAGCCGCTACGTCGACGAGCAGGCCAGCGATCTCGACGACGCCCTGGCGCGCATCGCCAAGTACTGCGCCGAAGGCAAGGCCATCTCCGTCGCGCTGCTGGGCAACGCCGCCGAGATCCTGCCGGAGCTGGTCAAGCGTGGCGTGCGCCCGGACATGGTCACCGACCAGACCAGCGCCCACGACCCGCTCAATGGCTACCTGCCGATCGGCTGGACCTGGGAGCAGTACAAGGACCGCGCCGCCACCGATCCGGCCGCAGTGGTCAAGGCGGCCAAGCAGTCGATGGCCGTGCACGTGCAGGCCATGCTCGACTTCCAGAAGATGGGCGTGCCGACCTTCGACTACGGCAACAACATCCGCCAGATGGCCAAGGAAGAGGGCGTGGCCAACGCCTTCGACTTCCCGGGCTTCGTGCCGGCCTACATCCGTCCGCTGTTCTGCCGTGGTGTCGGCCCGTTCCGCTGGGCGGCGCTGTCCGGCAACCCCGAGGACATCTACAAGACCGACGCCAAGGTCAAGGAACTGATCCCGGACGACGAGCACCTGCACCGCTGGCTGGACATGGCCCGCGAGCGCATCAGCTTCCAGGGCCTGCCGGCGCGCATCTGCTGGGTCGGCCTGGGCCTGCGTGCCAAGCTCGGCCTGGCGTTCAACGAAATGGTCCGCAGTGGCGAGCTGTCTGCGCCGGTGGTGATCGGCCGCGACCACCTCGACTCCGGTTCGGTGGCCAGCCCCAACCGCGAGACCGAGGCGATGGCCGACGGCTCCGATGCCGTGTCCGACTGGCCGCTGCTCAACGCCCTGCTCAACACCGCCAGCGGTGCCACCTGGGTGTCGCTGCACCATGGTGGCGGCGTGGGCATGGGCTTTTCCCAGCACTCCGGCGTGGTGATCGTCTGTGACGGTACCGACGAGGCCGCCGCCCGTATCGCCCGTGTGCTGACCAACGACCCCGGTACTGGTGTAATGCGTCACGCCGATGCCGGTTACCAGATCGCCATCGATTGTGCCCGCGAGCAGGGTATGAACCTGCCGATGATCGGCAAAGGAGAATGAACGTGACTGCCCTGAACCTGAACCCTGGCCAGCTGACCCTGGCCGACCTGCGCACCGTCTACCAGGCTCCGGTGCGCTTGACCCTGGACCCGAGCGCCCATCAGGCGATCGACGCCAGCGTCGCCTGCGTCGAAAGCATCATCGCCGAGGGCCGCACCGCCTATGGCATCAACACTGGCTTCGGTCTGCTGGCCTCGACCCGCATCGCCAGCCATGACCTGGAAAAACTGCAGCGCTCGCTGGTGCTGTCGCACGCGGCCGGTATCGGCGAGCCGCTCAGCGACGCCATGGTGCGCCTGATCATGGTGCTGAAGATCAACAGCCTGGCGCGCGGTTTCTCCGGCATCCGGCGCAAGGTGATCGACGCGCTGATCGCCCTGGTCAACGCCGAGGTCTACCCGCACATTCCGCTCAAGGGCTCGGTAGGCGCCTCCGGCGACCTGGCGCCGCTGGCGCACATGTCCCTGGTGCTGCTCGGCGAGAGCCAGGCACGGCACAAGGGCGAGTGGCTGTCGGCCACCGAGGCGCTGGCCGTGGCCGGCCTGGAGCCGATGACCCTGGCCGCCAAGGAGGGCCTGGCCCTGCTCAATGGCACCCAGGTGTCCACTGCCTACGCCCTGCGCGGGCTGTTCGAGGGTGAAGACCTGTACGCCGCTGCCAGCGTCTGCGGCGCGCTCAGCGTCGAGGCGCTGCTCGGTTCGCGTTCGCCGTTCGATGCACGCATTCACGCTGCCCGTGGCCAGCGCGGACAGATCGATGCCGCCGTGGCCTACCGTCACCTGCTCGGCGACAGCAGCGAGATCGGCCGCTCCCACGAGGCCTGCGACAAGGTGCAGGACCCGTATTCGCTGCGCTGCCAGCCGCAGGTCATGGGCGCCTGCCTGACCCAGCTGCGCCAGGCGGCCGAGG
This sequence comes from Pseudomonas sp. REST10, assembly GCF_029542605.1. Classification (NCBI taxonomy): domain Bacteria; kingdom Pseudomonadati; phylum Pseudomonadota; class Gammaproteobacteria; order Pseudomonadales; family Pseudomonadaceae; genus Pseudomonas; species Pseudomonas sp. REST10. The sequence goes on along the minus strand of NZ_CP035677.1, from coordinate 4,659,936 downwards.
TGCTGGGCGTCGAGGCCAACGCGGTATCGGACAACCCGCTGGTGTTCGCCGCCGAAGGCGAAGTCATCTCCGGTGGCAACTTCCACGCCGAGCCGGTGGCCATGGCCGCCGACAACATCGCCCTGGCCATCGCCGAAATCGGTTCGCTGTCCGAGCGTCGTATCTCGCTGATGATGGACAAGCACATGTCGCAGCTGCCGCCGTTCCTGGTGGCCAATGGCGGGGTCAACTCCGGCTTCATGATCGCCCAGGTCACCGCCGCGGCGCTGGCCAGCGACAACAAGGCCCTGGCCCATCCGCACAGCGTCGACAGCCTGCCGACTTCGGCCAACCAGGAAGACCATGTGTCGATGGCGCCCGGCGCCGGCAAGCGCCTGTGGGAAATGGCCGCCAACACCCGTGGCGTGCTCGCCGTCGAGTGGCTGGGCGCCTGCCAGGGCCTGGACTTCCGCGAAGGCCTGAAGAGCACCCCGGCGCTGGAACAGGCACGGGAAATCCTGCGCGGCGAGGTGCCGTACTACGTCGAGGATCGCTTCTTCGCGCCGGACATCGCCGCGGCCAACGAGCTGCTGGCCGAACGCGTGCTGACGCCCCTGCTGCCGGCCGGGATGCTGCCTTCCGTGGGCTGATCCAGGCCCTGTAGGAGTCCGCTCGCAGGCGATCAGGCCCACACGCCTGGCGCCGGCAAGCCGGTTCCTACAGCGAACGGCGGTTGTCGCGTTATCATCCGCGCAGCCGGATTCACCAAGGAGCTTTCGTGACCACCACCCCGCGCTACAAGGCCATCGAGGATTTTCTGCTCGAACGCATTCACGGCGGTGCTTATCCGGTCAATCACCAGATTCCGCCGGAAGAGCAGCTGGCCCGCGATTTCTCCGTCAGCCGCATGACCGCCAACAAGGCGATCCAGAATCTGGTGCAGAAGGGCTACCTGGTACGCCAGGCCGGCCTGGGCACCTTCGTCACCGACCGCAAGGCCGAATCGCCGCTGCACGAGGTGATGAATATCGCCAGTGAAGTGCGTGGTCGCGGCCATGCCTATTCCAACCAGGTGCTGCGCTGCGAGGCCATCGCGGCGGACGACGAGGTCGCCTTGCGCCTGGGCGTGCGCCTGGGGGCCGAGGTGTTTCACAGCGTGCTGGTGCACCTGCAGGATGGCCTGCCGATCCAGCTGGAGGATCGCTTCGTCAATCCGCGCTGGGTGCCGGACTACCTGCAGACCGATTTCAGCCAGCGCACGCCCAACGAGGTGCTGGTGGCGAGCAGCCCGATGTCTGATGTCGAGCATGTGGTCGAGGCCGTGCTGGTGGATGCGCGTACCGCCGAGCAGTTGCAGATCGACCCCGCCATGCCCTGCCTGAGCGTGATCCGGCGGACCTGGTCGGGTGACCATCTGATCAGCTATGCGCGCCTGATCCATCCGGGCGAGCGCTACAAGCTGCGTTCGCTGCACAAGCGCAGAAGCTAGGCGCTGGGCGAGGCGATCCGCAGCCGTCCTGTCGCGCTCAAGGCGCTTGCCACTGCGTCGGCTCAGTCGCCGATCAACTGATCCACCAGGTCCGGGTCGTCGATGAAGCGGTTGCGCGTGCCTTGCAGCACCTCGATCCTGTCGTTGCGCGCCCTTTCATCGGCATCGGGCGGGTCCAGGCGGTGCCAGGCCTTGAACATCGGTATCAGGCCGACGATGGGCAGGTCGTATTCCACGTGCATGTAGAAGATCGCCCGGGCGATATTGCCCTTGGCTTCGTCGCGCGGCTCGACCAGCTGGAAGCTGTTCTTCATGTCGCAGCCGATATCGGCGAACTTGCTCGATACATCGTCACCCAGCTCGCCGAACTGCGCATTGCGTCTGACCAGCTCCACCCGGGTCAGGGCCGGGTAGTGGTTGTGCAGGTCGGCGGCGATGTAGGGATAGCGTGGGTTCATGATCGTGCATTGACGATCGGTCACGCAGCGCATGGCGCTCTTGAGCTGCTTGCTGCTGTAGATCGGGCTGGCGGTGAGTGCGCCGCCGCCACTCTCGAACGCCTTGCCGCAATACAGCGTAGTGCCGCCATTGCCATAGAGGCTCTGCCAGAACGCCTGGTCGATGGCTTGCTTGACGTTGCCCAACTGACTTTGTCCGCTGCCCAGAGCGGAAACGCTGACGCAGGTTGCCAGGCAACCCAGAAACAGGATGACCGTACGCATGCTTTGGCTGCCATTGCCGGGGGAGGTTTCTTGTAGGACAAAGTGAAGTCTAGCAAGACGTGCGTCACAAAAGCACGAGGCATTGCGCCAGCATTTGCAAGGTGCGCAAAGGACCCTGAGGCGCGTGGCAACGGGCGCCGCAGCGTGGCCTCAACTGCGGGGTGAAAGCGTGTAAGTCATGGCTTACATGATGTCCCGATTATCACCACTGTCGGTGTTTCAGGTACGGGCGTACTCTTCTTTCCATGGATTCAGCGCAGGAAGCGCACAAACGAACAGGGACACACTGGACAGCCACCAGGACGGTGAGCAGATCAAGGATGTCAGGACAACAGTCTGCAAGGCCCCGCAATCGCGGGGTTTTCTTTTTTCCGGCTTTCGAATTTCCGCAACGGCAATCGTCACACGCTGATGCAGCGACGGCGCCGTCGCGTGGCGCTCACGCCGCCTGCCGCTCGGCCTGCAATTGCTCGAACCAGTCCAGCGTCTCGTCCCACAGGCGCTGCGCGGCCGGACGGAAGTAGCCCATGTGACCGACATTGCCCAGCCCCTCGGCCTGGGAATCGAGTGTGCGCGCCTGGTACGGCGCATTGACGTAGGCGGCCATGAAGGCGTCGCGTGAGGCCGGTGGCGCCCACAGGTCATCGAGCGTATTGAGCGCCATCACGGGGGTGACGACCTGGGCGAAGCGTTCGGCCAGGCCCGGCATCTGCGGGTCGTCGAAGAAATAGCGCGGGTAGCGGCACCAGCGTTTCCACTGCCGGTAGACGCCCATTGGCAGGTCTTCACCCATGCCCAGCTTGCTCCAGGCCAGGTAGCCCTTGTAGCGCGTCATCAGCGGGCCGATCAGCCGCCACATGGCCAGTACACGCACCTGCTCGGCCCTGGGCATCCAGCCATGCCAGCCGGCGCCGGTGCCGAAGGTGTAGAAGCCGGCGACCTGATCATGGTTGGGCAGCAGGCCGAAGGCGTGCCCGCCGAACGAGTGGCCGATCATGTACAGCGGCCGTTCGGCATGCCGGTGCTGGTCGACTGCCGCAGCCAGGTCGAGGTGCGCCCAGTCCAGATATTCCATCTCGAAACCGCGCAAAGTAGCGGGCCTGGATTGGCCGACGCCACGGTAGTCCAGGGTCAGGGTATTGAAGCCGCGGCGCGCGGCATGCTCGGCGAAGCGCCGGTAGAAACCCTGCGGCACGCCGGTGGCACCGGCGATCAGCAATTGCGCGTGCGCCTGTTCGGCGTGGTAGCGCGTCGCCGTCAACGGGTAGTCGTCGAGGGCGAGCAGGGACAGGGTTTCACTGCGAATGGATGCGGTCATGCTGGCTGGCCTCCGTGTGCTGCTGGCGGGTCAGGTGGAGCAGGGTGGTAGCGGCCTGTTTCAGTGGCTCGCTGCTGTCGGCGGCGCGTGCTTGCAGCAGGCCGCCTTCGTAGAGTGCGACGAACAGGGCGGAGAGCCCCTCCGGTTGGGGGTAGCCGTGGCGTTGCAACTGCTGTTGCAGGGCTTGGCGAATGGCGCTGAAAGCGTTGGCCAGGGCTGCACGAATCTCGCTGTCGGCCGGGCCGCTTTCCAGGGCCACGGCGGCCAGCGGGCAGCCACTCTCGAAAGCGCTGCCCTGCAACTGGTCGAGGGCGCCGTGCAGCCAGGTGGCCAGGGCATCGAGCGGGTCGGGCTGGCGCTCGAAGAGCGTGGCGAAGGCCTTCTCCGCGCGCTGGCCGACGCGTTCGATGGCGGCGACCGCCAGTTCGCTCTTGCCGCCCGGAAAGTGGTGGTAGAGGCTGCCCTTGGGAGCGCCGGCGCTGGCCAGCAGTTCGCTCAGGCCGACACCATGCAGGCCCTTGCGCTGCAGGGCGTCGATCATGGCATCGATCAGCTTGTCACGTGTGCTCTTGTTCATGGCTGAATTATGTAGACCGGTCGGTCTAGTGGCGAGTGTCATTCAGGCCGTGGGTGAAGGCATATCGGCAATCACCCATGGGTCAGGGTGTTTCCCAGGCGCCGTCCAGTGCGCTACGCAGCAGGTCGATCATCGCCTGCTGGCGCTGTGCGTCGCGGTAGACCAGGCCCACCTGCAGGGGAATGCGCGGCTCGCTGAGGGGCTTCCAGAGCAGCCCGTGATGGGCGTGCATCTGCCGCGCGCGGCCCGGCAGCACGCTGGCCAGCGTGGTGTGCGGCAGGCTGTCGAGGATGCCGTTCATATGGTTCAGCTCGGCCTGTACCTGGGGCCGGCGACCGAGCAGGGCGAGCTGTTCCTGCCAGATCTGGCGTACGCGAAACTCTTCGCCGAGCAGCAGCATCGGCAGTTCCGCCGCCTGGCTCAGCGAGACCTTGCGGAAGTCGCGCAGCGGATGATCGTCCTGCACCACCAGCTGCAGTTCGTCCTCGTACAGCGCCAGGCTGTGCAGGCCCGGCTGGCGCGGCGGCAGGAAGCCGATGCCGATGTCCAGACCGCCGCTGAGCAGGCGCCGCTCGATGTCCACGCCGGACAGCTCGAAGAGCTTCACCACCAGCTGTGGCTGCGCCTGCTGCAGACGCTCCAGCAGCAGCGGCACCAGGCTGGCATTGACCGTCTGCAACACGCCGATGGACAGGCTGCGCGGCCCCGGCCCACGAAAGCTGCGCAGCGCCTCGCGGGCCCGCTCCATGCCGTCCAGCAGCGGCACCGCGTGGTTGTACAGCGTATGCGCGGCGAGCGTCGGCAGCAGGCGTCGGCCATTGCGCTGGAACAGGCCGACATCCAGATCGCCCTCCAGCTGGCGGATCTGCTGCGACAGCGCCGGTTGAGAAATGCTCAGGCGCTCGGCGGCACGGCCGACGTGACCTTCCTCGTAGAGCGCGACGAAATAGCGGAGTTGGCGAAAATCCATAAGTTCTGATTATGAATCAAGCAGGGAAATCGAAATGTCAAAATGGCCCGATGCTCCCTAGTCTAGCCGCATGATCAACAGCCGATAAGGCCGGAGCGGTCGGTGAAGCAGGTCGAGATCCTGGGTGTATTCATAGGTAAAGCTGAAGATATTGGCGGTGGCCTCAGTGCCGCGCGCTGCAAGCAGCGGGCTGAGCACCGTCTGTGGCTGTGGCCCCAGGGGCTGGGCCAGGACGAACAGGGCGATGCACGCTTCCATGGCGGGCCGGAGCGCGCCTTGCACCACTTGCCGAGCGAGCACTATGCCTACTGGCGCTCGCATTACCCCGAGCTGCAGTGGCCGCTGTCGAGCTTCGGGGAAAACCTTTCCAGCCGCGGGCTGAGCGAGGAGCAGGTGTGCATCGGCGATATCTTCCGCTGGGGGGACGTGCTATTGCAGGTGAGCCAGCCGCGCTCGCCCTGCTATCGCCTCAACCGCCCGGGTGCCAACCCGGAACTGGCCAGGGCGGTACAGGACAGTGGCCGCTGCGGCTGGTTCTACCGCGTGCTCAGGCCAGGGTTCGTCAGTGCCGAGATGCCCTTCGAGCTGGTCCAGCGCAGCTACCCGAGCCTCAGCGTGGCGCAGGCGCTGCAGCATTTCTACCACTTCCCCATGGAGCGCGCCGGCCTGCAGCAGCTGCAGCTGTGCCCGGCGCTCTCCGCACGCTGGCGCGAGATCGCGGCGCAGCGCCTGCGCAGCGGGCGCCTGGAGGACTGGTCGGCACGCCTGCAGGGTGTGCCGCTGGAGGGTGTGGTGGCCGAGGGTGGGCGTCGTTATGCGTGACAGCATGGCGCGCCTGCAGTTGATGGGTGAACGTGCCGCGCCGGTGTTCGTGCGCGGCCAGGGTTCCTGGCTGTGGGATGCCGAAGGCAGGGCCTATCTGGATTTCGAGCAGGGCATGGGCGGCAACAGCCTGGGGCACAGCCCGACGTTGCTGCTCGATGCACTGCGGCGGCAGGCCGAACTGCTGGTCAGTCCCGGTCGCCAGTACTGCAGCCGTGGTCAGCTCAAGCTGGCGGCGCGCCTGTGCGAGGCGACCGGCAGCGAACGCGTGGCGTTCTGCAGCGGCCCGGTCGAAGCCAACGGGCTGGCGGTGCGTCTGGCGCTGCAATGGGCGGCGGAACAGAACCCCGCCGCCGACACCCTGGTAGTGCTCGACGGCAGCCACGTCGAGCTGCCCGCGCAGCTCGGGGCGACGCGTGTGCTGCGCGTCCCCTTCAATGACCTCGATGCCCTGGCGGCGGTGGTCGACCTGCGCTGCGCCGCCGTGCTGATCGAGCCGCTGCAGCTCGTCAGGGGCGTGGTGCCGGCGACACTGGAATACCTGCAAGGCGCGCAGCGGCTATGCCGCGAGCAGGGCGCCGTACTGATCCTCGATGAAAGCAGCAGTGGTATGGGACGTTGTGGCGCACTGCTGGCCGAGGAACTGTACGGCGTGCGCGCCGACCTATTCACGCTGGGCAGTGCCCTGGCGGGCGGCCTGCCGCTGGCGGCCGTGCTGGCGCGTGGGCGGATCGCCAACGCGGCTGCCGATGCGCTGCCGCAGGCCTGTCCGGGCGAGGCATTGCTGACGGTGGCCGGTGTCGCGGTGCTGGGTGCCGTGCTCGACGGCAGCTTCTTCGCGCAGACGCGTGAGGTGGCCGAACACCTGCGCGAGGGGCTGGCCCATCTGGCGCGGCGTCATGCTCATGGGCCGCTGCGGGGGCACGGGCTGATGCTCGGCCTGCCATTGATCGGACAGCGTGCGCGCGTCGTGCAGCGGGCGGCCCGGGAGCAGGGGCTGCTGCTGGGGATGGCGGGTGACGAGTGCCTGCGCCTGTCGCCGGCCCTGACGGTGAGCCATGGCAATGTCGAGGAAATGCTCAGGCGTCTGGGCCGGGCATTGCGACGAGTCGAACAGCGCTGTGAGGAGGTCGCCTGATGCGTATCGCGCTGCTGCAACACACGCCCAGTGCCGGCCCTGCGGCGCTGGACCGCTGGCTGGACGGGCACCAGGTCAGCTGGCACCGGCTGTACGCTGGCGCCCCGCTGCCGGGACTGGATGAGTTCGACCTGCTGATGCTGCTCGACGGTGCGTTGAGCGTGCACGACGAGCGCCATCACCTGTGGATGTCCGCCGAGAAGCGCCTGATACACCGTGCCTTGCTGGCGCGCAAGCGGGTCTTCGGCAGTGGTCTGGGTGCCCTGTTGTTGGCCGAAGCGCTGGGCGCACGTATCCAGCATGCCGATACGGACGTGCAGGTTGGCTGGTGGCAGCTGGAGAAATGCGCGTCGTCACGCCAGTCACCGCTCGGGCGCATGCTGCCGCCGCGTTTGCTGGCGCTGCACTGGCAGCGCGAGACCTGCAGCCTGCCGCACGGCGCCATCGCCTTGTACGGCTCGCCCGTCGCCGAGCTGCAGGGCTTCGTCTGGCAGGAGCGGGCCATCGGTTTGCTGTGTCAGCTGGAGTGCGACGGCGCCAGCCTGGACGAGCGCCTGCAGCAGGACGCGGCCGAACCGGGGCGCTCCACTGCACAGGACATCGCCGCCATTCGTGACGGCGCGCCGCACGCCGCCTCGGCCAACGCCACGCTGTTTCGCGTGCTCGATTACCTCTCGGGTGCTCATGCCCACATGACCTGAACACCCTTTTGCGAGTCTGTCGCGACGCCCCGTTCTACCGCCGGGGCGTGTTTTCTTCTGCCGTCAGCCGACCTGTTTCGCGACCCAGGCCGCGTAGGCGTCGATGAACTTCTGCAGGAACGGCTTGATGCCGTCGCTGAGGTTGCCGTTGTCATCGAAGAAGCTGCCGGCGCCACCAAGGTAGGCCTCCGGCTGCTGCAGCACATGGACGTCGAGGAACACCAGGCACTGGCGCAGATGATGGTTGGCGCCGAAGCCGCCAATGGCACCGGGCGAGGCGCTGAGCACGGCGCCGGGCTTGCCGCTGAAGCTGCTCTGGCCGTAGGGGCGCGAACCGACATCGATGGCGTTCTTCATCGCACCGGGGATCGAGCGGTTGTACTCGGGGGTGACGAACAGCACCGCGTCGGCTGCCTTCAGCTTGCTGCGAAATGGCGCATAGGTAGCGGGTGCGCTGTCGCCATCGGCGTCCTCGTTGTACAGCGGCAGGTCGCCGATCTCGACGATCTCCAGGTTCAGCGAGGCGGGTGCCAGGTCGGCCAGGGCCAGGGCCAGTTTGCGATTGATGGAGGCCTTGCGCAGGCTACCGACCAGCACGGCGACATTGTAAGTCTTGCTCATGTGTACTCCAGAAGGCGTGGTGAGGAAGGAATCACCACTATAGACCCCGGATGTTTCAGGCGGTGCCGAGTGCGAGTGGGGTCATTCGCCGAAGCCGTGCAACAGGTCTTCGGCGAAGGCCTTTTGCGCCTCGCTGGCGGTATGGCCACGGTGGCTCGCCAGGCGAAAGCACACGCTGAAATCCCAGTCGCCGGGGAGTGCGCGCAGGCTGCCACGGGCTACCCAGGGGGTTGCAATGTGCTCGGGCAGGTAGCCCAGGTGAGCCCCCGAGAGGATGAACGCGAGGCTCCCTTCCACCTGTTCGCAGCGTGCGCTGCTGGTGCCGCCCTGCCAGGGCTCGTCGGCGGCGATGAAACGGTAGGGGTGCACCACGCGGTCGCAGCCCCGAAGGTCATCGACGCTCAGCGTCTGCCGTTCGAACAGCGGGTGCTGGCGGCCGCAGTACAGACGCTGGCGTTCGGCGAACAGCGGCTGGTAGTCCAGTGCCGTCTGGCTGCCGGAGAAATAGCCGATGGCCAGTTGCAGCTGGTCCTGCAGCAGGCGCCGCTCCAGCTCGGCGGGCATGGCGCTGAGCAGTTCGATCTGCACCGCCTGGTTGCGCTGGCGAAAGCGTCCGATGGCCTCAGCGATACGCTCCAGCACCTCGTCCGAGAGGGCTTCGGAGAGGCCGATGCGCAGCTCACCGAGCAGCATGTCGGCCATGCCCTGGGCCTCGCCCTTGAACGTTTCAATGGCGGCGAACAGTTTGCGTGTGGCGGCCAGCACCTGCTCACCCTTGGGGGTCAGGCGAAACCCCGCCTTGCCACGTTCGCACAGGCGAAAGCCGAGGCGTGTCTCCAGCTTGGCCATCTGTGTGCTGATGGTCGACTGGCCAACGCCCAGTTCACCCTGTGCGGCGCTGAAACCGCCGCTTTCCACCACGGTGACGAACAGCCGCAGCAGCTGCAGGTCGAGGTCGCGCAGTTGGTTGAGCATGGCGGCTCCATACATTGATGACGGTCGATGTTGGAGTAGAACACTTCGTATTTATCCGAAGCAACGCTGCGCGCAGGATGCAGACATCCCAGCCTCCACCAGAGAGGCACGGCCAACCGACTCTGCCCGAGGATAGAACCATGCGTCTTGCTGCAAGCCTGTTGCTCCTGGTCGTCGCCACGCCCCTGATGGCGGAGCCCCGGCAGCTCAATCTGTACAACTGGGCCGACTACGTGGCACCGCAGGCGCTCCAGCGCTTCCAGGCCGAGACCGGCATTCGCGTCAAGTACGACACCTTCGACAGCACCGATGTGCTGGAAAGCAAGCTGATGACCGGGGGCAGTGGCTACGATGTCGTGTTCCCCGCATCCAGCGGTCTGTCGCGCGCCATCCAGGCCAGGGCGCTGCAGCCGGTCGGGACGCTGCAGAACGCCGTCAACCTCGACCCCGAACTGCTGGCCAAGCTGGCCAGTGTCGACCCCGGTAACCAGTACGGCGTGCCCTACACCTGGGGCACGGTCGGGCTGGCCATCAACAGGCAGGCCGTGGAGCAGCGCCTGCCCGGTATGGCGCTGGACAGCCTCGACCTGCTGTTCAAGCCCGAATACGCCACTGCGCTCAGGGATTGCGGCATCTCCGTGCTCGACTCGCCGCAGGAGGTGATCGCCGTTGCCCTCAACTACCTGGGCAAGTCGCCCTACAGTGCTCGGGCCGAAGATCTGGAGGCCGTCAGCGCCTTGCTCGCCGCGCTGCAACCCAACCTGCGCTACGTCGGCAGTGCCCGGCAGATCGATGACCTGGCCAGAGGCGAAACCTGCCTGGCGCTGACCTACACCGGCGATGCCGGCATGGCTGCCGCACGCGCCGCCGAGGCCGGGCAGCCCTTCGAGGTGCTCTACCGCATTCCGCGCGAAGGCACGCTGATCTGGTTCGACACCATGGCCATCCCGGCGGACGCGCCACACCCGCAGAACGCCCGCGCCTTCATCGACTTCATGTTGCAGCCGGCGGCAATCGCCGAGCTGACCAACGAACTGTTCTTCGCCAATGCCAACCGTGCCGCCACCCCATTGCTTGACGATGCGGTGCGTAGCGACCCGGATATCTACCCGCCCGAGGCGGTGCGCGAGCGCCTGTTCGCCGAGCAGGTGCTGAGTCTGCGCGAGCAGCGCCGGCGCACCCGCCTGTGGACGGCGTTCCGCAGCCAGTACTGAGCACTTACCCGAGAGAGCGAGAGCCACCATGGACCAAGCCTTCGACAACGACCAAGCCATCACCCGCGACGGTCTCTACGGGACTGCCGCCGAACCCACCTACGCCGGCATCACCAGCTTCATGCGCCGACGCTACAGCCGAGATCTCGCGGGTGTGGACCTGGCCATCAGCGGCGTGCCCTTCGACACCGCCACCACCAACCGTCCCGGTAGCCGCTTCGGCCCGAGGGCGATCCGTGCCGCTTCGATCCAGTCGGCCTGGGCGCGGCATTTTCCCTGGGAGTTCGACCCGTTCGACCTGCTTGCCTGTGTCGACTACGGCGACTGCTACTTCGACCATGGCACGCCGCAGGACACCCCGGCGGCGATCGAGGCACACGCAGCGCGCATCCTCGACGCAGGCAGTGCGCTGCTGACCCTGGGTGGCGATCACTTCATCAGCTATCCACTGCTCAAGGCGCATGCGAAGAAACACGGCACGCTGGCGCTGATTCACTTCGATGCGCACAGCGATACCTGGCCAGACGAGGAGGGCCAGCGCATCGACCACGGCACCATGTTCTATCACGCCGCGCGTGAGGGCCTTGTCGACCCTGCGCGTTCGGTACAGGTCGGCCTGCGTACCACCAACGATGACGTCATGGGCTTCCAGGTGCTCGATGCCCGCGAAGTGCACCGCAGCACGCCGGAGCAGATCGCCGAGCGCATTCGTGCACGGGTGGGCGAGCACCCGGTCTATCTGACGTTCGATATCGATTGTCTCGATCCGGCCTTCGCCCCTGGCACCGGCACACCGGTCTGCGGAGGGCTTTCCAGTCATCAGGCGCTGGAGATCCTGCGTGGTCTGCGCGGTATCAACCTGGTCGGAATGGATGTGGTCGAGGTGGCGCCACCCTACGACAACGCCGAGGTCACCGCGCTGGCCGCAGCCACTCTGGCGATGGAGATGATTTGCCTGTACGCCGCGCGGCATAAGCTGGGTGAAGAGACCTAGGGTGGAGCGGTGAGGCGGGGGCCGTCCTGCAAGGCGCGCTGGCTCCGGGCAAAAAAACGGGCCCGTTCAGGCCCGCAAGTTCACGCTCAAAGAGTGCCCAGTGAGTGGGCCAGCCCGAGGGGCTCGGGCCTGAACAGTCGTGCATCCATCAGCCTGGGCTGGTTCACGATGGGGGCGAAGTCCATGCGCGCGAGTATGTCGCGGTCGATGTCCACGCCCGGTGCCACCTCGATCAGCTCCAGGCCGGTACGGGTCAGGCGCAGCACGCAGCGTTCGGTGACGTAGAGCACCGGCTGGCCACGTTCGGCGGCCAGCTGGCCGGCGAAGGTGCGGTGTTCCACTTCGCCGACGAACTTGCGCATGTCGCCATCCTCGACGATGCGCAGCTGGCCATCCTCGATGCGGATGTCCTGTTTGCCGGCGCTGAAGGTGCCGACGAACACCACCTGCTTGGCGTTCTGGCTGATGTTGATGAAGCCACCGGCACCGGCCAGGCGCGAACCGAACTTGGACACGTTGAGGTTGCCCGCCGCGTCGGCCTGGGCCAGGCCGAGGAAGGCGATGTCCAGGCCGCCGCCGTCGTAGAAGTCGAACTGGTAGGGCTGGTCGAGCAGCGCGCTGTGGTTGCTGGCGGCACCGAAGTCCAGGCCCGAGGCCGGCACGCCACCGATCACGCCGGGTTCGGCGGTGAGCGTCAGGCGCTCGATCACACCTTCTTCGGCGGCCACAGCGGCGACGCCCTCGGGCATGCCGATGCCGAGATTGACCACCGCCCCGGCCTGCAGCTCCAGCGCCGCACGGCGGGCGATCAGCTTGCGCACGTCCAGCGGCATGGGTGCCAGGCTGTTCACCGGTACCCGGGTTTCTGCGGCGAAGGCCGGGTTGTAGGCGGTGGCGAACGTCTGCTGGTGGTTGGCGGGTTCGGCCACCACCACGCAGTCCACCAGGATGCCGGGAATCTTCACCTGGCGCGGGTTGAGCGAGCCACGTTCGACCACGCGCTCGACCTGGGCGATGACCAGGCCGCCGCTGTTGCGCGCAGCCATGGCGATGGCCAGGCTCTCGATGGTCAGCGCCTCGCGCTCGAAGCTGAGGTTGCCGTCGGCATCGGCACTGGTGGCGCGGACCACGCCGACATGCACCGGAAAGCTGGGGTAGAACAGGTAGTCCTCGCCGTCGATGGGCATCAGCCGCACCAGGTCGGTGGTGGTGCGCGCGTTGAGCTTGCCGCCACCATGCCGCGGGTCGACGTAGGTGCCCAGGCCAACACGGGACAGCTGCCCCGGCTTGCCGGCGGCGATGTCGCGGAACAGCTGGGAGATCACCCCCTGCGGCAGGTTATAGGCCTCGATGCGGTTGTCTACGGCCAGCTTCTGCAGCCCCGGCACCAGGCCCCAGTGGCCACCGATCACACGGCGCACCAGGCCCTCGTGGGCCAGGTGGTTGAGGCCGCGACCCTTGCCGTCGCCTTGCCCGGCGGCGTACACCAGGGTCAGGTCGCGGGGCGCCTGCTCGGCGAGAAAGCGCTGCTCCAGGGCGATGGCGATCTGCTCGGCGAAGCCGATGCCGACGAAACCACCGGTGGCCAGGTTGGCGTTGTCCGGGATGCGCGCCACGGCGGCGGCGGCGGTCATGATCTTGCTCATGGCGGGTACTCGAAAAACGATTGAACACATTGCGCTACGGGGAGCTGCCTGCGCCCAGGCGGGGAGGGCTGCGTACCGCTGTACGTCAACCCTCCGTGCCTGAGTGCAGGCTTCACCTGCCTCGTCAGAAACTGCCGAACAGGGTGCCCAGGGTGATCACCACGGCCAGGGCCATCATCGGGAAGGCCACGGTGTTGACGAAGATGAACTTGTACGACTCGCGGTGCGTGAGCTTGCAGATCGCCAGCAGCGAGATCACCGCGCCGTTGTGCGGCAGGGTGTCCATGCAGCCGGAGGCCATGGCGGCGACGCGATGCAGCAGCTCGGGGCTGATGCCGGCGGCGGTGGCCAGGGTCAGGTATTGCTCGCCGAGGGTCTTCAGCGCGATGGACATGCCGCCGGACGCCGAGCCGGTGATGCCGGCGAGGATATTCACCGCCACCGCTTCGGAGATCAGCGGGTTGCTCGAGACGCCCAGCACCAGGTCACGGATGACGACGAAGCCGGCCAGCGATGCGATCACCGTGCCGTAGCCCACCTCGGCGGCGGTGTTGAGGATCGGCAGCATGGAGCCGAAGGCGCCGTCGTTGACGCTCTTCTTCAGGTCCATCCAGCGCTTCCAGTGCAGGCCGATGAGCAGCACGATGGCCACGCCGAGGGCGACGATGATCGACCAGATACCGATCAGCGACCTGGCATCCTGCAGACCGCCGAACTCCGGTTTGGCCAGGTAGCTGGTGTCCACCGCCGGGAGAATCTGCTTGGCCATCAGGAAGTTCAGGCCGATCACCACGAAGATCGGCAGCAGCGCCAGCCAGAAGCCGGGAATGTCGCGGCGCTCCTCGACGACCGGATCGTCACGGTGTTCGCCGTAGCCTTCGCCTGCCGCCATCAGCTTGCGCGACTGTGCGGTGAGCCACCAGGTGCCGAGGCCGAACATGATCAGCCCGGCAATCACGCCCAGGCCCGGTGCGGCGAAAGCGTCGGTACCGAAGAAGGGATTGGGGATGGCGTTCTGGATCGCCGGCGTACCGGGCAGCGCGGTCATGGTGAAGGTGAACGAGCCGAGGGCGATGGCACCGGGGATCAGGCGCTTGGGAATGCCCGCTTCACGGAACAGCGCGGCGCCGATCGGGTACACGGCGAAGGCCACGACGAACAGCGACACGCCACCGTAGGTGAGGATGCCGCAGGCCAGCACGATGGCCAGGATGGCGCGCTCGCTGCCGACCTTGGCGACGATGCCGTGGGCGATGGCGCGGGCCGAACCTGAGTCGTCCATCAACTTGCCGAACAGTGCGCCCAGCAGGAACAACGGGAAGAACTGGATCACGTAGCCGCCCATGGCTTTCATGAACACCTGGGTGTAGGTGGGCAGCAGCAGGCCGATGTCGCCAGCGAACAGCAGTGCCAGCAGGGCCAGGAGCGGGGCGAGGATAAGGACGTTGATGCCGCGATAGGCGAGGTACATTAACAATGCGAGCGACAGCAGAATACCGAGGGTACCCATGGGTGATTCCTTTTGTTGTTGTTCTAGCGGCGCTGGGCCGTTGTATGAGCAGGCGCGTGTGCGGCAGTGCGCCCTTGACGGCTATAGAGCCAGAGTCGTGCCAGTCTCGGGTGAGACTTTGGTCGATAGGGCGCAAAGGCCTGTGGCTGGGGGATTTCAGGCGGGTTTGGCAGGCAGGGGCGTGGTGGATATAGGTGAATGAGTGTCCAGATTCATGGATTTAGTCCAGATTTGTGGACTTGTGCGAGTAGGTATTCCAGAGATCTGGATACTTGGTGGCGCAGTAGCCCGGATGCAATCCGGGGCCATTGTGGTGCCTGTTCCCCGGATTTCATCCGGGCTACGTACCTGCGGTTGGCAACGATATCTGTAGGATCGGCTTAAGCCGCAAAGGGCTGCGAAAGAGCATCGCGGCTGAAGCCGATCCTACGGTCACTGTGTCGGGCGACTGCATACGACGAATGCGTAGGGCGGGTGCAACCCGCCAATGACCGGCTCTCTGAAGGTCCAGCACCGTAGCCCGGATGCAATCCGGGGTCATCGTGGTGCCTGTTCCCCGGATTTCATCCGGGCTACGTACCTGTGGTTCGCAACGATCTCTGTAGGAGCGGCTTCAGCCGCGAAGGGGGGCGAGAGAGCATCGCGGCTGAAGCCGCTCCTACGGTGACTGTGTACGACGAATGCGTAGGGCGGGTGCAACCCGCCAATGGCCGGTTCGCTGAAAGTCCGGCGCCGTAGCCCGGATGCAATCCGGGGCTGTCGTGGTGCCTGTTCCCCGGATTTCATCCGGGCTACGTACCTGTGGTTGGCAATGATCTCTGTAGGAGCGGCTTCAGCCGCGAAGGACTGCGAAAGAGCATCGCGGCTGAAGCCGCTCCTACGGTGAATGCATACGCCAAATGCGTAGGGCGGGTGCAACCCGCCAGTGACCGCTCCCACAACTGGTCCGCTTAGCCCCTGCGTCCAAGGCCATGCTGCGCCAGCTTGGCGTAGAACCCGGCGCGGGATATTCCCAGGCGTTCGGCGGCCTGCTGGCGATTGCCGGCGGCGGCCGTGAGTGCCGCCTGCAGCGCCTGGCGTTCGACCTGCGCCAGCTGTTCG
Source organism: Pseudomonas sp. REST10 (assembly GCF_029542605.1). Classification (NCBI taxonomy): domain Bacteria; kingdom Pseudomonadati; phylum Pseudomonadota; class Gammaproteobacteria; order Pseudomonadales; family Pseudomonadaceae; genus Pseudomonas; species Pseudomonas sp. REST10. The sequence continues at coordinate 4,644,159 of NZ_CP035677.1, read as the reverse complement.
GCCAGCGTCCCCGCCGGGCTCGCCACTACCGGCGCAACGGGCCCCGGCTCGCTCGGTGCTACCGGGTCCACCAGCAGGTCACGCAGGGTTTCACCATCCAGGCGGCCATCCAGCGCCAGTTGCGCCCGCTCCAGCAGGTTGCGCAGCTCTCGCACGTTGCCGCGCCAGGGCTGGGCGTAGAGCAGCGCCAGTGCGTCGTCCGTCAGCTCCAGCGGCGCCAGGCCGGAACGGTTGGCCAGGTCGTCGAGCAGGTGTTCGATCAGCGCGGGGATGTCACTGGCCCGTTCGCGCAGCGGTGGCACGCGCAGGGCCAGCACGTTGAGGCGGTAGTAGAGATCGTCGCGGAACTGCCCGGCAGCGACTTTGGCCTCCAGGTCGATATGGGTGGCGGCGATCACCCGCACGTTCAGCGGTTTGACCTGGTTGGAGCCGAGCGGCTCGACCTCCTGTTCCTGCAGCACACGCAGCAGCTTGGCCTGCAACGGCAGCGGCAGGTCGCCGATCTCGTCGAGGAACAACGTGCCGCCGTTGGCCACCTCGAACTTGCCGATGCGCCCCTTGCGCTCGGCGCCGGTGAAGGCGCCCGGTGCGGTGCCGAACAGCTCCGCCTCGACCAGGGTTTCCGGAATCGCGGCGACGTTGACCGCGACGAAGGGGCCGTTGGCCCGCGGCGACAGGTTGTGGATGCCCTGGGCCAGCAGCTCCTTGCCGGTGCCGGTCTCGCCGCGGATCAGCACCGTGGCGTCCAGTTGCGCGGCGCGCCGGGCCTGGCGCTTGACCTCGCTGGCCGCGGCGCTGGCGCCGATGAAGCCGGCGATGGTGTAGCGCGCCCGACGGGCCTTGGCCAGCTCGTGCTGGGTGGCGAGCAACTGGCTCTGCAGGTTGTTGTACTTGGCCATCAGCGGCTTGAGATGGCGGGCGCGGTCGAACAGGACGAAGCCCAGCGCACCGACCAGGGTGCCGTCCTCGTCGCGCAGCGGGATGCGGGTGACCACGAAGTGTTCGCTGCCGAAGGCCATCAGGTCGAGCATGCTCGGCTGGTCGCTCTCGACCACCTCGCGCAGGCGGCTGGCCGGCAGCACTTCCTCGATCTCCTTGCCCAGTGCGGTACGCGGATCGGCGATGCCGACCTTCTGCGCGTACTTGTCGTTGATCCAGACGATGCGCGCCTGGCGATTGACCGCGATGGTGCCCTCGCACTGGGCGTTCAGGTGGTCGAACAGCAGCGGCATGGCCACCGCGCGAAAACGCTCGGGCGACACACCGATGATCAGGCCGTGCTGGTCGAGGTCGTCGCGAGAGATGGCCATGGGCGAATATCCGAAGTCACAAGCCGCTGATTATGGTTGGCGGCGCTGCCAGCGGGCAACGTCGACGGACATCGGACAATGGCATTCGGCGCGCGCTTCTGGAATAGTTAGGCGGCTATGCGTAACCCGCTGGCACCTGCCGATCGCCCACAAGGCCTGCCCGGCAGTCGTGACACCTGCCGTGTCCCTCTCGCGTGCCAACCTGGCGCGCCAGGCGAGCCACCCGTTCGCCGCTGGATCCGCACCCTTGCCCGGTGCCACAACGACAACGACCAAGATCCATACAAGGACGCCCCGATGAAACTCAAGCGACTCTTTTCCGCGCTCGCCGCCGGCGCTGCGCTGACTGCCCTGTGCGCCACCGCGCAGGCACGCGAATATTCCGTGTCCACGGTCCTGTCGGATGCCTTCCCCTGGGGCCAGGCCGCACAGAAGTGGGCCGACCTGGTCAACGAACGCTCCGAAGGGCGCATCACCCTGCGCGTGTACCCCAATGCGCAACTGGTGGCTGGCGACCAGACGAAGGAGTTCTCCGCCATGCGCTCCGGCCTGATCGACATGGCCGTGGGTTCGACCATCAACTGGTCGCCGCAGGTCCCGGAACTCAACCTGTTTTCCCTGCCGTTCCTGATGCAGAACGACGCCGACCTCGACGCCATCACCCAGGGTGAAGGCGGCAAGCTGGCGTTCGCCGCCATCGAGCAGCGCGGCATCGTGCCGCTGGCCTGGGGCGAGAACGGCTTCCGTCAGCTGTCGAACTCGGCCAAGCCGGTACGCAGCCCGGCCGATCTGGCGGGCCTGAAGATCCGTGTGGTCGGCTCGCCGCTGTTTCAGGACACCTTCACTGCCCTCGGCGCCAACCCCACGCAGATGAGCTGGGCCGACGCCAAGCCGGCGCTGACCACCGGTGCGGTGGACGGCCAGGAAAACCCGCTGTCGGTGTTCGACGTGGCGCGGATCGACCAGGTCGGCCAGAAGTACCTGACCCTGTGGAACTACATGGCCGACCCGCTGATCTTCGCGGTCAACCAGCGCGTCTGGAAAGCCATGCCGGAAGCCGACCGCGAGCTGCTCAGCCAGGCCGCGCGCGATGCCGGCAAGTGGGAGATCGAGCTGTCGCGCAATGCCCAGGCCCAGCGTCTGGCAGACATCCGCGAGCGTGGCGTGGAGGTGATCGAACTGAGCGAGGCCGAGCGTGCCGCGTTCGTCGAGGCCACTGCCAGCGTGCAAGAGAAATGGGCACCGCGTATCGGCGATGCGCTGATGGACGCCGCGCGCAAGGCCGTGGCCCAGCCCTGATCCGTTTCATCTGACCGCAAGCCCAAGGGCTTTGCGGCGTGGTGCTGCAGGTCTGTCGCGCGATACCGATCCGCTCCCCTCTCTCGTTCATGGGAGAGGGGTTGGGGAGAGTCGCCCTTCTGCTGAATCACGCCGAGCCGGTCGTTCGAGGTTCTTATGAGCAAGCAAGTCGACGCGCCACTGGAGCGCGCGCTCGCCACCCTGGCCCTGGTGATCATCAGTCTGATCAGCCTGGCCAACGTCGTGGTGCGTTATTTCACCGATGCTTCTTTCGCGTTCACCGAGGAAATCTCGGTGTTCCTGCTGGTGGTGCTGACCTTCGCCGGTGCCAGCGTGGCCATGCGCAGCAACCGGCACATCCGTATCGGCCTGCTCGAGCGCCTGTTCCCGCGCCTGCGCACGCCGCTGATCCTGCTGCAGTGGCTGGCTGGCGTGCTGGTACTGGGGCTGGTGTGCTGGTTCGGTGGCCAGTTCGCCTGGGAGGAATACCAGTGGGAGTCGCAGTCGCCGGGGCTCGGCCTGCCCAACTGGTGGTACGTGGTGTGGCTGCCGATCCTGGCGCTGCTGGTGTTCGTGCGGCTGAGCCAGATGACCCTGGATCGCCTGCGCGGGAGGATCAGCGATGAGCCCTGATCTCTGGTTGATCCTCAGCTTCGTCGTGCTGCTGGCGCTCGGTGTGCCGGTGGCCTTTGCCCTGGGGCTGTCCGGCGCCATCGGCATCATCGCCGGCCTGTCGCCGGACATGCTCGCCACCCTGGGTACCAACACCTACAACGGCGTGGCCAAGTACCCGCTGATCGCCATTCCGCTGTTCATTCTCACCGGCCTGGTGTTCGAGAAGGCCGGAGTGGCCTTGCGCCTGGTGCGCTTCGCCCAGGCGCTGATCGGCCCGCGTCATGGCGGCCTGGCGCTGGTGGCGGTGCTGGTGTGCCTGATCATGGGCGGCATGAGCGGCTCCGGTCCGGCGGATGCCGCTGCGGTGGCCATGGTGATGCTGCCGAGCATGACCCGGGCAGGCTATCCCAAGCCATTCTCGGCCACCCTGATCGCTGCCTCGGCGTCCACGGCGATCCTGATCCCGCCGTCGATCGCGCTGATCCTCTACTCCATCGTGGTGCCCGGCGTGGACCTGCGCGCGCTGTTCGCCGCCGGCCTGTTCCCCGGCATCATCGCCGGCCTGGTGCTGCTGCTGCCGGCCTGGCTGCTGTCGCGCCGCTACGGCTGGGAGTCCCCGGAGCAGGGTGAGCGCCCGGCATTGGGGGAGAGCTTCAAACAGGCGCTGCCGGCGCTGTTCGCCCCGGTGCTGATCCTCGGCGGGCTGCGCAGCGGCCTATTCACTCCGACCGAAGCGGCGGTGGCCGGTGTCACCTACGGCGTGCTGGTCGGCCTGTTCCTCACCCGCGAGCTGGACTGGCGAGGCCTCTGGCGCCTGTGTGGCGAGGCGGCGGTGATCTCCGGGGTGGTCATGCTGATCATCGCCCTGGCCGGCATCTTCGCCTGGGCCGGCACCATGCTCGGCACCTTCCGCCACCTGGCCGAATGGCTGATCTCGCTGTCGGACAACGGCTGGGTATTGCTGGCACTGGTGATGCTCGCCGTGCTGCTGGCGGGCATGCTGCTCGATGCGATTTCCATCTACCTGATCCTGATGCCGATCCTCATCCCGGTGATGCAGCACTTCGGCTGGAATCCGGTGTGGTTCGGCATCCTGCTGGCGATGAACATCGCCATCGGCCAGTTCACCCCTCCGGTGGCGATCAACCTGATGGTCACGGCCGAGGTCGCCAAGATCCGTCTCGAGCAGACCGTGGGCTGGGCCGCGTTGTTCGTGGTGGTGATGTCCAGTGCGCTGCTGCTGGTGGCGATCTTCCCGGAAATCGCCCTGTGGTTGCCGCGAGTGCTGGGCTACGCGGTGTAAAAGGCGCGACAGCGTCTATAGTTGGCAGATGGTGCGCAGCGGGGGGCTGCGCACCACTGAGGGCGGTACCGCTGGGCAAGAACATGGGCGATGGTGACTATAACGAGCACAGGGATGTAGGCACGGAGCACTGCGAAGGGCTGCGTGAGTCGGGCAAGCGTGCGCTGATGCGTACCATCCTGCTGGCAACGGGGCTGACCCTGGGTGGCTTTGCCGTGCTGCAGGCGTTGGCCGGCAACTATCCGTTCGCCATCATCGAAGTGCTGTGCACCGCGTTGCTGCTGTTCGGCGCCAGCCGCATCGGGCGTGCGCGCCACCTCAACCTGTGGATCTACCTGTACCTGGTCCCGACCTTCTGTTTCATCCTCTACATCATCGTCATGCCGGATGCCTCAGCGGCGGCGTTCGTCTGGCTGTACATGATTCCGCTGTTGGCCTACCTGCTGCTGGGCAAGCAGCGCGCCTTTCTGCTGACCGCGCCGTTCATGCTCGCCGGCCTGTTGCTGTACTTCGCCGACAACCGCCTGAACCTGGATACCCGTGGCCTGATCGACCTGGGCAATGCGGCCCTGTGCGGTGTCCTCATCCTGGTCTTCGTGCATATCTACGATGGCTTGCGCATGCAGGCCCATCTGGAGCTGGAGCGCCTGGCGCAGACCGATTCGCTGACCGGCGTGGCCAGCCGTGGCAGCTTCCAGCATGCCTTGCAGCGCAGCATCCAGGAGGTCGAGCGCAGCAACGGGCACCTGGTGCTGGCGCTGCTCGACGTCGACCACTTCAAGCAGGTCAACGACCAGTGGGGGCACGAGGCGGGGGACATGGCCCTGCAGCACATCTGCCAGATACTCCAGCACCGCCTGCGCGTGACGGATTTCCTCGGGCGCCTGGGCGGCGAGGAGTTCGGCCTGTTGCTGCGGCACACCGACAGTGCGGGCGCCGAGCCGCTGGTGGAGCTGCTCCGCGAGCAGGTCGCCGAGCAGCCGCTGGAGTACGACGGCCAACTGATCGCGCTGTCGGCCACCTTCGGCCTGGCCGCCTGGCCAGCGGATGGACGCAGCGCCGCCGAACTCTACCGCAGCGCCGACCGCCGCCTGTACCGGGGCAAGCAGCGCGGGCGCAATCAACTGGTCAGCGCGGACGTTCCCGGGGAACTGTTGCTGGACAAGTTCGACGTGCGCCTGTGAGGGAGCACGCTCAGCGCGTCGCGCTGGTTGGTGCGGGCGCTACGCAGGGTTGCTGGTTGGTACCGGCCAGTTTCTCGACGTTGTTCAGCACGTTCTGCCCCTGGTTGACCCGCTGGGCGTTCTCCGCGACCTGCATGCGCTGGGTGTAGGTGGCGGAGTTGCCGTTGAAACTCTGCTGCGTCTCGAGCACGGTGTTGGCCATGTCCAGCAGACTGCGACCGGTTTCGATCAGGCTGCTGGTTGCGCTCGGGGCGCATGGGTCATTGGCCATCTGGGCATTCTGCAGGCCCTGGCTCTGCGTGTTCTGTGGCAGGCAGCCGGTCAGCGCCGTCATTACGGCAGCACCTAGGACCAAGCCCAGGCTTCCATTGATATTCATCGGACATTCCCTTCGATCACCAGGCCTCGGCCCAGTGCCGAAGCGTTGTCCGCGATTCTAGGAAGGGGCTGCCAGGCCAGGAATAGTACGGGTGTACTAGTGCCCGCCTATGGTCCTTGCCGCGTTCGCTGCCCAGGGCCTAAGGTGTCGGGGTAACGACGAAAGCTGTTTCAGCAGGGAGTGTCAGCATGCCCAGGAAGGGTTCCGTTTCCTACGATACCGAGCTCGCCCAGGCCGGAGTACGGCTGATTTTCGTGGCGATCGTCAGCAGCTATACCGTGCTGCTCTACCGCTATTCGCTGATGGAGCCTGGCCCGGTCTGGAAGGCGCTGGCGCTGTACGCAGCGTTGCTGGTGCTGGCGATGATCATTCGCTGCGACGTCATGCGCCGTCCGGGAAACCGCCCCTGGCGGCGCATGCTCACCATGCTCAACGACTACACGGGGATCACCCTGACACTGGTCAACGGTGGTCAGTTGATGCTGCCGATCTATGCAATCCTGGTCTGGGTCACGATCGGCTACGGGTTGCGCTACGGCTTCGGCTACCTGTTGCGGGCGACGCTGATGGCGTTGCTGTCCCTGATCCTGACCGCTTGCATGTCGGAGTACTGGCAGTCGCAGCCTTACCTGGTGGCGACGCTGCTGCTGACGGCCCTGATGGCGCCTGCCTACCTGCACACGCTGCTCAAGCGCGCCCGCGAAGCCGCCGAGGCCGAACAGGCGGCGAACCGGGCCAAGTCGCAGTTCCTCGCGCAGGCCAGTCATGACCTGCGGCAACCGGTTCACTCCATCAGCCTGTTTACCGCCTGCCTGCGCGACAGCGACCTGGGCGCCGAGCAGCGGCGCCTGGTGGAGAACATCGACAAGTCGCTGCACAGCGTCGCGCGCCTGTTCCGCTCGATTCTCGACATGTACTCGCTGGACAGCGGCAAGGTAGTGCCGCGAATGGAGACGTTGGAGCTGCGTCCTCTGCTGCAGCAACTCATCCAGCAGAATGCCGAGGCGACGCGCTGGGCCGGGGTCGAGATCCGTCTGCATTGCCCGCCACTGCATGTGCGCGCAGATCCGGCGCTGCTCACCACCATGCTGCAGAACCTGCTGTCCAACGCGCTGAAATACGCGCCGGGCAAGCCGGTGCTGATCGCCTGTCGGCGTCGCGGCCAGGGGCTCGCCATCGAGGTTTACGACCGGGGCCGGGGCATCGCCGTCGGCCACCTCGACAGCATCTTCAACGAGTTCTATCGCGTGCGTCAGGAGCGCGACCGTGACGTCGACGGCATGGGCCTGGGCCTCGCCATCGTCAGGCGCCTGGGCAGGCTGATGGACCTGCGCGTGAGCATGCGCTCCGTCGAGGGCCGAGGCACGCGGGCGATGATCGACGGCTTGCAGCGGGTCGAGGCACCGAGCGAAGGCCGCTCGACCCACGCGGGCAGCGCTCAGGCGCCGAGGATGCTGGACGGCTTGCGCGTGTGCCTGATCGAGGATGACCAGAACGTGCTGCTGGCGACCGCGACCCTGTTGCGCAAGTGGGGCTGCGAGGTGGCGACCTTCGATGCGCTGCCCGATGCGTCGATGCACTTCGACCTGGTGGTGACCGACTTCGACCTCGGCACCGAAGTCTCCGGCGCCGACTGTATCCGTCACCTGCGCCGACACAGCGGACGTGAAGTGCCGGCGATCATCATGACCGGGCACGACGTACGCCGTGTGCAGGAGCAGGTGGGCGATGGCAACACGCCGATCCTGTCGAAGCCGGTGCAGCCTGCCGAGCTGCGTTCGCTGCTGGTGGCGCTGAAGCTCAAGCTCAAGGCCGCCTGAGCGCTACACCAGCCCGGCCTTGGCGCCGATACCCGCCGCTGCCGCACGGGTGCTGACGTCCAGCGTGCGCAGCAGCGAGGAGACATGGATGCGGACGGTGAACGGGGAGATATCCAGCTCGCGGGCGATTTCTTTGTTCGATAGCCCGCGCACCACCAGGCGCAGGACATCCTGCTGGCGCGGCGTCAGCTGTTCCAGCAGGTGGCGGTTCTCGGCAAAGTCCGGTACGCCGGACGGCCCCAGCGCCATGACGAACTCCCCGGCGCAGACGGCCAGCAGTGACTCGGCGATCTCCTCGGGAGGGGTCGCCTTGCCGATGAAACCGTCGGCACCTGAGGCCATGACCTCATCGATCAGCTCGCGGTTATCGACCATCGACACGATCACGATGGAGCTGCGCTGGAACTCCTGGCGCAAGGCACTGATGGCATGGGGGGACTGACCGGGGAACAGCAGGTCGAGCATGAACAGGCGCGGGGCCTTGCCGTCGCGTGCGAGGCTCAACACTTCGTCCATGTCGCCCGCCTCGAGGATCTCCGCCTGGGGGAAGACTCGCTGGGCGATACGGCACAGGCCATCCCGGAAAACAGGATGGTCGTCGGCCACGATTATGCGTTCTTGTTGTGAGGGTTCGGACATGGTGGGCGCTTCCGTCTGGCCCTCAGACTAAAGTCATATGCCGGTCGGCGCCAGCGGATGTTCTCTCCAGCCATGCCGCCGAACTGAACCGGAGGGTGCCGCGCCGGGTCTGTGTGAGTACACCTCATGGAATGCCAAGGAGTCGTACATGGACCTTATCCGCATCCTCATCGCCATTCTGCTGCCGCCGCTGGGCGTGTTTCTCCAGGTCGGTTTCGGCGGTGCGTTCTGGCTGAACATCCTGCTCACCCTGTTGGGCTACATCCCCGGCATCGTGCATGCGGTGTACATCATCGCCAAACGCTGAGGGCCTGTTCCCGCCCGCAGCGATGCAAAGAGCGGAGCCCCTCTCTCGCCAGCGGGAGAGGGGAGACGATCACGCCGCAGTTCCCCCAGCCCGCTCTCCGAAGTGGCTCGTCATTCGTTGCAGGCGATGCTGCATCACTCCCGCCGCAAGAAATGCACGCTGAACAGCTGCGCCGGGTCGCGCCACATCGCCACCGAGGCGAAGCCACAGCTGCCGGCCAGATCGCGAAACCCACTCGGCGTGTACTTGTAGGAGTTCTCCGTGTGCAGGGTCTCGCCGGCGGCGAAGTCGAACACCCGGTCCTCGATCCTGACCTGCTGCGCCTGCCGGCTGATCAGGTGCATCTCGATGCGCGACTCGGCCTCGTTGTAGAACGCTCGGTGCTGGAAACTGCGCGGGTCGATGTCGCTGTCCAACTCGTTGCGGATGCGCTCGACCAGGTTGAGGTTGAACAGCGCGGTGACCCCGGCATGGTCGTTGTAGGCGCGCTCCAGTACCTGACGGTCCTTGACCAGATCCACGCCGATCAGCAGACCACTGCCGGCCGGCAGCGCCTGGTGCAGATTGCGCAGGAAGGCGCGCGCCTGGTCCGGGTCGAAGTTGCCGATGCTGGAGCCCGGGAAGAAGGCCAGCGGGCGTTGTCCCAGCGCGTTGCCGGGGAGCTTCAGCGGTTGGCTGAAGTCGGCGCACAGGGCATGTACGTCGAGCCAGCGATAGTCTGTGGCCAGGCGGCGGGTGCTGGCCTGCAGGAACTCGCGGGAGATATCGATACCCAGGTAGCGCGCCGGGCGCAGGGCTTCGAGCAACAGGCGGATCTTGCGGCTGGCGCCACTGCCCAGTTCGACGAGGCTGGCGTTGCGCCCGGCCAGCGCGGCGATGTCCTGCGCGGCCAGGCGCAGGATGGTCTCCTCGGTGCGCGTCGGGTAGTACTCCGGCTGCTGGCAGATCAGCTCGAACAACTGCGAGCCACGGTGATCGTAGAAGAACTTCGGCGACATCGTTTTCGGCCAGGCCGCGAAGCCGCGCAATGCCTCGTCGCGCAACGCCTCCTGTTCCGGGCTCAGGGATCGTTCGTTGCTACGCAGTGCCAGTGCCATGCTCAAAGCTCCTTGGCCAGGCGCAGGCCGGAGAACTGCCAGCGCATCGTGGGGTAGAAGAAATTGCGATAGGTGGGGCGAACGTGGTCTTCGGGGGTGGCGCAGCTGCCGCCGCGCAACACCATCTGCCCGGACATGAACTTGCCGTTGTACTCACCCAGGCTGCCGCCCAGCGGACGAAAGCCGGGGTAGGGCCGGTAGGCGCTGGCGGTCCATTCCCAGACATCGCCGTACAGCTGCTGCAGGCCTTCGCCCGCGCCAGCGGCCACCGGCTGCAGGTGATCGTTCTCGACGAAGTTGCCCCACAGCGGCTCGTCCTGCGCGGCGACTTCCCATTCCTCTTCACGTGGCAGGCGTGCCTGCGCCCAGGTGGCGAAGGCCTCGGCCTCGAAGTAGCTCAGGTGACAGACCGGTGCGGCGAGGTCCAGCTCGCGCGGGCCGCCCAGGGTCAGCTCCAGCCAGTCGTCACCCTCACGCAGCCAGTACAGCGGCGCCTGCCAGCCGGCGCGCTGGATATGGTCCCAGCCATCCGCCAGCCACAGCGCGGTGCTGCGATACCCGCCGGCGCGGATGAACTCGAGGTACTCGCCGTTGCTCACCGGCCGGCTGGCCAGCTGAAAGTCGTCGACGAACACCCGATGGCGCGGCCGCTCGCAATCGAAGGCGAAACCCTCGCCGGCATGCCCGACATGCCGCAGCCCGGCGGGAAAGCGCAGCCACTGCAGTTCGCCGGCTGTGGCAGCGCCGGGCTTGAGGTCGTCACGGTAAGCCGGGCGCAACGGGTTCTGCGCCAGGATGTGCTTGATGTCCATCAGCAGCAGCTCCTGATGCTGCTGCTCGTGCTCCAGTCCCAGCTCGATACGCTGCAGAATCTCGTCGGCCAGCTCGCCGCTCTGCCGGGTCAGCAACTGCGCCATGGCCAGGTCGACATGGCTGCGATAGGCATACACCTCGCTCACCGTCGGCCGCGACAACAGCCCGCGCCGCGCGCGTTCGAAGGGCGTGCCGTGGGTCTGGTAGTAGGAATTGAACAGGTGGTCGTAGCGCTCATCCAGCGGGCGATAGCCGGGCAGGAAGGGCCGCAGCACGAAGGCCTCGAAGAACCAGGTCACATGCGCCAGATGCCACTTCGGCGGGCTGACGTCCGGCATGCTCTGGATCACATAGTCCTCGCGCTCCAGCGGCTCGCAGAGTCGCTCGCTGGCGGCGCGCACCCGCTGATAACGCTGCCATAGGCGTTCGAGGTGAAGGTGTGAAGCGTCGATCCTGCTGGCGCGGTTTGGCATGTCGCGCGTCCTTTGCTGGCGTCGCGGAGGCGACGGTTCTTAGAGCCGACCGGGCGAACAGGGCAAAGGTTCCGGCAAAAGCATGACGTTCGGATGACAGGTCGCCGAGGCCTGTGGGTATTGGCCTTGCGAGAGCCTGGAGGCATCACCAATCACGTCAACACCGCCAGTGCACTGGTCATGTACAAGAGCCTTGGCCGTAGGTGTCCGGCCACGCCGGACTTTTCCTGTATAGGTCACGTTCCATCGATCTGCCAGTCGATCGCTCAGATCAGCTCTGGCACGGCTCAACCTCTGTCCTGAACCTGACCAGGGCTCTAAAGAGCGTTTTCGTGATTAAGCACGTTGCTCGCCGTTGTGAGTATTCGGAGCGGTCGGGCGATGGCAAGATTCGCTCTGACACCGGCCTGTTGGTTCTCCCTGACTCATGAAAAAATTGATCGCATTAGTCATTCTTGGCCTACTTGCCGTGCTCTATATCGGCTATTACGAGTCTCTGGGTGATGCGGAAGTGAACAAGGTGTTCTTCATCAAAAAGTCCCCCACTCTGCAGATCAAGTTCAAACACCTGTTCGCTAACGAGGCTGACGATAAACCCTTGGAGAAACTGACATCCGAGCAGCGTAAGCAGGTAATTGATTACTGCAAATATCGTCTTGGAATTGAGACCGCGCTGAACAACCAAGACGAGTTAGAGATGTGTAAGCAGCGGTAACCAACGGCGAGGCGGATTATGAGTGAAGTGGAGACATCGGCTTATTCCTCATCAAACCAGAAAGGGGACGTATTCTGCGGTTCTGTTGGTGGGGTTCTATCCCGCTAGCACTGTCGTCGATGGCCGCCGCTGGAGTACGCCGTTGCACTACTGGAGGAGCTGAAAGCCCCGTAAGGCGGGGACGCACCGGCCAGCGGCTGGGCGCGTGAGTACCGCCTCAACGGGCGCGGGGGAAACGGCAACGAGTGGAAGCAGCGTAATGAACGCTGGGAGGCTGTTGCGTTCTATGAACTGCGTGTCTCAGGTCCCGGTTCTGAACCAACCGCAGTTGCCGACTTGCTGTACGGCAAGGCATATACCTGATCAAACCAAGCTGGCGGGCGAGGTTCGAGAAGGCGTCGCTGCCGTTTCCAAAGCTTGGGCAGGCTCTGCCAGATCGGAGACAGCTGAAAGCTCAACCATCGTAAACACTATGCTGAGTGCGCAGTTCTTTATGTGAACTGCGCCGGGTCCAGCCGCTCGACAGGTGCAAACCCAGCAGTCTTTTTGAAGGTCATAGAGTGTACGAAGTTAGCCATCGCATCTGAGGGGTCGATATTGTAGAGATTAAATTGATAGAGGGTGTCCCGTGAGATAGCAACACTCAGAATGGGGGCCTTTTCCATGTGCCCTGTTGATGTATTTAGCAGCAAGTCCTCTGCTGTAATGATGACCATCGTCTCAGGCAAGGAGCTGAACAACTCATTTGCAACGCGCAGCACACAGCTACACACATAGTCCTGCTCAAGCTCATTGAATTTACTTACAGGCATCTTCTTTACCGAAAGTTTCCCGCTTTGCAGTAATGATTTGGTCTCATTGGGAATGGCCTTACGGCCATGAACAGAAATGCTGCACTCGATAATCCCTGTGTCTCCAATGGAGAATTGGAGTTCACTCCCGAGTTCACTGATGTCGCTAAAGCGATCGAGTTTTTTGATGGCCTCCAACTTTGCGCTAGGGTTCGAATTTAGCACGCGCTCAGCCAGCTCAACCTCGCTAGACCACTCTTGGTAATCTGTTTGCCACTGGTTTTCAGATTGCACGTTGTCTTTTTTATCCTGCTCTTTGGCTGCCTCCACAAGCTGCTTGAATCGCCCCTGATTTCTTAGACACCTCCAAGCCTCATAATGAGGCCCATCAGGAGGTGCCATGAGCAACCAGCGTTACCCCGAAGAATTCAAAATCGAAGCGGTCAAGCAAGTGACCGAGCGCGG
>NZ_CP035677.1:4561934-4630938 GCF_029542605.1 Pseudomonas sp. REST10 | reverse complement strand
AACGCGGTCGCGGAGAGCTTTTTCCAGTTACTGAAGCGGGAGCGCATCCGACGGAAAACCTACAGCACCCGCGAAGAAGCTCGCAGTGATGTGTTCGATTACATCGAGATGTTTTATAACCCCAAGCGCCGGCACATCAGCGCTATGCAGCTATCGCCAGTGGAGTATGAAAAGCGCTATTTTCAGAGCTTGGAGAGTGTCTAGGAAACCTGGGGCGATTCAGAGAGTTCTTGGATGTTAACCTTCAACAACTCAAGGTTGGCACAAGCGCTCAGCAATGTGTTGCGGAGTTTTTTGATAGGTTGTTGGCTCGGCATTCAGTGCGTTGATTGGTACGAGCTTTATTTTTATGGCTATCAGTTAATGTAGACCGATTAGTTGGGAGGGGCGGTGTTAAACAGAGGTAAAGCAATTCTCGATAGAGTTAGGGGGCTCCTGAGCGGTTCTGGGCAGCGTGAATCGCCCCATCTGTTGCCGGGCTTCTATTCGGACTATGTGTCAGGTCCTGCCTTAGGGTGTGACTATTATGAGCTGCGCGCTTTTTTGGGTGGCGTCCTGATTGCGGAGTCACATGGCCATATCCTTCCTGAGGAGTTCAGAGTCACCAAGATTCAGGTCTATGCAATCTATAGAGGTGAGGGGTATGGGCGGAAGATCTGCAATCGATTGATCGAAGAGGCTAGGAGTGCTGGATGCCAGCGTTTTGTGTTCGAAGGTGTTGATCTAGAGAATCTGGCGGCGGTAGGGCTTTATAATTCGCTTGGTGCTAAGCCTGTTAAATCGAAGACATACCCGTCAAGGAAAGATTTTTTATTGAGTTTTTATCCCGATGACTAACAGTGTTACTGCAGGGAGCATCTCGAAAGTTGTTCTACGCATGAATACAGGATGTCTATATGCTTGGATAAATTTTGAGGCCTTCTGACCGAAGGCCCAAGCTATTTTGGATGGCTAGTTTGTCAGCCATGCTTTCCATATTGATGGTAGGCGATCATGGTTTCCCAGCCATTGCCCAAGCTGGGGGTCAAGCCAGTTGATAATAGTTATGCCAACTGTATGTTGGTCGAGCAGGGTCGGGGTCAACCACAACAGCGGCTCGTGATGGAACACGCGGTTGCGCAGATCACGAATCTGGTTCAATGCCGCCGAAATGTTGTGTCGCTGTCTCTGTGGCTTCGGGCAGCGTGCAAACACAAGGCGCAGGTCTTTCCAGAGAGCGGCCTGGAACTGAGCGTTGAAAAGCGAACTCCAGAAACCAAAGGTTAGCTCGGCAAGTACCTTATCAGGGGGCTGTGGTTCATGCCGCCGGATCAGCTTTGCCTTGGCGCCGCCCACTTCCTTGTTCTGCCAGTTGAAGGTTGGATCGCCCGTCCATGCCTCCCACCAGTCCGTCCTGCCGTAGAGCCTGCTTAGGCGAGCATGAATGCCGTTCCGTAGCGCGATCTCCAAGACGTTGAGCATTGGCACCATCGCTTCGGACAGCAAGACATTGCTGGAGTAGTCCGTCGCTGCCTTCGCTGCATCGCCCCCTCGCGCTGCACGATAGCGGCCTAACCTGGCAGGGGAAAAGTGCTTCTCTAGATCATTCCAGTTCATTCTTCGTCACTTTGAATCATTGGTTCGGTGCTGTTATAATCGGTCTGCAGCCCTAGGCTCAGTCCTCTCCCAGCTACCATACTGGTGATGACACTAGGTTCGTTGTGGCCCTGCACTGCAGGGCCACCCCCCCATTTCTCAACAAACCCGCCAATCGGCGGGTTTGTTGTTTCTAGTTCCGCGAATTATAAGGCTAGCTCTCACAAGAGCGCCGTCAGATACGGCAGCGCCTGTGCGGCGATCACGCCACCAGCTGCGTTTTCCAGTACGCCCTTAATGCTGCCTGCGGTCGCCTTGATGACTGCCCATTTGGGCTTCGGCGAAGCGGCCTGTGCCTGCAATGTCGCCAACTCGGCTTGCAACTCCTCGCGCACCTCCCCTGCGACGCGTCCCTGCTGGATGGTGTCATGTAGCAGTTCGATCAAGGCCGACAGTGCGGCCATGTCACTGCCTGACTGCTTCTGGGTCTGGTTGGAGTCATTGGATCCTATCTGGATTTGAGAACCGCTCACGTCCCCGAAGTGGTAGTGCTGTTGTTGCACGATTTGCTTTTCCTCCTGAGAAAACGTCATGCCTTCGCCGAGTACGCCCTTGGTCTCCAGATCGAGCGCCCATTCGAGCACCCGGCTTCTCACCTTCTCGATGATCCCCTGCACCTGAAGCGTGGAAAATCTGAGCGCCGGGCGCATCATCACGCCGTTCGTCTCGCGCATCATCTGCATCAGCGTGTGTTCCACGTTGGCCGGGAAGTGGCTATAGATACCAGTTGTGCTTTGGGCAAGCTGTATGAGCTCAGGTACTGACTGCCGAACTTCGAAGTCCGACAGCATCTCAGCCATCTCGGGCGGCGCAAAGAACGGAATGGGGCCGTGAATTGGGTTCTCCGCCATCAACTGGCCCTGTACTCGGCGATAGTCGGGCACCCCTCCAGAGTAATAGCCGTTCAGCTCGCTGCTGATCCAATCGATCAGCTCAGGTACTCCCAGCCGCCTGGTGGCGACTAGAGCGCGACGTAACAAATCAGCTGATGACACCGAGGTGTCAATTGCTGCATTCACCAGTTCGGTAACGAGCGCAGGCATTCAGCCTCCCTAATTGTGATGGCAAAGGCATAGGATGCCACCTTTCTTGGTTGTTCTCTCCATGTGCATGTGAAGAACAATAGGGGACTAAAGCGGGGACTAAAATAGCTAAAAACGAAAAAGCCCACCGTTGTGGTGGGCTTAATTCGTTGATTTATATGGTGGGCCCACACGGACTCGAACCGTGGACCAAAGGATTATGAGTCCTCTGCTCTAACCAACTGAGCTATAGGCCCCCAGAAGGCCGGCGGATTATACCGGCGCGCTCTCGTCGGCGCCAACCGCTTGACCGGGCGAGAGAAATTTCCGGGTGAAGGCTTCGGAGGAGAGCGGGCGGCTGACCACGTAGCCCTGAATCTGCAGGCAACCTTCGGCGGCCAGGCAGAGTTCCTGCGCCTTGGTTTCCACGCCTTCGGCGATCACCGTCAGTTGCATGCTGTTGCCCAGGGCGATGATGGCGCGGGTAATGGCCAGGTCGTGCGGGTCGTCCGGCAGGCCGCGAATGAATGACTGGTCGATCTTCAGCACGTCCAACGGCAGGCGCTTGAGGTAGCTGAGCGAGGAGTAGCCGGTGCCGAAGTCGTCGATGGCCAGCTGCACGCCGAGGTCCTTGAGGCGGTGGAGGATGTCCAGCGCTTCGCCGGACTGGCTCATGATGAAGTTCTCGGTGATCTCCAGCTGCAGCAGCTCCGGCTGCAGGTCGTGGCGCTGCAGCAGCTCGCTGATGCGCGGCAACAGGCTCGGCTGGTGCAGCTGCGCGCCGGCCAGGTTGACCGAGAGGGGGCCGAAGACGTGGCCGTTGTCCTGCCATTCCTGCAACTGGCGGCAGGCCTCCGCCAGCACCCAGTCGCCCAGCGGCAGGATCAGCCCGCTCTCTTCGGCCACCGGGATGAAGCGATCCGGCGGGATGTCGCCGAACACCGGGTGCGGCCAGCGCACCAGCGCTTCGGCGCCCACCAGGGCCTGGCTGCGCAGGCAGTACTTGGGCTGGTAGTACAGGCACAGTTCGTCGCGCTCCAGGGCGCGGCGCAGCTCCTGCTCCATGGCCATGCGTTCGTTGACCTGGAAGGTCAGCGAGCGGGTGTAGAACTCGCAGCGGTTGCGGCCCTTGGCCTTGGACTGGTACATGGCCGCGTCGGCGTTCTTGATCAGCGTGGCGACATCGATGCCGTCCTTGGGATAGAGGCTGATGCCGATGCTGGCGCTGATGAAGAACTCGTGGTGATCCAGGGCGAAGGGCGCGCGGAAGCATTCCAGCAGTTTCTGCGCGACCTGCTCGGCGTCCTGCTCCTGGTGCAGGCCGGGCAGCAGGATGATGAACTCGTCGCCGCCGAGACGAGCCACGGTGTCGACATCGCGCAGCTGCTGCTTGAGGCGTGCGGCAATGGCCTTGAGCAGCTGGTCGCCGACCGGGTGGCCGAGGCTGTCGTTGATCTGCTTGAAGCGGTCGAGGTCGAGGAACAGCACGGCGCCCAGCTGGTCGTTGGCGCGTGAGCCGTCCAGCGCGCTGCGCAGGCGATTCTCGAACAGCAGACGGTTGGGCAGGCCGGTCAGCGGGTCGTGGTGGGCCTGGTGGTCGAGTCGCGCCTGGGCATGCTTGAGGCTGGAGATGTCGGCGAATACGCCAACGAAGTGGGTGATCTGGTTGTCGGCGTTGCGCACGGCGCTGATGGTCAGCCACTCGGGGTAGAGCTCGCCATTCTTGCGCTGGTTCCAGATCTCGCCCTGCCAGTGGCCGTTGGCGGCAAGGCTGTGCCACATGGCGGCGTAGAAGGCGTTGTCGTGCTGCCCGGAGGACAGCAGGCTGGGGCGCTGGCCGAGGGCTTCGGCCTCGCTGTAGCCGGTGATCTGGGTGAAGGCGCGGTTGACGGCGGTGATGCGCTGTTCGAGGTCGGTGATCATGACGCCTTCGGCGGTGCTCTCGAAGACGGTGGCGGCCTGCTGCAGTTCTTCCTGCATCTGCTGGCGCTCGGTGATGTCGCGGGCGATGGTCAGCAGACACTCGTCACCGCCGATAGGCAGTGGTTGTGCGGAGAGTTCGCAGAGGCGCAGCTGGCCGTTCTTGTTGCGCACCGGGGCGATCATCTCGCGCACGCTGCCCTGTTCGCGAATCTGCCGGACCAGGCGTTCGCGGTCCTGCGGGTTGGCCCAGATGCCCAGGCTGAGGGTGCTGTGCTTGCCGATCTCATCGAAGCTGTAGCCGGTGATGTGGCTGAAGCCTTCGTTGGCTTCCACCAGCAGGCCGTCCCGCAGGCGGGTGATCAGCAGGCCGTCGGGCGAGGCATGGAAGGCCTTGGCGAACTTCTCTTCGGATATCTGCAACTGTTGCTGGGTGCTCTTCAGCTGGCTGATGTCGCGCACCACGACCACCAGCGCCGGCGTGTTGTCGAGTACGAAGGAGCTGGCCGAGATGAGCCCGGTGAAGAGGCTGCCGTCGGCCCGGCGAAAGGGCATCTCCAGGTTGCGCACGCTGTTTTCCTGCAGGCGCAGCAGCAGGCTCGGGCCGATCCCCGGCGTGCCCCATAGGTCGAGTTCTGTAGCGGTCTTGCCGATGGCCTGCTCGATGCCGATACCGGTCTGTTCGGTGAACGCGGTGTTGACCTCGAGCAGCACGCCATCGACGCGGCGGGCGATGATCAGGGCGTCCGGGCACTGCTGGAAGACCGAGGCGAACTTCTGTTCGGAGAGACGCAGCGCATGCTCGGTCTGCTTGGCTTCACTGATGTCGACCATCAGCCCGCGCACCACCTGGCGGTCGTCGCGCTGCAGCAGGGTGACGATGTCACGCACCCAGACGGTTCGTCCGTCGGCGGCGAGCAGGCGGTACTCCAGGGCGTGATCCTGGCCGGCGGCGCATTGTTCGAGGCAGCTGCGCAAGGCGCGCTGATGATCGTCGGGGTGCAGGTGGCGTTGCCAGAAACCGGGTTCCAGCCATTCGTGCAGCGGGTAGCCGAGCAGCGTCTCCGCGTGGGGCGAGACGTAGGTGTAGTTCAGCCCGCTCGCCTCGGTCTCCCAGGTGATGGCCGAGAGGCTTTCGACCATGTCGCGAAAGTGCTGCTCGCTGCTGTGCAGTTCCTGCTCCAGCGCCTCGCGGTTGCGCATCTCCTGCTTCAGGCGATGGTTGATGCGCAGGATGATGGCGATGACGGCCAGCAGCGCAAGCAGGGCCGGCAGGCCATAGAGCAGGGCCTGATGCCAGAATGCGCGGCGGTCGAGCACGCTGCCGACCCAGGGCTCCTGCAGCGCCTCGATTTCGTCGGCGCTGAGTTCGGCGAACAGCTTGTCGAGGATGCCGACCAGCATGCTCTGACCACGCGGTGCGGCCATGGCCAGCTGGTAGCGGTAGGGCGTTTCGCCGCTGATGTACAGGCCGTCCAGCTTGAGCTGGCGCAGGCTCCAGACGCTGGATGCGAGGTCGCCGACCATGGCGTCGGCCTGGTGGGTGGCCAGCGCCTGCAGGGCCGCGGCTACGCTGGGCAGCGGCAGCAGGTTGAGGTCGGGGTGGCGCTGGCGCAGCAGTTCGTGGGGCGCGTAGTTGGCGACCACGGCGACTTTCAGGCCATACAGGTCGTCGAGTTTCTGCGGTTGCGGGCCGCCGTCGCGGGCCAGGATGATGATGGGGAAGTCCAGGTACGGGCGGGTGAAGGTGAGGTACTCCTGGCGCTCGGGCGTGGACATGACACCGGGCAGCAGGTCGAGCTGGCCGCTGCGCGCCTGTTGCAGCACTGCGCTCCAGTCGCTCGGCTCGATGGGTTCGAGCTTCACGCCAAGGCGGCTTTCGATGAGGCGGACATAGTCGGCGGTGAGGCCCAGGTAGTTGCCCTGGGCGTCGCGAAATTCGAAGGGTGGCCAGGACGCGTCGACGCCCAGGCGCAGCTCCGGGTTGGCTGCCAGCCAGGCGCGCTCGTCCTCGTCGAGTGTCAGGGCGTGGGCCGGGGTCATCCAATACGCCAGGCACAACAGCACAATGGCCGGCAAGCGGAACATAACGGCCTCGTTTCGGGATCAATAAGGTCGCAGTGTAGACCGCCGGCGTCGAGATGGCAGTTTGATTGCGCAGTCGGCGTGTGATTGGAGGGAGGCGGAGCAAGTGCCCGGAAAGCAAAACCCCCGGCTTGGGCCGGGGGTTCTGGTATCACTCGTCGAGGAAGGAACGCAGATGCTCGCTTCGCGTCGGGTGGCGCAGCTTGCGCAGTGCCTTGGCTTCGATCTGACGAATACGCTCGCGGGTGACATCGAACTGCTTGCCGACTTCCTCGAGGGTGTGGTCGGTGTTCATGTCGATGCCGAAGCGCATGCGCAGGACCTTGGCTTCACGGGCGGTGAGGCCGGCCAGTACTTCGCGCGTGGCTTCCTTGAGGCTTTCGACCGTGGCTACGTCGATCGGGGACTGCATGGTGCTGTCCTCGATGAAGTCGCCCAGGTGCGAATCTTCGTCGTCGCCGATCGGGGTTTCCATGGAGATCGGCTCTTTGGCGATCTTCAATACCTTGCGGATCTTGTCCTCGGGCATTTCCATGCGCTCACCCAGCTCTTCCGGAGTGGGCTCGCGACCCATTTCCTGAAGCATCTGACGGGAGATGCGGTTGAGCTTGTTGATGGTCTCGATCATGTGCACCGGGATACGGATGGTGCGCGCCTGGTCGGCGATCGAGCGGGTGATCGCCTGGCGAATCCACCAGGTGGCGTAGGTCGAGAACTTGTAGCCGCGACGGTATTCGAACTTGTCCACCGCCTTCATCAGGCCGATGTTGCCTTCCTGGATCAGGTCGAGGAACTGCAGGCCGCGGTTGGTGTACTTCTTGGCGATGGAGATCACCAGACGCAGGTTCGCCTCGACCATTTCCTTCTTGGCGCGGCGGGCCTTGGCCTCGCCGATGGACATGCGACGGTTGATGTCCTTGATCTCGGCCAGGCTCAGGCTGCACTCGGCTTCCAGGTCGGCGAGCTTCTGCTGGCAGCGCTGGATGTCGGCCTGCAGGTTGCCCAGGGCTTCGGCGTACTTGGCCTTGCCCTTGGCCAGGTCGGCGGACCAGTCCATGTCGACTTCGTTGCCCGGGAACAGGCGCAGGAAGTCGGCACGCGGCATGCGCGCATCACGTACGCACAGCTGCATGATGGCGCGTTCTTGCGCACGCAGACGGTCGAGGGCGCTGCGCACCTGGATGACCAGGGCGTCGTACTGCTTGGGCACCAGCTTGATCGGCATGAACAGCTCGGCCAGTGCGGCCAGCTCGTCGGTGACCTGCTTGCTGCCACGACCATGCTTCTTCAGGGCCTTCTGGACCTTGTCCTGCTGCTCGGCCACGGCGCTGAAACGGCGAGCCGCTTCTTCCGGGTCCGGGCCGCCATCGCCTTCTTCTTCCTCGTCGTCGCCGTCTTCTTCCTCGTCTTCGTCGTCGCTTTCTTCAGCGGCGGCGCCTTCCTTGACGGGAACGGGGGCGGCGGCTTCGTCGGGCACGCTGCCGTCATCCGGGTCGATGTAGCCACTGAGGACTTCGGCCAGGCGGCCGCCTTCGGTGGTGACACGGTTGTACTCGGCGAGGATGCCGTCGACGGTGCCGGGGAAGTGAGCGATGGCGCTCATGACTTCGCGGATGCCTTCCTCGATGCGCTTGGCGATCTCGATCTCGCCTTCGCGGGTCAGCAGTTCCACGGTACCCATTTCACGCATGTACATGCGCACCGGGTCAGTGGTACGGCCGATATCGGTTTCAACGGCAGCGAGGGCGGCAGCGGCTTCTTCGGCAGCGGCTTCGTCGGTGTCGGCTTCGGCCAACAACAGGGCGTCCGCATCCGGAGCACTCTCGAATACGTTGATCCCCATGTCGTTGATCATGCGGATGATGTCTTCCACCTGTTCCGGATCGGAAATGTCTTCCGGCAGGTGGTCATTGACCTCCGCGTACG
Source organism: Pseudomonas sp. REST10 (assembly GCF_029542605.1). Classification (NCBI taxonomy): domain Bacteria; kingdom Pseudomonadati; phylum Pseudomonadota; class Gammaproteobacteria; order Pseudomonadales; family Pseudomonadaceae; genus Pseudomonas; species Pseudomonas sp. REST10. Next base: position 4,622,350 of record NZ_CP035677.1, on the reverse strand, counting down.
TCAGGTAACCCTGCTCGCGACCACGGCTGATCAATTCTTTCAAACGAGATTGCTGTTGCGCTTTTACGGACATAACACCCTATCCACTGAAGGTCTTGGCGGGCTGAAAACAAGCCGAGGATTATACCTCAGTTCAGGCTTTAGGCGCCAGTTGGGGACTTGCTGCTCTGCGAGGAGGTCAGGCTGTAGTGCTCTCTGAGCAAGGTCTTCTCCTCATCGGTGAGCTCGCTGGGGCTTTTCTGCATGATGCTGCGGAGCGCTTTTTCACGCCGCCTCTGCGATTGGTTGTGTGCAAGTGTAGTAATGGTGTCGAAAAACTGCTGTTCAAGGTTGTCGCCTTTGATCAGCCATTCTTTCTCCGCCAGTGCCCGCAGCAGGCGGCCCTGTTCGGTGCCGTGCCAGCGGGCGATCAGCTGCAGCGAACGCAGGTTGGGCGTCTTCTGCAGGGCGCCGACCAGCGCCACCAGCAACTGGGCGTAGGTGTCGTCTTCGTCGGCGAAGTGGCTGACATCCTCGACCTTCTGTGCCAGCTGCGGATGGTGCAGCAGGGTGCGCAGGGCGATCAGATGCGGTGATTCGACGCTGACGGCGGTGCGTGGGGCACGCGGCGCGAAGTCACCCTTGCCTTTCTTGTTCCACTTGCCGCCGTCCTTCTTCCAGTTGCCCTTGCCGCCTTCGTTGCTGCGTTCGTAGTACTGCTGTTGCGGCGGCGCCGGCTGCTCGTAGCCGCCGACGTCCGGCAGGCTGTCGTAGTAGGCGCTGTCGGGGATGTCGCCGTAGTCCGGGTAGTCGCTGCCGGGCGCTGGGCTGGCCGGGCTGGGCGCCGGGCTGCGCGGGCTGCTGGCGACCTGGCTGAGGGCTTCGCCGGACAGGCCGGTGATCTCGCTCAGGCGCTGACGCATCAGGGCGCGCAGATTGTTGCCGGGAATCTTGTCGATCAGCGGCGCGGCCAGGGTCACCAGGTGTGCCTTGCCTTCCAGTGAGCGCGGGTCGGCTTCCTCGCTCAGTTGCTCGAAGAAGTAGTCGGCCAGCGGTTGTGCGTGCTGGTTGATGCGGGCGCGGAAGGCGTCGGTGCCTTCGGCGCGCACCAGGGTGTCCGGGTCCTCGCCGTCGGGCAGGAACAGGAAGCGCGCGCGGCGGCCGTCCTGCAGGCTCGACAGGGTCGACTCCAGGGCGCGCCATGCGGCGTTGCGCCCGGCGGCATCGCCATCGAAGCAGAACAGCACGCTGGGCACGATGCGGAACAGGCGCTTGAGGTGCTCCTCGCTGGTCGCGGTGCCCAGGGTCGCCACGGCATTGCGCAGGCCCTGCTGGGCCAGGGCGATGACGTCCATGTAGCCCTCGACCACCATGATCTCGTCGAGGTCGCGGTTGTGCTTGCGGGCCTCGTACAGGCCGTAGAGCTCCTGGCCCTTGTGGAATACCGGGGTTTCCGGCGAGTTGAGGTACTTGGGCTTGTCGTCGCCCAGTACCCGGCCGCCGAAGGCGATCACCCGTCCGCGGCTGTCGCGGATGGGGAACATGATGCGGTCGCGGAAGCGGTCGTAGCGCCGGCCGTTCTCGGCGTTCTCGATCAGCAGGCCGGCGTCGATCATGACCTTCTGCTGCAGGGCGTCGCCGCCCAGCTGCTTGAGCAGGTTGTCCCAGCCGGGCGGGGCGAAGCCGAGGCCGAAGTCGCGGGCGATTTCGCCGGTCAGGCCGCGACCCTTGAGGTATTCCACGGCGTACTTGCGCTGCGGATGGCTCTTCAGCGCCTGGCGATAGTGCTCGGCGGCGGCGTTGAGCAGCGGGTAGAGCGGCGAGTCGACCGGTTGTCGGGGCTTGTGTCCGCGACCGCTTTCCTCGCGTGGCACGTCCATGCCGGCGCGCTTGGCCAGTTCCTCGATCGCCTGGGGGAATTCCAGTTGATCGTGGTCCATGACGAAGCCGAGGGCATTGCCGCCGGCGCCGCAGCCGAAGCAGTAGTAGAACTGCTTGTCCGGGCTGACGGTGAAGGAGGGGGTCTTCTCCTTGTGGAACGGGCAGCAGGCGCTGTAGTTCTTGCCGGTCTTCTTCAGCTGGATGCGCGAACTCACCACATCGACGATGTCGGTGCGGTTGAGCAGGTCATCGATGAAGGATTGCGGGATCAGGCCGGCCATGGGTGCTCAGCATACTGTCCGGCGCGGGCGCGGAACAGCGGTGGGTAGAAATGCAAAAAACTCCGGCCATTCGCCAGTTGGCGAAGCGGAGTTCTGTAAATGCAATGCCCGGCCGAAGCCGGGCATTCGAGCGTGGCGTGTACGGTATTAGTACAGGCGAACGCTGCGGCGCTGCTCGCGCTGCACTTTCTTGGCGTGACGCTTAACAGCGGCAGCGGCCTTGCGCTTACGCTCAGCGGTCGGCTTTTCGTAGAATTCGCGGCTACGGACTTCAGCCAGTACACCGGCTTTTTCGCAGGAGCGCTTGAAACGACGCAGGGCTACGTCGAAGGGTTCGTTCTCTTTAACTTTGACGGCTGGCATCCAGGTCGTACCTATCTTTAATTACCGGGTTAACGCGTACCCGGCAATGTGGCTCGGGGTGCGTCGGTTTTTAAGGGTTGCGGATGTTACCGCCTCGGGCCGAGGAATGCAAAGCCCTCTGATCGAAAAGCGCTGGCCGCTCCGCCGGGCGGCGCTTATCATGCGCGCCTTTGTTCCACGCGGCAAACCAAGGCTCAAGCTCCATGCTCGTACTGGGATTGGAAACCTCCTGCGATGAAACCGGCGTCGCGCTCTATGACAGTGAGCGCGGCCTGCTGGCCGACGCATTGTTCAGTCAGATCGATCTGCACCGTGTATATGGCGGCGTGGTGCCCGAGTTGGCTTCGCGCGACCACGTCAAGCGCATGCTGCCGCTGATTCGCCAGGTGCTCGACGAGGCCGGGCGCGCGCCGGGCGATATCGACGCGCTGGCGTACACCGCCGGGCCCGGCCTGGTCGGTGCGCTGCTGGTGGGCGCCTCCTGTGCGCAGGCGCTGGCCTTCGCCTGGGGCATTCCGGCGGTCGGTGTACACCATATGGAAGGTCATCTGCTGGCGCCGATGCTCGAAGAGCAGCCGCCTGCGTTTCCGTTCGTCGCCTTGCTGGTGTCGGGCGGCCACACGCAGCTGGTGCGCGTCGATGGCATCGGCCAGTACCAGCTGCTCGGCGAGTCGCTGGATGACGCGGCAGGTGAAGCCTTCGACAAGACGGCCAAGCTGATGGGGCTGAATTACCCCGGCGGCCCGGAGATCGCCAAGCTGGCCGAGCAGGGTACGCCGGGGCGTTTCGTCTTCCCGCGGCCGATGACCGATCGCCCGGGCCTGGATTTCAGTTTCAGCGGCCTCAAGACCTTCGCCCTGAATACCTGGCAGCAGTGCCGTGACGGCGATGACGACCTCGATCAAGCCCGTCGCGACATCGCGCTGGCCTTCCAGCAGGCAGTCGTCGAGACTCTGACCATCAAGTGCAAGCGTGCGCTCAAGCAGACGGGGCTGAACAGCCTGGTGATCGCCGGTGGGGTGAGCGCGAACAAGGCTTTGCGTGAGCATCTGGAACGCATGCTGGGCGAGCTGAAGGGCAAGGTGTTCTATGCTCGCCCGCGCTTCTGTACCGATAACGGCGCGATGATCGCCTACGCCGGTTGCCAGCGTCTGCTGGCTGGGCAGCACGAGGATCTGGCGATCAAGGTGCAGGCGCGTTGGCCGATGGAGTCGCTGCCGGCGATCTGATCGAGGGTGTGCCCTGCAGGAGCGGCTTCAGCCGCGAATTCTTTCCTGCCGGTCGTTCAGAAACGGCGCTCGCGCCCGGCGAACAGATCGCGCAGGTTGTTGCGATGGCGCCAGACGATCAGGCCGGTCAGTACGCAGGCGGGCAGCAGGGCGGCGGGTTGTTGCCAGGCCAGCAGGGGCAGCGTCAGCGGCGTGGCGATCAGCGAGGCCAGCGAGCTGGTGCGGGTCAGCAGGAACACCAGGGCCCAGGCCGCCAGGGCGAGCAGTGCCGCGGGTGGGTAGAGCCCGAGTAACATGCCGGCGGCAGTGGCCACGCCCTTGCCGCCGCGAAAGCGGAAGTACAGCGGGTACAGGTGGCCGACCACCGCAGCCAGGCCGATCCAGGCTTGCTGGTGCAGGCCGAGGCCCAGCAGCTTGGCGATCAGGATCGGCAGCAGGCCCTTGAGCAGGTCACCGATCAGGGTCATGACGGCGAGCTTCCTGCCGGCCACCCGCAACATGTTGGTGGCGCCGGGGTTGCCCGAGCCGCTGGCGCGCGGGTCAGGGCCGCCTGCGAGGCGACTGAGCAGGATGGCGAAGGACAACGAGCCGAGCAGATAGGCGAGGATCGCCAGAAGCCAGAACATGGTGGCCATTCCAGGGCATGGGGTGGGCCGATTCTAACGAGGTACGGCGCCCTTGTCGTGGCGCGGAGAGTGTGGGTGGACAGAGTATTTATCGAGGGGCTGGAGGTCGACACGGTGATCGGCGCCTACGATTGGGAGCGCGAGATTCGCCAGTGCCTGCTGCTGGATCTGCACATGGCCTGGGACAACCGCCCGGCTGCGGCCGGTGACGACCTCAACCTGGCGCTCGACTACGCCAGCGTTTCCACGCGTATCCAGGCGTTCGCCGCCGAGTCGCAGTTCATCCTGGTGGAAACCTTCGCCGAGCGTCTGGTGCAGACCCTGATGGCCGAGTTCGACATTCCCTGGATACGCCTGAAGCTGACCAAGCCCGGTGCCGTGCCGGCGGCGCGTGGTGGCGTGGGTGTGGAGATCGAGCGCGGATGTCTCTGACTCGGGTCTTTCTCGGTCTCGGTAGCAATATCGAGCGCGAGACGCATCTCGTCGCCGGGCTCGAGGCGCTGGCCGCAATGCTCGGCGACATGCGCTGCTCGCCCGTGTTCGAGAGCCATGCCGTGGGCATCAAGAGCGGTAATTTCTTCAACCTGGTGGTGGTCGGGGACACCGAGCTGCCGCTGCTGGAGCTGGACCGCCGGCTGAAGTTCATCGAAGCCGACAACGGCCGCTATGCCCCGGACCGCAAGGGCCTGCCGCTGGATATCGACGTGCTGCTGTATGGCGAGCAGGTGGGCAACTTCAACGGTCTGATCCTGCCGCGTGCCGAGATTCTCAAGAACGCCTTCGTGCTCTGGCCGCTGGCGCTGCTGGCTCCCGAGACCTGCCACCCGCTCGACGGCCGCTCGTTCGCCGAGCTCTGGGGCTCGGCGCAGATCGACCAGCAGCTCTGGCCGGCCGCCTTCCAGTGGCGTGACAGCGCGCTGACACCGGCCGAACTGCTGGCGTCCGCGTAGCACCGAGCCCGGCTGCAAGTGCCTGGAGATGCCGTGCCTTGAGGCTACGGCGGGCGTTCGGTTGTAGCCAAGTGGAATCCGCGACCTGCGCGCATGCCGCCCCGGATTGCATCCGGGCTAGGCTTGCTCGCGTTCCTTGTAGGCCTTGAGTGCGTTCAGGCGTTCGCGATTGAGCGCTTCACCCAGTTCCGCACCCTTGTAGCCCTTATCCAGCAACGGCTTCACCGCTACCTGGCGCGCGACTTCGGCAGCGCCCAGCAGGTAGGCGGCCTGCGGATAGTCGCGTTGCTCCAGGCCCAGGCGCCCGCGTGCGTCCATCTCGCAGGCCGCGACGAATTCGGCGAAGCGTTGCGGGCGGCGGAACACATCGAAGCGTTGCAGCAGCTCCAGCAGTGTCGAGGCGCGCAGTTCCCGTGCACGGTGGCCATGGGTATGGAACTCGCCAACCAGCAAGGCCAGCTCGGCGCAGTCGCGCGGCACCTTGCAGCGTTCGTTGATCGCCTGGATCAGGTTCAGCCCCAGGTGCTCGTGGGCGATATGCCGTGGCCATTGCTCGGCCGGCGTCAGGCCCTTGCCGACATCGTGCAGCAGGCTGGCCCAGCGCACGCTCAGTGGCTGCTCGTGCTCGGCACACTGTTGCAGCACGCTGAGTACGTGCACGCCGGTGTCGATCTCCGGGTGGTGCGCGGCTGGTTGCGGCACGCCGAACAGGGCGTCGACCTCAGGCAGCAGGGCCGCTAGGGCGCCGCAGTCACGCAGTACCTGGACGAACACATCCGGGCGCGGCTCCATCAGGGCGCGGGAAATTTCCTTCCAGCTGCGCTCGGCGGTGAGGTGCGCCAGTTCGCCGGATTCGGCCAGCTGGCGCATCAGGGCCAGGGTCTCCTCCGCCACGCTGAAGCCCATTGGCGCATAGCGTGCGGCGAAACGGGCGACGCGCAGGACCCGCAACGGATCTTCGGCGAAGGCCGGGGAAACGTGGCGCAGTACGCGCGCGGCAAGATCCCGCTGACCGCCGTAGGGGTCGAACAGCGTACCCTGATCGTCCTCGGCCATGGCGTTGATGGTCAGGTCGCGGCGGATCAGGTCCTCTTCCAGGGTGACGTCGGGGCTGGCATGAAAGGTGAAACCGCCGTAGCCGCGCCCGCTCTTGCGCTCGGTGCGGGCCAGAGCGTATTCCTCCCCGCTCTGCGGGTGGAGGAATACCGGGAAGTCCTCGCCGACCGGCCGATAGCCGAGCGCGAGCATCTGCTCGGCATCGGCGCCGACCACCACCCGGTCTATATCGGTGACCGGTCGCCCGAGCAGGCGGTCGCGCACGGCGCCGCCGACTTTGTAGATCTGCATGTCTGATCCTCCACTGAGCGCAGAGGATATCGAAGATTGGCCCGGGCTGCGTGGGCCCGAGTCGATTGGCTGCTGCTTGCGGCGCTGCCTATGGCGTGGCCAGGGGGATCTGCTCGGTCAGCGCCTGGGTGGCACGCTCCAGCAGCTCGGCGCTGTCGTGCGCCGGGCTCAGTCCGGTGCTGATCACGCCTTCCCAGAGGATGTCACCGTCCAGGTCGGTCAGGCGCAGGCGCAGCACGCCGGTCTCGTCACGCAGGCGATGCATGGCCTGGTACGGGCCCAGGGGGTTGGGCGCAGGTGTGTCGACCTTGAACGTCAGCGGGCTGTCCTGCACGGCCAGCCAGTAGTAGACGCGCAGCTGCGGCGGTCGGCTCTGGTGATAGCCGCGTGCTGACAGGCCGTGACGCAGCAGCTGAGGCAACTGGCGATAGCGCTCGGGAAAGGGAGGCTCACCCTCCAGGCTGCGCTTTGGGTCGATCAGTTCGTAGCTGTGTTGCCCGGCGAGCGAGGCATCGGCCGGGCTGAGGATGCGCGCCTGCGGCACGTGGCTGGCGCAGGTGGCCAGCCCCAGGCACAACAGGAGCACCAGAAAGATTCGCATGCGCTGTCTCTCGCGGAGTCTGCCTGCGATGCTGGTATCTGCTGCGATCTTCGGCAACCGATCAAATGGGTGGTATCACCAGGTCCAGGCGTGGGTACTCGCTGTCCCCCTCGGCGCTGCCGCGTGGCGGCACGTGCTGGGTGGTGATCAGCTGGTCGCCCTGGCAGACCTCCAGGTGGATATCGAAGCCCCACAGCCTGTGCAGGTGCTTGAGCACTTCCTCGGTGGAATCGCCCAGTGGCTTGCGGTCGTGCTGCTGGTGGCGCAGGGTCAGCGAGCGGTCGCCGCGTCGGTCGATGTTCCAGATCTGCACGTTGGGCTCGCGGTTGCCCAGGTTGTACTGGGCGGCGAGCAGTTCGCGGATGGTGCGGTAGCCGGACTCGTCGTGAATGGCCGGCACCAGCAGCTCGTCCTTCTGGTCGTCGTCGAGGATGCCGAACAGCTTGAAGTCGCGGATCACCTTGGGCGAGAGGAACTGCAGGATGAAGCTCTCGTCCTTGAAGCTGGTCATGGCGAACTTGAGGGTGGTCAGCCAGTCGCTGCCGGCGATGTCGGGGAACCAGTGCTTGTCCTCATCGGTGGGCTCCTCGCAGATGCGGCGGATGTCACGGTACATGGCGAAGCCCAGGGCATAAGGGTTGATGCCGCTGTAGTAGGGGCTGTCGAATGGCGGCTGGTAGACCACGCTGGTGTGCGACTGCAGGAACTCCATCATGAAGCCGTCGGTGACCAGGCCCTCGTCGTACAGGTCGTTCATCAGCGTGTAGTGCCAGAAGGTGGCCCAGCCTTCGTTCATCACCTGGGTCTGGCGTTGCGGGTAGAAGTACTGGGCGATCTTGCGCACGATGCGGATCACCTCGCGCTGCCAGGGCTCCAGCAGCGGCGCGTGTTTCTCCAGGAAGTAGAGGATGTTTTCCTGTGGCTCGGCCGGGAAGCGCTTGCTGTCCTTCTCGCCGCCTTTGTCGGCGCTGCGTGGGATGGTGCGCCAGAGGTCGTTGATCTGTTTCTGCAGGTGCTCTTCGCGGTCCTTCTGGCGCTTGCGTTCCTCCTCGGCCGAGATCGGATAGGGCCGCTTGTAGCGGTCGACGCCGTAGTTCATCAGGGCATGGCAGGAGTCGAGCAGTTCCTCCACCGCGTCGATGCCGTAGCGCTCCTCGCACTGCATGATGTACTGCTTGGCGAACACCAGGTAATCGATGATCGAGCTGGCATCGGTCCAGGTGCGGAACAGGTAGTTGCCCTTGAAGAAACTGTTGTGGCCGTAACAGGCATGGGCGATCACCAGCGCCTGCATGCAGATGGTGTTCTCCTCCATCAGGTAGGCGATGCACGGGTCGGAGTTGATCACGATCTCGTAGGCCAGGCCCATCTGCCCGCGCTTGTAGCCTTTCTCGGTGGCGAGGAAGTGCTTGCCGTAGGACCAGTGGTGGTAGCCCAGCGGCATGCCGACCGAGGCGTAGGCATCCATCATCTGTTCGGCGGTGATGACTTCGATCTGGTTCGGGTAGGTGTCCAGCGCATAGCGTTCGGCGATGCGCGAGATTTCGCGGTCATAGGCGCGAATCAGCTCGAAGGTCCATTCCGAACCGGTGGACAGCGGTTCACGTTTCTTGGCAGTGGCACTCATGACTCGGCCCTCAGCTCACCAGACGACGCTGGAAGAGTTCGCGGAACACCGGGTAGATGTCCGCTGCGGAAACCAGTTGCTGCTGGGCGAAGCTGTCGGCGAACGCCTCGGCCACTTGCTCGTACTCGAACCACAGCGCCTGGTGCTCGCGTGGGGTGATCTCGACGTAGGTGAAGTACTGCACGAACGGCATGATTTGATTGATCAATATATCCCGGCAGATCGGTGAATCATCGTTCCAGTTGTCGCCGTCCGACGCCTGGGCGGCGTAGATGTTCCACTCGTTGATCGGGTAGCGCTCGGCCATTACTTCCTGCATCAGTTTCAGGGCGCTGGAGACGATGGTGCCGCCTGTCTCGCGGGAGTAGAAGAACTCCTCTTCGTCGACTTCCTTGGCGCTGGTGTGGTGGCGGATGAACACCACGTCGATCTTGTCGTAGTTGCGCTTGAGGAACAGGTACAGAAGGATGAAGAAGCGCTTGGCGATGTCCTTGGTGGCCTGGGTCATGGAGCCGGACACGTCCATCAGGCAGAACATCACGGCCTTGGAGCTGGGGTTGGGCTGCTTGGTCAGCAGGTTGTACTTGAGGTCGAAGGTGTCGAGGAAGGGCACGCGGTGGATGCGCGCGCTGAGGCGCTCGATCTCCGCCTCCACTTCCTGAATGTCGCCGAAGTTGTCCGGTTCTTCGCGGCGCAGGCGCTCCAGCTCGACCTTGGCCTCGCGCAGCTTGGCGCGGCTGGAGCCGGATAGCGCGATGCGCCGGGCGTGGGCCGAGCGCAGGGTCCGCACGATGTTGATGCGCGACGGATTGCCTTCGTTGCTGATGCCGGCGCGGACGGTCTTGAAGGTTTCGGCCCCGGTCAGGTGGCGCTTGACCAGGTTGGGCAGCTCCAGGTCCTCGAACATGAAGTCGAGAAACTCCTCCTGGGTGATCTGGAAGACGAACTCGTCCATGCCCTCGCCGGAGTTGCTCGCCTTGCCGCTGCCACGACCACCACCACCGCCCTGCGGCCGGGGGATGCGTTCGCCGGTGGTGAATTCCTTGTTGCCGGGGTGGACGATGGTCTGCTTGCCACCGCGCCCATGGTGCAGCACCGGCTCGTCGATGTCGCGGCCGGGAATGCTGATCTGCTCGCCATGCTCCATGTCGGTGATGGAGCGCCGGCTGACGGCTTCCTCCACCGCCTTCTTGATGTGCTCACGGTAACGCCGCAGGAAACGCTGGCGGTTCACCGTGCTCTTGTTCTTGCCATTCAGGCGCCGGTCGATCACATAGCTCATAGGCCCCTCCGGGGCTGCTTCAAGCTGCAAGCCACAAGCTGCAAGCAAGCGCCGGGCGACCAGCGCTTGCGTTCGTTCCGCCAGCTCGAAGCCTGGCGCTTGCCGCTGCCGTTATTGCGATTTGCGAACCCGCAGGTACCACTCCGACAGCAGGCGCACCTGCTTCTCGGTGTAGCCACGCTCGACCATGCGTTTGACGAAGTCGTTGTGCTTCTGCTGTTCCTCCTTGCTGCCCTTGGCGTTGAAGCTGATGACCGGGAGCAGGTCCTCGGTGTTGGAGAACATCTTCTTCTCGATGACCACACGCAGCTTCTCGTAGCTGAGCCAGGTGGGGTTCTTGCCGTTGTTGTTGGCACGGGCGCGCAGCACGAAGTTGACGATCTCGTTGCGGAAATCCTTCGGATTGCTGATGCCCGCCGGCTTCTCGATTTTCTCCAGCTCCTCGTTGAGGGCCACGCGATTGAGGATTTCGCCGGTTTCCGGATCGCGGTACTCCTGGTCCTGAATCCAGAAGTCGGCGTACAGCACGTAGCGGTCGAAGATGTTCTGGCCGTACTCGCTGTAGGACTCCAGGTAGGCGGTCTGGATCTCCTTGCCGATGAACTCGATGTAGCGCGGCGCCAGGTACTCCTTGATGTAGCGCAGGTAGCGCTCGCGCACTTCGGCCGGGAACTGCTCCTGCTCGATCTGCTGCTCCAGCACGTAGAGCAGGTGCACCGGGTTGGCGGCCACCTCATGCGGGTCGAAGTTGAACACCTTGGAAAGGATCTTGAAGGCGAAGCGCGTCGACAGGCCGTTCATGCCCTCGTCGACACCGGCGGCGTCGCGGTATTCCTGGATCGACTTGGCTTTCGGGTCGGTGTCCTTGAGATTCTCGCCGTCGTAGACGCGCATCTTCGAGTAGATGTTGGAGTTTTCCGGCTCCTTCAGGCGGCTGAGCACGGAGAACTGGGCCAGCATCTTCAGGGTGTCCGGCGCGCAGTGGGCCTTGGCCAGCGAGCTGTTGATCAGCAGCTTGTCGTAGATGCGCACCTCATCGCTGACGCGCAGGCAGTACGGCACCTTGACGATGTAGATGCGGTCGATGAAGGCCTCGTTGTTCTTGTTGTTGCGGAAGCTGTGCCACTCGGACTCGTTGGAGTGGGCCAGCAGGATGCCGCTGTAGGGGATCGCGCCGAGGCCTTCGGTGCTGTTGTAGTTGCCCTCCTGGGTAGCGGTGAGCAGCGGGTGCAGCACCTTGATCGGTGCCTTGAACATCTCGACGAACTCCATCAGGCCCTGGTTGGCCCGGCACAGCGCGCCCGAGTAGCTGTAGGCGTCGGCGTCGTTTTGCGGGAAGTCCTCCAGCTTGCGGATGTCCACCTTGCCGACCAGTGCGGAGATGTCCTGGTTGTTCTCGTCGCCCGGCTCGGTCTTGGCCACGGCGATCTGGTTGAGGATCGACGGGTAGAGCTTGACCACGCGGAACTGGCTGATGTCGCCGCCGAATTCCTGCAGGCGCTTGGTCGCCCAGGGCGACATGATCGAGTTGAGGTAGCGGCGTGGGATGCCGTAGTCCTCCTCGAGGATCGCACCGTCCTCGGTGGCGTTGAACAGCCCCAGGGGCGATTCGAACACCGGCGAGCCCTTGATGGCGTAGAAGGGCACCTTCTCCATCAGTTGCTTGAGCTTCTCGGCCAGCGACGACTTGCCGCCGCCAACCGGGCCCAGCATGTAGAGGATCTGTTTCTTCTCTTCCAGGCCCTGTGCCGCGTGGCGGAAGTAGGAGACGATCTGGTCGATGCACTCTTCCATGCCGTGGAAGTCGGCGAAGGCCGGGTAACGACGGATGACCTTGTTGGAAAAGATTCTGGACAGTCGCGAGTTGCTCGAGGTGTCGAGCAGCTCGGGTTCGCCGATGGCCATCAGCAGGCGCTCGGCCGCAGTGGCGTAGGCGCTGCGATCCTGCTTGCACAGTTCGAGGTACTCCTGCAGCGAGTACTCCTCCTGGCGGGTCGCCTCGAAACGCTGTTGGAAGTGACTGAAAATACTCATGACTTCACCTCGCTCGATGCTGAAAGCTGGCTCGGGATCGGTCGTGCGTACAGGTGCTGGGTAACCCCGGCTCAGAGACAAGTCGGGAAGAATCCCCCAAAACCTAAAAGTCGTTACCGATGGCCCGATGCCGGTTGACCGGCTCTACCTTCAGTGGGATGGCCTGAGTAACAGAATAGTTCGTTCTGCGAATGGTCAAGGGCGGGACAACGATAACTGAATGTTACCGTGCCTCGGGAAACGGCGGCAGGCCAGAGCGGGCGGGGCTTGCCGCTGGGCGAAATTTATTCTTCGGCGCTTTGCGCGGTTTCGTCCGGGTAGGTGGCGCGCCACAGCTCGAAACCGCCGTCGAGGCTGTAGACGTCGGAGAAGCCCTGGCCGACCAGATAGGCGGCAGCGCCCTGGCTGGAGTTGCCGTGGTAGCAGGAGACGATCAGCGGTGCATCCAGGTCTGCATGGGTGATGAAGTCATGCAGCGAGTGGTTGTCCAGGTGACGCGAGCCGCTGATGTGGCCGTTGGCGAAGCTCTGCGGGTCGCGGATGTCGACCACCACGGCGCCCTGGGCGCGCAGCTCTTGTGCCTGTTGCGGGGAGATTCGCTTGAATTCGCTCATGTTCGGGGCCTTTGCGTGATTCGTGGGAGCGCTGCTGGCGCTCATGCCTTGGGGCAGGTGCAGCGATGGAGTTCGCCGCTGTCGACGTCGAGCAGGGTCATCGCACCGCCCCAGACGCAGCCGGTGTCGAGGGCATGCAGGCCGGGTTCCCGGCAGTTGCCTTCCAGTGCGGCCCAGTGGCCGAAGATGATCTTCTCGCCGCGCATCTTGCGCTGTGGATGGCTGAACCAGGGGGCGAAGCCGGGGGGCGCATTGCCGATGCCTTCCTTGGTTTTCAGGTCCAGGGTGCCGTCGGCGGTGCAGAAGCGCATGCGGGTGAAGTAGTTGGTGATCACCCGCAGGCGCGTCACGCCGCTCAGCTCCCGGTTCCATTTCGCCGGCTCGTTGCCGTACATGCCGTCGAGAAACAGCGGCAGGCGCGCGTCATCGCGCAGGACTTCCTCGACCTCGGCCGCGCGGCGCAAGGCCTTGCTCAGCGTCCATTGCGGCGGAATGCCGGCATGCACCAGGGTGACCTTGCGTTCGGCGTCGTGGTGTACCAGTTTCTGCAGGCGCAGCCAGTCGAGCAGATCGGCGCGGTCCGGGGCGTCGAGGATCTCGCGCAGGGTGTCGCCCTTCTTCAGGCGCTCGATATTGTGCGCCACGGCCAGCAGGTGCAGGTCATGGTTGCCCAGGACGCAGGTCACGGCCTGGCGGATGCTATAGAGGAAACGCAGGGTTTCCAGCGACTGCGGGCCGCGGTTGACCAGGTCGCCGACCAGCCAGAGCCGGTCCCTGGTCGGGTCGAAGGCGACTCGTTCGAGCAGGCATTGCAGCGGTTTCAGGCAGCCCTGCAGATCACCCACGGCATACACGGCCATCAGTGCAGGGCTCCCGGCACTGCCAGGCGGAAGGGAGCGATGATGGCGTCGAAGCGTTTGCCGTCCTCGGCGAGCATCTGGTAGCTGCCCTGCATGGTACCCACCTGGGTGGCCATGACCGTGCCGCTGCTGTAGGTGTGGCTGGCGCCCGGCTCGATGTGCGGCTGCTGGCCGATGACGCCCGCACCGCGCACTTCCTGCACGCGGCCGTCACCGTCGGTGATGATCCAGTGGCGCGACAGCAGCTGCGCCGGCAACTCGCCGTTATTGACGATGGTCACCTTGTAGGAGAACGCGTACCGGCTCTGCTCCGGCTGCGATTGCGCGGGCAGGTAGCGAGTGGTGACGCTGACGTCGATCTGATAACGAGGGTCGGACATGCAGGAAACCCGTTGAGCGTGATTGCAGTTTAGTCCTGAGCCGCGCCGGGCTGCAGGGCCAGCTGGTCGGCCAGGCGGACGAAGGCGGCCAGGTCCAGCTGTTCGGGGCGCAGGCTGCCGTCCACCCCGGCGGCCTCGATGGCCTCGGCCGGCAGCAGCTGCTTGAGCGTGTTGCGCAGGGTCTTGCGGCGCTGGTTGAAGGCCTCGCGGACGACGCGCTCCAGCAGGCGATGGTCCTTGGCCGGGTGCGGCAAGGTCTCATGCGGGACCAGGCGAACGATGGCCGAGTCGACCTTCGGCGGCGGATTGAAGGCGCCGGGGCCGACGTTGAACAGATGCTCCACGCGGCAGTGGTACTGCACCATGATCGACAGGCGGCCCCAGTCACCGCCGCCAGGACCGGCGGCCATGCGCTCGACCACTTCCTTCTGCAGCATGAAGTGCATGTCGCGAATCAGTGGCGCGTTGTCCAGCAGGTGGAAAATCAGCGGCGTGGAGATGTTGTAGGGCAGGTTGCCGACCACGCGCAGGCTGTGCGGCGCGGCCTCGAGGCGGGAAAAGTCGAACTTCAGCGCATCGCCCTGATTCAGGCGAAAGCGCGGGTTGTCGCCGAACTTGTTCTGCAGGATGGGAATCAGGTCGAGGTCCAGCTCGATCACGTCGAGTTGCGCGCCGCTGCCCAGCAGGCCTTCGGTCAGAGCGCCCTGGCCCGGGCCGATCTCCAGCAGGCGCTCGCCTTCCTTGGCGCGGATGGCGCGCAGGATACGGTCGATCACGCCGGCATCATGCAGGAAGTTCTGGCCGAAGCGCTTGCGCGCGCGGTGTTGGTATTCGGACATGTACGGCTCCGCGAGCAGCTCGACGCGTGGTGGCCGAGGCTGGATGCAAAAAGGGAAGTCGCACAGTTTACCAGCGAATGGCGCCAGGGGTATGGGCCTTGGCCCCAGTGGCTCAATCCGTGCGGCTGGCGGCCATCTGGTAGGCAGTTTGCAGGGCGACCTGCAGGCTGCCGATGTCCACCTTGCCAGTGCCGGCCAGGTCCAGCGCGGTGCCATGGTCCACCGAGGTGCGGATGATCGGCAGCCCCAGGGTGACGTTCAGCGCGGCGCCGAAGCCCTTGAACTTGAGCACCGGTAGGCCCTGGTCGTGATACATGGCCAGCACTGCGTCGGCCTGGTCCAGGTACTTGGGGGTGAACAGGGTGTCGGCTGGCAGCGGGCCGATGAGGTTCATGCCCTCGGCGCGCAGGCGCTGCAGCGTCGGCTCGATGATGTCGATCTCCTCGCGCCCCAGGTGGCCGCCTTCACCGGCGTGCGGATTGAGCCCGCAGACCAGGATGCGCGGCGCGGCGATGCCGAACTTGCTGCACAGGTCGGCGTGCAGGATGCGGGTGACACGCTCCAGGCGCTCCGCGGTGATCGCGGCCGCGACATCCTTGAGCGGCAGGTGGGTGGTGACCAGGGCCACGCGCAGGCCGTGGGTCGCCAGCATCATCACCACCTGCGAGGTCTGGGTGAGGTCGGCGAGAAACTCGGTGTGGCCGGAGAAGGCGATGCCCGCCTCGTTGATCACGCCCTTGTGCACGGGGGCCGTGATCATCCCGGCGAAGGTGCCATCCAGGCAGCCCCGGGCTGCGCGGGTGAGGGTCTGCAGGACATAGCTGGCGTTGGCGGCTGCCAGCTTGCCCGGTTCTGCGGCGACGGCCAGGGGCGTGTCCCAGACGTACAGGCTGCCCGCCGCTGCGGGAGCGTCCGGCCATCGCTGCGGCTCGACCGCCAGCAGCTCGATGGACAGGCCCAGTTGCCTGGCGCGCTCGGCCAGCAGTTCACGGCTGGCGATCGCCACCAGCGGCGCCGGTTGCGCCTCGCGTGCCAGCAGCAGGCAGAGGTCGGGACCGATGCCGGCTGGCTCGCCTGGGGTGAGGGCAAAGCGGGGGAGCGTCATGGCGGATCTCTGTGCGGGCGACGGGGCGTCAGTGTACGCCGCCGGGCCGATAACGAAAAAGCCCGGCACAGGGCCGGGCTCGTTCAGACAGCGTCGCTGTTACAGCTTGGTCTCGACGTAGGCTTCGTCGCGGATCTGGCGCAGCCAGGCCTGCAGCTCTTCGTCGTACTTGCGGTTGCGCAGCAGGTTGGCGGCCTGTTGCTCACGGAACTGCTCGCTGGTGTCGGTAGCGCGACGGCCCAGCACCTGCAGCACGTGCCAGCCGTAGGGGCTCTTGAACGGCTTGGACAGTTCGCCGCTCGGGGTGTCGTTCATGACCTTGCGGAACTCCGGCACCAGCGCGTTCGGGTCGATCCAGTTGAGGTCGCCACCGTTGAGGGCGGAACCCGGATCTTCCGAGAAGTTCTTCGCCAGTTCGGCGAAGTCTTCGCCCGCAAGGATGCGCTGATAGAGACGCTCGACCAGGCGACGGGTCTCGGCTTCGCTGCGGATTTCGCTCGGCTTGATCAGGATGTGGCGCACATGCACTTCGTCACGTACCTGGGTGTCACCGCCACGCTTCTCGGTCAGCTTGAGGATGATGAAGCCGCCGGGCGTACGTACAGGCTCTGTCACTTCGCCCGGGTTGAGGGCGCTGACCATGCTATCGAACGGTGGCGGCAGCTGGCCGGCCTTGCGCCAGCCCATCTCGCCGCCTTCCAGGGCGTTCTCGCTGGCCGAGCGAGCCACGGCCAGCTGGGCGAAGTCCGCGCCCTGTTGCAGTTGCTGATACAGCTCCTGCGCCTGGCGGTCGGCAGCCTGGATCTCGCTGGACGATGCGCCTTCGGATACCGGAATGAGGATGTTGGCCAGGCGGAACTCTTCCGACAGCTGCATCTTGCCCAGGTCGGAGGCGAGGAAGTTCTGCACTTCCTGGTCGGTGACCTGGATGCGCTCGGCGACGCGCCGCTGGCGTACACGGCTGATGATCATCTCGCGGCGCACCTGGTCACGGGCGTCGTCGTAGGACAGACCGTCGCGCGCCAGTGCCTGGCGGAACTGCTCCAGGGACATGCCGTTGCGCTGGGCGATGGTGCCCATGGCCTGGTTCAGCTCCTCGTCGGTGATGCGAATGCCGGAGCGTTCGCCGATCTGCAGCTGAATGTTCTCGATGATCAGGCGCTCGAGCACCTGCTGGCTGAGCACGTGCTCGGGCGGCAGGGTGCCGCCACGCTTGTCGATGGTCTGCTGAACTTCGCGCAGACGCGCGTCGAGCTGGCTCTGCATGACCACGTCGTTGTCGACGATGGCCACGACGCGATCCAGAGGGCGAACCTGGGCCTGAGCCGTTGCCGCCAGCAGTGCTGCGCCCAACAGCAGGGGGCGCAGGCAATCAGAAAGCTTGGTCTTCACGTTCACGGTAACCTTGAATGCCTTGGTCGAGGAAAGATTCCACCTTGTTGCCTACGACACCGCCGAGGCCCTTGAGGACGATCTGCAGGAAGATGCCGCGGTCCGCCTCGTCGTTGCGCGAGGGGTCGAGGCTGACTTCGTCGTAGTCGATCCAGTAGCGGTTGATCAGGCGCAGCTTCCAGCAGCAACTGTCGTACTCGAAACCACCGAAGGCTTCGAGGGTACGGTTGCGGCCATAGTCGTACTGCCAGCGCGAGATCAGGCTCCACTGCGGAGCCAGCGGCCAGATGACGGAGAAGTCATGCTGGTCGATCTTGTAGTAGTCCTTGATGTAGTTCGGGTTCGGCGTGCCATCGTTAAGGGTCGGGTTGCCGTAGTCCGGGTTGGTGGTCCAGGTGCCGCTGTCACGGTCGTAGCGCACGGTGTCGTTACGATAGCGATAGCCGAAGTTGACCACCTTGTTCGGGTTGGCTTCCGGCTGGTAATGGAACATCGCGCTGCCCGAGCGGGTGGCGTGCTGGTCCGGGTCCCAGTTGAAGGTCGAGGCGAAGCGCCAGTCGCGGTTGAAGCGATACAGGTACTCCAGGGCGTACGGCGAGACGTCGGCGGTCGACTCGGCGCGGTCGCGGTAATTGATGCCGGCCAGCTGTACCTTGCGGTCTTCGAAATAGAAGGCCTGGCCGATACTGACACGCTGGCGCTCGAAACCGTTCGGCTCGATCCAGCGGCTGGTCAGGCCCAGCGACAGCTTGTTCTCGTCACCGATGCGGTCCTTGCCGCTGAAGCGGTTCTCGCGCCACAGCGAGGCGTAGCTGAAGGTCGGTTCGCTGGTGTCGAAGATCGGGATGTCGGTCTGGTCTTCTTCCGGTACGTAGAGGTAGAACGCACGCGGTTCGAGGGTCTGGCGGAAGTCCTTGCCGAACAGCTGGGTGTTGCGGTCGAAGTACAGGCCGCTGTCGACGCTGAACAGGCCGACACCGCGGTTGGGCGAGCGCTTGTAGTCCACGCCGAACCATTGGCGATTCGGATCGTCGAGAGCATTTGTCGCGCCAGCAATTTGCGATCTGCCCAGGCCGTCCAGGTTCACCTGATATTGCGTGTGCAGGTACTTGACCTGGGGCTTGATGAACCCCCCGCTCCAGTTCAGCGGCAGGCTGACACCTGGCTCCAGGTGCAGGCGCTCGCCGTCGGCACGGTTCAGGCCGGTCAGGCGCGCGTCGTACCAGAGGTCTTGCGGCCGCCCGGTCAAGCCGTCCTTGTCGACGAAGTAACCCGAGCGCAGGTTGCGGTCGAAACGCACATACTCGGCACCATAGGTGAAGTCGAGACCGCCCGGCTTGAACGGCAGCTTGCCGTCCAGGGTGATCTGCGGCAGCCGGTCGTACGGCGTCACGTCGGTGATGTTGGCCAACTCGTAGGCATGCAGGTTCAGGCGTGCACGGTAGCTGTCGCCGCGATAGGTCAGGGTGCCGCGCTGGTTGACGTAGGTCGCTGTCTCGATGCCCAGGTCAGTGTTCAGATCCTGGAAGTAGTACGGATCGCTGATGTCGGTGTAGTCGACCTCAGCCAGCAGGCGCGAATTCAGGCCCTGCTTGTGCTGCCAGCTGTACATCCAGCGCTGGTCTTCGTATTCGGACTGCAGCTTGCGCTCGTCTTCGCTGTCGTTCAGCCAAGCGCCTCCGACCTGACCCTCGCTGCTCTCCGTCAGGTAGCGGAACTCGCCTTCCATCAGCAGGCCGCGTTTGGCCATGTAGGTGGGGTACAGGGTGGCGTCGTAGTTCGGCGCGAGGTTGAAGTAGTAAGGCGTCTGCAGCGAAAAGCCACTGCCGCTAGAGCTGCCGAGGCTGGGCGGCAGGAAGCCGGACTGGCGACGGTCGTCGATCGGGAAGTAGATGTACGGCGTGTAGAACACCGGAATGTCCTTGACCCGCAGCGTCACGTTGGTCGCGGTACCGAAGCCGGTCGCCGGGTTCAGCGTGATGTTGTTGCCTTTCAGGTGCCAGGCATTGTCACCCGGCTCGCAGCGGGTGTAGGTGCCGTCCTTGAGGCGGATGATCGCGGTCTCTTCGCGCTTGGCGTAGAGCGCGCTGCCACGTACGTGCGCCTGATGCATGACGTACTCGGCGTTGTCGATCTTGGCTTCGCCGTTGTCGAGCTGCAGCTCGGCGCGGTCACCGACGACCAATGCACCCTTGTCGCGCAGGCGCACGTTGCCGACCAGTTCGCCACGGTTTTCCGTCTGGTGCAGGCTGGCCTCGTCGGCTTCGACCTGCAGGCCGGACTGGCGCAGCACCACGTCGCCAGCGAGGGTGGCGATCTGCTTTTCCTGCTCGAAACGCGAAGCCTTGGCCGAGACGTACATCGGCGCCTCGCTCAGCGGCGTGGTGTCATCCATGCCTGGGCGCAAGGGCTCGACGTAGGCACCTGCGCAGTACGGACCGGCTTCGGCCAGCTGCGCGGCGGTCAACTTGTCACGCGGGACCCAGTCCAGGTGGCTGTAGTCGGCACTGCGCGAGGCGAGTGCGCGGCCCCCGCTTTCGGTGACCAGCACCGGCGCGGCATCCTGCTTGGCGACGGCCTCAGCGGTCGTGCCAGCCGTGGTGCTGACCGCATTGCGGCTGTGCTGCGGGCGAGGTGGCAGGGCACTGGTGGCTGTCTTCGGCGCACAAGCCCAGCCGCCCGTGGGCGACACCTGGCAATCGTATTGCTCGGCGGCAAAGGACTGTAGGCTGAACACGGGCTGTAGGGCCAGAAAGCTGCCGGTAACCAGCAGTGGAAATTTCTTGCGGAACGCGGGGTGTTTTACTGCCATCTTGTTAGTCCGGGCTTCCTGCGCGCTATCGGCCCGGGGGCCGCACGCCTCTCGATGGGCTGAAAAAGATGCTGGATAATAAAGCATGACCCGCGCAACGGCTAGCGCCGTCGGAGACCCCTTGATGTCTGAACACGATGTACGTCTGCAACAACTGCACGCCTGGCTCGCCGGGCAACTGCCAAAGCTGTTCGCCGAGCGCGGCTGGGGAGCGGTACCGCCCGCCGAGCTGAGCCCCGCCAGCAGCGATGCCAGCTTCCGGCGTTACTTTCGCTGGCAGGCGGGCGAGCGCAGCCTGATCCTGATGGATGCGCCGCCCCCTCAGGAGAACTGCACGCCCTTCGTGCGTATCGCCGGATTGCTGGCCAGCGCCGGCGTCCATGTGCCGCAGGTACTGGCGGCCGATATCGAGCAGGGCTTCCTGATTCTCGATGATCTGGGGCGGCAGACCTATCTGGATGTGATCGACCCGGACAACGCCGATGCACTGTTCGACGATGCCATCGAGGCGCTGCTCCAGCAGCAGCGCCTGCCGCTCGACCAGGACCTGCCGCATTACGACGAGGCCTTGTTGCACCGGGAGTTGCAGCTGTTTCCCGAGTGGTACGTGCAGCGGCAGCTGGGGCGCGAGTTCACGGCCGAGCAGGAGGCCGCCTGGCAGCGCATCAGCCGCTGTCTGATCGACAGTGCCCTGGCGCAGCCCAAGGTGCTGGTGCACCGCGACTTCATGCCGCGCAACCTGATGCAGAGCAGTCCCAACCCCGGGGTGCTGGATTTTCAGGATGCGGTCTACGGTCCGGTGACCTACGACATCACCTGCCTGTTCAAGGATGCCTTCCTCAGTTGGCCCGAGGCGCGTGTGCAGGGCTGGCTGGAGGGCTACTGGGAGCGGGCGCGGGCGGCCGGCATCCCGGTGCAGGCGTCGCTGGAGGATTTCCTGCGTGCCAGTGACCTGATGGGGGTGCAGCGTCACCTCAAGGTCATCGGTATCTTCGCGCGCATCTGCCATCGCGACGGCAAACCCAAGTACCTCGCCGATGTGCCGCGCTTCTTCGCTTATATCCAGGCGGTGTTGGCACGCCGGCCGGAGCTGGCCGAACTGGGCGAGCTGTTCGCCAGCCTGGAGTCCGTGGAGGCCGTGGGCGCATGAAGGCGATGATTCTGGCCGCAGGCAAGGGCGAGCGACTGCGCCCGTTGACGCTGCACACGCCGAAGCCGCTGGTGCGTGCGGCCGGCGTGCCGTTGATCGAGTATCACCTGCGTGCGCTGGCGGCTGCCGGTTTCAGCGAGCTGGTGATCAACCACGCCTGGCTCGGCCAGCAGATCGAGGACCATCTCGGCGACGGCTCGCGCTTTGGCGTGATCATCCGCTATTCGCCGGAAGGCGAGCCGCTGGAGACCGGCGGCGGCATCTTCAAGGCCTTGCCGTTGCTGGGTGATGAGCCGTTCCTGGTGGTCAATGGCGATATCTTCACCGACTACGCCTTCGCCCAGTTGCGCAAGCCGCTGGCCGGGCTGGCTCATCTGGTGCTGGTGGACAATCCCGAACACCACCTGCAGGGCGACTTCCTCCTGGCTGACGGACAGGTCTCCGACGGCCAGGGGGCTGGCGAACGTCTCACCTACAGCGGGCTGGCGGTGCTCAGTCCGCAACTGTTCGAGGGCTGTGAACCGGGGGCGTTCAAGTTGGCACCGCTACTGCGCCAGGCGATGGCGCGAGGGCTGGTCAGTGGCGAGCGACATGCGGGGCGCTGGATCGATGTCGGTACGCATGAGCGTCTGGCCGATGTCGAGCGTGTGCTGCAGGAGTCGCCCTAGTGCTGTGGCCGGCCACTCTGCTTGGTGCGGCAGCGGGGCTTGCCCTCGCCAGCATCCCCGGCGCATTGCTGGGCGGCCTGCTTGGCCAGGTGCTGGACCGACGCCTGCGTCTGCACGGGTGGGACAACCTGCGTGAGCGCCTTGGCCGGGCTACGCCTGGCGACGACCAGCTGTTGTTCCTGATGCTCGGGCGCCTGGCCAAGAGTGACGGGCGGGTGGTGCAGAGCCACATCCAGCAGGCCCGTTCGGAAATGCAGCGTCTGGGCCTGGACGAGGCGGGCCAGCGCCGCGCCATCGAGTCCTTCGCGCGCGGCAAGACCGGGCGTGACAACCTGCGCACGCCGCTGCAGCGTCAGCGCGAGCGGGCCGATGCGCTGTTGCGGGCCTGCTGGCGCATGGCCTGGGTCGACGGGCGGGTGTCGCCCAGCGAGCACGAGCTGATCCTGCTGTGGGGCAAGTGGCTCGGCTGGGACAGTGCACGCCTGGAGCGCCTGGGCGAGGAATATGCGCCGCGCCGCAGCCAGCAGCCGGCCCCGGCGGGTGGCAGCTACCAGGAGGCGCTGCGCCTGCTCGGGGTCAGCGAGAGCAGCGAGCCCGATCAGATCAAGCGCGCCTATCGTCGTCTGCTCAGCCGCCATCACCCGGACAAGCTGGCCGGTTCCGGTGCCTCGCCCGAGCGGATTCGCGAAGCGACCGAGACCACGCGTCAGCTGCATCAGGCCTATGCGCTGATTCGTCAGCGCCGGGACCTGCGCTAGCCGCCGCTGGCGCGGATGTGCAGTTGCAGCCAGCCGCGCAGGCGGCGGTACAGCTGTTCGTCCTGCACGGCCAGGTTGCCCGGCAGGGCCTTCATCGCCACCTGTATATAGGTGGGCAGCTTGGCGCGCTTGCTGGCCTGCAGGCGTTTCAGGGCGGCGCTGCGTTCGCTGGCCTGGTCCTTGTAGTAGAAGTCGCCGGTGGCCACGGGCAGCTCCGGCACCAGTTCATCCAGTGGTGGTGCGAACCCGGCGGGTAGCTCGGCTGCCACCATCAGCAGGTTGTGCACGTTGGCCGGCTTGCGCTCGTTGAGATAGCGCGCTGCCCAGTACGCCCCGCTGCCATGACCGAGCAGCACGATCTCCTTGGCCTGGCGTTGTTCGGCGAAGGCGATCGCGGCATCGATTCGCGCCATGACGCGCTCGACATGCTTCTGCCGTCGTTGCTCCGGGCTGATCTCGGGGGCTGCCGCACCTTCCGCAGGCTCGACGCTGTCGGCAGTGGTCGGCTCGGTGCTCGGCGACGTTTCCGCGCCGTCTGCCGCCGGTGGGGGCGTTTCAGTGGCTTCATCGCGCAGGGGAACGGGGTCGCCATCCGGGTCCGGCAGGGTGAGGCTCAGGCTGTGCCAGCCCGCATCGGGGAACTTGCGCCGCAACGGGCCGACGGCGGCCGCGCCGTCGGCGTTTTCCACGTCACCGGGCACCAGAATCACGACGCCGCTGGGCTCGCCGACGTTGGCCGGGAGCCACAGCGCCAGGAAGCTTTCGTCGCCGGCCTGCAGCATCTGCTGCTCGCGCTTGTCCAGGCGTTGTTCCAGGGCCAGTGCTTCGCTGACGCTGCGCTCCGGCAGGGCCGGGCGCTCGTTGCCGGGGCCGGCGCCATCGGGATTTTCGCTTGCCGCTGCATCGCTGGTTTCCTGTGCCCAGGTCGCGGGGCTGCAAGACAGGCAGAGTCCGAGCAGAAAGAGAGAGAGGGGGCGCATCGTTCGAGCTCCTGATGATCTGCTACAGAGCCTAATGCCGGGCTCCGCTTTTGTCAGGCGACGGCTGCAAGACTGGAGTAAGGTAGGGGATCGCGTCATCGGATCGTCCCCTCGCATGAAGTCCGCTCTCTTCTCCCTCTGCCTGCTGCTGATGCTGTGTGCCTCGACCACCTGGGCAGATGCGACGCGCCTGCCGTTGCGGCCGGCCTACGATGTCGAACAGCGAGCCTGGCTGAAGGCGCATCCGGTGTTGCGGGTGGGGCTGATCCAGCAGGCACCCTGGGCCCAGCGCGTGCAGAACCGGCAACTGGTCGGCGCCAACATCGACCTGATGAAGCGCCTGCTCGAAGGCATGGGCGTCATGCCCGACTGGCACCTGTACCCGGATTTGCCCGCGCTGGAGCGGGCGGCTGCAGCAGGTGAGGTGGACCTCGCTCCCGGACTGCAGCAGACCCCGGCGGGGTTGCGCATCTGGCACTACTCGATGCCCTATCTGCGGGTGCCGCATCTGGTCGTCGGTGAACGCAGCGGCAGTGGCTCGGTGGACCTCGATCAGTTGCCGCTGGAGCAGATCGTGGCGGTGCGCGTGCCGAGCCAGGCAGCCGAATACCTGGAGCGTACCCATACCAACCTGCGCCTGAAGCCCACCAGCAGCGAACGCGCCGCGCTGCTGCAGGTGCTGAACCAGGAAGTCAGCTACGCGGTGCTCGACGAGGCCAGCCTGAGCCTGCAACTGCGCGAATCGCGCTTCACCAACCTGAGCATCGTCGGTGATATCGGGCTGCCGCAGCTGTTGCGCCTGGCCACGCGCCGCGACCAACCGCTGCTGTCGGACATCGTCGACCGCACCCTGCAGGCGCTCCCGGCTCGCGAACTGGAGGAGCTGCGTGACACCTGGCTGCCGCTGCGCTACCCGCAGTCCACGGACTTCGTCGGTTTCTGGAAGACCCTCACGCTGTTCCTCTTTCTGCTGCTGACCCTGGTGGCGACCGCGCTGTACCGGCAACGCCAGCAGACCCGCCTGCTGGAGCGCGGCCTGCTCGGCGCGCGGGCGCAGCTCGACTCGCATCAGCAGGCCGCCGAGGCGCTGCGCCTGAGCCAGTTCTCCATCGACAACAGCACGGTCGGCATCCTCTGGGTCAACTGGGACAGCCACTTGCGCTATGCCAACGGCGCGGCCGAACGCATGCTCGGCTATCGCCCCGGCGAGTTGGTGGACAGGCCGCTGAGCCAGGTGGAGCCGAGCCTCGACATGGATCGCTGGCTGCGCCTGTGGAAGCGCGTACGCGAGCAGGAAGACGGTTCGTCGAGTTTCGAGATCGACTGCCTGCGCGCCGATGGCAGCCGCATGCCGGCGGATGTGTCGTTGAGCTTTCTGCGCTATCGCCAGGCCGAGTACCTGGTGGTCTTCCTCAGCGACGTGACCGAGCGCCGCCGCGCGCGGGCTGCACTGGAGGAGAGCGAGGCGCGCTTCAAGGGCATCGCCGGCAACGTGCCGGGCCTGGTGTTCCGCCTGGAGCGCGCGGCCCCGGGGCAGGTGGTCAACTTCGCCTATATCAGCGAGGCCAGCCAGGAGATGGTCGGCTGGCCGGCCCGTGAACTGCAGCGTGAGGAGCGTGGCATCCGCAGCCTGGTGCATCCGCAGGACCTGGCCAGCTACCTGAACAGCCAGACGCTGGCGCTGGAAGGCGAGAGCGACTGGTATTGGCAGGGGCGCATCCTGACCCGCGACGACGAGGTGCTCTGGGCCGACATTCGCACCACCGCGCGGCCTTTGGGCGGCGGGCGCATGGTCTGGGACGGGATTCTCTGGGACATCACCGAGAACAAGCTGGCGGAGCTGGCCCTGGCCGATTCGCGGGCGCGCCTGCGTGAGCTGTCGGCGCATCTGGAGAGCGTGCGCGAAGAGGAAAAGGCGCGCATCGCCCGCGAGGTGCATGACGAGCTGGGCCAGGTGCTGACCGTGCTCAAGCTGGAAACGGCGATGTGCGAGCTGGCCTGTGCCGGGCAGATACCGGCGCTGGACGAGCGCCTGGCCAGCATGAAGCGCCTGATCGCACAGCTGTTCCAGCTGGTACGCGACGTGGCCACGGCGTTGCGTCCGCCGATTCTCGATGCCGGTATCGCCTCGGCCATCGAATGGCAGGTACGTCGTTTCGAGGAGCGGACGCAGATCCCCTGCCTGGTCGAGGTGCCGGAGCATCTCATGCAACTGCCGGATGCCCAGGCCATCGGCCTGTTCCGCATCCTGCAGGAGGCCCTGACCAACGTGATGCGCCATGCCGGCGCGCACAGCGTCGAGGTGCACCTGTGGCAGGAGGGCGACACCTTGTGCCTGTCGGTGGCGGACGATGGCAAGGGCTTCGATCCGGCGCAGCGCAAGCCGGGACAGTCCTTCGGCCTGGTCGGCATGCAGGAGCGCATGCTCATGCTCGGCGGGCAGTTGCAGATTGACAGCAGGCCCGGCGAGGGCACTACCCTTTATGCGCGCATAACTTTGGATGAGGAGGTCACGGCGTGATCCGGGTACTCGTGGCCGAAGACCACACCATCGTACGGGAAGGCATCAAGCAACTGATCGGCATGGCCCGCGACCTCGAGGTGGCGGGGGAGGCGAGCAACGGTGAGCAGCTGCTCGACGTGCTGCGACGCACGCCCTGCGATGTGGTCCTGCTGGATATCTCCATGCCTGGCGTCAACGGCCTGGAGGCCATTCCGCGGATTCGCGCGCTCAGCGCGTCCCCGGCCATCCTGGTGCTGTCGATGCATGACGAGGCGCAGATGGCCGCCCGCGCCCTCAAGGCCGGCGCCGCCGGCTATGCCACCAAGGACAGTGACCCGGCACTGCTGATCACCGCCATCCGCAAGGTCGCTTCGGGCGGGCGCTACATCGACCCGGCGCTGGCCGACCGCATGGTCTTCGAGGTCGGCCTGACCGATTCGCGCCCGCCCCATGCGCAACTGTCCGAACGCGAGTTCTCGGTGTTCGAGCGCCTGGTGCGTGGCGAGGGCGTCAACGACATCGCCCTGCACCTGGCGGTGAGCAACAAGACCGTGAGCACGCACAAGGCGCGCCTGATGCAGAAGCTGGGCGCGCATTCGGTGGCCGACCTGGTGCGCTACGCCATGGAACACCGCCTGGTCTGAGCGCTCAGCCGCGCCGGAGCAGGGTGGATGGCGCTCTTTTCATCCACCGTTTCGAGATCGACGCGCTCGCATCGGTGGACATGATAAGTGCTGTCCACCCTACCCGTGGATCAGCTGTTGGCGCGCAGTGCTGATCGCGGATAGATCGCGTCTGCAGGCGCGGCCTGCGCCTTCGATAGCCGAGACTATCACTCGGAATTTGTAGGGCGATCCCTACACGAGATTCTCTCCGCGCCTGATATCAGCTTGTCATCCCGCCCGATTTTTCGCCCTTTCTCGCCGCCCTACTCTGTGGTCATCGGCCTGAGACAAGAACAAGGGTGTGGTGTGATGGCAAACGATGTACTGGTGAGCTTCCGCGGCGTGCAGAAGAGCTACGACGGCGAAACGCTGATCGTCAAAGACCTCAACCTGGATATCCGCAAGGGCGAGTTTCTGACCCTGCTCGGCCCGTCCGGTTCCGGCAAGACCACCAGCCTGATGATGCTGGCCGGTTTCGAAACGCCGACCGCCGGCGAGATCCTCCTCGATGGCCGCTCGCTGAACAAACTGCCGCCACACAAGCGCGACATCGGCATGGTATTCCAGAACTACGCGCTGTTCCCGCACATGACCGTGGCGGAGAACCTGGCCTTCCCGCTGAGCGTGCGCGGCATGTCGCGCACCGACATCAGCGAGCGGGTCAAGCGGGCACTGTCGATGGTGCAGCTCGACAGCTTCCGCAACCGTTATCCGGGGCAGCTTTCCGGTGGCCAGCAGCAGCGTGTGGCACTGGCCCGCGCGCTGGTGTTCGAGCCGCAGCTGGTGCTGATGGACGAACCGCTCGGGGCGCTGGACAAGCAGCTGCGCGAGCACATGCAGATGGAGATCAAGCACCTGCACCAGCGCCTGGGCGTGACCGTGGTCTACGTGACCCACGACCAGGGTGAAGCGCTGACCATGTCCGACCGCGTGGCGGTGTTCCACCAGGGCGAGATCCAGCAGATCGCCGCGCCGCGCGAACTCTATGAAACCCCGCAGAACACCTTCGTCGCCCAGTTCATCGGTGAGAACAACCGCCTCGCCGGGCAACTGGTCAGCCGCGACGGCGAGCAGTGCGTGGTGCGCCTGGCGCGCGGCGAGCAGGTGAAGGCCACGGCGGTGAACGTCGGTGCCGTCGGCGAGCCGGTGAGCCTGTCGATCCGCCCGGAGCGCATCCGCCTCAACGGCCACAGCGAAGCCTGCCCGAACCGGTTCTCCGGGCGCATCGCCGAGTTCATCTACCTGGGCGACCACGTGCGCATCCGCATGGAGGTCTGCGGCCAATCCGATTTCTACGTCAAGCAACCCGTGGCCGAGCTCGATCCGGGCCTGGAGGTTGGTGACCTGGTTCCGCTCGGCTGGTCTGTCGAGCATGTCCGCGCGCTCGACCCACTCCTGGCGGAGTGAGCGTTGCGCGCAGTGCTTCACCTTACCCCGTAACACAGAGGAGCTGATAAGAATGACGAAATCCCTGAAGCTCGCGGCATTGGCCCTGGGCGTGAGCTGTGCCATGCCGGCGCTGGCGGTGGATCTGACCGCGGTGTCCTTCGGCGGCGCGAACAAGGCGGCGCAGGTCAAGGCCTTCTACGAACCCTTCGAGAAGGACACCGGCAACAAGGTACTGGGCGGCGAATACAACGGTGAGATGGCCAAGGTCAAGGCCATGGTCGACACCCGCAGCGTGAGCTGGGACCTGGTCGAGGTGGAGTCCCCGGAACTGGCACGCGGCTGTGACGAAGGCCTGTTCGAGGAGCTCGATCCGGCGCAGTTCGGCAGCGCTGACAATTTCATCGACGGCGCCATCCAGCCCTGCGGCGTGGGCTTCTTCGTCTGGTCGACGGTGCTGGCCTACAACGCCGACAAGCTGAGCAGCGCACCGACCAGCTGGGCCGATTTCTGGGACGTGCAGAAATTCCCGGGCAAGCGCGGCCTGCGCAAGGGCGCCAAGTACACCCTGGAATTCGCCCTGATGGCCGATGGCGTGCCGGTCAAGGACGTGTACAAGGTGCTGGCCACCAAGGATGGCCAGGATCGCGCGTTCAAGAAGCTCGATGAGCTCAAGCCGAACATCCAGTGGTGGGAAGCCGGTGCCCAGCCGCCGCAGTACCTCGCCTCCGGCGACGTGGTGATGAGCTCCGCGTACAACGGCCGCATCGCTGCCGTGCAGGCCGAGAGCAACCTGCAGGTGGTGTGGAACGGCGGTATCTACGACTTCGACTCCTGGGCGATTCCGCGTGGCGCGAAGAACGCCGAAGTGGCCAGGCAGTTCATTGCCTACGCGGTCAAACCCGAAGCGCAGAAGACCTACTCGGAAAACATCGCCTACGGCCCGGCCAACAAGCAGGCCATCGAGCTGCTGGCGCCGGAGCGTCTGAACCTGATGCCGACCACGCCGGAAAACATCGCCAACCAGGTGGCCATCGACGTGACCTTCTGGGCTGACTACGGCGAGCAGCTGGAGCAGCGTTTCAACGCCTGGGCCGCGCGTTAAGTCGCCTATCCGGCCCCGCCCACTGGCGGGGCCGTCTGAATTCTCTTCCTGCTTGCGGAGTTGTCCATGGCCGCCGTACTGCCTGCCACCGATATGCCAGGGCCCAGCCTGAAACAGCGTCTGGCCCGTGCCGAGCGTTTCAATCGCCTGAAGTCGAAGGCGCTGATCCTGCCGCTGTTGCTGTTTCTCCTGCTGACCTTCCTGTTGCCCATCGGCGCCCTGCTGCTGCGCAGTGTCGACAACCCGGAAGTGGTCGGCAGCCTGCCGCGTACCGTCGAGGCGCTCGCCACCTGGGATGGCCGTGGCCTGCCCGCCGAGCCGGCCTATCGGGCGATTGCCGAGGACCTTGCCGAGGCCCGTCGCAATCAGCAGCTGGGTGACCTGTCCAAGCGCCTGAACATGGAGCTGGCAGGCTTCCGCAGCCTGGTCAGCAGTACCGCACGCAAGCTGCCGCTACGTGAGGAGCCGGCCTCCTATCAGACGGCCTTCCTCGACCTGGACGAGCGTTGGGGTGACCCCGCCTACTGGCAGGTGATCCGCCGCAACGCGTCTTCGTCCACCCCCTACTACCTGCTGGCCGCGCTCGATCACCGCATCGACGACCTCGGTGAGCTGGCCAAGGCCACGCCGGACCAGGCCATCTACCTGGACATCTTCGCCCGTACCTTCTGGATGAGCCTGGTGATCACCGCCATCTGCCTGGTGCTGGCGTACCCGCTGGCGTACCTGCTGGCCAACCTGCCGACCCGTTCCGGCAACCTGCTGATGATCCTGGTGCTGTTGCCGTTCTGGACCTCGATCCTGGTGCGGGTCGCGGCCTGGATCGTGCTGCTGCAGTCGGGCGGCCTGATCAACAGTGCGCTGATCTCGCTGGGCATCATCGAGCAGCCGCTGCAACTGGTGTTCAACCGCAGCGGCGTGTACGTGGCGATGGTGCACATCATGCTGCCGTTCATGATCCTGCCGATCTACAGCGTGATGAAGGGCATCTCGCCCAGCTACATGCGCGCGGCGGTGTCGCTCGGCTGCCACCCGTTCGCCAGTTTCTGGCGGGTGTACTTCCCGCAGACCCTGGCCGGTGTCGGTGCAGGCTGCCTGCTGGTGTTCATCCTGTCGATCGGCTACTACATCACCCCGGCGCTGCTGGGCAGCCCGAACGACCAGATGATCAGCTACTTCGTCGCCTTCTACACCAACACCACCATCAACTGGGGCATGGCCACGGCCCTCGGCGGCCTGCTGCTGGCGGCGACCCTGGTGCTCTACGTGGTGTACAGCTGGCTGGTCGGCGCAAGCAAGCTGCGGCTTGGCTGAAAGCGGCCTGCGTAGCAGGCCATCCGATGACCCTCGCCCATTCATGGGCGAGGGTGCCCGAAGGACGGGAGAGGGTGCTTGTGTCGGCAGCGCTGCTCTACGTCTCTGATGTTCACCAGACCTTCTCCCGCCAGCGGGAGAGGGGAGCTAAACGCTAAATGGAGTCACAGCCATGCTCAGCCCCTACATGTCACCCGTCGAGCGCCTCTGGTACTACGGCCTGCGCATTCTCTGCGGCCTGGTGCTGCTGTTCCTGATCCTGCCGGTGCTGGTGATCGTGCCGCTGTCGTTCAACTCCGGCACCTTCCTCGTCTACCCGCTGCAGGGCTTCTCGCTGCGCTGGTACGAGGACTTCTTCATGTCCGCCGACTGGATGCGTTCGCTGAAGAACAGCCTGATCATCGCCCCGGCGGCGACGATGCTGGCGATGGGCTTCGGCACCCTGGCGGCCATCGGCCTGACCCGTGGCGAGTTTCGTGGCAAGGCGCTGGTCATGAGCCTGCTGATTTCCCCGATGATCGTCCCGGTGGTGATCATCGGCGTGGCCAGCTACCTGTTCTTCGCGCCCCTGGGCCTGGGTAACAGCTACCTGTCGCTGATCCTGGTGCATGCGGTGCTCGGCGTGCCCTTCGTCATCATCACCGTGTCGGCGACCCTGCAGGGTTTCAACCACAACCTGGTGCGCGCCGCGGCCAGCCTCGGTGCCTCGCCGATCACCACCTTCCGCCGCGTGACGCTGCCGCTGATCGCGCCTGGCGTCATCTCCGGTGCGCTGTTCGCCTTCGCCACCTCGTTCGATGAAGTGGTGGTGACGCTGTTCCTCGCCGGCCCCGAGCAGGCGACCCTGCCCCGGCAGATGTTCAGCGGCATCCGCGAGAACCTGTCGCCGACCATCGCGGCCGCTGCCACCTTGCTGATCGGCTTTTCCGTGCTGCTCCTGCTGACCCTGGAGTGGCTGCGCGGCCGCAGCGAGCGCCTGCGTACCCAGCAAGTGGAGTGAGTTCACCCGTGCGGCGCAAGGGGCCGCATACCTGAGTCATCATTAGCGAATGCGTGCCGGCATGGCCCGTGAGGCTGCGCCGGCCGTTCACAGGGAGAATCAAGGATGCTGTGGAAACGTAATTGGCCCTGGGCGCTCGCCCTGTGCTGCGTGGCTTCGATCGATGTGGCCCAGGCCGCATCGCAGTTGCGGGTCGTTTCATTCGGTGGCTCGGTGCGCGATGCCCAGCGCGAAGCCTTCTATCGCCCGTTCCGCGAAGCCTCCGATGTCGTGGTGGTGAGCGGCTCCTACAACGGCGACTTCGGCAAGCTGCGCAAGATGCAGGCGATGCAGCACGTCAGCTGGGACGTGATCGAGGTCGAGGCGCCCGAGCTGGTGCGGGGTTGCGAGGAAGGGCTGTTCCAGCCGATCGATGCCAGTGCGCTGGGCGATACCTCCAGCTATCTGCCGGGGGCGATACGGCCCTGCGGCGTGGGCATCTTCGTCTGGTCCATGGCGCTGGCCTACGACAGCAAACGCTTCGGCCAGGCACCGACCGGCTGGGCCGATTTCTGGGACGTGCAGAAATTCCCGGGCAAGCGCGGCCTGCGCAAGGGGGCCAAGTACAACCTCGAATTCGCCCTGCTGGCCGATGGCGTGCCGGCGCAGCAGATCTATGCGCGCCTGGCCAGCGAGGCCGGTGTGCGCCAGGCCTTCGCCAAGCTCGATCAGATCAAGGCCGATATCCACTGGTGGGAAGCCGGGGAGGAGCCGGTGCGGCGCCTGCGCGATGGCTCCGTGGCGATGAGTGCGGCCTACAGCGGACGTATCGCCACGGCGCAGGATCAGGGCGACCCGCTGCAGCTGATCTGGGCCGGCAGCGTCTATGACTTCGATTACTGGGCGATTCCCAAGGGCAGCTTCAACACGCCGCAGGCGCAGGCGTTCATCCGCTTCGCCAGCCAGGCCGACGCCCAGCGTGCCTTCTCCGAGCAGATTCCCTACGGGCCGATCCGCCAGGACGCCCAGGCCGGGCTCGACGCGCAGCGCCTGGCCAGGCTGCCGACCGCGCCGCAGAACCTCGAGCAGGCACTGCCGATGGGGGTGGAATTCTGGATCGAACATGGTGCCGACCTGGAGGCTCGCTTCGAGCAGTGGGCGTCACGCTGAGGCAGGCGGCGGCAGGCAGCGATAGAATTCGTGCTTTAAGCCAGCCGAGGATGCCTGATGGATTTCGATGCCCCGGGGTTTCGCGAACTGCTCGATGCCCTGCATGACGGTGTCTACATCACCGATGCCGACGGCATTACCCTCAAGGTCAACAGCGCCTACGAACGCCTGACCGGACTGCGCAGCGAGGACGTGGTCGGCCAGCACATGCAGGCGCTGGTGGAGCAGGGGGTGATCTCGCAATCGGTTTCCCTGCGCGTGCTCAAGGAGGGCAAGGCGCTGTCGCTGATGCAGAGCGTCAGCCAGGGCAAGCGCCTGCTGGTCAGCGGTACGCCGATCTTCGCCGAGGACGGGCGTGTACGTTATGTGGTCAGCACCGTGCGTGACATGACCGAACTGCTGCGCATGAAGCACGAGCGCGACGAGCTGCAGCAACTGCGCAAGCTGCGCAGCAGCACCGCCAGGCTGCATGCCGGCCAGCGCGATGACCTGCTCGACACCTCGCCCGTGGCCAACCTGCCGGCCTCGGGCAGGGTCTTCGCCCTGGCCCGCCAGGTCGCCGCCAGCGATGTGAAGGTGCTGCTGCAGGGCGAAACCGGTGTGGGCAAGACGCTCATCGCGCAGTACATCCACAAGAGCAGCCCGCGGGCTGCACAGCCCTTTCTGGCGCTCAACTGTGGCGCGCTCCCAGAGAACCTGATCGAGGCCGAACTGTTCGGCTATGTCGCCGGGGCCTTCACCGGTGCCGGCAGCAAGGGCAAGCGCGGCCTGCTGGAGCTGGCGCACCAGGGCACGGTGTTCCTCGACGAAATCGGCGACCTGCCGCTGGCGCTGCAGGTGAAGCTGCTCAAGGTGATCGAGGAGAGCCGCTTCATTCCGGTCGGCGGGCTGGAACTCAAGGAGGTGGACGTGCGCATCGTCACCGCCACGCACCACGACCTGCGCGCGATGGTCAGCGAAGGGCGTTTTCGCGCCGACCTCTATTACCGCCTCAACGTGGTGCCGATTCATGTGCCGGCGCTGCGTGAGCGGCGCGAGGAGATCCAGCCGCTGCTGGATTTCTACCTGGCCGAGTTCAACCAGCGCTACGGCCGCGAGCTGAGCTGGGGGCTGGAGGCCCTCGATGCGCTCACCGACTACGACTGGCCCGGCAACATTCGCGAGCTGATCAACCTGGTCGAACGCCTGGTGGTCACCTGCAGCGCCGGGAGCGTGGAGCTGTTCGACCTGCCCGAGGAGATGCGTGCCGCCCGTGGCGCGCGTGACGATGAGCACCTGCTGCCGCTGCGCAAGCAGGTCGAGCAGCTGGAGCGCCGCCTGATCCGCCAGGCGCTGGTGCAGCACAAGACCACGCGAGAGGCTGCCAGGGTGCTGGGCCTGAGCCAGGCGACGCTGGTGCAGAAGATGAAGCGCTGGGAACAGGGCTGATTGAAAAATGGATCGTAAGGCGGCTTTTTGATTGGTTTTCCGATCAATGCTGCCTTGAAAAACACTGTGGCAAATCGACGCAAGCCCTCTGCGGCGGTGCTTTGCGCGAAGTGGCACAGGAATCGCTATTGCAGCGCCCGACCCCGTTTCGCAAAACAACGCATAAAGGGCCTGCTGATGAGTATTGCTGCATTCAAGATCGCCAATAAGCTGCTGACCGGCCAGGGCGCCGTCGAACAGCTGGCGAGCGAACTGCCCCGCCTGAAGATCAGCAACCCGCTGATCGTCACCGACACCATCCTGATCAAGTCCGGTACGGTCGAGCATGTCCTCGGGCAACTGGGGGAAATGGCCTATGGCATCTTCGATGGTGTCGAACCGGAGCCGGAGATCGCCATCGTCGAGGCCTGTGCCAAGGCCTATCGCGAGGGTGGTCACGACGGCCTGATCGGCGTGGGCGGTGGCAGCGCCATCGATATCGCCAAGGCCGTGGCCGGCTATGTGGGCCATGACGGCGCGCTGGAAGAGCTGTTCGGCGTCGACCAGGTCAAGCGCAAGGGCCCGCCGCTGATCGCCATCCCGACCACCGCCGGCACCGGCTCGGAAGTGACCAATGTGTCGATCCTGTCCGACAAGCAGGCGCAACTGAAGAAGGGCATCGTCAGCGACTACCTGCTGCCCGACGTGGCGCTGGTCAGCCCGGTGATGACCCTGACCTGTCCGCGCGGCGTCACTGCGGCCAGCGGTGTCGACGCACTGGTGCATGCGGTGGAGTCGTACCTGTCGGTCAATGCCTCGCCGATCACCGACGCGCTGGCCATCGGCGCCATCAAGCTGATCGCCAGGGCCCTGCCCAAGGCCTACGCCAACCCCGCCGACCTGGCCGCGCGCGAGGACATGGCCACCGCCAGCCTGATGGCCGGCATGGCTTTCGGCAATGCGGGGGTCGGTGCGGTGCACGCCCTGGCCTATCCGCTGGGCGGGCGTTTCAACATCGCCCACGGGGTCAGCAATGCCTTGCTGCTGCCTTACGTGATGGCCTGGAACAAGCTGGCCTGCGTCGAACGCATGGCGGAAATCGCCACCGCTCTGGGCGTGCAGACCCACGGCCTGAGCGACAAGGCGGCCGCCGATCTGGCGGTCGAGGCCATGGCCGAGCTGTGCGCCAGCGTCGACATTCCCAAGGGCATGCGCAGCTTCGGTGTGCCCGAAGACGCCATCCCGGCCATGGCCGAAGAGGCCAGCCGGATCGACCGCCTGATGCGCAACAACCCGCGTCGCCTGACTGCCGGCGACATCGAGCAGATCTACCGCGCCGCCTACTGAGCGCTGCGCGACAACCGCTGAAAGGCCCCAGCCTGCTGGGGCCGGCTGACTACAACTCTAATAAGGCTGGGTGACTCACATGTCCGAACTGCATCAATCCGAACTGGGCGCGGAAGCTCCTTACTGGCCGCTGGGGCCATTCAAGGTGCGTCTGCCGTTCATTCATTACCGCTTCGAAGCCTCCGACTACATGCAGGGCCTGCTCATGTGTGCGGTGGACCTGGCGGCGATCCCGCTGATGACCGAATTCCTCGGCATGCCGTTCGAGGTCGCGCTGGCGGTGGTCATGCTCAATGGCTTGCTCTATCTCGTGCACCACCTGCTCGGTGATCCGGTGGTGCCAGGCTGGATCACCCCGGCGATTCCCCTGCTGATGGCCTATTGCAGCCAGTTTCCGGAGGGGCCGGAGCGGGTTCACGCGTTGATCGCCTTCCAGTTGATGCTCGGGGTGTTCTCCATCGGCCTGGGGATGACGGGCATGGCGCGCAAGGTGGTGTCGCTGGTGCCCTCGGCGCTCAAGGCCGGCATCATCATGGGCGCCGGCCTGAGTGCGGTGGTCACGGTGTTCAAGGAAGGCGGCCGCTTCGACAGCTTCCCCTGGACCATCTCCATCGCGGTGGGCATCGCCTTCTACCTGGTGTTCTCCATGCACTTCCAGGAGCTGAAGAAGCGCAGCCGCTTCTGGTGGAACTTCGCCAAGCTGGGCATCTTCCCGATCATCCTGCTGGCGGTGTTCGTTGCGCCGATCTTCGGCGAGGCACCGTGGCCGAAGATCGAGTGGGGCATCAGCCAGCCGGACTTCGCCACCCTGTGGCGCGAATACACCGTGTTCGGTCTCGGCATGCCGCCGCTGATGATGTTCGCCACTGCCATCCCCACCGTGCTGGCCGCCTACCTGGTGGTGTTCGGCGACGTGCTGGGGGCCAGGGCGATCCTCTCCGAGGCCGACCATGTGCGCCGTGACGAGAAGGTCGATTTCAACCCCGACCGCTCGCACCTGATCTTCGGCGGGCGCAACGCCTTCATGAGCATCTTCGGCCCGGACGTGGCCATGTGCGGCCCGCAGTGGTCGGCGATGCAGGTGGTGATCACCGAGCGCTTCAAGGGCGGCGCCAAGGCGATGAAATCCATCTACGGTGGCGTCGGCTGGTTCCGCTGGGGCACCAACACCGGCTTGCTGCTGCTGCCGGTGGTGACCCTGTTGCAGCCGATTCTCGGTGTGGCGCTGGCGCTGACCCTGCTGATCCAGGGCTACGTCAGCGTACGCCTGGGCATCATGGAAGCCCGCAGCCAGCGTGACCTGGGGATCGCCGGGGTGATCGGCGCGGTGCTGGCGATCAAGGGCGCCGGCTGGGCCTTCGCCATCGGCGTCGGCCTCTGCGCGCTGATCTATGGCGCGCGGATGTTCCGTGGCGAAAACGACCAGACCTTCACCAAGGATCTGCCACCGGCCGAGTGATTCCTTCCTAACCGACCTGCCGGAGGCCGTGCGCCTCCGGCTGCAGGAGCCATGCATGAAACTGATCGATGCTGATTTGCTGCGTCACCAGGCCTACGTCGATGGCCAGTGGTGCGATGCCGACGAGGGCGCGACCACGGAAATCTTCAATCCCGCCAGCGGCGCGTCGCTGGGCCGTGTGCCCAACATGGGCGCGGGCGAGACCCGTCGCGCCATCGACGCGGCGCAGGTCGCGCAGGTGGCCTGGCGCGCACTGACCGCCAAGGAGCGCGCGGCGCGTTTGCGCGCCTGGTACGAGCTGATGCTGGCCAACCAGGAAGACCTGGCGCAGATCATGACCGCCGAGCAGGGCAAGCCGCTGAGCGAGGCGCGGGGCGAGGTGCTGTATGCCGCGTCCTTCATCGAATGGTTCGCCGAGGAGGCCAAGCGTGTCTATGGCGACACCATCCCTGGCCATCAGCCGGACAAGCGCCTGATCGTGACCAAGGAGCCGGTCGGCGTGGCGGCGGCGATCACCCCCTGGAATTTCCCGGCGGCGATGATCACCCGCAAGGCCGGGCCGGCACTGGCCGCCGGTTGCGCCATGGTGCTCAAGCCGGCGCCGCAGACTCCCTTCAGTGCCCTGGCCCTGGCGGTGCTGGCCGAGCGCGCGGGTATCCCGGCGGGCCTGTTCAGCGTGCTGCCGGCCGATGCCGAGCGCTCCCGTGAGGTCGGTGGCGAGCTGTGCGCCAATCCGGTCGTGCGCAAGCTTTCGTTCACCGGCTCGACCGGCGTCGGCATCAAGCTGATGGAGCAATGCGCGCCGACGTTGAAGAAGCTGTCGCTGGAGCTGGGGGGCAACGCGCCGTTCATCGTCTTCGACGATGCCGACCTGGATGCGGCGGTCGAGGGGGCCATGGTCGCCAAGTACCGCAATGCCGGGCAGACCTGCGTCTGTGCCAACCGCATCTACGTGCAGGACGCCGTGTACGACGCCTTCGCCGAGAAGCTCGCGGCGGCGGTGGCCAGGCTCAAGGTCGGACAGGGCGTCGAGGCGGGGGTGACCACCGGGCCGCTGATCGATGGCAACGCCGTGGCCAAGGTGCAGAGCCACCTGGCGGATGCGCTGGAGAAGGGCGCCAGGGTGGTGCAGGGCGGCAAGGCGCTGGGTGGCAACTTCTTCGAGCCGACCGTGCTGGTCGACGTGACGCCGCAGATGCGCGTGGCCCGCGAGGAAACCTTCGGTCCGCTGGCGCCGCTGTTCCGCTTCAGCGACGAAGCCGAGGTGGTGCGCCAGGCCAACGACACCGAGTTCGGCCTGGCCGGCTACTTCTATACCCGCGATCTGGGCCGCGCTTTCCGCGTGGGCGAGGCGCTGGAGTACGGCATGGTCGGCATCAACACCGGGCTGATCTCCAACGAGGTGGCGCCGTTCGGTGGCATGAAGGCCTCCGGGCTTGGCCGCGAAGGCTCCAGGTACGGGCTGGATGAGTACCTGGAAATCAAATACCTCTGCCTCGGCGGTATCTGAGTCGCGGCGCGCAGGTGGGAGGGGCTTCGGCCGCGGCGGCTACCGGCCCGAACGTCCAGCGCTCGCCGCTGAAGCGCCTCCCGGCGTGCAGTGCTTGTGACTATCTGGCAGCGCCGTCCTCGGGCAGCGCTGCCAGATGAGGCTCGAGCCGCTACAATGCCCGCCACCGTGATCAAGCACTCAGAGGTGCGCCATGCAACCCTTCGCCATCGCCCCGTCGATCCTGTCCGCCGACTTCGCCCGCCTGGGCGAGGAAGTGGATAACGTGCTCGCCGCCGGGGCGGACATCGTCCACTTCGATGTCATGGACAATCACTACGTACCCAACCTGACCATCGGCCCGATGGTCTGCTCGGCGCTGCGCAAGTACGGCATCACCGCGCCGATCGACGCCCACCTGATGGTCAAGCCGGTGGATCGCATCATCGGTGACTTCATCGAGGCCGGCGCCTCGTACATCACCTTCCACCCGGAAGCCAGCGAGCACATCGACCGCTCGCTGCAACTGATCAAGGCCGGTGGCGCCAAGGCCGGCCTGGTGTTCAACCCGGCCACGCCGCTGGACGTGCTCAAGTACGTGATGGACAAGGTCGACATGATCCTGCTGATGAGCGTCAACCCGGGCTTCGGCGGGCAGAAGTTCATCCCCGGCACCCTCGACAAGCTGCGCGAGGCGCGCGCGCTGATCGACGCCAGCGGTCGTGAGATCCGTCTGGAGATCGACGGCGGCGTCAACGTGCAGAACATTCGCGAAATCGCCGAGGCGGGCGCCGATACCTTCGTTGCCGGCTCGGCGATCTTCAACCAGCCGGACTACAAGGCCGTGATCGATGCCATGCGTGCCGAGCTGGCCCAGGTGCGTGGATGAAACCGCTGCGCGAGCTGTGCGGCGGCGAGCTGCCGCGGCTGGTGATGTTCGACCTGGACGGCACGCTGATCGACTCGGTGCCGGACCTGGCCGCTGCCGTCGACCGCATGCTGGTCGAGCAGGGGCGTGCCCCGGCGGGTATCGAGAAGGTTCGTGACTGGGTCGGCAACGGTGCCCGGGTGCTGGTGCGACGCGCCCTGGCCGATGGCCTGGAGCATGCGGCGGTGACAGAGGCCGCGACGGAAGAGGCGCTGGCGCGCTTTCTCGAGATCTACGCCGATTGCCATGAGCTGACGGCGCTCTATCCCGGCGTGCACGAGCTGCTCGAGGCCCTGAGCACGGCTGCCGTGGAACTGGCGGTGGTGACCAACAAGCCGGAGCGCTTCGTTGCACCGCTGCTGGAACAGGTCGGTCTGGGGGGGTACTTCCGCTGGATCATCGGCGGTGACACCCTGCCGCAGCAGAAGCCCGACCCGGCCGCGCTGCTGCAGGTGATGCACCTGGCGGGTGTCGACGCCGGGCAGTCGTTGTTCGTCGGGGATTCGCGCAGCGACGTGCTGGCCGCGCGTGCTGCCAGCGTGCCGTGCGTGGCGGTGAGCTACGGCTACAACCACGGGCGCCCCATCGACGAGGAACGGCCGAGCCTGGTCGTGGATAGCCTCGCCGAACTGCTGTAGGGGGGCGCCGCATCGATCCACTGCGGTGAGCTTGCCGGTGGGCGAGGGGGCCTGGCGGGTGATGCGGCTGTCCGGCTTGCGCAGGCGCGGATTCATCGCTGATTCCGTGGAGAGGTCCGCTCCTGCAACGCTATCGCCTTACCCGGCTTGCAGCCTGTAGTGTGTAGCTGCTACCTTGGCCGCTCTCCTTATTCCCCCGCCTGTCGAGATCGCACCGTGGTGGTTAGCTGCAAACTCTGGATGAAAGTCATCAAGGCTCTGGCCCGCTGGCGCTGGCGCGCCTGATTTTTTCCTGCCGCTGCGCGCGGCCCGTTTGCACCCGACCGTTTTCCCCGAGCCATGAGGCTGATCATGACCCATGAAGAATTCCTGCGTTTAGCCGGCGAAGGCTACAACCGCATTCCCCTGGCCTGCGAAACCCTGGTGGATTTCGACACGCCCCTGTCCATCTACCTGAAGCTGGCCGACGCGCCGAACTCCTACCTGCTCGAATCGGTGCAGGGCGGCGAGAAGTGGGGGCGTTATTCGATCATCGGCCTGCCGGCGCGCACCGTGTTGCGCGTGCACGGCCATGACGTCGTGGTGAGCACCGATGGCGTCGAGGTCGAGCGTCAGCAGAGTGCCGACCCGTTGGCGTTCGTCGAGCAGTTCAAGGCGCGCTACAAGGTGCCGACCATCGCCGGCCTGCCGCGTTTCAACGGTGGCCTGGTGGGCTACTTCGGCTACGACAGCGTGCGCTATGTCGAGCAGAAGCTGGCCAGCTGCCCGAATCCGGACCCGCTGGGTACGCCGGATATCCTGCTGATGGTGTCCGACGCCGTGGTGGTGTTCGACAACCTGGCGGGCAAGATGCACGCCATCGTCCTGGCCGACCCCGATGAGGCGGATGCCTTCGAACGGGGCCATGCGCGCCTGCGCGAGATCCTGCACAAGCTGCGTCAGCCGATCACCCCGCGCCTCGGCGTGGACCTCGCTGCGCCACAGGGCGAGGAGCCGGCGTTCCGCTCCAGCTACAGCAAGGGTGACTACGAATCGGCGGTCAGTGCGATCAAGGAATACATCCTGGCCGGCGACTGCATGCAGGTGGTGATCTCCCAGCGCATGACCATCGGCTTCCAGGCCGCGCCCATCGATCTGTATCGCGCGCTGCGTTGCATCAACCCGACGCCGTACATGTACTTCTTCAACTTCGGCGACTTCCACGTGGTCGGCAGCTCGCCGGAAGTGCTGGTGCGGGTCGAGGATGGCCTGGTCACCGTGCGCCCGATCGCTGGTACCCGGCCGCGTGGCGCCACCGAAGAGGCCGACCTGGCGCTGGAGCAGGACCTGCTCGGCGATGCCAAGGAGGTCGCCGAACACCTGATGCTGATCGACCTGGGCCGCAACGATACCGGCCGCGTGTCGCAGATCGGCTCGGTCAAGCTCACCGAGAAGATGGTCATCGAGCGTTATTCCAACGTCATGCACATCGTCTCCAACGTCACCGGCCAGCTCAAGCCCGAGCTGTCGGCGATGGATGCGCTGCGCGCGATCCTGCCGGCGGGCACCCTGTCCGGGGCGCCGAAGATCCGCGCCATGGAAATCATCGACGAGCTGGAGCCGGTCAAACGCGGCGTCTACGGCGGTGCGGTCGGTTACTACGCCTGGAACGGCAACATGGACACTGCCATCGCCATCCGCACCGCGGTGATCAAGGATGGCGAGCTGCATGTACAGGCTGGCGCCGGTATCGTCGCCGATTCGGTGCCTGCCCTGGAGTGGGAAGAAACCCTGAACAAGCGCCGCGCGATGTTCCGCGCCGTTGCGCTGGCTGAACAGACCGCTCCCCAGGCTCAGGAATAAGAGGCGCCGCACCATGCTTTTGATGATCGACAACTACGACTCCTTTACCTACAACGTCGTGCAGTACCTGGGTGAACTGGGCGCCGACGTGCATGTGATTCGCAACGACGAACTCAGCGTGGCCGAGATCGAGGCGCTCAAGCCCGAGCGCATCGTGGTCTCGCCGGGGCCGTGCACGCCCAGCGAAGCGGGGGTGTCCATCGAGGCCATCCTGCATTTCGCCGGCAAGCTGCCGATCCTGGGCGTGTGCCTGGGCCACCAGAGCATCGGCCAGGCCTATGGCGGCGACGTGGTGCGTGCGCGCCAGGTGATGCACGGCAAGACCAGCCCGGTGTTCCACGAGGACAAGGGGGTGTTCGCCGGCCTCAACAAGCCGCTCACCGTGACCCGCTATCATTCCCTGGTGGTCAAGCGCGAGACCTTGCCTGACTGCCTGGAAATCACCGCCTGGACCCAGCACGACGACGGCTCGGTCGACGAGATCATGGGCCTGCGCCACAAGACCCTGAACATCGAAGGCGTGCAGTTCCACCCCGAGTCCATCCTGACCGAGCAGGGCCACGAACTGTTCGCCAACTTCCTCAAGCAGACCGGAGGCGTGCGCGCATGAACATCAAGGAAGCCCTCAACCGGATCGTCGCCCAGCTCGATCTGACCACCGAGGAAATGCAGGCGGTGATGCGCGAGATCATGACCGGCCAGTGCACCGACGCCCAGATCGGCGCCTTCCTCATGGGCATGCGCATGAAGAGCGAGACCATCGACGAGATCGTCGGTGCTGCCAGTGTGATGCGTGAGCTGGCCTCCCCGGTGGTGATCGACGCCGAGCGCATGGTCGATACCTGCGGCACCGGCGGCGACGGCATGAACGTGTTCAACGTCTCCACCGCCGCGGCATTCGTCGTCGCGGCTGCCGGTGGCAAGGTGGCCAAGCATGGCAACCGCGCGGTGTCCGGCAAGAGCGGCAGTGCCGATCTGCTCGAGGCCGCCGGGGTCTACCTGGGACTCAAGCCCGAACAGGTGGCGCGTTGCG
The DNA here is from genome assembly GCF_029542605.1 of Pseudomonas sp. REST10. Lineage (NCBI taxonomy): Bacteria > Pseudomonadati > Pseudomonadota > Gammaproteobacteria > Pseudomonadales > Pseudomonadaceae > Pseudomonas > Pseudomonas sp. REST10. The sequence goes on along the minus strand of NZ_CP035677.1, from coordinate 4,579,327 downwards.
TGGAAAGCGTCGGGGTCGGCTTCATGTTCGCCCCTGCCCATCACGGGGCGATGAAGCACGCCATCGGTCCCCGTCGCGAACTGGGGCTGCGGACCATCTTCAACATGCTCGGCCCGATGACCAATCCGGCGGGTGCCCGGCATCAGGTGATCGGTGTGTTCAGCCAGGCGCTGTGCCGGCCGATGGCCGAGGTGCTGCAGCGTCTGGGTAGCCAGCACGTACTGGTGGTGCATGCGCAGGACGGCCTGGACGAGATCAGCCTGGCTGCACCGACCTTCGTCGCCGAGCTGAAGGATGGGGCGGTCAGCGAGTACCGCATCCAGCCAGAGGATTTCGGCATCAAGAGCCAGAGCCTGATCGGCCTGACCGTCGACAACGCCGAGCAGTCGCTGGAGCTGATTCGCGACGCGCTGGGTCGACGCAAGACCGAGAATGGACAGAAGGCGGCCGATATGATCGTCCTCAATGCCGGTGCGGCGCTGTACGCCGCCGACCATGCCAGTACCCTGAACGAAGGCATGCAGCTCGCGCATGACGCCCTGCACACCGGGCTGGCGCGCGAGAAGCTGGAGGAGCTGGTGTCCTTTACCGCGGTATTCAGACAGGAGAACGAAGGGTGAGCGTACCGACCGTACTGGAGAAGATCGTTGCCCGTAAGTTCGAGGAAGTGGCGGCGCGCCGCGCGCAGGTCAGCCTCGCCGAACTCGAGGTCGCAGCCCGCAGCGCCGACGCACCGCGCGGTTTCGCCCGCGCACTGCTGGAGCAGGCTGCGCGCAAGCAGCCGGCAGTGATTGCCGAGGTGAAGAAGGCATCGCCGAGCAAGGGCATCCTGCGCGAGGACTTCATCCCGGCCGACATCGCCCGCAGCTACGAGGCCGGCGGCGCTACCTGCCTGTCGGTGCTGACCGATATCGACTTCTTCCAGGGTGCCGACCAGTACCTGCAGCAGGCCCGTGCGGCCTGCACGCTGCCGGTGATCCGCAAGGACTTCATGGTCGATCCGTATCAGATCGTCGAAGCCCGCGCCCTGGGCGCCGACTGCGTACTGCTGATCGTCTCCTGCCTGGATGACGTGCGCATGGCCGAACTGGCCTCGGTGGCCAAGGATGTTGGTCTCGATGTGCTGGTGGAGGTGCATGACGGCGACGAACTCGAGCGCGCCCTGACCACCCTCGATACGCCCCTGGTCGGTATCAACAACCGCAACCTGCACACCTTCGAGGTCAGCCTGGAAACCACGCTCGACCTGCTGCCACGTATCCCAAGGGATCGCCTGGTGGTGACCGAGAGCGGCATCCTCAACCGGGCCGATGTCGAGCTGATGGAAATCAGCGAGGTGTACGCCTTCCTGGTCGGCGAAGCCTTCATGCGCGCGCAGGAGCCGGGCGTGGAGCTGCAGCGCCTGTTCTTTCCCGAGCGCGGGCGGGCCACGGTGATCGGCAAGGATCCCGACTAGGACGCATGAAAAAGCCGGCTCAGAGCCGGCTTTTTCATTGCGTGGCGCGTCAGCGAGTGCCGAACACCACCATGGTCTTGCCCTTGACGTGCACCAGCCCCTGTTCCTCCAGGGACTTGAGCACGCGACCGACCATCTCGCGGGAGCAGCCGACGATGCGGCCGATTTCCTGGCGGGTGATCTTGATCTGCATGCCGTCCGGGTGGGTCATGGCGTCCGGCTGCTTGCACAGGTCGAGCAGGGTGCGCGCGACACGGCCGGTCACGTCGAGGAAGGCCAGGTCGCCGACCTTACGCGTGGTGTTGCGCAGGCGTTCGGCCATCTGGCTGCCGAGGGCGAAGAGAATGTCCGGGTCTTGCTGGGTCAGTTCGCGGAACTTGGTGTAGCTGATTTCCGCGACCTCGCATTCGGTCTTGGCGCGTACCCAGGCACTGCGCTCCTTCTCCGTGCCTTCTTTCTCGAACAGGCCCATTTCACCGAAGAAGTCGCCGGCATTGAGGTAGGCGATGATCATCTCGCGGCCGTCGTCGTCCTCGATGAGGATGGTGACCGAACCTTTGACGATGAAGAACAGGGTTTCGCAACGATCACCTGCGTAGATGATGGTGCTTTTCGCGGTGTAGCGACGGCGGTGACAGTGCGCGAGCAACTTGTCGAGATGTTTGATTTTTGGTGTAAGGGTAATAGCGACCATGCCCGAGTCCCGAATATAGAAAAGTAGGCCTTTGTCCAACAGGCAATTTCTTATTAGTTATCCGGCCAAGTGTGCCAGCAATCCGGCGCCAGCTTAACAGACGCACAAAATGAAGGGTGTTTTTTGTGACCTGCCTAACACAGCCTAGTGGAACTTTGACGCTTGGCGCGTGCATCAGGATGTCGCGGGGCTGTGCTAACCTGCGTGCCTTTGCAAAGCAACGGAGCCTGGATAGATGAAAGCGCGCGTGCAGTGGGCCGGCGAAGCCCTGTTTCTCGGGGAATCCGGTAGTGGCCATGCCGTGGTCATGGACGGCCCGCCCGAGGCCGGAGGTCGCAACCTGGGCATCCGTCCGATGGAGATGCTGCTGATCGGCCTGGGTGGCTGCAGCAACTTCGATGTCGTCAGCATCCTGCGCAAGGGGCGCCAGCCGGTGGAGAGCTGCGAGGTGTTCCTCGATGCCGAGCGTGCAGGCGAGGAACCCAAGGTGTTCACCAGGATTCACCTGCACTTCGTGGTCAAGGGGCGTGGCTTGAAAGAGGCTCAGGTCAAGCGTGCCGTGGAGCTGTCGGCGGAGAAATACTGCTCGGCTTCGATCATGCTGGGCCGTGCCGGTGTCGACATCAGCCACGACTACGAAATCGTCGAGCTGGGCTGAGCGGGTTTCGCGTGATACGACGAGGGCGCCCATGGGCGCCCTCGTTCATTCAGATGCGGTAGGTGCTCTTGGTCATGACCTTCGATAGCAGGGTCATGCCGAACTTGACCGGCGCCGGGAAGCGTACACCGCCGGCTGCAAGCGCGCTGTTGGCGTGCTGCTGCTCGTCGATGCGCATCTGCTCGAGAATGGCGCGCGACTTGGCGTCATGTTCGGGAATCTGCTCCAGGTGTTCGTCCAGGTGCTTGCAGACCTGATCCTCGGTGGCGGCGACGAAGCCCAGGCTGACCCGGTCGCTGACCAGGCCGGCAACGGCGCCCACGCCGAAGGACAGCCCGTAGAACAGCGGGTTGAGCACGCTCGGGTGGCTACCCAGTTCGCGGATACGCTGCTCGCACCAGGCCAGGTGGTCGATTTCCTCATCGGCCGCGTGCTCCATGGCGCTGCGCACCTCCGGCAGCTTGGCCGTCAGCGACTGTCCCTGATACAGCGCCTGGGCGCAGACTTCACCGGTGTGGTTGATGCGCATCAGGCCGGCGACGTGGCGCGACTCCTCGCTGCTCAGCTCCGCCTCGTTCTGCACCACGGCGGGTGAGGGGCGAGCCGATGCGCCGCTGAAGGGCAGCAGGGTGCGCAGGGCGGCATCGGCCTGCAGCAGCAGGCGATCGACGGGGGAATACTGGCGTTCGCTGGCCATGGGGCACCTCCAGAAGGAACAACGCGCCTAGTCTACTGCAAAGTGGCCGGGGCGTCCGGGGTCAGGGCAACTCGCGCAGGACGCGAAAGCCCAGGGCATAGTCGCGGTGGTGCGGCTGCTTGAGGTCGCGCATGCTGCTGCGCAGGTAGCTCGGGCCGCTGTTCCAGGCACCGCCGCGCACCACGCGCGGGCTGTCGTCGAGCAGGCCGGCACTCTGCGTTTCGCTGCCGTCGAAGCGCTGGGTGAAGCGCGATGCGGTCCATTCCCAGACATTGCCCGCCGTGTCGCTCAGGCCGAAGCCGTTGGCGGGGAACTGGCCCACGGCGGCGGTCTTGTTGCGCAACAGGCGTGATGTCGCGCAGCCACGGCAGTGGGCGCGCGGCGCCTGCTCGCTGCTGTCCAGGTCATCGCCCCACCAGTAGTAGCTCGGGCTGCCGCCGCGCGCGGCATATTCCCATTCCGCCTCAGTCGGCAGGCGGTAGCGGGCGCCGCTCTGGCGCGACAGCCATTGCGTATAGGCATGCGCGTCGCGCCAGGACACGTGGATCACCGGGCGCCGTGCGGAGAGGCCCCAGCCCTCGTTGTCGGGCATGGGCAGGTTGGCGGCTTCGGCATAGCGCTGCCAGTCGGCGAAGGTGACCTCGTAGCGGCCGATGGCGAAGGGCGCGGCGAAGGTCACGGTTCGTGGCGGGCGCTCGTTGTCGTTGCCCCGGCCGCTGCCATCGCCCAGCTGGAACTGCCCGGCGGGGATGACCACCAGTTCGGGCCCCGTGCCGCCGCTGGCGAGCGCGTCGCTGATCGGCTCGCTGGCGAACGCCGGCAGGGCCAGCAGCGCCAGGCCGGCGAGGCCGAGGGATAGCTGCCGTGTCACAGCACGTGCGATCAGCACTTGCATGGCAGGTTGCCTGCGGCGACGATCTGCGTGTTTAGACGGTCCATGCGGCGAGCTCCCGATTCTGCCAAATCGCGGATGTTAACCTTGCTCGCCGGGCAGACCCAACCTCACAAGGAGCAGGTGTTGAAGAACGATATTCACGATCTGGGGCTGGTGCTGGACTCGAAGGTCAAGCTGATCGTCATCGAGTCCTGGGACGAGCTGCGCGTTCTGGAGACCCTGACTGGGCTGGCGATCAAGCGCGGCCTGGGCTTGCACACCTGGTCGGTGACCGAAGGCCTGCAGCGCCTCGGCTTCGGTGGCGCGGCGGTGGACGAGTCGCCCACACTGGAGCCGGATGCCGCGTTGCGCCTGATCAAGGTCGATCCGCAGCCCAACCTGTACGTGATGTGCGATCTGCACCCGTTCCTCGATGACAACCCTCGCCTGGTGCGCCTGCTCAAGGAGATCGCCATGAGCGAGGGGGCACACAAGCCGACGCTGGTACTGGTGTCGCACGCACTCAAGCTGCCGGCCGAGGTGCAGCGTTATGCCGCGCGCTTCAGCCTGGCGCTGCCCTCCGAGGACGAACTGCTCGGCATCGTGCGTGACGAGGCGACGCGCTGGAGCGAAGGGAACCGCGGGGCGCGGGTGCGCACCGACAATCGCACGCTGCAGCAGGTGGTCAAGAATCTGCGCGGCCTCAGCCATGCCGAGGCGCGTGCGCTGGCACGCAACGTGATCTGCGACGACGGGGCGATCACTCAGGAAGATATCCCCGAGCTGAACAAGACCAAGTTCCAACTGCTCGATCTGGAAGGCGTGCTCAGCTTCGAGTACGACACCGCACGCTTCGCGGAAGTCGGTGGCCTGGTCAACCTCAAGCGCTGGCTGGCGGAGCGGCAGGCCGGTTTCCTCGAGGGCAAGCAGCTCGACGCGCCAAAGGGGGTGATGCTGGTCGGCGTGCAGGGCGGCGGCAAGAGCCTCGCGGCCAAGGCGGTGGCCGGTCTCTGGGGGCTGCCGTTGCTGCGCCTGGACTTCGCCTGCCTGTACAACAAGTTCTTCGGCGAGACCGAGCGCAACCTGCGTGAGGCGCTGCGCCTGGCTGAACAGATGGCCCCCTGTGTGCTGTGGATGGACGAGGTGGAGAAGGGCCTGGCCAGTGGTGACCATGATGGCGGGGTCAGCCAGCGGGTGCTCGGCACCCTGCTGACCTGGATGTCCGAGCGCAAGGCACCGGTGTTCGTCGTGGCCACGGCCAATGCCATCGACCGCCTGCCGCCCGAGCTGGTGCGCAAGGGGCGTTTCGACGAGCTGTTTTTCGTCGACCTGCCGAGCGCCGAGGTCCGTGCCGAGATCTTCCGCATCCACCTGCAGCGCCGCGAGCTGGATCCTGCCGGGTTCGACCTGGCACAACTGGCGGCGGCCAGCGAGGGTTACTCCGGCGCGGAGATCGAGCAGGCGGTGGTCAGTGCGCTGTACGCCGGTCAGGCGCAACAGCAGTCGGTCGACCAGGCGCTGGTGGTGCGTGTGCTGCAGGGCACGGCGCCGCTGTCGGTGGTGATGGCCGAGCGGCTGGCGGCGCTGCGTGACTGGGCGGACGGCAGAACGGTCAACGCGGGCTGACGTCGGGCTGTCGCGAACGGCTCAGGCGCCAGTGAAGGGGCGGGTCAGGCGTGCGCTGATCTTGCGCACCAGCCAGCGCGGCGCCAGGCGCGGGCTCATGGCCAGCAGGCGGTTGCGCCAACCGGGAATGATCAGGGCGCGGTCTTTCTGCAGGGCGCGCACGGTGAGCAGCGCCACTTCCTCGGCGCTCATCATCAGCCTGCTGCCGGCGAGGCGGCTGACGTCCATCTGCGCCGAGCGGAAGAATGCACTGTGCGTCGGCCCGGGGCACAGGACGGAAACCTGGACGCCACGCGCGCGCAACTCCTCGCGCAGGCCTTCGGAAAAGTGCAGGACATAGGCCTTGCTGGCGTAGTAGCTGCTCATCCAAGGGCCCGGCTGGAATGCCGCGACCGATGCCACGTTGAGAATCTGTCCGCCGCCCTGTTCGGCCATACGCTGACCGAGGGCATGGCAGAGGCGGGTCAAGGCCAGGACGTTGACTTCCAACTGCTCCTGCTCGCGGCCCCAGTCCTGTTCGAGGAACGGGCCAGCACAGCCCAGGCCGGCGTTGTTCACCAGCAGGTCGATGTGCCACTGGCCCTGTTCCAGTTCGATCAGCAGCCCGGACAGCTGCAGGGGCTCGCTCAGGTCGCAGAGCCGGAACAGCACTTCGACGCCGAAGCGCTGTGCCAGCTCGCAGGCGATGCTTTCCAGGGCTTCACGCCGGCGCGCCACCAGGATCAGGTTGCGCCCACGACGCGCCAGGGCTTCGGCCATGGCCAGGCCGATGCCGCTGGATGCGCCGGTAACCAATGCATAACTGCGCATGATGGGGCGTCAATGATCCCGTCTGTAGGCCGGCACTAGCCGAGGTAGCCCTGGTAGGCAGGCAGGGCGATGGCCGCGACGATGCCCGCGATCGGTACCAGCAGGAACAGCCAGGCCAGGACCTTGACCCCGGTGCTGTTGGGCGGTGGCGGCGGACCGTAGCGGTTGACGCCCTGAGTACCCGGAATGATCAGCATGAGCAGGGCAAACACGCTGCCGACGACGGGAACGAAGTTGAGCAGCCAGAGCCAGCCTGACCAGCCCATGTCATGCAGGCGCTGCACGCCGATGAACACGCTGATAACGATCATGGCAATGACCGCGATACCCAGCAGCAGCCCGCCAAGAGTGCCGGAAATGGCCGAAGCGCCCGCGAACAGCGCCATCAGCGGCAGGGAGCAGAGCAGCATGGCCATGGTCCAGCCGAGGTAGCGCACGCGGCCGATACGGCCGTTGACGCTGAATACCTTGAGTTCGGAATACTCGGGCAGTGCCTCCGCGACATTGGCCTGCGGCGGTGCATAAGGGGAGGCGCCAGTGGCGTCTGCGACCTGCGCCGGGGCGGCTTCGGCCAGCTGGGCCTGGCGAGCGAGGTACTTCTCGATGATGATGCCGCAGGCAGAGCATTCGCTGGCCTTGGCCTGCTCATGCCCGCACTTGGGGCAGTTCATGCGGGCGCTATCCACCGGCTCCGCCTCGGATTCTTCTTCGGTGGGCACCAGGCTCAGGCTGGCGCTCTGGTCCAGTTCCTTGCGCACGTTGGCGCCGGCCTTCTGCAGGGCGTTGAGGTACTGGTTCGCCTCGTGTTCCTCGAGGTCGCGCTTGAGTGCCACCGGGGTGCCGCTGAACAGGCTGTCGATGCGGGCTGCATCGCTCTTGAACAGGCGGGCCAGATTGTCCTTGACCGTTTCCAGTGTGGTCTCCGGCATCAGTTGGCCATCGAACACTATCTTGTAGCGCGGTTGGTTCATGCGAGCTTCCTTGTCTGCTGGAAGGTAGAAGTGGGCTAAGCCTAGAGCGACGCGAGGCCAATATACAAGCGGCCTGAGCTGCGAGCGATGGGCAATGTTCAGGCGTTGCCTATTGTGCTCCAGCGGCCCACCAGCTGGCCGCGGCGTAGTAGACGTATTTCGCTGAAGTAGGGCAGCAGGCCCTCGCTGACGGCGGGGCGCAGGAACACCCAGTCCCCGCTGCCCAGTTGCGTGCCTGCGCTGCCGATCAGGCGTTCCTGGTTGGCGCTGCGGCCATACAGGGGGTCGTAGTCGAGGCCTTGTGGCGAAACGGGTTGCGCTGGCCAACGGCCACCGTACAGGTAGTAGGCGCGCTGCCGGTTCGGGTTCCAGGCGCTGATCGCCGGCTGCAGCGGCTGCAGGTAGGGCAGGGCTCCGTCAACCGCCTTGAGTACCGGCGCAGCGATCCACAAGGCCGGCTGGTGCGCCTGTAGCAGCGCGGTATCGAAGTCCGCAGGCTTGAGCAGGGCGGAGCCGACGGCGACTTCATTGAGCACGCTGGCCTGCTGGTTGTGGAGGGGGTAGGTCAGGCTGCCGCCGCCGTTGAGCAGGGGCTGCGCCGGCCACAGCTTGTCGAGCGAGCGTACGCTGTCGATGAACGCGCGATAGCGCGCATCGCTGTCGGCGAAGGCTTGCTGCTGGCGCATCCAGGGCGGGCTGTGGGCGACATGGGCGTCGTAGCCCATCAGGCCGCGGCACCGCAGCAGCGGGTAGCGGGTGAGTTGCTGCACGGCCTGGTTCAGTGCCTGCGGGCTGGCGAAGCCGCCACGCTGCAGGCCGACATCGATTTCCAGCGCGATGTGCAACGGCTGGTGCAGCGCCTTGGCCAGCTCGGCGTACTGCACCAGGCGCTGTTCGCTGTCGATCAGCCAGGTCACCTGGCGCGCCGCGTCGAAAGTCAGGTGCTGTGGCAACTGGCGGTGGAAGTTCAGTGCTGCCTCGACGGGCAGCGGCTTGCCCAGCAGCAGGTCGGCCTGGGGGAAACTCCTGGCCAGACGATTCAGCTGAGGTTGCTGAAAGACCATGAAACGCTGGGTCTGCAGGCGTTTGGCCAGGTACTCCAGCAGGCCACTGCTGGCCAGCGACTTGGTCACCAGGCGCAACGCGAGGCGCTCCGGCAGGCGCGCGGCGAGCAGGTCGGCGTTGGCGTCCAGCCGGTCGAGGTCGAGCAACAGGGTGGGCAGGCCATCGCCATCCTGTTGCAGCTGCCGATTGAGCGCGGCGAAATAGGCGTCATGCACCTGCCCCCGGTCATGCGGGCGCAGCGCCCAGCCGCCGAGCAGGCCCAGCGCTCCCAGGCCGAGCAGGTGACGGCGTTTCATCGTGGCCAGCGTTGCCCCAGTTGCTGGCTGCGGGCCACTGCCGCGCGGTACTCGCCGTCGAGTCGTGCCACCAGCTCCTGTACCGATGGCAGGTCATCGATGGCGCCAACCCCCTGGCCGGCCGACCATACGGTTTTCCACGCCTTGGCCTCGTCATCCATCGGCTTGAGTTTCTCGCCGTAGTTGATGCTGGCCTTGTTTTGCAACTGATTCAGGTCGTAACCCGCCTGTTCCAGGCTCTGGCGCATGAAGCTGGCCGGCACGCCGGAGACGGCGGGCGTGTGGATGATGTCGGCGGCGCGGGCGCCGAGGATCATATCCCGGTAGGCGGCGGGGGCGTCGTTCTGCGTGGTGGCGATGAAGCGTGTGCCCATGTAGGCCAGGTCCGCGCCCAGCAACTGGGCGGCGAGAATCTCATGGCCGTGGTTGAGGCAGCCGGACAGCAGCACGGTCTTGTCGAAGAATTGACGGATCTCGGCCAGCAGCGCGAAGGGGCTCCAGGTGCCCGCATGGCCACCAGCGCCCGCAGCCACCGCGATCAGCCCGTCGACACCGGCCTCTGCGGCCTTCTCGGCGTGACGGCGGGTGGTCACGTCATGGAATACCAGGCCGCCATAGCCATGCACGGCGTCGACCACTTCCTTCACCGCGCCCAGGCTGGTGATGACGATCGGTACGCGGCGCTCGACGCAGATGGCCAGGTCGGCCTGCAGTCGCGGGTTGCTCTGGTGCACGATCAGGTTGACGGCGAAGGGCGCGGCGTCGGGCTGCAGGCTGGCGCTAATCTCGTCGAGCCAGGCGGAGAAACCGCTGCTTTCACGCTGGTTGAGCGCCGGAAAGCTGCCGACGATACCGCTGTTGCAGCAGGCGCTGACCAGTGCCGGGTTGGATACCAGAAACATCGGAGCGGCTACCAGGGGCAGACGCAGGCGTTGCTCGAGCAGAGTAGGCAGAGACATGGTGGTTTCCTCAGAAGGGGCGGACGACGACCAGAATGACGATGCCCAGCAGAGCCAGCACCGGCGCTTCGTTGAACCAGCGATAGAACACATGGCTGCGGCTGTTCTCACCCCGCGCGAAGCGCTTCAGCTGAGCGCCGCACAGGTGGTGATAGATGACCAGGGCGACCACCAGTGTCAGCTTGGCGTGCATCCAGCCCTGGGAGAAATAGTAGGAAGGGTTGAGGCTCAGCAGCCAGATGCCCAGGCCCAGTGTCGCGATCATCGACGGCAGCATGATGCCGCGGTAGAGCTTGCGCTCCATCACGCAGAAACGTTCATGGCTGGCGCTGTCGTCGCTCATCGCGTGATAGACGAACAGGCGCGGCAGATAGAACAGGCCGGCGAACCAGCAGACCACGGCAATGATGTGCAGGGCCTTGAGCCAGAGATAGAGCATTTGCGTGTCTCATGCTGAAAATTGCCCCGATAGTAGAGGCAGGCAACGCTTTACGTCACCTCTGCGGTTGGAGCTTGGCCGATGCGGCTTTATCATCGGCAACTTTCCAATGGCTTTTGTGAAGGGGCATGTGATGATCAAGGTCGGTATCGTCGGCGGCACGGGTTACACCGGTGTTGAACTGCTGCGTCTGCTGGCGCAACACCCGCAGGCTGAAGTGACCGTCATCACTTCCCGTTCCGAAGCCGGCCTGCGTGTCGACGAGATGTACCCCAACCTGCGCGGCCACTACCCGGACCTGGCATTCAGCGTGCCGGACGTCGCCACCCTGGGCGCCTGCGATGTGGTGTTCTTCGCCACGCCTCACGGTGTGGCCCATGCCCTGGCCGGAGAACTGCTGGCTGCCGGCACGCGAGTGATCGACCTGTCCGCCGACTTCCGTCTGCAGGATGCCGAGGAGTGGGCCAAGTGGTACGGCCAGCCGCACGGCGCGCCGGAGCTGCTGAGCGAGGCGGTGTATGGCTTGCCCGAGGTCAACCGTGAGGCGATCAAGGCGGCGCGTCTGATCGCCGTGCCGGGTTGCTACCCGACGGCGACCCAGCTTGGCCTGATCCCGTTGCTGGAGGCCGGGCTGGCAGACACCGGCAGTCTGATTGCCGACTGCAAGAGTGGTGTCAGCGGCGCCGGGCGTGGCGCCAGCGTCGGCTCGCTGTTCTGCGAGGCCGGCGAAAGCATGAAAGCCTACTCGGTCAAAGGCCATCGCCACCTGCCGGAAATCCGCCAGGGGCTGCGCCTGGCTGCGGGCAGCGACGTCGGCCTGACTTTCGTCCCGCACCTGACACCGATGATCCGTGGCATTCACGCCACCCTGTATGCGCGCGTGGCCGATACCTCGGTGGATCTGCAGGCACTGTTCGAGAAGCGCTATGCGGGCGAGCCGTTCGTCGATGTGATGCCAGCCGGCAGCCACCCGGAAACCCGCAGCGTGCGCGGCGGCAATGTCTGCCGGATCGCGGTGCATCGGCCTCAGGGCGGTGACCTGGTGGTGGTGCTGTCGGTCATCGACAACCTGGTCAAGGGGGCTTCCGGCCAGGCAGTGCAGAACATGAACATCCTCTTCGGCCTCGACGAGCGACTCGGCCTGTCGCACGCGGCTCTGTTGCCGTGACAGCGGGTTGGGAAGTTCGCCTCAGCGATCCGCGCCGTGATCGTCGACGTCGCTGGTCGCTGTTGCTGCTGGTGCTCGCGCTGCCAGCGGCATTCGCCCTGGGCTGGTACTGGCCGCAGGCTGCGCCGCAGCAGAGCCCGGAGCAAACGCAGGCGCTGCTGACGCGCCTGGCCGAGCAGGACCAGGAACTGGAGCTGCTGCGCCAACGCCTGGCGGTGGTGGGCAGCAGCGACAAGGTGAGTCAGCAGGCGATCGAGCAGAACCGCCTGACCATCAAGCTGCTCGAGGAGCAGATCTTCAAGCAGCAGCAGGACCTGGCCTTCTACAAGGGCGTGCTGGCGCCTGCCAGTCGCCGCGAAGGCCTGCGCATTCGCACGTTTGAGCTGCAAGCCACGGACGCACCTCGGCGTTTCCGCTACAAATTGCTGATGAGCCGAGTCGGTGCCAGTGACGAGGCGCTGCAGGGGAAGATGCGTGTCACCGTCGAAGGTCGGCAGGGGGGTAAAACCGCCTCTCTGGCGCTGTCGACGTTGTCCGATGACGTGAGTGAAAACCCCATCCCATTTTCCTTCAAGCATTTCCAGTCCTTTCCCGAGGCTGGCCGCTTCGGTGAATTGCAGCTGCCTGAAGGCTTCGAGCCGCTTCAGGTCAAGGTTCAGGCGGAAGTCGAAGGCGACAAGCCGCTGAACCGTACGTTCGAATGGATCAAATCAGGAGTTATGACCCCCCATGTGGAGTAAAGACAAGGCCAAACCCGACCTGCAGCGTTTCAGCGGCAAGACCAGCCTGATCGCTGCCGGTGCCGAGCTGGTGGGCGACATGCGCTTTCAGGGCGCGGTGCAGGTGGACGGCAAGGTCACCGGAAACCTGCTGGCCACCGAAGGGCTGGTTCGTGTCAGTGTGGGTGGGCTGGTTGAAGGAGAGGTGCGGGCCCCCCATATCGTCATCGACGGCGAAGTGATCGGCGACGTGTTCGCCAGCGGCCATCTTGAACTGGGTGCGCGTTCGCGTGTGCGCGGCAATCTGCACTATGCCCTGATGGAAATGGCCATGGGGGCGCAGATCGAAGGTCGCCTTCACCATCTCAAGGACGGCGACAAGCCGCTTGAGCTGCCAGCCTTGGTAGATGCCGAGCAATAGTTGACCGATTTTGTAGGGCAAGCGGATAATGCATGCCCAACGCAGTATGGCGCATGGCGCCGGGAGTTCAGCATGAGCGTCGAAACCTTCACCCCTGCCCCTTTGCACTTCACCCAGGGTGCGGCCAGCAAGGTGAAGACCCTGGTCGATGAAGAAGGCAATCCGCGTCTGAAGTTGCGCGTGTTCGTCACGGGCGGTGGCTGCTCGGGCTTTCAGTACGGCTTCACCTTCGATGAAGACGTCGCCGAGGATGACACCATTGTCGAACGCGAGGGTGTCAGCCTGGTGGTCGATGCCATGAGCTTCCAGTATCTGGTCGGCTCCGAGGTCGATTACCAGGAAGGGCTCGAGGGTTCGCGCTTCGTGATCAAGAACCCCAATGCCACCACGACCTGTGGCTGTGGTTCGTCCTTCTCGATCTAAGCACCTTGGCAGATGAAAAACGCCGCGCTCGATGCGCGGCGTTTTCGTTCAGGCGGGATAGATCGCGCCGAGGATGCGCAGCCCTGCGGCTCCGGTAACGCTCGGCCGGTTACCCGGAATCCCCTCCAGGGCGCAGTGGGCGAGCCAGGCGAAGGCCATGGCCTCGACCCAGTCCGGGTCGATACCCTGCGCAGCCGTGCTCCGCACGTCGGCTCCTTGCATCAGCGCGCTCAGGCGCTGCATGAGACAGGTGTTGTGCGCGCCGCCGCCGCATACCAGCAGGACATCGGTATGGGCCTGCGCAGTGCGCAAGGCACTGGTGATGCTGCGGGCAGTGAGTTCGACCAGCGTCGCCTGAACATCCTCGCCCGCTATCGCAGGCAAGGCCTGCAGGTGGCCGAGCAGCCAGTCGAGGTTGAACAGTTCGCGGCCGGTACTCTTGGGGCCGGCCGTCGCGAAGAACGGATCGCTCAGCAGTCGGCTCAGCAGGCCGGGGTGCACGGTGCCAGTGGCAGCCCAGGCACCGTCGCGGTCATAGTTGAGCCCCTGGCAGTGATGAATCCAGGCATCGAGCAGGACGTTTCCAGGGCCGCTGTCGAAGCCCAGCACCTCCCCATTCGGATCCAGCAGGCTGAGATTGCTGAAACCGCCGACGTTCAGCACGGCCACCTGATGCTCGCCATCAGCAAACAGGCTCTGATGGAAGGCAGGCACCAAGGGCGCGCCCTGGCCACCCGCCGCAACGTCGCGGCGGCGGAAGTCCGCGACCACGCAGATGCCGGTCAGCTCGGCGAGTAGCGCGGGGTTGCCGATCTGGATGGTGAAACCACGGGCAGGTTCATGGCGCACGGTCTGGCCATGGCTGCCAATGGCGCGAATCTGTTGTGCGGTCAGGTTCTGCTGTTTCAGCAGCTCGTCGATGCCCTGTGCGGCAATCTCGACCCAGCGTTGTTCGGCAATGGCTGCGCGAGCCAGCTCATTTTCGCCAGGTGCGCAGAGTGCCAGCAGATCGCTGCGCAGCGTCTCGGGCATTGGCCGGTAGAGGGTCGCGAGCAGGCGGGGGGAGTGGTGTTGCTCGATCAGTGCGATGTCCAGGCCGTCCAGACTGGTACCGGACATCACACCTATATAAAGAGACATGGATTACTGCTTGTTGCTGGCCAGCATGGTGGCCTTTTCCTGATCCATGCGTGCCATCAGCGGCTTGCTCAGTTGCATGAAGCGTTGCTTCTCGCTCGCAGCAATCGGGTCGGCCATTGGCAGCTTCTGGCTCAGCGGGTCGACGTGCACACCATTGACCTGGAACTCGTAGTGCAGGTGCGGGCCGGTCGACAGGCCGGTGGTGCCGATATAGCCGATGATCTGTCCTTGCTTGACGTTGACGCCGTTGCGAATGCCCTTGGCGAAGCCCTGCATATGCGCATAGAGCGTCCGGTAGCGCTGTCCGTGCTGGATGATCACCGTATTGCCATATCCGCCGTTACGACCGGCCAGGGCGATCTTGCCGTCGCCGGCCGCCTTGATCGGTGTGCCGCGTGGCGCCGCGTAGTCGACACCCTTGTGCGCGCGAATCTTGTTCAGGATCGGGTGCTTGCGTCCGGTGGAGAAGCGCGAGCTGATGCGGGCAAAGTCCACCGGCGTGCGGATGAAGGCCTTGCGCATGCTTTCGCCGTTGGCGCTGTAGTAGCTGGTCGCGCCCTGCTTGTTGGTGTAGCGCACAGCGGTGTAGGTCTTGCCGCGGTTGGTGAAGCGTGCGGACAGGATGTCGCCGGTGCCGACGCGCTTGCCGTTGACCACCTTCTCCTCGTAGATCACCTCGAACTCGTCGCCTTCGCGAATATCCATGGCGAAGTCGATGTCGTAACCGAAGACGTTGGCCAGGTCCATGGTCAAGCCATGAGACAGACCGGCACGCTTGGCCGAGAGGAACAGCGAGCTGTTGATCACGCCATGGCTGTAGGCCGTCACGACTTCCGGCTTGACCTGGTCACGCTGGAAATCGAAGCCATCGGCGTCACGGCTCAGGCGAATGGTTTCCAGTTCACTGAGCTTGCTCTGCAGGCTTTTCAGCTTGCCGTCGTCACCCAGCTGGAAGTCGAGTACCTGGCCGACCTTGAGGCGGCTGAACTGCTTGGCTTCCTTGCTGCTGTTGAGCGCCTCGTGCAGGTCGTTCGCGTTCAGCCCGACCTTGGCAAAGACCGTGGACAGCGTATCGCCGTTGCTGACGGTGACGCTGTGCTGGTTGGGATCGGAAGGAGTGGTGTCGGCTGTTGCTGGATTCTTTTCATCAGCGCCATCTCCGACGCTGTTTTCGGCGCTATCTGCGCTCGGTCCGATCGTGGCGAACGGCGAGGCAGCGCCAGAGGCTGGCTGTCCCGCTCGGAGGTCGTCCTTTTCCTGCAGCACCAGCTCGGCTTCGCTGCCGAGGTCCAGATCGAGAAAGGTCTTCTGCGCTTCGACTTCACGCGAAGGAAACACCAGCAGAGCCAGGCTCAGCAGCGCAGCTACACCACTCGCAGCCAGGATATGGCTCTTTGGGTAGGGCGGGGCTTTAGGGATATTTTGCGTCATGGCGTGAGGCGTTTTCTTGGAATGTGCATTAACTGTATAAAATATAACCAAAATCGGCTCGGGGCAACCCTTGACATGCCCTGTCTGCGACCGCCGGGCCAACCATGGGCAAAACTTGTAATTAGTTTGCGATCTTGTATGGTTGGTTCCCTTTCAATTTCCAGTGGTTGCGGGTTCTGTCATGAAGTCGGTCGAAGAGCAGCTGGCGCTGATCAAGCGCGGTGCGGAAGAGGTTCTGGTTGAAGCGGAGCTGGTCGAAAAGCTCAAGCGTGGTCAGCCGCTGCGGATCAAGGCGGGTTTCGATCCTACCGCGCCGGACCTGCACCTCGGTCATACCGTGCTTATTAATAAGCTGCGTCAGTTCCAGGAGCTGGGACATCAGGTGATTTTCCTGATCGGTGACTTTACCGGAATGATTGGTGATCCCAGCGGCAAGAGCGCTACCCGTCCGCCGCTGACCCGCGAGCAGGTACTGGACAACGCCGAGACCTACAAGCAGCAGGTGTTCAAGATCCTCGATCCGGCCAAGACCGAGGTGGCGTTCAACTCCACCTGGATGGATCAGCTCACGCCGGCCGACTTCATTCGCCTGGCGTCGCAGTACACCGTGGCGCGGATGCTCGAGCGCGATGACTTCGACAAGCGCTACAGCAGCAACCAGCCGATTGCCATCCACGAGTTCCTCTACCCGCTGGTGCAGGGCTACGACTCCGTTGCGCTCAAGGCCGATGTGGAGCTTGGCGGTACCGACCAGAAGTTCAACCTGCTGATGGGGCGCGAGCTGCAGCGTGCCTACGGTCAGGAGTCGCAGTGCATCGTCACCATGCCTCTGCTCGAAGGGCTCGATGGCGTGAAGAAGATGTCCAAGTCTCTGGGTAACTACGTGGGTATCCAGGAAGTGCCTGGCGTGATGTACAACAAGCTGGTGTCCATGCCGGATGCATTGATGTGGCGCTACTTCGAGCTGCTCAGCTTCCGCTCCATGGAGGAGATCGAGCAGTTCAGGCGCGATGTCGAGCAGGGTGCCAACCCGCGTGACATCAAGATCAAGCTGGCCGAGGAACTGGTTGCGCGTTTCCATGGTGAAGAGGCAGCTGCCAATGCGCATCGCTCGGCCGGTAACCGCATGAAGGATGGCGAGCTGCCGGACGACCTGCCCGAGGTCGAGCTGGTTTCGGCTGAAGATATGCCGATCTCGTCCGTCCTTAATAAGGCAGGTCTGGTGAAGAACGCTGCGGTAGCGCGTGATCTGCTGGGCTCCGGCGGTGTGCGGGTCGATGGCGAGGTGGTCGATCGTTCCTTCCTGTTCAAGGTGGGCGAGGCCCATGTCTGCCAGGCGGGCAAGAAAGCCTTTGCGCGGGTCGTGCTCAAGGCCGAGTAATAAAATTGCAATTTAAGCTTGACGCGCGTTCTGTGGGTTGTAGAATGCGCGCCACTTCAGCGATGAAGCTCTTCGAAAACTTCTTGTTAATCAATAAGTTAAGTTTAAAAGAGGGGTTGCAAAGCTGGGTCGGGCGTGTAGAATGCGCGCCGGTCGACAGGGTGG
>NZ_CP035677.1:4518738-4561923 GCF_029542605.1 Pseudomonas sp. REST10 | reverse complement strand
AACGACGCATCGCCGATGGTAGTGTGGTGCTTCACCATGTGAGAGTAGGTCATCGTCAAGCTCCTATACGAAACCCCAGATCTCTAACGAGGTCTGGGGTTTCTTCTTTGCGCGGCAGAAAGTCGGGCGCGAACAGCGCCGGTCGGCGGCGGGGTTGGTGGAGCAGCCTGCAGGACCCGTGATCGCCGGCAAGCCGGCTCCTACGGGACGCGGCCTGGCGAAACTCCCGTAGGAGCCCGCTTGCGGGCGATCGCGGTGATCGCCGCACCTGGGTGGTCGGGGCGTTCGCGGCTGAGGATGTTCCTGTGCAGCGCTTTCGGGGTGTTTGCCGGCGCGGTGCAGTGCTTGGATCTTCTCCCCGGATCGGCGGTGGAACACTGCGTTTTCTATGCAAGTACAAGCCTCGTCGTTATCATGCCAGCCTTGTTCATAGCGGGGCCTCGCATGCTGGAATTGTTGAAACTTCTGCAGGATGGTCGCTTCCATTCCGGTGAAGCCCTTGGGGCCCGGCTCGGAATCAGTCGGAGTGCCATCTGGAAGCAGTTGCAGGGCCTGGAGGCTGAACTGGGGGTCGAGGTGTTCAAGGTCCCAGGTAAAGGCTATCGGCTTTCTTCGCCCCTGGTCCTGCTCGATGCCGAGCGGATTTCACAGGCGGCGGGAGAGGTGGACTGGCCCATCGCTGTCGAGTCCAGTCTGGATTCGACGAATGCGGAGATCTTCCGCCGCCTCGATGCCGGCGCTCGTCCGCCTTTCGTGTTGCTTGCCGAACGTCAGACCGCAGGTCGCGGGCGGCGAGGCCGGGTGTGGGCGAGTCCGTTTGCCGAGAACCTCTATTGCAGTCTTGTCCTGCGCGTCGATGGTGGAATGACTCAGGTCGAGGCCCTGAGTCTGACCGTCGGCCTGGCGGTGGCGAAAGCGCTGCGGGCGTGTGGCGTGACTGCGGCCGGGCTGAAGTGGCCGAATGACGTGTTGGTCGACGGGCGCAAGATATCCGGAGTACTGCTCGAGCTTGCCGGCGATCCTGCCGATGTCTGCCATGTCGTGATCGGTATCGGTATCAATGTGAACATGCTGGTCGATACGCCTGCGTTGATCGATCAGCCCTGGACGTCGGTGCGGCAGTGTCTCGGCCACGCGCTCGACCGCAACCAGTTGGCGGCTGAACTCCTGAAGCAGTTGCGTGTGCATCTCTCCACGCATTGGCAGCAGGGCTTTGCCGGCTTGCGAGAAGAGTGGGAGGCGTTGCACGTGTGGCGAGGCCGCTGCGTCGCGTTGACTGCGGGGAGCAACGCAATCCTGGGTGTGGTGCAGGGCGTCGATGAACGAGGGGCGATTCGGCTGAGTGTCGATGGTGTCGATCAAGCCTTCAGCGGTGGCGAGTTGAGCCTGAGGTTGCAGCATGATTCTTGAGCTCGACTGCGGTAACAGCTTCATCAAATGGCGAGTGATCTCCAGCGACGCTGCTCAGCGTATTGCCATTGGCGTGGTCAACGACGATGCCGGCCTGTTCGAGGCGCTCTCGGCTGTCCCCGATCTGCAGGTGGAGCATTGCCGCATGGTCAGTGTGCGCAGCGATGCCGAGACCGAGCAGTTGGTCGTCCGTCTGCGTGCGTCTCTGGGCGTGGAGGCGGTTTGCGCTCAGTCCGCCAGCCAGGTCGGCGCTGTACGCAATGGCTATGCTGACTTCCAGCGCCTGGGCCTGGACCGCTGGCTGGCCGTGCTCGGGGCTTACCATCTCGGTCAGCGCGCCTGTCTCGTGGTGGATCTGGGAACGGCCGTCACTGCCGATTTCATCTCTGCCGACGGTGCGCACCTGGGCGGCTTCATCTGTCCGGGGCTGCCGTTGATGCGTGATCAGCTGAGCACGCACACCCGGCGTATTCGTTACGACCGCCAGGTGGCACTCGCGGCATTGCAGGAGCTGGATCCTGGGCGTTCCACTGCGGAGGCGGTCGAGCGTGGTTGCGTGCTGATGCTGCGCGGGTTCGTCGCCGAGCAGTTGGCACAGGCGACGGCGCGTTTTCCGGATGGCTTCGAGGTGTTCCTGACGGGTGGGGACGCGGACCTGGTGCGTGATGTCGTGCCGGGCGCTCAGGTCGTCGCGGATCTGGTATTTGTCGGGTTGGCGATCGCCTGCCCCCTGAATTGAGGCAAGGCATGCGCTGGTTCCTGCTACTGCTGCTACTTCTTAACGCGTTCTACTACGTCTGGCATCAACAGCAGGCGCCGTTGCGGGCCAAGGAGGTGGCGCCGGCCAGTTCTTATCAGGGGGCGCGCAAGGACATACGCCTGCTCAGCGAGGCCGAGTCGCCTCGTCTGCCCGCAAGGCAGCCGGAGGTCGAGCCGCAGGCGGCTGCCTCCGAGGCGGCGGTGTGTCTTTTCCTGGGGAGCTTCGAGGAAGAGTCTCGCGCCCGGGTCGTCGAGCAGCGCCTGCTGAGCCTCGACATACAGGCCGAGGTTCACAGCGTCGATGCGGCTGCGGGCGTGGAGTACTGGGTGTACCTGCCGCCGCTGGCGTCCCGGCAGGCGTCATTGCGTCAGTTGCGAGAGCTGCAGGCGCGGCGCATCGACAGTTACATCATCACGCAGGGGGAGTTGGCGAACGGCATCTCCCTGGGCATCTTCCCGCGCAGCGATTCGGCCGACAGCGTCATGCAGCGCCTTCGCGAGGTGGGTTACGAGCCGCAGATGCGCGAATTGTCGCGTGCCCATCGCAGTTTCTGGGTGCGGGTGGCCCCGGAAAGCAGGCGCCTGGCCGACGAATTTCTGCTGGGGCGACTGGCTGGAGACTTCGCTGGTTTGCAACATCAATTAATGCCGTGCGAGGGCGTTGCATTGCTCCAATAGTTTGCATAGAATGGCGCCCGCTTCGCAGGGTGGTCAAAGTTGGTTCCCGACGAAGATGTTGTCAAAGTAGCTAACCTCAAGATTTTAATGAGAAAAAGCTTGACAGCAGGGTGGCAGATCTAGAAAATGCCGCCTCACTTTGGAGGGGTTCCCGAGCGGCCAAAGGGATCAGACTGTAAATCTGACGTCATCGACTTCGAAGGTTCGAATCCTTCCCCCTCCACCAGATTCAGCGTGAGCTGCAGGCTCCGCGGGCATAGTTCAGTGGTAGAACCTCAGCCTTCCAAGCTGATGATGCGGGTTCGATTCCCGCTGCCCGCTCCAGTTTGTGGTTGGCGCAATAGAGTTTGGCTCATGTAGCTCAGTTGGTAGAGCACACCCTTGGTAAGGGTGAGGTCAGCGGTTCAAATCCGCTCATGAGCTCCATCTAATGAAGGCAGATATGAAAGTATCTGCCTTTGTTTTAATGGCGGCATGGCTTGCTCAATTCTTCGTTAGGAGACGGTCAAGATGGCTAAAGAGAAATTCGAACGTAACAAACCGCACGTCAACGTCGGCACCATCGGTCACGTTGACCACGGTAAGACCACTCTGACCGCTGCTCTGACCCGTGTCTGCTCCGAAGTTTTCGGTTCGGCCAAGGTTGACTTCGACAAGATCGACAGCGCTCCGGAAGAAAAAGCTCGTGGTATCACCATCAACACCGCGCACGTGGAGTACGACTCCAACATTCGTCACTACGCGCACGTTGACTGCCCGGGCCACGCCGACTACGTGAAGAACATGATCACCGGTGCTGCCCAGATGGACGGCGCGATCCTGGTCTGCTCGGCTGCCGACGGCCCGATGCCGCAAACTCGTGAGCACATCCTGCTGTCCCGTCAGGTTGGTGTACCGTACATCGTCGTGTTCCTGAACAAGGCCGACATGGTTGACGACGCTGAGCTGCTGGAACTGGTCGAGATGGAAGTTCGCGACCTGCTGAGCACCTACGATTTCCCGGGTGACGACACTCCGATCATCATCGGCTCCGCGCTGATGGCTCTGAACGGCGAAGACACCAACGAAATGGGCACCAGCGCTGTTAAGAAGCTGGTCGAGACTCTGGACAGCTACATTCCTGAGCCGGTTCGTGCCATCGATCGTCCGTTCCTGATGCCGATCGAAGACGTATTCTCGATCTCCGGCCGCGGTACTGTTGTTACCGGTCGTGTCGAGCGCGGTATCGTCAAGATCCAGGAAGAGATCGAGATCGTCGGTCTGCGTCCGACCACCAAGACCACCTGCACCGGCGTTGAGATGTTCCGCAAGCTGCTGGACGAAGGTCGTGCTGGTGAGAACTGTGGCGTGCTGCTGCGCGGCACCAAGCGTGATGAGGTCGAGCGTGGTCAGGTTCTGGCCAAGCCGGGCACCATCAAGCCGCATACCAAGTTCGAAGCTGAAGTGTACGTTCTGTCCAAGGAAGAAGGTGGTCGTCACACCCCGTTCTTCAAGGGCTACCGTCCGCAGTTCTACTTCCGTACCACTGACGTGACCGGTTCGTGCGAACTGCCGGAAGGCGTTGAGATGGTAATGCCGGGCGACAACATCAAGATGGTTGTCACCCTGATCAAGCCGATCGCCATGGAAGACGGCCTGCGCTTCGCGATTCGCGAAGGCGGTCGTACCGTCGGCGCCGGCGTGGTTGCTAAGATCGTCGAGTAATCGGTTGATCTGTTCCTCTCAGGCCGGCATAATGGTCGGCCTGATTTTGCTTTAGGTCAGTAGCTCAATTGGCAGAGCGGCGGTCTCCAAAACCGCAGGTTGGGGGTTCGATTCCCTCCTGACCTGCCATTTTCTAACGAATCTGGCGTGTCTTTCACAGGATCTTCTCGAATGAATGTTAAGGCTGAAGCCAAAGACTCTCGCTTTGATCTGGTCAAGTGGCTGGTCGTCGCTGCCCTGGTTGTTGTGGGTGTCGTAGGTAATCAGTACTTCTCTGCTGAGCCGGTTCTGTATCGTGTTCTGGGTCTGGTTGCTCTGGGTGCTGTTGCTGCCTTCGTGGCGTTTCAGACTGCTCGTGGCCAGGCGTTCGCGGTTCTGCTGAAAGAAGCTCGCGTCGAGATTCGTAAAGTTGTTTGGCCGACCCGTCAGGAAACCACGCAGACCACGTTGATCGTGGTTGCTGTTGTCCTGGTAATGGCGCTGCTGTTGTGGGGGCTCGATTCCCTGCTCGGTTGGCTTGTTTCCCTGATTGTTGGTTAAGGGTGTCTCGTGGCTAAGCGTTGGTACGTCGTGCATGCCTACTCGGGTTACGAGAAGCATGTGATGCGCTCGCTGATCGAGCGCGTGAAACTCGCTGGAATGGAAGATGAATTCGGCGAAATTCTCGTGCCCACTGAAGAAGTGGTCGAGATGCGCAACGGTCAGAAGCGCAAGAGTGAGCGCAAGTTCTTCCCAGGCTATGTTCTGGTCCAGATGGAAATGAACGAGGCGACTTGGCACTTGATCAAGGATACGCCGCGCGTCATGGGCTTCATTGGTGGTACTGCCGACAAGCCGGCGCCGATCACCGAGAAAGAAGCTGAAGCCATTCTCCGTCGCGTTGCCGATAACGGCGACAAGCCCAAGCCGAAGACGCTGTTCGAGCCGGGCGAGATGGTTCGTGTTGTCGATGGCCCGTTCGCCGATTTCGGTGGCGTGGTCGAAGAAGTGAATTACGAGAAGAGCCGTATCCAGGTTGCAGTGACCATCTTCGGTCGCTCCACCCCGGTCGAGCTGGAGTTCAGTCAGGTCGAGAAGGCATAACTGACATAAGCATCCCACACCCCGCAGCCTTAGGCTGCGGGGTTTTGTCGTCACTGGGATAAATGCGTAAGTAACCTCGGGGAGCCGTCAGGCGTTCGAACCCGAAATTGGAGTAGCTAATGGCTAAGAAAATTCAGGCTTATATCAAGCTGCAGGTTAAAGCCGGTCAGGCAAACCCGTCGCCACCCGTTGGTCCGGCTCTGGGTCAGCACGGTGTCAACATCATGGAATTCTGCAAGGCGTTCAACGCCAAGACTCAGGGCATGGAACCTGGTCTGCCGACTCCTGTGATCATCACCGTTTACAGCGACCGTAGCTTCACCTTTGAAACCAAGAGCACCCCGGCATCGGTACTGCTGAAGAAGGCCGCTGGCCTGAGCAGCGGCTCCGCTCGCCCGAACACCGTCAAAGTAGGCACCGTTACCCGTGCTCAGCTGGAAGAGATCGCCAAGAGCAAGCAGGCCGATCTGACTGCCGCTGACCTGGAGGCGGCCGTGCGCACCATCGCCGGCTCCGCTCGTAGCATGGGCCTGAACGTGGAGGGTGTGTAATGGCTAAGTTGACCAAGCGCCAAAAGGCCATTGCGGCCAAGGTTGAAGCCGGCAAGGCCTACACCTTTGAAGAAGCTGCCGGCCTGCTGGCCGAGCTGTCTGCTGTCAAGTTCACCGAGTCCTTCGACGTCGCCGTGAACCTGGGCGTAGACCCTCGTAAATCCGACCAGGTCGTTCGTGGCGCCACCGTTCTGCCGAACGGCACCGGTAAAAGCGTTCGCGTTGCCGTGTTCACCCAGGGTCCGGGCGCTGAAGCCGCTCTGGCTGCTGGTGCCGACAAGGTAGGTATGGACGATCTGGCTGCCGAAATGAAAGCCGGCGATCTGAACTACGACGTCGTCATCGCTTCCCCGGACGCCATGCGCGTTGTTGGCCAGTTGGGTCAGGTTCTCGGCCCGCGCGGCCTGATGCCGAACCCGAAAGTCGGCACCGTGACTCCGGACGTCGCTACCGCGGTCAAGAATGCCAAGGCTGGTCAGGTGCGTTTCCGTACCGACAAGAACGGCATCATCCACACCTCCGTTGGCAAGGTCGGCTTCGAAGCCACCGCGCTGAAGCAGAACGTGGAAGCCTTGCTGGCTGACCTGAAGCGTCTGAAGCCGTCGACTTCGAAAGGCATCTACGTCAAGCGCGTGACCCTGAGCACCACCATGGGTCCTGGTCTGATCATCGATCAGGCTTCGCTCGACGCGTAAGTGATTGAGCCGGCAGCCTTGTGCTGTCGGCTTTGAAAAAATTGGGGTCCCTGCCTGGCGGGGGCTATCCAAGACCGTAGGTGGCGCAAGCTTTAAAGCAGAGAGAGCGATCTCCCTGAGCCTACGCAGATGGTGCTCCCGATTCATACCGAATCAGACACCAAAACGCCGTCCGGCCCATGTCGGACGAAACGGTAACATCCAGGAGTAAACCCGTGGCAATTAAACTCGAAGACAAGAAGGCCATCGTCGCTGAAGTCAACGAGGCTGCCAAAGCCGGTCTGTCCGCTGTCGTGGCTGATGCCCGTGGCGTGACTGTCGGCGCAATGACCGGACTCCGTAAAGAGGCCCGAGCGGCTGGTGTGTACGTGAAAGTCGTACGTAACACCCTGCTCAAGCGCGCTGTTGAAGGCACTCAGTTCGACGTGCTCAACGACGTGTTCAAAGGCCCGACCCTGATCGCGTTCTCCAACGAACATCCGGGCGCTGCTGCCCGTATCTTCAAGGATTTCGCCAAGGGTCAGGACAAGTTCGAGATCAAGGCAGCTGCGTTCGAGGGCCAGTTCCTCGCAGCAAACCAGATCGACGTACTGGCAAGCCTGCCGACCCGCGAAGAGGGCATTGCCCAGCTGATGAGCGTGATTCAAGGCGCCACCAGCAAACTCGCTCGCACGCTGGCAGCTATTCGCGACCAGAAAGAAGCTGCTGCTGCCTAAGGCCGCGTAAGCACTTTCGAAATCACATGTTTAATTTGATGGTCGCGTAAGGCCGTCACCCCAATACAGGAATTGATAGTCATGTCCCTGACTAACGAGCAAATCATCGAAGCTATCGGCCAGAAATCCGTTATGGAAATCGTTGAGCTGATCAAAGCGATGGAAGAAACCTTCGGCGTTACCGCTGCTGCTGCTGTTGCTGCCGGTCCGGCTGCTGCTGCTCCGGCTGCTGAAGAGCAAACCGAGTTCACCATCGTTCTGGCTGAAGCTGGCGACAAGAAAGTGAACGTGATCAAGGCTGTTCGCGAGCTGACCGGTCTGGGCCTGAAAGAAGCCAAGGCTGTCGTTGACGGCGCCCCGGGCGTGGTCAAGGAAGGCGCTTCGAAAGAAGAAGCCGAAGCTGCCAAGAAAGCCCTGGAAGAAGCAGGCGCCAAGGTCGAGCTCAAGTAAGTTCGCACCTTGCGTCTACAGCCCGAGCGACTCGCACAAGGCTGATGGCTGGTGGCTTTTGCCACCGGCCTTTTTCCGTTCTAGGTTGGCTGTTCGTCAGTCAGCCTGGAATCGGGAAGATCCCGCCCGAGAGGCGGCCGCAAACCGAGGGTTTGCACGATTTTCTGGTCATCGCCGCCGGCGCTGGCCAAATAAGCAGGTGACCAAGCTGGGGAACGCTGATGGCTTACTCATACACTGAGAAAAAACGTATCCGCAAGGACTTTAGCAAGTTGCCGGATGTCATGGATGTGCCTTACCTCCTGGCCATCCAGCTGGATTCCTATCGCGAATTCCTGCAGCAAGGGGCGAGCAAGGAACAGTTCCGTGACATCGGCCTGCATGCGGCCTTCAAATCGGTATTCCCGATCATCAGCTACTCCGGCAACGCCGCTCTGGAGTACGTCGGCTATCGCCTGGGCGATCCGGCGTTCGACGTCAAGGAGTGCGTCCTGCGTGGCGTGACCTTCGCCGTGCCGCTGCGCGTGAAGGTGCGCCTGATCATTTTCGACAAAGAGTCGTCGAACAAAGCGATCAAGGACATCAAAGAGCAGGAAGTGTACATGGGCGAAATCCCGCTCATGACCGAGAACGGTACCTTCGTCATCAACGGTACCGAGCGTGTGATCGTTTCCCAGCTGCACCGCTCGCCGGGCGTGTTCTTCGACCACGACCGTGGCAAGACCCACAGCTCGGGCAAGCTGCTGTACTCCGCTCGCATCATCCCTTACCGCGGTTCCTGGCTGGACTTCGAGTTCGACCCGAAGGACGCGGTATTCGTGCGTATCGACCGTCGCCGCAAACTGCCGGCGTCCGTCCTGCTGCGCGCGCTCGGCTACAGCACCGAGGAAGTGCTGGACGCCTTCTACGACACCAACGTCTATCACGTTAAGAGCGAAGGCCTGAGCCTGGAGCTCGTGCCTCAGCGCCTGCGCGGTGAAGTCGCGGTCCTGGATATCAAGGACGGCAGCGGCAAGGTGATCGTGGAGCAGGGCCGTCGTATCACTGCCCGCCACATCAACCAGCTGGACAAGGCTGGCATCAAAGAGCTGGACGTTCCGCTCGAGTACGTCATTGGCCGCACCACTGCCAAGGCGGTCGTGCATCCGGCCACCGGCGAAATCATCGCCGAGTGCAATACCGAGCTGACCGCCGACCTGCTGGTCAAGATGTCCAAGGCACAGGTTGTCCGCTTCGAGACCCTGTACACCAACGACATCGACTGTGGTCCGTTCATCAGCGACACCCTGAAGATCGACAGCACCACCAATCAGCTGGAAGCGCTGGTCGAGATCTACCGCATGATGCGCCCGGGCGAGCCGCCAACCAAGGATGCCGCCGAGACCCTGTTCAACAACCTGTTCTTCAGCGCCGAGCGTTACGACCTGTCCGCCGTTGGCCGCATGAAGTTCAACCGTCGTATCGGTCGTACCGAGATCGAAGGTTCGGGCGTGCTGAGCAAGGAAGACATCGTTGCCGTACTGAAGACCCTGGTCGACATCCGTAACGGCAAAGGCATCGTCGATGACATCGACCACCTGGGTAACCGTCGCGTACGTTGCGTCGGCGAGATGGCCGAGAACCAGTTCCGCGTGGGCCTGGTGCGTGTCGAGCGCGCGGTCAAGGAACGTCTGTCGATGGCCGAAAGCGAAGGCCTGATGCCGCAGGACCTGATCAACGCCAAGCCGGTTGCGGCGGCGGTGAAGGAGTTCTTCGGTTCCAGCCAGCTTTCCCAGTTCATGGACCAGAACAACCCGCTCTCCGAGATCACCCACAAGCGCCGCGTTTCCGCACTCGGCCCAGGTGGTCTGACCCGTGAGCGCGCCGGCTTCGAAGTCCGCGACGTACACCCGACCCACTACGGCCGTGTGTGCCCGATCGAGACGCCTGAAGGTCCGAACATCGGTCTGATCAACTCGCTGGCTGCCTACGCCCGCACCAACCAGTACGGCTTCCTGGAAAGCCCGTACCGCGTGGTCAAGGAAGGCAAGGTCACCAACGACATCGTGTTCCTGTCGGCCATCGAAGAAGCCGATCACGTGATCGCCCAGGCCTCCGCCACCCTGAACGACAAGGGTGAGCTGATCGACGAGCTGGTTGCCGTACGTCACCTGAACGAATTCACCGTGAAGGCGCCGGAAGACGTCACCCTGATGGACGTTTCGCCGAAGCAGGTTGTTTCCGTCGCTGCCTCGCTGATTCCGTTCCTCGAGCACGACGACGCCAACCGTGCACTCATGGGTTCGAACATGCAGCGTCAGGCTGTACCGACCCTGCGCGCCGACAAGCCGCTGGTAGGTACCGGCATGGAGCGCAACGTCGCCCGTGACTCCGGTGTCTGCGTCGTGGCCCGTCGCGGTGGCGTGATCGACTCGGTCGACGCCAGCCGTATCGTGGTTCGCGTCAATGATGACGAAGTCGAAACTGGCGAAGCCGGTGTCGACATCTACAACCTGACCAAGTACACCCGCTCCAACCAGAACACCTGCATCAACCAGCGTCCGCTGGTGAGCAAGGGTGATCAGGTTGCGCGTGGCGACATCATGGCTGACGGCCCGTCCACCGACATGGGTGAACTGGCGCTGGGTCAGAACATGCGCGTTGCGTTCATGCCGTGGAACGGCTTCAACTTCGAAGACTCCATCTGCCTGTCCGAGCGCGTGGTTCAGGAAGACCGCTTCACCACCATCCACATCCAGGAACTGACCTGTGTGGCGCGTGACACCAAGCTCGGCCCAGAGGAAATCTCCTCGGACATCCCGAACGTTGGTGAAGCCGCACTGAACAAGCTGGACGAAGCCGGTATCGTCTACGTCGGCGCCGAAGTCGGCCCGGGCGACATCCTGGTCGGCAAGGTCACCCCGAAAGGCGAGACCCAGCTGACTCCGGAAGAGAAGCTGCTGCGTGCGATCTTCGGTGAGAAGGCGTCCGACGTGAAGGACACCTCCCTGCGCGTGCCGACCGGCACCAAGGGTACCGTCATCGACGTGCAGGTCTTCACCCGTGATGGTGTCGAGCGCGACAGCCGTGCCCTGGCCATCGAGAAAGAGCAGCTCGACGAGATCCGCAAGGATCTGAACGAAGAGTTCCGCATCGTCGAAGGCGCGACCTTCGAGCGTCTGCGTTCCGCTCTGGTGGGTGCCATCGCCGAAGGCGGCGCCGGCCTGAAGAAAGGCAGCGCGGTCACCGACGAGTTCCTCGACGGCCTTGAGCGTGGTCAGTGGTTCAAACTGCGCATGGCTGACGACGCGCTGAACGAGCAGCTGGAGAAGGCCCAGGCCTACATCTCCGACCGCCGTCAGCTGCTCGACGACAAGTTCGAAGACAAGAAGCGCAAGCTGCAGCAGGGCGATGACCTGGCTCCGGGCGTACTGAAGATCGTCAAGGTCTACCTGGCCATCCGCCGTCGCATCCAGCCGGGTGACAAGATGGCCGGTCGTCACGGTAACAAGGGTGTGGTCTCGGTGATCATGCCGGTCGAAGACATGCCGCACGACGCCAACGGTACGCCGGTCGACATCGTCCTCAACCCGCTGGGCGTACCGTCGCGTATGAACGTCGGTCAGATCCTCGAAACCCACCTGGGCCTGGCGGCCAAGGGCCTGGGCGAGAAGATCAACCGCATGCTCGAAGAGCAGCGCAAGATCGCTGAGCTGCGCAAGTTCCTCGCCGAGATCTACAACGAGATCGGTGGTCGTCAGGAAAACCTCGACGAGTTCTCCGACAACGAGATCCTCGAGCTGGCGAAGAACCTGAAAGGCGGCGTGCCGATGGCGACTGCCGTGTTCGACGGTGCCAAGGAAACCGAGATCAAGGCCATGCTGAAGCTGGCCGATCTGCCGGAAAGCGGCCAGATGCGTCTGTTCGACGGTCGTACTGGTAACCAGTTCGAGCGCCCGACCACCGTCGGCTACATGTACATGCTCAAACTGAACCACCTGGTGGACGACAAGATGCACGCGCGTTCCACTGGTTCCTACAGCCTGGTTACCCAGCAGCCGCTGGGTGGTAAGGCGCAGTTCGGTGGTCAGCGTTTCGGGGAGATGGAGGTCTGGGCGCTGGAAGCCTACGGTGCCGCCTACACCCTGCAGGAAATGCTGACCGTGAAGTCGGACGACGTGAACGGCCGTACCAAGATGTACAAGAACATCGTGGATGGCGATCACCGCATGGAGCCGGGCATGCCCGAGTCCTTCAACGTGCTGATCAAAGAGATCCGTTCGCTCGGCATCGACATCGATCTGGAAACCGAATAACACGCGACGTGAGGAGAGCGGGGCGGTTAGCCCGCTCTCCGCTCCGCCAGGAGGAAAGGCCTTGAAAGACCTACTGAATTTGCTGAAAAACCAGGGTCAGATCGAAGAGTTCGACGCCATCCGCATCGGGTTGGCCTCGCCTGAGATGATCCGTTCGTGGTCGTTCGGTGAAGTTAAAAAGCCGGAAACCATCAACTACCGTACCTTCAAGCCAGAGCGCGACGGCCTGTTCTGCGCCAAGATCTTTGGCCCGGTCAAGGACTACGAGTGCCTGTGCGGCAAGTACAAGCGCCTCAAGCACCGCGGTGTGATCTGCGAGAAGTGCGGCGTTGAAGTCGCGCTGGCCAAGGTTCGTCGTGAGCGCATGGCGCACATCGAACTGGCCTCGCCGGTCGCCCACATCTGGTTCCTGAAGTCGCTGCCGTCCCGTATCGGCCTGCTGATGGACATGACCCTGCGTGACATCGAGCGCGTGCTCTACTTCGAGAGCTACGTGGTGATCGATCCGGGCATGACCACCCTCGAGAAGGGGCAGCTGCTGAACGACGAGCAGTACTTCGAAGCCCTCGAAGAGTTCGGTGACGACTTCGACGCGCGCATGGGCGCCGAAGCCGTGCGCGAGCTGCTGCACGCCATCGACCTGGATCACGAGATCGGCCGCCTGCGTGAAGAGATTCCGCAGACCAACTCCGAGACCAAGATCAAGAAGCTGTCCAAGCGCCTGAAGCTGATGGAAGCCTTCAAGGACTCCGGCAACCTGCCGGAGTGGATGGTCCTGACCGTTCTGCCGGTTCTGCCGCCGGACCTGCGTCCGCTGGTGCCGCTGGATGGTGGCCGCTTCGCGACTTCGGATCTGAACGATCTGTATCGCCGCGTGATCAACCGTAACAACCGTCTGAAGCGCCTGCTCGATCTGTCGGCGCCGGACATCATCGTGCGCAACGAAAAGCGCATGCTGCAGGAAGCGGTCGACGCCCTGCTCGACAACGGCCGTCGAGGTCGCGCCATCACCGGCTCGAACAAGCGTCCGCTGAAGTCGCTGGCCGACATGATCAAGGGTAAGCAAGGTCGCTTCCGTCAGAACCTGCTCGGTAAGCGCGTGGACTACTCCGGTCGTTCCGTTATTACCGTGGGCCCGACCCTGCGCCTGCACCAGTGCGGCCTGCCGAAGAAGATGGCTCTGGAGCTGTTCAAGCCGTTCATCTTCGGCAAGCTGGAAGCCCGTGGTCTGGCGACCACCATCAAGGCGGCCAAGAAGATGGTCGAGCGCGAGCTGCCCGAGGTCTGGGACGTTCTCGCCGAAGTCATCCGCGAACATCCCGTGCTGCTCAACCGTGCACCGACCCTGCACCGTCTGGGTATCCAGGCGTTCGAGCCGGTACTGATCGAAGGCAAGGCCATCCAGCTGCACCCGCTGGTCTGCGCCGCGTACAACGCCGACTTCGACGGTGACCAGATGGCCGTGCACGTGCCGCTGACCCTCGAGGCCCAGCTGGAAGCGCGCGCGCTGATGATGTCGACCAACAACATCCTCTCGCCCGCCAACGGCGAGCCGATCATCGTACCGTCGCAGGACGTGGTTCTGGGTCTGTACTACATGACCCGTGAAGCGGTGAACGCCAAGGGTGAAGGTCGCGTCTTCGCCGATCTGCAGGAAGTCGACCGCGTGTTCCGCGCCGGCGAAGCGTCCCTGCACGCCCGTGTGAAAGTGCGTATCAACGAAACCGTCAAAGAGAAAGACGGTTCGATCAGCAAGAACACCCGCATCGTCGACACCACCGTCGGCCGCGCGCTGCTGTTCCAGGTGGTACCGGCCGGCCTGTCCTACGACGTGGTCAACCAGCCGATGAAGAAGAAGGCGATCTCCAAGCTGATCAACCAGTGCTACCGCACCGTGGGTCTGAAGGACACCGTCATCTTCGCCGACCAGCTGATGTACACCGGTTTCGCCTACTCGACCATCTCCGGTGTGTCGATCGGCGTGAACGACTTCGTCATCCCGGATGAAAAAGCGCGCATCATCGATGCCGCCACCGAGGAAGTGAAGGAAATCGAATCGCAGTACGCCTCCGGCCTGGTTACCCAGGGCGAGAAGTACAACAAGGTGATCGACCTGTGGTCGAAGGCCAACGACGAAGTCTCCAAGGCGATGATGGCCAACCTCTCGAAAGAGCCGGTGGTCGATCGCGAAGGCAAGACCGTCGAGCAGGAGTCCTTCAACTCCATGTACATGATGGCCGACTCCGGTGCGCGGGGTTCCGCAGCCCAGATTCGTCAGCTGGCCGGTATGCGTGGTCTGATGGCCAAGCCGGACGGTTCCATCATCGAAACGCCGATCACGGCGAACTTCCGTGAAGGCCTGTCGGTTCTGCAGTACTTCATCTCCACCCACGGTGCTCGTAAAGGTCTGGCGGATACCGCACTGAAGACCGCGAACTCCGGTTACCTGACCCGTCGTCTGGTCGACGTGGCCCAGGATCTGGTGGTGACCGAGGTCGACTGCGGTACCGAACACGGTCTGCTGATGACTCCGCACATCGAAGGCGGCGACGTGGTCGAGCCGCTCGGTGAGCGCGTTCTGGGTCGTGTCATTGCCAAGGACGTGCCGAAGCCGGGCAGCGACGAGATCATCGTGCCGGCCGGTACCCTGATCGACGAGCAGTGGGTCGAGTTCATCGAGCTGAACAGCGTCGACGAAGTGGTCGTGCGTTCGCCGATCACCTGCGAAACCCGCTACGGCATCTGCTCCGCGTGCTACGGCCGCGATCTGGCCCGTGGTCACCAGGTCAACATCGGTGAGGCGGTCGGCGTTATCGCTGCCCAGTCGATCGGTGAGCCGGGTACCCAGCTGACCATGCGTACCTTCCACATCGGTGGTGCTGCAAGCCGTACCTCGGCTGCCGACAGCGTCCAGGTGAAGAACGGTGGTGCGATCCGTCTGCACAACCTGAAGCACGTCGAGCGTGTCGACGGCAACCTGGTAGCGGTTTCCCGTTCCGGTGAGCTGGCCGTGGCCGACGAGTTCGGTCGTGAGCGCGAGCGCTACAAGCTGCCGTACGGTGCCGTGATTTCCGTGAAGGAAGGCGACAAGGTCGACGCTGGCGCCATCGTCGCCAAGTGGGACCCGCACACCCACCCGATCGTGACCGAAATGAAGGGTATCGTGACCTTCGTCGGCATGGAGGAGGGCATCACCATCAAGCGCCAGACCGACGAACTGACCGGTCTGACCAACATCGAGGTGATGGATCCGAAGGATCGTCCGGCTGCTGGCAAGGACATTCGTCCGGCCATCAAGATGGTCGACGCCAACGGCAAGGAACTGCTGCTGCCGGGTACCGACGTACCGGCCCAGTACTTCCTGCCTGCCAACGCCCTGGTCGGTGTGGCGGATGGTGCGCAGATCGCGGTCGGTGACGTTATCGCCCGTATCCCGCAGGAAACCTCGAAGACCCGCGACATCACCGGTGGTCTGCCGCGCGTTGCCGACCTGTTCGAAGCCCGTCGTCCGAAGGAAGCTTCGATCCTGGCGGAAATCAGCGGCACCATCTCGTTCGGCAAGGAGACCAAGGGCAAGCGCCGTCTGGTCATCACTCCGACCGATGGCAGCGATCCGTACGAGGAGCTGATTCCGAAGTGGCGTCACCTGAACGTGTTCGAAGGTGAACAGGTCAACAAGGGTGAAGTCATCTCCGACGGTCCGAGCGATCCGCACGACATCCTGCGTCTGCTGGGCGTCAGCGCGCTGGCCAAGTACATCGTCAACGAGATCCAGGACGTTTACCGTCTGCAGGGTGTGAAGATCAACGACAAGCACATCGAGACCATCCTGCGTCAGATGCTGCGCAAGGTCGAAGTCAGCGAGTCCGGCGATTCGTCCTTCATCAAGGGCGACCAGATGGAGCTCACCCAGGTTCTGGGCGAGAACGAGCGTCTGGCCGAGGAAGACAAGTTCATCGCCAAGTACACCCGCGTACTGCTGGGTATCACCAAGGCGTCGCTGTCCACCGAGTCGTTCATCTCGGCGGCTTCCTTCCAGGAAACCACCCGCGTCCTCACCGAGGCGGCGGTTACTGGCAAGCGCGACTACCTGCGTGGTCTGAAAGAGAACGTGGTCGTGGGTCGTCTGATCCCGGCTGGTACCGGCCTGGCCTATCACAGCGAGCGCAAGCGCAAGCGTGATGCCGACAAGCCGGTCCGCGTCAGCGCCAGTGAGGTCGAAGCCGCACTGACCGAAGCGCTGAACTCCAGCGGAAATTGAGTCGAAGCCCCGTCAGTTCGCTGGCGGGGCTTTGCCTTGACTGGGGACGTGAGTCTCTTTAGACTCATGCACCCCTAAATTTGGCAGGGCGTTTGGCTCTGCCATCTTTATTTGTGAGCGTCGAAAGACAACAGTGGAGCTAGTAGATGGCAACTATCAACCAGCTGGTACGTCAGCCGCGTAAGCGCATCGTCGAGAAATCCGACGTGCCTGCGCTGCAGAACTGCCCGCAGCGTCGTGGCGTGTGCACCCGCGTGTACACCACCACGCCGAAGAAACCTAACTCGGCACTGCGTAAAGTATGCCGCGTGCGTCTGACCAACGGCTACGAAGTGTCTTCGTACATCGGCGGTGAAGGCCACAACCTGCAAGAGCACAGCGTCGTGCTGATCCGTGGCGGTCGTGTAAAAGACCTTCCGGGTGTGCGCTACCACACCGTGCGTGGTTCGCTGGATACCTCCGGCGTCAAAGACCGTAAGCAGGGTCGTTCCAAGTACGGTACCAAGCGTCCGAAATAAGGCCGCTTGATCCTTTTTATTTAGTTGAGTCGATAAGAGTAAGGTCGGGCGCGGCGTTCGCCGTTGGTCCCGAGCTAACCTGAAGACCGTTTGAGGGCTTATCAATGCCAAGACGTCGTGTAGCAGCCAAGCGTGAGATCCTGGACGATCCGAAATACGGAAGCCAGATCCTCGCCAAATTCATGAACCACGTGATGGAAAGCGGCAAGAAGGCCGTGGCCGAGCGCATCGTTTACGGTGCTCTGGACACTGTCAAAGCGCGCAAGAACAGCGATCCCCTGGAGATCTTCGAGAAAGCTCTCGACGCCATCGCTCCGCTGGTCGAAGTCAAGTCCCGCCGTGTAGGCGGTGCTACCTACCAGGTTCCGGTCGAAGTTCGTCCGTCCCGTCGTAACGCTCTGGCCATGCGCTGGCTGGTGGACTACGCGCGCAAGCGTGGTGAGAAGTCCATGGCTCTGCGTCTGGCTGGTGAGTTGCTGGATGCTGCTGAAGGCAAAGGCGCTGCTGTCAAGAAGCGTGAAGACGTGCACCGTATGGCTGAAGCCAACAAGGCTTTCTCGCACTACCGCTTCTAATTCCGGCTCCACTAACCTTGCGAGGGCTTTATGGCTCGTAATACAGCAATTAACCGCTACCGTAACATCGGTATCTGTGCCCACGTTGACGCGGGCAAGACCACCACTACCGAGCGGATCCTGTTCTACACAGGCCTGAGCCACAAGATGGGCGAGGTGCATGATGGCGCCGCGACCACCGACTGGATGGTTCAGGAGCAGGAGCGTGGTATTACCATTACTTCTGCTGCGATCACCACCTTCTGGGAAGGTTCTCGTCGTCAGTACGACAAGTACCGCGTAAACGTCATCGATACCCCCGGTCACGTTGACTTCACCATCGAAGTAGAGCGCTCCCTGCGCGTACTCGACGGTGCTGTCGTTGTGTTTTGCGGTACTTCGGGCGTTGAGCCGCAGTCCGAAACCGTATGGCGTCAGGCCAACAAGTACGGTGTTCCGCGTATCGTCTACGTGAACAAGATGGACCGTGCCGGTGCCAACTTCCTGCGCGTCGTCGGTCAGATCAAGAACCGTCTGGGTCACACCCCGGTTCCAATCCAGATCGCCATCGGTGCCGAGGACAACTTCCAGGGTCAGGTCGACCTGATCAAGATGAAAGCCATCTACTGGAACGATGACGACAAGGGCACTACCTATCGCGAGGAAGAGATTCCTGCGGAGCTGGTAGACCTGGCCAACGAATGGCGCTCCAACATGGTCGAGGCTGCTGCCGAGGCCAACGAAGAGCTGATGAACAAGTACCTCGAAGAAGGTGACCTGTCCGTCGACGACATCAAGGCTGGTCTGCGCGCCCGTACTCTGGCGAGCGAGATCGTTCCTGCTGTCTGCGGTTCTTCGTTCAAGAACAAGGGCGTTCCCCTGGTTCTGGACGCCGTCATCGATTTCCTGCCTGCTCCGACCGAGATCCCGGCGATCAAGGGTATCCACCCGGATCTGGCCGAGAAGCCGAAAGAGCAGATGGAAGAGTCGGACTACGACGAGCGTCACGCGGACGACAACGAGCCGTTCTCGGCTCTGGCGTTCAAGATCGCGACCGACCCGTTCGTCGGTACCCTGACCTTCGTTCGCGTCTACTCGGGCGTTCTGGAGTCTGGCCAGTCGGTCATCAACTCCGTGAAGGGCAAGAAAGAGCGCGTTGGTCGTATGGTGCAGATGCACGCCAACCAGCGTGAAGAGATCAAAGAAGTACGCGCTGGTGATATCGCTGCTCTGATCGGCATGAAGGACGTCACCACTGGTGAAACCCTGTGCGATCCCGAGAAGCAGATCATCCTCGAGCGTATGGACTTCCCGGAGCCGGTGATTTCGGTAGCTGTAGAGCCGAAAACCAAGGCTGACCAGGAGAAGATGGGTATCGCTCTGGGCAAACTCGCTCAGGAAGACCCGTCGTTCCGCGTCAAGACTGACGAGGAAACCGGTCAGACCATCATCTCCGGTATGGGTGAGCTGCACCTGGACATTCTCGTTGACCGCATGAAGCGCGAATTCAACGTTGAAGCCAACATCGGTAAGCCGCAGGTTTCCTACCGTGAAACCATCACCAAGGACGCTGTCGAGATCGAAGGCAAGTTCGTTCGTCAGTCCGGTGGTCGCGGTCAGTTCGGTCACTGCTGGATTCGCTTCTCGACTCCGGACGTGGACGACAAGGGCAACATCACTGAAGGCCTGGTGTTCACTAACGAGGTCGTTGGTGGTGTGGTACCGAAGGAATACATCCCGGCTATCCAGAAGGGTATCGAAGAGCAGATGAAGAACGGCGTCGTTGCCGGCTATCCGCTGATCGGCCTGAAGGCTACCGTGTTCGATGGTTCCTACCACGACGTCGACTCCAACGAGATGGCGTTCAAGATCGCTGCCTCCATGGCGACCAAGCAGCTGGCCCAGAAGGGTGGCGGCAAGGTGCTCGAGCCGATCATGAAAGTGGAAGTGGTGACTCCTGAGGATTACATGGGTGACGTGATGGGTGACCTGAACCGTCGTCGTGGTCTGATCCAGGGTATGGAAGATTCGGTCTCCGGCAAGGTCATCCGTGCCGAAGTTCCGCTGGGCGAGATGTTTGGTTACGCTACCGACGTTCGTTCCATG
Organism: Pseudomonas sp. REST10; assembly: GCF_029542605.1. Classification (NCBI taxonomy): domain Bacteria; kingdom Pseudomonadati; phylum Pseudomonadota; class Gammaproteobacteria; order Pseudomonadales; family Pseudomonadaceae; genus Pseudomonas; species Pseudomonas sp. REST10. The sequence goes on along the minus strand of NZ_CP035677.1, from coordinate 4,542,143 downwards.
TCCCAGGGTCGCGCCAGCTACTCCATGGAATTCTCCAAGTACGCAGAGGCTCCGGCGAACATCGTCGAAGCACTGGTTAAAAAACAAGGCTAATCCCGCCCTTTAAGTAAGAGGTTTACTGTCGTGGCTAAGGAAAAATTCGAACGTAACAAACCGCACGTCAACGTCGGCACCATCGGTCACGTTGACCACGGTAAGACCACTCTGACCGCTGCTCTGACCCGTGTCTGCTCCGAAGTTTTCGGTTCGGCCAAGGTCGACTTCGACAAGATCGACAGCGCTCCGGAAGAAAAAGCTCGTGGTATCACCATCAACACCGCGCACGTAGAGTACGACTCCACCATTCGTCACTACGCGCACGTTGACTGCCCGGGCCACGCCGACTACGTGAAGAACATGATCACCGGTGCCGCCCAGATGGACGGCGCGATCCTGGTCTGCTCGGCTGCCGATGGTCCGATGCCGCAAACCCGTGAGCACATCCTGCTGTCCCGTCAGGTTGGCGTACCGTACATCGTCGTGTTCCTGAACAAGGCCGACATGGTTGACGACGCCGAGCTGCTGGAACTGGTCGAGATGGAAGTTCGCGACCTGCTGAGCACCTACGACTTCCCGGGCGACGACACTCCGATCATCATCGGTTCTGCTCTGATGGCCCTGAACGGCGAAGACGACAACGAGCTGGGCACCACTGCCGTTAAGAAGCTGGTCGAGACTCTGGATAGCTACATTCCTGAGCCGGTTCGTGCCATCGATCGTCCGTTCCTGATGCCGATCGAAGACGTATTCTCGATCTCCGGCCGCGGTACTGTTGTTACCGGCCGTGTAGAGCGCGGTATCGTCAAGATCCAGGAAGAAATCGAAATCGTCGGTCTGCGTCCGACCACCAAGACCACCTGCACCGGCGTTGAGATGTTCCGCAAGCTGCTGGACGAAGGTCGTGCTGGCGAGAACTGCGGCGTGCTGCTGCGCGGCACCAAGCGTGATGAAGTCGAGCGTGGTCAGGTTCTGGCCAAGCCGGGCACCATCAAGCCGCACACCAAGTTCGAAGCTGAAGTGTACGTTCTGTCCAAGGAAGAAGGTGGTCGTCACACCCCGTTCTTCAAGGGCTACCGTCCGCAGTTCTACTTCCGTACCACTGACGTGACCGGTTCGTGCGAACTGCCGGAAGGCGTTGAGATGGTAATGCCGGGCGACAACATCAAGATGGTTGTCACCCTGATCAAGCCGATCGCCATGGAAGACGGCCTGCGCTTCGCGATTCGCGAAGGCGGTCGTACCGTCGGCGCCGGCGTGGTTGCCAAGATCGTCGAGTAATCAACGATCCGCTTGAAAGAAAGGGGCCCTTCGGGGCCCTTTTCTTTTGAACTGGTTAAAAGTTGACACCCCTGGGGGGCATCCGTACAATTGCGCCTCCCTCGAACGGGCGTAGTCCGTCTGTGGGGATTAGCAGCTTGGAATCTGAGGTCAAAATGCAAAACCAACAAATCCGTATTCGGTTGAAGGCTTTTGACCATCGCCTGATCGATCAATCTACCCAGGAAATCGTGGAAACCGCGAAACGTACTGGTGCTCAGGTGCGTGGTCCGATTCCTCTGCCTACTCGTAAGGAGCGGTATACCGTTCTGATTTCCCCGCACGTCAACAAAGACGCGCGTGATCAGTACGAAATCCGCACTCATAAGCGTGTTCTGGACATCGTCCAGCCGACGGATAAAACCGTTGATGCGCTGATGAAGCTCGACCTTGCGGCAGGCGTGGAAGTGCAGATCAGCCTCGGCTAAAACCTGACGGTTTTAGTCGTGTAACGCTCTGAAATGGGCGGCCATAGCGGGTGAAAGCCCCGTACACTCATGAGGTTTAGAACATGACTATTGGTGTAGTCGGTCGTAAGTGCGGCATGACCCGCATTTTCACCGAAGAAGGTGTCTCCATTCCGGTCACGGTCATCGAGATCGAACCGAATCGCGTCACCCAGTTCAAAAACGAGGAGTCCGATGGCTATCGTGCAGTGCAGGTCACTGTCGGTGAGCGTCGTGCTTCGCGTGTTAGCAAGGCTCAAGCTGGCCACTTCGCCAAGGCGAACGTCGCGGCAGGTCGTACCGTTCTGGAATTCCGTCTTGAAGAAGGCGACTACCAGGCTGGCGATCTGATCAACGCTGAAATTTTCCAAGCTGGTCAACTGGTCGACGTGACCGGTCAGTCCAAAGGTAAAGGCTTCGCCGGTACCATCAAGCGTTGGAACTTCCGCGGCCAGGACAACACTCACGGTAACTCCGTTTCGCACCGTGTACCGGGTTCCATCGGTCAGTGCCAGACCCCGGGGCGTGTATTCAAGGGCAAGAAGATGTCCGGTCATATGGGCGCCGAGCGCGTGACCGTGCAGTCCCTGGAAGTTGTTCGCGTAGACGCCGAGCGTAACCTGCTGCTGGTCAAGGGTGCCGTTCCGGGCGCTACTGGCGGCGACGTTATCGTTCGTCCGGCTGTCAAGGCGTAAGGGGAGAATCTGAGATGCAATTGAATGTAAATGGCGCTCAGGCGATCGAAGTGTCCGAAGCGACCTTCGGTGGCGAGTTCAACGAGACCCTGGTTCACCAAGCAGTCGTGGCCTACATGGCCGGCGGCCGTCAGGGCACCAAAGGCCAGAAGTCCCGTTCCGACGTTTCCGGTGGCGGTAAGCGCCCGTGGCGTCAGAAGGGTACCGGTCGTGCTCGTGCGGGTACTACCCGTGGTCCGATCTGGCGTGGCGGTGGTGTGACCTTCGCAGCGTCCACCCGTAACCATGATCAGAAGCTGAACAAGAAGATGTACCGCGCAGCCCTGCGCTCCATCCTTGCTGAGCTGGTTCGTACCGACCGTCTGGTAGTGGTTGAAGACTTCGCTGTCGAAGCTCCGAAAACCAAGGCTCTGCTGAGCAAGCTGAACGGCCTGGGTCTGAACGATGTGCTGATCGTATCCGACGCGGTCGATCAGAACCTGTACCTGGCTGCCCGCAACCTGCCGCACGTCGATGTACGTGACGTCCAGGGTTCCGATCCGGTCAGCCTGATCGCGTACGAAAAAGTGCTGGTCACTGTTTCGGCCGTGAAGAAATTCGAGGAGCTGCTGGGATGAACCAGGAACGCGTATTCAAAGTGCTGCTTGGCCCGCACATCTCCGAGAAGGCCACGGTTCTGGCTGACAAGCAAGGTCAGTTCGTTTTCAAAGTCGCTACCGATGCGACCAAGCTGGAAATCAAGAAGGCCGTCGAAAGCCTGTTCAACGTGAAGGTTGAGCGCGTTACTACCCAGAACGTTCTGGGCAAGAGCAAGCGCACCGCTCGCGGTCTGGGCAAGCGTAACGACTGGAAGAAGGCAGTTATCTCCCTTCAGCCGGGCCAAGATCTCGATTTCACCAGCAGTGCTGAGTAAGGAAGGGGTGCATCATGGCAATCGTTAAATGCAAACCGACTTCCGCTGGCCGCCGTTTTGTGGTCAAGGTGGTCAATCAGGAGCTGCACAAAGGCGCTCCGTACGCTCCGCTGCTCGAGAAGAAGTCGAAGTCCGGTGGTCGTAACAACAACGGCCGTATCACCACGCGTCACGTTGGTGGTGGTCACAAGCAGCATTACCGTCTGGTCGACTTCCGTCGCAACGACAAAGATGGCATCCCTGCCACTGTCGAACGCGTGGAATACGATCCGAACCGTACTGCTCACATCGCTCTGCTGAAGTACGCCGACGGTGAGCGTCGCTACATCATCGCCCCGAAAGGCGTTGTAGCTGGCGACCAACTGATCGCGGGCATCATGGCTCCGATCAAGGCCGGTAACAGCCTGCAGCTGCGCAACATTCCGGTGGGTTCGACCGTTCACGGTATCGAGCTGAAGCCGGGTAAAGGCGCGCAGATCGCTCGTTCCGCTGGTGCTTCCGCTCAGCTGATCGCGCGTGAAGGTGCTTATGTGACTCTGCGTCTGCGCTCCGGCGAAATGCGCAAAGTCCTGGCTGAGTGCCGTGCGACCCTGGGCGAAGTCTCGAACTCCGAGCACAGCCTGCGTTCGCTGGGTAAGGCTGGCGCCAAGCGCTGGCGTGGTGTTCGTCCGACCGTTCGTGGTGTTGCCATGAACCCGGTTGATCACCCGCACGGTGGTGGTGAAGGTCGTACCTCCGGTGGTCGTCATCCGGTGTCGCCATGGGGCTTCCCGACCAAGGGCGCGAAGACCCGTGCTAACAAGCGCACCGACAACATGATCGTCCGTCGTCGCAAGTAAATAGAGGGATACGACAGTGCCACGTTCTCTGAAAAAAGGTCCTTTTATCGATCTTCACCTACTGAAGAAGGTCGAAGCGGCGGTGGAAAAGAACGATCGCAAGCCGGTTAAAACCTGGTCGCGTCGTTCGATGATCCTGCCGCAGATGGTCGGTTTGACCATCGCCGTGCATAACGGTCGTCAGCATGTCCCGGTTCTCGTGAACGAAGACATGGTCGGCCACAAACTGGGCGAATTTGCCGGCACTCGTACCTATCGTGGTCACGTTGCCGACAAGAAAGGCAAGCGTTAAGGGGTTTGGAAATGGAAGTAGCCGCTAAGTTGTCGGGCGCTCGCATCTCCGCCCAGAAAGCTCGCCTGGTCGCCGACCAGATCCGCGGGAAGAAGGTGGGCGAAGCGCTCAACCTGCTGGCTTTCAGCAGCAAGAAAGCCGCCGAGATCATGAAGAAAGTGCTGGAGTCGGCCGTTGCCAACGCCGAGCACAACGAAGGCGCAGACGTTGATGACCTGAAGGTCAGCACCGTTTTCGTCAACGAAGGGCGTTCGCTTAAGCGCATCATGCCGCGTGCCAAAGGCCGTGCTGATCGCATCGTCAAGCGGTCTTGCCATATCACTGTCAAGGTTGCGGACAAGTAACGGAGTCGATCAGATGGGTCAGAAAGTACATCCCGTTGGCATCCGCCTGGGAATCGTCAAGGATCACACCTCGGTCTGGTACGCAGACGGTCGCAATTACGCCGACTATCTGAATGCCGACCTGAAGGTTCGTGCATACCTGCAAGACAAACTAAAAAGCGCGTCCGTTAGCCGTATCGACATCGCTCGTCCGGCTCAAACCGCACGCATCACCATCCACACCGCTCGTCCCGGCATCGTGATCGGCAAGAAAGGTGAAGATGTTGAGAAGCTGCGTCAGGACCTGACCAAGCAAATGGGTGTGCCGGTGCACATCAACATCGAAGAGATCCGCAAGCCGGAGCTCGACGGTATGCTGGTTGCGCAGAGCGTAGCTCAGCAGCTGGAGCGTCGCGTTATGTTCCGTCGCGCTATGAAGCGCGCTGTACAGAACGCCATGCGCATTGGTGCCAAGGGCATCAAGATCCAGGTGAGTGGTCGTCTCGGCGGCGCTGAAATCGCTCGTACCGAGTGGTATCGCGAAGGTCGTGTGCCCCTGCACACCCTGCGTGCCGACATCGATTACGCCACCTACGAAGCGCACACCACTTACGGTGTGATCGGCGTCAAGGTTTGGATCTTCAAGGGTGAGGTCATTGGTGGCCGCACTGAAGAGCTGAAGCCGCAAGCGCCCGCTCCTCGTAAAGCTGCTAAGAAATAAGGAGTACGCATCATGTTGCAACCAAAGCGTACGAAGTTCCGCAAGCAGATGACCGGCCACAACCGTGGTCTGGCTCAGCGCGGTAGCAAAGTCAGCTTCGGCGAGTTCGCGCTGAAGTCTGTCGCCCGCGGTCGTCTCACCGCTCGTCAGATCGAGTCCGCTCGTCGTGCTCTGACTCGTCACGTAAAACGTGGCGGCAAGATCTGGATCCGCGTCTTCCCGGACAAGCCGGTTACCAAGAAGCCTCTCGAAGTGCGTATGGGTAAAGGTAAGGGTGGCGTTGAATACTGGGTAGCCCAGATCCAGCCAGGCAAAGTCCTGTACGAGATCGAAGGCGTATCCGAAGAGCTGGCGCGCGAGGCCTTCGCCCTGGCTGCTGCAAAGCTGCCGCTCGCCACCACCTTTGTTAAGCGGACGGTGATGTGATGAAAGCGACCGAACTTCGTGAAAAAAGCGCACAGCAGCTGAACGAGCAACTGCTCGAGCTGCTGCGCGACCAGTTCAATCTGCGTATGCAGAAGGCAACTGGCCAGCTGGGGCAGTCGCACCTGCTCTCGCAAGTGAAGCGCGACATCGCTCGCGTCAAGACTGTCCTCAGCCAGCAGGCAGGTAAGTGATCATGGCCGAAGTTGAAAAAACAGTCCGTACGCTGACCGGCCGTGTTGTCAGCGACAAGATGGACAAGACCATCACCGTTCTGATCGAGCGTCGCGTTAAGCACCCGATCTACGGTAAATACGTCAAGCGTTCGACCAAGCTGCACGCTCACGACGAATCCAACCAGTGCAAGATCGGCGACAAGGTTTCCATCCGCGAAACCCGCCCGCAGTCCAAGACCAAGTCCTGGGCTCTGGTTGAAGTCGTTGAACGCGCCGTAGAAGTCTAAGAGCTAAGGGTCGGAGAAATTTTATGATTCAGACTCAATCCATGCTCGATGTGGCTGACAACAGTGGTGCACGTCGCGTCATGTGCATCAAGGTGCTGGGCGGCTCGCATCGTCGCTACGCCGGCATCGGCGACATCATCAAGGTCACCGTCAAGGAAGCAATTCCGCGCGGCAAAGTGAAGAAAGGTCAGGTCATGACCGCAGTGGTCGTTCGTACCCGTCACGGCGTTCGCCGTGCCGACGGTTCGATCATCCGCTTCGACGGCAACGCTGCTGTTCTGCTGAACAACAAGCAAGAGCCGATCGGTACCCGTATTTTCGGGCCAGTGACCCGTGAACTTCGTTCCGAGAAGTTCATGAAGATCGTCTCGCTCGCCCCTGAAGTGCTTTAAGGAGATCCGACATGCAAAAGATTCGTCGTGACGACGAGATCATCGTGATCGCCGGCAAAGACAAAGGTAAGCGTGGCAAGGTGCTCAAGGTTCTCGCTGACGACCGTCTGGTCGTTGGCGGCATCAACCTGGTGAAGCGCCACACCAAGCCGAACCCGATGTCGGGCGTTCAAGGCGGTATCGTCGAGAAAGAAGCGCCGCTGCACGCTTCCAACGTTGCCATCTTCAACTCTGAAACCAACAAGGCTGATCGCGTTGGCTTCAAGGTCGAAGACGGCAAGAAAATTCGTGTCTTCAAGTCCACCCAAAAGCCGGTTGGCGCTTGAGAATCATAGGTAGAACACCATGGCACGACTGAAAGAGATTTACCGGAAGGAAATCGCGCCCAAGCTGAAGGAAGAACTGAAGCTGGCCAACGTGATGGAAGTTCCGCGCATCACCAAAATCACCCTGAACATGGGCCTGGGCGAAGCGATCGGTGACAAGAAAGTCATCGAGAACGCCGTTGCCGACCTCGAGAAGATCACCGGTCAGAAAGTCGTCGTGACTCATGCCCGCAAGTCGATCGCAGGTTTCAAGGTTCGTGAAGGCTGGCCGATTGGCGTCAAGGTCACTCTGCGTCGCGAGCGTATGTACGAGTTCCTGGATCGTCTGCTGTCCATCTCCCTGCCGCGCGTGCGTGACTTCCGCGGCCTGAATGCCAAGTCCTTCGACGGCCGCGGCAACTACAGCATGGGCGTGAAAGAGCAGATCATCTTCCCGGAAATCGATTACGACAAGATCGATGCGCTGCGTGGTCTGGACATCACCCTGACTACCACTGCCCGTAACGATGATGAAGGCCGCGCTCTGCTGCGTGCTTTCAACTTCCCGTTCCGCAACTGATCGGAGTCTGGAAAATGGCCAAAATGAGCATGAAGAACCGTGAGCTGAAGCGTCAGCAAACGGTTGCCAAGTACGCCAAGAAGCGTGCCGAGCTGAAAGCGATCATCGTTAACCCGAACTCCACTCCGGAAGCTCGTTGGGAAGCGCAGGTCGCCCTGCAGAAGCAGCCACGTGACGCCAGCGCCTCGCGCCTGCGTAACCGTTGCCGCATCACCGGCCGTCCGCACGGCGTTTACCGCAAGTTCGGTCTGTCGCGTAACAAGCTGCGCGAAGCCGCCATGCGCGGTGACGTACCGGGCCTGGTGAAAGCCAGCTGGTAATCAGCGGTAGCTGAAAGCAGAGCCGGCCTTGTGCCGGCTTTGCCTTTTATTGAACAAGCCCCTTTTGGGGCTTGCTTCATTTTTGATCGGTCTCTAGAATGTCCGGCTCTCCTGAGCCTGGTATTTCCGTGCCGAGCTTTTGGATGATCCCACAGCCCTCGGGCTGTTCTTTTTGTATCAGGAGCGTCTAGCCCATGAGTATGCAGGACCCGTTAGCGGACATGCTAACTCGTATCCGTAATGCCCAGATGGCTGAAAAGTCCGTCGTAAGCATGCCGTCTTCCACTCTGAAGGTGGCTGTAGCCAAAGTTCTGAAGGACGAGGGTTACATTGCGGGTTACGAAGTAAATGGCGAAGCCAAGCCACAACTGTCCATCGAGCTGAAGTACTTCGAAGGCCGTCCGGTCATCGAGGAAGTCAAGCGCGTGAGCCGTCCTGGCCTTCGTCAATACAAATCCGTCGATGACCTGCCGAAGGTTCGTGGCGGTCTCGGTGTTTCCATCGTCTCCACCAACAAAGGTGTGATGACGGATCGCGCTGCGCGCGCTGCCGGTGTCGGCGGCGAAGTGCTCTGCACCGTGTTCTAAGGGGGGATAAGCATGTCTCGCGTTGCTAAGAACCCCGTCGCGCTGCCAGCTGGTGTCGAGATCAAACTCGCCGGTCAGCAGCTCTCGGTGAAGGGTGCCAAGGGCACTCTGGAACTGAACGTTCATTCGTCCGTGGAAGTGATCCAGGAAGGTAGCGAGCTGCGTTTCGCTGCTCGTAACGGCGACCAGCAGAACCGTGCCATGGCCGGTACTACTCGCGCTCTGGTGAACAACATGGTCATCGGTGTCAGCCAAGGCTTCGAGCGTAAGCTGCAACTGGTAGGTGTGGGCTACAAAGCTCAAGCCAAAGGCCAGGTGCTGAACCTTGCTCTGGGCTTCTCCCACCCGATCGACTACGAACTGCCGGAAGGCGTCGTGGCCGAAACCCCGAACCAGACCGAAATCCTGATCAAGGGTATCGACAAGCAACTGGTGGGTCAGGTGGCTGCGGAGATCCGTGACTTCCGTCGTCCTGAGCCGTACAAGGGCAAAGGCGTTCGTTACGCGGATGAAGTTGTCCGTCGTAAAGAAGCCAAGAAGAAGTAAGGGGCTGAGAAATGACCGACAAAAAAGTTACTCGTCTGCGTCGCGCTCGCAAAGCACGCCTGAAAATGCACGAGCTCGAAGCCGTGCGTCTGTGCGTGTATCGCTCTTCGCAGCACATCTATGCCCAGGTCATCTCGGCCGACGGCAGCAAGGTTCTGGCCAGCGCCTCTACCTTGGACAAAGCTCTGCGTGATGGCGCCACCGGCAACGTCGACGCAGCCAAGAAAGTTGGTGCGCTGGTTGCTGAGCGTGCGAAAGCCGCTGGTGTGACTCAAGTGGCATTCGACCGTTCTGGCTTCAAGTACCACGGCCGCGTCAAGGCGCTGGCTGATGCTGCTCGTGAAGGCGGGCTGGAGTTCTAAGTTATGGCAAATAACGACCAAAAGCGCGACGAAGGCTACATCGAGAAGCTGGTTCAGGTTAACCGCGTTGCCAAGACCGTCAAAGGTGGCCGTATCTTCACCTTCACCGCACTGACCGTAGTGGGTGATGGCAAGGGTCGCGTCGGTTTCGGCCGTGGCAAGTCCCGTGAAGTACCGGCTGCCATCCAGAAGGCGATGGAAGCTGCGCGTCGCAACATGATCCAGGTGGATCTGAACGGCACCACTCTGCAGTACCCGATCAAGTCCGCTCACGGCGCCTCCAAGGTGTTCATGCAGCCGGCTTCCGAAGGTACCGGTATCATTGCCGGCGGCGCCATGCGTGCCGTGCTGGAAGTGGCTGGTGTGCAGAACGTTCTGGCCAAGTGCTACGGCTCGACCAACCCGGTGAACGTGGTTCATGCCACTTTCGAAGGTCTGAAGACCATGCAGTCTCCGGAATCCGTTGCGGCCAAGCGTGGCAAGAGCGTCGAGGAGATTCTCTAACCATGGCTAACACCGTCAAAGTGACTCTGATCAAGAGCACCAATGGCCGTCTGGCCAATCACAAAGCTTGCGTCAAGGGCCTGGGCCTGCGCCGCATCGGTCACACCGTAGAGGTTCTGGATACTCCGGAAAACCGCGGCATGATCAACAAGGCTTACTACCTGCTGAAGGTGGAGGGTTAATCATGCAACTGAACGATCTGCGTTCCGCGCCGGGTGCCCGTCGCGAAAAGCACCGTCCGGGCCGTGGTATCGGTAGCGGTCTGGGCAAGACTGGTGGCCGTGGTCACAAAGGTCAGACCTCCCGCTCCGGTGGCTCCATCGCTCCGGGCTTCGAGGGTGGTCAGCAGCCGCTGCACCGCCGTCTGCCGAAGTTCGGCTTCGTTTCCCTGAAGGCTATGGATCGCGCTGAACTGCGTACCTCCGAGCTGAACAAGGTTGAAGGCGATGTCGTTACTCTGCAGGCTCTGAAGGATGCCAACCTGGTAGGCCAACACGTACAGCGCGTCAAAGTCATGCTGTCCGGTGAGGTTACCCGTGCGGTCACCCTGAAAGGTATCGCCGCCACCAAGGGTGCGCGTGCGGCTATCGAAGCAGCTGGCGGTAAGTTCGAGGACTAAATGGCTAAGCAAGGTGCTCTCTCAGCGCTGGCAGGTGGCGGGTTGTCCGAACTCTGGGCTCGACTGCGCTTCCTGTTCCTGGCGATCATCGTCTACCGGATAGGTGCGCACATCCCGGTTCCTGGCATCAATCCAGACCGACTGGCGGATCTGTTCCGGCAGAATGAGGGGACCATTCTTAGCTTGTTCAACATGTTTTCCGGCGGCGCGCTGGAGCGGATGAGCATCTTTGCACTGGGGATCATGCCGTACATCTCGGCATCGATCATCATGCAGCTGATGACCGCCGTCAGCCCGCAGCTGGAGCAGTTGAAGAAGGAAGGTGAAGCTGGCCGTCGCAAGATCAGCCAGTACACCCGCTACGGCACTCTCGCCCTGGCATTCGTCCAGGCCATCGGCATGTCCGTTGGTCTGGCCAGTCAGGGCGTAGCGTTCTCGGTCGATTTCGGCTTCCACTTCGTGGCGGTCACCACTTTTGTGGCGGGCGCGATGTTCATGATGTGGCTGGGCGAGCAGATCACCGAGCGTGGTGTCGGCAACGGTATCTCGATGCTGATTTTTGCTGGCATCGTGGCCGGTCTGCCGGCGGCAATCGGGCAGTCTTTCGAGTCTGCCCGTCAAGGCGATATCAACATCTTCGCCCTGATTGCCATCGGCCTGCTGGCAGTAGCGATCATCGGTTTCGTGGTGTTCATCGAGCGTGGTCAGCGTCGCATTGCGGTGCACTACGCCAAGCGTCAGCAGGGCCGCAAGGTCTTCGCTGCGCAGACCAGCCACTTGCCGTTGAAGGTGAACATGGCGGGCGTGATCCCGGCCATTTTCGCCAGCAGCCTTCTGCTGTTCCCGGCCTCGCTGGGGTCTTGGTTCGGTCAGTCCGAAGGTCTGGGCTGGCTGCAGGACATTTCGCAGGCTATCGCTCCTGGTCAGCCGTTGAACATTCTGCTGTTTAGTGCAGGGATCATTTTCTTCTGCTTCTTCTATACAGCGCTGATGTTCAACCCGAAAGACGTAGCGGAAAACCTGAAGAAGTCCGGTGCCTTTATTCCGGGCATCCGTCCGGGCGAGCAGTCGGCACGCTATATCGATGGCGTACTGACCCGCTTGACCATGTTCGGTGCTCTGTACATGACGGCCGTGTGCCTGTTGCCCCAGTTCCTGGTGGTGGCGGCCAACGTTCCGTTCTACCTTGGCGGGACCTCGTTGCTGATCGTGGTCGTGGTTGTCATGGACTTCATGTCCCAAGTGCAATCTCACCTCGTGTCTCACCAGTACGATTCCCTGATGAAGAAAGCCAACCTGAAGGGTTATGGCAGCGGCATGCTCCGCTGATCCACCCGTAAGGTTCGAGGAGTTGGTAATGAAAGTTCGTGCATCGGTGAAAAAGCTGTGCCGTAACTGCAAAATTATCCGTCGCGAAGGTGTCGTGCGGGTGATCTGCAGCGCAGAGCCGCGTCACAAGCAGCGCCAAGGCTGAGTGTGAACCACGCGTGATAAGCCCGGCAGCTAGTGCGCTGCCGGGTTGATTATTTGTTTTTACAGCGTTAATATCTCGCGCCCTATTTCTTGGCTTCCGGGGCGTAGGTAGCTGTCAATTGGAGTTCCACTGAATGGCCCGTATTGCAGGCGTTAACATTCCGGATAACAAGCATACTGTTATCTCGCTGACCTACATCTTCGGTGTTGGTCGCACCACTGCACAGAAAATCTGTGCCGCTACCGGCGTAAATCCGGCTGCGAAAATCAAGGATCTGACTGACGAGCAGATCGAACAGCTGCGTGGCGAAGTAGCCAAGGTGAATACCGAAGGCGACCTGCGTCGTGAAGTGAATATGAAGATCAAGCGCTTGATGGATCTGGGTTGCTACCGCGGCCTGCGTCATCGTAAAGGTCTGCCGGTTCGCGGTCAGCGTACCAAGACCAACGCTCGCACCCGTAAGGGCCCGCGTAAGCCGATCCGCAAGTAATCGCATTCGCGAATCGACAGGAATTTAGTCATGGCAAAACCTGCTGCTCGTACTCGTAAAAAAGTCAAAAAGACAGTGGTTGATGGCATCGCCCACATCCACGCGTCTTTCAACAACACTATCGTGACCATCACCGACCGTCAGGGCAACGCCCTGTCCTGGGCTACCTCCGGTGGTTCGGGCTTCCGCGGCTCGCGTAAGTCCACTCCGTTCGCCGCCCAGATCGCCGCCGAGCGCGCTGGTCAGGCTGCACTGGAGTACGGTCTGAAGAACCTCGACGTGAACGTCAAGGGTCCAGGCCCAGGTCGCGAATCCGCTGTGCGTGCTCTGAACGCCTGCGGCTACAAAATCGCCAGCATCACCGACGTGACGCCTATCCCGCACAACGGGTGCCGTCCGCCGAAGAAGCGTCGCGTGTAAACAGGAGACAGTGAGAAATGGCTCGTTACATTGGTCCCAAGTGCAAACTGTCTCGCCGTGAAGGCACCGATCTCTTCCTGAAGAGCGGTGTTCGCGCGCTTGAATCTAAGTGCAACATCGAAGCAGCTCCCGGTATTCACGGTCAGCGCCGCGGTCGTCAATCCGACTACGGTACCCAGCTGCGTGAGAAGCAGAAAGTCCGTCGTATCTACGGCGTTCTGGAGCGTCAGTTCAGCGGTTACTACAAGCAAGCTGCCAGCCAGAAGGGCGCCACCGGCGAAAACCTGCTGCAACTGCTGGAGTGCCGTCTGGATAACGTGGTTTACCGTATGGGCTTTGGCGCTACCCGTGCCGAATCCCGTCAGCTGGTTTCGCACAAAGCAATCAGCGTCAACGGTCAGACCGTAAACGTACCGTCCTACCAGGTTAAAGCTGGCGACGTAGTTGCTGTTCGCGAGAAATCGAAGAACCAGCTGCGCATCGCTCAGGCTCTTGAGCTCTGCGCCCAGCGCGGCCGCGTTGAGTGGGTAGAAGTAGACGCCGAGAAGAAGTCTGGTGTGTTCAAGAACGTACCGGCTCGTGGCGATCTCTCCGCTGACATCAACGAGAGCCTGATTGTCGAGCTCTACTCCAAGTAAGGGCTAGAAAATAGGTGCATCCATGCAGATTTCGGTAAATGAGTTCCTGACCCCCCGTCACATCGATGTGCAGGAGGTCAGTCCGACCCGCGCCAAGATCACCCTCGAGCCTCTCGAGCGTGGTTTCGGCCATACCCTGGGCAACGCGCTGCGTCGCATCCTGTTGTCCTCCATGCCTGGCTGTGCAGTAGTCGAGGCCGAGATCGACGGCGTACTCCACGAGTACTCCGCGATCGAAGGTGTGCAGGAAGACGTCATCGAGATCCTGCTCAACCTGAAAGGTCTGGCTATCAAGCTGCACGGCCGTGACGAAGTGACCCTGACTCTGTCCAAGAAGGGCCCGGGCGTCGTTACCGCTGCCGATATTCAGCTGGATCACGATGTCGAAATCGTCAACGGCGACCACGTAATCGCCAACCTGGCCTCCAATGGCTCGCTGAACATGAAGCTCACCGTAGCTCGTGGTCGCGGCTATGAGCCAGCCGACGCTCGCCAGAGCGACGAAGATGAGAGCCGCAGCATTGGTCGCTTGCAGCTGGATGCTTCGTTCAGCCCGGTACGTCGTGTTGCCTACGTGGTGGAAAACGCTCGTGTCGAGCAGCGCACCAACCTGGACAAACTGGTTATCGACCTGGAAACCAACGGTACCCTGGATCCTGAAGAGGCCATCCGTCGTGCCGCGACCATCCTGCAGCAGCAGCTGGCCGCGTTCGTCGACCTCAAGGGTGACAGTGAGCCGGTTGTGGTCGAGCAGGAAGACGAGATCGATCCGATCCTGCTGCGTCCTGTCGATGACCTGGAACTGACCGTACGTTCGGCCAACTGCCTCAAGGCAGAGAACATCTACTACATCGGCGACCTGATTCAGCGTACCGAAGTAGAGCTGCTCAAAACCCCGAACCTGGGCAAGAAATCCCTGACCGAAATCAAGGATGTTCTGGCTTCTCGCGGTCTGTCCCTCGGTATGCGCCTCGACAACTGGCCGCCGGCAAGTCTGAAGAAAGACGATAAGGCCACTGCCTGATCGTCATCATCACCGAACGAAACAGTTTGGTAAGGAATTGAACCATGCGTCATCGTAAAAGTGGCCGTCACCTCAGCCGCACCAGCGCTCACCGCAAGGCCATGTTCCAGAACATGGCGGTATCGCTGTTTGAGCACGAGCTGATCAAAACTACCCTGCCGAAAGCCAAGGAACTGCGTCGCGTTGCCGAGCCGCTGATCACCCTGGCCAAGGAAGACAGCGTTGCCAACCGTCGTCTGGCCTTCGACCGTACCCGTTCGAAAGCCATCGTTGGCAAACTGTTCAACGATCTGGGCAAGCGCTACGCCACCCGTAACGGCGGCTACCTGCGCATCCTCAAGTGCGGTTTCCGCGCTGGCGACAACGCCCCGATGGCTTACGTCGAACTGGTTGACCGTCCGGTCGCCGGCTCGGTAGAAGCTGCCGAGTAAGTCGTTTGCTGTACGAGAAACCGGGCCTAGTGCCCGGTTTTTTGTTGCCCGTCATTTCTGCTCGTCCTCCCGATGTTCTGCGGCCCCACGGCGGGTGGCGCTGCCAGTCGCTCGGCATTCACGGCCGCCGCAGGCGAAAGAAAATAGCTATCGGCTCGTTACACTTCATGAATTGGTTCGCCTGACAAAGCGGGTCTAGGCTTGTCCCATTGTTGATTGCACAGGCTGCAATCGACCCGATGAGGAGAAGGAGAGAAGCATGTCGAACCAAGGTAAATGTCCGTTCAACCACGTTGCAGGTGGCGGCACGACCAATCGTGATTGGTGGCCGAATCAGCTTCGTGTGGACTTGCTGAACCAGCATTCCGACCGATCCAACCCGCTCGGCGAGACGTTCAATTACGCCGAAGCGTTCAAGAAGCTCGATTACAAGGCACTGAAGGCCGACCTGGTCAGGCTGATGACCGACAGCCAGGACTGGTGGCCGGCGGACTTCGGTCACTATGGTCCGCAGTTCATCCGTATGGCCTGGCACTCGGCCGGTACCTATCGCACCACCGATGGCCGTGGCGGCGGTGGTCGTGGCCAGCAACGCTTCGCTCCGCTCAACTCCTGGCCGGACAACGTCAACATCGACAAGTCGCGCCGCCTGCTGTGGCCGATCAAGCAGAAGTATGGCCAGGCTATTTCCTGGGCCGACCTCTACATCCTCGCCGGTAACGTGGCGCTCGAGTCCATGGGCTTCCGTACCTTCGGCTTTGCCGGTGGTCGCGAGGACGTCTGGGAACCGGATCAGGACGTCAACTGGGGCGCCGAGATCGCCTGGCTGGGGGTCGATCCCAAGCGCGTCAACGACGAGCGTGAGCTGGCCGCACCGTTCGGTGCTACCCACATGGGCCTGATCTACGTGAACCCGGAAGGGCCGAACGCCAGCGGTGACTACCTGGAGGCCGCCAAGGACATCCGCGCCACCTTCAATCGCATGGCCATGGATGACGAAGAGATCGTCGCGCTGATCGCGGGTGGTCACACCTTCGGCAAGTGCCACGGTGCAGCCCCTGAATCGCACAAGGGACCGGAGCCGGAAGGCGCGCCCATCGAGGCCCAGGGCCTTGGCTGGACCAGCGACTTCGGCAGCGGCCATGGCAAGGACACCGTGTCCAGTGGCCTCGAGGTTACCTGGACGAAGACCCCGGCGCTGTGGAGCAACAACTTCTTCGAGAACCTGTTCAAGTTCGAATGGGAACTGACCAAATCGCCGGCTGGTGCCAAGCAGTGGGTGGCCAAGGATGCACCGGAGATCATCCCCGATGCGCACGTGCCCGGTAAATTCCACAAGCCGACCATGCTGACCACTGACCTCAGCCTGCGTTTCGACCCTGAGTTCGGCAAGATCTCCAAGCACTTCTACGAAGATCCGCAGGCGTTCGCCGATGCCTTCGCCCGTGCCTGGTACAAGCTGACGCACCGCGACATGGGGCCGAAAGCGCGCTACCTCGGCCCGGAAGTGCCGAAGGAAGACCTGATCTGGCAAGACCCGCTGCCAGCCGCCACGCACAACCCGAGCGCTGCCGATATCGCCGACCTGAAGGCGAAGATCGCGGCCTCCGGCCTGTCGGTCGGTGACCTGGTGTCCGTGGCCTGGGCTTCGGCCTCGACCTTCCGTGGTGGTGACAAGCGCGGTGGCGCCAATGGTGCGCGCCTGGCCTTGGCGCCGCAGAAGGACTGGGCGGTCAACCAGCGTGCGATCAAGGTGTTGCCGAAACTGGTGGCGATCCAGCAGGCCTCCGGCAAGGCGTCGCTGGCGGATGTGATCGTGCTCGCCGGTAACGTGGGCGTGGAGCTGGCTGCCAAGGCTGCTGGCGTCACGGCTGAGGTGCCGTTCGCCGCTGGCCGTGTCGATGCACGTCAGGACCAGACCGATGTCGAGTCGTTCGATGTGCTGGAGCCGGCAGCCGATGGCTTCCGCAACTACAGCAAGGGCAATCTGGGTGTGCCGACCGAAGCGATGCTGGTCGACAAGGCGCAGATGCTGACCCTGACAGCGCCCGAGCTGACGGCGCTGGTGGGTGGTCTGCGTGTATTGGGTGCCAACCATGACGGCAGCCAGCATGGCGTGTTCACCGACAAGGTCGGCGTGCTGTCCAACGACTTCTTCGTCAACCTGCTGGACATGGGCACCGAGTGGAAGGCCACCGACAGCAGCAGCGAGGTGTTCGAAGGGCGGGCTCGCAAGGATGGCCAGGTGAAGTACACCGCCACCCGTAACGACCTGGTGTTCGGCTCCAACTCGGTACTGCGTGCCTACGCCGAGGTCTATGCCAGTGGCGACGGCAAGGAGAAGCTGGTCAAGGACTTCATCGCCGCCTGGACCAAGGTGATGAACCTGGATCGTTTCGACCTGGCCTGAGCCTGAAGGACGCACAGCCGTGCGTCAGTAGACCGCAACGCCTCCCCCGTGGAGGCGTTGTGCTTTTGCTTGACCGAATCAGGTGTGAGGCGGAGCATTGCACTCTGCCAACGAACGCTACAAGGATTGCCCGGCATGAAAGGCCACACCGAAGTCATCGACTACCTCAAGCACCTGCTCAAGGGTGAGCTGGCCGCCCGCGACCAGTACTTCATCCATTCGCGGCTGTATGAGGACTGGGGCTTCAGCAAGCTCTACGAGCGCATCAATCACGAGATGG
The DNA here is from genome assembly GCF_029542605.1 of Pseudomonas sp. REST10. Taxonomy (NCBI): domain Bacteria; kingdom Pseudomonadati; phylum Pseudomonadota; class Gammaproteobacteria; order Pseudomonadales; family Pseudomonadaceae; genus Pseudomonas; species Pseudomonas sp. REST10. The sequence continues at coordinate 4,524,290 of NZ_CP035677.1, read as the reverse complement.
AAGAGGAAACCCAGCACGCTGATGCCCTGCTCAAGCGCATCATCTTCCTGGAGGGCGTGCCGGACATGGCGCCGAACCCCTTCACCTACGGGCAGACGGTGCCCGAGGCGCTGAAGCTGGACCTGGCCCTGGAGTACGAAGTGCGTGCGGCCCTCAGCAAGGGCATCGAGCTGTGCGAGCAGCATCAGGATTACCCGAGCCGCGATATCCTGCTGGCGCAGCTCAAGGACACCGAGGAAGATCATGCCTACTGGCTGGAAATCCAGCTGCAGCTGATCGACAAGCTGGGGCTCGAGAAGTACCTGCAAAGCCAGATGTGAGCGGCAAGCTGCAAGCCACAAGAAAAAGCCAGAGCTAATGCTCTGGCTTTTTTTGCCGCTCTGATTTGCCGCTTGCGGCCTATCGCTTGTCGCTGTCTCTTTCCAGCAATGGCTTGAGGAAGTGCCCGGTATGCGATGCCGGGTTCGCCGCCACCTCTTCGGGCGTGCCGGTCGCGATGATCATGCCGCCCTTGGAGCCACCCTCCGGACCGAGATCGACCAGCCAGTCGGCGGTCTTGATCACGTCCAGGTTGTGTTCGATGACCACCACGGTGTTGCCGTGGTCGCGCAGGCGATGCAGCACATCCAGCAGTTGCTGGATATCGGCGAAGTGCAAGCCGGTGGTCGGCTCGTCGAGGATGTACAGGGTCTTGCCCGTGTCGCGCTTGGACAGCTCGCGGCTCAGCTTGACCCGCTGTGCCTCGCCGCCGGACAACGTGGTCGCGCTCTGGCCCAGCTTGATGTACGAGAGGCCGACGTCCATCAGGGTCTGCAGCTTGCGGGCGATTGCCGGCACGGCGTCGAAGAAGGCGCGGGCGTCCTCGATGGTCATGTCGAGCACTTCGGTGATGCTCTTGCCCTTGTACTTCACTTCCAGGGTTTCGCGGTTGTAGCGCTTGCCCTTGCACACGTCGCACGGCACGTAGATATCCGGCAGGAAGTGCATCTCCACCTTGATCACGCCGTCGCCCTGGCAGGCTTCGCAGCGCCCGCCCTTGACGTTGAAGGAGAAGCGCCCCGGCCCGTAGCCGCGCGAGCGCGACTCCGGTACGCCGGCGAAGAGTTCGCGGATCGGCGTGAACAGGCCGGTATAGGTCGCCGGGTTGGAGCGTGGCGTACGGCCGATCGGGCTCTGGTCGATGTCCACCACCTTGTCCAGGTGCTGCAGGCCGTCGAACGAGTCGTGCGGCGCGGCTTCCAGGCTGGTGGCGCCGTTCAGTGCGGTGGCGGTGATCGGGAACAGGGTGTTGTTGATCAGCGTCGACTTGCCCGAGCCGGAGACACCGGTGACGCAGGTGAGCAGGCCGACCGGAATCTCCAGGTCGACCTTGCGCAGGTTGTTGCCGCGCGCCCCCTTGAGTTTCAGCAACTTCTTCTTGTCGCGCGGGGTGCGGGTCGCCGGGTACTGGATCTTCTTGCGCCCGGACAGGTAGCTGCCGGTCAGCGACTCGGGGTCGGCCATCACCTGGTCCGGTGTGCCCTGGGAGACGATCCGCCCACCGTGCACGCCGGCGCCCGGGCCGATGTCCACCACGTAGTCGGCCAGGCGAATGGCGTCCTCGTCGTGTTCGACCACGATCACCGTGTTGCCCAGGTTGCGCAGGTGGGTGAGGGTGGCCAGCAGGCGCTCGTTGTCGCGCTGGTGTAGGCCGATGGACGGCTCGTCGAGGATGTACATGACGCCGACCAGGCCGGCGCCGATCTGGCTGGCCAGGCGGATGCGCTGTGCCTCGCCGCCGGAGAGGGTGTCGGCGCTGCGGTCGAGCGTCAGGTAGTCGAGGCCGACATTGACCAGGAACTGCAGGCGCTCGCGAATCTCCTTGAGGATCTTCTCGGCGATCTCGCCGCGTCGTCCACTCAGGTGCAGCTCGCCGAAGTAGTCGCAGGCATCGCCCACCGGCAGGCCGGTGACCGCCGGCAGGGTCTTCTCGCCGACCCAGACGTGGCGTGCCTCGCGGCGCAGGCGGGTGCCGCGACAATCCGGGCAGGGCTGGGTGCTGAGGAACTTGGCCAGCTCTTCGCGCACGCTGGCCGACTCGGTTTCGCGGTAGCGGCGTTCGAGGTTGGGGATGATGCCCTCGAAGGGGTGCGAGCGCTTGACGATGTCGCCACGGTCGTTGAGGTACTTGAAGTCGACGCTCTGCGTGCCGCTGCCGAACAGGATCACCTTCTGGTGCTCGGCCGCCAGCTCATCGAACGGTTCTTCCAGGCTGAAGCCGTAGTGGCTCGAGAGCGAGCCGAGCATCTGGAAGTAGTAGACGTTGCGGCGGTCCCAGCCGCGAATGGCGCCTTCGGCGAGGGTCAGTTCGCCGTTGACCAGGCGCTTGGTGTCGAAGAACTGCTTCACCCCCAGGCCGTCGCAGGTGGGGCAGGCGCCAGCGGGGTTGTTGAAGGAGAACAGCTTGGGTTCCAGCTCGCTGATCGAGTGGCCGCAGTGCGGGCAAGCGAAGCGTGCGGAGAAGATGATCTCGTCGCCTTCCTCGCCCTGCTCTTTGTCGCCTTCGGCTGGGAGGGGCGCCACCAGGGCGATGCCGTCGGCCAGGCCGAGGGCGGTCTCGAAGGACTCCGCCAGGCGCTGCTGCAGGTCTTCGCGCACCTTGAAGCGGTCGACCACCACGTCGATGGAGTGCTTCTTCTGCTTGTCCAGCTTGGGCAACTCGTCCAGCTCATGCAGCTTGCCGTTGATCCGGGCGCGGACGAAACCCTGCGCGCGCAGCTCCTCGAACACCGAGAGGTGCTCGCCCTTGCGTTCGCGGATCACCGGGGCCAGCAGCATCAGCTTGCGCCCTTCCGGCAGGGCCAGCACCTGATCGACCATCTGGCTGACGGTCTGCGCCTCCAGCGGCACGTCATGGTCCGGGCAGCGCGGGGTGCCGACGCGGGCGTAGAGCAGGCGCAGGTAGTCGTAGATCTCGGTGATGGTGCCGACGGTCGAGCGCGGGTTGTGCGAGGTGGATTTCTGCTCGATGGAAATCGCCGGGGACAACCCCTCGATGGTGTCGACGTCAGGCTTCTCCATCATCGACAGGAACTGCCGGGCATAGGCCGACAGCGACTCGACGTAGCGGCGCTGGCCCTCGGCGTAGAGCGTGTCGAACGCCAGGGAGGACTTGCCGGAGCCGGACAGGCCGGTGATCACGATCAGCTTGTCGCGCGGCAGGGTCAGGTCGATATTCTTCAGATTGTGGGTGCGGGCCCCACGGATCAGGATTTTGTCCACTTACAACGGCCTCGCTGGGCGGGCGGAAAACGGTCGAGTATAGGGCTTGCGCCTAGCCTGCGGCAAAGTGTGTGCCTGTGCCGAAACGGCGGCGGCTGCTAGAATCGCCGGCTGATTTCCTCGGGATTGATTCGATGCACGATCCGCACAGCGAGCGCATGAGCAGTAGCGAGACCCGCGCGGCCGGTGGCCTGGCGATGGTCTTCGCGTTTCGTATGCTGGGCATGTTCATGGTGTTGCCGGTGCTGGCCACCTACGGCATGGATCTGGCCGGCAGTACACCGGCACTCATCGGGCTGGCGGTTGGCGCCTACGGTCTGACCCAGGCCGTGCTGCAGATTCCGTTCGGCATCATCAGCGACCGCATCGGGCGGCGTCCGGTGATCTATGTGGGCCTGCTGATCTTCGTCGCCGGCAGCCTGGTGGCGACCAACGCCGACTCCATCTGGGGCGTGATCGCCGGGCGCGTGCTGCAGGGCGCGGGCGCCATTTCGGCGGCGGTGATGGCGCTGCTGTCCGACCTGACCCGCGAGCAGCACCGCACCAAGGCCATGGCCATGATCGGCATGAGTATCGGCCTGTCGTTCGCCGTGGCCATGGTGGTCGGCCCGCTGCTGACCCGCGCGTTCGGTCTGTCCGGCCTGTTCTTGGCGACGGCGGGCATGGCGCTGCTGGGCATCCTGATCGTCGCCGGCGTGGTGCCCAGGGATGCCGGGCCGCTGCAGCATCGCGAGTCCGGCGTGGCCGCCCAGGCGCTATGGCCGACCCTGAAGCATGGCGACCTGCTGCGCCTGGACTTCGCCATCCTGGCGCTGCATGCGGTTCTCATGGCCAGTTTCGTCGCGTTGCCGCTGGCGCTGGTGGAAGAGGGCGGGCTGGTCAAGGAGGAGCACTGGTGGGTCTACCTGACCGCGTTGCTGATCGGCTTCTTCGGCATGGTGCCGTTCATCATCTATGGCGAGAAGAAACGCCAGATGAAGCGCGTGCTGCTCGGCGCCGTCAGCGTCCTGCTGGCCTGCGAGCTCTATTTCGCCCTGTTCGGCCACAGCCTGCGTGCGCTGGTGCTGGGCATCGTAGTGTTCTTCACCGCGTTCAACCTGCTCGAGGCGTCGCTGCCGTCGCTGGTCAGCAAGGTGGCGCCGGCCGGTGGCAAGGGGACGGCGATGGGGGTCTATTCCACCAGCCAGTTCCTCGGCGCGGCGCTGGGCGGCATTCTCGGTGGCTGGCTGTACCAGCATGTCGGCCTGGGCGGGGTGTTCATCGGCTGTGCAGTGCTCTGTGCGATTTGGCTGGCCATTGCTGTTACTATGCGCGAACCGCCGTACGTGACCAGTTTGCGCCTGCCGCTCGATGCCGCGGCACTGGCCGATGTCGAACTGGTCGAACGCCTCAAGGCGACGCCGGGAGTGGCGGACGCCGTGGTGGTGGCCGATGAAGCGGCCATCTATATCAAAGTCGATACCCAACAAGTGGATCGCACGTCTCTGGAGCGCCTGATCGCATCGGCACCAGTGGCGTGCCGAGTCTAGGAGAACGTTATGGCCCGTGGGGTTAACAAAGTCATTCTGGTCGGCACCTGCGGCCAGGACCCGGAAACACGCTACCTGCCCAGCGGCAATGCGGTCACCAACCTGAGCCTGGCCACCAGCGAGCAGTGGACCGACAAGCAGACCGGTCAGAAGGTCGAGAAGACCGAGTGGCACCGCGTTGCCCTGTTCGGCAAGGTCGCCGAGATCGCCGGCGAATACCTGCGCAAGGGTTCGCAGGTGTACATCGAGGGCAAGCTGCAGACCCGCGAGTGGGAAAAGGACGGTATCAAGCGTTACACCACCGAAATCATCGTCGACATGCAGGGCACCATGCAGCTGCTCGGCGGTCGTCCGAGTGGTGACGACAGCGGCGCACCGCGCCAGTCGCGTCCGGCGCCTCAGCGTGAGCCGCAGCAGGCCCCGCGTCAGGAGCGTCCGGCTCCGCAGCAGGCCCAGCCGGCGCCTGACTACGACAGCTTCGACGACGATATCCCGTTCTGAAAAACAGCTATCTAAGAAGCGACAACAACTGAAGCGAAGCCATTGATTTGGCTTCGCTTTTTTATTGTTTACAGATTTTTGCGGAGGAAGGGCTACATTTGTTAAGCGTTTACCTTTCGAAGGTGTAAACAAATTGAATCGCCCCTGATTTCTTAGACACCTCCAAGCCTCATAATGAGGCCCATCAGGAGGTGCCATGAGCAACCAGCGTTACCCCGAAGAATTCAAAATCGAAGCGGTCAAGCAAGTGACCGAGCGCGG
>NZ_CP035677.1:4199227-4518727 GCF_029542605.1 Pseudomonas sp. REST10 | reverse complement strand
AACGCGGTCGCGGAGAGCTTTTTCCAGTTACTGAAGCGGGAGCGCATCCGACGGAAAACCTACAGCACCCGCGAAGAAGCTCGCAGTGATGTGTTCGATTACATCGAGATGTTTTATAACCCCAAGCACCGGCACAGCAGCGCTATGCAGCTATCGCCAGTGGAGTATGAAAAGCGCTATTTTCAGAGCTTGGAGAGTGTCTAGGAAACCTGGGGCGATTCACTGGGCTATCTCCTTTCTCAATTTTGCACGTATAAACGGGGTCGTTGGTCACAATGGCTACCTTGAATCCGCGCTGGACCAGGCAGGAGGCTACAGCAACAGTTATTGGGGACTTTCCTACTCCCCCTTTGTAGGCTGTGATGGATAGGGTTTGCCCAGACTCAGATTTAAAAATGTAATCTTTCAGTTCAGGCGGAATGGCTATGCCTGAACGGTGAAAGAAGCACCAGAGAGAGCGGTGCGTTGGATTTCTTGATGATGAGTCAAAGGTCGATTCATACGATCTCCATGTGCGGTCTTTCACTCCCGCCCAGTAGGCGGCCTGAGGCACGCTGATGAAGTTCGACTCGCGTGCATGTTTCAAGCATTTACGAAGATGATTATCCATGGTGTCTCCTCATGCGTTTTATCAAAGGATATGAGGAGGGCGAGCGCAGCAACAGTTGAGCTTTGTGCCACGTTCGCGGGCAGCGTCCCTTGAGGGCTCCTCAGCTAGATCCGCTGGGAGCCATTGATTTGCATGAGTCGGCCTGTGGGGATGAGCGTCTGGCCCCCTCCACGATTGGGATGGCACTGCTTTACAGGGTGACGGCCGCTGCTGAAACAAGCAAAATGTAAACAACCCGTCCCGTTGCAGGGGGCTTATTTACATTTTTTCTGTTCGGAGATCGTTATGTGTGTCCAAGGCCTTGATTTTCAAAGGGTATTCGACCTGTTTACGCTCTCCATGTATACAGAACCGTTCTAAGCGGAGCGGGCTCTAGCCTATGCGAATGCGCCTGATGCTGCTGGGCGGCGGCAGTGCCCTGGGGCAAGCGCTGATCCGTCTGGGTGCCGAGGAGGACATTGGCTTCCTCGCGCCCAGGCCGCCGGAGAATGGTTGGGATGCCGCGAGCCTGACCGACCTGCTCGACGACACGCGTCCTGACGCGCTGATCAACCTGGCGTACTACTTCGACTGGTTCCAGGCCGAGTCGGTCGCCGAGCCGCGCCTGGCGACCCAGGAGCGTGCGGTGGAGCGTCTGGCCGAGCTGTGCCAGCACCATTCCATCGTTCTCTTGCAACCTTCCAGCTACCGGGTGTTCGACGGCTCGCGGGTGACGGCCTACAGCGAGAAGGAAGAACCCATCCCCCTCGGCGTGCGCGGCCAGGCCCTGTGGCGCCTGGAGCAGAGCGTGCGGGCGATCTGCCCGCGGCATGTGCTGCTGCGCTTCGGCTGGCTGCTCGATGACAGTCGCGAGGGCCGCCTGGGGCGTTTCCTGCTGCGTGCAGAGCGTGACGACGCCTTGTTCCTGGCCGATGATCGGCGCGGCAACCCGACGCCGGTGGACGACGCCGCGCGGGTGATTCTCGCCGTGCTCAAGCAGCTCGATTGCGAGTCGCCGCTGTGGGGCACCTACCACTATGGCGGGCACGAGGCGAGCACGTCGCTGAGCCTGGGGCAGGCGGTGCTGACGGAGGCGCGCAACTACCGCAGCAACCTGGTCGAGGACGTATCGGCGCAAGCCCATGCCGCTCGCCCGGATGCCGCCGATGAACCGCAGCATGCGGTACTGGCCTGCAAGAAGATTCTTCACACTTTCGGTATCAAGCCGCGCGCCTGGCGTGCGGGTCTGTCCAACCTACTGGATCGCTACTATCGCCATGGCTGAATTTCTCGTAACGGGCGGGGCCGGCTTCATCGGCTCGAATCTGGTCGACGCACTGCTTGCGGCCGGTCATGACGTGCGGGTGCTGGACAACCTGTCCATGGGCAAGCGCAGCAATCTGCCGCTGGACAACCCGCGCCTGTGCTTCATCGAGGGCGACGTGGCCGACGCGCAGATCGTCGCCGAAGCCGTCGCTGGCTGTGCAGGTGTCGCGCACCTGGCGGCGGTGGCCTCGGTACAGGCCTCGGTGGATGACCCTGTCGCGACGCACCAGAGCAATTTCATCGGTACCCTGAACGTCTGCGAGGCCATGCGCCAGCAGGGCGTGCGGCGTGTCGTCTACGCTTCCAGCGCGGCCATCTACGGCAACAATGGCGAGGGCGTGGCGATCGACGAAGCCACCGCCAAGGCGCCGTTGACGCCCTACGCCTCGGACAAGCTGGCCGGCGAGCATTACCTCGATTTCTATCGTCGCCAGCATGGCCTGGAGCCGGCGGTGTTTCGTTTCTTCAATATCTTCGGGCCGCGCCAGGATCCGTCCTCGCCGTATTCCGGGGTGATCAGCATCTTTACCCAGCGTGCGCAGCAGGGTCTGCCGATCAGCGTCTTCGGCGATGGCGAGCAGACGCGCGATTTCTTCTATGTGGGCGATCTGGTCGCGTTGCTGATGCAGGGCCTGCTCAACCAGCAGGCAGTGCTCGAACCGGTCAACGTCGGCTGGAGCCAGGCGGTCAGCCTCAACCAGCTGCTGGCCGAGATCGGCACGCTGTACGGCGGCCTGCCACAGGTGACGCACCTGCCGGCACGGGCTGGCGATATCCGCCATTCGCGGGCCGACAATTCGCGCCTGCAGGCGCACTACGTGATGCCGGAACAGACGCCCTTGCGCGAAGGGCTGCGACTGTTGCTCGGGCTCTGAGCAGGAGGAAAAGAAAAAGCCGGCGAAAGCCGGCTTTTTCTTTTGCCCGGGGTTATCAGAACTTGTAACCCAGACCCACCATGTAGACGAAGGGGTCGACGTCCACGTCCACCTTGACCTTGTCGCCGGCCAGGTAGGTGGTGCCGGTGGTGTCGATATCGATATAGCGCACCTGGGCGTTGAGCATCAGGTTGTCGCTCAGCATGTAGTCCATGCCGATCTGCCCGGCCAGACCCCAGGAGTCCTTCATGTCCAGGCCGCTGAAGCCCTTGCCTTCGGCTTCGCTGCTCAGCTCGGTATCGAAGAACCAGGTGTAGTTGATGCCGACGCCGACATACGGCTGGAAGGCAGAGCTCTTGTCCAGCGGGTAGTAGATGGCGCTGATGGTCGGCGGCAGGTGCTTGAGGCTGCCCAGCTTGCCATTCAGACCGGCGAAGGCACCCGGCATGCCTTTCACGCCGACGTCATGGCTGAACGGGGTGGCAGCCAGCAGTTCGATACCGAAATTGTCGGTGACCATGTAGGCGAAGTTCAGGCCCAGCTGGGTGTCGCTGTTCAGCGTAGCGCCGCTGCCGGCGACCTTGCCCAGAACGGCGTGATCGATGTTGCCGCTGTCTTCGTGCGGATCAACGGTGATGGCACCGGCACGAACGATGATGTCGCCAGCCTGGTGGGCCTGAGCGACGGGGGCAGCGATGGCGAGGGCCAGCAGTGAGGCAGTGAACAGTGACTTGTACATAGCGAGCTCCAGTTCGAGTCGGTTGTGTCTTTGGCTGGAATCAATGCTAAGCCAAGCAACAATTCGCTTTTTGACCTGGCTCAATAGATCGGTGGGCTCTGCCACGGAGCTTTGTCCCATTGCTTAGAATGCATCTCTAGATGATAATGTTTCTCTTTTTGAAGCAAGCCTGTCTGTCGAGGACCCCCTGCGCATGAATCGCTTCCCCCTCCGTTCCCTGGCCGTCGCCCTGTTGTTGGCGAGCGGCTCGCTGGCTGCTGCGCCGCTGGATGCCGCGCTGGACGAAAGCCAGCGTCTGGCCGCCGAGGCCAAGGCCTCCCAGGGCCGCGTCGAGCAGCTGGATGATGCCAGCCGCGAGATGCTCAATGAGTACCGCAATGCCTTGCAGCAGGCTGAAGCTTTGAAAGGTTATAACAGTCAGCTGCGCGACCTGGTCGACGCCCAGCGCCAGGAGCTGGCCAGCTACCAGAAGCAGCTCGACGGCATCGAACGTACTCAGGAGGCGGTGAGCCCGCAGATGGTCAGGATGGTCGAGGTGCTGGGCGAGTTCATCGCCGCCGACCTGCCGTTCCTGCCGGAGGAGCGTGAGGATCGCCTGGCCCAGCTCAAGGACCTGCTGCCGCGTGCCGACGTCAGCCTGGCCGACAAGTACCGCCGCATCCTCGAGGCCTATCAGATCGAAAGTGACTATGGTCGCACCCTGGAAGCCTGGCGCGGCGAGCTGAGCCAGGCCGACGGCAGCTCGCGCAGCGTCGAGTTCCTCCGTCTTGGCCGCAGCATGCTGTATTACCAGACCCTGGATGCGCACGAGAGCGGCTGGTGGAACCCGCAGGCCAAGGCCTGGCAGGTGCTCGACGGCGGTGCTCGACGTCCGCTGACCCAGGCCATCGCCATCGCCCGCCAGCAGCAGGCGCCTGCCGTGCTGTCCCTGCCGATCAAGACCCTGGCCGAGGAGGCCGCACAATGAGTCGTCGTGTTGTAGCCGTACTGGCGCTCAGCCTGTTGCCAGCATTGGCCGCCGTGGCCGAAACCCTGAGTCCCGATCAACTGCTGCAGCGCATTCGCAGCGAGCGTGCGGCCGAAGCCAGCGCCATGCAACTGCGCGAGCAGGCCTTTCTGGCCAAGCGCAGCGAGCAGGCGCAACTGCTCGCGAGCGCTCGTTCCGCGCTGAATGCGCAGAAGACCGAGAGCGAACGCCTGAAGGCCGAATTCGACCGCCAGGAGGCCGAACTGGCCGAGCAGGAGAAACTGCTGGCCCAGCGTGTCGGCCACCTGGGTGAATTGTTCGGCGTGGTCCGCCAGAGCGCCGGGGATGTTGCCGGTCAATGGCAGGACAGCCTGCTCAACGCGCAGTACCCGGAGCGCCTGAAGCGTCTCAAGGCACTGGCCGAGAGCCGTTCGCTGCCGTCCGCCGATGACCTCGACAGCTACTGGATGCTGCTGCTCGAAGACCTGGCCGCCAGTGGCCGCATCGAGCGCGTGACGCTGCCGGTGGTCAATGCCGATGGTTCGCGCCAGGAGCAGCAGGTGCTGCGTGTCGGCACCTTCGGCGCCTATGGCGAGGATGCCTTCCTGCGTTACGACGCCGACGCCGGGCAGCTGGTCGCTCCGCCACGTCAGCCGTCGGGCCTGGGACAGGTCGAGGATTATCTGAGCAGCACCGAGGCGCTGGCGACCCTGCCTGTCGATCCGAGCCGTGGCAGCCTGCTGGCGCAGCTGCAGCAGCAGCCGACGTTGTGGGATCGCCTGCAGCAGGGCGGCCTGGTCGGTTGGGTGATCGTCGTGCTGGGCGGCCTGGGCCTGCTGCTGGCGCTGTGGCGGATGGTCTATCTGGCGCGCGTGGGCAGTGGCGTCAAGGCGCAGATGCATGACCTCAGCGCGCCGCGTGACGACAATCCGCTCGGGCGGGTGATCGGCGTGCTGGGCGCCAAGCCGCAGCTGGCCGACCTGGAAACCCTGGAGCTGAAACTGGACGAGGCGATCCTCCAGGAAACGCCGCCGCTGGAGAAAGGCCAGGGCCTGCTCAAGCTGCTGGCCGCCGTTGCCCCGCTGCTGGGGCTGCTGGGCACCGTGACCGGCATGATCGTGACCTTCCAGGCCATCACCCAGAGTGGTGGTGGCGGGGACTCGCGCCTGATGGCCGATGGTATTTCCCAGGCACTGGTGACCACCGTGCTGGGCCTGGTGGTGGCGATCCCGCTGCTGTTCCTGCACAGCCTGCTGGCCAGCCGCAGCAAGGGGCTGATCCAGGTTCTGGAGCAGCAGAGCGCGGGCCTGATCGCCCTGCACCTGTCGGGAGCGTCGCGCCGTGACTGATCTGTTCGCCTTCTGGCTGCGTGCGGTCGACAGCGCCTATGCGCTGCTCGACTTCATGAGCGCCGGTGGCGTGGTGATGTGGGCGCTGGCGGTGCTCTGCATCCTGTTCTGGACCCTGGTGTTCGAGCGCTTCTGGTACATGCGCAGGATCTTCCCGCTCTGGGTCCACGAGCGCCGCGAGGCCTGGCAGCAGGTGCTGGCGGACGACAACGGCAACTGGCAGCGCGCCGTGCGCCTGGCCTGGCTGGCGCAGGCGCGCCAGCAGCTGGCGGCGCCATTGCGCCTGGGCAAGACCCTGGTGGCGTTGTATCCGCTGCTGGGCCTGCTCGGCACCGTGCTGGGCATGATCGCGGTGTTCGACGTGCTTGCCCTCAACGGCACCGGTAACCCGCGCGGCATGGCCGCAGGCGTCTGGCAGGCGACCCTGCCGACCATGGCCGGCATGGTCCTGGCCATTCCCGGATTGTTCAGCCTGGCGCGCCTCGAGCGCGAAGCCAGCCAGGCCATCGAGCGGCTGGCCGACCAGCTGCGTCACGACTGAGATCGCCCAACATGAGAATGCGTCGCCACCACCAGCAGGACGAAGACACCGGCATCGACCTTACGCCGATGCTCGACGTGGTCTTCATCATGCTGATCTTCTTCATCGTCACCAGCTCCTTCATTCGTGAGTCCGGGGTCGAGGTCCAGCGCCCGCAGGCGGAAACCGCCAGCCCGCAGGACAAGGGCAACATCCTCATCGCCGTCACGGCCGACGGGCAGATCTGGATGGACAAGCAACCCGTGGACATCCGCAGCGTGCGTGCGCACGTCGAGCGCATGCGCGTCGACCAGCCGGATGGCGCGGTGGTGGTGCAGGCCGACCAGGACGCACGCACCGGTCTGGTGGTCCAGGTGATGGATCAGGCGCGTCTGGCCGGTGTGCAGGACGTCGCCCTGGCTGCCGGTAGCGGAGTCAACTGATGCGCCTGCCGCTGTCGTTTCTCGGTGCCTGCCTGATGGCCCTGGGGCTGTTCGCCCTGATGCTCTACATGGTTGCACCGCCCAGCGCGAAGGTCAGCCAGGACCCGGTCAGCGTGGCCAACTTCGTGCGCATGGATGGCAACGCCAGCGAGACGGCCAGCCGCACTCGCCAGCAGGCGCCCCAGCCACCGCAACCGCAGACCCCGCAACCGCCCACGCCGCCGACCCCGCAGACGGCCACGCCGAATGCCAACCTGCCGGCGCTGGACATCCAGCTACCCAGCCTGGCCAGCGGTATCGCCGTCAACAGCGCGCCGGCACCGAGCCTGTCCGGGCTGGCTCCGGGCGCGCCGGCACCGACCCCTCCGAGCAATGCCAGCGAGTCGGGCGGGCAGATGGGCGGTATGGAAAGCGAAGTCATGCCGCTCAATGACGTGCGTCCTAAGTACCCGGATCACGCCCTGCGCCGTGGTATCGAAGGTTTCGTCAAACTGGCTTTCACCATCAATCGCGCCGGCAGCGTGGAGAACATCCGCGTGCTGGAAGCCAGCCCCCGTAACGTGTTCGAGCGCGAAGCGCGTCGGGCCGCGGCACGCTGGCGCTTCGCACCTCGGACCGAGGGCGGTCTCGCGGTGGATCGCGAAGCGGTGAAAACCCTCTACTTCCGACTGGAAAGGAGCTGACCATGTACCGTTGGTTGTTGCTCGTGATGCTCAGTGCTACGGCCGTGCCCGGCATGGCCCAGCAAACCGTCGACCCGGCCGTTTTCCGTGCCCTGAACAGTGCGCAGGTCGCGCAGCAGAAAGGCGACTACGCGGCGGCCCGCAAGGCACTGGACGCGGTCAAGGCGTCTGGCGGCAGCCTCGAGGAGGCGTTGATCTGGCGCAGCAAGGCCTATGTGGCCTGGTCGGCGGGCAACAACGCGCAGGCCATCGACTGGCTGGACAAGGCGGTCCGCAGCGGCAAGCTGGACGACGAGATGCTGGTCGTCGAACGCCTCAACCTGGCCAAGCTCAACCTGGGCGAGCGGCGCTACGCCAAGGTCGTCGAGCTGCTGGCGCCGGGTCAGGGCAGTGCCTCCGAGGAAGTGCTGCAGATGCTGGTGCAGGCCTATCAGGGCATGAACCAGCCAGCCAAGGCGCTGCCGCTGGCAGAACGCTACGTGCAGGCCAACCCGCGTGCTGCGGACATCTGGCTGCAGTTCCTGGTGGGCGCCAATGCCGATCTGAAGCGTTATGCCCAGGCCGTGCGCTGGCAGCGCCAGTTGCTGGCGCGCAAACCGGACGATGCCAAGGGTTGGCGCCAGCTGGCTGGTCTGCAGCAGATGGCTGGCAGCAACGACAAGGCCCTGGCCACCCTGCGTGCGGCGCACAGCAAGGGCCTGCGTTTCAGCGAGTCGGAACTGGACAACCTGGTGCTGCTGGCAGGCGCTGCCGACCAGCCCTGGCAGGGCGCGAAGCTGCTCAAGGGCATGCTCGACAGTGGCCTGCTGGCCAACACGGCTGCCCGTCAGGAGCGCCTGGGGCTGTTCTGGTGGCAGGCGCGTGACCGCGTCGCCGCCGTGCGTGTGCTGCGGCCGCTGGCCGAGCGCAGCGGCAACGGCAAGCACTGGCTGTACGTGGCGCAGCTGGAACTGGAGCAGTCGCGCTGGCAGGCTGGCCTGGAGGCGCTGGCGCGTGCCGAGCGCAACGGCGCCGAGCGGTCCAAGGTGCGCTCCTGGCGGCAGTGGGCAGAAAGCGAGCTGCGCTTCGAGCGAGACAATCGCGTCGCCAGTCGTGGCTGATGCTGACGGACATGAAAAAGCCAGACGCGATGTCTGGCTTTTTCATGTCCGGGATCTGTCCGTCGTTCATTTCGCGGCTGAAGCCGCTCCTACAACCGCTCCGGATCAACTGTCGGGCAGTTCGTAGGCGTAGATCTTGTCCGCTTCCATCTGGTAGCCGACCTCGGCCAGTTCGCTGGTGACGTGCTCCACCTTCATCGGTCCCTCGACCCAGAACGGCTGGTACAGCGCATCGAGCAGCACGCCGAGCTCACTGGTGACATGCACGATCTGGTTCGACGGCGGTGGCGGTACGTGGATGCAGGCACCGAAGTAAGGCACCAGCAGGAATTCCACGACCCGCCCTTCATCGGTGACGTCGAGCGGTACGATGTAGCCTGGCAACTTGACCTTCTGCCCGTTGAGCTCCTTCACCACCGGTGCTGCCGGCGCCTGCTGCGTGGCGGCCGGGCCCGACTCGGACAGGGCATCCGCCAGCTGCGAGAGGTCGTGGATGGGCGCCGGGTCGACAATCTGCGGCGGGGCGTTGGGCGGAATCAGTTCGGACCAGGTGAGTTCGCGCACCTCGGCGGCGGCCAGTGGCAGTGCCAGGGTCAGCAGCAGGGTGGCGAGCAGGGGGCGGGACATGAAGAACCTCGTTTCAGGGGCGCCCGCGCAGTGTACGCCAGACGCCCCCTGTTTGGCCTCAGAGCCTGATCGACAGGCCGTCGGCCAGTGACTGCCGGTAGGCGCGCCAGGCGGGCACGCTGCCCATCAGCAGGGCGGCGAGGAGGATGCCCCCGAGCAATTTCCATTCGTAGCCCGTTGGAGCACTGAGTGCCAGGTACAGGCCGTAGTTGGCCTGCACATGGCCCTGAGCGAGGGCGATGCCCAGGTACAGCAGGGCGAGACCGAACAGCACGCCGGCGAGGGCCAGGGCGAAGGCCTCCAGCACCAGCAGGCTGGCGATATGCCAGGGGCGGGCACCGACCGAGCGCAGAATGGCCATCTCCCGGCGACGTTCGTTGAGGCTGGTGAGAATCGCCGTGAGCATGCCGATCAGGCCGGTCAGCACGACGAACAGCGACACCACGAACAGTGCCTGCTCGGCGGTGCCCATCAGGCTCCACAGCTCTTGCAGCGCCACCCCGGGCAGGATCGCCAGCATCGGCTCGCCACGGAACTCGTTGATCTCGCGTTGCAGGCTGAAGGTGGCGATCTTGCTGTTGAGGCCGAGCATGAAGGCGGTGATCTGCTTGGGTTGCAGGTCCATGGCGCGTGCCTGATCGGCACTCACTCGCGCATCGCCACGGGCCGGCATGCCGTTCTGCCAGTCGACGTGCAAGGCCTCCATGCCCGCCAGCGAGATGTGCAGGGTGCGGTCGACGGGGGTGCCGGTCCGCTCGAGGATGCCGACCACGGTGAAGGGCTTGTCATCGTGCTTGACCAGGCTGATGGTGGCGACGCCATGGGCCAGCACGATCTTCTCGCCGAGGCCGTAGCCCAGCGCTTGTGCCACTTCGGCGCCCAGTACCACCTCGAACGGATCGTCGGCGAAGGTGCGGCCCTGGGCCAGCCGCAACGACTGGCTGCGGGCATAGCGGTAGTGGTCGAAATAGGCGCCGCTGGTGCCCATCACCCGGTAGCCCCGGTGTGAGTCGCCGAGGGAAATGGGGATGGCCCATTTCACCTGGCGATGATTGGCGAAGTGCTCGAAGCTGTCCCAGCGGATGTTGTTGGTGGCGTTGCCGATGCGGAATACCGAGTACAGCAGCAGGTTCACGCTGCCGGAACGGGCGCCGACGATCAGGTCGGTACCGCTGATGGTGCTGGCGAAGCTGGCGCGGGCCTCGGTGCGTACGCGCTCGACAGCCAGCAGCAGGCAGACCGACAGGGCGATGGCGAACACCGTGAGCAGGGCGGTGAAGCGGCGGTTGGCCAGGCTGGCCAGGGCGATACGAATCAGGTGCATCTCAGACCTCGACGGGCTTGGCGGCGCGGTTCAGCTCGCTCAGCGAGACATTGCGGTCGAACAGCGCGGCCAGGCTCTGGTCATGGCTGACGAACAACAGGCTGGCGCCTGCGGCGCGGCATTCGGCGAACAGCAGCTGGAGAAAGGCTTCGCGGGCGTCGAAGTCCAGCGCCGAGGTGGGTTCATCGGCGATGACCAGCTCCGGCTGGCCGATCAGGGCGCGGGCCGCCGCGACGCGTTGCTGCTGGCCGATCGACAGCTCGTCCGCGCGACGCCCGAGCAGATCGGCGCGCAGGCCCAGGTGTTCGAGCAGTGCCGTGGCGGCCGCATCGATGCTGCCGTGGCGCTGTTGCGCGCGTTCGGCGCGCTGGCGCGAGAAGCGACAGGGCAGCTCGACGTTTTCGCGTACCGAAAGAAACGGCAGCAGGTTGAACTGCTGGAAGATGTAGCCGGTGTGGTCGACGCGGAAACGGTCGCGCGCGGCGGCGGAGAGCTGTGCGAGGTCCTGTCCCAGCAGGCGGATGTGACCGCTCTGGGCGCGCTGCACGCCGCCGAGCAGGCCGAGCAGCGTGGTCTTGCCGCTGCCGCTCGGGCCTTTGAGGAACAGGGTTTCACCGCGCGCCAGGGTGAAGTCGGGGATGTCCAGCAACTGCGCTTGTCCGGGCCAGGCGAAGCCGAGGTTGGCGAGTTCGATCAGAGGTTGGGTCATGGTCTGCTGCGTGTCGGGAAAATGCGCTCAGCGAGGAGCGAGCCGTGCGCTCGAACGGGCCAATGGCAACGGCGCGGCGAACAGGGCTCGCTCCTGCAACGGGACGTGGCGTCAGAAACTCAGACGCGGTTGTGCCGGTGTCAGTTGCATCCCTTGCTGGCCGTTCGGGCCGATCAGTTGTACCTGAATCTTCTCGGTCGCGGGGAAACGCTTGAACAGTTCGCTGAGATCCAGTTGCTGCAGTTTGGCGCTGCTGGCGCATTCGAAGCGATAGAAGGCCTGGATATCGCTGTGCTCGCCTTCATGCTCATGATGCTCGTGCTCGTGCTCGTGCTCGTGGTCCGCGTCGCCGAACAGCGGGCTTTCCAGTTCCACCTCGCGGGTCTTGCAGTCACCGCTGGCCAGGGCGAACAGGCCGATGGGCTGCTCCAGCTCACGCTTGGTCGCCGCGACCTTGGCTTTGTCGGCCTCGCTCTTGGCGGCATGCTCGAAACCGACCAGGTTCATGGCCGGGCTTTCCAGCTGCAGCTCCAGCAGGTTGCCGTCCAGTGCCACGTTCAGGCTGGCGACACCATGTTCATGGGCACCCAGGCTGTCATGGGCGTGTTCGTCATGGTCATGCTCGTGGGCCTGGGCGGCGACCAGGGGCAACAGGGCGAAGGGCAGGGCGAGCAGCAGGTGGCGCATGGGAGTCTCCGGCGTGAGGGCAATAAAGTTGTTACGTTATAACAACTTTATTGCTCGGCTGGCCAGCCTGTCGTCGTCATGGGAGCATGTCGGCTTCGAATGGGAGGGTGAGTATGGTGCGTATCCGTGGGCGGATCGGGGATTGGCCAGTGGACCTGACGCTGGAGCTGGATGCCGAGGACTGGGCGCAGCTGGCGCAGCGTGTCGCTGTCGCGCCCGTCGCCGCTGAGGGGCCGTCAGCCGCCCCGGTCGAAGCGGCGGACGCCCTGTGGCAGACCGCATTGCAACTGGTGCGCGATGCCGGGCAGGTCGAAGGACCGAGGTTGCTGGCGCAGTTGGCGGCGCTGGCAGGGGGCGAGGCTGCGGGCAAGCGCTTGCTGGTACGCCTGCGCCACTGCGAGCAGATTCGCATGGAGACCGGCGCGGATGCGCCGATCTATCACTGGCAGGAGCAGCGGTAAGCTGCAAGAAGACGTATGGCTCCTGATTCCGCTTGCGGCTCGAGGCTTGCAGCTGCTCTCAGTAGATCGCCTGGTACAGCTTGCGGCGGTAGGCGGTGACCAGCGGATGGTCGCCGCCGAGCAGGTCGAACACCTGTAGCAGGGTCTTGTGCGGCAGGCCGTCCTGGTAGCTGCGGTTGCGCACGAACAGCCTGAGCAGGGCATCCAGCGCGGCCTCGTACTGCTGGCGGGCCAGTTGCTGCACCGCCAGCTGGTACACCGCTTCGTCGTCCTCCGCGTTCTGTGCCAGGCGGCTCTTCAGGGTGGCGACTTCCGGCAGGTCGGCAGCCTGGCGCAGGAAGGTCAGCTGGGCCTTGGCGCCTGCCAGAGCCTGCTTGTGCTCGTCGCCTTTCACGGCGTTGAGCACGGCTTCGGCTTCACCCAGTTCACCGCGTTCGGCCAGGCAGCGGGCGTAGAGAATCAGGGCGGCAGCATGCTCGTTGTCCTCGGTCAGCACCTGCTTGAGCAGGGCCTCGGTCTCGGCGAAACGGCCTTCGCTGAACAGCGCCTGGGCGGCTTCCATGGGGTCGGCGGCGGCGGGCGCCGGCTCGGCCACGTGCGGCTTGAGCATTTCCCGAATCGCCGCTTCCGGCTGGGCACCGGCGAAGCCGTCCACCGGCTGGCCGTCCTTGAACAGCACCACGGTCGGCAGGCTGCGGATACCGAAGCGCATGACGATGTCCTGCTCGATATCGCAGTTGACCTTGGCCAGCAGCAACTCGCCGGCATATTCCTCGGTGATCTTCGCCAGCATCGGCATCAGCGCCTTGCAGGGCGCGCACCACTCGGCCCAGAAGTCCACCAGCACCGGTTTGTGGAAGGAGTTCTCGATGACCAGTTGCTCGAAGCTGGCAGCGCCGGAAATGTCGAAGATGTAAGGGGAGTCGCTCATGTTCGGTCTCGCAAGGGCAGGCAATAGTCTATTAATGCGGGCGGTGAGGCCCGGTTACAAGGGGCGGGTCGCGTGGTACAGGCTGACTTCGCGGAACTCGGCGGGCTCGGCCAGATCCGGCCAGGTACAGCCATCGAGCAGCGCCAGGCGGCGATAGAGCGGGTGCTGGAAGTCCTTGACCCGTGAGTCGGCCACCAGGGCCTGGTGCCCGCGACTGAGGAAATGATCGAGCAGTGGCAGGTTGGCGCGGTCGTAGAGTACGTCGGCGACCAGGATCAGGTCGAAGCGATCCGCTTCGGCGAAGAAGTCCGCGGAGTAGCTGAGCGTCACCCCGTTGAGCGCGGCGTTGGCGCGGCAGGCGGCCAGCGCCAGCGGGTCGAGGTCGCAGGCCACCACCTCCGCAGCCCCGGCCTTGGCCGCCGCGATGGCGGCGACGCCTGAGCCGGCGCCAAAGTCCAGCACGCGCTTGCCGCGCACCCACTCGGGGCGTTCGGCCAGCCAGCGCGCCAGCACCAGGCCGCTGGCCCAGCAGAAGCACCAGTAGGGCGGCTCCTCGAGGATGCGCCGGGTCTCTTCGGCGTTGAAGGCTCGGTCCATGTTGCTGGCATCGATCAGCCACAGGGCGATCTCGCTGCCGGGCAGCGTTTCGGCGACCAGGCGGGCGTCGCCGAGCAGTTCGCCGAGGGCCTGTTGCAGAGCCTGTGGGGCGTTCATGGTGCCGGCACCAGGTGCAGGGGGCCGAGGTCCTGGTCGTGCAGGTGGGTGATGGCGCGTGCCGGCAGGCGCTGCACCAGGCGCCCGGCCTGGCTGACGCGGCCACGCAGTTCCACGCGCTGCGTCTGGCTGGGCGGCACGACGCTCAGTGGCAGGTGGAACGGCAGCGCCTGGCCGTCGCCCCGCAGGTGCGCCTGCCCGAGCAGTGCGCTCGGCCGCCCGCTGAGGTCGATGGCCAGCAGCGCCAGCTCCACATCGGCACCCTGAGCGACACCCAGCAGTTGCCCGCGCAGGGCGGGTGTTGGCGTGGCGACGCTGGCGGGAGGCGCGTCCGTCTCGGGGGCGGGGGCCGGCACTGCCGGCTGCTCGCTGGCGCAAGCGACCAGCAGGCCGCTCAGGGCCAGAACTAAGGGGTTGCGGTAGCGGGTCATCACATCCTCGATATCTCGTGCGGGCGCCCCTATAGCTTAATTTGTCTTGCTGCTTCTATGCGCTACCATGGCGCCTTTACCGCCATCAGCCCGCGCCTGCCATGCACTGTCCGTTCTGTGATGCCAACGACACCAAGGTCATCGATTCCCGTCTGGTCGCCGAGGGCGACCAGGTTCGCCGCCGTCGCGAATGCGTGGCCTGCGGTGAGCGCTTTACCACCTTCGAAACCGCCGAACTGGTGATGCCGCGCCTGATCAAGCAGGACGGCAGCCGGCAGCCGTTCGACGAGGAGAAGCTGCGTGCCGGCATGCAGCGTGCGCTGGAGAAGCGTCCGGTCAGCGTCGAGCGGCTGGAAGAGGCCATCGCCCGTATCAAGCAGCAACTGCGTGCCACCGGCGAGCGCGAAGTGAAGTCGCTGGTGCTCGGCGAGCTGGTGATGAGCGAGCTGAGCAAGCTCGACGAGGTGGCCTACATCCGCTTCGCGTCGGTCTATCGACGCTTCCAGGACCTCAACGAGTTCCGCGAAGAAATCGAGCGCCTGGCTCGTGAGCCGTCGAAAAGCTGATGAGCGAGCGCGATCATCTGTTCATGGCGCGGGCACTGAAGCTGGCGCGCAAGGGGCTTTACTCCACTCATCCCAACCCACGGGTCGGCTGCGTCATCGTGCAGGACGGGCGGATCGTCGGCGAGGGCTGGCATGCCCGTGCCGGCGAGCCCCACGCCGAGGTGCACGCGTTGCGCCAGGCCGGCGACAAGGCGCGCGGTGCCACGGCCTACGTCACGCTGGAGCCCTGCAGCCACCATGGGCGCACGCCGCCCTGCGCCGACGGGTTGATCGCCGCTGGCGTCGGCCGGGTCGTGGCGGCCATGCAGGACCCCAACCCGCAAGTGGCAGGCAACGGTCTACGGCGTCTGGCCGAGGCGGGTATCGCGGTCAGTTGCGGTGTGCTGGAGAGCGAGGCGCGGGCGCTGAATGCCGGCTTCATCAAACGCATGGAGCAGGGCTTGCCGTTCGTGCGGGTCAAGCTGGCGATGAGTCTGGACGGGCGCACGGCCATGGCCAGTGGCGAGAGCCAGTGGATCACCGGGCCGTCGGCGCGCGCCGAGGTGCAGCGCCTGCGCGCGCAGGCCAGCGTGGTGCTGAGCGGCGCCGATACACTGCTGGCCGATGACGCGCGGCTGACCGTACGCGCCGACGAACTGGGCCTGGGCGCAGAGCTGACGGCGCTGGCGCAGCGTCGTCCGCCGCTGCGCGTGCTGGTCGACGGGCGTCTGCGGGTGCCGCTGAGCAAGGCATTCTTCCAGGTCGGCCCGGCGCTGGTGGCGACCTGCGCCGCCGCCACCGCACGCGATCGTTATCTCGCCGAAGGGCATGAGCTGCTGGCCGTGCCCGGCAGCAATGGTCATGTCGACCTGCGCAAGCTGTTGCTGGAGCTGGCGGCGCGCGGTGTCAACGAGGTCCTGGTCGAGGCCGGGCCGCGTCTCGCCGGCGCCTTCGCGCGGGCCGGGCTGGTGGATGAGTACCGCATCTTCATGGCCCCCAAGTTGCTGGGTTCCAGCGCGCGCCCGCTGCTCGAACTGCCGCTCAACCGCATGGCCGAGGCGCCGCAGTTGAAGATCCTGGATATCCGCGCGGTGGGCGA
The DNA here is from genome assembly GCF_029542605.1 of Pseudomonas sp. REST10. Classification (NCBI taxonomy): domain Bacteria; kingdom Pseudomonadati; phylum Pseudomonadota; class Gammaproteobacteria; order Pseudomonadales; family Pseudomonadaceae; genus Pseudomonas; species Pseudomonas sp. REST10. Next base: position 4,502,608 of record NZ_CP035677.1, on the reverse strand, counting down.
CGACTGGCAGGTCACGGCCGTTCCCGAGCGCCAGCCTTAGGCGGCGAGCCCGTTCCACGCCTGGCGGGAATGCGCGCTCGGCGCCTGTGTGGGGCCTGCCTGGGCAGCACGTGGGCGTCCACGAGCGGGCGCTCTGTAGCCGGCAGCGGCTTCGTTATGGTAAAACGCCACGCGGCCATTCGCTTGGCCGCAACGTTCTCAGGGCGGGGCGCAATTCCCCACCGGCGGTAATGGTTCGCAGAACCTAGCCCGCGAGCGCTCGCCACGGCACCTGCCGTGCGAGGTCCAGCAGACCCGGTGCGATTCCGGGGCCGACGGTATAGTCCGGATAAAGAGAGAGCGGGATTCCCTCCACGGGCGCCTCGTGCGTGTCCGCGAAATCCCTATCGATCGGCATTGCCCTGTTTTTGACCAAAACAGGAGTTCGTCCATGCTGTTCAGCACCATCTTCAACGTGAAACCGGAGGGCGCATGTTCACCGGCATAATCGAAGCCATCGGCAGCATCCGCGCCATGACGCCCAAGGGCGGCGACGTGCGCGTCTACGTGGCCACCGGCAAGCTCGACCTCGGCGACGTCAAGCTCGGCGACAGCATCGCCGTCAACGGCGTCTGCCTGACCGCCGTGGAACTCCCCGGCGACGGCTTCTGGGCCGATGTCAGCCGCGAGACCCTGGCGCGCACCGCCTTCGTCGACCTGAAGCCCGGCAGCGCCGTCAACCTGGAAAAGGCGCTGACGCCTACCAGCCGCCTTGGCGGGCATCTGGTCAGCGGTCATGTCGACGGTGTCGGCGAGATCGTCGCCCGCGCCGATAACGCCCGCGCCGTGCAGTTCAAGGTGCGCGCGCCGCGCGAGCTGGCTAAGTACATCGCGCACAAGGGCTCGATCACCGTCGACGGCACCAGCCTGACCGTCAATGCGGTCGACGGCGCCGAGTTCGAGCTGACCATCGTCCCGCATACCCTGGCCGAGACCATCATGGTCGACTACCAGGCCGGGCGTAAGGTCAACCTCGAGGTGGACCTGCTGGCGCGTTACCTGGAGCGCCTGCTGCTCGGCGACAAGGCCGCCGAACCCAAGGCCTCGGGCCTGACCGAAAGCTTTCTCGCCGAACACGGCTACCTGAACAAGTGAGATGCGCCACCATGGCCCTGAATACCGCTGAAGAACTGATCGAAGACATCCGCGCCGGCAAGATGGTCATCCTCATGGATGACGAGGACCGCGAGAACGAAGGCGACATCATCATCGCCTCCGAGTGCGTCACGGCCGAGCACATCAACTTCATGGCCCGCTTCGCCCGTGGCCTGATCTGCATGCCGATGACCCGCGAGCGCTGCGAGTTGCTCAACCTGCCGCTGATGGCTCCGCGCAACGGTTCCGGTTTCGGCACCAAGTTCACCGTCTCCATCGAGGCCGCCGAAGGCGTGACCACCGGCATCTCCGCAGCCGACCGCGCTCGTACCGTGCAGGCCGCGGTGGCCCGCAGCGCCGTGGCCGAGGACATCGTCAGCCCCGGTCACATCTTCCCGCTGATGGCGCAGCCCGGTGGGGTGCTGGCGCGTGCCGGCCACACCGAGGCAGCCTGCGACCTGGCGCGCATGGGCGGGTTCGAGCCGAGCGGCGTGATCTGCGAGATCATGAACGAAGACGGCACCATGGCGCGTCGTCCGGAGCTGGAGAAGTTCGCCGAGGAGCACGGTCTCAAGATCGGCACCATCGCCGACCTGATCCACTATCGCCTGATCCACGAGCGCACCGTCGAGCGCATCAGCGAGCAACCGCTGGACACCGAGCTGGGTCAGTTCAACCTGGTGACCTACCGCGATGGCGTGGAGAACACCGCGCACATGGCGCTGACCCTGGGAACCATCTGTGCCGAGGAACCGACCCTGGTGCGGGTGCACAACATGGACCCGCTGCGTGACCTGTTCATGGTCAATCAGCCGGGGCGCTGGAGCATGCGTGCGGCCATGGCCGAGGTCGCCAAGGCTGGTAGCGGTGTGGTGCTGCTGCTGGGCAACCCGATGACCGGGCCGGAACTGCTGGCGCTGATCAGCCGCCAGCAGCCTGCCAATCCGGCGACCTACAGCACCGTCGGTGCCGGTTCGCAGATCCTGCGTGACCTCGGCGTGCGCAAGATGCGCTTGATGAGCTCACCGATGAAGTTCAACGCGATATCCGGCTTCGATCTCGAGGTTGTAGAATACCTGCCGGCTAAATAAGAAGCGGCTCGACAGAGCCGCATCCGATGACCCTCTCCCGCTGGGGGAGGGTGCCCGCAGGGCGGGAGAGGGCTGCACAGCATGTGCTCTCCCACAGCCCCTCCCCCATGAATGGAGAGGGGAGCTAAGACTTGTAGCCCGGATGCCATCCGGGGACATCGGCACACTGGCTCCGGATGGCATCCGGGCTACGCTGATCAACGAATTCGTTTTCGGAGCGCGCGACGCTCCGGCTCTTTAACCCATGTGAGACCTGTCATGACCCTGAAGACCATCGAAGGTACCTTCATCGCCCCCAAGGGCAAATACGCCCTGGTGGTAGGCCGTTTCAACAGCTTCGTCGTCGAGAGCCTGGTTAGCGGCGCCATCGATGCCCTGGTCCGCCACGGCGTGAGCGAGAGCGACATCACCATCATCCGCGCACCGGGTGCCTTCGAGATCCCGCTGGTCACCCAGAAGGTCGCCCAGCGTGGCGAGTACGCGGCCATCATCGCCCTTGGCGCGGTGATCCGTGGCGGTACTCCGCACTTCGAATACGTCGCCGGCGAGTGCACCAAGGGTCTGGCCCAGGTTTCCATGGAATACGGCGTGCCGGTCGCCTTCGGCGTGCTGACCGTCGATTCCATCGAACAAGCCATCGAACGTTCCGGCACCAAAGCGGGTAACAAGGGTGCCGAAGCTGCGCTGTCTGCCCTGGAAATGGTCAGCCTGCTGGCGCAGTTGGAGGCCAAGTGAGCAATTCCGCTAACGGCCAGCCGGCCAAGAAGGGGCCGAGCGGCAAGATCCTCGCGCGTCGCGAAGCTCGTACCCTGGCCATGCAGGCCCTCTACTCCTGGCATATCGCCGGGCAGCCGCTGAACGAGATCGAAGCGCAGTTTCGCGTCGACAACGACTTCAGCAAGGTCGATGGCGCCTACTTCCACGAGATCCTGCACGGCGTGCCGCGGCAGAAGACCGAACTGGACGAGGCCTTCACGCCGCTGCTCGACCGCCCGCTGGAAGAGATCGATCCGGTCGAACTGGCCATCCTGCGGCTGTCCACCTACGAGCTGAAGAACCGCGTTGACGTCCCCTACAAGGTGGTGATCAACGAGGGGATCGAGCTGGCCAAGGTGTTCGGTGCCACCGACGGGCACAAGTTCGTCAACGGCATCCTCGACAAGCTCGCACCCAAGCTGCGTGCCGCCGAAGTCAACGCCAACAAGCGCTGATCATGACGCTGGCAGTGGCTTGGGCGCGCCCATGGGGAATGCACTGTGGGTGAGTTCGAGCTGATCCGCCGCTACTTCGCCAGCGCCCTGTGTGCCCGACAGGGTGATGGCGTGGTGCGCGGCATCGGTGATGACTGCGCGCTGCTGAGCGTGCCTGCCGGCGAACAGCTGGCGATCTCCACCGACACGCTGGTTGCCGGGGTGCACTTCCCCGAGGCCTGCGATGCCTTCCTGCTCGGCCAGCGCGCGCTGGCCGTGTCTGCCAGTGACCTGGCCGCCATGGGCGCTACGCCACTGGCGTTCACCCTCGCCATCACCCTGCCGGATGCCTGCGATGCCTGGCTGGCCGACTTCGCCCGTGGCCTGCAGGTCATGGCGCAGGACTGCGCGCTGGCGCTGGTCGGTGGCGACACCACGCGCGGGCCGCTGAGCCTGACACTGACCGTGTTCGGCCGCGTGCCGGCCGGGCAGGCGCTACTGCGCAGCGGCGCACAGGTCGGCGACCTGCTCTGCGTAGGCGGTGAGCTGGGCGATGCCGCCGGTGCCTTGCCGCTGGTGCTCGGGCAGCGCGAGGCGGGGGACGACAGTGGCGCAGCGTTGCTGGCCCGCTACTGGTCACCGCAGCCGCAGCTGGCCCTCGGCCAGGCGCTGCGCGGGCGTGCCACGGCGGCGCTGGATATCTCCGATGGCCTGCTCGCCGATTGCGGACACATCGCCAGCGCGTCGCAGGTCGCCTTGCAGATCGAACTGGAGCGGCTGCCATTGTCGGCGCCGCTGCGTGCTTTCGCCGGCGAGCAGCAGGCGCGGGTCTGCGCGCTAAGTGGTGGCGACGACTACCGCCTGGCCTTTACCCTACCGCCAGCCTTGTTCGACGAGCTGCAGGCAGACTGGCCCGAGGTACGGGCCATCGGCCGCGTGCTGGCGGGCAGTGGCGTGCAGTTGCTGGATGCGAACGGCCAGCCCATCGAGTCGCCACGTGGCGGCTACCAACATTTCTGACAGGACGGAGTGCGCGTGACCGATCACCCCAACCAGGTTCCCGCCGAATACGTGCCGCCCTCGGTATGGCGCAATCCCTGGCATTTCATCGCCTTCGGCTTCGGCTCCGGAACCCTGCCCAAGGCGCCTGGCACCTGGGGCTCGCTGGTGGCGCTGCCGTTCGTGCCGCTGTGGCAGATGCTGCCCGACTGGGGCTACTGGCTGATGCTCGGGGTGACCATGCTGTTCGGCTTCTGGCTGTGCGGCAAGGTCGCCGACGACCTGCGTGTGCATGACCACGAGGGCATCGTCTGGGACGAAATGGTCGGCATGTGGATCACCCTCTGGCTGGTGCCCGAGGGTTGGCTCTGGTTGCTGCTAGGCTTTCTCATGTTCCGCCTGTTCGACATCGTCAAACCCTGGCCGATCCGCTGGATCGACCGCCACGTGCACGGTGGCGTGGGCATCATGCTCGACGACATCATCGCCGGGGTGTTCGCCTGGCTGGCCATGCAGGGACTGGTCTGGGGCTGGGACAGGTATGGGGCCGTGCTGGGTTTCTGAGGGGCTGCGATGCGGATTAGACACGGATGGCTGTGCCTGCTGCTGATGCTGGGCAGCATGACCTGCGCCCAGGCTCGGGATGATCTGCCGCACGAGATACGTCTGGCCAGCGAGGTCTGGGAGGCGTACACCGAGGCGGATGGTACGGGCCTGGGCTGGGACATCATGCGCAAGGTCTTCGAGCCGGAGGGCGTGAGCCTGGCCATCCACAGCGTGCCCTACACCCGTTCGGTGGGGCTGGTGCAACGCAATGAGGCCGATGCCTGGGTCGGTTCCTACCGCGATGAGGTCGAGGACAGGGTGTTCTACCCCAAGCACCATTACGACACCGACCGTATCGTCGCGCTGAGCCTCGAGGACAAGCCGGTGCCGACGCTGGAGAGCCTCGGCCAGTACCGGCTGGTCTGGGTGCGTGGCTACGAATATCAGGAATATCTGCCGAATGTGCACGATTACCGGGAAGTGCAGCGGCGTGGCGGTATTCTCGGCATGCTCGACCTCGGGCATGCGGACTTCTACATCGATGCGCGTCCCGAGGCCGAGTACGTGCTCAAGGCTGCCAGCCATCCGGAGCGTTATCGCCTGACCGAGCTTACCCGCCTGCCGTTGTTCCTCGGCTTTGCCGACACACCGCGTGGTCACGCCCTGGCCGAGCTGTATGACCGGCGCATGGCCGCGCTGATCGCCAGTGGTGAGCTGCGGCCGATCTTCACGCACTGGCATCAACCTTACCCATTCGACTGAGCCGGGAGACCACTGCTCATGCTGCTACGCCACTGTCTTGTCGCCCTCGTGCTGTCGTGCTCGGGCCTTGCCTGGGCTGCTTCGCAGGTGCAGGTGGTCGGCCTGTTTCCGGGGGCGGCGGTGCTCAATGTCGATGGCCAGCGCAAGATGGTGCGCGTCGGGCAGACCGGCCCGGGCGGCGTCCAGGTGGTCAATGTCGACAAACAGGGTGCGTTGCTGCGCGTGGACGGTGTCGAACGCATGTATCCGCTCAGCCGTGAATACAGCGCCGGGTTCGCCGAGCCGGTGCGCAAGCGCCTGAGCATCGCCAAGGGCATTGGCGGCCACTACTGGGTCGCGGGGTCGGTCAACGGCCAGACGGTGCAGTTCCTGGTCGATACCGGCGCCACCAGCATCGCGCTCAACGATGCGCATGCCAGGCGCCTGGGGATCGACTACCGGGTTTCCGGGCGCCCCATGCAGGTCAGCACCGCCAGCGGCGTCACCCGTGGCTGGCGGGTGACGCTCGATCGGGTCAAGGTCGGCGATCTTGAGGTGCTTGGCGTCGAGGCCGTGGTGCTCGAGGGCAGCGCGCCCAGCGATGCCCTGCTGGGCATGAGCTTCCTCGGACGGGTTGGCTGGCGCGAGGAGCAGGGCATGCTGGTGCTGGAGTCGAAGCACTGAGCCCTGCGCCGGGATAGTCGATCATTTCTCTCGATACTGATGATCGGCAATTCTGACTGACCTGCCAGCGGGGGCTGCTGATACAATGCCGGCCCTGTTTCGTACTCATTGCTAGGAGTATCCGGTGTCCGTCGTGTTTGTCGCCGCCTCCCAACTGCCCACCCCCTTCGGTGTGTTCACCATGCACGGCTTCCTCGATGAAGCGACCGGCAAGGAGCACGTCGCCCTGACCTTCGGCGAAGTGGCCGACGGCGCACCGGTGCTGGGGCGGCTGCATTCCGAATGCCTGACCGGTGACGCCCTGTTCAGCCTGCGCTGCGACTGCGGGGCTCAGCTGCAGGCGGCATTGCAGGCCATCGCCAACGAAGGCCGTGGCGTGCTGCTCTATCTGCGTCAGGAAGGCCGTGGCATCGGCCTGCTGAACAAGATTCGCGCCTATGAGCTGCAGGACGGTGGCGCCGATACCGTTGAGGCCAACGAGCGCCTGGGCTTCGGTGCCGACCAGCGCGACTACGCGATCTGCCTGCCGATGCTCGAACACCTGGGCATCCAGAGCCTCAAGCTGATGACCAACAACCCGCGCAAGGTGAAAGCTCTGGGCGACATGGGCATCGCCGTGGATCACCGTGTGCCGCTGCAGATCGCGCACAACCCCTACAACAAGCGTTATCTCGCCACCAAGGCCGGCAAGCTCGGCCACATGCTGGGCAACCAGCACCAGGGCGAGACCGAGGAAAGCCTGTGACCCGAGGCCAGGTGAAGCGCCGCCTGGCGCTGGCCTGGTGGCGTCAGCTGGGCGTCGCACTGGCGCCGCTTGTCGTGTTCAACCTGCTGTTCGGCGGCGGGAGCACCACGGTGCTGACCATGCCGCTGTTCGTCGCCGGCCTGGCCGCGATGTTCGTCAGCCTGCCGCTGTTCGCCGCCTACAAGCGCGCCCTGGTGGCCACCGAGAAGGCCCTCGACAGCGATGACGAAGCGGCTGCCTGGCTGGAGCTGGATCGTGTGCGCCTGCGCGCGCTGCTCGCTGCCGCGTTGCCCGCCTGGATCGCGGCGCTGGCGGTACTCGCCGGGCTCGAGGCGATTCCCCTGATGCTGCTGGCGCTGTCGTCCATCGTGCTGCACTGTCTCTATCGCATTCCCCGCCAACTGGGCTGATGCGCGCGCTGCTGCTGACCCTGTGCGTGCTGGCGCTACCACTGCCGGCTGCCGAGCGGGTGATCAGCCTGGCGCCTTCGCTCAGCGAAATCATGCTCGACCTGGGCGCTGGCGACCGCCTGGTCGGTGTGCTCGAAGGGGAACAGCAGCCCGCCGGCGTGGCCCATCTGCCGACGGTCGGCCGTTATGGTCAGCTCGAATTCGAGCGCCTGCTGCAGCTCGCCCCCGACCTGATCCTGATCGCCCCGGGCAGCGTGCCGCCGGCACAGCAGGCGCAGTTGCAGCGTTTCGACATCCCGCTGCTGGTGATCGAACCGGCCCGCCTCGACCTGCTGGGTGATGCCTTCGTGCAGATTGGCCAGCGGGTGGGCCGGGCGGAGCAGGGCGAGCGCCTGGCGGCCGAGTTTCGCGAGCGGCTGGCGGCGCTGCGTCAGCGCTATCGGCGCGAACGACCGCTGGCGGTGTTCTATCAGATCTGGCATCAGCCGCTGTACACCATCGGTGGCGAACAGTTGATCGGCGATGCGCTGCAGGTGTGCGGCGCACGGAACCTCTTCGCCGAGCTGCCACAGCCTGCGCCGCAGGTCAGCGTGGAGGCCGTGCTGGCGCGCGATCCGGACATCATCCTGGGCGGCAGCAATGCCGAGCTAAGCGCCTGGCAGGCCTGGCCGCAGCTGCATGCCGTGCGCCAGGGCCAGGTATGGACGGTGCCGGACAAGGGCCTGGAACGGCCCAGTCTGCAGATGCTCGGGGCGATCGAGCAGCTGTGCGAGCGGATGGCCGGAGCGCGTTAGTGCCACGGGATGTGCAGTGCTTCCGCAGGCAGGCTTGGCCGCCTGTGGATATTGCTGGGGTGGGTTGCGCTCGATGTGGCGCTAACCCACCACCGCCGCCATGTGCTCCAGCGCTGGTGGGTTACGCGGCGCTCCCGTTCATCGGCGCTTGCCAGATTGGCGTTCGGCGCCGCTAACCCACCCTACGCGGGCTGTGCATCGACATCAGATCTGCGGCGTCCAGGTTACGGCGAGCAGTGCGGTGCGTCCGGCACTGTTGTAGCCGAAACGCCCGTTGGGCGTGCTGTACGTGGCTTCTGCGTAGTCCCGGTCCAGCAGGTTATCCAGCTTCAGGCTCAGCCCCAGTTCCTGGGTGGCCTGCCAGGCTGCGCGCAGGCTGAGCAGGCCGTAGCCGCTCATCCTGATCTGGTTCTCGGCATCGTCGTAACGACCACTGAGCGCACGCCAGCCAGCGCCAATCGACACGTCACCGAAGCGGCGGTCGATATCCAGCGTCAGCGTACGTTTGGCGCGACGCTGCAGGGTATGACCGCTGTCGCGATCGCGCGGGTCGATCAGGGACAGGGCCAGGTTGCCTTGCCAGCCGAACAGTTCCTGCTGCACTGCGGCCTCGAAGCCATTGATCCGGGCAGTCTGAACGTTCTGCGGAATGAAGTTCTCGTCCAGAACGATGGCATCTTCGATCTCGGTTCGGTAAACGGAGGCCTGCAGCGAGCCTGTGTCGCTGTACCGGCTGCGCCATTGCAGTTCGTAGCTCCTGGAGCGTTCCGGGGTGAGCTCGGGGTTAGCGCTGGGGAAACACATGCTGCCGAAGCAGAAGTCCGGGTAATACAGGTCATTGAAGGTTGGCGCGCGGAAGCCTTCGCTATACGACAGAATCAGGTCGTTGGCGTTGCCCAGCGGCAGAGTCAGTGCCGCATTCCAGGTGTTTTCGTGGCCGAACTGCTGGTTGTCGTCATGGCGCAAGCCGATCTCGGTGGAAAAGTTTTCCCCGCTGTAACGATGCTGGATGAAGGCTGCGCGGTTCCAGCGCGAATCCTCGACGAAGTCCGTGGTGCCCTGGGCTCGATCCTCGTACCAGTCCAAGCCCAGCAGCAACTGATGGTTCTCGGTGAGTGTCAGCGTGTTCAGCCAGTTGGCGGCGTCACGGTATGTGTTGAACTGGCTGACTGAGCCCCCCGGTTGATCATTGCCGCTATCGCGTTTGTCTTCGCTGTGGCCCAGTTCTAGGCGACTGCTCCAGCTATCGCTGAGCTGTGCGTCGATGAAGCCGGAAGCACTGCTGAGCAGGTAGTCGGTAGTCGGCAGCGAGCCGCTGAAGACATCGTCGTACTCCACCTGGCCACGCTGGTCGAGCAGGTTGAAGCCGATCTGCAGGCTGTCATCGATGCGGTGCGACAGACTCAGGCTCAGTGAGCGGTTGCGGTAGGCATCGTCGTCGCCATTGGCGCCGAAACCGTCGCGGGTCGCGTCGATACCGGCCGTCTCATCCAGTGCAGCGCCCAGGTGAAAGCGGGTGCGCTCATCGCCCCCGGAAAGACCAAGGCTGCGCTGGTAGGTACTGTCGCTGCCGGCTGCCAGGCGCACGTAAGGGGCGAGCCCCTGATCATCGCCCTTGCGGGTGAAAATCTGTATCACCCCACCGATGGCGTCGGAGCCGTAGAGTGCCGAACGGGCGCCACGCACGACCTCGATACGCTCGATCTGCTCGGGGGCGAGAAACTCCAGGCTGCTGGTACCACTGGATGCCGCGGCGATGCGTTGGCCATCGACCAGCACCAGCGTTTGTGCGGTGCTGGTGCCGCGCAGAAACACGCCCATCTGGCTGCCAGTACCGCCAGTGCGGACGACGCTAAGACCGGGAACGCGCTGCAGCAGCTCTGCAACGCTGCTGACCTGCAAACGCTCGATATCGTCACGCTCGAACACGGTGGTGGCCGCCGTGGCCTGGGCTTGTGGTTCGGGCATGCGGCCCGAGGTGATGACCAGGGGCTCGGCCACGTAGGGTTCGCTGGCCAGTGACAGGCCAGGCAGGACGGCAATGGCCAGGGCCAGGCGAGACGCTCTCATGATGATTTCCTCAAGGTCGGCAGACTTTCGAGGAGGACAGCAGCCAGCGCGTGGGCGGCGCTTGACCGTGCTGCCCTCCGCAACACCAGTCGATCCGCCTTGGCCGGTCTCCGGGCTCTCGACCCCTATCCGCCTTCCCGGGGGCTCCCAGTGGCGGTTGGATAGGGACAAGCGTGATGCTTGCAGTCGATTACCGTTGCGGGGGCAGCGTCGGGATTGCTCATGGAGAGCGCACCGACTTCCCGTTCAGCAGTCCGTTGAAAACTACCTGCGTTGGCGTTTTTTAACGGCTTGCTGACGCCGCTTGCGCAGCGCACCCTGGCGGAACATGAAGTGCGCGCACCTTAGTGCGCGCGCAGCGGCATGGCAAGCAAGCCCGGCTCATCCGGCGATGAGCGGGGCTCATGCTCAGAGCAGGTTCAGGCGTTCGCGTACCGCGCGTTCGATGCCGGCATCGTCCAGGCCGCACTCGGCGAGCATCTGGCTGGGCTTGGCATGCTCGACGTAGTAGTCCGGCAGGCCGAGGTGCAGCATCGACACCTGGCGGTTCTCGGCGGCGAAGAATTCGCTGACCGCGCTGCCGGCACCGCCCATCACGGCGTTTTCCTCGAGGGTCACCAGCAGCTCATGGCTGTCGGCCAGCTCACGCAGCAGGGCCTCGTCCAGCGGTTTGACGAAGCGCATGTCGACCACGCTGGCGTCCAGCGTCTCGCCAACCCGCAGGGCTTCGGCCAGTTGCACGCCGAAGGCCAGCAGGGCGACGCGCTTGCCCTGGCGACGGACCACGGCCTTGCCGATTTCCAGCGGTTCGAGGCCCGCATCGAGTGGGGCGTTGGGGCCGGTGCCACGCGGGTAGCGCACGGCTGCCGGGCCGTCGAACAGGTGGCCGGTGGTGAGCATGCGGCGCATCTCGTTCTCGTCGCTCGGCGTCATCACCAGCATGCCGGGGATGCAGCGCAGGTACGACAGGTCGAAGCTGCCGGCATGGGTCGGGCCGTCTTCGCCGACCAGGCCGGCGCGGTCGATGGCGAACAGCACGTCGAGGTGCTGCACGGCCACGTCATGGATCAGCTGGTCATAGGCGCGCTGGAGGAAGGTGGAGTAGATCGCCACCACCGGCTTGGCGCCCTCGCAGGCCATGCCGGCCGCCAGGGTCACGGCATGCTGTTCGGCGATGGCGACATCGAAGTAGCGCTCGGGGAAACGCTCGCTGAAGGCCACCAGGTCGGAGCCTTCCTTCATCGCCGGGGTAATGCCGACCAGGCGCTCATCGGCCTCGGCCATGTCGCACAGCCACTGGCCGAACACGTTGGAGTACTTCGGGCCGCTCGGCCGCTTCGGGCTGGAGAGCGCTGCGGCCGGCGGCGTCACCGGCTCCAGCTTGGTGATGGCGTGATAGCCGATCGGGTCGGCCTCGGCCGGCGCGAAGCCCTTGCCCTTCTTGGTCACCACGTGGAGGAACTGCGGGCCGTCCAGGTCGCGCATGTTGCGCAGGGTGGCCAGCAGGGTCGGCAGGTCGTGGCCGTCGATGGGGCCGACGTAGTTCCAGCCCAGCTCCTCGAACAGGGTGCCGGGCACCAGCATGCCCTTGGCATGCTCCTCGACCTTGCGCGCGATTTCCCAGGCACCGGGCAGGCGCGAGAGCATCTTCTTGCTGCCTTCGCGCATGCTGGCGTAGGTGCGGCTGGAGATGATCTTGGCCAGGTAGTTGGACAGGCCGCCGACGTTCTTGGAGATCGACATGTCGTTGTCGTTGAGGATCACCAGCATGTTGGCGCCGACGTCGGTGGCATGGTTGAGCGCTTCGAAGGCCATGCCGGCGGTCAGGGCGCCATCGCCGATCACCGCCACGCTCTTGCGCTTCTCGCCCTTCAGGCGGGCGGCGATGGCCATGCCGAGGGCGGCACTGATGCTGGTGCTGGAGTGGCCGACGCCGAAGGTGTCGTACTCGCTCTCGCTGCGACGCGGGAAGGCGGCCAGGCCGTCACGCTGGCGCAGCGTGCCCATGCGCTCGCGGCGACCGGTGAGGATCTTGTGCGGATAGGCCTGATGGCCGACGTCCCACACCAGGCGGTCGTCGGGCGTATCGAAGACGTAGTGCAGGGCGATGGTCAGTTCGATCACGCCGAGGCCGGCACCGAAGTGACCGCCACTCTGGCCGACGCTGTAGAGCAGGTACTGGCGCAGCTCGTCGGCGAGGGTTTCCAGGTCCGCTTCGGCCAGGCGACGCAGTTCGTCCGGCGTATTGGCGCTGTCCAGCAAGGGCGTCAGCGGGCGCTCGCGGGGGATCTCGTGGAAAGTGGTCGGCATCAGGCGAATCGTTATAGGTGTAAAAGATGCGGCAGTTTACCTGATGCCAGGAAAACAGCCCAATCCGCTGACCAGATCGCCGTCAGCGGTAGTGCCGCGCGAGAAACGCCAGCAGCAGTTCGCTTACCCGCTCGCCGCACTCGGCCTGCAGCCAGTGGCCGGCGCCCGGCAGGTCGTGGCGCTCCAGGTGCGGCACCTTGTCGCCCATGCGCTTGAGCGTAGGCGCCTCGAAACGGCCGACCGGGTCGTGCTCGCCGAGCAGGAACAGCGTTGGCTGCGTCACCTGACGTGCGGCCAGATGCTCGGTGCGTTGCCAGTTGCGCTCGAAGTTGCGGTACCAGTTCAGCGCGCCGCGAAAGCCGTGGCGTTCGAAGGTGCGCAGGTAGTGGGCGAACGTCGCCTCGCTGCACCAGGGCGGCAGCGGGATGTCGGCCGGCATGCCGTCGAACAGCCGCGCATCGGTCGGTTTGTCCGTTGCCAGCAGGGCATCGCCCAGGCCGCCGAGCAGCAGGCGCAGGCTGCGGCCGATGTCCGTGTCCAGTTCGGCCTCGGCCAGCCCCGGCTGCTGGAAGTAGAGGATGTAGTGGAAGCGTCCGGCGTAGGCCTCGCGCATCATCTCGATGGCCGGGCGTTTCGGCCGGCCGCCGAAGGGCACCGACAGTGCGCCCAGGGCCCTGACCCGTTGCGGCTCGAGCAGGGCCAGATGCCAGGCCACCGGCGCGCCCCAGTCATGGCCGACCACCGCGACCTCGCGCTGGCCGAGCAGGTCCATGGCCGCCTGGATGTCGCCGCACAGGGTAAGCAGGTCGTAGGCTGCGGTATCGCTCGGCGCGCTGCTGGCGCCATAGCCGCGCATCTCCGGGGCGAACACGCGATAGCCGGCACTGGCCAGCGCCTCGATCTGCGGGTGCCAGGCGTACCAGCATTCGGGAAAACCGTGCAGCAGCCACACCGGCCGGCCGTGCTCGGGACCGGCGCTGTACAGGCTGAGTTCGATGCCGTTCACGGCGAGCAGACGATGTTCGATGTGCATGGGTGTTTACCAGGTGTCGATGAAGGGACGCTTCTTGCCCTCACGCCGGGGGGGGCGTGGCGCCGCATTGAGGCCACGCAGCAGCCAGGCGCGGCTGTCGGCCGGATCGATCACGGCATCGATCTCCAGGTAGCTGGCCATGTTCAGGGCCTTGCCGTTGTCGTAGGCCTTGGCCACCAGCTTGTCGAACAGGGCCTGGCGGGCGGCCTCGTCCGGCTGGGCGGCCAGCTCCTTGGCGAAACCCAGGCGCACGGCACCCTCCAGGCCCATGGCGCCGAACTCGGCACTGGGCCAGGCGGCGGTGAACAGCGGCGAGTGGAAGCTGCCGGCCGCCATGGCCTGGGCGCCGAGGCCGTAGCCCTTGCGCAGCACCAGGGTGAAGAAAGGCACCGTGAGGCTGGCGGCGGTGACGAACAGGCGCGAGACATGGCGCACCGTGGCCTGCTTCTCCGCCTCCGGGCCGACCATGAAACCGGGGGTGTCGCACAGCGATACCACGGGCAGGTCATGCGCCTCGCACAGCTGCAGGAAGCGCGCGGCCTTGTCGCCGGCCACGGCGTCGATGGCGCCGCCCAGGTGCGCGGGGTTGTTGGCGATCAGGCCGAAGGGCTTGCCCTCTATGCGGATCAGCGCGGTGATCAGCCCGGGGGCGAACTGGCGGCGCAGTTCCAGCACGCTGTCCTGGTCGGCGAGTAGTTGGATGACCTGGCGCATGTCGTACACGCGCAGGCGGTTCTCCGGGATCACGTGGCGCAGTTCGCGGTTGTCGCTGGCGTGCCAGTCGCTCAGCGCTCCCTGGAAGTAGCCCAGGTACTGCCTGGCCACGGCGACCGCCTCGGCTTCATCTTCCACCAGCACGTCGATCACCCCGTTGGGACCCTGCACGCTGCTCGGGCCGACCTGCTCGGGTTTGCAACTGCCCAGGCCGCCGCCTTCGATCATCGCCGGGCCGGCCATGCCGATGCTGGCATTGCGCGTCGCGATGATCACGTCGCAGCAGCCGAGCAATGCGGCGTTGCCGGCGAAGCAGCGCCCGGACACGACCCCCACCGTCGGCACCAGGCCGGAGAGCTTGGCCATGGCGACGAAGGTGTGGCAGTCCAGCCCGGCCACGCCGACGAAATCGGTATCGCCCGGCCGGCCGCCGCCGCCTTCGGCGAACAGCACCACGGGCAGGCGCCATTGTTCGGCCAGCGCCAGCATGCGGTCGGTCTTCTTGTGATTCATCACCCCCTGGGTGCCGGCGAACACGGTGTAGTCGTAGGCGATGGCCATGCAGCGCGCCGCCTCGCTGCCGAAGCGTTCTGCGCCCACGGTGCCGATGCCGGCAACCAGGCCGTCGGCCGGGCTCAGTTCCAGCAGCTCTTCGGGCGAACGCCGGCGGCGCTGGGCGGCGAGGGCCATGGCGCCGTATTCGATGAAGCTGTCGGCGTCGAGCAGGTCCGCCAGGTTCTCGCGCACGGTGCGCTGGCCAGTCCTGCGGCGCTTGGCCACGGCCTCGGGGCGGCGGGCGTCGGTCAGGCGGGCATGGCGTTCGAGCACTTCGGCCAGGTCGGCGCGGACGTGAGCCAGGTCGATGGCCTGCTCGCCGTGCAGCGCGCCGCCATCGACCTCGGCCGGTTCGACGAACAGCAACGCCTGGCCCTCGCTTACCGCGCTGCCCTCTGTCACGGCCAGTGCGCGGACGACGCCGCTGTGCTCGGCCTTGACCTCGAATTCCATCTTCATCGCCTCCAGCACGGCGATGTTCTGGCCCACCGCGATGGCATCGCCGGCGCGCACCGAGAGGCTGACCAGCACGCCGGCACTGGATGCATGCAGCGCCAGGGTGCCGGGCGGGGCATCGACCTCCGGTTGCGTATCGCTGGCGGCCTGGACGCCGGCGAAGTAGCGATGCGGATGGGCCTGCTCGCGGGCTGCCAGCAGCGTGTCCAGATGACGTTCGACATAGGTGGTGTCGACCTGGTTGGTGCGTACCTCGTCGTGTTGCAGCAGGTTCTGCAGCAGGTGCAGGTTGCTCGCCACGCCCTCCAGGCGGAATTCGCAGAGCCCGCGATAGGCGCGGCGCAGGGCGCCTGGGTAGTCGCTGGCGCTGGCGATCAGCTTGGCCACCAGCGAATCGTAGGCCGGGCTCACGGCATAGCCGGCATAGCCGCAGCCATCGATGCGCAGGCCGGGACCGGACGGCGGCTGGTAGGCGCTGAGCACGCCGGCAGCCGGGCGTGCGCTGCCATCGGCATGCAGCGACTCCAGATTCAGGCGCACCTGAACGGCATAGCCGTTGGTCGCCGGCGGTGTGAGCAGGCCCAGGTCGGCCAGGCTTGCGCCGGCGGCCAGGTGCAGTTGGCTGTGCAGCAGGTCGATGCCGGTGACCTGCTCGGTGACGGTGTGCTCCACCTGCACGCGCGGGTTGGCCTCCATGAAGTAGAAGAGTCCCGGCTGGTCGAGGTCGAGGAGGAACTCGAAGGTGCCGATGCCCTGGTAGCGCACTTCGGCAGCCAGGCGCAGGGCGCTGGCGATGATGGCGTCGCGGATGCTGGCGTCCAGGTCCGGGCTGGGAGCGATTTCCACCAGCTTCTGGTGGCGCCGCTGCAGGCTGCAGTCGCGCTCCCACAGGTGGCTGACCGCGCCGCTGCCATCCCCGAGCACCTGCACCTCGATATGCCGGGCGCGGCACACGCGTTTTTCCACGTACAACGCGCCGCTGCCGAAGGCGCCCAGGGCTTCCGATGCGCAGCGGGCGAAGGCGTCGGCCAGCTGTGTCGGATCATCCACCGCACGCATGCCGCGCCCGCCGCCACCGGCCAGGGCCTTGAGCATCACGCTGCCGTGCTCGCGCAAGAAGGCCTCGGCCTGCTCCAGGGTGACGGCGTGGTTGAGGCCGGGCACCAGCGCCACGTCGCAGCGCTGGGCGAGCGCGCGGGCCGCCGCCTTGTCGCCGAACAGCTGCAGGGTCTCCGCCGTCGGGCCGATGAAGGTCAGGCCTGCCGCCTGGCAGCGGCGGGCGAACTCGGCATTCTCGGCGAGAAAACCATAGCCGGGGTGGATCGCCGTGCAGCCGTGCGCCACGGCGCTGGTGATCAGCTGGTCCATGTCCAGGTAAGCGGCCACCCCGCGTCCCACGAGTGCCACGGCGAGGTCGGCCTTGCGCGTATGCAGCCCGGCCGCGTCGTCCTCGGCGAACACCGCCACCGAGCGGATGCCGAGATCGGCACAGGCCTGGGCAATGCGGATGGCGATCTCGCCACGGTTGGCGATGAGCAGGGCGGGGAAGGGCATGGCGGCTCCAGACGTCTTGTCGTTATGGAGCCATCTTAGGAGGCTGGGCGCAGGGGTAAAGCAAGCCTCATGCGGCGATCATGCGGTCATAGATGACAATGATGGTGCGATCACGGCGGCAGCCGCTTTCACGAGAGCGGCCTAGCTGCGCCGCTCGACGATGTAGCGCGCCAGCTCGCGCAGCGGTTCGGCGCTGTTGCCGAAGGCGCGCAGCACGTGCAGCGCCTGGTCGCGCAGCTCCAGGGCATAGTCCTTGGCGGCGTCGAGGCCGAGCAGGGCCGGGTAGGTGGGCTTGTCGTGGGCCTCGTCCTTGCCCTGGGTCTTGCCCAGGGTGGCGGTATCGCTCTCCACGTCGAGGATGTCGTCCTGCACCTGGAAGGCCAGGCCGATGGCGCGGGCATATTGCAGCAGGGCCTTGAGGCTGAGGTCGTCGGCCTTGCCGCTGGACAGGGCCCCCAGCAGCACGCTGGCTTCGATCAGGGCGCCTGTCTTGTGCCGGTGCATGGTTTCCAGCGCCTCGCGGTCGAGTTTCTGTCCGACCGAACCGAGGTCGATGGCCTGGCCGCCGACCATGCCGGATGGCCCGGCGGCACCGCCCAGGGCACTGAGCATCTGCAGGCGTACCTCGGGGTCCTGCGGGTTGCGGCGGCGGTCGGCGAGGACCTCGAAGGCCAGGCTCTGCAGGCCGTCGCCAGCGAGGATGGCGGTCGCCTCGTCGAAGGCCTTGTGGGTGGTCGGCTGGCCGCGACGCAGGTCGTCATCGTCCATGGCCGGCAGGTCGTCGTGGACCAGCGAATAGGCGTGGATCAGCTCCACCGCACAGGCGGCGCCATCGGCTCGCTCGATATCGCCTTGCAGGGCTTCGCAGGCGGCGTAGACCAGCAGCGGGCGCACGCGCTTGCCGCCGTTCATGACGCTGTAGCGCATGGCCTGGTAGAGGCGTTCGAGTTCGTCGCGCGGGGCCTGGAACAGTTCATCCAGCGCCGCGTCGACGCGGCTCTGGCAGCGCTTCTGGTAGCTCGCGATCATGCCTGTTCGTCCGTGTCGAACGGCGCGGCCTGCAATTCACCATCGCGTTCGAGGAGGATCTGCACCTTCTGCTCGGCCTGGGCCAGCGAAGCCTGGCATTCGCGGGTCAGGCCAATGCCCTGCTCGAACGCGGTCAGCGAATCCTCCAGCGACAGCTCGCCGCTCTCCAGGCGCTCGACCAGCGTCTGCAGTTCGGCAAGGGAGTGTTCGAAGTCGGGAGCGGCTTTCTTGCGGGCCATGGCGCGGGTTCTCGCTGATTCTGGAACGGGCGCGACACTAGCAGAGCCGCGCCTCTCGGGCAAATCAGCGGGGCTGATCGATAGGCGCTTGTAGGAGCGGCTGGGCGGCATTCCGTTCTGTCCGCGATGCTGTCCAGGCACCCACCGGCCATCGCGGCTGAAGCCGCTCCTACAAAGGAGTCGCTTCATTACGCGGAGAGGTAGGTGCTCCAGAAGTAATAGAGGGTCATGCCGCTGCCCACCAGGATCACGAAGCTGCGCAGCAGCGCGGGCGGCAGTTTCTCGCCCAGTGCGCCGCCTGCGTAGCCACCCAGGGTGGCGCCGGTGAGCAGGATGACCAGCTCGTACCAGCTGACGCGGCCGGCGATGACGAAGGTCAGGGTGGCGACGCTGTAGATCACGGCCGAAATCAGATTCTTCAGTGCATTGGCACGGGCCAGCGGATGCCCCTCGATGGAGAAGGCCGCCAGTTGCAGGATGCCCATGCCGGCACCGAAGTAGCCGCCATAGATCGACACGCCGATATGCGCCCCCAGCGAAAGCGGCGTGTGGGGCGGATGCTCGGCCTCCTTGCGCCGCGCCGCCAGTGCGCGCCCCAGCCAGGGGCTGGCGGCGAACAGTGCGGTGGCGGCCAGCAGCAGCCAGGGGATCAGCACGCGGAATACATCGTCGCCGCCGGCCAGCAGCAACAGGCCGCCGAGCAGGCCCCCGGCCAGGCCTGCGCCCAGCAACGGCAGCAGGTAGCGGCCCAGCGGGCGCAGCGAGGCACGCGCGGCCCAGGCACCGGCCAGGCTGGCGGGCCACAGCGCCACCGCGTTGGTCGCGTTGGCGGTCACCGGCGGCAGCCCGGCGGCGAGCAGTGCGGGGAAGGAGAAGAACGTACCACCGCCCGCCAGGGCGTTCATGCCGCCGGCGGCGAAACCGGCGAGGGCCAACAGCAGCAGATCGAACGGGGACATCGGGCAGGCTCGCACAAAAAGAGTGCAGCATAGGGCTGACCGTACGGTCAGCCAAGTACGACCAAGGTCCGCTCGCAAAGTGGCGCCGGGGCGGACAGGTGCTCGACGGTGCTGGCCGGGGACCTTTATCAGGCCTATAGTTAGTTGCCTTGCTAATCATTTGCGGCGCGCCGCGCGTCGAGTATCCAATGACCTCCCTTCCGCTATCCGGCGCCAATCACCCCTTCAAGGGGATCGCGCTCATGGTCGTGGCGACGTTCATGTTCGCCAGCCACGACGCCATGTCCAAGTACCTCTCGGGGTTCTACCCGATCATTCTGATCGTCTGGGCGCGCTATCTGGTGCATACGCTGCTGATGGCGGGCATCTTCCTGCCGCAGTCGGGGCTGCGCGTGCTGCGCACCAAGCGCCCCGGCCTGCAGGTGCTCCGGGCGCTGTGCCTGCTGGGCGTCAGCCTGCTGTTCACCTCGGGGCTGATGTTCATCCCCCTGGCGGAAGCGACGTCGGTGATCTTCCTGGCGCCGTTGCTGGTCACCGCGCTGTCGGTGCCGTTGCTCGGTGAGCGCGTCAGCCTGGGCCAGTGGCTGGCGGTCAGCGTCGGCTTCGTCGGCGTGCTGGTCATCGTCCATCCGGGGGGCAACCTGTTCACTCCCGCCGTCCTGCTGCCGTTCAGCGCTGCCTTCTGTTTCAGCCTCTATCAGCTGCTGACACGGCGCCTGAGCGAGGTGGACAGCGCCACCACCAGCAACTTTCTCGCCGGGCTGGTCAACACCCTGGTGATGAGTGCGCTGGTGCCGTTTTTCTGGCACGTCCCTAGTCTTACCCATGGGTTGATGATGCTGGCGTTGGGCGGTTTCGGCATGGGGGCGCACCTGCTGCTGACCCATGCGTTCCGGCATGCGGCGCCTGCATTGCTGGCCCCTTTCGGCTACGCGCAGATCATCTTTGCCGGCCTGCTGGGCATGCTGGTGTTCGGTCACACGCCCGACAGCACGACCCTGATCGGCATTCTGATCATCTGCCTGAGCGGTCTGGCGGCGGCCTGGCAGACCCGCCGCCGCTGAGGCCTCAGCGCTCAGTCGTTTCGCTCGCCTGCGCCACCTGGTTGCGACCGCTGTGCTTGGCCAGGTACAGGCCTTCGTCCGCCTTGATCACCAGGCTCAGCGGGGCGCGCTCCGCCGAGGGGCGAATGGTGGCGACGCCGATGCTGATGCTGATCGACGAGCCGGCCTTGGGCAGGTCGTGGGGGATGCCCAGGGCCTCGACGGCACGGCGGATCTTCTCCGCCTGCAGACGGGCGCCACCCATGGCGGTGCCTGGCATGATCACGGCGAATTCCTCACCACCGTAGCGCGCGGCCAGGTCGCTGGCGCGGGTGCAACTGCTGCGCAGGGTCTCGCCGACCTGGCGCAGCACTTCGTCGCCGGCCACGTGGCCGTGCTGGTCGTTGTAGGCCTTGAAGTAGTCGACGTCGATCATCAGCAGCGACAGCTCGCTCTGGTCGCGCTGCGCGCGGCTCCACTCGATCTCCAGGTACTCGTCGAAGTAGCGGCGGTTGGCCAGGGCAGTGAGGCCATCGGACTTGATCAGGCGTTGCAGCACCAGGTTGGTGTCGAGCAGCTGCTGCTGGCTCTCGCGCAGGGCGCGGTAGGCTTCGTCGCGTTGCAGCAGGGTCAGGTAGGAGCGCGAGTGATAGCGAATGCGCGCCAGCAGCTCGATGACGTCCGGCAACTTGACCAGGTAATCGTTGGCGCCAGCGGCGAAGGCGGCGCTCTTGACCTTGGGGTCTTCCTTGGTCGACAGGACGATGATCGGCACGTCGCGCAGGCCCGGAGCGGTACGGTACTGGGAGAGCAGTTCGAGGCCGTCGACGCCAGGCATGATCAGGTCCTGCAGGATCACCGTCGGCCTGATCTGCTGAGCCACGCTCAGGGCCTGCTGCGGGTCGGAGCAGAAGTGGAAGTCGATATCGCTCTCTTCGCTCAACGCACGCCGCACGGCCTCGCCGATCATGGCCTGGTCATCGACCAGCAGCACCATCATCGAATAGTCGGGCAGGCCATGATGGTGAATCGGATTGTCTTGAGGCCCTTGCATAAATGCGTCTCCGCCGGTGTGTTCGTTAAGGGGGCGGCGACTCTGGCCGCCAATTGGCATTCTCAGCCCAGGTGCTCGACCAGGCGTGCCGCGATCCGTTTCAGGGGCAGCACTTCCGTTGCTGCGTCGAGTGCCACGGCGGCCTTGGGCATGCCATAGACGGCGCTGCTGGCCTGGTCCTGAGCGATGGTGTGAAAGCCGCGTTCGCGCATCTGCTTCAGGCCTCTGGCGCCGTCACGGCCCATGCCGGTCAGCAGCACGCCGATGGCCTCGCCGCGCCAGTGGCTGGCCACGCTCTCGAAGAATACATCGATAGAGGGCCGATAGACCTGATCGACCGGCTCCGGTCGATAGACCAGGTGCCCTTCCGGGGCCAGGTACAGGTGATTGTTGGTGCCGGCCAGCAGCACGGCGCCCGGTTGCAGGACCTCGCCCTCCCGGGCCAGGCGTACCGGCATGTGCGCCTCGCTGGCGAGCCACTGGGCCATGCCCGCGGCGAACACCTCGTCAACGTGCTGGACCAGCACGATGCTGGCGGGAAAGTCGGCGGGAATCTGTTGCAGCAGCTCCACCAGCGACGCCGGCCCACCCGCCGAGGCGCCGATGGCGACCAGGCGCTTGCCACGGTTGTCGCTCTTGCGCACGACGCTCGGCTTGACCGTGCGCGAGGCCTTGTGCCCGATCATCCAGGCGATGTTGTGGATCTTGCGCCGGACGCTGGCGGCGTCGAGCACCAGTTGCGGGCCGAGCGACGGGGCGGCGACCACATCGAGCGCGCCGACGCCCATGGCGTCGAACACCCGCGCCATGTTGCGCTCGACATCGGAGGTGACGATGAGAATGGCGCAGGGCGTGTCCTGCATGATTCGTCGGGTCGCCTCCACGCCGTCCATGCCCGGCATCAGCATGTCCATCAGCAGCAGGTCCGGCAGGTCGTCGTGGCAGCGGCGCACGGCTTCTTCGCCGTCACTGGCGACCCAGATCAGCTCGTACTCCGGTTCCGCAGCCAGGGCGCGGCGCAGGGCCTCGACGGCCAGCGGCATGTCGTTGGCGATGGCAATCCTCATTCGCGGGCTCCGCCGATCAGGGTCTGCACGGCGTCCAGCAGGGCTTCGTCGTGGAAGCTCGCCTTGGCCAGGTAGTAATCGGCGCCGGCCTCCAGGCCGCGACGGCGATCCTCTTCGCGGTCCTTGTAGGACACCACCATCACCGGCAGGGTGCGCAGGCGGGGGTCCTGGCGGACCTGGGTGACCAGCTCGATGCCGTCCATGCGTGGCATGTCGATATCGGTGATCAGCAGGTCGAAGTGCTCGGCGCGCAACGCGTTCCAGCCGTCCATGCCGTCGACCGCCACCGAGACCTGGTAGCCGCGACTGAGCAGCAGCTTGCGCTCCAGTTCGCGCACGGTCAGCGAATCGTCCACCACCAGCACGCGCTTGCTCACCGTCTGGCGGGCGTTGCTGGCATGGTCGACGCGGTCCAGATGGCCGGTGCCGAGCAGCTTGCCCACGGAGTTGAGCAGGTCATCGACATCGAGGATCAGCACCGGCGTGCCGTCGTGCAGCAGCGCACCGGCGGCCACGTCACGCACCTTGCCCAGGCGCGCATCCAGCGGCATCAGCACCAGGGTGAATTCACCGAGGAAGGCTTCCACCGCCAGGCCGTGGTACTGCTCGCGATCGCGAATCAGGACGATGGGAATGCTGTCGTCATCGTCCTGTTTCTCCTGGCGTTGCAGCAGCTGCGCTGCCGAGATCAGACCGACGTGCTCGTCCTCCAGCCAGAAGTGCTGGCGGCCCTCGAGCTGGACGATGGCGCTGCGCGGCAGGCGCAGCATGCGTTCGATCTGGGCCAGCGGGAAGGCGTAGGCCTCGCCGCCGATGGTCACCACCAGGGCGCGCACCACCGACAGCGTCAGTGGCAGCTCGAGGTGGAACAGGCAGCCCTGGTCCGGCTGCTGCAGCAGGCGCACGTTGCCACGCATGCGGCGAATCTCGTGCTGCACCACGTCGAGGCCGACACCGCGACCGGACACTTCGGTGACCTGCTGGCTCATGCTGAACCCAGGCAGGAAGAGGAAGGCCAGCAACTCTTCCTCGGTCATCTGCTCGACCTGCTCGGCGGAGGCGAAGCGCCGTTTGACCACGGCCTCGGTGACGCGCTGCAGGTCGATGCCGGCGCCGTCATCGCTGACCTCCAGCACCAGCATGCCGGCATGGTGACGTGCGCGCAGCTGCACCACGCCCTCTGCCGGCTTGCCTTTGCGCGAGCGCAAGGCGGGCGGCTCGATGCCATGGTCGACGGCGTTGCGCAGCAGGTGGGTCAGTGGCGCCTCCAGGCGCTCCAGCACGTCGCGGTCGACCTGGGTGTTCTCGCCCTCGATCTCCAGGCGGATCTGTTTGCCCAGCGTGCGGCCCAGGTCACGCAGCATGCGCGTCTGTCCGGTCAGCACGTCGGAGAAGGGGCGCATGCGCGACGCCAGCGCCAGGTCGTACAGTTGCTGGGTACGCTGGCCGCCGTGCCAGACGAAGTCGTCGAACAGTTCCTGGTGGCCCTGCAACTGCTGCTGGCACTCGATCAGCAGGTTGCGGCTCTCGTTGAACAGCGCCTGGGCGGTGGCATCCAGGTCACTGCCCAGCAGGTGCTCGCGCAGGGTTTCCAGGGTGCGCCGGGCCGACTCCTGCTGGCGCTTGAGGCGGTGCAGCGACTCGCTCAGCGGCTTGGTGCGCTGGAACTCCACCAGCGACTTGCCGGAGAGGTCGATGAGGTGGTCGAAGCGCTCGGCCGAGACCCGCAGCACGCGGCTGGTGCGCTCCTCCGGGACGGCGGGTTCGAGCGTGGCGCTGGCCGGTGCGCTGGCGGGCTCGGCGGCGTCGCCCGCCTCGGCAGGCGTTTCCTGCGCCTCGGGGCTGGTGGCCGGCAGGCGCAGCGTCGGCACGGCGTTGCCAAGCAACACCTGCAAGCGGCTGGTGACGGCCTCGATGCGCGCCTCCAGGTCGGCATCCTGCTGCGCCTGGCCGATGCGCAGGAGCAGGTCGGACCCCTGCAGCAGGGCGTCGATATGCTCCGGCAGCAAACGCAGCAGCCCCTCCTGGGCGGCGACCAGCAGGTCCTCCATCGCATGCGCGACCTGCACACCATGGTCCAGACCGACGATGCGTGCGGCGCCCTTGAGCGAGTGCGCGGCACGCATGCAGGCTTCCAGCTGGCCGGCGTTGCTCGGGTCGCGTTCGAGAATCAGCAGGCCGGTATCGAGTACCTGCTTCTGCGCCTCGGCCTCCAGCCGGAACAGGTCGAGCAGCGATGCATCCCTCATCTGGTCCGGTGTCACGCGAGGCTCCCGATCATGTTCTGCAGCAACTGCTCGTCGTTCAGCAGGGTGATGCTCTGTCCCCGCCATTGCAGGACGCCGGCAGTGAAGCGGCTGATGGTTCGCTTGTCATCCTGCTTGGCATTGCTGATGCGTGCCAGCGGGATTTTCTGGATGCCGCTGACTTCGTCGACCGGCACGACCAGCGGGCCGCTGCCGCTTTCCAGGATCAGCATGCGCGGGATGACGCGCTGGCCGCTCTGTCGGCTGTCGTCCGTTTCGATATCGAGCAGCTCGCTCAGCGACAGGCAGGCGACCAGCGTGCCGCGCACGTTGGTCACGCCCAGCAGGCCGGTGCTCTTGCGGTGCGGCAGGCTGTGGATCGGCGACACCGGCATCACCTCGGCCAGGCAGCGGGTGGCGATGGCCAGCCATTGCTCGCCGAGGCGGAAGATCAGCAGTGAGCGTTGCTCGCCAACGGGTTCCTGCGCCTCGCCCTGGCCGTAGTCGTCAGCGTCGCGCTCCAGGCTGCTGCCGTAGCGGTCGAGCAGGGCGATGGCGGCGGCCCCGTAGACCTCGCAGTTGCGGCAGTGGATGTGGCGCTCCAGGCGCTCGCAGCGCTTGTCGCCAAACACGCCGATACGGTTCCAGCAGTCGTCGACGGCGGGTTGGCTCTGGAGCAGGTCGTGGTCAGTCACGTTCGCCTACCTCGGGGTTCTGGGCGCGTCGGTACAGGCGCTGTGCGCCGGCCAGATCACCCTGGGATTCCAGGTGCGCGGCCAGGTGCGTCAGGGCTTCGCGGTGCTGCGGTTCGAGATAGATCGCCTTGCGGTAGTAGGCGCATGCCTGGTCGCTGCGGCCTGCCGAGTCGCTCAGCAGGCCCAGCCAGTAATAGGCGGTGGCGCTGGGGCCGCTCTGTTGCAGGTGCTGCTCGCTGCGCTGGCGCGCCTCGTCGGTGCGCCCGGCATTGGCCAGGCTGGCGACCTCGGCCCAGATGTCCACGGCAGCGACCTGGGGCGCGGCTGCGACCACGGCCTTGGGCGTGGCGCGGGGCCTGGCCGGCGGCTGCGGGCGGATCGGCGGTGTCGGGAGCGGGCGCGCGCGGCTGACGGCGCCCCGGCCGGGCACGCTCCTGGCGGGTTTGGCCGGGGCCAGGCGGAAGGCGAAGGTCTGTTGCCGTCCCAGCGCCTGCAGGCCGTTCTGGCTGGCCAGGCTGGCTTCGGCAGGGCCGATGAACAGCATGCCGTCGCCCTGCAGCTGGCGCTTGAGCAGCTCCAGCACGCGCACCTGGGTGGGACGGTCGAAATAGATCAGCAGGTTGCGGCAGAAAATGAAGTCATAGGCCGGCTCGCCCGCGAACAGGTTGCTGTCGAGCAGGTTGCCGGTACGCAGCCTGATGCAGTTGCGCACCCGCTCATCAATGAGGAAACCGCCACCCGGCTGCTCGTGGAAGTAGCGCTGGCGAAAGTCCAGGGCGTCGCCACGGAATGAATTGCGTCCGTAGAGGCCGGCGCGGGCCTGCTCCAGCACCTTGTCACTGACGTCCAGGGCGTCGATCTGGAATTGCTGGGGCATGAGGCCGCTGTCGAGCAGCGTCATGGCAATCGAGCAGGGCTCTTCGCCGCTGGAGCAGGGCAGGCTGATCAGGCGCAGCGGACGTGCGCCGTGCAGTTGCGCGTGGCGCTCCAGGGCCAGGCTGCCGAGTGCGTTGAACGACTCCGGATAGCGGAAGAACCAGGTCTCCGGCACCACCACTGCCTCGACCAGGGCCTGCTGCTCGCGCGGCGAGCCGCCGAGCGTGGTCCAGTAGCTTTCCAGGTCGTCCTGGCCGAGCTGATTCATGCGCTGGCGCACGGCACGTTCGATCACGCTGCGCCCCACCGACTCGGCGTCCAGGCCGATGCGGCTCTTCAGCAGGCGTTCGATATGCTCGATCATGGCGTCAGCCCTGTGCCGGCGGCTGGAACAGCAGGGCGCGCATCTCGTCGTCGAGCAGGCCGCCGACTTCGATGCGCTGGATCATGCCGCGGGCGTCGCGTTGCAGCGGGCCCAGGTAACCGGGCTGGCTGGCTTCCAGGCCGCTGGCCTTGAAGGCCTCGGCCGGCAGGCGCAGGGTATCGGTGGCCTGCTCCAGTATCAGCCCGAGCACCGGGGAGCGCTCGCCCAGCTGCGGATCGAAGCGCACCAGCACCACGCGTGTGCTGCTGCGGGGCAGGGCGGGGCGGCCCAGCACCCGGCGACTGAGGTCGATCACCGGGGTGACCCGGCCGCGATGCTCGAACACCCCGGCCACCCAGGCCGGCGCTTCGGGCACCTGCTTCAGGCGCCGCAGCGGCAGCACTTCGACCACCTCCTGCGCCGGGAGGGCATAGCGGTCGTCGCCGAGCTGGAACTGCAGGTGCAGTTCGCCGGCCTGGGCCTTGCTGGAAACCGGCATGTTCAGACCTTGAAGCGACTGACGCCAACACGCAGGTTGTTGGCCACCTGGTTGAGCTCGTCGATGGCGGCACCGGCCTGGCGCAGCGAGTCGACGGTCTGGCTGCTGGCCTCGCTGAGCTGCACCAGCGCCTGGTTGATCTGCTCGGCCCCGGTGGACTGCGCCTGCATGCCTTCGTTGACCATCTGGATGCGCGGTGCCAGGGCCTGGACCTGCTGGATGATCTGGCTGAGCTGATCACCCATCTGGGTCATCTCGCCGATGCCACGGCGTACTTCCTCGGAGAACTTGTCCATGCCCATGACCCCGGCCGAGACGGCGGACTGGATCTCGCGCACCATCTGCTCGATATCGTAGGTGGCCACTGCCGTCTGGTCCGCCAGGCGGCGCACCTCGATGGCCACCACGGCGAAGCCCTTGCCGTACTCGCCGGCCTTCTCCGCTTCGATGGCGGCATTCAGCGAGAGCAGGTTGGTCTGGTCGGCCACCTTGACGATGGTGGTGACCACCTGGGTGATGTTGCCGGCCTTCTCGTTGAGGATCGACAGCTTGCCGTTGACCACGTCGGCCGCGCCCATCACCTGATGCATGATTTCCTCCATGCGCGCCAGACCCAACTGGCCGGTGCCGGCGAGGATCGAAGTCTGCTCCGCGTTGTCGGACACCTCGCCCATGGTCCGCACCAGGTCGCGCGAGGTGGCGGCGATCTCGCGTGAGGTGGCGCCGATCTCGGTGGTGGTGGCGGCGGTCTCGGTGGCGGTTGCCTGCTGCTGACGCGAGGTGGCGGCGATCTCGGTGACCGAGGTGGTCATCTGCACCGCCGAGCGCTGGGCGCTGCCGACCAGGGTCTTCAGCTCGCCCACCATGCTGTTGAAGCCCAGCTCGATGGCGTTGAACTCGTCGCGTCGATGCAGCTCCAGCTTCATCGACAGGTCGCCGCTTTCCAGCGCTTTCAGGCCGTTGACGATCAGGTCGACCGGGTGGGTGATGGCACGCACCAGCAGCCAGCCACAGACTGCCGAGGCGATGATCGCCAGCAGCACGGCGAGCAGCAGGTCGATCTTCAGGCCGAGCACTTCATCGCGGATCGAGCGCGCGGCGTGGTCAGACTGCACGCGATTGTTCTCGACCAGCTCGTCGAGCACCTGCTGCGCCTGGTCCCAGGCCGGGAAGACGTTCTGGATGCTGAATTGGCTGGCCTCCTGTGGCGTGGCCTGTTGCAGCATTTCCCGCAACTGCACATGCTGGCGCAGGTACTGCTGGGCCTGCTGCTCGAAGCGTTCGATGAGGGCGCGGTCGCTGGTCATGCGCACCGTCTGCTGGTACTGCTTGAGCAGTTCCACCAGGCTGCTTTCGATTCTGGCGAACTCCTCCTGGTGGGCGGTCATTACCGTCGAATTCGAGCGCGTCACCAGGTCGACCAGGGTGCGGCGGGTTTCCAGCATATGCCGCGCCCACTCGTTCTGCGTCTTGTTGATGTAGTAGGCACCCGGAACGGAGTCATCGAGCATGCTCTGCGTGCCTTTCTCGATCTGCGCCAGGCGCAGATACGAGGCGCCTGCCAGCAGGGCCAGAATGGCGATGATCAGCAGGAAGCTGCCAATGATTCGATTGCGTACGGTCAGGTTCATCATGTCCATTGGGCCTGGCGGGTCAGGTGTGGTGATCGATTAGAGCATATCGGCGCATGGCCGGTTTGTCCGAGGGTAGCGAATTCGCACTGTCGGCCAGGAGCGAAAGGCAATGAGCATACGCGTGCTGGCGGGTTTTCGGCTCGCATGAGCTGCTGAATTATAAGTGCCTGATTTTCAGGAGTCTGGTCCGGGCGTTGCTTCTGTCACGGGTTGAGGATAAAGCCAGCGTTGCGAGTTCTTTGTCGTCACGTCACCGGGGATCTCTTTTTTGCCCATGGCGCCTTGAGGGCCGCGTTCGACGGACGGGGCCAGGAGGGGCTGTCGAGATTGTGGATCGGCCCCGGGGTTCGCTCGGGTGGGCGGGGAATCTACTTCAGGACGATGATCTTTGAGACCAGCTCGGCGCTGTTCTTTGCCGCCAGTTTCTTCATCAGCCGACCCCGATGCACCTCGACAGTCCGGTGCGAGATATCGAGCCTGCGCCCGATCTCTTTGCAGGTGAGGCCGTTGACGATATGAGCCGCTATTTCACGCTCTCTCGGTGTCAGGTTGACGGTTGGACGAACGACCTGGTCGATGCGCTCGAAGTGCCAGACCATCAGGTGGAAAGGATCCTCCGGCGTCAATGTGTAGCCTCTGGCGCGTGCCCAGAAAACCTCGCCACTGCGGTGCTGCATGAAGCGCTCATCCGAATAGGCACCGTTCTCGGCGTGCCGCAGCCAGTTCAGGCTGCGAGCTCCGATGGCCTGATAGTCCGCTCTCGATGGGTAAAGCTTCAGCAGAAGCTCACCTATCATTTCCTCGCGCCTGTACCCGAACAGGGCTGCAAAGGCATCGTTGAGTTCAAGAATGTAGCGATCCCCGGTAATCATCTGAGGTGCGGGCGAAACCTGAAATGCCAGGCGCTCAAGGTCCTGCAGTTGTCGAGGCGTCGGGGTCGTCATGGCCTTTCACCGTGCAGATGAACTGATCCAGGAAGTATTTCCTCGCAGGCTACCAATCCCTATACGTAGTTGCACGAATGGCAGCGGCTGATGGCGCTGCGGCAAGCTGGGCGATAACGGGTGGACAGGAGACAGGTGCGATTGCCGTGCCCCTGATGACCTGTCGAAAAGAAAGTGCTGCCAAGCGCTGTCGTTGAAAACCCATCAATAAGAAGTGAGGTATGCGACATGAGGTTCGAGAACAAGACGGCCTTTGTCACTGGCGGCGGATCGGGAATTGGCGAAGCCGCGGTGGTTGCACTTGCGGCTCGAGGTGCTCGCGTTGTCGTAGCCGACGTGAATATCGAAAACGCTACTCGAGTGGCCAGGTCGATTCAGGACCAAGGTGGTAGTGCGATGGCGGTGCCGGTCGATGTGTCGGATGCGAGCTCCGTCGATTCGGCCTTCAACGCTGCCGAACACTGGTACGGCAGTACGACCCATCTGTTGCTGAACAGCGCCGGCATCCTGGGTATTCATGCATTCATCGACTATCCGGTCGACCTTTTCAACAAGGTAATGGCGGTGAACGTGACCGGCACCTTCCTGTGTGCCCAGCGCGCAGGACGAAGCATGGTCAAGGCCGGATATGGTCGTATCGTCAACGTGGCATCGGTCAGCGCAGTGCGCGCCGGCATTGGCCGCACGGCTTACGGTACATCCAAGGCCGCGATGGTCGGACTGACCAGGCAGCTCTCGATGGAGCTCGGGCCGCATGGCATCACGGCTAATGCAATTGCCCCTGGCCCCGTTGTAACGCCGATGACCGAGGCGAGTTACACGGCGGAGACCGTCGAGGCGTACACGTCAATGATTCCGGCCCGCCGCCTTGGCGCACTGGATGATATGACGGCGACAATTCTGTTTCTTCTCTCTGATGGCGCTGCATACATCAACGGTGCGTACTTGCCTGTCGATGGAGGGTACCTGGCCAGCGGTGTCGGCAAGACGGGGACGTTGAAGTAGGTGTGCCGCCAGGACAGGTTCGGGACGAGCTGCGTTGAATGCCTTGGCAGTACTTCCTTGGACGTACGGGGCTGTCGGGGCGGCTTGATCTGCGCCGAAGCAAGCATGCAGGACCTGGAATGAGTGAGTCATCAACCTGGCCTGACGGCTGGGGAGAGGGTGGACTCGATCTCGCATGATTGATCATTGAGAAAGTAAGGAAGGTTATGGCACAGACCCAATTGGACGTGGCGCTGGAGCTACCGGCGTCCGTTGACGAACTTGCTGGAAAACTGACCTACGTGACTCCAGAGCATGCTGCGATGGTTGCCGGACGTCGTGCATTCTTCAAATACCGCGATCTGGGACTGACCGATGCCACTGGAGGTCTTGCAAGGGCCCAGGTCACTTGCGCTACCGATGTGATGGAGCAGACAGGGTGGCACTACCACATCTGCGACGTGCACTTTGTCTATGCCCTGCGCGGCTGGATCGAACTTCAATTTGAGGATGGGCGCACGATCCGGGTGGAGACGGGCGAGTCGCTGTACATCCCGCCAGGCCTCAAGCACAACGAAACCGCCATCTCGCCTGACCTGGAACTGTTCGAAATGTCGGTGCCGGCAAAGATGGAGACGGTTGCCTGCGAGCGGCCAGCCCACTTGCCAGCAGATTTCTAGTCCTCTGCACAGCCTCCAGAATCAGGGCCGTTTCAGTCGCAGTGCATCAGGCCCTGGCAAACAGGCTACGTCGCCGGGGCTGTAGTCCTGATCGAACAGCCGCGCGGGTGAGCGCTCGCTCCAGCCCGGGGTAAAGGCGCTGCGTTGCCTGCTCAACAGACACCTCACCAGGGGGCAGCGGCCCGGTCGGATTGTTCCAGGCAATAAAAAAGCCGGCTTGTGGCCGGCTTTTCGGAGGTGGTCAGGGCTTATTTTTGGTAAGCCGCGACTGCCTTGTTGATCAGGCCGCGGGCTTCTTCAGCGCCGCCCCAGCCTTCTACCTTGACCCACTTGCCCTTCTCGAGATCCTTGTAGTTCTCGAAGAAGTGCTTGATCTGTTCGATCAGCAGCGCGGGCAGGTCGGTGTATTCCTGAACGTCCTTGTACAGAACGGTCAGTTTGTCGTGCGGTACGGCAACCAGCTTGGCGTCGCCGCCGGCTTCGTCGCTCATGTGCAGTACGCCGACCGGACGCGCGCGGATCACCGAACCCGGAGCGACCGGGTAGGGGGTCACGACCAGCACGTCGAGGGGGTCGCCGTCGTCAGCCAGGGTGTGCGGGATGAAACCGTAGTTGGCCGGGTAGAACATCGGGGTGGCCATGAAACGGTCGACCATCAGGCAATCGGTGTCGTGGTCGATTTCGTATTTGATCGGCGCGTGATTGGCCGGGATCTCGATGGCGACGTAGATGTCGTTCGGCAGGTCTTTGCCAGCCGGGATCTTGCTGTAGCTCATGGGGGAACTCCCAGGGAGGGCCAAAAAAGTGGGGCGCATTATAGGCGTATTCGCATGGCGTTACTACGTTGGCCTACTCAGCCATTGGTCGCGTTTTCGACCTCCCTGTAGTCGGGGTGCTCCGCCTGCAGGCGCTGCAGCCTGGCCAGGGTGTCCTGGCGGTAGAACAGTGACAGCTGCCGGTAGACCTCGGGAAAGGCCGCTGCCAGCAGGTCCGGGGCGGTGAAGAAGTATTCGCTGGTCACGGCGAAGAACTCCGCCGGGTCTTCGGCGGCATAGGGGTCGATGGCCGTGTGTGCCTCGGGGTCGGCATCCAGTTCGGCATTCATCCGTTCATAGGCCGTCTGCATGGCATTGGCCCAATCGAGCACACGCATGTCCCGGTGCAGGGGCGGCAAGCCGTTGGCAGTGCCATCGAGCATGTCCAGCTTGTGCGCCAGTTCGTGGATGACCAGGTTGTAGCCCTCCCAGCCGCCGCTGGCCACGACGCCGGGCCAGGCCAGGATCACCGGACCCTGTTGCCAGGCCTCGCCGCTGCGGGCGTCATCCCACTCGTGCTCGATGCCGCTGGCGTCGCGATGGCGCTGCGGGCTGAGGAAGTCATCCGGGTACAGCACGATTTCGTGAAAGCCGCGATACCACTCCAGTTCGCCCAGGTGCAGCAACGGCAGCTGCGCCTGCACGGCCAGCAGCAGGCGCTCGACCGGGCCGAGCGCGAGGCCGGACAGCGTGGTCAGGTGCTTGTCGTGCAGGAACAGCACCGCGCGTTTGCGCAGCAGTTGCTCTTCCTCTTCATCGAGGCCGTCGAGAATGGGCAGGTGCCTGCGCACCTCGGCCCACTGGGCGGGATCGATTGGGTTGTGTTCGAGGGTGCGGCGGCGGCGCCAGGCCTTGAAGGACCACATGCAGACAGGCTCATGGAAAAGACCCGTTCACCATAAGTGCGGGTGGCCTTTGCCACAAGTCGGCACAAAGGCTGCAACGCTGGCAGTGACATCGCTGCTACAGGAGGGCGGGGTATGGCGTTGCAACTGCTCGAACATCCCGGCGTCAGTCTGGCGTCCGGCGCGGGACTGGACTTGCCGCAGCAGGCTGCGCGCACGCGGGCCATGTGGCTGGCGGGCCGTCAGCAGCGCCAGCCGTTGCTGCTGGTGATGCTCCTTTGGGCGCGCCACTGCCCCGATGTGGTGCAGTACCTGGAGCGCCACCTCGATGCCTTGTTCGCCGATTTCCGCTGTACCCCGCAAAGCTGGAGCGAGACCCAGGCCGCGCGCCAGGTGCTGGCGGCGTTGAACCTGCAGCTGTTCCGCCGGCGCCAGAACGGGCAGGGCGTGGCCGAGCTGCATGCCGGCATGCTGTTGATCCAGGGCGAGGAACTGCAGTTTCTGCAGGCAGGCAGCGTCGGCCTGACGCGGGTTCGCTGCGGCGCGCCGAGCACCCTGGTCGGGCGTGACGGTCAGGCTCTGGGCGGGCAGGCGGAGCTGGCCCTGGTGCAGCACAGTCTGCTGTTGCAGCGTGACGAGCGGGTGTTGCTGGCGCCGCAGCCGTTGCTCGACGTCAGCGATCTGCAGGCATTGTGCGGTCAGCTCGACGCGTCCCCGGGCGAGCTGCTCCAGCCTCTGCTGCAGGCCCCCGGGGCGGCGGTGCTGCTGCGTGCCGGAGCGGGCGAGGAGTGGCCGGTGCTGGCACCCGTGGCGAGCTGCCCGGCATTGGCCGAGGTGGCGTGCGGTCAGCGGATCGACGGTTGGACGCTGCGCCGCGACTGCGCCTATGGGCCTGCCGGGCGGATGTTCCTCGCCCGTGACGAGGCGGGAAGAGACGCGCTGCTGTGGTTTGCCGAAGAGGCAGCCGACGAGGCGTTCTGGCAGCGTGAGTGGGCGTTGCGGCGCAGCACGCACCAGGCGCTGCCGCAGGTGCTGTCGTCACTGCGTGCCCGCACGCGGGCCTACCTGGTGCTGGCCGCGCCGCCCCGTGGCATGCGCAATCTGGTCGACTGGGTGGCCGCTCAGGGGGCGCCCGATGCGCAAACGCTGCTGAGCGTGCTGGCGCAACTGATCGGCGCCGTGCGCTCGTTGCAGCGCCGGGGCATGCAGGGGCTGTGGCTCAACCCGAGGCAGATCCTGCTGGGCGATGACGGCCGGGTGCTGTTGCTGCCCGGCGCCGCAGCGATTCTGCCCACCGTGGCGCGTCAGCCGTTGCCCGAGCATGCGCTGCCTCTGGCGCCGGAACTGCGCAGCGGGCGTGCCCTGGATGGCCGCGCCGACCAGTTCGCGCTGGCGGCGCTGGCGTACTGGCTGTTGTGCGGGCAATGGCCCGAGGCGGCGCGAGCGGATGTCGGTCCCGGACATTGCTACGTGCCCCTGGCCAACTTTGCCGTGCGCGCCCCCCAGGGCTGGGATGGCGTGCTGGCGCGGGCACTGGCCCCGCAGCCGCAGGCGCGCTTCGAGGCGCTGTCGGAGTTTCAACTGGCCTTGCAACAGCCGTTGCAGCAGCGCCGCAGCCGGGCCTTGCAGCGGCCTACGCTGCAGCCTGCGCGGCTGCTGACCCTGGCTGCGCTCGTGCTGCCGCTGTTGTTGGGCCTGCTGCTGAGCCTGGGCGGGTGAGGCTCAGTCGCTGTTGATCGGCAGCACGTAGTTCTTGAACTGCTCGTCTTCGACGAAGCCGATGGACTCGTAGACCTTCTGCGCGACTTCATTGTCACGGCTGGTGGCCACGCGCATGCGCACCGCGTGGGTGTCCTTGGCCATCTGCTTGGCGGTATGCAGCAGGCGGTCGGCTACCAACTGGCGGCGAGCGTCTTCGGCGACATAGATGTCGTTGAGGATCCACACGCGTTTGAGCGACAGCGAGGAGTAGCTGGGGTACAGCTGGCAGAATCCGAGCAGCTTGTCTTCGTCGTCGGCCAGGGCGAGGTAGATCACCGACTCCTTGCGGCGCAGGCGTTTTTCGAGAAACTTGCGCGAGGACTCCGGGTACGGCAGTTCGTTATAGAACTCGCGGTATTTGACGAACAGCGGGTTCAACAGGTCCAGGTGCTCCAGGGTGGCTTGGACGATGCGCATGGTGGGCCTCGGCTTCTGTCTGTGATGGGGCAGGCGTGACGATGCAGCTGTTGTGCCAGTCGCCCGAACGATGCTGCCTCAAAGCCAGTTGAAAGCGCAATCCAAGCAAGCGTTTGATTCTGTTCGGCTGCGAACCTAGCGTCGGATTCGTGCCGTGGCTCTGCTTGCCAACCTGCCGGCAAAGGCGGCGTGCAGGTCGGTGGTGGGCGGCGGGATGAAGCGCAGGCGGGCGAACAGGTTGCGCAGGTGATGCTCCATCAGGGTTTCAGCACCGGCGTTGTCACCTTCGGTCAGCCGCTCGATCAGTCGCTGCTGCTCATCGCAGGCGCTTGCATCGTAGGGCTGGGTGCGGCTGAGCGCGACATGCAGGGAGGTCTGGCGCAGGAGCCTGGCGAGAAAGTCCCGGAGCCAGGGGTTGTCCGCCAGCGTTGCCAGCTGAAGGTGCACGCCGTTCACAGCTTCGATCAGGCCTGCGTGGTCGCGTCGCTGCAGGCAGTCACGCTGGCGTTGTACCTGGCCGCAGAGGCTTTCGAGTTCGGCCTGTTCCAGGCGGGCAGGGAGCAACCTGAGGATCTGCGTCTCGAGTGACAGGCGGGCCTGCAGCAACTTGCCGGCGCGTTTTGCGCAGGGGCGCGTCACCCGTGCGGGTTGGTTGGCTGGCAGTTCCACGGCGCCATCCTGCGCCAGACGTTGCAGCGCTCGCTGCACGGCGTTGCTGCTCAGGCCGAACAATTGGCCGAGCGTCGCCTTGTCCAGCGCTGCCGCCGGTGCCAGGCGGCGTTGCAGTATGGCGCCCTGCAGTGCCTCGTAGAGCGTCTGTTCCGGCGGTCTGCTCATGCCCTGCGGAGGCTGCTGCTGCTGCTGCGCGGGCGCTGGGCCGGGGGTGATGACTCGCATCGCTGAGGTTCTCCGAGGGCACGAGCCGCGTTCAGGTTTCTGGCAGTTGCAGCTGCAGGTCGAGACGGCTGCCTTCGTTGAGGATGTGCTGGCGCATGGCGCGGCTGGCCAGTTCGCTGTCACGGCGGCGAATGGCGCGCAGGATGGTTTCGTGCTCTTCGAGAACCTGCTCGGCGTGTTCAGGCTCGCGCAGGGTCGGGCCGTCGCTTTGCTCCAGTGCGCCAGCGGTCTGCTGGGACACGCTGAGGAAGATCGGATTGGAGGTGATTGCCACCAGCTTGCGATGGAAGGCCGAGTAGGCCGTGCCCAGCGCCTGCGGATTGCGTTCCTCCACCGCTTCGCGCATGTCCAGAACGAGCAGGCGCAGCTGGCTCAGCGCGCTGTCGTCGATCGACTGCGCCACCAGGCCGGCGATGAATGGCTCCAGGGCGTAGCGCAGTTGCAGCACGTTCTCCAGGGTGGCCGAGCGAGGAATCGCTTGCCGGGCCGCGCCGTCGCGTCGCTGCGGCGAGCTGTCCAGCACCTGCACGCCCTTGCCCGGCAGGGAGCGCAGGACGCCCAGCGTTTCCAGCACGGTGATGGCTTCACGCAGGCTGGGGCGGCTGATCTGGAGTTGCTCGGCCAGCTCTCGTTGTCCTGGCAGCATCTGGCCCACGGCCCATTGTCCGCGCTCTATGGGCTCAAGGAGCTTCTGAACGATCGAATCGACTCGTTTGGATGAGGCGAACATTGAGCCTTCCCCTATGGTTGAAATCGTCTGTGGGCCGCCGTCATCCCTCAGGCGTCTGTCTTGCCGGGGCGAGCCAGTGGCGCGTGTGGGCTGCCGGAGGGCTCGGCGTTGCGCGCTTGTGCATGCTCGGCGATGCAGTGCTGGGCCCGAGTGAGGTCCATGTCGTTCTCCCAGCGGGCGATGGCGACGGTCGCGACGCAGTTGCCGGTCAGGTTGGTCAATGCCCGACCGATGCCCATGAACCAGTCGACCGAGAGTACCAGCACCAGCCCGGCTGCGGGGATGGCGGGAACGGCCGTCAGGGTGGCTGCGAGGATCACCAGGGCCGAGCCGGGAATGCCATGAGCGCCCTTGGAGGTGACCAGCGACACCAGCAGAATGGTCAGCAGGTCACCTGCCGAGAGCGCGGTACCCGTGGCATGGGCGATGAACACCACGGCCAGCGTGAGATAGATCGAGAAACCGTCCAGGTTGAAGGAGTAGCCCGTGGGGATCACCAGGCCGACGGTGGAGCTGCGAATGCCCATGCGTTCCAGCTTGCGCATCACCTGAGGCAGCACGGCATCGGAGGAGGCGGTGCCGAAGACGATCACCAGTTCTTCACGGAAGTAACGCAGAAACGGCAGCAGCGGCAGGCCGCAGACACGCAGGACGCTACCGAGCACCAGCACCACGAAGAGGATGCAGGTGAGGTAGAAGACGGCGACCAGGGCGCCCAGGTGGCTCAGGGATTCCAGGCCGTAGCGGCTGGTGGTGAAGGCCACCGCGCCGAACACCCCGATGGGGGCCAGGCGCACGATCATGCCCATGATGCGGAAGATCACGTGGCTGACCTCGCCGATCAGCTTCGACACCCCGGCCGCCTGCTCGCCCACCAGGTTCAGGGCGCTGCCGAACAGCACGGCGAACAGCAACACCTGGAGGATGTTGTTTTCGGCGAAGGCACTGAATACCGAGGTGGGGATCAGGCCGAGGATGAACTCCACCGGGCCGTGCAGGTGGGTTCCCGAGCTGAGGGCCGCTGCCTCGTTGCCGGACAGGCTGGCCAGGTCGATGTTGGCGCCCGAGCCAAGACCCAGGCCGTAGGCGACGCTCAGGCCGATGACCAGGGCGACCGTGGTCAGTACCTCGAAGTAGATCACCGATTTCAGGCCGATACGGCCGACCTTCTTCAGGTCGCCCGCACCGGAAATGCCGTTGACCACGACGCAGAAGACGATCAGCGCGATGAGCATCTTGATCAGTTTGATGAAGCCATCGCCGAGTGGCTTGAGTTGCGCCGACAGCTCCGGCAGCGCAACGCCGGCGAGGATGCCGAGGATCAGGCCGATGATGACTTGCAGAAATATCGAGCGGGAGCAGAGCTTGAGTAGCATGGCGGGGGTCTCCGTTCGGCGCGCTCGCGGTGCCTCTGGCGGCATGGGTGGCGAGCGCTATTCATTATTGTGGTATTACCGGTCAGACCAGTTGAGCCTACTGCCAAGACTTACCGGTTGGCAAGCGCCGTTTGTCCTGCGTGCCGTGCGCAGAATTCTGCGAGGTGCCGTGATCTTTTCCGCGCGCGCGGGTCAAACGGCTGCTGCGTCGGGCATGGGGTTGGCCTGGGCGCTGTGCTAACCTGCGGCAAGCTTTCCGGGCTGAAGCGGCCCGTTCTTGAGGTCATCCATGCATATCCACGTTCTCGGCATCTGCGGCACCTTCATGGGGTCGCTGGCCGTCCTGGCCAAGGAACTTGGCCACCGCGTCACCGGCTCCGACGCCAATGTCTATCCGCCCATGAGCACCCAGCTCGAAGCCCAGGGCATCGAGTTGCTGCAGGGCTACGATCCGGCGCACCTGCAGCCGGCACCCGATCTGGTGGTGGTGGGCAACGCCATGAGCCGGGGCAACCCCGCCGTCGAGTATGTGCTGAACCAGGGCCTGCCTTACGTCTCCGGCCCGCAGTGGCTGGCTGACCACGTGCTGCAGGGGCGCTGGGTGCTGGCGGTGGCGGGCACCCACGGCAAGACCAGCAGTTCGAGCATGCTGGCCTGGGTACTGGAGCATGCCGGCATGAGCCCGGGCTTCCTGATCGGTGGCGTGCCGCAGAATTTCGGCATCTCCGCGCGCCTGGGCGGGACGCCGTTCTTCGTGGTCGAGGCCGACGAGTACGACAGCGCCTTCTTCGACAAGCGCAGCAAGTTCGTGCATTACCGTCCGCGCACGGCGATCCTCAACAACCTGGAGTTCGACCACGCCGATATCTTCCCGGACCTGGCGGCCATCGAGCGGCAGTTCCATCATCTGGTGCGTACCGTGCCGGGTGAGGGGCTGGTGATCCATCCGGCCAGTGAAACGGCGCTGGCGCGGGTGATCGAGATGGGCTGCTGGACGCCCGTGCAGACCACCGGGGAGGGCGGCCAGTGGCAGGCGCGGCTGCTCGCTGCCGACGGCTCGCGCT
Organism: Pseudomonas sp. REST10; assembly: GCF_029542605.1. Lineage (NCBI taxonomy): Bacteria > Pseudomonadati > Pseudomonadota > Gammaproteobacteria > Pseudomonadales > Pseudomonadaceae > Pseudomonas > Pseudomonas sp. REST10. Next base: position 4,463,364 of record NZ_CP035677.1, on the reverse strand, counting down.
TCGAGGTGAGCTTCGCGGGCAAGGTCGAAGGCACCGTGGAGTGGAACCTGACCGGCCAGCACAACGTCGCCAATGCCCTGGCCGTCCTGGCTGCGGCGCGCCATGTCGGCGTGGTGCCGGCCCTCGGCATCGAGGCGCTGGGCCGTTTCGTCAATGCCAAGCGGCGCATGGAAAAGGTCGCCGAGGTGAACGGCATCACCGTCTTCGACGATTTCGCCCATCACCCGACGGCCATCGCCACCACCCTGGATGGCCTGCGCAAGCGCGTGGGTGACGACACGCAGGTGATCGCGGTGATCGAGCCACGCTCCAATTCCATGAAGCTCGGCGCGCACCGTGATGGCCTGGCCGAATCGGCGGTGCAGGCCGACGCGGTGTTCTGGTATGCGCCAGCGAACCTCGGCTGGGACCTGGCCGCCACCGTTGCCGGGGCGAGCAACCCGACCCGTGTGTGCGATTCGCTGGAGGCGATCATCGATGGGGTGAAGGCGCTGGCGCGACCGGGCACCCAGGTGGTGATCATGAGCAATGGCGGTTTTGGCGGCCTGCATGGCAAGCTGGCGCAGGCCCTGGCCTGAGACGCATAACCCGGTGACAGGGCGGGGCAGCCCGCCACCCAGATGAACCGGCGGGGCACACCCGCCCAGTGGAGCATCCATGAGCGGTCCTGAACGCATTACTCTGGCCATGACCGGCGCCTCCGGCGCGCAGTACGGCCTGCGCCTGCTCGACTGCCTGGTGCAGGAAGATCGTGAAGTGCACTTCCTGATCTCCAAGGCTGCGCAGCTGGTGATGGCGACCGAAACCGACGTCGCGCTGCCGAGCAAGCCGCAGGCCATGGCGCAGTTCCTCACCGAGTACACCGGTGCTGCGCCGGGGCAGGTGCGGGTCTACGGCAAGGAAGACTGGATGGCGCCGGCGGCATCCGGTTCGGGGGCGCCGACCGCCATGGTCGTGGTGCCGTGCAGCACCGGGACCCTGTCGGCGATTGCCAGCGGTGCCTGCAACAACCTGATCGAACGCGCCGCCGACGTGGCGCTGAAGGAGCGCCGCCAGTTGATCCTGGTGCCGCGCGAGGCGCCCTATTCGAGCATCCACCTGGAGAACATGCTCAAGCTGTCGAACCTGGGGGTGACCATCCTGCCGGCCTCGCCGGGCTTCTATCACCAGCCGCAGACGCTGGATGACCTGGTGGACTTCGTCGTCGCGCGCATCCTCAACTGCCTGGGCATTCCCCAGGACATGCTGCCGCGCTGGGGCGAACATCACATGGTCTCGGACGACTGACGTGCGCCTCGCCGCCCTGGCGTTGCTGATTCTGGCCATGCAAGGCTGCGCCACGGTGCGTACGCTGGATGCGGCCAAGGCCGACGCGCCGGTGGTGTACGCGGGGACGCGGCTGGACTGGTACGCGCTGAACGGTGGCTGTTGCCCGCTGGAACGCTTCGGCACCGAGGCGCCACGTTATCCGGGGCTGGATCTGCCGGGCAGTGCGCTGCTCGACACCCTGCTGCTGCCGTTCTCCCTGGCCGCTGCGCTGGGCGTGAGCCTGGGTGTCAGCGGCGGCCTCTAGCTTACGCGGGCGTTCAGCAGGCTTCGGTTTCCACTGCCTGGCAGACATCGACCCATTCGGCATCGACCAGCTCGGCCATGCGCCGCGGCGCGATGCGCACCGCGCTGTGGGTAGCGCCGGCCGCCGGCAGCACTTCATCGAAAGCCAGCAGCGAGCGGTCGCAATAGACGCTCAGTGGCGTGGCCAGGCCGAACGGACAGACGCCGCCGACCGGATGGCTGGTCAGCTCGATCACGGTCTGTGCGTCGAGCATCTTGGCCTTGGCGCCGAAGCACTCCTTCATCTTGCGGTTGTCGATACGCGCATCGCCACGGGCGACGATCAGCAGGTCGCGTTCGGCGATGCGGAAGGCCAGGGTCTTGGCGATCTGTCCCGGCGATACACCATGGGCTTCGGCGGCCAGTGCCACGGTGGCGGTACTGGACTGCAGCTCGATGATCGAAATGTCGGGCGCCTTGGCGGCGAAGAAGGCGCGTACAGAGGCCAGGCTCATGAAGCGGTTCCCCAGGGCTGTCGAGGTGGACACGGCACCACGGCCAGTCTTCCGCTGACCAGGCGCGAACCCCTCCCTGGGGCGCCGGTGTGGTTGCGACCACGGCTGAAAAACAAGCGGCCATGCTCGCGCTGCATGACCGCTACGTCAAGGCCCGGTGGCGTCAGTTTGCCAGCAGATGCACCGTTTTTACCGCCTCATCGAGACCATAACGGCCTTTTTCATCGCGGCTTACCCGGCCCATGGCGGTGTCCGGGTCATGGGTGAATACCAGCCGGCCGCCACGGCCGAACAGGTCGGCGAGCAGGGCTTCCTTCTCTTCGATCAGGCCTTCGGGAAAGCGGTCGTAGCCCATGGTGATCGGCAGGTGTACCCAGGGCGCGCCGGGAATCAGGTCGCCGGGGAACACCACCGGCCCACTCGGCATGGCCACCTCCGGCAGCAGCTGGCCCGGGGTGTGGCCATCGCTCCAGTGCAGGCGCCAGTCGGCGCCGAGCAGGTCGCAGTGGCTCGCGCCTGCGTCGATCAGTTGCAGGCGGCCACTGGCTTCGAGCAGGTCCAGCAGCTCCGGGATGTACGACGCACGATCACGCGCATGGGGCTGGCGCGCACGCTGCCATTGCTGGCGGCCGGTGACGAACTGCGCGTGAGGGAACAGCAGGCGCGGCGGCTGGTCGTCCTGCCAGGCGGCGAGCAGGCCGCCGGCGTGGTCGAAGTGCAGGTGGGTGAGCACCACGATGTCGATGTCGGCGTCGCTCAGGCCCAGCGCGGCCAGGCTGTCGAGCAGCACGTGGCGATCTTCCTGCACGCCGAAGCGCTGTTTCAGCTCCGGGCTGAAGAAGGCGCCGATGCCGGTTTCCACCAGGATGTTGCGCTCCTCTTCCTGCACCAGCAGGGCGCGGCAGCCGAGGTCGATGCGATTCAGTTCGTCGGCGGGCATCCAGCGTTGCCAGAGGGCCTTGGGGGCGTTGCCGAACATGGCTCCACCGTCGAGTTTCTGGCTGTTGCCGGTCAGGGTCGTCAGGGTTCGCATGGGATTCTCTTGTTCTTGTCCGGGATTGCAGGGTGGGGCGGTGCTGCCTGAGCCACCCTGCGAGCGATGCAGGCGCAGGGTGGATGGCGCTTTTTACCGCCACCGGCTCCTTTGTTCTAGCGTTCGAGAGCCAGGGCCACGCCCTGGCCGCCGCCGATGCACAGGGTGGCCAGGCCACGACGTGCCTCGCGGCGCTGCATCTCGTGGACCAGGCTGACCAGGATACGGCAACCCGAGGCGCCGATGGGGTGGCCGAGGGCGATGGCGCCGCCGTTGACGTTGACCTTGGCGCTGTCCCAGTGCAGCTCGCGGCCCACGGCGATGGCCTGGGCGGCGAAGGCTTCGTTGGCCTCGATCAGGTCGAGCTGTTCCAGGCTCCAGCCGGCGCGCTCCAGCGCCTTGCAGCTGGCGAACACCGGGCCGATGCCCATCACGGCCGGGTCGACCCCGGCGCTGGCGTGGGCGGCGATGCGCGCCAGCACCGGCAGGCTCAGTTCGGCGGCTTTCTCGGCACTCATCAGCAGTACCGCGGCGGCGCCGTCGTTGAGGGTCGAGGCATTGCCGGCGGTCACCGTGCCGTCGCTCTTGAAGGCCGCCCGCAACTTGCCCAGGCCCTCCAGGCTGGCGTCGGCGCGTGGCTGCTCGTCACGCTCGACGATCAGCGCTTCGGCACCACGGCGGGGTACGGCGACCGGGACGATCTCGGCGCTGAAGCGCCCGGCCTGGATGGCCGCCTGTGCGCGTTGCTGCGAGCGCAGGGCGAAGGCGTCCTGTTCGGCGCGGCTGATGCCGTACTGTTCGGCCAGGTTCTCGGCGGTGATGCCCATGTGATAGTCGTTGAACGCGTCCCACAGGCCATCCTGGATCATCGTGTCGAGCAGTTGCGCATGCCCCATGCGCAGGCCCGTGCGGGCGCCGGGCATGACGTAGGGGGCCAGGCTCATGTTCTCCTGGCCGCCAGCGACGATGATCTCGGCGTCGCCACCGCGAATGGCCTGGGCACCGAGGATCACCGCCTTGAGGCCGGAGCCACAGACCTTGTTCAGGGTCATGGCCGGCACCGTGTGTGGCAGACCGGCGAGCAGGGCGCTCTGCCGCGCGGGGTTCTGCCCGCTGCCGGCAGTGAGCACCTGGCCCAGGATGACCTCGTCCACCTGGGCCTCGTCCACGCCGCTGCGGGCCAGCAGCTCGCGGATCACCATCGCACCCAGCTCCGGGGCCGGGATGCGGCTCAGCGCCCCCTGGAAACTGCCGATGGCGGTACGGCAGGCAGCGACTATCACGACTTCACGCATAAGGAGTCCTCGGCGGAGGCCTGTGCTGCCTCCGCTGCTGAATAAAAAAGCGCGGCGCAAGGCCGCGCAACACGCTCAACCTTCAGAATTGCTCGGCGGCCAGGCCGTACAGCGGCTGGCTGCCGGCGCGAATGCTCGCTTCCAGACTCAGGGTGCGCGGCAGCAGGCGGCTGAAGAAGAATTCGGCAGTGGCCAGCTTGGCGCTGCAGAAGGCTTCGTCCTCGGCCTGTTTGCGCTGCGCCACGGCGGCCATGCGCGCCCACATGTAGGCGTAGGCGACGTAGCCGAACAGGTGCAGATACTCCACCGAGGCGGCGCCCACCGAGTTGGGGTCGGCCTTGGCCTGCTCCAGCACCCAGCCACTGACCGCCTCCAGGCGCTCCAGTGCTTCGACCAGGCGCTCGCCATGGGGCGACGCGTTGGCGTGGGCGAAAGCACGCACTTCACTGGCGAACAGGCGCAGTGCGGCGCCACCGTTGGCCACCACCTTGCGCCCGAGCAGGTCGAGGGCCTGGATGCCGTTGGTGCCTTCGTAGATCTGCGCGATGCGCACGTCGCGCACCAGCTGTTCCTGGCCCCACTCGCGGATGTAACCGTGGCCGCCGAACACCTGCTGGCCATGCACGCAGCTTTCCAGGCCGGTGTCGGTGAAGAAGGCCTTGGCCACCGGTGTGAGCAGCGCGACCAGGGCTTCGGCGTTCTGCCGCTCGCCGGCATCCTCGGCGTACTTGGCCAGGTCCAGCTGCTGGCCGACGTAACAGGCAAAGGCGCGGCCGCCTTCGTTGAGCGCCTTCATGGTCAGCAGCATGCGGCGCACGTCGGCATGCACGATGATCGGGTCGGCGACCTTGTCCTGATTGACCGGGCCGGTGGCGGCACGGCTCTGGATGCGCTCGCGGGCATAGTCCACCGCCGACTGGTAGGAGGCCTCGGCGCAGCCGATGCCCTGGATACCGATGGACAGGCGTTCGTAGTTCATCATGGTGAACATCGCCGCCAGGCCCTTGTTGACCTCGCCGATCAGGTAGCCGGTGGCGCCGTCGAAGTTCATCACGCAGGTGGCCGAGGCCTTGATGCCCATCTTGTGCTCGATGGAGCCGCAGCTCACCGCATTGCGCGCGCCCAGGCTGCCGTCGGCGTTGACCAGCACCTTGGGCACCAGCAGCAGCGAGATGCCTTTCGGGCCCGCGGGCGCGTCCGGCAGCTTGGCCAGCACCAGATGGATGATGTTCTCGGTCAGGTCCTGCTCGCCGCCGGTGATGAAGATCTTGCTGCCGGTAACCTTGTAGCTGCCATCGGCCTGGGGTTCGGCGCGGGTGCGGATGATGCCCAGATCGGTACCGGCATGGGCCTCGGTCAGGCACATGGACCCGGCCCAGCGGCCTTCGTACATCGGCGGCAGGTAGGTGCTCTTCAGTTCCTCGCTGGCGTGGGCGTCGATGGCCAGGCAGGCGCCGGAGCTCAGCGCCGAGTACAGGGCGAAGCTGGAGCCGGCGGCGTAGAGCATTTCCTCGAAGGCCACGGCGAGCATCTTGGGCATGCCCATGCCGCCGTACTCGGGGTTGCCGGAGAGGCCGACCCAGCCGCCCTCGGTGTAGGTGGCATAGGCTTCGCGAAAGCCTGCCGGGGTGCGTACCTCGCCTGCGTGCCACTGCGCTCCTTCCTCGTCGCCGCTGCGGTTGAGCGGGGCGATCAGGGTGCCGGTGACCTTGGCCGCCTCTTCGAGGATGGCGTCGGCGGTGTTGGCGTCGACGGTTTCCGCCAGGGCCGGCAGGCGCGCCCACAGGCTCGGTGCCTGGAACACGTCATGAAGGACGAAGCGCATGTCGCGCAGCGGGGCGTTGAATTCGGGCATGGTGCAACCTCGACAGCAGGGGCGCCGCGACGAGCGCGGCGCGTGTGGAACGAAAAAGCGTCAGTCGGCTTCAGCGGTCTCGCTCGGCTTATCCTTGACGCTGGTGAATTTAAGCAGATGGGTGCGCTCGACCAGAATGTACAGCGCAGCGCCTGCGGCCAGGCCCCAGCCCGCGCCGTAGACGGCGAGCACCACACCCATGGTGCCGGCGATACCGCGTTCGGTGTTGTTGTTCAACTGCTCGAAACCGACCATCAGGCAGATGTAGCCGGTGAGGATCAGCGTCAGCGACAGGGCGATCGGCAGCACCGGCTGGAAGAAGCTGACCAGCGGCAGCATGAACAGCGCGGCGAAGCCGGTGATCCAGAAGGTGCCGGCGCCGCTGTAGATCGAGTCCATCGCCTTGCGTCCGTACTTGTAGCGCTCGGCCATGGTCGCCGCCACGGCCGTCCACAACGGCCCGGCGAGGCCAGGGTAGGGCGCGAGGAAGGCGTGCAGGGCGTTGCGGATGGCGGTGACCAGGTGCACGCGGTCGACGTTGTTTTCGATCACTTCATCGGTGCGCAGTTCATCGGCGCGCTGCATCAGCGACTGGCCGACGATGATGTCGCCGAAGGCGATCACGTAGGCGATCACTGCGGTGGGAACGGCCAGCATGAACACGTCCAGGCCGGGGAAGCCGACGCTGAACGGCAGGTAGTTCCACATCTCGCCGAAGGCCGGCGCGGTAATGCCCCACCTGACGTCCGGCATCTTGTACTCGCCCACGGCGATGCCGATGAAGATGGCGATCAGCATCCCGGGCACCATGCCGTAGTTGACCACCTTGCGCGCCAGCGGCAGGCGCTCGGTCAGGCCCTTGAACGACACCGAGAACATCAGGTACAGGCAGATCAGGCTGCCGAGTACCAGCGAGATCGGCGTATTGGCCAGGCGTCCGCCGGCACTGATCTCGCCCATCAGGGCGGCGATGCCGGCGCCGATGATGATGCCGCCTTTCATCGAGTTGGGGATCAGCCGCACCAGCGTGCTGCCCAGGCGCGTGACGCCGAGGAAGAGGAAGATCACGAACACCAGAAACTGCAGGGCGAACAGCGCCCGGATGGCCTCCGGGCCCGGTTCGTAGTTGCCGAGAAACAGCAGCACCACGGGGATGCCGGGGGTGATCCAGCCGGGCACGAAGGGCACGCCGAGCAGTGCCGGCAGCATGAAGCCGATGCCGCATACCACCACGTAGGCCAGCGCCACGTCGTAGGGCAGGCCGAGGTACTTTTCCAGCAGCGGAATCATCGCCAGGCTGACCACGAACATGATCAGCGCCTGCAGCATTTCGGCGGTTTCCCAGCGGTAGTGGACGAAAGGCAGGCGCACCTTGAACGGGCCGACAGGCCAGTGCGGTTGCTCGTCGCCGTCACGGCGCTTGAAGATTTGCATGAGGGTTCTCCGTCGGCCGCCAGGGCCGGTTCTTGTTGTTGTGAAAACGGTAGGCTGCGGTCTGTGGGCGACGCTCGCGGCTGAAGCCCCTACCACAAAGGGTCAGAGCGCCTTGGCCATGTCGCGCAGGACGAACTTCTGGATCTTCCCGGTGCTGGTCTTCGGCAGCGCCGTGAAGACCACGGTCTTCGGCACCTTGAAGCCGGCCAGGTGCTCGCGGCAGAAGGCCATGATGTCGCTGTCACTGGCCTGCTGGCCGGTCTTGAGGGTGATGAAGGCACAGGGTGTCTCGCCCCATTTCTCGTCCGGGCGGGCGACCACGGCGGCCTCCAGCACGGCAGGGTGGCGATAGAGCACGCCCTCGACCTCGATGGTGGAGATGTTCTCGCCGCCGGAGATGATGATGTCCTTGAGGCGGTCGCGGATTTCCACGTAGCCATCGGCGTGGCACACGCCCAGGTCGCCGGTATGGAACCAGCCGCCCTCGAAGGCTTCGGAGGTGGCGCTGGGGTTCTTCAGGTAGCCCTTCATCACGGTGTTGCCGCGCATGAAGATCTCGCCGATGGTCTGGCCGTCACGCGGGACCGGCTCGAGGGTTTTCGGGTCGGCGACCATGACGCCCTCCAGGGTCGGGTAGCGCACGCCCTGACGCGCCTTGATGGTGGCGCGTTCCTCCAGCGGCAGGTCGTCCCACTCGGCGTGCCAGGCGCACAGGGTCACCGGGCCGTAGACCTCGGTCAGGCCATAGACGTGGGTCACGGAGATGCCCATCTCTTCCACCGCGCCGATCACCTTGGCCGGTGGCGCGGCGCCGGCGACCATGGCCTTGACCGGATGATCGATGGCCGCCTTGGCCTCCGCCGGCATGTTCACCAGCGCGTTGAGCACGATGGGCGCGCCGCACAGGTGGCTGACCTGCTCGTCGCGGATCAGGGTGAGGATCTTCGCTGGGTCGACGCGGCGCAGGAACACATGCACGCCCGCCAGCGCGGTGATGGTCCAGGGGTAGCACCAGCCGTTGCAGTGGAACATCGGCAGGGTCCACAGGTAGACCGGGTGGTTGCCCATGTTCCAGGTCATCTGGTTGCCCATGGCGTTGAGGAACGCGCCGCGGTGGTGATAGACCACGCCCTTGGGGTTGCCGGTGGTGCCGGAGGTGTAGTTGAGGCTGATGGCCTGCCACTCGTCCGTCGGCCACTGCCAGGCGAATTCCGGGTCGCCCTCGGCGAGGAAGGCTTCGTAGTCCAGGTCGCTGACCGCCTGGCCTTCGCCGTACTCGGGGTCGTCGACGTCGATCACCAGCGGCGGATGGTCGAGCATGCCGATGGCCGCGTGGATCACATCGAAGAACTCGCGGTCGGCGATCACCACCTTGGCTTCGCCATGCTGCAGCATGAAGGAGATGGCTTCGGCATCCAGGCGCACGTTGAGGGTGTTGAGCACCGCGCCGATCATCGGCACGCCGAAGTGCGCCTCGAGCATCGCCGGGATGTTCGGCAGCATCACCGCCACCGTGTCGCCCTTGCCGATTCCGCGTCCGGCCAGTGCCGAGGCCAGGCGCCGGCAGCGCGCGTAGGTCTCGGCCCAGTCACGTCGAATCGAGCCATGCACCACGGCCGGGTAGTGCGGGTATACCGCCGCCGTACGTTCGATGAAGCTCAGGGGGCTGAGGGCGACATGGTTGACGGCGGCGCGGCCGAGGCCCTGCTCGTAGATCGACATGGCGGATACACCTTTGGCTGATTGTTAGCTCTGGTTATTCCGGTAATGATGCAGGCATTACCGAATCTTTCTGGCGGTAATTTATAGGGCATTTCTAATTTATATGGAAGTTGTACCAAGGTTTTATAGAATAATTACTATATGAGTCTTTCGAGCGATCAGGCGGCCGTGCCGCTGCAGGCCTGGCTACGCATTCAGCGCGAGGCGCCGTCCCTCAACGAACGGGCGGCGGCTCTGCGCCGCGCCGTGCTGGGTTGCCCGCAGGTGCGCCAGGCCTGGTACCTGGCCTGGCAGCCGGCCAGCGGGACCTATGCGCAGGAGGGCGGCGGCCCGCGCCTGCCGCCGGGGCAGGGCGACCCCCTGGCTGCTGGCGACCAGGTGCTGTTCGAGGCGCTGCTGGCGCAGCCGAGCATGAGCCTGGACGCATTGCGCCAGTTGCCGTGCTGGCTGGCCGGGCGCTTGCGCCGCGCCGCCATCCACCATGGCCAGGCGCTGGCGCTGAGCCTGGAGGACGGTGGCGCGGGGCTGTTGCTGCTGCAGGTGGAGGAAGGCGCCGGGCTGGAGTGGTTGCCCTGGCTGCGTCAGTTGCTGGTGCAGCTGGTTGGCCTGGCTGGCGGCATGAGTCGCAGTGCGCCGTTGCTCTCGGCCGATCCGCAGCCGGCGCTGCTGCTCGACGAACGAGCGCGGCCGCTGGAGTTCAACCAGGCCTTGCAGGCGCTGCTTGGCGAGCGCTCGCTGGCGCAGGTCGAGGCCTTGCTGCCGGTCAACCACCTGCCACTGGTGCGTGCCTGCCTGGAGCAGCGCAGGGCCATCGAGGCGGTCGAAGCGCAGGATGGCGAGCGCATCCTGATCTGGAGTTTCATCCCCGACCTGGCGGAGCGGCAGGTGCTGGCGCGCTGCCGCGAGGCGACCCAGGAGGTGCGTGATCAGCGGGAAGCCGCGCGTGCGCGTCGCCTGTATCGGCTGATCACCGAGAACACCACGGACCTGATTTCCCGCCACACGCCCGAAGGCGTGTTCCTCGATGCCTCGCCCGCCAGCTGGACCCTGCTCGGCTACTGGCCGGAGGAGCTGCGCGGGCGCAGCGTGGACAGCCTGCTGCATCCGCTGGACCAGACCCAGCAGGCACGCCAGGCCTATGAGGCGCTGGAGCAGGATGGCTATCACACCATGACCTATCGGATTCGCCATCGGGACGGCCATTACCTGTGGTTCGAGACCGCCAGCCGTGCCATTCGCGAGACCTATACCGGCGCGGTGGTGGAGGTGGTCAGTGTCTCGCGCGACATCACCGCACGCATCCAGGCCGAAGAGAACAAGCGGCGTCTGGCGGAGGTCGTCGAGGCCAATACCGACCTGGTGCTGTTCATCGAACCGGGCGGGCGCCTGACTCACCTCAACCCCTCGGCACGCCGGGCGCTGGGCATCGCCGCCGAACAGCCGCTACCGACCTTGCCGCAACTGCTGGCCGAGGCCGATCTGGCGCTGCTCGAACGCGAGGGCTGGGCCCGCGCCGATGCCGGCGGTGTGTGGAGCTGCGAGGCGCGCCTGCTGCCGCTGGCGGGGGGCTCGCTGCCGGTGTCGCTGGTGTTGCTGGCGCATCGTGGCGCCGGTGACGAGCGCTACTACTCGCTGGTGGCGCGGGACATGACCGAGCGCGAACTGCGCGAGGCGCAACAGCGTCGCCACCAGGACGAGCTGGCGCACACCGCGCGGCTGGTCACCCTGGGCGAGCTGGCCTCGGGCATCGCCCATGAGATCAACCAGCCGCTGGCGGCGGTGGTCAACTACGCCGGCGCCAGCCAGCGCTACCTGCAGGGCGTCGGCGGCGACCCGGCGGCGACGGACAAGGTGGCCCAGGGCCTGGCGCGCATCACCGAGCACGCCAACCATGCCTCGGAGGTGATCAAGCGCCTGCGTGCCTTCCTGCGCAAGGGCCAGCGGCGCATGCAGGCGCTCGATCTGGCCGAGGTGGCGCGCGAGGCGGTGCGCCTCTGTCACTGGGAAGCCGGTGCCGCGCAGGTGGCGGTGTGCGACGCCTTGCCGGACAATCTGCCGCCGGTGTTCGCCGACCGGGTGCTGCTCGAACAGGTGCTGCTCAACCTGCTGCGCAATGCCATCGAGGCCAATCGTGAAGTGCATGCCGGCGCGGCTTCGCAGATTCGTCTGGAGGCCTGCGAGCAGGACGGCAGCCTGGCGATCCGTGTGCTCGACCAGGGGCCGGGAGTCAGTGACGAGCAACTGGTCAAGCTGTTCACGCCGTTCTACACCAGCAAGGCGGAGGGCCTGGGTCTCGGCCTGTCCATGAGTCGCAGCATCGTCGAGGGCTTCGGCGGGGCGCTGGAGGCGTTCCCGCTGGAGGGCGGCCTGTGCCTGGAGTGCCGCTTGCCGTTGGGCAGGGACGACGAGTCGTTGTCGAACAGTCGCGGCTAGGGCCCCTCCCACGAAGCCTGCACGCTGTGGGAGGGGCTTCTAGCCGCGAGCGATGAAATGCATAACAACAAGAGGAGCTGCACGCGGATGCAACAACTGGTTTATGTGGTCGATGACGACCAGGGCATGCTCGACTCGACGCTCTGGCTGCTGGAGTCGGTGGGCCTGAAAGGCGTGCCCTTCACCAGTGGCCGCGCCTTTCTCGAAGCCTGCGAGGCGAACGCCAATGCCTGCGTGCTGCTGGATGTGCGCATGCCGGGGATGGGCGGGCTGAACGTGCAGGACGAGATGCGTGCGCGCGGCATCGAGCTGCCGGTGATCTTTGTCAGCGGCCATGCCGATGTTCCCATCGTGGTGCGTGCGTTCAAGGCCGGCGCGGTGGATTTCATCGAGAAGCCCTACAACGAGCAGCTGCTGCTCGACAGTGTGCAGCAGGCGCTGGAGCGTCGTGCGCCGGTACCGCGCCGCGATTCACGTCTGGCCGAGGTGCAGGCGCGTCTGGAGCAGCTCACCCCGCGCGAGCGTGACGTGCTGCTGCCGCTGGTGCGCGGCTACACCAACCGTGAGGTGGCCGAGCAACTGCATATCAGCGTGAAGACCGTCGACCTGTACCGCTCGCGGGTGATGAAGCGCATGCAGGCCGAGACCCTGCCGGAGCTGGTGGGCATGGTCATCGCTGCGGGGCTGGTGGATGCGCTGGCGCTGCGGGGCTAGTGGGCCTGCTCGTCGCCGACGCGCTCCAGCCGATAGCCATAGCCGTAGATGGTGAGCAACTGCCAGCCATGTTCGGGCGACAGGCCCAGCTTGTTGCGCAAACGGTAGATATGGGTATCCAGCGGGCGCGAGGAATGCACTTCTTCATGGGGCCAGAAGCGCTCGTAGAAGTACTCGCGTGATAGCGGGCGGCCGAGGTTGTTGAACAGATAACGCGCGATGCGGTACTCCCGCTCGGTCAGCGTCACCGGCTGGCCGGCGCGGCTGACGCAGAGCTCGGCGTCGTCGAACAGCAGGTCGCCGAACTGGTTGCGTTCGGCCTCTGCCGGGCGGACTCCGCCCCGACGGCGCATCACCGCGAGGATGCGCGCCCGCAGCTCGTGCGGGCGAAAGGGCTTGCAGATGTAGTCGTCGGCACCGGCGTTGAGGGCTCGTACCACATCCTGCTCGCTGTCGCGGCTGGTGATCATGATCACCGGTGGCGAGTCTTCCAGGTGCTCACGGCTCCACTTGAGAATCTGCAGGCCACTGATGTCCGGCACCTGCCAGTCGAGGATGAGCAGGTCGTAGCGCTCGCGCTTGAGCCGCCGGAGCATCTCTTCACCGCGACAGAAACAGTGCGTGAGCCAGGGCGCGCGCTGCGACTCGTCCATGCTCTGCAGGGTCTGCTCGAGGCGCTGCAGTTCAGCCGTCTCATCGTCCAGTATCGCCACGCGCATGGCCTGTCCTCCGTTACTTCGCTGCTCTGATCGCCTGGCTGGCGATGAATTCTCGCTGATTCTGAAGAAATGTGACGGATCCCTCAAATCCCGCGGGGTGCTTGCTAGAGTCCGCGTCAAAGGGAGGGGCCCCGGTGTTGTCTGCGGGGCCTGTATCAGGCCGCCAGGGAGAGGGCGGATGTCTGGAGGCAAAGGGGCGTTGATGCGTACAGGAGTCGTGTTGGCATTGGGGTGCTTGGCTCTGTTGTCGGTCACGCCCACGCGTACCCGGGTGTTCGTCGAGGCAGAAGCGGCGTTGCCACGCCAGCCGGTAGGCCATCTCGAGCAGAGGGTCTGGTCCCGTCCTGCGGTGCCGGAACATCTGCTGCTGATCGGCGACGACTACCCGCTGGAGGTGGTGAGGCCGCGCTGGGTCTTCTGAAGACCCTGTCCAGGGACGGTTTGGGCACCCGGATCGGGTGTCCGGGCAGGGAGCCCGCATCGAACCGGTCCGGGATGGACCTTGCCTCGTGGCTCAGGGACTGGCCGTCGGGGTTCCTGGCGGTGGACGGCGTGCCATGGAGGCTGCCGTCGGCTGGCCAGAGGGGCGCAGGGAGGCGCTGCCCCTCGTTCATGTCGTGTGTGCTGGAGTGATGATGATGAATAAATACGCTGCCGAACTGCTTGGTACGTTCTGGCTGGTGATGGGGGGCTGCGGTACGGCCATCCTGTCGGGGTTCGGTGTGGGCCTGCTGGGTATCTCCCTGGCGTTCGGCCTGAGCGTGCTGACCATGGCCTATGCGGTGGGGCATGTCTCCGGTGCGCACTTCAATCCGGCGGTGACGCTGGGTGTGTGGGCCGCCGGGCGTTTTCCGTCGAAAGACGTGCTGCCCTACATGCTGGCGCAGGTGGCTGGCGGCCTGTTGGCCGGGGGCGCGCTGTACCTGATCGCCGCCGCCAGCTCGGACTTCGACCTGGTCGGCTCCGGCTTCGCCGCCAATGGCTATGGCGAGCACTCTCCCGGCGACTACCCGCTGCTGGCGGCGCTGATCTGCGAAGTGCTGATGACCGCGATGTTCCTGCTGATCATCCTGGGCGTCACCTCCGGGCGAGCGCCCACCGGCTTTGCGCCGCTGGCCATCGGCCTCGCGCTGACGCTGATTCACCTGATCAGCATTCCGGTGACTAACACCTCGGTGAACCCGGCGCGCAGTACCGCCGTGGCCTTCTATGTCGGTGGCTGGGCCATCGAGCAACTCTGGCTGTTCTGGCTCGCGCCGTTGCTGGGTGCGGTCCTGGGTGCCGGATGTCACCGCCTGATCGGGCGTGAATGAATTCGCAACGGAGGTGGGCGATGGCAACTATCACATCGATCCATGGTGCGGACGTATCACCTCCGCATGGGCTGACGCATGCCCGGTTGCGCCAGTTGCTGGAGGCGCTGCATGCCCAGCAGCACACCGAGCAGATCATGCAGGCGCGCATCGTCAGCCTGCAGGTCGAACTCGATGGATACCGCAAGCGCCTGCAGCGCCTCAACGGGCTGGCTCACCAGCAACAGCGCCAGGCGCTGACCGATGTGCTGACGAAGCTGCCGAATCGCCGGGCCTGGGAACTGCGCCTGAACGAAGCGCTGGCCTGTCACCGGCGCCACGGCGGCGACCTGCAACTGGCATTCCTGGATGTGGATCACTTCAAACGCATCAACGATGACTTCGGTCATCCGGCGGGCGACAAGGCATTGCGCCTGATCGCCCGGTTGCTGGCGTCGCGTTTGCGCGACAGCGACTTTCTGGCGCGATATGGTGGCGAGGAGTTCGCTATCCTGTTGCCCAATACCGGCCGGGAAGCCGGCTACGCGGTGCTCTCGGAACTGTGCAAGAGCATCGAGTCGGCGCCCTTTCATGTGCGTGGCCGGCGCCTGCGTATCACCTGTTCGGCTGGTCTGGCGTCGTTCTCGGCTGGCGAGTCGGGCGTGGAGACCCTGCGCCGGGCCGATCAGGCCCTGTACAGAGCCAAGAGAAATGGCCGCAATCGCCTGGAGTTGGACTGAGTGACAAGGGAAATGGGGATGCTGGGGTTGCGTGGTGCCTTGAGCGCTGGCGCGTGGTTCTGCAGGGCATTGCTGGTCGTGGGGGCGTGCGCCAGCGTGGACGCATTGGCCGAGCCTGTCGAGGACGGCGAACTGGTCGGCCCGCTGGCTCCGCAGTTGCCCGTCTATGTCCAGTACCTGGAAGGGCGGGCGTGGATAGTCGACGCGCGCGGCGCGGAAACGGCATTGCGCGAAGGCATGCTGGTCGATGACAAGGAAGGTATTCGCACCGAGGACTCCACGTTCGTCAGCCTGGTCAGTGGCGACGGTTCGCGCATCGTCTTGCCGTCCAGCTCCCAGGTCGAACTGCACTGGGAAGAGGAGCACGAACGCCTGCAGATCATGCTGCGCCAGGGCCAGGTCGAATCCTACGTGCGCAAGCAGGCGGAGGACGACGAACACTATCAGGTGCTGACCCCGGTCGGGGTGCTGGGGGTGCGTGGTACCCACTTCCGCGTGCGCATTGCGGAGGGGGAAACGCGCAGCCTGTCCGAGGTGCTCGAAGGGGGTGTCGCGGCGCGTCGCGTCGATGACGAGCAGTCTGCGGTGCTGGTCGGTGCCCGTCAGGGGCTGAACCTGCTGCCACAGGGCGAGCTGCGTCCGGTCGAGCTGCTACCGGCGCCGCGTCTGCTGGGGCAGGGCGGTCGCGACATGAGTTCGGGCAACTGGACACTGCTGCTGCAGCCGCTGCCCGGTGCCACCCGCTATCGCGTGCAGCTGGCCAGCGACGAACAGTTCCTGCGCATTCGCCAGGAGCGTTTTTCCGAGACGCCCAGCGTCAACTTCAGCGGGCTGCCGGTCGACACCTACCATGTGCGCCTGTCCGCCTTCGATGACAATGGCCTGGAAGGCATGACCTCGGTCTACCAGATCCTCTATCTGCCGGCCTGGCGTCGCAATGCCCCATGAGCCGGGGCGCTCGGGCGCCTTCTCGATGTCCGGGCGGCTGTTCCGGCGCATCGTCCGTGAATGGGCGTTGCTGGCGCTGATCCTGCTGCCGCTGGTCGCCTTTCTCGCGCAGGGGCGACTGAGCACGCTCGACAACCTGATCTACGACCGCTTGCTCGGCTGGACCGCGGTGCCGCAGGACTCGCGCTTGTTGCTGGTGGAGATCGATGACCGCAGCCTGGCGGCCATCGGGCGCTGGCCCTGGCCCAGAGGCGTGCATGCCGACCTGATCGAGCGTCTGCACCAGGCGGGGGCCGAACTGGTGTTGTTCGACGTGATCTTCACCGAATCGGCCCGTCCTGAAGAGGATGAGCCGCTGGCCAGGGCCGTCTGCCGTTCAGGCAATCTGCTCCTGCCGCTGCTGCGTGACGGCAGGACCCGGCAGGGCCAGGCCCCGGGTGAGATCCTGCCCTTTTCATCGCTGCGCGAGTGTGCGCTCGGCCTCGGTCACATCAATGTCGAGGCGGATGGCGACGGCGTGGTGCGCTCCGTCTACCTGCACGAGGGCCCGCCGGGGCGAACGCGCCCCCTGCTCGCGCTGCAGGCCTTCGCCCATCTGCAGCCGGGTGCCGCCGCCGAGTTGCCGGGGCGCCCGGACGGGGAACTGCTGGCCGGCTGGCAGCGGCAGAACAGGATCCGCATTCCGTTCTCGCGGCAGTTCCCCGTCGTGCCCTATCTGAGCGTGCTGCGCGGGGAAGTGCCGGACAGCCTGTTGCGCGGTCGCGTGGTACTGGTCGGCGCCAGTGCGCCGGGGCTGGGGGACCGCTACGTCACTCCCGTGGCCGGTAGTGCGGGCGTGACGCCGGGGGTGGCGATCCAGGCCAGCATTCTCAACGGCTTGCTGCAACGGCGCAGCATCGTCGAGCCCGCCGCCTGGGTCACGGCGCTGATGGCCTGCCTGCCGGTGGCGTTGCTGCTGATCGCCTTCCTGCTGGCGCGCTTGCGTCATGCCCTGGCGCTGACACTGCTGATGGCCGCCGCGAGCCTGGCGCTGTCCTGGGGGCTGTTGTCCAGCGGCTGGTGGTGGTCGCCCGCAGCGAGTCTGCTGGGGCTGCTGCTGACCTACCTGCTATGGCACTGGCGGCGGCAGAGTGCGGTCCTGGCCTACTTCGGCTGGGAGCTGGCCCGCCTGGACGCCGAGCCTCGCGTGCTTCCCGAGCAGGACGTGGCGGCTGCCCCCGAGGGGGATGTGCTGCAGCAACGCATCATGGCGCTGGAGCGCGCGCTGGCGCGGGTTCGCGACACCCGCCGCTTCATGACCGAGGGGCTGGAGCAACTGCCCGTGGCGACACTGGTCTGCGATCCGCAGGGGCTGATCCTGCTGAGCAGCGCAAGGGCCCGACACATCGTCGGCGATGCCCGTCTGGGCGGGCAGGTGAACGAGCTGCTGGTCGAGCTTGGCTATCCGCCGGGTTTGGCGGGTGACCTGCGTGATATGGGTGGCGTGGAGTTCTGCAGCCCGTCCGGCCTGCACCTGCGCCTGGAGGTGGCAGCGATGCGCTCTGCCAGCGGAGCGCTGGCGCTGGGCTGGCTGGTGGCCCTGCTCGACCTGAGCGCCGAGCGCGAGGCGCAGGCACAGCGCAGCACCATGCTGCGCTTTCTGTCGCATGACCTGCGAGCGCCGCACTCGGCGATTCTCGCCCTGCTCGAGCTGCAGAAACGCGTGGCGCCGGGTGACGACAGCGTGCTGCAACAGATCGAGGGGCAGGTCCGGCGGGCGCTGGGCCTGACCGAGGATTTCGTTCAGCTGACGCGTGCCGAGTCCGAGGACTATCGCTTCGAGCCGACCCTGATCGGGACGATCGCGCTGGACGCCTTCGAGCAGGCCTGGCCGCTGGGACGCGCCAAAGGCATCGAGTTGGCGCACCGGCTGGACGACGACGAGACGCTGGTCAGCGCCGACCACGGGCTGTTGTGCCGCGCGCTGTTCAACCTGCTGGAAAATGCCATCAAGTACAGCCCGTCCGGAACGCGCGTCGAACTGGCGCTGCGGCTCGAAGGCGACTGGATCTGCTGCAGCGTCATCGACCAGGGGCGTGGTATCGCGGCCGCGGACCTGTCCCTGCTGTCCCTGCCATACCGGCGGCTGGGCGATGTCGAGGCGAGCGAGGGGCTGGGCCTGGGGCTGACCATGGTGCGGGCCGTGGTCGAGCGGCATGCCGGGCATCTGGTCTGCGAGAGCGAGGTCGGTACGGGCAGCCGTTTCAGTATCGTCCTGCCGCGTCTGGAGAGCTGAGCGCTCAGTCTGCCCAGCCGCGATAGACGTGGGTCATGGGCCGGGGACCCTTGAGGTAGCCGCTATCCAGTTGGCGGATGTGAAAACCACCGGCCTGGATCAGCGCCGGTATGTCACGGTCCAGGTGGCAGCCGCCGGCCAGGGGTTTCCACACTGGCGTGAGGCGTCGCTGCCAGCGCACCACTGGCAGGTCGGGTGCCAGGCCGTGTTCGCAGAACAGCAGGCGACCTTCCGGCTTGAGCACGCGGCGCATCTCCCTGAGCGCGGCGACGGCGTCGGGAATGGTGCACAGGGTGAAGGTACAGACGATGTCGTCGAAGCTGGCATCCGCTGCCTGGATCTGCCCCAGTTCCAGGGCGATCATCTCCACCGCGACAGGGCAGCGCGCGGCCCGTTCGCGGGCCAGGCGCTGCATGTCGGCAGAGGGGTCGACCCCAACCACGACCTCGACCCGCTGCGGATCGTAGAACGCCAGATTGAGACCGCTGCCGATGCCGATCTCCAGCACCCGGCCCCGTGCCAGCGGCACGATCTGCGAGCGGGCCTTCATCACCGCCCCCATGCCGCAGGCGAAGTCGATCAGCTGCGGCAGCACATGACGGTCGTAGAAGCCCATGGCCTAGGCTTCGTCCTCATCGTCGTCGTCGTCGTTGTCACCGCGAAAGGCGGCGAAGCACTTGAGGCCATGGCTGACACCGTCACTCTCGAGGTGCCAGCTGTCGTCCTCCTCGCTGTGGCGTGCGGCCTGGACCGAGGCCAGGGAAAACTTCCACAGGCGCCGTTCGCGGCCATCGATGCAGTGCACCTGCAGCAGGGGCTTGGCCGAACTGTCGCTGCCGGCCGTGCCCGCGCTGATCTGTGCCAGCAATTCGGTGTCGAGGTCGAACTGCCAGGCATACAGGCCGTCGATCTCCAGCATGTCGGCGTCTTGCAGGGCTTCGATCAGGCTCGTCGGTTTCATCGTTTCATCCACGGCATCAGCGCCCCAGACGGCGCAGGTCGGAAGACTCTATCACGCGGATACCGTCCTCTTCCTCCAGCGCCAGGCGCCACAAGGCACGGGCCAGGGCGCAGGCGTCGATGCCGCGGTACTTGCCTGGCAGCCAGCGCAGCAGGGGGGCCGCGAGGCGCTCGCCAAGGCGGAATTCATGGCGCGCCCCGAGCAGCAGCGACGGGCGGGCGATGGTCAGTTGCGGCCAGCCCATGGCCTTCAGCGCCTCTTCGGTCTCGCCCTTGACGCGGTTGTAGAACACCGACGAGTTCGGGTTGGCGCCGAGTGCGCTGATCACCACCAGGTGCCGCGCACCCAGCTCGCGAGCCCGGCGGGCGAAGGCCAGGATCAGGTCATGGTCGATGGCGCGAAAGGCTTCCTGCGAGCCTGCCTGCTTGATGGTGCTGCCCAGGCAGCAGAACGCGGTATCGACCTGGCCGGACAGTTGCGGCAGCAGGCCCTGCAGTTCGCCAACCGGGTTTTCCAGGTGTGGGTGGGCTGCCAGGGGGCGACGGGTTGGCGCCAGCACGCGGGCTACCGTCGGTTCGCTGAGCAGGCGATCGAGCAGGTGTTCGCCCGTGAGCCCGGTGGCTCCGGCGATAAGGATGTGCTGCGGAGTCAGATACATGCACTTGTCTCTTGTTCGTTACAACTGAGCTTAGTCGTTCGCTGCAGGGCTGGCCACGGCACTGAGTGCGCGTTCGGCCTGGCTCTGGCGCAGGTTGCGCCAGTGCTGGAGTACACCACGCGGCGCCCAGATCTGCGGTTCGGAGGGTTCGAAACCGTCGCTCTGCTCACGTTCGGCAACTCTTTCCTTGGCCAGTTCAAACGCTCGTTCGAGATTGTCGGTCTCGCCCAGTGCCTCGGCGAACAGGGCGCGGCCGAAATAGGTGAAGTCGTTCTCTTCGCTGCAGCCGAAGGACACCCGGTCGGCACGTGCTGCGGTCATCACCAGGGTCTTCTCGTCCTTCAGCGGCGGGATGAAGCCGCCGGAGTAGCAGGCGGAGATCACCACCACCTTGTTGCGCTGCTTGAGCGGCGCCAGCAGCGCGGCGAGCTCGCTGGCCGGCAGGTCGGCCAGCTGCAGGCGTGGCTGGTCGAGGCTGAGTTCGTGACGGCGCGAGCCGTGGCTGGTCAGGTAGATGAAGATCAGGTCTTCCTCGCCAGTGCGCTCGGCCAGCGTCCGCACCACCCGGGTCAGGTTCTCGCGGGTGGCCAGCGGGCGGTCGGCGAGGTGGTCGCGGTGGTTGACCAGGGTGACACTGGAGAAGGCGCCGAAGCGTTCGCGCATCAGGCTGCTGACGTAGTCGGCCTCACGCATGAACACGCTCTGCTTGCCGTCCCCGGCGAGCGTCAGCGCGTACAGCTCGCGCGCCGGCGTGGACGCCGGGATGGCGGCGATGGTCTCGTCGAGCAGACGTCCCTGCAGCAGCAGGCCCAGTTCGAGGCTGTCCGGCAGCGCCTTGCCCTGCTCGTCGCGGATCAGCCGGCCGCGCTGCCAGGTGCCGACCAGACGGCTGCCATCGGCCTGGGTCAGGGTGCCCTTGCCATTGTATTCCCCGGCGGCGAAGCGCCCCTGGTAGACACTGCCGTCGGCCAGGGTGAGCAGGCCTTCACCGGCGTATTGCCAGTCCTCGAAGTCGCCGAGGTAGCGGGTGCCGTCGCCATCGTTGTATTCGCCGGAGCCCTGCATCACGCCATCGATGAACTCGCCGGCCCAGACTGCGCCGCTGGCGCTCTGGTAGCGGCCCTTGCCGTTGAAGTCGCCGTTGTGGAAGCCACCGCTGTAGGTGTCGCCGTCGGCGCTGCGATAGCTGCCCTGGCCATTGAGCTGCCCCTGGCTGAACGCGCCGCTGTACTGGTCGCCATAGGCATCGTCGCGCACGCCCTGGCCCTCGGGCTGGCCGTCGACGAATTGCCCCTGGAAGCTGCTGCCGTCGGCCATCTCCAGTTTGCCCAGGCCATGGAACTGGTCGTTGCGGAACTCGCCCTGGTAGCGCTGCCCGTGTTGTTCGAACACGCCTTCGCCACTGAAGCGGTTGCGCTCGAACTGGCCCTGATAGCGACTGCCGTCGCTGTAGGTGAGGGTGCCCTGGCCATGGAACATGCCCTGGTGGAACCCGCCCTGGTAGTGCTCGCCACCCGGTCCCTGCCATTCGCCGTCGCCTTCGAGCATGCCGTCCTGGAACTGGCCGACGAACCAGCTGCCGTTGCGGTAGTCCAGGCGCCCGGGGCCCTGCAGCAGGCCATCGACGATTTCACCACGGTACTGGCCGCCATCCGGCAGGGTGGCGTTGGCGGGCAGCAGCGGGCGTGCTTCGTCGCAACCGGCGAGGAGCAGGGCCAGACAGATAGGGAGCAGGCGCAGGGCAGGGGGATTCATCGCGGACATCCAAGTCGGTACGTTGCGAGCAGTATGCCGCAAGCCCGGAGGCTTGCGCTGCTGCACTGCACGCTTTGCCGTCGCAAGGTTGCCGCTTCCGGCGGCGAACGCCGGAAGCGACAACGACTCGGTATGCCCGGGGGGCTCAGACGAAGCAGAGGGTCAGCGGTTCGGCGATGTAGGCAGGTTTCTCCTGGCCTTCGATCTCCAGTACGGCGCGTGCCTTGAGCAGCCACTGGCCGGGGTTCTTCTCGGTGGCGTCGGTCAGCGTCACCACCAGGCGTACCCTGGAGTCGACCTTGACCGGCTGGATGAAGCGTACGCTGTCGAGGCCGTAGTTCACCGCCATCTTCAGGCCTTGCGGCATGATCATGATCTTTTCCATCAGCATCGGTACCAGCGACAACGAGAGGAAGCCGTGGGCGATGGTGGTGCCGAAGGGCGTCAGCTTGGCCTTTTCCGGATCGACGTGGATGAACTGGTGATCGCCGGTGCACTCGGCGAACTGGTTGATGCGCTCTTGATCGATGGTCAGCCACTCGGATTTGCCGAGTTCCTTGCCAACCTGGTCCTTGAGCTCTGCTACGGGTACGAACGGCATAGTTCCTCCTTGAGGACGCGGGTGTTTTTCTTGTGTGCGTGAATCCGTTGCGGCCTAGATCATCATGAGGGCAGCAGTCGGTCAAGCCTGCCTTGGCGCACTGAATGACGCGGCATAGGCCAGCCTGACGAAGCAATACGGAGGCCAGTGACGGCGTATCACGCCTATAATGGCCGACATGCCTCAAAGGATGCCCGGAATCCCCTCGTTCAGTCGGGGTGATGGTCATCGCTCGTCTTCTGGAGACCTCAACCATGCTGCTTCGCGGCCTCTCCTGGCTGGTGCTCTGTCAACTGCTCGGCACCGCTCTCAACGTTCTGCTGCTGCCGATGCTGCCCGGCCCGATCATCGGCATGCTGTTGCTGTTCGTCTTTCTCCTGCTGCGCGGCGAAGTGGGTGAGCCGCTCAGCGTCGCCTCCAGCAGTCTGCTGAAGTACCTGCCGCTGATCCTGGTGCCGCCGGCCGTCGGCGTAATGGCTTACGCCAGCGATATCGCTGCGGATTTCTGGGCGGTGGTCGGCGCGCTGTTGCTGTCGTTGCTGCTGTCGGTGGCGTTTGCCGGCTGGCTGATGCAGAAGCTGATCGAGCGCCAGCAGCGCCGGGAGGACGCATGAGTCCGGACTGGCAGGGCGCCTGGCAGGCGCTGACGCATCACCCGCTGTTCGGCATCGGCATCACCCTGGGCGCCTACCAGCTGGCGATGGCGGCTTACGAACGTACCCGCTGGGTGTTCCTGCAGCCGGTGCTGGTGTCCATGCTCACGGTGATCGGCATTCTCCTGCTCTGTGGCCTGAGCTTCGCCGAGTACAGGAACAGCGTGGCCGCGCTGACCCTGCTGCTCGGCCCGGCCACCGTGGCCCTGGCGGTACCGCTGTATCTCAACCTGCGGCGGATTCGCCAGCTGTTCTGGCCGATCGTCCTGACCCTGCTGCTCGCCGGAACCGTCGCCACCGTGCTCGGTGGGGGGCTGGCCTGGCTGTTCGGTGCCGAGCACCTGATGCTGATGAGCATGGCGCCGAAGTCGGTGACCTCGCCGATTGCCATGCTGGTGGCCGACCAGATCGGCGGTATCGCGGCGCTGGCCGCGGTGTTCGTGATGATCACCGGGGTCATCGGTGCCATCGTCGGGCCGTCGATCCTGCGCCTGTGCCGGGTCCACCATCCGGCGGCGCAGGGCATGGCGCTGGGCATCACCGCGCATGCGGTGGGGACGGCGCGGGCGCTGCAGGACAGCGATGAGAGCGGTGCTTTCGCAGCCCTGGCCATGAGCCTGATGGGGGTGATCACGGCGGTGCTGTTGCCGCTGGCGATTGCCCTGTTCCTGTGAGAGCCTGCCCCACGACCGACCACACGTCGCCTGCGCGGCGTCGAAAACAGGCTGTGAAACCATGAATCTCCCGCTGTTTCCGCTCAACACCGTGCTGTTTCCGGGCTGCGTGCTCGACCTGCAGGTATTCGAGGCGCGCTACCTGGACATGATCAGCCGCTGCATGAAGCAGGGCAGCGGTTTTGGCGTGGTCTGCATCGTCGAGGGCGAGGAGGTGGGCGAGGCCGCCAGCCGTTTCGCCGCCATCGGTTGCGAGGCGCTGGTGCGCGACTTTCAGCAGCGCACCAACGGCCTGCTGGGGATTCGGGTCGAGGGTGGGCGACGCTTTCGTGTCGAGCGGGCGCAGGTCCTGCCTGATCAGCTGACCGTCGCCGAGGTGCACTGGCTGGAGGAACAGCCGGACAGTCCGTTGCACGGCGAGCATGCCGACCTCGCCGCCCTGCATGCGGCACTGGCCGAGCATCCGCTGGTCGCCGGGCTGGAGATGGCGGGGGTGGTCAGCGGCCAGCAGCAACTGGCCAACCAGCTGGCCTACCTGCTGCCGCTGGAGCCGGGGCAGAAGCTGCAACTGCTGCAACTGGACGATCCCGGCCTGCGCCTGGAGCAGCTGCACGCCATGCTGGAGCTGCTTCAGGGCGATGCCTGAACCTCAGTAGGCGTAGCGCAGCAACGCCGTCGACAGTTGCCAGGTGGCCATGCCACCGAGTACCGCCAGGCAGGCTGGCAGCACGATCCACCACAGACGCGCCGGGAGTGCCGGCAGCGGCTGCTGGCGCTGGCACAGGGCGAGGCTGAGGCCGCAGACGGTCGAGGCCAGCAGGGCACCGGCGATGATGTCGCTGGGCCAATGCACACCCAGGTAGACCCGCGACAAGGCGATCGCCACGGCCGGCAGGCTGGCCACCACCAGCCAGGCGAGCCGCAGGCGCGCCGATTGGCCGCGCCCGGCCAGCACGCCGAGCACCAGGAAGAAGGCGAAGGCCGCCGAGCTGTGGCCGCTGGGGAAGCTGAAACTGGTCAGGGGTTCGCTCAGCACATCGGGGCGGGCCCGGGCGAAACCATGCTTGAGCGCCGTGTTGCTCAGCGCCGTCAGCAGCAGGGTGGAGCCGGCGAACAGCAGGTGACGCCAGCGCCGCGCCAGCAACAGCAGGGCGCACAACACAATGGCGGCCGCCAGCTGGGTATGGAAGTCCCCCAGCCGTGTCAGGGTGCCGATCCACTTGTCCAGGTGTGCCTGACGCTGTTCCTGGACCAGGCTCATCAAGCCCTGGTCCAGGGCATCCAGATGCGGCCAGCCGATGACCATGGCCAGCAGCAACAGCAGGCTGAGGCCGCCGCCCAGCAGGCTGGCGCGCGGTTTCTCCGCCAGGCTGGCGTGAATCGTCGCCAGCAGGACCACGCCGATGCCGGCCAGCAGCAACGCGGCTTCGCTCCAGAAACCCTCGGCCATCGGCAGGCGCAGCGCGGCGCCGGTCGCCCAGCCCGGCAGCAGGTAGGCCACAGCCCAGCCGGCGGCGGCGACGAGGCTGACCAGCACGAAGCGCAGCAGCGGCATGTCGAGCATGCCGGCCACCATCGGCAACATCGGCCGCAACGGTCCGATGAAGCGCCCGACCAGCAGGCTGGCCACGCCATAGCGCTGGAAGTACAGCTCCGCGTGGAGGACCCATTGCGGGTGGCGGCGCAGGATCGGCAGGCGCCCGATGTTGTGCTTGAAGCGCCGGCCCAGCGTGTACGACAGCAGGTCGCCGCACACTGCGCCGGCATAGGCCAGCGCCAGCGTCTGCCACAGGCCGAGGACGCCGCTGCCCGCGAGCAGGGCGACGCTGAACAGCAGGACCACGCCGGGCAGGAGGATGCCGACCAGGGCCAGGCACTCGAGCAGGGCGATGAGGAAGATCGCCAGCCCCAGCCACTGCGGGTGGCCGCCCAGCCAGGTGGTCAGGTTGTCCAGCCAGACGCTCATCGCTGCCCTCCCTCCGCGTTCAGCAGTCGATAGTCGCGGCCTTCGACCTGGCCCCGGCGCAACGGGTTGCGTGTGCAGTGGCGGGCAAAGGCGGCATCGACGAAGCGGTAGGGCAGGTGCTCGTCACGCCCCAGGGGGATGCCCAGGCGCGCGCACTGGATGATCGTCTGCGGGCGCTCGCCGACATCCTCGACGAACAGTCGCAGGGGATCGAAATGCTGCGCATCCCACTCCGGCACTTTGAGGCCGAGCGTCTTGCACAGCAGGGTCTGTCCGGCGCAGAGGCGTTCGGGCGGGCGTGGCTGGCCGAGGCGGTCAGGGTTGTTGCGCTGCATGGTGGCGAGCGTCTGTGCGTCGCTGATGGCGTCGAACCAGGGATGTGCGGACTTGATCAGCACGGCGTTGCCAGGGCCGCAGGCGCTGAAGTTCAGCGAGTCGCTGCCACGGGCGTAGTACATGTAGATGTGCCCGCCGCCTTCGAACAGCGCCTTGCGCTTCTCGGTGTAGCCGAGCGAGGCGTGGCTGCCCTTGTCGACCAGGTAGTAGGCCTCGGTCTCGATGATGCGCGCACTCAGCCACTGCTCGCCGACGCGGTGACGGATCACCTTGCCGAGCAGTTCGCGAGCCAGCAACTGGGCGTCGCGGTCGAAGAAGGCAGCGGGCAGTGGCCGGGCGCCAGGCCAGGGCAAACTTAGGGTGGGTTCGGCGGGCATGATCTGTCGCAGGGACTCGTGGCGTTCTACTCTGGGGCCGCGAGCATAACAACAAGAGCCTTAAAAATGCCTGAACGTGTCCGCGCCAGCAGCGCCCATATCAGTCCCTCGGCGCATTACACCGGATATGTCTGGTATCGCCATCGCCTGGCCGATCCGGCCTTCGTCACGCCATTCGGGCGTTTCGTGCACAAGCTGCTGTGGCCGGTGACCTGGGGCGCGCGAGCCGGCTTCGGGCTGGATATCGAGGCCTTTCTGTTGCAACGCCATCTGCAGATCGATGCACAGCTGACCGAGGCGATAGAGCGGCGGGGCGTGCGTCAGGTGGTGGAGATCGCCTGTGGCCTTTCACCGCGTGGCCGGCGCTTCTGCTCGCGTTACCCAGAGTTGCAGTACCTCGAGGCGGACCTGCCGGCGATGGCGGCGCGCAAGCGCCTGTTGCTGCACGGTGAGGGCTGGCTGGATGGCCGGCATCAGGTGCGTGCGGTGGACATCCTGGCCGAACGCGGCAATCAGTCCCTGGCGGCGCTGCTAGCCAGTCTCGATCGCAGTCAGCCGGTGGTGGTGATCACCGAGGGCCTGGTCAACTACTTCCCGCTGGAGCTGATCGAAGGCTTCTGGAGCCGCCTGGCGACAGGACTGAGCGATTTCCCCGAGGCCACCTATCTCACCGAACTCTACCCGGACCTGCGTGAGCATCCGCGTTATCGCCAGTTGCGCTGGGGCGTCGAGCTGATCGGCCGGCTCACCCGGGGCAGCTACCCGCTGCATTACCGCGATCACGCCGAGATCGTCACGGGCTTCCAGCGCTGCGGCTTCGCCCGGGTACAGGTGCTCGATCCCAGTGCCGATGCCGGCAGCCTCGGCCTGCCGGCGGCACGCTTGCCAGGGCTGGTGCGGGTGATCCAGGCACAGGTTTAGGAGCGGGCGCCTGCCGCCGCGAGTCAGGCGCAGGCGGCAGCAGGCTGTGGTGCGGGGTGGAAGCGTTCGGCCAGCGCCTGGCTGGCCGCAGCATCGCTATGCGCGAACACGAAAGCCAGGCCCTGCTCGTCGTGGCGCAGCGGTATCAGGTGCTGTTCAGGCAGGTCGCCGTGACTCAGTCGCCAGCCCCGCTGCGGCTGGTCGGCGGGCAGGTCGCCCTGCAGGCGGCCGCCGAAGAAGCCCAGTTCGCTCAGCTCGACCGCCCAGCGCTGACCCTCGTCATGCAGCAGCACGGCGTGCTGCTGGCGTGGCGGGCGACGCGGCTCGCAGCGCTTCTCCAGGTTCAGCAGCTGGCCCGCGTGCAGGCGCGTGCTGCCGGGACTGCGTGCCGGCAGCGGGCGTTCGCAGAGGAAGGGGCGATACAGGGCGGCGCAGGCTTCGCGCCGTTCGAACTGGGCCAGGTGGTCGGCCTGGTGAATCACGGCACACTCGGCCATGCCGCAGGCCGCAGCGAAGTGGGCGTGCTCCCAGGGCTGGGTGAAATGGTCATGCTCGCCGGCAAGCACCAGTGTCGGGCATTGCGGATGGCTGTCGAAGCCGCTGAAGGCCAGCAGGCGCAGGCTGTTCTGCCGATAACGCTCGACCTCCAGAGGCGAGAGGCGCTGGATCTGCCGCAGCAGCGCCTTGCGAAAGACAGGTGAAACACCGGTTTCCTGCAGGTGCAGAGGATTGAGCAGACCGGTCAGGGCGCCCTGGGCGAATTCGCCCAGGCGACCTTCTTCGAGCAGGGCCAGGCCTTCCTCCAGCATCCGCCGTGCACCCGGCCGGCCGAAAGCGGTGATGCCGGCCAGCAACAGGCGGGCGCAACGCCGAGGGTGGCGGGCGGCGAACAGCGCGGCCAGCGCCGAGCCATAGGACAGGCCAACGGGCATCAAGGCCGGCAGTTGCAGCTGTTCGGCAAAACCGGCGATCAGGTCGGCCAGCTGTTCCAGCTCCAGCTCGGGGGCCAGCTGCAGGTTGCCGCCCTGGCTGGGCAGGTCGAGCAGTATCACGGGATGTTCGCCGAGCAACTCGTCCACCTCTGCGGCGAAGGAGCGAAAGCTCTGGAAGGCGCCGCCCAGCAGGAGCACCGGCGCTCGCGTGTCGCGCTGGCGGGTCGAATAGGCCTGGTAGTGCAGGTGCCAGCCCGCGATCTCGATGACGTCGGGCGGGCTGGCCAGCAGGGTGGCGCTGTAGTCGGTGCGATAACGCAGCATGGGGCACTCCAGTGGCTCTTGTTGTTGTTCTGGGGCGGCACTCGGCGCCGCCTCGCCTGGGCTGGCAAACCTCGATTGCAAGGTAAACATCGGGGGGCGATTTGTTTACCCAACCTTCGGGCGGCGCCGTCTGCCGGGTGTCACCGTTGCACCGCCGGCGCCCGTACCCTGCGCGTGCGGGCGTTACCGCCGGGGCTGCGCGGACGAGCTGTCTACCGCTTGCCAGACGCCGCTGGGCGTGGCCTCGCGAGCCGGCTATAATCAGCCCCTTTTTCCAACTGCCAGACCTCCGCCGCCATGACCGAGTCCGTGCACGCTTACATGACCCGCCTGGGCCAGGCCGCCCGCCAGGCATCCAGGGTGCTTGCCCGTGCCAGCACCGCGCAGAAGAATCGCGCGCTGCAGGCTGCCGCCAATGCCCTCGACGCCGCCCGCGCCGAACTGACCGCCGCCAACGAACTGGACCTGGCCGCCGCCCGTGCCAGTGGCCTGGAGCCGGCGATGGTCGATCGCCTGGCGCTCACCCCGAAGGTGATCGACAGCATGATCGAGGGCCTGCGCCAGGTCGCCACGCTGCCGGACCCGATCGGCGAGATCCAGGGCATGCGCTACCTGCCGTCGGGCATTCAGGTGGGCAAGATGCGCGTGCCGCTGGGCGTGATCGGCATCATCTACGAATCGCGGCCGAACGTGACCATCGATGCCGCCAGCCTGTGCCTGAAGTCCGGCAACGCCACCATCCTGCGCGGCGGCTCCGAGGCGATTCACTCCAACCAGGCGATTGCCCGCTGCATCCAGCAGGGCCTGGCCGAGGCCGAGCTGCCGGCGGCAGCCGTGCAGGTGGTGGAGACCACCGACCGTGCGGCGGTAGGTGAGCTGATCACCATGCCGGCGTTCGTCGACGTGATCGTGCCGCGCGGTGGCAAGGGCCTGATCGAGCGCATCAGCCGCGACGCCAAGGTGCCGGTGATCAAACACCTGGACGGTGTCTGCCACGTCTACGTCGACATCGCCGCCGATCTCGACAAGGCCGTCCGCGTCTGCGACAACGCCAAGACCCAGCGCTACTCGCCGTGCAACGCCATGGAGACCCTGCTGGTGCACGAGGGCATCGCTGCCCGTGTGCTGCCGCCGCTGGCCGCCATCTACCGCGACAAGGGCGTGGAGCTGCGTGGCGATGCCGCGACGCGTGCGCTGCTTGGCAGCGACGTGCTGGAGGCCAGCGAGGACGACTGGTTCGCCGAGTACAACGCGCCGATTCTGGCGATTCGCATCGTCGACTCGCTGGACGCCGCGATCGAGCACATCAATCACTATGGCTCGCAGCACACCGACTCGATCATCACCGAGAACTTCAGCGATGCGCGGCGCTTCCTCACCGAGGTGGACTCCGCCTCGGTGATGATCAACGCCTCCACGCGTTTCGCCGATGGCTTCGAGTACGGCCTCGGTGCGGAGATCGGCATCTCCACCGACAAGCTGCACGCCCGTGGCCCGGTCGGCCTGGAAGGCCTGACCAGCGAGAAGTACGTGGTCTTCGGCGACGGACACATTCGCACATAAATGAACGGACTCGGCGCCCGACGTATCGGCCTGCTCGGCGGTACCTTCAACCCGGTGCACATCGGGCATCTGCGTGCGGCGCTGGAAGTGGCCGAATTCATGGCGCTGGACGAGCTGCGCTTGATTCCCAGTGCCAGGCCGCCGCATCGTGATACGCCACAGGCGACGGCGGAGCAGCGCCTGGCCATGGTCGAGCTGGCGGTGGCCGGCGAGACGCGGCTCAAGGTCGATGACCGCGAGCTGAAGCGCGACAAACCGTCGTACACGGTGGACACGCTGGAGTCGGTACGGGCCGAGCTGGCGCCGAGCGATCAGCTGTTTCTGCTGCTGGGCTGGGACGCCTTCTGCAGCCTGCCCAGCTGGCACCGCTGGGAGGAGTTGCTGCTGCACAGCCACCTGCTGGTGCTGCAGCGCCCCGATGCCGACAGCGAGGCGCCGGAGGCGCTGCGCGATCTGCTGGCGGCGCGCAGTGTCAGCGACCCGCTGAGCCTGGAGGGCGCAGGCGGGCAAATCAGTTTCATCTGGCAGACTCCGCTGGCGATTTCCGCCACGCAGATCCGCCACTTGTTGGCAACCGGCCGTTCCGCGCGTTTTCTCTTGCCGGATGCGGTACTGGCCTATATCCAGGCGCACGATCTGTACCGTGCGCCGCATGCTTGATACGCCGTGCACCTGCGCAGGCGTCCATTACACGAGGCAAACGAGTCATTTATGAGCAAGCAGAACATGCCCAGCGACGAGCTGGTCAAGATCGCCGTGGCGGCGCTGGAAGAGATCAAGGCGACCGACATCACCGTGATCGACGTCAAGGAAAAGACCAGCATCACCGATTTCATGGTGATCGCCAGCGGTAGCTCCAGCCGTCAGGTCAAGTCGCTGGTGGAGAACGTGCTGGAGAAGGTCAAGGAACAGGGCGTGCGTCCGATCGGCAGCGAGGGTCTGGACGGCGGCGAGTGGGCGTTGCTCGACCTGGGCGACATCGTCGTTCACGTCATGCTGCCGACCGCGCGTCAGTTCTACGATCTGGAGCGCCTGTGGCAGGGTGCCGAGCAGAGCCGCGCGCAGCATAGCGCCGAGTAATGCGGATCAAGCTGATCGCCGTCGGTTCGCGCATGCCGCGCTGGGTCGAGGAGGGCTGGCAGGAGTACGTCAAGCGCCTGCCGGCCGAATTGCCGCTGGAGCTGGTGGAAATTCCGCTCAACACCCGTGGCAAGAACGCCGACGTCGCGCGCCTGATCCGCCAGGAGGGCGAGGCCATGCTGAGCAAGGTGCAGCCCGGCGAACGTATCGTCACGCTCGAGGTCCATGGCAAGCCGTGGAGCACCGAACAGCTGGCGGCGGAGCTGGATCGCTGGCGCCTCGATGCGCGCAACGTCAACCTCATGGTCGGTGGCCCCGAGGGCCTCGCCCCCGAGGTCTGCGCGCGCAGTGAGCAGCGCTGGTCGCTGTCGCCGTTGACCCTGCCGCATCCGCTGGTGCGTATCCTGCTCGGCGAGCAGATCTATCGGGCCTGGACCGTGCTGTCCGGCCACCCCTACCACAAATAGTCAGCCGTAACCGATGCCGCAGCCGATTCGCCTCAAGGATCACGAAAAGGACGCTCGCCTGGTCAAGCGCCGCGTGCTCGTCGGTGGTGCGGTCATCCTCCTCCTGACCTGCGTGCTGGTCATGCGCATGTACTACCTGCAGGTCGTGCAGTACGAGCATCACAGCACCCTGGCGGAAAACAACCGCATCCACGTTCAGCCCATTCCGCCGACCCGTGGCCTGATCTATGACCGCAACGGCGTGATCATCGCCGACAACCGGCCCAGCTTCAGCCTGACGGTGACCCGCGAGCGCGCTGGCGACTGGTTGCAGGTGCTGGATACGGTGGTCGAGGTGCTCGAGCTGAGCGACGAGGACCGCGCGCTGTTCGAGCGTCGTGTACGCCAGGGGCGGCGGCCGTTCGAGCCGGTGCCGATCCTGTTCGAGCTGAGCGAGGAGCAGATCGCGCGCGTGGCGGTCAACCAGTTCCGCCTGCCCGGGGTCGAGGTCGCCGCGCAGCTGGTGCGCCACTACCCCCTGCAGGAGCACTTCGCCCACTCGGTGGGGTACGTGGGGCGGATCAACGAGCAGGAGCTCAAGCGCCTGGACCCGACCGAATATGCCGGTACCCACCATATCGGCAAGACCGGTATCGAGCGCTTCTACGAAGAGGAGCTGCACGGCGAGGTCGGCTACGAAGAGGTCGAGACCAATGCCCGTGGCCGCGTGCTGCGCGTGCTCAACCGTATCGACCCGAAGCCGGGCAAGGACATCGTCCTGAGCCTCGACTCGCGCCTGCAGGAAGCTGCCGAGAATGCCCTCGGCGGGCGGCGCGGGGCGGTGGTCGCGATCCAGCCGAAGACCGGCGAGGTCCTGGCGATGGTCAGCCAGCCGAGCTTCGACCCCAACCCCTTCGTCACCGGGATCAGCTTCAAGGCCTACGGCGAGTTGCGCGACTCCATCGATCAGCCGCTGTACAACCGGGTGTTGCGCGGCCTCTATCCGCCGGGCTCGACCATCAAGCCGATGGTCGCGGTGTCGGGACTGGATGCCGGCGTGATCACGCCGACCACGCGGGTGTTCGACCCGGGCTTCTACCAGTTGCCCAACAACAGCCACAAGTACCGCAACTGGAACCGCAATGGCGACGGCTGGATCGATCTCAACCTGGCCATCGCCCGCTCCAATGACACCTACTTCTACGACCTGGCGCACAAGATGGGCATCGACCGTCTGCATGACTACATGAGCCGCTTCGGTATCGGTCAGCGTGTGGCGCTGGACATGTTCGAGGAAACCGCGGGTCTGATGCCGTCGCGCGACTGGAAGCGTGCGCGCTTCCGCCAGCCCTGGTATCCCGGCGAGACGCTGATCCTCGGCATCGGCCAGGGCTACATGCAGACCACGCCGCTGCAGCTGGCCCAGGCCACCACGCTGATGGCCACGCGTGGCAAGTGGATTCGCCCGCACCTGGCCAAGAGCATCGATGGACGGCAGCCGGTGGACCCCAATCCGATGCCGGATATCCAGCTGCGTGACCCCAAGTTCTGGGACTACAGCATCCATGGCATGGAAGAGGTGCTGCACGGTGCCCGGGGGACCGCGCGCAAGGTCGGCGACAGTGCCGTCTACCGCATCGCCGGCAAGAGCGGCACGGCGCAGGTGGTGGCGATCAAGCAGGGCGAGCGCTACGACCGCAACAAGATCCAGGAGCGCCATCGCGACCACGCCCTGTTCGTCGGCTTCGCACCGGTGGAGAACCCGCAGATCGCCGTCGCGGTGATGGTGGAGAACGGTGAGTCGGGTTCCGGCGTGGCCGCCCCCGTGCTCAAGCAGGTCATGGATGCCTGGTTGCTGGACCCGCAGACCGGCCAGCTCAAGGCCGAATTCGCATCGCCGCAGAGTGCTGAGGTCACAGTCAACGATGATCGGTAACTTCGACCGTACGCTTTCCGACGAGGACGTGCTGCGCCGCCGCGCCAGCTTGCTGCAGCGCCTGCATATCGATGGCTGGCTGTTGCTGCTGCTGCTGATCCTCGGTACCGGCAGCCTGTTCATCCTCTATTCGGCCAGCGGCAAGAACATCGACCTGCTGATCAAGCAGGCGTCCTCGTTCGGCATCGGCATGCTCGCCGTGGTGGTCATCGCCCAGTTCGACCCGCGCTTCATGGCGCGCTGGGTACCACTGGCCTACGTGGTGGGCGTCGGCCTGCTGCTGGTGGTGGAGCTGATGGGGCATACCGCGATGGGGGCCACGCGCTGGATCAACATCCCCGGGGTGATTCGCTTCCAGCCGTCGGAGCTGATGAAGATCATCATGCCGATGACCATCGCCTGGTACCTGGCGCGTCACAACCTGCCGCCGCGCTTCAAGCATCTGCTCGTCAGCCTGGCGATGATCGGCGTGCCGGTGGTGTTGATCGCCAAGCAGCCCGACCTCGGCACCTCGCTGCTGATCCTGGCCTCGGGTGCCTTCGTGGTGTTCATGGCCGGCCTGCAATGGCGCTGGATCATCGGCGCGGCAGCGGCGGTGGTGCCGATCGCGGTAGGCATGTGGTTCTTCGTCATGCACGACTACCAGAAGCGCCGCGTGCTGACCTTCCTCAATCCGGAGAGCGACCCGCTGGGCTCGGGCTGGAACATCATCCAGTCCAAGGCCGCCATCGGTTCCGGTGGCGTGCTGGGCAAGGGCTGGTTGCTGGGCACCCAGTCGCACCTGGATTTTTTGCCGGAAAGTCATACGGACTTTATCATTGCCGTGCTTGCCGAAGAGTTCGGCTTGGTGGGCGTCTGCATCCTGCTGCTGTTGTATCTGCTGCTGCTCGCGCGTGGCCTGGTGATCACCGCCCAGGCACAGACGCTGTTCGGCAAGCTGCTGGCGGGGGCGCTGACCATGACTTTCTTCGTCTACGTATTCGTCAACATCGGCATGGTAAGTGGCTTGCTGCCGGTGGTTGGGGTGCCGCTGCCCTTCATTAGCTACGGCGGAACCCATCTGGTCACCTTGTTGTCAGGCTTCGGGATATTGATGGCGATTCACACGCATCGAAAGTGGATCGCTCAGGTTTGATTGGGAGTTTGGATTCAATGCATTCACTGCGCAGTTGGGCAGCTCGGACGTTCATCGGGGCCGGTATGGTAGGTCTGCTCGGCGCGACGTCTCAGGTGCTCGCGGCCGATTACGACGGCTCGCCCCAGGTGGCCGAGTTCATCGAGGAAATGACCCGCGATTACGGTTTCGCCGGGGAGCAACTGGTGAGCCTGTTCGCCGAGGTCGAGCGCAAGCAGGCGATCCTCGACGCGATCTCGCGGCCCGCCGAGAAGGTCAAGCCGTGGAAGGAATACCGGCCGATCTTCATCACCGACAAGCGCATCGCCCAGGGCGTGGCCTTCTGGAAGCAGAACCAGGCCGCGCTGGAGAAAGCCGAGGCCGAGTACGGGGTGCCGGCGCAGTTCATCGTCGCCATCATCGGTGTGGAAACCTTCTATGGCGGCAACACCGGCAACTGGCGGGTGATGGACGCGCTGTCGACCCTGGCCTTCGATTACCCGCCGCGTGCGCCGTTCTTCCGCAAGGAGCTGCGCGAGTTCCTCATGCTGACCCGTGAGGAACAGGTCGATCCGATCTCGCTGAAAGGTTCCTATGCCGGCGCCATGGGCCTGCCGCAGTTCATGCCGAGCAGCTTCCGCGCTTACGCGGTGGATTTCGACGGCGACGGCCATATCAACATCTGGAGCAATCCGACCGATGCCATCGGCAGCGTTGCCAGCTACTTCAAGCGCCATGGCTGGCAGGCCGGTGGCCAGGTGGCCAGCCGCGTCGAAGTCTCGGGTGAGCGCGTCGAGGAGGGCATGACCCAGGGGCTCGACCCGGTGAAGAACGTCGCCGAGCTGCGCGAGCTGGGCTGGACCAGCCAGGACGCGCTTGCCGAGGACGTACCGGTCACCGCATTTCGTCTGGAAGGCGCCGCAGGCGACGAATACTGGTTCGGTTTGCCCAACTTCTACACCATCACCCGCTACAATCGCAGCGTGATGTACGCCATGGCGGTCAACCAACTGGCCGAGTTGCTGGTCGAAGCGCGGGGTAACTGATGAATCTGTCCAAACTGCTGCCACTGGCTGCGTGCATGAGCGCAGCCCTGTTGTTGGCCAGCTGTTCCTCCAATCGAGCGCCGCAGCCAGGCACCGCGCCGGGGCAATCGGCCGGCCTGTCCGGGCCGGACGACTTCAACCGTCCGCACAAGGACGGCGCGCCCTGGTGGGACGTCGACGTCTCGCGTATTCCCGATGCGATCCCCATGCCGCACTACGGCCCGGTCAAGGCGGCGCCCTATACGGTGTTCGGCAAGCAGTACTACCCGATCCAGGACGCGCGCCGCTACCAGGCCGTCGGCCCGGCCTCCTGGTACGGCACCAAGTTCCATGGGCAGGCCACCGCCAACGGCGAGACCTACGACCTGTACGGCATGACCGCCGCGCACAAGACCCTGCCGCTGCCGAGCTACGTGCGCGTCACCAACCTGGAGAATGGCAAGAGCGTGATCCTGCGGGTCAACGACCGTGGGCCGTTCTACTCCGACCGCATCATCGACCTGTCCTTCGCCGCAGCGAAGAAGCTCGGTTATGCCGAGAAAGGCACGGCGCGGGTCAAGGTCGAGGGGATCGACCCGCACGAGTGGTGGGCGCAGCAGGGCCGTCCGGTGCCGATGGTGCTGGCCAACAACCAGCCTGCCAAGGCCGCCGTCGCGCCGCCGCTGGCCAAGCCCGCTCCGGTCGTCGAACAGTACGCACCGCCTCCTGCGCAGCACGCAGCGGCCGTGGTGCCCGTGCAGATCGACGCAAAAAAAAACGATTCACTCGGAGCCTCTGGCCTGTATCTCCAGGTTGGAGCCTTCGCCAATCCGGACGCTGCGGAGCTGCTCAAGGACAAGCTGAGCCAGACCACCAGTGTGCCGGTGTTCATCAGCTCAGTGGTGCGCGACCAGCAGATTCTGCACCGGGTTCGCCTGGGGCCGATCAGCAACCAGGGCGAGGCTGAGCAGCTGCAGAGCAGCGTCCGGGTCGCCAACCTCGGCCAACCGACGCTGGTACGCGGCGACTGATTCGACCCCGCAGGGCCACGGCAGGCGCAAGCGCAATTCTTTCCGGGCCCAGGGGCACTAAACCGGCATTGGCCGGACTAACCCACGTGCTGTCATGATTGGCGGCCGGGGAAAGGCCCCTTCGGGGGCTGTTTCACAATCCACGCAACGATTTTCGAGAGACGGATGAACATCACCAGCTTCGCGCAACGTGCCTTTCTCCTCATGACCCTGTTGGTTTCGCCACTGGTCTGGGCCAGCCCGCAGGTCGTACCTGCACCGCCGCAACTGGCGGCCAGCGCCTATGTGCTGATGGATGCCGCCACCGGCCAGGTGCTGGTGGGCGAGAACGGTGACGAGCGCCTGCCGCCCGCCAGCCTGACCAAACTGATGACCGCCTACATCGCCACCCTGGAAATTCGCAACGGCAAGATCGGCGAGAAGGACATGGTCACCATCAGCGAGCACGCCTGGCGTACCGGCGGTGCCGGTTCGGGCGGTTCGACCATGTTCCTGCCGGTCAACAGCCAGGCCAGTGTCGACGACCTGCTGCACGGCATCATCATCCAGTCCGGCAACGACGCCAGCATCGCCCTGGCCGAGTACATCGCCGGCAGCGAAGATGCCTTCGCCGACATGATGAACGCCACCGCCGAGCGCCTGGGCATGAAGAACAGCCACTTCATGAACGCCACCGGCCTGCCGGACCCGCAGCACTACTCCAGTGCCCACGACATGGCGATCCTGGCCCGCGCGATCATCAACGAGGACGCCGACCACTATGCGATCTACTCGCAGAAGGAATTCCTCTGGAACAACATCAAGCAGCCCAACCGCAACCTGCTGCTGTGGCGCGACAAGACCGTCGACGGCCTGAAGACCGGCCACACCAACGAGGCCGGCTACTGCCTGGTGTCCTCCGCCGTGCGTGACGGTGCGCGCATGATCACCTCCGTGTTTGGCACCACCAGCGAGCAGGCGCGTGCCGCCGAAACCCAGAAGCTGCTGACCTACGGTTTCCGCTTCTTCGAGAGCCGCACCTTCTACCAGAAGGGCGCCGAGCTGGCCCAGGCCACCGTCTGGAAAGGCCAGGCCAGCCAGGTCAAGGCCGGTCTTGCCCAGGACCTGGCGCTGACCATGCCCAAGGGCCAGCTGGAGAAACTGCAAGCCAGCATGACCCTCAACCCGCAGCTGATCGCCCCGATCCAGCAGGGCGACGTGATCGGCAAGGTGGAGGTCAAGCTGGGTGACGAGGTCGTGCACAGCGCCGACCTGGTGGCTCTGCAGTCGGTCGAGGAGGCTGGCCTGTTCGGTCGCCTGTGGGACAGCATCCGCCTGTTCTTCTTCGGCCTGTTCAACTGATAGCTCCGGCCGCCCCCATGGGCGGCCCTTTTCTGGACGGGCCGCGAGCCCGCTGATGCCATGACCGATACCGACGTTCAACCGCCAAAAATCGAATTCCCCTGCGAGCGCTACCCGATCAAGGTGATCGGCACCGCAGGCGATGGTTTCGCCGATCTGGTGATCGAGGTCATCCAGCGCCATGCCCCGGACCTGGATGCGTCCACCCTGGTGATGCGCGACAGCCGCAACGGCAATTTCCTCTCCGTGCAGGTGCTGATCACCGCGACCAGTGTCGAGCAGTTGCAGGCGATCCATGTCGACCTGCGTGCGACCGGTCGTGTGCACATGGTGCTCTGACCTCCATGCCTGAACTCGTTGTGCGTCACCTGGGGCTGGTCGAGTATCAGCCGACGCTGGAGGCCATGCGCCAGTTGACCCGTGAGCGCGATGAGCACACGGCGGATGAGATCTGGCTGCTGCAACATCCCAAGGTGTTCACCCAGGGCCAGGCCGGCAAGGCCGAGCATCTGCTGGCGCCGGGAGATATCCCGGTGCTGCAGGTCGAGCGCGGCGGGCAGGTGACCTACCATGGTCCGGGGCAACTGGTCGCCTACCTGATGCTCGACCTGCGCCGTCTCGATCTGGGCGTGCGCGAGCTGGTCACGGCGATGGAGCAGAGCCTGGTCGAGCTGCTGGCCGGCTACGCCATCGAGGCCGCGCCCAAGGCCGATGCCCCGGGTGTCTACGTCGCCGGTGACAAGATCGCCTCACTGGGCCTGCGGGTCAGTCGTGGTTGTTCATTCCACGGCCTGGCGCTGAACGTCGACATGGACATGACGCCGTTCCTGCGCATCAACCCCTGTGGTTATGCCGGATTGAAGATGGTGCAGATGCGCGATCTGCTGGCCACCCCGCCGGTGTTCGACGAGGTCGCGCAGCGACTGGAACAGGTGCTGCGCAAGCGTCTGGGCTACGCCGCGTAGCGCTCGGCCAGGCATGAAAAAGGGACGCCGCGGCGTCCCTTTTTCTTTCGTGCGGATCGCTCAGTTCAGATTGAGCGCCGGAATCAGGCTGCTGTCGACTTGCTGGCCCGGTACCGGAACGGGAGCGGCCAGGCCCAGGTTGTTCTTCTCGAACACCCGGTCGGCGCGGTAGCTGGAACGCACCAGCGGGCCGGCGGCGACTTCCATGAAGCCCTTCTCCAGGCCGATGTCGCGCAGGCGATTGAACTCCTCCGGGCTGACCCAGCGCTGCACCTTGAGGTGGTTGCGGGTCGGCTGCAGGTACTGGCCGAGGGTGAGGATGTCCACGCCGATGGCGCGCAGGTCGTCCATGGTTTCCAGCACTTCCTCGTCGGTCTCGCCCAGGCCGAGCATCAGGCTGGTCTTGGTCAGTACGTCCGGGCGGTGCTTCTTGGCGTGCTCGAGGACCTTGAGGGTCTTCTCGTAGCCGGCGCGCGGGTCACGCACCACATGCGTCAGGCGTTTGACCGTCTCGACGTTCTGCGCGAACACTTCCAGGCCGGAATCCACGACGCGTTCGATGGCCTGGTGATCGCCATCGAAATCCGGGGTCAGGGCTTCGACCACCACCTGCGGGGTGTTGGCCTTGATTGCCCGCACGCAGGCAGCGTAGTGACCGGCGCCGCCATCGTCGAGGTCGTCACGGTCCACCGACGTCAGGACGATGTAGCGCAGTGCCATCAGCTCGACCGACTTGGCCGTGTTCTGGGGTTCTTCCAGATCCAGCCAGCCGTTGGGGTTGCCGGTATCCACCGCACAGAAGCGGCAGGCACGGGTGCACACCGAGCCCATCAGCATAATGGTGGCGGTGCCGTTGGACCAGCATTCGCCCATGTTCGGGCAGTGCGATTCCTGGCACACGGTGCTCAGGCGATGTTCGCCGACGTTGCGCTTGACTGCCTCGAAGCGGCTGCCGCCCGGCGCCTTGACCCGCAGCCACTTGGGCTTGGGCTCGAAGACCTGGGGTTCGGCCGAGGCACGGCGCTTCTGACCATCCTTGATCGCGGTGATGCCTTGGGCAGTGCGGAATTTTTCGCCGCTGGCGACGGATTTGGGCGAGGAGGTATCGGACATCGGAAATCTGGGCTCCGGTAGAGGCTCCGTGGGGCGGGTGGCTTTTGGCCGCCCGCCAGTCTATCACAGAAGCTGTATGCAGACGCCGGGGCCGTCTGTCGACAAAGTGCCCTGTCGCGCTACGGCTGGGCTGCGCTCAGCGGGCGCGCAGCTGTTGCAGCAGCTGGGTGTTGGGATAGCCGTCGGCCGGCCATTTCAGCTGCAGCTGCAGGGCACGAATCGCCTTGCGCGTGTTGGCGCCGATGATGCCGTCCGCCGGCCCCGGATCGAAACCGGCCTTGGCCAGCAGTTCCTGCAGCTCGATGCGTTCACTGCGGCCGAGCTGGCGTTCGCCCCGGGGCCACTGTCCCTGGACGTCG
Source organism: Pseudomonas sp. REST10 (assembly GCF_029542605.1). Taxonomy (NCBI): domain Bacteria; kingdom Pseudomonadati; phylum Pseudomonadota; class Gammaproteobacteria; order Pseudomonadales; family Pseudomonadaceae; genus Pseudomonas; species Pseudomonas sp. REST10. The sequence goes on along the minus strand of NZ_CP035677.1, from coordinate 4,422,707 downwards.
CTGGGGCGCAGCAGGTTGTCCGCGAGCAGGCCGATGGCCAGGGCATAGGAGGTGGAGTTGTTGTACTTGAGAATGCTGCGGAAGTTGTCCAGCAGGAGGAACGCCGGGCCGCTGTGGCCCGCCGGCAGTTGCAGGCTGGCACGCGCGTTGGCGGCGGCACCGGTGGCCGACAGCGGGCGTACGCCCAGCTCGGCCCATTCGGTGAGGGTGCGGCGCTGCTCCGGATCGGCCAGGGCATAGTCGAAGCCGGCCGGCAGGTTGACCTCGAACCCCCAGGGCTGCCCGCGCTGCCAGCCGGAGGCCTGCAGGTAGTGTGCGGCCGAGGCCAAGGCGTCGGTCGAGGAGTTCCACAGGTCGCGCTTGCCGTCCTTGTCGAAGTCCACGGCGTGCTGGTTGTAGGTCGTCGGCATGAACTGGGTCTGGCCCATGGCGCCGGCCCAGGAGCCGATCATGCGCTCGCCGGAGATGTCGCCGTTCTGCAGGATCTGCAGGGCGGCCAGCAACTGGACGCGCCAGAAGCCCTGGCGTCGCCCGTCATAGGCCAGCGTCGCCAGGGAGCGGATCACGCTGTGGCTGCCGATATTGTTGCCGAAGTTGCTTTCCAGGCCCCAGATGGCCACCAGTATCCGCGCGTCGACACCGTACTGTTGCTCGATGCGCTGCAGGACCAGGTTGTGTTGCGCCAGCAGGACGCGGCCGCGACCTATGCGGCTCGAGGACACGGCGCCATCGAGATACTCCCACACCGGGCGGGTGAACTCCGGCTGGCTGCTGTCGGCCTTGAGTACCGCCGGGTCGGGCGTGATGTCCGCGAACACCCGGTCGAACAAGGCCGCATCGATGCCGGCGGCCAGCGCTTCGCTGCGCAGTGCCTGGCGCCAATCGGCGAAGCTGGGCACCAGGCTGTCGGCATGGACCTGATTGACGGCTGGAGTGACGGCGGTCGGGAGATTTTCGGCTGGAGCCTGAGCGCAGGCAGCCAGTAGCAGGAGAGGAAGCAGGGCCAGGGCGCGACGGGGAAGCTGGTGTGGCATGTCTATCTCAGGGCATATAAGCAGGTCGCTACCTTAGCACGCTCAGGCCGCAGGCTGGGCTATCCATGAGCTGAACAACCCCATAAAGCAAGAAGCCTCCCAATTCTGGGAGGCTTCGCGGCGGTAACTGCCTTTGCCCTTCAATGGTCGCTCCTGACGGGAGCGGAACAGGGGCTGGGCGACGATGGATTTGGCCTTGTTCGGCCGTTTGCCGTTCTTCTTGCTCATGCTGTCTCTCTCCTGGCTCGTCTGCGCCGATGCAGACGGCGCGGACTATGCGCCGCTGTACAGAGAATGTCCAGATGAGGACGGCGAAATCCCGGGTTACAGGCTCAGGCGCTGGCCAGCCAGTTGCAGGCTCAGCAACGCCAGGTTGCTCCAGGGATCGCCGGGCGCCTGGCCCTTGATCTGCGCGTCGATCTGCTGGGCCTGTTGCAGCAGCAGGCCCCAGCGCTTGCTGCTGTGGCGCTGCAGGGCCTTGGAAACCAGCGGGCGGCGCTTGTCCCAGACCGGTGGGCGGGCGCTGGAGAAGGCCTTGTCCAGGGGGATGCCCTGGCTGTGCTGGTGGGCGATGCCGGCGAGCAGGCGTATCTCGCGAGCCAGCGCCCAGAGAATCACCGGGGGCTCGACGCCTTCGCCGCGCAGCCCTTCGAGCACGCGCAGGGCATGCGCGGCGTCACCGGCGAGTGCGCAGTCGATCAGGCCGAAGACGTCGAAGCGCGCGCTGTCGGCGACGGCGGCCTGGACGGTTTCGGCGTCCACCTGGTTGCCTTCGGCAAGCAGTTTGAGCTTCTCGACTTCCTGAGCAGCCGCCAGCAGGTTGCCTTCCACCCGCGCGGCGATCATTTCCACCGCGTCGGCACTGGCGCTCAGCCCGGCCTGAGCCAGACGCTGGCGCACCCACTGCGGTAGCTGGTTGGCATCCACCGGCCAGATCTGGATGAACTGGCAGGCCGGGCCGTCGATCAGCGCCTTGGCCCATTTGCTTTTCTGCGTGCTGCCATCGAGCTTGGGCAGGCTCAGCAGCAGCACGGTGTCTTCCGGTGGGCGGGCGAGGTATTCGAGCAGGGCTGAGGCGCCCTTGTCGCCGGGCTTGCCCGAGGGCAGACGCAGTTCCAGCAGGCGCTTCTCCGCGAACAGGGACAGGCTGGCGCCAGCCTGCAGCAGGTTGCCCCAGTCGAAGTTGGCTTCGGCGTTGAACACCTGGCGTTCGCCAAAACCCTGCTGACGGCAAGCCTGGCGGATGGCGTCAGCAGCCTCCTGGCAGAGCAGCGGCTCGTCGCCACTGATCACGTAGACAGGGGCGAGCGAACCCTGCAGGTGTTTGCCGAGTTGGGCGGGGGCAAGCTTCATCGCGCTGAGGTCATCGAGGCAGGAGGGCAGGGGGCTGCAGGCGCAGCCCCGGGGCCGTTACTGAGCCGGCAGTTCGATGGGCGACTGCTGCGGCGCGACCTGGCTTTCGCGGGCATTGCGCGCGGCTTCCAGTGCCTCGGCTTCTGCCTTGGCGCGCGCTTCGGCGGCCTGCTGCAGCTGGTCCAGCTGAGCCGGGGTGATCTGTTGCAGGCGCAGGCTGAGTTGCTGGATCAGCTCGCGGCGCAGCTCGTTGCGCAGTTGCAGGGCTTCCTGGTCCGAGCCGGTCAGGTTGTTGTCATCCTGCATGTAGTAGTTCTGCACTTCGACCTGGCTGTTGCTCAGCAGCAGGTTGCGCGTACCACGGATTTCATAGTCCAGCGTCAGGGTCAGCTCGTACTCGGCACTGCGGGCGCCGCCGCTGAAGCTGGCCGTGCGACGATTCTCGGACTCTCTGACGAGAACCAGCTTGTAAGGTGCGCCCGGATGGACGTTGACGTCGTTGTTCTCCAGGACTTCGCGCAGCTCCTGCACGGTCTCGCCGTAGGCGTTGCGTGCGCTGACGTCGAGTTCCTTGAGAGCGAACTGGGCATCGCCAGTGCCGCGCAGCTGGAAGCCACATGCGCTGAGCAGGCCGGCCAGGCCGATGATCAGCAGATTCCGTTTCATCATTCTCATATCCCCTTGGCGGATCAGGGCGCCAGCCGAAGTCTGGCGCCGAGCTTAATCAGTTGGCGACGATGTTGACCAGCTTGCCCGGTACCACGATGACCTTGCGGATGCTCAGCCCTTCAGTGAAGCGCAGCACGTTCTCGTTGGCACGTGCGGCGGCCTCGACCTCCTCGCGGCTGGCGCTGGCCGGTACCTCGATCTGTCCGCGCAGCTTGCCGTTGACCTGCACCACCAGGGTCAGGCTGTCCTGCACCAGGGCAGTCTCGTCGACCTGCGGCCACTGGGCATCGATCACCGCATCGCCGTGACCGAGACGCTGCCACAGCTCGTGGCTGATGTGCGGGGTGATCGGCGCCAGCAGCAGGGTGACGACCTGCAGGCCTTCCTGCACCAGGGCACGATCCTGCTCGGTCGCGGTGGCGGCTTTTTCCAGCACGTTCATTAGGGTCATCACCTGGGCGACGGCGGTGTTGAACTTGTGGTGCTGGCCGATATCGTTGCTGGCCTGCTTGACCGCCAGGTGAATGGCGCGGCGCACGGCCTTCTGCTCGTCGCTCAGGGCGCTGATATCCAGCGGGCCCGGCAAGCCGGCACTGACGTGGGCCTGGGCCAGGCGCCAGACGCGGCGCAGGAAGCGGTTGGCACCCTCGACACCGGCGTCCGACCACTCGCAGCTCTGGTCGGGCGGCGAGGCGAACATCATGAACAGGCGGCAGGTGTCGGCGCCGTACTGGTCGATCATGTCCTGCGGGTCGACACCGTTGTTCTTCGACTTGGACATCTTCTCGGTGCCGCCGATTTCCACCGGCAGGCCGTCGCTCTTCAGCTTGGCGCCGATGACCTTGGCCTTGGCGTCACGCTCGACCTCGACATCGGCCGGGTTGAACCAGTCCTTGCCGCCGTTCTCCAGGGGGCGGTAGTAGGTCTCGGCGACCACCATGCCCTGGGTCAGCAGGTTCTTGAACGGCTCGTTGGAGCTGACCAGGCCTTCGTCGCGCATCAGCTTGTGGAAGAAGCGCGCGTACAACAGGTGGAGGATGGCGTGTTCGATACCGCCGATGTACTGATCCACCGGCAGCCAGTGATTGGCCGCGGCCGGGTCGACCATGCCGCCCTCGTAGTTCGGGCTGGCGTAGCGGGCGAAGTACCAGGAGCTTTCCACGAAGGTGTCCATGGTGTCGGTTTCGCGCTTGGCCGGCGCACCGCATTTCGGGCAGCTGCAGCTGTAGAACTCGGGCATCTTCGCCAAAGGCGAACCGGCGCCGTCCGGCACCACGTCTTCGGGCAGCACGACCGGCAGCTGGTCTTCCGGCACCGGTACGTCACCGCAGGCGTCGCAGTGGATGATCGGGATCGGGCAGCCCCAGTAGCGCTGGCGGCTGATGCCCCAGTCGCGCAGGCGGAACTGGGTCTTGCGTGCACCGTGCGCGCTGGCTTCCAGGTCGCCGACGATGGCGTCGAAGGCGGCGCTGAAATCCTTGCCGTCGTACTTGCCGGAGTTGATGGTGGTCAGGCCGGCCTTGTCGCCGTACCAGTCCTGCCAGGTGCTGGCGTCGTAGTCCTTGCCTTCGCCGGCGTACACCTGACGGATCGGCAGGTCGTACTTGTTGGCGAATTCGAAGTCGCGCTCGTCATGTGCCGGCACGGCCATGACCGCGCCTTCGCCATAGCCCCACAGCACGTAGTTGGCGACGAACACCGGCAGCTTGTCGCCGGTCAGCGGGTGGATGACGAACTGGCCGGTGGCCAGGCCCTTCTTCTCCATGGTGGCCATGTCGGCCTCGGCCACGGAGCCGGCCTTGCACTCGGCGATGAAGGCCTGCAGTTCGGCACTGTTCTCGGCGGCGCGCTGCGCCAGCGGGTGCTCGGCGGCCACGGCCACGTAGGTGGCGCCCATCAGGGTGTCGGGGCGGGTCGAGTAGACTTTCAGCTGGCCAGCGCTGCCGATGCTGTCGACGTCGTAGTCGAAGGCGATGTCGGCACCGAAGCTCTTGCCGATCCAGTTGCGCTGCATGGTCTTGACCTGCTCGGGCCAGCCATCGAGCTCATCCAGGCTGCTCAGCAGCTCTTCGGCGTAAGCGGTGATCTTGAAGTAGTACATCGGGATTTCGCGCTTCTCGATCAGCGCGCCCGAACGCCAGCCACGGCCGTCGATGACCTGCTCGTTGGCCAGCACGGTCTGGTCGACCGGGTCCCAGTTGACGGTGCCGTTCTTGCGGTAGATCACACCCTTCTCGAACAGGCGGGTGAACAGCCACTGCTCCCAGCGGTAGTAGTCCGGCTTGCAGGTGGTGACTTCGCGCGTCCAGTCGATGGCCAGGCCCAGCGACTTGAGCTGGGACTTCATGTAGGCGATGTTCTCGTAGGTCCATTTGGCCGGTGCCACCTGGTTCTTCATCGCGGCGTTTTCCGCCGGCATGCCGAAGGCGTCCCAGCCCATCGGCTGCAGCACGTTCTTGCCCTGCATGCGCTGGTAGCGGGCGATCACGTCACCGATGGTGTAGTTGCGCACGTGGCCCATGTGTAGCTTGCCGCTGGGGTAAGGGAACATCGACAGGCAGTAGAAGGTGTCCTTGCCGGGTTGTTCGCTGACGACGAAGGAATTCTGCGCGTCCCAGTGGGACTGCGCGGCGGCTTCTATTTCACGGGGCGAGTACTGTTCGTGCATGGCTCTGGCGCTGAAGGAAAGGGACTTTCGGAAAACGTCGTAGCATACATGAGCGCCGTCTATCGAGGGAAACCCAGATTGTCCCGTGCTCGCCGTTTGTCGCGGCACCGCGCCGCTTGCATGGCCTTCGCTAAGCTTTGTTAAAGGCCCGCAATCGGTGGGGCTCGCGAGGTGTTCGATGGTTGATGCACGGCAAACGGAGCGGGGCGCCGGTCTCTATGAACGGTTGCTGCAGCGCCTCGCCCTGGCGCTGGAGGAGGCCGACACGGCCAGTCGTCTGCATGCCGAGCCGATGCGCGAGCTGGAACTCGATGGCCTCAGTCCGGCCGAACTGGAATTGATCCGTGCCTACCTCAACCGTGACCTGCACTGGCTGCGTGGCTGGCATGCGGCGGCCGAGGAGCTGGCCCTGATCCAGCGGCAACCCATGCGCAGCGCCAAGTCCGCAGGCGGCAGGCCGCTGGGCAGGCTCAAGCCCATGGCGAAACGTCGCCAGGCACTGTGCTGCGCGCTCTGCGGTGCGCCGGTGAGCTGGCATCGGGGGCAGGATGCGCAGGCGTGTCAGGCCTGTGGCTCGAAGCTGTTTCGTAGCGGCAACCCCCGCTAGCAAATGCCTGGGCGCGACCGCGCAAGCGCTGTGCGTCTCACTCGGCATCTCAGTGACCTGCTAGGCTTGGGCGCCCCGGAGGTGCCTGATGCCGATTCGCTACATCCTCAAACAATTGCTGATGCCGCCAGGCGTGCTGCTGCTGGCGATACTGCTCGCCTGGTGGCTGCGCCGCAGGTTCCCGCGCCTGGCGACGCTGTGCTTCCTGTTCGGCTTTGGCGGGCTCTGGCTGATGAGCCTGCCCGCCGTCATGCAGTGGGGCGCCAGCCTGCTCGAACGTGAACCCGTGCTGGCCGAGGAGCAGTGGCCAGGCTTGGCGCAGCGCGCCGATGCCATTGTCATCCTGGGCGCCGGGCGCGAGCAGAACGATCCCGGCTGGGGCGGTGCCGACCAGCCGGGATTGATGGCGCTGGAGCGCCTGCGTTATGCCGCGCGCCTTGCCCGGGCCTCCGGCTTGCCACTGGCTGCGAGCGGTGGCCTGCACTATGGCCAGCCGCCCAGCGAGGCGGCGTTGATGGCCGATTCGATGGCGCGCGATTACGGCCTGACCATCCGCTGGCTGGAGGAGGACAGTCGTACCACCTGGGAGAATGCGCTGTTCAGTGCGCAGCTGCTGCAACCGCAGGGCGTCCGCCGGGTCGTGCTGGTGACCCAGGCCTGGCACATGCCACGGGCGCGCTGGTGTTTCGAGCAGGCCGGCTTCGAGGTGATCACTGCGCCCATGGGCTATCTCAGCGCGGGTTACGCCCGGCCAATGGGCGGCTGGCTGCCCGAGTCACGCGTGATCTCGCAGAGCAGTCAGCTGCTCAACGAGGCCATCGGTCTGTTCGCCTATCCGCTGGCTCATGGTCGTGACTGAGCGTGCCGGCGCCGGCTTGCCAGCGATCTTGCGAGCACCTTGGCCGCACTGATCGCCCGCAAGCGGGCTCCTGCGAAGTGTCTCTACAGCGTTTTGGCCATGCGGCTGGCCAGCAGCGCCCAGCCGAGCAGCAGGGCGCAGAGAATGGCCAGCGGCCAGATGCGCCATTGCAGGTACGGGGTCAGCCCGCGCATCGGCAGGACCTCGCCGTACAGCACACCGCGCTCGAACTGCGGCAGGCTGAACTGGATGCGGCCCTGCGGGTCGATCACCACGGTCATGCCGTTGTTGGTGGCGCGGATCATCCAGCGCCCGGCCTCCAGCGCCCGCATCTGTGCCATCTGCAGGTGCTGCAACGGGCCGATGGAGGTGCCGAACCAGGCATCGTTGCTCACCGTCAGCAGGATGTCGCTGTCCGCCGCCAGTGCCGCCGCGAATTCCGGGTAGACCACCTCGTAGCAGATGAACGGCGCGATGCTGTACCCCTTGGCCAGCAGCGGCGGCTGCTCGGCCGGCCCGCGGGCGAAGTCGGACATGGGCAGGTCGAAGAATGCGATCAGCCCGCGCAGCAGATCCTGCAGCGGCACGTATTCGCCGAACGGCACCAGTTTCTGTTTCAGGTAGGTGCCTTGGGCGTCGCCCAGGCTGGTGATCGCGTTGTAGTAGCGCTGTTCGCCGCGTTCGTTGGACTGGCGCACCGGCACGCCGGTGATCAGCGCGCTCTGGCGATCACGGGCGAAGCGATCCATCACGCCGATGTAGCCCTGGGCCAGGTCCTTGAGGACCGGGATGGCGGTTTCCGGCCAGACCAGCAGGTCCACCTGCTCCGCGCTGAAGCTGAGGTCGCGATACAGCGCCAGCTGTGCATTGAGCTGGGCAGGGTCCCACTTCATGTTCTGCTCGACGTTGCCCTGCACGGCCGCCACGCTGAGGCTGTTGCCGGAGGGGTAGGTCCAGCTGTGCCCCTGCAGTGACAGGCCGGCCACCCAGGGCGCGATGAGCAGCGCCAGGGCGGCGATGTAGCGTGGCTTGTGCGGGCGCAGTCGCTCGAGGTTGACGATCAGGGCGGCGGAGAGCGCGATCAGGAAGGACGCCAGCCACACGCCGCCGACCGGGACCAGGCCGTTCAGCGGGCCGTCGAGCTGGCTGTAGCCTGCGTAGAGCCAGGGGAAACCGGTGAGGAACCAGCCGCGAAACACTTCCTGGAGGACCCACAGTGCGGCGAATGCCAGGGCATCGGCCAGTGGCGCCTCGCTGCGCCGTAGCCAGCGCGCCCAGAGTGCGGCGGTCAGGGCGAAGAACAGGCCCAGGCCGGCGACGAAACCCAGGGTGAGGATGCCGGCCAGGGCAGGCGAGGCGGCGCCGTAGTCATGGATGCTGACGTACACCCAGCTGGTGCCGGAGGCGAACAGGCCGAAGCCGTAGCTCCAGCCGCGCAGCGCCGCCTGCTTCGGGCTCAGCTGGCGCAGCCCCAGGTAGAACAGGGCGATGGACAGCACGGCCAGTGGCCAGAGATCGAAGGGCGCCAGAGCCAGGGTGGTCAGGGCGCCGGCGCCACAGGCGAGCAGGTGGCCGGGCCAGCCCGGACGGGTGATCCATTGCAACATGAGCAGATCCTTGGATGCGGGGTGGCGCAAGGGTAGGGGGAGGGCGATGCAAGCGGCAAGCCTCAAGCCGCAAGTAAGCGCGGCTTGAGGCTGATTGTCGGGGTCTTGCGCGCCGCGACGCGCAGGACGACCGGCAGTCAGCCGCTTGCAGTCGTCAGCGACTGACCGGGGTCAGGCGCAGCAGGTGGATGCGCCGGCTGTCGGCGTTGAGCACGCGGAAGCGGAATTCGCCGATCTCGGTCACTTCGTTGCGCTTGGGCAGGTGGCCGAAGGCGTTCATCACCAGGCCGCCGACGGTGTCGTACTCGTCATCGGAGAACTCGCTGTCGAAGGTTTCGTTGAAACTGTCGATGGGCGTCAGGGCCTTGATCAGGTAATCGCCGGACGGCAGCGGCTTGATGTAGCCGTCCTCTTCGACGTCATGCTCGTCCTCGATGTCGCCGACGATCTGTTCCAGTACGTCCTCGATGGTCACCAGGCCGGCGACGCCGCCGTATTCGTCGATCACCACGGCCATGTGGTTGTGGTTGGCGCGGAACTCGCGCAGCAGCACGTTGAGGCGCTTGGACTCGGGCACGAAGGTGGCCGGGCGCAGCAGGTCCTTGATGTTGAAGCTGGGCTGCTCGCCCTGCAGGATCAGCGGCAGCAGGTCCTTGGCCAGCAGGATGCCGATGACGTCGTCGAGGCTTTCGCCGATCACCGGGTAGCGCGAGTGCGCGGCGTCGATGATGGCGGGGAGGAATTCGCGGGGAGTCTGGCTGGCCTTGATGCTGATCATCTGCGAGCGCGGCACCATGATGTCGCGTACCTGCAGGTCGGCGACCTGAATGGCGCCTTCGACGATGGTCAGCGCCTCGCTGTCGAGCAATTTGTTCTGGTGGGCATCGCGCAGGACTTCCAGCAGTTCCTGGCGGTTTCTCGGCTCATGAGCAAAAGCCTGGGTCAGCTTGTTGAACCAGGACTTCTGCTCGTTGCTCGATCGGTCTTCGCTCATGGCGTTTTACTCGGGATCCTTATCAATAGGAGATTCGTCGTCCGCATACGGGTCGGCATGACCCAGTTCGGCGAGCAATTGTCGTTCCAGATCTTCCATCTCGAGGGCTTCATCTTCCTCGATGTGGTCATAGCCCAGCAGGTGCAGGCAGCCGTGGATCACCAGGTGGGCCCAGTGTGCCTCCGGCGTCTTGCCCTGTTCGGCCGCTTCGCGCTCGACCACCGGTACGCAGATCACCAGGTCGCCCAGCAGCGGGATGTCGAGAATGCCTTCCGGCACGTCGGCGGGGAAGGACAATACGTTGGTGGCGTAGTCCTTGTGTCGCCAGGTGTGGTTGAGTTCGCGGCCCTCGGCCTCGTCGACCAGGCGGATGGTCAGCTCTGAATCGGCCGTGCGCTGGCGCAGCGCCAGTTCGCACCAGCGTCGCAGCAGGGCCGCGTCAGGATGCTGGCCGTCTGTGGCCAGCTGCAGATCCAGCTCAAGCATCCTTGCCCTCGGTCTTGCTCTGCTGGCGGGCATCGTGGCGCTCGTAGGCCTCGACGATGCGCTGCACCAGCGGGTGGCGGACCACGTCCTTGGGCAGGAAGTGGGTGAAGCTGATGCCGGGGACGTCGCGCAGCACCTCGATCACGTGCGCCAGGCCGCTCCTGGTACCGCGTGGCAGGTCGACCTGGGTGATGTCGCCGGTGATCACGGCAGTGGAGCCGAAACCGATACGGGTGAGGAACATCTTCATCTGCTCGACGGTGGTGTTCTGACTTTCGTCGAGAATGATGAAGCTATTGTTGAGCGTGCGCCCGCGCATGTAGGCCAGCGGGGCGATCTCGATCACCTGCTTTTCGATCAGCTTGGCCACGTGGTCGAAGCCGAGCATCTCGTACAGGGCGTCGTACAGCGGGCGCAGGTAGGGGTCGATCTTCTGCGCCAGATCGCCGGGCAGGAAGCCGAGCTTCTCGCCGGCTTCCACCGCCGGGCGTACCAGCAGGATGCGCCGCACCTGCTCGCGCTCCAGCGCGTCCACCGCGCAGGCCACGGCCAGGTAGGTCTTGCCGGTACCGGCGGGGCCGATGCCGAAGTTGATGTCGTTGTCGAGGATCGCCTTGACGTAGCGCTGCTGGTTGGCGCCGCGCGGCTTGATCACGCCCTTGCGCGTGCGCAGGGTCACCTGCGGGGTGTTGCTCGGGTTGACCAGCTCCTCGACCCCGGACTCCTGCAGGTACAGGTGCACCAGGTCCGGCGACAGTTCGGTGGCCTTGGTTTCGCGGTACAGCTTGCGCAGCAGGGTTTCGGCGGCCAGGGTCTTGTCGGCGCTGCCGAGCATTTCGAACTGGTTGCCACGGTTGCGGATTTCCAGGCCGAGGCGTTCCTCGATCAGGCGCAGGTGCTCGTCGAACTGGCCGCAGAGATTGGCGAAACGGCGGGCCTCGAAGGGCTCGAGGGTAAAGCGATGGGGTTCTAGAGAGGCGTTCAAGGTGATGTCGTGATCGTCACTTGGCTGGGTAGTTGAAGGCAGCATAACGCTGGCTGCCCACAACGCAAAGTGTGGGCGAGCGCGACGTTAGTGGAGGGTCTCGGCGTCCAGCAGGGTGCCACGCAGCGAGTGCGGCAGGGCATCGTCGATGTGCACGTCGACGAACTGGCCGATCAGGCGCGGGTTGCTGGCGCGGAAGTTGACGATGCGATTCTGCTCGGTGCGGCCCTGGAGCATGCCCGGGTCCTTCTTCGAGTAGTCGCTGACCAGGATGCGCTGCACCGTGCCGACCATGCGCCGGCTGTTCTCGAAGCCGTTCTGGCTGATGCGGTGCTGGAGCAGGGCCAGGCGCTGTTTCTTCACCTCGTCCGGGGTGTCGTCGAGCAGGTCGGCGGCCGGCGTGCCGGGGCGCGAGCTGTAGATGAAGGAGAAGGAGAAGTCGAAGCCGACGTCATCGATCAGCTTCATGGTCTGCTCGAAATCCTTTTCGGTCTCGCCGGGGAAGCCGACGATGAAGTCCGAGCTGATCAGGATGTCCGGCACCGCTGCGCGCAGCTTGCGGATGCGCGACTTGTACTCCAGCGCGGTGTGGTTGCGCTTCATCGCCGCGAGGATGCGGTCGGAGCCGGACTGCACCGGCAGGTGCAGGTATTTGACCAGCTGCGGAATCTCGGCGTGGGCCTGGATGATCGCGTCGGAGAACTCCAGCGGGTGGCTGGTGGTGTAGCGGATGCGCTCGATGCCGTCGAGGGCGGCCACGGCGTGCAGCAGTTCGGCGAAGTCGGCGATGCGACCATCCGGCGTCTCGCCGCGGTAGCCGTTGACGTTCTGCCCGAGCAGGGTGACTTCCTTGACGCCCTTGTCGGTGAGCTGGGTGATCTCCAGCAGCACGTCGGCCAGTGGCCGGCTGACTTCCTCGCCACGGGTGTAGGGCACCACGCAGAAGGTGCAGTACTTGCTGCAGCCTTCCATCACCGAGACGAACGCGCTGGGGCCGTCGACGCGCGGCTCGGGCAGGCGGTCGAACTTCTCGATCTCGGGGAAGCTGATGTCCACCTGGGCGGTCTTGGTCACGCGCGCGGCGTCGATCATTTCCGGCAGGCGGTGCAGGGTCTGCGGGCCGAACACCACGTCGACATAGGGCGCGCGGTCGCGAATGGCGGCGCCTTCCTGACTGGCGACGCAGCCGCCGACACCGATCACCAGGTCCGGGTTGGCCTGCTTCAGTTCGCGCCAGCGGCCGAGCTGGGAGAACACCTTGTCCTGGGCCTTCTCACGGATCGAGCAGGTATTGAGCAGGATCACGTCGGCTTCTTCGGGCTTTTCCGTAACCTCCAGGGCCTGATGCTCGCCCAGCAGGTCGACCATGCGCGAGCTGTCGTACTCGTTCATCTGGCAACCGTGGGTTTCGATATAGAGCTTCTTGGTCATGGCACTGTCTGAGGTGGTTAAAAAATGACCGCGCATTATAGGGGAGAGGCAGGCAACAGGCTACAAGCGGCGAATGGCTCCCGCGGCTCAGGTAGCCCGGATGCAATCCGGGGCGGGATGTCCTGGGGCACTGCATCCCCGGAATGCATCCGGGCTACGCTAGCTTGCAGCTTTCGGCCTTGTGCTATCCTGCGCGCCCCGTTTTTCCTGACTTCGAGTCTCCATGAGCAAGCGTGACCCCATCTACAAGGTGATTTTCCTCAACCAGGGCCAGGTGTACGAGATGTATGCCAAGCAGATCTTTCAGAGCGATCTGTGGGGCTTTCTGGAGGTGGAGGAGTTCGTCTTCGGCGAGCGTAGCCAACTGGTGGTCGACCCCAGCGAGGAGAAGCTCAAGGCGCAGTTCGAGGGCGTGGTGCGCAGCTTCGTGCCGATGCACGCGATCATCCGCATCGACGAGGTGGAGCGCCTGGGCACGGCGAAGATCAGCGAAGCCAAGGGTGGCGGCAACGTGATGCCGTTCCCCATGCCGATGCCGGACAAATAACGGCAAGAAGGCCGCAAGCCATAAGTTGCAAGTGGGTTCGGTGTAGGCGTGGCTGTTACCTGGGACTTGCCGCCTGCGGCTGCGTTTCTAGGGCAGCGGCGAGAAGGGCGAGCGACCTTCGGCGGTCTGCAGCTCCAGCAGGTAGCTGCGGAAGATCTGCCCCAGCACCTGGCTGGCGATTTCCAGCTCGTCGCGACGCATCTGCGCCGATACCAGGTCGGCGCTGTCCATGGCTTCGTCCGAGCCATTGACCGACGCCATCTTCAGGACGATATAGGCCTGCACGTTGTTGGCCGGTACGCCTTCACCACGGAAGAACATGGTGCCCAGGCGCAGTTGCGCTTCGGCGTGGCCCTGCAGCGACGCCCGCTCGAACCAGGTCAGCGCCTGCTTGAGGTCACGCGGGGTGCGCTTGCCATCGTAGTAGTACTCGCCGAGCTCGAAGGCCGCCTGCATATCGCCGCCACGCGCCATTTCCTGGCAGCTCGCCAGGGCATCGGGCATATCGTCGGGGGTGGCGTTCAGGGCGCAACTGCCGGTTGCGGGGATCAGCAGGGAGTTGCCGCCTGCGGATGCAAACAGCGGGAGGAAAAGCAACAGGCAGCCCAGTGACAGGGTGCGGCCGGTGCGGTTCATCTGGATAACGGGACCTCGGCAGTTCAGGGCGGGAGACATGCCCGGTCGACGCGATGCGTGTCGACCGGCGCATTATGGAATAAACCGCCCGCTTGTTACAAAGCCTGTTTCGTCGCACTTCCCGGCAGGCTCAGCAGCAACCAGGCCAGCAGCGGATAGGCCAGTGCAAGCAGCACGTGGAACAGGTCCACGCGCAGCAGCGGGCCGATCTTGCCCGTGCTGCCCACTCCGATGCCGGCGAGCAGGAACAGGCCCACGACACCGACGGCGGCGAGCAGTGCGCGGCGCTGCGGCCATTGCATGGCACCCGCATAGAGAATCAGCACCAGGGTAAGCAGATTCAGCGCCAGGCGGTAGTCCTTGAGGTAGCCGAGCTGGCGGAACAGCTCGAAGAAGGCGCACAGTCCGAGCAGGATGCGTCCCCAGTTCGGTCGGCTCCAGGCCCAGCCACGGCCCAGCGCCAGAGCCGCAGCGCCCAGCAGTGGCAGGCCGAGGAAGGCGCTGGCCTGACTCAGCCACAGGTGTGCGCCTTGCCAGCTCGGGTCGAAGCCGTAGCGCACCACGCCGACGCTGGCGGCCGCCGCCGGCAACAGGAAGCCCAGCAGTGCGCAGAACAGTGCCGGCTGATCGCCTTCGCCATGACGCCCGCGTGCCCGGCCGATGAGCCAGGCGCACGTGGCGCAGGCGATGGCCAGCAGGGCATCGCTGCAGGCGGTGCTGTACTGCATCAGGCTTTTTTCAGTTCGGCAAAGGCGCGCTCGGCCGCAGCGAAGGTGATCTCCAGTTCCTTGTCGCCATGGGCGATCGAGGTGAAGCCGGCTTCGAAGGCGCTTGGCGCCAGGTATACGCCACCCTCGAGCATGAGGTGGAAGAAGCGGTTGAAGCGCGCGCTGTCGCTGGCCATCACGTCGGCGAAGGTGACGATGTCGTCGGCGCCGCTGAAGTACAGGCCGAACATGGCGCCTGCCTGCGTGGTGACGAACGGAATGCCGGCGGCATCGGCACGCTCCTGCAGGCCGGCGAGCATGCGCGAGGTGTAGTCGCTCAGCTCGGCGTGGAAGCCCGGGCGGCTGATCAGCTTGAGGGTGGTCAGGCCGGCGGCCATGGCCAGCGGGTTACCCGACAGTGTACCGGCCTGGTAGACCGGGCCGAGCGGGGCGATGCATTCCATGATCGCGCGCTTGCCGCCGAAGCAGCCGACCGGCATGCCGCCGCCGATGATCTTGCCGAAGGTGGTCAGGTCGGGGTCGACGCCGTAATGCGCCTGGGCGCCGCCGAGGGCGACGCGGAAACCGGTCATCACTTCGTCGAAGATCAGCACCACGCCGTGCTTGTCGCACTGCTCGCGCAGGCCCTGGAGGAAGCCCGGCGCCGGCGGTACGCAGTTCATGTTGCCGGCCACCGGCTCGACGATGATGCACGCCACTTCGTTGCCGACCTGGGCCAGGCACTCGGCCACGGCGTCGATGTCGTTGAAGGGCAGGGTCAGGGTGTGCTTGGCGAAGGCCGCCGGTACGCCGGCAGAGTTCGGCACGCCCTGGGTCAGGGCGCCGGAGCCGGCCTTGACCAGCAGGCTGTCGGAGTGACCGTGGTAGCAGCCCTCGAACTTGATGATGCTGTCGCGGCCGGTGTAGCCACGGGCCAGGCGGATGGCGCTCATGGTCGCCTCGGTGCCGGAGCTGACCATGCGCACCATCTCCATCGACGGCACCAGGCCGCACACCAGCTCGGCCATCTCGGTCTCGAGCGCGGTCGGTGCGCCGTAGGAGAGGCCGTGGTCGAGCTGGCGACGGACCGAGTCGAGCACTTCAGGATGGCTGTGGCCGAGGATCATCGGGCCCCAGGAGCCGACGTAGTCGACGTAGCGCTTGTCGTCTTCATCGACCACGTACGCGCCTTCGGCATGCTTGAAGAACAGCGGGGTACCGCCGACGCTGCGGAAGGCGCGTACCGGCGAATTGACGCCGCCGGGGATGTGCTTCTGGGCGTTGGCGAAGAGGATCTCGGAGCGGGACATGACGGGTTCTCTCTACAAAAGGGTCAATCGAACAGCGCCGTGAAGGCGCGGGCGCGGTCTTCCACCTCGGAGGCGGAGTCCGCAGCGAACAGGGCGTGGATCACGGCGACCATGCTGGCGCCACGGGCGATCAGGCCGGGGGCGGTGTCCAGGCTCACGCCACCGATGGCGACGATGGGCCGGTCGAAGCGCGCACGGGCCTGATCCAGCAGCTCCACGGTGGCGGCAGGGGCGCCGGGTTTGGTGTTGGAGTTGAAGAAGCGTCCGAAGGCGATGTAGCTGGCGCCCTCGGCTACGGCGCGCTCGGCCAGCTCCAGTTGGGCATGGCAGGTGCCGCCGATCACGCAGTCGCCGCCCAGGCGGGCACGGGCCGCGGCCAGCGAACCGTCGCCCTGTCCCAGGTGCAGGCCCACGCCCAGGCGTGCGGCCAGCTCCAGGTCGTCGTTGATGATCAGCGTGGCACCGTGGCGCTGGCACAGCTCGGCCAGCGCCTGGGCCTCATCGAAACGGCGGGCGTCGTCGCCGGACTTGTCGCGGTACTGCAGCAGGCGCGCGCCACCGCGCAAGGCCGCCTCGGCGTAGGGCAGCAGCTTGCCGCCGGCCAGCAGCGGGGTGTCGGTGATGGCGTAAAGGCCGCGCAAGGTCATGCGCCGAAGTCCAGGGGCAGGCGGCGCGGCACGTACTGGCCGTGACCCGGCTGTTCGGCGTCGCGCAGGGTGCGCCAGGTGTAGTCGAGGGCGCTGCGCACGGCGCTGACCAGTTCCTCGCCCAGGGCCAGGCGGCCCGCGAGCGTGCTGGCCAGGGTGCAGCCGGAACCGTGGTAGCTGCCGGGCAGGCGGGCGCAGGTGAAGGTGTGGCGGCTGCCATCGCGGCCGTACAGGCGGTTGTGCACCTCGGCTTCGTCGCCGTGGCCGCCGGTGATCAGCAGGTGTTCGATGAAGGGCAACAGCTTGTCGGCGCACGCGTCGGCGCTGCCGTCTGGCAGTTCGGCGAGGATACGGGCTTCCGGCAGGTTCGGTGTGGCGATGGTGGACACGGCGAACAGCCGCTCGCGCATGGCGTAGCCGACGTCGTCCCTGCCCAGCGAGCCGCCGCCGCCGGCACGCAGCACCGGGTCGCAGACCAGCGGTACGCCGGGCAGCTGGCTCATCACCTCGAGCACGGTATCGACCATCTCCACCGAACCGAGCATGCCCAGCTTGACCGCCGCGACCGGCAGGTCGGCGATCACGGCGCGGGCCTGGGCCAGCACCCAGTCGCGGTCGAGCACGCGGAAGTCGCTGACATTGACCGTGTCCTGCACGGTCAGCGCGGTTACCGTCGGGGCGGCGTGGCAACCCTGGGCGAGCAGGGCTTCGATATCGGCCTGCAGGCCGGCACCACCGCTGGGGTCGTGGCCGGACATGCAGAGCACTACGGGGCGGGAGTTTGGCGTTTTCATGGTGCGCGAGCTTATCACTAACCAGGCTCAGGCGGCTGCACGGCATGCCTGGCATTAGCCTTTCTGATTCTCGTCTGTATTGGCGTTCGCCTGCCTGGAAGTGGCATCATGCGCGGTCCTGCCGCCTTGCCCGATTGCTGCCGATGCCTCTGCGTACCTGCCTGATCATGATGACCGCCCTGGCGGTGATCACCGATAACCTGATCATCCCGTTCTACCCACAGTATTTCGCCGAGCGCTTCGGCAATCCGCCGGAACAGTACGTCGGCCTCTACCTGGCCGTGGTCAGCCTGGTGGTGATGGCGGTGTTTCCGCTCTGGGCGCGCCTGGCCAAGCGCGTGCACCCGGTGCGGATCCTGATCAGCGCGCAGTTCATGGCCGGCAGCCTCACCGCTGCCTGCTACTTCATCGACTCGCTGCCGCTGTTCTGGGTGGTGTCGCTGGTAATGGTGCTGTTCAAGGGCAGCTACCTGCTGATGTACCCCTACGTGATGAGCCTGCAGCAGCAGGACAACCACACGCAGACCATCGGCACGCTGTCGGTGGTGGTGCACTTCGGTGCCATTCTCGGTGCCGCGCTGGGTGGCCTGGTCCTGCAGGTCATGAACATCGGCGATGTGTTCCTGGTGATGGCGGCCGGCGATTTCATCCAGATGGCCATCTGCATGCACCTGGTGCGCGGCTACCTGCCCGCGCCCGGCGAGCAGCCGGCGAGCGACGAGGCGCCGGTGCGCAACACGGCGCGCAGCCTGCCGGCCATCTACCGGCTGTGCGTGGTGATGCTGCTGTTCTACTGCGTGGGTTACATCACTCGCCCGTTCTTCGCCGTGTACTGGCAGCAGGTGGTGCACTGGAACAGCGAGATGGCCGCTGGCTTCGTCTATTCCCTGCCGGGAGCGGTGGCCGTGCTGGCACTGTGGTGGGGGCGTCGTGCGACCCGGCAGGGCAACACCCGTGACGGCATCCTCGCCGGCCTGCTGCTGGGCGCCGTTGCCACCTTCATCCAGGGCTTCGCCGACCAGTGGCTGATCCTGCTCGGGCGGGTGCTGTTCGGCTGGGCGCTGTATCAGGTCACGGTGCGCCTCGATGCGCTGCTGTTCGAGCTGAGCTCGCCGGAGCACTACGCGGTGGACTTCAGCAAGATCAACATCTTCCAGTGCCTGGGCAACATGGGCTCGGCCTACGGTGCCGGCCTGCTGGTCAGTCATTACGGCCAGGTCGTGCCGTTCTGGGTGGGGGCGGCCGGCCTGGTGCTGACGGCTGCGCTGTTCCCCTTGCTGGTGCGCAAGCCCGGCACGGCGTGAGACTTCAGTGGCGAATGATAATTTGATGCATATGCGTATCGATGATTAAATTCGCCCCTCTTTATCTCATGTCGCCCGGATTCGTCGCGATGCCCGACCTTCACCCCCTGTTCGATGTGACCGTGCGCAGCCTGGCGGGGACCTCGTCGTGCTGAAGCTGCGTGATATCGAAGTGCGCCGTGGCGAGCGGGTGACCCTGGCCCTGGACGAGCTGCATCTCGAGGGTGATCGCTTTACCGTGATCCTCGGCCACAACGGCTCGGGCAAATCCACCCTGATGAACCTGCTGGCGCGTCAGCTGGAGCCGACGCGTGGCAGCCTGCTGCTCGACGATCAGCCCCTGGCGCGCTTCTCCGCCCGTGACTTCGCCCGGCGCGTGGCGTTCCTCCCGCAACATCTGCCGGACGTCGCCGGGCTGACCGTGCGCGAGCTGGTGCGCCTGGGACGCTTCCCCTGGCGCGGCCTGCTCGGCCGCTGGCGCGCCGAGGACCATGCGGCGGTCGATCAGGCACTGGCGCAGACCGATGTTGCCCACTACGCCGAGCAGCTGGCTGACGGCCTGTCCGGTGGCGAGCGGCAGCGGGCATGGATTGCCATGCTGCTGGCCCAGCATTCGCCGCTGCTGCTGCTCGACGAGCCGACCTCCGCGCTGGACCTGGCCCACCAGTACGAGCTGATGGGCCTGCTGCGCCAGCTCAACCGCGACAGCGGTCGTGGCATCGTCGCCATCCTGCATGACATCAACCTTACCGCACGGCATGCCGACCGGGTGATCGCGCTGAAGCAGGGACGCATCTTCTTCGATGGCAGCCCGGACGAGCTGCTCGACGGGCCGCTGCTCAGCCAGCTCTACGACATCGACATCGAACTGATCGAGCAGCCCGGCGGCGCCCGCAAGATTGCCGTGGTGGCCTGAACGTGGCGGCAGTCTCGGCGCCGGCACGCCACGTTCTGACACTGCTCGCGCTGCTGCCGCTGATGCTGGTGCACCTGTGGCTGGCGGCCGAGGTCGCGCCGCTGGAGCTGTGGGCGCTGCTGGGCGCGCCGGCGCAGAGCTTCGCGTTCCTCCAGCTGCAGCTGTCGGCGTTGCCCAGGCTGAGCATGGCGTTGCTGACGGGCGCGGCGCTGGGCCTGTCCGGCAGCCTGTTGCAGCAGATCACGCAGAATCGCCTGGTGTCGCCGATGACCATTGGCGCTTCGTCCGGCGCCTGGCTGGGGCTGGTCCTGGCCACGCTGCTGCTGCCCGCCTTCGCCGCCGAGCAGGGGCAGTGGGCGGCCCTCGGCGGTGCCCTGGTGGCCGTCGGCCTGGTGCTGCTGATCGCCGGTCGCAGCGGTATCGGCGGCCTGCCGCTGGTGCTCGGTGGCATGGCGATGAACCTGCTGCTGGGAGCGCTGGCAGCGGGACTGGTGCTGATCAACAACCAGTACACTCAGGGCCTGTTCGTCTGGGGCGCGGGTGACCTGGCGCAGATCGACTGGCACTGGGTGCAATGGCTGTGGCCCAAGTTGCTGCTGGCGCTGCCCGTGCTGGTCCTGGCGCCGCGTCCGCTGAGCCTGCTGCAGCTGGGTGGCGACGCCGCCCAGGCGCGCGGCCTGGCGCTGTGGCCGGTGATGCTGGCGCTGTTCCTGGCGGCGCTGTGGCTGTGCTCGGTGTCGATCACGGCGGTCGGCCTGATCGGCTTCATCGGCCTGCTCACGCCCAACCTGGCGCGCCTGCTCGGTGCCCGCAGTGCACGCGACGAACTGCTCTACAGCACCTTGCTCGGCGCCTTGTTGCTGCTCGCCACCGACGCACTGGCGCTGCTGGCCAATCATATCGGCGGCCAGCTGGTGCCCAGTGGTGCGGCTGCCGCGCTGATCGGGGCGCCGGTGCTGCTGTGGATGGCCCGTCGGCACCTGGCGGCCGAAGACCCGCATGGCCTGCAGTTGCCGGCAGGGGCCGAGCGCTTCGGCTGGCGCAGCGCGCTGTGGGTGGCGGCGTTCGCCCTGCTGGCGCTGACGCTGGCGCTGACGCTGGCACTGGGGCTGGCCCGTGGCCTGGACGGCTGGCGTCTGCAGTGGCCGTCGGCGCTGGTCTGGTCGCTGCGCTGGCCGCGTGTGCTGACCGCCGCGTCGGCGGGGGCGGGCCTGGCGATATCCGGCCTGCTGCTGCAGCGCCTGCTGCGCAACCCGCTGGCCAGCCCGGACATCCTCGGTCTGTCGGCCGGCGCCACCCTGGCAGTGATGGTGGCGCTGATGCTGTTCGGCGGCGGTGTGCTCGGCGCCGTGGCCCCGCTGGCGGCCTTCCTCGGCAGCCTGGCGGTGCTGATCGTGCTGATGCTGCTCGGCCGACGGCATCGCTACTCCCCGGCGTTGATGGCGCTGCTGGGCATCTCTCTCGGTGCGCTGCTCAATGCCGCGCTGCAGTTCGTGCTGGCCAAGGGCTCGGGGGACTCCTTCGCGCTGCTGGGCTGGCTGGCCGGCTCCACCTACCGCTCCACGCCCGCGCAGGCGCTGTGGCTGAGCGCCGGTGTGCTGTTGCTGGGCGGCCTGGCCGCAGTGTTCCAGCGTGCCTTGACGCTGATCGGGATCGGCGACGGCGTGGCGGCCAGCCGTGGCCTGGACGTGCCGCGCCTGCGCCTGGCGCTGCTGGTCCTGGTGGCGCTGCTCTGCGCGCTGGTCACCAGCCTGCTCGGGCCGGTGGCCTTTCTCGGCCTGCTGGCGCCGCACATCGCCGTACTGCTCGGGGCGCGGCGGGTGCTGCCGCAACTGCTGCTGGCGGCGGCGCTGGGCGCGGTGCTGATGCTGCTGGCGGACTGGGCCGGGCGCACGCTGATCTTCCCGTTGCAGATTCCGGTGGGCATCGTCGCCTCGGTACTGTGCGGCGCCTACTTCGTGTACCTGCTGATTCGCGGGAGGCTGGCATGAGAGCCGGATTGTTCGGTCTGCTGCTGCTCTGGCTGACGCCCCTGTGGGCCCAGGATGCGCCGCGGGTCGCGGCGCTGAGCTGGGAGGCGGCGGAGCACCTGCTGATGCTCGACGTCACGCCGCTGACCGTCGCCGATGCCGGCGACTATCGCACCTGGGTGGTACGGCCGACCCTGCCGGATGGCGTGCCGTCGGCCGGCTCGCGTCTGGAGCCGAATCTCGAGTTGCTGGCCGAGCTGCGGCCACAGCTGATCGTCATCGCGCCCCAGCTCGAAGACATCCGTCCGTTGCTCGAACGCATCGCGCCAGTGCAGCTGTACCCGGGCTTCGGCCAGCAGCACGACAACCAGCAGGCGCAGCGCGAAGCATTCCTCGATCTGGCGCGTGCCCTTGGGCGTGAGGCGCTGGCCAGGCGTCGCCTGCAGGCGATGGATGCCGAACTGGTGCAGCTGCGTGAGCGGCTGCAGGTGCATTTCGCGGGGCAGCTGCCGGCGGTGACGGTGATTCGCTTCTCCTCGCCGGCAGCCGCCTTCATCAACGGTCCCAATTCCATGCCGCAGCATGCGCTGACGCTGCTCGGCCTGCAGCCGGCGCTGCAGCTGGAGCCCAGCCCCTGGGGCATCACCCAGGTGCCCATCACCACGCTGGGGCATATCGAGCGCGGCGTGGTCCTGCACATCGAGCCCTTCGCCCAGGAGGCGCAACTGTTCGCGTCGCCGCTGTGGCAGGCGATGCCTTTCGTGCGGGGTGGACGCTTCGCCGCGATGCCCTCGACCTGGACCTACGGTGGGGTGTTTTCCCTGCAGTACCTGGCCGAATCCATCAGTGGGGCATTGCTTAAACTGCCTGCCGAATCTGGCAAATAGCCTCGACAGTCCCTA
Organism: Pseudomonas sp. REST10; assembly: GCF_029542605.1. Classification (NCBI taxonomy): domain Bacteria; kingdom Pseudomonadati; phylum Pseudomonadota; class Gammaproteobacteria; order Pseudomonadales; family Pseudomonadaceae; genus Pseudomonas; species Pseudomonas sp. REST10. The sequence goes on along the minus strand of NZ_CP035677.1, from coordinate 4,400,281 downwards.
GAGTAGGGCGATTCGAATATAAGTCTGCCCTGCGTGGCGATATCGATCATGGGCTGATGGGAGTCCGATATCGTTCGACAGGTGATAGTGGAGTCGTATGTCCCGGCTGCTCGCGCTCGTCATGAGCCTCGTTTTTTCCTCGCTCGTGGGCGCTGTCACCTTCGACGAACAGGTGCGTGCCCTGCCGCTGGGGCAGAGCATGTACGTCTTCGAAGACGTGCGCGGTGATGCCAGCATCGACGACGTTTCCTCGCAGGCGGTGCAGGGCAGCTTTCGCCTGCATGACAAGCCCGTGCTCAATGCCGGCTATTCGCGCTCGGTGTTCTGGTTGCGCCTGGACCTGCAGTACCTGCCCCGGCAGGAGCAGGGCGCGCGCAGCTGGCTGCTGGAACTGGCCTACCCGCCGCTCGACCATCTGGAACTCTACCTGCCCGATGACAGCGGCAGTTTCGCCCTGGCCCAGCGCACCGGCGACGCACTGCCATTCGACAGCCGGCAGATTCGCCAGAACAACTACCTGTTCGAGCTGAGCCTCGAACCGGGGCAGACCAAGCGCATCTACCTGCGCCTGGAGAGCCAGGGCTCGATCCAGGCGCCGCTGACCCTGTGGTCGCCCAATGCCTACCTGGAAGAGCAGCCAGGGCGCATCTACGTGCTCGGCATCATCTACGGCGTGCTGCTGGTGATGCTGGTGTACAACCTGTTCATCTTCCTCAGCGTGCGCGACACCAGCTACCTCTACTACATCCTCTACATCGCCTCGTTCGGCCTGTACCAGATCTCGGTCAACGGTGCCGGCATCGAGTACTTCTGGCCCGACAGTCCCTGGTGGGCGAATGCCGCGACGCCATTTCTGATTGGCTCCGCCGCGCTGTTCGGCTGTCAGTTCGCCCGCAGTTTCCTGCACACCGCCGAGCACAGCCCGTGGGTCGACCGCCTGCTGCTGGTGCTCATGGCCTGTGGTGCCGCAGTCATGATCCTGGCGCTGTGCATCAGCTACGCCACGGCCCTGCGCCTGGCCACCTACCTGGCCCTGCTGTTCACCGTGGTGATCTTCGCGGCCGGCATCCTGGCCTGGCTGCGCGGCATGCGTGTGGCGCGCTACTTCATCTTCGCCTGGACCGCCTTCCTCGTCGGCGGCATCGTCAACACGCTGATGGTGCTGGGCTATGTGCCCAACGTCTTTCTCACCATGTACGCCAGCCAGATCGGCTCTGCGCTGGAGGTCGGCCTGTTGTCGCTGGCGCTGGCCGACCGCATCAACGCGATGAAGGAAGAGCGCACGCGCATCCTGCAGGAGGCCGGGCGCAAGCTGGAGGCGCTGAACCAGGAGCTGGCGGACAGCAACCGCTTCAAGGACGAATTCCTCGCCACCGTCACCCATGAGCTGCGTACGCCGATGAATGGCGTGATCGGCTCGCTGGAGCTGATGCAGACGGTGAAGATGGACGTCGAACTGGAGCAGTACCAGAAGACGGCTGCCGCCTCGGCGCGCGACATGATGCGCATGGTCAACGACATCCTCGCCCTCACCGAACTGCAGGCCGGCAAGCTCTACCCCCGGCGCGACGCCTTCAGCCTGCGCGGGCTGCTCGACGGGCTGTGCGCCCAGTACGCCCCGCGCGCCGAGGACAAGGGGCTGAGTTTCACTCTGGAGCTGGATGACAGCCTGCCGGACACCCTCGAAGGGGACGCCGCCAAGCTGGCGCAGGCGCTGGGCTACCTGCTGGACAACGCCATCAAGTTCACCAGCGAGGGCGGCGTGACCCTGGAAGTCGGCCGGGCCGGCAGCATTGGCAGCAACCTGCCGCTCAGCGTGGTGGTCAGCGACAGCGGGATCGGCTTCGCCCATGTCGAGGGGGACCTCTACCAGCGTTTCCACCAGCTCGACGGCTCCATGACCCGCAAATATGGCGGACTCGGCATTGGCCTGGCGATCTGCCGGCACCTGGTCGACCTGCTCGGCGGCAGCCTCAGCCACGAGTCGCAACCCGGCGTTGGCAGCCGCTTTCGCCTCAACGTGCCGCTGACCTTGCCCGAGCAGCCTGTCACGCCGGTCGCCCGTTTGCCGCGCCAGTCGAGTGGTACGGTGCAGCGCCAGGCGCAGCAGTGCACGGTGCTGATCGTCGAGGACAACGCGATCAACCAACTGGTGACACGCGGCATGCTGCTCAAGCTCGGCTACCGCGTGCGCACGGCCGACAACGGCGCGGAGGCTTTGACGCTGCTGCGCGAAGAGTCCGTGGATGCCGTGCTGCTGGATTGCCAGATGCCGGTCATGGACGGCTTCGCCACCTGCCGGGCGATCCGTGCCCTGCCTGGCTGCGCCGAGGTGCCGGTGCTGGCGATCACCGCGCACAGCCACAGCGGCGATCGCGAACGCTGCCTGGCCGCCGGCATGAGCGACTACCTGGCCAAGCCGGTCAAGTTCGAGGAACTGCGCGTGCTGCTGCACGACTGGGTGTTGTGCCGCCCGGCGGCAGTTTCCGGCGGCTCCGCGCCGCTCTGAGGGACACTCGGGTGCCGTCCTGACCCGCGCCGCCTGGTGAGGCGGGTGCTCCCGCTCCGTTCCTCTCCTCGCGGCAGGCGCCGCTGACTGCGGGGCTGACGAGCCGCCACTTGCTTCCCGGTTCGTCCGCAGATTTGGCCGGATCACCCCTTTAGACATGGTCTGAATCCTGATTCACTGGGAAAAAGTGAATCAGGATTCAGACCATGGCCTATCGCACCACCGAAGCCCGACTGGACCGCGACCAGGCGCAGCGCCAGCTCATCCTCGCCTGTGCCCTGCAGCGGGTCAGCGCCGGTGGTTTTGCCGCGCTGACCATGCAGGCGCTGGCCGAGGATGTCGGTATCGCCACCGGCAGCCTGTACCGCCATTTCCGCAGCAAGGGCGAGCTGGCAGCGGAAGTCTTCGCCAGCGCCAGTCAGCGTGAGGTCGATGCCCTGGCCAGCGCCCTGCGCGGCACGGGCAGCGCGACGCAGCGCCTGCGTGGCGGCCTCGAACAATTCGCTGCCCGCGCCTGGCACAGCCGGCGTCTGGCCTTTGCCCTGATCGCCGAACCGGTCGACCCGGAAGTCGACGAGCAGCGCCTGCTCTACCGCGAGGCCTATGCCGAGCTGTTCATCGAGCTGCTCGAGGAGGGCGTTCGCGTCGGCGAGTTTCGCGTCGAACGGATTGGCCTGGTGGCAGCCTGCCTGGTTGGCGCCATCGCCGAAGCCCTGGTCGGACCGCTGTCCCCGCCAGCCCGCGCCGCCCGCGAAGCCGGACAACCCACACTGGAACTGGCGCAGGTCAGCGCCGGCCTTGCCACCTTCTGTCTGCGCGCCGTCGGCGCCGAGGAACCCACGCGATGAAACCCAGCCTGCACGCGGAAACCCACGAGGTGTTCAACCAGGTACCGAGCCTGGACGGCGCCAATCTCTACCGCCTCGACCTGCCGCTGCAGGAGTGGATTCGGCGCTACGACGGCGGCTGGGCGGACGAGCGCCTGAGTGCCTACGGCGCCCTGGCCGGTGGCGCGCTGATGCAGGCGGGCTTCCTCGCCAACGAGAACAAGCCGGTGTTCAAGAGCCATGACCGCTATGGCAACCGCATCGACCTGATCGAGTTCCACCCGGCCTATCACGAGCTGATGCGCACGGCCATCGAGCATGGCCTGCCGTCGCTGCCCTGGACCGATCCCCGAGCTGGCGCCCATGTCGCCCGTGCCGGTCTCACCTACCTGCACAGCCAGGCCGAGGCCGCCAGCGGTTGCCCGCTGACCATGACCTTCGCCGCCGTGCCGGCCATCAGTCTGCAGGCCAACGTCGCCGAGCAGTGGCTGCCGAAGATCCTCGCGACCGAGTACGACCCGCGCAACCTGCCGATGGAACAGAAGAGCGGCGTCACCATCGGCATGGCCATGACCGAGAAACAGGGCGGCACCGACGTGCGTGCCAACACCACGCGTGCCTATCCCATCGGCCTCGGCGGGCCGGGGCAGGGCTACGAGCTGGTCGGTCACAAGTGGTTCTGCTCGGCGCCGATGTGCGACGCCTTCCTGACCCTGGCCTACACCGACCGTGGCCTGTCCTGCTTCCTCCTGCCGCGCCATCGCCCGGATGGCTCGCGCAACGAGTTCTATGTCCAGCGCCTGAAGAACAAGCTGGGCAACTGGGCCAACGCCTCCAGCGAGGTGGAATACCGTGGCGCCTTCGCCTGGATGCTGGGTGAGGAGGGGCGCGGCGTGCCGACCATCATCGAGATGGTGGCCATGACCCGCTTCGACTGCATGGTCGGCTCCAGCAGCCTGATGCGCCAGGCCCTGACCCATGCGGCGCACCACTGCGCGCATCGCCAGGTCGGCGGCAAGCTGCTCGCCGAGCAGCCGCTGATGCAGAACGTGCTGGCCGACCTGGCGCTGGAAAGCGAGGCGGCGCTGGCGCTGTGCATGCGCATGGGCCGGGCGCTCGACCATCAGCATGACGAGCAGGAGGACAAGTTCGCTCGCCTGGTCACCGCCGTGGGCAAGTACTGGATCTGCAAGCGCGCCCCGGAAATGATCTACGAGGCCAGCGAATGCATGGGCGGTGCCGGCTACGTCGAGGAAACCATCATGCCGCGCCTGTACCGCGAAGCACCGGTCAACTCGATCTGGGAAGGTTCGGGCAACGTGCAATGCCTGGACGTGCTGCGCGCGCTGTCCAAGGAGCCCGGCGTGCTCGACGCGCTGTTCACCGAGCTGGGTGACGGCCATGGTGATGCCCGCCTCAAGGCGCATATCCAGCGCCTGCAGGCGGACTTCCGTGACACCGCCGACATCCAGTACCGCGCACGCCAGCTCACCGAGGACATGGCCGTGGCACTGCAGGCCAAGTTGCTGCTCGAGGCGGGCAACAGCCTGGTGAGCGATGCCTTCATCGCCAGCCGTCTGGAAGGGCGAGGGCGGGTCTACGGGACCTTGCCGCGTGGCGTCGATGTCGAGGCACTGCTGGCGCGCAGCACGCCACACCTGGCCTGAGGTTCAGGCATCGATCGCCTGATGCGCTGTTTTTTGGCGCAACAGGCGAGTAATCTGGCGGCCGATGGTTCTGCGTGCGCACGCGTCACGCGGATGAAAAGGGAACAGGGTGCGGCGACTCTCGCCAAGGCCCTGGCTGCCCCCGCAACTGTAAGCGGCGAACGACACCCCTTGTGCCACTGACGATGGTCGGGAAGGCGGGTGAAGTGGCAAGCCGTGAGCCAGGAGACCTGCCATCGCTCACGGGCGTATTGCCCTTTCTCCCATCCGAATCGTCGCGCGGTGGGCGCGGCCAAGGAACCCCAATGCATATCGAACCCGGTGTCGTCGAAGGCGCCAAGATCCTGCTCAGCTACGCAACCGCCGTCAGCGCTCTCGGCCTCACCGCCAAGCTCGCCCTGGACAGCATCCGCAACAACGGCGGCGTCGCCGCACTGGCACTGCGCAGCCTGCTGACCACTGCGCTGGTGTTCTGCTTCTTCGAGGTTTTCCCGCACCACGCCGTGGGCGTGTCCGAGGTGCACCTGATCCTCGGCTCGACCCTGTTGCTGCTGTTCGGCGCCGGCGCCGCCGCCATCGGCCTGGCCGCCGGCCTGCTGCTGCAAGGGCTGTTTTTCGCGCCCTTCGACCTGCCGCAGTACGGGATGAACGTCACCACGCTGCTGGTACCGCTGTGGGGCATCAGCCTGCTGGCCAAGCGCATCGTCGCGCCGGGCACCGCCTACGTGGACCTTTCCTACAAGCAGGCGCTGGCGCTGTCGACTGCCTACCAGGGCGGCATCGTCGCCTGGGTGGCATTCTGGGCCGTCTATGGCCATGGTTTCTCCGCCGAAAACCTGGCGGCGGTGGGCAGCTTCGGCCTGGCCTACATGAGCGTGATCCTGGTCGAGCCGCTGATCGACCTGGGCGTGCTGGCGGCTGCCAAGACGCTGTCGCGTTTCAGCCAGGGGCCACTGTTCAACGTGCGCCTGCACCAGGCGGCCTGATTCCGCTGATCAGCGGCGGCGCTGCCAGATCATCTGGCCGCTATTGCTCTCGGTGACCAGGTACTGGTCACTGAAGCGGTAGTAGGCCGCCGGGCGATAGTCGGGCGCGCCGCTCAGACGCACCATCAGCAGGCCGTCCTGACTGCGCCAGTGGCCGCTGTACTGCACTTCGCCCGGGCTGTCGTAGCTCCACTCGGCGCCACCTGCGGCGGAGCGGCTCCACTGCGTGACGCTGCCGTCCGGGTTCAGCTGCAGCGTCATCACGCTGTTGAACGAGGCGAAGCTGGCGCCGCCGCTGTTGACGATCTTCTCGTGCACCCAGGTACCGATCAGCGCCGGGTCGTGAATGACGGCGACGGCAGGCGCCTGCTCGGCCTGCGCCGCTTCGCGCTGGAACAGGGCCTGGCGCTCCAGCACCTGCCCGTTGCGCGGGTCGCGTGCGGCGATCGAGGCGTTGAGCATCGCGTTGGCGTAGGTGGCATTCATGTTCGCCAGCAGCAGGCCGGAGCGTGGATCACTGATCTCGGCGCGCAGCAACTGGCCGTCGTAGTGGCCCCTGAGGGTCAGGCGCAGGCTGCGGTTCTCCACATATTGCCCCTCCACCTGATCACCCTGCTGGTGCAGGATCAGCTCGGCGGGCTGACCGTCGAGCGTCGCCTGGTAGTGGCCATCGAGTTCGCCGGCACGGGCGCCGAGACACACGGCGACGGCCAGCAGCAGGCAGAGTGCTCGAAGCATGGGGGTGACCTCTGGGCAATTGCTGCAAGCCTAGCTGCTGGCATCGTGCCGCGAGCGTCGTCGCGCTATGTTTTCGTCGGCGTATGCAGGCAAGATAGGGATGTCCGTTCAGTCAGGAAGATGCATCGTGAAAGCCTGCTCAGATGATTTCATCGTTGTTCACACCCCCGAGGAGGCGGTGGACCGTCTCGCCGCCCTGCACCAGGAGGCCACTGGTGCGTTGAGCCAGGCGCTCAAGCGTTATCTCAAGGAGCGCATCCGTCCGGACGCCAGCGAGCACTGCCTGTTCCGCTACCCCGAGCTGCGCCTGACCTACCTGTGCCAGGGCGAGGTGCCGACCACCGTGCGCGCCTATGCCAAGGTGCAGGTGCCGGGAACCTACGCCATCACCGTGACCCAGCCGGCAGCGTTCCGCAAATACCTGCTGGAGCAGTTGCGCCCGCTGATGAACGATTTCACCCTGCGCGTGGAAGTCGGCCGCAGCCAGCAGAACATCCCCTATCCCTACGTGGTCGAGGGCGGCGATGAGCTGGCCGGCAGTGGCGTGACCGCCGCCGAACTGGCGCGGGTGTTCCCCAGCACCGATCTGTCCGCCGCCACCGATGGCACGGCCGATGGCCTGTACGACTGGGAGAACATCGACCCGCTGCCGTTGGCGCTGTTCGATGCGGCGCGCACCGACTTTTCCCTCAAGCGCATCCAGCACTACACCGGCAGCGACTGGCGCCATGTGCAGCCGTGGATCCTGCTGACCAACTATCACCGCTATGTCGATCAGTTCATCCGCCATGGCCTGGACATGCTGGTGGGCAACTCGCGCTTCAGCCGCATGGTGCTGCCGGGCAACGTGGTGATCAGTCGCGGCATGACCGAAGGCGAGATGCAGGCGATCATCGAGAACGTGGTCTGGCACCGCTACCAGATGCCGGCCTATCACCTGCAGGCCGAGGATGGCCACGGCGTGACCCTGGTCAACATCGGCGTCGGCCCGTCCAACGCCAAGAACATCACCGATCACCTCGCCGTGCTGCGTCCGCACTGCTGGCTGATGATCGGCCACTGCGGCGGCCTGCGTCAGTCGCAGACCATCGGCGACTACGTGCTGGCGCACGCCTACATGCGCCGCGACGGCATTCTCGATCGCGTGCTGCCGCCGCATATCCCGCTGCCGGCGCTGGCCGAGGTGCAGCAGGCGCTGCAGGAGGCGGCCAAGCTGGTGACCGGCGAGCAGGGTGACGAGCTGAAGAAGCGCCTGCGCACCGGCACCGTGCTGACCTACGACGACCGCAACTGGGAGCTGCGCTGGGCCCAGGAACGACCGCTGATCAACCTGTCGCGCGCGGTGGCGGTGGACATGGAAAGCGGCACCATCGCCGCGCAAGGCTACCGCCTGCGGGTGCCCTACGGCACGCTGCTGTGCGTATCGGACAAGCCCCTGCACAGCGAGATCAAGCTGCCCGGCGCGGCTGGCGCCTTCTACGAGCGCGCCGTGACCCAGCACCTGCATATCGGCATCGCCGCGCTGGAGCTGATGCGCAGCCAGCTCGACTCGCTGCATTCGCGCAAGCTGCGCAGCTTCGACGAGCCGCCGTTCCGCTGACGAGTACCTGCGTGGCCTGGCGCACAGTCCGGCCACGCAGTGGCGACGCCGCATCGCGCTTTGCCTTAGACTGACGCGCATCATGGATGAACGAGGCAATACGCATGGAACAGGCGCGTCTGCTGCTCACCGCGTTGTGGGAGCCCTTCAGTTTTCTCAGTCTTTTCCTCTACACCGGCCTGGCCTTGTTGCTCGGCGCGGGCGCCGGCCTGCTGCTGGCGTTCAAGCTGCAGCGCCTGGGCTGGCTGGCACGCAACAAGCGCTGGCACCACTGGCTGCTCAAGCTCTATTTCCTGCTGTTGCCGCTGGCCGGTGGCTTCCTCGGTTTTCAGGGCGGGATGCTGTACGGCAGCCAGCAGCAGATCTACCGCCATCTCGACAGTTATGCGCCGCTGGTGCAGACCTTGGCCGACGAGGTCTGGAGCGACTTCCAGGCTTATGTCGAAACCCAGGACGAGCAGGGCCAGCTGGCGGTACGTGATGTCAGCGTGCAGGCGCTGCTCGATCAACTGGCGATGGACTACCTGCACAGCGAGCGCCAGGCGGAGGCGGCGCTGCGTGCCGACGCGTCGACCGCCGAGCGGATTGCCCTGGACCTGCTCGACCGTCTGCGCGCCAGCCTGCTGGGCAAGGCCATTGGCGAGCTGGCCGTGGAGAAGACGGCCCGCTACAGCGGGCTCGACGAGAAAGTGCTGACGCAGGTGCTGGATGCGCGTATCGGGCAACTGTTCCAGGCCGACTTCCTGCTCGGCCTGCTCAAGCGGCAGATCGGTCATGTCTTCAAGCCGTTCTACATCGCCCTGCTGATCCAGCTTGGCCTGTTGCTGGCGCTGGTCGCAGCGGAGTGGGGCGTCTCCCGCTGGCTGTGCCAGTTGCCTGCGCGCCAGCCGGCCGAGCCGCTGGCGCAGCTCTGATCTCAGGCTGCGGCGGCCTCGTCGCAGAGCAGCTCCGCGAGCACTGCCCGGTCGATGTTGGCGCCGCTGAGCACCACGGCCACGCGCTGCCCGGCGTTGCGCTCGCGCTCCTGCATCAGCGCGGCCAGGGCGGCGGCACCAGCGCCTTCGGCGAGGTTGTGGGTGTCTTCGTGGTAGCTGCGGATGGCGTCGCGGATCTCGTCGTCGTCGACCCGCACGATGCGCGCTGCGCCGGCACGAATCATGTCCAGCGCCAGCTGCTGCGGCTGGCGACAGGCCATGCCGTCGGCCAGGGTGTCGGCGCGTTCGGTCTGTACCAGACAGCCTTGTTCGAAGCTCTGCGCGTAGGCATCGGCGCCAGTGGCGACCACGCCGACGATCTCGGTGTCGAGGCCGAGCAGGTCGCGGGTGCGGATCATCCCGCAGATGCCCGAGCCGAGGCCGATGGGTACGTAGACCCGACGCAGGTTCGGCACCGCCTCCAGCAATTCCAGGGCGTAGGTGGCGACGCCGCGCACCAGGTCCTCGTGCAGTGACGGCACCCAGTGCAGGCCGTCGCGCTCGGCCAGGCGTGCCGCCTCGGCGCGTGCCTCATCGAAGTCGCGGCCATGCTCGATCACCTCTGCGCCAAGGGCGCGCATCGCGGCGTTCTTCTCGCGGGCATTGCCGTGCGGCACCAGGATGCGGATCGCCAGTCCCGCCGCGCGTGCAGCCAGCGCCAGGCTCTGGCCATGGTTGCCGCGGGTGGCGGTGACCAGGCCACGGACCTGTGGCTCGCGGCGCAGCAGTGCGTCGATGTAGACCAGGCCGCCGCGCACCTTGAAGGCTGCGGTCGGCGCATGGTTCTCGTGCTTGACCCACACCTCGCAACCGCTGCGCTCGCACAGCAGCGGCCAGCTCAGCTGCGGCGTGGGCGTCATGTGACGGTGGACCAGTTGGGCGCTCTGGCGCAGTTGGGTGAGGTCGAACATGGCAGGGGCTCCGGGTGACGTTGACTCGGATGCTAGTGCGGCGCATTGTATGGGTAAATATTTATATTGCATGGCAAGCAATGTGGCTCCCTGATCTGCAAGACAGCGCCTTACCCACCTACCTGGCATTGGTCGAGGCCATCGCCACGGCGATCGGTCGTGGCGAACTCAAGCCTGGCGAACGTCTGCCGCCGCAGCGCCGCCTGGCCTGGACGCTGGGCATCAACCCGAGCACGGTGATGCTCGCTTACCGCGAGGCGGCCCGGCGCCACCTGGTTTCCGGCGAGGTCGGCCGTGGCACCTACGTACTCACTGGTAGCCGCGAGGCCAGCCTGTTCCGTCTCAAGCAGCCGACCGCAGCCGGGGACCTGATCGACCTGTCGACCAACGTCCCGGTGCACGACCCGGACAACCGCGACCTTTCCACCAGCCTCGCGGCGCTGGCGGCCCGTGGCGAGCTGGATATGTTGCAGTCCTATCCCTCGGCGGCACTGGTCGAACGCGCGCACCTGGCGGGCGCCAGCTGGCTGCGACGACGCGGTCTGGAGCTGGCACCCGGTGGCCTGCTGCTGTGTGCCGGTGCCCAGCAGGGGGTGTCGGCCGCTCTGCTGGCACTCTGCGAGGCGGGTGAGCCGATTCTGGTGGAGCGCTACACCGCGCCGGGGATCAAGGCTGCCGCCCGCCAGCTGCGCCTGCCGCTGCACGGTGTGGCGATGGACCGGCATGGCGTCCTGCCCGATGACCTCGATCGCCAGGCGCGTGCCACGGGTGCCCGCGTGGTGGTGCTCACCCCTTGCCTGCAGAATCCCACCGGCGCCAGCCTGGATGGCGAGCGCCGTGCCGCCATCGCCGAGGTGGCCAGGCAGCGTGGGCTGTGGCTCGTCGAGGATGATGTCTACGGCGTGCTGGGCAGTGAGGCGCCCCTGGCGGTGCAACTGCCCGAACGCTGCCTGCTGATCAGCAGCCTGTCCAAGAGCGTGGCGCCGGGTCTGCGCCTGGGCTTCATCGCCGGAGCGCCGCAGTTGCTCGAGCGTATCGATCGCGAAGCCCAGGCCACGCGCTGGGCGGTGGCGCCGCTGAGCCTGGCGCTGGCCTGTGAATGGATCGAGAGCGGCCTCGCCGAACAGCGTCTGGCCTGGCAGATCGACGAGATGCAGCAGCGCTGGCGCCTGGCCGCGCGTGTGCTGGGGGCGCGCATGCCGCAGGGCAGGGCGGTGGCACCGCACCTGTGGCTGGACGTCGAGCCGCCCGTTGCGCTGGCCGAGGCCTGTCGGCAGAAGGGCGTGGAGGTGGTGCCCGCCGAGGTGTTCGCGGTCGAGGCCAATCCGGGGCACGCCGTCCGCGTGAGCCTTGCCGCTGCGCTCAGCCGGGCGCAGCTCAAGCAGGCGCTGGAGGGGATCTCGGCCGCCTGGCCTATCGGCTGAGGGCCATGTGCAGGATCGGGAACGGCCTGCCGCCGCCATCCAGGCGCGAGCGATCCGTGACCACGAATCCCAGGTGCTGATAGAAGCCCACGGCCTGCGGATTCTGCTCGTTGACGTCGACCCGGGTCGCACCCAGCGCGTCGATGGCATGCTGCATCAGGCGTCTGCCCACGCCCTGGCCGTGGCTGTGCGGATCGACGAAGAGCATCTCCACCCTGTCCTCGGCATGACCGAGGAAACCGAGTATCCGCCCGGCCTCATCGCGGGCACAGGTCAGCTGTACGGCGGGGAAATACTGCTCGCGCAGCAGCGGCTTGATCACCTGCAGATCGCTTTCCGGGAGAAAGTGATGGGTGGCACGTACCGCCGCCTCCCAGATCTCCACCAGGGTGGGCAGGTCATCGGGCGTGGGGGTGTCGAGAGTCAGGGGCATGGCGATCGCCGCTCACGGAAAAAACAGGGCGCAGAGCATGCCAGCTCTGCGCCCGTGCTGTCACCGGCTGGCGTCCAGTACCACGCGGTAGCGCGCCTTGCCGCTGCGCAGGTGATCGATGGCGGCGTTCACCTGGCTCATGGGGAAGTGCTCGACCTGCGGCAGGATCTGATGGCGGGCGCAGAACTCGAGCATGCTCGCCATGCTCGATGGCGAGCCCACCGGCGAGCCGGACAGGCTCTTCTGTTGCGGGATCAGGTTGAACACATGCACCGGGATCGCGCTCGGCACGATGCCGACGAAGTGCAGGCGGCCCTTGCCGCGCAGGGTGCCGAGCAGGGCGATCCAGTCGAGGTCGGCACTGGCCGTGACCAGGAGAAAGTCCAGGCTGCCGGCAATCGCCTTCATCGCCGCGCTGTCGGTCGAGGCCACGACCTTGTGCGCGCCCAGGCGCTTGGCCTCGTCCTGCTTGTTCAGCGACGAGGTGAAGGCCGTCACTTCGCAGCCCCAGGCATTGAGGAAACGCAGCGCCAGGTGGCCAAGGCCGCCGATGCCAACGACGCCGACGCGATCGGTGGGCTTGATGTCGAACTCCAGCAGCGGGCTGAACACCGTGGAGCCGGCGCAGAACAGCGGCCCGACCAGCGCCGGGTCGAGTCCGGCGGGCAGCGGCACCGCCCAGGCCCAGTGCGCCCGCAGGCGGTCGGCGAAGCCGCCGTGGCTGCCGACGATGGTCGGCTTCACCGAGCGGCAGAGCTGGTGCGAACCCTCCATGCAGGAGCCGCAGTGCATGCAACTGCCCTTGTACCAGCCGATGCCGACGCGCTGACCCAGCTCGAGGCCGCGAACCTGCTCGCCGAGGCGCACGATGCGGCCGACCACTTCATGGCCGGGGATGAAGGGGTAGCGGGCATTGCCCCATTCGTTGTCGATCATCGACTGGTCGGAATGGCAGATGCCGCAGTACTCCACTGCGACCTCGACCTCTTCGGCGCCGAGTGGCCCGGGGTCGTAGCTCAGGCGCTCCAGCGGCGCCTTTGGGGCGGTGGCGGCCCAGCCGGTGAAGGTGGCGAGTTCGGCGCTGCTGCTCATGGACGGCTCCTGAGTGCTGAAGGTGAATCAGCAGCTTAGTCGCTGTGTCGAGCTGTGGAAGCACCATCAGCGCCGCTTATCGTGGGTTACACTGCACGACCCTGTTCCGCTGAAGCCCGTTGCATGTCGCGCCCTCGTCCTCCTGCCAAGTCTCGTCCTGCTGCGCCACGCCGTGTGGCCAAGGCGCCGCCCGCGCAACCGCGCCTGCTGCTGCTGAACAAGCCGTTCGACGTGCTTACCCAGTTCAACGACGACCAGGGTCGCGCCACGCTGAAGGATTTCGTCGACCTGCCCGGCGTGTATCCGGCCGGACGCCTGGATCGAGACAGCGAGGGCCTGCTGCTGCTGACCAATGACGGTCGCCTGCAGGCGCGCATCGCCGATCCCAGGCACAAGCTGCCGAAGACCTACTGGGTTCAGGTGGAGGGTGAGCCGAGTGACGAGCAGCTGCAGCAGCTGCGCAGCGGCGTGACGCTCAACGATGGCCCGACGCTGCCGGCCGAGGCCCGCCGTCTGGCCGAGCCCGAGCTGTGGCCGCGCAACCCGCCGGTACGCTTTCGCAAGAGCGTGCCGACCGCCTGGCTGGAGTTGGTGATTCGCGAGGGGCGCAATCGCCAGGTGCGACGCATGACTGCCGCTGTCGGCCTGCCCACGCTGCGGCTGGTGCGCGTGGCCATCGGCCCCTGGCGTCTGGAAGGGCTGCAGCCTGGCCAGTGGCGCGAGGTCGCGGCCAGGCTGGAGTGACACTCAGGCGTTTTGTCGCAGCGCCCGGGTGCCGGCGAACATGATCTGAGTCAATAACCGGCCTTGATCACGGCGATACCTTTGTTCAGCACTTCACGCCAGGCCTGACGCACATCGGCGTCGCATTCCTTGTCGTGTTCGCTGATGGTCAACAGCAATGCGTCGAGCCACAGGTCGTAGAGTTCGGGGCGGATGTCCAGATGCTGGCGCGAGTGCGACTCGCCGAGGGCGCGCAACTTGGTGTCGGGCATGCCACGGGCGTGCATCACCAGGTTGAGGATGCCCTGGCGCAGCAGCTGCTTCTGCGCGGTCATGTCGGTGTCGACGAACTTCTCGCGGATCAGTGGTGAACTCGCAAGGAAATGGCGGTAGAAGCTGTCGAAGAAATCTGGGCTGGCGCAGCAGCGTCCATAGCTTTGCATCACCAGATTGGCGGCGCTCATGTGAACTCCTTGTTAACAACGGGCCGTTTCTGCTGACGGCTTGGGGTCGGTGAGAATTGTGTGGGGCGGATGGCGGCTTCAGCCGTGGATGCCGCGCGCGGTCTCGATGATGTAGGTGATGATCGGCTTGGCCAGGAAGGCGAACAGGCACAGTCCCAGGCCGAGGAACAGGATGGCGGTACCCAGGCGGCCGGCCTTGGACTTCTTGGCCAGGTCCCAGATGATGAAGAACATGAACAGGATCAGTCCGCCCACCAGGACGTACATCATCAGCGCTTCGAATTGTTCGGTTTCCATGGAGCCTCGTGATTCGGATGGAAAACGCGGGGCTGGCATTATACGCGCCCTGATCCAGAGCGCGTCGTGATCCTGTACTCCCTGCGACCTTCAGTCGCGCAGGTGTTGCAGCGGCAGCTGAGTGCTGGAAAGGATCTGCTGCAGCACGAAGCTCGAGCGCACGCTGGACACCCCGTCGATGCGGGTCAGCGTACCTAGCAGCAGCTTCTGATAGTGATCCATGTCCGGCACCACCACCTTGAGCTGGTAGTCGGCATCCATCCCGGTGACCAGGCAGCACTCCAGCACCTCGGGGCACTTGCGGATCTCCTCCTGGAAATGCTCGAAGCGCTCCGGCGTATGCCGGTCCATGCCGATCAGCACGTAGGCGGTCAGGCTCAGGCCGAGTTTCTTGCGATCCAGCAGGGCGACCTGGCCGGTGATATAGCCATCGTCTTCCAACTGCTTGACCCGGCGCGAGCAGGGGGAGGGCGACAGGCCGATGCGTTCGGCGAGTTCCTGGTTGGACAGGGCAGCGTTGCGCTGCAATTCGGCGAGAATGTTCAGGTCGTAACGGTCTAGTTTGTCCATTTTTCTACTGGCTCATTATTGGATTGCGATAAATAGTGCTCCTTTAGCTGTAAATTGCGCAATCGATAAGTTTGTAAGCAATCTTAGCAATCTTATTTCGGCGCCATGGGCGTAAGCTTTCTCTCAGTTTCACGGCCCGGACGATAAGTCCTACCGGCATCGCCCAACCAGGTGAGTCGGCGCCGACGGTCCTACCGGATCGCACCGGCACCCGGGTCCGCACTGCCCAACCAGGCGGGCGACGAAAGCGGCGACAACACCGCCAGCACCGGACAGATTTCCCGAGGGGGCCGCGAGGCCCCTTTTTTATTGCCCGCTGTCTGGCAGGGGCTGGTGGGGGGATCAGTGCTTGACCACTTCCTGCGGGTCGGCATGCACCAGCACTTCGGCACGTGGGTAGCGCTCGTGGATGGCCTTCTCCACGGCTTCGCAATGCTCATGCGCCTGCGACAGGCTCATCTCGCCGGGAAGCTCCAGGTGCAGCTGGACGAACCAGCGCGTGCCGGAAACGCGGGTGCGCAGGTCATGCGCGCCGAGTACGCCGGGGACGGCGCATGCCAGTTCGTGCATCTGCGTGCTGACGTCGGCGGGCAGCTCCTCGTCCATCAGCACGGCCACCGCGCCGCGAACGATGCTGATGGCGCTCCAGAAGATGTAGAGGGCGATGCCGATGGCGAAGAGGGCGTCCATCTGCAGCCAGCCGAAGCGGGTCAGGAGCAGGGCGACGAGGATGCTGCCGTTGAGCAGGATGTCGGAGCGGTAGTGCAGGGAGTCGGCGTGGATCGCCGTGGAGCCGGTTTCGCGCACCACCTTGCGCTGAAAGGCCAGCAGGCCGATGGTCAGCGCCAGGGCCAGCAGCATCACGGCGATGCCGGCTCCTTCGGTTTCCAGTGGTTGCGGCGTCTGCAGGCGCTCGAGGCCCTGCATGCCGATGAGGATGGCGCTGACGCCAATGAACAGCGCCTGGCCGAGCCCGGCCAGAGCCTCGGCCTTGCCGTGACCGTAGCGATGGTCCTCGTCGGCAGGGCGCAGGGCGAAATGCACGGCGACCAGGTTGATCAGCGAGGCGGCGCTGTCGAGCAGCGAGTCGGTGAGGCCGGCCAGCAGGCTGACCGAGCCACTCAGCCACCAGGCGACGGCCTTGGCCAGCACCAGGGTCAGCGCCACAGCGAGCGCGGCCCGGGTGGCCAGGCGCATCAGCCTGGCATGCTGCGGATCGTGCATGGACTCAGGCCGCCGGGCGCAGGCCGTAGGCGGCCAGCTGTTCGCTGCTGCCGCTGTGCTGGATCAGGCGCGGGTCGTCCAGCGGCAGCTGGTGGCCGGTGCTGGTTTCGATCAGCGCCTTGAGCGCCAGCGGGTCGACCTGGCCGTCAGCACCGACCAGTTGCTTGAGCTGTTGCGGGTCGACCTGAGCGGTCTGCCCTTCCGGCAGATAGATGGCGCCGGTGGCGAAGTCCACGGCGAAGGCGATCAGCCCGGGGATGACGTAGAACAGGATGCCGATGGCGTTGGCGCCGGCGATCACGGGGTCGATCCTGCCCTCGATCTGGCCGCGACGATCCGGGTAGAAGATCGAGCCGCAGGCCGTCAGTTGAGCCAGCAGGGTCGCGGCGACGACGCCAGCGATGACACGGGATTTCGTGCGCATGAGCACCTCCAGAAAAAGTGGCGCAACTATAGCAGTTCGCCATTGCAAAACCGCGACGTGCACGCGGTTGCCAATGAGACCGGTCAGGGCGCCGGCGGTTCGCCATGCCGAGCTGCTCTATAATCGCCGGCTCGCTGTGGAGATATGATGAACACCCTGCCTATCGACGTCCTGTTACCTGCCTTGCGCGCGGCCCTGAGCGAACGCCACGAAGTGGTGCTGGAGGCCCCGCCCGGCGCCGGCAAGACCACCCGCGTACCCCTGGCCCTGCTCGATGCTCCCTGGTTGGCCGGGCAGACCATCGTCATGCTCGAACCGCGTCGCCTGGCCGCGCGGGCGGCTGCCGAGCGTCTGGCCAGCGAGCTGGGCGAGCGCGTCGGGGAGACGGTGGGCTATCGCATCCGCCTGGACAGCAAGGTGGGGCCGAACACCCGTATCGAGGTGGTCACCGAAGGTATTCTCGCCCGGCGTCTGCAGGACGACCCGGCGCTGGAAGGCGTCGGCCTGGTGATCTTCGACGAGTTCCACGAACGCAGCCTGGATGCCGACCTGGCCCTGGCGTTGACGCTCAACGGCCGCGCCATGTTCCGTGCGCAAGACACCGGCGAGGCGCCGCTCAAGGTGCTGCTGATGTCCGCCACGCTGGAGGGCGAGCGCCTGGCCAGCCTGCTGGGTGATGCCCCGGTGCTGCGCAGCGAAGGCCGCATGTTCCCGGTGGATATCCGCTGGGGGGCGCCGTTCCAGGCTGGCGAGTGGATCGAACCCCGGGTGTTGCAGACCGTTCAGCAGGCACTGGCCGACGAGCCCGGTAGCCTGCTGGTGTTCCTTCCCGGGCAGGCGGAGATTCGCCGGGTGGCCGAGCAACTGGGCGAGGTCCTGGCAGGGCGCGACGACATCCTGCTCTGCCCGCTGCATGGCGAGCTGGACCTCGACGCCCAGCGCGCGGCCATCGACCCGGCGCCTGCCGGCAAGCGCAAGGTGGTGCTGGCCACCAACATCGCTGAAACCAGCCTGACCATCGACGGTGTGCGCGTGGTGGTGGACGCCGGTCTGGCGCGCGTCCCACGCTTCGACCCCGCCAGCGGCATGACCCGCCTCGACACCCAGCGCATTTCCCGTGCCTCCGCCACCCAGCGTGCGGGGCGCGCAGGGCGCTTGCAGCCCGGCGTGTGCTACCGGCTGTGGTCGCAGAGCCAGCACGAACAGCTCAGCGCCTATTCCACGGCGGAAATCCTCCAGGCCGATCTCGCCGGTCTGGCCCTGCAACTGCTGCGCTGGGGCGTGACGCCACAGGAGCTGAGCTGGCTCGACATGCCACCACAGGCCACCTATGCCCAGGCGCTCGATCTGCTGGGACGGCTTGGCGCCCTGGATGCGCGCGGCGCCTTGAATGCCCACGGGCAGGCCATGGCCGAGTTGCCCAGCCACCCGCGAATCGCCCATCTGTTGCTGCGTGGCCAGGCCTTGGGGCTGGGCGCATTGGCCTGTGACCTGGCGGCGCTGCTGGCGGAACGCGACATCCTGCGCGGTGGCGGCACCGACCTGCACAGCCGCCTGGCCCTGCTCGGCGGGGAAGGCCGCGTCGCACGTAACGCACAGGGCGCCGTGCAGCGCGCCCGGCAACTGGCCCGGCAGTTCCGCGGGCAGCTCAAGGGGAAGCCGGTGACGCAGGCGGTGAGGGACCCCGATCAGCCGCGCTGGCTTGGCTGCCTGCTGGCGTTCGCTTACCCCGATCGCATCGCCCAGCAGCGGCGTGCCGGTGGCGCCGACTACCGCCTGGCCAATGGCCGCGCCGCGCAGTTCGGCGAGGCCGATGCCCTGATGAAGCACGAATGGCTGGTGGTGGCCGACCTCGGCAGCCGCCAGGGGCAGCGCGAGGAGCGCATCTACCTGGCGGCCGATCTCGACCCGGCGCTGTTCGCTGGCGAGCTGGCCGAGCAGGTCGAGGAACAGGAGGTGCTCGACTGGGACGAGCGCGAAGGTGCGCTGCGTGCCGAGCGCCAGCGCAAGGTCGGCGAGCTGGTGCTGGAGCGCCAGGCCCTGGCCTCGCTCGATGAGTCGGCGCGCTGCCGGGCGCTGGTTGGCCTGGTGCGGCGCAAGGGCCTGGAGCTGCTGCCCTGGACGCCCGAGCTGCGCCAATGGCAGGCGCGCGTGGCGCTGCTGCGCGAGCTGGACCTGCAGGCGCAGGGGCAGAGCGAATGGCCGGACCTGGCCGATGCGGCGTTGCTGGCCAGTCTCGATCAGTGGCTGACGCCGTTCCTGGGCAAGGTCAACCGACTCAGCCACTTCGCCGGCCTCGACCTGCCGGCGATCCTGCAGACGCTGCTGCCCTGGCCGCTGCCGCAACGCCTCGACGAGCTGGCACCGCGCGCGCTGAGCGTGCCGTCCGGTTCGCGCATCGCCATCGACTACACGGAAAACCCGCCGGTACTCGCGGTGCGCCTGCAGGAGCTGTTCGGCCTGGCGGCCACGCCGCGCATCGCGGGCGGTCGCCTGGGCCTCAAGTTGCACCTGCTGTCGCCGGCGCGCCGGCCGGTACAGGTGACCCAGGACCTGGCCAGCTTCTGGGCCTATACCTACCTGGACGTGAAGAAGGACCTGAAGGGGCGCTACCCGAAGCACTACTGGCCGGACGACCCGCTGATCGCCGAGCCCACGGCGCGCGCCAAGCCACGCAAGTAGGGGCGCGCCGCTCAGCCGCCTTCGTTGCGCAGCCGGGCCGCGAGGCACACCTCCAGGCCATCGGCGTGGACGATGAACTGCAGGCTGCAGCCGCAGCGTTCGGCGATGGCCTTGACGATGGACAGGCCCAGGCCGCTGCCGTCGCTGTCGGCGCTGCGCCAGAAGCGCTCGGTGACGCGTTGCAGGCGCTCGGGGGTGATGCCCGGGCCCTGGTCGCGGATGCTGAAACGCACGCGACCCTGGCCGTCGCGTGCGATGTGCAGGTCTACCTGGGTGCCTGGCCTCGTGTGCCGGCGGGCGTTCTCCAGCAGGTTGCGCAAGGCAGCGATGGCCAGGGCCGGGGGCATGGCCAGGCACTGCTCGGACAGGTCGTCGGCAACACTCAGTTCTATGGCCGCGCCCGGCTTGTGCGTCGCATCGGCGATGGCCTGCTGCGCGATTTCCAGCGGGCGGCATGGCAGGCCTTCATCGAAGGGCAGGTTGCCTTCGACCCGCGCGAGCATCAGTAGCTGTTCGAGTATGCGCTGCAGGTGATCGGCGCCTTGTTCGGCCATGGCGATGGCGATCCGTGCCGGTTCACCCTCGGTCATGGCCGCGACCTGCAGGTGGGTTTTCACCGCAGTCAGTGGGCTGCGCAGCTCGTGGGCGGCATCGTCGGTCAGGCGCCGCTCGCGCTCCAGGGTGGCGCCGATGCGCTGGAACAGCTGGTTCTGTGCCTCCACCAGCGGCGCCAGCTCGGCGGGCAGGTCGGTCAATGGCAGCGGTTCGCTGGCGTTGGCGCTGCGTCCGGCGAGCGCCGCCCGGATTCGCTCCAGCGGCGCCAGGCCCCGTCCCAGGCCGACCCAGAGCAGGGCGAGGCTGCCGAGCAGGGCGACCGCCACCGGCACCGCAGCGGCCAGCAGGATCGAGCGCTGCAGCGTGGCCCGTTCATCCAGGCGGTCGGCGGTGGTGATGCGCAGGTCATCCTGGATCAGGGTGAAGCTGCGCCACAGCTGGTCACCGATGACCTGATCGTGGAAGCCCTGCTGGCTGGCATCGAGCATGTTCTCCGGCGTCGAGTGGCTGCGTGCCAGCACCTCGCCGCGCAGCGAGCTGATCTGGCAGGCCAGGCCGTTGGGAATGCCCAGCTGCTCTGCGCTCAGGCGGGTGCTGCCGTCCTGGCTGGTGCGCGCCTGCGGCAACTGCACCAGCAGGCCGGCGACCATGCGGGCCGAGGCGGCCAGGCGTTCGTCGAGCGACTGCAGCAACTGGCTGCGCAGGTCGTAGAGCATCCAGGTGGCGGCCAGTGACCAGAGCAGCACGAAGGCGGCACCGAGGCCGAGGGTCAGACGCAGGCGCAGGCTCATCGGGGCTGTTCCTCGTGGCCGGCGGTGCCGAGCCGGTAGCCCAGGCCGCGCACGGTCTCGACGATGCCGTTGCCGAGCTTGCGGCGCAGGTGATGGATGTGCACGTTGAGGGCATTGCTCTCGACGTCATCGTCCAGGCCGTACACCGAGTCCTTGAGGTGCTCGCTGCTGAGAATCCGCCCCGGATTCTGCAGCAGCGCCTGCAACAGCGCCTGCTCGCGCCGCGACAGGTCGACGGGGACGCCGGCGAGGCTGACGGTGCAGCGGGTCGGGTCGTACTGCAGCGGGCCATGCTCGATCAGGTGCGTGGTCCTGCCGGCTGCGCGGCGCAGCAGGGCATGCAGGCGTGCGGCCAGCTCGCGCAGGTCGAAGGGCTTGGTCAGGTAGTCGTCGGCACCCGCCTGCAGGCCGGCGACACGCTCGGCCACGGCGTCGCGCGCGGTGAGGACCAGCACCGGCAGGGCCAGGCCGTCACGGCGCAGGCGGCGCAGCAGGTTCAGGCCGTCTTCGTCGGGCAGGCCGAGATCGAGGATCAGCAGGTCGAAGTGACTGTGCTGCAACAGGCTTTGCGTCGCCGCCGCGCTGGCCGTGTGGGCGACGGTGAAGCCCTGTGCCTGCAGGCCTGCGATCAGGCCACTGGCGATCAGCGAGTTGTCTTCGGTGAGGAGCACGTGCATGTTCGAAAGGGCACAAGAAGGGCGAGTCGACAGTATCGCTCATCCCGATTAAGACAGGATTATCGGCGCTGCCCCGGGCACTGTTAATCGCCTGTTAATTGCCCTCTGGCATGCTCGACGCATCCTGGATTTCAAGGTGCCCGCATGCGTGTCGTCATCCTCCTGCTGAGCCTGTTCTGTGCCTCCGTGTTCGCCGCACTGCCGTTCGACGGCCCGCGCGCGGACGAGGAATTCCTGCCTGTCGATCAGGCGTTCGTGTTCGATGTGCAGCAGCAGGACGGGGACGCGACGACACTGAGCTGGGACATCGCGCCGGGCTATTACCTGTATCGGCAGCGCCTGAAGTTCATCGGTCTGGCGGACGCGCATGCCCCTGAACTGCCCACGGGGCTGGCGCATGAGGACGAGTACTTCGGCGCCTCGCAGATCTACCGTGACCGCCTGCAACTGAGCCTGCCGGCCGAGGCCCGTGGGCGTATCGAGGTGCAGTGGCAGGGCTGTGCCGATGCCGGCCTGTGCTACCCGCCGCAGAGCCGCACCCTCGACCTTGGCGGTGGCGGCGCCATCAACGTCGCCCAGGCCGACGACCTGGCCCTGCTCGACGGCCTGCAGCAGCAGGCGCTGTGGCTGAGCATGGCGGTGTTCTTCGGCCTCGGCCTGTTGCTGGCGTTCACCCCCTGTTCGTTGCCGATGCTGCCGATTCTGGCCGGCATCGTGGTGGGCAGCCGGGCTTCGCCGGCGCGTGCTTTCGCCCTGGCAGGCAGCTATGCGCTGAGCATGGCGCTGGTCTACGCCCTGCTTGGCGTCGTCGCCGCGCTGCTCGGGGCGAACCTGCAGAGCCTGTTGCAACAGCCCTGGCTGATCGCCTCGTTCGCGGCGCTGTTCGTGGTGCTGGCGTTGCCGATGTTCGGCTTCTTCGAGCTGCAGCTGCCTGCCGCGCTACGTGACCGCCTGGAGCGGGCCGGGCGTGGGCGCGAGGGCGGCAGCCTGTTTGGCGCCGGGTTGCTCGGGGTGCTTTCCGGGCTGCTGGTCGGGCCTTGCATGACCGCGCCACTGGCGGCTGCGCTTCTGTTCATCGGGCAGAGCGGCGATCTGTTGCAGGGCGGCCTGGTGCTGTTCGCCCTCGGCCTGGGTATCGGTACGCCGCTGGTGTTGCTGGTGACGCTCGGCCAGCGTTTCCTGCCCCGTCCCGGGCCGTGGATGGAGCGGGTCAAGGCGGTGTTCGGGTTTCTTTTCCTGGGCACCGCGCTGTACCTGCTGCAACCGCTGCTGGGCGAATCCACCTGGCTGGCGCTGAGTGGTGCCTGGCTGGTGCTGGCGGCCAGCAGCCTGTTGCACCTGGCAGGGCAGCTGCAGCGGCAGCGTGCGCTGGCCCACGCCGGCGCCGCGCTGCTGGGCCTGTGGGGCGTGGCGATGGTGCTCGGGGCGGCGGGCGGTGGGCATGACCCGATGCGGCCGCTGGGGGTGTTCAGCGCCGTGGCGGCGCCGCAGACCGAGGCGCGCAGCGCGGGTTTCGTCGATGTGCGCGAGCCCGAGCATCTGCAGCGCGAACTGGAGGCGGCGAAGGCCAGTGGGCAGTGGGTGCTGGTGGACTACTACGCCGACTGGTGCGTGTCGTGCAAGGTCATGGAGCGCGAGGTCTTCGGCAATGCCGAGGTTCAGGCGCGCCTGGCGCAGGCGCGTAAACTGCGGCTGGACGTCACCGCGCCGGGCGCCGCGAGCAATCAGCTGCTCGGCCGCTATCGCGTGCTGGGGCCGCCGACGCTGCTGCTGATCGACCCGGACGGCGCGGAGCGACGCCAGCAGCGCATCACCGGCGAGGTCGATGCCCGGCAGTTCATCCAGGTATGGGACAGTGCGATGGAGCGTGGCTGATGTTGACGATGGATCTAGGACCGCTGGCGCTCGGCGTCGGCCATGTGTTGCTGCTGGTCAGCCTGCTGCTGGCCACGCTGGTCGGCTGGTGGCTGGGGCGCAAGCGCCAGGTCAACCCGGAGGCGCTGATCTTCCGTTTGTTGCTGGCGGCCCTGCTGGGCGCACGCCTGGCGTTCGTCGCCCTGTATGCCGGGCACTACCGGGATGCGCCCTGGCGGGTGATCGATATCCGCGACGGCGGCTTCATCGCCTGGGGCGGTCTGCTGGCCGCCGCCCTGCTCGGGGGCTGGTACCTGTGGCGCCGGCCCGAGCTGCGCACCGCGCTGGGCGCCGGCATGGCCACCGGGCTGCTGGTGTGGGGCATGGGCAGCCTGGTGCTGCATACCCTGGAGCGCGGCACCCGTCTGCCGGACCTGGCTCTGCGCGATGTCCAGGGCCGCTCGGTGATGCTGCGCGAGCATCTGGGGCAGCCAATGGTGATCAATCTCTGGGCCACCTGGTGCCCGCCCTGCCGCCGCGAGATGCCGGTGCTGGCCGAAGCGCAGCGCCTGTATCCGCAGGTGACCTTCATGTTCGCCAACCAGGGCGAGGGTGCTGGTGAGGTCCGCACCTTTCTCGCCAGCCAGACGCTGCAACTGGACAACGTGCTGCTCGACAGCAGTGGGCGCCTGGGGCAACTGGTCGGTTCGCGAGCGTTGCCCACCACCCTGTTCTACGACGCCGAGGGCCGCCAGGTCGGCAGCCATCTCGGCGAACTGTCCAGCGCCAGCCTGGCGCGGGCACTGGAAACCCTGAAAACGGACGAATGATCATGCAACCAATCAAGTCTCTAGTTCTGCTCGCCACGCTGCTGGCGCCGTTGGCGCAGGCCGCCGAGCTGCCTGCCGCGATCAAGGCTGTCGAAGGCCGTGGGGCCAAGGTGGTCGGCACCTTCGAGGCCCCCGGCGGGCTGCAGGGTTATGCCGCCCGCTACAACGGCCAGGGGCTGGCGCTGTACCTGACGCCGGATGGCGAGCACGTGCTGATCGGCACGCTGCTCGATGCCAAGGGCGCAGACCTGACGGCGGAGCCGCTGGAGCGCCTGGTCTACAAGCCGCTGGGCGAGGAAATGTGGCAGCGCTTGCAGAGCAGCACCTGGATCGCCGATGGCGACGACAAGGCCAGCCGGGTGGTCTACGTTTTCTCCGACCCCAACTGCCCGTACTGCAACCTGTTCTGGCGCCAGGCGCGGCCCTGGGTCGAGGCCGGGCGGGTGCAGTTGCGCCATGTCATGGTCGGCATGCTGCGTGCCGACAGTCCGGGCAAGGCCGCAGCGCTGCTCGCGGCGCAGGATCCGCGTCAGGCGCTCGGCGAGCATGAGGCGGCCGGGCGCGAGAGCAAGCTGCAGGCAGTGGCGAAGATTCCCGGCACGATCGCGGCCCAGCTCGACGCCAACCTGGCGCTGATGGGCGAGATGGGCGGCGAGGCGACGCCGGCCATCTACTACCTCGACGAGCGGGGCCGCCTGCAGCAGCACAAGGGGGCACCACGCCCGGACAGCCTGGAAGCCATCATGGGCTCGGCGAAACCCTGAGGCATGCGGGCAGTGGCCGCTGTCAACGGCACAGCAGGCCACCCAGCTCGCTCGGCACGCGGCCGGTCCAGCGCTTGAACGAGCGGCGGAAGTTGGTGATGTCGTTGAAGCCCAGGCGCTGCGCCACCTCGTCGTTGCTGCAGCCCTTGACCTGGTAGAGGTACAGCGCCAGTTCGCAGCGGGCCCGGTCGAGCCGTTCCTGGAAATGACTGCCGTGCTTGCTCAGCTTGCGCTTGAGGGTCGCCGGGCTGGTGGCGAAGGCCTCGGCCACTCGCTCCAGGCTCAGCGGCTGGTGGATATGGGCGCTGAGGTGGGTGTGCAACTCGTCGAGCAGGCTGCCCTGCCAGCCCCATTGCGCGAGCTGCTGGTCGCACTGCTGGCGGGCGATGTGCGCGCCGGTGGCACCGGCGTGCGGCCAGGGGCGCAGCAGGTATTCGCGGGGCAGGCTCATCACCGTCGATGGGCGATCGAAGCTCAGCTCGTCGCTGAGATGCACCCAGTACTGCTCGACATGGCGTGGTTCGGCGTAGGCGAACTGCAGGCGCCAGGGCAGGCGTTCGTGTTGCTGGCGGCGGGCCAGGGCGACCACCGCGGTCATGCTCGCCTCCAGCAGAAAGGGCAGCTGCTCGGCGGCGCCGCAGCTGTCGCGCCAGTACAGGTGCAGGTACTGCTCGTCGAGGTGCAGCACCGGCGTCAGCAGGGGCGAGAGCAGGGCACGGTAGCGGCCGAGGTCCTGCAGCGCCTGCAGCAGGTTGTCGGCCTGCTCCAGCAACTGGCTGGCGGCGCCATAGTGGCCGGGCCACAGGCGCTGGCCGAACAGGAAGCTGCTGTCCGGCGCGTCCAGCAGGCGCCTGGCGTTGGCGATCAGGCGCAGGAACTGCGCGGGGCTGACCCGTGCCCGGCCGGTGACGATGTCCTCGTAGAACAGCTCGCAGCCCCGCAGCAGGTGATGGCTATCGATGCCCCGTGAACGTGCCAGGTCGATCAGCACGGCGGGCAGGTCATGAGCGGCGATGAAGCGACTGTCGCACTCGTAGCCCATGGCGCTCACGCACTGTGTGCCAGACGCGGCTTGGCCCGCGCCAGCGTCAGGTTGAGGCGCTTGAGCAGCTGCTCCTCGTCATCGTCGAGGGCCATGACCGCGGCCACGGTGGCCCGCAGTTGCAGGCGTTCGCCATGGTGCTGGCTGCGATGGGCGAGGCTGGCGATGCTCTGGCGCAGCTCGGCGGCGATGCTCAGTGCCTGCTGTTCGCCGGTGTTCGGCAGCACGGCGACGAAACGGTCGCCGGCCAGGCGGCAGAGCATGTCCTGCTGGCGCAGGTTGAACAGCAGCAACTGGGCCACCACCTGCAGCACCTGGTCGCCTTCGGCCTGGCCGTAGCGCTGGTTGAGCAGGCTGAAGTCGTCGAGGTCGATGGCCACCAGCGACAGCGGCTGATGCTCCGCGCGCGCCTGTTGCAGCGCCTGCTGCAGATGCTGGCGCAGGTACTGGGCGCCGGACAGCGGGGTGAGCTTGTCGAACAGGCGATGGTCGCGCTGCAGGTGTTCGCGCTTGCGCATCTGCGCGCTGATGGCGCGCTGTTCCTGCTGCAGGTGGTACATGCCGAGCGTCAGCAGCAGCATGCCGAGCGGCATCGGCGCGGTCTCCAGCCAGTTGTCCCAGACCGTCTCCTGCGGCAGGCGGATGAACTCGTCGAGGCTGTCCATCCACATCGAGAAGGCGATGCAGCACAGGCCCAGCGACAGCAGGCGGGTGACCCAGCCGGCCGGGCGGCCACTCAGCAGCATGATCAGCCAGCCGCAGAGGATCAGGCAGGTGCCGCCTTCGCCTGCCACGTCCATCCAGTTGATCTCGGCCCAGGACTTGATCTCGCCCGCACCGAGGTAGAGCAGCAGCCCGGCGTTGGCCGCCAGCAGCAGGCCGGCCAGGGTCAGGCCATGCAGTTTCAGCAGTGCTTTCATGGTTGATTCTCCCGGCAATGTCCGTCCGTGGCCGAGCATGCCGGAGGCAGGTCTCATTTCGATGACAGTCATTTGTCCCTCGCGCTGCAGGGCAGGCCGTCCGGGCCGGCGTTCCGGGTGCAGTAGCGCTCGGTCGGGGTAGCCAGGTCGGGCTCGTGCAGGGTCTTGTGGCCGCTGGCGTCGCGCTGGATGTCGAAGGCGTCGTAGAGCCGGTCGTCGGCGCTGTAGGCCCTGACGCTGAGGCGGTTCTGCGCCACGCTGATGGTCTGGTACAGCTGGGTGTCCTCGGCGCTGCGGTCCGGCTGGCTGTGGGCGCGATCGTTGAGGCCGTACATCTTCGAGCCGGTCACCGAGACCATGTACACCGGGCCGATGGCCTGCTGGTTGCGCAGGGCCTGGCGCGTGGCGGCGCGGCCGGCGACATGGGTCAGGCGGCTGTAGCAGTGGTCGTGGCCCTGCAGCACCAGATCGACGCCATGGCGTTCGAACAGGGGCTGCCAGGCGGCCTTGAGTGGTTCGCTGTCCTCGGGGCGGGCGCAGGTGTAGATCGGTTGGTGCATGACCACGATGTTCCAGCGCGCCTGGCTGCTCTGCAGTGCGTTCTCCAACCAGCGGGTCTGGGCCTCCAGGGTGCCGAGGTCGAGTGCCGAGGTGCCGTCCAGCACCACGAAGCGTACGCCCTGGTAGTCGCTGACGTAGCTGGTCTCGGTCACGCCCTCGGCGCCGTTGCGTGGCAGGGCGAACTGGGCAGGGAAGTGCGCGCCGAGCGTGCGACTCTCGCTGCCGTCGGGCAGCAGGTCGTCGAGGTATTCGTGATTGCCGACGGCGACCAGTTGTGGGATGGCGGCGTAGGCCCAACTACCCGCCTGGTTCCACTCGCCCCATTCGTCGTCATGGGCGAGATCGTCGCGCGAGGCCACCAGGTCACCGGCATGCACCACCAGCGCCGGGCGGGCGACGCTGCGCAGGGCCTGGCGAATGCTGCGCGAGGCGACCTCGAGGATGCCGTTCTGGGTATCGCCCAGGTAGATGAAGCTGAAGGGAGCGAAGGTGCGGCTGGCGGTGCGGAACTGATGCCACTCGCTCCAGCCCGCGCTGCCTTGCACCCGGTAGGCATAGGCGGTATCCGGGCTCAGGCCGTCCAGACGTACCTGATGGTAGAGGGACGGGCCGTTCTCGGCGTCCAGGCGGCGACTGCTGCCACTGAGCTGGCGGGCCTTGGCCACCACCTGCGGGCCGGCCAGGGCCGGACCGAACTCGAGCACGGCTCTGTCCTGGCGCAGGTCGGTACGAAAGCTCACGGCCATCTGCGTGGCCGCGTCGGCGCCGGGCGTCAGCACGATGCGGTCCGCCAGGTTGCCGGCGGCATAGGGTTGGCCTGGCGAGCGTGGCAGCGGCGGCTCGGCGTGGGTCAGGGGGCTGCTCAGGGCAGTGGCCAGCAGCGTGGCCAGCAGCAGGGGGCGATGCATGTGCGGTTTCCTTGGCTGATCCGGAAGTGCGTTCGGCGCCAAGGAAACAAAGGCGCATGACGGTTCGGTTACCGCGCCGGGGGTCGATTCGGCTCAGGTGAAAGGTGCCGTGCAGGGCGATTTTTTCAGCCTGGATTAAGCCGGTGCGGGTTCGTGGGCGCAGTGGTGCCGCTGTCCACCCGGCGCTGGCCGCTCCGATTCCCGCGCAGAGCCTCGGTCAACGCGGCATGGCCGGGTCATTTCAGCTCAGAACCCCGGTGAAACCGCCACGAAACAGGCTTTCAGGGCCTGCTCCGGCAGGGGCTGTCACGCAAGTGCCACAAAGCATTCCTAGCTTTCGCTGCCATCGCCTGGTGTCGCCAGGGGCCATTGAAACGAGGGATTCAAGGTGGCAAAGCCATTTCGTCATATCCGCACAGCGGGATTCAACGTCAGCCTGCTGGCCATCGCCATCAGCGCCGCACCGGTCTGGGCCGAGGAGGCGGTCGAGCGCGTCGAGGTGATCGGCCAGGCGGCGAGCATCGACAAGGCGCTGCAGGAACAGAAGAGCGCCGACAGCATCAAGAGCGTGGTGCATGCTGACGGCGTCGGCCAGTTGCCCGACGACAACGCGGCCGAGGCCCTGCAACGCATTCCGGGGCTGTCGGTGGAGCGCGACCAGGGCGAGGGGCGTTTCGTCAGCGTGCGCGGCATCGCCCCGGACCTCAACAGCGTGACCATCAACGGCACCCTGGTGCCGGCCCCGGAGGGCGACCGCCGTGCGGTGGCGCTGGACGTGTTGCCGGCGGAGCTGGTGCAGTCGCTGTCGGTGGTCAAGAGCCTGACGCCGGACATGGACGCCAACTCCCTGGGCGGCACCATCGAGGTGGAGAGCCTCTCGGCCTTCGACCATGACGGCCTGTTCTACACCCTCTCCGGCGAGGCCAGCCACGACACCAACGTGGACAAGACCAGCCCCAAGTTCTCCGGCGCCATCAGCGATCGTTTCAGCCTGGGTGAGGGCACCGACAACTTTGGCGTGGCCGCGGCATTCAGCTGGCAGAAGCGCAAGTTCGGCTCGGAGAACGTGGAGACCGGCGGCGCCTGGGATTTCGACGATGGTGCGCGGCTGGAGGAGGTCGAGCAGCGTGACTACCAGATCACCCGTGAGCGCACCGGCTTCGGCCTGAACTTCGACTATCAGCCGGACGACTATTCCAACTATTACCTGCGCACCCTGTACAGCAAGTTCAAGGACACCGAGACGCGCAATGCCGCCGGCATCGAGTTCGACGATGCGCAGCTGTCCGGTGAGCGCGGCGATGGCGAAGGCTGGCGCGAGCTGAAGTCGCGTGAAGACACCCAGGAAATCCAGTCCTACGTGTTCGGCGGCGAGCGCATGATCGACCTGTGGACCATCAGCGGCCAGGCCGGCTACAGCCAGTCCACCGAGAAGGACCCGGGCGGCATCGCCGGCGCCAAGTTCGTCGGCGACTTCACCGGCATCGGTTTCGATGGCACGCGCAAGCCGCACCTCGTTGCCGGCGGCGCGTTCTACGATCCGACCGCTTTCGAACTCGACGAGGTGGAGTGGGAGAAGGTCAGCGGCAAGGACAAGGAAAAGAACATCCGCCTCGACCTGGCCCGTGACTACGACCTGGCCGGCAACGCCGCGCAGGTGAAGTTCGGCGGCAAGCTCAGCCGACGCGACAAGACCAGCGATACCGAGGTCTGGGTCTACGACGATTTCACCGGCGTCGGGCTCGACGGCTTGCAGAGCGGCAGCGTCGACTACTCGCTGGGCCGCTTCGGCGACGGCATCAGCGCCGGCGCCATCAAGAACCTGATCGGCGGGCTGGATCGCAGCCAGTTCTACGACGAGGAGAACTCGCGCATCAACGACTTCGACATGCGCGAGGACATCAACGCGGCCTACCTGATGAACACCCTGGATGTGGACGACTGGCGCTTCATCGCCGGCCTGCGCTACGAGGGCACCGAGTTCGAGGCCAAGGGCACCGGCCTGCGCGATGGCGTGTACGAGGACAGCCAGAGCCGCAACCGCTACGACCACTGGCTGCCGGGCCTGCATGCGCGCTACCAGCTGTCGCCGTCCACCGCGATCCGCGCCGCCTGGACCAACAGCGTGGTGCGCCCGACCTTCGGCCAGCTGGCGCCGGGCTTCGCCATCGACGGCGCGGACGCCTCCTTCGGCAATCCCGATCTCAAGCCGCTGGAGTCGATGAACCTCGACCTCGGCATCGAGCATTACATGGGCCGTGCCGGTGTGGTCTCGGGCTTCCTGTTCTACAAGGACATCGACAACTTCATCTACAACACCGACCTGGCCGGCAGCGGCGAGTGGATCGGCTTCGACGAGGCGCTGACCTTCGACAACGGCAGCAGCGCCAAGCTGTATGGCGTCGAACTGGCCTACTCGCAGAAGTTCGACTGGCTGCCGGCGCCGTGGAACGGCCTGCTGCTGGGCGCCAACCTGACCCTCAGCCAGTCCGACGCGAGCATCGAAGGCCAGGGCACCAAGCGCTCCATCGACCTGCCCAACCAGTCCGACACCGTCGGCAACTTCATGCTCGGCTGGGAGGACGAGCGCTTCAACCTGCGCCTGGCCGCCAACTACAAGTCCAGCTACCTGTACGAGATCGGTGCGGTGGAGGACAAGCGCCATGACCTGTACGTCGACGATCAGGTGTTCGTCGACATCAAGGCCGGCTACTTCATCACCCCCGAACTGCAGCTGACGCTCGAGGCGCAGAACATCACCGACGAGTCCTACTACGTCTACACCGGCAGCCGCCGCTACAACGCCCAGTACGAGGAGTACGGCCCGACCTACAAGATCGGCCTGACCCTGACCCATTTCTGAGCGCTGCGTGTTTCAGGGTGGACAACGCGTTCTCGTCCACCGGAAGGCGCTCGCCACACCGACATCTTCAATGGCCTGGCCCGTCGCCACTCGGCGGCAGCGGGCCGGGCCACCGTTACCAGGAACTCTTCATGCGTTTTTCCAACCTGTCCCTGCTGGGGCTCTGCATCACCCTGGCCGCGTGCCAGAGCCATGAGCCGCAAGAGGCCGTCTCGGCCGCGCCTAACGTCGTGCTCAGCGACGCGCTGATCGCCAGCGAAAACACCCAGTGGCTGGCGCCGCTGCCCTTTCTGCCGGGGGCCGAGCGCCTGCAGGTCGGCGCCCGCAGCCTGCAGGTCGTCGATGCCGATGGCCAGGTGCTGAGCGAACTGGCGGGGCGTTTCGCTACCCTCGACCAGCGTGCCGACGAGCGTGGCGTGCTGGTCGCCACGCTCGACAAGCGGCGTCAGCAGGCCCTGCTGGTGCGCCTCGACGAAACGCAGCAGTGGAGCGCGCCGCACTACCTGCCGAAGACCCGCTTCGCCATCGAAGGGCTGTGCCTGTATCGCGATGAAGCGCGCAACGACTTCCTCTTCCTGGTCGGCGAGGAGGGCATCGGCGAACAGTGGCTGGTGGCCGAGCACGGCCGGCCGCTGGCGCAGGCACAGCGGGTGCGGGCGCTGAGCCTGCCGCCGCAGAGCAGCTTCTGTCAGGTCGATGACAGCTCCGCCAGTCTCTACGTCAACGAGGAAGGCGTGGGCCTATGGCGCTACGCCGCCGCTGCCGAGGCGCCGCTGCTGCGTGAGCCGGTGGAGCTGGTCGCGCCCTTCGGCGAGCTGCAGGACGCCGGCGGCATGGCGGTGCTGCCCGATGCCCTGCTGCTGCTGGATCCGGCCGCCGCCAACCTGCATCTGTTCCAGCGCCACGCCGCACAGTGGCAGCGTGCCGCTGTACTGAACCTGGCCGGGCTGGACGAGCCGGAGCAGGTCAGTGCCCGGCGCACGGCGCAGGGGCTCGAGCTGCTGCTGGTGGCCGACGATGGCGCCCGTCGCGCCGCGCTGAACTGGCAGCCCGAGAGCGCTGAAGCGCCACCGGCGGTGCCGGTGGTCACCCCCCTGGTGCAGAGCGAGGTCGCGCCGAGCCTGGGCGATGCGGCGGACGACCCGGCGATCTGGGTCAATCACGCACAGCCCGAGCGCAGCCGTGTGCTGGGCACCGACAAGCAGGGCGGTCTGCTGGTCTATGACCTGGCCGGCAGGCAACTGCAGGACCTGCGCGTCGGCCGGCTGAACAACGTCGACGTGCGCAACGGCTTCCAGCTTGGCGCGCGCCGGGTCGACCTGGCGGTGGCCAGCAACCGCGATCACAACAGCCTGCAGCTGTTCGCCATCGACCCCGCCAGCGGTGAACTCGGCGAGATTGGCCAGATCCCCACGCCACTGCGGGAGATCTATGGCCTGTGTCTGTTCAAGGATCGCCAGGAGACCATTCACGCCATCGTCAACGACAAGGACGGCAGCTTCCTGCAGTACCGCCTGAGCGGTGCCGGCGGCAAGGCCAGCGGCCAACTGGTGCGCCGTTTCCGCACCGCGACCCAGCCGGAAGGCTGCGTGGCGGACGACCGCAACGAGCGCCTGTACATCGGCGAGGAGGACGTGGCGGTGTGGACGCTCGATGCCCGTGCCGACGCCCCGGCCGAGCTGGAGCAGGTCATCGCCGTGGGCGGCCCGCTCGAAGACGACATCGAGGGCTTGGCCCTCTATCAGGGGCGGCAGCGTGACTACCTGCTGATCTCCAGCCAGGGCAACGACAGCTATGTGGTGGTCGAGGCGCAGGCGCCCTACAGGCTGCGCGGCAGCCTGCGCATCGGCCTGAACGCCGAACGCGGCATCGACGGGGCTTCGGAGACCGATGGCCTGGAGGTGACTTCAGCCAACCTCGGCGGCCCCTGGAGCGCTGGTCTGCTGGTGGTGCAGGACGGCCGCAAGCGCATGCCCGAGGGTAACCAGAACTACAAGTACGTGCCCTGGACGGCGATCGCCGCCGCGCTGGGCCTGGAATGAGACGGCTGGCGTCACGCCTGTCATCCCGGTGTAACGCCAGTGTCTTGAAATGTGAGCCATGGGGCTCGAGCCATTGAAGGAAAGCATGATGCAAAACCAAGCCCATCTCGAACACATGACCGTCTGGGGGCTGGTCAGCGAGGCCAGTCTCGTCGTGCAGGCGGTGATGCTCTGCCTGGTGCTGGCCTCGCTGATCAGCTGGTACCTGATCGTCCAGCGTGGCGGTGTGCTGCGCCGCACCGAGGCGCTGGCGAAAGACTTCCTCAAGCGCTTTCGCAGCGATGAAACAGGCGCCCTGTACCGCGCAGGCGTGCAGCAGGAGCTGCCCGCCGATGCCGCCCTGCAGCGTATCTTCCTGGCGGGTTATCAGAGCTTCAGCCAGTTGCAGGCGCATGCCGGCAACAGCACGGAGACCGTGCTCGATGGCGTCGAGCGCAGCCTGGCGGTGGCGATTGCCGAGCAGGAGGAACGCCTGGAGAAGGGCCTGCCGTTCCTCGCCACGGTGGGGTCGGTGAGCCCCTACATCGGTCTGTTCGGCACCGTGTGGGGGATCATGAATTCCTTCCTCGGCCTGTCCCAGGTGCAGCAGGCCACGCTGTCGACGGTGGCGCCGGGCATTGCCGAAGCGCTGATCGCCACGGCCATCGGCCTGTTTGCGGCGATTCCGGCGGTGATGGCCTACAACCGCTTCTCGGCGCGCAGCCAGACCCTGATCGCGCGTTACTACGCCTTCGCCAACGAGCTGCAGGGCCGTCTGCACCGTCGCCTCAATGGCGTTGGTGCGGGCATGGCCGCTGCCGCTTGAGGAGGATGACGCGATGCTGGTTCGACCGACGCACAAGCATGGCCTGAAGGCCGAAATGAACGTGGTGCCCTATATCGACGTGATGCTGGTGCTGCTGGTGATCTTCATGGTGACCGCACCGATGCTGGTGCAGGGCGTGCAGATCGAACTGCCCAAGGTGGCGGCCGAAGCGCTGCCGGCACCGGGCGAGCAGCGCATCGTCACCCTGTCGGTGAAGGACGACGGCAGCTTCTACTGGAACCTGGGC
Organism: Pseudomonas sp. REST10; assembly: GCF_029542605.1. Classification (NCBI taxonomy): domain Bacteria; kingdom Pseudomonadati; phylum Pseudomonadota; class Gammaproteobacteria; order Pseudomonadales; family Pseudomonadaceae; genus Pseudomonas; species Pseudomonas sp. REST10. The sequence continues at coordinate 4,365,877 of NZ_CP035677.1, read as the reverse complement.
AGCGAAGTGGATATCGAGTCGCAGACCGACAGTGCGCCGAGCAAGGAGGCGATGCGCGAGAAGATTGCCGCCATCGTCGCCGCCAACCCGCAGACCCAGGTCTACGTGCGCGCCGACCAGCATGCCGACTATGCGTCGGTGATCGCCGGCATCGCCGAGTTGCAGCGTGGCGGTGTCAGCCGCCTGGGCCTGATCACCGAGGCGCCCTGACATGAGCAGCCTGACCCTGGAAATGCCCGCGCCGCGTCTGGCCTGGCCGGCCTGGCGCGAGCATGGCCTCGCCATCGGTGTCGCCATCGCCCTGCATGCCGGCCTGGCCTATGTGCTGCTGCACCTGGCCCACCAGGCGCCGCTGCCGACACCGCTTGCCACGGTTCTCACCACCGAGCTGATCAGCCTGCCGGCCCCTGTGGTTCAACCGCCGGCGCCCGTCATCGCCGAACCGGCAGTGGCGCCGCCGCCGGCGGAAGCGCCGGTCGAGGCGCCAGCACCCGAACAGGCGGACCTGGCCTTCAAGAGGGCCGAGCAGGCGCGTGAGGAACAGGCGCTGCGCTTGCAGCGTGAACGTCAGCAGCGGCGTGCCGAGGCGCAGCGCCAGGAGCGTCTGGCGCGCGAAGAGGCGGAGCGTCAGGCGCAGCTGGAAGCACAGCAGTTGGCCGAGGCCCGCCGCCTCGAAGCCGAGCGCGTGGCGGCGGCGAATGCCGCAGCCGCTGCGGCGCGCGCCGAGGCGCAGGCGGCCAGCCGCCAGTACCTGCCCATCGCCAAGCAGGCGCCGGACTATCCGGCCAAGGCGCTGGAACGCAAGATCGAGGGTGAATGCACGGTGGCCTATACGGTGAACGCTGCCGGGCGCGTGGAAGACCCGCAGGTAATCGGCAATTGCCATCCGTTCTTCGTCAAACCGTCACTGGCCGCGGCCAGGACCTTTCGCTACCAACCGCGCGTGGTCAACGGTCAGGCGGTGGCGGTGGCCAACGTGAAGAACACCTTCAGCTACCGCATCGAATAGGGGCCGGGCGACTCAGGGCAGTTGCAGGTCTTCGCCGCTGGCCTGAAGGCGCTGGTAGGCATGGTCGAGCGCGTCGCGCAGTTGTACGGCATTCGCCGCGTGGCGGGAGACGATCAGCTTGAGCTGCAGGCGCTGCACCTCGATGAACGGCAGGTCGCCGATGCCGAGGCTGCGCCGGGCCTGCTCCACCGGCATCTGGTAGTCGAGCAGGAGGTCACCACGTCGGCGCAGCAGCATCTCAAGTGCCGCGGTGTGCCGCGAGGTGCGATGCAGGGTGATGTGCCGCGCCGGGTCTTGCAGCCACTGGTTGATGCCCTGCCAGTAGCTGTAGCCGGTGATCAGGATCACGCCACGGCCCTGCAGGTCGTCGGGCAGCCTGGGCGGCGCGGTGCCCGGGCGGTAGTACAGGTTGAGGGCGATCTGCCCGAGCAGGTAACGGCTCTCCAGGGTGTGTTCGGCCAGTTCGGGCTTGCCCGGGGCGCCGAACCAGAGCGCGATGCTGCCGTCGATCAGGCCGTTGTACAGGCGTGCGCCGGGGTAGGAGCGGAACTCCGCCTGGTAGCCGGCCTCGTCGAGCAGGCGCGCGGTCAGTTCGAGGCCGACGCCACTGGGGTGGCCCTGGTCGTCGGTGTAGGAGTAGGGAGGGAATTCGTAGTAGCCGACATGAATGCGTCGCTCGCTGCCGGCCGCACAGGCGACCGGCAACCACAGCAGGGCGATGAGTATCAGGCAGAAGCGTCTTGGCATCGAGGTGTCGCGGCTGTTTGCCGTCTTGTCATTCTTGGGGCGGTGCCGGTCGAGCATGGACAACAGGCAGTGGCATTGTCCAGCCCTGTCGTGCCTATTCCTGGCTGGGGATGAAGAAACGTCCGATCACCGGCAGGTGGTCGGAGATGGCCAGCGTGTCGTCCTGGCGCACCTGGCTGGCCAGCGGCGTCAGGCGCGGGCTGTAGAACAGGTAGTCGAGGGTGCGATCCGGGCCGCTGGCGGCGGGGTCGTTGGGATAGTGGGTGTACCACTGCGCCTGGTCCGCGCCGCTGGCCTGCAGCAGGCTGGGGATCATCGGGTAGCGCCTGGCCAGGTCCTGCAGCTCGCTGTCGGCGGCATACCAGCTGCGCTGGTCGTCGGGCAGGTGCTCGAACTGACCTGGCGGCAGCAGGTTGAGGTCGCCACCCAGGACCCATGGCTGGCCGGCCTGCTGCAGTTGGCGCAACAGGCCATCGGTCATCTCGACCTGGCGTTGCATGGTGTCCTCGCCCTGGGCGAAGGCATCGAAATGGGTGTTGATCGCCGCCAGCTCGCCGCCACCGCGGATCGGCAGGTAGCTGACCAGCAGGGCGCGCTTGAGCTGGAAGGGGCGGCTCAGCAGGTTACTGGCGAGCATTGGCAGTTGCAGGCGTTCGGCGCGGGCGATCTGGAAGCGGCTGAGGGTGCCCAGCTTCATGCCGACGCTGCCGAGAATGCGCGGGTGCGGCACGAAGGCGGACTTCCAGTAGAACGCCTGGCTGCTGCACGGGTAGAGGTCTGCCAGACGCGCCTGCAGCAGGGCCAGCTGGTCCTGGTAGTCGGTGGCCTTGGCGTTGTCGTGCAGCTCCTGCAGCAGCACGACGTCCGGTTGCTCATCGCGCAGGATGCGCACCACCTCGTCCAGCGTCCGCACCAGGTCGGCGCTGCTCGGGCGCTCGTCCGGGCCGTCGCCGCCAGGCAGGTCGTACCAGAACACGTGGCGCTTGCCGGCCAGGTACTGCACGTTCCAGGTCATGACCTTCAGCGCCTGCCCTGGCTGCAGCTGTGCCACCTGGCCCGTGCAGGACACGTCCGCCTCCTCGCGCGCAGCGGGGTTCCAGGCCAGGACATGGACCAGGGCCAGCAGAATGACGGGCAGCAGGGCGACGAGCAACAGCAGGCGAAGCGGGCGGGGCAGAGACATGGCGGCATGAGCGACTATGCTGGAAGGAGGCGAGGATACCCGAGTGCACCGGATCGGCCCAGGCATTGCTGGGCGATTGTCGAGTATCTGCCGAGTTCGCACGGTCGTTCGGCCCCAGGGACAGATGGCATGAGCTGCAGTAGCATGCGAAAGACTGTTGTGTGGGTCGCCCTGGCGAAGGGCGGCAGTTGATATCGGTGAGCGTGGATTCCGGGAGCCGCACATGTATCGCAAGGTGTTCGCCAACAAGGTTTTCGACCGCAAGGTGGTGCTGATCACCGGCGGTTGCGCCGGCATCGGCCGCGCCCTGGCCGTGCGCCTGGCGCAGGCTGGCGCGCGCCTGGTGATTCTCGACCTGCATCAGGCGGCGCTGGATGGCCTGGTGCAGCACCTGGCCGACCATCACAACGCCGAGGCGCTGGGCCTGGTGTGTGACGTCGCCGATGCCGATGCGGTGCAGCGTGCCGTGGCCCTGGCCTGCGAGCGCTTCGGTGGCATCGACGTGCTGGTCAACAATGCTGGCATCACCCACCGCAGCACGTTCGCCGAGACCAGCCTGGACGTATTCCAGCGGGTCATGGCGGTGAACTACTTCGGCGCGTTGCACTGTACCCAGGCCGCGCTGCCCAGCCTGATCGCCCGGCGCGGGCAGATCATCGTGCTCAGTTCGCTGTCGGGCATCGCGCCGTTGCTCTATCGCAGTGCCTACAACGCCAGCAAGCATGCCCTGCACGGCCTGTTCGAGACCCTGCGCTTCGAACTCAAGGGTTCGGGCGTCAACGTCATGCTGGTATGCCCGGGCTTCACCGCGACCGACCTGCGCAAGAACGCGCTGGTCGGTGACGGCTCGGTGGCGGCGCAGCCACCGCTGGCAATGGGCAAGGTCGCTTCGCCGCAGGATGTCGCCGAGGCCATTTATCACGGTGCGCTCAAGCGCCGGCGGCTGTTGGTACTGTCCAACGTCGACTGGCGGGCGCGGGTGCTGGCGCGTTTCTTCCCGCGGCTGTTCGAGCGTGTGCTGTTGCCACGGCTTTCCGGCTTGAAGCCGCGAAGCTAGGAGGTGTCCGATGCGTGCCTGGCTGCTGCTCATCCTGCTGCTGGCCTCTGTGGTGTGCCGGGCCGAAGAGCCCCGTCCGCTGCAGGTGATGACCGATCTCTGGCCGCCGTTTCGCATGCTCAAGGAGGATGGGCAGCTGCAGGGGCTGGATATCGATCTGCTCGACGAACTCTCACGTCGCACCGGACTGCGCTTCGAGGTACATCGCGCGCCCTGGGCGAGGGGCCTGGCGGCGCTCGAACAGGGCACGGCGGACATGATGACCGGCCTGGCCAGAACGCCGGAGCGCGAACGCTACATCCAGTACCTGGATGCGCCTTACTACGCCTGCTCGCCGCGCTTCTACGCCAGCCCGGCGCTGGCCATGCGCCTCAGGGACTATGCGGCGCTGCACGAGCTGCGCATCGGCTACGTGCTGGAGTCGGTGTACTTTCAGCCATTCGACGATGACCAGGGGCTGAAGAAGGTCGGGGTCAGCAATGAAAGCCAGTTGCTGGGGATGCTGACCCGTGGCCGTATCGACGCATTGGTCGGTACCGACTGCCAGGTCGACTATGCGCTGCTCGACCCCAGGTTGGCCGGCCGCATCGTCAAGGCTGCCTATCAGCCCGAGGCGCGTACCGAACTCTACATCGGCTTCTCGCGCAAGCGCCTGGAGCGCATGCCGCAGCTGGCGGCTGCGCTCGAGAGCCTGTTGCGCGAGGGGTGGGTCGCCAATGCCGCCCTGCGCTATCAGCCGGTGGTCGCGCACCAGTAGCAGGGCATGCCGTCAGCCGTGCTCGTGCTGCGCGCCGCTCGCCAGCATCAGCGCCATGTCCCAGAAGGCCGCCTCGATCTTGTGGCCGTCGAGATCCCTGACGAAACAACCGTAGTACGGCTCGCCATAGTCCGGGCGTGGCCCGGGCTGGCCTTCGTCGCGACCACCGGCCTCCAGCGCCGCCTGATGAAAGGCGTGCACCGAGGCCTTGTCCGGGGCGACGAAGCCGAAGTGGCTGCCGTTGCCGAGCGTGGCCGGCTGGCCGTTGATCGGTGTCTGCACCCAGAACTCCGGGTATTCGCGCCCGAAGGCCACCGCCCCCGGATGGCGCATGATCTCGCGGCAGCCCAGGGTCGCCAGCACCTTGGCGTAGAAGGCGCTGGCGGCGTCGAAGTCGTTGGTACCGATGGAAATGTGGGACAGGATGCTCGGGTTGCTGTCGCTCATGGCGTGCTCCTCTTGGGCAAAGCAGCAAGCCTAGTCGTTGTTCTGCGATGCTGCCGGTTGCCTGGGTTCGAGCAGCATGAACAGGCGAAACAGCACCACGATGGCGAACAGCTGGAGGAAGCCGTTGCCTGCCTGGTGCAGCACCCAGAGCAGGGTGTCGGCCTGGCTCGGCTGCGTCCACCAGTCGAGCAGCCACAGCGGGAGCAGGACGTTGGCCAGGCAGGCGAATACCGGCCAGAAGCGCCCCTCGGTCATGCTGAAACTGCTCTGCAGGGCGCGCAATGGCGGCTCCTGGCGCAGCACCAGGATCAGCTCGGAGAAGGCCAGGCGCATCATGATCCAGATGCCCGGCACGATGAACAGCGACAGGCCGAGCATGATCGCCAGCGTGCTCAGGCCGGTCATCAGGGCGAAGCTCGGCCAGAGCTGCAGGCCGGCGGCGAACAGCTGGGCGTTGCCCGGCGTCTGCCCGTTGCTGCGTGCATGCAGGAAGAGGATCAGCGGCGCGGCATACAGCGGATAGAAGAGGATACCGAGCAGGACTCCGTAGGCCGGGTTGGCGTCTTCGCCGAGCTGCGCGGCCAGCACGGCCTGGGCGATGGCCTCGAGCACCAGCAGGGGCAGGGTCAGCCGGGCGATGGGCGCCAGGTTGTGGCTGGAGAAGAACCAGGCATCGCGGAGGACGGAAAGTGGATTCATCGGCAGGCTACCAGATGTAGGGGGCTGTTGAGGTTGCATCGCGAGCCGCGTTCGGCCGCGTCACGCCGGCGCTTGGCCGCAGAGGATTCAAGGGTACTCCAGTTGCGCATTGGGCAGCGCGGCGAGCAGACGCGGCAGCTCGCTGCCTGGCACCTCCAGGGTCAGCTCGGGCGGGCCGGGCGAGTACAGCAGAAAGTCGCAGGCGAGCACGGCGCGGTCGATCAGCAGGGTGATGCCGGCGTCGTGGCCGAACGGGCAGGCACACATCGGCACGCAGCCGGTGAGCGCGGTCAGTTCCTCGTCGCTGGCGATACGCGGGCGGCTGCCGAGCAGCGCCTTGAGCCGTGCCCAGTCGGCACGCGCCCCTTCGACGCTGACCAGCATGGCATGCCGCTGACTGGCGACGCGCAGGAACAGGCTCTTGCTCTCCACCCCGCGCAGCGCGAAACGCTGGCGCACGGCGTGGGCGGTGGGGTAGTCGAGAACGGCTTCGTGCTCGACCAGGCGATGAGCAATGTCCAGGCGTCGCAGCAGGTCGAGGTTGCGTTGGCAGAGGTTTTCTAGCGGTGTCATGCGTCAAGGATAGGGGCAGGAGCGGTGCTCCGGCCAGTCCCCGGCGCGTCGGGCGGTCGGCTCTGGCATACTGGCGCCTTCGTTGCCCGTACGAGGACTCCCGGTGAAGAAGATCGCCGTATTCGCCGATGTGCAGAACCTCTATTACACGGTGCGCCAGGTGTACGGCTGCCATTTCGACTACAGCGTGCTGTGGGCCGAGGTCAGCCGCCGTGGCGTGATCGTCGAGGCCTATGCCTATGCCATCGACCGTGGCGATGCCAAGCAGCAGCAGTTTCAGCAGATCCTGCGCAAGCTCGGTTTCACCGTGAAGCTCAAGCCCTACATCCAGCGCAGCGACGGCTCGGCCAAGGGCGACTGGGACGTGGGCATCACCATCGATGTGCTCGACGCCGCCTCGCGGGTCGACGAAGTGGTCCTGGCCTCGGGGGACGGCGACTTCGACCTGCTGCTCGAACGCGTGCGCAGCCAGGGCGTCGCTGCCATCGCCTTCGGTGTCCCGGGGCTGACCGCGCAATCGCTGATCCGAGCGGCCAGCCTGTACGTGCCCATCGAGGGCGATCTGTTGTTGCGCAATCACTGAGGTCTCACGTTGGAATCCATTGCTGTCATCGACTTCGAAACCACCGGGGTTTCACCTGCCCAGGCGCGTGCCACCGAGATCGGCGTGGCGATCATCGAGGACGGGCGCATCGTCGACCGCTATCAGAGCCTGATGTACAGCGGCGCCTGGGTGCCGCCCTTCATCGAGCAGCTCACCGGCATCAGCAATGCCATGCTGCGCCAGGCGCCGCCTTCCGAGCAGGTGATGAACGAGGTGGCCGACTTCATCGGCGAGCGGCCGCTGCTGGCGCACAACGCGGCCTTCGACCAGAAGTTCTGGGATGCCGAACTGGCCCGCGTGAGCCGGCGGCGCGCGCAGCCGTTCGCCTGTTCGCTGCTGCTCTCGCGGCGCCTGCTGCCGGAGGCGCCGAGCCACAAGCTGGGCAACCTCAACAGCTGGGCCGGCCTACCGGATACCGGACGTGCCCACCGGGCCCTGGCCGATGCCGAGATGGCCGCCAACCTGACCCTGCACCTGTTCGATCTGCTGCGTGACCGGCATGGCCGGCACCAGGCCGATCATGCCTTCCTCTGCCAGCTGCAGAGCCTGTCGGCAGCCAAGGTGCGCACGCTGCTGGCGACTGCCAGCTGAGCTTGCCTCGTATCTGCAGGAGGCCCTGGCTTCATTGCTGAGTGCTACGCCGAAGGCTGAAGCCGCCCTTGCGGGGTGGTAGCCCGGATGCAATCCGGGGCGACGGCGGCCATGCCGCGGATTTCATCCGGGCTACGTGAGGTCATACCCTCTGCATCCATGCGTGCCGTCACGGCGAGCGGACGCCCTTGCCACTGCCTGCGGCGCGGCTGGGCGCTGCAACGGCGAGCTTTTTCATGGCGGAGAGCGCTCCCCGGGTGGGGGACAGGGTAAACTGCGCGCCTGTTCCCATTGCCTCGCTGGTTGCCCCATGACCTTCGCCTCCCTCGGTTTGATCGAGCCGCTGCTGCGTACCCTCACCGAACTCGACTACCAGACCCCGACGCCGGTGCAGAGCCAGGCCATTCCCGCCGTGCTCAAGGGGCGCGACCTGATGGCGGCGGCGCAGACCGGCACCGGCAAGACCGCCGGCTTCGCCCTGCCGTTGCTGCAGCGCCTGACCCTGGAGGGCCCGCAGGTGGCCAGCAACTCGGTGCGCGCACTGGTGCTGACGCCGACCCGCGAGCTGGCCGAGCAGGTGCTGCAGAGCTTCCAGGCCTACGGCCAGCATCTGCCGCTGAGCAGCTATGCGGTGTACGGCGGGGTCAGCATCAACCCGCAGATGATGAAGCTGCGCAAGGGCGTCGATGTGCTGGTGGCCACGCCGGGTCGACTGCTCGACCTGTACCGGCAGAACGCGCTGAAATTCACCCAGTTGCAGACCCTGGTGCTGGATGAGGCCGACCGCATGCTCGACCTCGGCTTCGCCCGCGAGCTGGACGAGCTGTTCAGCGCGCTGCCGAGGAAGCGCCAGACCCTGCTGTTCTCCGCCACCTTCTCCGACGCCATCCGGCAGATGGCCGGCGAGCTGCTGCGCGACCCGCTGTCGGTGGAAGTCAGCCCGCGCAACGCGGCGGCCAAGAGCGTCAAGCAGTGGCTGATCCCGGTGGACAAGAAGCGCAAGAGCGAGCTGTTCCTGCACCTGCTCGAGCAGAAGCGCTGGGGCCAGGTGCTGGTGTTCGCCAAGACCCGCAAGGGGGTCGATCAGCTGGAGCAGGAGCTGCTGGCCATGGGCGTGGCGGCCGACTCGATCCATGGCGACAAGCCGCAACCGAGCCGCCTGCGCGCACTGGAGCGCTTCAAGGCCGGCGAGGTGCAGATTCTGGTGGCCACCGACGTGGCTGCACGGGGGCTGGATATCGATGACCTGCCGCTGGTGGTCAACCTCGACCTGCCGATCAACGCCGAGGATTACGTGCACCGCATCGGCCGTACCGGCCGCGCCGGCAGCAGCGGCGAAGCCATTTCCCTGGTCTGCGCCGACGAAGTGGAGCTGCTCGCCGCCATCGAACGGCTGATCCGCCAGGTGCTGCCGCGTCGCGAGGAGGCGGATTTCATCCCCGACCACCGGGTGCCGCAGACCACCATCGACGGCCAGGTGCTGAAGAAGCCGAAGAAGCCCAAGCAGAAGCTGGTCCCGGGTGCGGGCGGCGCGGCCAAGAGCGGCGGCAAGGGCAATATCCACCTCGGCCGCTGGTTCGAGGAGGAGGACGCCAAGCCGAAGGCCAAGGCCGTGCGCAAGGTGCCTAGCTTCGGCAGCAAGCCCAAAGGCGGCAAGAAGTAGCGCTCGACGTAGCCCGGACGAAATCCGCGAGACGCGCTCGCGGCCAAAGCGCAATGGTGCTCAGATGTTCTGGCCGATGCGCCAGAGTACGCCGCTGGGGTCGAAGAGCATGAACTCGCGGATGCCCCAGGGCTGGTCCTGCGGCGCAATCAGTCGCGTGTCGAAACACGTGTCCAGGCGCGCGGCCTGGATCTGCTGCCACCAGGCATCGACGTCCTCCACCAGCAGGTGCATGACGAAATTCTCCGCCTGCTCCTTCACGTAGAAGTTCTGCAGCAGGAAGGCACAGTGGTCGCCATGGCTGAAGTAGGCCATCTGCTCGTCCGACCAGGCCAGCCGAAAGCCCAGGGCCTGGTAGAAGTCCAGGCTGAGGGCGAAGTCCCGTGCCGGGACGAAGGTCTTCAGTTCGACGCTGCGTAGCATGCCAGTCTCTTCGCGTGGGTGAGGGGCGGGCGAGGCGAAGCCTGTGCGCCGCTGGCGGGCCAGGCCCGGCTGCATTCTACCCGGGCTGGGCAGGGCTGGCTTGCGCCTGGGCCGCTACGGCCGCTGCGGTCATGTCGTAGATCACCAGGCACACATGCTCCACCGGCTGTCCGGCCAACGGCAGCACCGTGACGTTCTGGTACATGAAGTCGGCCTGGCCGGTGATCGGCTGGTAGCTCTTGAAGCGCATCAGGTAGGGGCGTTGCTGCCACAGGCTGAAGGCGCGGGTGCCGAGCTGCACCACGCTTTCCACCTTGCGTTCCAGCCAGGCGCGGTCGATGTCGGGGAACAGCTCGAACAGCGAGCGCCCCTGCACCTGGTCCGGCCCCAGCCCGGAGTGGTTCTCCATGAAGGCGTTCCACACCTCCACATGGTACTGGCGGTCGAGCACCACCACGCCGACATCGATGCACTGCACGATGTCGAGCAGCCAGTGAACTTCCTTGATATCGATCTGCGCAGGCATCGCTTCACTCCATCAGGTAGCCGATCTTGCCGGTCAGGCGTTTGATCGAGTCTTCGGTGAACAACAGCAGCAGGTCGAAATGGATGGCATGGCCCTCCAGGCTGTAGCTGATTTCCACGGCCAGGGTCTTGCGCCAGCGCTGGCGGTTGATCTGGATGAGCTGGTCGAGGCTGGCGTGCTGGCCGAGCAGTTGCGGATGGCCCTGGGAGAAACGCAGGTCGAGCTGTTCGGCGATGCCGGCGAGGCAGGCACCGGTCAGGATGCTGGCCAGGTCCAGCAGCATCTCCGAGGTCTGCGCTTCGTTTTCCGGCTGCCAGCCGAGCAGGCGCGCCATGTCGTCCACTTCCGAATCATGGAACAGCAGCAGCGCCTCGCCGGCGATCGCTTCGCCGATGAAGCCCTGGCAGATGGCGCTGAAGCGTTCGCCGCGCTGGGCGTCGAGCAGGGTCATGTGCAGTTCGCTGACCTCGAAGATGTTCACCTGCGGCACCGGCAACTGCACGAACACCCCGAGCACCTTGGCCAGCAGGGCGGCGGCGCGGCCCATGGCGACGTTGCTCACTTCGCGCAGGGCGTCGCGGAAGCTGACTTTCAGCTCCGACAGGGCCGCCGCCTGGGCCTGCGCCGTCGCACTGCCCCGAGGGTCGAACAGGCCCAGCTCGATCAGCGTCTGGCGCAGGATCTCGGGGTCGGCGGGCTTCTTGATGAAGGCCAGGGCGCCCAGCTCGCGGACGCGGCGCAGGGCCTCTTCCTGCACATCGCCGGACACCACGATGACCTGGCTGGTCAGGCCTTCGGCCCGCAGCGCCGCCAGCGTCTGGTAGCCATCGAGCACGGGCATGGTCAGGTCGAGCAGCATGACCTGTCCCTGGCCCTGACGGATCAGCGCCAGGGCTTCCTCGCCATTGGCGGCCTGGCTGAGGGTGACCGGCCATTCCGCCGGCAGGGCGCGGATCAGCTGCTTGCGCGCCATGTTGGAGTCGTCGCAGACCAGCAAAGGGATCACGGCGGGGGATTACCTGTGTGGGGAGCGCTGACACTCAGCATAGACGCATGCCGTTGCGCATGCCCCGGCATTGCCAGCTTGACGGGCGAATTCGTTCGCCGGCGTGCGTAGGGCGGGTGCAACCCGCCGCCCGGCAGGGCAGGCTTGCACCTGCCCTAGGGTTTCAGCCAGTTCAGCAGGCCGTGCGCGGCCACCCGGCCGCTGGCGAAGCAGGCGGTGAGCAGGTAGCCGCCGGTGGGGGCTTCCCAGTCGAGCATTTCACCGGCGCAGAACACGCCAGGCAGGGCCTTGAGCATCAGACCGGCGTCCAGTGCCTCGAACGGCACGCCACCGGCGCTGCTGATCGCCTCGTCCAGCGGCCGGGTGCGCAGCAGGGTGATCGGCAACGCCTTGATCCAGGGCGCCAGCGCAGCGGGCTCCGCGAAGGCTGCGGCGGGCGCCAGCTCACGCAGCAGCGCGGCCTTGACGCCATCCAGCCCGGCCTGGCGGTGCAGGTGCTTGGCCATGGAATGCTTGCCGCGGGGCTTGCCCAGCGCCTGTTGCAGCCTGGCCAGGGGCATCTGCGGCAGCAGGTCGAGGTGGACCACGGCCTGGCCGTCGGTTTCGATGGCGCGGCGGATCGCGGCGGAGAAGGCATACACCAGGCTGCCCTCGATGCCACCATCGGTGAGCACGAACTCACCGATGCGCGCGTCTTCGCCAGTCAGGCCGAGGGCAACATTCTTCAGTGGCGCGCCGGCGAAGCGGGTCCGCAGGTGCTCGCTCCAGGCCGCGACCTCGAAACCGCAATTGCTCGGCTTGAGTGCCGCCACCTCGATGCCGCGCGCCTGCAGCAGGTGGGCCCAGGCGCCGTCGGAACCCAGGCGTGCCCAGCTGCCGCCGCCGAGGGCGAGCAGGCAGGCAGCGGCGGCCAGCGCGCGCTCGCCATCCGCTCCGGCTATGCGCAGGCTGCCATCATCGTTCCAGCCCAGCCAGCGGCTGCGCGTATGGATGCTCACGCCCAGCTCGCGCAGGCGACGCAGCCAGGCGCGCAGCAGCGGCGCCGCCTTCATGTCGCTGGGGAATACGCGGCCGGAGGTGCCGACGAAGGTGTCGATGCCCAGGCCGTGAATCCACTCGCGCAGGGCGTCGGCGTCGAAGTCGGCGAGCAGCGTCGCGACCTCGGCCTGGCGCTCGCCGTAACGGTCGATGAAGGCGTCCCTGGGCTCGGAATGGGTGATGTTCATTCCACCGACGCCGGCCAGGAGGAACTTGCGCCCCACCGAGGGCATGGCGTCGAACAGCTCCACGCGTACGCCGCCCTGGGCCAGCACTTCGGCGGCCATCAGCCCGGCAGGGCCGCCGCCGATGATGGCGACGTGGTGAGCGGTGGGGGCAATGGCGGTGGTCATGGCACAAGGACGATCGGCAGGTGGCTGCGCATTCTACCCGAGAGCTCCCCGGCCTTGTCATTTGCCCGGGCTTAGGGCAGGTTCTGCTCGAACCTTTTCGGCTGGAGTCCGTTATGTCCCATATCTGCCCCGACATCGATCCCGATGGCCTGATCGAATATTCGGTGGTCTACACCGACCGCTCGCTGAATCACATGTCGCAGTCGTTCCAGGGCGTGATGCGCGACATCTCCAGCACCCTCAAGCAGGTCTACAACGCGCATGCGGTAGCGGTGGTGCCCGGCAGTGGCACCTTCGGCATGGAGGCCGTGGCGCGACAGCTGGCGACGGAGCAGAAGTGCCTGGTGCTGCGCAATGGCTGGTTCAGCTACCGCTGGACGCAGATCTTCGACATGGGCCGCATTCCCGCCGAGGCGCTGGTGCTCAAGGCGCGCCCGGTTACCGACGGCCCGCAGGCCGCCTTCGCCCCGGCGCCGCTGGACGAGGTGCTGGCGACCATCGCCGCGGAGAAACCGCAGGTGGTGTTCGCCCCGCACGTGGAAACCTCCTCGGGGATGATCCTGCCGGACGACTACCTGCGCGCGGTGAGTGACGCCGTGCACGCCGTCGGCGGCCTGTTCGTGCTCGACTGCATCGCCTCCGGCACCCTCTGGGTGGACATGCAGGCCTGTGGCATCGACGTGCTGATCAGCGCCCCGCAGAAGGGCTGGAGCGCGTCGCCGTGCTGCGCCCTGGTGATGCTCAGCGAGGCCGCCCAGGCGCGCGTCGAGGCCACCCAGAGCACGAGTTTCGCCTGCGACCTGAAGAAGTGGCTGCAGATCATGCAGGCCTACGAGCAGGGTGGCCACGCCTACCACGCCACCATGCCCAGCGACGCCCTGGCGCGTTTTCGTGATGCCATGCTGGAGGCCAAGGCCATCGGTTTCGCCAGCGTGCGCGAGCAGCAACAGGCACTCGGTGACCGCGTGCGCGCCATGCTCGCCGGGCGTGGTTTCAAGAGTGTCGCGGCCAAGGGCTTCGAGGCGCCCGGTGTGGTGGTCTGCTACACCGACGATGCGCAGATCAAGAACGGCGCCAAGTTCGCTGCCGTCGGCCTGCAGATCGCCGCGGGCGTGCCGCTGCAATGCGACGAGCCGGCGGACTTCCAGACCTTCCGCCTGGGCCTGTTCGGGCTGGACAAGCTGGGCAACGTCGAGCGCAGCGTGGCAACCCTGGAACAGGCGCTGGACAAGGTGCTGGCGCCCTGAAGCACGCGGGAGGACAGCGCGCTCAGGGGCGCTTCACCGCCTGCAGCGTGTAGCTCAGCGGCAGGCGCTCCGGCCGCGTCTGCAGGCGCCACTCACCGTCAGCGCCGCGCACCATCTGCCCTGGCAGCGCCTCCCAGGGCACACTGTCGTGCTCTTGCAGTGCGCTCAGCAGCATGCCGTGGCGCAGCAGGGCCGAGATGATCTCGCCCAGGCCGTGGTTCCACTCGTGGGTCACGGTCGCCGTCAGCGGCGCCGTGGTCTGCACATAGGTCTGCGCGTCGTCCCAGACCAGCGGTTCGCGGTGTTCGAAGTACGGATGGACGATGCGCAACTCACCTTCGCAGGTCTCGTCGAGGCTCAGCAGAACGGGGTGCGCCTCGCGCAGGAAGAGTCGCCCACCCGGCTTGAGCAGCGCGGCCACGTTGGCGGCCCAGTCGTCGATGCGTGGCAGCCAGTTGAGCGCGCCGATGCCCGTGTAGACCAGGTCGTAGCGCTGCTCGCCGAGCACCTGCGCAGCGTCGTAGACCGGGGCCTCGACGAAGCGGATAGGTTGGTTGCAGGCACTGGCCAGCTGCCGCGCCTGCGCCAGCGACGCATCGGAAAAGTCCAGGCCGGTAAGCTCGGCGCCCAGGCGCGCCAGTGACAGGGTGTCGGTGCCGATGTGGCATTGCAGGTGAACCGCCTGCAGCCCGCTGATATCGCCGAGGCGAGGACGGTCGAAGCGCACCACGTCGGACAGGTGCTCGGCCGTGTCGATGAACTGCTGCGCCTGGTACTCGGGGGAGGCCGCATGCAGGGCGGCGCGGTCGTTCCAGTTGGCCTTGTTCAGCGCGAATGAATCTTCCATGAGGTGTTCTCCTTGAGGGCAACGGCGGATTATGCCGATGCCATGGCCGAATCGATAGCGCTGTTCGCGTTTGTCGCTCCGCCCAGCCCGCGCGCGGCCCACACGCGCGCCGCGCTGTGGTGGAGGACGCCATGGCGGCGGGCGAGGGCGGGCAGGTCCTTCGAGTAGCCGCCGCCGATCACCCCCAGCACCGGGATGTCACGGCCCAGGCAATGATCCAGCACGGCTTCGTCACGGGCTGCCAGGCCGGCGTCGGTGAGTTGCAGGTAGCCCAGGGCGTCGTCCTTGTGCACGTCGACACCGGCGTCGTAGAGCACCAGGTCCGGCTGGTAGATCGGCAGCAGGTAGTTGAGCGTGTCGTCGACCACCTTGAGGTAGTCGGCGTCGCCCATGCCGCGTGGCAGGGGGATGTCCCAGTCGCTGCGTGCCTTGCGTGCCGGGAAGTTCTGCTCGCAGTGCAGGGACACGGTGATCGCCTCCGGCTCGTCTTCCAGCAGGCGCGCGGTGCCGTCGCCCTGATGCACGTCGCAGTCGAAGATCAGCACCCGCTGCACGCGTCCTGCCGCGAGCAGGTAGCGGGCGATCACCGCCAGGTCGTTGAAGATGCAGAAGCCCGAGGGGAAGTCGTAGTGCGCGTGGTGCGTGCCACCGGCCAGGTGGCAGGCCAGGCCATGCCGCAGTGCCAGTTCGGCGGTCAGCAGCGAGCCGCCCACGGCGCGCACGGTACGCCGCGCCAGGGCGTCGCTCCAGGGCAGGCCGAGGCGGCGCTGATCCTCCGGCGCCAGCTCGCCGGCCATGTAGCGGGCGATGTAGTCCGGGCAGTGCACCAGGGCCAGGATCTCCGCCGGGCACAGCTCGGGGCGCAGCAGCTCGGCATCCGTGGTCAGGCCGCTGGCGACCAGGTGATCGCGCAGCAGGCGGAATTTTTCCATGGGGAAGCGGTGCCCGGCCGGGAAGGGCGGGCTGTAGTCCTCGTGGTAGACCAGCGGCAGCGGCATACGCTCAGTGCTCATCGAATCGATGGCATATGGTCGCAGCCAATCGAGGTAATCGCCATGCTCCTGTTCGACAGCGGCTGCGGATGAGCGCTGCCAGGGCGTGGATGATTCGGCGGCGGCTTATTTCCCCGGCCACACGCGCATCACGCGATACGGCGGTTTGCCGCTATCGCTGCCCCCGGTGAAGGCCGGGGTTCTGTACAGCTGATTGACCGAGATGTACAGCCAGCCGTCGTGACCTACATGCACGCTGTCCGGCCAGTCCAGTCGCGCGTCGCGCACCAGTGGCTCGAGCGTGCCATCGCTATCGAGCAGGTCGATGCCATTGTCGTTGAGGTTGGTGAAGAAATGCTGGCCCTTGGCGTCGGTGGCGGCGCCATCGGAAACGGGCTTGGCTCCGACGCGCTGGATGGCCGCCGCGATCTGCTCGTCGCTGGCACCGTCACGCAGCAGCTCGCTGGGCAGCGAGTACCAGGTCTTGCCGTTCATGGCGCCGAAGTACAGGGTGGCGTGGTCGGCCGACAGGGTGATCGGGTTGACCGCCACGTTGGCGGGCTTGCCCTGGAACTGGATCGGCACGCCGCCGATGACCATCCTGGCGTCGGGCTCGGCCTGCAGCGCGGCATGGCCGCTGAAGCGCCGCGCCTTGCCGCTGCTGATTTCGACGGCGATCAGGCCGGGGTTGGCGATGTCCGCCAGGTAGATCCAGCCAGCGTCGTCGTCGACGGCCAGGTCCTGGATGAAGCTGCCTTTGGGGGCGACATCGGCGGGCAGTTCGATGCGATACAGCTCGCTGCCCGTGGCGACATCGAAGCCCCACAGACGTGTCTTGCCCAGGTTCAGGCCCATGTCCGTTATCCACAGGCGGTTCTTGCCATCGATGGCGATGCCCAGCGGCGTATCGATCTGCGCATCGTTGGCAGCGGCGGTGCCGCGTTGCAGCGTGCTGCTGGGCCAGGGCTTGTAGCTGTCGCGGCCGGTGATTTCGATCAGTTGAGCGGCAGCCGGCGCGCCCAGGGGATGGACCGTGGCAAACACCCGGTCGTCTGCGCTGGGGGCGACGTTGCCGGGGCGGATCGGCAGTTCGGCGACCACTTCCAGATCGCCGACCTGGGCGGCAAGGGCCGAGTTGACGAAGGCTATGGAAAGCGCCAGCAGGGAGGCGCTGGCGGCCCGGCGGATGGGGCGAGAAAGAGAGGTCATTACAGGTTTCCTGTTGTGCGCTGGGACTGGCGAATGCGCTACACGAGCGTTATCCGTCGTTGCGGCTGCCCCGCTGATCGATGGCGACGAATGTGCGCCCTGAAGCCGGCAGGCAGTGAGGCTCAGTCTGGCTTTATCGGCAAAGGCGAAAAAGACGGGGCGCGTTGAACCTCTTTCAATCTGCGCGAGAAAGTCGTCACGCCACGCAGAACCGCATCACCACGACATGCAGCACGTGCGGCGGCCGCAGGCGAGGGACTGCGCTGGAGACTGTCCGCGACGCTGCCGCCCGGCGATCGTGGCGGCGGCATTTCTTCATGGGCAGACAATGCCTGGCGCGAAGGGCGTGATCCAGGCGGCATACAATGAGAGTTCAGCGAGTCGACGCTATCTGCTCGCCGCCAATCGAGAAACTGTCATGCCCCTGATCGAAACCGCTACCGAACGCCTGTTGCTGCGCGCCTGGCGCGACAGTGACCTGCCGGCGCTGGCCGCGCTCAATGCCGATGCCGAGGTGATGCGCCATTTCCCTTCGCCGCTGGATGCCGAGCAGAGCGCCCAGATGCTGGTGCGCATGCGTGAGCACCTCGATGAGCATGGGTTCGGCTTCTGGGCGCTGCAGCGGCGTGACAGCGGGGAGCTGATCGGAGTCACCGGCCTGGCGCAGGTCAGCTTCGCCGCGCCGTTCGTGCCGGCCGTCGAGATCGGCTGGCGCCTGGCGCGGGTGCACTGGCGCCAGGGCTATGCCCGCGAGGCGGCCTGTGCCGCGCTGGCCGTGGCCTTCGAACAGCTCGGGCTGGACCAGGTGGTGAGCTTTACCGTACCGGCCAATCTGCCGTCGCAGGCGGTGATGCGCTCGATCGGCATGCGGCGTGACGAGGACGGGGACTTCCTCCATCCGAAGCTGCCGGATGGCCACCCGCTGCAGCCCCATGTGCTCTATCGCATCCGCCGTGCGCAGTGGGAGGCGCAGCGATGAACGATGTGCTCGCCTATCACCAGCTCAGCAAGCATGCCCCGGAGCGTTTCGCACCCGGTCCGGGACAGCTGGACTGGGCCAGCCAGCCGGCGCCGTTTCGCCGCTATGACGGTGCCCGGCTGATCGCGCTGTACCACCGTCCGCTGGAGGAGAGCCCGGCGTACGACCTGGCATTCGCCGGCGTACAGGCGCCGCCCGCGCCGCTGGATCGCGCCAGCGTCTCGCAGCTGCTGTACGACAGCCTGGCCATTTCCGCCTGGAAGGAGGCCGGCGGCAATCGCTGGGCGCTGCGGGTCAACCCCTCATCCGGCAACCTGCACCCGACCGAGGCCTACCTGCTGCTGCCGGCCGGTGCCGTCGAGGCGCACGCTGTGCTGGCACATTACGCGCCCGATCAGCACGCGCTGGAGGTGCGCAGCGAGCTGCCAGCGCCGGTTGCCGAGCAACTGGCCGGCAGCCTGCCGGCAGGCGGCTTGCTCCTCGGCCTGAGCAGCATCGCCTGGCGCGAGGCCTGGAAGTATGGCGAGCGCGCCTATCGCTACTGCCAGCATGATCTCGGCCATGCCCTGGCCGCGCTGGCCATCGCCGCCAGCGTGCAGGGCTGGCAGGTGCGCCTGCTGCATGGCGTGGCCGAAGCGCGCCTGGATGCGCTGCTGGGGCTGGATGACGAAGGCTTTCACGAGGCCGAGCACGGCGATTTCCTGCTGTGGATCGGCCCGGCGCAGACGCGGGAGTTCGTCCTGCCCGAGGCCTTGCTGAGCGCGCTGGCGCACCTGCAGCGTTGTGGCACGCCCAATCGCCTGTCACGCGACTACCGCCACTGGCCCGAATTGCAGCGGGTACAGGGACTCTGCCGGGCACCGGCGCGTCCGCGCGCCTCGTGGAGTTCGGCGCCGGCCAGTGTGCATGGCGAGAATCCGGGGTTGCCTCTGCGGCCGATCCTGCACCGTCGGCGCAGTGCGCAGAGCATGGATGGGCGCAGCGGCATCCAGGCCGGGTTGCTGCTGGTCTGGCTGCGCCGCCTGATGCCTGCGCAATCGCCGGTGCCGTTCGCCGTGACCGGCGAGCCGAGCGAGGTCGACCTGCTGCTGTTCGTTCATCGCGTGCAGGGGCTGGCTCCCGGTCTGTACTGGCTGGATCGCAGCGGCAGCGGGGTGCAGCCGCTGCGCGAGGACTACCTGTGGCAGCGGGTCGATGACGAACTGCCGCTGTACCGCCTGCTCGAAGGCGACGCCCGTGGCCTGGCGGGCTTTCTCAGTTGCGGCCAGGACATCGCAGCCGACGGCTGCGTGGCCTTGGCCATGCTGGCGCGGGTGGAGCGCGCCGTTGCCAATGGCAACTGGCGTTATCCCAGGCTCTACTGGGAATGTGGTCTGATCGGCCAGTTGCTCTATCTGGAGGCCGAGGCGGCGGGGCTTTCCGGGACGGGGATTGGCTGCTATTTCGACGACGCTCTTCGCGAATTGCTCGGAGATGCCGACAACGGCTGGCAAAGCCTTTACCATTTCACCCTCGGCCGCGCCGTGTGGGACGAACGCCTGACGTCCCTGCCGGCCTATTCTCAACCGCGACTAGCAGACCATTGAAGAACCTGGGCAAGACAAGGCAGAAACGGCTGAAAAGCGCAGTTTGGTTGGACTGAACGAGCATTTTCTGGGTGTTTTCAACGCCGTATTGCCAACGCAGGTAGTTTTGCAACGATCCGTAACCCCCCTGCATGAGGAGACACTCCATGACCCAGGTGCTCGACGATCTGGTCGCGCTGCTCAGCCTGGAGCAGATCGAGGAAAACCTGTTCCGTGGCCGCAGCCAGGACCTGGGATTCCGCCAGCTGTTCGGTGGCCAGGTGCTCGGCCAGTGCATTTCCGCTGCCAGCCAGACGGTCGAGGAAGCGCGCCACGTGCATTCCATGCACGGCTATTTCCTGCGCCCCGGGGATGCTAGCCTGCCGGTGGTCTACCAGGTCGAACGCACCCGTGACGGCGGCAGTTTCAGCACCCGGCGCGTGGTGGCGGTGCAGAAGGGCAAGCCGATCTTCTTCTGCAGTGCCTCCTTCCAGTACGACGAGGAAGGTTTTCACCACCAGAGCCAGATGCCCGATGTGCCGGGCCCGGAAGACCTGAAGTCGGAGACCGAACTGGCGCGCATGGTGGCCTCGATGATTCCCGAGCGCCTGCGTGAACGGGCGATCAGCGACAAGCCCATCGAGATTCGCCCGGTCACCCTGATCAACCCCTTTGCCCCGCAGCCCTGCGAACCGGTCAAGTACGTATGGTTCCGCGCCGCTGGCGAGTTGCCGGCCGACCCGCAGTTGCACAAGTACCTGCTGTCCTACGCCAGCGACTTCAACCTGCTCACCACGTCCATGCAGCCCCACGGCGTGTCGGTGTTCCAGAAGTTCATGCAGGTGGCCAGCCTCGACCATTCGCTGTGGTTCCATCGCGACCTGCGCATGGACGACTGGCTGCTGTACGCCATGGACAGCCCCTGGGCCGGCAATGCGCGCGGTTTCTCCCGCGCCAGCATCTACAACCGCCAGGGCGAGCTGGTGGCCTCGGCCGCGCAGGAAGGCCTGACCCGCGTGCGCGAGGACTGGAAATGAGCCAGGAGATCCGCTCGTGAAGGCGCTGCGCGAGGCCCGCTACTGGGTATTCGACATGGACGGCACCCTGACCCTGGCGGTGCATGATTTCCCGGCGATCAAGCGGGCGCTGGGCATTCCCGAGGAGGACGACATCCTCCATCACCTGGCGGCCCTGCCGGCGGACGAGGCGGCGGCCAAGCATGCCTGGCTGCTCGAGCACGAGCGTGAGCTGGCCGTGGCGTCACGACCGGCGCCGGGTGCCATCGAACTGGTGCGTGAGTTGAGCGAGCGGGGTTGCCAGCTGGGCATCCTCACCCGCAATGCCCATGAACTGGCCTTGCTGACGCTGCAGGCCATCGGTCTCGATGACTGCTTTGCCAGGGCGGACATTCTCGGCCGTGACGAAGCCCCGCCCAAGCCGCACCCGGGTGGCCTGCTGCACCTGGCGCAGCGCTGGGCCGTGGCCGCGCAGGAACTGGTGATGGTGGGGGATTACCGCTTCGACCTGGAGTGCGCCCAGGCTGCAGGTGCTCGCGGTGTGCTGGTCAACCTGCCGGACAACCCCTGGCCGGAGCTGACCGAGCTGCATGCGCAGGATTGCGCGCAGCTGCTGGCGCAGTTGCGCTGAGCCCCGAGCGCTTCGGCAAAAAAACGCCCCCGCAAAGACTGCGGGGGCGGCGCGTTGGATAAGGTCGTCCTTGATGCGGGTGACGCGCGATCAATCTTGTGCGGCGGGGCTCCAGCCACCACCCAGGGCCTTGTACAGCTCCACTTCGCTGCTCAGCTGGGCCAGGCGGTCACCGATCAGCTGCTGGCGCACGGCGAACAGCTGGCGCTGGGCGTCGAGCAGGGTCAGGTAGCTGTCCACACCGGTGCGGTAGCGACGTTCGGCCAGTTCGTAGTAGGTCTCGGTGGTTTCCAGCAAGGCACGCTGGGCGTCCAGTTGCTGGCGGTAGGTGGTCCGCGCCGCCAGGCGGTCGGCGACCTCCTGGAAGGCCACCTGGATGGCTTTCTCGTACTGCGCGACGCTGATGTCGCTCTGCAGCTCGGCGTAGTCGAGGTTGGCGCGCAGACGGCCGGCGTTGAAGATCGGCAGGCTGATCTGCGGCTGGAACAGCCAGGTGCCCGAACCACCGTCGAACAGGCCGGACAGCTGGCTGCTGGCCGTGCCGGCGTTGGCGGTCAGGCTGATGCTCGGGAAGAACGCAGCACGCGCCGCGCCGATGTTGGCGTTGGCGGCCTTGAGCTGGTACTCGGCCTGCAGCAGGTCGGGGCGACGCTGCAGCAGGTCGGCAGGCAGGCCCGCTGGCACCTGCTCCAGCAGATCGGCGTCCAGCGCCAGCCCTTGTGGCAGCTCTTCAGGCAGACCGGTGCCGAGCAACTGGGTCAGGGCGTTGCGGTCCTGGGCGACCAGGCGCTGGTACTGCGCCAGGCTGACGCGGGCGCTGTCCACCGCGCTGCGTGCCTGGCTCAGGGCCAGGGCGTCGGCGACACCGACGTCGAAGCTGCGCTGCGTCAGGCGGTAGCTGTCTTCGTAGGTCTTCAGGGTGTCCTGGGTCAGTTGCAGCAGGGCCTGGTCGGCCTGCCACTGCAGGTAGGCGGTGGCGACGCTGGCGACCAGGCTGATCTGCGTGCTGCGCGCGGCCTGCTCGGTGGCCAGGTACTGCTGCAGGGCCTGCTCGCTGAGGCTGCGGATACGCCCGAAGAAGTCCAGTTCCCAGGCATTGACGCCCAGTGTCGCGCTGTACTGCCCGGAGGTGCGGGCCTCGCCGGTCTGGCTCAGGTCACCCGGCAGGCGCTGGCGCGTGCCGCTGCCGTCGGCGGACACCGAGGGCAGCAGGTCGGCGCGCTGGATGCGATACAGCGCGCGGTAGGCTTCGACGTTCAGCGCCGCGACACGCAGGTCACGATTGTTCTCCAGTGCCAGTTGCACCAGCCGCTGCAGGGCCGGGTCACGGAAGAACTCGCGCCATTGCAGGTCGGCGGCGGCGCGGCTGCCTTCGCTGGCCGCGCTGCCGTAGGCCTCGCCCTGCGGCCAGTCGGCCGCGACCGGGGCGTCCGGGCGCTCATAGTCGGGAATCAGGCTGCAGCCACTGAGCAGGGCAGTGGCGACGGCCAGGGACAACAGGGACTGCCTCATTGCAGTACCTCCTTCTCGTTGTTATCGGCCGGCTGCTTTTTCTTCTCGAACAGCGAGCAGACCACGACGTAGAACAGCGGAATCCAGAAGATCGCCAGCACCAGGGCACTGATCATCCCGCCGATCACCCCGGTACCGATGGCGTGCTTGCTGCCGGCACCGGCGCCACTGGCGATGGCCAGCGGCAGACAGCCGAGGATGAACGCCAGCGAGGTCATCACGATCGGGCGCAGACGCATCCGGCAGGCTTCGATGGCCGCCTCGGCGAGGCCCATGCCCTGCTCGTACTGCGCCTTGGCGAACTCGACGATGAGGATCGCGTTACGCGCCGACAGACCGATGGTGGTGAGCAGGCCGACCTTGAAGAACACGTCGTTGGACAGGTCGCGCAGCTCGGTGAACAGCAGCGCACCGATGATCCCCAGCGGCACCACCAGCATCACCGAGAACGGGATCGACCAGCTCTCGTACAGCGCGGCCAGGCAGAGGAACACCACGATCGCCGAAATCACGAACAGCGCGGTGGTCTGCGAACCGGCCAGGCGCTCCTCGTAGGACAGGCCGGTCCAGGCGAAGCCGACACCCTCCGGCAGTTGCGAGGCGATTTCCTCGACCGCAGCCATGGCGTCACCGGTGCTGTAGCCGGGGGCCGGCGCACCGAGGATCTCCACTGCGGAAACACCGTTGTAGCGCGCCAGCTTGGGCGGGCCGTAGGTCCACTCGCCACTGGCGAATGCGCTGAACGGCACCATCTGTCCCTGATCGTTGCGCACGTACCACTTCTTCAGGTCTTCCGGGCTCATGCGCGACTCGGCGGTGCCCTGCAGGTACACCTTCTTCACGCGACCGCGGTCGATGAAGTCGTTGACGTAGCTGGCGCCCCAGGCAATCGACAGGGTGCTGTTGATGTCCGCCAGCGACAGACCCAGCGCGCTGGCGCGTTCGTCGTCGATCAGCAGCTGGTACTGCGGCTCGTCACGCAGGCCGTTGGCCCGCACGCTGCTGAGCACCGGATGCTTGCTGGCCAGCTGGATGAACTTGTCGCGGGCCTGGTTGAGCACTTCGTGACCGACGCCCGCCTGGTCCTGAAGGAACAGGTTGAAGCCGGTGGCGTTACCCATCTCCATCACCGCCGGAGGGGCGAAGGCGAACACCAGGGCATCGCGGAAGCTGAAGAAGTGCATCTGCGCGCGATGCGCCAGGGCGGCGACGCCATTCTCAGCACCGGGACGTTCGCCCCAGGGCTTGAGCATGATGAAGGCCATACCCGAGCTCTGGCCACGGCCAGCGAAGTTGAAGCCGGTCACGGTGAACACCGATTTGACCACGGCGTCTTCGTCCTCGAGCAGGTACTTGCGCATGTCATCGACCACCACCTGGGTGCGCTCGGCACTGGAACCGGCCGGGGTCTGCACCTGGGCGAACAGCACGCCCTGGTCTTCTTCCGGAAGGAAGGCGGTGGGGATGCGCGAGAACATCCACGCCATGATGGCGACGATCACCAGATACAGCAGCAGGTACGGCAGCTTGCGCTTGAGCATCGCCGCCACGCCGCGCTGGTAGGTCTCGGTGCCGCGCTCGAAGGTGCGGTTGAACCAGCCGAAGAAGCCGCCCTTGGCCTCGTGGTGATCACCGTCGATGGGCTTGAGCAGGGTGGCGCACAGCGCCGGGGTGAAGATCAGCGCCACCAGCACCGACAGGGTCATGGCCGAGACGATGGTGATGGAGAACTGACGGTAGATCACCCCGGTGGAGCCGCCGAAGAAGGCCATCGGCAGGAACACCGCCGACAGTACCAGGGCAATACCGACCAGCGCGCCCTGGATCTGCCCCATGGATTTGCGCGTGGCTTCCCTGGGGGACAGGCCGTCCTCGCGCATCACCCGCTCGACGTTTTCCACCACCACGATGGCGTCGTCCACCAGCAGGCCGATGGCCAGGACCATGGCGAACATGGTCAGGGTGTTGATCGAGAAGCCGAATGCCGCCAGCACGCCGAAGGTGCCCAGCAGGACCACCGGCACCGCCATGGTCGGGATGATCGTCGCCCGCAGGTTCTGCAGGAACAGGAACATCACCAGGAACACCAGCACGATGGCTTCGAACAGGGTCTGCACGACCCCCTCGATGGAGGCCGAGATCACCGGCGTGGTGTCGTAGGGGAACACCACTTCCATGCCGGCCGGGAAGAACGGCTTGAGGTTGTCGATGGTCTCGCGCACTGCCTTGGCGGTATCCAGGGCGTTGGCGCCGGTGGCCAGACGAATGGCCAGACCGGAGGCCGGCTTGCCGTTGAACTGGGCGTTGATGGCGTAGTTCTCGCCGCCCAGCTCGACCTTGGCCACGTCACCCAGGCGTACCTGGGAACCGTCGCGCTCGACCTTGAGAAGGATCTTGCGGAACTCGTCCGGGGTCTGCAGACGGGTCTTGCCGATGATGGTGGCGTTCAGCTGAGTTCCGGGAGCCGCTGGCAGGCCGCCGAGCTGGCCGGAGGAAATCTGCACGTTCTGCGCCTGGATGGCGCTGCGCACGTCGGTCGGTGTCAGCTGGAAGCTGTTGAGCTTGGCCGGGTCGAGCCAGATACGCATGGCGTACTGGGCACCGAACACCTGGAAGTCGCCGACGCCCTTGGTCCGCGAGATCGGGTCCTGCAGGTTGGAAACGATGTAGTTCGACAGGTCTTCGCGGGTCATGCTGTCGTTGTTCGAAACCACCCCGATGACCATCAGGAAGTTACGTACCGACTTGGTCACCCGGATACCTTGCTGCTGCACTTCCTGTGGCAGCATCGGCGTGGCCAGCTGCAGCTTGTTCTGCACCTGAACCTGGGCGATGTCCGGGTCGACCCCCTGTTCGAAGGTCACGATGATTTCCATGCTGCCGTCGGAGTTGCTCGACGAGCTGACATAGCGCAAACCATCCAGGCCGTTGAGCTGCTGCTCGATGACCTGCACCACGGTGTCCTGCACGGTCTGCGCCGAGGCACCCGGGTAGCTGACGGCGATCGACACCGCAGGCGGCGCGATGCTCGGGTACTGGTTGATCGGCAGCTTGAGGATGGACAGGCCACCGGCGAGCATGATCACCAGGGCGATCACCCAGGCGAAGATGGGCCGGTCGATGAAGAATTTGGACATTCAGTAGTTCTCCGTTCAGCCCTGGCCGTTGCCTGGCTTGGCATCGTCTGCCTTCTGTTCGGTCTTGACGTTGCCCGCCGGCACGGCCTTGACCTCGACGCCAGGCTGCACGAACTGCAGGCCCTCGGTGATCAGACGGTCGCCTTCGTCGAGGCCATCCTCGACCAACCAGGCGCTGCCGACGGTGCGGCTGGCCTTGAGTACGCGCTGCTCGACCTTGTTCTCGGCGTTGACCACCAGGGCGGTCGGTTCGCCGCGCTGGTTACGGGTGATGCCTTGCTGCGGAGCGAGAATCGCCTGCTGCTTGACGCCCGCCAGCAGTTCGGCGTGCACGAACATGCCCGGCAGCAGCAGATGGTCGGGGTTGGGGAACACCGCACGCAGGGTCACCGAGCCGGTGCCTTCGTCGACGGCCACTTCGGAAAACTCCAGGGTGCCTTCGTGGGCGTAGTGGCTGCCGTCTTCCAGCACCAGCTGCACCTTGGCCGAGTTGTCGCCGGCTTTCTGCAGGCGGCCCGCGGCGAGGTCGGCGCGCAGGGCGAGCAGGTCCTTGCTCGACTGGGTGACGTCGACGTAGATCGGGTCGAGTTGCTGGATGGTGGCCATGGCCATGGTCTGGCCGCTGGTGACCAGCGCGCCTTCGGTCACGCCGGAACGGCCGATGCGGCCGCTGATCGGTGCCAGTACCTTGGTGTAGCGCAGGTCGATGCGTGCCTGTTCCAGCGCGGCGTCGGCCTGCAGGCCGGCGGCGCGAGCCTCGTCATAGGCCTGCTGGCTGACGGCCTTGTCGGCGACCAGCAGCTTGTAGCGATCGGCCAGCGACTTGGCGGAAATCTGCGTGGCCTGGGCGCTCTTGTACGCGGCCTCGTACATGGCCGGGTCGATCTGGTACAGCTGCTGGCCGGCCTTGACTTCACTGCCTTCGGTGAACAGGCGTTTCTGGATGATGCCGTTGACCTGCGGGCGGACTTCGGCGATGCGATAGGCCGAGGTGCGGCCCGGCACTTCGGTGGTCAGCGCAAATGGTTGGGGTTGCAGGGTAACCACACCGACCTGAGGGGCTTGCTGAGCTTGTGGTGCGCTGTCTTCCTGACAGCCGGTGAGGCTGAGCAGAGCCAAAGCGACGGCGGAAACCAAGGCGGCGAAGGCTGGCTTCGTGTGCATCTGAAGAAACCTCGTTTTAATTGAAATCAGTACCCGGAGGGCAAAGAGGGGCGAAGGCAAGGGGGTAGGCCGAGAATATACTTACATACGTGAATGTTTGTAAATGCCTAAACCTGCCTGCATACTCTCGTTTGTCCTCCCTGAGTCGGGGGTAATGGCAACAGAAATGCAGGTAGACAGATGGCCAGAAGAACCAAAGAGGAAGCGCAGGCGACACGCGTCCAGATACTCGACGCGGCCGAGCGGGTGTTCCATGCCCAGGGCGTTTCCCGTGCGTCCCTGGCGGAGGTGGCCAAGGAGGCTGGAGTCAGTCGTGGCGCCATCTACTGGCACTTCGAGAACAAGATAGACCTGTTTCAGGCCATGCTCGAGCGCCTGCGTCTACCGCTCGAGGAATTGGCTCGCGCCACCGAGAGCGAGGACGAACCGGACCCCCTCGGATGCATGCGCGAACTGCTGATAAAGGCCCTTACCCGCCTGGCCGAGGATGAGCAGACACGCCGTGCCCATGACATCCTGCGTTACAAATGCGAGTACACCGGAGAGCTGGTCGACCTGCGCGAACGCCTGCAGGCGCTCAGCATCGAGTGCGACCAGCGCATCGCCAAGGCCCTGAGCAATGCCGTGAACAAGGGCCAGCTACCGGAAGACCTGGACTGCGAACGTGCGGCCGTTTGCCTGCATGCCTATATGGAAGGCATCGAGGCCAACTGGCTGCTGGTTCCCAACTTCGACTTGGTCGTGCAGGCCCCTGCGCTGATCGACACGCTGATGCACATGCTGCTCAGCCCGGCCCTGCGGCGCAGCTGAGGCTCAGCTCGCCTGGCGGTATGCGGGCAGGTCCGGCAATTTGTGCGGTGCGCGCAGCCGGGCTTCCAGCTTGGCGACGAACTGGCGTGCTTCCTCTTCACTGCGAAAACTCACGCAATGCTGGTCCAGGCGTACCTGCCAGAGGCAGGCGCCACCTTGAGCGTGCGGTTGAACGAGAATGTTCATGCTGACCATCTCCTGAGCTGAGGCTTGTGGCAGGAGAGGTCATGCTAGTCCCATCACATGACTGTTTGCTGACGTGGATCAAGGCTTGGCCGTGCCCGGCTGAATAACCGCTGCCCGGTCGCGCGAGGCGCACCGGGGCGGTTGTCTGGCGTCGCTCAGAAACCTTCGAGGACGATTTTGCCCCTGGCCTTGCCACTCTCCAGCAGGGCATGGGCGCGGCGCAGGTTGGCGGCGTCGATGCGGCCGAAGTGCTCGCCCAGGGTGGTGCGCAGCACGCCACTGTCGACCAGGCTGGACACGCGCTCCAGCAGGCGGTGCTGCTCGATCATGTCCTCGGTCTGGTACAGCGAGCGGGTGAACATCAGCTCCCAGTGCAGCGACAGGCTCTTGCGCTTGAGCTTCATCACGTCCAGCGGCTGCACGGGGTCGTCGATCAGCGCCAGGCGGCCCTGGGGCTCCAGCGCCTCGATCAGTTGCTCGTAGTGCTGCTCGGTCTGGGTCAGGCTGGCGACGTGGGTCACCTGGCCGACGCCGATGCGCGCCAGTTCCTCGCTCAGCGGCTTGCTGTGGTCGATCACGTGGTGGGCTCCCAGTTCGCGCACCCAGGCCTGGGTCTGCGCGCGCGATGCGGTGCCGATCACGGTCAGGCCGGTCAGGCGGCGAGCCAGCTGGGTGAGGATCGAGCCGACGCCTCCGGCGGCACCGACGATCAGCAGGGTCTGGTTCTGGTTGGCCGAGCCTTCGCTGATCTGCAGGCGTTCGAACAGCAGTTCCCAGGCGGTGATCGCGGTCAGCGGCAGGGCCGCCGCGTCGGCGAAGGACAGGCTGCTGGGCATATGACCGACGATGCGCTCGTCGACCACATGCAGCTCGCTGTTGGCGCCGGCCCGGTCGATGGCGCCAGCGTAGAACACCCGGTCGCCCGGCTGGAACAGGCTGACCTCGCTGCCCACGGCCTTGACCACGCCGCTGGCGTCCCAGCCGAGCACCCTGGCGGCGCCGTCCGCCGGCGTGACGCCCTGACGGATCTTGGTGTCGACCGGGTTGACCGAAATGGCGCGGACCTCGACCAGCAGGTCGCGCGGGCCGGGTACCGGCTCGGCCAGTTGCACGTCCTGCAGGGCTTCGGGGTGTTCGGCGGGGAGGGGTTGGTAGTAGGCGACGGCTTTCATGAGGGGCCTCTCGGTGGTTCAGGCAAGACGCTGCAGGGGCAGCAGCTCGATGCTGGCGAGCCGTGCAGCGAAGGTCTGGGTGAAATGCTGGAAGTGCGGCGCATTGCGGTGCAGCTCGAGGGCGGCGTCGTCGCGCCATTGTTCGAGCATCACGAACTGCTGCGGGTTGGCCGGGTTGGCGTGCAGCTCATAGCGTTGGCAGCCGGCTTCGGCGTTGCTGGCGACGACCAGTGCCTGCAGGCCGGCGGCTACGGCTTCGGCGTGGCCCGGCAGGCTGTTGATCGTGGCGATGAGGGTGACTGGGGTAGGCATCGGGGCGCTCCGTTGGCGGTACAGGTGCATGCTCGTTTATTGGTGTGGCGAGAAAAAGAAGCTGCTAGTAGAGTCTCTTTCATTATTTTTTTGAAAGTTGGGCTGCCATGCTGCGTCTCGATGATCTGCACCTGTTCGTTCGCACTGCCGAGACCGGCAGCCTGTCCGCCGCCGCCCGTGTGCTGGACGTATCGCCGGCGGTCGCCAGCGCCGCGCTGAAACGCCTGGAGCAGCAACTGCAGGTGCGCCTGCTGGCGCGCTCCACACGCAGCCTGCGCCTGACGCCCGAGGGCGAGCTGTACCTGGTGCATGCGCGCCTGGCGCTGCAGAGCCTGGAGGAGGGGCGCCAGCAACTGGCCGGCAGCCAGGAGGGCATTCGCGGTGTGCTGCAGCTGTCGGCGCCGTCCGACCTCGGGCGCAACACGTTGCTGCCCTGGCTCGACGAGTTCCAGGGCGAGCACCCGCAGCTGCAACTGCGTCTGCTGCTGGCCGACCGCGTCGCCGACCTGTTTCGCGAGCCCGTGGACATTGCACTGCGCTATGGTGCGCCGGAAGACTCCAGCCTGGTGGCGCTGCCCGTGGCCCCCGACAACCGCCGGGTGCTCTGCGCCTCACCGGCCTATCTGGCCTGTCACGGGGCGCCACGGACGGTGGAGGAGCTGCATCAGCACAACTGCCTGCTGTACATGCTGCACGGCCGTGTGCACGACCGCTGGCGCTTTCACGACGGCAAGCGCGAAAGCGTCCTGCACGTCAGCGGCGACCGGGTCTGCGACGATGCCGATGTCACCCGCCGCTGGGCCATTGCCGGGCAGGGCGTGGTGTACAAGTCCTGGCTGGACGTCGCCGAGGATGTGCGCGAGGGCCGGCTGCAGGTGTTGCTGCCAGGCTGGCTCGGCGAGGCGACGCCGCTGTATCTCGTGTGTGCCCATCGCGCACAGCTGAGCAAGGCCGTGCACCTGCTGCGCGAGTTCGTGCAGTTGCGTTGCCGGCGGTTGCTGGACGCGGCACCCTGGCAAGCGTGTTGAGAACGCGCGCGATAGTCGCGGCGGCCTCTGCTAGACTCCCGCAGCAAATGCCTGCGGCAACGCACCGCAGTGTCGTGCTGACATCCTCTGTTTAGAGTCGCGCCCCATGAAACTGGCTCGCAAAGACCGCTCACTGACCGCCTGGGTGCTGTACTTCAGCATTCTGTTCGGTGCGTTCGTCTGCGCGATCAGTCACGGTCAGATGGCCGGCATGCAGCTCAGTGGCCTGGATGGCCAGTATTGCTCCTTCGATGGCAACTTCGGTGCGGGCGCCGACCTCGACGGCTCCGGCATCGTCCCGCCGAACCCCGCGACCGGCACGGGCTGTGCACTGAGCAGCCTGTTCACGGCGATCATTCTCGCCGCCTTCTTCGGCTTGCTGGGGCTGCTCGCCAGCGACCGCGCAAGGCCGCTGCTGACACTGCACATCCCCCGCACCATCCGCTACCTCTGGCCATCGGCCAACCCCCGCGCCTCACCCCTTTCCTGATCCGCGCCACTCCTGCGTTGCATGCGCTGCGGCCTTGTCTGGCCGGCGCTGTCGTTCTGGTTTTCAGGAAAACAACAGGCTATGTCCAAGTCGTTCTCCCGCGCATCGAGCGCGGTATTGTTGTGCACGTGTTCCCCCATGCTGTGGGCCGAGCAGGCCGTCACGCTCCCCGACACCGAGGTCCGTGCCGCCGCCGCGCCCGCCTCGGCGCTTTCCCTCGACGTAACGGCCGAGAGTGCCTCGCGTCTCGGCCTCACACCGCGGGAGACGCCGGCTTCGGTCAGCGTGGTGACCCGCGAGCAGATCGAGCGGCGCGGCGCCGAGAACACGCAGCAGATGCTCATGGGCGTGCCGGGTGTGGTTGCTGCGGCTCCACCTGGCTTCGCGGGGGCGGTTTCCTGGCGTGGCTTCACCGGAAGCCAGGTGACGCAGATGTTCAATGGCATCACCGTGCAGTACGACGCGATTGCCGCGCGTCCCGTGGATGGCTGGATCTATGAGCGTGTCGAGGCCGTGGGTGGTGCGTCCGGCTTTCTCAATGGCGCTGGCGCGGTGGGTGGCTCGCTCAACTACGTGACCAAGCTGGCCAGCCGTGACGAAGCCTTCAGCGAGGGGCGAATCCGCTATGGCTCGTTCGACAGCAACGAGCTGGCCTACGGCTTCAATCAGCCGCTGGGCGACTACAACCACGTGCGTCTGGATGTCAGTCGCAGCGCCAGCAACGGCTACGTCGACCGGGAACAGCGCGAGGCCTGGACCAGTGCGTTCTCGCTGCTGACGGATTTCACCGAGCAGCTGTCTCACACCCTGGCGCTGGAATACCAGGAGGAGAAAGTCGACAGCCCGTACTGGGGCAGCCCGGTGCTGAAGGGGCGCACGGGCGATCTCAAGGTGGACGAGAGTCGGCGTTTCGAGAACTACAACGTGGAGGACGGGCGCTACGAGCAACGCGTGCGCTGGTTGCGCTCCATGACCGAGTACCGCTTCAGCGACGCGACCCGCGTGCTCAATACGCTGTACCACTACAACGCCCTGCGTGAGTACCGCAACCTCGAGACTTACGCCTATACCGATGCCAGCAACAGCCAGGTGCAGCGCAGCAATGCCCTGCTGCAACGTCATGATCAGGAGCTCAACGGCAACCGCCTGGAACTGCGCCATCAGCACGGGCTGTTCGGGCTGTCGAGCGAATGGGCGGTGGGTGTCGACTACAGCCACAATGTGCAGACGCGCTACCCCCGCTCGGTGTCCGGCCCCTTCGGCGTGGTCGATGCCGAGCACTTCACTCCGGGGAATTTCTTCGACCTGCCGGGGATGAGCCCCGGTTATGCCCGGCAGCGCACCAATCAGGTCGATACCTGGGCACTGTTCGTCGAGAACCGCCTGCAACTGACGGAGCGCCTGTCGCTGCTCACCGGGCTGCGTCACGACCGCATCGATCTGGAGGTCACCAACCACCAGGCCGCCACGGCGAGCAACCCGGCGTTCTTCTCCCGCGAATACGAGCCGACCACCGGGCGAGTGGGCTTGATCTACGCGCTCACCCCGGCGGCCAACGTCTACGTGCAATACAGCACGGCGGCCGACCCGCCCGCTGGCATCCTGACCACGGCGAGCCTCAGCCAGGTGCAGGATTTCGACCTGACCAAAGGGCGGCAGCTGGAGGTGGGCAGCAAGTTCGACTTTCTCGCCGGACGAGGGTCGGCAACGCTGGCGGCCTACCGGATCGAGCGGGAGAACCTGGCCACGCGCGACCCCGCGAACCCCGGGCAGACACTGGCCGTCGGCAAGCAGTCGACCCTCGGGCTGGAAATCGCCGCGGCGCTGCGGGTCACCCCGCGCCTGCTGGCCGAGGCCAACCTGGCCTGGCTCGATGCCCAGTACGACGCGTTCAACGAGAACGTCGCCGGCCAGTCGGTATCACGCAAGGGCAATACGCCGACCAACGTGCCGGACCAGGTGGCCAACCTGTGGCTGACCTATGACCTGGCGCCACGCTGGCAGGTCGGTGTCGACAGCCGCCACGTCGCCTCCGTGTATGCCGATGCAGCGAATCAGTTGAAGGCGCCTGCCTATACCTTGTACGGCGCCTTCGTCAGCTATCGGGTCGACGCCGACAGCCGCCTGACGCTGCGCGCGCGCAACCTCACCGATGAGGTGTACGCCAGCTGGGCCAGCAGCGACATGCTGTTCCTCGGGGCGCCGCGCTCGTTCGAGCTGGCCTTGCAGTCGCGGTTCTGACGAGAGCAGCTATGAAACGCTACCTCTACCTGTGGCATCGCTGGCTGGGTATCGGTCTGTGCCTGCTGATGGCGCTGTGGTTCGTCTCCGGGCTGGTGATGATGTACGTGGGCTATCCCAAGCTGACCCCGCGCGAGCACCTGGCGCAGCTGCCGGCGTTGTCCGCCGAGGACTGCTGCGTGCCCCTGGCACAGGTGCTGGCAGCCGCCGATGAACGGCAGGCACCGGCGGCCGTGCGCCTGACCACCGTCGCTGGCCAGCCCCGCTACCTGCTGCGCTATGGCCAGCGCGTGCTGGCTGTCGATGCGCGCAGCGGCCAGCGCCTGGCTGGCGTCGACGAACAGGCTGCACGGGCTGCGGCGCGGCAGTTCGCCCCCGGACGTGGCGCCTCCTACCAGGGGCTGGTGGACGAGGACGCCTGGACCCACTCCCGTGCGCTGGATGCGGACCGTCCATTGCATCGTGTCGAACTGGACGATGGCACGCTGCTCTACGTTTCCAGCCACAGCGGTGAGGTGGTGCGTGATGCGACGGCCAGCGAGCGCAGCTGGAATTGGCTGGGTGCCTGGCTGCACTGGCTGTATCCGCTGCGTGGCGGGACGCTGGATCGCTGGTGGGGCGACATCGTCATCTACCTGTCGCTGGCAGCCACGCTGATGACCCTGTTGGGCATCGTCGTGGGCCTGCTGCGCTGGCGTTTCGCCAAGCCCTATCGCAGTGGCGCACGCAGCCCCTATCGGGGGCTGGCCCGCTGGCACCATATCGGCGGCCTGGCGTTCGGCGCGCTGGTGCTGACCTGGATATTCAGTGGCCTGATGTCCATGAA
Organism: Pseudomonas sp. REST10; assembly: GCF_029542605.1. Lineage (NCBI taxonomy): Bacteria > Pseudomonadati > Pseudomonadota > Gammaproteobacteria > Pseudomonadales > Pseudomonadaceae > Pseudomonas > Pseudomonas sp. REST10. Next base: position 4,331,837 of record NZ_CP035677.1, on the reverse strand, counting down.
CCCCTGGCGCCTGTTCACGACGCCCACGCCGCTCGACATGGCCGCTTACCAGGGCGCGGAGCTGCGTGCCGAGGCGTTCCCGCTACCTGCGCAGCAGGCCATCGTGCGCCTGCGCGAGGCGGGGCTGAACGCACGTGAGCTGCACTTGCGTCTGGTCGGTGGGCGCGCCTATATGCAGGGTGTCGATGCCAGTGGCGCCACGGCGCTGCTGCCGGCGGATGGCGACGGCACGCTGCTGCACGGCCTGACGGACGCGGAACTGCTGCGCGCCGCGCAGGCGATCCGCCCGCAGGACCGGTTGCAGGTCGAGCGCCTGAACGCCTACGACTTCTACTACTACGCCCGCGCTGAGCACAGCATGCTCGGTCATCTGGAGCGACCGTTGCCGGTCCTGCGGATACGTTTCGACGACCCGGCACAGACCTGGCTGCACCTCGATCCGCGCACGGGGTCGGTAGTGGGCCGGCTCGACGCAGGTCAGCGCACGTCGCGCTGGTTGTTCGCCCTGTTGCACAGCTGGGACTGGTTGCCGCTGTTGCAGAACCGGCCGCTGTGGGATGGCTGGATGTGGCTGGCTAGCCTGGGCGGCCTGCTCATCTGTCTCAGCGGCACGCTGCTGGGCTGGCGTCGCCTGCGTCGTCTTCCGCGACCGTCGCCGAGCAGGGCTCGGCCTGCGCGCAGCGCTGGCCGCCGTGACACGTTGTACCCTTGACCCATGATTCGATTTCAAACCCGGAGGTAATACCATGACCCTGAAGAAAACCCTGCTCGGCCTGACGCTGTTGCTGCCGGCGCTGTTCGCTCAAGCTCACGAGTACGAGGTCGGCCAACTGCATATCGACCACCCCTGGTCGCGCGAAATGCCGCCGGTGGCACCGACCGCCGCGGCGTACTTCGTGGTGCACAACAAGGGCAGCGAAGCCGACCGCCTGATCCGCGTCAGCACCCCGGTCGCCGGCAAGGCCGAGCTGCATGAACACCTGCATGCCGATGGCGTGATGAAGATGCAGCAGGTGCAGGACGTGGCCATCCCCGCCGGTGGCGAGGTGAAGTTCGAGCCCATGGGCTACCACGTCATGCTGTTCAACCTGCAGCAGCAGGCCAAGGATGGTGAACGCTTCCCGCTGACCCTGACCTTCGAGAAGGCCGGCGATGTCGAAGTCGAAGTCGCGGTGCAGAAGGATGCACCGGCCGCCCATGACCACGCTGCGGGTCATGGCGAAGGCGAACACCAGCACTGATGCTGTTCACGGCACGCAGACGAAACCTCGCCGCCCGGCTCGGGCTGCTGGCGTTCGTCCTCATCGTTCTGGCGCCCGTGGCGTCGCAACTGCGTGCCGAGCCGGCCGACTGGCGCTGGCTGAACGAACTCGCCTGTCATGACGGAGCCGGCAGCGCGCCGGCGACCGTCGAGGCTCATCGGCCCGTCCTGCAGGCCGATGCCTGTGGCTACTGTTCGCTGTTCTCGCACTGCCCGGTGCTGGCCGATGGCGCCTGGCCGCTGCTCGGGCGATTGCCGCTGGCGCAACCGGCCACCGTCAAGTGGCCGGCTCCGCCACGGGCCAGTGCGCACTTCCCTGATGCGTTGTCACGCGCGCCGCCGATGCCGATCTGAGGTCATCCATTGGCTATCGAGACCCTTGCCGGGTCTCTTCGCAAACCGACTTTCAGGTATCCGCATGTCCGCTTCCTTCGTTCCGGGCGCCGCTTCCGTGCGCGTTCGTTTTCCCCTGTCCGCCCTGGCCATCGCCTGTGGCCTGTGTTCCATCGCTGCCGCTCATGCCGAGGAGGCTGTGCATGAACTGCCGCCCAGCGTGATCACGGCGATCCAGCAAAGCTCGCCTCTGACCGTGGTGGCCGATCCCAAGGACCCGCGCCAGCCGGTGCCGGCCAGCGATGCCGCCGACTATCTCAAGACCATTCCCGGTTTCTCCGCCATCCGCAGCGGCGGCAGCAACAGTGATCCGGTGCTGCGCGGGCTGTTCGGTTCGCGTCTGCTGCTGCTCACCGACGGTGGGCAGATGATCGGAGCCTGTCCGGGGCGGATGGATGCACCCAGTTCCTACATCGCGCCGGAAACCTTCGACCTGCTGACCGTGACCAAGGGCCCGCAGACCGTGATCTGGGGCCCCGGTGCATCGGCGGGCGTGGTGCGTTTCGACCGTGAACCGGAGCGTTTCGGCGAGCTGGGCGCGCGCCTGCATGCCAGCGTGCTGGCCGGCTCCAACGGTCGTTTCGACCAGGCGCTCGACGGCGCCGTCGGTGGCGCACAGGGCTACCTGCGGTTCACCGGCAACCGCTCGCATTCGGACGATTACGACAACGGCAATGGCGACACCATCCCCTCGCGCTGGGACAAGTGGAACGGCGATGTGGCACTGGGCTGGACGCCGGATGACGACAGCCTGATCGAACTCACTGCCGGGCGTGGCGATGGCGAGGCGCGCTACGCCGGGCGTGGCATGGATGGCACCCAGTTCAAGCGCGAAAGCCTCGGCCTGCGTATCGAACGCAGCAACCTCGGTGACGTGCTGGATAAGGTGGAGGCCAAGGTCTACTACAACTATGCCGACCACATCATGGACAACTTTCGCCTGCGCGTGCCGGACCCGAGCAGCATGATGGCCATGCCGATGGCCTCGCAGGTCGACCGCCGCACCCTCGGTGCGCGCCTGGCCGCCACCTGGCGCTGGGACGAGCTCGAGCTGATCACCGGTGTCGACGCCCAGCGCAGCGAGCACCGCGCGCGTCGTTCCAGCTACAGCATGATGAGCGGCTACACCGATGCCGATCGCTACCCGTGGAACAAGGATGCGCTGATGCACAACTACGGCGTGTTCGCGGAGGCCACCTGGAATCTGGCCGAGCGTGATCGGCTGATCTCCGGCGCCCGCCTCGACCGCGCCTCGGCGAAGGATTTCCGCCAGCGCTTCAGCAGCATGATGGGCATGAGCACGGCCAACCCGACGGCGGGGGAGACCCGGGCCGACACCCTGCCCAGCGGCTTCGTGCGGTACGAGCATGACCTGGCCGGTTCACCGACCACCGTCTATGCCGGCATCGGCCACGTGCAGCGGTTCCCCGATTACTGGGAACTGTTCTCCGCCGGGCTCAATGGTCCGGCCGGTGCGGACAACGCCTTCGATGGCATCAAGCCGGAGAAGACCACCCAGCTGGATGTCGGCATCCAGTACCAGAACGACGCGCTGCAAGCCTGGGCTTCGGCCTATGCCGGGCAGGTTCGCGACTACATCCTGTTCGACTACCGGGGCATGAACACCCGTGCCGACAATGTCGATGCACGCATCATGGGTGGCGAGCTGGGCGTGGCCTACAGCTTCGCGAGCAACTGGAAGGCTGACGCGACCCTGGCCTATGCCTGGGGCAAGAACAGCAGTGACGACGAGGCGCTGCCGCAGATGCCGCCGCTGGAGGCGCGCCTGGGACTGAGCTACCAGCGCGACGACTGGAGCGTCGGCGCACTGTGGCGCGTGGTCGATGGCCAGGGGCGCATCGCCGAGGGGCGGGGCAATGTGGTGGGGCAGGACCTCGACGAGAGCGCCGGCTTCGGCGTGTTCTCGCTCAACGGCGCCTATCGCCTGACCTCCGAGGTCAAGCTCAGTGCCGGCGTCGACAACCTGTTCGACAAGCGCTACGCCGAGCACCTCAACCTGGCTGGCAACGCCGGATTCGGCTTCCCCGGCGACACCCGTATCGACGAGCCGGGGCGTACCTTCTGGGCCAAGGTCGATTACGACTTCTGAGTTGCTCGTACGGCGGCGGCCGGATGGGGTTACCCTCGCTGCCTGGCCGCCGTATCCTGCCACTTTGTCCTGCCGTGGATAGGCTGCATGAGTGGCGCACGAGACGCTTTCCCTTTGCCGGAGGACCTGCGGGTCTTCCTCACCGTCATTCGCAAGAAGAGCTTCGCGGCTGCGGCCGAGGAGCTCGGCTTGTCGCCCGCATACGTCAGCAAGCGCATCCAGATCCTCGAAACCACCCTCGGCACCCGCCTGCTGCATCGCACCACCCGGCGCGTTGCGCTGACCGAGGATGGCGAGCGTACCCAGCGCTGGGCGCTGCGCATCCTCGCCGATGTGGACGAGTTGTTCGATGAGCTGTCCGTGGCCCGGCAGACGCCGCGAGGGCTGTTGCGCATCAGCAGCAGCCTCGGCTTTGGCCGCAGTCACCTGGCGCCGGCGCTGGCGCGACTGGTCGAGCTCTACCCCGAGTTGAACGTTCGCCTCGAACTGTTCGACCGGGTGGTGGACATCGTCGCCGAGGGCATCGACCTGGAGATCCTAGTCGGTGACGACCTGCCGGGGCAGTGCATTGGACGACGCCTGGCGGACAACGGCCGCATGTTGTGCGCCTCTCCGGCGTACCTGCAGCGCCGGGGCTGTCCGCAGGAACTGGAGGATCTGCAGTCCCACGACTGTCTGGTGATCAAGGAGCGCGACTATCCATTCGGCATCTGGCACCTGGAGCGGCATGGGCAGGCGCATTCGGTGCGGGTCGACGGGCCGCTGTCCTCCAACAGTGGTGAGGTGGTGCTGGCCTGGGCCCTGGCCGATCGCGGCATCATGCTGCGCTCGCAGTGGGAAGTGCAGCCGCTGCTGGCCAGTGGCGCACTGGTGCAGGTGTTGCCGGAGTACCGTCAGAGCGCCAATGTCTGGGCCGTGTATCCGACCCGCTTGGCCCATTCGGCCAGGTTGCGTGCCTGCGTGGAGTTTCTCGAGCAGTACCTGGCTGCGCTGCCGGTATTTGGCCACGATTCATGAAGGGCGCCGCCACGCTTTGCACCTTAGTGGCCCGAGCCGTGCGGCCTAGCATGTAGGCTCCCCAGTTCAGTTAAGGAGACTCGCCTCATGTTCGCGTCCTTCGAGACAGGCCAGTGCCAGGTCAATGGCATACGCATCCACTATCGCAAAGGGGGCAGCGGGCAGGCGTTGTTGCTGCTGCATGGTCATCCCCAGACTCACGCGATGTGGCACAAGGTAGCCGAACCGCTGGCCAGGCACTTCACGGTGGTGGCAGCGGACCTGCGTGGCTATGGCGACAGCGCGAAGCCGGCCGGTGGCGAACGGCACGAAGCCTACAGCAAGCGGCAGATGGCGCTGGACATGCTGGAGCTGATGAAGGCGCTCGGTTTCTCTCGCTTCGATGTCCTGGCACATGATCGCGGCGCACGCGTCGCTCATCGCCTGGCACAGGATCATCCCGAGGCGGTGAAGCATCTGATCACGCTGGATATCGCCCCGACGCTGGCGATGTACGAACAGACCAGCGAGGCGTTCGCGCGTGCCTACTGGCACTGGTTCTTCCTGATCCGCCCGGCGCCGTTGCCGGAAACCCTGATCGAAGCCAACCCGGAACTGTACCTGCGCAGCGTGATGGGCGCGCGTAGCGCCGGGATGAAACCCTTCACCGACGAGGCGCTGGCCGAGTATCTGCGTTGCCTGAGCCTGCCGGGGACTGCCCATGGTCTGTGCGAGGACTACCGCGCCAGTGCTGGCATCGACCTGGAACATGATCGCGCCGATGTGCAGGCCGGGCGCAAGCTGAGTGTGCCGCTGCTGGCCTTGTGGGGCGCGGAAGGCACCGTTGGCCGCTGCTTCGACCCGTTGCAGGAGTGGCGCCGGGTCGCGGCGGACGTCCATGGCAAGGCGCTGCCCTGCGGGCACTACATCGCCGAAGAAGTGCCGCAGGTGCTGCTCGAGGAAGTGCTGGCGTTTCTCTATTCCTGACCTGCCCCCCTACGACGCGAGCGTCGTAGGGTCCTGCCCCTGGCTTGCGCTCAGGCCAGCCAGGGATTTGCCTGCAGATGATCGCGTTCGAACTGACGAATCCGTTCGGCGCGCTGCAGGGTGCTGCCAATGGCGTCCAGGCCCAGCAGCAAGGCCTGCTTGCGCAGCGGGTCGATGTCGAACGCGAGGGCTCGGCCATCGCCGAGCGCGATGGTCTGGCTGGCCAGGTCGATGTCGAGGTGGTTGTGCTCGGCCTGGCTGACCCGGCGGCTCAGTTCGTTCACCTGCAGCACCGGCAGGCTGATGGTCAGCACGCCGTTGCGCTGGCAGTTGTCATGGAAGATGCCGGCGAAGCTGCTGCCGATCAGGGCGCGAATCCCCAGTTGCCTGAGCCCCCACACGGCATGCTCGCGGCTGGAGCCACAGCCGAAGTTCGGCCCCACGACCAGGAAGCAGGCGCCTTGCCACTGCGGATGGTTGAGGATGAATGCCGGATTGGGGTTGCCATCGGCAAGGAAACGCAGGTCGAAGAACAGACCGCGATCCAGGCCGCTGCGGTCGATGCCCTTGAGGAACTGCTTGGGCATGATCACGTCGGTGTCGATGTTGGCTGCTGGCAGCGCAGCGGCCTTGCCGCTGACGAGAGTGAAGGCTTGCATGCGAACCTCGCAGGTCAGAGTGAACGGATATCGGTCAGGTGTCCGGCAATCGCAGCAGCTGCGACCATGGCCGGACTCATCAGGTGGGTGCGGGCTCCCGCTCCCTGGCGTCCCTCGAAATTGCGGTTGGTGCTGGACGCACAGCGTGCGCCTGCTGGCAGCACGTCGTCGTTCATCGCCAGGCACATGGAGCAGCCGGACTGCCGCCACTCGAAGCCGGCTTCGATGAATTGCCTGGCCAGGCCTTCGGCTTCGGCCTGCTCGCGTACGGCGGTGGAGCCAGGAACGATCATCGCGCGTACATGGCTGGCGACCTGGCGCCTGCCGATCACCTCGGCGACCTGGCGGAGGTCCTCGATGCGCGCGTTGGTGCAGGAGCCGATGAACGCATGGTCGATGCGGATGCCCTGCAGCGCCTGCCCGGCTTGCAGTCCCATGTAATCGAGGGCGCGTTGCATGTCCTGGCGCAGGATGGGGTCCGTCTGCTCGCTTGGCGCCGGTATGCGGCCGTCGATGGCGAGTGCCTGATCCGGGCTGGTGCCCCAGGTGACCATGGGCTGTAGCTGCGATGCGTCGATGTGGACTTCACGGTCGAACTGCGCGCCAGGGTCGCTCTGCAACTGGCGCCAGTGGCTCAGTGCCTGTTGCCAGCGTTCGCCCTTGGGGGCCATCGGCCTGTTCGCCAGATAATCGAAGACCTTCTGGTCCGGTGCCATGAACGCGCCGCGCGCACCTGCTTCGACGGCCATGTTGCACACTGTCATGCGTGCCTCGACGCTCAGGGCATCGATGGCCTCGCCGCAGAACTCCACGGCATAGCCGGTGGCACCGGAGGCGCCGATTCGCGCGATCAGCGCCATGATGATGTCCTTGGAGACCACACCGGGTCGCAGTTTGCCGTCGACGCGGACGCGCATGCTCCGCAGGCGTTTGTAGACCAGGGTCTGCGAGGCCAGCAGATGTTCGATCTGCGACGTGCCGATGCCGAAGCCGAAAGCACCGAGGGCGCCGTAGGTGGTGGTGTGGCTGTCGCCGGCGGCGACCACCATGCCGGGCAGGATGAAGCCCTGCTCGGGGGCCACCACATGTTCGATGCCCTGGCGGCGGTCGAGAAGGTCGAACAGTTCGATGGCGAAGTCGCGGCAGTTCTCCGCCAGATAGGCAACCTGGCGCGCGCCACCGGCGTCGGCGATCTCGCTCGTGCGGCTGGCTGCGGTCGGGTTGACGTGATCGACCACGGCCAGGTGCGCGCCGGGGCGCCAGACGGGCCGGCCCGACTCGCGCAGCCCGCTGAATGCCTGCGGGCTGGTGTACTCGTTGAGCACCTGGCGGTCGATGTACAGCAGCACATGCCCGGCATCATCCAGGGTACAGACGGTGTGGGAGTCGATGTGTTTGTCGTACAGGGTTCTTGGCTGGCTCATGGTCACGGCTCGTGTTGTGGAAGAAGGGGCGAGCGCCCAGGCCAAGAATTGGCCGAGGGGCGTTCGTCATCAACCGCCTCGCCGTGGAGCCAGCCTCCACGAATCGTGTGCACAGCCCGCTGCGCGCTAATACAGCCTTAAGGTTCAGGCGTGATAGTGCCTCCCCGCAGCAAACAACTTTCCACTGCTTCGAGGACGACACGATGAACCAGATGTTTCTGCTTTCCCTGCTGCTGGCCGCCCCGGCAAGCTTCGCCGCCACGCAATGCACCAACGTTGACCAGGCGCAGTGGCAGGACCAGGACAAGTTCCAGAGCGAGCTGAAGGCCGAGGGCTACCAGATCAAGAAATTCAAGGTCACCAGCGGCAACTGCTACGAGATCTATGGCTTCGACAAGGCCGGCAAGAAGGTCGAAATCTACTTCGACCCGGTCAGCGGCAAGCCGGTCAAGAGCAACGTGGAAGGCTGATGAACCGCGCGACCGTACGCCTGTGGGACCCGGTGGTGCGCCTGTTCCACTGGTCCCTGGCCGGCGCGTTCCTGGCCAACTACTTCTTCACCGAGGAAGGCGAGAACTGGCACCGCTGGTTCGGTTACTACGCCGTGGCCTGGCTGGTGATCCGTCTGGTGTGGGGCTTCGTCGGTACGCCGGCGGCGCGCTGGGCGGATTTCTGGCCAACCCCTGCGCGTCTGGGCGAGCACCTGCGGGCGCTGCTGTCCGGGCGAGCGTATCACCGCCTGGGGCATTCGCCGCTGGGGGCGCTGGTGATGATCCTGATGATGGCGCTAATGCTCGGCCTGGGTGTGACCGGCTTTCTGATGGAGGAGGTCGACTACTTCTGGGGCGCCGACCTGCCGCTGGAAATCCACGAATTCTGTGCCAATGCCCTGATGGCACTGGTTGGATTGCATGTCGCCGCTGCGCTGTTCGAGAGCTACCGCTTGCGCGACAACCTGCCGTTGTCGATGGTGACCGGCAGGCGCCGCAAGCTGGACGAGCACTGAACCTATGGTCGCGGCTAAAGCCCCTCCCACGGTTGTGGGAAGGGCTTCAGCGGCGACGCTCTTGCTCAGGCCAGGCGCGCGTCGAGGCTGTTCTGCGCCAGGCGCCGGGCCTGCGCTTCGGTCATGCCCAGGTGTTCATGCAGGGCGGCGAAGTTCTCGCCGACATAGCCGCCGAAATAGGCGGGATCATCCGAGTTGACCGTCACCTTCACGCCGCGCTCGAGCATCTCCAGGATGTTGTGCTGGCTCATGTGCTCGAACACGCACAGCTTGATGTTGGACAGCGGGCAGACGGTCAGCGGGATCTGCTCGTCGATGATACGCTGCATCAGGCGTTCGTCCTCGATGGCGCGTACGCCGTGGTCGATTCGCTTGATCTTGAGCAGGTCCAGCGCCTCCCAGATGTACTCGGGCGGCCCTTCCTCGCCGGCATGTGCCACCGCATGCAGGCCCTCGCTGCGTGCCTTGGCGAACACCCGCTCGAACAGGCGCGGCGGGAAGCCTTTTTCCGAACTGTCGAGGCCGACGCCGATGAAGGCGTCGCGGAACGGCATCGCCTGTTCCAGGGTCTTGAACGCCTCGTCCTCGGGCAGGTGGCGCAGGAAACTGAGGATCAGGCCGTGGCTGATGCCCAGTTGCTGCTCGCCGTCGCGCAGCGCCTGCTGGATGCCGCGCAACACCACTTCGAAGGGAATGCCCCGGTCGGTGTGGGTCTGCGGATCGAAGAAGGGTTCGACGTGGATGACGTTCTGCGCCTTGCAGCGTTGCAGGTAGGCCCAGGTCAGGTCGTAGAAGTCCTGCTCGGTACGCAGGACGTTGGCGCCGGCGTAATACAGATCGAGAAACTCCTGCAGGTTGTTGAACGCGTAGGCCGCACGCAGGGCCTCGACATCGCTCCAGGGCAGGGCGATCTGGTTGCGTTCGGCCAGGGCGAACAGCAGTTCCGGCTCCAGCGAGCCCTCCAGGTGCAGGTGCAGTTCGGCCTTGGGCAGGGCATTGAGCCATTCGGGCATGGTCGGATCTCGTGGTCAGGCTTGAGGTAGTCGTAAAGTTTAACCGCAGGGACAGGAATTTGCTGCGTGGAGGGCCGGGCGGCGATCCGCTTTAGCCGCGACAGACCGACCGCCGGCTGTCGCGGCTAAAGCCCCTCCCACAGGCCATCCATACGCAGGGTGGGCATCGCTCAGCATGTCCACCGATGCGCAGGTTCCGCTGCCGAAGCGGTGGATGAGAAGAGCGTCATCCACCCTACGCAGCCATGCCGCCAGAGGATCTGTTCGCGGGCGCCGAGCCGGTAGCCATCGCGAATGAATTCGCTTTGCAGGTCATCCACTCGTAGGGTGGACATCGCTCTGCATGTCCACCGATGCGCAGGTTCCGCTGCCGCAGCGGTGGATGAGAAGAGCGTCATCCACCCAGCGAGGCAAGCAGCCCTATGCCTCTTCCCTCCGGTAGGCGTAGGTATCGGCGAAGCGCGACAGCAGGTATTCGGCGCTGGTCACCGGCGAATACCTGGGCGGGTTGTCCGCGCTGGAGCAGTTCGGCAGGCAGTCGATCAGTGTGTCGGGATGCGGTTCGGCGAAGAACGGCATGGAGTAGCGGTCCACTCCCAGCGGGCTGATCACGCGATGTGGCGTGGAGGTGTAACGGTCGTTGCTCCAGCGCGCCATCATGTCGCCGATGTTGACCACGAAGCTGCCGGCGATCGGCGGGGCGTCGATCCACTCGCCATCGCGTGCGCGGACCTGCAGGCCGCCGGCATCGTCCTGGTAGAGCAGGGTGATGCAGCCGTAGTCGGTGTGCGCGCCGGCACCTTGCTGATCGGCACTGGTGGCGGTGTGGCGCGGTGGGTAGTGGATCATGCGCAGTACGCTGATCGGCTCGTGGAAACGCGCATCGAAGAAGTCCCGGTCGATGTCCAGGGCCATGGCCATGGCGCGCAGCAGGGTTCTGGCCAGGTCCTGCATGTCCTCGTAGTGCTGTTCCAGCAGTGCGGCCCAGCCCGGCAGATCCGGGTGGCGGTTCGGCCCGCGCAGCGGTTTGCCGGCCAGCACCTCGGGGTGGTCGGCAGGCATGTGGAAGCCCATGTCGAAGGTTTCCTTCAGGTCGCTCGGCTGGTTCGGGTCGAGCTGTTCCGTGGCGATCGCGCCGTAGCCACGGTGATGAGCGGTCTGGGTGATGTCGATCCTGAGTTTCTCTTCGGCAGGCAGGGCAAAGAAGGTCTTCGCCGCGCTCAGCAGGGCGTCGATGCGCGCGCCGCCGATGGGGTGGCCGACGATGTAGAAGAAGCCCCGGTCGCGGCAGGCGCGGTCGATGGCCTCGGCCACGGCGGGCCAGGCGGAGGCGTCGTCGCTGTACAGGGGGGCGATATCGATGATGGGCAGGCTGTTCATAAAAGCTCCGGGGAGTTGCTGCGAGTCTTCTCGTACCCAGGGCAGCGAAAAAGGACCTCGTACGAGATCCCCTGGATGCGGTTCTGCCGAGGATCGGCAGGGACGGCATCGGTGGTGGTCGAGTCGTCGTGGCTGAGGTGTCTGCCTCGGCCGCGATGCCTGCGGCGGGTGCCGCAGGCCGTGGCGAGTGCTTACTTGGGCAGTTCGGCCTTCACGTTTTCCACGTAGTAGTTCATCGACGCCAGCTCGGCGTTGCTCGCACTCACGCCTTCGGCGATGCGCACCGCGCCGCTCTGGTCCTTGATCGGGCCGGTGAAGGGGTGGAACGCGCCGCTGCGGATGTCGGCGATGATCTGCTCGGCTTCGCTCTTCACGTCGGCCGGCACCAGGTCACTGATAGGAAGCTCGATGGTGTCCTCGGCCAGGCCGCCCCAGAAGTCCTGGGGCTGCCAGGTGCCGTCGATCACCGCCTGGGCGGATTTCACGTAGTGCGGGCCCCAGTCGTTGACGATGGAGGTGAGCACGGCCTTGGGTCCGAAGTGAGCCATGTCCGAGGCGTAGCCCACGGAGTAGACGCCACGGCGCTCGGCGGTCTGGATCGGCGCCGGGCTGTCGGTGTGCTGGAACAGCACGTCCACGCCCTGATCGATCAGCGCGTTGGCGGCATCGGATTCCTTGCCCGGATCGAACCAGGTGTTGACCCACACCACCTTGATCTCGGTGCCCGGGTTGTACTTGTCCAGGGCCAGCTGGATGGCGTTGATGTCGCGGATCACCTCGGGAATCGGGAAGGAGGCGATATAGCCGACCTTCTTGGTCTTGGTCATCTTCGCCGCGAGGAAGCCGCCGACGTAGCGGCCTTCATAGGAGCGCGACAGGTAGGTGCCGACGTTCTTGTCCTGCTTGTAGCCGGTGGCATGTTCGAAGGTCACCTTGGGGAATTGCTTGGCCACCTTGATCGTCGGGTTCATGTAGCCGAAGGAGGTGGTGAAGATCAGGTCGAAGCCACCCTTGGCCATGTTGCGAATCACGCGCTCGGCGTCGGCGCCTTCCGGTACGTTCTCGACGAAGCTGGTGGTGACCTTGTCGCCGAGTTCCTTGATCAGCATCTGCCGGCCCTGCTCGTGCTGATAGGTCCAGCCATGGTCGCCGATAGGGCCGATGTAGACGAAGCCGACCTTCAGTGGATCGGCGGCGGAGGCACTGAGCATGGCGCCAAAGCCGAGGGCGGCGACGAGGGTGCGCAGCAGCGGTTTCTTGCTCTTCTCGAACATGGTGGGTGGAGCTCCAGTCTTGGTATTGGGATGGCCGTTGGTTGGCTGATCCCATGACTGCAAAAAGCTGACCAACAGGACAAATAGCGGAGGTGGTGGCGTTTCCCCTGCGCGCCTGGCCCGACGCCGGAGCCGTATTGGTGCGTGGCAGGCGTGCATGTCGTGTTGTGGTGCGTCGCGCCAGCCTCGCATGGCGGACACGATGGTCGTGGCTAACGCCCCTCCCACAGGGTGGCGCTGTTCTTGTGGGAGGGGCCGCGTGGGAGGGGCTTCAGCCGCGACTGGCCCCATGGCCTGAGGGCCGGGTATCGCTGGCTGCGGCCCCGCCTGTGAAGACGACGTCAGCCGGCGATCAGCTCGCGCGCCGCCTGGCGGTGGTCGGCGATCAGTTGTGCCACGTCCAGGCCTTCGATCTGCCCGTCGACAACCCGCCAGGTGCCGCCGATCATCATCCGGTCGGCGCGGTCGGCGCCGCACAGCAGCAGGGCGGAGAGCGGGTCATGGCTGCCGGAGAAGCGCAGCTCGTCGAGCTTGAACAGCGCCAGGTCGGCCTGCTTGCCCACTGCCAGTTCGCCGATGTCGCTGCGTCCCAGCAGTTGCGCCGAACCCTTGCTGGCCCAGCCGAGCACGCGCTGCGGGGTGATCTGCTCGGCCCCGTAGCGCAGGCGCTGGATATACAGCGCCTGGCGCGCTTCGAGGATCATGTTCGAGGCATCGTTGGAGGCCGAGCCGTCGACGCCCAGGCCCAGCGGCGCGCCGGCGGCCTCCAGTTCCACGCTGGGGCAGATGCCCGAGGCCAGGCGCATGTTGGAGCTGGGGCAATGGCAGATACCGGTGCCGGCGGCGCCGAGGCGGGCGATCTCGTCCGGGTTGAAGTGGATGCCATGGGCCAGCCAGGTGCGCGGGCCGAGCCAGCCGACGCTGTCCAGGTAGTCCACGGTGCGCAGGCCGAAGCGCTGCAGGCAGAAGTCTTCCTCGTCGAGGGTTTCCGCCAGGTGGGTGTGCAGGCGCACGTCCAGCTCATCGGCGAGCTGGGCGCTCTGGCGCATGATGTCCTGGGTCACCGAGAAGGGCGAGCAGGGCGCCAGGGCGATCTGGATCTGCGCGCCATCGCCGCGCTCGTGGTACTGGCCGATCAGGCGCTGGCTGTCCGCCAGGATCACCTCGCCCTGCTGTACCGTCTGCTGCGGCGGCAGGCCGCCATCGGCCTCGCCCAGGCTCATCGAACCACGGGTGAGCATGGCGCGCATGCCCAGCTCGCGCACGGCTTCGACCTGCACGTCGATGGCGTTCTCCAGGCCACCGGGGAACAGGTAGTGGTGATCGGCCGCCGTGCTGCAGCCCGACAGCAGCAGTTCGGCCAGGGCCACCTTGCTGGCCAGGGCGAGCTTCTCCGGGGTGAGGCGTGCCCACACCGGGTAGAGCGTCTTCAGCCAGGGAAACAGCGGCTGGTTGACCACCGGCGCCCAGGCGCGGGTGAGGGTCTGGTAGAAGTGATGGTGGGTGTTGACCAGGCCGGGCAGCACGACGTGCTCGCGCGCATCGAACACCTGCTGGCAGGGTGCTGCGGGCTGCTGGCCGGCGCCGAGCAGTTCGACGATGCGACCGTTTTCGACCACCAGGCCGCCACTGGCGTCCAGGTCGTTGGCGGTGAAGATGGCGAGGGGAGTCTTGATCCAGATACGGGTAGCAGCCATTGAGTGGCTCCTCTGAGGTTGATTTCAGGTAAGCCAGCTCAGTGTTGACCCTGTCTGCTGATCCAGGTGCGTCGCGCGCGACGTGCGGCGACGATAGCTGACTTTCGGGTCAGCATGCAATGCGTCCCGCCTGTCAGCGGCGCAACGGGCAGGTGGTGGCCAGGCGCTGCTGGAGCTCGCCGCGCAGGTGCTGCAACTCCTCGATGCGCTGCTCGATCAGCGCCAGCTTGTCCTGCAGCAGCCGGGTGACGGCCTGGTCCGGGTCGCTGGCCTGCCACAGCTCGCCGATATGGCTGCCGATCTCGCCGAGGCTGAATCCCAGGCGCTGGGCAGTGCGGATATAGGTGACCAGCTGCGCCGTCTCGGCCGGGTAGTCGCGGTAACCGTTGTCATTGCGGCGTGCGGCGATCAGCCCGCGCTGTTCGTAGAAACGCAGCGTGTCACGGCTCACTTCACAGGCTGCGGCCAATTCTCCGATACGCATGCTCGGCACTCGGTGGGGGTTGACCTTGGAGCATACTCCAGGCTTTAGCCTGAGTGCTCCCTGAATGATTGGAGCATTACCCATGTGGACGCCCGAAAACTATCGCCGGCTGGTACGCGCCGGTGGCTGGTACGACCTGCTGGTGACCGCCGCCTTCGTCACGCCCTGGAGCTTCATGGCCCTGCACGGCCTGCTGCAGACCCTGCATCAGGGGCTTGGCCTGCCTGGCGCGCTGCCGCCGTTCGAGCCGATGCACCTGTTGCTGGCCAACCTCATGGGCTCGATCGTCTGCGTCTGGTCGGTGCTGCGTATCCGTGACCCGCAGGCGGTATTCGGCCGCTACGACGGGGCGGGGCGCGTGCTGTTCTCCACCTGGCAGATCTACGCGCTGGTGCACGGCGCTACACCACTGATCGCGATCTTCCTGTTCTTCGAGCTGGCCTGGGCGGTGGCACAGCTGTGGCCGGTCAGGTCGCAGCAGGCCTGATGCCACGGATTGGCACTGCTCTTGTGGGAGGGGCTTCAGCCGCGACCCTCCGAAGCTCAGAGCCACACCGAATCCCATAGCGGGTAGTCGCCCACTCGGTCGACCAGGCCTGCCCGCAATGGATTGGCGACGATGTAACGCGCGGCCGGCAGAATGTCTTCCTCACGGCGCAGCGCTCGATCATGGAAGCCATCCTGCCAAAGCTTTCCCTGTTGGCCGGACAGTGCATTGACGCGCTTGGCGCTGCGTCCCTTGATGCGGCGCATCAAATCGCTGAGTGAGCCCTGCTTCAACAGGATCAGCCAGTGCAGGTGATCGGGCATGAGGACCCAGGCCAGAGAGTCGGCGAGGCCATCTTGCTGAGCGGCTCTCAGCTCGGCAACGACGAGCCGACCAACAGTGAGGTCCGAGAATAGCGTCTTGCGGTTCTCGGTCGTGGCGGTGAGTAGATAGATGCGCTGGGTTTCCGAGACCCGGCCGTTGCGCAAACGGGCTGAGTGGGGCATTCCTTTGCCTCCTGTTCAGGGTGTGACAAAGGTATACCTGAAAACCTCTGGTCGCGGCTGAAGCCCCTCCCACGAAGCCGCTTCCAGACGTAACACTGATCGTGCAGGAGCGGCTTCAGCCGCGATTCATCGGTTTCAATGCCCCGGCTGCCAGGGCTGGCCCAGCGATACCGGTGCGTACAGCCGGGTCTTGATCGCATCGCGCGAGAGCAGCACCAGCACCACGATGGTGGCGACGTAGGGCAGCATGGCCAGCAGGTTGGAGGGGATCGACAGGCCGATGCCCTGTGCCACCAGGTGGAGGATGCTGGCCAGGCCGAACAGGTAGGCGCCGAGCAGTACGCGCAGTACCCGCCAGCTGGCGAACACCACCAGCGCCAGGGCGATCCAGCCACGGCCGGCGGTCATGTTCTCCGCCCACATCGGCGTGTAGGCCAACGACAGGTAGCCGCCCGCCAGGCCGGCCATGGCGCCGCCGAACAGTACCGCCAGGGTGCGCACGCGCAGCACCGGCAGGCCCATGGCACTGGCGGCGTCCGGGTTTTCGCCGACAGCCTGGATGATCAGGCCGATGCGGCTTTTCAGCAGCACCCAGGTGACCAGGGCGAAGAGGGCGAACGACAGGTAGATCAGCACGTCCTGGGCGAACAGCATGCGCCCGACCAGCGGAATGTCCGCCAGCAGCGGAATGACGATGGGCTCGAAACCGGACAGCGGCTTGCCGACCCAGGCGGCGCCGACGAAGGTGGACAGACCGACACCGAAGATGGTCAGCGCCAGGCCGGTGGCTACCTGGTTGGCGTTGAAGCCCAGCGCCACGGCGGCGAACAGCAGTGACAGCAGCATGCCGGCGGCGATCGCCAGCAGTACACCGAGCCACAGGCTGCCGGTGCTCAGCGCGACGATGAAACCGATCACCGCGCCGAACAGCATCATGCCTTCCTGGCCGAGGTTGAGCACGCCGCTCTTCTCGCACACCAGCTCGCCGAGGGCCACCAGCAGCAGCGGCGTGCCGGTGCGCACCATGGCGTAGAAGATATTGGTCAACAGATCGAGATCCATGGGGATTTCCTTTGCGTATAACTTTTGTCGGAGCGAGGGGGACGCCCAGTTCTTGCTCGCGATCAGTGTCGCCTGGGATCGCGAGCAAGCTCGCTCCTACAGGTATTGTCAGGCCATCGCCTCGGCGTTGTTTTTTGCGTCGCGCTTCGCCCATTTCCACTTCAGCCGTGGTCGGTAGAGGATCAACACGTCGCAGGCCAGCAGGTAGAACAGCATCATCCCCTGGAACAGCTGGGTGATCGCCTGCGGCAGGTTGAGGTTCATCTGCGCGTTCTCGCCGCCCAGGTAGAGCAGCGCCATCAGCAGGCTGGCGACGACGATGCCGAGTGGGTTGAGGCGACCGAGAAAGGCCACGGTGATCGCTGCATAGCCGTAGCCGGGGGAAACCTGCGGCACCAGTTGGCCAATGGGGCCGGCCACTTCACCGACGCCAGCCACACCGGCCAGCGCGCCACTGACCAGCAGGGCGAACCACACCAGACGCTTCTCGCGAAAGCCGACGAAGCCGGCGGCGCGGCTGTCGAGGCCGAGCACCTTGATCTGGAAACCGAGAAAGCTCCTGTGCAGCAGCACCCACACCGCCACCAGGGCCAGCAGCGCCAGGTACAGGCCGCCGTGCAGGCGGCCGTCCTCGCTGAGCAGCGGCAGGCGGCTGGCATCGCCGAACATGGCCGACTCGGGAAAGTTGAACCCGGCCGGGTCCTTCAGCGGGCCGTGGACGAAGAACAGCAGCAGGTTCAACGCGATGTAGTTGAGCATGATGCTGGTGAGGATCTCGTTGGCGTTGAACTGCGTGCGCAGCCACGCGGTGAGCCCGGCCCAGGCCGCGCCGGCGCAGGTGCCGGCGAGCACCACCCAGGCCAGGGCCCAGCGGCTGTCCCAGTCGATCAATTGCAGGGCCATGGCGCTGCCGGCCAGTGCGCCCATCAGCAGTTGGCCTTCGGCGCCGATGTTCCAGATACGGGCCTGATAGGCCACGGCCAGGCCGAGGGCGCAGAGCAGGATCGGCAGCGCCTTGACCAGCAACTCGGACACGCCATACCAGTCGCTGAGCGGGGCGATCAGCAGGGTGTGCAGGGTCTCCAGCGGGTCATGCCCGAGCAGGGTGAACAGCAGCACGCCGCTGAGCAGGGTCAGCACGGCGGCGAGCAGGGGCGACAGCCAGAGCATGAGGCGCGACGCCTGGCCGCGGGGTTCCAGGGATAACAGCATGACGGCTCCGTCAGCAGGCCGCGGCAGCGGCGGGTTGATCGAATTCACCGGCCATCCAGCGGCCGACTTCCACGGTACTGACCTGCGCGGTTTCGCTCAGCGGCGACAGGCGCCCGCTGCACAGCGCACCGATGCGGTCGCTGATCTGGAACAGCTCGTCGAGGTCTTCGGAGATCACCAGGATCGCCGCGCCGGCATCGCGCAGGGCGATCAGCGCGCGATGGATAGCGGCGGCGGCGCCGACGTCCACGCCCCAGGTCGGGTGCGCGGCGATCAGCAGCCTGGGCTGTTGCAGGATTTCCCGGCCAAGGATGAACTTCTGCAGGTTGCCGCCGGACAGGCTGCGCGCGGCCGTGTCGGCATCCGGGGTCTTCACCGCGAAGCGGCGGATGATCTCCTCGGCCAGTGCACGCACCTTGCCCCGCTGCACCAGGCCGGCCTTGACCAGACCCTGGCCGAAGACGGTGAGCAGCGCGTTGTCGACCAGGCTCATTTCCGGCACCGCGCCGTGGCCGAGGCGTTCGGCGGGAACGAAGGCCTGGCCCAGCTGGCGCCGTGCGTCCGGGTACAGGTTGGCCACAGGCGCCGCATCGAGGCTGATGCGTTCGCGCTCGGCACGGGGCAGGCGGCTTTCACCGCTGAGCAGGGCAAGCAGCTCATCCTGGCCATTGCCAGCCACCCCGGCGATACCGACGATCTCGCCGCAGCGTACCTCCAGGCGAATGTTCTGCAGCGAGCAGCCGAACGGGTCGGGGTTGTGCCAGCTGAGGTCATCCACGCGCAGGCGTGGCGGGCCGCCGCTGACTTTCGGGTAGCTGCTCTCCAGGCCCTCGGCATCGCCGACCATCAGCCGCGCCAGTTGCAGATCGCTGCACTCGGCCGGCACGCAATGACCGGATACGCGCCCACCGCGCAGTACCGTGGCGCTCTGGCACAGCGCGCGCACCTCGCCGAGCTTGTGGCTGATGAAGAGGATGCTGCAGCCTTCGGCGGCCAGGCGGCGCAAGGTGACGAACAGCTCGTCGGCCTCCTGTGGGGTGAGCACCGACGTCGGCTCATCGAGGATCAGCAGCTTGATGTCCTGCATCAGGCAGCGGACGATTTCCACCCGCTGGCGCTCGCCAATGGACAGGCTGTGTACCAGGCGCGTCGGTTCCAGCGCCATGCCGTAGCGCTGCGATACCTCGCGAATCCTTGGCTCCAGCTGCTTCGGCGTACCGGCGCCCGCGCCCATCGCCAGGGCGATGTTCTCGGCCACGCTCAGGGTCTCGAACAGCGAGAAGTGCTGGAACACCATGCCGATGCCCAGGCGGCGCGCCATGGCCGGGTCGCGCATGGTCAAGGCTTCACCCTGCCAGCGGATCTCGCCGCTGCTGGGCTGGGTGACGCCGTAGATGATCTTCATCAGGGTGCTCTTGCCAGCACCATTCTCGCCGAGCAGGGCGCGTATCTCGCCGGGGGCGATGCTCAGGTCGACACGATCGTTGGCCAGGCAGCCGGGGTACTGCTTGCTGATGGACGTCAGCTGCAGACGCGGGAAATCGGGTGAGGCGGACATGGAAAGCGCTCATGGAAGTAACTGAGCGGGGCTAAAGCAAAAACTTGGCCAGAGAGTCAGAAAAGCCTGGCAGGGGGCTTGCCGCCTGGAGTGGCGGATGTTCATGCCCGGCATTGGTGCGCGCCGATCCGCCGTGGGCATCCCGCGCACCGTATTTGCGCGTACCTCGGCAGGCGCCACGATGACCTGTCACGAATCCGTGGGACAGGCCTTGGCCGCGACTGCGACTTGCTGGCAGTCTGGGTGCATGTCCGGCATCTACCCTCGCTCAGGAAACTGGCGCCTGTACATGAAGGCCAGGGCCCTGTTCGAGGGGGTGTTTGCCGCGTTCTTCGGTTGCGCCGCGTTCAAGCTGCTGGTCAGCGAGATCAGGGCGTAGGGTGGATAGCGCGAAGCCTGTCCACCCAGGGGCGGGTTCGGTGCGAGCATGACGCTGCCCGACCTGCAACGGTTCGAGTTCAGAGAAAAACGCCAACCAGTACGAGCATCCAGAGCAGAGCGCCGGGGATGATGAACAGCAGGTTGTAGCCGCTGATTCGGGCGTTGCTCTTCCCGGTGTCATCGCCGCTGGCCTGGTTGGCGTGCTGCTGGATCTGCGCCAGGGGAAGGGCGGGCACCGCCACGCAGCCGATCAACAGCAGCAGGTCGAGAACACCGTTCTGCATCTCCACGCGGAACAAGCCATTGTTGGCCACGGCCAGGGCGACGTAGAGCCAGGCGGTGCCCGAGTAATCCCACGACGCCAGGCCCTGGCGCTGCTTGTGTTCACTGATCAGACGGCACAGCGAGTGGGTGAAAAATATCTGGAAGATCGAGCGTGCCGCCGGCGCGATCTTCCTGGGCAGCATCGCGGCGCGTTGGCTGTCCCACTGCTTGTAGAACCAGTAGATGGCGTACAGGCCGAAGGTGGCGAAATACAGCAGATGGAGCTTGTCCCTGGAGGTGACGAAGAAGGCGCTACGGGAAGGGGATTGTTCGTCCAGCAGTGCGGTTTTCGGGGGCTGATACAGGTTGTCCATTTACCTAGATCCAGATCGTGGTTGGGGAGGCTCGCATCCTGCGAGTGTGTTCAAGGCCGGTAAGGTACAACGATCACGCGCCCCGGGTTGTGCGCTCGGGCGCGAAAGTGCTTCGGTCGGCTAAAAGACCGGGGCGGGCAGGCGTTGCCCGCCCCTGATGCTGCACGCGCGAAGGGGGGTTACCAGGGCAGCGGGTTGCCCTCGTAGTCCTGGTAGCGCAGCCCGGCCTGGCCGACGGCGGCGCTGACCTGCGCGACCATGCCCTTGCAACTGCTGGCGATATCCAGCGGGGCATCGGCGCCGCCCATGTCGGTGCGCACCCAGCCCGGATGCATCAGCAGGACCCCGAGGCCGGGGTTGTCCTGGGTCCGCACGAAGCACTGCGCAAGGTGGTTGAGCGCAGCCTTGCTGGCGCCGTACAGCGGCATGCCGAGACCGGCACCGGCCTCGATGCTGCCGAGGATCGAGCTCATCAGCACGATCAGCCCGTGCCCGCTGGCCAGGTTCGCCAGCAGGCGCTCGGCCACGCGCAGCGGGGCGACGGCGTTGGTCAGGAACAGCTGGCCCATTTCCTCGGCGCTGGCCTGTGCGGTGCTGTGGTGCGACGGGCCGGCGACCCCGGCGTTGACGAAGATGACGTCGAACTGCTGACCGCTCAGGCGCTGGGCCAGCTGTTCGAGGCTGGCCGGGTCGGTCATCTCCAGCTGCTCCACACGCACGCCGGGCAGTGCCTGCAGCGGCGCCTGCTGTGCGGCGCTGCGCACGGTGGCGGTAACGGCCCAGCCCTGGGCGACGAATTCACTGGCCAGGCCGAGGCCGAGGCCGCGTGAGGCTCCGATGATCAGGATGGATCGGGGCGCGGTCATATCAGGCTCCATGAGGGATGAGAGGGACGGCTCAGCATAGCGCAGTTACTCCGCCAGCCAGGCACCCTGGCTGCGACCATGGTCGGTGTCGCGGTCGTAGCCACGCTCCCGTTCGACATGCCGTTGCAGCACGGCATTGGCGCGCTGGTTGGCGTGCCGTTGCAGCTCGCTGCAGCTGGGGGACTCAGCCGTGGCCAGCAGCACGGCATCGATGTCGGCGGCGGCCGCCTGACCGATGCGGTAGTGCCCCAGCTCATGTTCGCGCAGCGCCTGCAGGTACTGCGCGAAGCGCTGGCGTTGCCGGGCGTCGCCACCGCCGAGGCGCGGCAGGGTCACCTGTGCGCTCAGCCGGGTGCGGCTCAGGGTCAGGCGGCAGCGTCCGTCGCGCGCCTCCTGCCACCAGTAGTTCCACGTCACGCCCCAGCGCGTGTAGGCATGGTAGACCTGCCCGTTCTGGCGAATCGTCGAGGCCTGGCTGAGTGCCTGGCGCAAGGACTCGCCGGTGGCGATGGTCACGTCGTAGTACTGGTACTGCAGCTGTTCTTCCACCTGCGCCTGTGCGCTCAGGCTCATGCCCAGCAGCAGGAGCGGACGCAGGCGCTTCATGGTTTGTGCAACTGCTCGCGGCCACGGCTGATGTCGGCCAGCAGGCGGGCCAGGGCGTCCTGGCGTTCGGCCGGCACGGCCAGTTGCAGGCGCGCACCACTGGCATCGTACTCTTCGCTGGCGAGCAGGGCGTCGAACTCGCCCAGGCGTGCCTTGAACAGCGGCAGCTCGGCGAACAGCAGGTGACAGCTGAGCGCCAGGCGTGTCACCAGTTCCTCGCGCTCGCCCAGCTGCAGGCATCTGGCTGCGCTGCCGCCATAGGCCCGTGCGAGGCCACCGGTGCCGAGCTGGATACCGCCGTACCAGCGAATCACCAGCACGGCCACCTGGTCGCAGTCCTGTCCTTCGATTGCGGCGAGGATTGGCCGGCCAGCGGTGCCGCCGGGTTCGCCGTCATCGTTGAAGCGGTACTGGTTGCCGACCTTCCACGCCCAGCAGTTGTGCGAGGCGGCCAGGTCACTGTGGCGGTCGATGAAGGCCTGGGCCTCGGCGGCGCTGGCGACCGGCGCCGCGAGCGCGAGAAAGCGGCTCTTGCGGATCTCCTCGCGGTATTCGCTGGGGCCGAGCAGGGTACTGGGCATATCGGTTGGCCGGACAATGAAAAACGCCCGCCAGTATAAGCCTGGCGGGCGTCATGCTGCGCGACGTGGCGTCAGGCGCCGATCACGCCGCCGTCCTCGCGGCGGATCACCACCACCGTGGAGCGTGGGCGCATGCCGTCGCGGTGGTCCGGGAAGCTCGACTGGCCATCCTCGCCGGGATGCTGCACGCCGACGAACAGGGCGCGCTGGTCCGGGGCGAAGGCCACGCCGGTGATCTCGCAGCCGCGCGGGCCGACCAGGAAGCGGCGGATCTCGCCGCTGAGCGGGTCGGCGCAGAGCATCTGGTTGTTGCCCATGCCGGCGAAGTCACCCGCGTCGCTGTAGTTGCCGTCGGTCTGGATCCACAGCCGGCCGTCCTTGTCGAAGGCCAGGCCATCGGGGCTGTTGAACATGTTGTCGGCATTGACGTTGGCCGAGCCGGCGTTGGCGCTGCCGGGATGTGCCTGCGGATTGCCGGCGACCACGAACAGGTCCCACTCGAAACGCTCGGCGGCCGCATCGCCATCGGCTTCGCGCCAGCGCAGGATCTGCCCGTAGACGTTGTTGGCGCGTGGGTTGGCCGCGTCCACCGGCTGGCCTTCCGTGCCGCGCTGGACGTTGTTGGTCAGGGTGCAGTAGACCTGGCCGTCTTTCGGGCTGACGGCGATCCATTCCGGGCGGTCCATGCGCGTGGCGCCGACCTGGCTGCCGGCGGCACGGGCGCGGATCAGCACGTCGCCATGGTCACTGAAGCCGTTCTCGCGGGTCAGGCCGTTGTGACCGAAGGCCAGCTTGAGCCACTGGCCGCTGCCGCGCTGCTCGCCTTCCTGGCCGCCGAGACGTGCGACATAAAGGTCGCCGTGGTCCAGCAGGTGGCGGTTGGCGGCAGGGTCTTCGGCCTTGAAGCGATCACGGCTGACGAACTTGTAGATGAACTCGCCGCGCTCGTCGTCGCCCATGTACACCACCACATGGCCGTCGCGGCTGGTGGTGATTGCGGCGTTCTCGTGCTTGAAGCGGCCCAGCGCGGTGCGCTTGATCGGCCTGGATTGCGGATCGAACGGATCGATCTCGGTGACCCAGCCGTGGCGGTTCACTTCGTTGGGATGACGGCTGATGTCGAAGCGCTCGTCGTACAGGTGCCAGCGGTTGTCGCTGGCGCCTTCGAGCTTGACGCTGTAGCGCTTCTGCGCGGGCGTCAGGGCCAGCGTGGCGTCGCTGCTGCCGAAGCAGTCGGTGAAGTTCTCCTCGCAGGTCAGGTAGGTGCCCCACGGGGTCATGCCGCTGGAGCAGTTCTGGAAGGTGCCGTGCGGGGCGATACCCGCCGGGTCGGCTGCGGTCTTCAGCAGGTCGTGGCCACGCGCCGGGCCCGCGAACTCCATCGGCAGGTTGGCGTGGATACGGCGGTTGTAGGGCGAGCCCTGGACGAACTGCCAGGCGCCGGCGGCGTCACGACGCACCTCGATGATGGTGACGCCCACGGCCGCCTGGGCCTTGCGCACGTCCGCCAGCGACTGCGGCGGTTTGCCGTGCTGCAGCAGGTACTGGTAGTTGCAGTATTCGTTGTTGATAGCCATCAGCGCGCGGTCGCTGTCGCCTGGCCAGGGGAAGAAGCTCATGCCGTCGTTGTTCTCGCCGAACTGACCGAGCTGCTCGGCGGCGCTGTGGCTGCCGTCACCGCGGTAGGCGGCGGAGCCGTCATGCAGCGGCTGGCCCCAGCTGATCAGCGGATCGAAGCGATAGCCGGCCGGCAGGGTGATGGTGTCGGCACGGGTGGCGGCCAGGTTGGCGAAGCCGAACGTCGAGTTGGCTTCGGCGATGCCGGCAGCCAGGGCGCTGCGGCCCAGCGGGCTGCCGGCGAGAAACAGTGCGGCGCCGGCCAGGGCGCCGGTGCCGATGAAGCGACGGCGGCTGATCGCCAGGCGCTGCAGGTCGGTCGATTCGTTGTCGTGCATGTTTGGCCACTCTTCGTCAGTTGGTGGCCGGCAGACTAGAGCGGGTTTGTGACGACGAGGTTACCGTGGCGTGGCTTGCAGGCCGCAGCCCTTGAGGATGATCTGCACCAGCTGGTCCGAGGCTTCCTCGAAGTCCTGCTTGGTCAGGCGCGAGCACTGCTTCACCCGGCAGATCTGCGAGGCGAAGTCGGCATAGTGCTGGGTGCTGCTCCAGAGCAGGAAAATCAGGTTGATCGGCTCGACCGGGTCCATCTTGCCGGCGGCGATCCAGGCTTCGAACACGGCGGCGCGGCCACGGAACCACTCCAGGTAGTTCTGGTTGAAGTACTGCGACAGGCAGTCGCCGCCGCTGATGACTTCCATGGCGAAGATGCGCGAGGCCTTCGGGTGGCGGCGGGAGAACTCCATCTTGGCGCGGATGTAGCGATCCAGGGCCTCGGCCGGGTCGTCGTCCACGGTCAGGTGGTTGAAGGTGCTGTCCCACAGTTCGAGGATGTTGCTCAGCACCGCCAGGTACAGGCCCAGCTTGTTGCTGAAGTAGTAGTGCAGGTTGGCCTTGGGCAGGCCGACGTTCTGCGCGATGGTGTTCATGCTGGTGCCCTTGAAGCCATGGCGGGCGAACTCTTCCTCGGCGGCTTTGATGATGGCTTCTTCGTTCTTCTGGCGGATGCGCCCGGCGGGTTTGCCGTTACTGCTATGGGCGGGGACTTCGAAGGTCATGGGCAATTCCGAACTGAATCAGGGAGCGGAGCGATTGCACTGATACCCCAGCGCTGGCTGGGTGACAAGCTCCATGGCCAGAAAAGTTGCCTGCAGCGCCCCGGTCCGCCATGCGCTGCACGGAGAGGGTGCGCCGCGCACCAGAATGGCGCGGCGCGTGGCGTCGACGAGCGGTCATACCCTGAAGTTGGCGATCAGCCCGTGCAGGTCACGGGTCATGCCGGTCAGCTCGCCGCTGACCTGTACGGTGCTCTGCGCTTCCTGCGCGTTGCTCTCGCTGAGGTATTTGATCTCCAGGGTGTTCTGTTCCACGCCCTGGACCACGGCGGCCTGCTGTTCGGCAGCCGAGGCGATCTGCACGTTGTGGTCGATGATCTGCCCCATGCTGTCGGTGATGGCCTCGAAGATGCTCGCCGTCAGGGTCACCTGCTCGACACTCTGCGCCGCGCTCTGGTGGCTGCCGCGAATGATCTTCACTGCGCTGCCGACCTGTTGGCGCAGGCGTTCGATGGTCTGGTCGATCTCGCCGGTCAGCTCGCGCGAGCGGATGGCCAGGCTGCGCACCTCGTCGGCGACCACCGCGAAACCGCGCCCCTGTTCGCCGGCCCGGGCGGCCTCGATGGCCGCGTTGAGGGCCAGCAGGTTGGTCTGCTCGGCGACGCTCTTGATCAGGTCGACGGCCTTGGCGATCTCGCTGCTTTCCTTCTCCACGGCGGTGATGGCGCCGATGGAGTCGTCCATTTCGCTGAACAGCTGGTTGATGCGCGACACGGCGTGATCCACCTGCACGCGGCCCTCGCGGCACTTGTCGCCGGCACTGTTGGCTTTCTCGGCCGTGACGTGAGAGTTCTGGCTGACCTCCTGGACGTTGCTCACCAGCTGGCTCATCGAGGTGGCGATGAGCTCGAGCTCGCCTGCCTGGCGCTGGACGCTGAGCTGGCTGGTGGAGGCGCTGTCGCTGACGTTCTGCGCCTTGCCCAGGGTGCTCTCGGAGAACTGCGAGACCTGCGCGATCAGTTGGCTCATGCGGGCCTGCATGTCGTTGAAGTCCTGGGCCAGGTCGCCCAGCTCGTCGCGTGCGGCGGTCTCGACGCGGGTGCGCAGGTCACCTTCGGCCATGCGCCGTGTGGCGCTGCTGAGCGTGGCAATGGCGCCATGCACGGATAGATAGAAGCCGACGAACAGGTAGACCAGCAGGGCCACGGCCAGCGACAGGCACAGGGCCCAGAGCAGCAGTGCACGGAGATTGGCATCGGCGCGTGCCTGCAACAGCGTCGCCGTTTCCTCCAGCAGCAGCCCGGCGGCCTGGTCCAGGCTGGCGACATGGGGCGCGTAGGCCGCGTAGCGTTGCAGCCAGTGCTCGACGGCGTTCTGGTCGAAGTAGCCGCTCTGCGTGTAGGTGTCGACGATCTCGCGCTTGTACAGCGCGGCCGCCTCGCGCGCCGCGTCGCTCATCAGTTGCCGGGCCTGGGCGTTGCCCTTGCCCTCGACGCCATCGGCGTAGCGCTGCAGGGTGCCGACCTGATTGCTGATGGCCGCGCGTGACGACGACTCGAGAAACCCGTACGCGGTCATGTAGCCGGCGAAGGTGCGGGTCTGGTTGAGCACTTCGTACAGCGGCAGCAGCTGGTTGAGCAACAGGTCGACGTTGCGGTAGATGCGTGGATCGCTGTCCTGGCTCAGCTTCGACAGCGCGGCAATCTCACGCATGTTGGCACTCAGCGCGTGTACCGGGCTGACATGCTCGATCATCTGCGAGCTCAGGCCCTGTACCGATAGCTTCTTGTCCAGGCTGTAGCCGGGGTCGCTCTCGGCGAGCTGCATGGCGCTGAACTGGCCACCGTCCAGCCAGGCGTTGAGCGTGCCGATGGCGCTGACCAGGTCCTGGCTGCGGCGCTCGATTTCCTGCCTGGCGTCGTCCTTGTTACGGGCATAGCCGATCACGTGCAGGCCGGCCTGGCCCAGGGCCTGGCGATAGACCGGCAGGTAGTGCTCCAGGGTGAGCAGGCCCTGCAGCTCGTGGCGCGACTGTTCGAGGTTCGCGTTGACGTCCAGCAGCTTGCTCAGCGAAAGCCAGCAGTAGGGCAGCATGAACAGGGTAAGGATCAGCAGGAATTTGTGGGCGTAGCGGGCGCGGTTCATCAACGCCAGAACCGGTTTGAAGAAGAACATCATGACCCCTTGCGGTGGAAGACGTGGCGACATCGGCACGGAACTGCCCGGGATAGAGCAGTTCGTGCGCTGCCATCTGGCGAATTGCCAGCAAGAATCCTGCCGTCATCAAACCGGCGACGGCTGCTTGGCGTTCGGCTGCCGTCGCCGCTGTTGCGTCTGCGTGCGTCATTCCTGTGTCTGAGGCGCTTCCAGTGGCAGCAGCAGGTTCATCAGGATCGCCGTCAGGCCACCACTGGTGATCGCCGAGCCGAACACGTTCTGCACCAGCTTGGGCATCTGGCTCAGCAGGTCCGGCTGGCTCGACACGCCGAGGCCGATGCCGAAGCTGGTGGCCATGATCAGCAGGCTGCGGCGGTCCAGCGGGGCTTGCGCGAGGATGCGGATACCGGCTGCGGCGACGGTGCCGAACATCACCAGCGTGGCGCCACCCAGCACCGGCTTGGGAATCTGCTGGAGGATCGCGCCAAGCACGGGGAACAGACCCAGCACGATGAGCAGCGCGCCGATGTAGTAGCCGACGTGCCGGCTGGCGACGCCGGAGAGCTGGATGACCCCGTTGTTCTGGCTGAAGGTGGTGTTGGGAAAGGTGTTGAACACGGCGGCGATCAGCGAGCTGACGCCATCGCCGAACACGCCACCCTTGATGCGTTGCAGGTACTGCGGGCCCTTGATCGGCTGGCGCGAGATCATGCAGTTGGCGGTCAGGTCGCCGGTGGTCTCGATGGCCGTGATCAGGTAGATCAGCGCGACCGGAATGAAGGCCATCCAGTCGAAGTCGAAGCCGTAGCGGAAGGGCAGCGGCAGGCTGACCAGGGGCAGTGCCGGCAGCGCCTTGGGCACCAGCACGCCGGTGAACCAGGCGGCCAGCGAACCGATCAGCAGGCCGATGATGATCGCCGACAGGCGCAGCCAGGGATTGCTCAGGCGGTTGAGGACAATGATGGTCAGCAGCACCAGGGCGCCGAGGGCCAGGTTGATTGGCGCGCCGAAGTTCTCCGCCTTCACGCCGCCGCCGACGTCGGTGATGCCGACCTTGATCAGGCTGATGCCGATGATGGTGATGACGATGCCGGTGACCAGTGGCGTGACGATGCGCTGCAGGCGGCCGATGAAGCGGCTCAGCACCATCTCGATGAAGGCGCCGAAGAAACACACGCCGAAGATCATCGCGAGAATCTCGTCCGGGCTGCCGCCGCGCGCCTTGACCATCAGGCCGGCGGCCAGCACGGCGCTGAGAAAGGCGAAGCTGGTGCCCTGCACGCAGATCATCCCGGCGCCGATGCCGAAGGGGCGGCGGGCCTGGATCAGGGTGCCGACACCGGACACCATCAGGCCCATGCTGATCAGGTAGGGCAGTTGTTCGTGCAGGCCGAGTACGCCGCCGATGATCAGCGTCGGCGTGACGATGCCGACGAAGCAGGCCAGGACATGCTGCAGCGCGGCGAAGAAGGCCGGCAGGGGCGCGGGGCGGTCGTCCAGGGCGTAGATCAGGTCGGACGAAGAGGGCGATTCAGTGGTCATGAGCGTTCTCGCGGCGAGTCGGAATCAGGCGGCAGGAACCGACCCACGATGCGGGTCGGTGAGGCGCATCAGAAGTGAACTTTCAGCAGCAGGCTGGCGGTGTTCTGCGTGGTGGTGAAGGCGGCGCTGTCCTGGATGCCGAACTTGTCCTTCCAGTAGCTGTACTCCACGCCGACATAGACCTGCTTGTCGCCCCAGTCCATGGCCTTGCCCAGGTCGTACTTGATCTGCGGGTTGATGTGGTAGTTGCTGTGGTAGCTGGCGTCGTTGTCCACCACCCAGTCGATGTAGCCGTCGATGAGCAGGTCCGACTTGCCCAGCGGCAGGGTGTAGGACCAGGCCGGGGTCACCTGCCAGACGCCACTGCCATCCGGCTTGCCATCGCCGTTGCGGTCGACGCGGTCGCCATCGGGCTGGCGGTAGTAGAAGTTGAGCTTGAAGAAGTTGAAGCCCGGAACATCCAGGTCGAAGCCGGGGCCGAGCAGGTAGGCTTCGGTCTCGTCCTCGCCGAATTCGTAGGTGGCCGCCAGCAGCACGTCCTTGACCGGGCCGAACGACAGATCCTTGCCCAGCAGTTTGCCGAACGACAGGCGTGGGCTGAACTCGCCATAGAAGCTGCGTGTATCCCCCGCACCGTTCTCCGCGCCGTTGAAGAACTTCTGGTCGACGAACAGGAACAGGTCGCCCCAGTTCCAGCCGCTGGCATGTTCGAAGGTGAGCGTCTGCTGAATGGCCGGCTCTACCTTGAAGTTCTTGCCGTACAGGTAGGTGAGGCTGTTGTTCTGCCACAGCAGCGGGCTATCGGCGTGTGCCTGGGTGGTCAGCAGCAGGCCGCAGGCGGTGAGCATCATGGTGCGACTGGCGTTCATCTTGGCTCCTGAGGATCATCGTTATTCTTTTTTCCTGTCCATCTGGTCAGGCGAGCGCCCTGTTGCAAAAAGCTGTCCAACTGATCAGCTTGCTGGTGAATTGTGTGCAGTGTTGCGGAAAGCCTTGTCCCATCAACTGCATACGAATATTCCTGACTTGGTATTCAGTTTTCGATTCTGCGGCCGAGCGCGTACGCGCCCCGCGATGGGGCGTGCTGCACTCAAGTGGAGCTTAGGGCAGGCGTGGCTCAGCTGCTGGCCAGGGCTTCGAGAAAGCTCTCCAGCACCAGGTGCGCGCGGCGGCCTTTGCGCGTGACCGCCGCCAGGTTGATGTCGTAGAAGCGACTGTCGGGCTTGAGCGCACGTAGCCGGCCCTGTTGCACCCAGGCCTGGGCATAGTGGTCGGGCAGGTAGCCGATATAGCGCCCGGTGAGGATGAGAAAGGCCATGCCCTCGCGGTCCGAGGCGCTGGCCGTGCAGTTCAGGGCCTGGTAGTGGCTCTGTACCTCGGGGGGCACGCGGAAGGTCGGGGCGATGGCCTCCTGGGTGTTGAGCCGCTGGTCTTCGAGCTGCTGGTCGTCGACGTAGAACAACGGGTGGCCGACCGCGCAGTAGAGCAGCGAGCGCTCGTCGTACAGCGGCTGGTACTCTAGGCCGGAGAGGGCACTGACCTGTGGCACCACGCCGATGTGCAGGCGCCCGTCGAGCACGCCCTGTTCCACCTCCGAGGGCGGCGTCATGCGGATGTGGATGCGCACGTCCGGCCCCTGCACCTTGAGGCGCGCCAGGGCGTGGGTGATGCGCATGTGCGAGATGGTCACCAGGTTGTCGGTCAGGCCGATGTTCAGTTCACCCCGCAGATGCCGGTGCAGGCCGTTGACCTCGGTGCGAAAGCTCTCCAGCGCGGCGAGCAGCTGCAAGGTGCTCTGGTACACCTCGCGGCCTTCCTCGGTCAGGGCGAAGCCGGCGCGGCCGCGCTGGCACAGGCGCAGGCCCAGGCGCTGCTCGAGGTCGCTCATCTGCTGGCTGATGGCCGAGCGGCCGATGCCCAGGGCACTTTCCGCAGCGGAAAAGCCGCCGCATTCCACCACGCTGCGAAACAGTTTGAGCAGGCGAATTTCAAAGTCGCTGACCTGGGCCAGCGGATCGGGACGACGACTGCTCATATGTTTAGTGGGCCTTGAACTGAAGTTGCAAAGAGTGTTGTTTTACTGACTCTATGCTCATGGCACATTCACTGGCAACTACCCTGCAGGAGCCGGCTCGTCGGCGCTGATCGCCCGCAAGCGGACTCCTGCGTTCAATTGCCTGCCGAGTGAGGCTACGCCGATGAACATGCCGCAGACCGAAACCCCGTCCCTGGCCAGCCAGCTCAAGCTGGATGCTCACTGGATGCCGTTTTCCGCCAACCGCAACTTCCAGCGTGACCCGCGCCTGATCGTCGGTGCCGAGGGCAGCTGGCTGGTCGACGACCAGGGGCGCAAGGTGTACGACAGCCTGTCCGGCCTGTGGACCTGCGGCGCCGGTCACTCGCGCAAGGAAATCCAGGAGGCCGTGGCCAAGCAGCTCGGCACCCTCGACTACTCCCCGGGCTTCCAGTACGGCCATCCGCTGTCGTTCAAGCTGGCCGAGCAGGTCGCCGACCTGATGCCGGGCGACCTCAATCACGTGTTCTTCACCGGCTCGGGCTCCGAGTGTGCCGACACCGCGGTGAAGATGGCCAAGGCCTACTGGCGTCTGAAAGGCCAGGCGAGCAAGACCCGCTTCATCGGTCGTGCCCGTGGCTACCACGGCGTCAACATCGCCGGTACCGCACTGGGCGGCATCGGTGGCAACCGCAAGATGTACGGCCAACTGATGGACGCCGACCACCTGCCGCACACCCTGCAGCCGGGCATGGCCTTCACCCGTGGCATGGCCGAAACCGGCGGTGTCGAGCTGGCCAACGAACTGCTCAAGCTGATCGAACTGCACGACGCGTCCAACATCGCGGCGGTGATCGTCGAGCCGATGTCCGGCTCGGCCGGTGCCATCGTGCCGCCGGTCGGCTACCTGCAGCGTCTGCGCGAGATCTGCACGCAGCACAACATCCTGCTGATCTTCGACGAAGTGATCACCGGTTTCGGCCGCATGGGCAAGTGGAGCGGTGCGGAGTTCTTCGGCGTCACCCCGGACCTGATGAACGTCGCCAAGCAGATCACCAACGGCGCCATCCCGCTGGGCGCGGTGATCGCCTCCAGCGAGATCTACAACACCTTCATGCAGCAGCCGTCGCCGGAGCACATGATCGAGTTCACCCACGGCTACACCTACTCGGCGCATCCGGTCGCCTGTGCGGCCGGTCTGGCCACCCTGGACCTGCTCAAGCGCGAGAACCTGATCCAGCAGTCCGCCGAGCTGGCGCCGAAGTTCGAAGCGGCCCTGCATGGCCTGAAAGGAACCAAGCACATCATCGACATCCGCAACTGCGGCCTGGCCGGCGCCCTGCAGATCGCACCGCGTGACGGCGATGCGGTGATCCGCCCGTTCGAGGCCGGCATGGCCCTGTGGAAAGCCGGTTTCTACGTACGCTTCGGTGGCGATACCCTGCAGTTCGGCCCGACTTTCAACGCCAAGATGGAAGACCTCGACCGCGTGTTCAACGCCGTCGGCGACGTGCTGAACCAGCTGGACTAAGCGAATACCGACAACCGCAGGGTGGATGACGCCTTTTTCATCCACCAGTTTCCGAATCTGCCACGGTGGATGAGAAGAGCATCATCCACCCTACACAAGATTTCTACTGAGGAGTCCCCATGAGCCATATCCCTCACCTGATCAACGGCGAGCGCGTTGCCGGCAACGGTCGCAGTGCCCCGGTGTTCAACCCCTCCACTGGCGATTCCACCAGCCAGGTCGGCCTGGCCGATCGCGCCACCATGCAACTGGCCATCGATGCGGCCAAGGCCGCCTATCCGGCCTGGCGCAACACGCC
Source organism: Pseudomonas sp. REST10 (assembly GCF_029542605.1). Lineage (NCBI taxonomy): Bacteria > Pseudomonadati > Pseudomonadota > Gammaproteobacteria > Pseudomonadales > Pseudomonadaceae > Pseudomonas > Pseudomonas sp. REST10. The sequence continues at coordinate 4,299,042 of NZ_CP035677.1, read as the reverse complement.
GCCGGCCAAGCGCGCGCAGATCATGTTCCGCTTCAAGCAACTGCTGGAGCAGAACGAGCAACAGATCGCCGCGCTGATCAGCGCCGAGCACGGCAAGACCATCGAAGACGCCGTAGGTGAGCTCAAGCGCGGCATCGAGAACGTCGAGTTCGCCTGCGCCGCCCCGGAAATCCTCAAGGGCGAATACAGCCGTAACGTTGGCCCGAACATCGACGCCTGGACCGACCTGCAGCCCGTCGGCGTGGTCGCGGGCATCACCCCGTTCAACTTCCCGGCCATGGTGCCGTTGTGGATGTACCCGCTGGCCATCGTCTGCGGCAACTGCTTCATCCTCAAGCCGTCCGAGCGCGACCCGAGTTCCACCCTGTTCATCGCCGAGCTGCTGAACCAGGCCGGCCTGCCCAAGGGCGTGCTCAACGTGGTCAACGGTGACAAGGATGCCGTCGACGCGCTGATCGAGGCCCCCGAGGTCAAGGCCCTGAGCTTCGTCGGCTCGACCCCGATCGCCGAGTACATCTACAGCGAAGGCACCAAGCGCGGCAAGCGCGTGCAGGCCCTCGGCGGTGCCAAGAACCACGCCGTGCTGATGCCCGATGCCGACCTCGACAACGCCGTCAGCGCACTGATGGGCGCGGCCTACGGCTCCTGTGGCGAGCGCTGCATGGCCATCTCGGTGGCGGTGTGCGTGGGCGACCAGATCGCCGACGCGCTGGTCGACAAGATCGTCCCGCAGATCCAGGCGCTGAAGATCGGTGCCGGCACCTCCTGCGGCCTGGACATGGGCCCGCTGGTCACTGCGGCTGCGCGTGACAAGGTCAAGGGCTATATCGATGCGGGCGTCGAGCAGGGCGCCAAGCTGGTGGTCGATGGCCGTGATCTGGTGGTCGCGGGCAACGAGAATGGCTACTTCGTCGGTGGCACCCTGTTCGACAAGGTGACTCCGGAGATGACCATCTACACCGACGAAATCTTCGGTCCGGTGCTGTGCATCGTCCGCGTCGGCAGCCTGGAAGAAGCCATGCAACTGATCAACGATCACGAGTACGGCAACGGCACCTGCATCTTCACCCGTGACGGTGAAGCCGCGCGTCTGTTCTGCGACGAAATCGAAGTGGGCATGGTCGGCGTCAACGTGCCGCTGCCGGTGCCGGTGAGCTACCACAGCTTCGGCGGCTGGAAGCGTTCGCTGTTCGGCGACCTGCACGCCTATGGTCCGGACGGTGTGCGCTTCTACACCCGCAAGAAGGCCATCACCCAGCGCTGGCCGGCGCGCAAGAGCCATGAGGCTGCGCAGTTCGCCTTTCCCAGCAATGGCTGAGTGAGCATCGGGCGATAAACAGAAAGGCCGGTCTTGTGACCGGCCTTTCTGTTTCCGGGTATCGCGTGACTGCCTCGCGCGCAGCGAGGCAGCATTCACTGCGCCTGGTCGATGGCCTGTTCCAGGCGCTGGTTGTTCAGCGCATTGGCCTGATCGATCTGCTGCTTGAGCTGCTCCATCTGCTGCTGCGCCTGCTTGGCCTGCTCTGCCTGCAGCGTGGCCGTGGTGGCTGTTTCGCCGGCGCCACAGCCGCCGAGGCAGAGCAGCAGGGCCAGGGAGCAGAAAAGAGGCAGACGCATGATGAAGTCCTCGGGCGAGCGGGTGGATGGCGACAGCTTGGCGCATTTTAACCGTCTTGTATGTGCCGGCCGCCGCAAACCATACCCACTGCCCCGTCGCAGGCTCCTGCAGGAGCGGCTTCAGCTACAGCAGAGTGGACACCATCAGTTCCCTCTGCGGGTGAGGAGGCTGCACGCGGAACCCGCGAGGGTGGACGAGCTTGGCGTTGCCCACTCTGCTCACTGCCCGCTTGGGGGCTTGCTGGCCATGGTGCGTCCTGGCTGGGCTATGTGCCGACCTTACTGCGAATGAAGGCATCGCACCATAGTCCATCCGCGCATCCATTGACCTGGCTCACCCGAGGGCACGAGTGAGCCACGGAGCGATCAGGCCAGCGCCGTGCGCTGCCGGCCCTCGACCCGGCGTTTCAGTGCCGCCCCTTCGACGATCTCCAGCCCGCCGCCCTGGGCGCGGGCGGAGCGGTCCCAGTCTTGCAGCAGCTCCATGCAGGCGTGGTCGATGTAGCTGACGCGCGCCAGGTTCAGGTGCAGGCGGGTGCCGGGTTCGACACGGGCGAGGTGTTCGGCCAGTTGGGGAACGCGGAGGAAGGTGGCGGCGCCGCGCATGCGCAGTTCTGCCTCGCCGGGGGCGGTTTCGACGAGCCGTATGCGCAGCCGGGAGGCGCTCCACAGCAGCTTGGCCAGGGTCAGGGCAAAGCCCAGCAGTACGCCGCTCAGCAGGTCGGTGAAGACGATGCACAGCGCCGTGGCGGCGTAGATGATTACCGGGATGCGTCCGTACTGGCCGAGGTTGCGCATGGCCCTGGGGTCGACCAGCTTGCAGCCGGTGTACACCAGTACCGCGCCGAGGCTGGCCACCGGGATGCTCTGCAGCAGGCCGGGGAGGAGGGCGACCAGGGCCAGCAGCCAGGCCCCGTGGAGGATGGTCGAGGCGCGGCTGCGGGCGCCGGCCTGGACGTTGGCCGAGCTGCGTACGATCACCCCGGTCATCGGCAAGGCACCGACAGCGCCGCAGAGTATGTTGCCGATGCCCTGGGCGGACAGTTCGCGGTTGAAGCGGGCGCGCGGGCCATCGTGCATGCGGTCTACGGCTGCGGCGGAGAGCAGGGTCTCGGCGCTGGCGATGAAGGCCATCGCCAGGGCGGCGATCAGCAGCTGCGGATCGGCCAGGCTGGCCAGCCCTTGCGGAGTAATCCAGTCGATGGCATCGCCGAGGTTGGCTGGCAGTTCCACGCGTTTGACCGGCAAGGCCAGCCACAGGCTGACCAGTGTGGCGAGGGTCACGCCGACCAGGGCGCCGGGCAGAAAACGCAGGGATGCGGGGCGGTAGCGCTCCCATAGCCCCATGCTGGCGAGGGTGCCGAGGCCGACTGCACCGGCGATCATTGCGTTGCCACCGAGCAGGCTAAGTGCATCGCCCAGGGCGTCGGGGAAGGCCAGCAGGTTGTCCAGGCCGGAGGCCCTGGGCGCGGCGTCGATCATCACGTGCACCTGCGACAGCACGATGAGGATGCCGATACCGGCGAGCATGCCGTAGACCACGGCGGGGGCCGTTACACGAAACCAGCCGCCCAGGCGCAACGAGCCGGCGACCAGCTGGATCAGGCCGGCGAGCAGCAGTACCGGGCCGAGCGCGGCCATGCCCTGGGTGCGCACCAGCTCGAACACCAGTACGGCGAGCCCCGCCGCCGGGCCACTGACCTGCAGCGGCGCGCCCGCGAGAAAACCGACCACCAGGCCGCCGATGATGCCAGTGATCAGGCCCTTGGCCGGCGGCATGCCGGAGGCGATGGCGATGCCCATGCACAGCGGCAGGGCGACGAGAAAGACCACCACGGATGCCAGTGCGTCCCGTGGCAGTGCGCGAAGTGCGTTCATCGGGCGTCCTCCTTGCCCGTGTCGCGGGTAGGGCTGGCCATGTCCGTGTCATCGATGGCGCGGGCCACTGGGCGTGGCGTCCGGTTGGCGGGGGTGGTGCGGAGCATGCGGACCTCTCCTGGTCTGGCGTGACTGGATCGCTCGTTGCGAGCAAGGACGTGACCTTTCGGTCACGCTTCGGCCAGACGATAGGGAGGCTGACTTAAGTGAAGCTGAATGGCACCGTCCGAAGTGCCATTACTCGACGATCGAGTAGCGATATAGCCAGGTAATGCCGGGATATTCGGCGAATGCGCGAGGGAACAGATATTCGCCATGAAACACCGGCAGGTCCAGCTGTTGCCACTGCGGATCGAACCCGGGGTGCTGCATGCGGATCGCATCGGCGAGCAGGGTGGTGCAGTAGCGATGCGCCAGGTTGCGTGGCTCCAGCAGGAACGGCTGGCCGACCTCGTCACGCACGGCGGCGCTGACCTGCAGGCGTTGCTCGGCATCGAGAAAGTCCGGCCTGGCGATGGCGAAGGCGCGCGCGTGGCGTGGGTCGACGAACTCGGTCAGCGGGCTGAGCAGGACCTGGTCGGGGCGTTCGGGATCGTCATCGGTGGTGGCGTGCGCCACCAGCGCCTGGGGCGAGGTGCTCACGATCATGCCGATGTGCGAGTAGTCGCCACCGCCGACCTGCTGGATCAGGCGGCTTTCGCGCGACGGGCCGAGGCGAAACACCCAGTCGCCGTTCTGCACGGGCGGCAGGCTGCGTTCTGGGGCGCTGACGGAGGGTTGTGGCTGGAGGCTGGCCAGCGCCACGGTGGCGCCGGCCAGCAGCAGGCTCAGGCACAGCCCGAGACGCAGGCGGCTCAGATCTTGATCTTCCAGTCGCCGTCGACCTTGTTCAGGCGCAGTCGCTCGGTCTTGGGTTTGGCATCGCTGTTGTTGAAGTGAACGATGGCCTCGATGCGGGCCTGGCTGTCGTCGTTCGACAGGGTTGGCGCCTGCACCTCGATGCGATCCAGGCCACCCTGGCTTTCGGTGTACTTCTCGGTGCGGGCCAGCTGGGCGCTGAGCTTGCCGCGAACCAGCGCGACTTCTTCGTCGCCGGTGCCTTCAGGAACGTCGATGTACTCGAACAGTGCGTCGACGTCGTTGCCGTAGGCCGCCTGCAGGAAGGCTTCGGCAATGCCTTCGGGGGTGTTGTTCGGGCCGCCGCAGCCAGTGAGCAGCAATGTAGCGGCGAGTGCGTAGATCCAGCGCTTGAGCATGGTGACTTCCTTGTGAGTCGCTTCCGTTGGGGCGGCGATGATAGCCCCAGGCTCAGGCTGGATCAGTGATGCAGCGAACATTTGCACAAGCGGGTGCGCGGGTCTCCCGGTAACGGGGTGATGGGGCTATTGTTCGCCTTTCATCGCGCCGCTCAGGCCGAACATCAATACCAGCAGGTTGGCATCCGGGTTCACGGCAGGTTGCACGTGCTTGCGCAATGGGGCAGTGGGGCAGGGGGCCTGGGCCGTGCAGTCGTGCGCGTCCAGTACGCGCGGACCGGGCTCCTGCCAGGCAGCGGCAGCGATCGCCGTTACGCTGAGGGCGAGGCCAAGGAACAAACCTCGAGCTACTTCTAATTTCATTTTGCTAACCCCTTGATAGCGCTGCCAAACGCTGTTCGCTAAACCTAGATCACCCACCGCCTCGTTGCCGATCTGCACGACGAGCGGTCATTGCGTATGGCTGGCACCCTCCAAGGGCTGAGCTGAGACATGCTCCGCCGCGGATGGTTCAATCCTGTGCTGGGTAACGCTTGGGCGTAACCTTTGGTGCCCGTACTGGGCACCTGTAACAGCCGGCCCTGGCAGTTGGCGTCTTGGCGATGCCTGTCGCTACCTGGCGCAAAGGTGCGAGGTAGAGCCACGTCCTGGTGGGGGGAGTTGCGGGTGAAGCGGGTTGCAGCCAAAGCGAGGCTGCCGGCACGGGCCGGCAGCCGGATGGTTACGCAAGAGGTGTGCCGAGACCTCGTGCGCCCTCGGCGAAGATCTCACGGTAGCCGCTCAGCACCAGCTGCCAGTCCGCATCGGACCAGGGGCTGTGGCGGCGCAGTTGCGGCAGGTCGTGCTGGGCGGCCTGGACTCGCGTCAGGCGGCGACGGCTCTTTTCCAGGTCCAGCAGGGCGACCTGCGGCGTTTCGCCGTCGATACGGACGAAGATGTGCTTGGCGTACAGGCAACCGTGCTGCCAGCGCCCCAGGTGCATGCGCGCCAGGGTTGCACCAACAAGTTGCAGCAGCTGAGCATGCACGGCCTCGCCGCAGGCCTCGCGGCCGCCATTCTCGTACCACACTTCGATGTTCTCGAAGCCTTCCAGCTCTTCGGTCACCAGCAGGCCGCACCAGCCTTGCTGGGCGTCGTAGTTGATGCCGCAGTAGATCATCTTCGGCACCAGCACGCCCAGGGCGGGTAGTGCCTGCAGGGCTCTGCGCTCGCGCAGTACGGTAGGACGTCCCTGCGGATACAGCAGGCTGCGGTAGATGTGGCCCACCTGCTTCTTGGCGTAGAGCACGCCGCTCTGATCCAGCAGGCGCTGTACGCCACTCTCTCCACCGCGCCGAACGTTGGGTTCTTCTACCCAGTCACCGTTTTTCTGCCACCAGTGTTGAAAGGCCTGCTGGGAAGGTTCAGTCGTGCTGCATAGAGGCATGTTGTTCTTCTTCTGTTGGAGGTTTGCGCAGCGTCCGCCTCGTGAACGGTTACTACGTCGTTCAGGGTTGTAACGAAACATAAGCAAACAGCGTTCCCAGGTCCACGATAAATGACCCTATGTCGCATTTTCGTCTTAGAACGACGGGGGAGCTTTTTTCGGGCAATAAAAAACCCCGCGACTGGCGCGGGGTTCCTGGTACAGCTGGGGGCCGGTTGGCTTACATCATGCCGCCCATGCCACCCATGCCGCCCATGCCACCCATGTCAGGCATGGCCGGGGCCTTGTCGTCAGCCGATTCGGCGACCATGGCTTCGGTGGTGATCATCAGGCCGCCGATGGACGCAGCAGCCTGCAGCGCCGAACGGGTGACCTTGGCCGGGTCGAGAATACCCATCTCGATCATGTCGCCGTAGGTGTCGGTCGCGGCGTTGAAGCCGAAGTTGCCCGAACCCTGCTTGACCTTGTCGACCACGACGCTCGGCTCGCCACCGGCGTTGGAAACGATCTGACGCAGCGGTGCTTCGACAGCGCGACGCAGCAGAGCGATACCGACGTTCTGGTCTTCGTTGTCGCCTTTCAGACCTTCGATGGCCAGCAGAGCGCGCACCAGGGCAACGCCACCGCCAGGCACCACGCCTTCTTCCACTGCAGCGCGGGTGGCGTGCAGGGCGTCTTCAACGCGGGCTTTCTTCTCTTTCATCTCGACTTCGGTGGCAGCGCCAACCTTGATCACGGCAACACCGCCAGCCAGTTTGGCCAGACGCTCTTGCAGCTTCTCTTTGTCGTAGTCGGAAGAGGTTTCTTCGACCTGCTTGCGGATCTGCGCAACGCGGGCTTCGATGTCGACCTGAGCACCAGCACCGTCGATGATGGTGGTGTTGTCCTTGTTCAGGACTACGCGCTTGGCGTTACCCAGGTGCTCCAGAGTGGCGCCTTCCAGGGACAGGCCGACTTCTTCGGAGATCACGGTGCCGCCGGTCAGGATGGCGATGTCCTGCAGCATGGCCTTGCGGCGGTCGCCGAAGCCCGGAGCCTTGACGGCAGCAACCTTGACGATGCCGCGCATGTTGTTGACCACCAGAGTGGCCAGGGCTTCGCCTTCCACGTCTTCGGCAACGATCAGCAGCGGACGGCCAGCCTTGGCAACGGCTTCCAGAACCGGCAGCAGTTCGCGGATGTTGCTGATCTTCTTGTCGACCAGCAGCAGCAGCGGGCTTTCCAGCTCGGCAACCATGGTGTCCGGCTTGTTGATGAAGTAGGGAGACAGGTAGCCACGGTCGAACTGCATGCCTTCCACGACGGACAGTTCGTTTTCCAGGCCCGAGCCTTCTTCAACGGTGATGACGCCTTCTTTGCCGACCTTGTCCATGGCTTCGGCGATGATGTCACCGATGGAGTTGTCGGAGTTGGCGGAGATGGTGCCTACCTGGGCGATGGCCTTGGAGTCGGTGCACGGCTTGGCCAGGTCTTTCAGCTGAGCAACGATGGCCGCGGTGGCCTTGTCGATGCCGCGCTTCAGGTCCATCGGGTTCATGCCAGCAGCGACGGACTTCAGGCCTTCGTTGACGATGGCTTGAGCCAGAACGGTAGCGGTGGTGGTGCCGTCACCGGCAGCGTCGTTGGCCTTGGACGCAACGTCCTTGACCAGCTGGGCGCCCATGTTCTCGAAGGCGTCCTTCAGTTCGATTTCCTTGGCAACCGAAACACCGTCTTTGGTGATGGTCGGGGCGCCGAAGGATTTGGCCAGAACCACGTTACGACCTTTCGGGCCGAGGGTGGCTTTGACGGCGTCGGCCAGTACGTTGACGCCAACGAGCATTTTCTTGCGGGCGGAATCGCCAAACTTGACTTCTTTAGCAGCCATCTTGATCAGTCCTCAAATTCTTGAAGGTTAAACGGAGATTCGTCGGAATCAGGCTTCGACGACAGCGAGGATTTCGCTCTCGCCCATCACCAGCAGGTCTTCGCCGTCGACTTTGACGGTGTTGCTGCCGGAGTAAGGGCCGAATACCACCTTGTCACCGACCTTGACGGCCAGCGGACGGACTTCGCCGTTATCCAGAACCTTGCCGGTACCGACGGCAACGACTTCACCCTGGTTCGGCTTCTCGGCGGCCGAGCCCGGCAGCACGATGCCGCCTGCGGTTTTGGTCTCTTCTTCGCTGCGACGGATCACGACGCGGTCATGCAGAGGACGAAGCTTCATTGTCGATCTCTCCTAACAATTGAATGGCCAACTTGCCGACTCTTGTCTGGTCGGCGGGTTTGTAAAATCCGGCGGGGCCGGGTGCGGCGCGCTGTGCGCACCGCGAAAGTCGGACTGCCTCGTAGGGCAGGCACCTTGCGGTGACTGCTACATGTGGGCGGGCGGAGACATTTCAAGGGGAGGTGGAGAATTTTTTTGCGTGCGCGGTCGGCGTTATTTGGGTAAGACCGAGGATTGGCGGCCGATGCGCTTGTCGCAGCAGCCTGCTGCGCTCAACAGCAGGTCTGCCGGGGGATCGCTGCAGGCGAGTGCCTGTGGCGTGAATCAGTCGCGGCGTTCGTATTCGCCTTCGAGCACATTGGGGTGCGTCTTGCCGGCGCGGGCGGCGGCATCGTCGAAGAACGCGCGTTGGCGCAGGGCCTGCTCCTCGGCGCGGCGACGGATCTTGCCGACCAGCAGGCGGCGGGTGAAGGGAAGCAGGCAGAGCACGCCGAAGATATCGCTGATGAAGCCCGGCAGCAGCAGCAGGCCACCGCCGACCGCGATCAGCAGGCCTTCGAGCATTTCCTGCTCGGGCATCTCGCCGCGGGCCAGCTTCTCACGGGCGCGCCAGGCCGTGGCGACACCGGCCACGCGGAGCAGGACGCTGCCAAGAATGGCGGTCCCGATCACCAGCAGGACCGTCGGCAGCACGCCGATGGCACCGCCGACCTTGATCAGGACGGCCAGCTCGATGATCGGGAACAGCAGGAACAGAAACAGAAACGCACGCATGATCGGAGAATCCTTGGCGGAAGCGAACTTCCAGTAGGGAGTAAGTATGGGGCTTTGGCCTGAATTCAAGCTTAAGCGACGCCAGGCTCGGGCCATTTGTCGGCGCGGGCCAGCGCCACCAGGGCTGCGCGCACCTGTCCGGGGTTGTTGCAGGATGTTGGGAAGGGCAGCCAGTGCAGGCTCTGGCCGATGCGCAGGTGGAAACCTTCGCTGTCGACACCGGCCATCTGCGCCGGTTCATGCTGCGGCAGCTCGGCCATTTCGACGTAGTGGGCAATGGCCGTGGCATGGTCCTCGTTCATGTGCTCGACCATGCTCGTTTCACTGCCGTCCGTCGTGAAGGGGTTGGCCAGTGCGACCTGGTCGAGCCAGTGAATGGCGCCAAAACCGCCAATGAAGCGCCAGCGCACCGGCTCCAGCCGCCAGAAATCGAAGTCATGCGCCCGATGGTAGTCGCGCGACTGGGGGAAAAAGCGGTAATAACGCTGGGCGGCTGCCTCTATTTCGTCTTCGTCATGCAACTGTCGTGCTTCGGCGAGCAAAGTAAGGCGACCGACCGCCTGCACATCCTCTGCGCCGCGCTCGCCGACCAATAGCGAGCACTTGGCGTCCTGCCCGAGGTTATGGGTGTGCTGGGCGATGCGGCTGATCAGGATCAGTGGCCGGCCCTCGGCGTCCAGGCAGTAGGGCACTACCGATCCGAAAGGGAAGCCCGGCATGGCCTTGGAGTGGGTGCTGAGCACGCCACGGTATTCCTTGAGCAGCAATTCTCGTGCATGCTTGCCGGCTTTCACGCTCACCTTATGACTCCTCGCAAAGAATCCGTCATCAACGGACAGACGCCCTAGCATAGCGCTTCAAGGGCATCAGCGGGGTCGGTAAATGCTGCACCTTGAGGGGATAAAGCGATGCAACTGAAAGACAAAGTCATCATCATCACTGGCGGTTGCCAGGGACTGGGCCGCGCCATGGGTGAGTACCTGGCGGCCAGGGGCGCCAAGCTGGCGCTGGTCGATCTGAACCAGGAAAAGCTCGACGAAGCCGTGGCGGCCTGCAAGGCGGCCGGTGGCGATGCGCGTGCCTACCTGTGCAACGTCGCCGATGAAGAGCAGGTCACCCATATGGTCGCCCAGGTCGCCGACGACTTCGGCGCCATCAATGGCCTGGTCAACAATGCCGGCATCCTGCGCGATGGTCTGACCATCCGTGTGAAGGATGGCGAAATGACCAAGATGAGCCTGGCGCAGTGGCAGGCAGTGATCGACGTCAACCTGACCGGCGTGTTCCTCTGCACCCGCGAAGTGGCGGCGAAGATGATCGAGCTGAAGAACGAGGGTGCGATCGTCAACATCTCCTCGATCTCCCGTGCCGGCAACATGGGCCAGGCCAACTACTCTGCCGCCAAGGCCGGTGTCGCTGCCGATACCGTGGTCTGGGCCAAGGAACTGGCACGCTACGGCATTCGTGTCGCCGGCGTGGCGCCGGGCTTCATCGAAACCGAGATGACCGGCAGCATGAAGCCGGAAGCCCTGGAGAAGATGACGGCGGGCATCCCGCTCAAGCGCATGGGCAAACCGGCCGAGATCGCCCACTCGGTGGCCTATATCCTGGAGAACGATTACTACACCGGTCGTATCCTGGAGCTGGACGGCGGCCTGCGTCTGTAATTCGCGCCGCGATAACGAAAACGCCCCGACTGGTTCGGGGCGTTTTCGTTTGCGCCTGTGCGGCGCCTGGATCCTGTAGCCCGGATGCAATCCGGGGAATGGCCATATGGCAGAGAGCCCCGGATTGCATCCGGGCTACGGCCGATTAGGGTGCGATATGGTCAGTGGGTGCGCGCGACGGCGAAGCGGCTCAGCTCGATCAGGGCATCGCGGTATTCACCCTGCGGCAGGACTTCCAGGCAGGCGATGGCGCGCTCGGCGTAGTCGCGCGCGAGCCTGGCGGTATAGTCCAGGGCGCCGGCAGCTTCCACGGCGGCGCGGATGCTCTCCAGGTCCTCGATACCGCCCTTCTGGATCGCACGGCGTACCAGGGCAGCCTGCTCTTCGGTGCCTTCGCGCATGCTGTAGATCAGCGGCAGGGTCGGCTTGCCCTCGGCCAGGTCGTCACCGACGTTCTTGCCCAGGCTGGCGGCGTCGCCCTTGTAGTCGAGCAGGTCGTCGACCAGCTGGAAGGCGATGCCCAGGTGATCACCGAAGGTGCGCAGGGCCTCGCGCTGCGTCTCGTCGGCGTCGGCCAGGGCGGCTGCGGCATGGGTGGAGGCCTCGAAGAGCATCGCGGTCTTGCCGCGGATGACCTCCATGTAGGTCTCTTCCGTGGTGCTGGCGTCACGCACCTTGGACAGCTGCAGCACTTCACCCTCGGCGATCACGCGGGTGGCGTGGGAGAGGATCTTCATCACCGGCATGGAGCCGAGTTCGACCATCATTTCGAAGGAACGGGAATAAAGGAAGTCGCCCACCAGCACGCTTGGCGCGTTGCCCCACTGGGCGTTGGCGGTGCTGCGGCCACGGCGCATGTCGGACATGTCGACGACGTCGTCATGCAGCAGTGTCGCGGTGTGCAGGAATTCGATGGTCGCGGCCAGCAGGCGCAGGTCGTCGGCCTGGTAACCCAGCGCACGACCGCTGAGCAGGACCAGCAGCGGGCGCAGGCGTTTGCCACCGGCAGAGATGATATAGTCGCCGATCTTTTCCACCAGCGGCACGCGAGAAACCACCTGTTGGCGGATGATGCCGTCGACGGCGGTGAAATCGTCCACCACCACGCGGTAGAAAGCCTGGGGTTGCATCGACAAAGGGCGCTCCTTCTAAACTGCGCGGCATGCTAGGTGGCAGGGTAGGGGCTGTCAAGGCAAGCACTTGCGGCCCTTGCGCAGCGTTCGGCGCTTGCGTACAATCGCGCACCCTGAACTTCCCCCTGGGCATTTCCCTGCCTTACGCAATTGCAAGGGTGTCACTTCCGGCCCCGAGCAGCCATGCCAGCCAATAACGACTTTTCTAAAGCGCTGGGTGAGCAGGATCAACGGAGATTTACCATGTACGCAGTAATTGTTACTGGTGGCAAGCAATACAAAGTCACCGAAGGCGAATTCCTCAAGATCGAGAAACTCGAGCTCGCTACTGGCGACGCCGTGACTTTCGATCGCGTTCTGCTGATCGGCAATGGCGACGACGTTAAAATCGGCGCCCCGGTCGTAGACGGTGCCAAAGTGGTTGCCGAAGTCGTTTCGCAAGGCCGTCACGACAAAGTGCGCATCATCAAGTTCCGCCGTCGTAAGCACCACATGAAGCGTCAGGGCCACCGTCAGTGGTTCACTGAGATCAAAATCACCGGTATCCAGGCCTGATTCGTCGGCCCCGATCCCTTTATAGGAGTATTGACTCATGGCACACAAAAAAGCTGGCGGTTCTACCCGTAACGGCCGCGATTCCGAAAGTAAACGCCTTGGCGTGAAAATGTACGGTGGCCAGGTCATCAAGGCCGGCAACATCATCGTGCGTCAGCGCGGCACCCAGTTCCACCCCGGTTTCGGCGTGGGCATCGGCAAGGACCACACCCTCTTCGCTAAAGTCGAAGGCGTGGTCAAGTTCGAAGTGAAGGGCGCTTTCGGCCGTCGCTACGTGAGCGTTGTTCAGGCCTAATCGCCTACGCGCTGGAAAAGCCCTGTCCGTAGGACGGGGCTTTTTTGTTTGTGTATCTTTGGTGCGCTTGCCCAATCCGCTAGTTCTGGATGATTTGGCAAGCGTTCCCCCAGCCCGCAGATGAAGCGGGAGGCAGACTGATGAAATTCGTCGACGAAGTATCGATATTTGTAAAAGCCGGTGACGGCGGTAACGGCATGATGAGCTTCCGCCGCGAGAAGTTCATCGAGAAGGGTGGCCCCAACGGGGGTGACGGTGGTGACGGTGGCTCGGTATTCCTGCAGGCCGACGAGAACCTCAACACCCTGATCGATTACCGCTACACGCGCAAATTCCACGCCCAGAACGGCGAGAAGGGTGGCAGCACCGACTGCACCGGCGCCAAGGGCGAGGACCTGATCCTGCCGGTGCCGGTCGGCACCACGGTGATCGACGTGGCGACGCAGGAAGTGATCGGCGACCTGGTCAAGGCAGGCCAGCGTCTGATGGTCGCTCAGGGTGGCTGGCATGGCCTGGGCAACACGCGCTTCAAATCCAGCACCAACCGTGCGCCGCGTCAGACCACACCGGGCAAGCCGGGCGATTCGCGCGATCTCAAGCTGGAGCTGAAGGTCCTCGCGGACGTCGGCCTGCTGGGCCTGCCCAATGCCGGCAAGAGTACCTTCATCCGCGCCGTTTCCGCCGCGAAGCCGAAGGTCGCCGACTATCCCTTCACCACCCTGGTGCCGAACCTGGGGGTGGTTAGTGTCGACCGTTTCAAGAGCTTCGTCGTCGCCGATATTCCGGGGCTGATCGAAGGCGCGTCGGAAGGCGCCGGCCTGGGTATTCGCTTCCTCAAGCACCTGGCGCGTACCCGCCTGCTGCTGCACCTGGTGGACATGGCGCCGCTGGACGAGAGCGATCCGGCCGAGGCGGCGCAGGTGATCATCGACGAACTGGGCCGCTTCAGCCCGGCGCTGGCCGAGCGTGACCGCTGGCTGGTGCTGAACAAGATGGACCAGATCCCGGAAGAAGAGCGCGAAGCGCGCAAGGCCGACATCGTCGCCCGCCTCAACTGGCAGGGCCCGGTCTACGTGGTTTCCGCCATCAGCCGCGACGGCACCGAGCGCATCAGTCGCGACATCATGCATTACCTGGAAGTGCGCGGTGAGCGCATCGCCGAGGACCCGGTGTTCGCCGAAGAAGTGGCCGAGCTGGATCAGCGCATCGAGGACGAGGCGCGTGCCCGTCTGCAGGCGCTGGATGACCAGCGTGCGCTGCGCAAGGCTGGGGTACGCAGCGTCGATGATATCGACGAAGACGATGACTTCTTCGACGATGAAGACGACGACGGCCCGGAAATCATCTACGTCCGGGATTAAGCAAATTTTCCAACGCCGCTTAATTGCGGCGTTTTTGTAGGTGGGCTGGAACCCATCGTGTCTGACTAAGGCTGGAAGATCATGCGTGACAAGGTGACCGGCGCGAAGCGCTGGGTGGTGAAGATCGGCAGTGCGTTGCTGACCGCCGACGGGCGTGGCCTGGATCGTGCGGCCATGGCGGTATGGGTCAAGCAGATGGTCGCGCTGCGTGAGCAGGGCGTGGAACTGGTGCTGGTGTCTTCCGGCGCCGTGGCTGCCGGCATGAGCCGCCTGGGCTGGACCAGCCGACCGAGTGCGATGCACGAGCTGCAGGCCGCCGCCGCCATCGGCCAGATGGCGCTGGTGCAGGCCTGGGAGTCGAGCTTTGCCGAGCACAACCGACGCACCGCGCAGATCCTGCTGACCCACGACGATCTTTCCGACCGCAAGCGCTACCTCAACGCACGCAGCACCCTGCGTACGCTGGTGGGCCTGGACGTGGTGCCGGTGATCAACGAGAACGACACGGTGGTCACCGACGAGATCCGCTTCGGCGACAACGACACCCTGGCCGCGCTGGTGGCCAACCTGGTGGAGGCCGATCTGCTGGTGATCCTCACCGACCGCGACGGCATGTACAACGCCGATCCCCGTCACAACCCCGATGCCGAGCTGATTTCCGAAGCGCGTGCCGACGACCCGGCGCTGGACGCCGTGGCCGGTGGCGTGGGCGGCGCGCTGGGGCGTGGAGGCATGCAGACCAAGCTGCGTGCCTCGCGCCTGGCGGCACGCTCCGGCGCGCATACCGTGATCGTCGGTGGCGCCATCGAGCAGGTACTGGCCCGTCTGCAGGCTGGCGAGCGCCTGGGCACCCTGCTGGCCCCCGAGCGCGGCCTGCTGGCGGCACGCAAGCAGTGGCTGGCCGGGCATCTGCAGACACGCGGTACCCTGGTGCTCGATGCCGGCGCGGTCAAGGCGCTCAAGCAGGACCACAAGAGCCTGCTGCCCGTGGGTGTGAAGGCGGTGCAGGGGAGTTTCCGCCGCGGTGAGATGGTGGTCTGCGTGGCACCTGATGGTCGCGAGATTGCCCGTGGTCTGGTCAACTACAGCGCGCTGGAGGCGCAGAAGATCATTGGCCAGCCCACCGACGCCATCGAAAAGCTGCTGGGTTACGTCGATGAACCCGAGTTGGTGCACCGGGACAACCTGATCCTGGTCTAGTGAAAGAGGGAGCGAGGCATGCGTCTGTTCAAGGGAATTGCGTTGAGTGTCATGTTGCTGCCGGGGCTGGCACTGGCCGAGACCATCGGCGAGGTGTCCACGGTGTTCAAGTGGCTCGGCCCGAACGACAAGATCGTCGTCGAGGCGTTCGATGATCCCAAGGTGGAGGGCGTGACCTGCTACCTGTCTCGGGCCAAGACCGGCGGCGTGAAGGGCGGGCTCGGACTGGCCGAGGACCGTGCCGAGGCGTCCCTGGCCTGCCGTCAGGTCGGACCGATCACCTTCAAGGGCAAGCTCGAGGACGGCGAGGAGGTGTTCAAGGAGCGCACCTCGCTGGTGTTCAAGACCATGCAGGTGGTGCGTTTCTTCGATAAGCAGCGCAATACCCTGGTGTACCTGGTCTACAGCGACCGGGTGATCGAGGGCAGCCCGCAGAATGCGGTGACCGCCATCCCGATCCTGCCCTGGGGCAAGCCCTGAGGGATCGCACCGGCACTGCACCGATACGTTGCCGCAAGCCATGAAAAAACCGCCCCGAGGGGCGGTTTTTTTGTCGGACGGATCAGGCGCTGGGCTGGTCCAGCTGCAGGCGCTGATTCGACTGCGTCTGCACTTCACGGTAGCGCTCGGCGTCCTTGGCCAGGACGTCGGCCATGGCCGGGAAGATCTCGTCCAGCTTGCTGCGCCATTCGGCGCTGTCGGCCTGCTCGGGGAAGCAGCGACGGATCAGGTCGAGCATGATCGACACGGTCACCGAGGCGCCCGGGGAGGCGCCGAGCAGGGCGGCGATGGTGCCGTCCTCTGCTGCCACCAGCTCGGTGCCGAACTGCAGGATGCCGCCGTTCTTGGCGTCCTTCTTGATGATCTGCACGCGCTGGCCGGCCACTTCCAGGCGCCAGTCCTCGGGCTTGGCTTCCGGGTAGAAACCACGCAGGGTCTCCAGGCGCTGCGCCTCGGACTGCATCACTTCCTTGATCAGGTAGCGGGTCAGGTCCATGTTGTCGCGCGCCACCGCCAGCATCGGGCCGATGTTGTTGGGGCGTACCGACAGCGGCAGGTCGAGGAACGAACCGTGCTTGAGGAACTTGGTGGTGAAGCCGGCGTACGGGCCGAACAGCAGGGATTTCTTGCCGTCCACCACGCGGGTGTCCAGGTGCGGCACGGACATGGGCGGCGAGCCCACGGCGGCCTGGCTGTAGACCTTGGCCTGGTGCTGCTTGACGATCTCGGGGTTGTCGCAGCGCAGCCACTGGCCGCTGACCGGGAAGCCGCCGAAGCCTTTGCCTTCGGGAATGCCGGAGAGTTGCAGCAGCGGGAGTGCACCACCACCGGCACCGAGGAAGACGAACTTGCTCTTGAGCTTGCGCGTGGCGCCCGAACGGGTGTCCTTGATGTCCACCAGCCAGCCTTCGCCGTCACGCTGGAGGTCGGTGACCTTCTGGTTGCAGGTGACCGTGGCGTTCGGCTGCGTGGTCAGGTAGCCGAGCATCTGTTCGGTGACCGCACCGAAGTTGACGTCGGTACCGGCCTGCACGCGAGTCATCGCCAGCGGCTCGTTGCTGTCACGGCCGGGGATCAGCAGCGGCGCCCATTCGGCGATGGTGGCGCGGTCCTCGGTGTACTCCATGTCGGTGAAGGCATGATGCTGGCGCAGCGCCTCGAAGCGCTTCTTGAGGAAGGCCTTGCCGGTATCGCCGCGCACGAAGCTCATGTGCGGGACAGGATTGATGAACGTCTTCGGCGACTGGATCGCGCCCTTGCCGATCAGGTAGGCCCAGAACTGCTTGGACTCCTCGAACTGGGCATTGATGCTCACCGACTTCTTGATGTCGATGCTGCCGTCTGCGCCTTCCGGGGTGTAGTTCAGTTCGCACAGTGCGGCATGGCCGGTACCGGCGTTGTTCCAGGGGTTGGAGCTTTCCACTGCGCCAGACTCGCGCAGCTCTACCACTTCCAGCGTGATGCCGGGGTTGAGTTCCTTGAGCAGCACGCCCAGGGTCGCGCTCATGATGCCGGCACCCACCAGCACCACATCTACGCTTTGGTAATCGTTATGCGCCATTAACCTCTCTCCAGGAAAATCTGCACCAGATGGACGGCCATGCGGCCTTTCAGGGCGATACCGACAGACTCAGACGTAAGGCCATGCCGTTCGGCGGGGAGGGTCAAGGCTGGGAATTGCGGACGCAAAACTGTTCATCTGTTCGCCACACTCTTGTGAAGTTTGTAAAAACCGTTCTTTTCACGCTCTTTTGGAGCTGTGAACCTCAAAAGCTCGACTGCCTCGGCGCGCTTTTGCCCGTGCACGTCATGCAATGCATGGCTGCCATCGGCTCTGCATATGGGCGAAAAGCGGCTGGCCGGATACGGCAGCTCGAAGTGGGCGACTCTCTGGGGCGGGGCGATGACGTTGCATCGGCGAGGTCGTGCGGCCCGATCAGGAGACGTCCTTATAATCGGGGCGCGATTATAACGGTGAATGAGGGGAAATTGATCGGTCTTGCGTGACTTTTATTCTTCCGCCGGTCAGGCCGCCAACGGGCGGGCCGCTCGCGTATGGCTGACGACCGGCATGACCCTGGCGCCGGCAGGCAGGGGGGCGCCCAGCCACGAGGCGTTGGGTTCACTGACTTCCACCCAGCCGGGTTGGCTCGGGTGGTCCTGCACCTGTCGCAGCGCACGGCAGCAGCCCTGGGCATCGAGCAGGGCGAAGTGGCGCATCGGGCGGGAACGGCCGAACAGGCGGTGCAAAAGCATGGCGAAGGCTCCAGCGTGGTGACTGCAGCCTTTATGCCCTGAGGCGGTGACAGCCTGATGACAGGAACCCCGGCGCCGCCGCTCGGGTCTCAGTACTGTTGGCCTCTGGCCGCGCTGAGTATACTGCTGGCCACTTTTACCTCACTCGGAGAGATGAGCATGCTGCACCGTGCGTTGATCGCCTTGCTTGCTGCCACCAGCCTGACGCTGGCGGGTTGCGCCCTCAGCCCTCAGCAACTCACCCCGCAACCCAAGCTCACCAGCTCGCTGACCCCGGTGGGTCAGGGCCAGCCGGTGGTCGTGCGCGTGGTCGATGGTCGGTCCTCGCCGGTACTGGGCACGCGTGGTGGCCTGTACCCGGAAACCAGCGCCATCAGCGTCAGCGGCGAGAACCTGCTGCCCAAGCTGCAGGCCGAGGCCGAGGCGGCGGTGCGCCTGCTTGGTTTCACCCCGTCCGCCAACGCCTACAACGCGCCGCAGCTGACCATCACCCTGGCGGACCTGAAGTACCAGTCGCCGAAGGAAGGCATGTACGTGACCGAGGCAGACATCTCCGCCTCCATCCGTGCCGATGTGCAAGGCGGCAGCCGTCGCTACACCGGCCGTTATGGCGCTTCGCTGAACCAGCGCTTCGGCACCGCGCCGAACCAGCAGACCAACACCAAGCTGGTCGGCGATGTGCTCAGCGATGCGCTGACGCGGGCCTTCAAGGACCCGACCATCGGCCAGGTGCTGCTGCAGTAAGCACGGCCCCTGCAACGAAAACGCCCCGCATTGCGGGGCGTTTTCATTTGTCCTGGGCGTTCATGCCGCCTGGTCGTAAAGCTCCGGCAGGCTCATGCCGGTACGATTGTCGATGTCCGGCAGGTCGTAATGCTCGTGACCGCCAAGGGCGCAGTAAACCAGCCAGTGCTGGTCCTGTACGTTGAAGGAAAGTTCGTCGACCACGGCATCCACTTCATCCAGCGAGTCGATCAGATAATCGCGATCCAGCGGTTGGGGATTGAGCATGACAGGTCCTCCTAGGACGTGGGGTAGTCTCCAAGAACAGCTGTGACTGTTTGGTCATCTTGAGAGATACAAACCTTAGGCCAGGCGGATGACAGTTTTCAGACGATTTCGGGATAGCACGCTGCGTTCGTCGGAAACGAACCTTATAAAAGCGCGAGTTCAGTACACTGCGCGACGATTTTGATTGGCTGGAATGCGCCCGTGCTCAGCCGCGAATCCCCATTCTGGTGCGGTGGCGGGGTTGCTGCACCATGCTGAACTCGAGGTGTTGCATGTCGCTGCAGGTGTTGTGGTCGCTGTTTCTCGCTCATCCGGCCGGGGCGGTGAATTCGCTGGCGTTGTTCTTCGCCGTAGCGGGCGCCTGGTTGTGCCTGGTGACGCGTGTGCGTGAGCAGCGTGGGCTGGCGCGTGTGCTCGCCGACGGCGAGCTGGATGTCCAGGATCAGGATGAGCGCACACTGCGCATCAACCGCTTCTTCTATCGCTTCGGGGCAGCCTGCCTGGGCTCGGCCGTGCTGCTGTCCTGGTTCAGCACGCGCCTCTGAGGGACATGCGATAGACGCGAACGGCAGCCATCGGGCTGCCGTTTGCATTTCTGCAGGCCTAGAGCGGCAGGCCGGCCTTGATCCGGTACTGGTTCCGCACCGGGTTGGCGTATTGCAGGATGAGGTAGGGTTTTTCCTCCTCGCTGCAGCCGGCAAGGCGCCTGTTCCACTCGGCTTCGGCCTTGGCCAGGTCGGCGCTGGCAAACAGCTCGCTGGCTGACGGCACGTTCAGCTCGGCTTCGCGGCCTTCCCACATGGCGTATGCCAGATAGTGCACCGGGAACAGGCGGTACTGGCCGAGGATGTGGCGGTCCAGCGCCTGGGCCAGTTGCTTGGTATCCTCCAGGCCGCCGACCGGCGGGCCGAAGTGCAGGTGCACCCGCCCCTTGTACCCGGTGATGCCCAGCGCGATGCTGCTGTCATCCTCGCCGGGGGCCTTGGTGTAGCTGCCGGTGGCTGCTCGAATGCTCAGCTCGCGGGCCTTGGCCTGGTCGCAGGGGTCGTACTCGTAGCTGATCGAGACCGGGATCAGGTTGAGCGAGTCGATCACCTCGGCGAACGGCTCGTCCTTGCGGCTCATGTGGAACATCTTGAGGATCGCCGAATCGGTGCGGTCGTCACCGTCCTTGGCGCGCCCCTCGGCCTGGGCTATCCAGATCGACTCGCCATCCTCGCGGATCGAGTGGTTGATGTAGGCCGAGAGCAGTTGATACGCCGCCAGCTTCTCGCGGCGTCCGCTGATCGAGCGGTGCACGATGAAGCTCTTGTTCAGGCGCATCAGATCGCTGATGAAGGGCCGTTGCAGCAGGTTGTCACCGATGGCGATACGTGGCGTCTGCAGGCCAGCATGGTAGACGGCGTAGTTGACGAACGCCGGGTCCATGACGATGTCGCGATGGTTGGCCAGGTACAGGTAGGGCTTGCCGGACTGCAGGTGCTCCAGGCCGGAGTAGCTGATACCGTCGCTGGCATGTTCAATGGTGCGATCGATGTAGGGTTCGATCTTCTCCTGAAGCCTGGCCACCGAGTCGACGCTGGCGAATTCGCTGCGCAGGCGCGCGGCGATCAGCGGCTTGAGCAGCCAGCCGAGTGGACCGGCCAATCGCGGAAAGCGAAAGCGGGTGAGGGTGCCGAGAAACGCCGGGTCGGCGAGCAGGCGCGCCAGTACGGGGCGCACTTCTGTGTCGGCATAAGGTCGGATGGCATCGAATGCGCCCATCATGCTCTCTTGATCTAGAACGACTAAGGTTAAAAGCGACAGCCTGTCTGGCAGGCTCAGCAATAGACCGGTGATTATACCGCCAAGTCACAAGGAGGCCGCGATGCTGGAAACCGAGGCCTATATCTGCCCCTATTGCGGGGAGCCGGTGGAAGCCGTGCTCGACCTGTCGGCGGGGGACCAGTCCTATATCGAGGATTGTCCGGTGTGCTGTCGGCCCATCGAGTTCGAGCTGCGCACCGATGGCGAAGACTGGCAGCTGGATGTGCGGGGAGAAAACGACTGATGCAGCGAATCTACGAACCGGAGAACATGCTGGAAGGCCAGTTGCTGGTGGACATGCTGGCCAGCGAAGGCATCGGTGCGCATCTGCAGGGGCAGCACCTGGTGGGGGCGGTGGGTGAGCTGCCGGCGTGCGGTCTGCTCGGGCTGATGGTCGGCAACGAGGACGCCGAGCAGGCGCGGGCGCTGATCGCCGAGTACAATGCGGCGCAACCCGTGCCCGGTGACGAACCGGAGTCTTTCCAGGGCGAATTGTTGTGCTGAGTCGCCCGTTGCCTGTCGAGCCGTTTCATGTGTGGACGTTATGCCCTGTTTCGCTGGTCGCCCGCTTTCGCGGCGCTACCAGGTTTTCCCGCTGACCAGCAGCCGCACTGGAACTTCGCGCCAAACGCTCAGGTGCTGCTGATGCATGCCGGCGAGGGCGGCCGGGTGCTGGCGCCGGCGCGTTGGGGGCTGACGCCGGCCTGGCTCAAGGACCTGTCGAAGACGCCGGCGCATGCGCGGGCCGAAACCCTGACCGAGCAACCGATGTTCCGCGAGCCCTTTCGTCAGCGTCGCGGCCTGTTGCCGGCCAATGGCTTCTTCGAGTGGCGTGGTGCGGCGCGCAAGCGCCCGTACTGGATGACCAACGGCGAGCCGCTGATGTACTTCGCGGCGCTGTGGGAAATCTACCCGGTGGGCGGGCACGAGTACCTGAGCGTGGCGCTGGTGACCCAGGCCGCAGCCTCGTTGCGGCGCCCGCTGATTCTCGATGAACACGAGCAGGCCCTGTGGTTGAGCGACGAGGCCTCGCCCGAGCAGTTGGCCGCGCTGCTGGCCAAATCCCCTGTGGCGCTGCGAGAGCGTCCGCTGGCGACGCTGGTCAACGATCCGCAGCTGGATGCACCGGAGTGCCTGACGCCAGCCTGAGGTGCCGCCTCGGCAGGGGCACGCGCCCCTGCCGATAATCGCAACTACACCCTGAACTGATTGATCAGGCGGCGCTGTTGCTCGGCCAGCTTGGTCAGCTGGGCGCTGGCCTGGCTGGCTTCGTCTGCCCCACCGGCGACTTCGTTGGCGACCTGACCGATATTGGTGACGTTGCGGTTGATGTCCTCGGCGACGGCGCTCTGCTCTTCGGCGGCGCTGGCGATCTGAGTGTTCATGTCGTTGATCACCGAGACCGCCTGGGTGATGTCTTCCAGCGAGCTGGCCGCCTGGTTGGCGTGTTCCACGCTGTCGTCGGTCTTGCTCTGGCTCTGCTCCATCACCTTGACCACTTCGCGGGTGCCGTGCTGCAGCTGCTGGATCATGGTCTGGATTTCTTCGGTGGCCTGCTGGGTCTTCTGCGCCAGGTTGCGCACCTCATCGGCGACCACGGCGAAGCCGCGACCTTGCTCACCTGCGCGGGCGGCCTCGATGGCGGCGTTGAGCGCGAGAAGGTTGGTCTGTTCGGCAATGCCACGGATAGCGACCAGGATGGCGTTGATGTTCTCGCTGTCCTTGGCCAGGTTCTGCACCACGCCCACGGCGCGACCGATTTCGCTGGCCAGCGCGGCGATGGCGGCCGAGGTTTCCTGCACGACCTGCTTGCCCTGGTTGGCCGCGCGGTCGGCATGGTTGGCCGCTTCGGCGGCGTGGGTGGCATTGCGTGCGACGTCCTGCGCGGTGGCGGTCATCTCGTGCACGGCGGTAGCCACGAGCTCGATTTCGGCGAGCTGCTTCTGCACACCCTGGTTGGTGCGGATGGCGATATCGGCGGTGTGCTCGGAGGAGTCGCTGACCTGCTGCACCGAGGTCACCACGGAGGCGATCATCGCCTGCAGCTTGGTCAGGAAGGCATTGAAGCCCTGGGCGATCTGGCCGAGTTCGTCGGTACGCTCCACCTGCAGGCGTACCGTCAGGTCGCCGTCGCCCTTGGCCATGTCGTCCAGCATGCCAACCATCTGCCGCAGCGGGCGGGCAATGCCGTAGCCCACGAACCAGATAACCAGCAAACCGAGGCCGGCGATCAGCAGGCCCACCAGAGTCATGCCCAGGGTGTCGCTGTCGCGCTGGCTCGCCAGGTCGTCCTGCAGTTGATAGAGGTCGGCCATGACCGCTTTCAGCGGCAGCACCACCATCATCACCCAGCGCGCATCGCTCTGGCCGATGTTGAAACTGAGGAACAGCTCGATATGGCTGTGGTCCGGGTCGTCCTTGGCGTCGATGGCGTAGAGCGGCTGACCGGGTTGCAGTTTGCCCAGGTTGCTGACCTCGTTGGCATCGAGCAGCGCGGTGGCCGGTTCGCCGAGTTTGTCCGGCGCTCTGGTCGAGGCGACCAGACGGCCGTTGCTGGCGATCAGTGCCATGTCCCCGGCGCCGTCATAGAGCTGCGAGTCGGCCTTGACCAGCAGTTCCTGAATGAAGTTGACCGCCAGGTCGGCACCGGCGATTCCGCGAAACTCGCCATTGACCAGGATCGGCGAGGTGAACGAGGCAAGCATGGTCATCTTGCCGCCCACGTCGTAGGGGGCCGGATCGATCACGCAGGGACGCTTGCGCTCCTTGGGGCAGAGGTAGTACTCGCCGGCTCGCACGCCGGTGGGCAGGAGTTCTTCGCTCTCGGTCGAGCCGATGGCATCGACGCCGAGGCTGCCGTCGGCGTTGCGGTACCACCAGGGCAGGAAGCGTCCGCTGCCGTCGTAGCCGTTCTCCTTGCTGCCGGCGTAGAGGTCGTCGCTGGCATCGAAGGCGTTCGGTTCCCAGCCGATGTAGCTGCCCAGCAGCTTCGGATTGGCGGCAGTGGTCTCATGCACCAGGCTGGCCAGCTCCTCGCGGCTGATGCTGAGCAGGGGGCTGCCATTGCTGTCGGTCATGCCAAGCATGGCGTTGACCCGCGCCAGGTCGGCGGTGATCTGCAAGGGCACTTCCAGTTCACGCTGAATCTCACTGACCTGCGCTTGCGCCAAGGCGCCAAGGCGCTGTTCGATGACGCGTTCGAGCAGGGTCTGGGTGCGCTGCTGGACCAGCGTCTGGGTCCGGTCACCGGCGAACAGGGCATAGAGCACCAGGGCCACGACGACCGCCAGCACGCTGGTACCGGCCAGAAAGGCGACGGAAAACTGGATCGACTTGAACTTCATGAGAGCTCCCGAACGCAATGTGCGGCTGTCACGTTGTATCGGCCGTGACAGGGCAAAACCTTAGTGACCTGGCATGATCCTTTGCGTCAGTGCTGCATTCAGCAAAGATTGCCCTTGGCCATCACGCAAGTGCGGCGGTTGCCCGAGTATCCGGGGCGGCCTAGCATAAGCGGCCCCATGCAAGGAGATGGCTCGATGAGCAAGATTCTTCACCTGAGTGGCCTGGCAGCCGCGTTGCTGATTTCCGCTTGCCAGGCGGTCAATACCACCAGCGCGGGTGCCGTCGGCGTCGAGCGCAAGCAATACATGTTCAGCATGCTGTCAGCTGATGAAGTCAATCAGATGTATGCGCAGTCCTATCAGCAGACGCTGAGCGAAGCTTCGAGCAAGGGCGCGCTGGACAAGAGCAGCGCCAATGCCCGGCGCCTGCAGACCATCGCCAACCGCCTGATTCCGCAAGCGCCGCGTTTCCGCCCGGATGCGGCCAACTGGCAGTGGGAGGTCAATCTGATCAAGAGCCCCGAGCTCAACGCCAACTGCGGGCCGGGCGGCAAGATCATCTTCTACAGCGGCATCATCGAGCAGCTCAAGCTGAGCGACGACGAGATCGCCGCGATCATGGGCCACGAGATGGCGCATGCACTGCGCGAGCACAGCCGCGAAGCCATGTCCAAGGCCTACGGTATCGAACTGGCCAAGCAGGGCGCCGGTGCTCTGCTGGGGCTGGGGGAAAGCAGTCTGGCGATGGCCGATACGGTGGTGCAGTACAGCCTCACCCTGCCCAACAGTCGGGGCAACGAGAACGAGGCCGACCTGATCGGACTGGAGCTGGCTGCCCGTGCGGGCTATGACCCGAATGCCGCTATCAGCCTGTGGCAGAAGATGGCGGCTGCCGGCGGTGGTGCGCCCCCCGAGTTCATGAGCACGCACCCGTCGTCCAGTAGCCGTATCGCGTCGCTGCAGGCGGCCATTCCCAAGGTGATGCCGCTGTACGAACAGGCCCGGGCCAAGCGCTGACAGGGCTTCTGCGGCGTGCATGGCACGCCGCGGGTCTTCTCAGGGGAGGGCTTTTTCGGCGAAGGAGCGGGTCTGCAGGCCCAGTTGGGAGCGGAAGCTTTCCATGTCGAACATGGTGCAGATTTCCTGGATTTCGTTGCCCGGGCTCAGGGTCCAGAACGCCATGGCCGAGATGCTCAGTACCTTGTCGCTGGGCGGGTAGCCCAGTGCCGGTTTCTGGATGGTACCGATCAGCGTGCTCCAGGTCACCACCTTGCAGCCCTCGGCGATGCACTCCTCGATGACCACCTGCAGGTCCGGCATGGCGTGGCGAATGTCCTGCACCATCTGGATGAAGCCGGCGCTGTCGAGCGGATGACCGACGAACGAACTCTTGTAGAGAAAGTCGCGCGAGTGCAGTTGCTCGGCCAGCGCCAGGCGGCCTCTGTTCCAGACCAGGTCGATGTGCTGGCACACCACCTTCTTGCGATCATCCAATGACATGTTGCCCTCCCGGCTGCTGGCGCCGCAGGCCGCTGAACAGGTGACCGGGGCGCCCATGGCGGCTCCGCACCTGGCGTGCGCCGGTCGCGCACGGGTTCAGCGGCCTGCTGTTTTACGTGACGTGGTGCGCACTTTAGCAGCAGGCCAGGGGGCGATGGGATTGGCCGAAATGCCGGTTCGCTGGCGTCATGGAAGCGTCAGATCAGCCCGCTGAACTTCAGGGCCTGGTAGCCGGCATAGATGGCCAGGGCGGCGAACGCGCAGGCGGCCAGGCGACGGATGAGCGTCAGCGGCAGGCGCTCAGCGGCGAAGTTGCCGGCCAGCACCACGGGCACGTTGGCCAGCAGCATGCCCAGGGTCGTGCCGGCGACCACCAGGATGAAGTGCGGATATTGTGCCGCCAGCATCACCGTGGCGACCTGGGTCTTGTCCCCCATTTCGGCGAGGAAGAAGGCGATCAGGGTGGTGAGGAAGGGGCCGTATTTCTTCAGGCCGGACTCTTCGTCGTCGTCCAGCTTGTCCGGAACCAGCGTCCAGGCCGCCACCGCGACGAAGCTCGCAGCAAGGATCCAGCTCAGGGTTGCCGGGGAGAAGAAGCTGGCTACCCAGTTGCCGATGGCGCCCGCCGCGAAGTGATTGGCCAGGGTGGCGACGACGATGCCCCAGATGATCGGCCAGGGTTTGCGAAAGCGTGCCGCCAGCAGCAAGGCGAGCAGCTGCGTCTTGTCGCCGATCTCGGCGAGGGCAACGATCAGGGTGGGTACGAACAGGGATTCCAGCATCAGGTTTCCTAAAGGGGCGGGTCAACACGGCTTATGACACGAACGACCTTCCCGCCCCGGGTGAGGTTGTACGTGTCATAGGTCTTGTCAAACCGCAGGTCTGTCTGAGCAGACCTTGGGTCGCATGCGCCATGCTCTGCGGAGCAAGTGTGTTGACGCATACCGAGCGAGCAGGGCGCTCGCGGGAGACTACTCCCCTAGGACGGGCGCCATTGTGCCCGCGCGCCGCGTTCGAAGCAACTCCGTTCAGCGGCGTGCGCTGTAGATGCGGAAACCATCGGCCTCGGCCAGGGTGCGGCAGGGACCGAGGTGGCGCTCGATCAACGGCGGATACTTGAGAAAACTGTTGGCGACCAGGCGCAGCTCTCCACCCTTGACGAGGTGACGGCCGGCCTGGACCAGCAGGTTCTCGCTGGCCTGGTAGTCGGTGTGCACGCCCTGGTGGAAAGGCGGGTTGCTGATGATGGCGCTCAGTGCCTCGGGGGCGGACTCGATCCCGCTGCCGGCAATGACCTCGGCCTCGAGACCGTTGTGCGCCAACGTCAGCCGGCTGCTGGCCAGGGCGAAGGCGTCGACGTCGAGCAGGGTCACCTGGCTCGATGGGTAACGGCGCTTGAGTGCGGCGCCCAGCACGCCAGCGCCACAACCGAAGTCCAGCAGATGGCCGCTGGGCAGGTCCTGCAGGTGCTCCAGCAGCAGGGCGCTGCCGCGGTCGAGGCGACCGTGGGCGAAGACCCCCGGCAGGGTGACGATCTCCAGGGTGCCGTCGCTCAGTTGCAACGGGTAACGCTGTGCCAGCGCCTGCAGGTCCGGCTGCTGTGGCGCCTGTTCGACAGTGGCGCACCACAGCTGGCAGTGACGGGCGCTGTCGAGCTTGCGCGGCTTGCCGAAGACGGCCAGCTGTTTCGCGGCGCGCTCGATGCCGCCGCGTTTCTCTCCCACCAGGTACAGCGGTTTGCCTGCCAGGCGTGCGGCCAGGGCCTGCAGCAGGTAGTCCGCGAGCTCTCGCGACTTCGGCAGGAACAGCACCGCGGCGCAGTAGTCACCCGCCGGCATCTGCGTGTCGAACTGGCTGCGCCCCGGAAAGCGTGCCGCGAGCAGCGCCTGGTCACCGGCGTGCCAGTTCCAGCCACGGGCCTGCGGCAGTGCGCCGAGCAGGTCATCGGCCGGCAGGCCTGCCAGCAGTACCTGGCCATCGAACAGCTCGGCCTGGCGCAGGAGAACTTCGCTTCGCGGATCCATGGGGGCACCTGCCTGAAAAAGCTGCGCAGCTTACCAGTTCGTTGAAAAACTACCTACGTTGGTACTGCTGCGTTGAAATCAGCCTCATAGCCAGAGGCCGAACCGGCATCAGCGCAGCCCGGAAGGGGCGAACGAAGCGCGCCCAATGCTCCTCACTCTCTACGTTCGCCCTTCGGGCCAGCCCGTGGCGGCTAATCCGCTGCGCTGTGTTTCGGCCGCTTTTGCGGGGCTGCCATGGGCCTTGTCTTGTCGTCTCGCCCGCTCTTTCAGCGGCCTGTTATCCGACGACTCGCAGCGGCGCACCGGCGAAGAAGCCGGCGGCGTTCTCCACCACCTGGGCGACGATGCGCTGGCGTGCTTCCTGGCTGCCCCAGGCGCTGTGCGGGGTGATGATCAGGCGGGGAATGTCCGTGGCCAGCAGCGGGTTGCCATCCTTCGGCGGTTCCTGCAGCAGGACGTCGGTCGCCGCGCCGCCCAGGTGGCCGCGCCGCAGTGTGTCGGCCAGTGCCTGTTCATCCACCAGGCCGCCGCGTGCGGTGTTGACCAGGAAGGCGCGTGGTTTCATCAGCGCCAGTTCGGCTGCGCCGATCAGGTTGCGTGTCTGTTCGTTGAGGGGGCAGTGCAGGGTCAGTGCATCGACCTGCGGCAGCAGTTCGTGCAGCGGCAGGCGGTCGGCGCGCGGAGGACGACCGGGCAGTTGGCCGAGTACCACACGCATGCCGAAGGCTTCGGCCAGGCGGGCGACCGCGCCCCCCAGTTCGCCGTGGCCAAGCATGCCCAGGGTCTTGCCTTCGAGTTCGACGATGGGGTGATCCAGCAGGCAGAACTGGCTGGCCTGCTGCCAGCGACCTGCTGCGATATCGCGCTGGTAGTCGGGCAGGCGCGTGGCCAGTGCCAGGAGCAGCATCAGCGTGTGCTGGGCCACCGAGGGGGTGCCGTAGCCCTGGCAGTTGCAGACGGTCACGCCATGGGCCTTGGCGGCGCTCAGGTCGATGTTGTTGGTACCGGTGGCGGTGACCAGGACCAGTCGCAGATCTGGGCAGGCGTCGAATGTGGCGGCGTTCAGCGGCACCTTGTTGCTGATGGCGACCTGTGCACCTTGCAGGCGTTCGGCGACCTGCTCCGGCGCCGTATGGGCGTGCAGGGTCAGCTCGGCGAAGGCCTGTTGCATCGGCTGCATGTCGAGGTCGCCGAGGTCGAGGGAAGCATGGTCGAGGAAGACGGCGCGTGGGCTGTTGCTCATCAGCTGTACCTTTTCGCAGGAGGGTCGCAAGAGTAGATTGGCGAGCCTACCAGACCTTCATCACCGATGCGGAGCCGCCATGTACTGGAGTGAATTTCTCACCGTCGCCCTGATCCACCTGCTGGCGGTGGCCAGCCCGGGCCCCGATTTCGCCATCGTGGTGCGCGAGAGCGTCGGCTATGGTCGCCGTGCCGGGCTGTTCACGGCATTTGGCGTGGGCACCGGCATTCTGGTGCACGTGACTTATTCGCTGCTCGGCATCGGCCTGATCGTGTCGCAGTCCATCGTTCTGTTCAACGCGCTGAAGTGGCTGGCGGCGGCCTACCTGCTGTATATCGGGGTCAAGGCTCTGCGTGCCCGCCCGGCTGAACCGGGTAGTGCCGAACTGAACCTGGCCGCCGGCGAGCGCAGCGGGCGCGGTGCGTTCGTCACCGGCTTCGTCACCAACGGGCTCAACCCCAAGGCGACGCTGTTCTTCCTCTCGCTGTTCACCGTGGTGATCAACCCGCATACCCCGATCGCCGTGCAGGCGGGCTATGGCCTCTACCTGGCGCTGGCGACGGCGTTCTGGTTCTGCCTGGTGGCCTGGCTGTTCAGTCAGCAGCGTGTGCGCGCGGGGTTCGCGCGCATGGGCCACTGGTTCGATCGACTGATGGGCGCGGTGCTGGTCGGTATCGGCGTGAAGCTGGCGTTCACCGAGATGCGCTGAACGAAAAAGCCCCGCAAGAGCGGGGCTTTTTCTTGAGGGGCGGGGTTACAGCAGTTCGATGGCGACGGCTGTGGCCTCGCCGCCGCCGATGCACAACGAGGCGACGCCACGCTTGCCGCCCTTCGCCTGCAGGGCGTTGATCAGGGTGAGGATGATGCGCGAGCCGGTCGAGCCGACGGGGTGTCCCTGGGCGCAGGCACCGCCGAAGACGTTGACCTTGGCGTGATCCAGGCCGTGTTCGCGCATCGCCAGCATGGTCACCATGGCGAAGGCTTCGTTGATCTCGAACAGATCGATTTCGTCCTTGTTCCAGCCGGTCTTCTTCAGCAGGTTGCTCATCGCACCGATAGGGGCCAGGGTGAACTCGCTCGGGTCCTGGCTCTGGGTGGCGTGGGCCACGACCCTGGCCAGCGGCTTGAGGCCGCGTCTGGCCGCTTCTTCGGCAGTCATCAGCAGCAGCGCGCTGGCGCCGTCGGAGATCGAGCTGGCGTTGGCCGCGGTGATGGTGCCGTCCTTCTTGAAGGCGGGCTTCAGCGCGGGGATCTTGTCCAGGTTGGCGGTCAGCGGCTGTTCGTCGTCTTTCACGATCACCTCGCCTTTGCGCGAGGTCACGGTGACCGGCACGATCTCGTTCGCCAGCGAACCGTCGTGGATCGCGGCCTGGGCACGGCGCAGCGATTCGATGGCGTAGGCGTCCATCTCCTCGCGGGTGATGCCGTACTGATCTGCGGTCTCCTGGGCGAAGGAACCCATCAGGCGGCCGGTACGGGCGTCCTCCAGGCCATCGAGGAACATGTGATCCTTGATCTCGCCATGGCCCATGCGCAGGCCGGTGCGGGCCTTCTCCAGGACGTACGGCGCGTTGGACATGCTCTCCATGCCACCGGCGATCATCACCTGGTTGCTGCCGGCCTTCAGCGAGTCGAACGCCATCATCACGGCCTTCATGCCCGAGCCGCACAGCTTGTTGATGGTGGTGCAGCCGGTGGCCGCCGGCAGACCGGCATTGAGCGACGCCTGGCGCGCCGGACCCTGCTTGAGACCGGCAGGCAGGACGCAACCCATGATCACTTCCTGCACGTCGGCCGCCTCGATCCCGGCGCGCTTGACCGCTTCGCGAATGGCGGCCGCGCCCAGGTCGACGGCTGCTACGCTGGCCAGGCTGCCTTGGAAACCGCCCATTGGGGTGCGGGCGCCGCTGACGATGACGATATCGGACATGGTGTTACCTCGAACGAAGATGGGGCTTGGTAAAGTCTGTTTTGATACGTTTGCGTGGCGTAGATTCTAACTCGTGACCAGGATTCAAAATAGGGTCACGCGGCAAATCATTCTTTGGGCTGATTTCCCTGTACAGGCACCGCTCTAGAGTCGCTGCATACCAAACCCTAGCGTGCCTCAAGGTGACTTCATGCTGCAGACTCGACTGATCCCTCCCGCTGAAAACGCTCACGCCTATCCGCTGCTGATCAAGCGTCTGCTGTTGTCCGGCAGCCGCTACGAGAAAACCCGCGAGATCGTCTATCGCGACAAGCTGCGCTACAGCTACGCGACCTTCAACGAGCGGGTCGCGCGTCTGGCCAACGTGCTCAGCGAGGCAGGGGTCAAGCCTGGTGACACCGTGGCGGTGATGGACTGGGACAGCCACCGCTACCTGGAGTGCATGTTCGCCATTCCCATGCTCGGCGCGGTGCTGCACACCATCAATATCCGTCTGTCGCCGGACCAGATCCTCTACACCATGAACCATGCCGAAGACCGCTTCGTGCTGGTCAACAGCGAATTCGTCGCCCTCTACAACGGCATTGCCGGGCAGCTGACTACCGTCGAGAAGACCTTGCTGCTGACCGATGGCGATGAGCGCAGTGCCGAGCTGCCAGGGCTCGTCGGCGAGTACGAAAGCCTGCTGTCCGCCGCCAGCCCCCGCTACGACTTCGCCGACTTCGACGAGAACTCGGTGGCCACGACCTTCTACACCACCGGCACCACCGGCAACCCCAAGGGGGTGTACTTCACCCACCGCCAACTGGTGCTGCACACCCTGTCCATGGCCGCCACCATGGGTGGTCTGGACAGCATCCGCCTGCTGGGCAATGACGACGTCTACATGCCGATCACGCCGATGTTCCACGTGCATGCCTGGGGTGTGCCCTACGTGGCAACCATGCTCGGGGTCAAGCAGGTGTACCCCGGCCGCTACGAGCCGGACATGCTCTGCCGCCTGATCAAGGAGGAGAAGGTCAGCTTCTCCCACTGCGTGCCGACCATCCTGCAGATGGTGCTGGGCGCACCGGGGGCGCAAGGGCATGACTTCGGTGGCATGAAGATGATCATCGGAGGCAGTGCGCTCAACCGTTCGCTGTACGAGGCGGCCAAGGCGCGCGGCATCCAGCTGACGGCCGCCTATGGCATGTCGGAGACCTGCCCGCTGATCTCTTGCGCCTACCTCAACGAGGAGCTGCGTGCGGGCAGCGAGGACGAGCGCACGGCGTACCGCATCAAGGCCGGTATCCCGGTACCGCTGGTGGAAGCCGCGATCATGGACGATGAGGGCAAGCTGTTGCCGAGCGACGGCGAGGCGCAGGGTGAGCTGGTGCTGCGTGCTCCGTGGCTGACCCAGGGCTACTTCCGCGAGCCGGAGAAAGGCGAGGAGCTCTGGGCCCAGGGCTGGCTGCACACGGGGGATGTGGCGACCATCGACGGCATGGGCTTCATCGAGATTCGCGACCGCATCAAGGACGTGATCAAGACCGGTGGCGAGTGGATTTCCTCGCTCGAGCTGGAAGACCTGATCAGCCGTCACGCTGCCGTGCGCGAAGTGGCGGTGGTGGGTGTACCCGATCCGCAGTGGGGCGAGCGGCCGTTCGCCCTGCTGGTGGTGCGTGACGGCGAGGCGCTGGATGCCAAGGGGCTGAAGGAGCACCTCAAGCCTTTCGTCGAGCAGGGGCACATCAACAAGTGGGCCATTCCTTCGCAGATCGCCCTTGTTACCGAAATTCCCAAGACCAGCGTCGGCAAACTGGACAAGAAGCGTATTCGCGTCGAAATCGCCCAGTGGCAGGAGGCAGGCAGCGCATTTCTCTCCACGCTGTGAGTGGCGCACTGGCTGGGCGGTGAAAGTGACCGCTCGGTCAAACAAGCGTTTGGCTTGCTAATTGCTGTTTCGCGTCCATGCTTGGCTAGGCGCAGGACGTGAAACCTGCGAGCCAGAGTGCCTGGGGACTGCAAATCACACTTTCGAGGGATCAAGCAGTAGTACCCGCTGGCTATAGTCCAAGCATCCATAACAAAAAACACATGGAGTAGCGTCGATGACAACAAGAACAAAACCCTACTGGCGTTTGGCGAAACTTCCGCTGGCCGTCAGCCTCGCTTCCACCCTTGCCGCTCCGGCATTCGGCGTCACTTTCAATATCGGTGAGATCGAAGGTCAGTTCGATTCGTCGCTGTCTGTGGGTGCCAGCTGGTCGGTCTCCAAGGCTGACAAGAACCTGATTGGCAAGAACAACGGGGGCGATGGGCTTTCGCAGACTTCGGATGATGCTCACCTGAATTTCAAGCGTGGCGAGACGTTCTCCAAGATATTCAAGGGTATTCATGACCTCGAGCTGAAGTACGGAGATACTGGCGTATTCGTTCGGGGCAAGTACTGGTACGACTTCGAACTGAAGGACGAGAGCCGCCTGTTCAAGGATATCGACGACAGCAACCGGAAGACCGCCGCACAGGCTTCGGGCGCCGAGATACTCGATGCATTCGTCTATCACAACTACTCTATCGGGAGTCAGCCTGGCTCGGTGCGCCTGGGTAAACAAGTCGTCAGCTGGGGTGAAAGCACCTTCATCCAGAACAGTATCAACGCCATCAACCCTATCGATGCTGCAGCGTTCCGCCGGCCAGGGGCGGAAATCAAGGAAGGCCTGATTCCGGTCAACATGTTCTATGTGGCTCAGAGCCTGACTGACAACCTCTCGATGGAGGCCTTCTATCAGCTGGAGTGGGACCAGACGGTCATCGACAACTGCGGCACGTTCTTCGCCCAGGCAGATGTCGCTGCCGATGGTTGTGATAACAACCTGGCCGTTCTGACCAATCCAGGCGCAGCGACTCTGGGGTTCCTGAACTCGACCTTTGGCGCCGTTCCGGGCTACAAGCCCATCACCGGAACCAGCGAGGGGATCATCGTGCCGCGTAGTGGTGACCGGGATGCCCGAGACAGTGGCCAGTGGGGCATGGCGTTCCGCTATTTCCTCGAGCCTCTGGATACCGAATTCGGTGCCTATTTCATCAACTATCACAGTCGCACGCCTATCTTCAGTGCGACGGCTGCGCCGACCAGCGTCTATGCAGTTGCTCCAGGGGCCGGTACTGCGGCACCGCTGCTTATCGCTGCGAACTCAAGCTATTTCATGGAGTATCCGGAGGATATTCGTCTTTACGGGCTGAGCTTCTCTACCACGCTGCCTACCGGTACTGCATGGTCGGGTGAGTTGAGCTATCGACCGAATGCGCCGGTGCAGATCAACACCACCGATATTCTCTACGGTGGCGTGAAATTGCTGGGCGGAACATTTGCCAATGCCTCGCTGGCAAATGGTGCTCGCGGTCAGGATCTCCACGGCTACAACCGTAAGGAAATCACCCAGTTCCAGACCACCTTCACCCATTTCTTCGATCAAGTCATGGGCGCTTCGCGTCTGACGTTGGTGGGTGAGATCGGGGTGGTTCACATCGGTGGTCTGGAAAGCAGCGACAAGGTTCGTTACGGCCGTGATCCGGTGTACGGACCAGGCCCCTTGCCTGCGACTGGCAGCTTTGAAACATGCTCGCAGATTCTCAACGGAAACTCGGGCAAGAACGTGCGTCGTTATTGTGAGGACGATGGCTTCGCTACCAGCACCTCCTGGGGCTATCGCGCTCGGGCAATCTGGGACTATCCGAATGCCTTCGCGGGTGTGAACCTGCGTCCCAGTGTCGCCTGGTCGCATGATGTCGAAGGCTATGGCCCCAACGGCATGTTCACCGAAGGAGCCAAGGCGGTGAGTCTCGGCCTCAACGCCGAGTACCAGAACACCTATACCGCTGACCTTTCGTACACCAGTTTCTTTGACGGCAAGTACAACACCGCCGTTGACCGTGACTTCGTCGCGCTCAGCTTCGGCGTGAACTTCTAAGCGGCCAGGAATTTCGAGGAATGAAGATGCAAACGAAAACAACAAAAAAACTGTGGCAAAGCGGCATCCTGACCCTGTCTCTGCTGGCCACCAGCGTGATGGCGGCGGTGTCGCCGGACGAAGCGGCGAAGCTGGGTAACACGCTGACCCCGGTTGGTGCCGAGATGGCCGGCAATGCCGATGGCTCGATTCCGGCCTGGACTGGCGGTCTGCCGGCCAATGCCGGCACCGTCGACGGCAAGGGCTTCCTGTCCGACCCGTTCGCCAACGAGCAGCCGCTGTTCACCATCACCGCGCAGAACGTCGACCAGTACAAGGACAAGCTGACGCCTGGCCAGTTGGCCATGTTCAAGCGCTACCCCGACAGCTACAAGATGCCGGTCTACCCGAGCCACCGTTCGGCGAGCCTGCCGCCAGCGGTGATCGAGGCGGCCAAGCAGAATGCGGTCAACACCAAGATGGTCGAGGGTGGCAACGGCCTGGAGAACTTCCAGACCGCCAACCCCTTCCCGATTCCGCAGAACGGCCTGGAAGCGATCTGGAACCACATCACCCGCTACCGCGGTGGCAGCGTGCGCCGTCTGGTCACTCAGGCGACTCCGCAGGCCAACGGTTCCTACTCGCTGGTCTACTTCCAGGACGAGTTCACCTTCCGTGATGCGCTGACCGACTTCGACCCGAGCAAGGAAAGCAACGTCCTGTTCTACTTCAAGCAGCGCGTGACCGCTCCGTCGCGCCTGGCGGGTAACGTGCTGCTGGTGCACGAAACCCTCAACCAGGTTAAGGAGCCGCGTCTGGCGTGGCTGTACAACGCCGGTCAGCGTCGTGTGCGTCGTGCCCCGCAGGTGTCCTACGATGGTCCGGGTACTGCGGCTGACGGCCTGCGTACCTCCGACAACTTCGACATGTACAACGGCGCGCCGGACCGTTACGACTGGAAGCTCGAAGGCAAGAAGGAGATCTACATCCCCTACAACGCCTACAAGCTGGACTCGCCGAGCCTGAAGTACGAGGACATCATCAAGGCTGGCCACATCAACCAGGACCTGACTCGCTACGAGCTGCACCGCGTATGGCATGTGACCGCGACCCTCAAGCAGGGTGAGCGCCACATCTATGCCAAGCGCGACTTCTACCTCGACGAGGATACCTGGCAAGCGGCGCTGATCGACCACTACGACGGTCGTGGCACCCTGTGGCGAGTGGCCGAGGCGCATGCCCAGTACTACTACGACAAGCAAGTGCCGTGGTACACGCTGGAAGCGCTGTATGACCTGCTGTCCGGTCGCTACCTGGCCCTGGGTATGAAGAACGAGGAGAAACAGGCCTACGACTTCAACTACAAGGCCTCCAGCAGCGACTACACGCCGGCGGCCCTGCGCCAGGCGGGCGTTCGCTGACAGTTGCACGCACCACGAAAAAGCCGGCCTTGTGCCGGCTTTTTCGTTACGGACTGTAGCAAGCGCTTCTAAAGGCCACTGCAAGTCGCTAGGCTGAGCTCAGATCGAGCCCCAGACAGAAGACTTCCAAGAATCGGCCGATGACAGACCTTTCCCGCTCCCCAGCCTTCCCCTATGCACCGGCTACGCCGGCGGAGGCGCGTTTCTATCGGCCACCGCTGCCGGCCGGGCACATGCCCAGGCCCAGGTTGTGCGAGCGCCTCGAGGAAGGGCTGCAAGGGCGCCTGCTGCTGGTCAGCGCGCCTGCCGGCTTTGGCAAGAGCTCGCTGGCGATCGAATTCTGCGAACGCCTGCCGAATCACTGGCGCAGCCTCTGGCTGGGCCTGAGCGAGCGGGATCGTGATCCCGGGCGCTTCCTCGAACGGTTGTTGCAAGGCCTGCAGCAGTCGTACCTGGGCCTGGGCGAGGACGCCCTTGGCCTGCTGAAAATGCGTCAGCGCCATCAGCCCTTCGCCTTCGAACAGTGGCTCGACGGCCTGCTCGATGAGCTGACTCGGCAACTGGACGATGGCCAGCCGCTGCTGCTGGTGCTGGACGATTACCACCTGGCGCAAGGGCCGGTTCTCGATCGCTGCCTGCAGTTCTTCCTCAATCACCTGCCGCCCGGTGTGCTGCTGCTGGTCACCAGTCGTCAGCGACCCGACTGGCACCTGGCGCGCCTGCGCCTGTCGCGGCAGTTGCTCGAACTCAACGAGCAGGATCTGCGCCTCACCGCCGCGGAGCTGGATGCATTGCTGGCGAGCCAGGGCACGCGCCTGGAACGGCAGCAGGTCGCCGGTATCCTGCAGCGCAGCGAGGGCTGGATCGCCGGCCTGCGCCTCTGGCTGCTGGCCTCCGAGGAGCTGGGGGCGGGAGCCTGTCTGCAGCTGCACGGCGGTGAGGGGCTGATCCGCGAATACCTGCTCGAAGAGGTGATCGAGCGCCAGCCCGCCGAGGTGCAGCAGTTCCTTTACGAGACCGCGTGCCTCGAGCGCTTCTGCGCCGATCTGTGCGATGCGGTGCGTGACAGCCACGACAGCGCTGCGATCATCCGCCAGTTGCAGGCCAATCAGGTGTTCCTGGTGCCGCTCGACGAGCAGGGCAACTGGTTTCGCTACCACCACTTGTTCTCCGACCTGCTCAATGCGCGTGCTGCGGATGGCTCGAATGCTTCGCGTGGCGGTGCGCATCTGCGTGCCTGTCGCTGGTTCGCCGCGCAGGGCATGCTGGACTCTGCCATCGAGCAGGCCCTGGTGGCCGGTCAGGCCGATGTGGCGGCCAGCCTGGTGCAGAACCTCTCGGAAGAGAAGATGCTCGCCGAGCAGAACGTCGCCATGCTGCTGCGCTGGAAAACCAACCTGCCGGACGACCTGCTGGCCAGTACCCCACGGCTGATCATGCTCTATGGCTGGGCCCTGGCGCTGGCCTGTCAGCTGGATGCGGCGCAGGAGTTGCTCGAGCAGCTCGGGCGATTCCTGCCCGCTGCCGATGCGGCCAGCCAGTGCAGCCTGCTGGCGCAGTGGCAGGCCCTCGATGGGGTGATCGCCCGTGGCCGTGGCGATGGGGCACGGGCCGAGCGGCAGTGCAGCGAAGCCCTGGCCTGTCTGCCTGGCGAACGCTACGGTCCGCATTTCCTGTGCCTGTCGGCGCTGTCCAACCTGGCCATGGTGCATGGCGACCTGTGGCGTGCGCGGGGGCTGAATCGCGATGCGCTGGAGCTGGCGCAGCGTATCGGCAACCCGTTGTTCGAGGCCCTCGCGCATTACGAGCGTGCCCGCGTACTGCAGGCCCGTGGTGAGGTGTTGCGAGCGCAGGACGAAGTGCACCAGGGCTTGCTGCTGGTGCAGCGGCTGCCGACCCAGCGCAGCTATTCCGTGCGTGCGCGGCTGACCCTGTACGAGGGCTATCTGCTCAGCCTGCGTCTGGATGCCCGGGCGGCCGAGCATCTGCGTGCGGGCATCGCCGAGGCCCGTGCCTGTCGCGATGTCGGCGTGCTGATCGGCTATTGCGTGCTGGCCTGCCTGGAAGGGCGCGAGGAACGTCCTGCCGAGGCATTTGCCCTGCTCGGCGAGGCCGAGCGTCTGATGCATGTCTGGGATGTGCCTGCGATCTACTACCTGGCGATGATCACGCTGATCAAGTGCGAGCTGTGGCTGCGTCAGGGGCAGGTCGAACTGGCCGCAGCCTGGCTGCCGCAGCTGGCGGAAACCTACGGCGATCAGGGGCGGGCGTTGGCGCCGGAGTTCCACCCGCAACTCGCCATGCACATCGACCTGCAGCACGCCGCGCTGGAGCGTCTGCAGGGCGCCGTGGACAACGCCGAGCGGCGCTTGCGAGCGTTGCCGCAGCGTGCCCAGGGGCTGGGCGGGCAACTGGTTGGCCTGATGGCGCAGGCGCAGCTGGCGCAACTGTTGAAGCAGACCGGGCGTGAGCGCGAGGCGCAGCAACAGCTCGATAGCTGCCTGGATGCCGCTCAGGGCGGGGCGTTGCTGCCGTTCGTCGAGCTACTGCAGCATCAGCCGCACTGGTTGCGCGAGCGCTTGCAGGCGCGTCCGTCCAGCCCGCTGCGTGACGAGCTGCTGGCCCAGTTGCCGGTGGCGGCGCAGTTCGTCGTCGAGCCCGAGCTGGAACAGGAGCCGTTGGCGGAAAAGCTCAGCAGCCGCGAGCTGGCCGTGCTGCAGCTGATCGCGCGTGGTTGCTCGAACCAGGAAATCAGCGAGCGGCTGTTCATCTCCCTGCACACCGTCAAGACGCACGCCCGCCACATCAACAGCAAGCTCGGGGTCGAGCGGCGTACCCAGGCGGTCGCCCGCGCCAAGGGCCTTGGCCTACTGCACTGAGTCCGGCGCCGACAGGTCCAGGCTGGGCGCCTTCTTCGCCGGTTTTGCCGGTTGCGCCAGCTGGGTCTGCACGTCCTGGTGGATCATCCGCAGGACCGGTAGCAAGGTGCTCATGTCCTGCCGCACCTGCGGGTAGCGATGCCCGCTGGCCAGGCCTTCGAGGCGGGCCAGCAGTTGTGCCTGCACCTCGACCGGCAGATGCACGAACAGCTCGGGTAGCTGCTGGCTCAGCTCGGCGCTGTACAGCAACAGCTCGTCGCGGCCGAAGGCCTGGGTCAGCTCCAGGTAGTCCAGGGCGCTGCCGCTGAGCATGGCCGCTGCGGCCTTGGTTTCCTGCAGGCCCTGCAGGCGCACCGGGTTGCTTTGCTCGCCTTGCGACAGGGTCATCCAGAACTCGGTGGTGAGGGTGAAGAGAATGGCCTGCTGGCGCAGCGAGTAGGTCATCAGCCCCAGCGCTTCGGCGGCATAGGGTTGTTGCCGAGCGCGGAAGTCGAAGTACAGGCGCATCAGCTCCTTGAGTTCGAACAGCACCTCGCGTGCCTCGTTCTGGCGCAGCTCCAGGGGCGCGTAGATGTTCAGTTGCGGGCGAAAATTCTCCGGGGAAACCATGCGCTGGTAGATCGGCCCGGTGAATTCGCCACTGCGACGCGGCAAGGCATTGGCCTGCGTCCCGTCGATCTTCTCCAGCGCCTCGCGCAGTTGTCGGTAGTCGCCACTGCGCCAGGGGGTGTGGATATCCGGTATGCGCTGGCCGAGGTAGAACAGCTCGGCCGCCGTAACCGGCGACAACCAGACCAGCAAAAGGATGGCCAGCGGCCAGGACAGGCGACGTGCTAGGGTCGGGGACACATTCGATTTCCGCGGTTGAAGGCGGCTCCAGAGTACTCAGCTGGCGCGGTCACGTCACCCGCGCCTTGGTTGGGACGGGGCATGGACGAGTTGGCCGGGCACGGTGCGATACGGGCGGTATTCGAGGACCTGGGCGGTTACGGCGCGCTAGCCTCGCAACAGGGCGAAGGCGGCGAGGGGCCGCTGGTCGGCCATCTGCAGCGTACCAACATCCAGCTGGCGGCCATCGGTGTGTTCGCCCGCAAGGGGGTGGAGCAGGCGACGGTCAACGACCTGCTGGACGCTGCGCAGGTGTCGCGTCGAACCTTCTACAAGTACTTCGCCAACAAGGCACAGGTGCTCGAAGGTATCTACCAGACTTCGGTGCAGCTGTTGCTCGCGCGTTTTCGCGAGATGCAGCAGGTCGCCGGGAGCCCGCAGGAGTGGTTGCGGGCGATGGTCGGGCGCTTCTTCGACTATCACCTGGCGGTCGGGCCGATCATTCGCCTGATGCAGGAGGAAGCCTTGCGTGCGCAGTCACCGCTGGCGGTCCATCGCCAGCGAGCGCACCAGGAGATGCTGCGGCTGCTGGTCGAGCGTCTGGAGCCCGAGCTCGCACCGCGCGATCCGCTGGTTTACCAGGCGCTGATCTGGGCGCTCGAGGCGGCCTCCCTCGACCTGCTCGGACGCAACGCCAGCCGCGTGGAGATCGAGCAGGCCAAGACCGTCCTGGGGGACTTGCTGATCGCGTCGCTGTGCCCATGCTGAGCGGGAACAGTCCCAAGGTTGGGCACTAACGCAGCGCGACTCATGCTCTGATGCACGTTACCTACAACAAGATCGAGGTACCGTGCATGACCGCCAACAGCCTGTCCCTGCAACCGCCGCTCGCTGCCGGTTTCGCCCGCCTGGGCTTCGGCGCCTTGCCCCTGGAACGCCTCAAGGAGCGTTACGGCAATGCGCAGCAGGGCTCACGCTACATCGAACTCGACGGCTTCAACATCCATTACCGGGACGAGGGCAGTCGTGGCAAACCGGCGCTGGTGATGATCCATGGCGTGGTCGCCTCGCTGCACACCTGGGACGCCTGGGTGCAGGCATTCGCGCCCGACTACCGCATCATCCGCTTCGACGTGCCGGGCTTCGGTCTGACCGGGCCCGCGCGTGATGGCCGCTACTCGGCCGAGCGCATGATCCACGTGCTCGGTCTGTTGCTCGATTACCTGCAGGTGGAGAAGGCCGATATCGTCGGCAACTCCCTGGGCGGCTACATCGCCTGGAACTTCGCCCTGGCCCAGCCGCAGCGTGTGGGCAAGCTGGTGCTCATCGATCCGGCCGGCTACCCCATGCGCAAGGTGCCCTGGATGATTGCCGCCGCGGCGTTGCCTGGCGCCA
The DNA here is from genome assembly GCF_029542605.1 of Pseudomonas sp. REST10. Classification (NCBI taxonomy): domain Bacteria; kingdom Pseudomonadati; phylum Pseudomonadota; class Gammaproteobacteria; order Pseudomonadales; family Pseudomonadaceae; genus Pseudomonas; species Pseudomonas sp. REST10. The sequence goes on along the minus strand of NZ_CP035677.1, from coordinate 4,257,601 downwards.
CCCTGGCCATGCCGATGTGGATGCCGCGCGCGCTGATCGCCCAAGGCATCAAGGAGGTCTATGGCGAGCCGGGGCGTATCAAGCCCGGTGTGGTCGACCGCTACTACGACCTGTCACGCAGGCCGGGCAATCGCCGCGGCATGATGGATATCTTCCGTGTGCTGCTGAAGGTCAACAAGGAGGAGCTGCACGCGACGCCCGAGCGGGTCGCGCAGATCCAGGCACCGACCTTGCTGATGTGGGGCGAACGCGACCGCTGGATTTCGCCCCGCCACGTGCCGCTGTGGCAGCGTGATCTGCCGGGGATCGAGGTCAAGGTCTATGCCGGCGTCGGGCATATCCCCATGGAGGAAATCCCCGAGCAGAGCGCCGCCGATGCCATGAGGTTCCTCAAGGGCTGAGCGCGCACTGGACATGAAAAAGCCCGGCCAGAGCCGGGCTTTTTCATACTTCGCCTGGCTGCGGCAGCGCCTCAGGCGGCGCTGGCCTGGACCTGCGGGCTGCCGTCGAACTCTTCGCGGGTGGCGTGCAGCAGGTCGAGATTGTCATGCTCCCAGGGGTGGAAACCGTCCTTGAAGAAGTCCAGATAGGTGCCGATCAACGGGCGGAAAACACCTTCCTTGCCCCACATCCAGCGGATGCCGTCGCGCCATACGCGCCAGTTCCACAGCAGGCCGTCGACCTTGAGCATGTGCGCCAGACCGCGGGTGGTATCGAGCACGAAGAAGAAGGTGCCCATGAGCATTGCCCGGCGCAGCAGCTTGCGGCTGCCACACACCTGGTTGTAGACGTCGAAGGCCACGGCCTTGTGCTCGGTCTCCTCCAGCGCATGCCAGCGCCAGAGGCGGGCCAGGGTCGGATGCGCGTCGGCCATCTGCACGTCGTTTCTCAGCAGGCCGTCGGCCATGATCGCGGTGATGTGTTCCAGTGCGGCGGTCGCCGCCAGTTGCCGCTGCGGCGAGAACTTCTTCTGCGTGTAGCGGATGCGCGCGCGGGCACGCTTCTCGATGCGCTCGACGTTGTAACCCAGGTCACGCAGGCGTTGGCTGTACTCGAGATGCTCGCGGCTGTGATGGCCTTCCTGGCCGATGAAGCCGCGAATCTGCTCCTTGAGCACCGGGTCGTCGATGCGGTCGCGGAAGTGGCGCACCGAATCGATGAAGAAGCGTTCGCCGTCGGGAAACAACACCGACATGGCATCGAACAGGTGGGTCTTGAAGGCGTCGCCGCCGTTCCAGTGGCGCGGCAGCGGGTTGGGCAGATCGAAGTCCATGTGTCTGGGGCGAATCTGCAATCCTTCCGGTGTGGTGCTGGCCATGAGGGCTCCATTGCGCTGTTTGACTGGCGTCCACTATGAGCGCCATGCGCGGCTCGTCACAGGTTCGTAACAGCCAAGGTGACAGTCATATCTGGCCAGCTCGTTTTTCCAGCAGAAAGTTAGGGGGGCAGTGCGACCGCGAACAGCGATGTGCTGGGTTAAGGTCTGCGTTCAGGACGGTCATTTACGGCCAGTCGCCGGAACAACCCCTCAATGAAGCACGCCCTCAACCTCACCGCCGAACTGGTGCCCGTGGCCTACGCCGAGGCATTGCTGGCGCTGGCCGAAGAACTGGGCCAGGCACGCGGCGAGCTGTTCGCCGCCGCACGGGTCCGCCCCGAAGTACTGGGCAGCCCCAATGGCCGCCTGTCCTTCCTCGATTTCCACCTGCTCACCCAGGCCGCACTGGAGCGTTGTGGAGAACCGGCGCTCGGCCTGGTGCTGGGGCAGCGGCTCAACGTTTCCACCCATGGCATCCTCGGCTATGCCGTGCTGTCCAGCGCGGATCTGGGCAGGGCGCTGCAGTTCGCCTTGAAGTATTACCGCGTGCTGGGCCTGGCCTTCGACCTGGAGTTGGTGGAGCAGGGCGATGCCATGGAGCTGCGTGCGGTCGAGTCGTTCCCCATGGGGCCGCAGTCGCGTTTCGCCGCCGAGGGGCTGCTGACCAGCATCCACACCATCGCGCGTTTTCTCCTGGGCGAAGCGCTGCAGGGCCTCGCGGTCGGCTTCGCCCATGCCGCGCCGGACTATGCCGGGCGTTATGCCGAGGTGTTCGGCGTCGCTGCGCAGTTCGAGCAGCCCTGCCACTGGCTGCGTCTGCCGCGGCACTACCTGCAGCGCCCGATGGCGCTGGCCAACCCGGCCACGGTGCAGATGTGCGAGCAGCAGTGCGAGGCGCTGCTGGCCAGCCTCGATGTGCAGGATGGCCTGCTCACGCGCGTGCGCCGGTTGTTGCTCGCCCGCCCTGGCGACTTTCCCGATCTGGACAGCGCGGCAAGCGCCCTGCACACCAGCGGCCGCAGCCTGCGCCGGCACCTGGCACAGATGGGCACCAGCTATCAGCAGGTGCTGGATGACGTGCGCAGGCGCCTGGCGCTGCAGTACCTGACCACCACGCACCTGCCGCTGTATGAAATCGCCCAGCTGCTGGGCTTCAGTGACCCCTCCAACTTCCGTCGTGCATTCCGCAAGTGGACCGGTAAACTGCCCGTCGACTACCGCAACGAGGCCCCCTGATGAGCACCGCCGAACGCCCAGCCCTGATCCGCGAAACCTTCCCCGTCGGCCCGCTGCAGTGCAACTGCACCATCATCGGTGATCCGCTGACGAAGAAGGCCATCGTGGTCGATCCGGGCGGCAACCCCGATCTGATCATGGCGCGCCTGGATGCCCACGGGCTCAAGGTCGTGAGCATCATCCACACCCATGCCCACCTCGATCACTTCCTCGCGTCCGGGCAGATGAAGGAGAAGACCGGAGCGACGCTGCACCTGCACAAGGAGGATCAGTTCCTCTGGGACAACCTGGAGATGCAGTGCAGCATGTTCGGCGTGCCCTACACGCCGGTGCCGGCGCCGGACCGCTGGCTGGATGACGACGAGGAGCTGGCCTGCGGCTGTGGCGTGGCCCTGCATACGCCCGGGCACACGCCCGGCTCGATGAGCTTCTGGTTCGAGGAGGCCAAGCTGCTGATCGCGGGGGACACGCTGTTCCGCCGGGGCATCGGCCGTACCGATCTGTGGGGCGGTGACTACGCCACCATCGAGCGCTCGATCAAACAGCGCCTGTACCGTCTGGATGAAGAGGCCACGGTGGTGACCGGCCATGGTCCCGACACGCGACTGGGCGACGAGATGCGCGAGAACCCCTTTATTCGCGCCTGACGGGGCACTAATCGAGCGAATGCCGATCAAAAGGCCATCATCCCCCGTTCATGGAGATGCCTTCATGTTCCGCTCGACACTGATTGCCCTGTGTTCCTCCGCGCTGCTGCTGGGTGGCTGCGCTTCGCAGAATCCCTATGACCAGAGCGCCCCCAGCTCCAACCGGGCCGCCACCTATGGCGGTATCGGGGCGCTTGCGGGCGCCGCGGCCGGCGCCTTGATCAACCACGACAACCGCGGCAAGGGTGCGCTGATCGGCGCCGCCGTCGCCGGTGCCGCTGCGGCGGGCTACGGCTACTACGCCGACAAGCAGGAAGAAGAGCTGCGCCGCAGCATGCAGGGCACCGGTGTGGAGGTGCAGCGCCAGGGCGACGTGATCCAGCTGGTCATGCCCGGCAACATCACCTTCGCCACCGACTCGGCGCAGATATCCAGCAGCTTCTATCAGCCGCTGAACAACCTGGCCAACTCGTTTCGCCAGTACAACCAGAACAGTATCGAGATCGTCGGCCACACCGACAGCACGGGTTCGCACGCCTACAACATGGACCTGTCGCAGCGCCGGGCGCAGAGCGTCGCGGACTACCTGCTGGCGCAGGGCGTCGATCCGGGTCGCCTGAGCACGCGGGGCATGGGGCCGGACCAACCGCTGGCAAGCAATGCCACGGCCGAGGGCCGGGCACAGAACCGGCGTGTCGAAGTGACCCTGCGGCCGCTGCCGGGCGTGCAGTGACACCCGCGCAACGAGTGGCCGGATTGGCCCTGTGTCGCAGTCCTGGCATGCGCCGGCTGCTAAGCTAGGGTTGAACTTCGCGGCCCTCGAGGCGCTCGAAGACTGCGGCATGTCTGCCCGATACCAGAAGAAATCTCAAAGGAAACCTTATGAAAACTAGGCGTAATCTGATCGCAGCCACTGCGCTCATGGCCATGTTGGCTGGCTGCACCACCAATCCCTACACCGGTGAGCAGCAGGCTGGTAAAGCCGGTATCTATGGCGGTGTCGGCGCGGTGACCGGCGCGGTGATCGGTGCGGCGACCTCGAGCAAGAAGGATCGTGCCAAGGGCGCGCTGATCGGCGCAGCCGTCGGTGGCGCGGCGGGCGGTGGCTACGGCTACTACGTCGACACCCAGGAGGCCAAGCTGCGCCAGACCCTGCAGGGGACCGGCGTGCAGGTCCAGCGCAATGGCGACGACCTGAAGCTGATCATGCCGGGCAACATCACCTTCGCCAGCAATTCCGCCGACATCTCCAGCGGCTTCTACCCGACGCTCAACTCGCTGGTGCTGGTGTTCAAGGAGTTCGACAAGAACGGTGTGAACATCGTCGGTCACACCGACAGCACCGGTTCGCAGGAGCTCAACCAGAGCCTGTCGCAGCGTCGCGCGCAGAGCGTGGCCAACTACCTGACGGCCAACGGTGTACCCGGCCAGCGCATCTCCGCGTACGGCGCGGGCCCGAGCCAGCCGATCGCGAGCAACGCCAGCGAGGCAGGGCGCGCGCAGAACCGCCGTGTCGAGATCAACCTGCGCCCGCTCTGACGCGCCGCCAGGCTGACGAAAGCCCCCGCTCCGGGGGCTTTTTTGTGTCCATCGCGCGGGCCAGCCGCCGCCGCGCAGGCACTTGTCGTCGCGTTTTCTGACCGCCTGTCGTATCTCCCCTGGCAAAAGGCCAGTCATTCAAAACCTGACTAGAATGCTTTTTGTGGTTCTGTAAAGCCCGCGGGCAGCTCAGCTGCCGGTGTTGGTTCTGGATGACCGAAGGAGTGTGAATGGACGACAGAGCTGTCAAGCGGCCGCCACGGCCCTGGACACCGTTGCTGGTGGCGCTCGGTCTCATGCTGGGGCTGAGTGGTCTGATCTTCTGGCAGTGGAATACCCTGCAGGAGCGCGAGCGGGAGGAGAGCCAGAGGCGCTTCCAGCAGGAAGGCCAGGACATCGGCCAGCGTGTGCTGGCGCGCATGCAGGCCTACGAGATGGTGTTGCGGGGCATCGCAGGCCTGATGATCGGCAGTGACCAGGTCACGCTCGCGGAGTGGGAGCGAGCCGTGGACCAGCTGCAGCTGCAGGACCGCTATCCCGGTATCCAGGCTGTCGCCTGGTCACGCTACCTGACGCCCGAGCAACTGCCCGACTTCGCCGCGGAGGTGAAGGGCGACGGGCGCCTCGACTACCAGATCTTCCCCAGCGGTGATCGCGAGCATTATCTGCCGATCGACTATGTCAGCCCGCTGGATTGGCGCAACAGGCGCGTGCTCGGCTACGACATGCTCAGCGAGACGGTTCGCCGCACCGCCATCGCACGCAGTGTCGATACCGGCGAGGCGAGTCTGAGCGGGCCGCTGGTGCTGCGCCAGGAGGTGGATGTCAACGTCCAGTCCGGCGTGCTGCTCTACCTGCCCGTGTATCGTCCGGGGGTGCCGGTCAACTCCGCCGAGCAACGCCAGGCCGCCTTGCTGGGGCTCGTCCACGGCGCATTTCGCAGCCAGGACCTCATCGAGGGGATTCTCGGACGGCAGACGCGGCTGTTCGACATCCAGCTCAAGGACCCCGGCGCCAGCGACCTGCAACTGCTCAGCCAGGAGGTCGGTGGCAATGACTGGTCACCGCTGTTCAGCTATCAGCAGGAACTGTCGTTGTATGGCCGCACCTGGCAACTGGAGGTGTTCGGCACGCCGGAGTACGAGCGCGGGCTGATCGATCGAACCGGCACACTGGGGCTCTGGGCGGGGCTTGCCGCGGCCCTGATGCTGTCGCTGCTGGTCGGCGGTTTCCTCTATCAGCGCGAACGCAAGCTGAAGATCAGCGAGATGGCAGGGCAGGCCCTGCAGGAGCGCGAGGAACGCTTCCGCCTGCTGGTCGAGCGCCTGCCGGTCGCCACGCTGCTCTGCGACGCCGAGGGGCGGATCGAGATGGCCAACCGCAGCGCGGCGGAGCTGTTCGACTGCCCGCTGAACGCGCTGCACGGCGAATCGGTCCTGCGCATGCTGGCCAATATCGAATCGCCCAAGGACCTGCAGCAACAGCTGGCCGAGAGCGACGAACGCACGGTGCGCACGCTGCGTGGCGAATCGATTCCGGTCAGCATCAGCCTGAATCCGTTGCACGAGGGCAGCAGCTACCTGATCAACCTGGTCGACCTGCGTGCGCGCAAGGTGGCGGAGGAGCGCTTCCGTCTGGTGGTGGAGGCATCGCCCAACGCCATCCTGCTGGTTGACGGGCTCGGTCGTATCGCCATGGTCAACCGCCAGACCGAGCTGCTGTTCGGCTACGAGCGGCAGATGCTGCTGGGTGAGCCGGTCGAGATGCTGCTGCCGGCGGCGCAACGCGGCAGCCATGTGGCGATGCGCCGTGGCTACCAGGCCATGCCCGAGCAACGGCGCATGGGCGGTAATCGCGAGCTGTTCGGCCTGCATCGCGAGGGGCGGATGATCCCCCTGGAGGTGGGCCTTTCGCCCATTCGCAGCGGGGACGAGAGCCTGGTGCAGGCAGTGATCATCGACATCAGCGAGCGCAAGGCCGCCGAACAGAAGCTGCGCGAGCAGGCCGAGCAGCTGCTGCTGGCCAACCGCTACAAGTCCGAGTTCCTCGCCAACATGTCGCATGAGCTGCGCACGCCGCTCAACAGCATTCTGATCCTCAGCGACCAGTTGCGGCAGAACCTGGCGGGCAACCTGACGGAGAAGCAGAGCAAGCATGCCGACATCGTGCACCGTGCCGGCAGCGACCTGTTGCAGCTGATCAACGATGTGCTCGACCTGGCCAAGGTCGAATCCGGGCGCATGCAGCTCAAGCTCGAGCCGATCAACATGCAGGATGTGCTGGTGGAACTGGATGCCAGCCTGCGGCCGATGGCCGAACTCAAGGGGCTGCGTCTGCATACGCAGCTCGACGCCGGCGTGCCGCGCGTGATCCATACCGACCGCGTGCGTCTGCACCAGATCCTGCGCAACCTGCTGTCCAACGCGTTGAAGTTCACCGACCACGGCGAGGTCACCCTGACCGTCAGCAGCGAGGGGCGCCAGGACGACGAGCGCGAGCTGCTGTGCTTCAGCGTGCGGGACAGCGGGATCGGCATCGATCCGGCGCAGCACGAGCAGATCTTCCAGGCCTTCCAGCAGATCGACGGTTCCACCAGCCGCCGTTTCGGCGGTACCGGTCTGGGGCTGGCGATCACCCGCCAGCTGGTCCTGGCGCTGGATGGCGACATCAGCCTGCAGAGCGCGCCGGGGCAGGGTTCCACCTTCACCGTCAGGTTGCCGGTGCAGGTCGCGCCGATGAATGTCGAGGCGCCTGTCGAGGGACCGCAACGCGCCGGCGAGGGGCCGCCGTTGCTGATCGTCGAGGATGACGCCAATTTCGCTGCGGTGATCGCCGAGGAAGCTCATTCCCACGGCTTCTCCAGCGTCCACTGCCGCACCGGCCTGCAGGCGCTGGGGGTGTTGCAGCAGGAGTCGTTCAATGCGGTGATCCTCGACATCCTCCTGCCGGATCTCAGCGGCTGGCAGCTGTTCCGGCGGCTGCGTGCCCAGCCGACGCATCGTCATACACCGGTGCACATCATCTCCTGCGTACCGCAGCCGGCGGGCTGGAACGACGACGGCACGCGCTACCTGGTCAAGCCGATCGGCACCGACGAGCTGGAACAGGTCTTCATCGAACTGCAGCATGGTGCGGCGCAGGAGGCCGCGCTGCTGCTGGTCGAGGACGTGGATGTGGAGCGCGAGCACTACCGTGAGCAACTGACCGCGCTGGGGTTCAAGGTCTGCGCGTGCGCCGACGGCGAGCAGGCGCGCCTGGCGTATGCGCAGGGGCAGTTCTGCGCGCTGGTGATCGACCTGGACCTGCCCGACCAGGACGGCTTCGCCCTGCTCGACAGCCTCAACCAGATGCGCTCGCTGCAGGGGACGCGCATCGTCATCAATACCGGGGTGGACGTGACCCAGCAGACCCTGCAGCGCCTGCGTCGCTACAGTGCCGTGGTGGTGCGCAAGCATGGCGACGATACCCAGGCGCTGTGCCAGGCGGTGCAGGGCTTCCTGGGCGACGTGCGGGCGCCGCAGCAGGCCGATCCTCAGGCCGGCAGCCTGCAGGGGCGACGCATTCTGCTGGTCGATGACGACGTGCGTAACGTCTATGCGCTGACCGCACTGCTCGACGAGGCCGGGTTGCAGGTCAGCTCGGCCACCGATGGGGTCGAGGCCATCGCCAGCTACCAGCGTGAGCCCTTCGACCTGATCCTGATGGACATGGCGATGCCCAACATGGATGGCTATACCGCGACACGCCTGCTCAAGCAGGAACATGGCTGCGTGATCCCGATCATCGCCCTCACCGCGCACGCCATGAAGGGCGATCGCGAGAAGTGCATCACCGCGGGCGCCGACGACTACATGGCCAAGCCGGTCAAGCGCGATGAGCTGCTGGCCATGCTGGAGCACTGGCTGGGCATGTCAGCCGTGCCATCGACCGGCAATGATCTACCCTGATCTCAGGAGCAACTGATGCAAGGGCGAAGGATAGAGGAGTAGTGATGGCCCAGGCGCAGAGCAAGACCGCTGCCATACCCGCCAAACAGACGCTGCTGGTGGTGGACGACCGTATAGAGAACCTCGAGGCCATGCAGGCGCTGCTCGAGGATGGCGAGTGGCAGCTGCGCTGTGCCAAGTCGGGCGAGGAGGCCCTGCGCTATCTGCTCGAGGACGATGTCGGCCTGGTCCTGCTGGATGTGCAGATGCCGGGCATGGACGGCTTCGAGGTCGCCCGCCTGATGCGCGGCAACCCGCGCACCCGGCTGACGCCGATCATTTTCGTCTCGGCCATCGCCCAGACCCATGAAGCGGTGCTGCGTGGGTACAGCACCGGTGCCGTGGACTTCGTCCTCAAACCCTTCGACCCCAGCGTGTTGCGGCACAAGATCCAGAGCCTGCTGGAGCACGAAAGCAACCGTATGGAGCTGCAACACCTGTCGCTGCAGCTCGACCGTGCCCGCGCCTTCAATGCGTCGGTCCTGGCCAATGCCGCCGAAGGCATCCTGGTGGTCGGGGAGGACGGGCGCATCCAGTTCGCCAACCCGGCCATGGCGCAGATGCTCGGCGGCGAGGTGGGGGACCTGGAGGGCGTCGACCTGCTGTCGTTTCTCAAGAATCCTGCCTGCGAGGGCGGCTGGCAGCAGTCCGAGTTCTATCTGCACTTCAAGCGCGAGGCGACCTACCGCGTGCACGAGGCGATGATGCGCACGCTCGATGGCGGTTGCCTGCCGGTGGCGCTGTCCTGTTCGCCGTTGCCCAGGCTGCAACGGGCCATGGTGGTCATCGCCCTGGACATGTCGGTGGTGCGCAATCTTCACGCACAGCTGGAATCGCAGGCGGTGACCGACTCCCTGACCGGCCTGCTCAATCGGCGCGGTTTTCACCAGGCCCTGGAGTCGTCGCTGGCGCGCATCGAGCGCAGTGGCCAGCGGCTCGCGGTGCTCTATCTGGATCTGGACGGCTTCAAGCGCATCAACGATTCGCTCGGCCATGATGTCGGCGACCAGTTGCTGCGCCGGGTCGGCGAGCAGCTCAAGGCCTGCCTGCGGCCATACGACAGCCTGGCACGCATCGGTGGCGACGAGTTCACCGCGTTGCTGGACAACCTCGGCCACCCGGAAGACGCCGCGCGGGTGGCGGAGAAACTGATCGAGCTGGTGTCGGTGCGCCACACCCTCGACGGTGTCGATGTCACCCTGGGCGCCAGCGTCGGCATCGCCTGCTTCCCCGAATGTGGGCAGAACGTCGAGGGCCTGCTGCGCTCCGCCGACATGGCGATGTACGAGGCCAAGCGTGCCGGGCGCCAGCAGTACCGCTTCTTCTCGCCGGAGATGAACGGGCGTGCGCGTTCTCGGCTGATGCTCGAGGAAAGCCTGCGCCATGCCATCGAGAACGACGATTTCGTGCTGGTCTACCAGCCGCAGTTCGAACTGGCGAGCGGACGCCTGCGCGGCTTCGAGGCCTTGCTGCGCTGGCAGCATCGGGTCGCCGGAACGGTGGCGCCCAACGTGTTCATCCCCTTGCTGGAGGAAACGCGGCTGATCAATCGCCTGGGCGAGTGGATCTTCCGGGAAGGGGCCAGGCAGCTGGCGATCTTCAAGCGCCAGTTCGGCGAGGACATGGTGCTGAGCCTGAATGTCAGCCCGGTGCAGTTCGGCATGCCGCAGCTGGTCACCGACCTGCAGCGTGTCCTCGACTCCCATGGCCTCAAGCCCAGCCAGCTGGAGGTCGAGGTGACCGAGAGCGCCCTGATGCAGGACCTGGAGCTGACCCAGGCGCAGCTGCGTCACCTGCGGGAACTGGGGGTGAAGATCGCCATCGACGATTTCGGCACCGGCTACTCGTCGCTGGCCTATCTGCGCCACTTCGAACTGGATACGCTGAAGATCGACCGCCTGTTCATCGCCAACATGCTCGATTCACCGCGCGATGCCGCAGTGGTCAGCACCATCATCGATCTCGGCCGCCATCTGGGCCTGGAGGTGATTGCCGAAGGGGTCGAGACCCAGGCCCAGCGCGAGTGGCTGGTGCAGCATCACTGCAACTTCATGCAGGGCTTTCTGGTGGCGCCGGGGGTGCCGGCCGGCACTGCCTTGCGGGTGCCGGCCCAGCTGGACTGGAGTACGTTGCCGCTGCCGCGCGAGGACTGACCCCGGCGGCGTCGCTCAGGCCTGCTGGTGCAGGCTGGCGAGCTCCGCGTCCTTCTCTTCCCACAGACGGTTGACCCACTGCTGGAAGGCCCGGCGGTAGTCCTCGTCCTGGTCGTAGTTGCGGCCGATGAATTCACGCGGGATGTCGACCTGCCGGAAACGCACCTGGACAGCGTCCAGGCGACCGCAGAGCAGGTCCCAGAAGCCCGGCACGCCGTGCGGGTAGTGAATGGTGACGTTGACGATGGCGTGCAGTTGCTCGCCCATGGCGTCCAGCACGAAGGCGATGCCGCCAGCCTTGGGCTTGAGCAGATGCCTGAACGGCGATTGCTGCTGGGCGTGCTTGGCCGGGGTCAGGCGGGTGCCTTCGAGGAAGTTGAACACCGCCACCGGGTTGGTCTTGTAGCGGGCGCACGCCTTGCGAGTGGTGGCCAGGTCCTGGCCGCGTTTCTCCGGGTACTTGGCCAGGTACTCCTTGCTGAAGCGCTTCATGAACGGAAACTCCAGCGCCCACCAGCACAGGCCGATCACCGGGACCCAGATCAGCTCCTGCTTGAGGAAGAACTTCAGCAGCGGCATGCGCCGGTTGAGCAGGTACTGCAGCACGAGGATGTCGACCCAGCTCTGGTGGTTGCTGGTCACCAGGTAGGAGTGCCGGGTATCGAAGCGCTCCAGGCCCTGGACGTTCCATTCGATGGTGCCGACCAGGCGCATCCAGAACTTGTTGACGCCGATCCAGCTTTCCGCGATGCCGTGCATGACGAAGCGCAGCGCGCGCTGGATGGGGGCGAACGGCAGCAGCAGTTTCAGCAGGGCGACGATGAACAGCGGCCAGCACCAGAACAGCGTGTTGAGTGCCAGCATCAGCCCGGCGATCAGGCCGCGCAGTGGCGCAGGGAGAAAATGCAGCATCGGGCGAACGCCTCCGTAGGCAGGCTGCACGCCCGGCGGGCAGCCTGAGAATGGGGCTTTCGCTGAGCCCCGTTGCGGTTGAAAGAGCTGCGGCATTGCGTGCGGCGAGCTGGTTCGGCGCCAAGGTTAACGGCTGTGCACTGACCTGCAAGTGCCAGCCATGACCAGGGGGTTTCGTCAGCCTCGGGCTTGCGCCATGCACGCCGGCCGTCGGTGCGCCCGGTTCGTTGCGGTACATGGCGCATTTCCGGGGTCAGCTCGGCAGGTCCGCCGCCTGAATCGCCGTCAGCGCGATGGTATAGACGATGTCATCGACCAGCGCACCGCGCGACAGGTCGTTCACCGGCTTGCGCAGGCCCTGCAGCATGGGGCCGACGCTGATGCAGTCGGCGCTGCGCTGCACGGCCTTGTAGGTGGTGTTGCCGGTGTTCAGGTCGGGGAACACGAACACCGTGGCACGCCCGGCGACCGGGCTGTTCGGCGCCTTCTGCCGGCCGACGCTGTCGATGGCGGCGGCATCGTACTGCAACGGGCCGTCGAGTGGCAGCTCCGGGCGTTTCTCGCGAGCCAGGCGGGTCGCTGCGCGGACCTTCTCCACTTCCTCGCCACTGCCGGAGTCGCCGGTGGAGTAGCTGAGCATCGCCACTCTCGGCGCAATGCCGAAGGCCTGCGCGGAGGCGGCGCTCTGCAGGGCGATCTCGGCCAGTTGCTCGGCATTCGGGTCGGGGTTCACCGCGCAGTCGCCATAGACCAGCACCTGGTCCGGCAGCAGCATGAAGAACACCGAGGACACCAGGTTGTAACCAGGAGCGGTCTTGATCAGCTGCAGGGCCGGGCGAATGGTGTTGGCGGTGGTGTGGATGGCGCCGGACACCAGGCCGTCGACCTCATCCAGCGCCAGCATCATGGTGCCCAGCACCACGGTGTCTTCCAGTTGTGCCTCGGCCATCGGCGCATTCAGGCCCTTGCCCTTGCGCAGCTCGACCATCGGCTCGACATAGCGACCACGAATCAGGTCCGGGTCGAGGATTTCCAGCCCGTCCGGCAGTTCGATGCCCTGCGCACGCGCCACGGCCTGCACGTCTTCCGGCTTGGCCAGCAACACGCAGCGGGCGATGCCACGCGCCTGGCAGATGGCGGCAGCCTGCACGGTACGCGGTTCGCTGCCCTCGGGCAGGACGATCCGCTTGGCAGCGGCCTTGGCCCGCTGCACCAGCTGATAGCGGAATGCCGGTGGCGACATGCGCAGTTCGCGCGGCGTGCCGCAGCGGGTGCGCAGCCAGTCATGGTCGATGTGCCCGGCGACGAAGTCGGAGACCTTCTCCGAGCGCTCGCGGTCATCCAGCGGGATTTCCTTGTTCAGGCGGTTGAGGTGGGTGGCGGTGTCATAGGAACCGGTGCTTACCGTCATCACCGGCAGGCCGCTGGCCAGCGCTCCCTGGCACAGCTCCATGATGCGCGGATCGGGGGCGAAGTCGCTGCACAGCAGCAGGCCGGCCAGCGGCACGCCGTTCATCGCGGCCAGGCAGGCCGAGAGGATGATGTCGTCACGGTCACCGGGCGTCACCACCAGGGTGCCGGGCTTGAGCAGCTGCACGCTGTTGGCCACGGCGCGGGCGCAGAGCACGATCTTCATCATGCGCCGCTGCTCGTAGTCACCGGCATTGAGGATGCGGGCGCCGAGCAGCTCGGCAACGTCCTTGGTGCGCGGCGCGTTCAGTTCGTCCTGCCAGGGGATGCAGCCGAGCAGGCGGAAGTCGCCGCTCTTGAGCAGCGGCGACAGGTCTTCCAGGCGCTCGGCGAAGGCATCGATGCCGTCCTCGCTGCGTACCTTGTTGAGGATCACCCCGAGTACCTTCGGGTCTTTCGGCCCACCGAACAGCTGGGCCTGGATCTCGACGCGGTCGGACAGTTCGGTGAGGCTCTCGTCCTCCGGGGCGCTGACCAGAATCACGTCGGCGTCCAGGCTCTTGGCCAGGTGGAAGTTGACGCGCGCGGCGTAGCTGGCGTGGCGTGTCGGCACCATGCCTTCGACGATGACCACGTCCTTGCCGGCGGCTGCCTGCTGATAGAGGCTGATGATCTCTTCCAGCAGCTCGTCCAGCTGGCCGTCGCCGAGCATGCGCTCGACATGGCTGAGTGGCAGCGGCTTGGGCGAGTGCAGGCCATGGGTGCGGGCGATCAGTTCACTGGAGCGCTCCGGCCCGAGGTCACCGGCATGCGGCTGGGCGATGGGCTTGAAGAAGCCGACCTTCAGGCCGCTGCGCTCCAGGGCACCGACCAGGCCAAGGCTGATGGACGTGAGACCGACACCGAAACCGGTGGGGGCGATGAAGAATGTGTGCATGAAAAAGCCTCAGTCGAGCAGGGCAAGGGTGTCGAGGGCGATCTGCCGCTCTTCATTGGTGGGCACCACCAGCACGCGCGGGTGGCCCGGCGCATGAATCGCGCCGGCGATGCCGCGTATGCAGCGGGCGTTGGCCTGCTCGTCGAGCTTCAGCCCGAGCAGGCCGAGATGGTCGAGGGTCTTGCGCCGGATCAGCGCCGAGTTCTCGCCGATGCCGCCGGTGAAGACCACACCGTCGAGACGCTGCAGGGCGCAGCTCATGGCGGCCAGCGACTTGGCCAGGCGGTAGCAGAACACCTCGATGGCCAGGGTGGCGCCGGGATGGCCCTGCTCGCGCGCCTGCTCCAGCGTGCGCATGTCGTTGGACAGCCCGGAAAGGCCGAGCAGGCCGCTGTCGTGGTTGAGCATGGCGTCGATCTGCTCCAGGCTCCAGCCCAGGGTTCGGGCCAGGTGGCTGTGCAGGTTGGGGTCGACGTCACCGCTGCGTGTGCCCATCACCAGACCTTCCAGCGGAGTCAGCCCCATGCTGGTGTCACGGCTTAGGCCGTTCTCCACGGCGCAGGTGGAGCTGCCGTTGCCCAGGTGGGCTACCAGCCAGCTGCTGGCCTCGACCGCCAGGCCGCTCATCTGCGCGGCCTTCTGGCTGACGTAGCGGTGGCTGGTGCCGTGGAAACCGTAGCGGCGCACGCCATGTTCGGCGTACAGCGCCTGCGGGACGGCGTAGCGGAAGGCGTGTTCGGGCAGGGTCTGGTGGAAGGCGGTGTCGAAGACCGCCACCTGGACCAGGTCCGGGAACAGTTTCATCGCCGCTTCGATGCCCTGCAGATTGGCGGGGTTGTGCAGCGGCGCCAGTGGTGCGATCTGGCGGATGCTGTGCAGGCTGGAGGCATCCAGGCGGCTGGCGCCGGAGAAGTGTTCACCGCCGTGCACCACGCGGTGGCCAATGCCGTGCAGGGCGCCGGCTGCGGCCTGCTGCACGATCGGCAGCAGATGGGACAGCGCCTGACGATGGTCCGCGCCTGGCAGCGCCAGGCTGTCCTTGTGTTCGCCCAGGCGCCAGTGCAGGACCGCTTCAGGGCTGCCCAGACGCTCGGCCAGGCCGCTGAGGATGAAGGTTTCTTGTGCCTCGTTGACCAGCGCGAACTTGATCGACGAACTGCCGCAGTTGATCACCAGAATGTTGCGTGCCGACATTTAAGCTTCCTTGGAGGGTTCGTGCGACCGATCCCTGGCGCACCAGCCACAGGCGAATGGGCTGCCCAGCCTGGCCTGGCGCTGTTCGGGATCGAGTACCCAGGGCCGATTCTGCCAGGGCGGTCGGTGGCGTACATGCTGAGTATGACCACAAGACAAGACTGCCAGCCAATCGCCATGTTCGTCCTGACGAAAATCAACGATCCATGCGGCCCGTTTGTCCGGGGTCGGGTCGCAATCGCGGCCAGCCTTGGTTAGACTTGACCGTTCATTTCTCTTTCGCAAAAGGTCTCCACATGCTGATCGCCGCCAACAAGGCCGTCTCCATCGACTATACCCTGACCAACGATGCCGGCGAGGTGATCGACAGCTCCGCTGGCGGCGCGCCGCTGGTATACCTGCATGGCGCCGGCAACATCATCGTCGGCCTGGAGAAGGCCCTGGTGGGCAAGCAGGCGGGCGACGAAGTCGAAGTCTCCGTCGAGCCGGAAGAAGCCTACGGCGAATACAGCGCCGAGCTGGTCGCGACCCTGAGCCGCGCCATGTTCGAAGGCGTCGACACCCTGGAAGTGGGCATGCAGTTCCACGCGTCCGGCCCGGACGGCAGCATGCAGATCGTCACCATCCGTGATATCGACGGCGACGACGTGACCGTCGACGGCAACCACCCGCTGGCTGGCCAGCGCCTGAACTTCAAGGTCAAGGTCGTCGACGTGCGTGAAGCCAGCGCCGAAGAAGTGGCCCACGGTCACATCCATGGCGAAGGTGGTCACCACCACTGAGTTGCCTGTCGGGCGACTTGCGGTCGTTCCCCTTGGCGGAACCACTGCTAAGCTGAAGTTTGCGATAAAGGCGCCTCAGGGCGCCTTTTTCATGCATGCCCGTTGGTCTTCGGGCCAGCCGTTTCAGGGCCACGCGCCCGCTGCACTGAATTCGCTGAGGAAGTTCGTCATGAGTGCCTTTCACGATCTCAATCTACGCGCGCTGGACGGCCAGGAACTGCCGCTGGCGCCCTACAAGGGCCAGGTGGTGCTGGTGGTCAACGTCGCCTCCAAGTGCGGCCTGACCCCTCAGTACGCCGGGCTGGAGAAGCTCTACCAGCAGTACAAGGGCAATGGCTTCACCGTGCTCGGTGTGCCCTGCAACCAGTTCGCCGGCCAGGAACCTGGCAGCGAGGAGGAAATCCGTGAGTTCTGCAGCCTCAACTACGGGGTGAGCTTTCCGCTGGGCAGCAAGCTGGAGGTCAACGGCCCAGGGCGCCATCCGTTGTATCGCCTGCTCGCCGGTGAGGGCGCCGAGTTTCCGGGCGACATCACCTGGAACTTCGAGAAGTTCCTGGTTGGCCAGGACGGTCGTGTGCTGGCGCGTTTCTCCCCACGCACCACGCCGGACGACCCGGCGCTCATCCAGGCCGTCGAGAAAGCGCTCGGCCTCTGAACCATGGGCCTGCCAGCTCGAACGAGCCGGCAGGCGTGGCGAATCGGCCAAAACCACGGCCATTTCCTCATGCACCCTTGTTCATGCGGTCGTCCGCTTGCTTAATCGGACGACTTGCCGAGGAGTGCGACCATGACCAGCTTTCCCAATGAGCAATTGCCTGCCATGGCGTCGCCGGCCGAGTTGCGCGCGCTGATCGAAGGGCGCCGTGCCGTGCGCCGCTTCACGCCCGAACCGGTGGCGGAGGAGGTGATCCGCGACTGCCTGGAGCTGGCCGTGCTGGCGCCGAATTCCTGCAACCTGCAGCCCTGGAGCTTCCAGGTCATTCGCGACCCGGGCCTGCTGGCCCGCCTGCACCCGGTCTGCATGGGCCAGAACGCTGCACGTGCGCCACTGATCATCGCGGTGCTGGCCCGTCCGGACACCTGGCGTCAGGCGTGCCGCAACGTCATCGACTACTGGCCGGAAGCCGAGGTGCCGGCCCGCATCCGCAGTTTCTACAGCAAGACCGCGCCGTTTCAGTACAACCAGGGGCCGCTGGGACTGCTCGGGCTGTTCAAGCGCCAGCTGGTACGCCTGCTGGGGCTGCGCAAGGCCCTGATGCGAACGCCCAACAGCCGGGCGGACATGCGCCTGTGGGCGGTGAAGTCCACTGCGCTGGCGGCCGAGAACCTGATGCTGGCCTTCCACAGCCACGGTTACGCGACCTGTCCGATGGAAGGCTTCGATGAAGTGCGCCTGCGCCGCGTGCTGGAGATTCCGCGCCAGGCCATACCGATCATGCTCCTGGCCGTCGGTCGCCAGGGCGAGAAGGGCGTGTACAACCCGCGCTTGCGCTTCCCGCTGGAGCAACAGGTCACCTGGCTGTAGGCGCGCTTGACCTGGATCAAATCGCCTGATCTTGAATACGGCGTAATCGTCCTTATCTAGTCTTCATCTCGGCGGGTATCGGTTTTCGGGGATGTTGTCCCGGCCCGCTCTTCTGGAGGAAGGACATTTATGCGTATCGATCGTTTGACCAGCAAGCTGCAACTTGCACTCTCCGACGCCCAATCCCTGGCCGTGGGCATGGACCACGCGGCCATCGAACCGCTGCACCTGATGCAGGCCCTGCTCGAGCAGCAGGGCGGTTCGATCAAGCCCCTGCTGATGCAGGTGGGCTTCGACATCAACAGCCTGCGCCAGGGCCTGACCCGCGAGCTGGACCAGCTCGGCAAGCTGCAGAACCCCACCGGCGACATCAATCTGTCGCAGGACCTGGCGCGCCTGCTCAACCAGGCCGACCGCCTGGCCCAGCAGAAGGGCGACCAGTTCATTTCCAGCGAGCTGGTGCTGCTCGCCGCCATGGACGAGAACACCAGGCTCGGCAAGCTGCTGCTTGGCCAGGGCGTATCGAAGAAGGCCCTGGAAAATGCCATCGCCAACCTGCGTGGCGGCCAGGCCGTCAACGACCCCAATGTCGAGGAGTCGCGCCAGGCGCTGGACAAGTACACCGTCGACCTGACCAAGCGCGCCGAGGACGGCAAGCTCGACCCGGTGATCGGGCGTGACGACGAGATCCGCCGCACCATCCAGGTCCTGCAGCGGCGTACCAAGAACAACCCGGTGCTGATCGGTGAACCCGGTGTCGGCAAGACCGCCATCGCCGAGGGGCTGGCGCAGCGCATCATCAACGGTGAGGTGCCCGATGGCCTGAAGGACAAGCGCCTGCTGTCGCTGGACATGGGCTCGCTGATCGCCGGCGCCAAGTTCCGTGGCGAGTTCGAGGAGCGCCTCAAGGCGGTGCTCAACGAGCTGGCCAAGCAGGAAGGCCGGGTGATCCTGTTCATCGACGAACTGCACACCATGGTTGGCGCCGGCAAGGCCGAAGGCGCGATGGATGCCGGCAACATGCTCAAGCCCGCGCTGGCGCGGGGCGAGCTGCATTGCGTTGGCGCGACTACGCTGGATGAGTACCGCCAGTTCATCGAGAAGGACGCCGCACTGGAGCGTCGCTTCCAGAAGGTGCTGGTGGACGAGCCGAGCGAGGAGGACACCATCGCCATCCTCCGTGGCCTGAAAGAGCGCTATGAGGTGCACCACGGGGTGACCATCACCGATGGCGCGATCATCGCCGCGGCCAAGCTCAGCCATCGCTACATCACCGACCGCCAGCTGCCGGACAAGGCCATCGACCTGATCGACGAGGCCGCCAGCCGCATTCGCATGGAGATCGACTCCAAGCCCGAGGAGCTGGATCGCCTGGATCGCCGTCTGATCCAGCTGAAGATCGAGCGCGAGGCGCTGAAGAAGGAAGACGACGAGGCGACCAAGAAACGCTTGATCAAGCTCGAAGACGACATCGCCAAGCTGGAGAAGGAGTACGCCGACCTCGACGAGATCTGGAAGTCGGAAAAGGCCGAGGTGCAGGGTTCGGCGCAGATCCAGCAGAAGATCGAACAGGCCAAGACCGAGCTGGAGGCCGCACGGCGCAAGGGTGACCTCAACCGCATGGCCGAGCTGCAGTACGGCGTGATCCCCGATCTGGAACGCAGCCTGCAGATGGTCGACCAGCACGGCAAGAGCGAGAACCAGCTGCTGCGCAACAAGGTCACCGACGAGGAAATCGCCGAGGTCGTTTCCAAGTGGACCGGCATCCCGGTGAGCAAGATGCTCGAGGGTGAGCGCGAGAAGCTGCTGAAGATGGAAGGCCTGCTGCACCAGCGGGTGATCGGCCAGGACGAAGCGGTAGTCGCCGTGGCCAACGCCGTGCGCCGTTCACGCGCGGGGCTGGCGGACCCGAACCGACCGAGCGGCTCGTTCCTCTTCCTCGGCCCGACCGGGGTGGGTAAGACCGAGCTGTGCAAGGCGCTGGCCGAGTTTCTCTTCGACACCGAGGAGGCGCTGGTGCGCATCGACATGTCCGAGTTCATGGAGAAGCACAGCGTGGCGCGCCTGATCGGTGCGCCGCCCGGTTACGTCGGCTACGAGGAGGGCGGTTACCTGACCGAGGCGGTACGCCGCAAACCCTACTCGGTGGTGCTGATGGACGAAGTCGAGAAGGCGCACCCGGATGTGTTCAACGTGCTGCTGCAGGTGCTCGAGGATGGCCGGCTGACCGACAGCCACGGGCGTACCGTGGACTTCAAGAACACCGTGATCGTGATGACCTCCAACCTGGGCTCGGCGCAGATCCAGGAACTGGTCGGCGACAGGGAAGCGCAGCGCGCGGCGGTGATGGACGCGGTGAGTAGCCACTTCCGCCCCGAGTTCATCAACCGGATCGACGAGGTGGTGGTATTCGAGCCGCTGGGCCGCGAGCAGATCGCCGGCATCGCCGAGATTCAGCTGCAGCGCCTGCGTGGCCGCCTGGCCGAGCGTGAGCTGAGCCTGGAACTGACGCCGGAGGCGCTCGACAAGCTGATCGCCGTCGGTTACGACCCGGTGTATGGCGCGCGCCCGCTCAAGCGTGCGATCCAGCGCTGGATCGAGAACCCGCTGGCGCAGCGCATCCTGGCAGGCGACTTCGCTCCGGGTGTGCAGGTCAAGGCCAAGGTGGAGGGCGACGAGATCGTCTTCGCCTGATCTGTCGCAGCGGCAAACGACAAGGCCCGCCAATTGGCGGGCCTTTGTTTTGTGTAGCGCGGATGAAAACCGGAAAAATGGCTGTCAGGTTGCCCCGGATTGCATCCGGGCTCGGACTGTATCCGGCGTGCGTGCTTATCCGTAGGAGCGGCTTCAGCCGCGAAGCTCTGAAGCCGCTGCTGCGTAACGTATCAGCAGCAATCGCCCCAGTGTTTCTTCTTCGAGGTGTGGCCGATACCGGGGTTGAAGCTGTTGGTCGGGTCGAGTTCGCGATAGAAGCCCGCCAGCGCCGGCTTGGCCACGTACAGGTGGCCGACGTTGTGCTCGGCCGGATATTCGGCGCGGCGCTCGTCGAGCAGCGCCCACATACGGTGTTCCATCGCGATCGGGTCGTTGCCTTTCTTGACGATGTAGTCCTGGTGGAACACGTGGCAGAAGAAGTGCCCGTAGTAGAGCTTGTGGATGATCTGCTCCTCCATCTCGTCCGGCAGTGTCTCGACCCAGTCGCGATCGTTGCGGCGCAGGGCGATGTCCAGGGCGAGGATGTCCTCGACGCTGCTGCGGTGCGCCTCGCGGTAGCGGATCGCGGCACCGGCGACGGCGAAGCGATGCAGGAACGCCTTGCGGCCTTCCTCGGCGTCGCATTCGAAGTAGGCGCCGCTGTCGCTGCCAGCGAAGAACTCGGCGAGGAAGGCGCGGGTCTGCTCCAGGGTGTCGTTGGATACCCGCACCAGCAGGTGATGCTCGAAGCGGTCGCGGTACTCGCGCATGCGCGCGGGCAGGTGGCTGGGCAGCAGGTTCATCAGCGCCTGGATCACTTTATCGGTCACGCCACGCAGGCCGAAGCGCTCGAAGAACCCGTCGACCCGGCTCTTCATGGCGAAGGCCGCCGGCACCCTGGAAGTGCCGAACTTGTCGATCACCAGAAAGGTGTCCTTGCCGTACTTCTCGCCGATGTCGAAGGCGGTGCGGTGGATGTATTCCCCCGCGATCGGCAGGCGCGGCAGCCTGGCCAGCAGGTGGCGGCGCACCTCGGTCAGGTCGTGCGGGTCGTTGCTGCCGATGTAGAACACCGTGCTCGGCTCCTTCGGGAAGGTGTCCAGGCGCACCGCGAACAGGCACAGCTTGCCGGCCGAACCGGAGGCCTCGAACAGGCGTGACGGGTCGGCATTGAAGCGCGCCGGGGTGTCGGCGTCGACATCGCGCACGTGCTCGCCATAGCGTGCGTCGGAGGCCTTGGCGGTGGCCTCGTTGCGCACCTGCTGCGGGCTGTAGTCGCCCTGCTGCAGGCGGGTGAGGATTTCCTCGGGGCTGTCGCCGAGCTCGATCCCCAGGTGATTGACCAGTTCCAGCGAGCCGTCGTCTTTCAGCTGCGCATACAGCGCCAGTTCGGTGTAGGCCGGGCCACGGCGTACCAGGGCGCCGCCGGAGTTGTTGCAGATGCCGCCGAGCACCGAAGCGCCGATGCACGAGGAGCCGATCACCGAGTGCGGTTCGCGATTCAGCGGTGCCAGCGCCTGTTCCAGGCGGTCGAGGGTGGCACCAGGCAGGCACACCACCTGCTGGCCATCGTTGATCAGCTGCACGCCGCTGACGCGCAGGGTGCTGATCAGCACGATCTCGCGGTCGTAGTCGTCGCCGTCGGGGGTGGAACCACCGGTCAGGCCGGTGTTGGCGGCCTGCATGATGACGATGCGATCAGCCGCGACCGCCGCCTGGAGAATACGCCATTGCTCCAGCAGGGAGCCCGGGCGCACCACCGCCAGGACGTTGCCCTCGCCGGTACGGTGGCCCTTGCGGAAGCGCCGCGTGCCTTGCTCGTCGGTCAGCACATGGCTGGCACCGACGATCTGGCGCATCTGCGCCAGCAGGTCTTCACGGCTCGGGGTGGTGGCGGCAGCGGTCATCGACTCAGCGCTCCTTTACCAGCAGGTCCGAGGAGATCTCGGCGATGGACTTGGCTCCCGTCAGCACCATGGCCACGCGCATCTCCTTCTCGATCAGGTCGAGCAGGTTGCTCACGCCGGCGCCACCGGCGGCAGCCAGGGCGTAGATGAAGGCGCGACCGAGCAGCACGGTATCGGCGCCGAGGGCGAGCATGCGCACCACGTCCAGGCCGGTGCGGATGCCGGAATCGGCGAGAATCTTCAGGTCACCCTTGACCGCGTCGGCGATGGCCGGCAGGGCACGGGCGCTGGACAGCACGCCGTCGAGCTGACGACCGCCGTGGTTGGAGACGATGATGCCGTCGGCACCGAAGCTGACGGCGTCGCGGGCGTCTTCCGGGTCGAGGATGCCCTTGATGACCATCGGGCCGTCCCAGAAGTCGCGGATCCACTCCAGGTCCTTCCAGGAGATCGACGGGTCGAAGTTGGCGCCCAGCCAGCCGATGTAGTCGGCCAGACCCGTGGGGTTGCCACGGTAGGCGGAGATGTTGCCCAGGTCATGCGGCTTGCCCAGCAGACCGACGTCCCAGGCCCACTGCGGGTGGGTCATGGCCTGCAGCACGCGACGCATGGCCGCGTTCGGGCCGCTCATGCCGGAGTGGGCGTCGCGGTAGCGGGCGCCTGGCACGGGCATGTCCACGGTGAACACCAGGGTCGAGCAGCCAGCGGCCTTGGCCCGCTCCAGGGCGTTCTTCATGAAGCCGCGGTCCTTCAGAACGTAAAGCTGGAACCACATGGGCCGGTCGATCGCCGGCGCCACTTCCTCGATCGGGCACACCGACACGGTGGACAGGGTGAAGGGCAGGCCCTTGGCCGCCGCCGCCTTGGCCGCCTGCACTTCGCCGCGGCGGGCGAACATGCCGGTGAGGCCGACCGGCGCCAGACCGACCGGCATCGACATCTTCTCGCCGAACAGCTCGGTGGACAGGTCCAGCTCGGACATGTTCTTCAGCACCCGCTGCCGCAGCTCGATGTCCGACAGGTCGGCGACGTTGCGGCGCAAGGTGTGCTCGGCATAGGCACCACCATCGACGTAGTGGAACAGGAAGGGCGGCAGCTTGCGCTGAGCGGCGGCGCGATAGTCGGTAGAGGCAGAAATGATCATGGGCTCATCCTGTTGCTGAAAAAGGGGAAGCGTAGCCTGACGGCAAGAGCCCCGGCATGGCCGGGGCGCAGTGGAACCTTGTGTTCAGCGGGCGACCAGCGGGTCGCTGATGCCCAGTACGTAGATCGCCACCAGCGCGATGATGCCGGTGAACAGCACGTAGTACAGCGTCGGCCAGATGGTCTTGCGCAGGGTACTGCCTTCGCGGCCCAGCAGGCCAACGGTGGCCGATGCCGCGACCACGTTGTGGATCGCCACCATGTTGCCGGCGGCGGCGCCCACGGCCTGCACCGCGACGATCAGCGCGCTGGAGATGCCCAGGCTGCTGGCCACGCCGAACTGGAACTGGCTGAACATCATGTTGCTGACGGTGTTGGAACCGGCGATGAACGCGCCCAGGGCGCCGATGCTCGGTGCCAGCAGCGGGTAGATGCCGCCGACGCTGTCAGCGACCCAGCGCGCCATCAGGATCGGCATGCTGGCCAGCTCGGCACCGTTGACGCCGGAGTTGATCAGGATGCGCACCATCGGCACGGTGAACAGCAGCACGAAGCCGGCGCTGAGCAGCACGCTGGAGGATTCCTTGACGGCCTTGCCCAGGTCACGCGCCTTCATGCCGTGCAGGAAGAAAGTGGCCAGTACCACGGCGACCAGAATGCCGCCTGGCAGGTACAGCGGCTGGAAGCTGGCGCTGACGCCGGCTTCGCCGAGCAGGTCGGGGAAGTTCACCACCACGGCTTTCAGGGCGTTGCCCACCTGCGGGAACACGCGGCTGATCACCAGCAGGGCGCCGACCAGCACGTAGGGCAGCCAGGCGCGCAGTGCGCTCATCGGCTTGGCGGTCAGCTCGTCCAGTTTCATCTCGACGCTGCCCAGCCATTCGCTCGGCCACTTGTCCGCCGGGGCGAAGTCCCAGGTCTGCTTCGGTACCAGGAAGCCGACGCGTGCGGCGCTGGTGACGATGGCCAGGCCGATCAGGCCGCCCAGCAGGGAGGGGAATTCCGGGCCGAGGAACACGCCGGTGAAGACGTAGGGGATGACGAAGGCGAAACCGGCGAAGATGGCGAACGGCAGGACTGCCAGGCCTGCTTTCCAGCTTTTCTCGGCACCGAAGAAACGGGTCAGCATCATCGCCATGATGGTGGGCATCAGGACGCCGACGGTGGCGTGGATGATCGCCACTTCACTGGTGATCAGTTGCAGGAACTGCGCCCAGGAGGAACCTTGCTCCACCAGGTGGGCGCCGATGGTCGCGGTATCCAGGCCGGTGTTGACGCCGACGATGATAGGCGTGCCGACCGCGCCGAAGGACACCGGCGTGCTCTGAACCAGCATGCCCATCAGCACCGCAGCCATGGCCGGGAAGCCGATGGCCACCAGCAGCGGGGCAGCGATGGCGGCGGGGGTACCGAAACCCGAGGCGCCCTCGATGAAGCAGCCGAACAGCCAGGCGATGATGATGGCCTGGATGCGACGGTCAGGGCTGATGGTGGTGAAACCGGCACGGATGGCGGTGATGCCGCCGGAATGCTTGAGGGTGTTCAGCAGCAGGATCGCGCCGAAGATGATCCACAGCAGGCCGAGGGTGATCAGTAGGCCTTGCAGGGTGGAGGCCAGCACGCGGTTGAGGCTCATGTCCCAGGCGAACAGGCCGACGGCGGCGGTGACCAGGTAGACCAGCGGCATGGCGCGCTTGGCCGGCCAGCGCAGGCCGATCAGCAGGATGGCGGCGAGCAGGATCGGCGAGAACGCCAGCAGGGCGAGAATTCCGTTGGACATGGGGCTTACTCCGCGGCAAGGCGCACGCGGCGCAGTAGCAGGGGGGATGCGGTATTCGGCAGACGTGCAGCGCTATGGGGCTTCATGGCGTGACCTCGACGACTCGTTCTTGTTATTGAATTGGGTTAATTGGTAAGACCAATTTACAAAGCAGCCGGCTCAGGTTAAAAGTCGATCAATGCGCTGTCAAATCGCAGGGCTAAGACTTTGGTCGTAGAATGCTGTCTTGTTCGTCGCGGGGCGGCGCTATAGGCTTGCGCCATGCTGCATATGGCCTGGTCAAACCAATGGAGAAGCGCGCAATGGAAGTAGGTCTGGTGCGACAGCGTCGTCTCTCGGACGACATCGTCGCGCAACTGGAAACCATGATTCTCGAAGGCACCCTGCGTGCCGGCGAGCGGCTGCCTGCCGAGCGCGCACTGGCCGAGCAGTTCGGCGTGTCACGTCCGTCCCTGCGCGAGGCGATTCAGAAACTGGTGGCCAAGGGGTTGCTGGTCAGCCGTCAGGGTGGCGGCAACTATGTGGCCGAATCACTGGGCTCGACCTTCAGCGACCCGCTGTTGCACCTGCTGGAGAACAAGGAGGATGCCCAGCGCGACCTGCTGGAATTCCGCCATACGCTGGAAGGTTCCTGTGCCTACTACGCGGCCCGGCGAGCCACCGATATCGACCGGCAACGGCTGAGCGAGGCGTTCGAGGCCTTGCAGGACTGCTACTCGCGCGCTGGCAAGGTCACGCGGGCCGAGGAGGGCGCGGCCGATGCGCGCTTCCATCTGGCGATTGCCGAAGCCAGCCACAATGCCGTGCTGCTGCACACCATCCGCGGGCTGTTCGATCTGCTCAAGCGTAACGTGGTGACCAACATCGGTGGCATGTACGCCCAGCGCGAAGAAACCCGCGACATGCTGATCAGTCAGCACCGGGCGCTGTTCGAGGCGATCATCGAAGGGCGTGCGGAGGACGCGCGCGACCTGTCCAACCGGCACATCGACTATGTGCAGGAAGTGCTGGCGGAAGTTCAGCTGGAGGCTCGGCGCGTGGCGCGAGCGCAGCGTCGGCAGGGACTATAGGCAGCTACAAGCTGGAGCCAGAGTCGCTGTGAAAGCGCTCATGGCCCGCGCCGCTGTCAGTCGTCCTTGCCCTTGCTGCGCATGGCGCGCTGGACTTCACGGTTGGCGTCGCGCTCTTTCTCGACGTGACGCTTGTCGAAGTCCTTCTTGCCCTTGGCCAGGGCGATCTCGCATTTGACCAGGTGCTGTTTCCAGTACAGCGACAGGGCGACGCAGGTGTAGCCCTTCTGCTGCACGGCACCGAACAGCTTGTCCAGCTCACGCTTGTTCAGCAGCAGCTTGCGCGTGCGGATCGGGTCGGCGATGACGTGGGTGCTGGCGGTTTTCAACGGGGTGATATGCGCCCCCATCAGCCAGGCTTCGTCGTCCTTGAGCAGTACGTAGCTGTCCACCAGCTGGGCCTTGCCGGCGCGCAGGCTCTTCACTTCCCAGCCAGCCAGGGCGACGCCCGCCTCGAACTTCTGTTCGACGAAATAATCGTGCAGCGCCTTTTTGTTCAGCGCGATGGTGCCTTGTGGATGTTTCTTTTGCTTAGCCATAGGGCGCGCATTATAGGGAGTCGCCCGCGCCTGCGCCATGGGGCTTTACCGAGCCAAGCTTGAGCCTGTCCGGCTAATCTTCGACAATGCGCGATCTTTTTCCCGTAGTGATGGGGTGTTGGCCGTAATGGCGAGCGACAACGTTTCGATTCATGGCGCCTGGGCCAGTCGTTGGGTATTCATTCTGGCGGCTACCGGCTCGGCAGTAGGCCTCGGCAATATCTGGAAGTTCCCCTACATGACTGGGGTCTATGGCGGCGGTGCATTCGTCGTCATGTACCTGTTCTGCATCGCCCTGGTGGGCGTGCCGATCATGCTGGCGGAAACCCTGATCGGCCGGCGTGGCCGGCAGAGCCCGGTCAATTCGATGAAGAGCCTCGCCATCGAGGCGGGCGCGTCGAAAGGCTGGTCGCTGGCGGCGCTGGGCGGCATGGTCGCGGCCCTGCTGATCCTGTCCTTCTATAGCGTGGTGGCCGGCTGGTCGCTGGACTACATCCTCAGCATGGGGCGTGGCGACTTCACCGGTATCACCGCCGAAGGCGCCGGTGCGGCGTTCGGCGGGCTGACTGCGGACCCCTGGCGGCTGACCCTGTGGCACAGCCTGTTCATGCTGATCACTGCGTTCGTCATCGCCAAGGGCGTGGTCGCGGGGCTGGAGCGCAGCCTGCGCATCATGATGCCGCTGCTGTTCGTGCTGCTCCTGGTGCTGCTGGGCTACAGCTTTACCACCGGGCACTTCCGCGAAGGCTTCGATTTCCTCTTCCATTTCGACGCCAGCAAGGTGCAGGGCGGCATTCTCGCCGCCATGGGGCATGCCTTCTTCACCCTGAGCGTCGGCGTTGGCTCGATCATGGTGTACGGCGCCTACATGCCGAAGAAGGCATCGATCGGCGCCACCGTGCTGACCGTCGGCCTGCTCGATACCCTGGTCGCGCTGACCGCTGGTCTGGCCCTGTTTCCCATCGTCTTCGCCGCCGGCCTGGAGCCGGGCGGTGGCCCGGGGCTGATGTTCGTCACCCTGCCGATCGCCTTTGGCAACATCGCCTTCGGCCAGGTGATGGGACTGATCTTCTTCGTCCTGGTGGCCGTGGCGGCGTGGAGTTCGTCGATCTCCATGCTCGAGCCGGCAGTCGCCTACTTCGTCGAGAAGAGCGGACGCAGCCGTGCGCTGGTCACAGCGGTGCTGGCGCTGCTGTGCTGGCTGGTCGGCATGGGCACCGTGCTGTCGTTCAACGTCTGGGCCGAGGCCAAGTTCTTCGTCTTCGCCGAGGATGGCTTCCACCTGCTGCAGTGGGGCGCCGAGGGCGGCAAGACCTTCTTCGACAGCATCGACTACCTGACCAGCCGCATCTTGCTGCCGCTGGGTGGCCTGGCGTTCGCCCTGTTCGCCGGTTGGGTGCTCAGCCGTGATTCGGTGCGTGACGAGTTGGCGATCAAGAGCCCGTTGCTGTTCAATCTCGCCCTCTGGCTGATTCGCGTCGTGGCGCCGATCGGCGTTCTGATCGTTTTCATCGCGGAGCTGAGCAAGTAAATGACTACTCGAATCCAGCGCTCGGCGTTGCTGCCTTATCCGGCGCAGGCGCTGTTTGACCTCGTCAACGATGTCGCCAGCTACCCGCAGTTCCTGCCGTGGTGCCGCGCCAGTGAAGTGCTGGAGGTCAGCGAGACGCACATGCTGGCCAGTCTCGAGGTGGCCAAGGGCAGCATCAGCCAGCGTTTCGTCACGCGCAATGTGCTGCAGCCCGGGCAGCGCATCGAGATGAACCTGCAGGAAGGACCGTTCACCAGCCTGAACGGTGTCTGGGAGTTCAAGGCGCTGGGCGACAAGGCCTGCAAGATCAGCCTCGATCTGACCTTCGACTACGCCGGGCCGCTGGTGCGCGCTACCCTCGGGCCCCTGTTCAACCAGGCGACCAACACCATGGTCGATGTCTTCTGTCAGCGAGCCAAGCAACTCTATGGATAAGCCGAGCATTGCGATCGAAGTGGTCTACGCGCTGGCCGAACGGCAGAAGCTGCTGCGCCTGTCGGTGCCGGTCGGCACCACGGTGCGCGAGGCGGCGCTGCGCTCCGGCATGCAGCAGTTCTTTCCCGAGCTGGATCTGCAGCAGGCGCCGCTGGGCATCTTCGGCAAGGCGGTCAGCAAGCCGGAGGAACGCGAGCTGGTCGAGGGGGAGCGCGTGGAGATCTACCGCCCGCTGATCGCCGACCCGAAAGAGGTGCGCAAGCAGCGTGCGGCCAAGGCCAAGGCCCGGGAAGAGGGCGACGAGTCGGCCTGAAGCACAGCGCTTGCTGCACGTGGCGAGCGGACATGAAAAAGCCCGGAGCGAGTCCGGGCTTTTTCATGTCTGGGTGTTACTGCGGTTCGGTGTCCAGCGGCTCCGGCGTCGGTACCGGTACGGTTTCCACCTGGTCGACTTCGCGCTGGATCTGCTCGAGCAGCGAGCCTGGTGCTGGCGGCGTGTCGTCCTGCGGCTTGGTCTTCGGCTGCGTACTGGTGGTATCGCTGTCCTGGCCAAGGATGGCCTGGTCGCGGCTTACGCCGGGCATGAAGTCGCCGGCCAGGCCGACCAGTTGGTCGCTGCCGTCGAAGACCAGGCTGACGCGTTCCTGCAGGCGCTGACCGCCGCCTGGCTGGATGCTGTAGAGATAATCCCAGCGATCGGCATGGAAGGTGTCGGTGATCAGCGGGTTGCCCATGATAAACCGCACTTGGCGTCGGGTCATTCCGGGACGCAGCTGGTCTATCATGTCCTGTGTCACGACATTGCCCTGTTGAATGTCGATCTTGTAAACCCCGGGGAATGAACAACCGGCGAGTGCGAAGAGCCCGGTCAGCGACAGGCTGGTCAGCAAGAGCTTGGTTTTTTGCATCGGAGGGTGACTTCCACTATCTTGGGCAACTTGAACCCCGGATCATACCCGTATTGAAGGGTGCTGCGAAACAGCATCCATGAGAAAGCAGACCATGGTTGAAAATAACGAACTGCGCAAAGCTGGACTGAAGGTGACTCTGCCACGGGTCAAGATCCTGCAGATGCTCGACAACGCCGAGCACCGCCACATGAGTGCGGAAGATGTCTACAAGGCACTGATGGAGGCAGGCGAGGACGTCGGCCTGGCGACCGTCTACCGTGTACTGACCCAGTTCGAGGCAGCGGGCCTGGTGGTTCGCCACAACTTCGACGGTGGCCATGCGGTATTCGAACTGGCCGACAGCGGCCATCACGACCATATGGTCTGTGTGGATTCCGGTGAGGTGATCGAGTTCTTCGACGCCGAGATCGAGAAGCGCCAGAAGGAAATCGTGCGTGAGCATGGCTTCGAACTGGTCGATCACAACCTGGTGTTGTACGTACGCAAGAAGAGCTGATGCTTCTGCTGCGATGAAAAAGGCGACCCTCGGGTCGCCTTTTTATTTATTGGGCTCGGGAGCCGTGCCGGGTTGTCGGCCGTAGCGCAGAGCCTCTTTGAGCCGGGCTGCGGCGATGGTTGTCTCAGGCGGCCTGGGCGCTGGTGACCATCTTGCGCGCGTGCGCCAGGGATTCTTCGGTCAGGTCGACGCCGCCGAGCATGCGCGCGATTTCCTCGACGCGGCCGTTCTCGTCCAGTCTGCTCACGGCCGTGGACGTGGCCTCTTCGCCGCGGCGCTTGTGGACGAACAGGTGCTGATGGCCCTGTGCAGCCACCTGGGGCAGGTGGGTCACGCAGAGGACCTGGCCGCGCTCGCCCAGGCGGCGCAGCAGTTGCCCGACGACCTCGGCGGTCGGGCCGCCAATGCCGACATCCACTTCGTCGAAGACCAGCGTCGGGACGCGCGAGGTCTGTGCGGTGATCACCTGGATTGCCAGGCTGATACGTGACAGCTCGCCACCCGAGGCCACCTTGGCCAGGCCGCGCAACGGTTGACCGGGGTTGGCGCTGACCAGGAATTCCACGGTTTCCAGGCCGTTGGCCTGTGGCTCTTCGCTGTTCATGCTCTGCAGCTGGATGCTGAAACGCCCGCCGGGCATGCCCAGTGCCTGCATCTCCTGCTCGACGGCTGCGGCCAGGCGCTCGGCGGCGCTGCTGCGCAGTGCGCTGAGTTCGGCGGCCTTCTCCTGGTAATGACGGGCGTAGGCGGCCAGTTCCTCGGCCAGGCGCTCGCTGGCCTGGTCGTCGGCATTGAGGCTCTCCAGTTCCTCGAACAGTCGTTGCTGCAGGGCGGCCAGCTCGGTGGGCTGGATGCGGTGCTTGCGGGCCAGGGTGTAGATGGTGTCCAGGCGTTCTTCGAGGTACTGCTGGCGCTGCGGGTCGGCATCGAAGTGATCGACGAAGCGGTTCAGTTCGCCCACGGCCTCCTCGACCTGGATCTGCGCGCTGGCCAGCAGGTTGCTCGCTTCGCCCAGCGCGCCGCCCTGGCCGCCAAAGGCGCCAAGCCGGTTGAGGCTGGCGGTCAGCGCCGACAGCACGTTGCCGGCATCGCTTTCGCTGCACAGCTCGAGTACCTGACGACAGGCACCGAGCAGCGCTTCGGCATTGCTCAGGGCCTTGTGTTCGCGCTCCAGCTCGTCCAGTTCGTTCTCGCCCAGGGCCAGGTTTTCCAGCTCTTCCAGCTGGTAGCTGAGCAGCTGGTGGCGGGCGCGCTGCTCATCACCCTGGCTGGAAATGCGCTGCAGGTCGTTGCGCGTCTGCTTCCAGCGCTGTGCAGCCAGCTGCACCTGGCGCGCCAGCTCCTGGCTGCCGGCGTACTCATCGAGCAGGCGGCGGTGGGTGTCGCTCTTGAGCAGCGACTGGTGTTCATGCTGGCTGTGGATGTCGATGATCAGCTCGCCGAGCGCCTTGAGGTCGGCTTGCGGGCAGGGGCTGCCGTTGATGTAGCCGCGCGAGCGGCCCTCGGCGGTGATCACCCGGCGCAGGATGCACGGGCCGTCGCTGTCCAGGTCGCGCTCGGCGAGCCAGCGGCGGGCTTCGGGGATCTCCGCCAGGTCGAAGCTGGCGAGGATGTCGGCCTTGTCCGCGCCGGGGCGCACCACGCCGCTGTCGGCACGGTCGCCCAGGCACAGGCCGAGGGCATCGAGCATGATCGACTTGCCGGCACCGGTCTCGCCGCTGATGGCGCTCATGCCGGCATCCAGCTCGAGGTCCAGGTGGTCGACGATGGCGTAGTTGTGTATGGACAGGTGCACCAGCATGGCGAACGCTCTCGAATTTGATGTCTGGTTATTTATACAGTGTTTTTTCTTTCCCTGACAATCCTCCTCTATCGCCCCTTGAAAGCTGTGGATTTGACTCCATATAGGCGGGCAGGTGCGCGGGCCGGACTCGCGCCGATTCATTCGAGAGGAGATAGGCATGGCTGACGAACAGAACCTGGATACGCAGAACCCCGAGGCTCAGGCGGCCGAGAATGTCGCGCCGAGCGATGACCTGGCGGCTCGCGTGCAGGCACTGGAAGAGCAGCTGGCTGCAGCGCAGGACCAGTCGCTGCGCATGGCGGCCGAGCTGCAGAACGTGCGTCGTCGCGCCGAGCAGGACGTGGAGAAGGCGCACAAGTTCGCCCTGGAAAAATTCGCCAACGACCTGCTGCCGGTCGTCGACAGCCTGGAGCGTGGTCTGGAACTGTCCAGTCCGGACGACGAGGCGATCAAGGGCGTGCGCGAGGGCATGCAACTGACCCTCAAGCTGTTCATCGACACCCTGGCGCGTCATCAGTTGGAAACGCTGGACCCGCATGGCGCTCCGTTCAACCCGGAGCATCACCAGGCCATGGCGATGGAAGAGAGTGTCAACGTCGAGCCGAACTCGGTGCTCAAGGTGTTCCAGAAGGGCTACCTGCTCAATGGCCGCCTGCTGCGCCCGGCCATGGTCGTGGTGAGCAAGGCGCCGACCACGCCGCCGCCGTCCATCGACGAGCAGGCTTGAAATTTTCGGGGGCGACCCCATTTCTGAGTCAAGCGTTTTAGTGCTACCGGCGCCTGCGAAGCGAGGCGACGGAAAAATCAAAGTTTCGGGAGAATTTTCATGGGCAAAATCATCGGTATCGACCTGGGGACCACCAACTCCTGCGTCTCCATTCTGGAAAACGGCAACGTCAAGGTGCTGGAGAACGCCGAAGGCGCTCGCACCACGCCGTCCATCATCGCTTACGCCAACGACGGCGAAACCCTGGTTGGCCAGTCGGCCAAGCGCCAGGCCGTGACCAACCCGCACAACACCCTGTATGCGGTGAAGCGTCTGATCGGTCGTCGTTTCGACGAGGATGTCGTGCAGAAAGACATCCAGATGGTTCCGTACAAGATCGTCAAGGCTGACAACAACGACGCCTGGGTCGAGGTCAACGGCCAGAAAATGGCCCCGCCGCAGATCAGCGCCGAAGTGCTGAAGAAGATGAAGAAGACCGCTGAGGACTACCTCGGCGAGCCGGTCACCGAAGCGGTGATCACCGTTCCGGCCTACTTCAACGACAGCCAGCGTCAGGCCACCAAGGATGCCGGTCGCATCGCCGGTCTGGACGTCAAGCGCATCATCAACGAGCCGACCGCGGCTGCGCTGGCCTATGGCATGGACAAGGCCAAGGGCGACCACACCGTGATCGTCTATGACCTGGGTGGCGGTACCTTCGACGTGTCGGTGATCGAGATCGCCGAAGTCGACGGTGAGCACCAGTTCGAAGTGCTGGCCACCAACGGCGACACCTTCCTCGGTGGTGAGGACTTCGACATTCGCCTGATCGACTACCTCGTCGACGAGTTCAAGAAAGAAACCGGCATGAACCTCAAGGGTGACCCGCTGGCGATGCAGCGCCTGAAGGAAGCTGCCGAGAAGGCCAAGATCGAGCTGTCCTCGAGCCAGCAGACCGACGTCAACCTGCCGTACATCACTGCGGATGCCAGCGGTCCGAAGCACCTGAACGTGAAGATCTCCCGCTCCAAGCTGGAGTCGCTGGTCGAGGACCTGGTGCAGCGCACCATCGAGCCGTGCCGCACCGCGCTGAAGGATGCCGGCATCGACGTCAGCAAGATCGACGACGTGATCCTGGTCGGTGGTCAGACTCGCATGCCGCTGGTGCAGAAGACCGTTGCCGAGTTCTTCGGCAAGGAGCCGCGCAAGGACGTCAACCCGGACGAAGCCGTGGCCATGGGCGCTGCCATTCAGGGCGCGGTACTGGCCGGTGACGTCAAGGACGTGCTGCTGCTGGACGTTTCCCCGCTGACCCTGGGTATCGAAACCATGGGTGGCGTGATGACCGCGCTGATCGAGAAGAACACCACCATCCCGACCAAGAAGTCGCAGGTGTTCTCCACCGCCGACGACAACCAGAGCGCCGTGACCATTCACGTGCTGCAGGGCGAGCGCAAGCAGGCGGCGCAGAACAAGTCCCTCGGCAAGTTCGACCTGGCCGAGATTCCGCCGGCTCCGCGTGGCGTGCCGCAGATCGAAGTGACCTTCGATATCGATGCCAACGGCATCCTGCACGTGTCCGCCAAGGACAAGGCCACTGGCAAGCAGCAGTCCATCGTGATCAAGGCCAACTCCGGTCTGTCCGAGGAAGAGATCGAGCAGATGGTGCGTGACGCCGAGGCCAACGCCGAGGAAGACCGCAAGTTCGAAGAGCTGGCCACTGCGCGCAACCAGGGCGACCAGCTGGTGCACGCCACCCGCAAGATGCTCACCGAGGCGGGCGACAAGGCGACTGCCGAGGAGAAGGCCGCCATCGAGAAAGCCATCGGTGAGCTGGAAGTCGCACTGAAGGGCGATGACAAGGAAGCCATCGAGGCCAAGATGAACGCCCTGTCCGAGGCCACCACGCCGCTGGCGCAGAAGATGTACGCCGAGCAGCCGCAAGCCGGTGCCGCCCAGGCCGACGCCGGTGACGCCAAGGATGCCGGTGACGACGTGGTCGACGCTGAGTTCGAAGAGGTCAAGGAGAACAAGTAAGGGATGCGCGCACGCCTTTCGCCCCTCCGGGTGCGAGGGGCGTGTCGCCCTCTGCTTTTCGCTCCGCCGTCGCATCTGGCGGTCAGGATACGCCGCGCGGGAGCCTTCTCCCGCGTCGGCGTATCTGGAGCTCACGAATCTGAGAGTGCAGCACAACTATGGCAAAACGAGACTATTACGAGGTTCTGGGGGTCGAGCGCGGCGCCAGTGAGGCCGAGCTGAAGAAGGCCTATCGGCGTCTGGCGATGAAGTTCCACCCGGACCGTAACCCGGACGACAAGGAGGCGGAGGAGAAATTCAAGGAGGCCAACGAGGCCTACGAGGTGCTCTCCGACGCCAGCAAGCGCTCGGCCTATGACCAGTACGGGCATGCCGGGGTCGATCCGCAGATGGGCGGTGGTGCCGGCGCCGGTTTCGGCGGCGCCAACTTCTCCGACATCTTCGGCGACGTGTTCAGCGATTTCTTCGGCGGTGGCGGTCGCGGCGGTTCGCGCGGCGGCGCCCAGCGCGGCAGCGACCTGCGCTACACCCTGGAGCTGGACCTGGAAGAAGCCGTGCGCGGCACCACCGTGACCATTCGCGTACCGACCCTGGTGGGTTGCAAGACCTGCGATGGCTCCGGCGCCAAGAAGGGCACCAGCCCGGTGACCTGTACCACCTGCGGTGGTATCGGCCAGGTGCGCATGCAGCAGGGCTTCTTCTCGGTGCAGCAGACCTGCCCGCGCTGCCACGGCAGTGGCAAGATGATCACCGACCCCTGTGGCAGCTGCCATGGCCAGGGGCGCGTGGAAGAGAGCAAGACGCTGTCGGTCAAGGTGCCGCCAGGTGTCGATACCGGTGATCGCATCCGCCTGTCCGGCGAAGGCGAGGCCGGTGCGCATGGCGGCCCGGCCGGTGACCTCTATGTGGTGGTCAACGTCCGTGAACATGCGATCTTCCAGCGCGATGGCAAGCATCTGTACTGCGAAGTGCCGATCAGCTTCGCCGACGCGGCGCTGGGTGGCGAGCTGGAAGTGCCGACCCTTGATGGCCGGGTCAAGCTGAAGATTCCGGAAGGCACCCAGACCGGCAAGCTGTTCCGCCTGCGCGGCAAGGGCGTGGCCCCGGTGCGCGGTGGTGCGGCCGGTGACCTGATGTGCCGTGTCGCGGTGGAGACGCCGGTCAACCTGACCAAGCGTCAGCGTGAGCTGCTCGAGGAGTTCCGCAAGTCGCTGCAGGGCGATGATTCCCACTCGCCCAAGGCCAGTGGCTGGTTCGAAGGCGTCAAGCGCTTCTTCGGCGACGTTTAATTGAGCGGCAAGCCACAGGCGACAGGCTGCAAGAGACTCTTGCACTTGGCCTGTGGCTTGAAGCCTGCAGCTTGGAGCTGATGTTATGCAACGTATTGCAGTGATGGGCGCCGCCGGGCGCATGGGCAAGACCCTGATCGAAGCCGTGAGCCAGGCCGAGGGCGCGAAGCTCAGCGCGGCCATCGACCGTGCCGACAGCAGCCTGATCGGTGCCGACGCAGGCGAGCTGGTCGGGCTGGGCAAGATCGGTGTGACGCTGGCCGGTGAGCTGGCGGCGGTGGTCGATGATTTCGACGTGCTGATCGACTTCACCCATCCCTCGGTGACGCTGAAGAACCTGGAAGTCTGCCGTCAGGCCGGCAAGGCCATGGTCATCGGCACCACCGGCTTCACCCCGGAGGAGAAACAGCTGCTGAGCGAGGCGGCCAAGCAGATTCCCATCGTCTTCGCCGCCAACTTCAGCGTCGGCGTCAACCTGTGCCTGAAGCTGCTCGATACCGCCGCGCGCGTGCTGGGTGACGATGTGGACATCGAGATCATCGAGGCCCATCACCGCCACAAGGTCGATGCCCCGTCGGGCACGGCGCTGCGCATGGGCGAGGTGGTCGCGGATGCCCTGGGGCGTGATCTGCAGAAGGTCGCCGTGTATGGCCGTGAAGGGCAGACCGGGGCGCGTGAGCGCGAGACCATCGGTTTCGCCACCGTGCGCGCCGGCGATGTGGTCGGCGATCACACCGTGCTGTTCGCTGCCGAGGGCGAGCGCGTGGAGATCACCCACAAGGCCTCCAGCCGCATGACCTTCGCCAAGGGCGCGGTGCGTTCGGCGCTCTGGCTGCAGTCGCGTTCGCCAGCGCTGTACGACATGCAGGACGTGCTGGGGCTGCGTTGAGAAATGTGTGACGGAAGCGTCCTGGTGGGTGGACCGAAAAAGGGTTTTCCTGTAAGCTTCCTGTTTTAGTGTGTCCACTAAAAGTTACGCAGAATGGCTCAAATAAAAAAGCGGGATGACCTTCACACGTCATCCCGCTTTTTTACAACCTGCGTTTGCTTCAAGCCTTGATCGTGACGGAGGTCTTCTTGACTAAGCCAGCCCCCAAACCTGCCATTTTAGCCCTTGCTGACGGCAGTATTTTTCGCGGCGAATCTATCGGGGCCGATGGCCAGACCATCGGAGAGGTGGTGTTCAACACCGCCATGACCGGCTATCAGGAAATCCTTACCGATCCATCCTATGCCCAGCAGATCGTTACCCTGACCTACCCGCACATCGGCAACACCGGCACCACGCCGGAAGATGCCGAGTCCAACCGTGTATGGGCCGCCGGCCTGATCATTCGCGACCTGCCGCTGATCTCCAGCAACTGGCGCGACAAGCAGCCGCTGGACGAGTACCTGAAAGAGAACGGTACGGTCGCCATCGCTGGTATCGATACCCGTCGCCTGACCCGCATCCTGCGCGAGAAAGGCTCGCAGAACGGCTGCATCCTGGTTGGCGCTGACGCCACCGAAGAGAAGGCGCTGGAGCTGGCACGCAGCTTCCCGGGCCTCAAGGGCATGGACCTGGCCAAGGAAGTCACCTGCGACAAGCCCTACGAGTGGCGCTCCAGCGTGTGGAACCTGGAGAGCGACAGCCATCCGCAGATCGCCGCTGCCGACCTGCCGTATCACGTGGTCGCCTACGACTACGGGGTCAAGCTGAACATCCTGCGCATGCTGGTCGCGCGCGGCTGCCGCCTCACTGTGGTGCCGGCCCAGACCCCGGCCAGCGAAGTGCTGGCGCTGAATCCCGACGGCGTGTTCCTGTCCAACGGCCCAGGCGACCCCGAGCCCTGCGACTACGCGATCAAGGCGATCAAGGACGTGCTGGAAACCGACATCCCGGTATTCGGTATCTGCCTCGGTCACCAGCTGCTGGCGCTGGCCTCCGGCGCCAAGACCCTGAAGATGGGCCACGGCCACCACGGTGCCAACCACCCGGTACAGGACCTCGACAGCGGCGTGGTGATGATCACCAGCCAGAACCACGGTTTCGCCGTGGACGAGAGCAGCCTGCCGGACAACGTGCGCCCGATCCACAAGTCGCTGTTCGACGGCACCCTGCAGGGCATCGAGCGTACCGACAAGGACGCCTTCAGCTTCCAGGGTCACCCCGAGGCGAGCCCGGGCCCGCACGACGTGGCCCCGCTGTTCGACCGCTTCATCGAAGCCATGGCCAAGCGCCGCTAAGCCCCGCCGACTGACCTAAGGATTCGAGTAACGATCATGCCAAAACGTACAGACATCAAAAGCATCCTGATCCTCGGTGCCGGCCCCATCGTCATCGGCCAGGCCTGCGAGTTCGACTACTCCGGCGCCCAGGCGTGCAAGGCGCTGAAGGAAGAAGGTTTCCGCGTCATTCTGGTGAACTCCAACCCGGCCACCATCATGACCGACCCGGCCATGGCCGACGCCACCTACATCGAGCCGATCAAGTGGGCCACCGTGGCCAAGATCATCGAGAAGGAGCGTCCGGACGCACTGCTGCCGACCATGGGTGGCCAGACCGCGCTGAACTGCGCGCTGGATCTGGAGCGCCACGGCGTGCTGGAAAAGTTCGGTGTCGAGATGATCGGTGCCAACGCCGACACCATCGACAAGGCCGAAGACCGTTCGCGCTTCGACAAGGCGATGAAGGACATCGGCCTGGCCTGCCCGCGCTCGGGTATCGCCCACAGCATGGAAGAAGCCTACGGCGTGCTGGAGATGGTGGGTTTCCCCTGCATCATCCGTCCGAGCTTCACCATGGGCGGCACCGGCGGCGGCATCGCCTACAACCGTGAAGAATTCGAGGAAATCTGCGCCCGTGGTCTGGACCTGTCGCCGACCAACGAGCTGCTGATCGACGAATCGCTGATCGGCTGGAAGGAATACGAGATGGAGGTGGTCCGCGACAAGAAGGACAACTGCATCATCGTCTGCTCCATCGAGAACTTCGATCCGATGGGCGTGCACACCGGCGACTCGATCACCGTCGCGCCGGCGCAGACCCTGACCGACAAGGAATACCAGATCATGCGCAACGCCTCCCTGGCGGTGCTGCGTGAGATCGGCGTGGAAACCGGTGGCTCCAACGTGCAGTTCGGCATCTGCCCGAACACCGGGCGCATGGTCGTGATCGAGATGAACCCGCGCGTATCGCGTTCCTCGGCGCTGGCCTCCAAGGCCACCGGCTTCCCGATCGCCAAGATCGCCGCCAAGCTGGCCGTCGGCTACACCCTGGACGAGCTGCAGAACGACATCACCGGCGGGCGTACCCCGGCCTCGTTCGAGCCGTCGATCGACTACGTGGTGACCAAGGTTCCGCGCTTCGCCTTCGAGAAATTCCCCAAGGCCGACGCCCGCCTGACCACCCAGATGAAATCCGTGGGCGAGGTCATGGCCATCGGCCGTACCTTCCAGGAGTCGGTGCAGAAAGCCCTGCGCGGCCTGGAAGTCGGCGTCGCCGGTTTCGATCCGAAGCTCGACCTGAACGACCCGGAAGCCGAGAGCACCCTGCGTCGTGAGCTGACCGTGCCCAGCGCCGACCGCATCTGGTACGTGGCCGATGCCTTCCGCGCCGGCAAGAGCGTCGCCGAGGTGTTCGACCTGACCCGTATCGACGAGTGGTTCCTGGTGCAGATCGAGGATCTGATCAAGGACGAAGCCACCGTGCAGACCCTGGGTCTGTCGGCCATCGATTACGACCTGATGTTCAAGCTCAAGCGCAAGGGCTTCTCCGATGCGCGTCTGGCCAAGCTGCTCGGCGTTTCCGAGAAGAGCCTGCGTGCCCATCGCCACAAGCTGAAAGTGCTGCCGGTGTACAAGCGCGTGGACACCTGCGCTGCCGAGTTCGCCACCGACACCGCCTACATGTACTCCACCTACGAGGAAGAGTGCGAGGCCAAGCCGAGCGGCCGCGACAAGATCATGATCCTCGGCGGCGGTCCCAACCGTATCGGCCAGGGCATCGAGTTCGACTACTGCTGCGTGCATGCGGCGCTGGCCATGCGTGAAGACGGGTACGAGACCATCATGGTCAACTGCAACCCGGAAACCGTCTCCACCGACTACGACACTTCCGATCGCCTGTACTTCGAGCCGGTGACCCTGGAGGACGTGCTGGAAATCGTCCGTGTCGAGCAGCCCAAGGGCGTCATCGTCCAGTACGGCGGCCAGACTCCGCTGAAGATCTGCCGCGCCCTGGAAGAAGCTGGTGTGCCGATCATCGGTACCAGCCCCGAGGCCATCGACCGTGCCGAAGACCGTGAGCGCTTCCAGCAGATGGTGCAGCGCCTGAACCTGCGTCAGCCGGCCAACGCCACCGCGCGCAGCGAAGACGAGGCCCTGGCCCTGTCGAAGAACATCGGCTACCCGATGGTGGTGCGTCCGTCCTACGTACTGGGCGGCCGGGCGATGGAAATCGTCTACCAGGAAGAAGAGCTCAAGCGCTACATGCGCGAAGCGGTGAAAGTGTCCAACGACAGCCCGGTGCTGCTGGATCGCTTCCTCAACTGCGCCATCGAGGTGGACGT
This sequence comes from Pseudomonas sp. REST10, assembly GCF_029542605.1. NCBI lineage: Bacteria > Pseudomonadati > Pseudomonadota > Gammaproteobacteria > Pseudomonadales > Pseudomonadaceae > Pseudomonas > Pseudomonas sp. REST10. The sequence continues at coordinate 4,217,070 of NZ_CP035677.1, read as the reverse complement.
GGATGCGGTCAGCGACGGCGAGACCGTGGTCATCGGCGCGATCATGCAGCACATCGAACAGGCCGGCGTGCACTCCGGTGACTCCGCCTGCTCGCTGCCGCCGTACTCGCTGCCGGCACACATCCAGGACGAGATCCGCGAGCAGGTCAAGAAAATGGCCCTGGAACTCGGCGTGGTCGGCCTGATGAACGTGCAGATGGCCGTACAGGGCGAAGACATCTACGTCATCGAAGTGAACCCGCGCGCCTCGCGTACCGTGCCGTTCGTCTCCAAGTGCGTCGGCGAGTCGCTGGCCAAGGTGGCGGCGCGCGTCATGGCAGGCAAGAGCCTGGCCGAAGTGGGCTACACCAAGGAAATCATTCCGCCGTTCTTCAGCGTCAAGGAAGCGGTGTTCCCCTTCGCCAAGTTCCCGGGTGTCGACCCGATCCTCGGCCCGGAGATGAAATCCACCGGTGAGGTGATGGGTGTCGGCGACAGCTTCGGCGAAGCCTTCGCCAAGGCCCAGGTCGGTGCCAGCGAAATCCTGCCGAACACCGGCTGTGCCTTCATCAGCGTGCGCGAGGATGACAAGGCCGAGGCCGTGCAGGTCGCTCGCGACCTGGTCAGCCTGGGCTTCGAAGTCGTCGCCACCGCCGGTACCGCCAAGGTGATCGAGGCTGCCGGCCTGCCGGTACGCCGTGTGAACAAGGTGACCGAAGGTCGTCCGCACGTGGTCGACATGATCAAGAACGACGAGGTCACCCTGATCATCAATACCACCGAGGGGCGTCAGTCCATCGCTGACTCCTACTCGATCCGTCGTAACGCCCTGCAGCACAAGATCTACTGCACCACCACCATCGCGGCGGGTCAGGCGGTCTGTGAGGCGCTCAAGTTCGGTCCGGAGAAGACCGTGCGTCGGCTGCAGGATCTGCATGCAGGAATCAAGGCATGAACAAGTACCCCATGACCGTCCAGGGCGCTCGCGCCCTGGAAGAAGAACTGGCGCACCTGACCAAGGTGCGTCGTCCGGCCCTGAGCCAGGCGATCGCCGAGGCGCGTGAGCTGGGTGACCTCAAGGAAAACGCCGAATACCATGCCGCCCGCGAGGAGCAGGGCATGGTCGAGGCGCGCGTGCGTGATATCGAAGGTCGTTTGCAGAATGCGGTGATCATCGATGTCACCACCATCGAGCACACCGGCAAGGTGATCTTCGGTTCCACCGTGGAAATCGCCAACGTCGAGACCGACGAGAGCGTGACCTATCGGATCGTCGGTGAAGACGAAGCCGACATCAAGCAGGGCAAGATCTCCGTTGCATCTCCCATCGCGCGCGCCCTGGTGGGCAAGAGCGAAGGCGATGTCGTCGGCGTGCAGACCCCCAGTGGCCTGGTCGAGTACGAGATTGTCGAAGTCCGCCACGTATAAGCCGCGCCAGCCGTCACGGGCCTCCGCTGTCAGCTGGCAGCTGGCCCAGACCCTCTGGGTCGGCGGCATCTGGGTGTTGCAGTTCATCGTCCTGCCGGCCATCGAACAGGCCGGCCTGGCGCCTTTGCTGGTGCAGGAGATCGCGGCGCGCCTGATGCCGCTGCTGGTGGGCCTGGCGGCAGTGGGCGTTGCCCTGCAGGCACTGGCGCTGCTGCGTGTCGAAGGGTTGGCCAGTCTGCTGCGGGATGTGCGCGGGCAGCTGCTGCTGACCGTCGCGGCGATGGCGCTGAGTCATTTCGCAGCGCTGCACTACTGGCCTGGGGCCGAGTACTGGCTACGCTTCAGCTATCTGGTCATGGCATTCTGCGGGTTGCTGCTGGTGCTGCAACCCGTGCCGGGGAAAGAGCGGCGATAAGCCGCAAGCAACAAGCCTCGAGTAAAAGCGGCGCGAAGCGCCTGGCGTACTTGAGTTGCAGGACGTTTATCCTGATTTGCTTGCAGCTTGCAGCTTGCAGCTGGTTCAGCCCTGGTAGCGAATGACGTTGGACAGGTTGCGATTCGGCTTGGGGTTCTTGCGATAGAGCAGGGCGACCTTGCCGATCGACTGGACCAGTTCGGCGCGGCCGCTTTCGCACAGGGCCACGATGGCGGCCTGGCGGTCCTCGCGTTCGGCGAGGCGCAGCTGTACCTTGATCAGCTCGTGATCGTTCAGGGCACGGTCCAGCTCTGCCAGCACGCCCTCGGTCAAACCATTGTCGGCCACGATCAATACAGGTTTCAGGTGGTGGCCGATAGATTTGAATTGTTTCTTCTGCTCTTGAGTGAGCGGCATAATCGTTAGTACCTAATTCGGTCTGGAAAACGGCGCCTATCTTACCCGAGCCCGCGCAGTTATTCATGACCCGTTGAGTCCGAGGTTTCAGTGGCACGTTCCAAGACCAGCCAGCGTTGGCTGAAAGAACATTTCGACGATCCTTACGTGAAGATGGCGCAGAAGGACGGCTATCGTTCGCGCGCCAGCTACAAGCTGCTGGAAATCCAGGAGAAGGATCGCATCCTGCGTCCCGGCATGACCGTGGTCGACCTCGGCGCCGCGCCGGGTGGCTGGTCGCAGGTCACCAGCCGGGTGATCGGTGACAAGGGGCGTCTGATCGCCTCCGACATCCTGGAGATGGACAGTATTCCGGATGTGACCTTCATCCAGGGCGACTTCACCGATGATGCCGTGTTCGAGCAGATCCTCGCCGCCATCGGGGAAAACCCGGTTGACCTTGTTATTTCCGATATGGCCCCCAATATGAGTGGGGTGAGGACGGCGGATCAGGCGCGCGCGATGTATCTGTGCGAGCTGGCGCTGGACCTGGCCGGGCGCGTGCTGCGTCCGGGCGGGGACTTTCTGATCAAGATTTTCCAAGGTGAGGGGTTCGATACCTATCACCGGCAGGTGCGCGACACCTTCGACAAGGTGCAGATGCGCAAGCCGTTGTCGTCGCGCGATCGCTCTCGTGAGCAGTACCTGCTGGCGCGGGGCTTTCGCGGGTTGTGAGTTGCAACGACGGCCCGACCTGCTGGTCTCAGGTAGTACAACCCTCATAAAGGGTTACAGACGGTGCCTGCGGGATGTGGGCGTTTGGTGTAAGTTAGGCCGGTATATCATTGGTCGTCATGGGAAGCGCGCTTCGCCACGAGGCCTGCTTCAGAGGGTAGCTAATTGAACGACATGGCAAAGAATCTCATCCTGTGGCTGATCATCGCGGCGGTGCTGGTCACCGTGATGAACAATTTCTCCAGCCCGAGCGAGCCGCAGACCCTGAGCTACTCGCAGTTCATCGAGCAGGTCAAGGAAGGGCGCGTCGAGCGCGTGACCGTCGACGGCTACGTGATCACCGGCAAGCGCACCGACGGCGAAGGCTTCAAGACCATTCGTCCGGCGATCCAGGACGGCGGCCTGATCGGTGACCTGATCGACAACAACGTGGTCATCGAAGGCAAGCAGCCTGAGCAGCAGAGCATCTGGACCCAGCTGCTGGTAGCGAGCTTCCCGATCCTGGTGATCATCGCCGTGTTCATGTTCTTCATGCGCCAGATGCAGGGCGGTGCGGGCGGCAAGGGCGGGCCGATGAGCTTCGGCAAGTCCAAGGCGCGCCTGCTCTCCGAAGACCAGGTCAAGACCACCTTCGCCGATGTCGCCGGTTGCGACGAGGCCAAGGAGGAAGTCAGCGAGCTGGTGGAGTTCCTGCGTGACCCGGGCAAGTTCCAGCGCCTCGGTGGGCGCATCCCGCGTGGCGTGCTGATGGTCGGTTCCCCGGGTACCGGTAAGACGTTGCTGGCCAAGGCCGTGGCGGGCGAGGCCAAGGTGCCGTTCTTCACCATCTCCGGTTCCGATTTCGTGGAAATGTTCGTCGGTGTCGGTGCTTCCCGTGTCCGCGACATGTTCGATCAGGCCAAGAAGCACGCGCCGTGCATCATCTTCATCGATGAGATTGACGCCGTGGGTCGCCATCGTGGCGCCGGCATGGGCGGCGGTCATGACGAGCGCGAGCAGACGCTCAACCAGCTGCTGGTGGAGATGGATGGCTTCGAGATGAACGATGGCATCATTGTCATCGCGGCCACCAACCGCCCCGACGTGCTCGACCCGGCGCTGCTGCGTCCCGGCCGCTTCGACCGCCAGGTGGTGGTGGGCCTGCCCGACATCCGTGGTCGCGAACAGATTCTGAAAGTGCACATGCGCAAGGTGCCGATGGGCGACGACGTCAATGCGGCAGTCATCGCGCGGGGTACCCCGGGCTTCTCCGGTGCCGATCTGGCCAACCTGGTCAACGAGGCGTCCCTGTTCGCTGCCCGTGCAGGCAAGCGTCTGGTGGAAATGAAGGAGTTCGAGCTGGCCAAGGACAAGATCATGATGGGCGCCGAGCGCAAGACCATGGTCATGTCCGACAAGGAGAAGCTCAACACGGCCTACCACGAGGCGGGTCACGCTATCGTCGGTCGTCTGGTGCCCGAGCATGATCCGGTCTACAAGGTGTCCATCATTCCGCGCGGTCGTGCCCTGGGCGTGACCATGTTCCTGCCGGAAGAGGATCGTTACAGCCTGAGCAAGCGCGCCCTGATCAGCCAGATCTGCTCGCTGTTCGGCGGCCGTATCGCCGAGGAGATGACCCTAGGTTTCGATGGCGTCACCACCGGTGCTTCCAACGACATCATGCGCGCCACTCAGCTGGCCAAGAACATGGTCACCAAGTGGGGGCTGTCCGAGAAGCTGGGTCCGCTGATGTACGCCGAGGAAGAAGGCGAAGTGTTCCTGGGACGCAGCATGGGCAGCCAGCACAGCAACGTGTCCGGTGAAACCGCCAAGCTAATCGACGAGGAAGTGCGTCGCATCATCGACGAGTGCTACGACACGGCCAAGCGCCTGCTGGTGGAAAACCGCGACAAGCTCGACGCCATGGCCGAAGCGCTGATGAAGTACGAAACCATCGACTCCGAGCAGATCGACGACATCATGAATGGCCGCGAGCCCCGCGAGCCACGTGGTTGGGATGGTGGTGGCGACTCCGGTGCGCCGCAGGCCAAGGTCGATGAGCCCAGTCGTCCCGAGAAGCCAATCGGCGGTCCTGCTGCCGAGCACTAAGGTCGCCTATGTCCTTTGCGCAACACCCGAGCCGGCTGCCCTGTGGCAGCCGGCTTCTTGATTTGTCCCGTCCGCACGTGATGGGCATCCTCAATGTCACCCCTGATTCCTTCTCCGATGGCGGTCGCTTCACGGCGCGCGATGCTGCGTTGCGGCATGCCGAGGCGATGGTCAATGCCGGTGCCACGCTGATCGATGTCGGTGGTGAATCCACCCGTCCTGGCGCCCGGGCCGTGTCGCCGACCGAGGAGCTGGAGCGAGTCGCGCCGGTGGTCGAGGCCATCGCGCGTGAGCTGGACGTCATCATCTCGGTCGACACCTCGACGCCCGCGGTCATGCGCGAGAGTGCGAGGCTGGGGGCGGGGTTGATCAATGACGTGCGCTCGCTGCAGCGCGATGGCGCGCTGGACGCCGCCGCCGACAGTGGCCTGCCGGTGTGCCTGATGCACATGCGCGGCGAGCCGGGCAACATGCAGGACAACCCGCAGTACCCGGACATCGTCGCCGAAGTGCGGGGCTTTCTCGTCGAGCGCATGGCGGCATGCGCGGCCGCCGGTATACCCGCTGAGCGGATCGTGCTCGATCCGGGCTTCGGTTTTGCCAAGACGCTGGAGCATAATCTGGCCTTGTTCAGGCACATGGGCGAGCTCTCCGGGCTGGGCCGGCCGCTGCTGGTGGGCGTCTCGCGCAAGAGCATGATCGGCAAGGTGCTTGGCCACGAGGTTGGCGGGCGGCTCTACGGCAGCCTGGCGCTGGCTGCCCTGGCGCTGACCAAGGGCGCACATATTCTGCGTGTGCACGATGTCGCCGAAACGGTGGACGTGGTGCGCATGGTCGCTGCGGTTGAAGCAGCGCAATAACAAGGAAAGACTGATGGCTAGAAAATACTTCGGCACCGATGGCATCCGTGGCCATGTGGGGCAGTTTCCGATCACCCCTGACTTCATGCTCAAGCTCGGCTGGGCTGCAGGCATGGCATTTCGCAAGCAGGGCAAATGCCGCATCCTGATCGGCAAGGACACGCGTATCTCCGGCTACATGTTCGAGTCCGCCCTCGAGGCAGGTCTGGCGGCTGCCGGTGCCGACGTACAGCTGCTCGGTCCGATGCCGACGCCGGCCATCGCTTACCTCACGCGGACCTTCCAGGCTGATGCCGGTATCGTCATCAGCGCCTCGCACAATCCGCATGACGACAATGGCATCAAGTTCTTCTCCAGCGAAGGCACCAAGCTGCCGGACGATGTCGAGATGATGATCGAGGAGTTGCTCGATCAGCCGATGACCGTGGTCGAGTCTGCCGGCATCGGCAAGGCTTCGCGGATCAACGACGCCTCGGGTCGCTACATCGAGTTCTGCAAGGGCAGCGTGCCCAGTGGTACCAGCTTCAAGGGCCTGAAGATCGTCATCGATTGCGCCCATGGCGCTGCCTACAAGGTGGCGCCCAGCGTGTTCCGCGAGCTGGGTGCCGAAGTGCGGGTCATCTCGGCGCAGCCCGATGGCCTCAATATCAACGATGGCTGTGGTTCCACTCATATCGCGGCGTTGCAGGCCGAGGTCGTGGCGCAGCAGGCCGATCTCGGCATCGCCTTCGACGGTGATGCCGACCGCGTGCTGATGGTCGATCAATATGGTGCGGTCGTCGACGGCGACGAACTGCTGTTCATCATCGCGCGCGACATGCAGGAGCGTGGGCGTCTGCGCGGTGGCGTGGTCGGTACGCTGATGAGCAATCTGGGCCTCGAGCTGGCGCTCGAGCAACTGAACATTCCTTTCGTGCGCGCCAGGGTGGGGGATCGCTACGTGATCGCCGAACTGCTGGAACGCAACTGGCTGCTGGGTGGCGAGAACTCGGGGCACCTGGTCTGCTTCCAGCACACCACCACGGGTGACGCCATCATCGCCGCTCTGCAGGTTCTCATGGCGCTGAAACGACGCCAGCAGACCCTGGTCGAGGCGCGCAGCGACCTGAAGAAGTGCCCGCAGGTGCTGGTCAACGTGCGTCTGTCGGGGGCTGTCGATCCGCTGGAGCACCCGTCGGTGAAGGATGCGTGTGCCCGTGTGACCGAGCAGATGGCCGGTCGCGGTCGCGTGTTGCTGCGCAAGTCCGGTACCGAGCCGCTGGTGCGGGTGATGGTCGAGGGCGACGAGGAAAGCAGCGTCCGTGGCTATGCTGATGAATTAGCTAAGATTGTTGCCGAAGTCTGTGCTTGATTGAGCTTGCTACCGAGGGTGCTCTTGGGTAACATCTGCGCCCTCTTTGATCGACGAGGTAAAACATGCGTCGCCCCTTGGTCGCCGGTAACTGGAAAATGCACGGTACCCGCGCCAGCGTCGCAGAGCTGATCGAAGGGCTGTGCCGGCAGGAATTGCCTGTCGGGATTGATGTCGCGGTGTTTCCCTCCAGTCTGCATATCGCCCAGGTCGTTCACGGTCTGGCGGATGGTGCAGTGAAGGTTGGAGCGCAGGATTGCGCGGCGCAGGTGGAGCAGGGTGCCCTGACCGGTGAGTTGGCGACGAGCCAGCTGGTCGATGGCGGTTGCGAGCTTGTGCTGGTCGGCCACTCCGAGCGTCGTCTGATTCTGGGCGAGAGCGATGAGGTGGTGGTCGGCAAGTTTGCGGCCGTGCAGAAAGCGGGCTTGATTCCCGTGCTCTGCCTTGGTGAGACCCGTGAGCAGCGTGAGGCGAATGCAACGCTGGGTGTGGTGGGAGGTCAGTTGGCCGCAGTGATCGATGCCCTGGGTGTCGAGTCTCTGAAACAGGCCGTGGTGGCTTATGAGCCTGTATGGGCCATTGGTACCGGTTTGACCGCTACGCCTGAGCAGGCTCAGGAAGTGCACGCAGCGATCCGCGCGCAGGTTGCGCAGCTGGATGCTGAGGTGGCGAGCGGGCTGAGAATTCTTTATGGCGGCAGTGTCAAGGCCGCCAGTGCAGCCGAGTTGTTCGGCATGCAGGATATCGATGGGGGGCTCGTGGGTGGAGCCTCTCTGAATGCGGATGAATTCGGTGCGATCTGTCGCGCTGCAGGAAACTGAAGAATGCTGGAAACAGTCATTGTTGTTCTGCACCTGCTGGGTGCGATCGGGATTGTGGTGCTGGTGTTGTTGCAGCAGGGTAAAGGTGCTGACGCCGGTGCGTCGTTCGGTTCGGGTGCTTCGGCAACTGTATTCGGAAGCCAAGGTTCCTCTACCTTTCTGAGTAAGTTTACTGGTATACTCGCCGCAGCTTTTTTCATTACCAGCTTGGGTTTAGCGTACTTTGCTAAAGAAAAAGCTGATGCACTGACACAGGTTGGCCTTCCTGATCCAGCGGTTCTGGAAGTTCAACAAAAGCCGGCGGTCGAAGACGTGCCGGTGCTCGAAGAGCAAGCCCCAGCATCCGAAGCTTCGGATGTGCCGGAGGCTCCAGAGCAGTAACCGTTTTGCCGAGGTGGTGGAATTGGTAGACACGCTACCTTGAGGTGGTAGTGGCCATAGGCTGTAGGGGTTCGAGTCCCCTCCTCGGTACCATACTCAAGAAAGCCCGCTGTTAGCGGGCTTTCTTGTTGCTGGAGTGTTGGTTGACCCTCGCCAGGGGGTGGCCGTATAATTCCGGCCCAGCTTTGACGCGGGGTGGAGCAGTCTGGTAGCTCGTCGGGCTCATAACCCGAAGGTCGTTGGTTCAAATCCAGCCCCCGCAACCAGTTTCAGCAGGCCCCTTTTCAGGGGCTTTTTGTTAGCTGAAAGACAGTGTCCGCAGCGATTTTTGCGGATTGAAGGGATGGGCGTTTCGCCCATTTTTTATTTGCACAGCATGCACGAGGGCCGTTAAGTGTCGAGCAAGCTAGAACAGTTGCAGGCCTTGTTGGCCCCGGTAATCGAGGCGCTCGGTTATCAATGTTGGGGCATCGAGTTCCTGTCGCAGGGGCGTCATTCGCTGCTGCGTGTCTATATCGATAAGGCAGATGGCATCCTGATCGACGATTGCGAGATCGTCAGCCGTCAGCTCAGTGGTGTGCTCGACGTCGAGGACCCGATTTCCTCGGAGTACACGCTGGAAGTTTCTTCTCCTGGCATGGATCGCCCGCTGTTCACCCTTGAACAGTTCGCGACACATGTCGGTGAGCAGGTGAAGATCAAGCTGCGCTCGCCTTTCGACGGGCGGCGCAACTTCCAGGGCCTTCTCCGTGGTGTGGAGGAGCAGGACGTGGTGGTGCAGGTGGATGACCACGAGTACCTGTTGCCGATCGACTTGATCGACAAGGCCAATATCATCCCCCGATTTGATTGAGACGCGCTGTCTGCGTCGTTGCCGTGCTCCGCGATGGTTCGCAGCACGGGGCGCAGATGACGCGAAGGTAGCGCGGCCGTGCACGAATGTAGCGCCACTGGCGTGAACGTGACGCAGATTGCGCAGAACCAATGGATTGCGAGAGGCGAGGCGTACGATGAGCAAAGAAGTACTGCTGGTTGTTGAGTCGGTATCCAATGAAAAGGGTGTACCGGCCGGCGTGATTTTCGAGGCGCTGGAGCTGGCTCTGGCGACCGCCACCAAGAAACGTTTCGAAGACGAAGTCGATCTGCGTGTGTCGATCAACCGACACAATGGCAGCTACGAGACTTTCCGTCGCTGGACGGTGGTCGACGAGTCCGAGTTCGAGGACCCGGCCTACCAGTTGACCGACGACATGCCGCAGGCGGTCGAGGCCAATGCCAAGATCGGTGACGTGCTCGAAGAGAAGGTCGATTCCATCGAGTTCGGTCGTATCGCCGCGCAAACCGCCAAGCAGGTCATCGTGCAGAAAGTGCGCGAAGCCGAACGTGCGCAAGTGGTCGATGCCTATCGCGAGCGTCTGGGCGAGATCATCTCCGGTACCGTGAAGAAGGTCACCCGCGACAACGTCATCGTCGACCTCGGCAACAATGCCGAGGCGCTGCTGGCTCGTGAAGACATCATCCCGCGCGAAACCTTCCGCGTCGGTGTGCGTCTGCGTGCCCTGCTCAAGGAAATCCGTACCGAGAACCGCGGCCCGCAGCTGATCCTGTCGCGTACCGCGCCGGAAATGCTGATCGAGCTGTTCCGTATCGAAGTGCCGGAGATCGCCGAAGGGCTGATCGACGTCAAGGCCGCCTCCCGTGATCCGGGTTCGCGCGCCAAGATCGCCGTGCGCTCCAAGGACAAGCGTATCGACCCGCAGGGCGCCTGCATCGGCATGCGCGGTTCTCGCGTGCAGGCCGTGTCCGGCGAGCTGGGCGGCGAGCGTGTGGATATCGTGCTGTGGGATGACAATCCTGCGCAGTTCGTGATCAACGCCATGTCGCCGGCCGAAGTGGCAGCGATCATTGTCGATGAAGATGCCCATGCCATGGACATCGCTGTCGGCGAGGACAACCTGGCTCAGGCCATCGGTCGTGGTGGCCAGAACGTGCGCCTGGCCAGTCAGCTGACCGGCTGGACGCTGAACGTGATGACCGAGGCGGACATCCAGGCCAAGCAGCAGGCGGAAACCGGCGACATCATGCAGTCCTTCATCGACGAGCTGGAAGTCGACGAAGAACTGGCTCAAGTCCTGGTCGAAGAGGGTTTCACCAGTCTCGAAGAGATTGCCTACGTACCCATGGAAGAAATGCTCAGCATCGATGGCTTTGACGAGGACATCGTCAACGAGCTGCGTGCACGGGCCAAGGATCGTCTGCTGACCAAGGCGATCGCCAACGAGGAGAAGTTGGCAGATGCCCATCCGGCAGATGATTTGCTGGAACTGGAAGGCATGGACAAGGCGCTGGCTCTGGAGCTTGCGCTGCGCGGCGTGATTACCCGTGAAGACCTGGCCGAGCAGTCGATTGACGACCTGCTCGACATCGACGGCATCGACGAAGAGCGTGCCGGCAAGCTGATCATGGCCGCTCGAGCCCACTGGTTCGAATAAGCGGTTGCGGCCTGAGGAGAAAGATGCATGACGCAAGTCACGGTGAAAGAACTGGCCACAGTGGTCGACACTCCGGTAGAGCGCCTGCTGCAGCAGATGCGTGAAGCCGGCCTGTCCCACAGCAGCGCCGAACAAGTAGTGACCGACAGTGAGAAGCAGGCCCTGCTGGCCCATCTCAAGGGCAGTCACGGCGACAAGGTCGAAGAGCCGCGCAAGATTACCTTGCAGCGCAAGACCACCAGCACCCTCAAGGTTGCTGGCAGCAAGACCATCAGTGTTGAAGTGCGCAAGAAGAAGACCTTCGTCAAGCGCAGCCCGGAAGAGCTCGAAGCCGAGAAGCAGCGTGAGCTGGAAGCTCAGCAGGCTGCTGCCGAGGCCGAGCGTCTGAAGACCGAGGAAGAAGCCAAGCGCAAGGCCGAAGAAGAGGCCAAGCGCCAGGCAGCCACTGCTGTCAGCGAAGCCGCTTCGGCACCTGCTGCTGCAGCCGCGCCGGCAGCTGTCAGCGAGCCGGCCGTAGCCGCTCCGGTTGCCGAGGTCGAGCGCAAGAAAGAAGAAGTCCGTCGTCCTGAAAAGGCGCGTGATGAAGACGAGCGCCGCGATCGCAAGCACACGCAGCATCGCCCGACCGTCAAGGAAAAGGCTCCGGCTCCGCGCAGCGCCCCGCGCAGCGTCGACGAGGAAAGCGATGGCTTCCGTCGTGGCGGCCGTGGCAAGGCCAAGATGAAGAAGCGCAACCAGCACGGCTTCCAGGCTCCGGCCGGTCCGGTGGTGCGCGAGGTGTCGATCGGCGAGACCATCACCGTGGGCGAACTGGCCCAGCAGATGTCGGTGAAGGCTGCTGAAGTCATCAAGTTCATGTTCAAGATGGGTTCGCCTGCCACCATCAACCAGGTGCTGGATCAGGAAACTGCCCAGCTGGTCGCCGAAGAGCTGGGCCACAAGGTCAAGCTGGTCAGCGACAACGCCCTGGAAGATTCCCTGGCCGAATCGCTGAAGTTCGAAGGCGAGGCGCTGTCCCGTGCACCGGTCGTGACCGTCATGGGTCACGTCGACCACGGCAAGACCTCCCTGCTCGACTATATCCGTCGTGCCAAGGTAGCGTCCGGCGAAGCCGGTGGCATCACCCAGCACATCGGTGCCTACCACGTGGAAACCGAGCGTGGCATGGTCACGTTCCTCGACACCCCCGGTCACGCCGCGTTCACCCAGATGCGTGCCCGTGGTGCCAAGGCCACCGACATCGTCATCCTCGTCGTCGCTGCTGACGACGGCGTGATGCCGCAGACCCAGGAAGCCGTGCAGCACGCGAAAGCCGCTGGCGTGCCGATCGTGGTCGCGGTGAACAAGATGGACAAGCCGGAAGCCAACCCGGACAACATCAAGAACGGCCTGGCCGCGCTGGATGTGATCCCGGAAGAGTGGGGCGGCGACGCACCCTACGTACCGGTTTCCGCCAAGGCCGGTACCGGTATCGATGAGCTGCTCGAAGCCGTACTGCTGCAGGCTGAAGTACTCGAGCTGAAAGCCACTCCGACCGCTCCGGGTCGTGGTGTGGTGGTCGAGTCGCGTCTGGACAAGGGCCGTGGCCCGGTGGCTACCGTGCTGGTACAGGACGGTACCCTGCGTCAGGGCGACATGGTCCTGGTCGGCGTCAACTACGGCCGCGTGCGTGCCATGCTCGACGAGAACGGCAAGCCGATCAAGGAAGCCGGTCCGTCGATTCCGGTCGAGATCCTCGGCCTGGACGGCACCCCGGATGCCGGTGACGAGATGATGGTGGTGGCCGACGAGAAGAAGGCCCGCGAAGTTGCACTGTTCCGTCAGGGCAAGTTCCGCGAGGTCAAGCTGGCTCGTGCCCACGCCGGCAAGCTGGAAAACATCTTCGAGAGCATGGGCCAGGAAGAGAAGAAGACCCTCAACATCGTCCTCAAGGCCGATGTGCGTGGTTCTCTGGAAGCTCTGCAAGGCTCGCTCAGCACCCTCGGCAACGACGAAGTGCAAGTGCGTGTGGTCGGTGGCGGCGTCGGTGGTATCACCGAATCCGATGCCAACCTGGCGCTGGCTTCCAATGCCGTGCTGTTCGGCTTCAACGTCCGTGCTGACGCCGGTGCGCGCAAGATCGTCGAGTCCGAAGGCCTCGACATGCGCTACTACAACGTCATCTACGACATCATCGAAGACGTCAAGAAGGCGCTCACCGGTATGCTCGGCAGCGATGTTCGCGAGAACATCCTGGGCACCGCGGAAGTGCGTGACGTGTTCCGTTCGCCGAAGTTCGGCGCCGTCGCGGGCTGCATGGTCATCGAAGGTACCGTGTTCCGTAACCGTCCGATCCGCGTACTGCGCGAGGACGTGGTGATCTTCGAAGGCGAGCTGGAATCGCTGCGTCGCTTCAAGGACGACGTCGCCGAAGTGCGTAATGGCATGGAGTGCGGTATCGGCGTGAAGAGCTACAACGACGTCAAGGTCGGCGACAAGATCGAAGTGTTCGAGAAGGTCCAGGTCGCGCGCAGTCTGTAAGCGCAACCCCTTGATCATGCAACGCCCGGCCCCGCTCATGCGCGGCCGGGCGTTTGCCGCTTTTACGTCCGGTGCCGGCGAGGCGCCAGGACGAAGGAAAGGTAAGTAAGAAATGGCGAAAGATTACAGCCGTACCCAGCGTATCGGCGACCAGATGCAGCGTGAGCTGGCCGTGTTGATCCAGCGTGAGATCAAGGACCCGCGTCTGGGCCTGGTCACCATCACGGCCGTGGACGTCAGCCGCGACCTGTCCCATTCCAAAGTGTTCATCACCGTGATGGGCAAGGACGACGACGCCGAGCAGATCAAGCTCAACCTGGAGATCCTCTCCGAGGCAGCCGGCTATCTGCGTATGTTGCTGGGCAAGTCGATGAAGGTGCGCACCGTCCCGCAACTGCACTTCCAGTACGACGCCAGCATCCGTCGCGGTGCCGAGCTGTCGGCGCTGATCGAGCGTGCCGTGGCGGAAGACCGCAAGCACCAGGACGGCGGCGAGGAATAAGCGTGGCCCAGGTCAAACGTATTCGTCGCAAGGTCGACGGCATCATCCTGCTGGACAAGCCGCGCGGCTTCACCTCCAACGCGGCCCTGCAGAAGGTGCGCTGGTTGCTCAATGCCGAGAAGGCCGGGCACACCGGCAGCCTCGACCCGCTGGCCACCGGCGTGCTGCCGCTGTGCTTCGGCGAGGCGACCAAGTTCTCCCAGTACCTGCTCGATGCCGACAAGGGCTATGAGACGGTCGCCCAGCTTGGCGTCACCACCACCACCGGCGATGCCGAAGGTGAGGTGATCGCGCGCCTCCCGGTGACCGTTGGTCGCAGCGAAATCGAGGCACTGCTGCCGCGTTTTCGCGGAGAAATCAAACAGATACCTCCGATGTACTCGGCCCTGAAGAAGGACGGCCAGCCGCTTTACAAGCTGGCGCGCGCCGGTGAAGTAGTGGAGCGCGAGGCGCGTTCTGTTACTATTGCGCGCCTGGAATTGCTGGCCCTCGAGGGTGAGCAGGCGCGTTTGTCGGTGGACTGCAGCAAGGGCACCTATATTCGGACCCTGGTCGAGGATCTTGGCCAACTGCTCGGTTGCGGCGCACACGTCGCCGAACTGCGGCGCACCAAGGCCGGCCCGTTCGACCTGTCACGCACCGTGACCCTGGAAGAGCTGGAAGCGGCGCATGCCGAAAGCGGCAATGAAGCGCTCGATCGCTTCCTGCAGCCGGTCGACAGCGGCCTGCAGGACTGGCCGCTGCTGCAGTTCTCCGAGCACAGTGCGTTCTACTGGTTGCAAGGGCAGCCGGTGCGGGCGCCGGAAGCGCCGAAGTTCGGCATGGTCCGCGTGCAGGACCACAACGGTCGCTTCATCGGCATCGGTGAGGTGAGCGACGACGGGCGCATCGCGCCGCGTCGACTGATTTACACCGGTGCGTAGCACGGGTGCAGGCTCGGTCCTCAAGGGCCGGGTTGAGAGAAAGCGGTGCATGGCACCGAATGGTTCGGCCGCGAGGTCGAAGCCGGGGTGATAGCGAAGCTGTCATCCGGTACTGCGAGGGTGGCTGTCAGTAGGCACGGTCATACCTCTTTTTAAAACACGGGGAGCGATTCCCGGCCTATTGAGACTGCTTCGGCAGTTTCCAGATGAGAGGAAGCCAACATGGCACTCAGCGTTGAAGAAAAAGCCCAGATCGTTAACGACTACAAGCAAGCTGAAGGCGATACCGGTAGCCCGGAAGTGCAGGTAGCCCTGCTGACCGCCAACATCAACAAGCTGCAAGGTCACTTCAAGGCCAACGGCAAGGATCACCACAGCCGTCGTGGTCTGATCCGTATGGTTAACCAGCGTCGTAAGCTGCTGGACTACCTGAAGGCCAAGGACACCAGTCGTTACAGCGCCCTGATCGGTCGCCTGGGCCTGCGTCGTTAATAGACGCGAGCTGCACAAGTTGGAAGCTGGGAGTTCGGAGCGGCAAGTCGGGGCATGATCCCCGACCTGCGGCTCCGGGCTTCCAGCTTTTGGCTTTTCGAAGGATGCATCGGGTCCGACTCCCGTGCCGCTTTCAGATTTCCCCCAAGGCAACAGAGAGAAGGAAAACACCGTGAACCCGGTAATCAAGCAATTCAAGTTCGGTCAGTCGACCGTAACCCTCGAGACTGGCCGTATTGCCCGTCAAGCCAGCGGTGCCGTGCTGGTGACCGTCGACAACGACGTGACCGTGCTGGTGACCGTCGTGGGTGCCAAGAGCGCCGACCCGAGCAAAGGCTTCTTCCCGCTGTCCGTGCACTACCAGGAGAAGACCTACGCAGCCGGCAAGATTCCTGGCGGCTTCTTCAAGCGTGAAGGCCGTCCGAGCGAGAAGGAAACCCTGACCTCGCGCCTGATCGACCGTCCGATCCGTCCGCTGTTCCCCGAAGGCTTCATGAACGAAGTGCAGGTCGTCTGCACCGTCGTTTCCACCAGCAAGAAGACCGATCCGGACGTTGCCGCCATGATCGGTACCTCCGCTGCCCTGGCCGTTTCCGGCATTCCGTTCAACGGCCCGATCGGTGCCGCGCGCGTAGCCTTCCACCCGGATACCGGCTACCTGCTGAACCCCAACTACGAGCAGCTCAAGGCGTCCAGCCTGGACATGGTCGTGGCCGGTACCGAAACCGCCGTACTGATGGTCGAGTCGGAAGCCCAGGAGCTGACCGAAGACCAGATGCTCGGTGCCGTACTGTTCGCCCACCAGGAATTCCAGGCCGTGATCCAGGCCGTCAAGGAATTCGCTGCCGAAGCAGGCAAGCCGACCTGGAACTGGCAGGCTCCGGCCGCCAACACTCCGCTGCTGGACGCCATCCGCAGCCAGTTCGGCGCCGCCATCAGCCAGGCCTACACCATCACCATCAAGCAGGACCGCTACAACCGTCTGGGCGAGCTGCGTGATGAAGTCGTCGCGGCCCTGGCCGGCGAAGGCGAAGGTCAGTTCCCGGCTGACGAAGTCAAAGCCGCTTTCGGCGAGATCGAATACCGCACCGTTCGCCAGAACATCGTCGATGGCAAGCCGCGTATCGACGGTCGCGACACCCGCACCGTGCGTCCGCTGAAGATCGAAGTCGGCGTGCTGGACAAGACCCACGGTTCGGCGCTGTTCACCCGTGGTGAAACTCAGGCGCTGGTCGTCGCCACCCTGGGCACCGCCCGCGACGCACAGCTGCTGGATACCCTGGAAGGCGAGAAGAAAGACCCCTTCATGCTGCACTACAACTTCCCGCCGTTCTCGGTCGGTGAGTGTGGTCGCATGGGTGGCGCTGGCCGCCGCGAAATCGGTCACGGCCGCCTGGCCCGTCGTGGCGTCGCTGCCATGCTGCCGAAGGACGACGAGTTCCCGTACACCATCCGTGTGGTATCGGAAATCACCGAGTCCAACGGTTCGTCCTCCATGGCTTCGGTCTGCGGCGCTTCCCTGGCGCTGATGGACGCCGGTGTGCCGATGAAGGCGCCGGTTGCCGGTATCGCCATGGGTCTCGTACTGGAAGGCGAGAAGTTTGCCGTTCTGACCGACATCCTCGGTGACGAAGATCACCTGGGCGACATGGACTTCAAGGTGGCCGGTACCGCCAAGGGCGTCACCGCGCTGCAGATGGACATCAAGATCCAGGGCATCACCGAAGAGATCATGGAGCAGGCGCTGGAGCAGGCGCTGGAAGCCCGTCTGAACATCCTCGGCCAGATGAACCAGGTCATCGCCCAGTCGCGCACCGAGCTGTCGGCCAATGCCCCGACCATGCTGGCGATGAAGATCGACCAGGACAAGATCCGCGACGTGATCGGCAAGGGTGGCGCCACCATCCGTGGTATCTGCGAAGAGACCAAGGCTTCGATCGACATCGAAGACGACGGCTCGATCAAGATCTTCGGCGAAACCAAGGAAGCGGCCGAGGCTGCCAAGCAGCGCGTTCTGGCCATCACCGCGGAAGCCGAGATCGGCAAGATCTACGTCGGCAAGGTCGAGCGCATCGTCGACTTCGGTGCCTTCGTCAACATCCTGCCGGGCAAGGACGGTCTGGTGCACATCTCCATGCTGAGCGATCAGCGCGTGGAGAAGGTCACCGACGTACTGAAGGAAGGCCAGGAAGTGAAGGTACTGGTTCTGGACGTGGACAACCGCGGCCGTATCAAGCTGTCGATCAAGGACGTAGCGGCCGCCGAGGCCTCCGGCGTCTAAGCGATCCTTCGCTGGCTTGAACAGAAGGGCTCCTGCGGGGGCCCTTTTTTATGGTTCATCGCGCTTTCCCGGGGAAGGCGGCCTTGATTTTCAGGAAGAAATAGTCAGAGTCCCGGAAGCCATAGGCCATCCGCTTGATCACCTTGATGCGGTTGTTCACGCCTTCCAGGACGCTGGTG
>NZ_CP035677.1:4152243-4199216 GCF_029542605.1 Pseudomonas sp. REST10 | reverse complement strand
AGAACTGGGCAAGATCAATAGGATGCACGGTGGCAGCAGGGCGTGGGGGTTGGTTCGTTTGGCGACTGCCAATTTACCCACTCCCCTGACTGTCAACGCGCTCTTCCCCCAGACTCCGCGAAGAACCTTTTTTATTGCCTGCGATTCCTCGCGACAGCCCGGTGGGCCGTCGCCAGGCGACTGCAGCAAGCGCTCCCGGCAATTTCCTGTACCCATCGTCCGGGCTTCTAGCGGGCCTCTCCGGCAGCCTGTACCAGCGTTACGCGGGTCGGCTGCGTGGCTGTGCGCGTGTTCGCCTTTGCCTTGCCAGAGATCATGCAAATTGCCCGAGGGTTTTTTCCTGACTCGGCGAAATGCAATTCGCGTCGTATCGACGGCTTTAATTAACTTGTTGTTATTAAAGAATTTTTTGTTTTCTGAAAAGCTGGCACAGCGCTTGCGATAGTACTGGTGAACCTGCAGCCAGGAGTTGGTTTGCAGATTGTCTGGAATGTACAGGAGTCAACCATGAAACAGCCAATCACCCGTTTTGCCGCCGCCACCCTGACCGCCGCTGCGCTGAGCCTGCCGCTCGCCTCGGCAGCCTTCGCTCAGCCGACCATGCTGGCGGCCAATGACACCGTGGACAAAGCCGAGCAGGCGGTATCCGACACCTGGATCACCAGCAAGGTCAAATCCACCTTCGTTGCCGACAAGGACCTGAGCGCGCTGGACATCAAGGTCGAGACCAACCAGGGCGTGGTTTCCCTTTCCGGTGTAGTGGCCACCGATGCCGAACGTGATCTGGCCATCGCCAAGACCAAGGAAATCGAGGGTGTGCGTGATGTATCCGCCGATGCCCTGAAGACCGCCGACTGATACCCGAGCCGGCCGGGTCCACACCCGGCCCCCTCTTGAGTTCTGGGAGAACCACCATGAATAGCGACATCATCAAAGGCAAATGGAAGCAGCTCAACGGTCGCATCAAGGAGCGTTGGGGCAACCTGACCGATGACGACGTGGACGTCGCCGAGGGCCACAGCGAATACCTGGCCGGCAAGCTGCAGGAGCGTTACGGCTGGACCAAGGAAAAGGCCCAGCAGGAGCTGCGCGATTTCAGCGACAAGCTCTAGGCAGGGATAGCCGTGGGCAAGGATGCCGGGTCGCACGGATAGCGACGGGCACGGATGTCGAAAGGCCTCGCCGGTGAATCTGGCGGGGCCTTTCCGTATCCGGGATTCACCAGCTCGCCCGATGGCGAGGCGGCATCAACCTCCGCGCTTGCTGCGGATATCGGTCAGGCGGCCGCCCTCGAAACGCAGGAAGTGGTACATGCCGTTCCTGGGGCCGTAGATCCACTCTTCCACGTTCACCTCGTTGCGAAAGCCGTAGGCATCGGTGACTTCCTTGTAACCGAGAAAGTCCCGGCTGACGGGCTCGCCGCACTTGTGCTGGACCTCGCTGGTCGGCGCATCCTTGCTCACCAGCGCGCTGCCGCAGCGGTAGGTGGAAGACGCCTGCGCCAGGACGGGCAGCAGCAGTAGCCAGAGCAGATGGTTGCGCTTGGGCACGATGAACTCCTTGTCAGTGCTCTCGGCGGCGTTCGATTTCCACCAGGCGGTTGCCCTCGAAGCGCAGGATGCTGAGCATGCCGTTGGTAGGGCCATACACCCACTCCTCGATCCGGTACTCGCGCCTGTCGTAGCTGCCCAGCGTATAGCCTATGGGGCCACGGTACACTGGCGTCCCGCACTTGCGCTCCACCTCGAAGGCGCGATCTCCCAGGCTGACCAGCTGGCTGCCGCAGCGCATCGTTTCCGCATGGACGAGAGGGCTGCCGATGCTCGCCAGCAGCGTTGCCAGTACCAGCAGTCGAGGGTGTTTCATCATTCGCTATCCAGGTGCAGGGGCGTCAGTACACGTCCATTGGACTCGGGTTCTCCCAGGTTGACATCGATCAGGTAGACCCGTTCGTCATCCAGTTTCCCTTGCTCGACCAGATAGGCCTTGATCGCCGCCGCCCGTTGCTGCGCCAGCTGGCGCAGCAGCAGCTTGCTCTGGGCCCAGGAGTCCAGCACCGCCTTGCGCATGTTCTGGGTGCGTTGTTGCGCATCCAGCTCGGCCCACTCGGCGGGCGGCTGCTGTTTCAGGCGGGTGCGGTAGATGCCTTCGAGCAGCGCCGCCTGTTCGTCCTCGCCCACCTCGAGCTCATCCGCACTCGCCGGGACCTTGTCACCGCGGCGTTGCAGCACCTTGTACCAGGTGTCCTGGAATTCGCGTTGCAAGCGCTGTTCGGCCAGGAGCGGGCCATCCGCTTTCGCTGCGCTCTGGCCTTCGACTTCCAGGCGCAGCGCCGGACGTTCCTGCAGGGCCTTGGCGAGGGTATCCAGTGCCTGGCGGGCATCCGCGTCGAGGTCGGCGGAGCCGGCGTCGAAGGGCACCGTGCTCAGGTCGGTATCGCCGCCGCCACTGACCAGCCCGGCAACGAACTTGAACGGCGCCTGGGCGGCGCGCAGCACCAGGTTGCGCAGGGTCTGCCAGACGATGGGCATGACGCTGAACTGCGGGTTGTTGAGGTCGCCCTGGACCGGCAGCTCGATGGCGATGCGGCCCTGGGTGTCCTTGAGCAGCGCGACTGCCAGGCGAATCGGCAGGTCCACGGCATCCGGGCTGTCGACCTTTTCGCCCAGCTGCAGGTTTTCCACCAGCACCTTGTTCTCGGCATTGAGTTGGCCCTGCTCGATGCGGTAGTGCAGGTCGAGGTTGAGGCGGCCCTTGCGGATGCGATAGCCGGCGAACTTGCCGGAGTAGGGGGTGATGGTGGTCAGTTCGACGTTCTTGAAGCTGGTGGCGATATCCAGGCTGTTGAGTGGATCGAACGGCGTCAGCTTGCCCTTGATGCTCATCGGCGCGTAGCGATCGACCTTACCCTTGATATCGACGCTGGCGGCCTGCGGTTTCTGGTTGTCGAGCACGCCGATGCGGCCATTCATCTGCTGGATGGCGGTGGCGAAGCTCGGGGTCAGGCTGAAGTCGGCGAAGTTGGCCGAGCCGTCGTTGATGGCCACGCCACCGATATGGATCGCCAGTGGCTTGCCATCCTCGACCTTGTCCCCGGCCTCCGCCGGTTGCGGCACGATCAGCTCACTGACGTTGGTGCTCAGGTTCTCGTTGATCACGAAGCGCGCGTAGGGCTGGTCCAGTTCGACCCGCTCGATGGCCAGGCTTTCGCCATGACGATAGTCGAGGCCATTGACCCGCACCTGCTTCCAGCGCACGAAGTCGCGCTCGCGCAGGGTGTCGAGGGTGTGCAGCTGGTCGATCCTGGCGTTGCCGGTCACGCTGAGGGCCAGCGGCTCGGTGCTCTTGAGCTGCACGTCGAGGTCGCTGCCGAGCATCCCGCTGCGCAGTTCCAGGCGGATGAAGGGGCTCAGGTAGGCTTGGGCGAGGCGCAGGTCGATGTCTTCCGTGGTGACCTTGAGGTGAGCGCTGGTGGGGCTCAGTTGCACATCACCCGACGCCTGCAGCTTGCCTTGCTTGCCCAGGCCGGTATCGAGGCGGAGGTCGAAGGGCTTGTCGCCCAGGCTGTCGAAGTTCTTCAGGTCGAGGTTCAGCGGCCCGACCTCGACGGCGACGTCCTGCTCGGGAACGCGATCCGCCAGATGAGCCTTGTAGTCACGCAGTTGCACATCCTGCAGCAGCACCTGCCAGGGCTTGCCCTCGTCGCTGCCCTCGGGCTCCGCCTGTTCGGCGGCTGCAGGTTGTCCGGATGCCGGTTTGGCGAACAGCTTCTGCCAGTCCAGTTGGCCGTCGGCTT
Source organism: Pseudomonas sp. REST10 (assembly GCF_029542605.1). Lineage (NCBI taxonomy): Bacteria > Pseudomonadati > Pseudomonadota > Gammaproteobacteria > Pseudomonadales > Pseudomonadaceae > Pseudomonas > Pseudomonas sp. REST10. Next base: position 4,195,420 of record NZ_CP035677.1, on the reverse strand, counting down.
CGCGCGCCGCCCAGGCTTCCAGGCCCTGGCTGCGCACCTGGCCGATCACCACCTGCTGCTTGGCCAGGTCCAGCGTGCTGTCGTCGACATCCAGGCGCTGGAGCCTGACCAGCGGTTTGCCGGCGGGGTCGTCGATGGCGAAAGGGGCCAGCTGCAGCTTGAGCTTGCTCAGCTGCAACGCGGTGCCGTCGGAGAGGTCGAGGTGGTAGTCAGCGCTGACGTCGACCTGGCCGTCCTTGAGCACCAGCGGCACGGCATCACGGACGTAGGGCCAGAAGGTGCTCAGGTGGCCGTCGCTGACGCTCAGACTGCCGCTGGAGGTGATCGGCGTCAGGCTGATCTGCCCGCGCCAGTCGATCTGCGCACCGTTCGGGCCGCTGGCAGCGAGCGTCATCTGCGCGTTGTCACCGGCCAGCGTGCTGAGGTTGTGCAGCTCGAGGTCGAGCTTGTCGTAGGCGAACTCTACTGGTTCGCTGGGGCGCAGGTCCTGGAAGCGCAGAGCATTCTCGCGCAGGCGGATGCCATCGATGCGCAGCGGGAACGGTTCGCTGCTGGCGGACTCCGGCTGCGGCTCGCTTGCCGGCAGCTTGAACAGTTGGGTCAGGTTCAGCGTGCCGTCCTTCGCGAACAGGACCTCGGTGCGCGCGCCATCGAGTTGCACCTCGCTCAGGTGCAGCGCCCCCGTCCACAGGCTGTCACTCTGCAGGTTGGCGTAAAGGCGCCGGAAGCTCAGCTGTTCCTCGCCGCTGTCGCCGATACGCAGCCCCCAGAGGCTGAGTTCGAGGCTGAACGGGTTGAGCTGCACGCGCTCCAGCGTGGCGGGCACGCTGGCATAGTTGGCCAATTGCTGGTTGACGACGCGCAGGGCGATGCCCGGCACGATCAGGAAGCCGATCAGGCTGTAGAGGAATACGGTGATCAAGAGTGCGCTCAGCGCGCGCTTCAGTCCTTTGGGCATGGCTTGGCGACATCTATCCAGACGGGGAGACGACTTGGAGTATGGCACGGCGGTTCAGTTCCGGTCGTGCTTGCGTCCTGCTCGGCGATCAGAGATGCAGGATCAGCGTTTTCAGCGGTGGCTTGCCGTCATGCGAGGGGAAGTCGCCCGCCGGTGCGATCACCTGGCACTCGCGCACCGGGCGGCCGAGTTTCTCGGCGCAGCGCAGCACCTGCTGGCGCCAATCGTCCATTTCCACCTTCGCCAGGTTGTTGCAGCACACCAGGGTGCCGCCGTCTGCGGTGGCCAGCAGCGCCGGCTTGAGCAGGCTCTGGTAGTCGCGCAGCAGGTCGACGGTGCCGAAGGCGCTCTTGGCCCAGGCTGGTGGGTCGAGAAACACCAGGTCGAACTGGCGCGGTTGCAGGCGCGGATAGCTCGGCAGCTTTTGCCCGCGACGACTGGTGATCGGCAGGCCGGCGAACTGGCGAATCGCCGGGAAGTAGTCGGACTGGATGAACTGCATGCCTGGCAGCCCGGGGTTGAGGGCACCGTTCTCGCGGCCCACGGCAAGGTTGCCCTGGGCGAAGTCGAGGTTGGTCACGTCCCGGGCGCCGCCGGCCGCCGCGCTCAGGCCGACCCCGCAGGTGTAGGCGAACAGGTTGAGCACGGACTTGCCGGCACTGTTGGCCTTGATCCAGCCGCGTGCGTTGCGCAGGTCGAGGAACAGCAGTGGGTCCTGCCCCGCGTGACGGCCGCGGACCCGGTAGTTGAGCCCCCATTCCTGGCCGAGCAGATCTTCCAGTGCCGCCTCCGAGGGCTGGAACAGCGTGGGGTCGCGGTCGATGCGCGAGTTGCCTCTGCTGCGGTCGTTGTAGACCAGCAGCAGGGGCTGGCCCAGGTGACGCTCGACGATGTCGGCGAGGCGCTGCAGGTCATCTGTCGGCAACGGCTGGTGGAAGCTCTGCACCAGCAGCTGTGGGCCGTAGCGGTCGACGGTCAGCCCCGGAGCCCCTTCCTGGCTGCCATGGAACAGGCGGTAACAGTTGGTGCCCTGGGCGTGCAGTTCGGGCAGAAGGTGTTCGCGGGCGGCGAGGGCGGCGCGCAGCGCCTGGTCAAGAGCGGACATGCGCGGCATCTCGGGACGGTGAAAGGGCGGCAGTCTAGCAAGAAATCCGCCTGGCTTCCGCGCGGGGTCGTGCCGCTGCGGCTCAGGGGCGTTACGTCAGGCGCCGTCGGGCACGTTGCGCCGCGCTGTTGCTCACCGCCCAGCGCAGTAGCGTGGCGGTACGCCTCACGCTGGCGCGAATCAGCGGGCGACGCCAGTCGGGCTGCCGCTCGCCAAGCAGGTCGCTGGCCCAGTCCGGCAACAGGTCGACGCCGGCCTGCATCATCAGCTTGCCGAAGGGCTTGGCGAGCATGCTGGGTACCGGGGCGGCGTACAGCAGCCGCACCACTTCCCGGGTGCGTTCATCGCAGAGCAGTTGCGGGCGCATGCGTTCGAGGTAGTCGGCGATCGCCTGGCGGGACGTGGGAACGTCCTGCGCCCCCAGGCGTTCGGCGGTCAATGCCACTTCGCGGTAGTAACGGTCCTGTTCGGCCACCGGCAGCTGCGGGTCGACGTAGCGCAGATATCCCTCCAGAAACTGGCTGACCTCGGAGACGTGCACCCAGGTCAGCAGCTGCGGGTCGCTGGCGGCATAGGGGCGGCCATCCGGCGCGTTGCCGACCACTTGCAGATGAATGGTGCGGACCTTTTCGATCAGCTGCTCGGCATCCTGGCGGCCGCCGTAGGTGGTGCCGGCGATGAACAGGCTGGTGCGGCGCAGGCGCCCGATCATGTCCTGGCGGAAGGTGGAGTGGTCCCAGACGCCAGCCAGGGCCAGCGGGTGCAGCATCTGCAGGAGCAGGGCGGAGACGCCGCCGACCATCATCGACGTGAAGTCGGCGTGCACCTCCCAGACCATCGACTGCGGGCCGAACAGACCGACGTCGCCGCGTGGCTGGTCGAGGTCGAGCACCCCCAGTGCGGCGCCGGTGAGGCTGTGTACCTGTTTTTCGATCTGGCGACGTAGGCTATCCATGGCGCGCATTCTCGGCGCTTGGCTGGTCTACGGCAAGCTCAGCCCGGCCCTTTCGGACCGGGCTGAGGGTCAACGGTTCAGCCGTTGTTCGGTGAGGCTGTCGACGACGCTGGGGTCGGCCAGGGTGGAGGTGTCACCCATGTTCTCCAGCTCGTTGCAGGCGATCTTGCGCAGGATGCGGCGCATGATCTTGCCCGAGCGGGTCTTGGGCAGGCCTGGCGCCCACTGGATCAGCTCCGGCTTGGCGAAGCTGCCGATCTCCTTGCCGACCAGGGTCAGCAGGTCCTTCTTCAAGTCCTCGGACGGCTCCTGGCCACTCATCAGGGTGACGTAGGCATAGATGCCCTGGCCCTTCACATCGTGCGGGTAACCGACCACGGCGGCCTCGGCGACGGCGTCGTGCAGCACCAGGGCGCTTTCCACCTCGGCGGTGCCGATGCGATGGCCGGAGACGTTGATCACGTCATCGACACGACCGGTGATCCAGTAGTAGCCGTCCTCGTCACGGCGCGCACCGTCGCCGGTGAAGTAGTAGCCGGGGTAGGGTTTGAAGTAGGTGTCGATCATGCGCTGGTGGTCGCCGTAGACACTGCGGATCTGGCTCGGCCAACTGGCCCTGATGGCCAGCACGCCCGCGCCGGGTCCGTCGATTTCCTTGCCTTGCTCGTCGAGCAGCACCGGCTGCACGCCGAAGAACGGACGGGTCGCCGATCCCGGCTTGAGGTCGGTGGCGCCCGGCAGCGGCGTGATCAGGATCGAGCCGGTCTCGGTCTGCCACCAGGTGTCGACGATGGGGCAGCGGGTGTCGCCGACCACGTGGAAGTACCATTCCCAGGCTTCCGGGTTGATCGGTTCGCCAACGGTGCCAAGCAGGCGCAGGCTTTCCCGTGAGGTGGCCTTCACCGGGGCTTCGCCTTCGCGCATCAGCGCGCGCAGGGCGGTGGGCGCGGTGTAGAAGGTGTTGACCCGGTGCTTGTCGATCACCTGCCAGAAACGCGAGGCGTCCGGGTAGTTGGGCACGCCTTCGAATATCAGCGTGGTGGCGGCGTTGGCCAGCGGGCCGTAGACGATGTAGCTGTGCCCGGTCACCCAGCCGACATCGGCGGTGCACCAGTAGATGTCGCCTTCGTGGTAGTCGAACACGTACTTGTGGGTCATCGCCGCGCCGAGCAGGTAGCCGCCAGTGGTGTGCAGCACGCCCTTGGGTTTGCCGGTGGAGCCCGAGGTGTAGAGGATGAACAGCGGGTCTTCGGCATCCATCGGCTCGGCCGGGCAGTCCGCGCTGACTTCCTTGAGTGCCTGGTGATACCAGATGTCGCGGCCTTCCACCCAGGCCACGTCGCCCTGGGTACGCTCGACCACCACCACGGTGGAGACGTTCGGGCAACTCTGCAGGGCCTTGTCGACGTTGTTCTTCAGCGGCACGTACTTGCCGCCGCGCACGCCTTCGTCGGCGGTGATCACGGTACGGCAGTCGGCATCGAGGATACGGTCACGCAGCGCGTCGGGGGAGAAGCCGCCGAACACCACCGAATGCACGGCGCCGATGCGCGTGCAGGCGAGCATGGCGTAGGCCGCCTCGGGAATCATTGGCATGTAGATGCACACCCGGTCGCCTTTCTTCACGCCACGGCTCTTCAGCACGTTGGCCAGGCGGCTGACCTGCTGGTGCAGCTCGTTGTAGGTGATGTGCGCGGATTCGCTGGGGTTGTCGCCTTCCCAGATGATGGCTACCTGTTCGCCACGTTGCTCCAGGTGGCGGTCGATGCAGTTGTAGGCGACGTTGAGCTGGCCACCCTTGAACCACTCGGCGCGGCCCTGTTTCAGGTCGCTGTCGTGGACCTTGTCCCAGGGTTTGAACCAGTCCAGAAAGGCCTTGGCCTGCTCGGCCCAGAAGGTGTCGGGCTGCTCGACGGACTGCCGGTACAGGCGCAGGTAGGCGTCGTTGTCCAGGTGTGCACGCTGGCGCACCGCGTCGGCCACGGGGTGACGGGTGATTTCGAACATGGCGGGGTCCTTGTAATTGTTTGTCCGCAACAGGCACAAGGGTGCACCCAAGCGGGCGCCGGCTTCAAGGGGCGATGTTCATGGCGCAGCGCTTGCGCGGTGGAGCCCGGCCCGGCAGGCGTGCCGGGCCGGGTTGGCGGAGGGTCAGCCGCGATGACGCTCGCGGAAATGGGCGATCAGGCCCTGGGTCGACGCGTCCGAGGCGTTGTTGTCGAGTTGGCCGGTCAGGCGCTGGTAGACGTCCTTGCCCATTTCCTTGCCCAGCTCCACGCCCCACTGGTCGAAGGCGTTGATGCCCCAGATCGCGCTCTGCACGAACACCTTGTGCTCGTACAGGGCGACCAGCGCACCGAGCTCGAACGGCGCGATGCGGTTCATCACCAGAATGTTGCTCGGTCGGTTGCCGGGGATGACCTTGTGCGGCGCCAGGCGCTGTACCTCGTCTTCCGCCAGGCCCTTGCCGCGCAGTTCGGCCTCGGCCTCTTCGCGGGTCTTGCCCTGCATCAGCGCCTGGGCCTGCGACAGGCAGTTGGCGAACAGCCACTGATGGTGGTCGGACAGCGGGTTGTAGCTGTTGACCGGAACGATGAAGTCCGCCGGTACCAGCAGGCGGCCCTGGTGCAGCAACTGGTGGTAGGCGTGCTGGCCGTTGCAGCCGACCCCGCCCCAGATGACGGGCCCGGTGCTGATGTCCAGGGCGCTGCCGTCCTGGCGCACGCTCTTGCCGTTGGACTCCATGTCGAGCTGCTGCAGGTGCTTGGTGAAGTTACGCAGGTAGTGGTCGTAGGGCAGGATCGCGTGGCTCTGCGCGCCCCAGAAGTTGCTGTACCAGATGCCCAGCAGGGCCATCAGCACCGGCATGTTCTCGGCCAGGGGTGCCTGGGTGAAGTGCTGATCCATGGCGTAGGCCCCGGCCAGCAGCTCCTTGAAGTTGGACACGCCGATGGCCAGGGCGATGGGCAGGCCGATGGCCGACCACAGCGAGTAGCGCCCGCCGACCCAGTCCCACATGGGGAAGATGTTCTCCTCGCCGATACCGAACTCGATGGCCGCCTCGCGGTTGCTGGTCACGGCGATGAAGTGGCGGTGCAGCTCTTCTTCCGGGCCGCCCATGGCCAGGTACCAGTCACGGGCCGCCAGGGTGTTCTTCAGGGTCTCCAGGGTGCCGAAGGACTTGCTGGACACGATGAACAGGGTGGTTTCCGGGTCGAGGCGGGCGGTCAGCTCGCGGAACTCGCTGCCATCGATATTGGCCAGGTAGTGGCAGCGTACGCCGCGCTGGGTGAACGGGCGCAGCGCCTCGGAGACCAGTTGCGGGCCGAGGAACGAGCCGCCGATGCCGATGTTGACCACTTCCTTGATCGGCTTCTCGCTGTAGCCGCGCCACAGGCCGCTGTGAATGCGGCTGACCAGCTCGGTGACCTGGTTCAGCACCCGATGGACTTCGGGGATGATGTCAGTGCCGTCCACCACCAGGCGGTGGCCGACCGGGCTGCGCAGCGCCGTATGCAGGGCGGCGCGTCCCTCGGAGGCGTTGACGTGCTCGCCACCGAACATCGCGGTGATGGCTTCGTGCAGGCCGGCCTGCTCGGCCAGTTGCATCAGCAGCTCGAGGCTGTGTTCGTCGATCAGGTTCTTCGAGTAGTCCAGCAGCAGGCCACAGGCATCCAGCGAGAAGCGCTGGAAGCGCCTTGTATCGGCAGTGAAGGCCTCGCGCATGCTGAAGCCGGCCATCTCGGCACGGTGCTGCTGCAGGGCCTGCCAGGCGGGCAGAGTGGTGACGTCGTGGGGCTGCTGGTAGTAGGCCATCGGGGCTCCTGATCCGCAAAAGCAAAAGGCCCGGACGTGATCCGGGCCTTTCAGAGTGTAACCGGCTGCCTTCGCAGGCAGCTACTGCGCAGGCAGTTCCACCAGCAGATTGTCGATCAGGCGGGTGCTGCCCAGGTGCGCGGCGGTGAGCACCACCAGGTGGCGGTCGTCGACCTGCGCAGGGCGCAGGGTCAGCGCGTTGCGGATATCCAGGTAGTCGGGGGCGAAGCCCGCCTCGCGTTGCCGGGCCTGGGCCTCGTCGATCAGCCGCGCATAGTCGCGGGCGCCGCGTTGCAACTGCTCGGCGACCGCTTGCAGGCCGCGATACAGGGCGGGAGCGACACTGCGCTGCTCGGCACTGAGGTAACCGTTGCGCGAGGACAGGGCCAGGCCGTCGTCGGCACGGCGAGTCGGCGCGCCGATGATCTGGATCGGCATGTTCAGGTCCTGCACCAGCGCGCGGATCACCGCCAGTTGCTGGTAGTCCTTCTCGCCGAACACGGCCAGGTCCGGCTGGACCATGTTGAACAGCTTGGTCACCACGGTGGCGACCCCTTCGAAGTGGCCCGGCCGGCTGGCGCCGCAGAGACCTTCGGAAACCCCTGGCACGCTGACCCGCGTCTGGTCGCCCATGCCGTGCGGATAGACCTCCGTCACGTCAGGGTGAAACAGCAGGTGGCAGCCGGCGGCCAGCAGCTTCTCCTGATCGGCGGGCAGGGTGCGCGGGTAGGTGTCCAGGTCTTCGCCCGCACCGAACTGCAGCGGGTTGACGAAGATGCTGGCCACCACGAAGTCGGCACGCTGGGCAGCGGTTTCCACCAGCGAGACATGGCCGGCGTGCAGGTTGCCCATGGTCGGAACGAAACCGATCTGCTTGCCATCGGCACGTGCCTGGGCGATGACCGCGCGCAGCTCGCGCAGCGTCTTGACCGTGTTCATGCGGAGAAACCATGTTCTGCAGCAGGGAAGCTGCCGTCCTTGACCGCCTGCACGTAGGCGCCGAATGCGCCCTGAATGCTGCTCTGGCCCTCCATGAAGTTACGCACGAACTTGGGGGCGCGGCCCGACAGCGACAGCCCGAGCATGTCGTGCAGGACCAGCACCTGGCCGTCGGTCGCCGCGCCGGCACCGATGCCGATCACCGGAATCTTCACGGCCTGGGCGATTTCCGCAGCCAGCTCGCTGGGCACGCACTCGAGCAGCAGCATGGCGGCACCCGCCTGCTCCAGCGCCATGGCGTCGGCGCGCATCTGCCGGGCCTGCGCTTCCTGGCGGCCCTGGACCTTGTAGCCGCCAAGGATGTTCACTGCCTGCGGGGTCAGGCCCAGGTGGGCACAGACCGGCACGCCACGCTCGGCCAGCAGGCGAATCGGCTCGGCCAGCCAGCCGGCGCCCTCCAGCTTGACCATGTGCGCGCCGGCTTGCATCAGCCTGGCGCTGTTGAGCAGGGCCTGTTCGGTGGTGGCGTAGGCCATGAACGGCAGATCGGTGACGATCAGTGCGCCCTGGTTGCCGCGTTTGACGCAGGCGGTGTGATAGGCCATTTCCTCGACGCTGACCGGCAGGGTGCTGTCGTGGCCCTGCAGAACCATGCCCAGGGAGTCGCCGACCAGCAGCACGTCCACGCCAGCCTGGCAGGCCGCGTGGGCAAAGGTGGCGTCATAGCAGGTCAGCATGGCGATCTTCTCGCCGTTCTGCTTGAAGCTTTGCAGTGTGGTCAGGGTAACGTCAGGCATTTCAAGGGTCCTCGCTCAGGCTCGGTATACCGCTTCTATCTGGCTGCAATCCGGCCTGGATTGGCATCAAAGGTGCGCCCGGCGCGGGGCGACGGGACGCCTATAGTCCTGATGGGGGGGCATGAAGTCAATTGCAGGTGTTACCGCTCTGTTACTGGCGTTACTGCCAATCCGAGCGGCAGAGGGCTGGGCCAGAGGCGGTGCGGGCTTGCGGCGGGTAACAGGGCGTGTGCAGGGAAGGGGCGGCGCGCGCCATTGCGCGCTACTCCGGCAGGCGTTCCAGGCCGGCGAAAGGGCAGGCATCGAGCAGCGCGGCGAGGCTGCGTCCGTCCGGCAACTGCAACTCGGCGGCGAGTTCGGCCAGCGGGTAGAGCACGAACGGGCGGGCATGCATGTGGTAGTGCGGAACGGTGAGGCGCTCGTCATCGATCAGGCGGTCGCCGAACAGCAGCACATCCAGGTCCAGGGTGCGCGGCCCCCAGCGCTCTTCCTTGCGCACGCGGCCCTGCTCCTGCTCGATGCGCTGCAGGCCATCGAGCAGTGCCCAGGGCTGCAGCTCGGTATCCAGCGCCGCCACCGCGTTGACGTAGCGCGGCTGGTCGGTCGGGCCGAGCGGGTCGCTGATATAGAACGAAGAACGCGCCACCAGCGTGCTGTGCGGCAACTGGGCGATGGCGTTCAGCGCCGCGCGCAGTTGTTGCAGCGGTTCGGCCAGGTTGCTGCCCAGGCCGATATAGACCCGCTCCATCACTCGCCGCTGCCTTCGTTACCGCGCTTGCGCCGGTTGTTGTTGCGGCGGCGCTTGCGCGGTGCGGTGCTGGCGGTGCTTTCGCCCTTGCCTGCAAGGTCGCGGATCATCTGCCGGCGCTCGCTGTCGTTGGCGTCCTGGTAATCCGTCCACCACTCGCCCAGGCCACCGGTGTTTTCGCCGGCCAGTTCGCGCAGCAGGAGGAAATCGTAACCGGCACGGAAGCGCGGGTTCTCCAGCAGCAGGTCGGCACGCTTGCCGCTGCGGCGTGGCAGGCGCTCCTGCATGTCCCAGATCTCGCGAATCGGGATGGTGAAGCGCTTGGGCACGGCGATGCGCTGGCACTGCTCGGCGATCAGCGTGTGAGCGGCTTCCTGCATCGCCGGAATCGGCGGCATGCCTTTGTCCTGCAGGTGCAGGACACGGGCTGGCAGCGCCGGCCAGAGCAGGGCGGCGAAGAGGAATGCCGGGGTGACCGACTTGCCGTCATGGATGCGCTCGTCGGTGTTGATCAGCGCCTGGCGGATCAGCTTCTCGGTGTATTCGGGGTTGCGCTTGAGCACCTCGCCACTGGCCGGGAACAGCTGGGCGAACAGGTCATGCTCCAGCAGCAGGTCGAAGGTGTATTCGGCGTAGCCGGCGAGGAACAGCTTGAGGACCTCGTCGAACAGGCGGGCGGCTGGAATGTCGCGCAGCATCGGCGCCAGCCGGCGGATCGGCGCGGCGCTGTGCTTCTCGATGTCGAAGTCGAGCTTGGCGGCGAAGCGCACCGCACGCAGCATGCGCACCGGGTCCTCCAGGTAGCGTTGCTCGGGATCGCCGATCAGACGCACCAGGTGGTTGCGCACATCGTGCATGCCACGGGCGTAGTCGAGGATGTGCTCCTGGGTCGGGTCGTAGTACAGCGCGTTGATGGTGAAGTCACGGCGCTGGGCGTCGTCTTCCAGGGTGCCGTAGACGTTGTCGCGCAGGATGCGACCGCTCTCGTGGCGCGCGGCGAGGTTGCTGTTTTCCTCTTCCTCTCCTTGCGGGTGATTGGCGCGGAAGGTCGCGACCTCGATGATCTCGCGGCCGAAGTGCACGTGTACCAGTTTGAAGCGACGACCGATCACCCGGGCGTTGCGGAACTCCGCACGCACCTGTTCGGGGGTGGCGCTGGTCGCTACGTCGAAATCCTTGGGGTCGATATCCAGCAGCAGGTCGCGCACGCAACCACCGACCAGGTAGGCCTGGTAGCCGGCTCGCTGCAGGCGCTCGACCACGCTGATGGCGTGCCGACTGATCTCGTTGCGCTTGAGTGGATGTTGGCTACTGCTCAGCACTTCGGGCGTGCTGCGTGGGCGTGGAGCACGGCGCAGAGGTGAGCGGAAAGACTTGAACAGCTTTTTCAGCATGGGAGGCACTGTTTGGATAAGTGACCGGCCAGCCCCGCATGCTGTTGAAGAACGACCTGCTCAGGCTTGGTGGCGTTAAAGGCAGCCTGCCTCGGCAAGGTTTTCAACGGTATGCGAAACGATGACCGCATGATTGCTGCGGATTCTAGCATCGTGTCGGAAGAAGGTGTGTAGAAGGGCGGCAGGCGGGGATCCGGGGACCGGAAGCTACTGGGGGAGCCGAAGCTCCCCCCCAAGTTGGTGCGTGCTCTGTTTTTATTGTTATTGAGGGCCTGTTGTTTTTGTTGTCGACCCTTCCCGGCTCGCCGTGGCTTACCGGGTGCTCCCTAGAATGGGGAGCCAATAGCAAACGGATTTCTTTGGACGCTGATGTTGCCTTGATCAACCAGCTCGGGCGCTGTCTCGAGACAGTTTTGTTGTTCTCGGTCTGGTCGCTGGGGCGAACCCCTTGCGACAACTCCTCTCCAAAAGAATCAGTTAGCTGCGCCTCCGTACCTTATTGTTTTTGTTGTTCTGGAGTCGTTACGTCTTGTTCTTATTGTGTAGGGCATTGCTTGTTATTGTTGTTGTGCCAGAGATAAAGCAGATGCCGTGCCAGTTTTTGAGAATCCTTTAAAATCAATGGCTTGAGGCAAATCAGGTGGTCCGGTGGGGGACAAAAAAGCCGGGTTTTCGTTACCGATAGACCCGGCCTTTGTTACGAGATATTGAAACGGTAACAACCTGTGGAACCTGTGTGCGGGGTGGTTGTCACCGTCGTCGCGCTGTCAAGGGCTGCTGGTCACGCCGGATTTGCGCCGTGGGATGCCCAGGCGTTGACGACGTTCCCACAGGCATTTGCGGCTGATACCCAGCTTGCGGGCCAGCTCGGTTTCGGTCATGTGGTCCTGGTGTTCAAGAACGAAGTGCTGGAAATAGTCTTCCAGCGACAGGTCCTCGGTCGGCTCATGGCTGCCGCTACTGCTCTGGCTGTTGCCAGGCAGGCCGAAGTCGTCGTCTTCGAGGTCGTCCAGCTCGATGTCGATGCCCAGCAGGTCGGCGGATATTTCCGCACCCTCGCAGAGGATCACCGCACGCTCGATGGCGTTTTCCAGTTCGCGCACGTTACCGGGCCAGGGGTAGTGGCGAATCGCCTGCTCGGCGTCGTGGGCAAAGCGCAACGGCTCGCGCCCCATGCGGCTGTACTGACGAACCAGGAAGGCCTGGGCGATCTCGAGCACATCGTTGCCGCGTTCGCGCAGCGCCGGCAGTTTGAGGGCGATGACGTGCAGGCGGTAATAGAGGTCTTCGCGGAACTGGCCGGTCTTGGCCAGGGTCTTCAGGTCGCGGTGGGTCGCCGCGATCAGACGCACGTCTACCTTCTGCGATTGCACCGAGCCGACCCGGCGAATCTCGCCTTCCTGGAGGACGCGCAGCAGTCGTGCCTGGGCTTCCAGTGGCAGCTCGCCGATCTCGTCGAGGAACAGCGTGCCGCCGTCCGCCGCTTCGACCAGGCCGGCACGCCCGGCGCTGGCGCCGGTGAAGGCGCCTTTCTCGTGGCCGAACAGCTCGGACTCGATCAGGGTCTCCGGAATGGCCGCGCAGTTCACCGAGATGAGGGGCGCCTTGGCACGCCTGGACAGGTTGTGCAGGGCGCGTGCGACCAGTTCCTTGCCGGTGCCGGACTCGCCCTGGACCAGTACATTGGAATCGGTGGGCGCGACCTTGCGAATCTTGCTGTAGAGGTCCTGCATGGCGGCGCAGGAGCCGATGATGCCGATCTCGCCGTTGGCGCTTTCCGCGGTTTTCTCCGCGCCACCACCCCGCACGCTGCTTGCGGCAGTGGCTGCCGGGGCGTTGCGGGCTTCCTGGCGGTCCCGCAGGATGCGGGCGACGGCCTGCAGCATCTCGTCGTGGTCGAAGGGCTTGGCGATGTAGTCGACCGCGCCCATCTTCATCGAGTCCACCGCCGAGCGCAGGCTGGCGTAGCTGGTCATGATCAGCACCGGGGTGCCTTCGGCCAGTTTGATCAGTTCGGTACCCGGTGCGCCGGGCAGGCGCAGGTCGCTGACGATCAGGTCGAAGCCGGGAATGCTGTAGCGTTCCTGGGCTTCCTGTACCGAGCCCGCTTCGCTGACCTGGTACTGGTTACGTTCGAGCAGACGGCGCAAGGCAGAGCGGATAATGGTTTCGTCTTCGACGATAAGAATATGTGGCATCAATTCGTTCTCTCGGCGGTCACGGAGGTGCGGTCGGCACCTGCTGTCGCTGTTTACATCGCTACGGACGTCGCCTCGACATGCCTTGGCAGGGTGACCCGAATTCGAGTGCCCAACTGGCGCTCGGGGTCGGCCGGGCTGTCGATTGTTATCTGTCCATAATGCTCTTCCACGATCGAATAGACCAGCGCGAGGCCCAGGCCGGTCCCTTCGCCGGGGTCCTTGGTGGTGAAAAACGGTTCGAACAGGCGGTCGATGATGGCTTTGGGAATGCCGCTGCCTTCATCCTCGACGATCAGGTCGACGGTATGTTCGCTGGCTTCGCTGCGCACGCGGATCGCGCCGCCGGGAGGGGAGGCGTCACGGGCGTTGGACAGCAGGTTGATCAGCACCTGGGCCAGGCGTTGCGGGTCACCCTCGGCCCAGTGTTCCGGGTCGCAGAGGTTGTAGAACTGGATGTCGAAGTTGCGCTTGTTCAGTGACAGCAGGCCGATGGCGTCCTGGGCCACGTCGGCCAGGCACACGGGTTCGTCGCTGCGCTGATGGCTGCCGGAGTGGGCGAAGCTCATCAGCGACTGGACGATGCGTGACACGCGCTTGGTCTGTTCGAGAATCTGCCCGCTGATCTCCGTCAGTTCGCCGTCGTTCTCGCGCTCCTCGCGCAGGTTCTGCGCCAGGCAGGCGATACCGGTGATCGGGTTGCCGATCTCGTGGGCGACACCCGCCGCCAGGCGGCCGATGGAGGCCAGGCGCTCGGAGTGCACCAGCTTGTCTTCCAGTAACTGGGTTTCGGTCTGGTCCTCGACCAGCAGCACCAGGCCACTGTTGCCCGGTGCCAGCGGCTCGTCGATGGCGGCCTTGTGCAGGTTCAGCCAGCGGATCTGCCCGTCCAGGGCCAGGTGCTGCTTGTGCAGGTGCTGGTCGGGGCGTTCGATGAAGTCCTGCAGCAGGCTCTGCCAGGGCTCGGCCAAGGCGCTGAGGCGCGAGCCGACGATGCGCTGGGCGGGAATCTCGGTGAGCTCCTCCATGGCGCGGTTCCACATCAGGATTTCCTGATCCTTGGCCAGCGAGCAGACGCCCATGGGCAGTTCCTGCAAGGTCTGCCGGTGGTAGCGGCGCAGGGCGTCGAGTTCGGCGGCCAGGCCGGTAAGGCGCGACTGGTAATCCTCCAGGCGGCTCTCGATGAAGTGGATATCCTCGGTGACGTAGCCTTCGCTGCCGGACTTGTAGGGCAGGAAGGTTTCGACGATGTCCTGTGCGACGCTGGGGCCCATCAGGCCGGACAGGTTGGCTTCGATGCGGTCGCGCAGGCGGCGCAAGGCATAGGGGCGGCCTTCGTCGAAGGGCAGGTGCAGGTCGCGCAGCGCCTGTTCCACCTCACGCTGGGCCGTCTTGGCGCCCAGCGGCTTGGCCAGCTGCGCGGCGAATTCCTGCGGGGTCGCGGCGACCAGTTCGCGTCGTTGCGGGCGGCGCACGTTGTCCACTGCGCAGGCCTCGGCGGCGCTCTTCTCCTCGGGGCTGGCTTCGGTGAACAGCGACACCAGGGTGAACACCAGCACGTTGGCGGCCAGCGAGGCGATGGCCGCCAGGTGCCAGCTGGCATCGTCGAGCACGTAGATGACGTTGAACAGCGGCAGGTAGAAGCCGTCCAGGTTGCCCAGCAGCGGCAGCAGCATGGTCAGGGCCCAGACGCAGATACCGGCCAGCAAGCCGGCGAGGAAGCCACGGCGGTTGGCGGTCTGCCAGTACAGCACCGAGAGCACGCCCGGGAGGAACTGCAGGGTGGCGACGAAGGCGACGATGCCGAGGTTGGCCAGGTCCTGCTGCGCGCCGAGCAGCAGATAGAAGCCATAGCCGGCCATGATGATGAAGGCGATCAGCGCGCGGCGTGTCCACTTCAGCCAGCGATAGATGTTGCCCTCGGCCGGTGGCTGGTACAGCGGCAAGACCAGGTGGTTGAGCGCCATCCCCGACAGGGCCAGGGTGGATACGATGATCAGCCCGCTGGAGGCCGATAGGCCGCCGACGTAGGCGAGCAGGGCCAGCGCCTCGCTGTTCACCGCGATACCCAGGCCGAGGGTGAAGTACTCCGGGTTGGTGGTCGCTCCCAGCTTGAGGCCGGCCCAGAGGATCAGCGGCACCGCCAGGCTCATCAGCAGCAGGAACAGCGGCAGACCCCAGCTGGCGCTGACCATCGCGCGCGGGTTGAGGTTCTCGGTGAAGGTCATGTGGTACATGTGCGGCATGACGATGGCCGAGGCGAAGAACACCAGCAGCAGGGTGCGCCAGGGACCTTCCTGCAGCGGCGTGTGTAGCGTGGACAGCGCCGCCTGGTTCTGCACCAGCCACAGTTCCAGCTCGTGGGGACCGCCGAACACCTGGTAGAGCGCGTACCAGCCGATCACCCCCAGCGCCACCAGTTTGACCAGCGATTCGAAGGCGATGGCGAACACCAGGCCCTCGTGCTTTTCTCGGGTGGCGATATGCCGGGCGCCGAACAGGATAGTGAAGAGGATGATCAGGCCGCAGTAGCTCAGCGCCACCTTTTCCTGCAGCGGCTCGCGGCTGAGGATGCCGATGGAGTCGGCCACCGCCTGGATCTGCAGGGCCAGCAGTGGCAGCAGGCCGACCAGCATGAACAGGGTGGTCAGCACGCCGGCCCAGGTGCTGCGGAAGCGGAAGGCGAACAGGTCGGCCAGCGATGACAGCTGGTAGGTGCGGGTGATGCGCAGGATCGGGTAGAGCAGCACCGGGGCTAGCAGGAAGGCACCGGAGACGCCCAGGTAGCTGGCGAGGAAGCCGTAGCCGTACTGATAGGCCAGCCCGACCGTGCCGTAGAAGGCCCAGGCGCTGGCATAGACGCCCAGGGACAGGGTGTAGGTCAGCGGGTGGCGGATGATCCAGCGTGGGATCAGGCCGTGTTCGCTGACCCAGGCAACTCCGAACAGCACCAGCAGATAGCCGGCGCTGATCAGGATCAGTTCGCTCAGGCTAAAGCTCGTCAGCATCGCGTTGGCTCTGGAGAATGAAGGTCACGACGATCAGGATCAGCCACAGCAGGTAGGGGCGGTACCAGGCACCATTGGGGTCGATCCACCAGTCCATGATGGCCGGTGAGAACAGGTAGATCCCTACAACCAGGATCAGAACCAGTCGGTAGATATACATGTGGCATCTCGTCGAAAGATGCCGCGATGGTAAAGGAAGCGGCGCGTTTCAGGCCACCTGCTTGAGGGCTGGCCGCTGCGGGGCAGGCGTGGCGCGGGTTGCGCCCGTCAGCGCAGTTGCGCTTCGGCCAGGGTGCGGCTGCGCGGGATGCGCGTGGCATCCCAGTGGGCGATGCCCCATTCCAGCAGCTGCCGGGGGGCGGCGTCCCGCAGGTCGGCGGGTGCTGGCTGGCCGAGCGCGCGCAGGGCACGCAGCAGCAGTGGCCCGGCCTGGTCGGCGGGCAGTGGTGGTGAGCGATAGCTCTTGCCCAGCTTGTGGCCGTCCGGCTGGATGATCAGCGGCACGTGCAGGTAGCGCGGTTGCGGCAGCCCCAGCAGTTCCTGCAGGTAGAGCTGGCGCGGTGTCGAGTCGAGCAGGTCGGCGCCGCGTACCACATCGGTGATGCCTTGCCAGGCGTCGTCCAGCACCACCGCGAGCTGATAGGCGAACAGGCCGTCGCGGCGACGAATGACGAAGTCACCGACTTCGCGGCCCAGGTGCTGATGGAATTCGCCTTGCACGCGGTCGATGAAGTGGTAGTCCAGCTCCGGTACGCGTATGCGGATGGCCGCATTCTGTTCGGCATGGCAGGCATTGCGGCAGAAGCCGGGATAGACCCCGGCATAGCCTTCCAGCTGCTTGCGCGAGCAGACGCAGGCGTAGGCCAGGCCCTGGCTGAGCAGGCGCTCGGTCACCGCCGCGTACTGCGCGTGTCGCTCGCTCTGGCGCTCCAGCTCGCCATCCCATTCGAAGCCATAGGTTTCCAGGGTGCGCAGGATCGCGTCCTGGGCGCCCGGGACTTCACGGGGCGGGTCGAGGTCTTCCATGCGCAGCAGCCAGCGGCCGCCAACGGCGCGCGCATCGAGATAGGAGGCGAGGGCGGCGACCAGCGAACCGAAATGCAGGTAGCCACTGGGCGTGGGGGCAAAGCGCCCGACGTAGGAGCTGTTCATCGAGGCGAGGCTGGTTCGAAGGGGTTGTCTTCTCCCCTCTCCCATTCATGGGCAAGGGGCCGGGGGAGAGGGCATGCGCTAAATCACCCTCTCCCCAGAAATGCAACGGGGCGCCTGAGCGCCCCGTCGTCGGATCAGGAACCGATCTGCTTTTCCTTGATTTCCGCCAGCGTCTTGCAATCGATGCACAGGGTCGCGGTGGGGCGGGCTTCCAGTCGGCGAATGCCGATCTCGACGCCGCAGGAGTCACACCAGCCGTAATCGTTGTCTTCGATCAGCTGCAGGGTCTCGTCGATCTTCTTGATCAGTTTGCGCTCGCGATCACGGGCACGCAGCTCCAGGCTGAACTCTTCTTCCTGGCTGGCGCGATCCGCCGGATCGGGGAAGTTGGCCGCTTCGTCCTGCATGTGGTGCACGGTGCGGTCGACTTCCTGCATCAGCTCCAGCTTCCACTTATTGAGGATGCTGGTGAAGTGAGCGCGCATCGGCTCGCTCATGTATTCCTCGCCCTTCTTCTCTTGATAGGGCTCGAAACCACGAATCAGCTGGCTGGTGCTTTTGGCTTTTTCTTTTGTGGGCATGGATGACGCCTCTCACTCTTTCGAATCCATCGCGCAGGTTATTCCATTGCCAGACGGTTTTCCGGCCCTGCGACTGCAAGCCGGCGAACTTACCAGATCGAATCGGGGCGCGCTACTCCCGGTTGTCTCTGCCCCTCCGGGGTGTGAATGAAATCTGCATGGGCCTGATCGGCAAGTGTAGCGGTGCCCGGCGTCCTTGCCGCTTGCCCGAGCAGCCCTGCTAGAATCCGCCGCTCGCAACCGTGAAGGCAGGCCCATGGCTCAGCTCTACAGTGGGCGCAGTCGCGCCATCGAACCCTTTCATGTGATGGCCCTGCTGGCGCGGGCCAACGAGCTGCAGGCAGCCGGTCACGACGTCATCCACCTGGAGATCGGCGAGCCGGATTTCACCACCGCCGAGCCGATCATCCGCGCGGGCCAGGCCGCCCTGGCAGCCGGGCATACCCGTTACACCGCCGCGCGGGGCTTGCCGCAGCTGCGCGAGGCGATCGCCGCGTTCTACGCCGAGCGTTATCGGCTGAACGTCGACCCGCAGCGCATCCTGATCACGCCGGGCGGTTCCGGCGCCCTGCTGCTGGCCGCCAGCCTGCTGGTCGATCCCGGCAAGCACTGGCTGTTGGCCGACCCCGGCTATCCGTGCAACCGCCACTTCCTGCGCCTGGTAGAAGGGGCTGCGCAACTGGTGCCGGTCGGCCCGGACGTGCGCTACCAGCTGACTCCGCAGCTGGTCGAGCGGCACTGGGACTCCGCCAGCGTCGGCGCCCTGGTCGCCTCGCCGGCCAACCCCACCGGCACCCTGCTGCACAAGGACGAGCTGGCGGCCCTGGCGACGAGCATCAAGCAGCGCGGCGGCCATCTGGTGGTGGACGAGATCTACCACGGGCTGACCTACGGTTGCGATGCGAGCAGCGTGCTGGAGGTGGATGACGAGGCCTTCGTGCTCAATAGTTTCTCCAAATATTTCGGCATGACCGGCTGGCGCCTGGGCTGGCTGGTCGCGCCCGAGGCGGCGGTGCCGGAGCTGGAGAAGCTGGCGCAGAACCTCTACATCAGTGCGCCGAGCATGGCTCAGCACGCGGCGCTGGCCTGTTTCGAGGCCGATACCCTGGCCATCCTCGAAGAACGCCGCCACGAGTTCCAGCGCCGCCGCGACTATTTGCTGCCGGCGCTGCGCGAGCTGGGCTTCGGCATCGCCGCCACGCCTGAAGGCGCCTTCTATTTATATGCGGACATCAGCGCCTTCGGTGGCGATGCCTTCGCCTTCTGCCGCCACTTCATCGAAACCGAGCACGTGGCGTTCACCCCGGGGCTGGATTTCGGCCGTTATCAGGCCGGGCATCATGTGCGTTTCGCCTACACGCAGAACGTCGAGCGCCTGCAGCAGGCAGTCGAACGCATCGCCCGTGGCCTGAAGAGCTGGAATCCCGATGCGCTTTGATCCGCCCCTGGAAGAAGGGCGCCTGCTGCGCCGCTACAAGCGCTTTCTGGCCGATATCGAGACGGCCGGCGGCGAGGCGCTGACCATCCACTGCGCCAATACCGGGTCGATGCTCAACTGCATGAGCGAAGGCTGCCGGGTGTGGTTCAGCCGCAGCAACGATCCCAAGCGCAAGCTGCCGGGGAGCTGGGAAATCAGCGAGACGCCGCAAGGCCGCCTGGCCTGCATCAATACGGCGCGGGCCAATGCACTGGTGGAGGAGGCGCTGCGCGCCGGGCTGATCAGCGAGCTGAACGGTTTCACCGCGCTCAAGCGCGAGGTGCCCTACGGGGTGGAGAACAGCCGCGCCGATTTTCGCCTGGATTTTCCCCAGGGGCCGACCTTCGTCGAGGTCAAGAGTGTCACCCTGGGCTTCGACGGCAGCGATGTCGCGGCCTTTCCCGATGCGGTGACGCAGCGCGGCGCCAAGCACCTGCGTGAACTGGCAGCGCTGGCACGTGCCGGCGTGCGCACGGTGCAGCTTTATTGTGTGAACCTCTCCGGTATCGCCGCCGTGCGCGCCGCCGAGGAAATCGACCCGGTCTACGCGGCGGGGCTGCGCGAGGCCAAGACGGCCGGGGTCGAAGTGCTGGCCTACGGCGCCGAGCTCAGCCCCGAAGGCATCGCGCTGGTGCGTCGTCTGGACGTGCTGGCCTAGGGCGCGATCCAGATTCCGTCGGCGTCTTCCTGGCATTCCAGCGCTTGCAGCGCCTGTCCCTCGCAGGGGCCGGCCACGCATTCGCCGCTCTCGATCAGGAACAGCGCGCCATGGGTGGCGCAGCGGATCAGGCTGCCGCTGTCATCGAGAAATCCGTCCTTCTGCCATTCCAGGGCAACGCCGCGATGCGGGCAGCGGTTGAGGTAGGCGTGCACCTGGCCGTCGCGGCGTACGGCGAACAGGTTCAGTTGCTCGATCAGAAAGCCCCGGCTCTGACCTTCGGTCAGTTCGTGCGGGCTGCATAAGCGGATCATCGTGTTCTCTCGTGTGTGCCCTTCTGCCATGGGTAGAAGGTGGCGCGTGGCACCGTCAGCGAGGCCGATTATCCCGCAGGAAGGAGGAGGGCGCATCCATGCGCCAAGTGGAACTCAGAATTGCCAGGAGGCCGATACGCGGAACGTGCGGCCCGGCTCGCTGTAGTAGTCGACCGGCTGAGGCGTGCTGCGGCCGGCGGCACTGGGCACGTTGAGCGCATTCCAGTACTTCCTGTCGAACAGGTTGAACAGGCCGGCCTGCAGCTTGACGCCGTCCAGAGCCGCGGGCTGCCAGTAGCCCGTCAGGTCGACCACCGCATAGCCCGGGGCCTTGAAGTCACTGTCATTCTCGACCTTGTCGCGACGGCGCGCGGCGGTCAGCATCAGGTCCGCGCCATGGCGCTGGCGGGTGTAACTCAGGCCCAGGGTGCCGCTTAGCGGCGCGACCGAGTTCAGGTGCTGCCTGGTTTCACGGTCCTTGCCCACGGCCCAGGCGATCGAGGACCAGAGCTGCCAGGACGGCATGAACTGCCAATGCGCGCTGCCTTCGGCGCCGTAGATGCGCACCTTGTCGCGGTTGGCCATGACTTCGAAGAAGGTGGGGAATTCGCCCGCCTGGAAACCATAGTCCTCTTCGTCGGCGCTGATGCTGTCGATGAAGTTCTTGTAGTGGTTGTCGAACAGGCTGACCGAGCCCCCCAGCCGGCTGTCGCCGAGGCGGGCGCCGACTTCGTAGCCGGTGCTTTCCTCGGGCTTGAGGTTGGGGTTGCCTACCCGTGCGTAGCCCATGCCGGCGTTGGTGAAGGTGCTGTACAGCTCGTTGACGTCCGGCGCCTTGAAGCCCTGTGCCCATTGCGCATAGAGGGTCGCCAGCTCGTGGGCCTGCCAGGTCAGGAGCAGGCTGCCGGACCACTTGGCGTCCTTGTTCTCGCTGAGCATCACGCTGTCGCCGGCGAGCACGTAGCCGCTGGTGGAGCTGCTCGGCTTGTACGCGTAGTGGTCATAGCGCACGCCCGGCGTCAGGGTCAGGGTGTCGCTGAGGGCAATCTCATCCTTCAGGTAGAGGCCCTGCAGCGTACCGGGCGTCTTCGGCATTTCGGCCTGGTTGGTGTGCAGGTTGACGCAGGAGAAGTAGATGCCGGCTGGCGTGCTGCCCGGTTGCGGCGGGAAGGGAGGCACCAGCACGCTGGGGCAGGCATCGTAGCCGCTGCTGTACTGCTCGGCTTCCAGGCGGCTCCACTCCATGCCCAGGGTCAGGTCGTGGCGGCCCAGTTGTTTGCCCAGGCTGCTGCTGATGCCGTACTGGCTCTTCTCGATCTCGTTGGCGCGGCCGAATGGGCCGGCCAGCGTTCCGGCGCGGGTGGCGTCGACTTCGTCCTCGCGATAGAGCTTCTGCCAGTAGACCACCGTGTCGGCCCAGTCCAGCAGGTTGTCGCTGCCTGTGGCGCGGTACTGATGGTCGAACGAGAGTCGCTTGCGCTCGTTGGTCTCGCGGGTGTCGTAGTGCCGCGGGTAGTTGGCCGTGCCCTGGTTGATGCGGCTGTCCATGTCCTCGACGCGTTCGAACAGCTCGGCCGTCATACCGATGCGGTGGCCTGCGGCGAGCTTCTGCTGGATCTTCAGCAGCAGGCTCTGCTGTTCGCTATCGCTGGGGTTGGCGGTGGTGCGCTGCGTGCCGAGCAGGTTGTCGTTGCCCTGGCTGTCGAGCTCGTGGCCCTGGCGGCCGCCGGCCTGGAGCAGCCAGGCCGTGTCGTTGATCCGGCCGGCCAGGGCCGCATTCAACCCCCAGCTCTGGTCGGCACTGTCGTAGTCGCTCTTCACCAGGCCGGCGAAGTTGTCGTCGTTACCCAGCAGGTCATCCGGACTCAGGGTCCGTAGTTGCAGGGCGCCGCCAAGGGCCCCCGAGCCGAGCTGGCTGGAGTTGGCACCGCGAACCACGTCGATCGATGACAGGCTCTGGAAGTCGATGCTGTCCAGGCCGCCGTTGACTTCGCGCACCGCGTCGTTCAGCCAAGGCATGCGGATGCCGTCGATGGTGGTCAGCACGCGATCGCGATCCAGGCCGCGGATGTTGATGCTGTTGTTGCTGCGGTTGTAGTTCACCCCCGGTTCGGCGCGTCGCGACAAGTCATCGAAACTGCGTATCTGACGACGTTCGAGGGTCTCGGCGTCGGTCCGGGTGGTGGTCGGCAACGGCTGCTCGACCACGCTGGCGGTGACTTCGACATCGGGGAGCTCGGCCGGTGTATCGGCCAGGGCGAGGGAGGGGCACAGCATCAGTAACGCCAGCCATGGGCGGCGGGCATAGGGCGGGGGAAGGGGCATGGCAATGGCTCCGTGCGTGCTGGGCAGTTCTGCGACTGCCTGGTTGGCGACGGCGCAAGACGTTAACCAGATTATTTATCTGATGCAAATAATTCTCATATAGATTATCGTTTGTGGGTTGCCGTCGCTGTGCAGAAACAGCGGGCACGTCTTGCCGTGAGAGGAGTTGTCCCGATGAATAGTGTGAATCCCGCCGCCTTGCCGGCCATCGATCTGTACCGGGCCTGGCAGGCCCTGCGTCTCGAACAGCCCCGTCTGCGGGCCCGTGATGCGGCTGCCGTACTGGGTGTCAGTGAGGCCGAGCTGACCGCCAGCCGCCTCGGCGTGGATGCCGTGCGCCTGCGCTGTGACTGGTCCGAGTTGCTGCCTGCGCTGGGAGAGCTGGGTTACATCATGGCGCTGACCCGCAACGAGCACTGCGTGCACGAACGCAAGGGGCACTACCGCGAGGTTTCCGTCAGCGCCAACGGGGCGATGGGGCTGGTGGTCTCCGCCGACATCGACCTGCGCCTGTTCATGGCGCAGTGGGCCAGCGTGTTCGCCGTCGCCGAGAACGGCGAGCGTGGCGTGCAGCGCAGCATCCAGATCTTCGACCGCCAGGGGCTTGCGGTACACAAGGTATACCTGACCGAGAGGAGCGACGACGCGGCCTGGGCGCCGCTGGTCGAACGTTTCCGGGCCGAGGTGCAGAGTGCCGAGCTGGAGCTGCTGCCGCCGGCCGAGCGCAAGGCGCCGCGTGCCGACGATCAGGTCGATGTGGGGGCACTGCGTGCCGACTGGGCCGCGCTGAAGGACACGCATCACTTCTTCGCCATGCTCAAGCGCCATGACCTGGCCCGTACTCAGGCCCTGCGCCTGGCCGGCCATGAGTGGGCCGAGCCGCTGGCCACCGCCGAACTGTCCAGGCTGATCGAGGCGGCGGCAGCGCGTGAGGTGCCGATCATGGTGTTCGTCGGTAACCGTCACTGCATCCAGATTCACACGGGGCCGGTGCGCAATCTGCGTTGGCTGGATAACTGGTTCAACGTGCTCGATGCCGAGTTCAACCTGCACCTGAGAACCCCTGGCGTGGTCGAGCTCTGGCGCGTGCGCAAACCCAGCGTGGATGGCGTGATCACCAGCCTGGAGGCCTATGACGAAGAGGGTGAACTGGTGGTCCAGCTGTTCGGGGCCCGCAAGCCGGGCATGGCCGAGCGTGACGACTGGCGCGAGCTGGCCGAGTCCATCGCGGCACTGGAGGTCTGACATGCGCTTGAGTGGAACCTTGGCGCTGTGCAGCGCCCTGCTGCTTGCTCCCCTGGCCGGTGCGGGCGAGCTGCCGCAACGCTGGGTCAGCTCCGGTGGCTCGCTCAGCGAGTGGGTGGTGCGCCTGGGGGGCGAGAGCAAGCTGGTCGGCGTCGATACCACCAGCCTGCATCCACAATCGCTGCAGCAGTTGCCGAGCGTCGGTTATCAGCGGGCCTTGTCGGCGGAGGGGGTGCTGTCGCTGCACCCGGACGTGCTGATCGGTAGCGAAGAAATGGGGCCGCCTCCGGTGCTCGCGCAGATCAAGGCAGCCGGCATTCGTATCGAGAGTCTGTCGGCCAGGCCCGATCTGGATGCGCTCGAAAGCAATGTGCTGCGCCTGGGTGAACTGCTCGGCAGGCCGCAGCAGGCGCATGAAGAAATCGCGGCCTATCGCCAGGCCCTGCAGCATCAGGCGGCCTGGGTCGCCAAGGCGCGCGAGCAGCAGCCGGCACCGCGTGTGCTGATGCTGCTCGGTCATGCTGGCAGCAACCTCATGGCGGCCGGCAAGGACAGCCTGGCGGTGTGGCTGATCGAGCGGGCCGGTGGCGAGAGTCGCACCGAGCACAGCGGCTACAAGCCGATCTCCAGCGAGGCCTTGCTGGCGATGGACCCACAGGTGCTGATCGTTGCCGACCGCAGTCTGCAGGGGGAGGAGGCGCGTCAGGCGGTGCTGCGGCAGAATCCGCTGCTGGCGCAGACCAGCGCCGTGCGTGACGGCCGTGTGCTGAGCCTCGATCCGACGCTGCTGGTGGGCGGTCTCGGTCCGCGCCTGCCCGAGGGGCTGGTCGAGTTGTCGGCGGCGTTCTATCCTTCCGAGCCAGCTCTGACGGCCGAACTCGACCGATGAATCCTGTTTTTCGTCCCCGCCCATTGCTGCTGGCGATGGGCGTCCTCCTGCTGCTTTCGTTCTGGCTGTCGCTGGCCCTGGGGCCCGTCAGTCTGCCGCTGGGCGATACCCTGCTTGCCGCGCTGCGCTTGCTGGGCCTGCCCATCGACGGGGAGGGCCTGCAGCAGGCCGAGCTGATCCTCGGTCAGATACGCCTGCCGCGCAGCCTGCTGGGGCTGTGCGTGGGTATCGTGCTGGCGCTGTCCGGCGTGGCCATGCAGGGGCTGTTCCGCAACCCGCTGGCTGACCCCGGTCTGGTCGGGGTCGCCGGTGGCGCCGCGTTGGGTGCGGCTGTCGCCATCGTCGGTGGCAGCATGATCGGCGGTCTGCCGTCGGCCATTGCGCCTTATCTGCTGTCGCTCTGCGCGTTCAGCGGCGGTCTGATCGTGACCGCCGTGGTGTATCGCTTCGGGCGTCGCGACGGGCAGACCCACGTCGCCACCATGCTCCTGGCCGGGGTCGCGCTGACCGCGATGTCCGGCGCCGGTGTCGGCCTGTTCACCTACCTGGCCGATGACGCCACCCTGCGCAGCCTGACCTTCTGGAATCTGGGCAGCCTCAACGGCGCCAGCTATCCACGGCTGTGGCCGTTGCTGCTGGTGACCCTGGCCATCGCCTTGTGGCTGCCGCGCCGCGCCGCGGCGCTCAACGCGCTGCTGCTGGGCGAGTCCGAAGCGCGCCATCTGGGATTCGATGTCGAGCGGATCAAGCTGGAGCTGGTGCTGTGCACGGCGCTGGGCGTCGGCGCTGCGGTGGCGGCGGCCGGCCTGATCGGTTTCATCGGCCTGGTGGTCCCGCACCTGATGCGTCTGCTGGTCGGCCCCGATCACCGGGTGCTGCTGCCGGCATCGCTGCTGGCCGGCGCCAGTCTGCTGCTGCTGGCCGATCTGCTGGCGCGCCTGCTGCTGGCGCCGGCGGAATTGCCGATCGGCATCGTCACGGCGTTGATCGGGGCGCCGTTCTTCCTTTATCTGCTGGTGCGGGGGCGAACCTGATGTTGCGCGCAGAACAGCTGAGCGTGCGCCGGGGCGGCAAAACCGTCCTGGGGGATATCGACCTGACGTTGCAGCCTGGCGACGTGCTGGGCGTGCTCGGCCCCAATGGTGCCGGCAAGAGCACCCTGCTGGGGGCCCTGTGCGGGGAATTCGAGGCGAGCGCCGGGCGGGTGACCCTGGATGCGCGCACCCTGAGTGACTGGGATGGGCGTCAGCGGGCCCGGCGGCTGGCGGTGTTGCCGCAGAGTTCGACGCTGAGCTTCGCCTTCCCGGTGGAAGAGGTGGTCGGCATGGGGCGTCTGCCGCATGCCAGCGGGCGTGTGCGTGACGCCGAGATCGTCGCCATGGCGCTGCGCGCGGCCGATGCCGAGCACCTGCGTGGGCGCAGTTACCTGGCGCTGTCCGGTGGCGAGCGCCAGCGTGTGCACCTGGCGCGCGTGCTGGCGCAGCTCTGGCCGGGCGGAGAGGGGCAGGTGTTGCTGCTCGACGAGCCGACCTCGGCGCTCGATCCGCTGCACCAGCACACCACGCTGCAGGCGGTGCGTGACTTCGCCAGCCAGGGTGCCGCGGCGCTGGTGATTCTGCATGACCTGAACCTGGCGGCACGATATTGCGACCGTATTCTTCTGCTCCAGGCGGGACGCCCCCATGCCTTCGGCAGCCCCGACGAGGTACTGCGGGCCGCGCCCCTGCGTGCGGTATTCGGTCTGGACGTACTGATACAGCGACACCCGGAGCGCGGCCATCCACTGATCGTGGCGCGTTGACTCGATGCAGGAGCTTGCCATGCGAATACTGTTGCTGTGTTGCCTGTCCCTGCTGGTCGCCTGCCAGTCCCGAGGCGTACTGCCACCGCCGGCTCCTATCGCCAGCGAGGGGCGCGACCACGGCGACCTGGGGGTGATACTCGACCTGCGCAGCGGTGAGCGCATCACGCCGCAGCGACTGGTCGAGCGCCTGGCGCGGGCGTCGCGGGTCGTGGTCGGCGAGCAGCACGACAACCCGGATCACCACGCCCTGCAACTGTGGCTGTCACGTGAGCTGGCGGCCCAGCGTCCGCAGGGCAGTGTGCTGCTGGAAATGCTCAACCCGAGCCAGCAGACCAGGGTCGATCAGGTCCGGGCCGAGACGCGTGCGGGGCGCCCTCCGCTCGACGCCATCCGGGCCCTGGCCTGGCAGCCCGGATGGGACTGGGCGATGTACGGTGCGCTGGTTCGCTACCAGCTGCGCCAGCCCTATCCATTGCTGGCGGCCAATCTGGACCGGGAAGAGATCATGCGCATCTACCAGCAGCGTCCGGCGCTGCAGGGGCAGGCCTCTACCGCTGCGGCGGTGCAGCAGCGGCTGCAACGCGATATCCGCGAGTCGCACTGCGGCCTGCTCCCGGAAAGCCAGGTGCCGGCGATGCTGGCCGTGCAGCAGCAACGTGATCGGCGCATGGCCGAGGCATTGCTGGCTGCGCCGCGACCGAGCCTGCTGCTGGCAGGTGCCTTTCATGCGCGCAAGGACCTTGGGGTGCCGTTGCACCTGGCAGACCTTGGAGCGGGGCAGGGCAATGCCGTGCTGATGCTGGCCGAAGTCGGACGTCAGGTGGATGCATCGATGGCGGACTACGTCTGGTTCACCGCGGCGCAGCCGGAGCAGGACCACTGCGCCAAACTGCGACCCTAGCCGCCTTTCCCGGGATGGCTGCGGGGTATCCTCGGCGCTTTGCCGATCTGGAGCCTGCGCCATGCCCGCCGCTGTTCGCGACCTGCTGCACCGTTACTTCAATGCACTCAACGACCGCGATGTCCGTGCCTGTCTGGCGCTGGTCAGCGATGACCTGATCCTGGAGCCCAACCAGGGGTTCGTCGAGCATGGCCGCGCAGCCTTCGCGGACTACCTCGAGCGGCACATGCAGTGTTACCGCGAAACCCTCGAACAGCTGGTGATCCTGACCGATCCGCAGGGCGCCCATGCGGCCTGCGAGTACCACGTCGCCGGGGAGTACCTGGCAACCGACGATGGGCTGCCGGAGGCGTGCGGGCAACGCTACGCGCTGCGGGTAGGGGCGTTCTTCGAGATTCGCGAGGGGCTGATCAGCCGTATCAGCCTGCATTTCAATCTGCCGGACTGGCTGGCGCAGGTCGACGACTGAAGCGGCCGCAGCATGTTTCGTGCGGGCAAAAAAAGACCCGGCAAAGAGCCGGGTCAATAACCGTGATTAGCCTGATGAGGAGATAATCTGAAGAGTCCGACTGAATGGTCTCTTTAGCTTATCGACTGATCTCGCGACCAGATGGGATAATAATAACAATTATCATTTATCGGTCAACACCTTTTTGAGAATTTTTCTCATGAAACGCTGGTGGCGGAGAATCCTGCCGCGCAGGCAAAAAAAGACCCGGCAAAGAGCCGGGTCAATAACCGTGATTAGCCTGATGAGGAGATAATCTGAAGAGTCCGACTGAATGGTCTCTTTAGCTTATCGGCTGATCTCGCGACCAGTTGAGGCAATAATAACAATTCTCATTTTCATGTCAATGCCTTTTGAGAATTTTTCTCAAAAACGGACGGCGGCCGCGATGAGCCTGTCCATAAACGCAAAACCCCGGCATCTGGCCGGGGTTTTCTGTCGGGAGGCGATGATCAGGATTCGCCAGGCTGGCGCAACTGGGTGATTTCCTTGTTCAGCAGGTCGATGCGGCGCGCCATGCTCTCGATCAGGCTATGGGCGATGCGCGGGTTGCTCTGCATCAGGCTGAGGAACTGCTCCTTGGGGATCACCATCACCGTGCAGGGTTCGCTGGCGATGACCGTGGCGCTGCGTTTCTCGCGGGTGAACACCGCCATGGCTCCGAATATCTCGTCCTTCTGCACATCGCCGACCCGCTGGCCGTCGACATAGGCTTCGGCGTGGCCTTCGATGATGATGAACACGTGGTCGGCTTCATCGCCCTGATGGATCAGTTCCTCGCCAGCGGCGAAGTGCTGGAAGCCGGTGGCCGGACGGATTTCCGGCTGCTTGAGGCGCGCCAAGGCGTCGGACAGCAGCGCCGTGTGACCGATCAGGTAGTGGATGAACTGTTCCTGGCGTTGCTCGTCGGCGTGAATGTGCTGGAACACTTCGCTGCGCGAGAAGGGAATCAGGCTGATGGGCTCCTCGCTGCTGTAGCGGCAGCTGGGCAGGTCGATCCCCTGGCGCAGGCCGACCAGATCACCTTCCTGCAGGTAGAACAGCGGGCGCTCGTCGACCACCGCGTGGAGCAGGCCGCTCTCGATGATGAACAGCTGGTTGCCCGGCAGCACCCGCGCCAGATCGTCGACTCGCTCCAGGCGAAGCGCTTCGCCTGCGGGTTGCAGCCCTTCCAGCAAGTGAGTGGGGATACTCTGCAGGCGATTGATCAACTGATCGGCGTAGGCCGGTTGCTCCCCGAGTAAATACATAACCGTAATTCCTTGAACTGGCTGGGCTGGCTGACCACACGAAGGTCCCTGAAACAATAGGCTGCGGCGGCGTTCGAGTAAATCACCTTGCGCTCGTGTTGTGAGCTAGCTCTTGTTGCAGGTCTGGGCTTCGTCCAGCTTGCCGTTCAGTTCTGCCTTGTGCGCAGGCGGAAGTTCATTCCAGTGCACGTCGAGCAGGGCGCCCTCGATGGCGTAGAGCAGCACCTTGGAGGCACGAAACCCA
This sequence comes from Pseudomonas sp. REST10, assembly GCF_029542605.1. Lineage (NCBI taxonomy): Bacteria > Pseudomonadati > Pseudomonadota > Gammaproteobacteria > Pseudomonadales > Pseudomonadaceae > Pseudomonas > Pseudomonas sp. REST10. The sequence goes on along the minus strand of NZ_CP035677.1, from coordinate 4,166,154 downwards.
CGGGCCCGAACGGCCCGGTAGGCCCCGACGGCACCGTAGCGACGCAGGTCGTTGGCGCTGTGGATGCCCACGGCGTGAAGCCATTGCGCCGAGGTCTTGCCCAGGTTCTTCAGGTGTTGCAGTTCGTCGTTCATCAGGCCTCCATGCGTGCGGCTGAAAATCACGTTGGCATGCCTGCTACTCAGTGTAGCGGCCAATTGCCTTGGTGTTTTTTGCGTCGCTACATCTGCGCAGTCACTTCGTGCGATAGCGCAAGCGTGTGCCGAAGTTCACCGACATGAGGATCTCGTCCGCAGTCAGTTCGACGGGGAAGTAGGCGCCGGAAATCTGCGCGTGCGCCAGGCTCGCGCCTTCTATCCTGGCGTTGCGCAGGTCCAGGCCGCGCAGGTCGGCGCCACGGAAGTAGGCGTCGGTGAAGTTGATGCTTTCGGTGTCCAGATTGCGCAGGTCCAGGCCACGAAAGTCGCCGCCGGACAGGTCGACTTCGACGCCCTTGGGCTTCTGCGCATTGAAGCCTTGCACGTCGTCGTTATGCAGGAGGTGGTAGAGCGGATGATCGAGCTGGCGTGGCTGACTCATGGCAGATACCGGTGGTGGTGTCACCGGCAGTATAGAAGCCCTGCCAGGCTTTGCCCGGCAGGGTGTGGCCAACCTCTGATGGGGTCAGATGCCGGGCAGGCGCTGGCGAATCTGCTCGACCAGGCCGTCGAGGCTGGCGCTGTCGTGCGTGTCGACGCGCTTGCTGTGGCTCAGCTCTTCGCTGCTGAGCGCTTCGCGACTGGCCTGCTGGGCCTTGATGACGTCCAGGGTCGCATCGGAAGGGTCCGTGCCCTCGCTTTGCCGTTGCTCCAGCCAGCCGGCGATCACTGCCTCGGGCGCATGGCAGTCGAGAATCAGGAACGGCGCGCCAAGCTCCTCGGCGACTTCGCTAGCTGCCTCGCGCTGAGCCGCCTTGAGGTAGGTGGCATCGATCACCACCGGGAAACCGGCCTGCAGGATCTGGCGGGCCAACTGGTGCAGGCGGGTGTAGGTCGCCTGGCTGGCGTCCTCGCTGTAGATGCCGGCAGCCAGCTTGTCCTTGGCTGCGGCGTTCTGCTCGCCGAACAGGCGCTTGCGCTCGACGTCGGAACGCAGGCGAATGGTGCCCAGCGCTTCGACCAGGCGCATGGCCACGTGGCTCTTGCCGACGGCCGACACGCCGTGGGTGATGGCCAGGAATGGCGAGGGGATGGCGCTGTAGCTCTCGGCCAGGGCAGCATAGCCGCGGTACTGGCGGAGAATGACGGCGCGCTGCACCGGGTCCTGCTCCTGGCCCAGGCGGAACAGGGCGACCTTGCCGCGCACCATGGCGCGATAGGCCTTGTAGAAATTCAGCAGGTGCAGGGCCGCGTAGTCACCCGTGTGTTCCAGCCAGCCACTGATGAAGCGGCGTGCCAGGCACTTGAGACCACGGTCCTCGAGGTCCATCGCCAGGAAGCCGATGTCCGCGGTAACGTCGGTCATGCGGAAGGGTTCGTTGAATTCGATGCAGTCGAACAGCACCACGCGGCCATCGATCTGTGCCGCGTTGCCCAGGTGGATGTCGCCATGGCACTCACGGATGAAACCCTGTGCCTTGCGCTCCGCCAGCAGCGGTTGCAGGCGGTCGTAGCTCGACTGCGCCCAGGCCTCGAGTGCGTCGAGCTGCTGCAGGTCGTTCGCATCGCTGAGCATCGGGCGAATCTGCTCGAAGTTCTGCTGTACCGGTGCCATCACCGCCTCGGCGCTGCCCAGTGGGTGATCCTGAGGCACGATGGGGGCGTCCATGTGGAATCTGGCGATCTGCTCGGCAAGGGCGTCGATGTGGGCGTCGCCCAGCTCGCCGCGTGCCTGGATGGCGCTGAGCAGTTGCTCCTGGGGGAACTGGCGCATCTTCAGCGCGTATTCGATAGCCGGTGTGCTGCCGTCGAGGCTGGGAGCGTCTTCGCTGCCACCGATGGCCACGACTTCCAGGTACAGGTCCTGGGTCAGGCGCTGGTTGAGGCGCAGCTCTTCTTCACAGAAATGTCGACGTGCGTCGAGCTCGGTAAAGTCGAGAAAACCGAAGTTGACCGGCTTTTTGATCTTGTAGGCATGCTTGCCAGTGAGCAAAACCCAGGAAATGTGGGTCTCAATCACCTGAAACCCTTCCACGGGATGCGGATACAGGGCCGGGTTCTGCAATGCGGCAATCAGGGCTTGGCTCACGTTCGATCCTTGTTCTAGACGCTGTTCGAGCTGGGCATTATGGCCGCTGTGAGCTGCTCTGCAAACTGTCCGGGCGACGCTGCTGGCCCCTATCTAAAGTGCGTATAATTCCGCCATGACTCGAAAACGCTCTCCCCGCTCAAAGAAAAAGTCCCGCTCATCCGCTCTGCGTCCCTGGTTTGCCTGGGGCGTCAAGCTCGGCTTGGTCGGTCTGGTCATCCTGGCCGGTTTTGCCGTCTATCTCGATGCCGTCGTGCAGGAGAAGTTCTCCGGCAAGCGCTGGACGGTGCCGGCGAAGGTCTATGCCCGACCGCTGGAACTGTTCGTCGGGCAGAAACTGGCCAAGAACGACTTCCTGCGCGAACTCGATGCGCTGGGCTATCGCCGTGAAAGCGTGGTCAACGGTCCGGGGGCGGTGTCGGTCGCCGGCAACAACATCGAGCTGCACAGCCGCGGTTTTCAATTCTACGAAGGCGCCGAGCCGTCGCAGCGAGTCCGGGTGCGCTTTTCCGGGGACTATGTCGCCGGCCTGAACAAGGGCGACGGTGGCGATCTGGCCGTGGCGCGGCTCGAACCGCTGCTGATCGGCGGTCTGTACCCGGCGCATCAGGAGGATCGCATCCTGATCAAGCTGGATCAGGTTCCGGCCTATCTGATCGACGCACTGGTGGCGGTGGAAGACCGCGACTACTTCGATCACTTCGGTGTCTCCCCCAAGGGGATCGCCCGTGCGCTGTGGATCAACGCCACCTCCGGGCGCCTGGTGCAGGGCGGTAGTACCCTGACCCAGCAGCTGGTGAAGAACTTCTACCTGAACAATGAGCGTACCCTGGCGCGCAAGGCCACCGAAGCCATGATGGCGGTGCTGCTCGAGCTGCACTACGACAAGCGCGAGATCCTCGAAGCCTACATGAACGAGGTGTTTCTCGGTCAGGATGGCCAGCGCGCCGTACACGGTTTCGGCCTGGCCAGTCAGTACTTCTTCAGCCAGCCGATTTCCGAGCTGAAGCTGGAGCAGGTGGCGTTGCTGGTGGGCATGGTCAAGGGGCCGACCTACTACAACCCCCGGCGCAACCCCGAGCGTGCGATGACCCGGCGCAACCTGGTGCTCGACCTGCTGGCCGAGCAGGGCACGATCACCGCCGAGGAAGCCGCCGCCGCCAAACAGAAGCCGCTGGGCGTCACCACCCGTGGCAGCATGGCCGACAGCTCGTTCCCGGCCTTCCTCGACCTGGTCAAGCGCCAGCTGCGCGAGGATTACCGCGAGCAGGACCTGACCGAAGAAGGGCTGCGCATCTTCACCAGCTTCGACCCGATCCTGCAGCTCAAGGCCGAAGAGGCCCTGGCCGAAACGCTGAAGCGCCTGGCCGGGCGCAAGGGGGTCGACCAGGTGCAGGCCGGCATGGTGGTGACCAACCCCGAGACGGGGGAGGTGCAGGCGCTGATCGGCAGCCGCCAGCCACGCTTCGCCGGGTTCAACCGGGCAATGGATGCCGTGCGCCCCATCGGCTCGCTGATCAAGCCCGCCATCTACCTGTCCGCGCTGGAGCGTCCCAGCCAGTACACGCTGACCAGCTGGCTGGAGGACGAGCCGTTCTCCATCAAGGGCCAGGATGGTCAGGTCTGGACGCCGCAGAACTACGACCGCAAGGCACACGGCACGATCTACCTGTACCAGGGGCTGGCGCATTCCTACAACCTGTCCACGGCCAAGCTCGGCCTGGAGATCGGCGTGCCGAACGTGCTCAAGACCCTGGAGCGACTGGGTGTCGAGCGCAAGTGGCCGGCTTATCCTTCGATGCTCCTCGGGGCCGGAGCGCTGACGCCGATGGAGGTCGCGGGGATGTATCAGACCCTGGCCAACGGCGGCTTCAACACCCCGTTGCGCGGTATCCGCAGCGTGCTCACCGCCGAAGGCGAGCCGCTCGGGCGTTACCCGTTCAAGATCCAGCAGCGCTTCGATCCGGGGGCCATCTACCTGGTGCAGAATGCCATGCAGCGCACCATGCGCGAGGGCACGGGGCGCTCGGTGTACAGCCAGTTGCCCCGCTCGTTGAACCTGGCCGGCAAGACCGGTACCAGCAACGACTCGCGTGACAGCTGGTTCGCCGGCTTCAGTCAGGACCTGCTCTCTGTCGTCTGGCTGGGGCGCGATGACAACGGTCCCACCCCGCTGACCGGTGCAACCGGTGCGCTGCAGGTCTGGACGGGATTCATGCGCAAGGCCGATCCGTTGCCGCTGGACATGCCCATGCCGGATAACGTCACCCTGGCCTGGGTGGATCGCCAGACCGGTCTCGGCTCGGCGTCGGGCTGCCCGGATGCGGTGCAGATGCCTTATATTCGCGGCAGCGAACCCAGTCCTGGCTCCGCCTGCGGTATTCAGGCGCCCGTGGAGTCGGTGATGGACTGGGTGCGGGGCTGGTTGGATTGACGGCCGGGGTGCGTTCCCCGGCGTGAGCTGAAGAGGATTGGATGTGAACAAGAAGTGGCTTGTGGCCTTGCTGGCAACGACGACCCTGGCAGGCTGTAGTACGGTGCCGCGTGGCTCGATTCCCGTCGTCGATGCGGGCACGCCGCTGTCGGCTGGTCGTGTCTCCGATAACGCCGCCGCCGCGCCTGCCGGTGCGCAGTCGCAGCCGTTCGAAGAGGACTCCGGCGTGGTGGTGATGGTGCCTCAGGGCGCCGCTTCCGCGCCGTTGCAGACCGGGCCGCAGGGCGCTCCCGCCAACGGTGGGCTGACCTTCGACGAGCCGCCGGTGAGCATGGGGCAGGGCGGCTTCGACTCGTCCTCCGTGCCGAGTGCGCCCAGCGGCATCCCCAGCGGTGGTGGCCTGGCGGCCGACGAGCAGCTGGATGGGCCGGTCCTGGCGCTGCTGACCACCGCGCAGCAGCAGCAGGGCGGTGGTGATCTCAATGGCGCCGCCTCGAGTCTCGAACGCGCCCAGCGTATCGCGCCGCGTGAGCCGCAGGTGCTCTACCGCCTGGCCGAGGTGCGCCTGGCGCAGGGCGATGCGGCTCAGGCCGAACAGTTCGCCCGTCGCGGCCTGACCTATGCCAGTGGCCGTCCTGCCCTGCAGGCCAGTTTGTGGAACCTGATTGCCCAGGCGCGTGAGCGGCAGGGCGACTCCGCCGGCGCGGCCCAGGCCCGTGAGCGCGCGCGGGTGAGCCTCTGATGGATGCACGAGTGAATGAGCTGGCCGAGCATCTGCTGCTCATCGAGTGTGAGTTGCGCGTACTGGGCTGGTGGCAGGAGCAGGCGCCCAGCACAGAAGCGCTGGCCAGCCAGGAGCCGTTCTGTGTCGACACCCTGACCTTCGAGCAGTGGTTGCAGTGGATCTTCCTGCCGCGGATGAAGCAGTTGCTGGAGGCGGGTGCGGCCTTGCCATCGGTGTCGGGAATCCAGTCGATGGCCGAGATGGTGTACCGCGAGCAGTCGGGTGTCGCCCGTCGCTTGCTGGAGCTGCTGGGTGAGTTCGATCGCCTGTTGACGCGCACGTCCTGAGGGCGCGCGCGTCCGGCGTCACTTGCAGGTTTCGGTGATGGACTTCTTCAGTTCGCTGATGCGTTCCTGACGTTCGTCCTCGTCGATACGGCGCAGCTCGCCTTCCACCTCGACCCGCACGCGCGGATTGTTTTCCAGCTGGGCCAGGCTGGTGCGGGCCTCTTCACAGTACTTCTTGCGCTCCGCTTCCCGCTTCGCCACGTCCTGCTTGACCTTCTTGTCGATGGCCGCCTGCTCGGGGTCGGCTTGCTCGACGGCCGGTGCCGGCACGCTGGGCGCCGGGGCCGGTGGCGGTGCAGAGGTATTGATGGTGGTGGACTGCTGGCCCTGAGGCGGTTGTGCGCCGAAGTGGGTCACGCCGTTGTCGTCCACCCACTTGTAGACCTGGCTGGCCATGGCGGTTGCGCTCAGGGCGAGCATCAGACTGCCCGTTAGAATCATGTGGCGCATGCTGTTTCCTTTGTCGAGAGCTGCGGTACTGCTGGTTACTATAACCAAAAGCCAGGGATCTTCATCCTGCGCTGCGTCACAGCCGCACTTCGAATAATAGGTCAAGCATCTCTTGACTTGCCTGCGTCGAACCCGAACAATCCAGCCTTCCCCGTAGTGGAGTCCGCCGCAAGCGTCCTCCAGCTCGGGGGAAAGAGGCGCTACCCGCGCCGAACCGTGACACCCGCAACGCGTTACCTCGCGCTGGGAGGGCCAGCCCCGCAAGACCATGGGCTGCTCCGTTACTCGTCAAGCTGATGTTCCGAATCCACGATCACCGTCGTGCGTGTCCGCTGACAGTAAGAACCTACTTAGGGCTACCCGTTGGCGGGTGGCATACTGGCGTTCAAGAGGTGAACAACGTGGAGCTTTTATCCGGCGCTGAAATGGTCGTCCGCTTCCTGCGTGACGAAGGCGTTAAGCACATCTATGGGTACCCTGGCGGTGCTCTCCTGCATATCTACGATGCCCTGTTCAAAGAACCGGAAGTGACCCATATCCTGGTGCGTCACGAACAGGCTGCGACCCACATGGCTGACGGCTATGCCCGTGCGACCGGCAAGGCCGGCGTGGTGCTGGTGACTTCCGGCCCGGGCGCGACCAATGCGATTACCGGCATTGCCACTGCCTACATGGACTCCATCCCGATGGTGGTGATCTCCGGCCAGGTGCCGAGCGCCATGGTCGGCACCGATGCCTTCCAGGAAACCGACATGGTCGGTATTTCCCGTCCGATCGTGAAGCACAGCTTCATCATCAAGCACCCGTCGGAAATCCCCGAGGTGCTGAAGAAGGCTTTCTATCTCGCCGAGTCCGGCCGTCCGGGACCGGTGGTGGTGGACATCCCCAAAGACATGGGCGATCCCACCCAGAAGTTCGAATACGTGTACCCGAAGAAGGTCAAGCTGCGTTCGTACAGCCCGGCCGTTCGCGGTCACTCCGGGCAGATCCGCAAGGCGGCCGAGATGCTGCTGGCAGCCAAGCGCCCGGTGATGTACTCCGGTGGTGGTGTGATCATGGGTGGCGCCTCTGCGCCGCTGACCGAGCTGGCGCAGATGCTCAATCTGCCGGTGACCAATACCCTGATGGGCCTGGGCGGCTATCCGGGCACCGACCGCCAGTTCCTCGGCATGCTCGGCATGCACGGCAGCTACACCGCCAACCTGGCCATGCACCACGCCGATGTGATCCTCGCCGTGGGTGCACGTTTCGATGACCGCGTGATCAACGGCGCGGCCAAGTTCTGCCCGAACGCCAAGATCATCCACATCGATATCGACCCGGCTTCGATCTCCAAGACCATCAAGGCCGACATCCCGATCGTGGGCCCGGTGGACAGCGTGCTGACCGAGATGGTCGCCATCCTCAAGGAAATCGGTGAGACCCCGAACAAGGACACCGTGGCCAGCTGGTGGAAGCAGATCGACGAGTGGCGCGGTAGCGGCCGCCTGTTCCCCTACAACGAGGGCGACGGCTCGATCATCAAGCCGCAGAGCGTGATCGAAACCCTGTGCGAAGTGACCCGTGGCGATGCCTACGTCACCTCCGATGTCGGTCAGCACCAGATGTTCGCGGCGCAGTACTACCGCTTCAACAAGCCCAATCGCTGGATCAACTCCGGTGGCCTGGGCACCATGGGCTTCGGTTTCCCTGCCGCCATGGGCATCAAGCTGAACTTCCCGGACGCCGACGTGGCGTGCGTGACCGGCGAAGGCAGCATCCAGATGAACATTCAGGAGCTGTCGACCTGCCTGCAGTACGACCTGCCGGTGAAGATCGTCAATCTGAACAACGGTGCGCTGGGCATGGTTCGCCAATGGCAGGACATGCAGTACAACAGCCGTTATTCGCACTCCTACATGGAGTCGCTGCCCGACTTCGTTAAGCTGGCCGAGGCCTATGGCCACGTCGGCATGCGCATCACCCAGCTCAAGGACCTCAAGTCCGGTCTGGAAGAAGCCTTCGCCATGAAGGATCGCCTGGTGTTCCTCGACATTGCCGTGGACGACAGCGAGCACGTCTATCCGATGCAGATCAGAGACGGTGCGATGCGTGACATGTGGCTGAGCAAGACGGAGCGGACCTAAGATGCGACATATCATTTCCCTGTTGCTGGAAAACGAACCGGGCGCACTGTCCCGCGTGGTCGGTCTGTTCTCGCAGCGCAACTACAACATCGAAAGCCTTACCGTGGCGCCCACCGAGGATCCGACGCTGTCGCGCCTGACCCTGACCACGGTGGGGCATGACGAGGTCATCGAGCAGATCACCAAGAACCTCAACAAGCTGGTCGAGGTGGTGAAGCTGGTCAATCTGTCGGAAAGCGCCCATATCGAGCGCGAACTGATGCTGGTCAAGATCAAGGCCACCGGCGCCCAGCGCGCCGAGGTCAAGCGCACCACCGACATCTTCCGTGGCCAGATCGTGGATGTGACCAGCAGCGTCTACACCGTGCAGCTGACCGGCACCAGCGACAAGCTGGACAGCTTCATCCAGGCCATCGGCACCGCGTCGATCCTGGAGACGGTACGCAGTGGTGTCACAGGTATCTCGCGTGGCGACAAGGTACTGAGTATCTGAAGTGGCCTGAGTGTCCTGCTGAACAGAAGCCCCGCCTCGTGTGGGGCTTTTTCATGGTCAGAGGTATGCTCGCCAGCGACATGCCCGGCAGGGCGTCTGCCCGAATTCAGCGCTGGCGGTTCCAGAACGCGGCGATCAACGGGTCCTTGAGGCGCTTCTCCAGGGCGAACAGGCCGATGTCATAAGCGGCCAGCGGCGGCTGAATATCGTAGATGCGGATGCGTGCGGTCAGCGGGCTGTTGTCGAGCACGATCTGCGGCACCACGCCGATGCCGAAGCCCAGGCTGACCATGCTGACGATGGCCTCGTTGCCGCTCACCTGGGCATAGATGCGCGGCTTGATGTTATGGCTTTTCAGCCAGCGATCCGTGCGCGTGCGCGCCAGCCCTTCCTCCGAGAGAATCATCGGCACGTCCTTCCAGCTGTCCGCCGTGGGCTGCCTGAGTTGCTCGTCGCTCAGCAACTGCGGTGATTGCGGGCCGATGAAGCGCAGTTCCGAGCGGGTGATCGACTGGAAATCGATCCCCGCCGGCAGGTTGTTCGGGCGCGCACCGATGGCGAGGTCCTCGAGCCCTTGTTGCACCCGTTCCACGGCTTTCGCCGGATCGCCGGTGTGCAGCTTCATCTCGATGCGAGGGTAGTCCTGACGGAAGCTGCTGAGAATGTCGTAGAGAAAGCTGTAGCTCGCAGTGACCGAACAGTACAGGGACAGCTCGCCGTGCAGGCTCTGCTGGTCCTGCATGAAGGTCTGGCGGATGGCCTGCCAGCCATTCATGACATCGCTGGCGTACTCGCGAAACTGTTGCCCCTCGCGTGTCAGGCGCACGGAGCGGTTGTCACGCACGAACAGCGTCGCGCCCAGTTCTTCCTCCAGCTGCTTGATGCTGCGGCTGAGCGCGGACGGACTGACGTGCTGTTCACGGCTGGTCTTGCCGAAGTGCAGGTTGTCGGCCAGGGAAAGAAAGAGCCTGAGGGAGTGACTGTCCATGTGTGTTTCAGATATCGGCACGTTGTGTTGCAAATATATCATTTTACGCAACGGGATAGATCACATAAGGTTTCTCTGTCGCGGTGCTTGCACCCCATCCCTTTCGATTCAGAAGAGCCAAGAACATGAAAGTTTATTACGACAAAGATTGCGACCTCTCCATCATCCAGGGCAAGAAAGTCGCCATCATCGGTTACGGCTCCCAGGGCCACGCTCAGGCCTGCAACCTGAAGGACTCCGGTGTCGACGTCACCATCGGTCTGCGCAAAGGCTCTGCGACCGTGGCCAAGGCCGAAGCCCACGGCCTGAAAGTGACCGACGTCGCCAGCGCCGTTGCCGCTGCCGACCTGGTCATGATCCTGACCCCGGACGAATTCCAGGGCCAGCTGTACAAGAACGAGATCGAGCCGAACATCAAGCAGGGCGCTACCCTGGCCTTCTCCCACGGCTTCGCCATCCACTACAACCAGGTCGTACCGCGTGCCGACCTCGACGTGATCATGATCGCGCCGAAGGCTCCGGGCCACACCGTACGCACCGAGTTCGTCAAGGGCGGCGGCATCCCTGATCTGATCGCCGTTTACCAGGACGCTTCCGGCAACGCCAAGAATGTTGCCCTGTCCTACGCTTCGGGCGTTGGTGGCGGCCGTACCGGCATCATCGAAACCACCTTCAAGGACGAGACCGAAACCGACCTGTTCGGTGAGCAGGCCGTTCTCTGTGGCGGTACCGTCGAACTGGTCAAGGCCGGTTTCGAAACCCTGGTCGAAGCCGGTTATGCGCCGGAAATGGCCTACTTCGAGTGCCTGCACGAACTGAAGCTGATCGTTGACCTCATGTACGAAGGCGGCATCGCCAACATGAACTACTCGATCTCCAACAACGCCGAGTACGGCGAGTACGTCACCGGTCCGGAAGTGATCAACGCCGAGTCCCGCCAGGCCATGCGCAACGCCCTGAAGCGCATCCAGGACGGCGAGTACGCCAAGATGTTCATCAGCGAAGGTGCCACTGGCTACCCGTCGATGACTGCCAAGCGTCGTAACAACGCTGCGCACGGCATCGAAGTGATCGGTGAGCAACTGCGCGGCATGATGCCGTGGATCGCTGCCAACAAGATCGTCGACAAGACCAAGAACTAAGGTCTGCGATGTGCGAAAGAACGCGGCTTTATGCCGCGTTTTTTCGTTCTGCGGCGAGGCTTCTGGTATAAAGCCTGCTCGCTTGGTGGCGAACTGAGTCCAGTCGCCCCGGTTGAAATTCGTCAAACCCGTTGCAAGGTGCTGTTCATGAGTGAAGGTCCCGAGGATCAAAAGCCGGCCGGCGACAATCTGGAAAGCCTGCTGCCGATCGACGAGCACATAGAGGAAGGGCAGGACGCCGAAGGGCGCAAAGTTCGTCACCGCGGCATCTACCTGCTGCCCAACCTGTTCACCACGGCAAATCTGTTCGCCGGTTTCTACTCCATCATCAACGCGATGAACGGCAACTTCTACGTCGCTGCCGCCACGGTGTTCGTCGCCATGGTGCTCGACAGCCTGGATGGCCGAGTCGCACGACTGACCAACACGCAGAGCGCCTTCGGCGCCGAGTACGACTCGCTCTCGGACATGGTCGCCTTCGGCGTCGCTCCCGCACTGCTGGCGTTCGAGTGGGCCCTGGGCAGCATGGGCAAGGTTGGCTGGATGGTCGCCTTCATCTATGTCGCCGGTGCTGCACTGCGCCTGGCGCGCTTCAACACGCAGATCGGCAGCGTCGACAAGCGCTACTTCATCGGCCTGGCCAGTCCGGCGGCGGCGGGTGTGGTTGCCGGCACCGTCTGGGCCTTCAGCGATTTCGGCATCAAGGGCTCGAACATGTCCTTCGCCGTCGCGCTGCTGGTGGCGGCTGCCGGCTGCCTGATGGTCAGCAACATCAAGTACTACAGCTTCAAGGATCTCGACCTGAAAGGGCGTGTGCCGTTCGTGGCCATCCTGGCGGTGGTCCTGGTGTTCGCCGTGGTGTTCAGCGACCCGCCGCGTATCCTGCTGCTGATCTTCCTCGCCTATGCGGTGTCCGGGCCGATCCAGTACCTGTTGCAGTTGCGTCGTCGCAAATCCGTCTGACGGTGTAATTTCTCCTCTACTCCGTGGTCTACAGTTCGTTTCTCGAACTGTAGTCGCGGGGTTGCCATGCTCATCCGAGTTCCTTCTTCCTCTCGGGCTCTCGAGTCCGAAGTCACGCCCGAGTCCGTTTACCTGTCCCGTCGCAAGCTGATGCAGGGCTCGCTGGCGCTGGCGGCCATGGCTGCGATGCCGGGCTGGGCAAGCGCCGAGCAGCAGGGCGTCTATGCCGATGTCGAGCCGGCGAAGGCGCCCGGCTGGTTCGACGAGAAACTGTCGGCCACGCGCTGGCAGGCGATGACCGTCGAAGGGGAGAGCATCACGCCCTTCAGGGACGCGACCCACTACAACAACTTCTACGAGTTCGGGACCGGCAAGGGCGATCCTGCCGCCAGGGCCGGCTCGCTGCAGGTCGAGCCCTGGACCGTGACGGTCGATGGCGAGGTGGGCAAGCCGGGGCGCTATGCCATCGAAGACCTGGTCAAGCCTCATGCATTCGAAGAGCGCATCTACCGGCTGCGCTGTGTCGAGGCCTGGTCCATGGTCATTCCCTGGCTGGGTTTCCCCCTGGCCGATTTGCTCAAGCAGGTCGAGCCGACCTCCTCGGCGCGTTACGTGCGTTTCGAAACGCTGGTGGACCATGAGCACATGCCGGGGCAGCGCTCGGGCTTTTCCCTGATCGACTGGCCTTATGTAGAAGGCTTGCGCATGGACGAGGCCATGCACCCGCTGGCCTTCATGGCCGTCGGCATGTATGGGCGGGTGCTGCCCCATCAGAACGGTGCGCCGCTGCGTCTGGTGGTGCCCTGGAAGTATGGCTTCAAGAGCATCAAGTCGATCGTGCGCATCAGCCTGGTGGCCGAGGCGCCCGCGACCACCTGGGAGCGCATCGCGCCGAACGAGTATGGCTTCTATGCCAACGTCAATCCGCAGGTCGATCACCCGCGCTGGTCGCAGGCCACCGAGCGCAGGCTGCCCAGTGGGCTGTTCAGTCCGAACGTGATCGATACCCGGATGTTCAACGGCTATGACGAAGTGGCCGAGCTGTATGCCGGGATGGACCTGGCGAGGTACTACTGATGCGCTATCGACTCTGGCGCGTCGGTGTGTTCCTGGCCGCCTCGGCACCGCCGCTGTACTGGTTGTATCAGGCGCTGTTCGGCCTGCTTGGGCCTGATCCCGGCAAGACCCTGGTGGACAACCTGGGGCTGGGTGCTCTGATTCTGCTGCTGATCACACTGGCCATGACCCCCCTGCAGCAGCTCAGCCGCTGGGGGGGATGGATCGCCGTGCGCCGCCAGCTCGGGTTGTGGTGCTTCGCCTATGTCACCCTGCATCTTTCGGGGTACGTCTTGTTCATTGCCGGGCTGCGTCTGGATCTGGTGCTGCGCGATCTCTACGAGCGCCCGTACATCATTGTCGGTGCGCTAGCGTTTCTTGGTTTGCTGGCACTAGCCGTGACCTCCAACCGTTTCAGTATCAGAAAGCTGGGGCGCAGGTGGAAGGCACTGCATCGTCTGGTCTACGGCATTCTGCTGCTGGCGCTGCTGCATATGCTCTGGGTCGTCCGGGCGGACCTGGGAGAGTGGCTGGCCTATGCCCTCATCGGTGGGGCGCTACTGGCGATGCGCTTCAATGTCGTGGCGAAGGCATTGCTGCGTGCTGGGACCGGCCTGCGCGAAAATCCGAAGAAAGTTGCAATTTAAGCTTGACGCGCGTTCTGTGGGTTGTAGAATGCGCGACACTTCAGCGATGAAGCTCTTCGAAAACTTCTTGTTAATCAATAAGTTAAGTTTAAAAGAGGGGTTGCAAAACTGGATCTGGCGTGTAGAATGCGCGCCGGTCGACAGGGCGGTGGTTGAGCCTTGTTGGTGATTCGGTCGAGTGGATCGAGAGCGGTAGAAAAGAGGTGGTTGACAGCGGTTTTGAACGCTGTAGAATGCGCCTCCCGCTGGAGAGAAGAAGCTCTGATCGAAAGCGCAAGTGGTTGAGTAGAAAGAAAAAATTCTTCGAAAAACAGC
>NZ_CP035677.1:4098493-4152232 GCF_029542605.1 Pseudomonas sp. REST10 | reverse complement strand
AACGACGCATCGCCGATGGTAGTGTGGTGCTTCACCATGTGAGAGTAGGTCATCGTCAAGCTCCTATACGAAACCCCAGATCTCTAACGAGGTCTGGGGTTTCTTCTTTGCGCGGCAGAAAGTCGGGCGTGGATAGCGCCGTCGGTGGCGGGGCAACCTGCAGGACCCGTGATCGCCGGCAAGCCGGCTCCTACGGGGGCGGAAAGTTACAACCTTGCCGGACACGGACGGTCTCATGGCAAATGGCTCGGTTAGAATGCGCGCATGCATTCAGGGGACCTTCATGTCTGCTCCGTTATCCTCCTTGCCTGTGCATGAGCTGGTGGCCTGCCATGAGTGCGACCTGCTCATGCGCAAGCCACAGCTTGCCGATGGCGAGAGCGCTCAATGCCCGCGCTGCGGCTACGAGCTGTTCAGTCACCGCCATCAGGTAGTGCGCCGCAGCCTGGCTCTGGTGATGGCGGCGTTGCTGCTGTACATCCCGGCGAATTTCTTGCCGATCATGCAGCTCAATCTGCTGGGCCAGACCTCTCAGGATACGGTCTGGAGCGGTGTGCTCGGGCTGTACGACAGTGGCATGCAGGCGATCGCCGTGGTGGTGTTTCTTTGCAGCATGGCGGTGCCGCTGCTCAAGCTGCTGTGCCAGTTGCTGGTGTTGCTGAGCATTCGCCTGGACTTCGGGCGCAGCTATGGTCTGCTGCTGTATCGGATTTACCACCACCTGCGCGAGTGGGGCATGCTCGAGGTCTACCTAATGGGCATCCTGGTGGCGATGGTCAAGCTGATGGACCTGGCAGATCTCAGCCTTGGCCTGGGCCTGTTCTGCTTCACTGCGCTCCTGTTGATACAGATCTGGCTGGAGGTGACGATGTCGCCACAGCAGATCTGGCAGGCGCTGTCCGGGGAAGACGTTCATGCGTGCGATTGATGCCGGCCTGCTGGTCTGTCACGAGTGTCACCAGCTCAATCCGATCGAGCCCGAAGTCGAGCACCAGTACTGCAGCCGCTGTGGTGGTTCGGTGCATGCGCGCAGGCCCAACAGCCTGGTTCGGACCTGGGCGCTGCTGCTGACCTCGGCGTTGCTGTACATCCCGGCCAACGTGCTGCCGATCATGACGATCAACAGCCTGGGCAAGGGCGCACCGGCGACGATCATGGAAGGGGTGGTCGAGCTGCTCCAGCACGGCATGCTGCCGATCGCTGCCGTGGTCTTCATCGCCAGCATCCTGGTACCGACCTTCAAGCTGGTCGGCATCGCCTTGCTGCTGTATTCGGTGCAACGGCACCAGCCGATGTCGGCCCGGCAGCGTATTCTGATGTATCGCTTCATCGAGTGGATCGGGCGCTGGTCGATGCTCGACATCTTCGTCATCGCCATCCTCGTGGCCCTGGTCAACTTCGGCAGCCTGGCCAGTATCGAGGCCGGTGCCGGCGCGGCTGCCTTCGCCAGTGTGGTGATCCTCACCATGCTGGCTGCACTTACTTTCGATCCCCGCCTCATCTGGGACAACACGGAAACCAACCATGACTGATCTTCCTATGGCCAAGACGCGTCCTGCTTCCAACTGGTCGGCCATCTGGGTCCTGCCGCTCATCGCCCTGCTGATCGGCGGTTGGCTGGCCTGGCGCGCCTACAGCGAGGCCGGTATCCAGGTCGAGCTGATCTTTGCCAGCGGGGAAGGCATCCAGGCTGGCAAGACCGAGTTGATGTACAAGGGCATGGCCGTGGGCAAGGTGGTCTCGATCAGCCTCGATCAGACCGGCAAGAATCGTGGCGTGGTGGCGCAGCTCGAGGTCAACAAGGATCTGGAGCAGTACCTGCGCAAGGGCACGAGCTTCTGGCTGGTCAAACCCAATGTCAGCCTGGCCGGGATCAGCGGCCTGGAGACGCTGGTGTCGGGCAACTACATCACCTTCAACCCGGGTGACGGCGAGGCAAGCCGTACCTTCACCGCGCTGACGCAAGAACCGCCGATGAGCGACGACGTGCCGGGCTTGCACCTGACCCTGAAGGCCGATCGGCTGGGGTCGCTCAACCGTGACAGCCCGGTGTTCTACAAGCAGATTCAGGTCGGCCGGGTGAAGAGCTACACCCTGGGGGACGATGAGAGCACCGTCGAGGTCAAGGTCTTCATCGAGCCCGAGTACGCCAGCCTGGTGCGCAAGCACACGCGCTTCTGGAACGCTAGCGGCATCAGCATCGATGCCGACCTGTCCGGCTTCAAGCTGCGCAGCGAGTCGCTGGCCAGCATCGTCGCCGGTGGCATCGCCTTCGCCACGCCGGAACATCGCAAGGACAGTCCGCCGACCGATCCGTCGCTGCCTTTCCGCCTGTACGAGAGCTACGACGCCGCACAGGCCGGTATCAAGGTGGTGGTCAAGCTCACCGACTTCGATGGTCTGCAGGAAGGCAGAACGCCGGTCATGTACAAGGGGATCGAGGTCGGCACCCTGAAGACCATGAAGATCGACCGCGACCTCGCCAGCGCCACTGCCGAGCTGACCATCAACCCCTTGGCCGAGGACTATCTGGTCGAAGGTTCCGAGTTCTGGGTGGTCAAGCCTTCCATCTCGCTGGCGGGCATCACCGGGCTGGAGGCACTGGTCAAGGGTAACTACATCGCGGTAAGGCCGGGTGAGAAGGGCAGCCCGCCCGCTCGCAGCTTCGTCGCGCGGAGCAAGGCGCCGCCCCTGGACCTCGGCGCACCGGGGCTGCATCTGGTTCTGTTCAGCGATCAGCTGGGCTCCATCGAAGTTGGCAGCCCGGTGCTCTATCGCCAGATCAAGGTGGGCTCGGTACAGAGCTATCAGCTGTCCAGGGACAATAGCCAGGTGGTGCTCGGCGTGCATATCGAGCCGGACTACGTGCATCTGGTCAACACCTCGACACGCTTCTGGAACGCCAGTGGCATCACCCTCAAGGGCGGGCTCTCCGGGGTGGAGGTGAAGAGCGAATCCCTGCAGACGCTGTTGGCCGGCGGTATCGCCTTCGAGACCCCGAACCCCGAGGCCCCCGCTTCGGGGCGCCAGGTGCAGCGCTTTGCGCTGCACGCGGACCGGAACAGTGCCCTGCAGCCCGGCACGCAGATTCGCATCCGGGTGAACGATGGCGATGGCCTGCAGCCGGGGACCCTGATCCGCTACAAGGGGCTGGAAGTCGGCAAGGTGGAAAGCCTGGCCCTGACCGATGACCTGCAGGCGGTGATGCTCGATGTGCGTCTCACCCAGGCGGCAGGGCAGATCGCCCGCGAAGGCTCGCGCTTCTGGGTGGTCAAGCCCGAACTGAGTCTGACCCGCGCCGCCAACCTCGGCACGCTGGTCAGCGGCCAGTACCTGGAGGTGCTGCCGGCGTTGCAGGGCGGTGCCCAGCGCCTGCAGTTCACGGCACTGGATGGCCCGCCCAACCAGGCGGTACGCGAGCAGGGGCTGCGTCTGGTGCTGAGTGCGCCACGACGCGGTTCGATCAAGCCGGGGGTGGTGGTCAGCTACCGTGAGGTGCCGGTGGGCAAGGTGGTGGATTTCGAGCTGGGGCCGACCTCGGATCGGGTGTTGATCCACGTGCTGATCGAGCCGCGCTACGCGCCGCTGGTGCGTTCGGGCAGCCGCTTCTGGAACGCCAGCGGTATCGGGGTGGATGCGGGGTTGTTCAAGGGCGTGAAGGTGCGTACCGAGTCGCTGGAGGCGCTGATCGAAGGCGGAATCGCCTTCGCCACGCCGAACAATCCGGAGATGGGCGGTCCGGCGCAGCCGGGGCAGACCTTCGCATTGTTCGATGAGCCGCAGGATGCCTGGATGCAGTGGGCGCCGAAGATCGTCCTGGAGTAGGGCGGGGCGCGCGGCGGTTGCCGGGAGGGATGTAAGAACGACATCCTCCCTGCGCAGTAACGAGAAGGGCCGCATTGTGCGGCCCTTTCTCTTGGGGGATGTGAACAGCGGCATCCAGATACAAGCTCGCGGCTGAAGCCGCTCCTACGCTCATGTCCCGAGCCGTGGGAGCGTCTTCGGCCGCGACGAGTCAGGCCGGTTCGGCCGTTTCTGCCTGCTCGGGCGCCTGCGCCTTGGCATTCTCGCGGGGCTTGATGAACTTCCAGTCCGCCTCGTCGATGTAGATGCCGTTGGGGCCGCTGCCGCCTTCCAGGTCGATGGCCACGTGGGCCGAAACCTGCGGCTTGACCGAGGCCAGGATAGGCACGAAGCCCAGCTGCAGGCTGGTCTCGATCAGCGCCTGCTGGTTGCGTTCATCGATGTCCGCCGCCTCGTCGAGGTAGTAGGGCAGACGCACGCGCCCGGCCTGCTCGCGATCCATCAGGTGCAGCAGCAGGTACATGTTGGTCAGCGCCTTGATGGTCATGGTGGTGCCGTTGCTGGCTGCGCCATCGATGTCGGTGTGAATCACCGGCTGGCCATGCACCTTGGTGATCTCGAAGGCCAGTTCGAACAGGTCCTTCAGGCCCAGCTGGTTGCCGTTGGCGGCCACCAGGCGCGACAGGTAGTCCTTGGCTTCTTCGTTCCTGGCGTCCTGCTCGGCCGACTGCGACAGGTCGAACACCGACAGGGTCTCGCCTTCCTCGTACTGGCCGGCGCTGTGGATGATCTGGTCGATGTGGCGCAGGGCTTCCTTGTTCGGCGCGAGGACGATGCGGAAGCTCTGCAGGTTGGAGACCTGGCGCTTGTTGATCTCGCGGTTGAACAGGGCCAGCTGGTGTTCCAGGTTGTCGTAGTCGCTGCGGATATTGCGCAGGGTACGGGCGATATCGGTGACCGCTGCGCGTCTGGCCTTGGCCAGCGTGAGGGCTTCGTCCTGGCGGTGGGCGTAGGCGTTGACCAGCAGTTGCAGGCGGCGCTCGACGTCGTCTTCGCTGTCGAACTTGGCCACGCCCTTGAGGCGAACCTGGGCGTACAGCGCCTCGATCTGGCCGTCGATGCGTTGCAGTGCCTGCCAGGTATCCTGGTAGTCGTTGAGCAGCGGCAGCAGGTTGTCCAGCGAGTCGTCCACCGGATCCATGAACGGCGTGCCGAACGGCAGGTCGGCCGGCAGCAGCTGGCGACGGCGCAGGGCGTCCTCCAGGGTGCGTTCCTTGGCTTCCAGATCGGCCAGTTGGCGGCCGACCAGCTGCAGCTTGGCGGAGAGCTGCTGCACCCGCTCGGCGAAGGCGTCGCTGGCACGCTTGAGTTCGTCCTGAGCGCCTTCCAGTTCGGCCAGACGTTCCAGTTTCTGCGGCTCCTCGGCGGCCAGGGTCTGGCTCTTGCGGAAGTCTTCCAGGGCTTTCTGCGCGTCCAGCACGGCCTGGTACAGGGTCTCGGCCTGGGCCTTGCTGGCGGCGCGGTCGGCGGCGACCGACTGCTGGGTCTTGAGCTGCTTCAGCTCGCGCTCCAGGCGATCCTTCTGGTCGCGCAGGGCGGCGCGGTCGGCCAGTGCCTGCAGGGCCGGCGGCTCGATATGGCTGAGGTCGATGGACAGGCCGGGTACGGCGAAGGTGTCGCCCTTGAAGCGGTCGAGCACGGCTTCGACCGCCTTGACCCAATCGTCGCCGTCGGCCTGGATGCCTTTCTCGCCCAGCGGCAGGCTGAACAGCTGGCCGTTGAACAGGCGCATCAGGCGGTCGACGTCGGCCTGGCTGAACTCCTCGCGCAGGCGCGAGTAGCTGTTGTTGTCGGCGTGGTCGAGCTGCTGCCGGACCGACTTGAGGCGTTTTTCCAGATCGCGCAGACGCTCGTCGAGGTCTTCGCTGGAGAACTGCCGCGACTGCGCCAGGGCGCCAGCCAGCTCGTCGTGGGCGTCCTTGGCGGCGAGCAGTTGCTCTTCCAGGACCTTGGCGTCTTCGACTAGGGCGAAGCGGTTCTTCAGCACCGCCAGTTCGCCCAGCCAGCGCTGGATTTCGCTGATCTCGCGCTCCAGGCGCATCAGCTCGCTGGTGCCGCCGCGCTGTTCGTTCTGCAGGCCGTCCTGCTCGTTGCGGTAATGCTCGGCCTGGATCACCAGCTCTTCCTTGCGCGCATCCGCGTAGTCGTGCCAGGTGCCCAGCAGGTTGTCGAGCAGTGGCGACAGGCGATGCAGCTTGCCGCGCAGGATCTCGCGCTGGCCGACGCCGGTGGCCAGTGCTTCGATCAGCGGGCCGGCAGTGACCAGTGCCTGGTAGTCCTGCTCCATGCGGCGCACGTCGCGGAAGGCTTCCTCGGTGGCGGCGATGTAGTCGACGCTGCCCGAGCGCAGGCTGTGCTCGAAGGCATCGAGGAACAGCTGCTTGAGCTTGGCCGCAGTGATTTCGCGCATGTGCAGCAGGTTGATGAACAGCGCGCGGAAGGTCTTCAGGCTCTGCTCGCTGGTCGAGCGCAGCGGGATCAGGGTCAGGTCCAGCGGGATGCTGGTGTGCCCACCCACCAGCAGGCGGCGCAGTTCGTCGGGCTTCAGCTCGTAGGCGGTGATGCCGGCCTGGCCGAGGTTCTTGAACAGTTCGCGCTGGCGCAGGCAGGTGCCGTTCTGCTGGTAGTGCTCCAGGTCCAGCTCGCCGGCGTAGGCGAAGAACTGGTGGCCGAAGCCGCCGCCCGGGCCGCGTCCGGCCACGCCGATGACGTGCGGGCCATGGGGCAGGGCGACTTCGACGAGGATGTAGCTGGTGTCGCTGGCGAAGTAGAACTTGCGCGAGGCTTCCAGGCTGTACTTGCCGAAGCTCATGTCCGACATGCGCGCCAGGATGGGGAACTGCAGGGCGTTGATCGAAGCGGACTTGCCCAGGTTGTTGGCGCCGTACACCGACAGCGGGTTTTCCAGTGGGAACAGGCCGAGGCTGTAGCCGGCAGTGTTCAACAGGGCGAAGCGGCGGATGCCGTAGCGTTCCTGGCTCATGCGTCCATCTCCTGTGCAGCGCGTTCTTCTGCCATGGCGCGGGCCAGGGCGTCTTCCTCGGACTCCTCGGTGTCGCTGGCCTCGGCCACTGCGGCATCACCGTCATCGTCCAGCAGCACCGGTGCCGGCAGCGGCAGGTCGCTGCTGTGCAGGCTGGCGGCCAGGTCACGGTCGTGCTGCACCGACAGGCAGACGTCGAGGAAACGGTGCATCGGCGGCAAGAAACGGTACACGCCGTTGCTGTCCTCGGCGAAGCCGAGCTGGGTCAGGCGGCGGATGATTTTGTCTTCCAGCTCCTCGAAGGTGGTCACCTCGGCCTGCAGGAACAGGTCGCGGTACTTCTCCAGCAGGGCTGGCAGTTCGTCACGGCCAATGCTGCCGCCGTCGAGCACGGAGAGCGGGTCGCGGCCCTGGTCGGCCAGGTGCTCGACCAGGATGAAGGTGAACAGCGCCAGGCGCTGGGCGGTCTTGTTCACCTGCGGTGCGACCTGCTCGGGGACGAAGTAGTAGAAGCCGCGCGGGTCGCAGACCAGCTCGAAACCGAGGGCGCGGAACAGGGCACGGTACTGGTCCTGCATGCTCGACAGCTGGGCGTAGCACTCCGGCTCGCTGCGGGAGATGTGGTAGCCCTTGAACAGATCGCGAAACGCGGCTGCCAGCTGGGTCATTTCTTTCAGGTCGATATTCATAGACGGTGCTCACGGGCAAGCATTGGGTCGAGTGCGCCTGGGCGCGCTCCACCTGAGAGTTCGGGGTGGCCGATGGCGGGCAGGCGCAGGGCGGACGACGCTTGATCCGTCCGCCGCCCGGCCAGCGGCGAGATGGGCAAGTAGAGCGTTGTCCACCCTAGGGGTTGCTCATGCATCGGGGCGGCCCACCAGGGCGTAGGAGCTGATGCTGATTTCATGCTCGCGGGTCAGGTAGGTCTGGCGCTGCAGGCGGTCGCGCTGGAAGCGCGATTCGCGCGACAGGCGCGAGAACCAGTAGAGCAGTTCGTCGGTGGCGCCTTCCGGTTCCTGCTCCAGCAGCCAGGTCATCAGGTCCGGCAGCGGCAGGGCCTGTTCGCAGCGTTCGATCATCTCCCGTGCGGTCTTCGGCGCCTTGGGCGCGCCGCCCTTGCGGCTGCTGCTGGCCTTGGGGAAGTGCGCCGGCTTGGCTTCGAAGCGGGCCAGGGCGTAGACATAGGCCTCGACCTGGCTGGCCGAGCCCAGGAAGTTGCTCTGCGGTCGGGTGAACAGCGGCATGGCGGCCTGGGGCACGGCGTCGATGCCCTTCTTGCGGATCACCGACAGGGCCAGCGCCGCGCCACGGGTCACGGCGTTGTGCCGGCGCGCTTCCTCGCGCAGCGGCAGCAGCAGTTCGCGGGCCTTGCGCAGGGTCAGCTGGGCGGTGGTCTGCATTTCCAGGATGCGCGCGTGGGTACGCAGCAGCAGGTCGTCGTCGACCAGTTGGCCGAGGCGCTGCTGGTCGCCGAGCAGGCGCAGCAGCACCTGTTCGACCCGGCGTACACCTTGCTCGAAGGCACCATCGGCGGCGACCAGCTGGATCATCGGCTCGACGTATTCGTCCCAGGTCGCCAGGACCTCGGCGTAACGCTGGCGCAGGGGAATCTGCCGGTCGCTGGTCTTGGCCCGGTCGGCCACGCCGACCAGGGCCTGTTCGTCGTTGCCGAGTTTCTTCAGCACGTCGCGCACGCGCATGTCGAGCAGGCGCAGCTGGCGTGCCAGGTCGTTGGCGTCGCGTACCTCGAAGGCGTCCTGGATATAACCGGCCAGGCGCTCCAGATGGCGCAGGTAGGCCTCGATCTCCAGGCACAGGCCCAGACGGTGCTCGCGGCGCAGGTAGGCGAGGAAGTCGTGAATCTGCGCGTTGAGCTCGAAACGGTTGGGGCTCTTCGCCACCGGCACCAGAATGTCCAGGCGAATCCAGGTGTCGAGCAGAGCGGTGGTGTCACTGGGCGTCGCGTCGGGCAACTGGGCCGCGAGCTGGCCGCGCAGCTCGACCAGGCTCAGGGTGCCCGCGTCGAAACGCTCGCACAGCGGTTCGAGCAACGTCCAGTGTTCGGCGAGGGCGCGCAATACGCGCTTGGGATCGATCATCGAGGCGCCGGGTTCCAGGCAAGTGAAAAGGAGCGATTGTACTGCAAGGCGGATGCCTGTTTTGAGCCCGAATCGATCAGTTGCAGGTGACGTTATTCGGCACATTGGGACGGGCTGCGGTTCGCTGGTAGCTGCAATCCCTTGAAATGCCGCAGAAATCGGCACTCTGGCGGATGGCACGCTTTCTGCCATGTCCCTGAAGAGAACCTGCCAGTGGAGTCACCATGTCCGCCCTTGCCCTTAATGTCGATGCCCGTTGGCACGAGTTGCAGCATCAGCGCGACCTGGATTGGGACCTTCACGCCATCACCGACCGCGCCCAGGCGATCGCGTTCCTGCGGCGTTTCGAAAACCGCCTGTGCATCTACTCCAGCTACGTCGAGAAGCTCTACAGCAACTACAGCTTCGTGGTACCGCAGGACGAGCAGGGCGGCATCACCATCCTGCCCGACGAGATGGCCTGGCACGACATCTTCCATGACATCCCCGCCGACGCGGTGGAGCCTACCGGCGTGCACGTCCTGCCGGGTGAGGCCATCGGCTGTGACGGGCTGTACATCAAGGTTCCAGGAGAGTCGCGGCTGGTGGCCTCGCGCGAGCTGCCGTTCCAGGAAGGATTGCGCCTGCTGATCGAGCGCTACCGCCAGCGCGGCGAGCATTTCCTGCCCGTGCTGGTGAAGGGGGATCTGCGCGAGTACGAGGCGCGCATGCCGTCGTTACACCTGCACCGCATCAACCCGAGCAAGCTCGGGCACTGCTCCCGGCTGAGCATCGACGCCATTCGCAGCGCGATCGCCGAGCACCTGCTGAGCCTGTTCCGCCAGCGTTGACCGGCAGTGGTGTTACGCCGATGTGACTGCTGGTAACACCCGTCTTGCGGTCATTCTCCCGCTGCAGGCCGTTTGCCAGCCTTTTCTCGACTATGGGTCGGGCCGCTTTTGCCGGTGCGCTTCTATAGTGGCTTCAAGAAATCGAGTCGGAGCGCTCGATGCCACTATAAGAAAAGGGGTTTTGCCATGCGCCGGTCCTTTCGCTTCGCCAGACATGCCCTGGCGGTGGTTTGTGCTGGAGTCCTGAGTGCCCAGGTCCAGGCCAAGATGGTCGAGCTCGAGGACAGCGAGCTGTCGGACATCACCGGACAGGCCTTCATCAACCTGACCACCGACAGCAATGCCGGCATCAACTACACCCGCGTCAATCTCGGCCTGAACATCGACACCCAGCTGAACGTCAAGAAGCTGCAGCTCGGCCAGTACACCCGTCCGGGGGAGGCCGCCGGTTCGTCCGACATCCTGATCAACAACTTCGCACTGGGGACGGTGGGGCCGAACGACACGATCAACCCGTTCAAGATCTCCAATCCCTTTCTCGAACTGGCTTACGAAGGCGATCGCGTCGTCGGGGTGCGCATCGGCTTCGGTGAGGCCAAGGGTACGCTGTCCGGGGATATCCAGAGCCTGACGGGCAACATCCCGGTGCACATCAAGGGCACCGGCGATGCCATCTACGACAAGGCGACCTTCGCCCAGCGCGCCGCGCTGGTGCTTGCGGGGGTGTATCGCAGCAGTACCGTCGAGGCCGACGCCATACTGGTCAACTCCGGTGGCACGGCAGACCCGGTCAGGGGCACCATGGCCGGTATCAAGAATGGCGATGGTCTGACCTGCACCTCCGGCTGTGCCGGCGGCTGGACCGATGCCCTGCTGGGTGCCTTCGCCTCGGGCAATTGCAGCATCCTCGGCATCCAGACCTGCTTCAATCTGTCCCAGTTCCAGTCGCTGCCGGTGGGTAACACCAGCGACATGAGCAACATGCAGAACGCCGCCAAGGGCTTCTTCATCTCTCTGCAGACCCAGGACGTCGCCTGGCGAGACATGGACAGCAATGCCTTCATCACCGCGCTGCAGGGCGCGTTCATGAACCTGCCCAAGTACCGTGACGCCAACGGCAACCTGGTGTCGCCGATCAATATCGACTTCGACCAGGCCTTCAACGGTATTCCCCGGCAGGATACCTGCGTCGGTAGCGCCACTGCGGGGTGCTGAGCATGCGTAACGGGGTGCTGCTGATGGCGCTGCTCCACGCCGGAACCACGCTGGCGATGGAGCCGCTGAGCGACGCGGAAATGTCCGACGTGCAGGGCGCCGGCCTGGGCTTCGTGCTGGATCAGGTGCTGCTGGATGGTTCCGGTGCGCAGATCGTGATCAACGACATCACCGACGGTCAGGGGCGCAACGTGCCCATCTCCCTGAAGAACCTCTATCTGGGGGCCGCCGGCAGTGACAAGGGCAGCAATCTCAATCCGGTGACCATCGGCAGTCTGGACCATCCCTTCGAGCTGGAGCTGGCCAAGGGGGAGGAGCTGCGCAGTCTGCGCGACGACGGGCAGTGGGTGCAGACCACACCGAACGACATCACCGTGCTGTCACTGAAGTTCCCTGAGCGTCTCGTATCGGGCGGCAATCCTTGCATCGCCAGCTATGCCGGTGCCGGTTCCAACTGCTCGACCGGCCCCAGCGGGCGTGCTGACCTGGGCATGCGTTTCGATTTTCAGGTGTCGGCCGGACGTACCGAGATGCTGGCGCTGGACATCCATCAGTTGGTGATGGACGGCTCCTACCTGCGGCTGTGGGGTGATCCTGGGCAGAATGGCAATGGCGAGCTGGTTGGCGAGGCGCGGATCAACATCTTCGCCAAGACCCTGGAAGTGATGTCCTGCGCCCAGGCCAATTGCGATACCGCCGGCGAAACCGCTGCGCAGCGCGGCGCGCGCACCCTCTATATCACCAACGGTTACGCCAACATTGCCCTGGGTTACGGCAAGTCGCAGCCGCTGCGGTTGCGGGCGAGCGCTGACGGCCAGTTCGTGCTGGAGTTGCAGAACCCGACGGCGACCGGCACCACGGCGGCACAGCGCCAGGCCCTGGCCAGCGACTTCTATGCCAATGCGCCGCGGACCAACCTGGTGTTCGAGAACCTCACCATGGGCGGCACGCGCAGCAGCCCCACGGCGGTTCCCACCGGCGGCTACAACTTTGGCCGCAACGAGATCTCTGGGTTGAGCTTCAACTACCTGAAGGTGAGCAGCTATGACCTGCGTTAGCCGAGCGATTGCCGTGCTGGCGCTGCTTCCAGGTCTGGCGCTGGCGGAAATGCAGGCTCTGGATGACGACGCCCTGAGCGAGCTGAGCGGCCAGGGTGGCGTCTACCTCTCCGGCGAGTTCAGCATCAACAAGAACGGGGGCGTGCTCTGGGATACCCCCGTCAGCAACAACCCCGCGCAGTGGACGGCCAACCAGCGCAGCTGTGCCCTGGTCGGTGCCAGCAGCCCGGAGAGTTGCGGCATGCGGGTGGCGGTGCGCTCCGGTGCCAATGCCGGCTGGTATGTGCTGGACAACATCAAGGGCATCTTCAGTTTCGAGGGCCTGACCCTGGATACCCGCACCCTCACCAGTGCCGGCGGTGAGCGTGAGGTGCTGGCGTTGGGGCTGCCCAACGAGATTCGCTTCAAGGACGGCAACTTCGCCTTTGCCGTGGCCAGCCAGGGCGGTTGGAAGAACAAGGCGCTGAGCGCCGCCAGTGGCGGTGACCCGAGCTACCAGCAGACCACGATCTTCTCCGCCAAGATCGATGGCAGCATCCGCATGCAAGGCAGCGTGCTGGTGTTCCCGACCAACTGAGGAGGCCGTTATGCAGCGTTACGGATGGCTTTCTGCGCTGCTGCTCGGCAGCACGCCGGTCTGGTCGATGCAGGCGCTGGACGATGCCGGCCTGGCCAGTGTCAGTGGCCGTGGCGGTATCAGCATCGAAACGAGCGGTGGCGGCTGGTCCGCCGATAGCCTGGAATACCGCGAGGACGGCCAGAGCCTGCGTGTCGAAGGCATCTCCAGTCGTGCACAGCAGGCTGGCAGCCGCTCCACGACGCAGATCGACGTGATCGACGACCGCTTGCATGTCGAACACCAGGGCCGAGCGAACGAGCTGGCGGTGAACGGTATCGGTTTTGCCGGCAGCGACAGGAGCTTTGGCGCCTTCCGGGCCTTCTATACCCTGGGGGCCAGCCTACAGTTGCGCGGTGGCGGCGCCAGCGGTGTCGCCGGGTTCAGCGTCGATGACAGCCGCCTGAGCCTGGATGCGGTGACCTTCTATTACCGCGACAACGGCTTCGACCTGATCGTGCGCAACGCTTCGTTCGATGCCTACCTGAACAACGCCTATCTGGACATCGTCAGCGGCGGCAACGGCTCGGCGGTGCGGCTCGATCTGGGGGACACGCGCTTCGTCGCGCAGATTGGCGGTATCGGTCTGGATCTCGCCCATGGTGACCCTGATCCGGGTGTCGCTGCGACACCGAGTGCGCCGGATACCCGTCACGTCGACCATGCGCGCAGCTTCGGTCAGCTGGACATGGATCTGCGCCTGGGCGGCAGTGTCCGCATCGCCGGCGGCGGCGCGAGTGGCCAGGGCGTGCGCCTGATCCCCCAGATCACCATCGCCAACAGCCTGTTCCAGTACAAGGATGATGGCGTGCTGCGCGCCGAGAATTTCGCCGGAGTGCTCAGCAGCCAGAATGGCATCACCCTCGACCTGGGTGAGGACGGCAGCGGGCGCTATGCCCAGTTGGCGTTCCAGGATCTCAAGCTGAATGCCAGCCTTGGCGGGCTGATTATCGGTAACCCGAGCAATCAGAAGATCGGCAGCCTGGCCCTGGACCTGAACTTCCAGGATCAGGGCGCGCGGCAGAACTGGTTCAAGCTGCGCCCCGGCGGTGAGCCCAATTCCGGCTTGCAGGGCATCACCGCCGATGTGTCGTGGAACATGGTCAGCAGCTCGGTCTCGCTCACCGATAACGGTAACAGCATGTGGTTCAGCGGCCTGCGCACCCATGGTGTCGGTCAGCTCACGCTCGACCTGACCCGTAGCTGTGCCGGCGGCGTCAGCACCGGCTGCTACGCCGGCAGTGTCGACACGCAGCCCGGCAGTGGCGGCTATGACGGACATTTCGACGGCCTGCGCCTGGGGCTGAAGAACGTCAGCGGTGGCTACAGTTTCGATGGCCTGCGGGTCGGCGGGGCCGACGCACCGTTGCAGGGCGGTACCGAACTGCTGGTTCTGCTGGAGATCTTCCCGGCCTACGACTTCACCCTCAACGGCCAGCTTACGCTGCGTCCCGGCGGCGCCAGTGGCGACGGTGTGCGCTACAACGCCGACTTCTTCGTCACCGATGCCAACGCGGCGATCACCGTCGATGAGACCGGTCGCGGTCTGTGGCTGGCGGGTACGCGCTACGACATGCACTTTCGCGATGGGTCGCTGGACGTGACCCAGGCCGGTGTGCAATTGAGCAAGGGCACCTACTGGTCGACCCTGGATGTGCACGATGTACGCTGGGGCGACCGAGCCGCTGGACAGAGTCTCGGCCGCATCGTGCTGCGCCGCTACGAACAGGGCTCCACCCTCAGCCTCAGTTCCGGTGGCGCCGGCGCGCTGTGCGTCGGCGGCAGTGGCAGCAATGCCTCGGCGTGTGCCGCCAGCGGCGGGCGCTGGGAGGATCGCGGCAACGAAGGCCTCACCGCCGGGCTGAAGAACGTCTTCGTCCGCGATGCTTCGGGCAACCCGGCGGGGAGCGTGTCGAACAGCGAGAAGCGCAACCAGCTGATCATCGAGACGGACCGGGTGAACGGCGTCGACGGCACCGGCGCGCAACTGGTGGTGGACAACTTCTACACCTCCGATGCCAACCCCGGCGATGCCAATGCCAACAGCTACGGGGTACGGGTCGACCTCAACCTGGACGTGGCGCCGACCAGCGTCTGCGACAAGAGCACCAGCGGCTGCCCCCCGGTGTCGCCGGATCCGTTGGGCTTCGCCGTCAACGGACGGGTGCATTTCAAGGAAATCAACATCGACCGTATCCAGAACGTCCACCCGAGCGGCGGGGCGGTCACCTCCATGTACGGCATCAAGCTGCAGAACGCCGATATCCGCGCCAACCTCACCGCCACCCCCATGAACTGAAGCGGAGCCTGCAACGCATGGCCCCTGCCGCCAGGCGCTCGTCGCGGCGGTTGTCGCGGCCGAAGCCACTCGCACGGGTCAACCGGGCGCCCCGTCATACCGCTGTAACCGCGCTGTCCTAGCGTGCTCGTCCAGGCGGGCCAGCTTCCGGTCATCACCGGTTGTACAAAAAATCTCCAATGCCCTTTCGATATGCGCCGGTTATCGGCACAATTCGCGTCCACTTTTTTCCGGGGGGCAGAATGTCCCTCACTGGCTGACCTTGCTGGGGCGACGAGATGATCCAGACGCCGTACTACCTCATCGACAAACAGAAGCTGCTGGTCAACCTGGAGAAGATCGCCTACGTGCGTGAAAACTCCGGTGCCAAGGCGCTGCTGGCGCTGAAATGCTTCGCCACCTGGTCGGTCTTCGACCTGATGCAGCAGTACATGGACGGCACCACGTCGTCTTCGCTGTACGAGCTGAAACTGGGGCGGCAGAAGTTCGCGGGCGAGACCCATGCCTACAGCGTCGCGTGGGCCGACGACGAGATCGAAGAGATGGTCGCCAACTGCGACAAGATCATCTTCAACTCCATTGGCCAGTTGGAGCGTTTCGCCGAGCGGACCTCGGGCACCATCCGTGGCCTGCGCGTCAACCCGCAGGTGAGCAGCTCCGACTATCTGCTGGCCGACCCGGCGCGTCCGTTCAGCCGCCTGGGCGAGTGGGACCCGGCCAAGATCGAGACGGTCATGGGGCAGATTTCCGGCTTCATGTTCCACAACAACTGCGAGAACGGCAGTTTCGAGCTGTTCGACAAGATGCTGGGCACCATCGAGGAGCGCTTCGGTCATCTGCTCGCGCAGGTCGAGTGGGTCAGCCTCGGTGGCGGCATCCACTTCACCGGCGAGGGCTACCCGATCGATGCCTTCTGTGCGCGACTGAAGGCCTTCTCCGAGAAGTACGGCGTGCAGGTCTACCTGGAGCCGGGCGAAGCGGCGATCACCCTCAGCGCCTCGCTGGAAGTGACCGTGCTCGACACGCTGTACAACGGCAAGAACCTCGCAGTGGTCGACAGCTCCATCGAGGCGCACATGCTCGATCTGCTGATCTACCGCCTCAACGCCAAGATGGCGCCCAACGATGGCGAACACACCTACATGGTGTGCGGCAAGTCCTGCCTGGCTGGCGACATCTTCGGCGAATACCAGTTCGACAAGCCGCTGCAGATCGGTGATCGCCTGTCGTTCATCGACGCCGCCGGTTACACCATGGTCAAGAAGAACTGGTTCAACGGCCTGAAAATGCCGTCCATCGTGGTGAAACAACTCGACGGTAGCGTCGAGGTGGCTCGCCAGTTCGAGTTCGACGACTACCTGTCCAGCCTGTCGTGATATCCCCTGGGGTGGATGAGGCTTTGCTCGTCCACCCTGGTGCGGCGGTGAGGTGGACGCTGAAGCGTCGTCCACCCAACGGCTCGCACTTCCCGTGCAACGCAGTACCTATCTAGAAATGCAGTACTCAGGAGGTGAAACAATTGAAGAAGAACGTTCTTATCATTGGTGCAGGAGGTGTCGCCAAGGTGGTGGCCCACAAGTGCGCGCAGCATAACGACGAGCTGGGTCGTATTGCCATCGCGTCACGGAACATCTCCAAATGCCAGGCCATCATCGACAGCGTACAGGCCAAGGGCAGCCTCAAGCAGCCCGGCGAGATCAAGGCCTATGCACTGAACGCCCTGGACGTGGAAGCGACCAAGGCGCTGATTCGTGAAACCGAGTCGCAGATCGTCATCAACGTGGGCTCTGCCTTCCTCAACATGTCCGTGCTGCGCGCCTGTATCGATACCGGCGTGGCCTATCTGGACACCGCGATCCACGAAGACCCGAGCAAGATCTGTGAAACCCCGCCGTGGTATGGCAACTACGAGTGGAAGCACCTGGCCGAATGCCAGGACAAGGGCGTGACCGCCATCCTCGGTGTCGGCTTCGACCCGGGCGTGGTCAATTCCTATGCCGCACTGGCGCAACAGCAGTACTTCGACAAGATCGAGTCGATCGACATCCTCGACGTCAACGCCGGCTCGCACGGCAAGTACTTCGCCACCAATTTCGACCCGGAAATCAATTTCCGCGAATTCACTGGCACGGTCTACAGCTGGCAGAACAGCCAATGGACCAGCAACAGCATGTTCGAAGTCAAACGCACCGACGATCTGCCGGTGGTTGGCGTGCAGAACCTGTACCTGACCGGCCATGACGAGGTGCACTCGCTTTCCAAGCACCTCGACGTGCCGAACGTCCGTTTCTGGATGAGCTTCGGCGACCACTACATCAACGTCTTCACCGTGCTGAAGAACCTCGGCCTGCTCTCCGAGCAACCGGTCAAGACTGCCGAAGGTCTTGAAGTGGTACCGCTGAAGGTGGTCAAGGCCGTGCTGCCGGATCCGTCCTCGCTGGCGCCGGGCTACAGCGGCAAGACCTGCATCGGCGACCTGGTCAAGGGCACCAAGGATGGCCAGCCGCGCGAGCTGTTCATCTACAACGTGGCCGACCACAAGGAAGCCTACGTCGAGACCGACAGCCAGGGCATTTCCTACACCGCCGGTGTACCGCCGGTTGCCGCCGCCCTGCTGGTGGCGCGTGGCGAGTGGGACGTGTCGCGCATGGTCAACGTCGAAGAGCTGCCGGCCGAACCGTTCCTCAAGCTCCTGGATGTGATGGGCCTGCCCACCCGCATCAAGGACGAGCACGGCGATCGTCCGTGGGACCAGGCCATCTGAGCCCGTCCCCAGCATGAAAAAAGGATCGCCTCGGCGATCCTTTTTCGTTTCAGGCCAGGCTCAGAGCGTGACCACGCCCAGCAGCACGGCGGCGGCCAGCATCACCAGGCTGATTCCCCAGGCCCACAGCAGGGTGTAGCGAATGTGCCGGTACAGTTCGACCCCCGCCAGGCCGATGGCCAGGTACACGCTGGGCACCACCGGGCTGATGCCGAAGCCGGTGTTCTCGCCGATCAGCAGGGCCTTGGCCACCGCAGCCGGGTCGACCCCGGCCGCCACGGCGACGTCGCGGATCACTGGCAGCAGGGCGAAGTAGTAGGCGTCCGGGGAGAACAGCATGCCCAGCGGTACGCCGAAGGCGCCGATGATCAGGTGCAGCCAGTTCGCCGAGCCGTCTGGCAGGATGTTGATCATCCAGTGCGCCATGCCGTCGGACATCCCGGCGCCGGCCAGCACGCCGAGCAGAATGCCGGCCGCGAGCATCACCAGGGCCATCTGCATGGCGTCGCTGGCGTGACGCAGCACGGCCTGGTTCTGCTCTGCCAGGCTCGGGTAGTTGAGCCGCAGCGCGACACCGAGGCCGACCATGAAGCAGGCGAACAGCGGGAAGGCGCCGGTGAACAGGCAGGCGAGGATGATCAGGGTCAGTGCCAGGTTGGCCCAGTAGCGCCAGTGGCCGAGACTCAGCTGGCGGCTGTCGTCGGCCTGTTGCGCGGTCTCCGGCAGCGGCCCGCCGGCCACCCGGCTATCGCCGTTAATGCTGCGTTGGGCACGCAGGCCGAGAAACGCCGCCAGCGCCAGTACCAGGGCCAGACCCACCGCTTGTACCGGAATCAGCGCGATCCACAGCTGCGAGGCGTCGATGCCGGTCACCGCCGAGGCGCGTGCAGTGGTGCCGCCCCAGGGCACCATGTTCATCACCCCGGCGCTGAGCACGACCAGGCACAGGAGCATTTCGCGCGGCATGCCCAGGCGCAGGTACAGCGGCAGCAAGGCGGGAATCACCAGCAGGAAGGTGGCGGCGCCGATGCCATCGAGGTGGGTCACTGCCGTCACCGCGACGGTGACGAGTGCCACGGCCAGCGGCTTGCCGCCCGTGCTGCGCAGCAGGAAGTTGACCAGCGGGGCGAACAGGCCACGCTCGCGCATGACCCCGAAGTAGAGGATGGCGAAGATGAACAGGGTGGCCGTGGGCGCCACGGCCTTGAGCCCGTCGGTGGCGAACTTGCCGATCTCGCTCGGGGTGAAACCGGCCATGGCGCAGGCGATCACCGGCAGAGTGACGAAGGCTACCAGCGGGCTGATGCGGCGCAGCAGAATCAGGGTGACGATGAGGAACATCAGGCCGAAGCCCAGGGCGGTGATCATGATGATCTCTCCGGTGTTGTTATTGTTGGAGACAGGGTGAGAGTGCGCGCTCAGTCGGGAGGCGGCAGCCTCAGGCCGAGCAGGGCGTAACTCAGGCTCTTGCCGTGACGGTCCAGGCCGGGACTGGCATTGACGCCACCTTCCAGGGCGTTCTCCACGACGAAGTTGAAGCCGCCCAGGTTGGGCAGCGCGTAGCGTGTCACCGCGCCGATGGCGCGATGGCCCAGGCAGGCCGCCACGCGCTCGCAGGTCAGCTCGCGCTCCAGCCAGGCGTAGTGCTCGGCGGCGAAGGCGAATACCGCCACGCTGAGGGTGTTGCCCTTGTCGCCCGCGCGGGCATGGGCGTAGTCGCACAGCAGGACGTCGATCATCAGAACCACTCCAGTCGTTGTTGCACTGCTGTGCGTTCGATAAGGAAGCTGGCCGTAGCGAGCGATTCGCCGATATGCCGGCGTACCCCGCCACCGCCGGCAGGGCCGTTGGTGTAGAGCGATTCGGCATCGAGCAGCAGGCGCTCCAGCAGCGCCTTGTCGTGATCCAGGAAGCTGATGCGCAGGCGCGCGTCCTGGCAGTCGGATGCCTGTGCCAGGCGCTGCTGCAGCCACTGGCCGGCGGCATCGTTGAACAGGCTGGCGACGCCGATGACATCGATCCATGGCGTGAGTCGAGGGGCCAGCCTGGCGCAGCGTTGCAGCAGGATGTCGCGTGCCAGTGCGGCACGGGCGGCCGCGCCTGGGCCGGCGTAGGAAATCTCCGCCTCGGCGAACCACTTGCCGCGCAGGCCGATCAGCCCCTTGAGCTGCGTGGGGCGTGGTTTGCCCTGCACGCCGCTCACCTCGACCTGGTCGATGGCGACCTGGCGCACGCGCACCTGGCTCAGGTCCATGACCACGTCCGGCGTCAGGTAGGCGGCCGGATCATGCACTTCGTAGAGCAACTGTTCCTTGACCGTGCGCTCGGTGACGCAGCCGCCGGTGCCGGCCGCCTTGCCGATGACCACGCGGCCATCGGCCGCGACCGTGGCGATGGGGCAGCCGACGTTGGCCAGGTCCGGCACGTCCTTCACGCCCGGATGGGCGAAGTAGCCGCCGCTGACCTGGGTGCAGCATTCGAGCAGATGGCCGACCGCCGTGGCCTGGGCGATGCGTTGCCAGTCATCGGCCGCCCAGCCGAAGGCATGGCGCAGCGGGCCGACCGCCAGGCTGGGGTCGGCGACACGGCCGCAGAGCACGATGTCGGCCCCCTGGTCCAGTGCCTCGGTGATGCCATCGGCCCCGCTGTAGACGTTGACCGAAACCACCTCGCCATCGAGCGACGCGGGCAGCCAGCGTTGCAGCTCGATGCCGGCATCCAGCAGGTCGTCACCCAGAACGCAGGCGATGCGTGCCGCTGCGTGGCGCGTGGCGTCCAGGCGCTGGCGCAGGCGGCGGGCTGCGGCGACCGGGTTGGCGGCGCCGCCGTTGGTGATGATGGGGATGCCGGCATCCAGGCAGGTCTCCAGCACCGGCTCGAGGAAGTCGAACAGGCGCAGGGCGTAGCCACTCTGGGCGTCGTTGAGGCGGCGCAGCTGGGATTCGGCCAGGGTGCGTTCGGCCAGCAGCTCGAAGAACAGAAAGCGCCGGCCAGCGCGAGCGGCGAGGTCGTTGGCCAGGGCCAGCGCGGCATCGGGACGGTCGTTGGCGAAGCCCGCCCCGCACCCGATATGGACTGTTGTGGTCATTGTCGATCCATTTAACGGTCAGGTCTGGGGCAAGGTTGACCTGTGGCGATTTAGTTGTGAATTCGAAATGTGATATGAATTAATAAGCGTGTTTTATAAGTTGCCTCGTCATGGATATCAGCTTCCGTCAGCTTCAGGCGTTCGTCCTGATCGCCGAACAGCGCAGTTTCAGCCGCGCCGCCGAACAGATTCACCTGTCGCAACCCGCGTTGAGCTACAGCCTGCGCAAGCTCGAGGACGCCCTCGGCCTGTCGCTGCTGGCGCGCAACACGCGCAGCGTGGAGCTGACCGATGCCGGCCTGCGTTTTCTCGAGCAGGCGCGGCGCCTGCTGCGCGACATGGATAACGCCGTGCACGATGCCCGCGAGCAGTTGCATCTCGAGAGCGGTTCGCTACGCATCGCCGTGTTGCCGTCGGTGGCGATCGAGCCGTTGCCACGGGTGTTGCAGGAGTACCGGCGGCGCTATCCCGGCATCGACATCAGCCTGTGCGATGGCCGTGCCGGAGAGATCCGCCAGTGGGTGAGCGCCGCCGAGGTGGATTTCGCCATCACCTCGGCGGCGGACGATCTCGGGGCGCTGGATTTTCGGCCGCTGTACGACGACAGCCTGGTGCTGCTGGTACGTGGTTCGGCTCGCCTGCATGGCAAGGCCCTGCTGTCTGCGCTGCGCGAGCAGGACTACATCGCCACCACCCGTGACACCAGCCTGCGCGGCATGGCCGATGCCACGTTGCAGCGCATGGGCCTGCTGCGCGAGCCGGCGTGGGAGGTGGCCTACATGAGCAGCGCCGCGGCGCTGGCACGCTCCGGGCTGGGCTATGCGCTGCTGCCGGCGAGTGTCGCCGATACCTTCAACGGCGATGGCAGCCTCGCCGTGCACGTTCTGTCCGAGGCGCCCGTGCGCAGCATCGGCCTGCTACAGCGCAAGCCCTGCTACCTGAGTCCGCCGGCGCAGGCCTTCGTCACGCTGCTGCAGCAACTGACGCGGGGTGCTCAGGGACTATCCGCAGGCGTCGATTCACGCGACAATCCCACCTCTTTCAACTGACTGCACTGGATACCGCTGGTTTGAACACCGAGCTGCGCCGTCGCGCCTACCTCGATGCCATGCAGGTGGCCACCTGGCTGCCGCGTGCCGAGCTGCCTTTCGCCGCGCCGTCGCGTCAGGAACTGCTCGCGCCGCCGCCCGCTGAAGAACCGCAGCCGGCGCAGGCCGAGGCACCGCTGGCGGCCGTCGAAACGGTACGCGAGGCGCCTGCCGAGCGCCCCAGGATCGAGATTCCACGACCAGCTGCTCAGCCGCGTCAGGCGGCTGTCGAGACGCCCGTCGCCGCGCCGGAGGCGGTCGAGGAGAAGCCGGCGCGGGTCAACGTCCCGCCGCCGCGCTTCGCCCTGCAGCTGCTGCGTGCCGGCGACTGCGCGCTGCTGGTGGAGCTGCCCACTGGCGAGCCCTTCCAGAGCCGTGACCCGGCCTACATTCTGCTCAAGGACCTGCTGCGTGCCGCCGGCCTGCCGGACAGCCCGCAGCTGCTGGGCGAGCCGGTGCGCTGGCCGCTGCTGGTGCGCGGCAACATGGACCAGGGCCCGCAGGCGGCGCTGGAGTTCGTGCAGAGCTTCGTCGCGGCACGCCTGGAAGAGCAGCCAAGCACCTGCCTCTGGCTGGTCGGCCTGCCGGCCATTCGCTTCGCCGGTGAAGCTGACGAGCACAGCTACAACCGCGAGTTGCAGATCGATGGCCTTGGCGCCTGCTGGGCGTTGCCGGGCCTGGAGCTGCTGATGGAAGAGCCCACGCGCAAGCGCGAACTGTGGCAGGCCATGCGGCGTGTCCGGCAGCGCTGGCTGGCACCTGCTCGTTCCTGAGAATCCCACCTTTGCGCCCGAGTGACGCCCCATGAGCGATGCGATTTCCTTCCGCCCGATGACCGAGGCGGATCTCGATGCCGTGCTGAAAGTGGAGTACGCCGCCTTCAGCCACCCGTGGACGCGCGGCATCTTCAGCGACGCGCTGAAGTCCTACAACTGCTGGCTGATGTTCGAAGGCGGGCAGCAGGTCGGTCATGGCGTGATCAACCTGATCCTCGATGAAGCGCACCTGCTCAACATCACCGTCAAGCCCGAAAGCCAGGGCCGTGGCCTGGGGCTGTGTCTGCTCGAGCACCTGATGAAGGAAGCTCACGAGCTGGGCGGGCGCGAGTGCTTCCTCGAAGTGCGCGCCAGCAACCAGGCGGCCTACCGCCTGTACGAGCGTTTCGGCTTCAACGAAGTGGGGCGCCGCCGCGACTACTACCCGGCCGTGGGTGGTCGCGAAGACGCCCTGGTGATGGCCTGCACCCTGGTCGAGTGAGACGTTTCGGCGTCGCCGTTCAGCCGGGATGCCCGTCCAGCCGCGCCCGGCACAGCATGGGCGCGTAGTTCAGGCTGAACAGGGCGAACGCCATCCCCCAGCACAGCGCCGCCAGCCACAGCCAGTCGCCGCCGGCCGCGACCCGGAGCAGTGCACCCAGGTTGAGCAGGGCGAAGGCCCAGGCCATGGCCCTGGGAGGCTGCAGCGGACGCCCGGTATGCCCGAGGCTGACCCGCGCCATCATCGCCAGGATCAACCCACCCATCGCCCCCACTGCCAGTGCGTGGCTGGCCAGGCTGGCCTGAGGCAGCCAGCCCAGGTGCCAGGCTGCCATGCCGAGGGCGGCCAGCAGCAGCCAGGCATAGGCCAGGTGCAGCGACCAGAGCAACGGCACGCGCCAGATGCCGGGCAGGTACCAGCGCCACAGGCGCAGGCCGTGCAGCGTGGCCAAGCCGACGAACAGCGTGGCCAGCCAGGGCTGCGCCTGCAGGCCGTATCCGTTGGCATTCAGCGCGGCGGCCAGCACGCCGCCGAGCAGCAGCGCGCGGTCCTGCCAGGGATGGGGAGCGAAGGCTTCGCTGCGGCCCAGGCCGCGCTGGGTGAAGAAGGGGATCACCCGCCCGCCGATCAGGCTCAGCAGCACGGCGATCAGCCACAGGGCGGCCAGTGCCCCGCGACGTTGCAGGTCGTCGTCGCCCTGCGCCAGGCCGGCGAGGGTCAGTGACTGGCACAGGGCGAGCAGGGCCAGCACCAGCAGGATCGGGTAGTTGTTGCGCTGCCTGGCGCTGATCAGCTGGCGCGCCATCTGCGCGATGAACAGGCCGACGAAGGCCAGTTGCAGGCCGATCAGGACAGCCGGCGGCACGGGCACGAACCAGGCCAGGCGTGCAGCCAGCCACAGCCCGAACAGGGCGATCAGTGGCCGCCCGCTGAGACCGGGGCGCCCCGTCCAGTTCTGTACGGCCGTAAGCAGGAAGCCGGCGATGATCGCCAGGGCGAAGCCGAACGGCATCTCGTGGCGGTGCCAGGCCAGCATGCCGCCGGGCACCGCCACGAGGCTCACCGCACCCTGCAAGGCCAGGGCCCAGAGGGCGATGGCGAGCAGGGCGAAGACGGCTCCGGCGAGGAAGAAGGCGCGAAAGCCCAGGCGCCAGAGCGGCAGCACCGCCAGCGCCTGTTTGCGATCAAGCAACTGCATGCGTACCCGCTCCTTCTGCCAGCCGCGCCTGAGCGATCAGGCGCAGCACGTAGCCGATCTTCAGCACGCTCGGGCCGATCAGCGTCAGGCTGTGTGCCAGTACCAGCGCGGCCAGGTTCAGCTGCTTGTCCAGGCCGTAGGCCGCGACCAGGCCCAGGATCAGAAGCAGCAGGCCGGCCCAGAGCAGGCGGGTGGACAGCAGCAGGATCTGTAAGGGTGGAAGATTGAGCGGGTACATGATTCACCTCCTGATCGATCAGCTGTCCAGTGCCGAAGCCGGGCCGAAGAACTCGTAGCGGCTCTGTTCATCCGGTACGCCCAGTGCCTGCAGATGGCGCTTGACCTGGGCCATGAAGGGTTTGGGGCCGAGGAAGTAGGCGTCCAGGTCGCGTTCGGCGGGCAACCACTGCTCGAGCAGCTCCTGGCTGAGGTAGCCGGTGGCATCGGCCTGGTCAGCGGCGCCTGGCTCGCTGTAGCAGACGTAGTGGCGGATCTGCGGGTGCTCGGCGACCTGGGCGTCGACCCAGTCGCGGAAGGCGTGCACGTCCGCATTGCGCGCGCAGTGGATGAAATGGATGGGCCGCCCGGAGTGGCGCGCCGCGTCGAGCATCGCCAGCGCCGGCGTGATGCCCACGCCGGCAGTGATCAGCGCCAGCGGTTTGTCCGACTCGCTCAGGGAGAAGTCGCCGGCAGGTGGGAACAGGTCCAGCTCATCGCCTATCTGGACGTTGTCGTGCAGGTGGTTGGAAACGCGCCCGCCCACTTCGCGCTTGACGCTGATGCGGTACTCGCGGCCGTTGGCCAGGGCCGACAGCGAATAGTTGCGGCGGACCTCCTCGCCGTCCAGCAGCAGGCGCATGCCGATGTACTGGCCCGGCAGGTAGTCGAGCAGGGGCCCGCCATCGACCGGTACCAGGTGGAAGGAGGTGATCTCGTCGCTCTCGCCGACCTTGCGAGCCACCCGGAAACGGCGCGCACCACGCCAGCCGCCGGGGGCTGCTGCGTTCTGCTGGTACAGCTGTTCCTCGGCGCCGATGAAGATGTCGGCCAGTTGCTGGTAGGCCACGGCCCAGGCGTCGATCACCGCATCGGTGGCGACTTCGGCACCCAGCACTTCGCGGATAGCGCGCAGCAGGCAGCCACCGACGATAGGGTAGTGCTCCGGCAGGATCTGCAGGGCGACGTGCTTGTTCACCACCTGCTTGACCAGCGGTCCCAGGGCCTCGAGGCGGTCGATGTGACGGGCGTACATGAGCACGCCGTTGGCCAGGGCGCGGGGCTGATCGCCGCTGGCCTGATGGGCCTGGTTGAACAGCGGGCGCACCTGCGGAAACTCGCTGAGCATCATCCGGTAGAAGTGAGTGGTCAGCGCTTCGCCGCCGCTTTCCAGAAGCGGGACGGTGGCTTTGATCAGGTCGCGTTGGGTGGTGGTGAGCATGGGGAGGGTCTCCGCAAGGCAAATAAAGGCGCCGGGGTGGCTCGTCTGGCCATTGCCGACGTGCTAGCGTTAGCGCTCTATTCATTCCATTAAGCGTGCCATTTGTTTTGTTCTTATAAATCAATGGCTTATATGTTTTGCGGTATTTATGACAGCAACTCTTCTTGTGTCATAAAGACTTCTGGTAGTCGATATGACCACTAATCCCTTGCTCGAAACGCTGATCCCCCTGGTCGCCGACCTGTCCCGCGAACTGGACGATGGCGAGCGCTACCGGCGCTTGCTGGCCGCACTGCGCCGGCTGTTCCCCTGCGATGCGGTGGCGCTGCTCAAGTTCGATGGCGAACTGCTGTTGCCGGTGGCGGTGGAGGGGCTGAGTGCCGATACCCTGGGGCGGCGTTTCAGGATCAGTGAGCATCCCCGCCTGGCGGCACTGGTGGAACATCGTGGCCCGACCCGTTTCGCCGCCGACTGTGGCTTGCCCGACCCCTACGATGGGCTGGTCGACGGCCTGCACGGTCACCTGGAGGTGCACGACTGCCTGGGCTGTCCGCTGTACCTGGATGATCAGCTGTGGGGCCTGCTGACGCTGGACGCGCTCGACCCTTCGAGTTTCGCGCGCGTCGACCTGGACAGCCTGGATGCGTTCGCCAGCCTGGCGGCCGCCACGGTCAAGGCCAGCGAGCGCATCAGCGGCCTGGCCCAGCGCGTCGAGACCGAGCGCCAGCTCACCGAGCTGTACAAGCAGGCACGCCAGCAACCGCGCGAGCTGGTGGGGCAGAGTGCGGCGTTGCGCAAGCTGCAGGATGAGATTCGCCTGGTGGGCGACAGCCCGCTCACTGTGTTGATCACCGGCGAAACCGGCGTCGGCAAGGAGCTGGTGGCCGAAGCCATTCATGCCGCGTCACCGCGTGCGCGGCGGCCGCTGGTCAGCCTCAACTGCGCTGCGCTGCCCGATTCGCTGGTGGAAAGCGAGCTGTTCGGCCACGTGCGTGGCGCCTTCTCCGGCGCGGTGAACGAGCGCAGTGGCAAGTTCGAGCTGGCCGACGGCGGCAGCCTGTTCCTCGACGAGGTCGGCGAGCTGCCACTGGCGGTGCAGGCCAAGCTGTTGCGCGTGTTGCAGAGCGGGCAGCTGCAGCGGGTCGGTTCGGACCGCGAGCATCGTGTCGATGTGCGGGTGATCGCCGCTACCAACCGTGACCTCGCCGCCGAGGTGCGCGCCGGGCGTTTCCGTGCCGATCTGTACCACCGCCTGAGTGTCTACCCGCTGCCTGTGCCGCCGCTGCGTGAGCGCGGCCGTGACGTGCTGCTGCTGGCGGGGTACTTCCTCGAAGAGAATCGCGCGCGTCTCGGCTTGCGCAGCCTGCGTTTGGCGGCCGAGGCACAGAAGGCGCTGCTGGCGCATGACTGGCCGGGCAACGTGCGCGAGCTGGAGCATCTGGTGGGCCGCGCCGCGATCAAGGCGCTGGCGCGGCATGACGAGCGGCCGCGCATTCTCAGCCTGGAGGTTCAGGACCTGGACCTGCCGACGGGCGCGGTGAACAGCGCCGTGGAGGCGACGCTGGCCAGTGCAGAGCCGGTGCCGGCAGGCCTGGAGCTGCGCACGGCGGTGGACGCCTTCCAGCGCCAGCTGATCGAACAGTGCCTGGCGCGTCATCACGGCAAGTGGGCCGATGCGGCGCGTGAGCTGGGGGTGGATCGAGCCAACCTCAGCCGCCTGGCCAAGCGCCTGGGCATTCGCTAGCAGGCTGCTAAGTCGGGGTCGATGCTCGGCGTGGCCCGGATGCTTCCGGGGGCAGGGCGTCGGGTTGCACCTGGCTAAAGCTCGAACACCAGTGCCTTCAGGCCGCTTTCCGGCGAGATGTCGGGAAACTCCGGCGGGTTGTCCAGGCGCTCGACGAAACGCAGCTGTGGCGCCTCGGCGGCCATGCCGGCGATGAGGAAGTCCGGGCCGGTGTCCGGGTCATTGACGCAGGCCAGTACCGTACCCCGTTCGCCGAGCAGCTCCGGCAGGCGACGGAGGATGCGGGCGTAGTCCTGGGTGAGGGCGAAGCTGCCTTTCTGGAAGCTCGGCGGGTCGATGATGATCAGGTCGTAAGGCCCGCTCTTGCGCACCTTGCCCCAGGATTTGAACAACTCGTGGCCGAGAAACTCCACCTGGCTCAGGTCGTGCTGGTTGAGGCGGTGATTGTCGCGTCCACGGGTCAGGGCGGCGCGCGCCATGTCCAGGTTGACCACCCGCGTCGCACCGCCGGCAATGGCTGCCACGGAGAAACCGCAGGTGTAGGCGAACAGGTTGAGCACGCGCTTGCCGGCCGCCTGCTGGCGCACCCACTGGCGGCCCAGGCGCATGTCGAGGAATAGGCCGCTGTTCTGCTTGCTGCCCAGGTCGAGCAGGTAGCGCAGGCCGTCCTCGCGGATCGTCCACTGCGCCTGCTCCTCGCCGGCCAGCCATTCGCTCTCGCTGCCGTGCACGTAGCGGTGCTGCAGCAGCAGGCCACGGGCGCCGCTGGCCTGCCACTCTGGCGTGTCCAGCAGTTCCAGCAGCAGCGGGCGCAGGGCGGCATCCGGCTCGCGGAACAGCATGACCAGGACGATGCCCGACAGCCAGTCGACGGTGATCTGCTCCAACCCCGGCCAGCAACGGCCACGGCCATGGAACAGCCGCCGGGTCTCGTCGCCGGGCGGGTTGTGCAGCGCCTGCAACAGGTGCTGGCGCAGGGTGGCGAGGGGCGCGTCAGTCATCGCGGGTCAGCACTTCCAGCAGTTCGATCTCGAAGGTCAGGTCGGCGTTGGCAGGAATCGAGCCGACGCTGCGTTCGCCGTAACCCAGGTGCGCCGGCACCTGCAGCTTGCGCTTGCCACCGACCTGCATGCCCATCAGGCCCTGGTCCCAGCCCTTGATCACCCGCCCGGTGCCGATCACGCACTGGAACGGCTTGCCGCGCGAGAAGGACGAGTCGAACTCGCTGCCGTCGGCCAGCCAGCCACGGTACTGGGTGGTGATCAGGGCGCCCTTGACCACGGCCTTGCCGTCGCCGGGTTGCAGGTCTTCGATGATCAGTTCGTTGCTCATGTCGGGGTTTCCTTGCGGTGACGATTCTGACTGGCCTGCACCGAGCGTTCGGCAGGCACGCGCAGTTGCCTCAGCAG
Source organism: Pseudomonas sp. REST10 (assembly GCF_029542605.1). Classification (NCBI taxonomy): domain Bacteria; kingdom Pseudomonadati; phylum Pseudomonadota; class Gammaproteobacteria; order Pseudomonadales; family Pseudomonadaceae; genus Pseudomonas; species Pseudomonas sp. REST10. The sequence continues at coordinate 4,123,282 of NZ_CP035677.1, read as the reverse complement.
GTAGTCGGCGAATGCCGGCGCATAGCCCTGCCGGGCGATGGCGCCGGCCATGCAGCTCAGCCAGCTCTCGGCCAGGGCCTGGTCAATCGGCCACTGCGAATGGAAGGCCGGAATGCTGATGCTGCCGTATTTCTCGGCGAACAGGCGCGGCCCGCCCAGCCAGCCGCTGAGAAAGCACGCCAGCTTGTCCCGCGACGCGCTCAGGTCGGCCGGATGCAGGGCGCGCAGGGCAGCGGCCTCGGGACGTTGGTCCATCAACCGGTAGAAGTCGTCGACCAGCCGGCGCAGGCCGTCGATACCGCCGGCAGCCTGGTAGGACGCGTCGAGAGTGCCGTAGGGCAGGGTGTCGCTCATGCGCGCCTCCTGAAAAGGCGCCATTGTAACCGCTGGCGTAGAATGGTCGGCCATTTGAAGTGCACGCCCTGTGGGAGGCGCTTTAGCGGCGACGGTCGCGGCTCAAGCCCCTCCCACACGTAGCACGTAAGCACCGAGTTTGAATCCGCAGCCCATTCCCGATGACCCAACCCCAGCAAGGCTTCGTGCTCAGCCGCCATTGGCGCGATACGCCGCAAGGCACCGAGGTGGCGTTCTGGCTGGCGACCGACGCCGGCCCGCTACAGGTGCGCCTGCCGTTGCAGGAGTCGGTGGCGTTCATTCCAGTCGAGCAGCGCGCCTGGGCCGAGCCGTTGCTGCGCAATGAACAGGGCGCCGAGTTGCGCGAGCTGGCCCTGCGTGATTTCCGCCAGCGCCCGGTGCTGGGCCTGTACTGCCGTCAGTACCGCCAGTTGCTGCAACTGGAGAAGAAGCTGCGCCAGGTCGGCGTGGATGTCTACGAGGCCGATATCCGTCCGCCGGAGCGTTACCTGATGGAACGCTTCATCACCGCCAGCGTCGCCTTCGAGGGGGTCGAACAGGCGGACGGCAGCCTGCTGTGCAAGTCGCTCAGGCCGGCCGCCGACTACCGCCCGCGCCTGCGCCTGGTCTCGCTGGATATCGAGACCAGCGCCCGTGGCGAGCTGTACTCCATCGCCCTGGAGGGCTGTGGCCAGCGTCAGGTCTACATGCTCGGCCCGGCCAACGGTGACGCCAGCGGCGTCGACTTCGACCTCGCCTACTGCGACAGCCGCAAGGCGCTGCTCGAGTGCCTGAATGCCTGGCTGGAGCGGCATGACCCCGACGCCATCATCGGCTGGAACCTGGTGCAGTTCGACCTGCGCGTGCTGCGCGAGCACGCCGAGCAGCTCAAGGTGCCGCTGCGCCTGGGGCGTGGTGGCGACGTGCTCGGCTGGCGTCAGCACAACAGCAGCCAGCACTACTTCGCCGAGGCGGCCGGGCGGTTGATCATCGATGGCATCGAAGCCTTGCGCTCGGCCACCTGGAGCTTCCCTTCGTTCAGCCTGGAGTCGGTGGCGCAGACCCTGCTGGGCGAAGGCAAGGCGATCGACACACCCTATGCACGCATGGACGAGATCCAGCGCATGTTCGACGAGGACAGGCCGGCGCTGGCGCACTACAACCTCAAGGACTGCGAGCTGGTCACGCGCATCTTCGCCCACACCGAGCTGCTCGCCTTCCTGCTGGAACGCTCCAGCGTCACCGGCCTGGCCGCCGATCGCAGTGGCGGCTCGGTCGCGGCGTTCACCCATCTGTACCTGCCGCCGATGCATCGCCTCGGCTTCGTCGCGCCCAACCTCGGCGACATCCGCGGCGAGAACAGCCCGGGCGGTTTCGTCATGGATTCGCGTCCGGGGCTCTACGACTCGGTGCTGGTGCTGGATTACAAGAGCCTGTATCCGTCGATCATCCGCAGCTTCCTGATCGACCCGGTGGGGCTGGTCGAAGGCCTGCAGCGCCCGGACGACGCGCATTCGGTGGAAGGCTTTCGCGGCGCGCGCTTCTCGCGCACGCAGCACTGCCTGCCGAGCATCGTCGAGCGCGTGTGGCAGGGGCGCGAGACGGCCAAGCGCGACGGCAATGCGGCGCTGTCGCAGGCGCTGAAGATCATCATGAACGCCTTCTACGGTGTGCTTGGCTCCAGTGGCTGCCGCTTCTTCGACCCGCGCCTGGCGTCGTCCATCACCCTGCGCGGGCACCAGATCATGAAACGCACCCGCGAGCTGATCGAGGCCGAGGGGCACGCGGTGATCTATGGCGATACCGACTCCACCTTCGTCTGGCTCGGTCGGGCGCATGACGAGGACGAGGCGGCGCGCATCGGCCGCGCGCTGGTGGCCCGCGTGAATGCCTGGTGGCGCGAGCACCTGCAGCACGCGTACGGGCTGGACAGTGCGCTGGAGCTGCAGTTCGAGACCCACTACCGGCGCTTTCTGATGCCCACCATCCGTGGCACCGAAGAGGGCAGCAAGAAGCGCTATGCCGGCCTGGTGCGCGACGCCGCTGGCGCCGAGCGCATGGTGTTCAAGGGCCTGGAAACGGTGCGCACCGACTGGTCGCCGCTGGCGCAGCGCTTCCAGCAGGAGCTGTACCGGCTGGTCTTCGCCGGCGAGCCCTACGAGGCGTACGTGCGCGACTACGTCGAGCGCACCCTGGACGGTGAGCTGGATGAACTGCTGGTCTATCGCAAGCGCCTGCGCCGGCGCCTCGACGACTACCAGCGCAACGTGCCGCCGCACGTGCGCGCCGCGCGCCTGGCCGACGAGCACAACCAGCACCTGGGCAGGCCGCTGCAGTACCAGCGCGGCGGCTGGATCAGCTACCTGATCACCAGGGGCGGGCCGCAACCGCTGGAGCGCCTGCTGTCACCCGTCGACTACGAGCATTACATCAGCCGCCAGCTGAAGCCGGTGGCCGATGCCATCCTGCCGTTCGTCGGTGGCGACTTCGAGCGCCTGCTGGACGGGCAGTACAGGCTGTTCTGAGTGCTGCTGGCGGGCGTCTCCCGCGCGTGACGCGGATGCCGCTGGCAGGAAATAATTTGCAAAGCTCGTCCCGTTGAGCGGCGTTCACGGCCTGAATATATTGGCGCCCGTGATGCCGGGCCCCTCTGGCGGTTAACACCGCGATGTCGGAATCACAGTCTGTTCAATCTGACTGTAGGAGGGGCTCATGACTGCCCTCGAACCGTTCCTCTTTGCCGACTTCCTCGGTACGGCCACCTGGTTGTGGCTGGTCTTCATCGCTGTCGTCATCTCCCTGCTGGCCTTCGACCTTGGCGTGCTGCATCGCGACAATCGCGAGATCGGCGTGCGCGAGAGCCTGTTGCTGTCCGCCGGCTACATCAGCGCCGGCCTGCTGTTCGGCGTCTGGGTGTTCTTCCAGAAGGGCGGCGACGCCAGCATGGATTACCTCACCGGCTTCCTGATCGAAAAATCGTTGTCGATGGACAACGTGTTCCTCATGGCCATGATCTTCAGCTTCCTGGCGATCCCGCGGCAGTACCAGCACAAGGTGCTGTTCTGGGGAATCATGGGGGTGCTGGTGCTGCGCGCGATCATGATCGGCCTGGGTGCGGCGCTGATCCATGAGTTCAGCTGGGTGCTCTACCTGTTCGGTGCGTTCCTGTTCTTCACCGGAGTGAAGATGCTGTTCTCCAGGCTGGACGACGCACCGGACCTGCAGAACAACCTGCTGGTCAGGTTCCTGCGCAAGCACCTGCGCGTGACCGACGGCCTGCACGGCCAGCGCTTCTTCGTGCGCCAGGACGATGGCAACGGACGCCGCGTGCTGTGGGTGACGCCGCTGTTCCTCGCGCTGATCCTGATCGAGTGTGCCGACCTGGTGTTCGCCATCGACAGCGTGCCGGCGATCTTCGCCATCACCCAGGATCCGTTCATCGTCTACACCTCGAACATCTTCGCCATCCTCGGCCTGCGCGCCCTGTACTTCGCCCTGGCCGCGCTGATCCACCGCTTTGCCTATCTCAAGTACGCACTGGCCCTGGTGCTGGTGTTCATCGGCACGAAGATCTTCCTGGTGGGCATCATCGGCAAGATCCCGGCGGCCGTATCCCTCAGCGTGACCCTCGGCCTGCTGGTCGGTGGCGTGGCGTTGTCGCTGTACAAGACCCGTGGCCAATCGCAGCCACACGAACATTGATGCTCGCCCCGGCCCCGCCGCTGGCGTGGTCGGAGGCAGCCCGAAACTGGAGAATCACTGATGAATAGCTGCCGCAAACGTCCCCTGGCATTCGCTGCCTTGGGCGCCATTGTGTTCACCCTGGCCGGCTGCGAGGCCGCCGAGCAGTCGGCGCAGAAACTGGCCGACGAGGCGAAGAAGGAAGCGCAGGCGTTGATCGAGGGCTCGGTCGGAGAAGTGGTGGACGAGGTCAACCGCCAGGTGGACGCCTTGCAGGACTCCACCAACCGCGCCCTGGGCAAGGCCGAAGCCGAGGCCGAGGAGGGCAGCGACAGGCCGCACGACGAACCATCCGCCGAACGTCCCGTCGAGCCAGGCGTGGAAACCTGATGAGGCGTCAGCCGAGCAGCCGCTGCGGGCTGAGCATGGCGGCGGTCAGGCCGGCGGCGATCAGCTGTTCCGGCAGCGGCTGCTTGCGGATCAGCGCGGCGCAGGCCTGGCCCATGGCCGCGCTGGTCTGGATGCCGTAGCCGCCCTGTGCGGCGACCCAGAAGAAGCCCGCCGCCTGCGCATCGAAACCGCCGACCAGGTCGCCGTCGGCAACGAAGCTGCGCAGGCCGGCCCAGGTGTGCTCCGGGCGGCGAATCTGCAGGCTGGTATGGGTTTCGATCTGGTGGATGCCGAGGGCGATGTCCAGCTCTTCCGGTTGTACGTCGTGGGCCGCCACCGGGTCGGCATTGGCCGGTGAACCCAGCAGCAGACCGGCATCGGGCTTGAAGTAGAAGGATTCGTCCAGGCTGACCAGCGCCGGCCAGTTCTGGCAGTCGATGCCCTCGCCGGCTTGGAAGGTGAAGGCGGCGCGTCGTTTGGGTTGCAGGCCGATGCCGGGCAACCCGGCCAGCTGGGCGATCTGGTCGCACCAGGCGCCGGCGGCGTTGATCAGCAGCGTGGCGCTGTAGGGCTGCCCCGCGCAGTCCACCTGCCAGCCCTCGGCGCTGCGGCTGATGGCCAGCACCTCGCGGTCGCAGTGTATTTCGCCACCCTGCTGGCGGATGCCGCGCAGGTAGCCCTGGTGCAGGGCGGCGGTATCGATGTCGGCGGCGCTGGGGTCGTACAGCGCCCCTCGGACCCGTTCGCGACGCAGCACCGGCACCATCGCGCAGGCCTGCTCGGCGCTGAGCAGGCGAGCCTCGGCGACCTGTTGGCGCGCCTGCTCGAACTGGCGCTGCAGCTCGGCCGCATCGCCGCTGAAATCCACCACCAGTTCGCCACGCGGGGTGAGCAGCGGGTGGTCGCTGAAGCCAGCGGGTGGCGCGTCGTAGAAGGCGCGGCTGGCGGCGGTCAGTGCGCGCACCTGGGGCGTGCCGTAGGCCACGGTGTAGAGCGCGGCCGAGCGACCGGTGGAGTGGTAGCCCGGTTGCGCCTCGCGCTCCAGGACGATGGTCTTGCCGTGGCCGGCGAGAAAGTAGCCGGTGGAGGCGCCGGCGATACCGCCGCCGATGATGAGGTAGTCGCAGTGCTGCATGTCGTGTCGTTCGATGGGGTCAAATGAAAAAGGCGAAGCCACAGGCTTCGCCTTTGTTCGCTCGCCGTCGCTTCAGTGCTTGCGCGGCACGGCCTTGAGCAGCTCGTCCGGCGGCATCTCGCACTGGATCTTGCGCCCGATCAGTTCTTCGATCGGTGGCAGGGCGAAGGCGTCGTCCTCGCCGGCGAAGCTGATCGAGGTGCCGCTGGTGCCGGCGCGGCCGGTACGACCGATGCGGTGCACGTAGTCGTCCGGGTCTTCCGGCAGGGTGAAGTTGATCACGTGGCTGATGCCGTCGACGTGGATGCCGCGACCGGCCACGTCAGTGGCGACCAGTACGCGGATGTGTCCGGCACGGAAGCCTTCGAGCACCTTGATGCGCTTGTGCTGCGGCACGTCACCGGACATCTGCGCGGCGCTGACGCCGTCGCGGGTCAGGCGTTCCTCGATGCGGCGCACTTCGTCCTTGCGGTTGGCGAAGACCATCACCCGGTCCCAGGCGTTCTGCGTGACCAGGTTGTACAACAGCTTGTACTTGTCGCTGGAGGCGACGGCGTAGACGTGCTGCTCGACGGTGTCGCTGGCGACGTTCTCCGGCTCGATCTCGACGATGGCCGGGTTGACCGTCCACTGCTTGGCCAGGTTCATCACGTCTTCGGTGAAGGTGGCGGAGAACAGCAGGGTCTGGCGGTCACCCTTCATCGGCGTCTGGCGGATGATCTGGCGCACCTGCGGGATGAAGCCCATGTCGAGCATGCGGTCGGCTTCGTCGAGGACCATCACCTCGACCATGTCCAGGTGCACCTCACCGCGCTGGTTGAAGTCCAGCAGACGGCCCGGGGTGGCCACGAGGATGTCGCAGAAGCGCGACTCCAGCTGCTTGAGCTGCTTGTCGAAGTCCATGCCGCCGACGAAGCTCATGACGTTGAGCCCGGTGTACTTGGTCAGCTCGGCGGCGTCCTTGGCGATCTGTACCACCAGCTCGCGGGTCGGCGCGATGATCAGCGCACGCGGCTCGCCCATGTAGCGCTCTTTCGGCGCCGGGGTCTGCAGCAGCTGGGTGATGATCGAGATGAGGAACGCGGCGGTCTTGCCGGTGCCGGTCTGGGCGCGGCCGATGGCATCCTGGCCCTTGAGGGTGTAACCGAGGACGCCGGCCTGGATCGGTGTGCAGTAGGGGAAACCCAGGTCGTGGATGGCATGCATCAGCTCGGGCGCGAGTCTGAAGTCATGGAAGCGCACCTTGCCTTCGGCAGGCTCGACCACGAAGTCTTCCAGCTTCCAGGTGTCCACCGGCTTGGCCGGGCGTTCGCGACGGGGCTTGTCGGCCTTGGCGGGGCGTGGTTGCTGCTGCGGGCTGGGCGTGCCGGCGTTGTCGCTGGCGGCACGGGCGGGTTTGTTCTTGCGGGAGCGCTGGTCGTCTGTGCCGCGGGCCGGGCTGGGCGCTGCTACGGGGGACGCTTGTGGCTGCTCGTCTTCGGCCTTGCCGAACATTTTCTTGAGTGCTTTGAGCACGGGCTTCTCATCGACTGGTTAAGGAGTGAACGCTCGCCAGTGTAATGCAAGACGCGAGCGTGGCGAAGTGCTTCGCTCGCGTCTGTCAAGGGGACCGAGTGGTCAGCGCCTCATTGCTCCGGCAGGCTGGCCAGCAGCAGGCGCTGCACGTTGCCGCCCATGATCGCGGCGATGGCGCTGTCATCGAAGCCGGCCTGCTGCAGGCCTTCGGTGATCTGCGCCAGGCCGGTCACGTCGAACGGCGTATGCACGGTGCCGTTGAAGTCCGAGCCGAGGGCGACATGCTCGACCCCGACTTGGTCGACGGTGTAGCGGATGGCCTTGACGATGGCCGCGACCGAGGTATCGCACACGGCGGTGCTCCAGTAGCCGATGCCGATGACCCCGCCTTTGGCGGCAATGGCCTGGATATGCTTGTCGCTGAGGTTGCGGGTGCCGGGGCAGGTGCCTTCGACACCCGTATGCGACACCAGCACCGGGCGCGTGGCCATGGCCAGCACGTCATCGATCAGTGGGAGCGAGGCGTGGGCCAGGTCCACCAGCATGGCCTTTTCTTCCAGGCGTGCGATCACCTGGCGCCCCAGCGGCGTCAGGCCGCCCTTGTTCAGGCCATGGGCCGAGCCGCCGACTTCGTTGTCGAAGAAGTGCGTGAGGCCGGCGATGCGAAAGCCGGCGTCGTACAGCACGTCGATGTTCTCCAGCTTGCCCTCGATGGGTTGCAGACCCTCGGTGGCCAGCAGCCCGGCGACGCGGCGAGGGTCCTGCTGCCAGGCGGCGATGAAGCCGGTGAGGTCCTCGCGGCTGCGGATCAGTACCAGGCGCCCGTCGCTGCCGGCCGCGGCGTCACGCAGTTTCTGCGCCTGGTACAAGGCGCGCTGCAGCAGGCTGCTCCAGGTTTCCCGTGGCCAGCGCTGGGCCATCGCCAGCAGGGTGATGTTGTCGCTGTCGGCGCCATTGCTCTCCATGTTCAGCCCGCGCGGGGTCTTGGTCACGGTGGAGAACACCTGCAGGCCGAGACGCCCCTCGAGCATGCGTGGCAGGTCCGAGTGCCCGTAGTCGTAGCGCTTGAGCAGGTCGCGCTCCCAGAGCAGGGCGTCGTCGTGCAGGTCGGCGACGAACAGGCCCTGGTGCAGTTTCTGCGCGCTGGCGCTGGTGCTGTAGGGCGGCGGGCTGGCGACGCTGTTCATCTTCGCGTCGAGCAGCGACGGCAGGCCGAGAACGGCCAGGGCGGAGAGGGGAACGAGGAGCAACAGGGCGAGCAGGAGTTTGCGCATGAGTGGCCATCCAGGCGTGTTGTTATGCCGGGCACTCTAGCAGGGAAGTTCTGGCGCGGGCGTGTGCGGGGGGCGATTCAGCCGCAGAGGCAGTTGCGCCCCTGCTGCTTGGCCTGGTACAGCGCGGCGTCGGCGCGGGCGATGAGCCCCGACAGGCTGTCGCTGTGCTGCATCTGCGCCAGGCCGATGGAGATGGTGACGCCCGGCAGCACGCCGACCGGCGAGTAGAACGAGTCGATCTGTTCCAGGCTGGCACGCAGTCGCTCGCCGATGGTGCGGGCATCCTGATCGGCGATCTCCGGCAGCAGGATGACGAATTCCTCGCCGCCGAAGCGTATCAGGCTGTCCTTGGGACGGAGCTGGTTGCGCAGGGTGTGGGCGACCAGGCACAGGGCGTAGTCGCCGGCCAGGTGGCCATGCTGGTCGTTGTAGGCCTTGAAGTGGTCGACATCCAGCATCAACAGCGACATCGGCTCGTCGTTGAAGGCGCAGCGGGTGCTCTCGCGCTCGAACACATGCTCCAGCCAGCGCCTGTTGAAGCAGCCGGTGAGGGTGTCGATATTGGCATTCTGCTCGCTGTCGAGAATCTGCCGGTTGCCCTGGCGAACCCGTTCGCAGAGCAGCTCCAGCAGGTTCTGCATCAGCTGCGGCGATTGCTGGAACAGGGCGATCAGCGACTCACGGTGCAGGCGCAGGACGACCGAGGGACGCTCGGCCACCACATAGGCGGAAGGGTGCTCGTTGTCGATGAAGCTGATCTCGCCTGCGCAGTCGCCCACTTCCAGGGTGCTCACGGCCTGGTTGTCCAGTGAACCGAGGTAGACGCGCAACTGGCCTGAAATCAGCAGGTAGAGGTGTTGGTTGCGATTGAAGGGGGAGAGCAGGACTTCGCCTGCTTCCAGCTCACAGGCACGAAACTCCCGCAGCAGCTGATCGAGGCTGCTGGCCGCGACATTGTGAAAAAGCCGCAGTTGCCGAACTTGCTGCAGGTCTGCCTGCCAGTGCGCCGATTTCATCGCGATCTCGTCGTGCCAGACCGGGCAAAAACGCCGGAAGGCAAAACCAACGCTCCCTGTCATGTCCACGAATAATCTTCGACATTATTCTCGGGTCGCAGACCTGGCAATGCTCGGGCAAAGCCTCACCGACCAATGGTTGTACCTCGGTGCGAAGCTGTTAACTGATGCCTGTTCGTGTGTGCTCGAGATCACGGCGCGAAATGAATGCGGTGGCCGACGGCGTAGCCGGCCAACCGCTCGCCGATGGCCGATGCCAGCGCCTCGTCCTGGTTCGGCACATGGACGTGGGCCAGCTGCCCGGCCTGGTCATCGCTCAGCACCTCGACGCGGATGGCGGGATGCAGCTCGGCGAGGTCACTCTGGTAGACGCGGGCGATGGCGTCGAAGCGCAGTGCCGGCTTGAACGTCTTGCCCACCGCGGTCAACGGGATGGCGTCGACGATCCAGGCGTTCTTGGGGATGGCCGCGCGTTCGGGGATGTGCGCCGCCGCGTGCTCCAGCAGCTCCGCCTCGCTGGCCTGGTTGCCGGGTTTCAGTTGCACGTAGACCACCGGCAGCTCGCCGGCTTTCTCGTCCGGTTTGCCGACGGCTGCGGCCATGGCCACGGCGGGGTGCTTGTGCAGCGCCTCCTCGATCATCTGCGGGTCGATGTTGTGCCCGCCTCGGATGATCAGGTCCTTGCTGCGGCCGGTCAGCCAGATGTAGCCATCGGCATCGACGCGGCCGAGGTCGCCGGTGTTGAACCAGTCACCGTCGACCCAGATGCCGGCATTCTTGCTCGTCTGCAGGTAGCCCTTGAACACCGTCGCGCCACGGATGCACAGGTTGCCGATCTCGTTCTGCGCGGCGTCACGCAGGTAGCGGCCCTGGTCGTCGAGGACCTTGATGCTCACCTCGCAGTAGGGCATGCGCAGGCCGATGGAGCCCGGGCGCCGTTCTCCGGCCGGCGGGTTGGCGCAGCTGCCGCAGGTGCCTTCGGTCAGGCCGTAGCCTTCGATCAGGGTCAGGCCGGTCTTGACCTCGAACTGACGGATCAGCTCGACCGGCATCGGCGCCGCACCGCACAGCGCGTACTTCAGCGAGGACAGGTCATGGCCTTCGCTGGGCACCTGCAGCAGCCCGGCATAGATGGTCGGTACGCCACTGAAGAAGCTGACTCGGTGGCGCTCGATGACTTTCCAGAAGTTGCCGATCAGCGTGGTGTTGCGATAGCCCTGTGGCGTCGCCAGCAGCACCTCGGCACCGCCGATGAAGGCAGCCAGGCCGGTAACCACCACGCCGTTGACGTGGAACAGCGGCAGGCCGCAGAGCGTCACGTCGCCCGGACCGAAGCGGGTGACCAGGTTCATGCTGTAGGCCATCGCCACTTCGTTGCCATGGCTGTGCGGGGCGAGCTTGGGCGTGCCGGTGGTGCCGCCGGTGTGGAAGTAGCTGGCTACGTCGTCCGCGGCGATGATGCGGCCGCTTTCCAGGTGGTCGTTCGGGCAGGCGGCGATGGTCTCGTCGAAGTCCAGCACACCTTCCGGCCAGGCGCCGCGCTGGGCCTTGAGCGCACTGCGTTGCGGCTCGGGCAGCAGGTTGGCCATGTCCACGCAGAGAATCGCCTTCAACTCGGGCAGTTGCCCGCGCAGGGCCTGCACCTTGTCCCACAGGTCGGTGCCGGGGAAGGGGGCGAGGGTCACCAGCAGTTCGGAGTCCGAGGCGTGGATCAGCTCGGCGATATGCTCGGGATCGAGCAGCGGGTTGATCGCGTTGACGATCCCGGCCGCTTCGCCGCCCCAGATGGTGTAGTGGGTCTGCGGCAGGTTCGGCAGGAGGAACGACACGGCCTTGCCCGGGCGCAGGCCCAGGCGGTGGAAGGCGTTGGCGGTCTGGGTGAGCTTGCCCAGCAGCTCGGCGTAGCTCAGGCGCAGCGGGGTTTCCTCGCCATTGCCCTGGAGAATGAACGACAGCGCCGGGGCATCGGGTTGCGCACTGGCCGTCCGGCGGATCAGCTCGAAGGTGCTCGGCGGCAGGTTGCGTTCGCTCAGTGCGACGGCCTCGATCTGCTCGATGTCCTGCAGGGTGCGAATCAGGGGCGCTGTGCTCATTTATTGTGCATCTCTTCGGTTCGGTCAGCCGGCTTGCAGCTGGCTCAACCAGTCGGCGATATCGCGAATTTCCTCCGGCAGTACCTCGTGCGCCATCGGATAGTCGCGCCATTGCACCGGCACTCCGCAGGCGTGCAGGCGATCATGCGCGGCGCGCCCCATGTCGGGCGTCACCACGTCATCGAATTTGCCATGCAAACACAGCACCGGCAGTTGTCTTTTTGTATCCGTCAGCTGCATTTCATCGCTGAAGGTCGGGGCGTAGGTCGACAGCGCCAGCACGCCGCCGAGCGTTTCGGCGTAGCGCAGGAAGGCGGTATGCAGCACCACAGCTCCGCCCTGGGAGAAGCCGGCCAGGACGATGCGTTCGGCGGCGATGCCGCTGTCCCGCTCGGCTTCGATCAGGGCGATGACCTGGTCGGCGGAGGCCTCCAGTTGCGCCTGGTCGATGGCGCGGGCCGGGCTCATGGCGAGGATGTCGTACCAGCTGGGCATGCTCCAGCCGCCATTGATGGTCACCGGGCGTGTGGGGGCCTGCGGCAGGATGAAACGGGTGGTTGCCAGCCGCTCCTGCAGCATCTCCGCGACCGGCAGGAAATCGTAGCGATCAGCCCCCAGCCCGTGCAGCCAGATCACACTGGCGTCGGCGGTTTGTGGGGGCTGCAGAATCATGGGTGCGGTCATTGGTAGCTCCAGTGTGGTGCGAGTGCCCGATGTTGGGGCGGCGCTATGTGCCAGTCTCGACTAATCTGTGAATAAGTTGTCGCAAGGGTGAACATTTTGCTCTTGACCCTTGTTCATCCTGCATTTTGCAGGCTGCTGGTACGGGGCTTGCTAAGGCAGATGTGGACTGACGATGCAGTGCGGCAAAGGTAACACTGTGCCATTGCCGACTGCTCAACAGGCAGGAATCTGCTGTGTGGGGTTCCTTAGTAGACCGTCCGGGTGGCACGCCGCCCAGGCGGATGACGATCCGTCTCTGGCCCGTTCAACCAATGGGCAGGGCAGGGGCAGTTGGCCAGCAGAGGGCATTGCCGACTAGACTCCCGCCTGACGTCCGAGTTTCTCGCCGACCTCGTTGCTGCCAGCGGGGCGTGCACCTCAAAAGGGTTGGGAAGCCGGACTGAGACTCCAACACAACAAGAGCAACTGGAGGTTTTTGATGAAGATGGTGAAATCCACCCTGGCTATGCTGACCACCGCTGCGGTGCTTGGCGTCAGTGGCTTCGCTCAGGCGGGCGCCACCCTGGACGCCGTGCAGAAGAAAGGCTTCGTGCAGTGCGGTATCAGCGACGGTCTGCCGGGCTTCTCCTATGCAGATGAGAAAGGCAACTACCTGGGTCTGGACGTCGACGTCTGCCGCGCTGTTGCTGCCGCGGTCTTCGGTGACGCTACCAAGGTCAAGTACAGCCCGCTGACCGCCAAGGAGCGCTTCACCGCGCTGCAGTCCGGCGAGGTCGACATCCTGTCGCGCAACACCACCTGGACCAGCTCGCGCGACTCGGCGCTGGGCCTGAACTTCACTGGCACCAACTACTACGACGGCCAGGGCTTCCTGGTGAACAAGAAGCTGGGCGTTTCCAGTGCCAAGGAACTGGACGGCGCTACCGTCTGCATCCAGGCCGGTACCACCACCGAACTGAACCTCTCCGACTACTTCCGTGCCAACGGCATGAAGTACACCCCCATCACCTACGATACCTCCGACGAGAGCGCCAAGTCGGTCGAAGCGGGCCGTTGCGACGTGCTGACCTCCGACCAGTCGCAGCTGTACGCGCAGCGCATCAAGCTGGCCAACCCGGACGAGTACGTGGTACTGCCGGAAGTCATCTCCAAGGAACCGCTGGGCCCGGTCGTGCGCCAGGGTGACGAGGAGTGGTTCGACATCGTGCGCTGGACCCTGTTCGCCATGCTCAACGCCGAAGAACTGGGCGTGACCTCGGCCAACGTCGAAGAAACCGCCAAGACCACCAAGAACCCGGACGTCGCTCGTCTGCTGGGTGCCGAGGGTGAGTTCGGCAAGGACCTCAAGCTGCCGAAAGACTGGGCCGTGCAGATCGTCAAGCAGGTCGGTAACTACGGCGAGTCCTTCGACCGCAACGTGGGTGCCGGTAGCGAGCTGAAGATCGAGCGTGGTCTCAACGCCCTTTGGAACAAGGGTGGTCTGCAGTACGCACCGCCGGTGCGTTGACCGTCCACAGCGGCAGGCGGGAATCTGTTCATAGGCTCGCGCGCAGCAGCCTATGGACCGGTTCTCGGGGTCTGCCGCTGTCGTTTCCGCTGATGTGAACTCCGGCCGGCTTGCGTGCGGCCGGGGCTTCCAAGAGGGTTGTTATGCAAACGACTGCTAATGCCCCGCGCCCGCGAGGATCGTTCCTGAACGATCCGCAGGTGCGCGCGTGGCTGTTCCAGATCATCGCCGTTGTCGCTGTCGTGGCGCTCGGCTGGTTTCTCTTCCAGAACACCCAGGCCAACCTGGAGAAGCGCGGGATCATTTCCGGCTTCGCTTTCCTCAACAACAGTGCCGGCTTCGGCATCGCCCAGCACCTGATCGATTACACCGAGAGCGACAGCTACGTCCGCGTCTTCGTGATCGGACTGCTCAACACCCTGCTGGTCTCGGTCATCGGTATCGTGCTGGCCTCCATTCTCGGGTTCCTGCTCGGCGTGGCGCGCCTGTCGCCGAACTGGCTGATCAACAAGCTGGCCACCGTCTACATCGAGATATTCCGCAACATCCCGCCGTTGCTGCAGATACTCTTCTGGTATTTCGCCGTGTTCCTCGCCCTGCCTGGTCCCCGGCAGAGTCTGGATCTGGGTGAAACCTTCTTTCTCAACAGCCGTGGCCTCTACCTGCCTGCGCCGAGCCCGTCGGAGAACTTCGGGCTGTTCGCCGTGGTGCTGCTGGCGACCATCGTCGGCATCGTCGCTCTCGGGCGCTGGGCCAAGAAGCGGCGTGAGGCTACCGGCCAGATATTCCCGCTGCTGTGGACCTCGCTGGCGCTGATCGTGGTGCTTCCCGGCCTGGCCGTGCTCGTCGGCGGTAACCCGCTGCAATGGAGCGTGCCGCAGCTGGCCGGTTTCAACTTCCGTGGCGGCTGGGTGATGATCCCCGAGCTGATGGCGTTGACCCTGGCACTGACCATCTACACCGCCGCCTTCATCGCCGAGAACGTGCGCTCCGGGATCATGGCCGTCAGCCATGGCCAGACCGAGGCCGCCCGCTCGCTGGGGCTGCGTCCGGGCATCACCCTGCGCCTGGTGATCATCCCGCAGGCCCTGCGGGTGATCGTTCCGCCGCTGACCAGCCAGTACCTGAACCTGGCGAAGAACTCGTCGCTGGCCGCCGGTATCGGCTATCCGGACATGGTCTCGCTGTTCGCCGGCACGGTGCTCAACCAGACCGGCCAGGCCATCGAGGTGATCGCCATCACCATGAGCGTCTACCTCGCCATCAGCATCAGCATTTCCCTGCTGATGAACTGGTACAACAAGCGCATTGCGCTGACCGAGCGGTAAGGAGCAGCCATGCAATCCCATACTTTCAAACCGGACCTGCCGCCGCCGCGCATGAGCGTTGGCATGCTGGGCTGGCTCAAGGCGAACCTGTTCTCCAACTGGTTCAACAGCCTGTTGACCGTCTTCGCGATCTACCTGATCTGGCTGGTGGTGCCGCCGCTGCTGCAGTGGGCGATCATCGATGCCAACTGGGTCGGCAGCACCCGCGCCGATTGCACCCAGGAGGGCGCCTGCTGGGTGTTCATCCAGCAGCGCTTCGGCCAGTTCATGTACGGCTTCTACCCCAGCGAACTGCGCTGGCGCGTGGACACCACCCTGTGGCTGGCGATCGTCGGCGCGGCGCCGCTGTTCGTCCCGCAGATGCCGCGCAAGGCGCTGTACGGCCTGGCGTTCCTGGTGCTCTATCCGCTCATCGCCTGGAGCCTGCTGCATGGCGGCGTGTTCGGCCTGAGCGTGGTCGCCACCAGCCAGTGGGGCGGCCTGATGCTGACGCTGGTGATCGCCTCCGTCGGCATTACCGGGGCGTTGCCGCTGGGCATCCTGCTGGCGCTGGGGCGACGCTCCAACCTGCCGGCGATCAAGGTCATCTGCGTCACCTTCATCGAGTTCTGGCGTGGTGTGCCGCTGATCACCGTGCTGTTCATGTCCTCGGTGATGCTGCCGCTGTTCCTGCCCGAGGGCATGCACTTCGACAAGCTGATGCGCGCACTGATCGGGGTGATCCTGTTCCAGTCCGCCTACATCGCCGAAGTGGTGCGTGGCGGTCTGCAGGCCATTCCCAAGGGCCAGTACGAGGCCGCTGCGGCCATGGGCTTGGGCTACTGGCGGATGATGGGCCTGGTGATTCTGCCGCAGGCGCTCAAGCTGGTGATTCCGGGCATCGTCAACGTGTTCATCGCCCTATTCAAGGACACCAGCCTGGTGATCATCATCGGCCTGTTCGACCTGCTCAACAGCATCAAGCAGGCAACCACCGATCCGGCCTGGCTGGGCATGGCCACCGAAGGCTATGTGTTCGCCGCACTGATTTTCTGGATTTTCTGTTTCGGCATGTCCCGCTACTCCCAGCGACTGGAGAGGAAGCTGGATACCGGCCACAAGCGTTAGGAGCTGATCAGTATCTGCTGCGCGTCGGTCAGGCGGCGTTGAAAACGGTCCCGGAATGCTCAGGTACACCAGTACGCTGCGCGTCCTCACCTGTTTTCGCCTTGCCTGGCTGCAGCGCCAAATCCTGAATCGGTTCCTCGAGAGGAGTGAATTATGAGTGAAGCAGTCAAGCAACCCAGCGCCGAGCCGATGATCCTGCTGCAGGGCGTGAACAAGTGGTACGGCCAGTTCCACGTGCTCAAGGACATCAACCTGAGCGTGCAGGCGGGTGAGCGTATCGTGCTGTGCGGGCCTTCCGGCTCGGGCAAGTCGACCACCATCCGCTGCATCAACCGCCTGGAGGAGCACCAGCAGGGGCGCATCGTGGTCGATGGCACCGAGCTGACCGGTGACCTCAAGCACATCGAGGCGATTCGTCGCGAGGTGGGCATGGTGTTCCAGCACTTCAACCTGTTCCCGCACCTGACCGTGCTGCAGAACTGCACCCTGGCGCCGATGTGGGTGCGCAAGATGCCCAAGCGCCAGGCCGAGGAAATCGCCATGCACTTCCTCGAGCGCGTGCGCATCCCCGAGCAGGCGGGCAAGTACCCGGGACAGCTCTCCGGCGGTCAGCAGCAGCGTGTGGCGATCGCCCGTGCGCTGTGCATGAAGCCGAAGATCATGCTGTTCGACGAACCCACCTCGGCACTGGACCCGGAAATGGTCAAGGAGGTGCTCGACACCATGATCGGTCTGGCCGAAGACGGCATGACCATGCTCTGCGTGACCCACGAGATGGGCTTCGCCCGTACCGTGGCCAACCGGGTGATCTTCATGGACAAGGGCGAGATCGTCGAACAGGCCGATCCGGATACCTTCTTCACCAACCCGCAGAACGAGCGTACCCAGCTGTTCCTCAGCCAGATCCTGCACTGAGCCAGCGCCACGCGAGTCATCAGGGAGCCTGCGGGCTCCCTTTTTCGTGGTCGCCCGGCGGGCGGGTCAGCTGCTGCGTCGCATGCGTTTGCGGAACGCGCCGGGCGTTTCGCCGCACAGCTGCTTGAAGCGCTTGGCGAAGGTCGCGCGATCACTGAAACCGACCTGACAGGCGACCTGCTCCAGCGACTGCGTCGACTCGGCCAGCGCCTGCTGCGCCTGGCTGATGCGCAGGCGTTGCAGGTATTCGCCCGGAGTCATCCCGGTGGCCAGGCGGAAGCGGCGCAGCAGGGTGCGCGAGGAGCAATGCGCCTGCCGGGCGAGACGGGGCAGGTCGAGTGCCTCGGCATGGTGTTCGCGCAGCCACTGCAGCAGCGGCGCCAGCGTTCGGTCTTCGCTGTGCGGCAGCAGCGGGGCGAAGCGGGTCTGCGTGCCGCGCTGGCGTTCGATCACCATGGCGGCGGCCACCTGCTGGGCCAGCCATTCGCCGGCGTGCAGGGCGATCAGGTGCAGGCACAGGTCGAGTCCCGCCTGGGCGCCGCCCGAGCAGAACAGCGGGCCATCCTCGGTCAGCAGCAGGTCGCTGCGCAGGTGCACCTGGGGGTAGTGTCTGGCGAAGGCATCCGCCAGCGCCCAGTGCGTGGTCGCCTGGCGTCCGTCGAGCAGGCCGGCGGCGGCCAGCAGGAAGGCGCTGCTGCACAGGCTGGCGACTTGCTGGCGGTCGCGGCGTGCCAGCCAGGGCAGCAGCCTGGCATTGCTTTCCAGGGTCAGGCCGACCGCGCTGCCGGTGGCCGGCACGATCAGCAGGTCGGCCTGTTCCGCCAGCTCCAGTCCGCCATCGACCTGGATCTGGGCGAACTCCAGCTGCACGGGACGGGCATCGAGGCTGAAGCGCTGGAGCCTGAAGCAGGGCGCGGCTGCCAGGCGGTTGGCCAGGGCGAAGGCGTCCTGCGCCATGCTCAGGCTGGAGCAGATGGTCTGGGGGCAGACGTACAGCGCGATGCGCAGCATGGTGGTATCCGGTGAAGAGGTTGGCGATTATTGACACAAAGTTGTCCTGATCGCCAATCGTCTTCAGAGCGGGCGACGCGCAGACTAGGCTGCATTCATCAGCGATTCGCAGGAACGCCCATGAGCCACCCCAATGCCGAACTGATCCAGCGCTTCTACAGCGCCTTCCAGCGTCTCGACGCCGAGAGCATGGCCGGCTGCTACGCCGAGGACGTGCACTTCTCCGACCCCGTGTTCACCGATCTGCGAGGTGCGCAGGCGGGGGACATGTGGCGCATGCTGTGCAGCCGAGCCGAGGGCTTCTCGCTGACCTTCGACGGGGTGGAGGCCGACGAGCATGGCGGCCGCGCGCGCTGGGTGGCCAGCTACCGCTTCAGCGCCACGGGGCGACAGGTTGTCAACCGTATCCAGGCGCGCTTCGTGTTCCGCGATGGCCTGATCGTCGAGCACCACGACCACTTCGATCTCTGGCGCTGGTCGCGCCAGGCGCTCGGCCTCAAGGGCCTGCTGCTGGGCTGGGCGGCGCCGGTCCAGGCGGCCATCAGACGACAGGCGGCACGTGGTCTGGAGCAGTTTCGCGCGTCGCGCTGAGGCGGGCGAAGGAACGCAGTGGTAGGCTAGCCGGTCTCAATTGCCAATAAAGCGTGCGCACACGGTGTGCTGCACCACCACTGCCCATCGAGACCTGCCGTGACCGAACTGATCGTTGCCGTTAAACAGGCCAAGGCCTGGGGGGTTCATGCCGTCACTGCCAGTGGCGTGATCCTCGCCCTGCTGGCCCTGCTCTCCGTACTCGATGGCCAGCCCAAGCAATGCCTGTTGTGGCTGGGCCTGGCCCTGCTGGTCGACGGCCTGGATGGTTCGCTGGCGCGGCGTTATGACGTCAAGAGCGTACTGCCGCACTTCGATGGTTCGACCCTGGACCTGGTGATCGACTACCTGACGTACGTGTTCATCCCGGCGATCTTCCTCTACCGCTTCATCCCGTTGCCCGATTACACCCCGTTGTTCGCGGTCGGGCTGATCCTGCTGTCGTCGCTGTTCTGTTTCTGCAACCTGAACATGAAGAGCCAGGACAACTACTTCGTGGGGTTCCCGGCGGCCTGGAACGTGGTGGTGCTGTACTTCTACATCCTCGATGTGCACCCCTGGATCACCCTGGGCATGATCGTGCTGCTGGCCGCGCTGACCCTGACCAAGATGAAGTTCCTGCACCCCTTCCGGGTGCGTCAGTTCATGCCGCTGAACATCTTCGTGACCTTCGTCTGGATGCTCTCCAGCGCGCTGCTGATCCTGCAGTACCCGCACAACTCGGTGTGGATACTGGGCCTGTGGTTCGCCGCCTCGACCTATTTCGTCGGCATGTGCCTGTGGCGCTCGGCGCGCGAATGGTTGCCGCGGCGCGCATGAGTGCCGCGCCGGACAAGGCCTGGTTCGTCTACCTGGTACGCGCCGCCAACGGTGCCCTGTACTGCGGCATCAGCGATGACCCGCAGCGGCGTTTCGCCCAGCATCAGGCCGGCAAGGGTGCGCGTTTCTTCCATACCAGCCCGGCGCTGGCGCTGGCCTACGTCGAGGCCTGTGCCGGCAAGGGCGATGCCCTGCGTCGCGAGCGGGCGATCAAGCGCCTGAGCAAGGCAGCCAAGGAATCGCTCATTCTGGCCATTGATGGCGACGCATCAGCCCAAGGCGGTGTGCGCGACCCCCTGGCGCGGGTAAGCTGACGGCTTGGAGTCTTTTCAACGTCTGCGAGCCTGAGTCGCTGCCAGCGTCACATGGCTGAGAGAGCGCAGACCTTGAACGGGCATTCGGACCTGATACGGAGCGCCTCATGCACGAGTTGATTCTTCACCATTACCCCACTTCGCCGTTCGCCGAGAAAGCCCGCCTGATGCTGGGCTTCAAACAGCTGTCCTGGCGCTCGGTGATGATTCCTCCGCTGATGCCCAAGCCCGATCTCACCGCGCTGACCGGCGGCTACCGCAAGACCCCGGTGCTGCAAGTCGGTGCCGACATCTATTGCGATACCGCGCTGATCGCCCGTCGCCTCGAGGCCGAGAAAGCCGCGCCGGCGCTGTTTCCCGAAGGGCAGGAGTTCAATGTCGGCCTGCTGGCCCAGTGGGCCGACTCGGTCCTGTTCCAGCATGCCGTGGCGCTGGTGTTCCAGCCCGAGTCCATGGCCCTGCGTTTCGCCAAGGTGCCGCCGGAATTCGCCAAGGCCTTCGCGGCCGACCGCAGCGCGCTGTTCTCCGGTGGCACGGCCACCCGCGTGCCGCTGGATCAGGCCAGGCACCAGTGGCCGGCTCTGATGGGGCTGTTGCAGCAACAGCTGCAGCGCGAACAGGGCGATTTCCTCTTCGGCGAACCCTCGCATGCCGACTTCGCCGTGGCCCACTGCCTGTGGTTCCTGCGTGGTACCCCGGTGACCTCGCCGCTGGTCGACGACTACCCGGAAGTCGCCGCCTGGCTCGGCCGTGTACTGGGCTTCGGGCATGGTTCGTTGAGCGAGATGAGCAGCGAGCAGGCCATCGCCATCGCCAGCGAGGCGAGCCCGGCGGCGCTGCCGGAGGAGGCGTTCAGCGACCCCAACGGCTTCGTGCCCGGTCAGGCGGTGAGCATCGCGGCGGTGGACTATGGCGTCGATCCGGTGCAGGGCGAGCTGGTCTTCGCCGGGCGCGACGAGCTGATCCTGCGTCGTGAAGACGAGCGAGCAGGCACCGTTCATGTGCATTTCCCGCGCCTGGGCTTCCGTATCGAAGCACGCTGATCGCTCGCAAGGGTTGCGGTTAAGCCGCTCCCGCAGAAGCCCCTGCCACTGCCGTGGGAGGGGCTTTGGCCGCGACAGGTGCGGCCAAAGCCCTCCCTCAGCGCTGATCGGGCAGCAGGAAGTTGCCCGGCCCGCTGTCTTCGAGCGTCGGCACCTCGGCTTCGTCCTTGAGGTCGACCCCCGAGAGCTGGCGCCGGCAGGCCTCGCGCATCAGGTACATCAGGCGGAAGGTGGCCATGCCGTAGCTCAGGCCCTCCAGGCGCACGTTGGAGATGCAGTTGCGGTAGGCGTCGTTGAGGCCGACTTTCGGCCCGTAAGTGAAGTACAGCCCCAGGCTGTCCGGGGAGCTCAGCCCCGGCCGTTCGCCGATGAGGATCACCGTCATCTTCGCCCCGAGGCGTTCGCCGATCTCGTCCGCCACCGCGACCCGACCCTGTTCGACCAGGGTGATCGGCGCCAGCGACCAGCCTTCTTCCAGTACCTGCTCCAGCAGACGATCGAGAAACGGCAGGCTGTGCCGCTGCACCGCCAGCGACGACAGGCCGTCGGCGATGACGATGGCCAGGTCGTAGCCCCGGCCGTGCTCTTCGGCATAGTCGACCAGCAGTTGGGCTGCGTCTTCATGCAGGCGCCTGCCGAGGTCCGGGCGCTGCAGGTAGGTGTGACGGTCGGCGGCAGCGCTGTGCAGCAGCAGGGTCGGTAGCTGGCGGTCGTGCAGCGCTTCGCGCAGGGCCGTGTGGTCGAACGGCAGGTGCACGGCGTCACGCGCCTGGGCGTGGGCGAACTGGAAATCCAGCTGGGCGCTGGTCGGCAGGCTGGTGCCGGCCCGGCCCAGGGCAATGCGCGCCGGTGTCAGCTGGCGCAGCTGCTGCCAGGGGTTTTCGGTAGCGGGGGACTTTTCGCTCATGACAACCTCGAATGATCAGGCCAGCTGGGCCAGGGCCTTGCGGAACGCCGGGGGCAACTCGTCGCCCATGCGCAGCTGTCCGCCCTGTTGCTGGAAGATGCCCATGCGTGCCAGCCACGCCTCGAACTCCGGCGCGGCGTGCAGGCCGAGGACCTTGCGCGCGTAGAGCGCGTCGTGGAACGAGGTGGTCTGGTAGTTGAGCATCACGTCGTCGGAGCCGGGAATGCCCATGATGAAGTTGATGCCGGCCGCGCCGAGCAGGGTCAGCAGCATGTCCATGTCGTCCTGGTCGGCCTCGGCATGGTTGGTGTAGCAGATGTCGCAACCCATCGGCACGCCGAGCAGCTTGCCGCAGAAGTGATCCTCCAGCCCGGCGCGGATGATCTGCTTGCCGTTGTACAGGTACTCCGGGCCGATGAAGCCGACCACGGTGTTGACCAGAAACGGATTGAAGTGACGGGCCACCGCATAGGCACGGGTCTCGCAGGTCTGCTGGTCGACGCCATGGTTGGCGTTGGCCGACAGCGCGCTGCCCTGGCCGGTCTCGAAGTACATCAGGTTGTTGCCCAGGGTGCCACGCTTGAGGCTCAGGCCGGCTTCGTAGCCTTCCTGCAGCACCTTGAGGCTGACGCCGAAGCTGGCGTTGGCCGCCTCGGTGCCGGCGATGGACTGGAATACCAGGTCCAGCGGCGCACCGCGCTCGATGGCGGCGATGGAGCTGGTGACGTGGGTCAGCACGCAGGACTGGGTAGGAATCTCGTAGCGCTGGATGACCGCATCGAGCATCTCCAGCAGGGTGCACACCGCGCTCATGCTGTCGGTGGCCGGGTTGATGCCGATCATGGCATCGCCATTGCCGTAGAGCAGGCCGTCGACCACGCTGGCGGCGATGCCGGCCGGGTCGTCGGTCGGGTGGTTGGGCTGCAGGCGCGTGGACATGCGCCCGCGCAGCCCCTGGGTGTTGCGAAAGCGGGTGACCACGCGGGTCTTCTGCGCCACCAGCACCAGGTCCTGCACGCGCATGATCTTCGATACCGCGGCGACCATCTCCGGCGTCAGCCCCGCGGCCAGGGCGGTGAGGGCGGCTTCGTCGGCGGCGTCGCTGAGCAGCCAGTCGCGCAGACCGCCGACCGTGAGGTGGCTGACCGGGGCGAAGGCTGCGCTGTCGTGGCTGTCGATGATCAGCCGGGTGACCTCGTCCTGCTCGTAGGGAATCAGCGCCTCCTGCAGGAAATGCTTGAGCGGCACCTCGGCCAGGGTCATCTGTGCGGCGGCGCGCTCGGCGTCGCTGCTGGCGGCGACGCCGGCCAGGTAGTCGCCGGAGCGCGCCGGGGTGGCCTTGGCCATCAGCTCGCGCAGGCTGTCGAAGCTCCAGGTCATGCTGGCGATGGTATGGGTGAAGCGGGCCATGCAAATCCTCCTGTCGCGGCCGCCCGTGGGCGGCCGCTTGAGCCTGTCAGCGCAGCGAACGTTCGGCGGCCTGGATGGCGGCGAACTCTTCCTCCGGTGTGCCGGACACCAGATGATGACGGCTGTACAAGGCGAAATAGGCGATGAACAGAGCGTAGATGACTGCCGCACCGATCACGACCCGTGGATCGACCAGGAAACCGGCGACCAGTGCCACCGCCGCCAGTACCAGCGCGACCGATGAAGTCAGCACTCCACCGGGCGTACGGTACGGACGCGGCATGTCCGGGCGGCGGATGCGCAGGGTGATGTGCGCCGCCATCATCAGCACGTAGGAGATGGTCGCGCCGAACACCGCTACCAGGATCAGCAGGTCGCCCTGGCCGCTCAATGACAAACCAAAGCCGATAATTCCAGGCACGATCAGTGCCAACACCGGCGCCTTGTTGCGGTTGGTCAGCGACAGGCTGCGTGGTAGGTAGCCGGCGCGGGAGAGGGCGAAGATCTGCCGCGAGTAGGCATAGATGATCGAGAAGAAGCTGGCGACCAGCCCGGCCAGGCCGACCAGGTTGACGAACTGGCTCATCCAGGTGGAACCGCCGTAGACCTTCTCCAGCGCCTCGACCAGCGGGTTGCCCGAGGCCATCAGCGCCTGGGCACCAGCGCCGCCCGGGCCGACCAGCAGGATCAGACCGGCGAAGGCCAGCAGCACCAGCATGGCGCCGATCAGGCCACGCGGCAGGTCGCGTTTCGGGTTCTTGGTTTCCTCGGCGGCCAGCGGCACGCCCTCGACCGCGAGGAAGAACCAGATGGCGTAGGGCAGGGCGGCCCAGATGCCCAGGTAGCCGAACGGCAGGAAGGTGCTGGCGCCGGTCGCTTCGGTGGCGGGGATGTCGAACAGGTTGGCCAGCTGGAAGTGCGGCACCATGGCGACGATGAACACACCCAGGGCGATGGCCGCCACGGCGGTGATGACGAACATCAGCTTCAGCGCCTCGCCGGCCCCGAGCACATGGATGCCGATGAAGACCACGTAGAAGGCCAGGTAGACCACCCAGCCGCCGATGCCGAACAGCGATTCGCAGTAGGCACCGATGAAGCAGGCGATGGCAGCGGGGGCGATGGCGTACTCGATGAGAATCGCCGTGCCGGTGAGAAAGCCGCCCCAGGGACCGAACGCGGTACGGGTGAAGCCGTAGCCGCCGCCGGCCGTGGGGATCATCGACGACAGTTCGGCCAGCGAGAAGCACATGCACAGGTACATGGTCGCCATCAGCAGCGTGGCGACGAACATGCCGCCCCAGCCGCCCTGGGCCAGGCCGAAGTTCCAGCCGGCGTAGTCGCCGGAGATCACGTAGGCCACGCCCAGGCCGATCAGCAGGATCCAGCCGGCGGCGCCCTGTTTCAGCTGGCGGCTGGCGAAGTAGTCGGCGCTGACCGCTTCCGTTTCCACGCCGCCTGCCGAGGCAGGCGTGGCAAGGGTTTCTTTGCTCATTGAGGTAACTCCTTGGCACCCCGTGACGCGGTCACGGGGTGAGGTTGTCGGGGGAATGGCAGATCAGAAGAACCCCAGCGGATTGATGTCGTAGCTGACCAGCAGGTTCTTGGTCTGCTGGTAGTGATCGAGCATCATCTTGTGGGTCTCACGCCCGACCCCGGACTTCTTGTAGCCGCCGAAGGCAGCATGCGCCGGGT
>NZ_CP035677.1:4069531-4098482 GCF_029542605.1 Pseudomonas sp. REST10 | reverse complement strand
CGGCGGCATGGGCGGCGTCCAGCGCCTTGTCGATGTCGGCGGCGTTGGAGCGGGGGAATTCGGCGATCACCGAGCCGTCGACCGGGCTGGTGTTGCTGAAGTACTGGCCGCTGAGCGGGGCGACGAACTCACCGCCGATGTAGTTGCCGTAGCGCGGCTTGAGGGTGACGACGGCGCCTGGGGTACCGGGTTTGGCATAGAGCATGAGCGTTCTCCGAAACGATGTTGTTCTAGTTGTGCGTAGCAGGTGAGCTGGGATGTCCAGCCAGGGGTGCGGCTCGGATCGAGCGACAGCGAACCCTGGGGCTCGGACCGATCATGAGCCGATTTCATCTGCGCAACTTGACCGCAAGGGCGAGGTGCTGTCGTGCAAAGTCAACTTCGTCTGCCGCTGGCGGGGCGTGTCGCAATGGGTCAACTCGGTCGCCTTGTTTTGGTGCGAGTGTTTCAAAACGACTCACTCGCCAGGCATGGCGCTGCCCTTTGATGTCGCGTCGAGGCTGGAAACGCCTGGCTGGCTGCCTCAGGGTGGTGCGGCGTGTTTCTTGCTTTCGAACAGCCATTGTCACGAAGGAGGACCTGATGAGTTCTTTTCTCTCTCAGGCCGGCGCTACGCTCGGTGCCTCGCTCCTGTCCGGTGCCCCGGCCAATGCCGGTGTGCTGGCGGCGGCGGCGAGCGGCCTGTGTGGATTCATCGAAAAGCACGGCGGTGATCCGGATCGCATTCTCGGCGTATCCGGCATCGACCCCGAGTGCCTGCGCCACCCGACCCTGAGCCTGGCGCTGCCCAACTACTGCCAGGTGCTGGAGGAGGCCGCGCACCAGTCCGGCTGCGACAACTTCGGTCTGTACTACGGTCAGCAGTTCAAGCCCCAGGCCCTCGGCCTGCTGGGCTACATCGGGCTGTGCTCGGCCACGCTCGAACAGGCGCTGATCAACTTCGCGCGGGCTTTCCCGCTGCATCAGCGCAACAGCCTGATTCGCCTGGTCGACGAGGGCGAGTGCTACCGTTTCGACTATCAGGTGCGCCATGGCGCCATTCTCAGTCGGCGGCAGGACGCCGAGTTGACCCTGGGCATGGTGCTCAACCTGGTGCGTCATGTGCTCGGCAGCCAATGGGCGCCGCGCGCCGTGCATTTCGAGCACCCGCGACCGGAGTGCTGGCACGAGCACTGTAAGGTGTTCGATGCGCCGGTGTACTTCGAGCAGCCATTCAACTCGCTGCTGATTCCCAAGCGCGGCCTGAACCGTGCCATGCCGGACAGCGATTCCGTGCTGCTGATGGTGATGCAGGATTCGCTGAACCAGATCAGCAGCCTGTGCGGCCGTGGCGAGCGGGACATGGTCAACGATGTGCGCGAGCAGATCCGTCAGCGCCTGCTGTACGGCGAGCCGGCGCTGGAGGAGGTGGCCGAGCTGCTGGGCATGACCAGCTGGTCCCTGCAGCGGCGCCTGCGCGAGCAGGGCCTGAGCTTCTCGCAACTGGTGGACAACGTGCGCCGCGAACTGGCCAACCGCTACCTGCGTGAGCCGCAACTGCCGATCTCGCAGCTGGCCCTGTTGCTCGGCTATTCGGAAACCAGCGCGTTCTCGCGGGCCTTCCGCCGCTGGTTTGGTATCAGCCCGCGGCAGTGGCGGCGTGAAGGTGCCTGAGGCTCAGTAGGCCGCGCGGATGGCGCGCACGTCGTAGCCGTGGATGACCTGCCCGCGCATGTCGATCACCGGCACGCCGCGTCCGCCCAGGGCCTGGTAGGTGGCGCGGCCGGCGCTGTCCTTCTCGATATCCACTTCGCGATAGGCGATGCCATCGGCGGCGAACAGTTCGCGGGTTTTGGCGCAGTAGCCGCACCAGCTGGTGGCATAGAGCACGATCTCGCCGCTTGCGGTGCTGGCCTGTGGCGGATTGAGCCAGCGCTCGAGCTTGTCCCAGTGCTGGAACAGGGCCAGAGCGGCGAGAATCAGCAGGATCTTCTTCATCGGGACACGTCCTTGTGCGGGGTGGCGGCTTGCAATTGCGCCAGAGTAAAGGGTGGCGGGCGATCCGGCCACTGCAATTGCAGGCGCTCCAGCTCACGCGCCAGCAGGCTGGCCAGCAGCAGGTCGCGTAGCCAACGCTTGTGCGCGGGGATCACGTACCAGGGCGCATCATCGCTGTGGCTGGCACTGAGCAGGTCGCTCCAGCGGCGCTGGCGCTCTGCGAACTGGCGATGCGACTGCAGGTCGCTGCGCTTGAGCTTCCAGCGTTTCTCCGGCTTTTCCAGGCGTTGGCGCAGGCGCTGGTACTGCTCGTCGGCGTCGATCTGCAGGTAGCACTTGAGCACATGGATGCCGCGGGCAGGCAGCTGGCGCTCGAACGCCAGCAACTCGGCCAGACGCGTGGGCAGCTCGTCCTCGCCGCACAAGCCGTCGAGCGGGTCGCAGATCAGCGCTTCGTAGTGGCTGCGGTTGAACACCCCGAGCATGCCCGGTGCCGGCAGGCGCTGGCGATAGCGTTCGAGGAAGTGTGCCTGGCGCTCCTGCGCGCTCGGCGCCTGGAAGCCGTGAATGCTCAGTCCCTGTGGGTTGCAGGCGCTCAGGACCCGGCGAATCACGCCGTCCTTGCCACTGCAGTCAGGCCCTTGCAGCACCAGCAGCAGCGCCTGGCGGCGATTGGCCCAGAGGCGTGTCTGCTGGTCCTGCAGCCAGGGCCGGAGTCGTGCCAGGCGGGCCTTGGCCGCGTGCTTGTCGAGGCCGAGGGTACGCGCCGGGTCGCCTGCCAGCGGCGCCGCAACCTGGCAGCGGCAGCTCGCCAGTAGCGCGTCGCCGAGGCGCAGGTCCATCTCAGTCCTGGCGGCGCTTGAGCTGATCCTTCAGCTGGGTCGGCAGCTGGCGGATGATCAGCATGTCGCGGCCTTCGTCGTACTCCACCTTCGAGCCCAGCAGGTGCGCCTCGAAGCTGATCGACAGGCCTTCGGCGCGGCCGGTGAAGCGCTGGAACTGGCTGAGGGTGCGCTTGTCCGCCGGAAACTCCGGGGCCATGCCGTAATCCTTGTTGCGGATGTGCTCGTAGAAGGCCTTGGGACGCTCCTCATCGATCAGCCCGGAGAGCTCTTCCAGGGTGATCGGCTCGCCCATCTTGGCCTGGCCGCTGGCGTAGCCGACCAGTGTCTTGGTCTTCTCGCGGGCCTGTTCTTCGGGCAGGTCCTCGCTTTCCACGTAGTCGCTGAAGGCCTTGAGCAGGGTGCGTGTCTCGCCGGGGCCATCGACGCCTTCCTGGCAGCCGATGAAGTCGCGGAAGTAGTCCGAGACCTTCTTGCCATTCTTGCCCTTGATGAACGAGATGTACTGCTTGGACTGCTTGTTGTTCTGCCACTCGCTGATGTTGATGCGTGCGGCCAGGTGCAGCTGGCCGAGGTCCAGGTGCTTGGCCGGGGTCACGTCCAGTGCGTCGGTGACGGCCACGCCCTCGCTGTGATGCAGCAGGGCGATGGCCAGGTAGTCGGTCATGCCCTGCTGGTAATGGGCGAACAG
This sequence comes from Pseudomonas sp. REST10, assembly GCF_029542605.1. Lineage (NCBI taxonomy): Bacteria > Pseudomonadati > Pseudomonadota > Gammaproteobacteria > Pseudomonadales > Pseudomonadaceae > Pseudomonas > Pseudomonas sp. REST10. The sequence goes on along the minus strand of NZ_CP035677.1, from coordinate 4,094,972 downwards.
CACGTGGCCGCCGGTGGACAGGTTGGACTCTTCCATCAGCTTCTGCAGCTGTTCCACGGCCTGGCGGCTGAAGGCGGTGAAGTCCTGCTCGCCATCGAGGTAGGCCTTGAGCCAGCCGCTGAAGGGGTAGGCGCCGGATTCCTCGTGGAACAGGCCCCAGGCCTTGCCCTGCTTGGCGTTGTAGCTCTCGTTGAGGTCGGCCAGGAGGTTCTCCATGGCTTGCGACGTGGCCAGCTCGCTGTCGCGGGCATGCAGCGCGGCGGGGCTGCCGTCGGGCTTCTTGTCGATCAGGTGGACGATGCAGTGACGGATCGGCATGGCGGTCTCGATGGGCAAATGAAACAGGGGCGCAGTTTACCCGAAGCGGGTGACGGATTCTGGTGCGGATGCATCGGCGCACGGTGCAACCGCGTGGGGTGGATGTCGCCTTTTACATCCACCGTGGGTGAGTCGACGCGGTGGATGCCGGGTTGTTCGCCCGGCATTGCCGGGCATGGTGGATCGATGAAGCGCGACCCACCCTACGGTTGGCGGCGTTGCTGCAGGGTCTTCAGGCGCTCGACCACGTAGCGCACGTGCAGGTGCAGCTCGTACAGCTGGTTGGAGTAGGACAGCGGCACTTCCACCGCCGCCAGCTCGTCCTCCAACTTCTCCAGGCGTTCGATCTCGCTGTCCAGCTCGTCCGGCAGCGAACCGGCGTGGAGCTTGCGGTCGATCTCGCGCAGGTACTTGTACCAGCGATAGATGCGCGCCCGGATACGCCACTGGTAGATCGGTCCGACGGCCTTGAACAGCGGGATCATCACCACGATCAGCGGGATCAGCAGGATGATGTAGCGGTCGGCCAGCGAGGCGATGCGAAACGGCAGGTAGCGCTGCAGGATCGGCAAGCCCTTGGCGTAGTAGTGTTCGGCATCCTTGTGCAGCTCGAAGGTGCGCGGTTCGGCGCTGGGATAGGCACCAGCGGTATCGAGCAGGGTGCCGTTCCTCATCACTTCGCGGCTGGCCTCGAGAAACAGCGGCACCAGCCCGGGGTTGAAGTCGTCGTTGACCACCAGGGTGGCCACCGGGGCCAGGGTGACGATGTCGCGGTCCGGTGCGTTGCTGGCCAGGTCGAGCAGGCCCTCGCCGACCGTCACCTGGTTGAAGAACGGCAGGCGCGCCTCGTAGGCCGCTGCGCGACGAAAGTGCGCCAGGGCGATATCGGGGTTGGCGGCCAGTTGCTGCACCAGGGCATTCTCCGCCGGGCCGACGAAGAACGCCGCGTCCAGTTCGCCGGCCAGCAGTGCGCGTGCGGCCTTGCCGCCGCCGATGTTCTGCCAGGTGTCGGGATACTGCTCGGGCAGGATCGCGTTGGCGCCGAGGATGGCGTCGCTGGCAGCGCGGGTGCCGCTGCCCTCGCCACCCAGGCCGAGCTTCAGCGGCAACAGGTCGGCGATGCGGTCCAGGCCGGTTTCACGGCGATAGAACAGCCAGAGCGGCTCCTGATAGATCGCCCCCAGGCTCTGCAGGCGGGTCTGCTCGTCCGGCGACAGTTGCCGCTCCAGGCCGCTTTGCACCAGGCCGATCTGCACGGCCGGGTCATCGGCCAGCAGGCGCTGCAGGTTGTCGCGTGAGCCCGAGGTCGGCACCAGGCTGAGTTCGAAACCCTCCTTGGCCAGTTCTTCCTTGAGGCGTTCGGCGAACTGCTGGTAGGCCCCGCCCTGGGTGCCGGTGGCCATGCTGGCGCTCATCGGCGGTGGCGGCGCGACGAACTGGAACAGCGCCCAGACCAGGCCGGCCACCACCGGGACGATCCACAGGTTGGCCAGGATCATGATCTTCAGGTCGTTGAGTACGCGGCGCATGGGGCTTCCTTGGGGCTGGGTTCAGGGTAAGGATAGAACCCCATGCGCCCTGAGGTCATCTGTAGCGCGGCTGGCCGGTAGCAATGCGGCTGACGGGCGTAGGGTGGACGACGCTTCACCCGTCCACCGACAGCGCCTTGCGCGAGAAGAGCGTCATCCACCTTGCGCCAGCGCCTTGTGCCTGTCGCGCAGGTGGCTCAACAGCAGCAAGGCGGCAAACAGCGCCACGGCATACAGGGCGTCGCTGCCGAGCATCACCAGCACCGCGCTGCACAGCACTGCGCTGAGCCCGGCCAGCAGGCGCCAGATGCCATGCAGCAGGCTCCAGCCTGCGGCCATGCTGAGCAGGTAGATCAGCACGAAGTTGCCGTTGGCGTAGCGGATCAGGTCATCCACCGACAGTTGCAGCACGGCCGAGAGCAGCGCGCACAGCGCGCAACTGATCACGACCAGCAGCAAGGCCCGGCCGGGAACGCCATGGGCGTTGCGCACCGCCAGCCGGGCAGGCAGGCGGCCCTCGTCGGCCAGGCTCCAGATCAGGCGGGCGAAGCCCTGGATGTACACGTTCATCGAGGCGAAGCAGGCCAGGTAGCCGAGCACCGCCACCAGCACGCGGGCGCGCTCGCCGAGCAGCTGCTCGAACAGCCGGGGCAGGGCGGTGGTGTCACTGTGCACGTCGCCGTAGGTGGCGAAGCTCAGGACTGCCACCGAACAGGCCCAGTACACCAGGCCGGCGAGCAGCACGCCGAGCAGCAAGGCCAGTGGGAAGTCCCGCTGCGGGTGCTTGAACTCCTCGCCCAGATGGGTGAAGGCCTCGATGCCGACGAAGCACCAGAACATCACCCCCAGCGCCGTCGGCAGCAGGTGCCACTGGCCGTCCAGCGCCGGCAACAGCGGCTGCTCGGCATGGGGCAGGTCGCCCATCCACCAGATCAGCGCCACGCTGGCGACGATGGCCACGGCGATCAGCCCCTGCAGCAGGCCCGAGGCCCTGGGCGGGCGCTGGCCGAGCAGGAGGATGGCGCCCAGGGTCGCCAGCTCGATGATCAGCAGGTCGCTGCGGTCGAGGTCGAACAGGGCCAGCCAGAAGCCACTGGCGATATGCAGGGCCGCCGGCAGGCCCACGGGCAGCACGGCGAGAAACAGCAGGGCGCTGACGCTCTCCATGCGCAGGCCGAAGGCGCGGCCGATCAGGTGCGGTGCCCCGCCCGCGTGGGGGAAGCGCTTGCCCAGCTGGGCGAAGGTGAATGCCACCGGCAGCACCAGGGCGATGAGCATCAGCCAGGCCCACAGCGACGCCTCGCCAGCGGCGGTGGCCGCCAGTGCCGGCACCACGAAGATGCCGGTGCCGAGCAGCGATGTGCTGAGCAGGGCGATGCCCTGCAGCAGGCCCAGTTCCTTGTTGAGTCGACTCATGGGGTATGCTCACGCCTTTGCAGATCCCGCTATGGTAGGCCGCCGCCTGATTACAGGCTGCCGCCTTTCACCGACGAAATGGCGGTTCTTCCCGTCAACCTGATTGCCGCTCGAGAAACACCGTGGACAAGTTCGATCGCCAGATCCTCGCTCTGCTGCGCAGCGACGCGCGCACCTCCGTCAGCCAGATCGCCCGCGAGGTCAGTCTTTCCCGCTCGGCTGTCAGCGAGCGCATTCGCCATCTGGAACAGAGCGGCGTCATTCGCGGCTATCACGCCCAGGTCGCGGCGCCGGGTGAGGGTGGGGTCAAGGCCTTCCTCGAACTGTTCTACCAGAACGCCCGTTGCCAGGATTACGTCGAGCGCATGCGTGAATACCCGGAAATTCGCCACTGCAGCGGCATCAGTGGGGAAACCGACATGCTGGTGCTGGTCGAGGCGCCGAGCATGGCGCGCCTGAGCGAGGTCCGCGCGGCCATCGAGGCCTTCCCGCAGATGCAGCGGGTCAAGACCCACATCGTCGTGCAGGACTGGCCGCTATGAGCCTGCGCGTGCTGCACAGCTCCGACTGGCACCTGGGCCAGCACTTCATGGGCAAGACCCGCCAGGCCGAGCACCAGGCCTTCTGCGCCTGGCTGCTGGAGCAGGTGCGGGCGCATGCCGTGGATGTGCTGCTGATCGCCGGTGACGTATTCGACACCGGTGCGCCGCCCAGCTACGCCCGCGAGCAGTACTACCGCCTGGTGGTCGAACTGCGCGACGCCGGCTGCGCGCTGGTGGTCCTGGGGGGCAACCACGATTCGCCGGCCATGCTTGGCGAAAGCCGCAGCCTGCTGGCGCAGCTGGGCACCCAGGTGGTGCCGGCGGTGGGCCTCGACCTGGCCGAGCAGGTGCTGGTGCTGAATGATCGCCGCGGCCAGCCGGGCGCCATCCTCTGCGCCATCCCCTTCATTCGTCCGCGCGACGTGCTGGCCAGCCAGGCCGGGCAGAGCGCGCAGGACAAGCAGCAGTCGCTGCAACAGGCCATTGCCGCGCACTACCAGGCCCTGCACGCGCTGGCGCTGGAGCGGCGCAACCAGATCGGGCAGCCCCTGCCGATCATCGCCACCGGCCACCTGACCACGGTCGGCGCCAGCGCCAGTGAGTCGGTGCGCGAGATCTACGTCGGCAGCCTGGAGGCCTTTCCCACCAGTGCTTTCCCGCCCGCCGACTACATCGCCCTGGGTCACATCCATCGGCCGCAGAAGGTCGGTGGCCTGGAGCATGTGCGCTACAGCGGTTCGCCGATCGCCCTGTCGTTCGATGAAACGCGCCAGCAGAAGGAAGTGCTGCTGCTGGAATTCGGCGAGGCCAGCCTGCAGTCGATCACGCCGCTGGCCGTGCCGGTGTTTCAACCCATGGCCAGCCTGCGCGGCTCGCTCAAGGAACTGGCCGGTGCCATCGCCGAGGTCGCTGCCCAGGGCACGGGCGAGCGGCCGGTGTGGCTGGAGGTGCAGGTCAGTACCGACGACTACCTCAGCGACCTGCAAGGCCGCATCAGCGCCCTCTGCGAGGGGCATGCCGTGGAAGTGCTGCGCATCCGTCGCGAGCGTGGCAACGCCAGTGCCAGCCTGGCCAGCGCCGCACGGGAGACGCTGGACGAATTGTCCGTCGAGGATGTCTTCGCCAGGCGCCTGCAACAGGAGGTACTGGACGAGGCGGACAGCCAGCGCCTGCTCGAGCGGTATCGCCAGGTGCTGGAGACCGTGCAGGAACGCCAGGAGCGCTAGGCGCGTGGCGCGGCATTTTTCCCGACAGCGCTGGCCGCACGGGGCAAAGTCGCTATAGTGCACGCTCTTTCGATCTACCCGTGCTGCGAGGGTGGTGCCGAATGCGGGCGCAGGCTCGCTGGCCGCTGTCCTGCCGTAGCCGCCGCAACTGAAGGATCAGTGTGTGAAGTGTCTGGTGGTATTCGCCCATCCGCTGCAGGACAGCCTCTGTCGCCACCTGTGCGATGAAACCGTCGCGCACCTGGCGGGCAAGGGCTACGACATCGAGTTGCTGGACCTCTACGCCAGTGCCTTCGACCCACGGCTCAGCGAGGCCGAGCGGCAGAGCTACTACGCCGGCGCGTTCGACGCCGGGCAGCTGCAGGCCCAGCTGCGTCAGTTGCAGGCGGCGCAGTCGCTGGTGCTGGTCTTCCCCACCTGGTGGTTCGGCTTCCCGGCCATTCTCAAAGGCTGGTTCGACCGCGTCTGGGCGCCGGGCCATGCCTACCAGCATGCCGCCGATCTCGGTGCGATCACCCCGGGCCTGTTGCAGTTGCAGGAGGTGCGGGTGGTTACCACGCTGGGCTCGCCCTGGTGGGTCGACCTGTTCGTCTTGCGCCGGCCCGTCAGGCGGGTGCTCAAGCTCGCCCTGCTGGGGGCCTGTACCCGGGGCTGCAGCTTCCGGATGTTGTCGTTCTACCGCAGTGAGAAGGCCGACCGTGCGCGCGTCGACGCCTTCGTGAGGAAGATCAGGGCGCGTTTCTGAGCGCGCGGACGTGATGCGCCGGCCGTGATGCCGGCGCCTGGCAAGGAGAGTCGTGATGTTGCTACAGGCCAATGGGTTCTTGCTGCTGGGGGCGCTGCTGACGGCGCTGGCCGGCGTGCTGCACTTTGCCTGCATTTTCTGGGGGGTGCGGGGTTTCCAGGTGCTTGGCGCCGGTGAACAGCTGGTGGCGATGGCCGCACGGCGTCACTGGTACCCGCCAGTGGTGGCCTGCGCCATTGGCTGCGTGCTGTTGCTGTGGGCGCTGCTGACGCTGTCTGCCGCCGGCCTCGGCCCGCAGCTGGCGCTGGCGAAATGGGCGGTGCTGCTGATCACCCTGGTCTACCTCGGCCGGGCCCTGGCCTTTCCCTGGCTCAAGCGGGTGATCATCGGCAACAGCGAGCGCTTCTGGCACCTGAGTTCATTGCTGTGCCTGGGGCTGGCGGTGCTGCACGGCGTCGGCCTGGCCCAGGTCTGGCAGGCCGCCTAGGCGCTTCGACAGAGCGGAGAGCGGCGGGCATGTAGCGTTCGCCAAACCACAAGGAATACAGAGGTCGAGCATGCAACTGACGGAATACCGCGTCGTCACGGCGCACACCAGCGAGTACCCCGAGCCGATCCAGTTCGAGGCCGGCGCCCCGCTGACGCTGGGGGAAGTCTACGAGGGACCGGAGGACTGGCAGGACTGGCGCTTCTGCCACACGCCGGGCCAGGCCGGCGGCTGGGTTCCGCAGCAGATCATCGAGGTGATCGCCGGCGACCGGGGCCGGGCGCGCGAGGACTATAGCGCCCGCGAGCTGGACGTCGTGGTGGGCGAGCGGGTGTTGGCCGGGCGACAATTGAATGGCTGGGCCTGGTGCCGGCGCAGCAGTGGCGACGCGTCGGGCTGGGTGCCGTTGGAAAATCTGCAGGCCGAGGGCGCCGCGCGATGAGCCGCCGACTGTCATCGACCGCGTTGTCCGTCGCAGGGCAGCGCCTGCATGAGCTGCCGTCATGAGCCATGCCTTGATCGCGCCGATGCTGGCCCATGTCGGTCTGGCCGGCTTTCTCTATGTACTCCTGACCCTGGCGCGTGCGCCCAGTATCTGGGGCATCGGGCGGCGCGCCGATGGCTCGAACCCCTGGGCCGAGGTCGAGCCGCGCATCAGCGCCAACCTGTCCAACCAGTTCGAATGGCCGCTGCTGTTCTACGTCGCCTGCCTGCTGCTGATCCAGGCCGGCGTGCAGTCGCCGCTCGCGACCTGGCTGGCGTGGGGGTTCATCGGCGGGCGCCTGGCACACAGCCTGGTACAGATCGGCACCGGCAACGTGCGTCTGCGCGGCCTGGTGTTCACCCTCAACTTCCTGGCCGCGCTCGGGCTCTGGGCGTTGGTGCTGCAGCTCTATCTGCATGGCTAGCAAACGCATCCTGAGCAAGACGCTGTTGGCGACGCTGCTGCTGTCGCTCGGGGCCAACCTCTACCTGGTGTTGCTGGTCGTGCAGTGGCAGGAGGCCTGGACGCAGCAAATACTGACGACCGCCAACCTCGAGCGGTTGTATCGACACTCCGGCGCGGACACCTCTTACGAGGCGCTGCGGCGTCAGGCTCAGGCGCTGTTCTACCAGGTCGAGCCGACCCGCAAGGCTGCCGATCCGATGACGGCTCAGCTCGATGAGCAGGCATTGAAGGTGGACGGCACCGTGCTGATGTTCAAGGACGGCCTCTACCAGGGTAGCCGGGCCGATCTGCCCGACGGTCTGCGTCATTGGGGAATCGAGATCGGCGACTGACGGCGCGTGACGACGCCGATCCGGCAATAGCGATCTATGCTGTCGGTGATGGCAAATGGACAGGGGTGCTAGGGTGCTGACGACACTGGCCCGGTTGCTGGACCCGCTGCATGGGGGGCCGGATGCGACCCGACAGCGTTTCGAGGACTGGTATCGCCAGGCGGCGATTCCACAGATTCGCTATGTCGCCTTCCTGACCATGGGGCTGTACCTGATCTACGCCGCCATCGAGCAGAATGTCGAAACCGATCAGCCCTTCGCACGCTTCATCGTGCATGCGCTGATGGTGCCGGGGGCGCTGCTGGCCACCGGGCTGCTCAGCTTTCGACCCGGCCGGCAGACGCTGATGCTCGGCCTGCTGTCATGCGCGCCCATCGTGTCGGTGCTGTCGAATCTCTACTTCAACTTCGGCTCGTCACGCTTCGCGCTCTACGCGCCGGAAATCTACCTGAACCTGATGTGGACGTTCGCCATCTCGGGCCTGACCCTGAAGCGCGCGATGGCCACGGCACTGGTCTCGCTGTCGGCGATTCTCCTGGTCACCCTCGAACACTCGCTCACCCCGGGGCCGCAGCGCCTGCACCTGATCTGGATTCTCGCCTCGTTCTCCTTCGGGCTGCTCAGCGCCTTCCTGCTGGAGAAGGCGCACAAACGCATGTTCCTGCAGCAGGACAGCCTGGAACTGAGCGCCAGCCTCGACGGCCTGACCGGGCTGTGGAACCGCTCGCGCACCGAGGCGTTCCTCGCCGACGAGCAGGCCAGGGCCAACCGCTACGGCACGCCGTTCTCGGTGGTGCTGATCGACATCGACCATTTCAAGCACGTCAACGACACCTTCGGTCATGCGGTGGGCGACAGCGTGCTGCGCCAGTTCGCCACGCTGCTGCGCGAGAACGTGCGCGCGGTGGACAAGGTCGGCCGCTTCGGGGGCGAGGAGTTTCTCATCGTCCTGCCGGAGATCGGCTCGCATCAGGCCGTGGCAGCCGTGCAGGCGCTGCGGCGGCGTATCCAGGCGTTCGCCTTCGACACCGTCGAGCGCAAGACCGCCAGCTTCGGTATCGCCGAATACCGCCCAGGCGAAACCCTGGAGGCACTGATGGCCCGGGCCGACAAGGCGATGTATCGGGCCAAGGCCAGCGGCCGCGACCGCGTCGAGGCGCTGTAGCGGCATTCGGGCCTGCAGCGCGCGGCGGAGAATGCCAGAATGGCCGCCTCCAACGGCTTCCGACCTGTGCATGAAAATCCTCAGCCTGCGCCTCAAGAACCTCAACTCCCTGAAGGGGGAGTGGAAGATCGACTTCGCCGCCGAGCCCTTCGCCGGCAGCGGCCTGTTCGCCATCACCGGGCCGACCGGTGCCGGCAAGACCACCTTGCTCGATGCCATCTGCCTCGCGCTCTATCACCGCACGCCGCGCATGAGCACGCTGTCGGCCAGCGGCAACGAGCTGATGACCCGGCACACCGCCGACTGCCTGGCCGAAGTCGAGTTCGAGGTCAGGGGGCAGGGCTACCGTGCGTTCTGGAGCCAGCGCCGTGCGCGGGACAAGGTCGACGGCGCGTTGCAGGCGCCCAAGGTGGAGCTGGCGCGCATCGAGGGTGGCGAAATCCTCACCGACAAGATCCGCGAGAAGGAGAGCCTGACCTCCGAACTGACTGGCCTGGACTTCGAGCGCTTCACCAAATCCATGCTGCTGGCCCAGGGCGGTTTCGCCGCGTTCCTCGAGGCCAACGCCAACCAGCGTGCCGAACTGCTGGAAGAACTGACCGGCACCGAGGTCTACGGGCGGATTTCCCAGCAGGTCTACGAACGCACCAAGGCTGCCGAGCAGGCGCTGGGCCTGTTGAAAAGCCGCGCCCAGGGCATGGAACTGCTGGATGAAGCGCAGTGCACCGAGCTGCAGGATGAAGCCGAGCGCCTGGCGCGGGAGCAGGCGCCGCTGCTCGCCGAGCAACAGGCGCTGCAAGGACAGCAGCGCTGGCGAGAAGCCCTGCAGCGTGCCGAGCAGCAGGCCGCCGAGGCGGCGCAAGCCGTGCAACAGGCCCGGCAGCGCCAGGCCGACGCGGGTGATGAGCTGCAGCGCCTGGCTGCCAGCGAGCCGGCCTCGCGCCTGCTGCCCCTGCACCAGGCCTGGCAGCAGGCGCGGCAGGAGCGCGAGCAGGCCGAGCACGACCTGCTCGCGCTGCGCGAACGGATGCAGGCCTGCGCCGGGCGTGAGCGGCTGGCGCTGTGGCAGGCCAGCCGTTATGCCGCGCACGGTTGTGCCCAGCGTCAGGCCGCGCTGACGCAGCTGCAGCAGCAGTATGCCGAGGTGCAGGCCTGGCTGGGCGAACGCAGCCAGCATGCGCGTCTGGGCGAGCTGCTCAGCGGCTGGGACGAGCGCTTCACTCAGCGTTCCAGGGGCGAGCAGGGCGTGCTGGCGGCGCAGGCGCGGCTGAGCGAATCCGCCACGCAGCTCGCCGCGCTGCAGCGCCAGCGTGAGGCGCAGGGCGCGCGTCTGACCACGCTGCAACAGCAGCTGGAGCAGGCGCGCGCTGCCGAGGCGCAGCAGCAGGCCAGCGTGCAGGACCTGCTGGGTGCGGCGGGAGAGGCGGGGCTGTGGCAGGAGGTGCAGGGCCAGCAGGCGCGCAGCCGCGTGTTCGATCGCTTGCAGCAACTGGCGCAACGCCGTGAGGCGCTGGGCGGGCAACTCGCCGGGCTGCCGCCGCGCCTGGCCGAACTGCAGCGTCTGCAGACGGACAAGAATGCCGAGATCGGCGCGCTGCGCGAGCGCTACAAGGCGCTCAAGCAGCAGTGCGCCGACAAGGAAAAGCTGCTGGAGCAGGAACAGCGCATCCACGACCTGGAGGCCCATCGCGCCCGCCTGCAGCCGGGCGAGGCCTGCCCGCTGTGCGGCTCGCATGAGCATCCGGCGATCGAGCAGTATCAGGCGCTGAATGTCTCCGCCACCGAACAGGCGCTGGCGCAGTGCCGCAGTGACCTGGGCGAGCTGGAGAGCCAGGGGGCCAGCCTGCGTGACGAGCTGACCCGCCTGGCCGCGCAGATCGAGCAGTTGCACGCGCAGCAGGCCGAGGCTCAGGCGCAGTTGCAGCCGCTGGATCAGCAATGGCAGCAGCAACTGAGCGAGTACGACATCCGCCTGCACGATGCCGCCGAGCTCGGCCCCATGCAACAGCAGCACGAGCAGGCGCTGGCGGCGCAGCAGGCGCGTCTGCAGAGCGTGCAACAGCAGCAGGCCGAACTGCAGCGTCTGCGCGAGCTGCGCGAGACGGCCGAGCGTGAGCAGAGCGAAGCACAGCGGCAGCAGGCCCTGCTCGAGCGCGATCTGGACAACACCCAGGCGCGTCTGGCCGAGCAACAGACCGACCTGAACGATCTGCAGGCCGGGCAGGCGCAGCAGGCCGAGGCATTGCTGGCCAGCCTGGAGGGTTTCGCCAGCGAACTGCCGGCCGATGGCGAGGGCTGGTTGGCACAGCAGAAGGCGGCCTGGCAGGCCTGGCGCGACACACAGGCACGCGAGCAGCAGTTGCTCGAGCAGAAGCACGAGGCGCAGCGACAGCTGGACGAGGACCAGGCGCAGGCTGCGCAGTGGTTGCAGCGCTGGCAGGCCACTGGCGTGGCTGACCTGGCTGAGCCTGCACCCGTCAGCGACTCACGGCAGGCCTGGCGCGAGGCCGCCGAGCGCTTGGCCGCCGCGCAGCGTGAACGCGATGGCCTGGCCGGCAGCGAGCAGGCCCAGGTGGCGTTGCAGGCACGCCTGCAGGCGCGCCTGGATGACTGCCAGCAGGCCTGGCAGCAGGCGTTGGCCGGCAGCCCGTTCGCCGACCAGGCGGCGTTCGAAGCGGCGCTGCTGGGTGATGACGAACGTCAGCGCCTGCTGCAGTTGAAGGCCGATCTGGAGCGCGCACACACCCAGGCGGCGACCTTGCAGGCGGCGGCGCAGGCCGAGGTACAGCGCCTCCAGAGCGAGGCGCAGAGTGCCCTGAGCCTGGCCGAGCTGGGCGAACAGATCCAGGCCCTGCAGGATCGCCTGCGTGCATTGAGCGAGCGCCAGGGTGAGGTGCGGGCCCAGCTTCAGGCCGACGCGGCACGGCGCAGCAGCCAGCAGGCGCTGTTCGCCGAAATCGCCGCACAGGAGGGCGAGCATGCCCTCTGGCAGCAACTCAACGGCCTGATCGGCTCGGCCGATGGTGCCAAGTTCCGCAAGTTCGCCCAGGGCCTGACCCTCGATCACCTGATCCACCTGGCGAACCGCCAGCTGACCCGCCTGCATGGCCGTTACCAGCTGGCGCGCAAGAGCAGCGGCGAGCTGGAGCTGGAGGTGCGTGACACCTGGCAGGCCGACGTGGCCCGTGATTGCCGCACGCTGTCCGGCGGCGAGAGTTTCCTGGTCAGCCTGGCCCTGGCCCTGGCGCTGTCCGATCTGGTCAGCCACAAGACCAGTATCGATTCGCTGTTCCTCGATGAAGGCTTCGGCACGCTGGATGGCGAGACCCTGGAGGTGGCGCTGGACGCCCTGGACAACCTCAACGCCAGCGGCAAGACCATCGGCGTGATCAGTCACGTCGAGGCGATGAAGGAGCGTATTCCCGTGCAGCTGCGGGTACACAAGGGCGTCGGCCTCGGCTACAGCCGGCTCGATGCGCGTTTCGCGGTGAAGGAAGGAGCGTAGCGATGTTGATGCGAGCGAAGGATTCCACCCTGCTGGTGATCGACCTGCAGGCACGGCTGTTGCCAGCCATCGACGCGGGCGCGGCGCTGGTCGAGCAGGCCACCTGGCTGGTGCGTGTGGCGCAGCGCCTCGACGTGCCGGTGATCGCCACCGAGCAGTACCCCAGGGGGCTGGGTGCAACCGACCCCGGCCTGCGCGAACTGCTGCCGGCGCACGGGCTGCGCGAGAAGATCCATTTTTCCGCCACGGCGGGCGCCGGGCTGTTCGACCTGCCGGGAGGCGAGCGCCGCCAGTTCGTGGTGTGCGGTGCGGAGACCCATGTCTGCGTGCTGCAGACGGTACTCGGCCTGCTGGCCGCCGGGCGCGAGGTGTTCGTGGTCGACGAGGCAGTGGGTTCGCGCCGCCCGCGTGACAAGGCATTGGGCCTGGCGCGCATGGAGCGCGCCGGAGCGCTGATCGTCTCGCGCGAGATGGTCGCCTTCGAATGGCTGGAGCAGGCCGGCACCGAGCAATTCCGCGAGATCAGCCGCACCTTCATTCGCTGACGCGCGCCTGTCCCCGCAGGCTGGGGTGGCCAACTGCGCCTATGCTTAGGCGCGGGATCATCAGTCGGTCATTCGCCACGGCCTGCCTGCCGGGCGGTGACACGTTGGAGTGCGGTCATTGTTCAGAACGCTGCATTGTTGCGTGTTGGGGTTGCTGCTGGGGGCCAGCGTTGCCGCCGAGTCGGCGCTGCGATTCTGCCATGAGGACCAGGATTCGTACCCCTGGGTCATGAGCGATGGCAGCGGCCTCAACAAGGAACTGCTCGATCTCGTCCAGCAGCAGCTCGGCCTGCAGTTCACCTATGTGGCGGTGCCCTGGAAGCGCTGCCTGGCCGGCTTGCAGCATGGGCTGTATGACGGCGCTTTCGCCGCCAGTTTCAAGCCCGAACGCCAGCGGATGGGGCGTTATCCCCTCGACGCGGAGGGCCGGCCGGATACCCTCAGGCGCCTGCATTCGTCGCGCTACACCCTCTATCGGCGCGCCGGCAGCGCGGTGTCCTGGGACGGCCGGCGCTTCAGCCATCTGAACGGCCGCGTGGGCTCGCTCAGCGGCTTTTCCATTCGCGACCTGCTGCTGGCCCATGGCCTGGAGGTGGACGAGTCCAGCCGTGACCCGCTGGCGCTGTTGCAGATGCTCGAGCATGGCCGTATCGAGGCCGCTGCCTTGCAGACCCAGCGCGGTGATTTCGTGCTGCAGGCCAATCCCCAGCTCGCGCAGTCGATCGAGAAGCTGCCGCAGCTGCTCGAGGAAAAACCCTACTACCTGATGCTGTCCAATGCGCTGCTGGCGCACGAGCCGGATCTGGCCGAGCGGATCTGGGCCGAGGTGCAGCGCCAGCGTGAGTCGGCCGCCTACCAGGAGCGGAGAGCCGCCTACCTGGCGAAGCCCTAGGCTTTGTACGAAAAGTGCCTGCGCTCGGTGATGCTGCGTTGAAATCGCTCTCAGAATGCTCATTTACAGCACGTAAACTGCGCTTCTTCGAGCGATTGCGCCTGGCCTGACCTTCGCTCGACGACTTCTCGTACAGAGCCTAGCGCCAGTGGTTCTGGCGCCAGGCCTCGCGCTGGGCGGCGTCCTTGAATGTCCAGGCCACCAGACGGCTCTGCTTCTGCCCCTGGGACATGCCGAGAATGCGCACTTCGCTGGCGCCGGCCCTGGCCAGCCAGCCCTGCAGCAGTTCCACGTTGCCGCCCTTGGACACCAGGCTGCTGAACCACAGCACCTGCTCGGCGACCTGCGCGCTCTCGCTGGCCATGCGCTTGAGGAACGCCGCCTCGCCGCCGGGGCACCACAGTTCGGCAGCCTGGCCGCCGAAGTTGAGCACCGGCAGCTTGCGTTTCGGGTCGAGTTTGCCGAGGTTGCGCCATTTGCGCGTGCTGCCACGGGTGGCGTCCTCGGCGCTGGCGTGGAAGGGTGGGTTGCACAGGGTCAGGTCGATGCGCTCGTCCGCTTGCAGCAGGCCGACAAAGACGTGCGCCGCATCGCTTTGCTGGCGCAGCTCGATGGCACCCTGCAGCGCGCGGTTGGCCTGCACGATGGCGCGTGCCGAGGCCAGTGCCGCCGGCGCGATATCGGCGCCGATGAAGTGCCAGCCGTATTCGCAGTGGCCGATCAGCGGGTAGATGGCGTTGGCGCCCACGCCGACGTCCAGCGCCTGAATCGCCGCGCCACGGGGAATCTGCCCCGCGTTGTCGGTCGCCAGCAGGTCGGCGAGGTTGTGCAGGTAGTCGGCGCGGCCGGGAATCGGCGGGCACAGGTAACCATCGGGAATGTCCCAGTGGCGGATGTCGTAGTACTGCGCCAGCAGCGCACGGTTGAAGACCTTCACCGCCTGCGGATTGGCGAAGTCGATGCTCGGCTTGCCATAGGGGTTGCTGATGACGAACTGGCCGAGTTCCGGGCTGGCCTTGATCAGCGCCGGGAAGTCGTAATGTCTCTGGTGGCGATTGCGCGGATGCAGTTCGCCCTTGCTCGGCGCCGTCTTCACGGCGGCGGGGGCGGGCTTGCGTGGGCGTTTCGGTGGCTGTGGCATGGACGAGCTTCGGGCAGGCGGGCGGCGATTTTCCCACAGTCGGGCTGGCCGTGCAGCCGGGGCATCGCCTGGTGGCTGCCGCAGGGCGCCTCTGGAAACCTGGGCGACAGGCAGGAACGAGCGAAGAACGCTCGGAGTCGCGCCCGACTTCACCTGCGCTGAATGAGCCGTTTGGGCGCAGCAGTTTCCAGCGCTCGCCTACAGCGGGAAGATCAGCGGCACCAGCCCCACGCTGACGATCATCACCAGCAGGGTGAAGGGCACGCCGATGCGCACGAAATCGCCGAAGCGGTATTGCCCGGGGCCCAGTACCAGGGTGTTCACCGGCGAGGAGATCGGCGTCATGAACGCGGCCGAGGCGGCCAGGGCCACGGTCATGGCGAACGGCAGGGGTGAGGCATCGAGCGCCTGCGCGGTGGCGATCGCCACGGGCGCCATCAGCACCGCCGTCGCGGTATTGGAGATGAACAGGCCGATGACGGCGGTCAGCACGAACAGGCTGGCCAGGATCAGGCGCGGCCCGGCATCGCCCAGGCCACCCACCAGCCCCTGTACCGCCAGCTCGACGCCACCGGTCTGTTGCAGCGCCTGGGCGAAGGGCAGCATGCCGACGATGAGGATCAGCGTCGGCCAGTGGATCGCGCGGTAGGCGCTGTCCAGATCGATGCAGCGAAACGCCCCGAGCAGCAGGCAGGCAATCAGCGCGGCCTGCACGTTGGGCACCAGGCCGCTGACCATCAGCAGCACCATCACCGCCAGGCTGAGCAGGGCATAGGGCGCCTTGCGCGCCGCCGGTGCCACCTCGGCGACCTCGGCTGGCAGGCTGAGCACCAGAAAATCGCGGCTCAGCCCCTGCAGGCGGTGGATATCGCGCCAGGCGCCCGCCACCAGCAGGGTATCGGAGGCCTTGAGCTTCTCGTCGACCAGCAGCCCCTCCAGGGCGCCACCCTGGCGACGCAGGCCGACCACGTTGAGCTTGTGCCGCGAGCGAAAGCCCAGCTCCTGGATGGTCTTGCCCGGTAGCTGTGACTCCGGCGGCAGCGCCACCTCGGCCAGGCCCAGCTCATGCGCGTGCAGGCTGAAATACGAGTGCGGCAGCGGCATGGGCTCCAGGCCGAGGGCCTGGTAGCTGCCGAGCAGGCCGATGGCCGGGCTGGCGATATCCACCAGCAACACGTCGCCGGGCTCCAGCAGGGTGTTGCCGCTGGCCATCAGCAGCAGGGTACGCAGGCGTTGCCGGCGCTCGATGGCGATGACGTTGATGCCGTGCTCGCGGCGCAGTTGCAGTTCGTTGAGCACCTGGTTGGCCAGCGGCGAGTCCGCCCGCACACGCAGGCGCCGCTCGCGCTCGCCGAGGCGATAGCGCTCGGCCAGGTCGGCCAGGGTCAGGCGCGGCGGTTCGGCATTGCCGCCGGCCTCGGTGCGCACCAGCCAGCGGCGGGCCAGCAGCATGTAGCCGATGCCGAGCAGGAGGATGGCCAGGCCGATCGGGGTGAAGGTGAAGAAGTCGAAGCCCGCGTGGCCGGCGCGTCGCAGTTCGGCGTGCACCACCAGGTTCGGCGGCGTCGCCACCAGGGTCAGCATGCCGCTGATCAGCCCGGCGAAGGCCAGCGGCATCATCAGGCGCCCCGGCGCCAGGCGCAGGCGAGCGGCGACGCCGAGCACCACGGGAATGAAGATGGCGACCACGCCGGTGGAACTCATCACCGAACCCAGGCCGGCCACGGCCAGCATCAGCAGGATCAGCAGGCGCGTCTCGCTGCTGCCGGCCCTGGCCACCAGCCAGTCACCGAGGCGATAGGCGATGCCGGTACGCACCAGGCCGTCGCCGATGATGAACAGCGCGGCGATGAGGATCACGTTGGCATCGCTGAAGCCGGCCAGGGTCTGCTGCAGGTCGAGTACACCGGTCAGCGGCAGGGCGACCAGCACCAGCAGGGCGACCACGTCCATGCGTGGCTTGCCGATGACGAACAGGGAAATGGCGCCGGCCAGCAGGCCGAGCACCCAGAGAAGATCGGGATTCATCGCAGCTCCAGAAAGCACGGAGCGATTGTTTCAGGGATAACCGAGCGTGGTCTTGATCTGCTGCAGGTTGCCGGCGATCCAGCGCTTGTCGATCGGCCCCCAGTCGCGGATCAGGTACTGCCCGGCATTGTTGCGTTCGCCCTGGCCCTGGGCGAACTGGCAGTCGATGTCCAGTTCGACCAGCGCCGAGAGGGTGTCCTGCGCCGTGCGTCGCGGCATGCCGGTGGCCTCCATCAGCGCCGGCACGCTGGTCGCGGCGCCGCTGTCGATCAGCCAGGCGACGTAGAGGCGGCGGTAGAAACTGGTCTTGGTCTTGCTCACGTCCATGCGCTGGGTGTCCACGTCGGGCCGGGATTGATCGGGGGACTATATCAGCGTGGCGCTGCTCGTGGCACAGGGGGTAAGAGGTGAATTCCTCATGGGAATGCACTGGATGATAAATATGAATTTTTATTATTGCCCGGCGACAGCGGCTTCGGCCCGGCGCAGCGTTTCTTCTCCAGCCTGTTCTGGGGCGCCTGGATCACTTCGCGGCGTGCCGATTAGCGTGTGGCGCTCTGCTCCAGCAGCCAGGCCTGGAACAGCGCCAGCGCAGGTGGTGACTCGGCGTTGGGGCGGGTGACCAGCACGTAGCGCTCGGCCAGTTCTGCCAGCACCGGCCAGGGCGCGCTGAGGCGCCCATCGGCCAGGTCCTGCTCGACATAGCGGCGCGGCACCAGGGCCATGCCGATGCCCGCCTTGGCGGCCTCGATGAGCAGGGCATAGCGGTCGTACACCGGGCCCTGGTCCGTGTGGGCCAGTGCCAAGGCGCTCAGCTCGGCATAGCGTGCCCAGCCGAAGGGGCTCTCGTGCTTGTGCAGCAGCGGCATCTGCCTGGCCGGCCGGGCCGCCAGCTGCGGGTGGCAGACGGCGATCAGCGGTTCCTCGAACAGGGCCTGGACCTGCATCCCCGGCCAGTCGAGGTGGGCATGATGGATCGCCGCGTGCAACTCGCTGTCCGCCAGGGAAAACGGCTGCGTGCGCTCGCGCAGGTTGATCTGGATATCCGGGTGCAACTGGCGAAAGTGCACCAGGCGCGGGATCAGCCAGCGGCTGGCCAGCGTCGGCAGGACACCGATCTGCAGGGCACTGTCGGCGCTGGCGCGCTGGGTCAGTTGCCGGGTGTGGCGCTCGATGTCGGCCAGCAGCGTGCGCATCTGCGTGGCGTAGCCGGCACCGGCAGTGGACAGCTCGACGCGGTTGCCGACGCGGTGGAACAGGCGCACGCCGAGGAAGTCTTCCAGCTTGGCGATCTGCCGGCTGATCGCGCCTTCGCTCAGCGACAGCTCCTGGGCGGCGCGGGCGAAGCTCTGGTGGCGAGCGGCGGCTTCCAGGGCCAGTAGTGCGGCGGTGCTGGGTAGGCGTCTGCTCATTCTGGCCGTCCGTGTGCGAGGCGCGACAGGATGACGCATGTGCAAGCTGCCTTGCAAAAAAATCGGTAACGCCCGCGCCCTGGCCTGCCTAGCATGTCGCCGGGTTGCCACCGTTGCCGGTGGCGCTGTTATCGACGGAATGAAGGAAGGAGCGTGTCGTGCTGAAGACGAGTGATCGGGTGTTGCTGGGCAGTGGTGTGCTGATTCCTTGCTGGCTGTTGCTCGGCGTGGCGCTGACGGCGCTGGCCTACCCCGGCTACAGCCACCTGCAGCAGGCCATGAGCGAGCTGGGCGCGCAGGGGGCTCCGACCCATGGTTTTTCCGCCTGGGTCAACAACCTGCCACTGGGGCTGCTGTTCATTCTCTTCGGCCTGGGCGTGGCGCGCCGCTTTCCTGGTTCGAAGCTGGCGTTGCTCAGTGCGCTGCTGATCGGCCTGCATGGCCTGGGCAGCCTGGGCACCGGCTATTTCGCCTGCGACCAGGGCTGTGCGCCGGCGCAACCGTCGCTGTCGCAGCAGCTGCACAACCTGGCGGGGCTGCTGATGTTTGTCTCGCTGACGCTGGCCTGCGCCCTGTGGATCGTGCTGGCACGGCGGCTGTTGCAGTCGCCCGGGCTGGCGCTGTTCTCGGCCCTGTGCCTGGTGCTGGCGATCGTCACGGCGTGGCTGATGGCCACGGCGGTCGCCAGTGGCCAGCTGTTCGGCCTGTACCAGCGCCTGAACTACGGGATATCGGTGCTCTGGGTCGCGGCGCTGGCATTGCAGGCACTGCGTGCCAGCGCGGGACGCTCCGCTCAGCCGAGCACGGCGGCGAGCGCCATGTAGGTGGCCGCGCCGGCCAGGTAGCCGATGAAGGCCAGGCCGCTGATCTTCTTCAGGTACCAGATGAAGTTGATCTTCTCCATGCCCATGGCTGCCACACCGGCGGCGGAGCCGATGATCAGGCAGCTGCCGCCGGTGCCGGCGCAGTAGGCGAGCATTTCCCAGAAGTTGCCGTTGACCACGAAGTTGCTCAGCCACGGCAGCTCCTCGGCGGCGGCGGTGGCGAGCATCTCCGGGCTGACCAGCGGGTACATCTTCATCGCCCCGGCGACCATCGGCACGTTGTCCACGACGGCCGACAGGATGCCGATGGAGATGGCGATGCTGTAGACGTTGCCGAGGCCGTCCTTGAGCAGGGTGGCGACCTGGATCAGGTGGCCGGCACTGGACAGCGCGGAGACTGCCAGGAGGATGCCGAGGAAGAACAGCACGCTGGTGATGTCGATGCGACGCAGGACGCCGACCACGGACAGCGGGTCCTTCTCTTCGCTGTTCTTGCTGCGGTGGATGATCTCGGTGGTGATCCACAGCAGGCTGAGGCCGAAGAGGATGCCCATGTACGGCGGCAGGTGAGTGATGGTCTTGAAGATCGGTACGAAGATCAGCGCGCCGAGGCCCAGGCCGAAGACCAGATTGCGCTCGAACGGCGTGGTCGGGTCGCGGCGGCTCTCGGCGCTTTCCTTGATGCGCGGCTCGGAGACTTCGCCCTTGAGGACGAAGCTCATGATCAGCAGCGGAGCCAGCAGGCAGACTAGGCTGGGCAGGAACAGTTTGGCGATGATGCCGGTGGCGGTGACCTGGTCACCGATCCACAGCATGGTGGTGGTGACGTCGCCAATTGGCGACCAGGCGCCACCGGCGTTGGCCGCGATGACCACGATGCCGGCGTAGAACCAGCGCTCGTGCAGGTCGGCGATCAGCTTGCGCAGCAGCGAGATCATCACGATGGTGGTGGCCAGGTTGTCCAGGGCGGCGGAGAGGAAGAAGGTGATCAGCCCCACCAGCCACAGCAGGTGGACACGCTTGGTGGTGCGGATGCGGTCGGTGATGACCTTGAAGCCTTCGTGGGCGTCGATCAGCTCGACGATGGTCATCGCCCCCATCAGGAAGAACAGGATCTCGGAAATTTCCCCCAGGTGATGGCGCAGCTCTTCGACGACGTGATGGGTGTTGGTGCTGGAGCCCGCAGTGCCGGTGCCGAGCAGCGGCAGGATGCTGTCCGCGCCGAGGACCAGGAGGGTCCAGGCGATCACGGCGGTGAGCAGGGCGGAGGCTGCCTTGTCGATCTTTAACGGGTGCTCGAGTGCGATGCACAGGTAACCGAGGACGAATACGAGGGCCATCAACGCATACATGGAGGGTCCGCCTGTTTTCTTCTGTTGATATTGAAGGTCGGTAGGCGGGGGAAGATGCCTGAAACAACTTGCAAAAGGAAAGGACTTAATGCCGCAGCGGCGCTGCGAGGGCGATCCATGCCGCTCGCGCGCAGGTAGTCAGGCGTTATTGCAGCGCAGCGGTGCGGCGTGGCGGCAGCAGGTAGGCCAGGGCGATGGCCAGCACCGGCATGATCAGGTTGAAGAAGCAGTACGGCAGGTAGCTCAGAGTGGCCACGCCGAGCGTGGCGGCCATGTAGGCACCGCAGGTGTTCCAGGGCACCAGCACCGAGGTCAGGGTGCCGCCGTCTTCCAGGGCGCGGGACAGGCTGGTTGGCGGCAGGTCGCGGGCCTCGTACTCGGCGCGGTACATGCGCCCCGGCAGCACCAGGGCGATGTACTGGTCGGCGGTGATGACGTTGGTGCCGATGGTGGTGGTGATGGTGCTGGCGACCAGGCCGCTGTCGCTGCGCACCAGGCGCAGGGCGCTCTGCAGCAGGCGCTGCAGCAGGCCGAGGCGCTCGAGCACGCCACCGAAGCACATGGCGCAGATGATCAGCCACACCGTGGTGAGCATGCTGGCCATGCCACCCTTGGACAGCAGGCCATCGAGTTCGGCATTGCCGCTGGCCGACTCGTAGCCGGCGAACAGCGCGTTCCAGACCGTCTTCAACGGCGCCAGGGCCCCGGCCGAGGGATCGGCCAGGCGCGCCATCACGTCGGGCTGGAAGGCGATGGCGAACAGCGCACCGACCAGCGCGGCGAGGAACACGGCAGGAAAGGCCGCCCACTGACGCACCGCGAGCAGCAGCAGGAAGGCCACCGGCAGCAGCAGGTGCCAGCCCAGGCGGAACTGGGCTTCCAGCGCGGCGAGGACCTCGCTGATGCGCCCCGTGTCATGTTCGGCGCTGGCCTGCTGGCCGAGGGTGAAGAAGATCGCCAGGGCAATCAGCAGCGCCGGCACGGTGGTACGCAGCATGTTGCGGATATGCGCGAACAGGTCGGCACCGGCGGCGGCTGGCGCCAGGTTGGTGGTGTCGGACAGCGGCGACAGCTTGTCGCCGAAGTAGGCGCCGGAAATGATCGCCCCGGCGGTGATCGCCGGGTCCAGGCCGAGGCCGGCCGCCACACCCATCAGACCGATGCCGAGGGTGCCGGCCACCGTCCATGAGCTGCCGATGGACAGCGCGGTGAGCGCGCAGATCAGGCAACTGGTGACGTAGAAGTACTCGGCGCTGATCAGCTTCAGGCCGAACCAGATCATGGTCGGCACGGTGCCGGCGAGAATCCAGGTGCCGATCAGCGCGCCGACGGCCAGCAGGATCAGGTTGGCCTTCATGGCCATGTGAATGCCGGCGAGTATGCCTTCCTCGATCTCGCTCCAGCGCAGGCCGTTCTTCAGCCCGACCAGGCCGGCGACGAAGGCGGCGCTCATCAGGGCGATCTGGTTCGGGCCGCTGGAGGAGCCGTCACCGTACAGGTAGACGGAGAGGCTGAGGAGGACGACGAGCACGCCGATAGGCAGCAGTGCATCGAGCAGGGAAGGGGAACGGGCTGTCATGGGTATACCGGAAAATCAGATGAACCTTGGGGCGGGCTGGTGGCCGCGACTGCTCTGTCAGGGCTCGCGGCTGTGACTGCATGGAAGCAGGCGCTGGAGCGCAGCGGGATGTCAGGGCCGAAAGCCCCTCCTGGAAAAAACAAGCCCGCGCCGGTTGGGGCGCGGGCCTGTGGGTGTCGCCGGGGGATCAGAGTGCGGCGATCTTGCCGCGCTGCTCGACCATCTTGGCCAGGGCCTGCTCGGCCTCGGCCAGTTTGGCGCGCTCCTTCTCCAGCACTTCGGCAGGGGCCTTGGCGACGAAGCCTTCGTTGCTCAGCTTGCCGCCGACACGCTTGACCTCGCCTTCCAGGCGGCCGATCTCCTTGTCCAGGCGCGCCAGTTCGGCGTCCTTGTCGATCAGCCCGGCCATCGGCACCAGCACTTCCATCTCGCCGACCAGGGTGGTAGCGGACATCGGCGCTTCTTCACCGGCAGCCAGTACGCGTACCGATTCCAGCTTGGCCAGCTTGTTCAGCAGCGGCTCGAAATCGGCCAGGCGGCGCTGATCCTCGGCGCTGGCGTTGGCCACGATGATGTCGATGCGCTTGGCCATGGAGATCTTCATCTCGCCACGGATCTGGCGCACGCCGAGCATCAGCTGCTTGACCCACTCGATATCGCCTTCGGCGGCGGCGTCGATGCGGGTCTCGTTGGCCACCGGCCAAGGCTGCAGCATCAGGGTGTCGCCCTGTACAGCGGCCTGACCCTTGATGCGCTGCCAGATTTCTTCGGTGATGAACGGCATGAACGGGTGAGCCAGGCGCAGGATGACTTCCAGCACACGCACCAGGGTGCGGCGGGTGCCGCGCTGACGCTCGAGCGGCGCGTGCTCGTCCCACAGCACCGGCTTGACCAGCTCCAGGTACCAGGCGCAGTACTGGTCCCAGACGAACTCGTAGAGCGCCTGGGTGGCCAGGTCGAAGCGGAAGGCATCGAGCTGGCGGGTGACTTCGGCTTCGGTGCGCTGCAGCTGGCTGATGATCCAGCGGTCGACCGAGGACAGTTCGACCTCTTCGCCATTCACGCCGGTGTCCTGGCCATCGGTGTTCTCGATGACGAAGTTGGCGGCGTTCCACAGCTTGTTGCAGAAGTTGCGGTAGCCCTCGACGCGGCCCATGTCGAACTTCACGTCGCGGCCGGTGGTGGCCAGCGAGCAGAAAGTGAAGCGCAGGGCGTCGGTGCCGTAGCTGGCGATGCCTTCGGGGAACTCGGCCCTGGTCTGCTTGGCGATCTTCTCGGCCAGCTTGGGCTGCATCATGCCGCTGGTGCGTTTTTCCAGCAGCTCGTCGAGGGTAATGCCATCGACGATGTCCAGCGGGTCGAGCACGTTGCCCTTGGACTTGGACATCTTCTGCCCCTGGCCGTCGCGCACCAGGCCGTGCACGTAGACGGTCTTGAACGGAATCTGCCCGGTCAGGTGGGTCGACAGCATGATCATCCGGGCGACCCAGAAGAAGATGATGTCGAAGCCGGTGACCAGCACGTCGGTGGGGTGGAAGGTCTTGAGGAAGTCGGTCTGCTCGGGCCAGCCGAGGGTGGAGAAGGTCCACAGGCCGGAGCTGAACCAGGTGTCCAGCACGTCTTCGTCCTGGCGCAGGGTGGCGCCTTCGAGCTTGTACTTGGCGCGTACTTCCGCCTCGTCGCGACCGACGTAGACGTTGCCGGCTTCGTCGTACCAGGCCGGGATGCGGTGGCCCCACCACAGCTGACGGCTGATGCACCAGTCCTGGATGTCACGCATCCAGCTGAAGTACATGTTCTCGTACTGCTTGGGCACGAACTGGATCTCGCCACTCTCGACCACGGCGATGGCTTTTTCCGCCAGCGGCTTGGTGGAGACGTACCACTGGTCGGTCAGCCACGGCTCGATCACGGTGCCGGAGCGGTCGCCCTTCGGTACTTTCAGCGCGTGGTCTTCGATCTTCTCCAGCAGGCCGGCCGCCTCGAAAGCCGCGACGATCTGCTTGCGCGCCTCGAAGCGGTCGAGGCCGGCGAACTGCGCCGGGATGCCCGCGTCGACCTGTTCGTTGACGCTGCCGTCGAGGTTGAACACCTGGGCGGTGGACAGCACGGCGGCGTTCTTGTCGAAGATGTTGATCAGCGGCAGGTTGTGGCGCTTGCCCACTTCATAGTCGTTGAAGTCGTGCGCCGGGGTGATCTTCACGCAGCCGGTACCGAACTCGGGGTCGCAGTAGTCGTCGGCGATGATCGGGATGCGGCGGCCCACCAGCGGCAGGTCGACATAGCTGCCGATCAGTGCCTTGTAGCGTTCGTCTTCCGGGTGCACGGCCACGGCGCTGTCGCCGAGCATGGTTTCCGGACGGGTGGTGGCGACGATCAGGTAGTCATTGCCTTCGGCGGTCTTCTTGCCGTCGGCCAGCGGGTAGCGCAGGTTCCACAGCGAGCCTTTCTCGTCGTGGTTTTCCACTTCCAGGTCGGAGATGGCGGTGTGGAACTTGGTGTCCCAGTTGACCAGACGCTTGCCACGGTAGATCAGGCCATCGTCGTGCAGGCGGACGAAGGCTTCCTTGACCGCTTCGGACAGGCCGTCGTCCATGGTGAAGCGCTCGCGCGACCAGTCGACCGACGAGCCCAGGCGGCGAATCTGCCGGGTGATGGTGCCGCCGGACTGGTTCTTCCACTCCCAGACCTTCTCCAGGAACTTCTCGCGGCCCAGGTCGTGGCGGCCGATGCCATCGGCGGCCAGCTGGCGCTCCACCACCATCTGGGTGGCGATACCGGCGTGGTCGGTGCCCGGCTGCCACAGGGTGTTGCGGCCCTGCATGCGGCGGAAGCGGATCAGCGCATCCATGATGGCGTTGTTGAAGCCGTGCCCCATGTGCAGGCTGCCGGTGACGTTCGGCGGCGGGATCATGATGGTGTACGGCTCACCGCTACCTTGTGGGGCGAAGTAGTCGTTCTGCTCCCAGGTCTGGTACCAGTTGGATTCGATGGCGTGCGGCTGGTAGGTCTTGTCCATGCGCGGCGGGACCCTTGTGACGGCTGATCGGAAAAGCCGACAAGTATAACGGGGATCAAGCGGGCGGCGTAAGGGCGGCGCGTCGGTCGGCGCAACGCGGCAGTCGCGGGGCCGGGGAACCCGCCAGCCGGCAGCCTGGCGGGTAGCGCCCGCCCGGCATGGGGGCGTCAGGGTTTGCGCGGGGGCAGCAGGCGCGGCAGGCGGGCTTCCAGGCGACGCTTGAGTTCGGCTTCGATCTGCGGCACGAAGTCGTCGATCACATCCTGCAGAATCAGTTGCGCTGCGGCGCGCAGCTCGCCATTGAGGTGCTGCAGGTCGCGGGCACTGTCATGCAGGCGCGGCTCCAGGCGTTCGCGTATCGGGCTGGGCGCCGCTTCGCTGGGCAGCGCCGGCTGCGCTGCCGGTTTTGCCTGGGCGGCTGGTGTGGTGTGGAAC
>NZ_CP035677.1:3985626-4069520 GCF_029542605.1 Pseudomonas sp. REST10 | reverse complement strand
CACCAGCGTCCTGGAAGGCGTGAACAACCGCATCAAGGTGATCAAGCGGATGGCCTATGGCTTCCGGGACTCTGACTATTTCTTCCTGAAAATCAAGGCCGCCTTCCCCGGGAAAGCGCGATGAACCAAAAAAAAGGGCGACCATCAGGTCGCCCGCCCATTCAAGGCATTCCTGAAAAGGAATGCGGAAACGCTTGCACCCAAATCACGCAGGATGATCGGTACGGGCCCAGTGTCGCCCTCACCCGCCCGCCTGCCTATTGCACCATGGTCGTATGCAGGCGAACTCGTGGACGCGAGCCATACTGTTGGCAATCCGTAGTGGTGGATGAGGACACCTTCATGAGCCCCGAGCATCTCGCCCTCCTGCAACAGGCGCCGGCCAGCAACAACACCGAGGACATCTGGGGCCGGATGTGTTGCGAGCAGGCCCTGCTGGCCCTGGAGGAAGGTTGCTACGCCGTCGGCGCGGTGCTGGTCAACGAGCGCCAGGAGCTGCTGTGCAGCGGCCGCAACCAGGTGTTCGCCAACGGCTTCGACAGCGCCGCCCATGCCGAGATGAAGGTCATCGACCAGCTCGAACGCCTGCACCCCGAGGTCGACCGCGACGGCCTGACGCTCTACGTCAGCCTGGAACCCTGCCTGATGTGCTACGGCCGCATCCTGCTCGCCGGCATACCGCGCGTGCGCTACCTGGCGCGTGACCAGGACGGTGGCTTCGCCGTGGGCCACGGCCAGCTGCCGCCCGTCTGGGAAAGCCTGGCCTCACGCCTGTCGGTGGCCCAGGCCGAGGTCGCGCCCTACTGGACCGAGCTGTCCGAACTAGCGATTCATCGTCTGCAGAACCGCCAGGCGCTGCGCCAGCGGGTGGCCCGGGCCTGGCGCGGCCAGCCATGAGCTCTGCCTAATCCTTGCCCAGGCCATGCTGACGCAGCTTGTTGGCGATGGTGGTGTGGGACACTCCGAGACGCTTGCCCAGTTGCCGACTGCTCGGGTGATCGCGGAACAGACGCTCCAGCACCGCCTTCTCGAAGCGACCGAGAATGTCCTCGAGGCTGCCGTCCACCGAGAACTCGCCCAGCGGCTGCGGCGCGCCATAGTCCGGCAGGCGAATGTGCTCGGCCTTCACCGTGCCACCGTCGCACAGCGATACCGCCTGGAACAGCACGTTCTCCAGCTGCCGCACGTTGCCCGGCCAGTGGTAGTGCGCCATGCGCTCGAGGGCCGGCGGCGCCAGCCTGGGCAGCGCGCAACCGATCTGCCGGCTGGCCGAGTCGAGGAAGTGCTCCACCAGCGGCGCCAGGCCATCGAGGCATTCGCGCAGCGGCGGGATGTGCAGGCTGAGCACGTTGAGGCGGTGGTAGAGGTCCTGGCGAAACTCGCCACGCGCGCACAGCTCGGAGAGATCGACCTGAGTGGCGCAGATCACCCGCACATCCAGGTACACCTCCTCGTCGCTGCCGACCCGGCGGAAACAGCCATCCTGGAGAAAGCGCAGCAACTTGGCCTGCAAGCGCGGGCTCATCTCGCCGACACCATCGAGAAACAGCGTACCGCCGGCCGTCAGTTCCAGTAGACCGAGCTTGCCTTCCGGCCGTGCCCCCTCGAAGGCGCCGGGGCCATAACCGAACAGCTCGGTCTCGGCCATGGACTCGGGCAGGCCGGCGCAGTTGAGGGCCATGAACGGCGACTGGCCGCGCGGGCTGGCCAGGTGGCAGGCGCGCGCCAGCAGTTCCTTGCCGGTGCCGGTCTCGCCCTCGATCAGCAGCGGCGCATCCAGTGGCGCCATGCGCCGCGCCTCCTTGACCACCGCCGCCATCACCTTCGAGCTCTGGAAGATCGAGTCGAACCCGCGCAGCTCCTGCTTGCGCACGTGGTAGATGCGCTCGCCGACGCGATCGGCGCGGTGCAGGGTCAGCACGGCGCCGGCCAGCGCCTCGCTGTCGTCGTGTTCGTTCTGCAGCGGCGCGATGTCGGCGAGGAACACATCCCCCCTGATCTTCACGCGCAGGCCATTGATCCGCGTCTTGTTGGCGCGCACCAGCTCGGGCAGGTCGAAGTCCTCGGCGTAACGCGACAGCGCCATGCCGGGCACCTCGTCCACCCGCACACCGAGCAACTGCGCGGCACTGCGGTTGGCGGCGACGATGCTGCCGCCCATATCGATCGACAGTACCGGAAAATCCAGAGCGCCGAGCAGTGCGTTGAGTTCCAGGTGGCGCCGCTCGCTGGGCATCAGGCCGACGCGCTTGACGCCGAACACGCCGGGAATCGCCTCGAACTTGGGGCGCAGCGACTGGAATTGCAGGTTGATCAGGTTCGGGCAGTGCAGGTAGATGGCGTTGCCCTGCTCGCCGCCGACTTCACCACGGGCGACGTTGATGCCGTAGTCGACCAGCAGGTTGAGGATGTCACGCAGGATGCCGACACGGTTCTGGCAATGGACCTTGATACGCATGGCGCAGGCTCTTGTGGGTCTTGTTATGGGCCGTCACGCCTGGAAATTCGCCGCGACGGCATATTTTTCGTCAAGAATATGTGACAGTTTCGCGTGACAGCAAGCTGAAAGCTGGCCACCCCACCAAAGTCGTAATCAAAACTTTACGATTTAATCCCCTGTCCGCACATATCCCGCCTGGACTGCCCCCTGTTCCGCGGAGCGATCGCAGGCATGCTCTGGTCAAGACAAGAACAACAGCCCCCTGAAGGAGGCAGCGATGAAGAGCACGCAGTACCTGGCCCGAGAACCGGACGACAGTGGCTTTATCCACTACCCCGAGGCCGAGCATCAGGTGTGGAATACCCTGATCACCCGCCAACTGAAAGTGATCGAGAACCGTGCCTGCCAGGAATACCTGGACGGCATCGAACAGCTCGGCCTGCCGCTGGAGCGCATCCCGCAGCTGGGCGAGATCAACCGGGTGCTCGAAGCCAGCACCGGCTGGCGCGTGGCACGGGTACCGGCGCTGATTCCGTTCCAGACCTTCTTCGAGCTGCTGGCCAGCAAGCAGTTTCCCGTCGCCACCTTCATCCGCACGCCCGAAGAACTGGACTACCTGCAGGAGCCGGACATCTTCCACGAGATCTTCGGCCACTGCCCGCTGCTGACCAACCCCTGGTTCGCCGAATTCACCCACACCTACGGCAAGCTCGGCCTGCAGGCCACGAAAGAGCAGCGCGTCTACCTGGCGCGCCTGTACTGGCTGACCATCGAGTTCGGTCTGCTCGACACCCCGGCAGGCCGACGCATCTACGGCGGCGGCATCCTGTCCTCGCCGAAGGAAACCCTCTACGCCCTGTCCGACGTACCCGAGCACCAGGCCTTCGATCCGCTGGAAGCGATGCGCACGCCGTATCGCATCGATATCCTGCAACCGGTGTACTTCGTCCTGCCGGAGCTCAAGCGCCTGTTCGAGCTGGCCCAGCAGGACATCATGGCGCTGGTGCAACAGGCCATGAGCCTGGGCCTGCATGCCCCGAAGTTTCCGCCGAAAGCCGCGTAGGGTGGACATGCCGCCAGGCTTGTCCACCATCGCTATAGCGAGTAGCCCGGATGAAATCCGGGATGGCCCTCAGACATCGCCCCGGATTTCATCCGGGCTACGAACAATCAGGAGAACCCCAATGAGTCTTGCCCAAGCCCAGTGCGAAGCCTGCCGCGCCGATGCGCCGAAAGTGTCCGATGAGGAGCTGGCCGAGCTGATCCGAGAGATTCCCGACTGGAACATCGAGGTGCGCGGCGACCACATGGAGCTGGAGCGCGTCTACCTGTTCAGGAACTTCCGCCACGCCCTGGCCTTCACCAACGCCGTCGGTGCCATCGCCGAGGAAGTCGGTCACCACCCTGCCCTGCTCACCGAATGGGGCAAGGTCACCGTCACCTGGTGGAGCCACGAGATGCGCGGCCTGCACCGCAACGACTTCATCATGGCGGCCCGCACCGATGTACTCGCCGCCAGTGCCGAGGGCCGCAAGTGAGCCATTTCGCCACTGTCGCCCGCGTGCCCGGCGACCCGATCCTCAGCCTGATGGAGGCGTATCGCCTGGACAGCAACCCGGCGCGCCTGGACCTGGGGGTCGGCGTGTACAAGGATGCCCAGGGCCTGACGCCAATCCCGCGTGCGGTGAAGCTGGCCGAACAGCAGCTGATCGACAGCGAGCGCACCAAGACCTACGTCGGCGGCCACGGTGATGCGGCGTTCGGCGCCCTGCTCAGCGAGCTGGTCCTGGGCGCGGGTTCCGCCCTGCTCGCCGAGCAGCGTGCCGGGGCGACGCAGACCCCCGGCGGCACCGGCGCCCTGCGCCTGGCCGGCGACTTCATCCGCCACTGCCTGCCGGGACGCGGCATCTGGCTGAGCGACCCGACCTGGCCGATCCACGAGACGCTGTTCGCCGAGGCCGGGCTCAAGGTCGGCCACTACCCCTACGTCGGCGCCGACAATCGCCTCGACGTGGAGGCCATGATCGCGGCACTCACCCACCTGCCCAAGGGCGACGTGGTCCTGCTGCATGCCTGCTGCCACAACCCCACCGGCTTCGACCTCGCCCCGCGTGACTGGAAGCGCGTGCTGGAAGTGGTCAAGGCGCGCGAACTGCTGCCGCTGATCGACTTCGCCTACCAGGGCTTCGGCGATGGCCTGGAAGACGATGCCTGGGCAGTGCGCCTGTTCGCCGCCGAGCTGCCCGAACTGCTGATCACCAGCTCCTGCTCGAAGAACTTCGGCCTCTATCGCGAACGCACCGGTGCCCTGATCGTCTGCGCCGCCGATGCCGAGAAGCTGCTCGACATCCGCAGCCAGCTGGCGTCCATCGCGCGCAACCTGTGGTCGACACCGCCCGCCCATGGCGCCGCCGTGGTCGCGCAGGTGCTGGGCGACGAGGCGCTCAAGCGCCTGTGGCTGGACGAACTGGAAGGCATGCGCCAGCGCGTCGCCAGCCTGCGCCGCGGCCTGGTCGAAGCCCTGGCACCGCACGGCCTGAGCGAGCGCTTCGCGCACATCGCCGAGCAGCGCGGCATGTTCTCCTACACCGGCCTGACAGCGGTGCAGGTGCAACGCCTGCGCGAGGAGTTCAGCGTGTACATGGTCGGCAGCGGCCGCGCCAACGTCGCCGGGCTGGATGCCACGCGCCTGGAGCAGCTGGCCAGCGCCATCGCCCGGGTCTGCGTGAACTGAGTCGGCGGGCGGCGGTCACTATGGCCTGCCGCCTGCTCGCTTCACGGCTATAGTGCGGTCAACGCCATCCACGACGGATTCGCCAATGGCCGTACCCAGCAACATCCTCTTTCGCGCCTACCAGCGCATCATCCACAGCCTGGCCTTCTACCCGACGCTGATCGCCATCGGCTTCTTCCTGCTGTGCGTGCTGACCATGGCCATCGAATATCGCCCCTGGATGATGGCGCTCAAGGAGAATTTCGACATCGGCCTGGTGCGCAACGCGGACAACGCCAGGCTGATCCTCGGCACCCTGGTGGCCGGCATCCTCTCGCTGATGGTGTTCAGCTTCTCGATGGTCATGGTGGTGCTCAACAACGCCGCGGCCTCGCTCTCGCCACGGGTGATTCCGGGCCTGATCAGCAGCAAGGGGCACCAGAAGACCCTCGGCGTCTACCTGGGCAGCATCCTCTATGCGCTGCTGCTGATCACCACCATCGAACAGGGCGACAGCGAGCGGGTGCCGAGCCTCGGCGTGCTGATCACCCTGGCCCTGGGTATCACCTGCCTGGGCCTGTTCGTGCACTTCATCCGCTCCATCTCGCAGTCCATCCAGGTCGAGCACATTCTCAGCAATCTCTACGGCGCCAGCCTGGAAAAGCTCGACGCCTGCCAGGCGAACCTGGCCGACCGGGAGCAGCAACCCGACTGGCCGGACGACAGCGCCTGGGTGACGATCAATGCGCAGCGCAACGGCTACTTCAAGGCCCTCAACGTCAGTGAAGCCAACGCCCTGCTGCGCCGCCACCAGGTGCGCATGACGGTCCTCGCCCCCCGCGGTTTCTTCGTCACCGAGGGCCATCCGTTGCTGCGCCTGGAGCGCCCGCTGGACGAAGACGTCTGCCAGCAACTGCTCGACTGCTTCGACTTCTTCATCGAGGAGTACGCCAGCACCCACTACTTCTTCGGCTGCCGGCAGATGGCGGAGATCGCCGTGAAGGCGCTCAGCCCCGGCATCAACGATCCGGGTACCGCGATCAAGACCGTCGACCTGCTCAGCGTGCTGCTGAGCAGGCGCCTGGCACTCGGCGACCGCGACTTCGTGCCGCTGCCCGACGAACCGCCACGGCTGTCCTACCACGAACTCTCGCTGGACCAGTTGCTACTACAGCTGTTGGGGCCGATTCGGGCCTACGGCGCGGCGGACGTCAGCGTGCTGAGCAGCCTGCTGCAGGCGTTCAAGAACCTGCTGCACCGCCCCTGCAGCCCGGCGCAGCGTGAGGTGCTGCTGCGCCATGCGCGCAGCGTGCGGGACACCGCCGAGCGCCACCTGCTCGAGCGTCGCGAGCGCGAGGAAATCAACGCGTTCATCGCGCGCCTGAACCGCACGCTGCCTGCGGAACAGCGCCCGCTGCTGCCCCTGCCGGATGCCAGCGACGCCCCATGACGGGGCACCAGGCATCACCGAAAAATTGATCGACCGTTTATCAGTAAAAATACTTCATATATATCAACAGGTTGGAAACACATCAGGAAAACCATGGCGTGCTTCATGCTTGCCATCGAGGGCACAGTTCCCTAGGGTAGTTCGCATGTGGTCCCTGATTGCCCCCATCAGTTCGTTGCTGAGCGGGGTCGCGTTACTCCTGCTCGGCAATGGCCTGCTCAACACCCTACTGACCCTGCGTGGCGTCGCCGAAGGCTACTCCACCACGATGCTCGGACTGATCATGTCCGGGTACTTCGTCGGGTTCCTCCTCGGCACCTGGCTGGCGACTCCGCTGGTCCGGCGCATCGGGCATATCCGTGCATTCGCCTGTTGCGCGGCGCTGGCCGCCATCGCCGCCCTGCTCCACCTGCTGCTGATCGACCCGTGGATCTGGCTGGGCCTGCGCGTGCTCTACGGCCTGGCCCTGGTGACGCTGTACATGGTCATCGAAAGCTGGCTCAACGCCCAGGCGGCGAACGAGAAACGCGGCCAGGTGTTCGCCGTGTACATGGCGGTCAACCTCGGTGCCCTGGCCCTGGCCCAGCAACTGCTGCACCTGGCCGACCCGGTGCAGTTCACCCTGTTCGCCATCGCCGCGATTCTGATCAGCGCCGCGCTGATGCCCATCACCCTGACCCGCCAGGCGCAACCGAGCCTGCCGGAAACGCCACCGAGCAACCTGCGCCAGCTGTGGAGCATCGCGCCGCTGGCCATCGTCGCCGCCGGCCTGTCCGGCCTGGCCCTCGGTGCCTTCTGGGGCATGGCGCCGGTGTACGCCAGCCTGGCCGGCTTC
The DNA here is from genome assembly GCF_029542605.1 of Pseudomonas sp. REST10. Taxonomy (NCBI): domain Bacteria; kingdom Pseudomonadati; phylum Pseudomonadota; class Gammaproteobacteria; order Pseudomonadales; family Pseudomonadaceae; genus Pseudomonas; species Pseudomonas sp. REST10. Next base: position 4,062,082 of record NZ_CP035677.1, on the reverse strand, counting down.
GACACCCCCGGCGTTGGCCTGCTGATGACCGCGACCATTCTCGGCGGCGCCCTGCTGCAATGGCCGATCGGCATCTACTCGGACCGTCACGACCGCCGCCAGGTGCTGCTCTGGGTCGTGCTGCTGGCCGTCGGCCTGGCACTGGTCATGAGCCTGCTGCCCGCCGGACCGCTGCTGCTCGGCGCCATCTTCATCTGGGGCGGCCTGGCCTTCGCCATCTACCCCATCGCCGTGGCGCAGCTGATCGACCAGTTGCACAGCGACGAGATCCTTTCCGGCTCCGCCAGCCTGCTGATGGTCAATGGCATCGGCTCGGTCTGCGGGCCGCTGCTGGCCGGTGTGTTGATGGAGCAGCTGGGCGCCACGGCACTGCCGCTGTACTTCGCCAGCACCCTCGGCCTGCTGGCCGCCTACACCCTCTACCGGCTGCGCCATGTCAGCGATCTGGTCAGCGGCGATGCCGCCCACTTCGTGCCCATGCTGCGCACCAGCCCCACGGTGCTGGAGCTGATGCCCGATGCGCCGCCACATGAACACGAACCCATGGAGGACACCCCGAACCCCGTGTCCTGAAGACGTCAACCGGCTGTTTCGGCAAGGCCCCGAGCCTACCCCAAGCAGCCAGAACCCGGCCTGCCGGCCGCTCGCCAACGAGCCGCGCCGCACTGGCCACTTCTGGAGAAACAACGATGCTATTAGCCACCGACCTGGATGGAACCTTTCTCGCCGGCGATCCCGAGGATCGCCTGAGCCTCTATCAGACCATCGCCGCCCACCCCGAGATCAAGCTCGCCTACGTCACCGGGCGCAGCCTGGAGGCGGTGCTGCCGCTGCTGGCCGACCCGACGCTGCCGCAGCCGGACTACATCATCGCCGACGTCGGGGCGACCCTGGTGCACGGTGACAGCCTGCAGCCGATCCAGCCGTTGCAGAGCCTGGTCGATGCCCACTGGCCCGGTGAGAGCCAGGTCGCCAGCGCCATCGAATCCTTCGGCCTGGAACGCCAGGACGTGCCGCAGGCGCGCCGCTGTTCCTACTTCTGCACGCCCGAGCAGGCGGCCAACCCGGCCCTGCGCGAAGCGGCGGAGCAGTTGGGCTGCGACCTGCTGTACTCCGCCGAGCTGTACCTGGACTTCCTGCCCCGGGGCGTGAACAAGGGCAGCAGCCTCAAGGCCCTGGCCGACTGGCTGGAGCTGAACCATGACCAGGTGCTGGCGGCGGGCGACACGCTCAACGACCTGTCCATGCTCAGCGCCAGCTTCCATGGCGTGTGCGTCGGCCAGTCCGAGGGCGCGCTGCTGGAAGCCACCCGTCATCACTCGCGGACCCTGCACGCCAACCGCCCCGGCTGTGGCGGCATCCTCGAGGCCTTCGCCCACTTCGGTTTCCTCGGCGAGCACGGCATCGCCGCCGAACGTCGCCAGGCGGCACAACCTGGCAAGTCCGAACTGGTGATGGTCTATCACCGCCTGCCCTACGAGGAATACCGCAACGCCGCCGGCAAGCTGCAGCGTCGCCGTCCCACCTCGCCCAACGGCATCATCCCGACCCTGCTGAGTTTCTTCGGCGACGGCCGCCCCGGCTCCTGGGTCGCCTGGGCCGTGCACGAGGACGACGACGAGCCGTTCGACAGCCACACCACGGTGGATGCCGAGCGCTATCCCAAGCTCACCGCAGCGCGGGTCAAGCTGAGCAAGGAAGAGGTCGACATCTTCTACAAGCGCTTCTCCAAGGAGGCCTTCTGGCCGACCCTGCACACCTTCTGGGAGCGCGCCACCTTCAACGAGGACGACTGGCAGATCTTCCTCAAGGTCAACCGCGCCTTCGCCGAACGCACCGCGCTGGAAGCCGCCGAAGGCGCCATCGTCTGGCTGCACGACTACAACCTGTGGATGGTCCCGGCGTACCTGCGCGAGCTGCGCCCGGACCTGCGCATCGCCTTCTTCCACCACACCTACTTCCCCTCGGCGGACGTGTTCAACGTGCTGCCCTGGCGCCGGCAGATCGTCGGCAGCCTGCTGCAGTGCGACTACATCGGTTTCCACATTCCGCGCCAGGTGGAGAACTTCGTCGACGTCGCCCGTGGCGTGTTCCCGCTCAAGACCCTGGAACGGCAGAACTGCGCGCCGCGCTTCATCACCTACGGCTGCGCCGTGGGCCTGGAGCGCATGACCACCGCCCTCGACACCGGCACCCGCCAGGTCAAGCTCGGTGCCCATCCGGTCGGGCTGGACATCGACCGCGTGCGCAGCGCCCTGGAGGCGCCGAAGATCAAGGAGCTGATGGGCCAGCTGCGTGAGGAGATGAAGGGCGTCAAGCTGATCCTCTCGGTGGAACGCCTCGACTACACCAAGGGCATCCTGGAAAAGCTCAATGCCTACGAGCGTCTGCTCGCGGACAATCCCGAGCTGATCGGCAAGGTCACCCTGGTCACCGTGTGCGTACCGGCAGCCAAGGAAATGACCATCTACGACGAGCTGCAGACGCAGATCGAACAGGCCGTGGGGCGCATCAACGGCCGCTTCGCACGGATCGGCTGGACGCCGCTGCAGTTCTTCTTCCGCAGCCTGCCGTTCGAGGAAGTCAGCGCCTGGTACGCCATGGCCGACGTGATGTGGATCACCCCGCTGCGTGACGGCCTCAATCTGGTGGCCAAGGAGTTCGTCGCCGCCCAGGGCCTGCTCGACGGACGTGGCGTGCTGGTGCTGTCGGAGTTCGCCGGCGCGGCGGCCGAACTCAAGGGGGCGCTGCTGACCAACCCGCATGACCCGGCCGACCTGGCGCAGACCTGCTACCTGGCCCTCAACCTGCCGAAGAGCGAGGCACAGGCGCGCCTGCGCGAGCTGTTCGATATCGTCTGCTACAACGACATCCGCCGCTGGGGCGAGGAATTCCTCGCCGGCGTGCAGCTCCAGCAGGAGCCCGAACCGCTGACGCTGGTGAGCTAGCAGCACCAACGGGTGGAGGCTGCGCCTTGTGGCAGGCGCTTCAGCGGCGAGCGTCCAGCCTGATCGCGGCTGAAGCCCCTCCCACGAGTACCGCCGGACAGCTGCTCGTGCAGGAGCCGCCTCAGTTTTTCGCGGCTAACGCGCAATGCCGCGCAGGGTGCAATCCCGCTTTCCCGGATTGCACCCTGCCGCCGTCAGCCCTGCTGGCTATCGACCACGCAGTTGATCATCCACGGCACACCGAAACGGTCGGTGAGCATGGCGAAGCGGGTCGCCCAGAAGGTGGCCTGCAGCGCCATCTGCACCTCGCCACCCGCCGAGAGTGCCGCGTACAGCCGTTCGGCCTCGGGCACGTTGTCCACCTGCAGGGAAATCGAGCAGCCCTTGATGCCCTCGTGCGGGTACTGCGGAATGGTGTCGGATGCCATCAGCACCTGGTCGCCCGCCGTCAGGCACACGTGCATCACCCGGTCATGGAACTGTGCCGGCACCTCGCCGGCCTCCGGGCTGTCAGCGAAGCGCATCAGCTCCAGCTTGCCGCCCAGCAGCTCGGCGTAGAAGTTGAAGGCCGCTTCGCACTGGCCGTCGAAGATCAGATAGGCATGGATTTTCATCGATTCTCTCCTCAGTCTTCAGCGCACATGCGCGCGCGAATGCGTTCTTCCTGCTCACGCAATTCGGGGGTGAACTCGGCACCGAAATCCTCGGCATCGAAGATCTGCCGAATCTCGATGTCGGACTCGCCAGGCATGGGATTGGGGCAACGCTTGACCCAGTCGATGCAGGCCTGCAGCGACTCGACCTGGAAGATCCAGAAACCGGCCACCAGCTCCTTGGTTTCCATGAACGGGCCATCGATCACCGTGCGCTGCGCGCCGGAAAAGCGCACCCGCGCGCCCTTCGAGCTGGGGTGCAGGCCTTCGGCGGCCTGGATCACACCGGCCGCCGCCAGTTCCTCGTTGTACTGACCCATGGCCGTCAGCAGCTCCTCGCTGGGCATCATGCCGGCCTCGGAATCTGCGGTTGCTTTGACAATCACCATGAAACGCATCGCCTTTCTCCTTGTTCGAGTCGAATCGCGCGCAGGGCGTCTCCCTACGGCTGACAGTGAACCCTGGGCGGGGTTCTATGCAGTAGTCGAACGGGCAACGGAAGAATCGACAGGCGCCGGAAAAAAATTTCTGCGCACGTTCGACACTGCGAACCGGCGTCGCCGCCCACCCCACTGAATGAACGTCCGGCGACAGCACGCGCTGCACACCGGACCCAGGCCACTCTAGTACAGGGTTGAGCGATTGGGCGCCCAATTGCCGGGCGCCGCACGGGAGGGATCGATGAACGAGGGTGCGCCCGGCGCACCGACACTGGCTCGGCTCAGACGCGGAAGCGGCTGACCAGCACCTGCAGATGGTTGCCCAGTCGCGCCAGTTCCACCGAGCTGGCCGCCGTTTCCTCGCTGGCAGCGGCGGTCTGTTCGGCGACGTCGCGCACGTTGAGCACGCTGCGGCCGATCTCCTCGGCAACCGCGCCCTGCTGCTCGGCAGCCGCAGCGATCTGCTGGTTCATCGACTGGATGTTGGAGACCTTCTGGTTGATCACCCCCAGCGCCGAGCCGGCCTTGCGCGCCAGCTCGACACTGCCTTCGGTCAGGCCACGGCTTTCCGCCAGCACGCCCGCCACCTGCTGGGTACCACGCTGCAAGGCCCCGATCAGCGCCTCGATCTCCTCGGTGGACTGCTGCGTGCGCCGCGCCAGGCCGCGCACCTCGTCGGCCACCACGGCGAAACCGCGTCCGGCCTCACCGGCGCGGGCGGCTTCGATGGCGGCATTGAGCGCCAGCAGGTTGGTCTGGTCGGCAACGGCCTTGATCACGTCCATCACGCTGCCGATCTTCTCGCTTTCCTTCTGCAGCAGGTTCATCGCATCGGTAGAGCGCACCATCTCGCCGGCCAGCACCTCGATCTGCTCGATCGCCTCGTTCACCACCTGGTCGCCCTGGTGCGCCTCGGCGTCGGCATCGGCGGCCGCGAGCGACGCCTGCTCGGCATTGCGTGCCACCTCGTTCACCGTCGCGGACATCTCCTGCATGGCGGTCGCGACCTGATCGGTCTCCTGCTTCTGGCTGTTGACCCCGGCGCTGGTCTGCTCGGTCACCGCCGACAGCTCTTCGGCGGCACTGGCGATCTGGCTCACGCTGTCACGAATGCCACCGATGAGCTCGCGCAGGGATTGGCCCATGCGCTGGACGCCTTGCTGCAACACGCCGATCTCGTCGCGGCGCGTGCTCGGCGGCAGATCGGTGAGGTCGCCGGAGGCGATGCGCTCCACCACCGCCAGCGTGTCACCCAGCGGCCGGGTGATCTGCCGGGTGATCAGGATCGCCGAACCGATGCCGATGGCCAGTGCCACCAGCGTGGTGATCAGCTGCATGGACTTGGCGGCGGCCGTGTCGCTGTCACGCTGCAGCACCTGGTTGTGGATGAGCTGATCGCTCAGTTTGACGATTTCGTTGCCGGTCCGGTCCAGTTCGTCACGCGCCGCGATCGCCGCCGTGTTGGCCTGCTGGAAGGCCGTCACCACCGCCCGGTAGCTGTCGAAGCCACGCTGAATGGCCGCGACCTGCGCCGCACTCTCGCTGCCCATCGACACCTCGAGCTGAGTCAGGCTGTCGGCGGTTCGCTGCACCTGGCGAACCACCGCGGCTTCGCTGTCGGCATTGACCTTGGCGGTGTAGCCACGCACCTCGTAGCGCATCAGCTGGATGCCTTCCTTGGCATCACGCATGGCCCGGTAGCGCACCTGCCGCTGCGGGTCGTACTCCGGCATGCGCGCGATCACCGCGTCGAGAGCCTCGATCTCGGCGAAGACTTCACGGGCCAGGCGGCCCATCTCCTGGCGCGTCGCGGCGGCGTCGGCGAAGGCGCTGCGCATGGTCGTCAGGGCCTCCTGATAATGGGCGATCTGGCCGTTCTGCTGCTTGAGCAGGCGAATGTTATCGGCCGACCTGAAGTTGCCCATGATGCGCTCGTGCGATGCGCGGTAGAGGTCGAGCGCACGCTGCATCTCGTCTCCCAGCGCCTTGTCGCCGTTGCTCATCACGTAACGCACGCGGTTGACTCTCAGGTCATCGAGCAGGTTGTTGACCTCATTGATCTCGATGACCCGCTGGCCGCGCTCGATGAGGCGACCGATACCGTCCCAGCCGGTGATCGCCAGAAGCAGGGTAAGCAGAAGCACGAGGCCGAAACTGATAGCGAGCTTGAGGGTGACACTGACATTGCCGAGCCATTTGCTCATGAAATTCTCCGTCCAAGGAATGGGGATTGGATATCCGCTGGAGAATTGTTCTTGTTGCCAGCACGCTAACCACGGCACTCGGAAGTGACTGATCGGTCGACGATATCATGGCGCCACTATTAAGTCATCATTCAACTAGATGACCATATAAGTGGCCTTGGACGGAAATTGATCGGGCGCCCTGCTTCAGCCCAACAGCTGCAAGGCCTCGACGCTGCACTGCTGAATCCGCGCCCAGTCGCCGTTCTCCACCCACTCGCGCTGGAACATCCAGGTACCGCCCACGCACATGACGTTGGGCTGCTCCATGTAGCGCTGCAGGTTGTCCGGATTGACGCCGCCGGTAGGACAGAAGCGCACGCCGCCGAAAGGTCCGGACAGCGCCTTGAGCGCCGCGACGCCGCCGCACAGCTCCGCCGGGAACAGTTTGAAGCGGCGGTAGCCGAGGGCGTAGCCGACCATCAGCTCCGAGGCACTGCTCACCCCCGGCAGCAAGGGCAAGGGATTGTCCAGCGCCGCCAGCAGCAGCTCGCGCGTGCTCCCCGGCGTGACGATGAACTGCGCGCCAGCGGCGGTGGCCGCTTCCAGCATCTGCTCATCCAGCACGGTGCCGGCACCGACGCAGAGCTCGGGGCGCTCGGCGCGCAGGCGACGGATCGCCTCCAGGCCGTGCTCCGAGCGCAGGGTCACTTCCAGCACGCGCAGACCACCTGCCGCCAGGGCATCGGCCAGCGGCAGGATGTCCGCCTCGCGGGCGATGGTGATCACCGGCATGATTCGCGCCTGGGCACAGATGCGGTCGATCTCGGCGATCTTTTCGGCCATGCGCGCGCGCTGGTCTTGGTCGAGGCTGGTCATGTCAGGGGCACCAATGAATTTCGAGAGGGGAATGCAGGAAAGCGCGGATCGGCAGCTCGGCGATCTCACCCGGCAGCAGCGCCGCGCTCAGTGTGTTCAGTTTCGCCTGGCCCTGGATCGCCAGCAGCGGCAGGCGCGCACGGGCCAGTACCGGCAGGGTCAGGGTCAGGCGTTGCGTCGGCTCGCTCGGCGCGAGCATCGCCAGGACGCGACGCGGGCAATCCGCCTGCAGCGCCTGCCGCAGGTGGGCGCTGCCGGGGAACAGCGAGGCGGTATGGCCATCGTCGCCCATGCCCAGCACCAGCACATCGATGTCTGCCAGCTTGGCGACGGCGGCATCGGCCAGCTCGGCGGCCTGCTCATGGCTGCCAGCGACCTGATAGAGGCTGAGAAAGCGCGCCTCGGCAGCCGCCCCGCGCAACAGATGACGGCGCACCAGGGCTTCGTTGCTGGCGGCATGATTGACCGGTACCCAGCGCTCGTCGGCCAGGCTCACCAGCACCTGCGCCCAGGGCAGCGCCTGCTGCGCCAGCGCCTCGAAGAACGCCACCGGGCTGCGCCCGCCGGACACCACCAGGGTCGCCTGGCCACGCTCGGCAAGCGCCTGGCGCAGTGCAGCGGCAACGCGCTGCGCCAGCGCCTCGGCCAGCTGCCCGGCATCGCCGTGCGCGCAGCCGTTGACGCCCGCCGGCAACGGCAGCTCAGAGATCGCCATACCAGCTCCTCCCGTCGCGAGTGATCAGCGCCACCGCGGCCATCGGCCCCCAGCTGCCTGCCGTGTAGGGTTTCGGCGCTTCGCCCAGACGCTGCCAGCCGTCGATCAGTTGGTCGCACCACTGCCAGGCATACTCGATCTCGTCCTTGCGCACGAACAGGTTCTGGTTGCCGCGCATCACCTCCAGCAGCAACCGCTCGTAGGCGTCAGGGATGCGGGCGCTGCGATAGGTATCGGAGAAGCTCAGCTGCAGCGGGCCGCTGCGCAGCTGCATGCCCTTGTCCAGTCCCTGGTCCTTGGTCAGCACCTGCAGGGCGATGCCCTCGTCCGGCTGCAGGCGGATGATCAGCTTGTTGCCGATCAGCTGGCGCTGCTCAGGGGCGAAGATGTAGTGCGGCGGCGCCTTGAAGTGGATGACGATCTGCGACAGCTTCTGCGGCATGCGCTTGCCGGTGCGCAGGTAGAACGGCACGCCGGCCCAGCGCCAGTTGCGGATGTCCGCACGCAGGGCGACGAAGGTCTCGGTATCGCTCTGCGTGTTGGAGTTCTCTTCCTCCAGGTAGCCGGGCACCGGCCGCCCGTCGCTGCTGCCGGCGACGTACTGGCCGCGCACCACGCGCTGGCCGAGCTGCTCGACGCTGATCGGCTCCAGCGCCTTGAGCACCTTGACCTTCTCGTCACGGATGCTGTCGGCGGAGAGGTCGCTGGGCGGGTCCATGGCGATCAGGCAGAGCAGCTGCAGCAGGTGATTCTGGATCATGTCGCGCAACTGCCCGGCCTGGTCGAAGTAGCCCCAGCGCCCTTCGATCCCCACCTTCTCGGCCACCGTGATTTCCACGTGGGAGATATGGTTCTGGTTCCACTGGGTCTCGAACAGGCTGTTGGCGAAACGCAGGGCGATCAGGTTCTGCACCGTCTCCTTGCCCAGGTAATGGTCGATGCGATAGACGCGGTTCTCGGGGAACACCCGGGCCACCGCATCGTTGACCGCGCGCGAGGACGCCAGGTCGTGACCGATGGGCTTCTCCAGCACCACCCGCGTGCCCTCGGCCAGGCCGACGGTCGCCAGGTTGCTGCAGATGCCGCCATAGACGGAGGCCGGCGTGGCGAAGTAGGCGATCAGCTGATCCTGCGGGCTGACGTGCTCGAGCAGCGCCGCGTAGTCCTCGGCCTTGAGAAAATCCATGCTCAGGTAGTTCAGCCGCGCCAGGAAACGCGAGAGGTCGACGTCCGTCAGTTCCTTGGCCGGCACATGCAGGCGCAGCGCCTGCTCGATGGCGCCCAGGTGGCTGTCCGGGGTCCCGGCCTCGCGGGCCAGCGCCAGGATGCGCGTGCCATCGTGCAGCAAACCGGCACGATCGAGTTGGTAAAGCGCGGGAAACAGCTTGCGCAAGGCGAGATCACCCAGGGCACCGAACAGGGCGAAGGTACAGGATTCAAGCTTGATTGCGGCCATGAGATTGTTCTTTTATCAAGATGCGTTAGAAATACCGGTTGATAAGGGTTTTATCAAGGGGAAATATTGTTATAGCAACAACATTATTTTCTAGAACAGAGAAGTCGGTGGAGACCATCGAGCGTCATCAGTAGGATAGGCCGGCTGTCTTACCGCCCGTCGCGATGCCGCCACCCCCGTTCAACCGCCTGTTAGGAGCCCCTATGGACCGCGTGCGCAACCTGCTGGAAAAGATCCAGAGCCGCCTGGACGACCTGAACAAGGCTGAACGCAAGGTCGCCGAGGTGATCCTCTACGACCCCCAGCAGGCCACCCGTTTCAGCATTGCCGCTCTCGCCCAGGCGGCCGGGGTCAGCGAGCCGACGGTCAACCGTTTCTGCCGCTCCTTCGGTGCCAACGGCTACCCGGAACTGAAGATGCAGCTGGCGCAGAGCCTGGCCAGTGGCGCCGCCTACGTCAGCCGTGCGGTGTCCGCCGACGACGGTCCCGAGGCCTACACCCGGAAGATCTTCGGCAGCACCATCGCCTCGCTCGACGCCGCCTGCCAGAGCCTCGACGCACAGCATGTCAGCCGCGCCGTCGACCTGCTGATCCAGGCGCGGCAGATCCACTTCTTCGGTCTCGGCGCCTCGTCCTCGGTGGCGCTGGACGCACAGCACAAGTTCTTCCGCTTCAACCTGGCGGTGTCGGCCCACTCCGACGTGCTGATGCAACGCATGATCGCCTCGGTGGCGCACACCGGCGACCTGTTCGTGATCATTTCCTACACCGGGCGCACCCGCGAACTGGTGGAGGTCGCCCGCCTGGCGCGCGAGAACGGCGCCTCGGTGCTCGGCCTCACCGCCGCCGGCTCGCCGCTGGCCAAGGCCAGCACCCTGAGCCTGGACATCCCGCTGCCGGAAGACACCGACATCTACATGCCGATGACCTCGCGCATCATCCAGCTCACCGTGCTCGACGTGCTCGCCACCGGCGTCACCCTGCGCCGTGGCGTGGACTTCCAGCCGCACCTGCGCAAGATCAAGGAGAGCCTCAGCGCCAGCCGCTACCCGGCGGACGAGGAACCGCTGTAAGGCGTTTGCAGGAGCGGGCCGGCACGCGATCCGCGCCCTCCTGGCAAAAGCATCGCCGGCAAGCCGGCTCCCACGACCCGGTACGCAGCGCTAAGCGCAGCGGCTGCGCACCCGACCCGGCCAGCGGCGCTTCTGCTAGGCTGGCCGACTTTTCCGAACCTGCCAGGAAACACACCATGCAAGCCCTGATCACCCTCAGCCGCTTCATCGGCAACACCTTCGCCGTCTGGGTGCTGCTGTTCGCCATCGCGGCCTTCTTCCAGCCCAGCTGGTTCCTGCCGCTGACCGCCTGGATCGTCCCGCTGCTCGGGCTGATCATGTTCGGTATGGGCCTGACCCTCAAGGCTGCCGACTTCCAGGAAGTCGCGCGCCGGCCACTGGCGGTGCTGCTCGGCGTGGTGGCGCAATTCAGCATCATGCCGCTGCTGGCCTGGGCGCTGTGCCAGGCCTTCGCGCTGCCGGCGGAAATCGCCGTCGGCGTGATACTGGTGGGCTGCTGCCCGGGCGGCACGGCCTCCAACGTCATCACCTGGTTCGCCCGTGGCGACCTGGCGCTGTCGGTGTCGATCACCGCCGTGACCACCCTGCTCGCCCCGCTGGTGACGCCTGCGCTGATCTGGCTGCTGGCCTCGGAATGGCTGCCGGTGTCCTTCAGCGCCATGTTCATTTCCATCCTCAAGATGGTGCTGCTGCCCATCGTGCTCGGCCTGGTCGCCCAGCGCCTGCTGGGGGAGCGGGTGAAGACCGCCGTCGAGGTGCTGCCGCTGATATCGGTGGTGAGCATCGTCGCCATCGTCGCGGCAGTGGTGGCCGCCAGCCAGGGCAAGATCGCCGAATCCGGCCTGCTGATCATGGCCGTGGTGATCCTGCACAACGGCATCGGCCTGGGCCTGGGCTACCTGGCCGGACGCCTGTTCGGCATGTCGCTGGCGCAACGCAAGACGCTGTCCATCGAGGTCGGCATGCAGAACTCCGGCCTCGGCGCCGCCCTGGCCAGCGCTCACTTCAGCCCGCTGGCCGCCGTGCCCAGCGCCCTGTTCAGCGTCTGGCACAACCTCTCCGGGCCACTGCTGGCGACCCTCTACCGGCGCATGGGCCAGGACACAGGCACGCACAGCGACTGAGCCCAGCACTCGCACCAATCCGGGGCATCTTGCCCCGGACGCGACGATATGCACAATAATGGCGCACGCGAGGACGACCTCCGCACCCTGAGCCCAGGGTGGCTCATCCGGGGACGGCCCCTTCAGTCACCCCTGGAGGCTACATGTCCTGGATCATCCTGCTGCTCGCCGGCCTGTTCGAAGTCGGCTGGGCCATCGGCCTGAAATACACCGACGGCTTCACCCGCCCCCTGCCCACCGCCCTGACCGTCTGCGCGATGCTGATCAGCCTTGGCCTGCTCGGCCTGGCCATGAAGGAACTGCCGCTGGGCACGGCCTACGCCATCTGGACCGGTGTCGGCGCCGTGGGCACGGTGATCGCCGGCATCATTCTGTTCGGTGAGTCGATGGCCCTGCTGCGCCTGGCCAGCGTGGCGCTGATCGTCTGCGGGCTGGTCGGGCTCAAGCTGAGCCATTGAACAAGCCGAGGCCCGCCCGGCGGGAGGTGCTTCAGCAGCGCGGCGCCGCCTGCATGACTGCAGCCCCTCCCCCCCCTGGGCTCAGATCAACGCCAGTCCCCGCGCAGCTCCGCCACCTGCGCCTGCAGCACCTCACGCCTGGCGTCCTGCGCAGCGACGGGCTGGCCCGCCACCAGGCACACCCGCGACCACAGGCGCTTGAACAAGCCCTTGTGCGGGTCGCGACTGAAGAAGCTGCCCCACAGACCCTGCAGGGCCATGGGGATCACCGGTACCGGGTTCTCGTCGAGAATGCGCTCGACCCCGGCCTTGAACTCGTCGATCTCGCCATCGGTGGTCAGCTTGCCCTCGGGGAAGATGCACACCAACTCGCCATTGCGCAGGTACTCGGCGATCTTCTTGAACGCCGCGTCGTAGATCAGCAGGTCCTCGTTGCGCCCGGCGATCGGCACCGTACCGGCCGTGCGGAAGACGAAGTTGAGCACCGGCAGGTCGTAGATCCGGTAGTACATGACGAACCGAATCGGCCGCCGCACCGCTCCACCGATCAGCAGCGCATCGACGAAGGACACGTGGTTGCACACCAGCACCGCAGCGCCTTCGTCAGGGATCGCCTCGAGCCCCTTGTGCTCGACCCGGTACATCGAATGCCCGAGCAGCCAGATGAGAAAGCGCATGCTGAACTCGGGGACGATCTTGAAGATGTAGCTGTTGACCGCGATGTTCATCAGCGACACCACCAGGAACAGCTGCGGAATCGACAGCCCGGCGACGCTGAGGAAGAGAATCGCAACGATGGCCGACACCACCATGAACAGCGCATTGAGGATGTTGTTGGCAGCGATCACCCGCGCCCGCTCGTGCTCCGCCGTGCGCGACTGGATCAGCGCATACAGCGGCACGATGTAGAAGCCGCCGAACAGGCCGATGCCGAGGATGCAGCCGAGGATCCACCAGGCCTGGCCATGCCCCAGCAGCGCCAGCCAGTCGTGCGGCGCGGCGCCCTGCGGAAAGCCGCCGGAGAACCACCAGAGCAGGATGCCGAACAGGGTCAGGCCGATGGAGCCGAACGGCACCAGGCCGATCTCCACCTTGTGCCCGCTCATCCGCTCGCACAGCATCGACCCCAGGCCGATGCCCAGCGAGAACACGGTGAGGATCAGCGTCACCACGCTCTCGTCGCCGTACAGCCACTCCTTGGAGTAGGCCGGAATCTGCGTCAGGTAGATCGCGCCGAGAAACCAGAACCAGGAGTTGCCCACCAGCGAGCGCGACACCGCCGGGCGCTGGCCCAGGCCGAGTTTCATGATCACCCAGGACTGGCGGAAGATGTTCCAGTCCAGCTGCAGCTCCGGCATGGCCGCCGAGGCCCTGGGAATGCCCTGGCTGGCCAGGTAGCCGAGCACCGCCACCCCCACCACCGAAGCGGCGACGATGGGCGCGTAACTGCTGCTGGCCATCATCACCCCGGCCCCGATGGTGCCCGCGAGGATCGCCAGGAAGGTGCCCATTTCCACCAGCGCGTTGCCCCCCACCAGCTCCTGCTCCTGCAGGTGCTGCGGCAGGATCGAATACTTCACCGGACCGAACAGCGCCGACTGCGTGCCCATGGCGAACAGCACGCCGAGCATCAGCGGCAGGCTGTCGAGCAGCACCCCGGCAGCCCCGGCGAGCATGATGAAGATCTCGGCGAGCTTGATCTTGCGGATCAGCGCGTCCTTGGCGAACTTCTCGCCGAACTGGCCGCCCAGCGCGGAAAACAGAAAGAAGGGCAGGATGAACAGCAGCGCGCAGAGATTGACCAGCAGATCGCGGTCGACGCCTGTGTTGAGCTTGAAGAGGATGGCGAGAATCAGCGACTGCTTGAAGATGTTGTCGTTGAAGGCGCCGAGCAATTGCGTCATGAAGAACGGCAGGAAGCGCTTCTTGCCGAGCAGGGCGAATTGCGATTGTTGGGTCATCGTCCATGGTCCTCGCGGGGGTTGGTTTGCCCGCACAGGCATTTGACTGCAAATACCCTCCAGAAAGCCACAGCGCAAATGCGAACGCCTTGGCGATCACGCGGAGCCGCAGGGCGAATGTCGTCCCTCACATCCACCAGCACCGTAGGGTGGATGTCGCTCTTTACATCCACCAAAGCGGTGGATCGCTGAAACGTGATCCCCCATCCGTGCACGGCCCGAAAAACGGGCAAAAAAAACGGCAGCCCAATCGGGCTACCGTTCTCGAACTCGGAGAAAACGTCAGCGCCTCGCACTGACTACAACCTCACCTGCATTCCCTGAGGAATGCAGGCGCAGTCTGACAAAAGCCCGGGGCAACGTCCGTTTAGCTTTGTTAACTGCCTGCAAAGAAATGTAAACGATGGATGACTGGGCGGTCCGCCGCGCGGCACAATCGCGGCCATGAATGCCTACCACCCCGCCTGCTGCAGCCCGCTCGACGACCACGACCCACTGCCCCGCCCGCTGGCCGGTGCGCAGCTGATCAGCACGCGCTTCGACCCCACGCAGCTGGCCGCCGACGACTTCCCCCGCTGCGCCATCGCGCCGGTGCGCGGCGTGGCCAAGCGCCAGGCCGAATACCTGGCCGGTCGCCTCTGCGCCCGCGAAGCCCTGCGCCGCGTGACCGGCAACGCCCAGGTGCCGGCCGTCGGTGACGATCGTGCGCCACAGTGGCCGCCAGGCGTCGCCGGCTCGATCACCCACGGTGACAACTGGGCCGCCGCGCTGGTCGCCCCGCGCAACCATTGGCGCGCCCTGGGCCTGGACGTGGAACGCCTGCTGCCGACGGAGCGCGCCCTGCGCCTGCAGGGAGAGATTCTCACCGAGGCCGAGCTGCAGCGCCTGCAGCCTCTGGACGACGCGGCCCGCGCCCTGCGCATCAGCCTGACCTTCTCGCTGAAGGAAAGCCTGTTCAAGGCGCTCTACCCGCTGACGCTGACGCGCTTCTATTTCCACGACGCCGAGCTGCTCGAGGCCGATCACGACAGCGCCCGCCTGCGCCTGCTGATCGACCTGCACCCGGACTGGCGCACAGGCGCCGAGCTGGAGGGCCAGTTCGCCCTGTTCGACGACAGGCTGCTGAGCCTGGTCGCCGTGGCGGCCTGAGCGCCCTACTCCCCCTGACGCCGTGGCCACACCAGGCTGAAGCGCGCACCGCCGAGGCTGTCGCTGCAACCGATCTGCGCCCGACCACCATGCCAGTAGATGATCCGCCGCACGATGGACAGGCCGAGGCCGTGCCCGCCGGAGGCCCGCGTACGACTGTCGTCGAGACGCAGGAAGGGGCTGAACAGGCGCTCCCAGGCCTCTTCCGGTACGCCCGGACCGTCGTCCTCGACATCGATCCGGCAGCGTTTGTAGCCCACCTGGCAACTGATCAGCACACGCCCCTCGGCATGGCGCATGGCGTTGCTCACCAGGTTCTGCAGGGCACGGTGCAGGTAGCGCGGTTCGGCTTCGACCCAGCACACCCCGCCCGCCTGCACGCTGAGCACCGCGCCGCACTCCACGCGCACCCGATTGCTCAGCGGCGCCAGCTCGTCGATCACCTGGTCGATCAGCGCCTTGAGCTCCACCTGCTGGAAGTTCAGCGCCGGCGAGCCCTGCTCCAGGCGCGCGTAGGTGAGCATCTCGTCGACCAGCTTGTCGAGGTCCTGGATGTCGCTGTCCATGCCCTCCATGTACGTGCTGCGCGCCGCCTCGTTCGGCGCATCGGCGATCATCTCCAGGCCGAAGCGCAGGCGCGCCACCGGCGTGCGCAGCTCGTGGGACACCGCCCGCACCAGCTCGCGCTGGGTACTCAGCGAAGTCTGCAGGTGCTCGGCCATGGCGTTGAAGCTGCTCGCCAGGCGCCCCACCGAGTCGGCGCCACGCGCCGGCACGCGGGCATCCAGGCGGCCACTGGCAATCCGCGTGGCGGCGCCTTCGAGCCCGCGCAGGCGCTGCTCCAGGGAGCGCACCAGCAGGTAGACGATCAGGCCGATCAGGCTCAGCCCCAGCGCGCCGATCAGCACCAGCAGCTGCGGCGGATAGGGATTCATCTGGTACAGCGGGCCGATCTCCAGCACCCAGGGCGTGTCGACGATGCCGGAGAAGACATAGATCGAGTCACCGCCCTTGCCCAGCGCCATCACCGTGTCGCCCTCGTCGATCCGCCGACGCTGGTCGAGGTCGATGCTGGCATCCTCCAGCTGCACCAGCTGCAGGTCGAAGCCGAACTGCTTGTCTTCCTTCAGCTCGGCCAGGCGGCGCGGCTGCTCGTCCACCGGATAACGCACCAGCTCGTCGATCAGCAGGTAGTTGGTGGCCCGCGCCAGCTGCTCGCTGACCTGCTGGATCTCGCCGGTCAGCAGCAACGGCTGCTTGCCGTCGAGCAGGCCATAGACCCTGGCCGAGTGCGGCCCGGTCTGCTGCACCAGCACGTGGCCGCGCTGCAGGCGATTGCGCTCGCGGCTCTCCAGCGCCACGTCGCTCATCGCCTGCAGCTCCAGGGGAATGCCGAGCAGCCGTGACCACACCACCAGGGCGCGCCGACGTTCCACCTGGTTCATCGGCAGCAGGTTGTCCGCCATCAGGCGAAAGGTGCCGCGCGCCAGGCTTTCACGGTACTGATCGGCACGCACCTCGTTGACCAGGTGCAGCGCGCCGACGCCGAGCAGCGCCACCAGCACCAGCGCGGCGAGCATGCCGCCGTAGATACGCAGGAAGATCGAATTCATGGGCGCCCGGTCAGTTGCGCACGACGGGCGCCGCGTCGCCGTGCGGCAGCGCCTCGGCGGCTTCGGCGACGAACAGGTAGCCCTTGCTGCGCACCGTCTTGATCAGGCGCGGGTGCATGGGGTCGTCGCCGATCTTCGGGCGGATGCGCGAGATGCGCACGTCGATGGAACGGTCCTGGCCGTCGTACTCGATGCCGCGCAGGGCGTTGAAGATCTCCTCGCGCGAGAGGATGCGCCCGGCGTTGACCGCCAGCAGCCAGAGCAGGTCGAACTCGGCGCTGGTCAGCTCGATGCCCTGCTCGCCGAGCCAGGCCTCGCGCATGGCGCTGTCGATGGCCAGCGGGCCGAACTGCAGGCGTCGTGGCTGGCCTTCGTCGCGCTCGCCCTCCGCGCCTTCGCGCCTTCGCAGCAACGCCCGGATGCGCGCCAGCAACACACGCGGGCGTACCGGCTTGCACACATAGTCGTCGGCGCCCATCTCCAGGCCCAGCACCTGGTCCATGTCGTCGGTGCGGGCGGTGAGCATCAGGATCGGCCCCTTGTAGCCCGCACGCACCTTGCGGCAGATGCTCAGGCCGTCTTCGCCCGGCAGCATCAGATCGAGGATCACCAGGTCCGGCTGCTCGGCGAGAATGCGCGCGGCGGCACGGGCGCCATCGGCCTCGATGGCCACGCGCAAGCCGTTGCCTTCCAGATACTCGCGGGTCAACTGCGCCAGGCGTTGGTCATCCTCGACGATCAGAATCTGCCACGCTTCTTGTTCCACACCCTATCCCCTTTCGCATGCCGGCCAGTGCCGCAACCACAGCGGCCATTCTAGGGGTTGTCAGCACCTCGGTGCGAGCGGCAAACCAGGCTCCTTCGCCGCACGCCAGGCGCTAGCACAGCACATGCCAAGATCACTACATATAGTGTTAGTCTGTGCGGCACCGGGCAGCTTCGCCAACGCGTGCAAATCCTTCCGTCAGGGGCGACGAACGGTCATCGGCAGCCAGAGCCAGAGAACACGGGCGCTTGGCCCGGCACACCCACAAGGCACTCACATCTTATCCACAGGTTGTTCTTTTCCCGGCGCCTTGCAATGCCTCAAACAGCGCACTATCTTGTATCCCCATCGCGCGACACCCACCAGATGTTGGGTCACAACGAAAAACTGGACACTACAAGAACGCATCGCGCAAGCCCTTTTCACAGGGTTTTCCAGGTATTTCGTTCAAACGTTTTGCACGACCCGGGCCTGACCCGAGTCACGGCCACGCCGCATCGCTCGACGATACGCGTGAGCAGGTCAGACAGTGAACAGATTCAGCTGTCGACCACTATATGTAGTAGGTGAGGTGCCGTAATGCCTCGCCAGACTTATGCGCCAGGACGGCACTTCAAGTCGTGCCCACCCTGCCAGCTCTTGCAACACCCCGTGCCCGGCCTCGCCTGCCGCGTGCGGAACAGTTGTTAATGGAATGAACGGCGGACAAGGCGCGGCATCTACTGTCGTGACGTCCAACCAGAAAATTACAGAACACGGAGATCTCCATGCATACCGACACCACTCGCGAGAACCCGCAGGCCGTGGCGCCGCAGGCCGCCGACTCCTCCCAGGATCTGGCAGCCACCGCGCCCGGCCAACTGCGCGTGATCAAGCGCAACGGCACCGTCGTCCCCTACACCGATGACAAGATCACCGTTGCCATCACCAAGGCGTTCCTCGCTGTGGAAGGTGGCACCGCCGCCGCCTCGTCGCGTATCCATGACACCGTCGCGCGCCTGACCGAGCAGGTCACCGCCACCTTCAAGCGCCGCATGCCGTCCGGCGGCACCATCCACATCGAAGAGATCCAGGACCAGGTCGAACTGGCCCTGATGCGCGCCGGCGAGCAGAAGGTCGCCCGCGACTACGTGATCTACCGCGAAGCCCAGGCCAACAAGCGCAAGAGCGCCAACGCCGGCAGCGACATCGCACAGCCGCACCCGAGCATCCGCATCACCACCGCCAGCGGTGAACTGCAGCCGCTGGACATGGGCCGCCTGCAGACCATCATCCGCGAAGCCTGCGAAGGCCTGGCCGAGGTCGACGGTTCGCTGATCGAGCGCGAAACCCTGAAGAACCTGTACGACGGCGTGGCCGAGAAAGACGTCAACACCGCCCTGGTGATGACCGCCCGTACCCTGGTCGAGCGTGAGCCGAACTACAGCTACGTCACCGCCCGCCTGCTGATGGACAACATCCGCGCCGAGGCCCTGAGCTTCCTCGACATCACCACCAGCGCCACTCACCACGAGATGGCCGACCTGTACGCCAAGGCCCTGCCGGCCTACGTCGACAAAGGCGCCGAGTTCGAGCTGCTCGACCCGAAACTGAAAGAGTACGACCTGGAGAAACTGGGCCGCGCGCTGAACCACGAGCGTGACCAGCAGTTCACCTACCTCGGCCTGCAGACCCTGTACGACCGCTACTTCATCCACAAGGACGGCATCCGCTTCGAACTGCCGCAGGTGTTCTTCATGCGCGTGGCCATGGGCCTGGCCATCGAAGAGCCGAAGAACCGCGAAGAGCGCGCCATCGAGTTCTACAACCTGCTGTCCTCGTTCGACTACATGGCGTCGACCCCGACCCTGTTCAACGCCGGTACCCTGCGTCCGCAGCTGTCCTCGTGCTACCTGACCACCGTGCCGGACGACCTGTCGGGCATCTACGGCGCCATCCACGACAACGCCATGCTGTCCAAATTCGCCGGCGGCCTGGGCAACGACTGGACCCCGGTGCGCGCGCTGGGCTCCTACATCAAGGGCACCAACGGCAAGTCCCAGGGCGTCGTGCCCTTCCTCAAGGTGGTCAACGACACCGCTGTCGCCGTCAACCAGGGTGGCAAGCGCAAGGGCGCGGTCTGCGCCTACCTGGAAACCTGGCACATGGACATCGAGGAATTCCTCGAGCTGCGCAAGAACACCGGTGACGACCGTCGTCGTACCCACGACATGAACACCGCCAACTGGATTCCGGACCTGTTCATGAAGCGCGTCTTCGAAGACGGCAAGTGGACCCTGTTCTCCCCGAGCGAAGTGCCGGACCTGCACGACCTGACCGGCAAGGCCTTCGAAGAGCGCTACGAGTACTACGAAGCCCTGATCGAGTACGGCAAGATCAAGCTGTACAAGACCATCCAGGCCAAGGACCTGTGGCGCAAGATGCTCTCGATGCTGTTCGAGACCGGCCACCCGTGGCTGACCTTCAAGGACCCGTGCAACCTGCGCAGCCCGCAGCAGCACGTCGGCGTGGTACACAGCTCCAACCTGTGCACCGAGATTACCCTGAACACCAACAAGGACGAGATCGCCGTCTGCAACCTGGGTTCGGTCAACCTGGTCAACCACATCGTCGACGGCAAGCTGGACATCGAGAAACTCGGCCGCACCGTCAAGACCGCTGTACGCATGCTCGATAACGTCATCGACATCAACTACTACAGCGTCGACCAGGCACGTAACTCCAACTTCAAGCACCGTCCGGTCGGCCTCGGCCTGATGGGCTTCCAGGACGCCCTGTACCTGCAGCACATCGCCTACGGTTCCGATGCCGCCATCGACTTCGCCGACAAGTCGATGGAAGCCATCAGCTACTACGCCATCCAGGCCTCCTGTGACCTGGCCGACGAGCGCGGCAGCTACAGCAGCTTCGAAGGTTCGCTGTGGAGCAAGGGCATCCTGCCGCTGGACTCCCAGCAACTGCTGATCGAGGCCCGTGGCCAGAAGTACATCGACGTCGACCTCTCCGAGTCGCTGGACTGGGCGCCGGTACGCGAGCGCGTGAAGAAAGGCATTCGCAACTCGAACATCATGGCCATCGCGCCGACCGCGACCATCTCCAACATCATTGGCGTGTCGCAGTCCATCGAGCCGACCTACCAGAACCTGTACGTGAAATCGAACCTCTCCGGCGAATTCACCGTGATCAACCCCTACCTGGTACGCGACCTGAAGAACCGCGGCCTGTGGGACCCGGTCATGGTCAACGACCTGAAGTACTACGACGGCTCCGTGCAGCAGATCGAGCGCATCCCGCAGGACCTCAAGGACCTGTACGCCACCGCGTTCGAAGTGGAAACCAAGTGGATCGTCGACGCCGCCAGCCGCCGCCAGAAGTGGATCGACCAGGCGCAGTCGCTGAACCTGTACATCGCCGGCGCTTCGGGCAAGAAGCTGGACGTGACCTACCGCATGGCCTGGTACCGTGGTCTGAAAACCACCTACTACCTCCGTGCCCTGGCCGCCACCAGCACCGAGAAGTCCACCATCAACACCGGCAAGCTCAACGCGGTATCCGCCGGTGGTGACGACGGCTTCTCGGCCAAGGCCCAGGCCCCTGCCCAGCAGGCCGCCCCGGCCCCGGCGCCAGTACCAAAAGCCTGCGCCATCGACGAACCCGACTGCGAAGCTTGTCAGTAAGGCTGACGCGTGGATCTGAGCGGCATTCGCGGCGTTACCTGCTAGAGCGGCCCCCATCACGTACATGCGTACGCTCAGGGGCTCCACTCCAGCAGGTGCCTTGCGACTACTCGCTCAGCTGCACGCTCGAAGGTCTGATGCAGTTCTAGAGCAAAGCACCATTAAGTCCCCTCTCCCGCTTGCGGGAGAGGGTCAGGGAGAGGGCAAGGCTCTTCCGTAGGAGCGGCTTCAGCCGCGAAAATCGCGGATAAATCCGCTCCTACCCAAACCTTGCCCCTCTCACAATTTCCCGCCCTCCTCCTCCGGGTCGAGCGGCAACGGTCAGCCAGCAATCCAGCGCCTGCTGACCAGCGGTACCCGATCACCCTTGCGCGCACCACGCAACGGAACATAATTCAAATTATCTGTATATCCATACAGGCCGGTACATTCACCGGCCCTCACGCAGGAGCCAAGCCATGCTGAGCTGGGATGAATTCGACAAGGAAGACGGCGCCGAAGCAGTCGCCGCAAGCAAAGCCACCGCGCAGAGCGCCAGCACCAACTTCGACAAGCTCGACAGCGAAGCTGCCGGCTCGGTCGAAGAAGCGCGCGCCGTTGACGCCAACGACTCCGACGCCGTCGCCCGCGCCAAGAAGGCCCTGAACGACCTCGACATCCAGGAAGGCCTGGACGACCTCGAAGGCGCCGCCGCGCGCGTACAGGTCGGCGACAAGCAGATGATCAACGCCCGCGCCGACCTCAACCAGCTCGTACCCTTCAAGTACGACTGGGCCTGGCAGAAGTATCTGGATGGTTGCGCCAACCACTGGATGCCGCAGGAAGTGAACATGAACGCCGACATCGCGCTGTGGAAATCCACGGACGGTCTCAGCGAAGATGAGCGCCGCATCGTCATGCGCAACCTCGGCTTCTTCTCCACCGCCGACAGCCTGGTGGCCAACAACCTGGTCCTGGCCGTGTACCGCCTGATCACCAACCCCGAGTGCCGCCAGTACATCCTGCGCCAGGCCTTCGAGGAAGCGATCCACACCCACGCCTACCAGTACTGCATCGAGTCGCTGGGCATGGATGAAGGCGAGATCTTCAACATGTACCACGAGATCCCGAGCGTCGCGAAGAAAGCCTCCTGGGGCCTCAAGTACACCCGCTCGATCTCCGATCCCAAGTTCCAGACCGGCACCCCGGAAACCGACCGCCAGTTCCTGCGCAACCTGATCGCCTACTACTGCGTACTGGAAGGCATCTTCTTCTACTGCGGCTTCACCCAGATCCTGTCCATGGGCCGCCGCAACAAGATGACCGGCACCGCCGAGCAGTTCCAGTACATCCTGCGCGACGAATCCATGCACCTGAACTTCGGCATCGACGTGATCAACCAGATCAAGATCGAGAACCCGCACCTGTGGGATGCCCAGATGAAGGACGAAGCGACCCAGATGATCCTGCAGGGCACCCAGCTGGAGATCGAATACGCGCGTGACACCATGCCGCGCGGCGTACTGGGCATGAACGCGGCCATGATGGAGGACTACCTCAAATTCATCGCCAACCGCCGCCTGACCCAGATCGGCCTGAAGGAAGAGTACCCGGGCACCACCAACCCCTTCCCGTGGATGAGCGAGATCATGGACCTGAAGAAGGAGAAGAACTTCTTCGAAACCCGCGTGATCGAGTATCAGACTGGTGGGGCGTTGAGCTGGGATTGATTCCGGTGACGATCATTATCGGTACTGGATGTCGTCTTCTCTGCGAAAAGTTTCCGCATTCGGCAACGCGAACGCCACGGATGCTGAGGGCATAATCGTGAAAATCACGTTCAGCCAGGATCCGCTCCTCAAGTTCGCCCTCAGACTCGCTGCTCACCAGAAGCCCGGCGTCCAGGCAGATGCCAGCAAAGTAGCCGTCCACCGAGAAGGATTTGCCGAGATCGGCAACATGAGTACCGATACCGATCTGGCAGAGGTGCTAGGGCCAACGAGGTTGCACCACAACCTGGGCTTCACGAGTACGCAGGCAGCCGAGCTGAATGGAATCAAGCAGACATTTGTAAGCCTGTAATCACGGGTCTGTAGATATAACTCTGCCGTACCGTGCGCGCCCGACATCCGGGTTTCGCTACGCTCAACTACCCTCGCTCCGGCGCTGTTCCGAGGGTCGTCACGGTGCCCCCAACCTAGGCGGCCCCGGCCGTCGTTCCTCGTATGGCATCCATGCCAAACGCCCCGTCAGGAGGCCGTGTGGAATCGTTGTGAAACGAAGCGCAGCGGAGTAACAGCCGCAGGCTGGCCCGAAGGGCGAGCGAAGCGAGTCAAGGGGTTGAGCGGCATGGATGCCGCGAGAGCCGCGATGGGCCAGGGATGGCCCTTCGTCGGTGGGCCGCATCCGGTCGTGCCCCTGGAGCAATGATGGAACGAGGAAACGTAGCGAAGCGCAGTAACAGCCGAAGGCTGGCCCGCAGGGTGAGCGAAGCGAATCAACCCGACGAAGTCGGGCCGGATGGTAGGGGCAAGACCTCTTGGTTACTTTTGGCGGGGCCGGCCATCCGGGCGTTTGCCAGAAGAGACCCGCCGTAAGGGCGGAACCGGTATTCAAGTCACCACATCTGCGGCGAGTTCACTCAGTAGCGAGTAGCCGGACAATCGCTGGTGGTGGATGAAAAAAGCGTCATCCACCCTACGCCAGCCGGCAACGCTAAAGCTATCGAGCTGCCATGGTTGTTGATAGAAAAACACTGCAGCACACTGCGCTTTCATCGTAAGGAGACGACACCAAATGCCGGACATGCCCAGCCCAATCCCCTTGATCATTCTCGACGTTCAGGACGCCATCGATCAGCCCGTCTGGAATGACAAAAGTCATCCCGGTTACCTGGCCGTCATCCAACGTCTCCTGCAATTCTGGCGATCAAACGGCTGGCCCGTCCTTCACATAAAACACGATGAAAAGACACCCACTTCCAGCTATTACCTTCACGGCCCCTGGAATGGCATCAAACAGGAAGTCGCGCCGATAGAGGGCGAAGCCGTCATCATCAAGAACGAAAACTGCGCGTTCATAGGCACCCAACTGGATGCCGCACTGAAGGGAATGAATGCAAATCGCCTCGTGCTGACGGGCGTTGTGATTCACAACAGCATGGATGCCACCATCCGCGCAGGCAAAGCGCTCGGGTACAGCATCATCCTCCCTTCTGATGCCACGACTGCCGTGCCTGTAACAGGGCCAGGTGGAACCCGCTGGGAAGCCTCGACCGTATACGAGCTGACCCTGGCCATACTGGGCGCCGAATATGCTGAGGTCATGTCATCAGAAGATGTGATTGCACGGTTTAGTAAGTAGCCCGGACAACCGCTGATGGTGGATGAAAAAGCGTCATCCACCCTACTGACCTTTACCTTTCTTCTTGGCAATCACCTTCATCCGCGCCGCGGCCTTCTGCACGGTGGCCATCTTCTCGGGGCGTTTCATGCCCCGCCACTTGCGGATTTCTTCGCGCGTGCGCCCACAGCTGACGCACAATTCGCCGTTGAGCTGGCACAGCGACACGCAGGGGTTTTCAATGTCCTTGGCCACGTTTGCCCCTTGCCGTTCGCTCGACCGAGAACGCGACGTGATCGTCAATGCGGGATACGCTGATGCCCACCTCGTCGAAAGCCGCCAGCGTCAGCGCCTGCATTCTCGCCCTGTCCGCACTGGCCAGCGCCCGTGCCCGGCTCGCCTCGCTATCGAACACCCAGGTCACCACAAGGCTCTGCGGAAACTGCGCGTAGTCCACATCATGGGTCAGCCACTGGAAGCCGAGGATCTCGCTTTTCGCCGTTTCGCAGGCGTCGGTCAGGGTGCGGATCAGCTCGCGCTCCACAGCTGAGTATTTTCGTTTCGGCGATGGCATAAGGCTCTTCTGCAGACGGGGTCGGTGCGCCGCGATTTTACCCGAGCGGCCTGCCCGCAAAGGGAACGGATTCATGTTCACCCAGGCGCTTTCGACTTATGCTCGCGCCTCGGCGGCTCGATGTCGTAGCGGCAGGCAGCCACACCCCAGGCGAATTGCAGGGTGCGCCGACGATGCAGGTGAGAATGAACAGCCCCCCTTCGGCAGTGTTGCCGTCCATCTGCTCGAGCCGCAGTAGCGACTCGCCGAATCTGGCTGAAAGGACTCCCATGCTGCGAAAGTCATTGCTGATTGCATCCATCCCGCTGCTGCTCACAGGCTGCGAAACGCTGCTGCAAGGCGCCATAAGCATGGGCTGTGTGCTGAATGCCAGGCCGGTGTTGCACCCTGAAAGCCTGCCGGCAGGTCGAATGGGCGAGGCCTACAGCGTCAGGCTCGCGGTCAGCGACGCTCCGGCGCCGGTGCTTGGCATCTACGTGAACGATTCACAGCCCCTGCCGCCGGGCCTGCGCATCGAGCACCAGGAGCGTGACGACCATGGCCGGATCAGCGGTACGCCGACCCGCCCGGGCAGCTACGAGGTTCATCTCGTCGCCCTCACTTATGGCACGCAGTGCGCCGGCCGACGCGCCGAGCGCACCTACAGGCTGCAGATCGCCGAGTAACACCGCTCACCGCCACGTGAGCGGCCGCATGACCGTAGCCGGAGACGATGCCGCAGCCCATCGACCGAACCCGCCTGCACGGCTGGCCTCATACGCCTCGTGCAACAACGCCATGACACGTGCAGCGTTCTCTACAATGCTCTGCGCTTGCTCGCGGTGTGGGGCATACCGAAGGGCTTTCAGCGCAAAAATGAATCGATCCAGAGCTGGCTGGTCTTGCGGCCAAACCGTGAAGCGGTGAGCCTACTGGTGAATGTCGCTTTCGATGTCTGAAAAATTGCTGATCTTCACTGAACCATCGGGAAACCGGGCAACGACATCCAGTTGACCGCCCATGGCTTCGATGTGGCTACGCAATGTGGAAATGTACATGTCGGTGCGCTTTTCCATCTTGGCGATGGCAGGTTGCTGTACATGCAGTACCTCAGCCAGCGCCTTCTGTGACAGCCCGCGGGCCTGGCGCAGCTCATTGAGTGGCATCTCGGCAAGCAGCTCCTGGGCTTTGGCCTCTACCCTGGCCTGAGACTCAGGCGCCATTTTTGCGCGCAGCTCGGCAAATTTCTTAGCCATCTATCAAGCCCTCCTTTCGAAGCTGTTCCAGATGTTCGTCATACAGTCGATCAGACAGCGGAACGTTGATGTCATACCAACGGTCATCGCCCGTCTTGTCACCACCGATCAGCAAAATCGCTGAACGCCTGGGATCGAATGCGTACAGGGTTCTGTATGGTCGGCCCTCGTGCTGCGTCCTCAACTCCCGCATATGGCTGTGTCGAGAGCCGTTGATTCCGCTGCTATGGGGAAAACCAAGTGACGGGCCGCGCTCCTCGAGAAGCCGGACCGACACCGCGACCGACTCCTGCTCCTCAACAGACAGGCTTTCCCACCACTCACCGAACTCGTCGGTGTACTCGATATCCCAGGTCATGTCGAAAATATAACCCTCAAGGAATATTCCATCAATGGAATGCACAGCTCGCACAGACGAGAGCAGGCCAAAGCGTACCGCATCCTGCAGATGATCCAGCGCATGGTCATGGCCAGGCAGGAGTGACCGGGGATTTTCCGCAAGGTGGTGATGCTGCCGCCGTTCTGGATGGAGTCGCTGGCGAAGTTGTCATGACGCAGAGCGTCACAGGATGGATGCCCTGGCGTAGCGGGGAAGCGATCAAGCTCCCCAGTTGAACGGGTAGTTGCCTCGTCGCTGAGGCACAGGGCACCATGCGCCCTCCACGCACATGGCCATTAGCCATACTGCATTCTGTGAAGGGAACTCGTGAAAAAAAAATCGCAAAATGACTTCGACTACATCGCTGAACTGCTGGAAGAGTTCTTCAAACAGCGCAGCCTTCGAAAGTCGTTCCGAATCATCTTCGATGGAGATATCACGGGCTGGGAAATCTGGCTTCAGATTGAGTTCGCCCGTTTTCTGGCCGAGCATCCCTCTACGCCGGAATGGGAACGAGAGCGTGCATTCCAATTCGACTACAGACGGGAAAACGTAAAGTGGTTCCTCAAACCGGACTTCATCCTGCGCAAGAAAGGCTGGGCAATCGAACGTTACGTCGCGCTTGAGATCAAGCAACATGCCAACCTTGGCAATTGTGTGTCGAACATGATCGACGACCTTGCGAAAGTGGCAAAAATACGCAAATCCGAAATAGATCTGCGCTCCTATTGGGCGCTTGGCATTTTTCGAACGGATCCTGATTCGGACGTTGAAGAGATCGTTGCATCGAAATTGCAGGATAGCGGCTTGGGGTATTACCCCAGCGTCTCGTCGGTGAACAAAATCCCTCGCACGCCATACAGCTATGTGCTGTTCTGACGAGCACGCAATTCTCACTCTCTCGGACCGGCCTTATAACCGGCTCACTCTGTAGCCGGGCGGGCGCTACAATAGCGCCTGCCATTTGCCGAGAGCCGATCTGCCGATGTTCACCCTCTCCCACCTCAGCAGCCCGCCGCCCGAGTCCCTGAAGAACCAGGTGCTGCAGATGGTGGTGGACTGCTTCGGCGACGTCAGCGCGGTGCCGCTGCTGCCGAGCAACCCGCTGTATCAGCTGTACCAGTACGTGATCGGCTACGAGGTGCACCTGCACCTGCAGACCATGAACGGCGAGGCCGAAGGCCCGGTGCAGTTGCTCCTGGCCCTGGACGATGAAGACCCGGCCCGCGTGCTGGGTTTTGCCCTGTACCTGCCCAGCCCGGATGATGCTACCGCCTGCACCCTCGCCTACCTGGCGGTGCAGGCCGAGTACCGTCGCCAGGGTATCGGCCGGGCGCTGCTGCAGCGTGTGCTGGCGCACCGTCCGCACCTGGAGCTGGCCTGCGTGGCGGACAAGGTGCCGCTGTTCGAAGCCCTGGGCCTCCAGGTGCTGGCCGCCCAGGGCGCACAGGTGCTGATGAACAGCCGCGACTACCGCTCCGGCGGCATGGTGGCGGTCGCGGACCTGGCGCCGGTGTTCGCCTCCACGGAGGTCAGGCAGATTCACGCCTACCTGCTAAAGCAGCACGGCCAGCGCGCCATGCAGCAGGCGGAAAAACAACGCGATGCGCACCTCGACAGCCTCGCCCTGCAGGCGCAACGACTGGTCGACGAGCGCCTGCCTTCACGCGCGCTGCATTGAGGCGCTGCCCCACGCCGGACGCGGGGCTGCATCAGGCGCCGAACGCCATCGACAGCGGCGCTCAGCTGGCATCGCGCATGCACACGCGCAGCCGGTGGCCGTCCGGGTCGAGCGCGACGAAGGTCGGCCCGAACACCGCACGGGCCAATGGCTGCTCGATCTCCACGCCCAGCGCCCGCCAGCGCGCGTAGAGCCTTTCGACATCCGCCTCCCGCTCGACCAGGTAGCCGAACTCGCTGCGATGGCCGCTGCCGGAGGACTGGAAATTGTCCGCCTGCTCCGACCACAGCCCAAGGTGCAGCTGGTCGTTCAGCGCGAAGGACACGTAACTGGGAAACTCGCTGCTGGGCGCCTGTTGCAGCAGTTGCCGGTAGAAGGCGCTGCTGCGCAGCGGGTCGGCAACGTAGAGGACAAGCAGATTGGGACGGTTCATGGTGGACCTCCTGACAATGGGAGGGTCACGTTAGTCGACCCTACTGACAGTTCCTGTCAGCATGGCGCGATGACACGCACCGAACGATTGTTGAAGCTCCTGCAGATCCTGCGCAGCCACCGCCTGCCCGTCAGCGGCCAGACGCTCGCCGCTGAGCTGGGCGTGAGCCTGCGCACGCTGTACCGGGACATCGCCACCCTGCAGGGCCAGGGCGCCGATATTCACGGCGAGCCGGGCATCGGCTACCTGCTGAAGCCGGGTTATCTGCTGCCAACGCTGATGTTCACCCAGGAAGAGCTGGCGGCGTTGCTGCTCGGCCTGCGCTGGGTCGAGCGCCGGACGGACCCGGCGCTGCGCCAGGCCGCGCAGAACGTGCAGGGCAAGCTGCGTGCGGTGCTTGGCGCCGAGGCGCAGGCGCAGCTGGAGAAAACCCCGCTGTTTGCCGGGCCCGCCCCTTCCCCGAGCGATGACGGCGCCACGGCACGCGCCCTGCGTGAGGCCATTGGCGATGAATGCAAGGTGCTGATCGACTACACGGACGAAGCGGGCACGCTGAGCCGACGTACCTTGCGGCCGATTGCCCTGGGCTATTTCGACGGTTTTCAGATGCTCGCCGCCTGGTGCGAGCTGCGCAACGACTTCCGGCACTTCCGCCTGGAGCGGATCAGCGCCTGCACACATTCGAGCGAGCGCTTCAGCGGTCAGGGCGGCTGGTTGCTGGCGCAGTGGCAGGCGTACAACCGCCAGCGCGGCATCGTCGTCCAGCCCACGCAGTAGCCGAGCGGGCAGCGTGGACGAATGTCCGTCTCCATTGCTTCCGCCAGGTCGCTAAGCGCAGCACCCGAGGCGTTTCTGGACAGGTCCTGACGGCGCACCGAGGCCATCATCGGCGCAGCGTCTGGCGTGCACCTCATCGAGGCCGCGCCAGGCAAGAACGGACTGCCCGCCAGCGACACGTCGAGGACACACGGATGAAGGATTCAGCACGCGGCCTGCTGCTCGTCACCAGCGGCATCGCCCTGCTCAGTTTCGATGGCCTGCTGGTGCGCCTGGCCCAGGCCGATGGCTGGAGCATCGCGTTCTGGCGCGGGCTGCTGATGTGCCTGGCCCTGGGGGTGTTCTCGCTGTCGGCCAGAAAGCGCAGCAGCGTGCTGGCGCAGCCACTGGCGAGCGCCGGCTCGGCCCTGCTGCTGGCGTTGACCTCGATCTTCTTCGTCCTGGCGATCGTCCATACCCAGGTCGCCAACGTGGTGGTCATCCTCTGCACCGCGCCCCTGTTCGCGGCACTGCTCAGCCGTTGCTTTCTGGGTGAACGGGTGGCGCTGCGCACCTGGCTGGCGATCGGCGTGGCGGCACTGGGGATCGTCCTGGTATTTGCCGGCGCCTTCAGCACCAGCGACCTGGCCGGCAATGGCTATGCCCTGCTGTCGTCGGCGGCCGTGGGCGCCAACCTGACGCTGCTGCGCCGCTACCCGGCGCTGGAGCGCATGCCGCTGATCGCCCTGGGCGGGCTGCTGGCCGCGCTGATCGCCTGGCCCAACGCCAGGCCCTTCGAACTGGAAACCCAGAGCTACTGGGCGCTGGCGCTAATGGGACTGCTGCAGATGCCGCTCGCCACAATGCTGATCAACAACGCGACGCGCTATCTGCCTTCCGCCGAGGTGGCGCTGTTCTATCTGCTGGAAAGCGTGCTGGGCACGCTGTGGGTCTGGTACTTCCTGCAGGAAACACCAGCCAGCGCGACGCTCTACGGCGGCGCGCTGGTGCTCGTCACGCTGCTGCTGCATGCCGGCCTGACCTTGCGTGCCCGCCCGCCACTGCCGGCCTGAAGCACCGTCGCTACAGCGAGCACAACCCGCCAGGCACCGCCATGATCCAGTCCCGCACCGCGAGGATGGCCGGGTCGTGGCGGCGGCTTTCCGGGTAGACCAGAAAGAACGGCTTGCCCTCCAGCACCGGGCCGAAGGGCTGCACCAGGCGCCCTTCGCGCAGCTCGTCCTCGATCAGTTGCCGGCTCATCAGCGCCACGCCCTGAGCGCCGACGGCAGCGGAGACGGCGTGAGTCTCGTCGGAGAAGACCAGCCCGGCGCTGACATCCAGGCCGGGAACCTGCGCCTGCTTCTGCCACACCACCCAGTCGACGGGCGATGACACGGCCAGCTGGTTACGAAAGTGGATCAGCGAATGCCGCGGCAACTCGGCGGCATCGTGCAGGTTGAGCAAGGGGCTGCAGGCCGGGACGAAGGTGTTGTCGAACAGCTTCTCGGCCACCAGCCCCGGCCAGCGCCCGTCGCCATAGCGAATGGCGATATCCGCCGTGACGCCGTCCAGCGCCACCGGCTCATGCGATGCATGGATGCGCAGGTCGATGTCCGGGTGGGCGTCACGCAGCATGCACACCCAGGACAACAGCCAGCGCACCGCCACGGCGGGCGTGGTGCTGAGGGTGATGGCCTGGCGGCTCGGCACGGCGCTGAGCCGCTCGACTGCGGCGCCGATGCTGTCGAAGGCGCTTTCCAGCACCTGCTGCAGCTCCCGCCCGGCGGCCGTCAGCTCCAGCTGGCGCGGCTTGCGCAAGAACAGGGCGACGCCAAGGGTCTCCTCCAGCGCCCGAATCTGGTGGCTGATCGCCGTCGCGGTAACGGACAGCTCTTCGGCCGCCTGCTTGGCGCTCTCGTGACGGGCAGCGGCCTCGAACGCCCGCAGGGCAGAGAGCGAAGGCAGTCGGCGTCGACTCATGGCTGAATTTTCCTCATCCGTAGCTCAAAACAATGATCGTTTGTCGCCAACCAGGGCTGAAATTAGCCTGAGTCTGCGGTTAATCACAGATGAATTCAAATTCGTTCAGGAGACTCGACATGACATCCATCCTGCACCTCGATGCCAGTGCCCGCCCCGGCCTTGCCGGCAAGGACGAGCACGGCTCGCACAGCCGTAACCTCAGCCAGCGCTTCGTCAGCCAGTGGCGTGCACGCCGCCCGCAGGACCCGATCACCTACCGTGACATCGGCCAGACCCCGCCGTCGATCATCAGCCACGACTGGATCGCCTCCTCCTTCACCCCGGAGGCCAGGCGCGAGCCCTGGATGCGCGACACCCTGGCCGAAAGCGATCGCCTGGTCGACGAGCTGATCGCGGCGGACGTGCTGGTGATTGGCACGCCGCTGTACAACTTCGGCATGCCGGCAGCGCTCAAGGCCTGGATCGACCAGGTAGTGCGCCCCGGCCGCACCGTGGATATCGACGAGAGCAACCTGCTCGATCCCTACATCCCCAGGCTGGCCGACCGGCCACGCCATCTGGTGATCCTCACCGCCAGGGGTGGCATCGGTTTCGATGCGGGCGGCGAGATGGCGCACATGAACCACCTGGAGCCCAACCTGATCACCGCACTGGGTTTCATCGGCATCACCCGCGTGCACCAGATCGCCATCGAGGGCCAGGAATTCGGCGGTGAACTGCTGGCTGCATCGGTCGCGCAGGCGCTGGACAAGGTCGACGCGCTGGTGAGCGAGCTGCAGCATTCACTGCAGGCCGAACGTGCCGCAGAGCCGGCCTGAACACCCTGCCGGTGGATGATCAGCGCGCCTCCACCCGCGAGGAGACGTTACGACATCAATAGGAAATCCATCACACGGCCCGGACGTCAGCTCGGGTTATCATCCAGCCCCGAAGCGCGAGCCACCGTTTTGCTCGCGCCCCTGCCTGGAACAACGATATGGATATCAACCGCTTCGAACGAACCCGCATGAGCTATGAAAACGTACCGGTGTACCGCAAGCGCTGGTTCGTCTTCCTCTCGCTGCTGTTCTTCATCCCCGCCACCCTCCTCATCGCTCTGACGGGTGACCTGTACGCCCAGAAGGACGGGGTCGTGTACAAGTTCAAGAACAATGCCGTCCATCAGCTGATCGTCACGGCAGTGGTGTTCATGATGGTCGGCCTGTTCCTGGCAGCAGGCCGCTGACACACGCCCGGCACTTGCCAGCAACCGCCCCTTCGGCAATGGATTACCTGGAGCTGCAATGCATAAATGGATGTTCTTTCTCGCCGCCCTGTCGCTGGCCGGCTGTACCAGCCCTGAAGAGCTGCTGATCAGGGTTCAACTGGAGAAGGCCGTCGCCCACGCGGAGCGAGAAGCCGTCGAGGATGCGCTCAGCATGAGCGCCGAGTGCCAGGAGAAGGAGCAGACCTGGCGCGCTCCCATCCACTCCCTGACCCAGGATATCCGCGTGCAGCGCTGTGACATCGTCTACTACTACCTGGCGCGCTACGCTCTGGTCGAAGGCGATGAGTTGCCCATCGACTTCATTCCCTCGATCAGTTTTCTGGGCACCGAGAACCTGCTGACGGGCGAAAAGATCAGCCTGTACTGACCGCCCTCTTCAGCGCTTGCTGCAGGCGAACAGCGCGTTGCCGGCGTGGCCATCCCAGGGCAGCAGCCGCTGGTAGTCATGCTCCAGCACCTGCACGTCGAAGTACGGCGCCAGCAGGGCCTGCAGCTCGGCGAAGCTCACCGCGACCATGGGGTGCTCGTCGTCCCAGACCTCGCTCTGCTCGCCCAGCTGGCGTTCGATGCGCAAGCGCAGCAGTTGCTGTTCGCCTTCGCCGCGGTAATGCCAGCCGGAGCTGAAGCGGAACCGGCCATCGGCCTGGCAGACGCTGTGGGAAACGAACGATGCGTTGTCGATGCGTTGCTTGTCCACGGCGTTGAAACAGAACACCCCGCCCTCGGCCAGGGCCGCATGCACGCTGGCGATGCAGGCTTCGAGACGCGCGAGGCTGGCACTGTAGTGGATGGAGTAGAGAAAGCAGGTGATCAGGTCCTGCGGCTCGTCGACCTGGAACGCGCACATGTCCTGCTGGACGAAGCGCGCCTCGGGGCAGCGCAGGGCCGCACGGTCGAGCATTGGCTGGTTGATGTCCAGGCCGCTGCTGGCGTAGCCGGCATCGAGAAAATGGCGCACGTGCGGGCCGGTGCCGCAGGCCAGGTCGAGATGGCGCCGGCCACCGTTGCCGAACAGTTGCTGCAGGCGCTGCACGCAATGACTCTGCGCCGCGTAATCGATATCCGCGCACATCAGGTCGTAATAACCCGACAGGTCGGTGTAGAGGGCATTGCCGGACATGATGACCTGAAGGGAGCGGGATGTCGGGGGCGCGCATCATATCCCAAGCGTCGCCGCCGCAGCCGTCGCGGCGACGAAAATATCGCCCCGTTCGCGCCAGGGCCGAGCAACGTGCCGGGGCCCGCCAACGGCGGCCTGCAGCCCACGGACAGGGCAACCCCCGTGCTCGCCTTCACACCCGCGCAACTCTGGCTAAACTCCCGTGATTCGCAGCCGAAACAATGGCGTCAACGTTCAGCGGGATGGCTCTCATGTTCAACGGTCGATTGAAGCAAGAGTTGCAGGCACTGCGTGAAGACCTTTCTTCCGTGGAACAGGTATGTACCAGCCTGGAAGAGGAGATGCTGGTACTGATCCTCGACCCTCAGGGACGTATCGAACGTGCCAACGAGAATTTCCTCAAGGAAATGGGCTACACGGCGGATAGGTTGCGCGGCGAGCAGTTGCTGAAGCTGATTCCCGAACACGTGCGCAATCTCGACTTTCACCACCGTGTGCGCCAGGCGCTGGAGCGTGGCGAGCACCTGGCCGGGGTCATCCGCCTGCTGCGCGGCAGTGGCGAGGAAGCCTGGCTGCGCTCCATCCTGCAGCCGGTGCGCGACAGTGCCGGGCGCATTCGTTTCTTTTCCATCCACGCCAGCGACCTGACCCGCACCATCGAGAGCTCGCGCGAGCACGAGAACCTGATCAAGGCCCTGCAGCGCTCCACGGCGGTGATCGAGTTCAACCTCGACGGCGAGGTCCTGACGGCCAACCAGCGCTTCCTCGACGCCATGGGCTACAGCCTGCAGCAGATCCAGGGCAAGCATCACCGCATCTTCTGCGATCCGAGCGAAGTCAATTCGCCTGCGTATGCGCAGTTCTGGGACAAGCTGCGCCGTGGCGACTTCGTCGTCGACCGTTTCAAGCGCCTGGACAGTCACGGGCGTGACGTGTGGCTGGAGGCCTCCTACAACCCCATTACCGACGCCCACGACCGGCTGTACAAGGTGGTCAAGTTCGCCACGGTGATCACCGACCAGGTACAGCGCGAGGAAGCCGTGGCCCAGGCGGCCGGCATCGCCTTCGAGACCTCCAAGGGCACCGA
Source organism: Pseudomonas sp. REST10 (assembly GCF_029542605.1). Classification (NCBI taxonomy): domain Bacteria; kingdom Pseudomonadati; phylum Pseudomonadota; class Gammaproteobacteria; order Pseudomonadales; family Pseudomonadaceae; genus Pseudomonas; species Pseudomonas sp. REST10. Next base: position 4,027,148 of record NZ_CP035677.1, on the reverse strand, counting down.
CAGCAGCGCACGCAATGGCGCCGAAGTGGTGCAGCAGATGCTCGACGCGATGAACGACCTGGCCGAGCGCATGCAGGAGGCCGTTCAGGGCATCGAGGCGCTGGACAAGCAGTCCCAGCTGATCGGCTCCATCGTCAAGAACATCAGCAGCATCGCCGACCAGACCAACCTGCTGGCCCTGAACGCGGCCATCGAGGCGGCGCGGGCAGGCGACCAGGGGCGTGGTTTCGCCGTGGTGGCCGACGAAGTTCGGCAACTGGCCTCGCGCACCAGCGCCGCCACCGTGGAGATCACCTCGGTGGTCGGGCAGAACCAGCAACTGGCCGAACGCGCCGTGGAGATCATCGACCGCGGCAAGGCTCAGGCCGAGCGCGGCCTCGAACTGTCCAGCCAGGCCGGGCAGGTGATCGAGGAAATCCAGGATGCCGCACAACGTGTGGTCAAGGCGGTGGAAAGCTTCGCCACCCAGTTGTGAGGCAAGGGCACGCGGTGAATGGGCTCGGCACCGGCATCTCGCCCAAGTCATCACACAACCTCATTCGACCGCCCCATTCCCCTGACGGGACAATCCCCTTTCAGCACTTGAATTGCGCGGAATGACCGCGCAAATCGAGTGACAGCATTTTCAAAGTCGTCATACATCGTATAAGTTTGCCGATGTCGCATCCGCGATCAACAAGAACAACAAGGACCCTGACGATGAATGACGAACAACGCCCGGACGGCTCGCGCCGCCACTTTCTCAAGCAGTCCCTCGCCTACTCGGTCGCTGCCGCCGGCGTGGGCACGCTCCTGCCGCAACTGGCCCGTGCGGGGGAACCGCTGAACCCGCGCTATCCCGATCCGGCGGTCGAGATCCTCGACGACAGCTTCCTCGACCTGCGCCTGTTCAATGCCAGCGTGGAAAAGGTCGCCACCGGCCTGCGCTGGGCCGAAGGCCCGGTATGGGTGGGCGATGGCCGCTACCTGCTGGTCAGTGACATTCCCAACAACCGCATCATGCGCTGGGACGAGATCAGCCAGTCCCTGGGCGTCTATCGCGCATCCTCGAACTACTCCAACGGCCTGACCCGCGACAACCAGGGCCGCCTGATCGCCTGCGAGGGCTCGACCAACGAGGGCCTGGGCCGGCGCATCACCCGGACCGAGCACGACGGCAGCATCACCGTGCTGGCCGACAACTTCGAGGGCAAGCGCTTCAACTCGCCCAACGACATCGTGGTCAAGCGCGACGGCTCCGTCTGGTTCAGCGACCCGCCCTTCCAGGCCGGCAACGAATACGAAGGGCACAAGGTGCAGATCGAGCTGCCGCATGGCGTGTACCGCATCGACGGGCAGACGCTGAAGGTCACCCGGGTGATCGACGAGCTCGCCGGCCCCAACGGCCTGTGCTTCTCCCCGGACGAGAAGACCCTCTACGTGGTCGAGGGCCGCGCCAAGCCCAATCGCCTGGTCTGGGCCTATGCGGTGAACGCCGACGGCAGCCTGGGCGCGCGCCGCAAGCACATCGACGGCGGAGCCACGGGCGCGCTGGACGGCATCAAATGCGACGAAGCCGGCAACCTCTGGTGTGGCTGGGGCAGCAACGGCTCACCGAAGGGCAAGCCGGAAGAGCTGGACGGCGTGCGCGTGTTCAATACCGAGGGCAAGGCCATCGGCCACGTCTACCTGCCGGAACGCTGCGCCAACCTGTGCTTCGGCGGCGCCCAGGGCAACCGCCTGTTCATGGCCAGCAGCCATTCCATCTACTCGCTGTACGTGAACACTCGCGGCGCCACCTTCAGCAAATGAGGCATGGGCCACGGCCGCCAGAGCCGTGGCCTGGACCGCCAGCCAAGCTCGCCAGACGGCGCCAGCAGCACCTCCAACCGCTCTGGGACGGGCATTGCGGCAAGCATCAGTGGCATCGATGTTCACCATCATGCCAATGAAGTTCTCTGAAAAATTTCAATGCGTACCATCTGCTCCATACCCAACCACAACACCCCTGGAGCACCACATCATGAAACGCCAACTCATCCTCAGCTTCGCTCTCTCCGTACTGGCCGCCAACGTATTCGCCGCCTCTTCCGTGCAACCCACCGTCGCTGAAGGGGGTTCCGACCGCCTGATCGAAAGCCGCATCGCCGAAGGTGGCTCCGACCGTCTGATCGAGAATCGCGTTGCCGAAGGTGGCTCCGATCGTCTGATCGAAAACCGCGTCGCCGAAGGTGGCTCCGACCGTCTGATCCAGAATCGCGTCGCCGAGGGTGGCTCCGATCGCCTGATCGAGAACCGCGTCGCTGAAGGTGGCTCCGACCGTCTGATCCAGAATCGCGTCGCTGAAGGTGGTTCCGACCGCCTGATCCAGAACCGCGTTGCCGAAGGTGGCTCCGATCGCCTGATCGAAAACCGCGTCGCCGAAGGTGGCTCCGACCGTCTGATCGAGAATCGCGTTGCCGAAGGTGGCTCCGACCGTCTGATCCAGAATCGCGTCGCCGAAGGTGGCTCCGATCGCCTGATCCAGAACCGCGTCGCCGAAGGTGGCTCCGACCGTCTGATCGAGAACCGCGTCGCCTGAACCCCTTCCATGAACGGATCGAGAACCTCGTATGACTCGATGCTATGCGCCACACCGCAAGGCCGGCCCGAAACGCCGGCCTTCGCTTTTTCCGGGCCGCAACGGCATCTGCACTGCGCGAATGAACAGCCCCATGTCGACCCCAGGCAACTGACCGCCGCCCGCGCCCTCTATGGTGAACGCCCCTTTGATCCTTCACCGGAGCGCTCCATGGCCAACCAACCGATCACCGTTCTGCGCGATACCCAGCCGATGCCCGTCGTCGACGCCTGCAAATGGGAGCGCATCGAAGGCGACCCGCATACCGTCAACCTCAACGCCTACACCTCCGAAGACGGCAGCAAGATCATGGGCACCTGGATCTGCACGCCCGGCAAGTGGCGCGTGGAGTACGTGAAGTGGGAGTACTGCCACTTCCAGGAAGGCTACTGCATCATCACCCCGGACGGCATGCAGCCGATCCACCTCAAGGCCGGCGACATCTTCGTGGTCGAACCCGGCATGAAGGGCACCTGGGAAGTGGTCGAAACCGTGCGCAAATATTTCGTCTTTGCCTGATCCTTCGGCATCATCGCTGGGAGCCCGACGTGCCCCAGCGAACCTGCAGCGTTGTTCAGGGCAGCCGCACGGTCAGGCTGACCAGTTTGAGCACGACCGGCCGCACGAGCATGACGCAAACGAACGCCACCGGCATGGCCAGGCTGTAGGCACCCAGTACCGCGTGCAGATACCCCTCACCGATGCCTCGGTTCGCCGCCGTGATCACCAACGACATGAGAAAGGCCATGATGCCTGACATGAAGAAGGCAAAAGCCACCGGCATGGCCCGTGCTGGGAGTTTCCAGTTGCGTGACGCCGGCGACGCAAGCTCCAGGTCGGACATGTTCGTTGCTCCTGATCGATTGAAGTGCCCGGCACTCTAGCGAGGATGGCGATTGCGGCGGTAGAGGGCGAGAGGTAAGTTGAGTATCAACCTTAACTTACGAAAAGGCTGAGCATTGCAAAGCAAAGGTACAGATACCCTGCGAGGCCTGGAGAGCTTCGTCAAAGCCGTGGAGAGTGGCAGCATCGCCGCCGGGGCGCGCCTGCAAGGCATCAGCGCCGCTGCCGCAAGCCAGAATATCGTGCGCCTGGAACAGAGCCTGGGGGTGCGCCTGCTCACCCGCACCACCCGTAGCCTGGCACTGACCGACGCTGGAGCGCTGTATCTCGAGCGCGTGCAGACGGTGCTCCAGGACCTGGAGCTGGCCCGTTCCGATGTCGCCGACCTGCAGGACGAACCGCGTGGCCAACTGCGTATCGCTGCCAGCGCAGCATTCGGGCGCCACGTGCTGGCCCCGCTGATTCCAGGATTCATGGCGCGGCACCCACGTATCCGCTGCGAGCTGCTGACCACTGACGGTATCGTCGATCACGTGCAGGAAGGCGTGGACATCAGCATCCACATCGAGCAGCAGTTGCAGAACGGCCTGGTTGCACGACGTATCGCCACCGCGCAGACCCGTTTCTGCGCAGCACCGGCCTACCTGCAGCGCGCTGGCTGCCCGAGCGAGCCCGAACAGCTGCGTGACCACGACTGCCTGTTGTTTCGCTTCGCCACGGACGGACGCTTCCTGCGCTGGGGCTTCACGCGCGACGGCGTGCATTTCGACGCCGAAGTCGGCGCTGGCATGAGCAGCAACGATATCGACGCGCTTGCCCAGTGCGCGGCGGCAGGCGGCGGGATTACCCGACTGGCCTCGTTCGTCGCCGATCCGTACCTGGCCCGTGGCGAACTGGTCGAGCTGTTCTCCTCGGCCACCCCGACACGCAGCCGAGCCACCAGCGCGCCCTTGCACTACTACTTGTGCGTGCGCCATCGCTACGAACTGACGCCCAAGGTGCGGCTGTTCATGGACTACCTGCAGCAGGCCTTGCCAGCTGAGTTGAAAGCCTCTGCCGAGACAAGCTGACAGAACGCGACCGACTCGGCTTGAAAAGCACGAGAACTTTGCCTATTTCAGATGGTCAGTGTTGCTCCGCCGACCTGGCGGCCCCTCATAACGGACGGCCCACAAGGCCTTTCAGCAAGGAATCATCATGACCCGAAGCAAACTGCCCCTGCTGGCCCTCGCCTGCGCCCTGCCCCTGAGCGCCTGCGCCACCACGCCAGAAGCCCTCAAGCCCTACCCTGCCGCCGCTGACGGCTACAACCGCCACGTGATCGAACTGCCGGCCCAGGCCAACGAGGCCGAGCACAAGGTCGAGATCATCGCCGGCAAGACCCTGGAAGTGGACTGCAACCAGCAGCGCCTGGGCGGCCAGTGGCAGGAGAAGAACGTCGAAGGCTGGGGTTACAGCTATTACGAACTGAGCAAGGTCGGCCCGGCCATGAGCACCCTGATGGCCTGCCCGGACGGCAGTCGCAAGCAGGCGTTCGTGCGTGTCGGCGGCGAGCCGCAACTGGTGCGCTACAACAGCAAGCTGCCGCTGGTGATCTATGCGCCAGCCGATGTCGAGGTGCGTTACCGGGTCTGGTCCGCCGCTGCGCAGACCAGCACCGCGCCGCGCCAGTAAGGCTGTAGGCGGAAGCACCAGCCCCCTTCCCGGCTGGTGCTTCTGCGTGCCTGCTCGACGCCGGCGGCACGACGAAAAGGCTCTAACCAGCGGCTGCGCGACTGGCCGCGAGCGCAGGCGCGGCTATGCTCAAAGAGCACTTTCTCACCGAGCGCCAGCGCCGCGCCCGTATCTATCGGAGCCACCATGGATATAGAAAGCCTCTTCGACCAGCTGCACACCCTGCCCAGCATTCCGAAAGTCGCGCAGGAACTCATCCAACAGTTCGACAACCCCTCCTCCAGCCTGGAGAGCGTGGCCCGCAACATCGAGCGGGACCCGGTGATCGCGGCCAAGGTGCTGCGCCTGGCCAACTCCCCGCGCTTTCGTGGTGCGCGCGAGGCGGTCAGCGTCGAGGACGCCGCCATGCGCCTGGGCTTCAACACCCTGCGCACGCTGGTGCTGGCTTCGGCCATGACGGGTGCGTTCCAGGCCGATACCGGATTCGACCTCAAGGGCTTCTGGATTCGCAGCTTCCGCGTGGCCAGCATCGCCCGCTGCCTGGCCAAGCAGCTCAAGCTGGACACCGATGCCGCCTTCACCTGCGGCATGATGCACAACATCGGCGAACTGCTGATCCAGACCGGCGCACCGGACTTCGCCCGGCGCATGAACCGCCACCCGAAGCGTGAAGCCGCCGCCCATGCCGCCGAGGAAAACCTGCAACTGGGCTTCGGCTACCCGGAGGTCGGCGCCGAGCTGGCGCGCCGCTGGCAACTGCCGGAGCTGATCCAGCACGCCATCGCCTACCAGGCCCGCCCGACTCAGGCCCCCGGCGACAGCCAGTACGCACGGCTGGTCGCGCAGTCGGTGCTCGTCGCCGAAACCATCGAGCTCGATGGCGTCAGCGAGCAGGCGCAGCAGAGCCTGGAAGGTCCGCTGTTCGAGGAAGTGGCGCTGGACACGCTGTTCGCTGCGCTGCCGGAGGTGCTCGAAGCGGACAAGGCCTTTGCCGAACTGCTGGGCTGAGGCCTGACCCGGCGGCGCGCCTGCGCCGCCTTTGCCCGCCCTGCCGGCCTCCTCAGCGGCAGCGCTCGGCGAGCCGCTGCGTGCTCGGGGCGAAGCGCGACACCGCGGCCAGCAACGCCTGCAGCGAGGCACGCAACAGGTTGCCATCGCGGCCGGCGCCGAAGCGCGAACCGGGCTGCCCTGGCCAGCTGACCTCCACCAGCGCCAGCGCACAGGCCTCGCTACCACCACCCAGGCTGTGCTCCTGGTAATCGTCGACACGCAGCGGCAGGTCGAGGGCGGCCACCGCCGCCGCCAGCGGGCCATTGCCTGCACCACGCAGCTGCAGGGGCCGACCGGCCACCTCGACATCCAGTTCGATCCGCTGGCGCTCGCCGTCGTCCTGCAGGCGATGGCCGACATAGACCAGTGCACCGCCCGGCTGTGCGGGGGCCAGGTAGGTTCGCTGGTACAGCTGCCACAGCTCGGCGCTGGACAGTTCGGTCTCGCTGCTATCAGCTTGCTTCTGCACGATGGCGCTGAACTCCACCTGCTGGCGGCGCGGCATCTGCACGCCCTGGTCGCGCTGCAGCAGGTAGGCGATGCCACCCTTGCCGGACTGGCTGTTGACCCGCACGATGCTGTCGTAGGTTCGCCCCAGGTCCTGCGGGTCGATCGGCAGGTACGGCACCTGCCACGGCCCATCCGGCGTCCGAGCGGCGAAGCCCTTGGCGATGGCGTCCTGGTGCGAGCCGGAGAACGCGGTGAACACCAGGTCACCGACGTAGGGATGGCGCGGGTGGATCGGCAGCCCGGTGCAGGCCTCGGACACCCGCGCCACCCCGGCGATGTCGGAAAAATCCAGGCCCGGGTCGATGCCCTGGGTGTAGAGGTTCAGCGCTAGGGTCACCAGATCGAGGTTGCCGCTGCGCTCGCCATTGCCGAACAGGCAGCCCTCGACCCGCTGCGCGCCCGCCAGCAGTGCCTGCTCGGCACAGGCCACGCCGGTGCCGCGGTCATTGTGCGGGTGGACCGAGAGCAGCACATGCTCGCGCCGCGCCAGGCGCCGGTGCATCCACTCGATCTGGTCGGCGAAGACATTGGCGGTGCTGACCTCGACGGTGGTCGGCAGGTTGATGATGATCGGGCGCCCAGGCCCGGCGTCCCAGGCCGCGATGGCGGCGTTGCAGATGCGCAGCGACACCTCCAGCTCGGCCATGCAGAAGGTTTCCGGCGAATACTGCAACACCCACTCGGTCTCGGGATGGGCCTGCGTCAGCGCCTTGAACGACTGGACATGGCGCACCACCAGCGCCTCCACCTCATCCACCGAGAGCTTGAACACCACCTCGCGCCATACCGGGGCGATGGCGTTGTACAGGTGCACGATCACCCGCCGCGCGCCGGCCACGGCCTGCACGGTCCGCTCGATGAGGTCGTCGCGCAGCTGGCTCATTACCATCGGCGTGACGTCGTCCGGAATGCCACCCTCGTCGATCAGCTGGCGGATGATGTCGAAGTCGGTGCGCGAGGCAGCGGGAAAGCCCACTTCGATTTCCTTGAACCCCAGGCGCACCAGCTCGCCGAACAGGCGCAGCTTGCGCTCGCGGTTCATCGGTTCGAACAGCGCCTGGTTACCGTCGCGCAGGTCGGTGGACAGCCAGATCGGCGCCTGGTGCAGGCGCTGCTGCGGCCAGCGCCGGTCAGCCAGGTCGACAGGGGGGAACGCGCGGTACTTGCTATGCGGATTACGCAACATGACAAAGCCTCGATGGGGAACGGAGAACAGCGTGATCTCCCCTGCCTGCGCTGCAGGCTGCCTGAGGCCGGGATCAGGGGGAGATCAGCGGCGCGTGGCGGTCACGCACCGAGTCGGACCCCGGCCGAGGCTCAGGGCGGGTAGCAGCGGGATGAGGACGGTCATGGCGGCGCCTGCATGGATGAGTGCCCAGCGTAGAGCGCACGGTCTCGACCATCTCACGCCAAATGGCCTATCACTGTCGCGAAATGGACAATCTGGCGGCGCAGCGCTAGGCTGGCTCGCCCTCCCACCGCGCAGCCCGCCATGGTCGATCACACCGAACTGCCCTATGAATCACTGGCCATGCCGGTCACCGGCGTGGCCGTCGACTACCCCAGCGGCCACCGGGTGCCGTCGCACAACCACCCGCGCGCGCAGCTGATCTACGCCATCGAGGGCGTGCTGGTGGTCGATACCCCGGCCGGGCGCTGGGTGACGCCACCGAACCGGGGCGTGTGGCTGCAAGCCGGCTGCGAACATGCCCTGCACATGCGCGGCGTCACCCGCGTGCGCAGCCTGTTCGTCAATCCCGATGCCGCCCCGGGGCTGCCGGCTGGCAACCGCGTGATCGACGTCAACCCGCTGCTGCGCGAGTTGATCCAGGCCGCCACCCTGGTGCCGGCGCAATACACCGCCGACAGCCGTGATGGCCGCCTGATGCGCTTTCTGCTGGATGAACTGAGCAGCCTGCCGGTGCTGCCGCTGCACCTGCCCTGGCCGAGTGACCCGCGCATCGCCCGGGTGTGCCAGAGCCTGGCGGATGACCCGGCGCAGAGCGACTCGGCCGAACACTGGGCGGCGCAACTGGCGATGAGCAGCAAGACCTTCCACCGCCATTTCCAGCGCAGCACCGGCGTCACCTTCGGCCGCTGGCGCCAGCAGGCGCGCCTGCTGCTCTCACTGGAAGCCCTGGCGCAGGGCCTGCCCGTGCTGCAGGTGGCGCTGCAGCACGGCTATGACAGCCAGAGCGCCTTCGCCGCCGCGTTCCGCCGTCAGTTCGGCGTGACGCCCTCGGCCTTCTATCGGTGACGCCGCCGCCCCGTCAGCGCTCGCCTTCGCCGTTGGCCTTGGCCGCCAGGGCCAGGGCCATCACCACCTCACGCACCACCTTGCGCTGCTGCGCAGGCAGGCCGAGAAAGGTCTCGATGACTTCGCGTTCCTGATAGAACTTGGGGTCCTCCCAGCGCCCGCGCTGCTCGCGCACCGTCACCCCGGCCCGCTCACCGAAGCGCAGCACCTGCGGCTCGATACGCAGCCACTCGGCCAGGACCTGCAGCTTGTCCTGGGAGGGGATCGACTCGCCACGCAGCCAGCGCGAAACAGCCTGAAACGTCACCGAACGTCCCCAATAGCGCGAGTTGAACTCGCGTTCGAGCACGGCTGGGCGGTCTGGATATCCAGCTGCGAGCATGGCGCTACGCAGCCGCTGGGCGAATTCGGATTTCTCGGTCATGGACGCGGACGTTAAATTCCGCCCCCACGCTAGATTGAACAGTCTGTTGTATTTTATATGAAATTCATGATTTCATCGCATTTCACCGATCGCTGTTTCGTGCACAAGGAGAGCGCCATGATCAGCCCACTCCACCCCAGCTTCGAAGACATCCGTTTCACGGTCCAGCGCACGCCCGACGGACACTTCTGGTTCGCCGCCGGCCCCGTTTGCCAGGCACTGGAGATGGATGACTGGAACGCCTCGCTGCTGCGGCTGTGCCGCCCGGAAGGCATCCTGTTCGGCAACGAGGAAACGCCCCAGGCCATGATCGACCTGGAGAACCTGCTGCGCCTCAGCCTGAACGACGCCAGCCCGCGCGCACGCCGCCTGCGCACCTGGCTGTACCAGACCCTGCTGCCGCACCTGTTCAGCAGCGTGGGGCTGCCCAGCTACCGACAGCTGAACACCGCCGACAAACGCCTGCGCGTGCTGAAATGGCATGACGACTGGTGGATGTCGCTGGGCGACGTCATGCAGGTCTTCGGCACACGCCCGGAGTTGCAGGGCCTGGACGGCAGCACGGAGCGCCGTTGATCACGCCCAGGTGCCGCAGGGTCATCAGGCCGCTACAATGCGCACCTTGCCCGTGTGCCCAGCCTGATAAAAGAAACCACCATGTCCCTGCCCAAGAACCACCTGGAACTGCTCAGCCCTGCGCGTGATGTCGAGATCGCCCGCGAGGCCATCCTGCATGGCGCCGATGCCATCTACATCGGCGGCCCGAGCTTCGGCGCGCGGCACAACGCCTGCAACGAGGTGAGCGAGATCGCCAAGCTGGTGGAGTTCGCGCGCCGCTATCACGCCCGGGTGTTCACTACCCTCAACACCATCCTGCATGACGATGAACTGGAACCGGCCCGTGCGCTGATCCACCAGCTCTACGACGCGGGCGTGGATGCGCTGATCGTGCAGGACATGGGCGTCATGGACCTGGACATCCCCCCCATCGAACTGCACGCCAGCACCCAGACCGATATCCGCACCCTGGAACGCGCCAGGTTCCTCGACCAGGCCGGCTTCTCCCAGCTGGTGCTGGCGCGCGAGCTGAACCTGCAGGAGATCCGCGCGATCAGCGATGCCACCGATGCCGCCATCGAGTTCTTCATCCATGGCGCGCTGTGCGTGGCCTTCTCCGGCCAGTGCAACATCTCCCACGCGCAGACCGGGCGCAGCGCCAACCGTGGCGACTGCTCGCAGGCCTGCCGCCTGCCCTACACCCTCAAGGATGAGAAAGGCGGCGTGATCGCCTACGAGAAACACCTGCTGTCGATGAAGGACAACAACCAGAGCGCCAACCTGCGCGCCCTGGTGGAAGCCGGCGTGCGCTCGTTCAAGATCGAGGGCCGCTACAAGGACGTGGCCTATGTGAAGAACATCACCGCCCACTACCGCCGCGAGCTGGACGCGATTCTCGAGGATCGCCCGGACCTGGCCCGCGCCTCCAGCGGGCGTACCGCGCACTTCTTCGTGCCCGATCCGGACAAGACCTTCCACCGTGGCAGCACCGACTACTTCGTCACCGAACGCAAGGTGGATATCGGCGCCTTCGACTCGCCGACCTTCACCGGGCTCGCCGTCGGCCATGTCGAGAAGGTGAACAAGCGCGACCTGATCGCCGTCACCCACGCGCCGCTGTCCAACGGCGACGGCCTCAACGTGCTGGTCAAGCGCGAGGTGGTGGGCTTTCGCGCCAACATCGCCGAGCTCAAGGGCGAGTTCGAGGAGGACGGCGAGAAGCGCTACCGCTACCGCGTCGAACCCAACGAGATGCCCGATGGCCTGCTGCGCCTGCGCCCCAACCATCCGCTCTCGCGCAACCTCGACCACAACTGGCAGCAAGCGCTGCAGCGCACCAGCGCCGAGCGCCGCATCGGCGTGAACTGGAAGGTCGAGCTGCGTGAAGACGCGCTGAAGCTCACCGCGACCAGCGAAGAAGGCATCAGCGTCGAGGTCGCCCTGCCCGGCCCGTTCGGCGCCGCCAACAAGCCCGAGCAGGCGCTGGATGGCCTGCGCGACCTGCTCACCCAGCTCGGCACCACCATCTACCACGCCCAGGGCGTCAGCCTCGACGCACCACAGGCGTTCTTCGTGCCCAACTCGCAGCTCAAGGCGCTGCGGCGCGAGGCCATCGAGGCGCTGACCGAGGCCCGCGTCGCCGCCCACCCGCGCGGCCGGCGCAAAGCCGAGAGCGATCCGGCGCCGGTCTACCCCGAGTCGCACCTGTCGTTCCTCTACAACGTCTACAACCAGAAGGCCCGCGACTTCTACCACCGCCATGGCGTGCAACTGATCGACGCGGCCTACGAGGCCCACGAAGAAGAAGGCGAAGTGCCGGTGATGATCACCAAGCACTGCCTGCGCTTCTCCTTCAACCTGTGCCCGAAGCAGGCCAAGGGCGTGACTGGCGTGCGCACCAAGGTCGCGCCGATGCAGCTGGTGCACGGCGACGAAGTGCTGACCCTGAAGTTCGACTGCAAGCCGTGCGAGATGCACGTGATCGGCAAGATGAAGGGGCACATCCTCGACCTGCCACAACCCGGCAGTGCCGCCACCCAGGTGGTCGGCCACATCACCCCGGATGACCTGCTCAAGACCATCCGCAAGCCCGAGGGCTATTCGCACTGAGTCACAGCCTGCGCCCGCGCGCTTGAAGCGCCGGGCGCATGGCGCTTGAATAGGCGCCCTCGAATCCCTGACTGCCGGAGGTCCGCGAGTGACCGCGATGATCGTGCTGACGCTGCTGCTGGTGGCCGCCCTGCTGTTCTGGCCGCGCGTCGCCAAGGCACCGATGTGGCGCGCCACCGTGACCCCGCTGGCCTCGATCATCGGCAGTGGCTTCCTCATCCTCGGCCCGGTGATGCTGGTCAACTTCGGCAGCTGGGCGCCGCTGGCCATGCTCGTCCTGTGCGCCCTGGGCTATGCCTTCGGCAGCGCCATGCGCTTCAACATCCGCTACCTGGGCGACTCGCCCCAGGGCCGGGGCACGCCGCTGCAGGACCTTGGCGAACGGCTGTCGTCCTGGGTGCTGGCCTTCGCCTACTTCATCTCCGTGGCCTACTACCTCAACCTCTTCGGCGCATTCGCCGGGCGCATCGTCGACGTGCGGGGCGGCACGCTGCCCAAGGTCATCACCACGCTGATCTACCTGCTCATCCTCGCCGCCGGCTACCTGCGCGGTTTCAGCGTGATGGAGCGCCTGGAGAAGTTCTCCGTGAGCCTGAAGCTGGCGATCATCGCCAGCCTGCTAGCCGGCCTCGCCGTGCATACCGCGCAGCAGGACATGGCGAGCGTGCTGGCCTACAGCCCGGCCAGCACGCAGGGCACGCTGGCGTTGCAGCTGCTGCTGGGGCTGATCGTCACCGTGCAGGGCTTCGAGACCTCGCGTTACCTCGGCCAGCACTACGACGCGGCCACGCGCGTGCGCTCGATGCGCCATGCGCAGTGGCTCGCCAGTGCCATCTACCTGGTCTATGCGGCCCTGCTGACGCTGAGTTTCCACCAGCAGACGATGACCCTGGACGAGACCGCGATCATCGACCTGATGGGCGTGGTCGCCCTGGTGCTGCCGCCCTTGCTGATCGCCGCCGCCCTCAGCGCCCAGTTCAGCGCCGCGGTGGCCGACACCAGCGCCTCGGGCGGGCTGATCAACGAACTCAGCGGCCAGCGCCTGCGCGCGCGCCACGGCTACGTGTTGCTGACCCTCACCGGCCTGCTGCTGACCTGGCTGTTCGATGTCTTCGAGATCATCAGCCACGCCTCGCGGGCCTTCGCCCTGTACTACGCCGTGCAGGCGCTGCTGGCCGCCGTACGCGCCGCGCAGCAGCCGGCCAGCCTGCGGCGTCACCTGCAGATCGCTGGCTTCACCCTGCTCGGCCTGGTCGGCCTGGCGGCGGTGCTGTTCAGCATCCCGGTCGAGGGCTGAACCAGGCGTCAGCCCAGCCAGGCCAGCGCCGCCCCGCTCAGGTACAGGCCCAGGCCGAACACCAGGTGCGTCAGCAACGCGCGCTGCCGCACCAGCCAGGGTTTGGGCGTGCGCCTCGCGGCCATCCCCATGCCGAAGGCCGGCTGCATCACCAGCAGCGGCGCGGCCACCGTGACCACGCCGAAGAGCAGCGCGGGCAGCAGCGCCGGACGCTGCAGCCAGGCCTGACCGCCCCAGGCCAGGAAAGCGGCGGCGAACACCAGCCCGGTCAGGTAATGGAAGCCCCAGCCGAGCAGACGCTCGCCCCGCAACGGCGGCGCCTTGGCGATCGCCGCGTGGCGGAACTGGCCGTGGCGCATGTGCCCCAGCCAGCGCCCGACCCAGCCATAGTCCAGCGACGTCACGCCGAACCAGCGCCGCCGCAGCAACGCCCACAGGTCCATCGACAGCGTCGCACCGACGCCCAGCACCATGATTTCGACTACCATGACCACCTCCATTCAACCTTGCTGAAATGCCTGTGATAGAAGGCTGCCAGTTGAAGTCGACTTGAGGTCAAGCATGAAAGAGCTGGATATCGGCACCGTCGCCCGCTGGTCGGGGCTGCCGGCCTCGACCCTGCGCTACTACGAAGAAAAGGGGCTGATCCGCTCGATTGGCCGCAACGGCCTGAGGCGGGTGTTCGCCGAGTCGGTGCTGCAACGCCTGTCGCTGATCGCGCTGGGGCGTACCGCCGGCTTCTCGCTGGAAGACATCGCCGGGATGCTCGCCAGCGAAGGGGGACCGGCCATCGACCGCGAGCGCCTGGAACGCAAGGCCGAGCAGCTGGACCAGACCATCCGCCGCCTCAGCGCCATTCGCGACGGCCTGCGCCATGCGGCGGCATGCCCGGCCGAGAACCACCTGGCCTGCCCCACCTTCCAGCGCCTGATGACCCTGGCCAGCCGGCAGGCCAGCAGAAGCCGGGCTACTGCGCGATGAGCGCGGCGGGCAGGAGCACCTCGACCCGGCGAACCTCGAGATCGCGACGCAGGTAGTCCATGCGCCGTGCATGGAACGCCTGCATGTGCGGCAGCGCCATGTGCGCGTCCAGGGCGGCCTGCGACGCCCAAACCTCGTAGAAGATGAACAGCGTCGGGTCCTGCGCGTCGCGCAGCATGTGGTACTCGATGCAGCCCGGCTCGGCACGGCTGGGCTCGACGTAGGCACGGAACAGGCGTTCGAAGGCTGTGGCCTGCTCGGGCCGGGTGTGGGCGTGAAGGATGAATGCGTGCATGAGGGCTCCTGGGCAGGTGAGGAAAACCCCAGGTTAGCGCATGCCAAATGCTCAATTTCATGACTTTCAGTCAACAATCATTTGAGCGTGCCTGGGTGTTTCGCACGCGCGGGGCTGGTTAACCTGCCGCCACATTTTCTGGAGACACCCGATGAAAAAGATCCTCCTGCTCAACGGCGGCAAGGCCTTCGCCCATTCCCACGGCCAGTACAACAGCACCCTGCACGACGCGGCGCTGGCCTTCCTCGATCGCGCCGGCTGCGACGTGAAGACCACCTTCATCGACGGCGGCTACGACGTCGACGAGGAAGTCGCGAAAATCCTCTGGGCCGATGTGGTCATCTACCAGATGCCCGGCTGGTGGATGGGCGCGCCCTGGACGGTGAAGCGCTACCTCGACGAGGTGTTCACCGCCGGCCATGGCAGCCTCTACGCCAACGACGGCCGCACCCGCTCCGATGCCTCGCAGAAGTACGGCAGCGGCGGCCTGATTCAGGGCAAGCAGTACATGCTGTCGCTGACCTGGAACGCGCCGGTGCAGGCGTTCGAAGACCCCAGCGACTTCTTCGAGGGCAAGGGCGTGGACGCGGTGTACTTCCCGTTCCACAAGGCCAACGAGTTTCTTGGCATGAGCGCCCTGCCCACCTTCATCTGCAACGACGTGATGAAGGTGCCGGACATCGAGCGTGACGTGGCGCGCTATGAACAGCACCTGGCCACGCTGTTCGCCCGCGACTGAGGCGGCGGCTCACTGCCCGCCGAACAGCGCCGTCCAGTAGATGCCGGCATCGCTCTGCGGGTCGCTGGCGTAGGCGGCGCCCAGTTCGCTGTACTCGGGGTTCATGATGTTGGCGCAATGTCCGGGGCTGGCCAGCCAGCCCTCGACGACCCTGGCCGGCGTATCCAGCGCCGCGGCGATGTTCTCGCCAACGCGTCCCCCGCCATAGCCGGCCAGCTCGGCGCGATCACCCGGAGTGCGTCCGTCGCGCCCCTGGTGGGCGAAGAAGTTGTCGTTGGCCATGGCCCGGCTGTGGCTTTCGGCCGCACTGCCCAGCGGCGCATTCCAGGCCAGCGGATCGGCTGCGCCGAAGGCCTGGGCACCACAATGGCGCGCCTGGGCCCGCGCCCGGTTGATCGCCATCAGCAACTTCTCGCCCTCGGCCTGCCAGGGTTGCAGGCGACCGCTGAGCAATGGCCGCGCCAGAACGATGCGCCAGTCACGCCCCTGCTGGCTGACCCCGACGTCGATGAACTGCGGGTCGAGCAGCACCCGACAGAAACTCTCGCTCAGCGCCTGCATGGCCGAGCGCGCATCACGCGGCCCGGAAAGCGTGATGGCCTTGACGTTGACCAGCGGATAGCCGGCGGCGCCGAGCGCGTCCTGCAGGTCCGCCGTGCCATTGGCCGGCAGCACCAGGCGCGGGTCGTCCGCCAGCGGTGGCAATGGCTCCGAGGCCTGCACGCCGCAGCGCTGTATTTCGCCCCGATAGGCGTTGATCGCGTCGATCAATGCCACATCTTCACTCGCCTGTACCGAGGTGACGGCGGCCACCATCAGCAGCGCCAGCAGCCCTGATCCGCGTCCCCACCTCTTGCCTGCCGTTGTCATACCGCTCTCTCTCCACTAACGTCGTGATTCTGTCGCCATCTCCAGCACAGCATCATGATCAGCGCCGACCTGCGCGAAACCCTCAGTGATTGCGGGTTTGCCGCGCAGACGGCAGGGTTCCTGCATAAGCCCCAGGTGTCATCTCGAACCGCCCAGACGATTGCCCGATCCTGCCAGAGAACAGCCAATGCCCGATCACTTCGCCAAGAACGAACAACATCGACGCCTGGTCCTCAAAGCCCTGCTCTGGATCACTCTGGTCGGCGGCCTGTTCTTCTTCGTGGTCAACCTGCTGCGCGACAACTGGCTGCTGGCCACGCTCGAGATCGGCTACGCCGGCGTGTCGCTGTACATGCTGATGATCATCGATCGAACGCGCAATCTGCAGCTATTGACCACGATTTACCTGTTGCCGTTCTTCAGCATCATGATCGTGGCGCTGTCGCGCCCACATACCACCTTCGCCGTGTTCGCCTGGATTCAGACCATCCCGATCATCTGCTACATGCTACTCGGGCTGCGCCTGGGCCTGTACGGCTCGATCCTGTTCGTCGGCATCGGCCTGTTCACCTTCAACCAGCGCCTGCCGGCGGAGCAGCAACTGGTCAACGCCGTGATACTCGCCAACCTCGGCCTGGCCAGCCTGGCGGTGATGATCTTCGCCCATATCTACGAACGCAGCCGGGTGCTCAACGAGAAGCGCCTGATCGAGCAAGCCACCACGGACGCGCTGACCGGCCTGGCGAACCGCATGAAGCTGAGCGAAGTGTTCGAGCGCGAACGCGCGCATGCCCTGCGCAACGACACGGCGCTGTCACTGGTGTTCGTCGATATCGATCACTTCAAGCAGATCAACGACCGTTTCGGTCACGAGGTCGGCGACCGCGCCCTGGCCCACTTCGCCACGGTGCTGACGCAGCGGTTGCGCATCAATGACCTGTTCTGCCGGATGGGTGGCGAGGAATTCGCCGTGCTGCTGCCCGGCACCCCGCCGGGGCGCGCACGGGAGATCGCGGAAAGCCTGCGCCAGCGCCTGGCGGACAAACCGCTCGAGGTGGCCGGCAGCGCCGTGCCCATGACGCTCAGCGCGGGCGTGGCCAGCCTGGGCAGCGACGGCCAGTCGCTGGATGAACTGATGCGGGCCGCCGACAGGCGCACCTACGCCGCCAAGCGCGCCGGGCGCAATCAGGTGATCGCGGACGAAGACGAGGCCAGCGCGATCGACGCGGTCCCCGGCTGAGCCAGCGGCATCAGGCGTAGACGCTCAGCCCGCCCTTCTCCTGCAGCCACTGGCGGTAGGTTTCCAGCGAGTCGGTCTGCTGCTCGCCGTTGCGGCCGGCGATCAGCACACTGCCGTCCATGCCGCCATCCACCATCTTCTGCACCTGCTCCAGCAGCTTGGCCGCATCGTCGCGGTCGAGGTCCTCGACATCCGGCAACTGGATCGCCGAAGACGATGCCGCCTTGCTCTCGCCAAGGCCCTGCAGGCCAGTGGCCGCCTGCGCCGTGCCACCCTGCATCGCGCGCAGCAAGCCACCCTCGCTGCGCGCCACCACCTGCTTGGCGAAACGGCGAAGATCGGCCAGCGGGTCCTGGCTGCTCGAGGTGTCGCTGTCGCCGCTGGCAGCGCTGGAACGGTTGTTGAGCTGGCTACCGTAGTAGCTGAGCATGGCAGGCATGCTGTTGTTGATACTGGTCATGGGGCCTCCGCGAAAAGCGTTCAGCCTCTGATAAAGCAGATTACGGGCCATCTCTGAAAGCCAGTATTCACAGGGCTTCCAGGCCCGCGTCGGCAGCACGTTGCCGACGCGAGGCAATCCGTTGCCAGGCGAAGCGGAAAGACACTGCAGCTCGCCATTCCAATGATGGCATTTTGACGCTAATATCCCGCCGCGCCGAAGGATGGCAGAGGGACAGCGCTCAGGCGGAAATCCAGATACCACCGACGGATACCTGCCCTTTCAGCAATACGCCAAGGATGCTTCATCGATGTTCAAAGCACGCTTTCTCGCGGCCGGCCTTGCCGGCATGACCCTGACCGGCTGCATGTCGTTCACCCCGGCAGGTCCGATCTACCCTCCCAGCCAGATCATCGAACACTCCCTGCCGGGCAGCGCGATGATCAAGGACGTCAAGGTCACGGACACGCGTATCGATGAAAACACCCGTCGCAACATCGGCAACCAGCTGACCGCCCAGATCAGCCAGCACATCGAGAAGGGCGAGTACTTCAAGCGCGTCATCAGCTTCCCCGCCAAGCTGAATGAACAGGACGTCCAGCTGCAGTTCGACTTCTCCTCGCTGAAAGGCAAACGCACGCCACACCCGGGTTACGTCCCCGGCGCACTGCTGACGCTGACGATCTGGATCTGGGTGAACGGACCGATCTACGTCGACAAGTACGACCTGGCAGCCGAGCTGCAGATCCTCGACAACCAGGGCCGGCAACTGGCGCTGTCGCAGAAGAACCTGGTGGTGGACAAGAACACCGGCCTCTGGGACTACGACTACATGTTCCCGTCTGGCGGACAGCAGCTGACCGAGCTGGTCGAGCAGCTGCTGCAGGACGGCACCCGACAACTGACCCACTGAAAAGGATTTCCCCATGAAGAAACTCTTTGCACTGATCCTGCTGATCGCCTCGGCCAGCCTGCAGGGTTGCATGACTTACTCCCATCACTCGCTGCAGACGGTCGACCAATGGCCGCTCGCCTCGCCCGAACAGGAGAAACCGAGCGTCTACCTCAAGGTCTTCGGCGAATACCAGGTCAATGACAACCCGCGCGTCAGTACGGCCGACGTCGCCAAGCTGGAACAAGTGATCTCGCAGACGCTCTCCGAAAGCGGTCGCTTTTCGCGCGTGACCACCGCCCAGGAGGAGTCCGACCTGTACCTGACCGTCACTCTGCACAACCACGAGACGGGCAACATGGGGCTGGCCGTACTGACCGGGGCGACCTTCTTCCTGATTCCCGGCGCCTTCGACAACACGCTGACGATGAGCATGGCCGTACGCGACGGCAATGGAGAGAAACTCGGCACCGCCCAGCAGCAGGAGTCGCTGACGACCTGGATGCACCTGTTCCTGATCTTTGCCGTGCCCTTCCAGGACCGCAGCGACAACCTGCTCCGGCAGTTGACGCAGAGCACCCTGCAACAGGCCGTCGACAAGGACCTGTTGTAATCGCCCTAGCGCAGCCAAGCGTGAAGCCGACCGTTTGCTTGTCGGGTCGATTGCGCTAGGCTCTGCCGCTCAATTCATAGGAGGTATCCCATGGCCCGCGCCACTGCCCGCCACATCCTGGTTGCCAGCGAAGACAAGTGCAACGAACTGAAAACCGCCATCGAAGGTGGCGCCGACTTTGCCCAACTGGCCAGAGACAACTCCAGCTGCCCGTCCGGCCGCAATGGCGGCGACCTGGGCTCGTTCGGCCCGGGCCAGATGGTCAAGGAATTCGACACCGTGGTATTCAGCGCGCCGGTCGGCGTGGTGCAGGGCCCGGTGAAGACCCAGTTCGGCTACCACCTGCTGGAAGTCACCAGCCGCCAGGACTGACCTGCCGCCAGCGAAGGGCCGTCGACACGGCCCTTCGCGCCCTTCTCCGCGCTGTCCCCGGTGACAGCGGCGCGCATCCGGTTCAGCATCTCGCCATCCCCTCACGCGAGCTGCGCCCGATGAATACCCCGCACCCTCTGCAACAACTCGCCCAGCACCTGCTCGGCAAAGCCCTGCACGAGCTCGAGCCGGAAGAAACCCACGTCCTGGAAACCATTCGCCAGCGCCGCCCGATCAGCCGCGACGTGGCCGATGCCTCGGATGCCGAATCGACCTTCGGCGAACGCCTGTCGGACCGGGTCGCCTCGGTGGGCGGGTCCTGGACCTTCATCATCTGCTTCTCGCTGACCATGCTCGGCTGGATGCTGCTCAACAGCGATGTGCTGGCGCACTTCGGCCTGGCGTTCGATCCGTACCCCTACATCTTTCTCAACCTGATGCTGTCGACCCTGGCCGCGATCCAGGCGCCGATCATCATGATGAGCCAGAACCGCCAGGCGGCGAAGGACCGCGTGGCCGCGCGCCTGGATTTCGAGGTGAACCTGCGGGCCGAGCTGGAGATCATGCGTCTGCACGAGAAGATCGACCAGCGCATCCAGCAACGCCTGGATCAGATCCTCGAGCGCCTGCCAGAGAAGCGCCCGGAGGCCTGATCCACGGCAGCGCGCCGGTTCAGACGGCGCCGGGTGCGCGCTGGCGCCAGCTGTCCAGCAGGCGCCCGCCCCAGACGTTGATCAGCAGCCCGGCCATGACCAGCAACGCGCCGACCATCTGCAGGCTGCCCAGGCGCTCGCCCAGCAGCAGCGCCGAGGAGCTGATCCCCACCACCGGCACCAGCAGCGAGAACGGTGCCACCTGGCTGGCCGGGTAGCGCGACAGCAGGCGACTCCACAGGCCATAGCCGAGGATGGTGGCGCCAAAGGCCAGGTAGGCCAGCACCAGGATCGAGTCGAGGCTGATGCTCTGCAGCGAATGCAGGATCAACTCGGGGCCTTCCAGCCAGAACGACAGGGCCAGGAACGGCAGCGGCGGTATCAGGCTGCCCCATACCACCAGGCCGACCAGGTTGACCTTGCCCAGCCTGCGCGTGACGACGTTGCCCAGCGCCCACATCGACGCTGCCGCGATGGTCAGGGCGAAGCCGGCCAGGGTCATCGCCTGGCCGCCCTGCAGGCCGATCAGTGCCAGGCCGCTGGCCGCCACCAGCAAACCGAACAGGTTGCTGCCACGCAGGCGCTCACCGAGAAACAGTGCGGCGAAGAACAGGGTGAAGAAGGCCTGCGACTGCAGCACCAGCGACGCCAGGCCCGCCGGCATGCCGACGTACATGGCGTAGAACAGAAAGGCGAACTGGCCCAGCGAGATGGTCATGCCGTAGGCCAGCATCCAGCGCAGGGGCACCTGCGGGCGCCGCACGAAGAGGATCGCCGGAAAGGCGGCGAGCATGAAGCGCAGCGCCCCCATCAGCATCGGCGGCATGCCGTGCAGGCCGACCTTGATGACCACGAAATTCAGACCCCAGACGACGATCACCAGCAACGCCAGTAGCAGATCCTTGGGCGACATGGAGACAGTCCTCGAATGAAGGGAGCGGCCATTAGAGCAGCGCAGGCGACAGGCCGGCAGACACAGAACGCAGCGAAAAACACCACACAGTGCGTGGCGCGCCGTCCTCGACCTCGCGCCGGCCACGCAGCCAGCCGCTCGCCAGCCTGCTAACCTGCGCCCTCGTCTCCTGCCCGTGGCCCGCCATGACCCTGCACGATTTCCTGCTGTTCGCCCTGCCGGCGATCTTCCTCACCGGGCTGTCCAAGGGCGGTTTCGGCGGTGCCCTGGGCGGTCTCGCCGTGCCGCTGCTGGCCCTGGCGACGTCGCCGAAGCAGGCCGTCGCCGTCATGCTGCCGATCCTCTGCCTGGCGGACGTGGTCGGCCTCAAGGCCTATTGGCGCAAGTGGGACACGGCCAACCTCAGGGTCATGCTGCCCGGCGCGGCGCTGGGCATCGCCATCGGTTCGCTGACCTTCGGCTTCTTCGACGAACGCGCCATCGGCCTGCTGATCGGGGTGATCGCCATCCTGTTCGTCGGCCTCGGCCTGATCGCCAGCCACCCGGCCCCACGACCGCTGCACAAGGGTCGCGGCACGCTGCTGTCGACGCTGGCCGGCTTCACCAGTTTCGTCGCCCATGCCGGCGGCCCGCCGGTGATGATGCACCTGATGCCGCAGCAGCTGGACAAGGTGCGTTTCGTCGCCACCGTGAACCTGTTCTTCCTGCTGACCAACGCGGCGAAGCTGTTCCCCTACGCCGCGCTGGGCCAGTTCAGCCGGGACAACCTGCTGCTGAGCCTGATGCTCGCGCCCATCGTGCCGCTGGGGGTCTGGAGCGGCCTGTGGCTGCAATCGCGGATCAACCACCTGTGGTTCTACCGCATCGCCCGGCTGGGCATCCTGCTGGCGGGCGTGCAGCTGATCTGGCGTTACCTCTAGTCGGGCTCGGCCACTCGCCACAGCACGGGCCATTCGCCGGGATTGCGCCCGGCGCAGCGTCCCAGATAGCTGAACGAGGCCAGCTGAAAGCGCGCGCCATCGAAGCGCCAACTGCCGGCCTCGCCGCAGTCGGCAATGCCGCGACCCTTGTACAGGTAGGCCAGCTCGCCGCTGTCGCTGTCGTAGCTGACCCACCCGGACAGCCCGTCATGCCCCAGTGGCAGCGGGTCGAGCTGCAGATCGCGCTGCGCATGCGGCGCCTGACGGTCGACGCGGTACACCGCGAAATCGCAGTTGTAGGCCGCGCACCAGGTCTGGATCAGCACCAGGGCTTCGCGCTCGTTGAGCGCGTAAGCCTCGGCCTCGGGCTCGCCGCCCATGTCCTCTTCGGCCCACTGGTCACGGGTTTGCGCCATCACCGCAGCGGCGATGACCTGGCTTTCGTGCTCGCTCAGCGGCGTGACGCCGGGATGGGCGCGCAGCTCAGGTGCCGGCGGCGCAGCTGGCACCTCGCTGTCCGGGCGCGAACCCGGGCGGTACAGGGCACCCTGGGTATCCACCCGCCCCTGCACGGCATCCATCAGCAGCAGGACGGCGGAAAGGCCGCTGAGCGAGACCACCGCCTCGTACTCGCGCTCCCCGTCCATGCGCAACTGACTGGCGTTGCGCAGCTCGGCCAGCACGGCCTGGGCATCGGCGCCCTCGGCCAGCAACGCGGCCCCGTCGTCCTCTTCCGTCAGGCGCAGGCGCCCGGCACTCGCCAGGGGCCGGCCATCGAGTTGCAGCGGCGCGTAACCGCCCGCTTCGGCATAGTGCAAGGACAGCTGCAACGGTGCCCGGGGCCCCGCAGCGCGCTGCAGGTTCAGGCTCAGGGGCCGGTAGTCGAAGCCGTCGGCAGCGCTGATGGCCTCGCAGCCGCGCAGGTTGTCGCAGGCGACCACCCAATCCTTGATCTCACGGTACAGCGGCACCTGTTCGGGCGCGGCCTGCGCCGTGGCGGCGACCCACAAGGCCATGAACGGACTCCAACGCGGCATGAGCAACTCCTTCTGACGATTGCGCGGGGCCGCCATGTTCTGCCGCCATGCCGGCCCAGGCAAGCGTCACGGCGCCGCAACGCGAACGCCGGCACGACAGCCAGGCGAAATTGCAGGTGCCCTGAGGCGCGCAAGGCACTAGAATCCGCAGCCTATCCGATCGTCAGGCCGCGCTTACGTGCCGACGCCTTTTCACCTATCGGCCAGGAGACCCCAGATGGGCGCCCAGTGGAAAGCCAAACCCAAAGAAGCCGCCGCCAATGCCCGAGGCAAGATCTTCGGCAAGCTGGTGAAGGAAATCATGATCGCTGCGCGCAACGGCGCCGACCCGGACATGAACCCCAAGCTGCGCCTTGCCATCCACCAGGCCAAGAAGGCCTCGATGCCCAAGGACACCCTGGACCGCGCCATCAAGAAAGGCGCCGGCCTGTCCGGTGAGGTGGTCAACTACGAGCGCACCCTCTACGAAGGCTTCGCGCCGCACCAGGTGCCGCTGATCGTCGAGTGCCTGACCGACAACGTCAACCGCACCGTCGCCGAGATCCGCGTGCTGTTCCGCAAGGGCCAGCTCGGCGCTTCCGGTTCGGTGAGCTGGGATTTCGAGCATGTCGGCCTGATCGAGGCCAGCAGCGACGACGGCGCGGACCCGGAGCTGGCCGCCATCGAAGCCGGTGCCCAGGACTTCGTGCCCGATGACGAGGGCGCGACCCTGTTCATCACCGACCCGACCGACCTCGACGCGGTGTGCAAGGCGCTGCCGGAGCAAGGTTTCACCGTCAACTCGGCCAAGCTCGGCTACCGTCCGAAGAACCCGGTCACCAGCCTGACGCCGGAGCAGATGGAAGAAGTCGAAGCCTTCCTCGAGGCCATCGACGGTCACGACGACGTGCAGAACGTCTACGTCGGCCTCGCCGGCTGATGCCTGGCGGGCGTCCCCGGACGCCCGCTGCCTGACTCATGACCACCACCCTGCACATCGCCGCCGCCTGCCTGTTCGACGAACGCGGCCACCTGCTGCTGGTACGCAAGCGCAACACGCGCTTCTTCATGCTGCCCGGCGGCAAGCGCGAAGCCGGTGAGGACGCGCTGGCGGCACTCGGCCGCGAGCTGTTCGAGGAGCTGGAACTGCGCCTGGACGCCGATGCGCTGCACGCGCTTGGCCAATTCCAGGCGGCGGCTGCCAACGAAGCCGACACCTGGCTGCAGGCGGACATCTACCGCGCCAGCCTGCCCCACCCCGTGCAACCGGCTGCCGAGTTGGAAGAACTGCGCTGGCTGGCCCTCGATGCGCCCCTGCCCGACGACCTCGCGCCGCTGCTGCGCGAACAGGTGCTGCCGGCCCTGCAACGCCTGCCTGGCAACCCGCACACCCGGTAAGGCCACCCTCGACGCCCGGCAGTTTCTTGATCCATGGCAACGCGGGCATCAGTCCCGGCGGTTAGGCTGCGCCGATAAACAGAACCATTCGCCTTGCCTGCAAACCCCACAGGAAACGAGGTTTGCCATGAGTATCACGTCCACCCAGATCTGCCAGGCCGCCGACCAGTTGCAGGGTTTCGTCGGCTACAACGCCAAGACCGGGCAGTACCTGCTGCGTTTCTCCGAAGACAGCTTCGGCCTCGATGTTCCCGCCGAGACCATCACCCCCACCTGCGAATACGTCTGGCACGAAGCCGAGGGCGAGCTGATGCGCCTGGATCGCCAGCGCCTGGCCTGGCTGCAGGAGCAGCGCATCGATGACCGGGTCAATCTCAGCGAGCCGCTGCGGGTCTATCTGCGCCGCAGCGACCTGCCGGAAATCCATGCCGAACGCCGGCGCCTGGCCTCGGCCTGAATCGTCGCGCCTGGCGGTCTAGCCGAGCAGACGCATCGACAGCGCGCCAAGGACCACGCCGAGCACCAGGATCAGCGTGCCGCCCAGCCACAGCCGAACGCTACCGGGCGCAGCAGGCGTGGCCTCGGCAACGGCCTTTGCCTGGGCGGCGGCGCGCAGGGGATTGGCCGCTGCGGGTGCCGCGCCCGTCTGGCGACGCGCGGCCTGCGTGGCCGTGCCAGCACCCTTGCCCGCCAGTGCCTTGGGCAGGTCGGCGACGCGCATGAACTGGGTGGCGTCCTCGTCGGGCTCCTCGCTGACGTCGACCTTGGGGCCGATCACCAGCAACGTCACCGAGCCCATCTTCAGCTGGTCCCCCGGTTGCAGCATGGCGGTCCTGACCTTCTGCTGGTTGACCAGCACACCGTTGGCCGAGGCCAGGTCCTTGATCTCCAGCACGTCGTCCTTGAGGAAGAACTCGCAGTGCCGGCGTGACAGTTCCAGGTCGCTGAAGCACAACTCGCACTTGCTCGAACGGCCGAAGGTCATCGAGCCGTGGATGTGGAACTTGCGCCCCTGGTGCTCGCCCTGGATGACCTGGAGAAACCAGCGCGGCGCCGGAGCATCCGTCCTGACGTTCGCCTTGGCGGGGTCGACCAGCTGCAGCTCCACGCTGCCCAGGCGCAGGCGATCGCCGTCACGCAGCTGAAAACGGCTGCCGATGCGCTGCTCGTTGACCCAGGTGGCGCCCTGGCTGGCATCGCTCAGGTAGTAGTAGCCCTGGTGCTGGCGAATCTCGGCATGAAAGCTGGTGATGCCCGCATCGCCCAGCACCAGCTGGTTGCGGCTGTCCTGGCCGATGGTCAGGCGCTCGTCGCTCAACCAGACCGGCGCTTGGCGGTTATCCAGGAACTGCAGTCTGAGCATCGTCAATGCCTCGGTTCAGTCGAAAAGGTTGTTCAGCAGGCGCTTGATCGGGTTCTGCGAGGAACGCTGCGCCGGTCGTGCAGCCGGTTGCGTGGCCTGGCGCACACGCTCCTGATGGCCGTCGTACAGCGCCAGCAGCCGCTCGTTGTCGGGTTCTGCCTCGAGCCCCTGCTTGATCTGCTCCAGCGCCAGGTTGTACTCGCGCCGCGCATAGGCCGCCTCGGTCTGATCGATGAAGCGCTGCGCCACGCGGTTGATCCCGGCCAGTGCCAGCAGGTTGTCCGGCTCCCAGCCCAGTACCTGGCGGAAGTAGTGCACCGCGCTGTCGTCCTCGGGCAGGATCAGCAGGCCCTCGGCCAGGCGCTCCTCGGCCAGTTGCAGATAGCCCTGGATGCGCGCCTGCAGCACGCGCTGCAAGCCATCGCTGGCCTGGGCGTTGTCGGCATCCAGCAGCAGCGCCTGGCGGAAGTAGTAATCGGCGTTGTCCTGCGCCGGGGTCAGCAGCTGCCCGCCGGCCAGACGCGCCTCGCCCAGCACGAGCAAGCCGGCGATGCGCTGCTGCAGCTGCCAGTAGTAGCCACCAGCGCCCGCCCCCGCCAGCAGCAGCACGCCCAGTAGCGCCCAGGGCAACCAGCGCCGGCGGGCCTGGCGTGGCGGCGCCTTGACTGCCGGCGTCATGCGCGTCAGCTCCTGTTCAGCATCCTGCAGCTCATCCAGGCTGGCCAGCAGCACGTGGCAGTCGGCGAAGCGCTCATCCGGCGCCTTGGCCAGCATGCGCTCGAGCAGCCACTGCAGCTCGCGCAGCGGCTCGGGCAGTTGCGGCGGTTCCAGCTGCAGCTGGTTCATCAGTGTCTGGGTGTAGTTCTCGCCACGGAAGGGGTTATGCCCGGTGAGCATCTCCAGCAGGATCACGCCCAGGCTGTAGATGTCGCTGCGCGCATCCAGCGCCTGGCACTGCGCCTGCTCCGGGCTGCTGTAGGCCGGGCTGCCGACGGCGATCCCCGACTGGGTCAGGTCGCTGTCGAGTTGCAGCGCCTTGGCCACGCCGAAATCGGTGAGCACCGCCGTGCCGTCGTCGCGGAACAGGATGTTGCCGGGCTTGATGTCGCGGTGCACCAGCCCCTTGTCGTGCACCACGACCAGGGCGCTGGCGATCTGCCGGACGATGCGCAAGGCCCGCGCGGGCTCCAGGCGCTGCCCCTTGTACTGGGCCAGGTCGCCACCGGCCAGGTACTCCATGGCGAGGAAGTGGCGGCCATCGGCCAGCTGGTCGATGCGGTAGATGGTGATGATCGACGGATGCTGCAAGGAGGCGACGATGTGGCCTTCCTTGATGAAACGCTGGGTGAATTCCTCATCCTCGCGATGCAGCAGGACCTTCAGCGCCACCTGGCGCTGCAGGGCCTCTTCGGTGGCCAGGTAGACCTCCGCCATGCCTCCCTTGCCCAGGCGACCATGAATGCTGTAACCGGGTACGTTGATCGAAGGCTGGTTCATACGGCTCGACTGGCACTCAGGATTGACGGAATTTGAACAGTTTGCTCAGCAGGCTGCGCGCCGGCGCCTCGCAGGGCAAGGCAGGCGCAGCGAGGCCGAGGACGATGCAGCTGATATTGTCTCTACCGCCATGGCCATTTGCCAGCCCCAGCAACTGTTCGACCATCGCTTCCAGGGTGGCCGACTCGGCGCAGCAGTGCTGGATGGCCGGGTCATCCAGCTCGCAGGTCAGGCCATCGCTGCACAGCAGCAACAGTTCATCGGCCGCCAGGTGACCATGCAGCAGGCCGACGTCGAGCACCGGCTCCCCCTGGCCGAGGCACTGCAGGATCAGGTTGCGCCGTGGATGCTCGCGCGCCTCCTCGACGCTCAGCTGGCCGGCGTCGATCATCACCTGCACCCAGCTATGATCGTGGCTGAGCTGCTCGATGCGGTCAGCGGCGATGCGATAGGCGCGGCTGTCGCCGATCCAGGCCAGCTCGAAGGCATCGCCCTGCATGCGCACCGCCACCAGGGTGCTGCCCATGTCCGCCGCGCCATCGCTGGACGCGGCGGCGGCCAGTACGGCCTGGTGGGCAGCCTGCACCGCCGCCTCCAGTGTCTGCCCCTGCTCCAAGGCGGCGATCAGCCCATCGAGCGCCCTGGCACTGGCCACCTCGCCACTGGCGTGCCCGCCCATGCCGTCGGCAACGGCCCAGAGGCCGAGTTCAGGCCGACAGGCCAGCGCATCTTCGTTGTGCGTACGCACCCGTCCGGCCGAACTCTGTGCGGCGAACACGATGGTGGGGGGCGACGGTCGGGACACGCGGGAATCCTTGAGCGATGGACGAGCGCGCTCATGATGCGGTGCTGCCGGTGAGCTGTCACGGACCGACAGGGCGCAAATGCGCAGTCGTTAACCAAAATCCGCGGTTAAATGGCAGGCCTTGTCCTCACCCGTGCCGGTCGATGTCCACCCTCCACTACCGTTGCCTGCCCTCCGAGCTGCAGCCGCTGCTCAACAAGTTCTATCGCAGCCATCGCTCGCCCATGCGCGGCCAGGCAGGCGATGAGGTGTGGGTCGCCCAGAGCAGCGGGGACATCGTCGCGGCCCTCAGCCTGCGCCCGGTCAGCGCCGGACAGTGGCTGACCGGCCTGTTCGTCGCGCCCGCGCTGCGGCGCCAGGGCGTGGCCGGCGAACTGCTGCGCGCCTGTCTGGCGCAGCATCCCGAAGCCATCTGGCTGTTCTGCCATCCGCAGCTACGCTGCTTCTATCAGCGCCAGGGATTCGTCGACTGCGACCCGCTGCCGGCCGAACTAGCCGAACGGCTGGCCCGCTATCGACGCAACAAGCCGTTAGTATCGCTGCGCGCTCACTGAGCCTCCTTTCGCCGAGGGCAGGAATACTGGCACTTTGCTCAGGAATGCCCCTTGCCATGAGCGGTCGAAGCTCTGCATGCTTGGTCCACAACAATGAAAAGAAACGCTATGGCTACCCAGACCGCTCGCCTGCTGAAGCGCCTGCGCAATGATTTTCAGCTTTCGATCATCACCCTGATGGGGCTGTTCGGCATCATCGGCATCTCCCCGTATGCCGTCTATCGCCTGCTGCACGGCAACTACCTGGTCGGCATCGCGGACACGGTCATCGTCCTGTCCACCCTCTTCGCCGTGCTCTACGCCTGGGCCACGCGGGACACGGTCAAGCCCGGCATCTACCTGGCGGGCGTGTTCTCCCTCGGCGCCACGCTGATCGCCATCAACCTGGGGGTCAACGGCCTGTTCTGGATCTACCCGCTGATTCTCTTCAACTTCTTCATGGTCACGCCCGGCAAGGCGCTGCTGGCGACCAGCGTGGTGCTGGTCAGCCTGGTCACTTACGCATTGCTGGTGCCTGGCAGCGTGTTCGAGAGTCACTACCAGATGATCTCGTTCCTGGTCACCTGCATGATGGCCAGCGTGCTCAGCTTCATCTTCGCCTTCCGCACCCGCAATCAGCGCGACCGCCTGCAGCTGCTGGCCATCCACGACCCGCTGACCGGCGCGCGCAACCGGCGCGCCATGAACGAAGAGCTGAAGATCGCCATGGCCAGCCATCGCCGCCACAGCGACAGCTACGGCCTGCTGGTGATGGACCTGGACCACTTCAAGCAGATCAACGACCGCTTCGGCCATCACGTGGGCGATCAGGTACTGGTGGCCTTCGTCGAGCTGATCAAGCGCTGCTCGCGCAAGGAGGACCGCCTGTTCCGCTTCGGTGGCGAGGAATTCCTCCTGCTGCTGCCCAACACCGGCCTCGAAGGCCTGCATACGGCCGCGCAGAACCTGCTGCGCAGCGTGCAGCAGGAGCTGGAAAGCCCCGGCGGTGGCGTGACGGTGTCCATCGGCGGGGCCATCCTGCACAGCGGCGAGCATTGGGAAAGCTGGCTACAGCGCGCCGACGAATGCCTGTACCGGGCCAAGAGCGAGGGGCGCAATCGCGCAGTGATCGCCGACGCGCCGGGCCACCCCGACAAGCTCGCCGCCAACCGCTGATGCGTCAGCGGCTGCGCTGCTGCTGATAGCTGCCACTGCCTGGCTGACGCTCGATGATCAGCCCGCCGGGGTACTCGGTGCTCTGCCGAATGCCGCCGCGCGTCTCGCTGGACTGGCTGCCGTAGCGGCTCTCCTGCCTCACGCTGCCCTGCGGCAGGCGCTGCCCGCCATAGAGATTGTGCTGCTCGTAGCGCACCGAGCCGGAAACGCTGCCGCTGGCGCCCGGGCTGATGTAGCTCTTGGGGATGACGCGAATGGTCTGCGGCTCGTCGGCCAGCACAACGCCGGCGCAGGCCGCAGCCAGGATAAGGACGAGCGAACGAGCGAACATGAGCAACTCCCATCAGGGCAGGCCCGGCGCCAGGCCGGCAACCCGCAAGCCATCGTCACAGCTGCTTGGACAGCAACGCCAGGGATTTTGCAGCGCCACAACGAAAAAGGGTTGGCCGAAGCCAACCCTTTGCTGGAAATGGTGCCGGAGATAGGAATCGAACCTACGACCTTCGCGTTACGAGTGCGCTGCTCTACCGACTGAGCTACACCGGCTACAAGACGCCGGCATTATGCGAGTTGCCGCGCCCGCGCTCAAGTCGCCACGCGCTCAATTGTCGAGCAATTCGATACGGTCGTCGTGGATGCGGATCAGACCCTGTTTGTAGAGCCCGCCGATGGCCTTCTTGAAGTTGCCCTTGCTGACGCGAAACTGCTCGGCGATCAGCTCGGGCGGGCTCTTGTCGCCCAGCGCCAGCACACCGCCCTGCTCGCGCAGGCGCGCGACGATCTGCTCGGCGAGGCCACTGGCGGCCTCACGGCCGATCGGTTGCAGGCTCAGGCTGATCTTGCCGTCGGCGCGCAGTTCCTTGATGTAGCCCTTCTCGCGCATGCCGCTGCGGATGAACTTGAACAGTTCGTTCTTGTGGATCAGGCCCCAGTGCTTGCCGTCGATGATGGCCTTGAAGCCCAGGTCGGTGCGCTCGACCACCAGCAGGTCGACCTCCTGGCCCACCTGATAGTCGGCGGGTACCTGGTCCAGATGGCGGTCCAGCCGCGCAGTCGCGGTGAGACGGCGGGTGCGCTTGTCCAGATAGAGGTAGATCACGCAGTAGTCGCCGATCTGCAGCGGGCGCTTCTCTTCCGAGTGCGGCAGCAGCAGGTCCTTGGGCAGGCCCCAGTCGAAGAACAGGCCGACCCGGTTGATGTCCACCACCTTGAGGCTGGCGAACTGGCCGAGCTGGATCTTCGGCTTCAGGGTGGTGGCGATCAGCTTGTCTTCGCTGTCGAGGTAGATGAACACGTTGAGCCAGTCCTCGACTTCGCTCGGCGTGTCCTTGGGGATGTAGCGCTTGGGCAGGAGGATTTCGCCATCCGCACCACCGTCCAGGTACAGCCCGAAGTCGGTGTGCTTGACCACCTGTAGAGAATTCATCCGCCCGATTACGGCCATCGTGTTCCACCTCGCTAAAACAGCCGGCCATTCTACCCGAGTTCGCGGTTCTCCGGGCCTGCCGTGCAGTCATTCGACAGCCGGTCACCGCGAGGCCTAAGTCGCTGGAAAACAAGCCATTAAAGGCGGTGAACAGGGGCCTGCCAGGGCCTTGCACAGGTGACTGATTGGCGATTAACCCAGCAGAATGGGGCTGATTGAGGCATAATGGCCGGCCGCCCATCGAAAAGAGATCAAGGTCATGGCCACCCTTCGCGTCAAGTCGTCCGCCAGCAAAGTCAGCAAGCCGGCTCCAGCAGTGGAAACCCGCGAGTCCATCGAGGCGCAGATTGCCGCCTTCCTGCAGGGCGGTGGCGAGATCCAGCAGATCGCCAAGGGTGTAAGCGGTCAGACCTACGGCGGCACTCGCCAGATCACCATCAGCAAGAAGTGATCATTCGCGGGTGCGCCTCGCGCACCCGACACCCCTCCCCCGCCTTATTCGCTCGCCAGCCCCAGGCGCAGCAAGCGCCCCTGCGGCGCATCCGTCAGCACGTAGAGATAGCCGTCCGGCCCTTGCCGCACGTCGCGTATCCGTGCGTTGAGTGACTCCAGCAAGCGCTCCTCGCGCACGACCCTGGTGCCATCGAGATGCAGGCGAATCAGTGCCTGGCCGGACAGCGCGCCAATGAACAGGCTGTGCTGCCAGGCCGCGAAGCGCTCGCCCGAATAGAACGCCATGCCGCTGATGGCCGGCGACTTCTCCCAGACATGCAGGGGTGGTTCGGTGCCTTCCAGGGTTTTGCCCCTGGCTTCGGGAATCGGCAGCATCGAGTAGTTGATGCCATGCGTCGCCAGTGGCCAGCCATAGTTCTTGCCGGCCTCGGGGATGTTGATCTCGTCGCCGCCGCGCGGGCCGTGCTCGTGGGTCCACACGCGGCCGCTCCAGGGGTTGAGCGCCGCCCCCTGCTGGTTGCGGTGGCCATAGGACCAGATCTCGCCGCGGGCGCCGGCACGCTTGACGAAGGGGTTGTCCTCGGGGATGCGTCCGTCCGGGTAGATGCGCACCAGCTTGCCCTGCAGCTTGTCCAGCGCCTGCGCGGTGGGACGGTCGTTGTTGTCGCCCAGGGCGATGAACAGGTGGCCCTGCTGGTCGAACACCAGGCGCGAGCCGAAGTGCGTGCCAGTGGACAGCTTGGGCTGCTGGCGGAAGATCACCGTGAAGTTCTCCAGCGCGCGGCTGTCGGCGGACAGCCGTCCGCGCCCGACCGCGGTGCCCGCCGCACCGTCACCGGCTTCGGCGTAGGACAGGTAGACGAGGCGATCCTCGACGAAGTCGGGTGACAGCACCACATCGAGCAGCCCGCCCTGGCCCACGGCGAACACGCCGGGCACCCCACGCAGCGGCGGCGACAACTCCCCCGTGGCGCTGACTCGCCGCAGCATCCCCGGCCGCTCGCTGACCAGGAACCCCTGGCCATCCGGCAGCACGGCGACGGCCCAGGGATTGCGCAGGCCCTCGGCAATGGTAACGACGTCCACGGGCCCCAGTTCGGAGGGCAGCTGGCGCTCCTCGGCAAGGCCGGGCTGGCTGCCGAACAGGGCGAGCAAGGCGAAGGTAGCGAGCGACTTGAGCGGCATCCTGGCGTCTCCATGCAGGTGGCGAGCGAGGCGTCATAGTGCAACAGCCCCTGTCCGCCGGCAGCCGCGCAACAGTTTCCTCAGATTTCAGTCCGCCAGGTAGCGCTGCTCGATGCGCTGGTATTCGCCGGACTCGCGCAGTTTGCGCAGGCCCTCGTCGAAG
The DNA here is from genome assembly GCF_029542605.1 of Pseudomonas sp. REST10. NCBI lineage: Bacteria > Pseudomonadati > Pseudomonadota > Gammaproteobacteria > Pseudomonadales > Pseudomonadaceae > Pseudomonas > Pseudomonas sp. REST10. Next base: position 3,993,885 of record NZ_CP035677.1, on the reverse strand, counting down.
CGCTGGCGCTGTCGATCCAGGCGGAAGCCGACCCGGTACGGCGTGGGTGGGAATATCTCGAACCAGGACAACGCCTGCGTCACGTCGACCTGGTCCGCCACCTCGCGATTGAAGTAGCGGAGGATGCGCTTGTCGCCCACCACCACGTCCACACGGCCGCTGTAGAGCAGGCGGTTGCGGTTGATCTGCAGGGCCTCCTCGCGGTAGCGCGGGTTGTTCAGGGCCATGCGCTCGAACTCGGGACCCAGCAGCAGCCGCGCACGCTGGAAGGCGCTGACCGAGTAGTTGCCGAGGTCGGCGATGTGCTCGATGCGATAGCCGCGCCTGGCCAGGGCCACCGCCACGTTGTGGTAATAGATGTAGGTCTGCGAGTAATAGGCCTTCACGCCACTGCGCTGGTGGGTGGTGGCGATCGCGTCGATCTCGCCACGGCGCAGCATCAGGTGCAGGCGTTCCATCGGCGCATAGTAGACGGTGACCTCGAAGCCGGCGTTCTGCGCCGCGCGCTCGATCAACTCGTACTCCAGCCCACGCCGCTCGCCCTCGTAGATGTAAGGCGGCTTGTGCGTGCCGAAGCCAACGTGCAGCACGTCTGCCGGCGCCGTCAGGCTCAGGCATGCCAGTGCCGCTGCTACCCACCATCTGAACATCACGGTCCCCGTTGTCGGTCCAGCTGAGCATAGACGGCTCGCGGGAGTCATCACCAGAGTGGATGCAGGTCGATTCACTCCGTTGTGCACTATCGCGACTAGACTGGCTCCACGCATTTCTGCGCCTGCCTTCTGGAGACCCTGACCATGCTCAAAGCCGAATACCAACAGCGCGGCCCGGTGCCGCAAGACGTCATCAGCGCGGTTGCCCTGCAACTGCCGGAGCCTGCTGCCGGGCAGGTGCGCGTCAAGGTGCTGGCAGCGCCGATCAACCCCTCCGACGTGCTCACGCTGACCGGTGCCTACGGCATGCTGCCGCCGCTGCCTGCTGTCGGCGGCAACGAAGGGGTCGGCAAGGTCGAGGCGCTCGGTGCCGGCGTCAGCCAGTTCAAGGTTGGCCAGACCGTGCTCCTGCCGGTCGGCAGCGGCACCTGGGTCAGCGCCATGAATGCCCCGGCGGACAAGCTGATCCCTCTGCCGGACGCCGATCCGCTGCAGCTGGCCATGCTCACCGTCAACCCGCCGACCGCCTCGCTGCTGCTCAGCGAGTTCGTCGACCTCAAGCCGGGTGACTGGGTCATCCAGAACGCCGCCAACTCCGGCGTTGGCAGCTACCTGATCCAGCTGGCCAAGCTGCGCGGCTTCAAGACCATCAACGTGGTGCGCCGCGAGTCGGCGGTCGCCGGCGTGGAGGCCGAAGGCGCCGATCTGGTGCTGGTGGACGGGCCGGACCTGGCCAAGCGCGTGCGTGCGGCCACCGGTGGTGCCGAGGTGCGCCTGGGTATCGATGCAGTGGGCGGCGTCAGCACCGACAACCTGGCTGCCGTCCTGGCCAACGGTGGCGTGCTGGTGAACTACGGCATGATGAGCGGCCAGGCCTGCCAGGTGTCGCCGGCCTCGTTCGTGTTCCGTGACGTGACGTTGCGCGGCTTCTGGCTGGCCAAGTGGTTCCAGCAGGCCAGCCCGGCGCAGCAGATGAAGGTGTTCGGCGAACTGGTGCAACTGATCGCCAGCGGCAAGCTGAAGACCCGTGTCGCGGCGACCTACGACCTGGAACACATCAAGGATGCCGTGGCCGCAGCCGCCAGCGGCGAGCGGGACGGCAAGATCCTCCTGGTGCCCTGAGCATCCGGCGACAGCCCTGCATGGCGCATCCACGGATGCGCCAGTCTGCCGGGTGCGCTGCGCGCAGCGTCTGCCTCAGGCCGGCACCGCCCCGCCCAGGCCCTCGCGCATGCGCACGGCGTCCGTCTGGAAGCAGCGCGCAGCCTGCAGCAATGCCAGCAGCGTCAGCAGCAGCGCCACCGGGATCAGCAGCATCGCATCATGCAGGCCGACGGCCTTGAAGGCCTCGGTCATCTCGCTGGCGCCAGCGGCCTGCATCGCCGCCTGCGCGTAGTGATCCGACAGCCAGCCCACCGCCAGTGGCCCCAGCCCCCCGCCCAGCAGGTACAGGCCGGCGAAGAACAGCGCCATGGCCGTGGCACGCAGACGCGGCTCGATCACATCCTGGATCGCCGTGTAGACGCAGGTGTAGAAGTTGTAGGAGAACAGCCAGCCGAGGCTGAACACCGCGACGAACAGCGCCGTATCGATGCGTCCCGCAGTCAGCGCCCACGCGCTGCAGAGGCAAGCCACCAGCATGCTCAGCGCGGCGAACAGCAGACGGCCATTGGCCCAGCGCTGGTGCACCTTGTCCGCCACCCAGCCGCCCAGTGTCAGGCCGACCAGCCCGGTCAGCCCGACGATCACCCCGGTGGCCATCGCCGCCTGCTGCAGGCCCAGGCCGAAATAGCGCTGCAGCATCGGCACCATGAAGGCATTGCAGGCATAGGCGGCGAAATTGAACGCCAGCCCCGCCAGCACCAGCCACCAGAAGGTGCGGATCGCCAGCACCTTGCGCAGCGGTTGCTGCACCGCGGCGCTGCTGACCGGCATGCTTTCCGCCGCGCCCCGCGCCGGCTCGCGGATGAAGAACAGGAACAGCGCGAGAATCAGCCCCGGCAGCGCCGCGATGAGAAACGGCGCCCGCCAGCTGCCGAACGCCTGCACCATCGCGCCGATGCTGAAGAACGCCAGCAGCAGGCCCAGTGGCAGGCCGAGCATGAAGATGCCCATGGCCCGTGCGCGCTTGTGCGCGGGGAACAGATCGCCGATCAGCGAGTTGGCCGCCGGGGCGTAGCTGGCCTCGCCGATGCCGACGCCCATGCGAATCAGCAGGAAGCTCCAGAAGTTCCAGGCCATGCCGTTGAGCGCCGTCAGGCCGCTCCAGGCCGCCAGGCCCCAGCCCATGATCTTGCGCCGGGCGCCGGTGTCGGCCATGCGTCCGAGCGGGACGCCGGCCAGCGCGTAGACGATGGTGAACGCGGTACCGATCAGGCCGAGCTGCAGATCGCTGAGGCCCCACTCCAGGCGGATCGGCTCGATGATGATGGCGGGAATGGTGCGATCGAAGAAGTTGAACAGGTTGGCCAGGAAGAGCAGGAACAGAATGCGCCAGGCATTCGCGGCTTGCTGATTGGGCTGCACGGCAAGGTCTCCATGTTGTTGTCCGCGTGCGGCCTACTGCGGTGGCGCCTACCTTGGCAGCACCGACCGAACGCTGAGTGATGCGCAATCTAGAGGCTTTGCCTGGCTTTGTCTGCGACCATTCGCTTGATTTATGCAGATCGATGGGAGCGACGGCCAACCAGCGCCAATATCCGGCCGAACAACGCAAAGTGTTTTTTTCCGTGCTAGAACCAATGGGACTGGTCATTTCATGGCCAATGGCCAACATCCCACTGACTCGCCGGACTGTCGCTGATGAAAACTAAAAAAGACGCCGTAGCCCCCGCCAAGGAAGCCACCCTGGCCGATCTCGCCGACACCCTGCTGGCGCCATCCGCGCTGGCGGTGCAAAGCGACACTGGCGAGCAGTACCTGTACTTCACCGAACGCGACATCGAGCGCATCCTCGACAACCTCGATGGCCTGCGCAACATGGTGTTCCCCCTGGGCGAGCCACTGGACGACAGCGAGTCGAGTCGCATCCAGCAGTTCCCCTCGGTGTGCCTGATCGGCCTGGGGCGCTGCGGCTCGAACATCGCCCTGGACGTCGCCTCGCTGGTCTACAACGCCCGCCAGTTCTACCTGGAGGAGTTTCACAGCGAAGCCACGGCGGCCATCGAGCAGGCCTCCCGTCCCAGCCGCTGGATTCGCAGCAACCTGCTGCGTGCGCCGAGCAAGAGCAGCAAGCCGGTGTTCCTGATCGAGCCGCTGGTGATGCTCGGCGACCTGGACAAGGACATCGCCGGGCGCATCCGTTTCTCGCGCAAGGGCGAGATGAGCGGCTTTCTCGACGACTACAGCAAGATGAAGATCATGGACCTGTCCGAGGTGCATGCCGGTGGGGCCGGCAACGCGCCGATCCTCGGCCAGTACCTGGCCAAGATCATCCTCAACAAGGACACCCAGCGTTTCTCCAACGAAGACTGGAAGTTCATCCACAGCTACCTGATCGACTCCTGCGGCATCAAGGCCAACCAGTCGCGGCTGTACTTCTATATCTTCAGCGCCGGCGGCGGCACCGGCTCCGGCATGGCCTCGGAGTTCGGCCTGGCGCAGCAGTTCGCCTACATGAGCAAGACCTTCGACAGCAAGGCACCGGAGGACGCCGAGACGGAGCGCGATCGTGGCTTCGTCTTCGAGCCGATCTTCACCAGCGGCATCTGCATCCTGCCGAACATCTCCGACCAGCGCAGCGAGATGTCCGAGGCCCTGCACATCAACGCCGGGCGCCTGCTCTGCAAGTACCTGGCCGAGGAATGGGACTTCTCCTACAACTTCGACAACGAGCAGAACAGCGCCGAGAGCGTGATGCGCCGCATCCGTCCGTGGAACGCCATGATGCTGATCTCCAACGACATCATGCGCTACGCCGAGGAAAGCGGTGACGGCAGCATCCACAACATCGACGTGACCGCCATGGAGCGCCACGCCAACCAGTACATCTCGCAGCAGATCTTCAACATCCTCACCGCCCAGGCGGTGACCAGCGACTACGACCAGAACTACTTCCGCCGCGCCGGCATCGACATCGGCGAGACCATCCGCCTCGATGCCAACGACCTGTTCATGAGCCTGGCAGGCCCCGTGGCCGTGGCCTACGCCGAATCCGTGGTGCCCGAGCAGCACGCCCAGCTATCGGAGAAATTCCGCGTGCTGGACAAGGAGCAGCACCCGCCCCGGCTGAACATCGACGACCTGTTCTTCCGCTCCATCGACCTGCCGCATTTCAACAAGGTCACCCAGGCCATCGAGGGCATCAGCCTGCTGCCGATCGAATCCAAGCGCTACCGCCAGGCCCTCGAGCAGTACAAGGCCAGCGGCTACGACGCGGCGCAGCTGAGCGACCTGCACTTCTTCAAGAACTGCTCGTCGGTGGTGTCCATCGTCTCCCTGCCCAAGGACTACAAGCTGTCCTACATGGACCTGAACCGGCTCAAGACCCACCTCAACAACCTCTTCCCCAACACCACGCTCAAGCGCTATGCGCTGGTGATCGGCGCCTCGGCCAACCTCTCGCTGACCACCCTGATCGTCAAGAGCCCCTGCCTGTCGGACGATTTTCTGACCCTGATCGTCGCCTACATCAAGCGCTGCTTCGCCCGCGACCAGTACCGCTTCGACGACAGCCTGGACGACGCCATGCTCGACTTCATCGTCGCCGAGCGCTTCAACGAGGCGCAGCTCGACGCCATGCTCAACGAACACGAGGACCCGGCGAAGATCCTCGACACCAACTGGTACGCGATCAAGCCGATGTACGAGAAGAAGTACCGCGAGCTGATCCACGATGCCGAGAAGTTCGTCTCGATCAACGACATCCGCCTGTCGCGCGAGAGCGTCAAGCAGGCGATCAAGTACCTGCGCGAGATCTACCGCCATCGCATCGGCAAGACCCGGGTGATCTCGCTCAACGACTACGGCAAGTAGGCCGTAACGGCGAGCCTGTGCTTCACTGAACCGGGCACGCATACCGCAGGCAAGCGGGGATGGTAATGGAAGGACTCTCGATCAGGTTCCTCAGTGACCTGCCCGTTCAGGGGCAGCTCCTGCTGGACTGCAGCCATGACCCCTGGCTGGTGCTGCTGTCGTACGTCATCGCCACCATCGGCAGCCTCAGCACGCTGACCATCACCAAGCACCTGGAGCAGGTTCACAGGCGCAGCATGCGCCTGATCTGGGGCCTGGTCGGCGGGCTGTGCCTGGCGGGCGGCATCTGGTCCATGCACTTCATCGGCATGCTGGCGTTCCAGGCCCCGGTGGTCATTCACTACCACCTGGCCACCACCGCACTGTCGCTGCTGGTGGCGCTGGCCGCCGCCCTGCTCGCGCTCTACTGCATGAGCATGGCGCAGGCCGGCCTGGGCCGGCAGTTGCTGGCGGCCCTGATCATCGGCCTGGGCATCACTGCCATGCACTACAGCGGCATGGCCGCCATCCGCTCGCCGGCGCACGCCTATTACCATGGCGGCCTGTTCAGCCTGTCCATCCTCATCGCCATCAGCGCCAGCTTCGCGGCGCTGCTGATCGACCGCTACGTGCGCGTCGGCTCGCCCAGACAACAGCGCTGGATGCGCTGCTGTGCGGCCCTGGTGATGGGCGCGGCCATCGCCGCCATGCACTACACCGGCATGGCGGCGCTCAACCTCGTGGTACCGGATGGCACGCCCCTGCAGTTGCGCAGTGCCGACAACAGCCTGCAGCTGGGGCTGATCGTCGCCTCGATCACCCTGCTGATCCTGGGCCTGAGCCTGGCGGCCGCGTGGATCGGGCACAAGCTGGATGACAAGGACCGTGACCTGCAACGGGTGAACAGCCTGCTGGTGCAGCTCGACCAGGCCAAGGCTTCGCTGGAACAGGTGGCGCACTACGACCCCCTGACCGAGCTGCTCAACCGCCGAGGCTTCAACCGGGTCTTCGCCGCCGCCCTCGAGGAGCATGCGGTGACCAACCGCAGCCTGGCGGTGATGTTCCTCGACGTCGATCACTTCAAGCGCATCAACGACAGCCTCGGCCACGACGCCGGTGACGAGCTGCTGCGCATGGTCGCGCAGCGCATCCGCCTGGCGCTGCGCGAGCGTGACATCATCGCCCGCTTCGGCGGCGACGAGTTCTGCGTGGTCGCCAGCCTCGACAGCAATGCCGACCCGCGTGCCCTGGCCAATCGCATGCTGGAGCAGATGAAAGAGCCGATCAGCCTGGCCGGGCGCAAGATCGTGATGACCACCAGCGTCGGCATCAGCCTGTTCCCGCAGGACGGCAGCAATGCCGACGAGCTGCTCAAGCATGCCGACCTGGCGCTGTACCAGTCCAAGGGCAGCGGTCGCAACGTGGTGCACTTCTTCAACCCGCGCCTCAAGCAGAAGGCCTCCTTCGAGCTGCAACTGGAGGAAGACCTGCGCCTGGCCCTGCAGCAGGACAGCGGCCTGCTGCTCTACTACCAGCCGATCATCGACCTGCGCAGTGGCGCGCTGAGCAAACTGGAAGCGCTGGTGCGCTGGCACCACCCGCAGCACGGCCTGCTCACACCGGACCGCTTCATCGCCATCGCCGAAGCCAATGGCTTCATCGACCTGCTCGACCACTGGGTGCTGCGCAGCGCCTGCCTGGACCTCAACAACCTCGAGCACATGGGGTATTCCGGCCTGAAGATCGCGGTCAACTGCTCGGCACTCAACCTGGGCACCGACCAGTTGCCTGGCCGCATCGAACAGCTGCTGCGTTCGACTCACTGCCCGGCCCATTGCCTGGAACTGGAGGTCACCGAGAGCGCGCTGCTGAGCAACATCAACCGGGCCATCGGCCTGCTGGAAAGCATCCGGGCGCTGGGCTTGAGCCTGTCCATCGACGACTTCGGCACCGGCTATTCATCCCTTGCCTACCTGCGCCGCCTGCCGCTGGACACGCTGAAGATCGATCGCTCGTTCATCCAGGATGTGGTCAACTCCAGCCCGGACCGCGAGATAGTCCACGCCATCATCGCCATGGCCCATGCCCTGCACCTGAAGGTGGTCGCCGAAGGCGTGGAGACCGTCGAACAACTGGCCTTCCTGCAGGAACGCGGCTGCGATCAGGTGCAGGGCTACCTGTTCAGCAAACCGGTGCCGCTGGCCGAGATCATCTCGCTGTTCCCGCCGCACTATCGACCGCTGGAGCGGGTAGCGAGCGGCTCCTGAGCCCTCACGCCCAGGGCCAACGCTCGCCGCTGCAGCGCCTCCCACAAGCAGCCATGCAAACCCTGTAGGAGCGGCTTCAGCCGCGAAACGTACACCTCACGCCAGCGAACGTAGGGTGGATCACGCTTCACCGATCCACCGTTGCGGTGGACGTGAAAAGCGACGTCCACCCTACATTCCCGGATTTCATCTGGGCTACGGGGCGGGTCGTAGGAGCGGCTTCAGCCGCGATCCAGCCACCTCGCCCTCAAGCCCTGAACGCCGGCAACCAGCCCAGGCTGGCCTGCGTACCCGCTTCTCCCGGCTTGTACTCGGCGCCCAGCCAGCCGTCATAGCCGCTGTCACGCAGCGCGCTCAGCAACGGCGGGAAGGCCAGTTCCCCGGTC
>NZ_CP035677.1:3726031-3985615 GCF_029542605.1 Pseudomonas sp. REST10 | reverse complement strand
GAACGGCGGGGGCGGGCCAGGCGGGGCGCTGACGATGTCGGACAGCACGGGGATGCTGTCCGGATCGAGCGAGTCGATCAGCAGCGGTGGCTCGTGGCTGTCATCACCCAGGAGCTCGCGGATCGACTCCAGATCATGCAGCAACTGAACGGGTTTTTGCGGAGGCTTGGGGGTGTCCATGACGGTCAGCGCGGCGATAGGAAAAGGCAGTGTGACAAAGGGTGTGAGCGTTGCCGGACCCTAAAGTTCGACACGTTGCGGATCATACCCGCGCTGGCGGTAGGCGCGGAAATTCTCGCGACAGGCGTTCAGCAGTTCCGGTTGCTGGTTGACGATCTCGATAATGCGGGCAAAGCGCTCGACATGCGGCGACAGGCTGCTGCCGAGGTTGATCAGCACGCCCTGCTCGGCGTTGGGGACCTCGTCGGTGCCCAGTACCACAGGCGACAGCGGCGCATCGCGGTGCAGGTCGTGGGGCACGAAGCGCTCGGCCTTGAACTGCCAGAGCAGGTCATCGAGCTCGCCACACTGCGCCTCGTCGCTGCCACGCAGGAACACCGGCAGGCCGGCGTTCCAGGCCTTCAGTGCCAGCTGGCAGGCGGCCCGCAGGCGCCCGGGGGCGTCGCTGGAGGAAAGGACGTAGAACTCGATTCTGGGCATGATTTCTTCGGCGGTGATAAAGGGCAGACGTAGCCCGGATGCAATCCGGGACAGCTGTATGTCCGCGGATTGCATCCGGGCTACGGAGTGGCATCAGGCCTTGGCGCGATCCAGCAGGTACTGGGTCAGCATCGGGACCGGTCGGCCGGTACCGCCCTTGTCCTTGCCGCCACTGATCCAGGCGGTGCCGGCGATATCCAGGTGCGCCCAGTGGAAGTTCTTGGCGAAGCGCGACAGGAAGCAGCCGGCGGTGATGGTGCCGGCCTTCGGCCCGCCAATGTTGGCGATGTCGGCGAACGGGCTGTCGAGCTGCTCCTGGTACTCGTCGTGCAGCGGCAGCTGCCAGGCGCGGTCGTCGGCGCTTTCGCCAGCCTTGAGGATCTGCCTGATCAGGGCGTCATTGTTGCCCATCAGGCCGGAGACGTTGCTGCCCAGGGCGACGATGCAGGCGCCGGTGAGGGTGGCGATGTCGATCACCGCCTGCGGCTTGAAGCGCTCGGCATAGGTCAGGGTATCGCACAGCACCAGGCGGCCTTCCGCGTCGGTGTTGAGGATTTCCACGGTCTGCCCGCTCATGGTGGTGACGATGTCGCCAGGGCGGGTGGCGCGGCCGCTGGGCATGTTCTCGGCGCAGGCCAGCAGGCACACCAGGTTGATCGGCAGCTGCAGTTCCAACACGGCTTTCAGGGTGCCGAACACGCTGGCGGCGCCGCACATGTCGTACTTCATCTCATCCATGCCGGCGGCCGGTTTGATGCTGATGCCGCCGGTGTCGAAGGTGATGCCCTTGCCGACCAGAGCGAAGGGTTTCTCGTCCTTCTTGCCGCCCTGGTAGTGCATGACGATCATCCGCGGCGGCTGCTCGCTGCCCTGGGCCACGGCGAGGAAGGCGCCGGCGCCGAGTTCCTTGAGCTTCTTCTCGTCGAGGATTTCCACCTTGAGGTTCTTGTACGCCTTGCCCAGGGCCTTGGCCTCTTCGGCCAGGTAGCTGGGGTGGCAGAGGTTCGGCGGCAGGTTGCCCAGGTCCTTGGTGAAGGCCACGCCGGCGGCGATGGCGCGGGCGTGCTGCAGGGCGCGCTCGGCATCGGCCAGCTCGGCCTTGTCGACGGCCAGGGTGACTTTCTTCAGCGCGCGAGGATCGGCTTTCTTGCTCTTGAACTGCTCGAACAGGTAGCTGCCGTCGGCCAGGGTTTCCACGATCAGGCGCGCCTTGCCGTAGGCATCACGGCCCTTGACCTTGAGTTCGCCGAGGGCGAGCAGGGCGTCGCTGCCGCCCAGGCCCTTGAGTACGCCGTGCACGCTGGCAATCAGTTTGCGCAGCTGACGGTCGGACAGATCGCCCTTGCCGCAGCCCACCAGCAGCACGCGCTCGGCCTTGAGGCCCGGCAGGCTGTGCAGCAGCAGGGTCTGCCCCGGTTTGCCGGTGATGTCGCCACGCTTGAGCACGGCGCTCAGTGCGCCTTTGCTGGCCAGGTCCACCGCCTTGGCGGTTTCACTCAGTTTGCGGCCTTCGCCGATGGCGACGACCAGGGTAGCGGTCTTCAGGGTTTCCGGGCGTGTACTTTTGACGAGGAATTCCATAATGAGCTGTCCCCAAGACAAAGAGTCAGGTTTGACGGATAATGTCCGCCATTTTTCGAGGGCTCACCCTGCGGTGGGCCGGCAAGTAGGTGCGGCTAGTTTGAGCGCTCGCGCCTGAGCCTGACAACCCTGGAGCGTCCGGTTTGATCGTCTTCCGTTATCTATCCCGCGAAGTGCTGGTAACTCTCAGTGCGGTAAGTGCCGTACTGCTGGTGATCATCATGAGTGGTCGTTTCATCAAATACCTGGCCCAGGCAGCGCAGGGGGTTCTCGACCCCGGCGTGCTGTTCATGATCATGGGTTACCGGATACCAGGCTTCCTCCAGCTGATTCTGCCGCTGGGCCTGTTCCTCGGTTTTCTGCTGGCTTACGGTCGCCTGTACCTGGACAGCGAGATGACGGTGCTGTCCGCCACCGGTGTCAGCCAGCAGCGTCTGACGGCCTACAGCCTGGCGCCGGCCCTGATCGTCGCTCTGCTGGTGGGCTGGCTCAGCCTCGGCCTGGCGCCGCAAGGCGTTGCCGGCGTGGCGCGCATTCTCAACCAGCAGGACGCCCTGACCGAACTCGACACCCTGGTGCCGGGGCGCTTCCAGTCGATCCGCGACGGCTCGCGGGTGACCTATTCGCAGGAACTCTCCGCCGACCGCAGCGAGCTGCGTGGTGTGTTCATGTCGGAGAAGCGCTTCTCCACCGACGGCACCTCCGAGCGCGGCATCACCGTGCTGGTCGCCGAGAGCGGGCGCCAGGAAATCCAGGACGATGGCAGCCGCTACCTGATTCTGGAGAACGGCTACCGCTACGACGGCGAACCGGGTGAGGCCGACTACCGCGCCATCCAGTACGACACCTACGGCGTGCTGCTGCCCAAGCCCGAGGTCGCCATCGAGGCCAACGAACGTGAGGCGATTCCGACCCGCGATCTGTTCGGCAGCGACGACCCGGTGCTACAGGCTGAGCTGCAGTGGCGCCTGTCCCTGCCGCTGCTGGTGTTCGTGGTCACCCTGCTGGCCGTGCCGCTGTCGAAGGTCAACCCGCGCCAGGGGCGCTTCCTCAAGCTGCTGCCGGCGATCTTCCTCTATATGGCGTACCTGGGGCTGCTGATCGCCGCCCGTGGCGCGCTGGACAAGGGCCGCCTGCCAACGGGGCTCGGGCTGTGGTGGGTGCATGGCATCTTCCTGGCCATCGGTTTGTTGTTGCTGTACTGGGAGCGTCTGAGTCTGTGGTGGGCCAGCCGTCGTGCGGCGGTGTCGGAGGTGGCCCATGGCTAAGCTGGATCGTTACATCGGGGCGCAGGTATTCATCGCCATTCTCGCGGTGCTGGGCATCATTCTCGGCCTCGCGCTGCTGTTCGCCTTCATCGATGAGCTGGGTGACCTGAACAAGGGCGACTACGGTCTCGGCCAGGCTCTCTGGTACGTGCTGCTGACCGCGCCGCGCCGCGCCTACGAGATGCTGCCGATGGCGGCGCTGATCGGCTGCCTGATCGGCCTCGGCACGCTGGCCAGCAACAGCGAGCTGACCATCATGCGTGCCGCTGGCGTGTCCATCGGGCGCATCGTCTGGGCCGTGATGAAGCCCATGCTGGCACTGATGCTGGTCGGCATTCTGATCGGCGAGTACGTCGCGCCGCTCACCGAGAACCAGGCCCAGGCCGATCGTGCCCTGGCCCAGGGCGGCGGCGCTGCGCAGAGTTCCAAGCGCGGCATGTGGCATCGCCAGGGGCAGGAGTACGTGCACATCAACGCCGTACAGCCCAATGGCGTCCTGCTCGGGGTGACCCGTTATCGCTTCGATGACGAGCGCCGGTTGCTGTCGGCCAGCTTCGCCCGTCGCGCCGAGTATCGCGACAGCCACTGGATGCTGCGCAACGTGCAGACCACTCTGTTGCACGAGGACCGCTCCGAGGTGGTCAAGCAGGACCAGGAGCGCTGGGATATCGAGCTCAATCCGGAACTGCTGAATACCGTGGTGATGCAGCCCGAGTCGCTGTCGGTCACCGGCCTGTGGCAGTACATCCACTACCTGGCGGAGCAGGGCCTGAACAACGCGCGTTACTGGCTGGCCTTCTGGACCAAGCTGCTGCAGCCGCTGGTGACCGGGGCGCTGGTGCTGATGGCCATCTCGTTCATCTTCGGCCCGCTGCGCTCGGTGACCCTGGGTCAGCGCGTGTTCACCGGCGTGCTGGTGGGGTTCGTGTTCCGTATCGCCCAGGACCTGCTCGGCCCATCCAGCCTGGTGTTCGGCTTCTCGCCGCTGCTGGCGGTGCTGGTGCCTGCCGGTGTCTGTGCGTTGGCCGGCGTCTGGTTGTTGCGGCGCGCAGGCTGAGTCAGATCCACAAAAAAAGCCGGTTCATTGAACCGGCTTTTTCATGTCTGCCATTGGTTATTTCTTGTGGACGTTCTTGGGTAGCTGCACGACGCGGCTGCCTGAATAGATGTCGTGCCAGGTACGGCCCTGCTTGTCCCACAGCAGCCAGAGAAACCCGAGCCCGGCGAACAGCCAGGAGCCGATCGCGACCACGAAGCGCAGCAGGGCCTGCCACAGGTCGATGGCACTGCCATCGGCATTCTGGATGCGCAGGCCCCAGGCCTGCATGCCCAGGGTCTGGCCATTGTGGGTCCAGAATTTGGCGAAGAAGGCGAACAGCGACAGCAGTGCCAGGCTGGCGAGCACCGGGTCATGGTCCAGCGCGCCGGCTTCGGCCATGGCTCTCAGCGTATCGCCGCCGTGGATCATGCGCAGGATGCCCTGCTGGTAGGCCAGGGTCACGACCATGACCAGGGCGACGCAAAGCAGGAAGTCGTAGAAGATGGCCGCCAGGCGACGAATCAGCCCGGCAGTGGGGAAGTCTCCCTGCGGGCGTAGCGTGTGTTTCGGCATGATGGGCTCGCTGTGACGAAAGTGCGCGCCATTCTAACCGCGAGCGGGCGGAGGGGATAAAAAAGCGTCTCGCTGATCTGTTACCTGGCGCTGCAGGGCGTAGGCCCGAACGACAGGCATAAAAAACCCCTGATGAAGATCAGGGGTTTTTCAAAGCTGCGGCAATCAGCCCAGGATCTGAACCTGGTCGGCCTGCATGCCTTTTTGACCTTGCACAGCGACGAAGCTGACTTTCTGGCCTTCTTTCAGGCTCTTGAAGCCGTTGCCTTCGATCGCGCGGAAGTGCACGAACAGATCCGGACCGCTCTCGGGAGTGATAAAACCAAAACCTTTCTCGTCGTTAAACCACTTGACGGTACCGTTCTGACGATTCGACATGTCTTTTTCCTTGAAACTAGAGTTGATGACAGCCTCCGAGTATAGAGGGCTGAGACTGGTTGCAAGGAGTAATAGAAGTCGAGCGGGATGTAGCGGATCTAGATGATCTGCTGCACCAGAGTCACGATTCACAGCGACCCATGCAAACAGTTCGATCACTCTACGCTAACTTTTGCGCAATTGCCAACCCCTGCCAGGTACGTCGCCAGCCAGGTTTTACGGGGCCTGCCGAGGCGCTGGGAAAGTGCAGCGACAGCAGGATTGCAACAATTGCATGGATTGTTCGTGCAGAAATGAAAAAGCCCGCAAGACCAAAGTCTTGCGGGCCATGTCGTGGTGCCCCGGGGGAGACTCGAACTCCCACTCCTTTCGAAAACGGATTTTGAATCCGCCGCGTCTACCGATTCCGCCACCGGGGCACGATGGCGGCGCAGTATAGGGACGCGTCTTGCGCTGGTCAATCGGCGCTAGTGAAACCCTTGAAATAGATGGCCTCCAGCCCTGTAAGCAGCCTGTTGATGCTACTCCTGAGTGCGCGCTTAGCCCGTTGTGGGCTTGCCGCTGCTGAGTCACGCCCATGCATGTTGGTGACGCAGTGGTGTAGCAATGGTGACGCAGAAAACGACCGCAAGACGCTTCCTTCTCTCCGATGCCTTGGTCGCTCGGGTCAATTGTTCGGGTAACGCACGACAGGTTTTTCACGACAGCCACTTGGTCGGCTTCCAGATGGTCGTAGGCGCTCGCTCAAGGGTCTTTCGTGTTCGGTTGAGGGGTAGCTATAGGACGCTCGGCCACTGGCCTGTAATGAGCGCGGAGGAGGCCAGGGCGGCTGCGTTGGATGCTTTGAAGGCACGCCTTGGGGTTACTGCTAGGCAGGAGGTTGCTCGGGTTGAGGTTGCGCCAGCTCCTGAGCCTGTCAGGGCGCCCAAGCCTAAGACCAAGCCAGCGCCAACGCTGCAAGCTGTCTTCAACGAGTACCGCAGCACACGAAAGCTGAAGTCATCCACCGCTGATGACTATCAGAAGGTCTTCAACCGCTATGCCGCCGACTGGCTGGAGCGAAGCTGGCTGGCTATTTCATCGGATGCTTTCGAGAAACGCTTCAATGAGGTCAGCGCCAAGTCCAAGGCCCAGGCCAATCAGCTTGCCCGAATCTTTTCTGCTGTCTGGTCGTTCGGGGCTGCCAAACACGGCATCACGACGATGAACCCGACTCAGCGTCTCAAGGCGATGGGTGGGCTGCACCACATCAAGCCAAGGGATGGCGTTATTCCTGACTCATTGCAGCCACGGTGGTGGAGGGCTGTGGAGTCTCTGCCTGACAGGGAGGCGTCAGCGGCCTTCATCTTCATTGCGCTCACAGGCTGCAGGAGAGGGGAGGCGCTGAGGCTGAAGACCACGGACATTGACTGGCAGACCAAGACGGTTACTTTCCATGACACCAAGAATGGCAGCGACCACAGGCTTCCTCTCTGCAGGCGTCTTTATGCGATGCTGAAGATTCACTGTGAGGGACGACAGGGGCTGGTCTTCCAGTTGTCGACGCGTCGTCTAGAGCTGATGGTCGAGCATCTGGTTAATCAGTTGCAGTTCAAGTGGTCGCCCCACGACTTGCGGCGGACGTTTGTAACGATTGCCCAGCGAACGCTGAAGGACTTAGCCACAGTGAAACGTTTGGTCAACCACAGTGTTAGTGGCGACGTGACCATGAAGCACTATCTGCGGCTGAGTGTGGAGGACTTGAGGGAGCCGATGCAGGCAGTGGAGGATGCTTTCGAGGAGGTGAAGGCAGGGGAACCGGCCACCGCAAAACACGATGACCGGAATCACAAAGCAGCTACTCGTAATAGCTGACAGTCGCCTTCAGTTGCTCGGCAAAGTTGTAGATGTCGTCCAGCGAGTCAATGGGGTGGCGAGTTTCGTTCTTGTCTTTGTCGAAGATACCCAGGTACTTCTGGCTGCGGTTGAAGTGCAGGCGGCATAGAGGTTTTCGATTGTTGTCATCCAGCAGCACACCGAAATAGCTCTGGGTATCACGATGGATGATTCTCTTTGCGTCAACGACCGTTCGGATGATGGCTTTGACGATGTGAAAGCCTTCCAGCTCCTCCAGAGTGGTGACAATTTTGTCTCCGTCAGAGTCTTTTTCGCTCTTGTCGTTTGGTGTGTCCTGACCTGTGGGCAGCGCTACTGGAGTCATCGCAGGCGCCCCGCTCATTGCTGATTTGAGGCGGTCATTGATCTGGTCGCTGAGGAACTGGGCCAGTGCTTTGCGGGTGAGTTCAGAGAACTGCTCACGTACCTTTTGGGTGAGCATCCCATCGTAAACACGGCTGGCAAATAGTTTGACGAAATCCTCGTCAGGCTTGGAAAACTGACTAGCAATTTCACGCTTGAGCTGACCGACGTATTTCAGTTCGCCGGCTGCACTGATGATGGACTCTACATCGAAGGCCACCTTGGTGAGCTTCTGCAGCTCTGGGATGACATGTTCGTCAATGTCGAGCAGGTCTAGCTCCAAGAATGGCTTGTCATCCATTTTGTTGGGAGCATCAAGGTCGGTGAAAAACTTGAAGACCTGTCCATTCGTCAGGATTGAGATCCGTGCGTTTGTTACATGGAAGTACCGGAAAAGCTGGCCTGCATGGTTGACGTTCAGTGGTTCGCCAATCTTCTTGCACTCTATGAGTATCTGCACATCTCCGTTTTTGAGAATGGCGTAGTCAATCTTTTCGCCTTTCTTCGTTCCTACGTCGCAGATGTACTCAGGGGTCACTTCTGACGGGTCGAAGACGTCATAACCGAGCACCGAGTGGATGAAGGGCATGACGAAAGCATTTTTAGTCGCCTCTTCAGTCTGAATCGTTGATGCCTGCTGACGAATTTTGGTCGCCAGCGCGCCAAGCCTTTCGTGGAATTCCATGTCTCTCTCCTTTTTGAAGACTGCGCCCATCCTAGTGCTGGCGTTTTGCCCTTGCAATCACGCACAGGTCAAAAGGTTTTGGTAGAAAAATTTGACAGTCCCAAGATGCTGGCAATGCCAATTTAGCGCTAGCCAACGCGCCAGGGATTAGGCAATCGCAAAGGCAGTTGCTCAAAGACCAGCGACCAAGGCGAGTGTAGGTCATGACTCAGCGCATAGACTTGCCCGCACTCCTAATACGGTGGCAGGATTTACGACAGTTCGTTGCGAGCTAGTCAGAGGTAATTTTTGCGCTCAAGCAGCGGCGGAAATCCTCAGTCCGCCACCTCTCGACGACTCCTTCTTACAGACACTGCTATCGCTAGGTTGAGCTGTCAGAAGGGAGGTCGCCTGATCTGCCACGATTCTCAGCTTGTTGGTTTTCAGATCGTGGTAGGCGCACGCACCAAGAACTTCCGGATCCGGGTATATCGCTCTTTCACTCCACTGGGGAGTTGGCCGGTAGTAAGCGCTGACGAAGCTCGCGCTGCAGCACTGACGCTGCTTAGAAACAGTCTAGCCGCCGGCCCCCTCTACTCAGATTACGAAGGCACACTGGTGGTTAGGGCGCAGCAGAGGCCGCCTCGGATGAACGCCTCGTCGCTCACGCTGCAACAACTGCTCGACGTTTATTTGTCGACACGGCGATTGAAGCCGAGAACAGCAGAAGACTATCAGTCCGTTATAGATCGCTATGCGAAAGACTGGCGCAACGCTGATTGGCAGGCAATTACCACCGACAGTTTTGAGGCGCGCTTCGGCACTGTCAGTGAGCGCTCCCATGCACAGGCCAACTATCTCGTTCGCGTCATATCCGCCCTTTGGTCGTTCGGCTGCGCCAAATACGATGTAACCCTTCCCAACCCTACGCAACGGATCAAGGCATTGGGAGGATTGCACGTCATCAAACCAAAAGACCGCTTACTTCCTGATGCCCTTCACCCCAAATGGTGGAAGGAGGTTGCTGCGCTGCGGGATAAAGAAGCATCCGCTTTCTTATCCTTCGTTGCTCTGACCGGTTGCAGGAGGTCTGAAGCGCTGGGCTTGGAAGCTACCGATATCGACTGGCATTCCAGAACGGTGACATTCCCCGATACCAAGAACGGAATGACACATCGACTACCTCTTGGAACCCGCTTATTTGGCTATCTCTATGACCACTGCCACGGGCGCACTGGTCGCGTATTCAGGCTCAATGGGCGCGGGATAACGGCTTCTACCGCAGAGGTTTCAGAAAGGATCGGCTTCAAATGGACGGCTCACGACTTAAGGCGAACCTTCGTGACGGTTGCCCAGAGGACGCTGAGAGATCTGGCCACAGTGAAGAAGCTCGTAAACCATAGCTCTGGTGCTGATGTCACCATGAAGCACTATCTGCGCCTGAGCGTGGAGGATCTGCGAGAGCCAATGCAGCGGGTTGAAGATGCGTTCGATAACCTGCGCACGCAGCCGCACATTTTTGGCGAAAAAATCTGAGCGCCTTTTTGTAATAGGGAATTGAGCGTCTTCCCCCCCGTACCGGGGTGGGGTCGTTCATTTCGTTCGTAGCCCTTTTCCTCGCAAGATCCACACAGCATCGGCAGCCCTTGCCCTTCGCTGGCGCGTCCAGCCCCCTGCCAAGCTTCAGCACCTTAGCCCCCTACCGGCCAGTGCTTAGGCGTTCTCTTTGGGTATACCTCAGCGACAATAGCAATAGCCTCCTGGCTTGTTGTCGTTTGGCATGGTCTTGACCACTCATACGGCAACATGCATAGTGACAACACCTAAACGACAACAAGGAGCTGTCACCAATGTTTGTCCGTGCGTATCTCCGGGCATCCACTACTGAGCAAGATGCTAGCCGAGCGCGGTCTGCCCTGGACGCCTTCGCCCAAAGCTATGGCCAGCACATCGCTAGCTACTACACCGAGAACGAAAGCGGCGCCTCTCTGCAGCGCCCTGAACTGTTCCGCCTGCTGGCCGACGCGAAGCCGGGGGATGTTCTCTTGGTTGAGCAGGTCGACCGTCTGAGCCGCCTCACTGAGGGCGACTGGCAACAACTCCGGGCGACCATCAAGGCGAAGGAGGTGCGGGTCGTTGCCCTGGATCTACCGACCTCTCACCAATTCATGGCCAGCAACAGCAACACCGCAGCCGATGCCTTCACCTCTCGGATGCTGGGCGCCATCAATGACATGCTGCTGGACATGCTCGCAGCGGTTGCCCGGAAAGACTACGAAGACAGACGCAGACGCCAGAACGAAGGCATCGCCAAGGCCAAGGCCCAGGGGGCTTACAAGGGCCGAGGCATCGACAAGGATAAGCACGCCAGCATCCTGGCCCTGTTGAACAAGGGAACAGGTATCAGAGAGACGGCCAAGCTCTTGAGGGTCAGCACCAGCACTGTGCTTAGAGCCAGAGACAAGGCCAGCGCCACAGCCTGAGGCCTATCACCAGTACCACAAAAAAGACGAAGCCCCCGAAGGTCACCCAACGGGGGCTTGATGTATCTGAGGGGGATATTCACACCATTGGTGGAATTCAGCCGAGGAAGTTAGCCAACCCCAGCGACTCTAGGGCATCCTCCGAGCGCTCAAAAGCCCATGCCTGAGTGTGAGGTTTAAGCAACTATGCGCTCTGGACTCCTGGTATCTTCTTGGTTACTTCCGACCAGTAATCCTGCCGCGTTAGCGCCTAGCCTACAAAGACGTGTGCTCCCCTGTTATTTTCATTACTATCCAGCAACGCAACTACTAGAAATCAAAAGTTATAGCGTCAAGCTATACGCTCTGCCTATACAACTTTAGTGCTAGGGTCAGTTCTAAGACTCAGAACAAAAGAGTTTCGTGAGTAAATGCCACCGATTAGCTGTCTTCCGGGATGAAGATGCAAAGTCCCCCCATTCAACCTTGCCATAGCTCGCGCCAGGTATAGGCCCAGGCCCGCACCATTTAGACCTTCGCTATGGGCTCGCCTACCTGAAACTCCTTCTTCAAAAATCACTTCCTCTTCGTCATTCGATATAGATAGACTTTCCATCTCAAAACGAATGTCTATGAAGCCATTACCATCATAAGATGTTGTGACATTCAAATAACTATTACGCATCGCATATTTAGCGGCATTTTCTACAAGATAATATATGCAGGCGTGAATTGACTCGTAGTCAAAAAGAGCCTGCAGCCTCGTTGGCTCAACTCGCGCCTTTATCTTACGATCCAAGAATTCGCCAAAAAATAAATAAAAGACATTCATCAAAACCCTATGGATATCGTGAACCTCCATTTTGGTCGAGTCAATCTTGCCAGAGAGCTTTTCAAAGGCAGAGTACTCTGCCTTTTGCGCCAACTGATGCTTAAGTATCTCCATAAGAGCCTTTGCTGTATCACGGGAGTTATCCTTTACCTCCTCAGCAACATAATCCAAAGCCTCTTTAGGGCTGCCCATTAAAGCGTCCTGCTTAACCAGGTAGAATATTTCCTGGCTTGTTTTTGCAGTGATGCTCTTGAGATTATGAATGAGTCGCTTTGTTCGTTGCTCAGCACGCTTGGCCGAAGTATCGATTAGCGGCGCAGCGGCAATTACCGTCCGCACCTCAATATCCATAATCTTCCTGCTTTTTACTTTATCCGCATCAAAGGAAAACGCCACGGCAGTATAAATGCCTTCGGAATATCTGACGAGCCTAGCCTTACGCCCCCGAAAATTCGTTACTTTTGTACCAGCACTGGGGAGCTCTTTCTTGCACAAAGCTAAGTCAGTACCTAGCTGATCAATAAGAGGCTCTGCACGTTCATGACTCCAAAGGGCGATTTTAGAAATTTGTTCAAGCATTCTTTTTCATAACCCGCACAATGGTGTCTTCAAAGCGAATGGGTTCGGCCGTTTTAGGCAGATTATAGTCCGCCTCTTGCAAGGCCTCATGAAAGCGCTCGCCCTCCTCTTGTGCAGAGTAGATGATGACCTTCTTCTCTGGATATCTTCTTTTGATAGCCAGCGCGAGCCCCAAGCCTTCATCACCATAATGCATCATCTTTCCGACGCCCTGAATGTCAACAAACACAACATTTGCGTCAACTAACTGGGACTGCTCCAGAGAGCTTGCATCAACAACAATCTTTGTATGCTCCCACCCCATCTTCTTTAAAATCCCAACAATTTTAAAGCCCCGGTCGTCATCAATAAATAGTATTCTTACATTCTTCTTGAGCGTCGGTATATCAAATGAAGACAAAGCATCTTGCGAGCTTGAGGATCCAGAATTATTTTCGCCAGACGAAAGATGTAAGTTAACCACGTTAGCGTTAGATACGTTTTGACTATTAATCACCTCCCCTAAGACCTCTCCTTCTGACTTAACAGGCCTACCCTTCTTTTTCCAAAAGAAAAGACCTCCCGCTATAGCAATTATCCCTGCCCCAAGAGAAACCCACTTCTCCATCACATCCAAATTGAAATCCATATGGCGAGCTCCTTTGTTCCCTAGTTTTTTATGTTCAACAGGAAAGTATTTTCCTCAAGTCGGCCTGAATTTACCAGCGCGCTCAATCAGACCAATGAGTTACTGACATAGGCCTCTGTTCAGACCATTTTGGAGAGACAACATGAACGCACTGACCGCCCTGAACACCAACGCCACTCTGACCATGAGCAGCCGCGAGATTGCTGAGCTGACCGGGAAGGAACACAAGAACGTCCTAGCTGACATCCGCAAGATGCTGGGCGAGCTGGGCGAAGCTGCGGCTGATTTTTCAGCCACTGCTCAAGTCCCTGGCCCGAACAACTCCGTCCGCACCGTTGAGGTCTTCAACCTCCCGAAAGACCTGACCATCACTCTGGTCTCTGGCTACAACGTCCAGATGCGCTACGCCATCACCAAGCGCTGGATGGAACTGGAGGCCCAGCAAGCGCCGAAGCTGCCGACCTCCTTCGCTGAAGCCCTGCGCCTCGCCGCCGAGCTGGAAGAGCAGAAGGAACAGCTCCGTCTTCAGAACGAAGCGATGAAGCCTGATGCCCAGGTCGGTATGGTCGTTGGCCAGCGTAAGCATTTGACTGTGTGCGACTTCGTGGGCCGCTTCCCTGGCGTGAACAAGTCCCAGATTCAGAACCGCCTGGGCGCTTTGGGATACCTGCACCGCCGTACCGGCACATGGACAGTGTGCTCCAAGTACCGTGACAAGCTCTTCGCCAACCGTTTCTCCCCTGAGGGTTACTCGGTAGTCGTCGCGCTGGAGAAGGACCAGAAGAAACTGGTCGACCTGTACCTGAGTGGTCAGCTCGTTATGAAGCAGGGCTACAGCCCGGTAAGCGCCGAGGAGCTGGAGGCCAAGCTGAATGCTGAGTAAGTCCGACTACGCCCTGCGAGGCTCTCTCTACGAAGTCCAGAAAACCCTGGGAGCGTTCTTCGGGCGGTGCGAAGTCACCGTCCGTGAGGGCAAGCCGCTGACGCCTCTTTACCCCCAGTACTAGCAGAAAGAAAAGCGCTCAAAGCCGCGTATTTCCTGTCTCTGAACACACTCCCTTGGCGATACCTCCCGACACCCTGCAGGGCTACCCCTGGCGGGGCGATGCGTTCGTCTATCACATAGGAACACTACCCGATGAAGCATCAACTTCCTGCGCCCCTGGTGCGCTTCCACGTCCACATGCGCCGCGACCATGCCACCCAGTTGGTCGCCCTGGCCAACGCCTTGGCACAGCGGAAGGGGCGCGACACACGCTTGGGCGAAGCCCTGGAGCTGGCCCTGGTTGCTGGCCTGAGCAAATCGCTTGCCGACCTCTTGGAGCTTGCTCAGAACGACAAGGATGCCCCTCACTGGCTGCAGCTTGGCTCGGTCAACCGCATGGGCGGGAAGGCGCTCACCCCGGCTGAACTGAGCCGCTAAGGGGGCGCATGGAACAACTACCGAGCGCTGCCCTCAGTGACGTCGAGACCAAGACTGTTGCTGTTCTCTCTTATGAGCTGGGCCATCGCTTTTATGTCGATATCGAGTCAGGCGAAATCCTGAATCTCACAGATCAAATGCAGGAGGCTCCCCTAGCATTGACGAAGCGTGACCTGAGGAGTGCTCCCGATGTTGGGCTTGATACACCTTGGGTCAATCACGCCAGAAACGATGAGGAGCTATGGCGGGCTGTCGAGACATTTGACTGGTGGATAGATCGGCTGGTTTATGACGCCGACAAGATCCTGAGCCTTCTTGATACCGGGGTGAGCGACAAGGCCGTCAGGGTATTCAAGCATCTTGCCTGCGGGCTATCGGCGCGCAACATCTGGTTTGGCTCCATAGCTGAGCTATCCGAGGCATTGGGCACTCCGCAGCGTAACGTCGAGCGGGCTTTGGCTGATCTGGAGCGGCATCGTCTGATTGAGCGCAAACACCAAGGCCGATACTGGCCAATGAAAATCAGCCTCCACCCTTGGTACGCATGGAAAGGTGACCTTCAGGCCAGAGACCAAGCATTGCAGCAGTGGGTACTCAGAACCGCCAAAAATGGCGGCAGATCTTGGCTGCAGGCCGCTGGTATCAAGGGGGTGGAGAAGCCCCCAGTAATATAAAAGACCACCAAGACCACTGCCTCCCAGAGGTCTCCGGGTGTTCGCTCTGGTGCGGTTGTTGTAGTTGCCCCTTTCAATGGCAAACCAAGCAAAGACCAGCACCAAGGCCATCTCCTAGCGAAGCCCTCAGCCTTGCACCCAGCCAGCGTATGGCGTCCCCTCTGCGTTTGGTCTTCCCTCGCAGGCCTTCGGCCTCGACCACCTGAACTACATCACTGGAAGTCTCCACCTGAGAAACGTCAGGAGGGGGAGGTCTGCCTGCACTTCAGACAAGGAACACTTACCCATGAACACCTACACCATCTACACCGACGGCGCATGCACCAACAACGGAAAGCCCAACGCTAGAGCAGGCTGGGGCGCTGTTCTGACCAACCCGCAAGGCGACACCCTGGAGCTTGCCGGGCCAGTCCCCGAGGCCCAGGAGCAGACTAACAGCCGAGCCGAACTCATGGTCTTGGTCGAGGCTCTGGAGCGATGCACTCAGCCTGTGCCTATCACCTTGCACACCGATAGCGGATACATCGCCAACGCCTGCAATGGGCACCTGGAAGCCTGGAAGGCCAAGGGCTGGAAGAAGGCCGACAAGAAACCACCGAAGCACCTCGACTTATGGCAACGCCTGGCTCAACTACTGCTGGAGAAGGACGTCACTGTCTGCTGGGTAAGGGGACACAACGGCATGCAAGGTAACGAGCGGGCAGATGTTCTGGCGAGGCTTGGGGCGACCGGGAGGACGTACAAAAAACGAGTCAGGAGAGTGGCTGAGGAAGTGGCGTAGAAGGGAATCTTGAAGCCGATTGACGAGGCTGTCAGGATCGAGTCTTAACCGTGACTCAGCGGTGTAGCAGCGGCCTTGATGGTCTGAAAGGTGCGATCTAGAGGGGTTTGGTAGTTGGCTGGAGTCATTTTGAATCCGCCGCGTCTACCGATTCCGCCACCGGGGCACGATGGCGGCGCAGTATAGGGACGCGTCTTGCGCTGGTCAATCGGCGCAGCTGTCGTGGCAACGCTATGGTTGGGACACTGTGTAGCAGCGCTGCATCTGACTTTTTATTGCGTCGGTGCTTAGAATCACGTCTGTCATCAAGCGCACCGAGGTGAGTGCTTATATAGGTGGCTTTGGGCAGTCCGGTCATGGAGGGGGAGTGTGGTCAGAGTCTTGTGCCGGGCAATTCTGCTGTGGCTGGCGCTCGTGCCCGTGGCGCGGGCGGAGGTGCTGGTCTATGCCGTCACCGATGAGAGCTGGGCGCCGTACTGGATTGTCGACGGCGAGCGGATCAGCGGCATCCTGCACGATTTCATGATCGCGCTGGATGCGCGCCTGCCGGACGACCTGCAGGCCAGCCACCCGCTGCCGCCGCTGCGCACGCAGAAGCTGTTCCGCGAGGGGCAGGTGCAGATCGAATGTTGCGTGAGCCAGAGTTGGCGGCGCGCTGCCGGGCAGGCCGAGGTTTCGCTCTGGAGCATACCGGTGCTGGACGCTGAAGAGATGCTGCTCTTCGCGCCGGGCAGGGGATTTCCCTTCCGGCACCTCGAAGACCTGCGTGGCCGCTCCATCGCCACGGTGCGGGGCTACGGCTATGTGGGCAGCGAGTATTTCCAGCGCAACGATGGTGCCGATGCCCATGCGCTGATCTTCCGGGTCGCCCAGGGGCACAGCGAGGCCGGTATTCTCGACCGGCTGGAGTGGCGCTACCTGAGAAGTCGCGATCCTCAACTGCAGGCGCCGAGCTGGCAGGTGGAGGAGGGCGCCGTGATCAATCGCTCGCAGTTGCGTCTGCGCTTGCATCGTGACCATGCCGGGCACCTGGCGGCGATCAACGAGGCGATAAGGGCCCTGCAGGAGGACGGTACCCTGGCGCGTATCGTTGCAGAGTACGCGCCGCAGGCTCACGTGGCCGGACAAGGGGAAATCCGGTAAGCTTTGCGGCCCTGCTGAAATACCCCCGCCGAATCATGCGTGTTGCCGATTTTCACTTCGATCTCCCCGAGCCGCTGATCGCCCGCCATCCTCTGGCCGAGCGTCGCGCCAGCCGTTTGCTGCAGCTCGATGGCCCGAGTGGCGAGCTGCGTCATGGCCAGTTCACCGATGTGCTGGAGCAGTTGCGCCCCGGCGACCTCATGGTGTTCAACAACACCCGCGTGATCCCTGCGCGCCTGTTCGGCCAGAAGGCCTCCGGCGGCAAGCTGGAGGTGCTGGTGGAGCGTGTGCTCGATCAGTATCGCGTGCTGGCGCACGTTCGTTCGAGCAAGTCGCCCAAGCCTGGCTCGCAGATTCTCATCGATGGTGGTGGCGAGGCCGAGATGGTCGCGCGCCACGACGCCCTGTTCGAGCTGCGCTTCGCCGAGCCGGTGCTGCCGCTGCTCGAGCGTGTCGGACACATGCCGTTGCCGCCCTATATCGACCGCCCGGATGACGAGGCGGATCGCGAGCGCTATCAGACCGTCTATGCGCAGAAGGCCGGAGCGGTGGCGGCGCCGACCGCCGGGCTGCATTTCGATGACGAGCTGCTGGCGGCCATTCGTGGCAAGGGCGTGGAGACGGCCTTCGTGACCCTGCATGTGGGCGCGGGCACTTTTCAGCCGGTGCGCGTCGAGCGTATCGAGGACCATCACATGCACAGCGAGTGGCTGGAGGTCGGCCAGGATGTGGTCGATGCGGTCGCCGCCTGCCGCGCGCGCGGCGGTCGTGTCGTGGCGGTGGGCACCACCAGCGTGCGTTCCCTGGAAACCGCTGCCCGCGATGGCGAGTTGAAGCCCTTCAGCGGTGACACCGACATCTTCATCTACCCCGGCCGGCCGTTCCATGTGGTCGACGCCCTGGTGACCAACTTTCACCTGCCCGAGTCGACGCTGCTGATGCTGGTGTCGGCGTTCGCCGGTTATGCCGAGACCATGGCGGCCTATCGCGAGGCCGTGGCGCAGGGTTATCGCTTCTTCAGTTATGGTGATGCCATGTTCATCACCCGCAATCCCGCCGCGCGCGGGCCCGAGGTTTGAGTATGTCGCGCACCTGTCGCATGTCCTTCGAGTTGCTGGCCACCGACGGCAAGGCCCGTCGTGGTCGCCTGACCTTCCCGCGTGGCGTGGTCGAGACCCCGGCCTTCATGCCGGTGGGTACCTATGGCACGGTCAAGGGCATGCTGCCGCGTGACGTCGAGGGGATCGGCGCGCAGATCATTCTTGGCAACACCTTCCACCTGTGGCTGCGCCCGGGGATGGAGGTGATCAAGAAACATGGCGACCTGCACGACTTTATGCAGTGGCAGGGGCCGATCCTCACCGATTCCGGTGGCTTCCAGGTGTTCAGCCTGGGCGCCATGCGCAAGATCAAGGAAGAGGGCGTGTACTTCGCCTCGCCCGTCGATGGCGCCAAGGTGTTCATGGGGCCGGAAGAGTCGATGCAGGTGCAGCGTGACCTCGGTTCGGACATCGTGATGATCTTCGACGAATGCACGCCGTATCCGGCCGAGTTCGACGTGGCCAAGCGCTCCATGGAGCTGTCGCTGCGTTGGGCCAAGCGCTCCAAGGACGCGCATGGCGAGAACACGGCGGCGCTGTTCGGCATCGTCCAGGGCGGCATGCACGAGGAGCTGCGCAAGCGCTCGCTCGACGGCCTCTGCGAAATCGGCTTCGACGGCCTGGCCATTGGCGGCCTGTCGGTGGGTGAGCCGAAGGAGGAGATGATCCGCGTGCTCGACTACCTGCCGCCGCAGATGCCGGCCGACAAGCCGCGCTACCTGATGGGCGTCGGCAAGCCCGAGGACCTGGTCGAGGGCGTGCGTCGCGGCGTCGACATGTTCGACTGCGTGATGCCGACGCGCAACGCCCGCAACGGTCACCTGTTCGTCGATACCGGCGTGGTGAAGATCCGCAATGCGGTGCACAAGCACGACGATTCGCCGCTGGACCCGACCTGCGACTGTTACACCTGCACAAACTTCTCCCGCGCCTACCTGCATCATCTGGACAAATGCGGCGAAATGCTCGGCAGCATGCTCAATACCATCCATAACTTGCGGCATTATCAGCGGGTTATGGCTGGTTTGCGCGAGGCTATCGGACAGGGTACATTGGCCGCCTTTGTCGAAACCTTCTATGCCAAGCGCGGCCTGCCTGTGCCGCCGCTGGACTGATTCCCGAACGATTCAAGATCCTTTCCATTAGGAGTGCTACATGAGCTTTTTCATTCCCGCCGCCTACGCTGACACCGCGGCTGCTGCCCCTGCAGGGAGCGGTTTCGAGTGGGTCTTCCTGATTGGCTTCCTGGTCATCTTCTATCTGATGATCTGGCGTCCGCAGGCCAAGCGCGCCAAAGAGCACAAGAACCTGCTCGGCGGTCTGCAGAAGGGCGACGAAGTGGTCACCAGCGGCGGCATCGCCGGCAAGGTCTCCAAGGTCACCGATGATTTCGTGGTGATCGAGGTGTCCGACACCGTCGAGCTGAAGTTCCAGAAGCAGGCCATTGCCGCCACCCTGCCCAAGGGCACGCTGAAAGCCATCTGATTCAGTTCATAGTTTCCATTCGACGGGGCGCTTTAAGCGCCCCGCGTCATAAGCGGGTGGCTCGTTCATGCTCAATAAATACCCTCTGTGGAAGTACCTGCTGATCCTGGCCGTGCTGGCGATCGGTCTGGTCTACTCCATCCCCAACCTCTATCCGGACGATCCTGCGATCCAGGTCAGTGGCGCCAGTTCGGCGCTGGCCATCGAGCAGGCGGATGTCGACCGTGCCAGCAAGGCGCTGCAGGATGCGGGCATCCAGGTCAAGGCCGCCAGCATCGACGAGCGTGGTCGCGGTGGCCTGATTCGTCTGGCCAAGCAGGATGACCAGTTGCCGGCCAAGGACATCGTCCGCCGTGCGCTGGGTGATGACTACGTGGTGGCGCTGAACCTGGCGCAGACCACACCCGACTGGCTGCGCAGCCTGGGCGCGAGCCCGATGAAGCTCGGCCTGGACCTCTCCGGCGGTGTGCACTTCCTGCTGGAAGTCGACATGGACAAGGCGCTGGATGTGCGTCGCAAGGTCTATGAAGGCGAGATCAAGAGCCTGCTGCGCAAGGAGCGCGTGCGCTACCGCAGCATGCCGGAAAGCAATGGCCGCATTCAGCTGGGCTTCGCCGACAGCGAGACGCTGGACAATGCCGAGCGCCTGATCCGCAAGGATTACAAGGACTTCGAACTGACCAGCGTCGAGCGTGGTGGTCAGCAGGTCCTGCAACTGGCACTGACCCAGGCCAAGATCGCCGAGATTCGCGAGTACTCGATCAAGCAGAACCTCACCACCGTGCGCAACCGGGTCAACGAGCTGGGCGTCGCCGAGCCGCTGGTCCAGCGCCAGGGTGCCAACCGCATCGTGGTCGAGCTGCCGGGCGTGCAGGACACTGCCGAGGCCAAGCGTATTCTCGGCAAGACCGCCAACCTGGAGTTCCGTCTGCAGGCCGAGCTGGACGCGCCGCGTGGTGCGACCGAGGACTTCGAATTCCGCGAGGCCGGTCGTCCGCCGGTACAGCTCGAGCGTGAGCTGATCATCACCGGTGACCAGGTCACCGACGCGCAGGCCAGCTTCGACGAGAACGGTCGCCCGCAGGTGAACATTCGTCTCGACGGCCATGGCGGCGACCTGATGAACCGCGCCACCCGCAACAACGTCGGGCGCAGCATGGCGGTGATCTTCATCGAACAGAAGCCGGTCACCCGCTACGTGCGTCAGACCGTCGACGGTGTCGAGCAGGAGGTCGCCGTGCCGACCTTCGTCGAAGAGAAGAAGATCATCAGCCTGGCGACCATCCAGTCGGCGCTGGGCAGCCAGTTCCGCATCACCGGTCTGAATGGCCAGGGCGAGTCTTCCGAGCTTGCGCTGCTGCTGCGCGCCGGTGGCCTGGCTGCACCGATGTACTTCGCCGAAGAACGCACCATCGGCCCGAGCCTGGGGGCGGAGAACATCGCCAAGGGTATCGAGTCCACCGAATGGGCGATGATCTTCGTGGCGCTGTTCATCATCGCCATCTATCGCTTCTTCGGTGTGCTGGCGACCGTGGCGCTGGCGTTCAACCTGGTGCTGCTGGTCGGTCTGATGTCGGCGATCGGCGCGACCCTGACCTTGCCGGGTATCGCCGGTATCGTGCTGACCCTGGGTATGGCGGTGGACGCCAACGTGCTGATCTTCTCGCGCATACGCGAGGAGCTGGCCAAGGGGCTGCATGTGCAGCGGGCGATTCATGAGGGTTTCGATCGTGCCTACTCGGCGATTCTCGACAGTAACCTGACCACCCTGCTGGTGGGCGGCATCCTGTTCGCGATGGGCACCGGCCCGGTCAAGGGCTTCGCGGTGACGCTGTCGCTGGGGATCGTTACCTCGATGTTCACAGCCATCATGTTCACCCGAGGTCTGGTCAACCTGATCTTCGGTGGTCGCAACGTCAAGAAGCTGTGGATCTGAGGTGCAGCCATGATCAAGTCAACCATTCGTTTCATGGCGATCCGCAACATCGCCTTCGCAATGACCGTCGTACTGACCATCGTCGGCCTGGGTGCGCTGTTCACCAAGGGCCTGAACTTCGGTCTGGACTTCACCGGCGGTACTCTGATCGAGCTGCAGTACGAGCAGCCGGCCGACCTGGATCTGATCAAGAACGAACTGGGCCAGGCAGGCTACGTCGATGCCGTGGTGCAGAGCTTTGGCGCCAGCACCGATGTGCTGGTGCGCCTCGCCGGTGACGACGCGGACCTGGGCAACCAGGTCGCGGCGGCGCTGCGCAAGGTGGACGCGGCGACGCAGTTCGAGGTCAAGCGCGTCGAGTTCGTCGGTCCGCAGGTGGGTGAAGAGCTGCGCGACCAGGGCGGCATCGCCATGCTCCTGGCCCTGGGCGGCATCCTGCTGTACCTGGCATTCCGCTTCCAGTGGAAGTTCGGCGTCGGTGCCATCGCCTCGCTGGTGCATGACGTGGTGATCACCCTGGGGGTGCTGGCGTTCTTCCAGATCCCGTTCGATCTGACCGTGCTGGCTGCGGTGCTGGCGATGATCGGTTACTCGCTCAACGACACCATCATCATCTATGACCGTATCCGCGAGAACTTCCGCGTGCTGCGCAAGACGTCGCTGATCGAGAACGTCGACATCTCGATCACCCAGACCCTGCTGCGTACCATCGCTACCTCGTTGTCCACGGCACTGGCGCTGCTGGCGCTGCTGTTTTTCGGTGGCGACGTGCTGGCGGCCTTCGCGCTGACCCTGCTGGTCGGTGTGGTGGTGGGTACCTACTCGTCGGTCTACATCGGCGCCACGGTGCTGGTGTGGCTGAAGCTCAGCGTCGAGGATCTGATTCCTCCGGCGGTCGATGCAGAGGCCGACGACGGGCGTCCCTGATGTTGTGACGGGCGTCTAGAAAGTCAGCGAAAGCCGCGGCAAGTCGAACTTGCCGCGGCTTTTTGCTGTCCTAGGCAAGGAGAGAGGCGCGAGTCGCCGAGCCTGGGAGACACATAAAATGAACAAGTCAATGTTGGTAGGTGCCGTACTGGGTGCTGTGGGTGTGACCGCTGGTGGTGCCGTGGCCACCTACAGTCTGGTTGATCGTGGCCCGGACTATGCCGAGGTGCTGGCTGTCACGCCGGTCAATG
Organism: Pseudomonas sp. REST10; assembly: GCF_029542605.1. Classification (NCBI taxonomy): domain Bacteria; kingdom Pseudomonadati; phylum Pseudomonadota; class Gammaproteobacteria; order Pseudomonadales; family Pseudomonadaceae; genus Pseudomonas; species Pseudomonas sp. REST10. Next base: position 3,962,993 of record NZ_CP035677.1, on the reverse strand, counting down.
AAACCGTGAAGACCCCGAGGGAGGTGTGCAAGGACGTGACCGTCACGCGTCAGCGTCCGGTGCAGGATCAGCATCAGATCGCCGGTACCGCCATTGGCGCCATCGCCGGCGGCCTGCTGGGCAACCAGATCGGTGGCGGCAACGGCAAGAAGATCGCCACGGTGGCGGGTGCGGTTGGCGGCGGCTACGCCGGCAACAAGATTCAGGAGGGCATGCAGCAGCGTGACACCTACACCACCACTGAAACGCGCTGCAATACCGTGACCGATACCAGCCAGAAGCTGGTGGGTTACGACGTGAAGTACCAGCTGGGCGAGAAGGTCGGCAGCGTGCGCATGGATCGTGATCCTGGCAGTCGCATTCCGCTCAACGACAACGGCGAGCTGGTCCTGGTGCAGCAGACCCAGTGAGAAATGACCGCCAATAAAAAACGCCCCTCGGGGCGTTTTTTATTGCGCAGCTGAAACTCAGCGCTTCATCGAGGGTGCCAGGTGCGGCTGAATGGCGGTCAGCACGGCCTTGAAGCACTTGGTGTTGCCGGCGACGATCTGGCCCTTCTCGAGGAAGTCGTGGCCGCCGCTGAAGTCGCTGACCAGGCCGCCTGCTTCCTGGATCAGCAGGGCGCCTGCAGCCATGTCCCACTCGGACAGGCCGAATTCCCAGAACGCATCGAAGCGGCCGGCGGCGACGTAGGCCAGGTCCAGGCTGGCGGCGCCGGCGCGGCGGATGCCAGCGGTCTGGCCGGTCAGGCTGCGGAACATGTTCAGGTAGTTGTCCAGGTGGTCCAGCTGGCCATCGCGGAACGGGAAGCCGGTGCCGAGCAGGGCGCCGTCGAGGCTCTTGCGGTTGCTGACGCGCAGGCGGCGGCCGTTGAGGGCGGCGCCACGGCCACGGCTGGCGGTGAATTCTTCCTGGCGTACCGGGTCGAGGACGATGGCGTGCTCGAGGCGGCCGCGGTATTTGCAGGCGATGCTGATGGCGAAGTGCGGCACGCCACGGATGAAGTTGGTAGTGCCGTCCAGCGGGTCGATGATCCACTGATAGTCGGCGCCCTCGCCGCTACCTTCCAGCACGCCGCCTTCCTCGCCCAGGAAACTGTGGGTCGGGTAGGCCTTGCGAATGGCCTGGACGATCATCAGTTCAGCGGCCTTGTCGACCTCGGTGACGTAATCCTTGGCATCCTTCTCGTCGACCGAGATGACATCCAGGCGCTCGATGGAGCGAAAGATCATTTCACCGGCGCTGCGAGCGGCGCGCAGGGCGATATTCAGCATGGGCTGCATGGGAGGTTCACCTGGGGCGTTAAAGAAAGCCCGCCATGTTAGCAGAAAACCTTTGCCGATGAAGCGCCGTCTGTATGCTGCATGGCATTAATCTGAGGGCTTGGGTAAGATCGTTGCCCCCTTGTCTTCACTGAGAGTGCCTGCGTTGCTGGAAAATATTCGCGTGGTTTTGGTCAATACCAGTCATCCGGGCAACATCGGCGGCGCTGCGCGGGCGATGAAAAACATGGGCCTGTCGCGTCTGGTGCTGGTCGATCCCGTGGATTTTCCCAGCGGTGATGCTGTCGCGCGAGCCTCCGGTGCCACCGATGTGCTCGATGCCGCGCAGGTGGTCGGTACGCTGGAAGAGGCGCTGGTCGGCTGCAGTCTGGTGATTGGCACCAGTGCGCGTGATCGGCGCATTCCCTGGCCGCTGCTCGATCCGCGCGAGTGCGGTGTGACCAGTTGCGAGCAGGCGGCTGGCGGTGGCGAAGTCGCGTTGGTGTTCGGTCGCGAATATGCCGGGCTGACCAACGAAGAACTGCAGCGATGTCAATATCACGTGCATATCCCGTCGAACCCGGAGTTCAGTTCGCTGAACCTGGCGGCGGCGGTTCAGGTGCTGGTCTACGAAGTGCGGATGGCCTGGCTCACGGCGCAGAATCTGCCGACCAAGGTGGAGAAGCTGGAGACCACGGCGGTGCTCAACTCCCAGGCGGCGACTGCGGATGAGCTGGAGTCCTTCTACGGTCATCTGCGTCGCGTGCTGGTGATGATCGGCTTCCTCGATCCGCAGAAGCCCCGGCACCTGATGACTCGCCTGCGTCGCCTCTATGGGCGCAGTGCGGTGAGCAAGTTGGAAATGAATATCCTGCGCGGCATTCTCACCGAGACCGAGAAAGCCGTGCGCGGAGAGCCTCACAAGCAGGGGAAATCTGATGTTTGAACGCATGCGAGAAGATATCCAGAGCGTATTTCACCGTGATCCGGCCGCGCGCAATACCTTCGAGGTCGTGACCTGCTACCCCGGGCTGCATGCCGTCTGGCTGCACCGTGCCGCGCATTCGCTCTGGCGTTCGGGGTGGAAGTGGCCGGCGCGCGTGGTGTCCAACTTTGGGCGCTGGTTGACCGGCATCGAGATTCATCCCGGGGCCAGGATCGGGCGGCGCTTCTTCATCGACCACGGCATGGGCATCGTCATCGGCGAGACTGCCGAGATCGGTAATGACGTGACGCTGTATCAGGGCGTGACCCTGGGGGGCACCAGCTGGAACAAGGGCAAGCGCCATCCGACCCTGGAAGATGGTGTCGTGGTCGGTGCGGGGGCCAAGGTGCTCGGCCCCTTCACTGTCGGTGCCGGTGCCAAGATCGGCTCCAATGCGGTGGTGACCAAGGCGGTGCCTGCCGGTGCCACGGCGGTCGGCATCCCGGGCAAGATCATCGTCAAGTCCGACGGCGAGCAGGAGGCGAAGCGCCAGGCCATGGCCGAGAAGATCGGCTTCGATGCCTACGGTGTGGGGCAGGACATGCCGGACCCGGTGGCACGTGCCATCGGCCAGCTGCTCGATCACCTGCACGCCGTCGACGGGCGTCTCGAGGGCATGTGCAAGGCCCTGACGGCGCTTGGCAGCGACTATTGCGGCAAGGACCTGCCGACGCTGCGCGATGAAGACTTCGCCGACGTCTGCAAGGACCAGCAGGCAAGCGACAAGCCCGCTGCGTGATGCACGAGGGGGCGGCATTTGCTATCATGCCGCCTCTTTTTGCGGTCAATCCCGAGTAAATCAATAGGTCTTATAGTTGACTTAAATACTCGGGAATCGCATACTCCGCTGCAATTCAGTGATTCGTGGTAGAGCCATGCGACTGACCACCAAAGGCCGTTACGCCGTTACCGCCATGCTTGACCTGGCGTTGCACGCACAGCACGGTCCCGTTTCCCTGGCCGACATCTCCGAGCGGCAGGGCATCTCCCTGTCCTATCTCGAGCAACTGTTCGCCAAGCTGCGCCGTGGCAGCCTGGTGTCCAGCGTGCGCGGGCCGGGTGGCGGCTACCAGTTGTCGCGCGACATGCGTGGCATCCAGGTGGCGCAGGTGATCGACGCGGTCAACGAGTCCGTCGACGCGACGCGTTGCCAGGGGCAGGGCGACTGCCATGCCGGTGATACCTGCCTGACTCACCATCTGTGGTGCGATCTCAGTCAGCAGATTCACGAATTCCTCAGCGGCATCAGCCTGGCTGATCTGGTCGCGCGCCATGAGGTGCAGGAGGTCGCGTTGCGTCAGGATCAGCGTCGCTGCTCCGGCAGAGGCACTGCACCGCATCTGGATAAGATTGAAGCGTCTGCCATCGAGTGAGCAGGGCGTTTGCCTGATAGGAGAAACCCAATGAAATTGCCGATCTACCTCGATTATTCCGCTACTACGCCGGTCGATCCGCGCGTTGCGCAGAAGATGAGCGAGTGTCTGCTGGTCGACGGTAACTTCGGTAACCCGGCTTCGCGCTCTCACGTGTTCGGCTGGAAAGCCGAGGAAGCCGTGGAAAACGCTCGTCGTCAGGTCGCCGAGCTGGTCAATGCCGACCCGCGCGAGATCGTCTGGACCAGCGGTGCCACCGAGTCCGACAACCTTGCCATCAAGGGCGTCGCGCACTTCTACAGCAGCAAGGGCAAGCACATCATCACCTCGAAGATCGAGCACAAGGCGGTGCTGGACACCACCCGCCAGCTCGAGCGCGAAGGTTTCGAAGTGACCTACCTGGAACCGGGCGAAGACGGTCTGATCACGCCGGCGATGGTCGAGGCCGTGCTGCGTGAGGACACCACCCTGGTTTCCCTGATGCACGTCAACAACGAGATCGGCACCATCAACGACATCGCGGCCATCGGCGAGCTGACCCGCTCCCGTGGCGTGCTGCTGCACGTCGATGCGGCGCAGTCCACCGGCAAGGTGGACATCGATCTGGAGAAGATGAAGGTCGACCTGATGTCCTTCTCCGCGCACAAGACCTACGGCCCGAAAGGCGTCGGTGCCCTGTACGTGCGCCGCAAGCCGCGTGTGCGTCTGGAAGCGCAGACCCATGGCGGTGGCCACGAGCGCGGCATGCGCTCCGGCACCCTGGCCACGCACCAGTGCGTCGGCATGGGCGAAGCCTTCCGTATCGCCAAGCAGGAGATGGCTGCCGAGAATCAGCGCATCACCGCCTTGCGCGACCGCTTCTACAGCCAGCTCGAAGACATGGAAGAGCTGTACGTCAACGGCAGCCTGACCGAGCGCGTGCCGCACAACCTGAACCTGAGTTTCAACTACGTCGAGGGCGAGTCGCTGATCATGGCGCTCAAGGACCTGGCCGTATCGTCCGGCTCGGCCTGCACCTCGGCTTCGCTGGAGCCTTCCTACGTGCTGCGTGCCCTGGGTCGTAACGATGAGCTGGCGCACAGTTCGATTCGCTTCACCTTCGGCCGTTTCACGACCGAGGAAGAAGTCGACTATGCCGCCGCCAAGGTCCGCGAAGCCGTGGACAAGCTGCGCGAGCTGTCGCCCCTGTGGGATATGTTCAAAGAAGGTGTCGACCTTTCCTCCGTGGAATGGGCAGCACACTGATAGCTGCCGAGGTGGATCGTTCGCTGAGCGCTCCGCCGGAGAGCGGTACCTGATGAGAGAGGAAGTACAACATGGCATACAGTGACAAGGTCATCGACCACTACGAAAACCCGCGCAACGTCGGCAAGCTGAATGCCGAGGACCCGGACGTCGGTACCGGCATGGTCGGTGCGCCGGCCTGCGGCGACGTGATGCGCCTGCAGATCAAGGTCAGCGAGAGCGGCGTCATCGAAGACGCCAAGTTCAAGACCTACGGCTGCGGCTCGGCGATCGCTTCCAGCTCCCTAGCCACCGAGTGGATGAAGGGCAAGACCCTCGACGAAGCGGAAAGCATCAAGAATACCCAGCTGGCCGAAGAACTGGCGCTGCCGCCGGTGAAGATCCACTGCTCCGTGCTCGCCGAGGACGCCATCAAGGCGGCCGTGCGCGATTACAAGCAGAAGAAAGGCTTGCTCTGATACGAGGTTTGCAATGGCCATCACCATGTCTGAAGCAGCTGCCCGCCACGTGCAGCGCTCCCTGGATGGGCGCGGCAAGGGCGAGGGCATTCGCCTCGGTGTGCGCACTACCGGGTGTTCCGGCCTGGCCTATGTTCTCGAGTTCGTCGATGAGCTGGCGGCCGAGGATCAGGTATTCGAGAGTCACGGTGTCAAGGTGATCATCGATCCCAAGAGCCTGGTCTATCTCGACGGCACCGAACTGGACTTCGTCAAGGAAGGCCTCAACGAGGGCTTCAAGTTCAACAACCCCAACGTGCGCGGCGAGTGTGGCTGCGGCGAGAGCTTCAACGTTTGAGGCGCTCGCGTGGGTAATCCTTGTCATTTCGCCCTGTTCGACCTGCAGCCGAGCTTTCGTCTCGACCTGGAGCAGCTGGCTGCGCGTTACCGCGAGCTGGCGCGCCAGGTGCATCCCGATCGGTTCGCCGACGCTGGCGAGCGTGAGCAGCGCCTGGCGCTTGAGCGTTCCGCCTGCCTCAACGAGGCCTATCAGGTCCTCAAGACGCCCTCGCAGCGTGCGCGCTACCTGCTGGCCATGCGCGGCCCCGAGCTGCCGCTGGAAGTGACGGTGCAGGATCCGGACTTCCTGCTGCAGCAGATGCAGCTGCGCGAAGAGCTGGAGGAGTTGCAGGACGACGCCGACCTTGCCGGTGTCGCCGTCTTCAAGCGGCGCCTGAAAACTGCGCAGGAGCAGCTCAACGAGCGCTTCGCCGAATGCTGGGACGATGAGGCTCGCCGCGAGGAAGCCGAGCGCCTGATGCGTCGGATGCAGTTTCTCGACAAGCTCTCTCATGAAGTGCGCCAACTAGAAGAGCGCCTCGACGATTAACCTGTGGGTTGCCTCGGCAATCCGCCTGATGATTTCAAGAAGACCATGGCCTTATTGCAGATCGCCGAGCCAGGACAGAGCCCGCAACCGCACCAGCGCAGGCTGGCGGTGGGCATCGACCTGGGCACCACCAATTCGCTGGTCGCCGCTGTACGCAGTGGTCTGGCCGAGCCTCTGGCGGACGATGAGGGCAGGGTCATCCTGCCTTCGGCGGTACGCTACCACCCGGATCATGTCGAGGTGGGCGAATCAGCCAAGCAGGCGGCTGCCAGTGATCCCCTCAACACCGTGCTGTCGGTCAAGCGCCTGATGGGGCGCGGCGTCGCCGATGTGCACCAGCTCGGCGAGCAACTGCCATACCGCTTCGCTGCGGGCGAGTCGCACATGCCCTTCATTGAGACGGTGCAGGGTGCGAAGAGCCCCGTCGAAGTCTCGGCGGAAATTCTCAAGACCCTGCGCCTGCGCGCGGAGCAGACCCTGGGTGGCGAACTGGTCGGCGCGGTGATCACCGTGCCGGCCTATTTCGATGATGCCCAGCGCCAGGCGACCAAGGATGCGGCGCGAGTCGCCGGTCTCAACGTCCTGCGCCTGCTCAACGAGCCCACTGCTGCTGCGGTTGCCTACGGCCTGGATCAGAAGGCCGAGGGGGTGGTCGCCATCTATGACCTGGGTGGCGGCACGTTCGATGTGTCCATTCTGCGTCTCACCGGTGGGGTGTTCGAGGTGCTGGCCACGGGCGGCGACAGTGCCCTGGGCGGCGATGATTTCGACCACGGCCTGGCTGACTGGATCATCCAGCAGGCCGGGCTGTCCAGTGACCTCGATCCGGCCACGCAGCGCGGTCTGCTGCAGGCCGCCTGTGCCGCGAAAGAGGCGCTGACCGACGCCGAGACGGTCGAGCTGAGCTTCGCCGAATGGCGTGGTTCACTGTCGCGGGCGCAGTTCGAAGCGCTGATCGAGCCCATGGTCGCGCGCAGCCTCAAGGCCTGCCGGCGCGCGCTGCGTGATTCCGGCGTCGAGCTGGAGGACGTCAGCGCGGTGGTGATGGTCGGTGGCTCCACCCGTGTGCCGCGGGTGCGCGAAGCGGTTGGTGAGCTGTTCGGGCGCACGCCGCTGACCAATATCGATCCGGATCAGGTGGTGGCCATCGGTGCCGCCATTCAGGCCGACACGTTGGCCGGCAATCAGCGTGGCGATGGCGAGGAGCTGCTGCTGCTCGATGTGATTCCGCTGTCGCTCGGTCTGGAGACCATGGGCGGTCTGATGGAGAAGCTGATTCCGCGCAACACCACTATCCCGGTGGCGCGGGCGCAGGACTTCACCACCTACAAGGATGGCCAGACGGCCATGATGATTCACGTGCTGCAGGGTGAGCGCGAGCTGATCGCCGATTGCCGCTCCCTGGCGCGTTTCGAGTTGCGTGGCATCCCGCCGATGGTGGCCGGGGCGGCCAAGATCCGCGTGACTTTCCAGGTCGACGCCGATGGTCTGCTCAGTGTCGCGGCGCGTGAGCTGGGCTCCGGCGTCGAGGCGAGCATTCAGGTCAAGCCGTCCTATGGCCTGACCGATGGCGAGATCGCGCGCATGCTGCAGGATTCCTTCCAGAATGCCGGGGATGACAAGGCTGCGCGTGCGCTGCGTGAGCAGCAGGTCGACGCCCAGCGCCTGATCGAGGCGGTGGAGGCTGCGCTGGAGGCCGACGGCGAGCGTCTGCTGGATGCCGAGGAGCGCGAGGTCATCGAATTGCAGGTGCAGGAGCTGCGTGATCTGCTCGCGGGTAGCGATGGTCCGGCCATCGAGCGGCAGACCAAGCGCCTGTCGCAGGTCACGGATGCGTTTGCCGCGCGGCGCCTGGATTCAACGGTTAAAGCCGCGCTGGCCGGGCGCAATTTGAATGAGATCGAGGAATAACTGATGCCGCAGGTGATTTTTCTGCCCCATGAAAGGTTCTGCCCGGATGGCCTGGTGGTCGAGGCCGAGCCTGGCGTCTCCATCCTCGAGCTGGCTCATGAGCACCATATCGAAATGGAAAGCGCCTGTGGCGGCGTGTGTGCCTGCACCACCTGCCACTGCATCGTGCGCGAGGGTTTCGACTCGCTGAACGAGGCTGACGAGCTGGAAGAGGATTATCTGGACAAGGCCTGGGGGCTCGAGGCGCAGTCGCGTCTGGCCTGTCAGGCCATCGTTGGAGAGGAAGACCTCACCGTCGAGATTCCCAAGTATTCGCTGAACCACGCGGCCGAAGCGCCGCATTGACCCAGGAAGCACGAGCATGAGTCTGAAATGGGTTGATGTGCTGGATATCGCCATCGAGCTGAGCGAGCAGAAGCCGGATGTCGATCCGCGTTACGTGAACTTCGTCGATCTGCACCGCTGGGTCGTGGAGTTGCCGCAGTTCTCCGATGATCCGCAACGGGGCGGCGAGAAGGTCCTCGAGGCGATCCAGGCTGCCTGGATCGAAGAGGCCGAGTAGCGCGACGCCGCTCGCCTGCGGGGCGTGAAACCGCAGTTCCCGGTCGTCTGCCGGTCGCGGAGCTTCATCTCGTAGCGTTTACTTGCAGCTGGAGGCGAGTCGCCTGTGGCTGCCATCTCAGAACCCGCGTATAATTCGCGGGTTTAATTTTTCGCTTTAACCCTAAAGTTTCTGGAGCTTCACATGGCTGTTCAACGTACTTTCTCCATCATCAAGCCTGACGCCGTTGCCAAGAACGTCATCGGTGAGATCACCACCCGTTTCGAAAAGGCCGGCCTGCGCGTTGTCGCTTCGAAGATGCTGCAACTGTCCGAGCGCGAAGCTGCCGGTTTCTACGCTGAGCACAGCGAGCGCGGCTTCTTCAAGGATCTGGTTGCCTTCATGACCTCCGGTCCGGTCATCGTCCAGGTTCTGGAAGGCGAAGACGCCGTCCTGAAGAACCGCGAGCTGATGGGCGCCACCAACCCGAAAGAAGCGGCTGCCGGCACCATCCGTGCTGACTTCGCCGTTTCCATCGACGAGAACGCTGTTCACGGTTCGGATTCCGAAGCTTCTGCCGCTCGCGAGATTGCTTACTTCTTCTCCGCTACCGAGCAGTGCGCGCGCATTCGCTGATCGAAGCGAATGATGCGAGGGTGAAGCCATGACCAATACCACCGGCAAGATCAACCTGCTGGGCCTGACCCAGCCGGAAATGGAACAGTTCTTCGAGTCCATCGGCGAGAAGCGCTTTCGTGCCGGCCAGGTGATGAAGTGGATTCACCACTTTGGCGTCGATGATTTCGCCGCCATGACCAATGTCGGCAAGGCCTTGCGCGAAAAGCTCGAGGCCTCTGCCGAGATTCGCGGCCCTGAAGTGGTCAGCGAAAACATTTCCGCCGATGGCACGCGCAAGTGGGTGGTGCGTGTGGCGTCGGGCAGCTGCGTGGAAACCGTGTACATCCCGCAGAATGGCCGCGGCACCCTGTGCGTGTCGTCGCAGGCCGGCTGTGCCCTGGATTGCAGCTTCTGCTCCACCGGCAAGCAAGGTTTCAACAGCGACCTGACCTGCGCCGAGATCATCGGCCAGGTGTGGATCGCCAGCAAATCCTTCGGCAGCGTGCCGGCCAAGATCGACCGTGCCATCACCAATGTGGTGATGATGGGCATGGGCGAGCCGCTGCTGAACTTCGACAACGTCGTCTCCGCCATGCAGATCATGATGGATGACCTCGGCTACGGTATCTCCAAGCGCAAGGTGACGTTGTCCACCTCCGGCGTGGTGCCGATGATCGACAAGCTGGCCGAAGTGATCGACGTGTCGCTGGCGCTGTCGCTGCACGCGCCGAACGACGAGCTGCGCAACCAGCTGGTGCCGATCAACAAGAAGTACCCTCTGGAAATGCTGCTTGCCGCGTGCAAGCGTTACATCTCCAAACTCGGCGAGAAGCGCGTGCTGACCATCGAGTACACCCTGCTCAAGGGTGTCAACGATCAGCCCGAGCATGCTGAGCAGATGATCGCACTTCTTGCCGATGTCCCTTGCAAGATCAACCTGATTCCGTTTAATCCCTTCCCCTTCTCGGGGTACGAGCGGCCGAGCAATAACGCCATTCGCCGCTTCCAGGACCTGTTGCACAAGGCTGGCCATAACGTCACGGTACGCACCACCCGTGGTGACGATATCGATGCCGCCTGCGGCCAGCTGGTGGGCCAGGTCATGGACCGTACTCGGCGCAGCGAGCGTTACATCGCCGTGCGCCAGCTGGGCAGCGAGGCTCAAGAGCCGCGCAATGCCGCCAATCGAAATTGAAGAGAGGATGTCCATGACCTTGCGCCCTGCGCTGTTGTTGCTAGTCGTCAGTCTGCTGGGTGGTTGCGTGACCACCGGCCACGTTGACCCCATGAGTACGACAAAAGGGCGTGAAGAGGCGCGAGCCGCCTATGTGCAGCTGGGCGTCGCCTATATCCAGCAGGGTGATACCCAGCTGGCCAAGGTGCCGCTGAAGAACGCACTGGAAATCAACCCGTCGGATGCCGATGCGCATGCGGCACTGGGTATGGCGTTCCAGCTGGAAATGGAACCCAAGCTGGCGGACGAGCACTATCGCAAGGCGCTGTCCCAGCGTCCGAAGGATGCTCGCCTGCTGAACAACTACGGTGGTTTCCTGTTCGAGCAGAAGCGCTATCAGGAAGCCATGGACACCTATCTCAAGGCCACCGAGGACAATCTCTACCCGGAACGCTCCAGGGTCTTCGAGAACCTCGGCCTGACCGCCCTGCAACTGGGGCGGCGAGACGAGGCCAAGAAATACTTCCAGCGTTCGTTGCGCCTGAGCAGCCGTCAGCCGCGCTCGCTGCTGGAGATGGCCGCGATGTCCTACGAGGACAAGGAGTATGTCCCGGCCCGTAGCTACTACGACAGCTACAGCGCAATGGCGCCGCAGAACGCGCGGAGCCTGCTGCTCGGTGCTCGTCTGGCCGAAGTGTTCGAGGACCGCGACCGGGCCGCCAGCCTGGGCCTGCAGTTGCGCCGCCTGTATCCGGCGTCCAAGGAATACCAGCAATATGTTTCGGGGCAACGATGAAAGCGGCCCATAGCGAAGTGACCCAGTCCATGTCGAACAATCCGGGCGAAAGCCTGCGCCAGGCCCGTGAAGTCAAGGGCTGGAGCGTTGCCGAGGTGGCGTCCCAGCTCAACCTGACCCAGCAGCGTCTCGCCCAGATCGAGGCGGGTGCCTTCGACAAGCTGCCCGGCACCACGTTTGCCCGTGGTTACATTCGTGCCTACGCCAAGCTGCTGGAACTCGACCAGAACCGTCTGGTGCTCGAGTTCGACCAGTTCACCGGAACCGATGCCACGGGCAGCAGCGTGCATGCCCTGGGGCGTATCGAGGAACCGGTGCGTTATTCGCAGAGTATCCTGCGCCTGGTGAGCTTCCTGCTGCTGCTGGCGCTGATCGGTGCCGGTTTCCTCTGGTGGCAGGATCAGGGGCGTCCGGTCGCCAGCCTGGCTGACGTCGGCATCGAGCATGTCGAGGTGGAGGGGGCCGATGGCACCACCCAGGTGCATTCTCTGGCCGAGCCGGAAGACCAGGCCGTGATCCTGGCCCAGGGCGACCAGCAGAGCAGCCCGCTGCTGTTGCCGGTCGAGCCGGGCGATGAGCCGGAAAGCGCCGGTGCCACCGATCAATCCACCAACGAGACAGGCGCAGCGAGCGCGGTCGTCGCTGAAGCACCGAGCGCTGCAGGCGCGGGCGATGCACCGCTGGCGAGCAGCGAGGCGCAGGCGCCTGCCGCCGTTGAACCCGCTGCTCCGATTGCCGTATCCGCCGGGCAGGGTGCGCTCAACGTGCGCTTCACCGCCGACTGCTGGGCGCAGGTGACCGATGCCGACGGCAAGGTGCTGGTCAGCGCGCTGAAGCGCAGCGGCGAGCGCATCGAACTGACCGGCAAGGCTCCGATGGAGCTGCGTCTGGGTTTCGCTCGCGGAGCCCAGGTGACCTACAACGGCGAAAGCGTGGACGTTGCGCCGCACATGACTGGCGAAACCGCGCGCCTGAAACTGGGGTTGTAAAGCATGCATTGCGAATCGCCGATCAAGCGTCGTCTGTCACGCAAGATCTGGGTGGGCTCGGTACCGGTGGGCGGCGATGCGCCGATCGCGGTGCAGAGCATGACCAATACCGACACCAATGATGTCGCCGCCACCGTGGCGCAGATTCGTCGCCTGGAAGATGCCGGCGCCGACATCGTGCGGGTTTCCGTGCCTGACATGGACGCTGCCGAGGCCTTCGGCCTGATCAAGCAGCAGGTGCGCGTACCGCTGGTGGCCGACATTCACTTCGACTACCAGATCGCCCTGCGCGTGGCCGAGCTGGGCGTCGACTGCCTGCGTATCAACCCCGGCAACATCGGCCGCGAGGACCGCGTCAAGGCGGTGGTCGAGGCGGCGCGCGACAAGGGCATTCCGATCCGCATCGGCGTCAACGCCGGTTCGCTGGAAAAGGACCTGCAGAAGAAGTACGGCGAGCCGACCCCGGAAGCGCTGGTCGAGTCGGCGCTGCGCCATGTCGAACACCTGGACCGCCTCAACTTCCCCGACTTCAAGGTCAGCGTGAAGGCGTCCGACGTGTTCATGGCGGTCGAGGCCTATCGCTTGCTGGCCAAGCAGATCGAGCAGCCGCTGCACCTGGGCATCACCGAAGCCGGTGGCCTGCGCTCCGGTACCGTGAAGTCGGCCGTCGGCCTGGGCATGCTGCTGGCCGATGGCATTGGCGATACCATCCGCATTTCTCTGGCCGCCGATCCGGTGGAAGAGATCAAGGTCGGTTTCGATATCCTCAAGTCCCTGCGCCTGCGTTCGCGTGGCATCAACTTCATCGCCTGCCCGAGCTGCTCGCGGCAGAACTTCGATGTGGTCAAGACCATGAACGAGCTGGAAAGCCGCGTCGAGGACCTGCTGGTGCCGCTCGACGTCGCCGTGATCGGTTGCGTGGTCAATGGTCCAGGCGAAGCCAAGGAGGCGCATATCGGCCTCACCGGTGGCAGCCCGAACAACCTGGTCTACATCGACGGCAAGCCGGCGTCGAAGCTGACCAACGATAATCTGGTGGATGAGCTGGAAAAGCTCATTCGCGACAAGGCGGCCGAGAAGGTCGCCGCCGATGCTGCCGTGATCGTTCGCGGCTGAAACCGGCCAGCCTGCGCGTCGAGTACATCGCGAGCGCGGGCCAGGCAAGGAAAATACGGGCGAAGAAGCGCAGTTTACGACTGTAAATGAGCATTTTGAGCCTGTTTTTGACGCTGCATCAGCAAGCACAGCAGTGTCGAGAGCAGGTTTAAGGATTATTTGTGAGCAAATCTCTGCAAGCCATTCGTGGCATGAACGACATCCTGCCGGAGCAGACGCCTGCCTGGCGCTACCTGGAAAACACCCTGGTCGACCTGCTCGACGGCTACGGCTACAAGGAAATTCGCCTGCCCATCGTCGAGTACACCGAGCTGTTCGCGCGCGGTATCGGCGAGGGCACCGATGTGGTCGACAAGGAGATGTACACCTTCCGTGACCGCAACGAGGAGTCCCTGACCCTGCGTCCGGAGGGCACTGCCGGTTGTGTGCGTGCCGTGCTCGAGCATGGTCTGTCCGGTGGTGGCCAGGTGCAGAAGCTGTGGTACGCCGGCCCGATGTTCCGTTACGAGAAGCCGCAGAAGGGCCGTTATCGCCAGTTCCACCAGGTCGGCGTGGAGGCCTTCAACCTGCCGGGGCCGGACGTCGATGCCGAACTGATCGTGCTGACCTGGCGCCTGTGGAAGAAACTCGGCCTGGCCGATGCGGTGACCCTGCAGCTCAACAGCCTGGGTTCCAGCGAGGCGCGTGCGGCCTACCGCGATGCGCTGGTCGCTTACCTGCAGGAGCGTTTCGAGCAACTGGACGAAGACAGCCAGCGCCGTCTGACTACCAACCCGCTGCGCATCCTCGACAGCAAGAACGAGGCGACCCAGGCCGTTCTGGTCGGCGCACCGACCCTGGGCGACTACCTCGACGAGGAGTCGCGCCTGCACTTCGACGGCGTCAGGGCACGCCTGGATGCCGCCGGCATCCGCTACGAGATCAATCACAAGCTGGTCCGCGGCCTGGATTACTACAACCGCACCGTGTTCGAGTGGGTGACCGACAAGCTCGGTGCCCAGGGCACGGTGTGCGCCGGTGGTCGTTATGACGGCCTGGTTTCCCAATTGGGTGGCAAGGCGACGCCGGGGGTCGGCTTCGCCATGGGCGTCGAGCGCCTGGTGCTGCTGCTGGAAACCCTCGAATTGTTGCCGGCCGAGCTGAACCGTGCCGCCGACGTCTACGTCTGCGCCTTTGGCGAGGCGGCCGAGCTGGCTGCACTGACCCTGGTCGAGCGCCTGCGCGATGAATTGCCGGCGCTGCGCCTGCTGCTCAACAGTGGCGGCGGCAGCTTCAAGAGCCAGTTCAAGAAGGCTGACAAGAGCGGCGCACGCTATGCGCTGATTCTGGGGGACGACGAATTGGCAGGGCGCGTGGTAGGTTGCAAGCCGCTGCGCGACGACAGTGAACAACAAAGCGTTGCCTGGGATGCTCTGGCCGAGCATCTGGCTGCCTGCCAGCAACAGGCCTGAGCAGGCTCTCGATTAGGAGTACGGGGTTAGACATGCAGACCGAAGACGAACAGATCGCGCAAATCAAGGACTGGTGGAATCGCAACGGTAAACCGTTGCTGACCGGCGGCGTACTCGCGCTGGTAGCCGTGCTCGGCTGGCAGGGTTGGCAGAAGTACCAGACCAACCAGGCGCAGAGTGCCTCCGCGCTGTATCAGCAACTGCTGGAAACCGCGCTGGATCCGGCCGGCAAGCCTGATGCAGGCAAGGTGGCCGAACTGTCCGGCAAGCTCGACAGCGAGTTCGGCGGTAGCCATTACGCGCAGTACGGCAGCCTGTTCGTCGCCAAGGTCGCGGTCGAGGCCGATCGTCTCGATGACGCCGCCGTTGCCCTGCAACGCGTGCTCGACAAGCCGGCCGACGCCACCCTCGACGAGCTGGCGCGTCAGCGCATGGCACGCGTCCTGGCTGCCCAGGACAAGGTCGACGAGGCGCTGAAGCTGCTCGACGCCAAGGTCGACGAGGCGTTCCTGGCCAGCCGCGAGGAGCTCAAGGGTGATCTGCTGGTCCAGCTGGGCCGCAGCGATGACGCGCACGCGGCCTACCAGAAGGCCAAGGATGCGCTGGCCGAGGACGCCGCCGTTGGCGGTCTGCAGATGAAGCTGGACGACCTGGCAAAAGGGGATGCGTGACGTGATGCGTTGGAAGAATGCCGCACTGCTGGCTCTGGCCGTTCTGGCCGTGGGTTGCAGCAGCAATAGCAAGAAGGAACTGCCACCCGCCGAGCTGACCAAGTTCGATACCGAGGTCGAACTGCGTACCGAATGGAGCCGCTCCGTTGGTGACGGCCAGGGCGAAACCTTCAACATGCTGGTACCGGCCATCGATGGCGACGTGATCTACGCGGCCGACGTCGAAGGCCTGGTCATGGCCATGGACCGCACCAGTGGCAAGGTCATCTGGCGCAAGAAGCTCGACATCCCGGTCTCCGGTGCCATCGGTGCCGGTTATGGCCAGGTGCTGCTGGGCACGCTCAAGGGTGAGGTGATCGCCCTGGACTCCAGCGACGGCGAGGAGCAGTGGCGCTCGCGCGTGACCAGCGAAGTGCTGGCCGCCCCGGCGAGCAACGGCGATATCGTCGTGGTGCAGACCCAGGATGACCGCCTGATCGCGTTCGATGCCAGCACTGGCAATCAGCGCTGGATCGTCGAGAACACCCCGGCAGTGCTGACGCTGCGTGGCACCGGCGCGCCGCTGGTGACCAACCGCCTGGTGGTCGCGGGTCTGTCCAGCGGCAAGGTGGTGGCGGTCGACGCCCAGCGTGGCCTGCCCGTTTGGGAGCAGCGCGTGGCCATCCCGCAAGGTCGTTCCGAGCTGGAGCGCGTGGTGGATATCGACGGCGGCCTGCTGCTGTCCGGTGGCACCGTGTACGCGGTGAGCTACCAGGGCCGTGTCGCGGCGATGGACCTGGATTCCGGCCGTGTGCTGTGGCAGCGCGAGGCCTCCAGTTCGGTCGGCGTCGCCCAGGGCTTCGGCAACGTCTACGTCAGTCTGGCCAACGGCACCGTCGAAGGCATCGACGAGCGCAGTGCCTCGGCGCTGTGGAGCAACGATTCCCTGGCACGCCGCGAGCTGTCCGCACCGCAGGTGTTTTCCAGCTACGTGGCGGTGGGCGATTTCGAAGGCTATCTGCACCTGCTGAGCCAGGTCGATGGTCGCTTCGTGGGTCGTACCCGTATCGACAGCGACGGTCTGCGCACGCGTCCGCTGGTGGTGGGTGACTGGCTGTATGTCTTCGGCAACAGCGGCAAATTGGTGGCACTGACCATCAAGTGACCAACTATGCTGCATCCAGGCCCGGGCCTGGACGCAGCAGCGCAAAAGATTCCGGCCGCTGCCCGTGCAGCGGCCTTTGCATTTTCTGAAATAACGTAGTGGAGAGCCTGATGGTTCCCGTAATTGCCCTGGTGGGCCGGCCCAATGTCGGCAAGTCCACACTCTTCAACCGCCTGACCCGCAGTCGCGACGCCATCGTCGGCGACCTGTCCGGTCTGACCCGCGACCGCCAGTACGGCGAGGCGAAGTGGCAGGGGCGCACCTATATCGTGATCGATACCGGCGGTATCTCCGGCGACGAGGAAGGCATCGACGCGAAGATGGCCGAGCAGTCGCTGCAGGCGATCGAGGAAGCCGATGCCGTGCTGTTCCTGGTGGACGCGCGCGCCGGCATGACCGCCTCCGACCAGATGATCGGCGAGCACCTGCGCCGGCGTAACAAGCAGAGCTTCCTGGTGGTGAACAAGGTCGACAACCTCGACGTCGACCTGGCCCGCGCCGAGTTCAGCCCCATGGGCCTGGGCGAGCCGCTGGCGATCGCCGGTGCCCATGGCCGCGGCATCACCCAGATGCTGGAAGTGGTGCTCGGTGCCTTCCCCAAGGATGCCGGCGAGCCGGAAGAGGGTGCCGAAGAAGAGGAAGAAGTGCTGGAAGGCCAGGAAGCCAAGCGCATCCCCGGCCCGAGCGAGAAGGACGGCATCAAGCTGGCCATCATCGGTCGCCCCAACGTCGGCAAGTCGACCCTGGTCAACCGCATGCTCGGCGAAGAGCGGGTCATCGTCTATGACCAGGCCGGCACCACGCGTGACAGCATCTACATCCCCTTCGAGCGTGACGACGAGAAGTACACGCTGATCGACACCGCCGGCGTGCGTCGTCGCGGCAAGATCTTCGAGGCCGTGGAGAAGTTCTCCGTGGTCAAGACCCTGCAGGCGATCCAGGACTCCAACGTCGTGGTCTTCGTCATGGACGCCCGCGAAGGGGTGGTCGACCACGACCTCAACCTGCTCGGCTTCGTGCTGGAGAGCGGTCGTGCGCTGGTCATCGCCCTTAACAAGTGGGACGGCATGGACCAGGGCCAGAAGGACTACGTGAAGACCGAGCTGGAGCGCCGGCTGTTCTTCGTCGACTTCGCCGACATTCACTTCATTTCTGCACTGCACGGCACTGGCGTCGGCCATCTGTACAAGTCGGTGCAGGCGTCGTTCAAGTCGGCCATCACCCGCTGGCCGACCAGCCGCCTGACGCAGATCCTCGAGGATGCCGTCAGCGACCACGCGCCGCCGCTGGTCAACGGTCGCCGGATCAAGCTGCGCTATGCCCACCTGGGTGGTGCCAACCCGCCGCTGATCGTCATCCACGGTAACCAGGTCGACGCGGTCCCGCGCGCCTACTCCCGTTACCTGGAGAACACCTTCCGCCGCGTGCTCAAGCTGGTCGGCACGCCGATCCGTATCGAGTACAAGGGCGGCGACAACCCGTACGAAGGCAACAAGAACAAGCTCACCGACCGCCAGGTGAACAAGAAGCGGCGCCTGATGAGCCACCACAAGAAGGCCGAGAAGAAGCGCAAGGACAAGCGCAAGTAAGGCCGTCGCCGTCGTGCATGCCCGGACCCGTTCCGGCATGCACGGCGTAGGCTTGCTCCCGCTTTTCATGCGCGTGCAGGTGCCGTCTGCGGCGCCCTTCGGCTATCCTCGCGACTTGCCCAGATCTTCCAGGAAGACGCGATGCTCGCCAGCAAACTGCCCAACGTCGGCACCACCATCTTCACGCGCATGTCTCAGCTCGCTCTGGATACCGGGGCGATCAACCTGTCCCAGGGCTTTCCCGATTTCGACGGGCCGCAGGCGCTGCGTGAAGCAGTGGCGCGCCATGTACTGGAAGGGCGCAATCAGTATTCGCCGATGACCGGTCTGCCCGTCCTGCGCCAGCAGGTGGCAGCGAAGATTGCGCGCAGCTACGGCGTGCAGCGGGACGCCGACAGCGAGATCACCATCACCCCCGGCGCCACCGAGGCAATCTTCTGCGCGGTGCAGGCGCTGATCCGTCCGGGCGACGAGGCCATCGTCCTCGATCCCTGCTATGACAGCTATGAGCCCTCCGTGGAGCTGGCGGGCGGTCGCTGCGTGCACGTGCCGCTGGCCCTGGCGGATTTCGCCGTGGACTGGCAGCGCCTGGCCGATGCGATCACCCCGCGTACCCGGCTGATCTTCCTCAACTCGCCGCACAATCCCAGCGGCGCGCTGCTGTCGCGCGGCGACCTGGACCGCTTGGCCGCGCTGATCCGCGAGCGCGATATCCATGTGATCAGCGACGAAGTCTATGAGCACCTGATCTTCGACGGCGTGCAGCACGCCAGCGTGCTGGCGCACGACGAGCTGTACGCGCGCGCCTTCGTGGTCAGCTCGTTCGGCAAGACCTACCACGTCACCGGCTGGAAGACCGGCTACGTGGTGGCGCCGCCTGCGCTGAGCGCCGAGCTGCGCAAGATCCACCAGTACGTGAATTTCTGTGGCGTCACGCCGTTGCAGCATGGCCTTGCCGACTTCATGGCCAGTCACCCCGAGCACGTCGAGGAGCTGCCAGCGTTCTACCAGACCAAGCGCGACCTGTTCTGCGACCTGCTGGCCGGCTCGCGTTTCACCTTCACCCGCGCACCGGGCACCTACTTCCAGCTGGCCGACTACCGGGCGATCCGCCCGGATCTGGACGACGTCGCCATGGCCGAGTGGCTGACCCGTGAGCATGGCGTGGCGGCGATCCCGGTCTCGGTGTTCTACCAGTCCGCACCGCAGGATCTGCGCCTGGTGCGCTTCTGCTTCGCCAAGCGCGAGGACACCCTGCGCCAGGCGGCGGAGAAACTCTGCGCGGTGTGATGCAGGCTGATCACCGCGACGCGTGATCCAGCAAGGCGGGGTGGGTGTGAAACGCGACATCCGCCCTGCGCGCTACCGATTTCCCCGAGGCCCTGATATGACCGACAAAACCGATCTCGAACTGGCGCTGATCCAGACCTCCCTGGCCTGGCACGATCCGGCCGCCAACCGCGAGCACTTTCAGACCCTGCTGGAGCAGGCGCGCGGCGCCGATCTGGTGATCCTGCCGGAGATGTTCACCACCGGCTTCTCGATGGAGTCGGCAGCGCTGGCCGAACCGGAGGATGGCCCCAGCAGCACATGGCTGCGCGAGCAGGCGCAGCGTCTCGATACGG
The DNA here is from genome assembly GCF_029542605.1 of Pseudomonas sp. REST10. Classification (NCBI taxonomy): domain Bacteria; kingdom Pseudomonadati; phylum Pseudomonadota; class Gammaproteobacteria; order Pseudomonadales; family Pseudomonadaceae; genus Pseudomonas; species Pseudomonas sp. REST10. Next base: position 3,943,177 of record NZ_CP035677.1, on the reverse strand, counting down.
TGATCTGCGGCAGCCTGATCATCCAGGCCGACGACGGCAGCTATCGCAATCGCCTGCTCTGGGCGCGTGCGGATGGTTCGCTGGCGCATTACGACAAGCGCCACCTGTTCCGCATGGCCGGCGAGCACAAGCATTTCCAGGCCGGTGACGAGCAGGTCGTGCTCGAGCTCAAGGGCTGGCGTGTCCGCCCGCTGGTCTGCTATGACCTGCGCTTCCCGGTCTGGAGCCGCGACGCGGGTGGCACCGATCTGCTGCTCTACACCGCCAACTGGCCCGCGGCGCGCCGCCAGCACTGGAACCGCCTGTTGCCGGCGCGGGCCATCGAAAACCTGTGCTATGTCGCGGCTGTGAACCGGATCGGCGAGGACGGCAAGGGGCATGGATATACTGGCGACTCCCAGGTGCTGGACTTCCAGGGCGAGCCGCTGCTGCAGGCGAACGCCGCCGATGGCGTGTTCCGCCAGCGCCTGGCGGCCGAGCCGCTGGCGGCCTATCGCGAGCGTTTCCCGGCGCATCTGGATGCCGATGCCTTCACCATGAACTGAATCAGGAGCGACACGACATGGACGTACAGCAGGACAACCCTTTCCAGACCCCGCAGGCGGACCTGCAGCAGGCTTCTGCCTCGACGCTGCCGCTGTACAGGATTGCCGCGGTGGGGCTGGGCACCTTTCTCGGCACACCGCTGGCCGGTGCCTGGATGCTCGCGCACAACCTGCAGCTGCTGGGCAAGGCCGACCGTGTCGCGATGGTCTGGGGCGTTGCCGTGTGCCTGCTGGCGCTGACCCTGGCCCTGGCCTTCGTCTTGCCGGAAGAAGTACCCACGCTGCCGTTCGCCATCGGGCAACTGCTGGGCATGGTGATGCTGGCCAAGCACCTGACCGAGGCCGATATCCAGCAGCACGCGGCCGCTGGTGGCACCTTCCTCTCCAACTGGCGGGCGGCAGGCATTGCCGTGCTCTTCTCGATCGCCGTGATGGCGCTGCTGTTCGCCGTGCTGATGATCCTGGACGTCTGATCCGTGTCCGCCCCTTGCCGTGCGGGGCGTTCGCCTCTGCAGCATGCGGATCGATCGCGGATGGCGGCGATTCGCCAATAAATTCCGGACGGCCGCTCGCTTTTGCCTCTAGCATTGCTGGCGCAGGGACGCGTCGATGGAAGTGGGCACAGGCTTGGCCCTGATAGCTCTGTCGCTCCCTGCCCAACATGAACGCAAGGAGCGAAAACAATGCACAAGACACTCATGGCGCTGGGCACCTGCCTGGCGATGAGCCCGTTGATGGCAGCCACGTACTGCGACAGCCGGGGTAACAGTGGTAGTGAATGGATCGCCGGAGTCAGCGTCAATGGCGCGAGCCAGACGTCCGGCAGCGATGGCGGTTACCTGAACGCCACGGGTCAGCCTCCCTTCCAGCTGACGGGGCAAGGTGACCGGCTGGAGCTCCGTCCCGGTTTCCGTAACACCCAGTACGTCGAGAACTGGGGGGCCTGGATCGACTTCGACCAGAACGGCAGTTTCGACGCGAGCGAGAAGGTGCTGGTCGCTCAGGGCAGCACCGTCGTCTCCGCACCCATCGCGGTGCCTTCCGGCAGCGCCGGTACCACCCGCATGCGGGTGCAGATGCGCTGGGGCGCCACCGCGCAGCCGTGCGGGGCCTATGGCTACGGCGAAACCGAGGATTACCTGGTCAAGCTGCCAGACGGCGCAGGGCAACCGACGCTGCCCTACAGCCTCACGCTGGAGCCCGGTTTCTGGGTGTCCCGCAGCGGCGATCTGGGCGACAAGCTGACGCTGGTGGTCGAGGAGGACGGCAAGCGCGTGCTCGGGCGCAACGCGGCCGGCAACCTGCGTGATCACTATTGGAACAATGCTGCCGGTAAACACTACCGGATCTGGTTGGAGAGCTTCATCGACGGCGGCTACAAGACCGTCTCGAATGTCGTGGCCTACCAGCCCGGCGTCACTGACCGTGTTGCGCTGAGCCGCAATGCCGATCAGGGCAGCATCAGTTCGTCGGCCGCGTTCCAGGGCAACTGGGTGATCGCCGCACAGGGCGGCGAGACGCTGCGTCAGCCGGCGCAGGCCGGTGTTCCGCTGCAGTTCGCCTTCAGCCATGGCGAGCGTTACCAGGTCTGGGCCGAAGCCAGCGTGAACGGCAAGGACGAGGCCATCTCGGTTCCGCTCGCCTTTCGCGAGGGTTTTCCCGCGCGCTACATCGACCTGGAGGTCGAAGCGGACTTCCAGCTGCGGCATGACGGTCCTGCCGACAAGCCCCTGAACTGGGTCATTCGCGAGGACGGTGTCGAGGTGCTGCGCCAGCCCACCGGCGGTGCTGTGGAACTGCGCTACCCGTTCCAGCAGGGCCGTGCCTACAAGGTCTGGATCGAGCAGGCCGTTGGCGGCGAGCTGGTGCAGGTCTCCGATGCCGAGTACTTCTCGCCGGGGCTGACGGACCTCTATCAGTTGAGCATCGGCGACAATCGCCAGGTCAGCCGCAGCGGCAACATCGGTGATGCCCTGACCTGGGTGATCGAGGAGGAGGGCAATATCGTTCTGGAGCGTAACGCGGCCAACGAGCTGGCCTACACCTACTACCGCTTCGATCCCGCCAAACGCTACCGCGTATGGCTGAACCGCTTCCAGAATGGCTACTACCAGCGGGTGTCCAACGTGGTGCGTTATGGCCGGGCCGCCGAGGACTACCTGCCGCTCTACCAGCTGACGGTGGATGCCAACCAGACCCTGACGCGTACAGCGGGCGTACACGCCATGCTGACCTGGGTGATCGAGCAGGATGGCAGCATCGTGCTGCAGCGCCTGGCGGAGAACGAACAGAGCTATCGCTACTTCGCCTACAGCGCGGGCAAACGCTACCGTTCCTGGCTGAAGGCCTATATCGACGGCCGCTACCAGCGCGTCTCGCCGGTGGTCAGCTACTGAGCCTCTGCTGAAACGAAGAACCCCGCCGAGCGGCGGGGTTCTTTTTTCAGCCTGCTGCCTTTCAGGCCGCTTCGGTCTTCAGTTCAGCCTGCTTGACCGCGCGGTTGAGTGCGCTGAACAGTGCACGGAAGCTGGCGGTGGTGATGTTCTCGTCGATGCCGATGCCATGCAGCGGGCGCTGGCCGTCCAGGCGAATCTCGATGTACGAGGCCGCCTTGGCACTGGCTCCGGCACCGATGGCGTGCTCGTGGTAATCCATGATTTCCACGGACAGCGGCAGGCTCGACACCAGGGCTTCCAGCGGGCCCTTGCCCGAGCCATTCCAGCGCTGCTCCTGGCCGTCGACCTGGACCTTCAGCTCGACGCTGCTGTCGCCATTCTCTTCCTGCAGGCGATGCCCCTTGAGCTCGTAGGGCGACGTCGCCTTGAGGTACTCGCTCTCGAGCAACTGGTGGATCTGCGACGCGGTCATTTCCAGGCCCAGGCGATCGGTCTCGCGCTGTACCACCTGGCTGAACTCGATCTGCATGCGGCGCGGCAGGTTGATGCCGTATTCCTGCTCCAGCAGGAAGGTGATACCACCCTTGCCGGACTGACTGTTGACGCGAATCACCGCCTCGTAGTCGCGGCCGATATCGGCCGGGTCGATCGGCAGGTACGGCACTTCCCAGACGGCTTCCGGGTCCTGCTGGGCGAAGCCCTTGCGGATGGCGTCCTGGTGCGAGCCGGAGAACGCGGTGTGCACCAGGTCGCCGACGTACGGATGACGCGGATGCACCGGAATCTGGTTGCAGTCTTCCACTACCTTGCGCACGGCGTCGATGTCGGAGAAGTCCAGCTCAGGGTCGATGCCCTGGGTGTAGAGGTTCAGCGCCAGGGTCACCAGGCAGACGTTGCCAGTCCGCTCGCCGTTGCCGAACAGGCAGCCTTCGACGCGGTCGGCGCCGGCCATGACGGCCAGCTCCGAGGCGGCGACGCCGGTGCCACGGTCATTGTGCGTGTGCACGCTGATCAGCACGCTGTCGCGGCGGTCGACGTGGCGGCCGAACCATTCGATCTGGTCGGCGTAGTTGTTCGGCGTGGCGCACTCGATGGTGGCCGGCAGGTTGAGGATCAGCTTGTTCGCCGGGGTCGGCTGGAACACGCCGATCACCGCGTTGCACACCTCGACGGCGAAGTCGATCTCGGTGCTGCTGAACACCTCCGGTGAGTACTCGAAGCCCCACTGGGTTTCCGGCGCGGCGTCGGCCAGGCGCTTGATGGTGCTGCCGGCTGCGACGGCGATGGCTTTCACCCCCGCCTTGTCCTGGTTGAAGACGATCTTGCGGAAGCTCGGCGCGCAGGCGTTGTAGTAGTGGACGATGGCCTTCTTGGCACCCTTGAGCGACTCGAAGGTGCGTTCGATGAGGTCGTCACGGGCCTGGGTCAGTACCTGGATGGTGACGTCATCGGGAATGTGGCCGCCTTCGATCAGCTCGCGGACGAAGTCGAAGTCGGTTTGCGAGGCGGACGGGAAGCCCACTTCGATTTCCTTCAGGCCCACGGCGACCAGGCACTTGAAGAAACGCATCTTCTTCTCGGCGTCCATCGGCTCGATCAGCGACTGGTTGCCATCACGCAGGTCGGTCGACAGCCAGATCGGTGCCTTGTCGATGATCTGGTCCGGCCAGGTGCGGTCCGGGATCTGGATCTGGGTGAACGGGCGGTACTTCTTCGATGGATCTTTGAGCATGGTCATGAGGCTAATCCTTGGTTCGGCGCTGGGCCGGGGGCAACACGGAGGCTTGGGGGCGAGACGAGGATTCAGCCACGCAGTCGCGGGCTGACCAGGCGCAGGCAGCGGTGTTGCCGCATCAGAATGAGGGTATGTGCAGTGATCATGTCGCTAACCCTACGTTCGGTAGGGAATGATGGCAATACTTACGGAAAAAACGCCTGAAAATTTCGCGCTGTCGTGTATGCGGGCGATTAATTGCGCTTCTTGGCGCAAGGCTTGCGACGGATTGCGCAGGGCTCAGGCCAGCAGCTCGAGTACCGCCTGCGGGCGCTGGTTGGCCTGGGCGAGGATGCTCTGCGCGGCTTGCTGGATGATCTGCCGCGAGGCGAGGTTGGCGGTCTCGTTGGCGAAGTCGGTGTCGAGGATGCGCGAGCGACTGGCTGCGGTGTTCTCGGCGATGTTCTGCAGGTTGCTGATCGTCGACTCCAGGCGATTCTGCACCGCGCCCATGTAGCCTCGCTGGCGGTCGATATAGGCCAGGGCGTCGTCGATGTCCATCACCGCCAGGCCGGGGGTGTCCTGCAGGCTGAGGCGGCCGAGCGCCAGGGTGTCGACATTGAACGCGCCCAGGCCGATCTGAATGGTTTCGTAGGCCTCGGCGCCGACCTGGAACTGCGTCAGGGCGCTGCCGCCGACCGCCGTGTCGTTGAACAGGGTCGGTTCGACGAGGCGGAAGCCCTGCGAGCCGGGGACCCCGGTACCCTGATTGAGCAGCACGTTCTCGGCCGTCAGCGTCGGCCCGCCGTCCGCGTCCAGGCCGCCGATGGCGCCGGTGTCGGCGTTGCTCAGGTCGAGGCCCGCCACGTAGGCAGCCGCGTCGCTGCTGAACTGGCTCTGGAAATCTGCGAGCCCGGTGAACGCGCCATGGCTGGCATTGCTCAGCGCCTGGTCCAGCGTGGAGCCGGGATTGCTGTTCAGGTAGCCCATGATGTCCTTGATGCCCTTGCCACCCTCGGCCTTGATGCTGGCATGCATGTAGCGCACCGCCGCATAGCCGCCGGAGTAGCCTGCGGAGCCGCTGACGTCGTCGGCATTGAAGGCGCTGACGATCGCCGTGGTATTGGTACCGCCGGCGGTGTCGGCGGCCAGGCGCTCGTCCGCACCCTGTACGGCTTCTGCTGCGCCCTCGATGAACCAGGCGGGCAGGCCGGCGGCGAAGTTCATGGTGCGGCCCATCACCGCGTGGGTCATCTCGTGGGCAATCACGCGGTCGGTGTACTGCGGGTAACTGCCGCCGTCGGGCAGCGAGCTGGCGTCGAAGTACGCGAGGTTGACGTTGAGCACCTGATTGAGCACGCGACCGCTGCCATCCGCGCCGCTGGAGGAGACCGACGCCAGAGCCTGGCTGCTGCTGTCGTTGCTGAAGGTGATTTTCAGCTCGGCGCCGTCGGCGCGCAGACCGAAGGCGTCGAAGACGCGCTGTTCTCCTTCGCTGATCCAGAAGCCCTTGAGCGAGTTGAGCACGGCGCGCTGGTCCAGGTCTCCGAGGGCAGAGGACTGGCCCTGGGCGAAGACCTTGCGGCCGGCGAAGGTGGTGGTCTCGTTGACCCGGTCGATCTCCTGCAGCAGCTGCTGCGCTTCCTGGTCGAGTGCCTGGCGCTCGCTGGCGCCGTTGGAGCCATTCATTGCCTGCAGGCCGAGCGAACGGATGCGCTGCAGGGCGTCGGTCACGCTTTGTAGCGCGCCCTCTGCGACCTGCAGCAGCGAAATACCGTCGTTGGCGTTACGTATCGCCACGCCCAGCCCGCGTGCCTGCGAGTTGAGGCGGTTGGAGATCTGCAGCCCGGCAGCGTCATCCTTGGCACTGTTGATGCGCTGCCCGGTGGACAGGCGCTGCAACGAGATGTCGAGGCCGGTGTTGTTGCTCTCCAGTTGGCGACGCGTGAACGACGAGGCGATGTTGGTATTGACCGTCAGCATCATCGGCTCACTGGTAGCCGCCGGGCGATTACCCGGCTCTACCGAGAGATCGGCGCGATGCTGCTGGACTTAAGCCATTTCGCTGTTGAGGCGACGAGCGGCGGGGGCTTTCTCCCGCAGCGCCTGGAAGTCGGCCCCGCTCGGATGCTGGAACACGCGCAGGCCGAACTCCGGGAGGATGGCCAGCAGATGGTCGAAGATGTCCGACTGGATGCCCTCGTAGGCATTCCAGGCCGTGGTGTTGGTGAAGCAGTAGATCTCCAGCGGCAGGCCATCGGCAGTCGGGCTGAGCTGGCGCACCAGCAGGGTCATGTGCTGGTGGATGTGCGGGTTATGGCGCAGGTAATGCTCGACGTAGGCACGGAAGCTGCCGATGTTGGTGATGCGGCGGGTGTTGACCGCTTCCTTGCCATGCTCGGCCAGCCTGGTGTTCCAGTCGAGCAGCTCCTGATCCTTGTGGTCGAGGTATTCGTCGAGCAGCATGAAGCGGCGCAGGCGGGCGATTTCCTCGTTGCTCAGGAAGTGCACGCTGGTCTGGTCGAGATACAGTGCGCGCTTGATCCGTCGGCCGCCGGATTCCTGCATGCCACGCCAGTTCTTGAACGGGTCGGTGATGAAGCGGCGGGTCGGGATGGTGGTGATGGTCTTGTCCCAGTTCTGCACCTTGACCGTGTGCAGGGCGATGTCGATCACGTCGCCATCGGCGTTCAGGTTGGGCATCTCCACCCAGTCACCGACGCGAATGATGTCGCTCGACGAGATCTGCACGCTGGCCACCAGCGACAGCAGGGTGTCCTGGAAGATCAACATCAGCACGGCGGCCATGGCGCCAAGGCCGGACAGCAGGATCAGCGGCGAGCGGTCGATCAGCGCGGCCACCATGAGGATCGCGGCGATCGCGTAGATGGCGATCTTGATCACCTGCAGGTAGCCCTTGATCGGCTTCAGGTGGGCATTCGGGCGCCGCTGGTAGAGGGTGTTGAGGATGTCCAGAAAGGCGCCGATGGCCATGGCGATGGTCAGCACGATGAAGGCGCTGCAGACGTTGCGCGTCACCTCGACCACGGCCTCGGGCATGTCCGGTACCAGCATCACGCCGCTGGACAGCACCAGCGCCGGCACGACGTTGGAGAGCCGCTTGATGATGCCGCTTTCCTTGATCTGGCCGTGGCGACCCACGGTCGTGGCGCCGATCACACGATAGATGGCGCGCACCAGGATGTGCTTGACCACCCAGTTCGACAGCCAGGCCGCCGCGATCAGGGCGAGTGTGGCGCTGAGGGTCAGCAGTTCCGGCTGTTGCTTCAGCCAGTCCATCCAGGTGTTGAGCTCATTCGGCATATCCGGCTCCGCTGCGGGCATGAGGCAGGCCGGCCTTGCGGGGCCGACCGTTTGAGCCGCCGTACCCTAGCAAAAATCGGCGCGCCAACCCAGCGCTCAGGTGTTGCAGGCTGCGTCCAGTTCAGGGTTTGAACGCGCCGATGAAGATCGCCGGGTCGACCCGTGCATCGTTGAGGCTGACGTTCCAGTGCAGGTGCGGGCCGGTGGCGCGCCCGGTGGCGCCGACCTTGCCGAGATGACCGCCGCGAGGGACCTCGTCGCCGAGTTTCACGTCGATCGCCGACAGGTGGCAGAACATGCTGATCAGGCCCTGGCCATGGTCGAGGAATACCGTCCTGCCATTGAAGAAGTAGTCGCCGATCAGGATCACCTTGCCGGCAGCCGGCGCCTTGATCGAGGTGCCACGGCTGGCGGCGAAGTCCAGGCCCGAATGCGGGTTGCGTTCCTCGCCGTTGAAGAAGCGGCGCAGGCCGAAGGGGCTGGAGAGCGGGCCGTCGACGGGTTTGTCGAACAGCAGGTTGCTCGGTTGGCGGGCGCTGAACTGGCGGTAGGCGCGGGTCTGTTCGGCCAGCTCGCGTTCGATGCGGGCGAGGTTCTTGGCGTTGGGGTTGACCTGCTGCTGATTCTTGAGGGTGATGCGCTGCTCGGTGTAGTGCTTGGCGCCGACTTCGAAGGCGAGCGACTGGCCTCCCTCGATCTGCACCTGTTGCGTGCCCGGCTTGACGCTCAGCGGGATGCCGACGATGGCGATCCAGCGCTGCCCGTCCTCACGAATGGTCAGCACCAGCTTGCCCTGGTAGCGAACCTTCGGCGCCTGGGCCTGGCCACCCAGATCGAGCACGGCCACGCCGCCGGGTACCGGCTTGTTCAGCAGGCGGGTGATGAAACCCTCGGCGTGGGCCGGCGCGGCGAGGCTCAGTGCGAGCAGCAGAGCGAAGAAGACTTCTGCGAGCGGGCGTCGCGCGCGAACGGGGAATGCAGGCATTGGCTCAGTCCAGCAGCGACAGGGTCGCGGGTTGTATGTGGTTGTCTTCGACGCGTACGTCCAGTTCGCCTTCGCTCAGGCGTGCCTTGAGGCGCTGGCCCGGCTGCGTCTGGGCGGCGCTGCGCACGGCCTGACCGCGTTCGTCGAGGAGGATGCTGTAGCCGCGACCAAGGGTGGCCAGCGGGCTGACGATCTGCAGTTGCCCGGCCAGCGCGCCGAGGCGCTGGCGCTGGTTGCGCAGCTGGCCCTGCATGGCGCGCGGCAGGCGTTCGGCCAGACCGTCGAGACGCTGGCGCAGCAGGGCCAGACTGCGTCCCGGATGCTGGGCCGCGAGGCGGGCGTCGAGACGGGCCAGGCGCTCGCGCTGGCTGGCCAGCTGCTGGTTGAAGGCGCGGCGCAGGCGCATGTCCAGGTCATCCAGGCGCTGCGCCTGTTGGCGCAAACGCTCGCCGGGGTGGCGCAGGCGCTTGCTCACACCGTCCAGGCGCAGGCGCTCGCGGGCCAGGCGACCCTGCATGTGCAGGACCAGGCGCCGCTGCAGGTTGTGCAGACGCTGCAGCAGTTCGCTGCTGTCCGGAGCCAGCAGTTCGGCGGCGGCGGAGGGCGTCGGGGCACGCACGTCGGCGACGAAGTCGGCGATGGATACGTCCGTCTCATGGCCCACGGCGCTAACGATAGGCGTGCTGCAGGCCGCCACGGCGCGGGCCACGGCCTCTTCGTTGAAGCACCAGAGGTCTTCCAGCGAGCCACCGCCACGGGCCAGGATCAGTGCGTCGAAGCCCAGCGCGTCGGCTCGTTGCAGGGCACGGACGATCTGCGCGGTGGCCTCGCGCCCCTGGACGGCGGTGGGGATCAGGTTCAGTTCGACCTGCGGCGCACGGCGGCGGAACACGCTGATTATGTCGCGGATCACCGCGCCGGTCGGCGAGGTGACGATGCCGATGCGCCTCGGATGGGCGGGCAGGGCGATCTTGCCGGTGCTGGCGAACAGCCCCTCGGCGCCGAGTTTTTCCTTCAGCGCTTCGAAGGCCAGGCGCAGGGCGCCATCGCCGGCAGGTTCGACGGCATCGAGAATCAGCTGGTAGTCACCCCGGCCCTCGAACAGCGACACCTTGCCACGGACCTTCACCGCCAGCCCGTCGCGCAGCGCCTGGCGCACCCGCGCGGCGTTCTGCCGGAACAGCGCGCAACGCACCTGGGCCTGGCCATCCTTCAGGGTGAAGTAGATGTGCCCGGACGCCGGGCGTGCCAGGTTGGAGATTTCCCCCTCGACCCAGATGCCGGAAAACACATCCTCCAGCAGCAGGCGGGCGCGGTTGTTGAGCTGACTGACGCTGAGCACCTCGCGGTCGAGGTTCAGCCGTGCAAAGGGATCGTTGATCATGGGGCGGCATGATAAGCGCAGCGGGCAGCGGGCGCGACCTCCGTCAGGTACCGCCTTGCAGGCGCTGCAGCAACCACGCGGCAACCGGCCCGAGCGTGCGCTGGCGCGACCAGATGGCATCGACCGGCATGCGCCGTGGCCAGCCGCTGCAGGGCAGTTCGTGCAGGGCCTCGAAGCCATAGGTCTCGACCAGTTGCCGTGGCAGCTCGGCCCAGCCGAAGCCCAGGCGCGCCATCTCCAGCAGCATCAGGTAATCCGGTGCTGCCCAGCAGCGCCCCCCGCTGCCGGGCAGGTCATCGCGGTTGGCGTCGTCGTCGGCCACGCTGCTCAGGCGCAGCAGGCGCCAGTGCGAGAGGTCTTCCGGGCGCACATGCGAGCGCTCGGCCAGCGGGTGCTCCCTGGCGACGAACAGGCCGAACTCGCTGCTCATCTCCAGGCGGGCATGGGCGATGTGCGGCGGGTAGCGATCCTGCGCCGCCAGCAGGCCGATCTGGGCCCGCCCCTGGTTGACCAGGTCGAGCACGTCGGCCTGCTCGGCGATCAGGCTTTCGAACTGCAGGTCGGGAAAGCGTTCGTCCAGTTCCTGCAGGCGGGCTTCGTACTGCTTCGGCTGGTAGGCGTCGGAGAGGGCCAGGGTCAGGCGCGCTTCCTGACCGCTGGCCAGCCCGGCGGCGTGGCGGGCCAGGCGGTCTGCGGCTGCCAGCACCTCGTCGGCGTGAGCCAGCAGGCTGGCGCCGGCCTCGGTGAGCTGCAGGCGACGAGGGCCGCGCTCGAACAGCGTCACGCCCAGGTCGATTTCCAGTCGAGCGACGGCTTCGCTGATCGTCGACTGGCTCTTGCCCAGGCGCCGTGCCGCTGCACTGAGTGAGCCACTGTGAGCGGCCTGGGCGAAGGCCTGAAGGGATTCGGGAGATATGTTCATATCGGTTTCGCCGATGGCAACTCACTTCGTCATGGCAGGTTTGCCGATGATCATAGCGCCCATCGCTTCCTGTCACGAGGTTTCAGTCATGAGCCAGCCACTGCCACGCACCCTGCGCGAACGCATCGTCCATGCCCTGGCGTTCGAAGCCATCGCCGTACTCATCTGTGCGCCAACCCTGGCCTGGCTGATGGGCAAGCCGCTGCTGCATCTGGGCGTGCTGACGCTGATGTTCTCCACGGTGGCCATGCTCTGGAACATGCTGTTCAACTACCTGTTCGACCGTGCGCAGCGGCGCATGGGCTTCGCGCGCGGCCTGGGCGCGCGTGTCAGTCACGCCTTGCTGTTCGAACTCGGTCTGGTGGTGGTGCTGGTGCCGCTGGCTGCCTGGTGGCTGTCGATCGGTCTGCTGCAGGCATTGCTGCTGGATATCGGCCTGCTGCTGTTCTTCCTGCCCTATACCCTGGGCTTCAACTGGGGCTACGACCTGCTGCGGGAGCGGGTCCTGGCCCGGCGCGAGGTGGCGATCTGCCGGGGGGCTTGATTTGCCCGCGGCAGGGCCTAAGCTGCCGCCTCTGTTCGCTGCCAGCCCAAGCCTCATGACCGCACAACTCGTTCTCGTTCCACAGATATCCACGCTTCCCGCGCATGAGGAGAAGGCGAGGGCGCTGCTGCGCTGGTTGGTCAAGCGGCGCATCGTCGAGGCGCTGCCGACCACCTGTGGCCAGGGCGGCAACGGCATGGCCTATGCCATCGGTCCGGGGGCGCGGCAGATCGCCGAGCGCCCCGAGCTGCTGCCGTACGGCCAGCCCCACAATGGCCTGGAGATCATCACCCACCGCTGCATCTATGTGCCGACACGCGGCTTTCTCGAAGAGGCGGGGTGTGCCGAGTGTCGGCGGGAGGTGGGGGTGCCGCTGTTCGACAGTCTGGAGGTCTGGTGGCCAGGGGAAACCGACAATTTCACCTGCCCGGAATGCGGGCATGAGGATGACATCAACGGTTTCCTGTTCCTGCAGCCCTGCGGCTTCTCCAACCTGGGCTTCATCTTCAACGGCTGGGTGGAGGCCGGACTGCGCCCGGCGTTCGTCGAGGAGTTCGGCGAACGCCTGGGCTTCGCCCTCCGCCAGGTGCGGGTCGACGACCCGGCCTGAGCCGGGCGGCGACCGCGACACCAGCCAGCGGCGGTCGTCGCTGGCACATCGCCTCAGAAGGTGATGCTGGCCGACAGGCGGGCGGTGCGTGGCTGGCCGACGCTGACGTTGAGCTCGCTACCCGTGGTGGAGGGGTAGTAGTGCTTGTCGAAGATGTTGTCCAGGTTCAGCTGCAATGCGGTCTGCTGGCCCAGCAGCGGATACTCCCAGCGAATGAACGCATCGGCCAGCGTATAGCTGTCGAGGCGGAAGCTGTCGGCATTGTCGCCGGTGCGTTCGCCGACATAGCGAGCGCCGCCGCCGATGCGCCAATGGCCCAGTTGTTCGTCGATGGGCAGATCGTGGGTCAGGTAGAGGCTGCCGGTGTGGCGCGGCGCCTGGGCGAGCCGGTTGCCTTCGTTGGCGGGGTCGTCGAGAACTTCCGTGTGGGTGTAGGCGTAGGTGGCGATCAGCGCCCAGCGCTCGGCGATCTGCCCGGCGAGATCCAGCTCCACGCCGCGCGAGCCGACCTTGCCGGCGGCTTCGATGTCATCGCCAGAGCCCACCACGACGTTCTCCTTGACGATGTCGAACAGCGCCAGGTTCAGGCTCAGGCCCGGTCGCAGGTCGTATTTCGCGCCCACTTCGTAGCTGCGTCCTTCTTCGGGGTCGAAGGTCTGGCCGCTGTCGGTGACGCTGGTGTTGGGCACGAACGAACGGCTGTAGTTGCCATACAGCGAGAGTGCCTCGCTGGCCTTGTAGACCAGCCCGGTGAAGGGAATCAGGGTCTGGTCATTCTTGCTGTACAGCTCGCTGCGACTGGCGCCCAGCCCCTGGGCGATGTACTGGTCGTAGTGCTGATAGCGGCCGCCCAGTACCAGAATCCAGCGCTCGTCGAGGTGCCAGTTGTCCTTGAGGTAGAGCGAGGTCGACGTCAGCTCGTTGCGACGGTTGCTCTGCGTGGCGCTGACCACGCTGGGTTCGGGCAGGTTGCCGTAGACCGGGTCGTGGATGCTGATGTCGCGCCGCATGCTGGCGAGGTTGCGGTAGGTCTTGCCACGGTACTGGTCATTGAATTCGTGCTCGACACCGATCAGCAGGTCGTGCCGCTGGCCGAACAGGTGCTGCTGGCCGATGAAGTCCAGGCTGCTGTAGCGGGTTTCATCGTCGTAGTGCGCGCCGTTGCCGACGCGCCTGAACGTGCCGGTCGTGGCATTCAGCGAGTTGGCCACCGGCTGGGCGATGGAGAGGCCGTAGGTGTCATTGTTCCAGGCGTGGGTGAAACGGGTCTTCCAGTCGTCGTTCAACTGATACTCGAATACCGCGCGGGCGCTCTCGGCGATGCCCCGGGTTTCGGCCCAGCGCTCATCCAGGCGCTTGTCGTAGTCGTCAGCGGCAGGGTGGCCGTCGCTGAACACGGTGCCCCGGTCGAACGGTGCGGAGTAATCGTTGTATTCGTACGCCAGCGTCAGGCTGGCACGCTCGCCGGTCCAGGTCAGCGACGGGGCGATCAGCACCTGCTCGTGGCTACCGTAGTTGCGCCAGTAGTCTTCGTGCTGGCGCTCGGTGATGAGGCGGTAGGCCAGGCCGCTGTCACCCAACGGGCCGGTGGTGTCCAGCGACAGCGAGCCGCCGCCCTCGCTGAACAGGGAGCCGCTCAGGGTCGTGCGCTGCTGGTACTGCGGCAGTTTGCTGATGACGTTGATCAGCCCGCCCGGGTCCATCGCGCCATAGAGCAGTGCGGCAGGCCCCTTGAGTACCTCCACCCGTTCGCTGGTGGCGGTGAAGTTCTTCGACAGGTTCGAGCGGATGCCGTCACGCAGGATCGAGCCGTCGGAGTTGGTGCCGAAGCCGCGCTTGATGAAGGCATCCTTGGTACTGCCCAGGGTGTTGCTCTGGCTGACACCGCTGACGAACTTCATCGCGTCGTCCAGCGAGCGGACCTGAAAGTCTTCGATGGTCTGCGGTGTCACCACCTGGACCGATTGAGCCTCATCCTTGAGTGCAACGGAGGTTTTGCTGGCCGTGCTGCTGCGCCTGGCCTGGTAACCGTCGTCGTCGACGACGGGGGCGGCGACGATGTCCTGGCTGGGCAGTTCCAGTTCCTGCGCCAGCAGCTGGGAGGTCGGGAGCAGGCAAAGGCTCAGCAGCGCTGCGCGCGGGCAGCACCGGGATAGGCGGGTGAGTTTCATTTGTTACTCGGATGCGGATGTTTTTGAGAATCATTATTTTATGATCTCTCTGCCATCGCTGCCTAGCGTCACACTTTGCATTGAGTGCATCGCGGTGGCTGGGTATAATGCCGCGCTTCTTATTTTCCCGCTCGGGAGCCCGCCCATGCTGCGCATCAGCCAAGAAGCACTCACTTTCGACGACGTCCTGCTCATCCCCGGATACTCCGAGGTACTGCCCAAGGACGTCAGCCTGAAGACCCGCCTGACCCGCGGCATCGAACTGAACATCCCGCTGCTGTCCGCTGCCATGGACACCGTCACCGAAGCGCGCCTGGCCATCGCCATGGCCCAGGAAGGCGGCATCGGCATCATCCACAAGAACATGACCATCGAGCAGCAGGCGGCGGAAGTCCGCAAGGTCAAGAAGTTCGAGGCCGGCGTGGTCAAGGACCCGATCACCATCGAAGCTGACGCCACCGTGCGTGACCTGTTCGAGCTGACCCGCCAGAACAACATCTCGGGTGTACCGGTGCTGTCCGGCGGCGATCTGGTGGGTATCGTCACCTCCCGCGACGTACGCTTCGAGAATCGCCTGGATGCCCTGGTACGTGACGTGATGACGCCGAAAGAGCGCCTGGTCACCGTCAAGGAAGGCGCCGACAAGGAAACCGTGCGTGAGCTGCTGCACAAGCACCGCATCGAGAAGGTCCTGATCGTCGACGACGCCTTCACCCTCAAGGGCATGATGACCGTCAAGGACATCGAGAAGGCCAAGGCCTACCCGCTGGCCAGCAAGGACGACCAGGGTCGTCTGCGTGTCGGTGCTGCCGTCGGCACCGGTGCCGATACCGGTGATCGCGTGGCTGCACTGGTCAACGCCGGGGTGGACGTGATCATCGTCGACACCGCTCACGGTCACTCCAAGGGCGTGATCGACCGCGTACGCTGGGTCAAGCAGAACTTCCCGGAAGTCCAGGTCATCGGTGGCAACATCGCCACTGGCGCGGCTGCCAAGGCGCTGGTCGAAGCGGGCGCCGACGGTGTCAAGGTCGGTATCGGCCCAGGCTCGATCTGCACCACCCGTATCGTTGCCGGTGTCGGCGTCCCGCAGATTTCCGCCGTGGCCAATGTGGCTGCCGCCCTGGCCGGCACCGGTGTGCCGCTGGTCGCCGATGGTGGCATCCGCTTCTCCGGTGACCTGTCCAAGGCCATTGTCGCTGGCGCCTCCGCCGTGATGATCGGTTCCATGCTGGCCGGTACCGAAGAGGCACCGGGCGAAGTCGAACTGTTCCAGGGCCGTTCCTACAAGGCTTACCGTGGCATGGGTTCGCTGGGTGCCATGGCACAGGCGCAAGGCTCGAGCGACCGCTACTTCCAGGACTCCTCGGCCGGTGCCGAGAAGCTGGTGCCGGAAGGTATCGAAGGCCGCGTACCCTACAAGGGCGCCATGGCTGCCATCGTTCACCAGCTGATGGGTGGCCTGCGTGCCTCCATGGGCTACACCGGCTGCGCCACCGTCGAGGAAATGCGCACCAAGCCCGAGTTCGTGCGCATAACGGGCGCCGGCATGGCCGAATCGCATGTCCACGACGTGCAGATCACCAAGGAAGCCCCGAACTACCGGGTTGGTTGATCCGCTGCAATGTTATGAATAACGGGGCTGTTCGATCAGCCCCGTGTCATTTGTGAATACCTACGAGAGACGGCCATGGCCCAAGACATTCACGCCCACCGCATCCTGATTCTGGACTTCGGTTCCCAGTACACCCAACTGATCGCCCGTCGCGTGCGCGAGATCGGCGTCTATTGCGAACTGCACCCCTGGGACATGAGCGACGAGGACATCCGCGCCTTCGCCCCGCGCGGCATCATTCTCGCCGGTGGTCCGGAGTCGGTGCACGAAGCCAACAGCCCGCGTGCACCGCAGGCGGTGTTCGACCTGAATGTGCCGGTGCTGGGCATCTGTTACGGCATGCAGACCATGGCCGAGCAGCTCGGTGGCAAGGTGGAAGGCTCCGACCTGCGCGAATTCGGCTACGCCCGTGTCGACGTGGTCGGCAAGAGCGAGCTGCTCACCGGCATCGAAGACCATGTCGACGCCGACGGCGTGCTCGGTCTGGATGTGTGGATGAGCCACGGTGACAAGGTCACCCGCCTGCCGGAAGGCTTCCACGTACTGGCTGCCACCCCGAGCTGCCCGATCGCCGCCATGTGCGACGACGCCCGCCACTACTACGGCGTGCAGTTCCACCCGGAAGTGACCCACACCAAGCAGGGTGGTCGCATCCTGTCGCGCTTCGTCCTGGAGATCAGCGGCTGCGAAGCCCTGTGGACCCCGGCCAACATCGTCGATGACGCCGTTGCTGCAGTACGCGCCCAGGTTGGCGATGCCAACGTCCTGCTCGGCCTGTCCGGCGGCGTGGACTCCTCGGTGGTCGCCGCGCTGCTGCACAAGGCCATCGGCGACCAGCTGACCTGCGTGTTCGTCGACAACGGCCTGCTGCGCCTGCACGAAGGCGACCAGGTGATGGCCATGTTCGCCGAGAACATGGGCGTCAAGGTGATCCGCGCCAACGCCGAAGAGCAGTTCCTCGGCAACCTGGCCGGCGAAGCCGACCCGGAGAAGAAGCGCAAGATCATCGGCCGCACCTTCATCGACGTGTTCGATGCCGAGGCCAGCAAGCTGGACAACATCCGCTTCCTCGCCCAGGGCACCATCTACCCGGACGTGATCGAGTCGGCTGGCGCCAAGAGCGGCAAGGCCCACGTGATCAAGAGCCACCACAACGTCGGTGGCCTGCCGGAGGAAATGAACCTCAAGCTGGTCGAGCCGCTACGTGAACTGTTCAAGGACGAAGTGCGCAAGATCGGCCTGGAACTGGGCCTGCCCTACGACATGGTCTACCGCCACCCGTTCCCGGGCCCGGGCCTGGGCGTGCGCATCCTCGGTGAAGTGAAGAAGGAGTACGCCGACCTGCTGCGTCGTGCCGACCACATCTTCATCGAAGAGCTGCGCAAGGCCGACTGGTACCACAAGACCAGCCAGGCGTTCGTGGTGTTCCAGCCGGTGAAATCGGTCGGCGTGGTCGGTGACGGCCGTCGCTACGCTTGGGTCGTCGCCCTGCGCGCCGTGGAAACCGTGGACTTCATGACCGCTCGCTGGGCGCACCTGCCGTACGAGCTGCTGGAGACCGTCAGCGGCCGCATCATCAACGAGATCGAAGGCATCTCCCGCGTCACCTACGACGTGTCGAGCAAACCGCCAGCGACCATCGAGTGGGAGTGATGTCTGGTCCTTCTGGGCTCATTGAGATGTATCGATAGCCAATTGCAACGTGTTGATTTAAAAGAAAATTCGTTGCAATGGTTATCGAGGCCTATCGTCGATTAGCAGAACGGATTGGCGGTAGCGGGGACGGTAGTAAACAGCGGTCGGATTGAGACCGTTCTGTTTACTATCCGGTCAAAACCGGTCTTTGACGGTAAATCGCTCCTTGGGAAAGCTTGCTCTGTGCGGCTTTCCCGGCATCAACAGGTCTCCTGACCCTTGACGGTAAAAGCCGTCATGAACAGGAGTAAAAACCTCGATGCTTACTGATACCAAACTGCGCAATCTCAAGCCCAAGTCCAAGCTGTACAAGGCTTCCGACCGCGATGGTATGTACGTGACGGTATCGCCTACCGGTACCGTCACCTTTCGCTACGACTACCGTCTCAATGGACGCCGAGAAACGCTGACCATCGGGCGCTATGGGCCAACTGGCATTTCCCTGGCCATGGCTCGCGAGAAGCTGCTCGATGCCAAGCGCATGGTCGCTCTGGGCAAGTCTCCCTCCCTGGAGAAGCAGCGCGCTAAGCGGCGCCTGAACGCTGCCAAGAATTTCGGTGAAACGCTGACGAAGTGGTTGGCCGGTGCGCGCATGGCCGACAGCACGCGTGCGATGCGTAAAAGCATCATCGACCGCGACATCCTGCCAGTCTTTGAAAATCGGCTGCTGACCGAAATCACCCCTGACGATCTGCGAGCACTGTGTGCCAAGGTCAAGGCTCGAGGGACGCCGGCAACTGCGGTCCATATTCGCGACATCGTGAAACAGGTCTATGCGTTCGCGATCCTGCATGGCGAGAAGGTCGAGAATCCGGCTGACGACGTTAAGGCGTCTTCCATCGCTATTTTCGCGCCGAAAGACCGGGCGCTGAGCCCGACCGAAATTCGGCTGGCCTTCCATCAACTGGAGACAATCGCTGCGTATCCCACGATCAAGCTGGCCTTGCGGCTGGTGCTGCTGACCTTGGTTCGCAAGAGCGAGTTGATCGAGGCGACCTGGGACGAGGTGGACTTCGAGAATGCCGCCTGGACGATCTCCAAGGAGCGGATGAAGGGGCGTAACCCGCACGTTGTCTACTTGTCGCGCCAGGCCTTGGATATCTTCGTGGCCCTGCACACCTGTGCGGCCGGTTCCCGCTATGTGTTGCCCTCGCGCTATGACATCTACCGCTGTATGTCGCACGCTACCCTGAACCGCATCACCCAGCTCATTGCCTCCCGTGCGAAGGAAGCAGGCCTGCCGTTGGAGCCGTTCACCGTCCACGACCTGCGCAGGACGGGTTCCACGCTGCTCAACGAGCTGGGCTTCAACGGCGATTGGATCGAAAAATGCCTGGCTCACGAGGATGGTCGTTCCTCGCGCTCGGTCTACAACAAGGCCGAGTACGCGGAGCAGCGTCGGCATATGCTGCAGGAGTGGGCGGACATGATCGACGCTTGGATCGATGGCCGCACTCATGTCCCCCGACTGCTGCCGGACAGCGTTGTAGTGCCGGTGTTGAGTGCAACGGTTTAAGAAAAGTGCAAGGTTGTCAGTTGACAACCTTGCCAGTCATGCGAATACTGGAGATCACTGATGACCCGTCCTTCTCACTCGAAGAAAGAGGTCGAAGAAGCACTCAGGCATGCCGAAGAGCAGGGCTGGCGCATAGAGCTGGGTGGTAGCCACGCTTGGGGACGAATTTACTGTCCCTACAACGATGAAGAGTGTCGCTGTGGCGAGTTCTGCATCACCAGCGTGTGGAGCACACCGAAGAACCCAGGCAACCATGCGCGTGCCCTTCGGCGCGTCGTCGACAACTGCACCACGCACCGTAAGCAGCGGCAGACCGCTGAGGGTGCAGAGGAGTAGCGCTATGGAATACATCTTCACCCTGAAATACCAACTGGCCGACGAAGACCGTGACCCGGAAGCGTTGGTCGAGCGCCTCGGCGAGGCCGGCTGCGACGATGCTTTGATCGGCATTGGTCAGCCAGGCCGGCTGGCGCTGGAGTTCACCCGTGAAGCGGAGAACGCTGAAGCGGCTGTGCGCAGCGCACTGGCTGACGTGCGCAGTGCCGTGCCGTCGGCCAGGCTGATCGAGGTGGCGCCAGATCTGGTCGGTCTTACCGATGTGGCGGAGATCGTCGGCGTGTCGCGCCAGAACATGCGCAAGCTGATGTTGGCTTATCCGGGCAGCTTCCCTACGCCGGTGCATGAGGGCAGTGCGTCGATCTGGCACCTGGCGGACGTGCTGACCTGGCTGCAGGCCAAAGGCAGCTATTTGCTGCCTGGCGGTGTCTTGGATGTAGCTCAGGTGGCCCTGGAGGTCAATCTAGCCAAGGAGGAAAGGCGACTCACTCGCCCGGCCTCCAAGGAACTACAAGCCCTTGTCGGATGAGGATTGCGCCGACTTCATGCCTGGTTGGAGCCCGCCCGGACAGGGCGGGTTTTCCTGAGGTAAACATCCGGCTTGCTGATATTGAGCCGAGGTGCCTGCTTGCGATCCTCGATCCACGCCTCTACCTCGGCAAGATCCCAGACCACGCAACGTGGTGTCAGGTTGAAACGCCTGGGGAACTCCCCACGGCGCTCCATTTCGTAGATCGTTGACTCAGCCAGGGGGACGATCTGTCTCAGCTCATGCTTGCGAATTGTGCGCCGGAAGGGCAGGGGGCTGCCCTTCGGGAACTGCGGAAGCGACTCGTAGGCTTCCGTGCCCGGTAAGGGAAGAGACTGCTCAGGCGCAGTGTCGAGGGCATCGGTTGTACGCGCAGAAGTATCCATCTCTATCTCCATGATTACGCTACATGTTCGAGAGAATGGATTTCATTATTTGGTAATGCACCTTATTGTGGCGTATTTATCGGTATGGATTGTGTTCAGGTCAGAAGCGGACACTTACGTTACTCCTCATTCTCTTCGGCCTCCCCAAGCTCACCCGCTGGCTTAGCAATAATCTCGAGTGCCATCGGAATATCGAGTTGTAGCAGACGATCTGCTGCTGCCTGCAGGCTGACCTTGCTGAAAAATGGGATATCTAGGCTTCCGTCTTTATATGGCTTGCGCATCACGCCGTACACGACGGTGTATTCCGCACGAGCCACTTTCCCCTGGATCGCCGGCAACAGTGGCAATACTTCTGCTCGACGCTGCCTGACCTCTCTACGAAGAGCCCTTCTAAATGCCACATCTCCGATGAGCGCCTCAGCACTGACGATTCCCTGTGACCAGAGGTGGCTGATGGGGCCGGAGGAGTGGCCATCCTTTAGATGGATGAACTGTTTGCTATCTGAAAGGAAATCGCATGGCTCTATATTCGCGTACCTCACACCTTGAGGGTTGATCTTCACTTGATCCAGGCACAACAAATCGGGCCTGGTCGCTTCCAGGTGAGCAATCAGCTCCCTCTCGTTTTTGCAGTGCGTCGGTCCGATGATTGTGATCTTGGGGATCTGCTGGAATCGCTGCTCAACCTGCTGCTTAAAGTTGCGCTCAATGCAATACCAAGTTCCGGAAAAGAGGACGTAACTTGTTTCCTGCCCCCTTTCTATCAGGGTAGTCTCAAACGTAAAGCACTGATAGACCTTCCAGTGAGTATTGAATACTTCAGATGAACCGGTCTTAGCTCGAATATAGTGTTTTTCACGTACTTCATTGATGTCACCACTAAAGCCGCAGCGGTTGAGTTCTTCAGCGTAGTCCTCAATGGAAAGGCTATGAAATTCAGTACCGCCAGCTCCGAATCCGTTGTAATGCAGCAGGCAGCCCTCTTCGTAGTCCAGCACCTCTGGCGGAGCCATGTGAAGGTCACTCTCACCGTTTCGCCGCAGGCTCTGCAAGGCTTCAAATAGACGCTCGTCCAAGTCCTGGATCGTGTCGTTTTCCCTGACAGTTTGCATGTTGTCGACCCATGCAAAATCTGTCTTGTACGTGTCAGAGCCATACACATCGAGAATCTCTTCGCACTTAGCTAAGAGCTCGTCTGAGCTCACTCGGCAGGTGATAGACAAGCTGTCTCGGCCAGCTAGGAATTTGGCAAAGTCTCCATTGAGGGGCGTACCACCGGCGACACGCGCCAAGTCTCGGAGCATATCTACGCCGAAATCTTGGATGTCACTATCTCGACTAGCTTGGACTCGCTTCTGAAATGTCACAGCGTCGGGGGTGGCCAAATCCAGTGTTCGAATCCTCCGCCTTGGTACCGAATTGAGCGTGACCTTCAATCCAAAGTGACGCTCGAATGCATCGTCATCCAATGCCAGGTGTATATGGCCGAAGCAGATTGCCATAAGACGATCACGTACAGGGAGTATCAGAGTCGCGCCAGCGCCACTTGAGATGACTCGTTCCGCGCCGCCATCCATGTGCTCCTCAACAAACGGAAGCCAGGAAGGCGGATTTGTATAGAGCTGACCAAGAAAAAGAACGGCGTCGTCGACTCCCGTCCACGAAAACTGTCGCAATGCGCCCTTTTCTCCACCGGGTAGATAGGCAAATTTCAAGGCAGCATCTGGTCTGCGCGCCTCTCGCAGGAGTCGCACAGACAGAGTTCTTGTTTTCTCTGGACTTGGCATCGCGTCTCTCCTTGAGCAAGGCATGTCCTGCAAAGGAAATACTAATCACTTAATAGTGAATTGCCACTTTTGAGCGCTTAATGGGCGACAAAAAACTGGAGACCTGCATGGTCAGCAGGTCTAGTAGCCTGGGGGCACCGATCCGAATGTCACGAAGGTTCCGCTTTTTGAGGAGCTGGGCCGCTATACCAAAACCGTCGAAGTTTCTCCCTGAAATTCGCATCCGGATACAGCAATTCACGTATGAGCCCAGCAGTCCACCATGCTAATGCTGCCCTTTTTTCATGTCGGCAGATTCTCCAAGTAAATCGCAGTGCGGCGTACTAGGCACGCGATTGGACCAGTGGTGGCGCGGATGACGTGTATATATGGCACGCCACGGCACCAGCTGGGTGCCGTCTCCAACCCCCGTGCAGACTGCTTTTCAGGCTAACGAAGTGCCGCCTCCTTTTATCTTGCCCTCCGCTTTTTCCGTGCCTTTGTGCGCCTAAGCAGGGTAATCAGGTTGGGGGATACTAAGGACCTCGACGTCGCCGGGCGATAGCCGAGGGCAGACGTATCTGCAGCTCCGCGCTGCTTGAATGCGCAGGCTGAGCACACGCAATCGACATCATGATCTACGCGATAATGGACAGCTCATCGACATGAGTCCGATCACAAGAGCTGCGCTCGAACGATCACTGCGCCGACAGACACCGGACCGAAGTAGCGATTGTTGAATGACTTCGGGTTGGTGCTGCTGAACAGGACCAGTTCATCGCCAACTAGGCGCCGACAGGTGCGCCAGACTGGCGGTGCGCGACCCTGTCGTTTCTACCCCGAGCGTCTGGAGATAAGGACGCCATTGATGCGTATCGCTTCTGACGACCTTGTATGCACACGCGCTGCGGCACCATCGACGCTACGGCTTTCAACAGCGGTGTGTTCGCCAGCAAGTAGCCGTGCTGCGCAGCAATTGCATTAGGTGAACCAGCATAAGATCGCCAGGCTTCAGTGAGCCGGCCGGGAAGTGCGATATCAGCCGGCAGACACGCATTCGTACGTGTTGTAGACCAGCTGTGGTGGCGACGTAGCGAGCACTGTCCAACCCAGGGCGGATATGTGCCTGTTAGCAGTGTCAGCGCTCGCCATGCCAGGTGAGTCCCCTGCGTCATGACGTGGCCTTCTGCTTCAGCAACTCGCGCAGCATTTCCGCCATGGTCACAGCGGGGGCGAAGGACGCTAGCTTGAGGTGCGTGCGCAGCGCCGGCGTCACGTCTAGCGTAAGCCGAGTGCTGTAGCGCTCGACATTTCCGTTGTCGATGACAGCGCCCTGGCGTATTCAGGCTTCGGCCTGCGGATCGGCCACAGGGCGTGCACTGATGCCGATGCGCTTGCCGCTCATGGTGAGCACCTCAGCAGCTCGTCGACCAGGCTGCTGACCTCGCGCGCGACGGCGCTATCTGGTGCCAGTTTATGCGCCAGGCGACCGGTCGCCACGCTCTCGGCGAAGACGATGCGTTGGCGAACCTCTGCCTGCAGCGCCGGTAGCGGTTGGTCGGCCAAGGCGCCGCGTGCTTCGCGCGCCGATAACCGTGGTGCGGATGCGGCGGTTGATGGAAAGCACCGCGGGCAACGTGGGCCTGAACACCTGCGCCTCGCGGATCATTTCGACCATCTCCGCGCTGGTCCTCAGGCTGTAGGAACTCTGCTGCACTGGCGACACTCGATTCGCCGCCAGCAACGTGGAGCGGGCAGTGGCCCGTCGATGATCACGTCATAGGCACGACGAGCCAGCTCCGGAAATACCTGGTGGAGTGTCTCGCGCGCCAGGCTGACGGCGCTGAACAGTCTGGGTAAGACCTGTTGGCTGCGCCGCTGTGTCCAGTCCAGTGCCGAGCCCTGTGGGTCGGCATCGAGCAGGATGACGTTCTGTCCGCGCAGGGCCAGTTCGCCAGCGATGTGGGTGGCCAGGGTGGTCTTGCCCACCCGCCTTTCTGGTTGAGCAGGGCGACGATCATGGCCGGATTTCCCCGGCCAAACCGCCCAAATCAGCAGCTGTCCACAAACGGGCGCTGTCCCAATAACAAGTTAGAGCTTTTAAGTTAGTTAAGTTAAGGGAGGCGTGGAAGTCACGCCAGCCGTGGCCTGTAGAGATGTTCGTGCGCCTGATAGCACGAGAGTGATGCGCCTGATAGCACGTGCCGTCGTGCGCCTGATAGCACGACTGAATTCACAGCTTTTCCAGAAGATATCCCCGTGCCGTTGACGGCACGCGACGGAGATCCGCTCGCCTGGGGTGCAAGCGCTGCGATGTTTCAGCGGTTTCCCAGGCTGGGGTTGGCGCCGATCCCGGAGCTGGGTGCGGGCAGGCTCGAGATAACTGCGCTCAGGAGAGGCGTCACAATCTGCGGCGCATCGTCCTCGTGCTGGAGTTTGCGCCAATGGCCGTCCTCCGAGCCTGTGCGCGTTTGCCGGAAACGGTCCAGGAGCGGGTTGAAACGCTTCAGATGACTTGGGAAGGGGCACAGATGGGGGAAGGCGGTTGGAGCGTTCTAAGGGGCTCTGGCGGCGTTTCTGGCCTGGGGCTCAAGGGTAACCGGCGGGCCTCATTGGTAGACCCTGGGCTGTTCGTGTGCGAGCTCGCGTCTCGCAGTCTCGCCCAGCGGGCGGTACGCGGATTGTGTGACTGCAGTCTCCGAAGGTGCAGTTCTACGGCTTTCTGCAAAACCAGACAACCGCATCGGCAGATTTCTGTAAATCCGTAAAAGCGTAAATCTGCGACCCCACAAATCCGTAAGACCGCAACGGTCTTGATCAGCAGGCGGTACAACGCTGTTGCTCCTGGCTGATCGTCGGGTGCGTACGCCCGTGAATCAGCCTTACGGGTGGCCTGCAGGGCTGGGGCGAAAAAACCAGGCACCAGGTCGCCCCGGTGCTACCCGCTCAGCCTATCGATTCCAGAACACGTGCACCTTCTCGAGGTCGATCTCCAGAGTGAACATGGTCTCGCTGTACTACATGTCGCTAGCCATGGCGCGGTAGTCAATGTACATGATCAGGTGCGGCGGCGTGTTGCTGTTTCTTCGGTCGGCTCCCGGGTCTAGTCGGGCTGCGATGCAGCCGCCGCAGTAATCCTCCTCGACGCCTGCTTCGAGTCGTTGACGTGATCGAGCAGGGCGCCATCGAGTGCGGGTTACTCATCGATGAAGCCGGCGATCTCGTGGGCGCTTTCGAGGTTCTCCTATTCACCGAGGCGGTAGCCGTCGAAGCCCTCGAAGTCGTGGAAGGCGTATTACCCGTACCAGTGGACCTACAGCTGTATGCCTTCCTGCTCCAAGGGTTGCATAGATCCAGACTACGTGGTGGATGGCCGGCGTTGCAGGCGGTCAAGCCCGCAACGTAGATCCTGATTTGTTCGCTCAGGACTTTCGCTCCTTTGTCTTCAGGGGCTGCGCTTGCGCTGCGTATGAACACCTGATCATGGACAGGTATGGGCGCCACCATCGCCTGATGAATACACTGTGCTCACTGCTGTTGGATGGAGCCGACCCTGAGCTGCCCTACAGTGCATTGGTTCCGGAGTCACCAAGTTGGCGTTCAGGCGCGCATTCGAATATGCGGCCTATCTACTAAGCGATCTCAGGCAGTGGCTGCTTCAACGATCATCCTGGGGTGAAAAATAGATCGAGATCATGCATGCTCCTACGTTGGGGGATAGGTGATATCGATAAAATAATCTCCCTTTAGGCAGTAATCAAAAGTAGACGATGATTTATGCGGGAGGGGGCATTTATGGTTGATGCTATAAAAGATGTCGATATGGTGCTCGCAAGAAAAAATATTGCAAACTAACGAGTAACAAGTGCGCTTATTTGGTTTAAGTACAATAGCATATGAAAACTATTTTGCTATTTGCCAGTGAGATATGCGCTGAAGTATGCTGAGATTGGTAGGCGGCTTTAGTGCTTGGGGCGGAGAAAGTGGCAGCAAGGAAAAAACAAAAATGAATAATGATGAGGGAATTGTTGAAATTGATTCAATAGGGCCTATTTATTTTCCAAATGAATGCAATATCAGCAAGGAGCTATTTTATCCAGTAGTATCTCGCTCTAAGAATTTTAGCTGCATGACAGGTTACTTTTCGTCTGAGATGTTGGCTGAGTTAGCATTTCCGTTGGCTTGCTTCTACTCGCAAGGAGATAGATCATCTAGGTTGCTAATGAGCCCAGCGCTTAGTGAACAAGACAAAAACGCCCTCTATCAAGCTTACGAAAATGATGAGGACATGCTTCCTTATCTGTTCGGTGACGTTGAGGAAATAAGGAAGGGGCTTAAGTATAAAACGCTAGAAGTACTTATAGCGCTCATTAAATCTAGAAAATTAGATTTGAAAGTCGTGTTAATGCGGGAAGGTATATTCCATGCGAAGGTATGGCTGTTTGATGTTGGGGGCGGTAAGGTCGCAATACATGGTTCTAGCAATGCTACGCAGAATGGTTTAATTAGAAATTTTGAACAAATCACAGTGACAAAAAATTGGGCCGGTAAGGATGCTAACCTCACATGTGAAGAATTGCAAAAGCGATTTGATAGCTTTTGGGATGCGAGAAGAGATGATTCTGTAACGATTTCCCTAAATAAAAAAACTATTACTTTAATAGATGAAATGTCTAGTGGCGGAGATGCAAAAAAGAGTGCCGCTGAGGTAATAGAAGCCTTCGAAGAAGAGCTCCGTATACCATGGTTAAAAATTCCTAATTGGTTGAATTTCAAGGATGGTAATTACTCGCATCAGAATGATGCGGTAAAAGCATGGTTGAATAATAAAGGGGGGATTCTAGCTATCGCTACTGGGGGGGGTAAAACGCTGACCTCGCTCGTATGCATGGCAAAAATTCTCAGTGGAGAGAGGAAGGCGCTATTAGTGATAACAGTGCCAAAGGTTCCCTTGATTGACCAGTGGTGTGAAGACGTTGAGCTTTTTGGTGTTAAGCCAGTAAATACCACCGGACTTGGAAGCAAGGGAATAGCTGTTGCGTTAAATAAATTAAGACTAAATTTAAAGTATAGCGATGGTCATGTGGTCGTAGTCATGACTCACGACGCAATTAAAAATGATAAAGTTCAAGCGGCCATTGAAAAGATAAAATTTTTGAAGGGGATTATCGCTGACGAGGTGCATAACCTTGGCACCTTTGATTTAGCGGAAACAAGTTTGAGTACTATAGGGCTAAGGCTTGGGTTGTCGGCAACGCCAGTTCGGCAATATGACGAAGCTGGGACGCAACTTCTATATAACTACTTCGGTGACTCAGTTTTTGAGTTTGGGTTGGATCAAGCAATTGGTAAGTGTCTAGTTCCATATAATTATTATTCTCATGTTGTAAATCTTACTGAGGAAGAAGCTGAAGAATGGTTGGAAATCAACGATAAGATAAAAAAAATGGGCTGGACCCTTTCCGGGAATGAAGGGAATCCGGCTCTTGAAATTCTACTTGTTAAACGTAGACGAATACTGGAGTGCGCTGAAAATAAACTGGTAAAGTTGAAGGAGTTGCTGGGAGCAAAGAAGGGTTCAGAAATTACAAAGTGTTTGATATTTTGCACTGACAAAGACCCGGGGCAATTGAACGCGGTTAATCAGTATCTCTTGCGTAGAGGGATTAACTTTCATCAGGTTACGTCTGAAGAAAGTGGCAACTCTGCAAAAATGAGGCAGATTAAGTCTGACTTTTCGAATGATACTTTGTCAGTGCTTACTTCGAAAAGAGTTCTAGATGAAGGTTTTAACGTCCCACAGATACAGACAGCTTATTTGCTTTCTAGTAATACAGTAAGAAGGCAGTGGATCCAACGATTAGGGCGTGTTCTTCGTCTGTCTCCGGGAACTGACAAGAAAATTGCATACGTTCATGATTTCGTAGTTATTCCGCCTATGTCGCAAGGAGTGGACGAAGATTTGAAGAAAATAATAAATTCAGAGTTCGAGCGCGTGCAGTTCTTCACAGAGCTATCAAAGAATGCTGTTGGTAGTGATGGCGGGTTAAGAGTGATGAGTGAACTAATTAGGATGATGGAGAAATCATGAGCGCTAACTTTACCCATATAATGTATTTAGTTAGAAAAGAAATTGAAAAGCAGTCTTTAGATAAGGATATTGATGTAGAGAGATTAAATTCGCTGTGCGCTCAACTTTATATGATTGAGGTCAATCCGGTGCTTTCATCACATGCGAAGAAAAAGGAAATGAAAGAGAAGATTGATCATATAAGTAGCTTGATTTGAGGGGGCAGTATGAAATTTCTACGCGCGAAGTTCAAAAATTTCAGGTTGTTAAAGGACCTAGAGTTTGAGTTCTCTACTGATCCAATCAGGAACCTAACTGTTATACGCGCTGCAAATGAAACGGGAAAAACCACATCAAAAACAGCGTTAATTTGGGCTTTGTATGGCTCCGAATCTTTGCCGAAGCAAGGCAAAGAATTTCCTTTGCATCCTGCAGACATAGATAAGAAAGTTAACGATAAAGTCGAAATTTCTGTTGAAATTGATTTTAGTGTTGATGAGGTTGTGACCTTCAAAGGAAATACGCTAGTTAAGAAGAAGACATATAGACTGATACGTGCATGCACGGAACGTATTCAGGGGGATGGTTTTACAAGATCTCCGGATAGCGTCACATTAAATGAGCTAACTGAAAAAGGAGCTGACCCAGTAATTCAGTCAGATATTAAGATTCGCATTGAACAAGCCTTGCCTGAGTCTCTGAAAGATGTGTTCTTTACTGACGGTGATGCCGCAATGTCTTTTATTGCTGCAGACTCCTCAACATACGAACGACGTAAGCGCGTAAAGGAAGCAGTTGAGTCTCTTTTGGGGCTGAAGGACTTGGATGCGCTAATTAAACGAACTGCGGATGCAAAGAAAGATTTTAACTCGGAGATTGATCCTACAGATTATTCGAAGATTGTCAGAAGTCTTGAGGAAAAGAAGCAGTTTCAGCTTGATGAAATTTCAGAAAACGAAGAAGAGCTTCAAGAAAAGAGTAGCTTATTGAAAGATGCGCAAGAGGAAAGTCAAGCTAACCAGCTCAAGATAGACGATTGCTTGAGGCAAGGTAATAAAAATAAGTTGCTGGTAGAGAAAAACAAGATAAAGGCTGATATTGAGAAGCAAGAAGCGCTCAGTGATTCTTCGCTTAAGGCTCTTAGAAAGGTCTTTAGAGATAAAAGCTTAGCGTATTCGTTAGTTAAGAGTGGCATATCGAAAGCCGTGAATATACTGGGGGCAATGGAGAAGGATAAAAAACTGCCTAAGCAAAGCATTCCCGTTCTTTCGGAATTATTAGATGCGGAAGAGTGTTTTTGTGGAAGTTCGCTGAAAGGAGAGGAAGGTGCTGTTCGTGTACAGCACATTAAACAAATTATAAAGATAAGTGAAGAGTCGGATAAGCTTCAGGGTGTTGCTACAGAAGTATATTACGGCATGAAGAGCTTCTCTGATACACAGTCATGGTTGGTTGAATATAATGAAAAGGCCGAGCTGTACTTTAAAGCAGGTAACGTGCTAAAGGATTTGCAGCAGAGTTACGAATCAAAGGAAAAAGAAATTGATCTTATCAATGATGATCTTTTGATAAAATATCGGGCTTTAGGCTCAAAGCTTAACTCGGAGATTGCTGATTTAATTGCGGAAATGGCGAGGCGTCAGCAGAATATAGTAAATGCTAAGTCCGCACTGTCCGATATCAATCTGGAGTTAGAAAGGGCCAGTAGAAAACTCAATAAAGATGATTCCGCTGTAAGAAAGTATCGCCTTGCCGGTGTGGTTAATGATGTATTTTCAGGTGTGCTTAGCTCGATAAGAGAAGTAGAGCTTAAGAAAGTCAGTGATGAGATGAATCGAATATTTTTACAAATGATCGGTTCTGATCCTGAAGCCAATCAGCACGTGATTATTAAATCTGCCGCACTTACTGAAGATTTCGACATTGTTGTTCTGGGGCCCAATGGCCATAGACTAGATCCTGATCAGGATCTGAATGGTGCCTCACGTCGTGCAATTACGCTTGCGTTT
The DNA here is from genome assembly GCF_029542605.1 of Pseudomonas sp. REST10. Taxonomy (NCBI): domain Bacteria; kingdom Pseudomonadati; phylum Pseudomonadota; class Gammaproteobacteria; order Pseudomonadales; family Pseudomonadaceae; genus Pseudomonas; species Pseudomonas sp. REST10. The sequence goes on along the minus strand of NZ_CP035677.1, from coordinate 3,912,657 downwards.
ATTTTAGCACTAACAAAGGTGAGCGGTGTCGAGGCACCTAATGTTATTGATACGCCTCTTGGAATGATGTCGGGTTACGTTAAACAGTCTGTCTTACTAAGAACAATCGAAGAAAGTTCGCAGCCTATCCTGTTCCTGACTCACTCAGAAATTAATGATGTAGAGGAAATTCTAGATAAGAGAGCGGGAATGATTTTTACATTGACAAACCCTGGGCATTATCCTTTGCAACTAGTCAATCCTTCAGGCGTGAGTGACTCTAGGGTTGTAAAATGCAGCTGCAATCATCGGTCTCATTGCAGCGTCTGTGAGCGCCGGTCGACTGAGTTATTGGAGGTTGTCTGATGGCGTATGATAATCCATTCGCAAACTATACAATTCATATGCCCAGTGCTTACCAAGAGCGAATCAAACGATTCTGCAGCACTGGCACAGGAATGAAAGAGTCGCCAGAGTATGTGCCGTTCGAGAGGCAAGTCGATCTTTGGTTTATGGCTCTAACGCTGGCTGTAAATAAGGGCTTAGATCCCATTGTTTGCAAAGACAACTACAATGCTACGCCTGCAGGTATCCTCAGTAATGACAGTTATCGTGCATTGCTCATGCAGATGATCGCGATCTCCCACTATGGAGATGTTGCTGTCCTAGCGGACTCGAGGAAGGTGTTTGATTTGTGTCTATCATATGCCAATGCGGGAATTCCATATGTGCTGGATATATTGGAGTCTGATGATACGTCTCCAATGTGGTCGCTCTTGGAAAACCTCGAAGAGCTTGCGAAGCCGGCTAACTAAATTCTTAGCTGTTCCGCTATGGGCAGTAGTTGCTGCCCATGTATTAGTGCGCATATGGCCAATCTATGTTCTTGGTACGAGGAGGTACTAGGCTAATGAGTGCTTTGTTTGGCATTTGAGCACTTTCTACTTATGGCATGTGACGCAAAATTTCGGTTGCCCGTAGAGATCGTCAATATCAATTAATTCAATTTCTGGCCGAAGCGGATTGCTTTTCTTTCGTGCTTTGGTTCGTAGTAGTCTTTTTTCATAGTCTTCTCTTACTTGTTTTATACGCTCCGGGCGGGCCAGTTCATCTAAAGATTCACCTTGGCTCCAAGTGAACGGTGAACCGTTTGCTACAGCAGTTTTCTCATAGCTCAGAGCTTCTGCATATGCCTCTGGATGTCGTTCTTTCAGACGAATCCATTCAATTTTTTGTTGATAGAAACAAAATGTACAGCCGCTACGCGAGCGCCATTCATAATATTTGGGAAGTCCTAAGCCGGAACTCTCAAGTAGTTCGATGACACCGGCCTTGTCGACACCCGCTTCCTTGAAAGGAAGGTGAATTTTGAGGTTATTTTGCTTCGCGTTGTATCCTTCGCGATAGGGTTCGTCAGCTCTAATAGCTACGTAGCTGTGGACAATAGTGCCATTAGCAAGAATTGGCTTTAACCAATCCTCAAATGGTTTGAGTTTTAACTGTCTTGTGCACCAACGTGTCTGAGCAGAAGGTAGAAAATTGTTGTATTGCTTCAACCAGTAGTCGAAGTCTCTATCTGGATTAAGGCGAAGGATGGGTTGTCCGAGAAAACCCTCAAGTTTCCCCAGAAATTCATAGACTTCTGGGAGCTCTTTGCCTGTGTCTGTATAAAAATAATCAATCTCTAGCTCGGGATGGTTTTGCTGCATATAGATGGCCAGCGCAGCGCTATCACGCCCACCAGATAGACCTAAGACATGTTTTTCTTCTGTTTTCATTTCAGTCGGCTGCATTAGATGCTTTCCCGAAGTCTATGTCTTCGATGTAAGTAGTGCTTAGTTCTGCTAAGGCAGCTAGTACAACGGCGTCTTTATTGGGGAGATTAGCTTTAAGAGTGTTTTGCAGCTGCTCAATAAGTTCAGCCACTCGCGCTTGATCCGCATCGGTCACTTCAAAGTCTACATGGTAGGGTGTAGACTTGCCATCTCGGTTAATAATTACAGACATTGCACGACGCTTGTCGATTCTGTTTTGAACTCTTGCGTAGCTTTCTGTACGCAGAAAACTCCTCGCAAAGGCAGCTATTTCAATTAGTGCCTTGTCAAGATCAGTATCGACCCAGTCGCGTGGAGGTTTGTTTGCTGCAAGACTTCCAATACCTTCCACTTGATTGATGGTGTCTTCATAGTTTACTAGACGAGCAATAAAGGCATCGACTCTAAAGTCGCCAGAAATCTTCTTAATATTCTTTGCTCGGGTTCTTAGCTCTGCAATGTCCAGCGGTGTTTTATTGCTAGCATTTAATTCGTTGAGCATTAAGTCAGAAAGTCTTTTCAGCATTTCTGGATACGCGTTGACCAACTCGAGAAGCGAACTCTCAACAAGGTTTACCACATTAATGATTGCATCCTGGTCATTAATGTTTTCGATGCCAATTAACCCAGGTAGGTCAGAGAATAGTAACTGATTAGGATCGTATGCATTTTTGAAAATGGTTCGAACCTGCTTAGCCCTTTCCGAAAGCTTTTGTGTGCGTTTCGTCCAAGCAGGTAGTCGATCAAATATTGAAATTAGGCCTCTTGCAACATCAATTGCAGTAAGCTCATATAGATCGTTGCTTGTGTCCAGCTTTCGCACGACATGCGCAAGTCCTGATAGCAAACCTACTGACACGTTACTAAGATCCATCCAGCGTACTTGGATTGATTCTGGATCCTTGGCCAGGTAATCAACGTCTAGATCCGTAAAGCGTGCCTGGAAAATACCCTCTCGGTATATCGCAAGGTTTTCTTTTCGGGATAAAAGGAATGCCACGGCAAGTACGGGCATCAACCCGCGCTTGATGCCATAAGGGCTTCCTTCCCAGATGTCATATATCTCTCTAATCAAGACAGATCTATGCGCATTCTCTTCGATATGCTTAGTTGCCGCCCGCCATGTCGGCTCCAGGTTGGCGGGATCATTTGCCCAGTTTGGAACTTGAAACTTGTAGCTTGAGCCTGAGGCTACATAGAGCCTAGTATGCTTAAGTAAAGAGTCAAATAATCCACCCTCAGCAGGGTAGCCTTCAATGTCTAAACGATCTCTTCCCTCATTAAGCGCCATTGCCTTAAGCAATGCATTCTGTGCTGCAATAGCGTTGCTTGACGGCTTTGCTCTATTGAGAAGTTCATTGTGGATTTTGGGTGATTCATTATATTGCTTGTTTGCGATGTCGGAGGCAAGGTTGTTCAAATCGCCATGATTAAGGCGTGTTAGTTTTTTTCCATTTTTAAACCATGTGGCGGTTAGTAATGCTTGTTGAAGCTCTGCCTCTAGCTGATTCTGAATAAGAATCAAACGATTCATTACTTCGCGCCTAGCTACTGGGTCACCTTGCAGTTCAGGTCTTTCTTCCTGAACCTTTTCGAGTGCCTTTAGCTCTTTTGCTAAATCCATTATGGCCCAGGCATGTGCGGGATATCCGACAATTACATCCTTTCCTTTACGCTGAGCTCGTTTTGACGCGTCCTTGCAAAGCTCTTCCGCTTTCTTTTGATCCTCGCCCAAAGTAGGTAATGTCAAAAGTAACTGGCCAATTGTCCCTTGCTCAGGGGTGAATTGGCTTGCGGTATATGGTGAGGCGGATATAGAGCCAATAGTTACATCAATCCACCGTAGTGCTCCGGTTTCAAAGTAGTGTCGCTTGGCAAGAATAGGCTGAATCCCTGCAAGATTCTTCAGTGTACCAAAGTGGACTTCTTTAATATCTTGTAAGGCTAACTCAATCGCCTCCTCAATGTTAAAGTCGCTGCCGGCGTATACGCTGTATGCATCTGTGTGCTTTCGATAAATTATAAGCGACCATCGCTTGAGGTCTTCAATTATCTCGTTCAGTTCTGGCTCTGGTACAGAGGTTACTGTTCCAAGTAGAGTTTTGCTTGCATAGAGTCCGGAGCGCTCCCGAAACAGGTCCAATAGGGCGATAGTCTTAAATAACTGTGAATGTAGTATTGAGCCGCCGTTAGCTTCACACCGATCGAGCCCTTCTGCTGCCATTGCCCACCTATGGCCATCAGGCGAGGCAATGATTGAGGGCTCAAGATTTACTCTTAAATAATCCCAAAGTCGATCAGGTGTATACCGTGATTTAGTGGTTGCTGTGCGTAGGAAATCTTGAAAACCGTACGGCTCGGCAGAATTCAGGAACCCAAATAAACTACGCTGGTTTTGCCCAAAGCGTCGTCGGGATATTGGTCCGAGTAATGACGCAACTATGGGGTGGAGCGGCCAAGTGTTTTCAAGTAAATACTCAAGTTTTTTCGATGCACCAGCTTTATTTCGGCGTATGCATTCAGCGACAACTTGAGATTCTAAACTTGGTTCTACAAGACGGTTTGTCTGAATTGCACGTGCGAGCAAATCAATCTGCTCCTCGCCTGCGGTGTTCACCGAGAGGTCAATGAACCTTCCTTGAATTTTCGACCATTCATCTCTTGCTTCTCTGGATAGACGATTTGCATATTCCTCAAAGGCTTGATGAAGAATGCCAACTATAACTATTTTTCCATCCGAGCGTGATGCCGTTTCAGCAAGTAGCTGGAAAAAGAACAAATCCGTGCCATCACGTGCTGCTGCTTCGAGGAATTTTCCCATCTCATCAACAAATACGATTAAGCCCGCTTTCCCGGGGATACTAGCTGCTACATTTTCTAGATGCTTTAAGACATTGCTGTCATTCCAGCCGCCTTCTGGGGCCAAATACGCCATACCGTGTGATACAAGTGCTTCGCCAATTGTCTTGGAAACTTGTTCCCGTCGACCAATTACCGGGAGAACGCTCCAGCCTTGTTTGCCAATCGGGAAAGCTTTAGCTATGGCTTCAGAGACTCTTTCACCTACTGCTTTCGAAGCTTCTTGCCTCCGGCCTTTGTTGCCGTCGGTAAGTGCACTTAGAGCGATCACAAGGCTTGACTTTCCACTGCCATAGGGGCCTGTCCAGGTGAATGCGGAGTGATTATTCTCAAGCTTGTGTGCTGCCATTGAAAGTAGGACAGCGGCTGACGACTCTGGGCAAATAAAGCCAGTTAGCGCCTCGGGTGAATTTATATCGCTGTCAATATTTATTGAGCGCTGAAATCGTCTTGCTACGTGAACTGTTTCAGACAGATACATTACGAAACATTCCCTTGTTCGGCGGCTCTGTAGTCATGATCAATCAGAGCGAGGGTTTCCTGGTGTGATAACATATGTGTTCGGACTAGCTGTTTTAGGCCGGCTGTTTCGGACCAGGATAGAGTGCCATTAGTGATTCTATCGATTCGAGTTAGGCGTTCGGCGAGGTCATCTTCCGACAGGAGGAAGACTTTCCCTGGTGAGCCTGGGTGGTGTGCTAGAACTTCAAAAGATATTGTTGAGCTAGTTTTGGAGTAGGATTCCCAGAACTTGGCTACTGCGTAAGTAAAAACTCCATCCCCGAGAGAGTTCTTTGGGCCGCGCACCATTCTAAATCCATCTTTTTTTCCAATGGCTTTAATCAGACTCAACTCAGTGAGTGGGGACTCCATAGCATCTTCATGAGTCTGTTGGCTCGTCAATGGTTTCGCTGCATATGTACGCACTAGGCATTCCACGTCACGCTTAATTGTAGCGGTTGCCATGCGGGTCCATCCGCGATCAATGCCGACCTTTTCCAATGCAGTGACGATGTGTTCGCGATCGAAGCTCGGGTTTGGGTAATGGCTAAAAACCCAAAACCATGAAGTCAGCTTTGGATTTGAGGTCAATTGCCAATGAATCAGCCATAGAGTTGGTGGCTTTTCCATGAAGGGGTCAAGGCCGCTTTCTGAGAAAAGCTTGTCGCCGAGCTCAGTCGTTGATGACGTATTACCTTTGCTTCCTTGGCTGATGATGCCGCACTGCGTTGCCCAATGCCGCAGTGCCGCGACCATGTTTTTCCCTACGCCAAAGTGAGCTATCGCACTCGCATCGTTGAAAATCGAGTGGTCGGTCCCTGCTTTTTGTGATGCATCAACTGCATCGTACGCTTTCTTTAGCCATCCATAGCGCATAGGAAAGGTTTCATGCCCCGAAAACTGAGGGGTGTAGTCGGGGGCAAAAATTGGGCTGTTAAACATGTTTTCCCCTGGAGGGTGATTCCAGGCTAGACAATAACTCCCGGGAGCGATACGGTCAATGCAGCTGGATAGCTCATCCAGTTGCATTTTTTGGGGGGGTCACCTTTGCGTGTCGATGGGAAAATTTATCTTGACTATCAGGCGTCAACGCCATTGGACGCTGCATGCCTCGAGGCTATGCTGCCATTCTTTACTCATGATTTCGGCAATCCTCACTCTACTGACCATGCGCTAGGTTGGTCGGCTGCAGCTGCGATTGATCTGGCTCGCCTCTCTGTTGCTAAGCTTATTGGCGCCTCCCCTGAGGAGGTGTTCTTTACTTCCGGAGCAACCGAATCAAACAATCATATTATTCAAACGGTGGCTCGGGCTACAGGTCGATCCAAAATTTTAGTTAGCGCGGTAGAACACAAAAGTGTATTGGCTGCCGCAAATGCGGCGGCTAAGTTCTGGGGGATGGAGGTTCATTTTATCCCTGTTGATTCAAGTGGACTTGTGAATCTAGAATGTTACAAAGCGATGCTTGACCAGGATGTCGCATTGGTTTCGATAATGGCCGTTAATAATGAGATTGGTACAATTCAACCTATTCCCGATCTCGTGAAGGCCGCGCATGCTGTTGGCGCGTTATTTCTTTGTGATGCTGCGCAGGCTCCGACGGGAATAGATATAGATGTTTATAGCTGGGATTTAGATTTTTTGAGTCTTTCGGCGCATAAGTTGTACGGTCCCAAGGGAATAGGGGCGCTGTATGTTCGTAGTGATTTATTAGTCGACTTGGAGCCTTTGATCTATGGTGGTGGTCAGCAGGGTGGAGTCCGTTCTGGTACGTTGTCAACGCCATTGTGTGTCGGTTTTGGAGCCGCAGCAGATTTAATTTGCGAAGACTCGTTTCTGGATCGTTCAGCTCTGAATTTAAGAAAGTCTCATTTTCTTGAGGTTATCAAAAGTAATTCTGTTAGTTACGTATTAAATGGAGTGCAAGGAGAATATTGTCACCCGGGGAATATAAGTGTCAGGTTTTTGGGGGTTGATGCTAGCTCTTTGCTCTTGAGGTTGCAGTCTTATATTTGCGCATCTACTGGTTCGGCTTGCAATAGTGGGTTCATTAATCAGTCTCATGTTTTACGTGCTATTGGTTTAAGTGAGGATGAGTCATCTAATACTGTGCGGTTTAGTTTTGGTCGCTTCACTGATAGTTCCCAGGTCGAAGAAGCTGCATACCTCATCTGCAATGCTATTAAGAAGGTATAGCTTGCCCTATATGATCGGTAGTGTGGTCCCGGCATGATGCGGCTAGCGCGAGCCGGCAAGCCGGCTCGAACATCTATTCTACAGCGGTGAGGTGAGTGAGCTAATCGGTTGGTTGCAGCTCTGGTGTAGTACGCAAATTCGTTGGTGGATGCGGCTGAGGAAGCCTACTTCGAAGGCTCTCCGTTCTATCGCGCATGGCAGTAAGTCGCGCTCGGCGATCATCACTGCCCAGAGCCATCCGCTGCGAGCATTGTCGAGCCAGGTCTGGGCCAGCTTCACGCCCTGGTTGAACGCCTCCCTGCAGTCGGCAGCCCAGGCGATCTCCATGCCTGGATGGCCGTCGTGAGGCGGAAGGCAGGTCATTACACCTTTGCTCATCTCGCACCTCCTTGCGCCTCGGATAGAGCTCGGCGATAGAGCACGACCATCTCATCGAGCAGATCCAGAGCTGAGTAAGCAGCAATCCGCACACGCAGATCTTCCGGCTGCAGTCCATCTGGTTCAGCTAGTTGATCCAGCAAATTGCCGAGCATGACGCCACGCAGTTCAGCTGCAGCTTCAGCGGGTAGGGGAGAGCGTTCGGATTCATGCAGCGGGCTTCGCTGCAGCGGAAAAGGTACAACGCAGGATTCGAACTCAGCCATGGCGCACCTCCAGATCAGAGGTGGACAGCAAGACCAGCAGCCCAAGGCGGAGCTCTCGGGTAAAAAGGGGGTAGCGCATTTTCCTTATGCTCCTTCGTGAGATTAAGGAGCCGCAGCCATTCGCTACCACACGAATGGAGGCGGACCGTGCAAGGGTGGTAGACCGACCCACGAAGGAAGGCCGGCCAGGCCGAAGCCTGCCTCACACGGCCCGCCATAAATGCACGAGAAAACAGCAGATCCTGAGAAGGGCCTGCTCTCGTTTATGACGCAACCGCGCCTTCGTGTGAATCGGGCTACCACACCCGGCCGTGGGATTGACCACGACGGGCGCACTCTAGCCCGAGGGTTTCACGATGGCAACCTACTGTGGCGTAGGTGAGATTGAAGACGGGTAACGCCTCGGCCTCTGATTCGGCGGCGGCATGTTCGGGCTCGTCTCGAGGGCAGGGTACGGATAATATGAGAGCTGATTGATGGTGCCGCCAGAGCCGTCGCCCCGCAAATCGATCTATCTCCCGCGTCAGCAAAAGCTCTGCGCGATTGACGGTAGAAGTGACGGTAGGGCTCCATTGCAATTACAACGAATCCCTTTAGCCAAGCGGGCTCGGGCGGCTTGTTGATGATCGAGTGGGAGTGATCCCGCAGCGTGGCATGAGGAAACCGGCTTAGGCCGGTTTTTTCATGGCTGCATGCTTTCAGTGTTGCAGTAGAGACAGCGTGACGATGAGTGCGAACAGGCTCAGGCTCAGAAAACTGACAAGGAGCAGGCGTCTGTCCTTGCGAATCTGGCTGGTGAGTATCGCTTTGTGCTGGCGCCAGTCGCAGGCGATCGTGATCCATCGCTTATCCAGCAGCTGTTGCCAATCCTCTTCGCTCAGCCAGCAGGCGACGTGGTGTGCAGGTAGGTCCAGTGCGGGGAACAGCTCCTCGCAGGTCAGCGGCCCCAGAGATATCTGAAAGTGCTGCCCATGGCGCTCGCAATCCAGTTCGAGGCGGATTTGCGGGCGGCTATCCTGAGCGTCTTGGTTATCGGGATCGGGTGTGGAAATTTCATAGGCTGTGATTTGCGCTGTGCCTGGACGCAGCAAAGCGCTAAGGATTTTTGCCCAGAGCAGTCGCGCGAGTTTGTAAAAGGCCCAAGCGGAGAAGGCGAGCAGCAGCAAACTGAACAACCACAGCAGGCCGCCGAGTATGACGAAGACCACGATCATGCTCAGAAGCCTGTCAGCAGTGCCGGTGCGGCTATCCAGACCGCATATCCCATGAACATCAATGCCATTGCGGCGATAGGGGAGGCGGCGCTTGGGGACTCGGGAGTGGCATTGGCCGGGTTTGCCTTGGGAACGTAGAGCAGAACGGTCCCTGCTTGCGGGTTGAGTTCCACATGATCGTTATCGAGTACCAGATGCTCCACTTCGTAGGTGCGTTGTTCGTACTCGTAGCGCAGGCGATAGACATACTTGAAGCTGACCATTGTGGCTTTGCCAGCGCTGATGCGGGCTTTGACAAGCTTCTGATCGATGATTGCTGCTTTAACGATTTCATGCGCGCGGCTTAGTCGGTAGCAGTCAGACCAGATCACTTCGCCGAATGCGGCCATGAGCCCGATCCACGCGAGCAGGATCAGGGGCGTCATTGCGGCGAGCATGATCGCCAAGGGGGCGTCGAAAAAGAAACTGTCCATGTCCGGGGGAGCGTTTTCCTGAGATTACCGGGCGATTCTATCTCGCTAAGTGTGTTCCTTTCCTGGCCTTGCCTCTCAATGGCGGCCGCGGCAATTTGTCTTTGCAGATGCTCGTCTGCCACTGCATGAAAATGAGAAGATACCGCAATTGAGTCTGCTCACAGATTGCCGAGGATGAAGATGTCGTTTACTCGCAGACAAGTGCTCGCCGGCCTGGCCGGTCTCGGTGTGGTCGGCCTTGGCGCTGGCGGCGTGTGCTACTGGCTGGGGCGTCCGGAGAACGTCGCGACCCATGATTACGAGCTGGTCGCTGCGCCGGTCGATATGGAGCTGGTGCCGGGACATGTGACGCCGGCCTGGGGGTACGGTGGTCAGGCGCCTGGGCTGGAGCTGCGGTGCCGCCAGGGCGAGCGGCTGCGGGTGCGCTTCATCAACAAGCTGGAGCAGCAGAGCACCATCCACTGGCATGGCATCAGGCTGCCGCTGGAAATGGATGGCGTGCCCTATGTCTCGCAGGCGCCGGTGTTGCCGGGCGAGTACTTCGACTACGACTTCATCTGTCACGACGCCGGCAGCTTCTGGTATCACCCGCATACCACCAGCGCCGAGCAACTGGGGCGCGGTCTGGTCGGGCCGCTGATCGTCGAGGAGCGCGAGCCGACCGGCTTTCGCCATGAGCGCACGCTGAGCCTGAAGACCTGGCATATCGATGAGCAGGGCGCGTTCACGCCGTTCATGGTGCCGCGCCAGGCGGCACGTGAAGGCACCCGTGGACGGCTGACGACCATCAACGGCACGCCCAACCCGACACTGGAACTGCCGGCGGGGCAGGTGGTGCGCCTGCGTCTGATCAACCTAGACAACACTGTCACCTACCGCCTCAACCTGCCGGGTGGCGAGGCGCGTATCTATGCCCTGGACGGCAACCCCGTGCAGCCCCGGCCATTGGGCAAGGAGTACTGGCTCGGTCCGGGCATGCGCATCGACCTGGCGCTCAGGGTGCCGGCCGCCGGCGAGACGCTGTCGCTGCGCAATGGGCCGCTGCGCCTGGCGACCCTCGAGGGCGTCGCCAGCACGGAGGCAGCGGGCGACTGGCCACCGGCGCTGCCGGCCAACCCCATCGCCGAGCCTGACCTGGCGCGTGCCGAGACCCTGCGCTTCAACTTCGAGTGGGCGGCCGCCCTGGCTTCGCCGGCCGACGAAGCGGCCGGGCGCTACAAGTACTGGCAGATCAACGGCCAGGCCTGGGACATCAACGACAAGACCTGTGCCGACCGGCCCATCGCCACGCTGAAGAAGGATGGTCACTACATCTTCGTGCTGCGCAACATGGCGCAGTACCAGCACCCGATCCACCTGCACGGCATGACGTTCAAGGTGCTGGGTTCCGACCGACGCAAGATCGTGCCGTACTTCACCGATACCTATCTGCTGGGCAAGAACGAGACGGCGCGCATCGCCTTCGTCGCCGATAATCCCGGGGTATGGATGTTCCATTGCCATGTGATCGACCATATGGAAACGGGGCTGATGGCGGCCATCGAAGTGGTGTAGGGTGGGCGCCGTTTTCAGGCCGGCCTCGGTGGCCGGCCACCCTACGGATTGATGCAATGAAGCGACCGCAGATCATCGACCGCTCGCACGACGAGCACTTCATGCGCCTGGCGCTCGACCAGGCACGCCTGGGCGCGGAACAGGGCGAGGTGCCGGTCGGTGCGGTGCTGGTGCAGGACGGCGAGGTGGTGGGGCAGGGCTACAACTGCCCGATCCTGCGCCACGACCCCAGTGCCCATGCCGAGATGGTGGCGATCCGCGCTGCCGCGCTGTCGGTGCAGAACTATCGGCTGCCGGGCAGCACCTTGTACGTCACGCTGGAGCCCTGCAGTATGTGCGCCGGTCTGATCGTGCACGCCCGGATCGCGCGGGTGGTATTCGCCGCCAGCGAACCGCGTGCAGGGGTGGCGATCAGTCAGGGGCAGTTCTTCGACCAGGGTTTTCTCAATCATCGCGTACTGGTTGAGGGCGGTCTGCTGGCCGACGAGAGCGGGGCGCTGCTGAAACAATTCTTCAAGGCTCGGCGTGGCTGAGCATCGTCACAGGACATCATCATGAACAAAGGGATATTGGGTCTGCTGGCACTGTTGGCGTTGCCGGTGGAGGCCGAGGAGCAGGAGGTGTACCTGCTGGCCACGGTGCAGCTGGGCGGCTCCAATCTGGCGCAGAGCATCTTCCTGCACGAGCCGCAGATCACCACGCTCGAGGATTGCCAGGAGGCCGTGCGAGTCGGTCAGCGTGACCGCGACTGGCAGCGTTATCACCACATCTTCATGCGCGACCGTTTCCAGGGCTTCACCGGCCACCTGGATTACCGCTGCGTGTTCAGTGCCCAGCGCTTCAGTGGCTGGAACGACCGGGCGCGCTACAACCAGCCCTACCTGATCAGCATCGACGAGCAGGCCAATCTGCAGGTCGAGCGCATGTCGAGCCAGGCCCAGTGCGCCACGCGTCTGAAGGGGCTGGCACAGGCGCAGCGAGCGATCAGTCGCTGCTCGGTGGGCAACCAGAACCTGCTGTAAGGGCTTACAGCGGCGGGGTTTCTTCTTCGGGCTTGCGTTTGTCGATGCCCGGCACATGGACGCCGCTCTCGGCGACCTGCGTGCCTTCTAGCTGCGGCTGGGTCACCCACGTGAGGATGTCGTAGTAGCGGCGGATGTTGCGCACGAAGTGCACCGGCTCACCGCCACGGGCATAGCCGTAGCGGGTCTTGCTGTACCACTGCTTCTGCGCCAGGCGCGGCAGGATCTTCTGCACGTCGGCCCACTTGTTCGGGTCCAGGCCTTCGGCTTCGGTCAGCTTGCGCGCATCTTCCAGGTGACCGCCGCCGACGTTGTAGGCTGCCAGGGCGAACCAGGTGCGGTCCGGCTCGGCGATGCCTTCCGGCAGTTGCTGATGAACCTGGATGAAATAACGGGCGCCGCCATCGATGCTCTGCTTGGGGTCGAGCCGGTTGGAGACGCCTACCGACTGCGCGGTGCGCTGGGTGAGCATCATCAGGCCGCGCACGCCGGTCTTGGAGGTGGCATTGGGTTGCCACAGCGATTCCTGGTAGCCCATTGCGGCCAGCAGGCGCCAGTCGATCTGGTTGGCCTGGCCGGCCTGGCGGAACATCTTCTCGTAGCGCGGCAGGCGTTTCTGCAGGTGCTGGGCGAAGGTGTAGGCGCCCACGTAGCCGAGCACGTCGACATGGCCGTAGTAGCGTTCCTTCAGGCGCTGCAGGGTGCCGTTGGCCTGGGCGCGCTCAAGGAAGGCGTCGATCTCCAGCAGCAGGCTCTCGTCGTCACCGGCGGCCACGGCCCAGCGCATGGTGTTGGTGTCGTCCAGGTCGAACGCGACGCGTACGTTGGGGAAGTACACCTGGTTCATCGCCAGCTCGTTGGAGTCGACCAGGGTCAGGTCGATCTGCCCTTCGTCGACCATGCGCAGCAGGTCGACCACCTCGACGGCGTCAGAGACTTCGAACTTGAGTTCGGGGAACTGCTGTTTCAGGGCTTCCAGCTGCTCGGCATGGCTGCTGCCGGACAGCACCAGGATACGCTTGCCGACCAGGTCTTCCGGTTTGGTCGGGCGAGACTCGCCGTTGCGGTAGATGACCTGCGGTGTGACTTCCAGATAAGGGATGGAGAAGCGTGCCTGGCGCTGACGCTGCGGCGTATCCACCAGGCCGGCTGCCGCCATCACCGGGCCGTCGGGGCGGGCGAGGCTGGAGAACAGGCTGTCGAGATTGTCTGCCGTCTCGATCTTCAGTTCGAGGCCGAGGTCGGCGGCGAAACGCTTGGCCAGTTCGTATTCGAAACCGGTAGCGCCGTTGCGGTCCTGGAAGTAGGTGGCGGGGCTGTTACGAGTGACCACGCGCAGCTCACCCTCCGCCTTTACCTGCTCGAGTACGCTGGGCTTGGGTTCTTCGCCACAGCCAGTGAGCATCAGGAGGGTTCCAATCGCCAACAGCCCTGTGGCGCAACGCATGCGTATCGCAGGTCGTGCAAACATCGGCGCAGTATACGCAAAGCATCGTCGCTGCCATATCTCGACAGCGACGCGCTTCTCTGCTAGCGATCGCCCGTCTCGAAAGCGCCCGGCACGGGTGCTGTGAACGCGGCTTTAGGCTAGAATGCACGGCCTCTAAGCACACCCCTTCTCCAGAGGCTGTACCGACGATGTTGATCCTGCGCGGCGCTCCCGCCCTTTCCGCTTTCCGCCATGGCAAATTGCTCGAGCAACTGACCAGCAAGGTGCCGGCCGTGACCGGGCTGTACGCCGAGTTCGCGCATTTCGCCGATGTCACCGGCGTACTCAACACCGATGAAGAGCAGGTGCTGGCGCGCCTGCTCAAGTACGGCCCGAGCGTCGCTGTGCAGGAACCCAGCGGCAAGCTGTTCCTGACCATTCCGCGTTTCGGCACCATCTCGCCCTGGTCGAGCAAGGCCAGCGATATCGCCCGCAACTGTGGCCTGGCCAAGATCCAGCGCCTGGAGCGCGGCATCGCCTATTACGTCAGCGGTGAACTGAGCGAGGCCGACAGCGCTGCCGTCGCCGCGCTGCTGCATGACCGCATGACCCAGCTGGTGCTGAGCACCCTCGAGGACGCTGCGGCACTGTTCAGCCATGCCCAGCCCAAGCCGCTGACCGCCGTGGATATCCTCGGTGGTGGCCGTGCGGCGCTGGAGCAGGCCAACCAGGACCTCGGTCTGGCACTGGCCGAGGACGAGATCGACTACCTGGTCAAGAGCTTCAACGACCTGGGGCGCAACCCGCACGACATCGAACTGATGATGTTCGCCCAGGCCAACTCCGAGCACTGCCGCCACAAGATCTTCAATGCCAGCTGGGACATCGACGGCGAGAGCCAGGACAAGTCGCTGTTCGGCATGATCAAGAACACCTACCAGATGCACAGCGACGGCGTGCTGTCCGCCTACAAGGACAACGCCTCGGTCATCGAAGGCTTCAGCGCCGGGCGCTTCTTCCCCAACCCGGAAAGCCGCCAGTACGGCGCGGTGCAGGAGCCGGTGCACATCCTGATGAAGGTGGAAACGCACAACCACCCGACCGCCATCGCGCCGTTCCCTGGCGCCTCCACCGGCTCCGGTGGCGAGATCCGCGACGAAGGCGCGACCGGTCGTGGCGCCAAGCCCAAGGCGGGCCTGACCGGTTTCTCGGTGTCCAACCTGAACATCCCCGATTTCCTCCAGCCCTGGGAAAAGCCGTACGGCAAGCCCGAGCGCATCGTCAGCGCGCTGGACATCATGATCGAAGGCCCGCTCGGCGGCGCCGCGTTCAACAACGAATTTGGCCGTCCGGCGCTCAACGGTTATTTCCGTACCTTCGAGCAGGCGGTCGGCAGCCCGCGTGGCGAGGAAGTGCGCGGCTACCACAAGCCGATCATGCTCGCCGGCGGCCTGGGCAACATCCGTGAGAACCACGTACAGAAGGGCGAGATTTCGGTCGGCGCCAAGCTGATCGTGCTCGGTGGCCCGGCCATGCTCATCGGCCTGGGTGGTGGCGCCGCGTCGTCGATGGCCACCGGCGCCAGCTCGGCCGACCTGGACTTCGCTTCGGTGCAGCGCGAGAACCCGGAAATGGAGCGCCGCTGCCAGGAGGTCATCGACCGCTGCTGGCAGCTGGGCGAAGCCAACCCGATCAAGTTCATCCACGACGTCGGCGCCGGTGGTATCTCCAACGCCCTGCCGGAGCTGATCAACGATGGCGGCCGTGGCGGTCGCTTCGAGCTGCGCAAGGTGCCCAACGACGAGCCGGGCATGGCCCCGCACGAGATCTGGTGCAACGAGTCGCAGGAACGCTACGTGATGAGCGTGGATGCTGCCGACTTCGAGCGCTTCCAAGCCATCTGCGAACGCGAGCGCTGCCCGTTCGCCGTGGTTGGCGAGGCCACGGCCGAACCACACCTGACCGTGACCGACAGCCATTTCAGCAACACCCCGGTGGACATGCCGCTGGAAGTGCTGCTGGGCAAGCCGCCGCGCATGCACCGCAGCGTGCAGCGTGAAGCCGAGCAGGGCGACGATTTCGCCGCCAGCGTAGTGGCCATCGATGAAGCGATCGAGCGCGTGCTGCGCCACCCGGCCGTGGCCAGCAAGAGCTTCCTGATCACCATCGGCGACCGCAGCATCACCGGCCTCGTCGCTCGCGACCAGATGGTCGGCCCGTGGCAGGTGCCGGTGGCCGATTGTGCCGTCACCGCCACCAGCTTCGACGTCTACACCGGTGAAGCCATGGCGATGGGCGAGCGCACGCCGCTGGCACTGCTCGATGCCCCGGCTTCCGGGCGCATGGCGGTCGGTGAAACCATCACCAACCTGGCGGCTGCGCGAATCGGCAAGCTGTCCGATATCAAACTGTCGGCCAACTGGATGGCCGCAGCCGGCCACCCGGGTGAAGACGCGCGTCTGTACGACACCGTCAAGGCCGTCGGCATGGAGCTGTGCCCGGCACTGGGTATCACCATCCCGGTGGGCAAGGACTCCATGTCGATGAAGACCCGCTGGCAGGACGAGGGCGTCGACA
The DNA here is from genome assembly GCF_029542605.1 of Pseudomonas sp. REST10. Lineage (NCBI taxonomy): Bacteria > Pseudomonadati > Pseudomonadota > Gammaproteobacteria > Pseudomonadales > Pseudomonadaceae > Pseudomonas > Pseudomonas sp. REST10. The sequence continues at coordinate 3,896,395 of NZ_CP035677.1, read as the reverse complement.
AGAGCGTCACCGCGCCGCTGTCGCTGGTCATCTCCGGCTTCGCGCCGGTGCAGGACATCCGCCAGACCCTGACCCCGCAACTGCGCATGGACAAGGGCGAAACCGATCTGATCCTGATCGATCTGGGCCGTGGCCAGAACCGCATGGGCGCGTCGATCCTGGCGCAGGTCTATGCGCAGATCGGCCAACAGGCACCGGACCTCGACGACGCCGAAGACCTCAAGGCCTTCTTCGCCGTGATCCAGGGCCTGAACGCCGACGGCCACCTGCTGGCCTACCACGATCGCTCCGACGGCGGCCTGCTGACCACCGTGCTGGAAATGGCCTTCGCCGGTCATTGCGGGCTGTCGCTGAACCTCGACGCACTGGCGGGCGATGCCTCCGAGCTGCCGGCCGTGCTGTTCAACGAAGAGCTGGGCGCGGTGATCCAGGTGCGCCAGGACGCCACCCCGGAAGTGCTGGCGCAGTTCAGCGCCGCAGGCCTGGATGACTGCGTGGCGGTGATTGGCCAGGCGGTGAACAACGGCGACGTCAACATCAGCTTCAACGGCGAGTCGGTGTTCGCCGGCGAGCGTCGTCTGCTGCAGCGTCAGTGGGCGGAAACCAGCTATCGCATCCAGCGCCTGCGCGACAACGCCCAGGGTGCCGACCAGGAATTCGACCTGCTGCTGGAAGAAGACAACCCCGGTCTGTCGGTCAAGCTCGGCTTCGACGTCAACCAGGACATCGCCGCGCCCTACATCAAGAAGGGCGTGCGTCCGCAAGTGGCGATCCTGCGCGAGCAGGGCGTCAACGGCCAGGTGGAAATGGCCGCCGCGTTCGACCGCGCCGGTTTCTCGGCCATCGACGTGCACATGAGCGATATCCTCGCCGGTCGTGTCAGCCTGGAAGAGTTCAAGGGCCTGGTGGCCTGCGGTGGCTTCTCCTACGGTGACGTGCTCGGCGCCGGTGAGGGCTGGGCCAAGTCGGTGCTGTTCAATGCCCGCGCCCGCGATGCCTTCCAGGGCTTCTTCGAGCGTCGCGACAGCTTCGCCCTCGGCGTGTGCAACGGCTGCCAGATGATGAGCAACCTGCACGAGCTGATTCCGGGCACCGAGTTCTGGCCGCACTTCGTGCGCAACCGCTCCGAGCAGTTCGAGGCGCGCGTGGCCATGGTCCAGGTGCAGGAGTCGGCGTCGATCTTCCTGCAGGGCATGGCCGGTTCGCGTATGCCGATCGCCATCGCCCACGGCGAGGGTCATGCCGAGTTCGAGAGCGAAGAGGCGCTGCTGGAGGCGGACCTGTCCGGCACAGTGGCCCTGCGTTACGTCGACAACCATGGCAAGGTCACCGAAGCCTACCCGGCCAACCCCAACGGTTCGCCGCGTGGCATCACCGGCCTGACCAGTCGTGACGGCCGCGTGACCATCATGATGCCGCACCCGGAGCGGGTGTTCCGCGCCGTGCAGAACTCCTGGCGCCCGGATGAGTGGCAGGAAGACGGCGGCTGGATGCGCATGTTCCGCAACGCCCGCGTCTGGGTGGACTGACAGCGGCCGCGTAGCGGCCCTCTGTCGCCCCTCTCCCGTCATTGGGAGAGGGGCCGGTTCCGGCGTTCGTAGCCCGGATGCAATCCGGGGAAAACCTGTGGCATACCTTCCCTGGATTTCATCCGACTACGCAGGCCTTGTGCATGGCCGATGATCCTCTGCCCATCCTCCCCGAGGTTCGCCTGGTCAGTCCCGGTGAAGCCCATCGCCTGTGCCGCTGCGGCCAGTCTGCGCAGTTGCCGGACTGCCACGCCGGTTGCCCGCAATCCCTGATCCTGCGTCCCGAGCGCGAGCAGCGACTGTTGCTCTGCCGCTGCGGACGCTCACGGAGCATGCCTCATTGCGATGGCAGCCACAGCCCGCCGGCACCCAGCCTGGCCGACAAGTGGCGGCGTTTTTTCGCCGGCAGCTGAGAACGTCGCGCCGATCATTCGAGTCGAACGCAGCGAATCGTTTCCCGCCTCGGGCGGATTTGTGCGGGCGACCGCAAGACAAAATCATGGCGAAATGACACTATATTGGCGTCATGACTTGTCTGCTGTTCGGTTGCCCATCTGCGGAGAACTTGATGTACAAACTGTGTTTCTATGTGCCGGAAGCCCATCTGGAGCCGGTGAAAAAAGCGGTGTTCGCTGCCGGGGGCGGGCGTATCGGCCTCTATGACAGTTGCTGCTGGCAGGTGCTCGGCCAGGGCCAGTTTCGCGCTCTGGAGGGCAGTCAGCCGTTCCTGGGGCGGGTCGGCGAGATCGAACAGGTTGCCGAGTGGAAGGTGGAGATGGTCGTCGCGGACGAGCTGATCCACGATGCGGTCAAGGCCCTGAAAAAACACCACCCGTACGAGACGCCGGCCTTCGACGTCTGGCGACTGTCCGATCTGCAGTTCTGAAAAAGGCGCCGATGGCGCCTTTTTCGTGGCGTGACCTCAGGGGCGAATCTCGATCAGCGTCCCGTCCTTGACCAGGCTCCACACCTCGCGCATGTCGTCGTTCTTCATGGCGATGCAGCCTTCGGTCCAGTCAAGGGTGTGGAAGAACCACTCGGGGTACTCCTCGTCCAGCGGCGTGCCGTGGATCATGATCATGCCGCCCGGTGGCACACCGGCGTTCTTCGCGTATGCCAGGTCACGGGCATTGGGGTAGGAGATGTGCAGCGACAACTGGTACTTGTCGCTCGGCTTGCGCCAGTCGATCCAGTAGAAGCCTTCCGGCGTGCGCAGGTCGCCCTCGCGCTGCTTGGCGCCGGTGGGTTGCTTGCCCAGGGAGATGCGGTAGGACCTGATGGTCTCGCCGCGCTGCTGCAGGTGCAGCTGGCGCTCGGACTTGAGGATGAGCACCTTGTCGACGGTGCGCGTGCCGCTCGCCGGCGTGGTGCTGGCGAAGGCATTGAGGCTGAGGGTCAGGCAAAGCAGGGGCAGCAACCAGCGCATCGGGATCGTCCGCAAGGGTCAACGGGGTGTGTAGTGGGCGCGCAGCGCTTCGAGGGGTTCGTTGCGTACCGGAAAGAGATTCTGCCGACGGTCGGCGAAGAAGCATTCTAAGGTACGGCCTATGGTGGGGAAAGCCAGCTCTGACCAGGGGATCTGCGCTTCGTCGAACAGGCGCACCTCCAGGCTTTCCTCGCCCACGGCGAAGTCGAGGTCGACCAGCTCCGCGCGAAACATCATGTACACCTGGCTGATGTGCGGCAGGTCGAAGAGGGTATAGAGACTGAGGTCGCGTACCCGCGCGCAGGCCTCTTCCAGGGTCTCGCGGGCCGCTGCCTGTTCGATGGTCTCGCCGTTCTCCATGAAACCGGCCGGCAGGGTCCAGTAGCCACGGCGCGGCTCGATGGCGCGCCGGCACAGCAGGACCTGCTCGCCCCACACCGGCAGGCAGCCCGCGACGATGCGCGGGTTCTCGTAATGCACGGTGGTGCACTGGCTGCACACGTGGCGCATGCGGTTGTCGCCCGCTGGGATCATGCGGGTGACCGGGTTGCCGCACTGGCTGCAGAATTTCATGCCTGATCCTCGTTCATGGCGTTATCTTGGCGGTCCTGGTTCGGGCCGGCAAGCCCGCGATTCTGGCCGGCCAGCCCTTTCGTCGGGGTTGGGCGTGCGGCCGCTTTCATGCCATGATGCCGGGCAAAACAAGACTCCGAGTATGGCCATGCTGGACGAGTTGCTCCATCGCGTGCGCGATTATCGACCGCGCCCTCTGGAGGCCGGGCACAGCTTCCCCGAGGCGGCAGTGCTGGTCCCCATCACCCGTAGCGACGAACCTGAACTGGTGTTGACCCTGCGTGCCAGCGGCCTGTCGACCCACGGCGGTGAGGTTGCCTTCCCCGGTGGGCGTCGTGATCCGGAGGATCGTGACCTGGTGCATACCGCGCTGCGCGAGGCCGAGGAGGAGGTGGGTCTGCCACCGGGGCTCGTGGAGGTGCTCGGACCGCTCAGCCCGCTGGTGTCGCGCCACGGCATCCGCGTCACGCCCTATGTCGGGCTGGTGCCCGATTACGTCGAGTACAAGGCCAACGATGCGGAGATCGCCTCGGTGTTCTCCGTGCCGCTGGAGTTCTTCCGCAGCGACCCGCGCGAAGTCACTCACCGTATCGATTACCTCGGGCAGAGCTGGTACGTGCCGTCCTACACCTATGACCAATATCGCATCTGGGGGCTGACGGCGATCATGGTCGTGGAGCTGGTCAACCTGCTCTACGACTCCGGGATTGCCCTGCACCAGCCGCCCGAACACTTCATACACCTGCGCTGAGGACTGACGAGCATGAAATATCGCCTGGGAGGCTCCCGTGTCGACGCCCATCCCGAAAGCTGGGTCGCGCCCAGCGCCGACCTGATCGGCAAGGTTCGTCTGGACGCGGGGGCCAGTGTCTGGTTCGGCGCCGTGCTGCGTGGCGACAACGAGCTGATCCACATCGGTGAGAACAGCAACGTGCAGGATGGCACCGTCATGCACACCGACATGGGTTTTCCGCTGACCCTGGGCAAGGGCGTCACCGTGGGCCACAACGTGATGATGCACGGCTGCACGGTGGACGATTACAGCCTGATCGGCATCAATGCGGTCATCCTCAACGGCGCGAAGATCGGCAAGAACTGCATCATCGGCGCCAACAGCCTGATTCCCGAGGGCAAGGTCATTCCCGATGGCAGCCTGGTCATGGGCAGCCCAGGCAAGGTGGTGCGTGAGCTCACCGAGCAGCAGAAGAAGATGCTGGAGGCCAGTGCCGCCCATTACGTTCATAATGCCCAGCGCTATGCCCGAGAGCTGGTCGTTGACGATGAATGACGAGAAACCCGTGCGCTCTCCCTGCGTGCATGTCTGCGCGCTGGACGAGCAGGACATCTGCATCGGCTGTCAGCGCACGGCTGCCGAAATCACCCGCTGGGGCCGCATGGACAATGCCGAGCGCCGCGAGGTGCTGCAACGCTGCCTGGAGCGCGCCCGCGCTTCGGGCCATTTACTGATCCCCTCCTGATTCACTGTTCGAGGAACATTCATGCCCCGTATTGGAACCCCTCTATCGCCGAGTGCGACCCGTGTACTGCTCTGTGGTTGCGGTGAGCTCGGCAAGGAAGTGGTCATCGAACTGCAGCGTCTGGGTTGTGAAGTGATCGGCGTCGACCGCTACGCCAACGCCCCGGCGATGCAGGTCGCCCATCGCGCCCACGTGATCGACATGCTCGACGGCGCCGCCCTGCGTGCCGTGATCGAGAAGGAGCAGCCGCACTACATCGTCCCGGAAATCGAGGCCATCGCCACCGCCACGCTGGTCGAGCTGGAGGCCGAGGGGTTCAACGTGGTGCCCACCGCGCGTGCGGCGCAACTGACCATGAACCGTGAAGGCATCCGTCGCCTGGCGGCTGAAGAGCTGGGGCTGCCGACCTCGCCCTATCATTTCTCCGACACCTACGAGGACTACGCCGCGGCGGTGAAGTCCGTCGGCTATCCCTGCGTGGTCAAGCCGATCATGAGTTCCTCCGGCAAGGGTCAGAGCGTGCTGCGCAGCGATGCCGACCTGCAGAAATCCTGGGACTACGCCCAGGAAGGCGGGCGTGCGGGCAAGGGCCGGGTGATCGTCGAGGGCTTCATCGATTTCGACTACGAGATCACCCTGCTCACCGTGCGTCATGCCGGTGGCACCAGCTTCTGCGCGCCGATCGGCCATCGCCAGGAGGGTGGTGACTATCAGGAGTCCTGGCAGCCGCAGCCGATGAGCCCGAAGGCACTGGCCGAGTCCGAGCGCGTGGCGCTGGCGGTGACCGAGGCGCTCGGTGGGCGTGGCCTGTTCGGCGTCGAGTTGTTCGTCAAGGGCGACCAGGTCTGGTTCAGCGAGGTGTCGCCGCGTCCGCACGACACCGGCCTGGTGACCCTGATCTCCCAGGAGCTGTCCGAGTTCGCCCTGCATGCACGGGCCATTCTCGGCCTACCGATTCCGCTCATTCGCCAGATGGGGCCGTCGGCTTCGGCGGTGATCCTGGTCGAGGGCAGCTCGCAGCAGGCCAGCTTCGCCAATCTCGGTGCCGCCCTGAGCGAAGAGGACACGGCGCTGCGTCTGTTCGGCAAGCCCGAGGTCAAGGGGCAGCGCCGCATGGGCGTGGCGCTGGCTCGCGACGAGTCCATCGAAGCTGCCCGGGCCAAGGCCCTGCGCAGCGCGCAAGCGGTTCGCGTCCAGCTGTGAGCCGGCACGCGTTGTGGTGGCTGGCGACTCTGCCATTGCTGCCCATCGCGCTGCCGTTGGCCGTGCATACGCGGCGCACGGCCCTGCGCCTGCCCGTGGCGCAGGGTGAACCTTGCGGACTGGCGGGCGCCGATCGGCCGGGTGAACCGCTACGTCTGTTGCTGATCGGCGAGTCGACCGTGGCGGGCGTCGGTGTGCGGGGTTTCGATCAGGCGCTGGCAAGCTGCCTGGCTGCCGCGCTGGCCGAGCGCCTCGGCCGACCGGTGCAGTGGCGCGCCTGTGGCGAGAACGGCATCACCGCGCGCCAGGCGTGTGAGCGCCTGTTGCCGCAGGCATTGGCCGAGCCGGCTGACCTGGTGCTGCTGGTCTTCGGGGTCAACGACACCACGCATCTCACTCCGGCCAGGCGCTGGCACCAGGCGCTGGTCGAGATGGCCGAGGCTTTCCGGGCGCAGGGCTGTCACGTGGCGTTCAGCGCTGTGCCGCCCCTGCGGCACTTCACGGCGTTGCCCTGGCTGTTGCGTCAGTTGATGGGCTGGCGGGCGAGTCTGCTGGATCGTGAGCTGCAAGCGCTGGCGCAGCGTTCTGGGGCGCTGCATTGCGCACTGGACCTGCCGTTCGAGGCGCGCTACCTGGCCGAGGATGGTTACCACCCTTCGGCATTGGGCTATCGGGTATGGGGCGAGGGCCTCGCCGGGCGACTCAGTCCGCTGCTGCAGCGTCCGTCTTGACCTTTTCCACCTGCCAGACACGCACGCTCTTCACGCGGTTTTCCGCCGCCTGGAGGATTTCCAGGCGGTAGGGGCCGATCTTCAGGCAGACGCTGCTGTCGGGGATGCTCTCCAGCGCTTCGGTGATCAGGCCGTTGAGGGTCTTGGGGCCGTCGCTGGGCAGGTGCCAGCCGAGGGTCTTGTTCACTTCGCGGATGTAGGCAGCGCCATCGATGACCAGGGTGCCGTCTTCCTGCGGGTGGATGTCCGGGCTGCGCAGGCTGTCCTGGTTGCTGAAGTCACCGACGATCTCCTCGAGGATGTCTTCCAGAGTGACGATGCCGATCACGTCACCGTACTCGTCGACGACGATGCCGATGCGGCGCTTCTGCTTCTGGAAGTTGATCAGCTGGGTCGACAGCGGCGTGTTCTCCGGCACGAAGTAGGGTTCGTGGCAGGCCGCGAGCAGGGCTTCCTTGGTCAGCTGGTTGTGGCTCAGCAGGCGGGCGATCTGGCGCATGTGCACCACGCCCTCGATCTGGTTGATGTCGCCGCGGAATACCGGCAGCCGGGTGTGCGGTGTGCTGCGCAGCTGGCCGACGATGCTTTCCAGGTCGTCGTCGAGGTCGATGCCGGCGACTTCGTTGCGCGGAATCATGATGTCGTCGACCGTGACCCGCTCCAGATCGAGGATGCCCAGCAGCATGTTCTGGCGATTCTTCGGCAGCTCGGAACCGGATTCGCGCACCACGCTGCGCAGTTCCTCGGTGGACAGGCTGTCACTGGCGCGCTGCGCCGGGTCGACGCCGAACAGGCGCAGCAGGCCGTTGCTGATCACGCCTGTCAGCCAGACCACGGGATAGAGCACGCGTTGCAGCAGGCTCAGTACGCGGCTGGCGGGGAAGGCCACCAGCTCGGGGCGCAGCGCCGCCAGGGTCTTGGGGGTGATCTCGCCGAAAATCAGCACGACGATGGTCAGGCCGGCCGTCGCGATGGCGATCCCGGCTTCGCCCCACATGTCCACGGCCAGTACGGTGGCGATGGACGCGGCGAGGATGTTCACCACGTTGTTGCCGACCAGGATGGTGCCGAGCATGCGGTCGGGCCGGTCGAGCAGGCGGGTGACACGGCGGGCGCCACTGTGTCCTTCCTTGGCCAGGTGCTTGAGCCGGTAGCGGTTGAGGCTGAGCATGCCGGTCTCGGAGCTGGAGAAGAACGCCGAGCAGAGGATGAGGAAAATCAGCAGGCCGAGCAGATAGCTCGAATGAAGGTCGTCCACGACGGCTGCCTCAGATATGCAGGATGAATTCGCGTACCAGCTTGCTGCCGAAGTAGGCCAGCATCAGCAGGCAGAACCCTGCGAGGGTCCAGCGAATGGCCTTGTGGCCGCGCCAGCCGAGCTGGTGGCGACCCCAGAGCAGAACGGCGAACACCACCCAGGCGAAGCAGGACAGGATGGTCTTGTGCGCCAGGTGCTGGGCGAACAGGTCGTCGATGTACAGCGCGCCGGACAGCAGCGACAGCGACAGCAGCAGCCAGCCCGCGAAGAGGAAGCCGAACAGCAGGCTCTCCATGGTCTGCAGCGGCGGGAAGTTGCGGATGAGCCCAGATGGATGCTTGTGCTTGAGCTGGTAGTCCTGCAGCAGCAGCAGGACCGACTGGAACACGGCGATGGTCAGCATGCCGTAGGCCAGGATCGAGAACAGGATGTGGGCGAGGATGCCGGGGTGTTCGTCGATCGGGTTGATGGTGCCGCTGGGAATGAATTCCGCCGCCAGCACCGTCAGGGTGCCGAGCGGAAACAGCAGCAACAGCAGGTTCTCCACCGGAATGCGTGCGCAGGCCAGGAGGATCAGGGCGATGACGGCGCAGGCGATGAGGCTGGCGGCGTTGAAGAAGTCCAGGTTCAGGCCGTGGGCGTCATACAGCTGGAAGAACAGGCTGACGACATGCAGGCACAGGGCAAGCGTACCGAGCGCTACCAGCAGGCGTTTGTCCGGGATGCTGCGCTTGGTCAGGCGCAGCCCTTGATAAGCAGTGGCGCCGGCATAAAGGAAGGCGGCGGCAAGACTGGGCAACAGAGGGTGCATAAATCCGTGTAAGGCGAGCCCGAAAGGCGCTGAGTGTGGCACAGAAGGGTATCGGCACGAAAGACTGGCGGCGGTGTCGGCCGCTCGGCGACTTCGCTATAATCCGCCGCTTGTCGCACATCCGGTACGCCGGGTCGCACCCTATTCAAGGAACGCGCATGTTCGAAAATCTTACCGATCGCCTGTCCCAGACGCTGCGTAACGTCACGGGCAAGGCCAAGCTGACCGAAGACAACATCAAGGACACCCTGCGTGAAGTGCGCATGGCGCTGCTCGAAGCCGACGTGGCTTTGCCGGTGGTCAAGGAGTTCGTCGGCAAGGTCAAGGAACGCGCCGTCGGCACCGAGGTGTCCAAGAGCCTGACCCCGGGCCAGGCCTTCGTGAAGATCGTCCGCGCCGAGCTGGAAGAGCTGATGGGCGCGGCCAACGAGGACCTGGCGCTGAATGCCGCGCCGCCTGCCGTGGTGCTGATGGCTGGTCTGCAGGGTGCGGGCAAGACCACCACCGCCGGCAAGCTGGCCAAGTTCCTCAAGGAGCGCAAGAAGAAGTCGGTGTTGCTGGTCTCTGCCGACGTCTATCGTCCGGCGGCGATCAAGCAGCTGGAAACCCTGGCTGGCGACCTCGACGTCACCTTCTTCCCCTCCGATGCCAGCCAGAAGCCGGTGGACATCGCCAACGCGGCGATCCGCGAGGCCAAGCTCAAGTTCATCGACGTGGTCATCCTCGATACCGCCGGTCGCCTGGCCGTCGACGCCGAAATGATGGCCGAGATCCAGGCGCTGCACGCGGCGGTCAAGCCGGTGGAGACGCTGTTCGTGGTCGATGCCATGACCGGCCAGGATGCTGCCAACACGGCCAAGGCGTTCAGTGACGCGCTGCCGCTGACCGGCGTGGTGCTGACCAAGGTCGACGGCGACGCCCGTGGCGGTGCCGCGCTGTCGGTGCGACATATCACCGGCAAGCCGATCAAGTTCATCGGTATGGGCGAGAAGAGCGATGCGCTCGAGCCTTTCCACCCTGATCGCATCGCCTCGCGCATCCTCGGCATGGGCGACGTGCTCAGCCTCATCGAGCAGGCCGAGCAGACCCTCGACCGCGAGAAGGCCGAGAAACTCACCAAGAAGCTGAAGAAGGGCAAGGGCTTCGATCTCGAAGACTTCCGCGACCAGCTGCAGCAGATGAAGAACATGGGCGGCCTTGGCGGCCTGATGGACAAGCTGCCGTCCATCGGCGGCGTCAACCTGTCGCAGATGGGCAACGCCCAGGGCGCAGCCGAGAAGCAGTTCAAGCAGATGGAGGCGATCATCAACTCGATGACGCCTGCCGAGCGACGTGACCCGGAGATGATCAGCGGTTCGCGCAAGCGCCGTATCGCGCAGGGTTCCGGCACCCAGGTGCAGGACATCGGGCGTCTGATCAAGCAGCACAAGCAGATGCAGAAGATGATGAAGAAATTCACCGCCAAGGGCGGCATGGCCAAGATGATGCGCGGCATGGGCGGCATGTTGCCTGGCGGCGGCATGCCGAAATTCTGATCTCTGCAGCCCGGTCGATGGCCGGCTGGAAAAAGAGATTTGCAAACCGCCGCATAATCCTTAAAATATGCGGCCTTTCGGGCCTAGGCCCATTTTTAATGTGTGCCTCAAGTTAGCACCGACTATAGGAACGATGTTCACATGGTAACCATCCGTCTTGCTCGTGGCGGCTCCAAAAAGCGCCCCTTCTACCACCTGACCGTGACCAACAGCCGCAATGCGCGCGATGGTCGTTTCGTTGAGCGTATCGGTTTCTTCAACCCGATCGCTGCCGGTGGCGAAGTGCGTCTGTCCGTCGACCAAGAGCGTGCGACCTACTGGCTGGGCCAGGGCGCTCAGCCGTCTGAGCGTGTTGCTCAGCTGCTCAAGGAAGCTGCCAAGGCTGCTGCCTAAGCATCTTTATGAGTACGACGCCGGCCGTCGCCGAGGACCTGATCGTTCTCGGCAAGATTGTCTCGGTGCACGGCGTCAGGGGTGAAGTGAAGGTGTACTCCTTTACCGATCCCATCGATAACGTGCTCGATTACCGAAACTGGACGCTCAAGCGTGACGGTGAGGTAAAGAAAGTGGAACTGGCCAGCGGCCGCCTGCAAGGCAAGGTGCTGGTAGCCAAGTTGAAGGGTCTGGATGATCGCGAAGTCGCGCGTAGCTACGCCGGTTTCGAGATCTGCGTGCCGCGTAGCGAGCTGCCGGATCTGGAGGAAGGTGAGTTCTACTGGTACCAGTTGCAGGGCTTGAAGGTCATCGATCAGGCAGGGCAGTTGCTCGGTGTGATCGACCACTTGTTCGAGACCGGTGCCAACGATGTGATGGTGGTCAAGGCCTGCGCGGGCAGCCTGGATGATCGCGAGCGGCTGTTGCCCTATACGGAGCAATGCGTGCTGTCGATCGACCTGGCCGCTGGCGAGATGCGGGTCGACTGGGATGCGGATTTCTAAGGCTCATGCGCGTAGAAGTCATCACGCTGTTCCCAGAGATGTTCGCCGCCATTGGCGAGTACGGCATCACCAGTCGTGCGGTGAGGCAGGAGCTGCTCAAGCTCAACTGCTGGAATCCGCGGGACTACACAACGGATCGCCACCATACGGTGGATGACCGTCCCTTCGGCGGTGGCCCGGGGATGGTGATGAAGATCAAGCCTCTCGAGGATGCCCTGGCCAGCGCCAGGCAAGCCACGGGGGAGACGGCGAAGGTGATTTACCTGTCGCCGCAGGGGCGTCGTCTGAATCAGGCGGCGGTCCGCGAGCTGGCGCAGGAGGATGCACTGATCCTGATCGCCGGTCGTTATGAAGGCATCGACGAGCGTTTCATCGAGACGCATGTCGATGAGGAGTGGTCGATTGGCGACTACGTCCTGTCCGGCGGTGAGCTGCCGGCCATGGTGCTGATCGATGCGGTGACGCGCCTTTTGCCTGGTGCATTGGGTCATGCCGATTCGGCCGAGGAGGACTCCTTTACGGATGGCCTGCTCGACTGCCCGCACTACACCCGACCGGAGGTGTATGCGGATAAACGTGTTCCTGACGTGTTGCTTAGTGGCAACCACGAACACATCCGGCGCTGGCGTTTGCAGCAGTCCCTTGGTCGGACCTGGGAACGTCGCGCTGATCTTCTGGATAGCCGCTCGCTTTCTGGAGAAGAGAAGAAGCTGCTGGAGGAATACATCCGCCAGCGGGACGATAGTTAACGTATCGATGGCAGGCCGGGAGGCTTGTCTTAGGAGCGCAGCATGACCAACAAGATTATCCAGATGCTCGAAGCCGAGCAGATGAACAAAGAAATCCCGACTTTCGCACCGGGCGACACCGTTGTCGTGCAAGTGAAAGTGAAGGAAGGCGACCGTCAGCGTCTGCAGGCCTTCGAAGGCGTCGTTATCGCCAAGCGTAACCGTGGCCTGAACAGCGCTTTCACCGTGCGCAAGATCTCCAGCGGTGTAGGCGTCGAGCGTACCTTCCAGACCTACTCCCCGCTGGTCGACAGCCTTAGCGTCAAGCGTCGCGGTGACGTGCGCAAGGCCAAGCTGTACTACCTGCGCGACCTGTCCGGCAAAGCCGCGCGCATCAAGGAAAAGCTGTCCTAAGTTCGGACGCTTCTCTGAAAAAAGCAGCCTACGGGCTGCTTTTTTCGTTTCTGGGCCGCGTTGACCGATGGGTTTCGTGGCCAGGTCGATCCATAGAATGAGCAGTCGTGGCATGACCCCGAGAGAGCAGGAAATCCAGCGGCGTACCCAGTTGTCGGAAACCCGCGTGACCAAGGCGGTGTTCCCGCCGACCACCAACCATCACAACACCCTGTTCGGCGGCACGGCGCTGGCCTGGATGGACGAGGTGTCGTTCATCGCCGCCACGCGTTTCTGCCGCCTGCCGCTGGTGACCGTGTCCAGCGATCGTATCGATTTCAAGCATGCGATCCCGGCGGGGTCGATCGTCGAGTTGATCGGTCGGGTGGTCAAGGTTGGCAACACCAGCCTCAAGGTGGAGGTCGAGGTGTTCGTCGAGGGCCTTTACCAGGAGGGGCGCGAGCGGGCCATCAGCGGCAGTTTCAGCTTCGTCGCCGTCGACGAGCAGCAGAAGCCGGTGCCGGTGCTGCCGGGCTTCGCGCAGTAGGCGTGCAGCGGCTCAGGGGCGCAGGCTGACTTTCAGGCTGGCCTGCGACAGGTCGATGTTGTGCAGGCTCAGGTTGCCGAAGCTCTGGCCGGCAGGGGCGCCCTTGACCCGGATGTTGTCGAAGCGCAGCTCACCGATCGAGCTGGGCAGGTTGACGTTGAACGAACCGTCATTGTTCAGCGTCGAGCGCAGCTTGCCGGTGTCGTAGCGCACGTCGCTCAGGCGGGTTTCGGCGTCCAGGTTGTCGAGTACCGGCATCACCAGCTTGGCCAGCTGCTTGACCGTGCCCAGTCCGTCGCCGCTTTCCGCACGCAGCAGCAACCCCTGCAGCGCGTCGTCCAGGCCCTGCGCGCTGACCTCGCTCATCTCGCTGTCGCTCAGTGACTGCATGCCTCGCGGCGTTTCTTCCTGGCTGATGGTGCTGGGGGGCTGCAGGCGCTGGATGTCGGCGCTGGCCATCTGAAAGGGGGTCATCAGCGCGGCCACCAGGGTGGCGGCGAGGCGCAGGTTGCTCTGCTTCTTCAGCGCCTTGCCCAGTTGCTTCTGGGTCAGCAGACCCTGCTCCACCAGCACCTCGCCGAGGCGCTTGTGGCTGGTCAGCTGTACCTTGATGGCAGCATCCAGCTGCGCGGTGCTGATCAGTCCCTTGTTGATCAGTATCTGGCCGAGTCGAGAGTTGACGTGCTGGGACATGACGGGCTACCAAGTGTGTGATGGCATGGTGGAATCATGGGTGTGACATCCCTGTCTGTCACCCAACCAAAGATAGGCTACCCCGCAGTCGATCCCGTGGCCGCGGGTTGTTCCTCTACGGGCGCGGCAGGTGCTGTTTCCTCTGTTTCGATAAGTGCCATCAGCGTCCAGCCCGTGCCGGGTGTGAAGGCCAGCGGCTGGGTGGCGATGTGCAGCCAGCCGTTGGGTGCGCGGGCCAGCAGCAGGGTCGCGCGCTTGCCGTACAGCGCTGTGTAGGCATCCCAATCGAAGGTCTCGCTCAGGGTGGTACTGCGGACCTCGTCGCCACGGGCCAGCCGGCTGGCGAATTGAGGATAGCTCAGCGCCTGGCTGCCGATCGCCGTGCCCCGTACTTCATCGCTGCTGCGATGCTTGTCGCTGCGCCTGCCGTCGGCGCTGGTGGGCAGGGTGAAGCGCCGGTTGCTCGGGAAGTCATGGCGGAAATGCATGCAGGCCAGGGCGTTCAGCTCCGCCGACGGCGCCAGTGCCAGCAGGTGGCCGAGGCCGACCAGGTCCAGGTGCGCTTCGGCGTGTTGCGAGGTCGGGTTGCCGAAGTAGGTGGGCAATCCGGCCATGCGCGCGGCGCGGATGTTTTCCCAGCTCGAGTCGGTCAGCAGGACCTGGCTGCCGAGCCCCTGGATGGCCTTGCCCACTGCGCGGGCGACCGGGTTGGCGCCGACGATCAGGAAGCCGCTCGGCGAGGGTTCCGTCACCTTCAGCAGGCGCGCCAGCGGGCGTGCCGTGGCGCTTTGCAGCACCACGGTGCCGATGATGACCAGGAAGGTCAGTGGCACCAGCAGCTGGGCCTGTTCGTTCCCCTGCTGCTCCAGGCGCAGGGCGAAGATCGCCGAGACCGCTGCGGCGACGATGCCGCGCGGGGCGATCCAGGCCAGCAGGGCGCGTTCACGCCAGTTCAGGCTCGAGCCCAGCGTGCAGGCGAGGATATTCAGCGGCCGGGCGATCAGTTGGATCACGGCGAGCAGCACCAGCGTCGCCGGCCCCAGGGCCAGCAGGGCGTAGAGGTCCAGCCGGGCGGCGAGGATGATGAACAGGCCGGAGATCAGCAGCACGCTGAGGTTCTCCTTGAAATGCAGGATCGGGCGGATGTCCACGCCGCGCATGTTGGCCAGCCACATGCCCATGATCGTCACCGCCAGCAGGCCGGACTCGTGCACCAGCAGGTTGGCGGCGATGAAGATGCCCAGCACGGCGGCCAGCGAGGCGAAGTTGTGCAGGTATTCCGGCAGCCAGCGGCGGCGCAGGACGATACCGAAGGCCCAGCCGGCGGCGGCGCCGAGCAGGCTGCCGCAGGCGATCACAGCGGCGAAGGTGCTGAGGCTCTCGCTCAGCGCATTGCCCTCGCCGTAGCTGACGATGAAGGCGAAGGTCACCACCGCCAGCAGGGCGCCGATGGGGTCGATGACGATGCCTTCCCAGCGCAGGATGTTGGCGACTGCCGACGTGGGGCGAACCACGCGCAGCATCGGGGCGATCACCGTGGGGCCGGTCACCAGCGTCAGGGTGCCGAACAGCAGGGCGAGGTCCCAGGCGAAGCCCAGCAGGTAGTGGCTGGCCAGGCTGATCACGGCCCAGGTGAGCAGGGCGCCGAGGGTCACCAGGCGATGCACGACCTTGCCGATCTCGCGCCATTCGGAGAGGTGCAGGGTCAGGCTGCCTTCGAACAGGATCAGGGCGACGGCCAGCGAGATGAAGGGAAACAGCAACGGGCCGAACAGCTCCTGCGGGTCGAGCAGACCCAGCAGGGGGCCGGCGAGAATACCGCCGAACAGCAGGAACAGAATGGCCGGCAGGCGCAGTCGCCAGGCCAGCCATTGGCTGGCCAGTGCCAGCAGGCCGATGCCGCCCAGGCTCAGCAGGATCTGTGTTTCGCTCATCGAATCTCCCTATCTGGTATTTCTGGAAACTGCCTGCGTGGCCATCACTGCGTCGAAAACAGGCGCAAAGTGCTCATTGCATAGCGGGTAGACTGCACGTCTTCGCCTGTTCTTGCCTTGCGCTGGCTGCCTCGCCCACGGCTATGGAGTTGCCCTATCGCGGTGAGGCTGTGGAAAACTAGCGGCACATTTTGTCATGGGTCGTCGATGTCAACGTTAACTCATCCCCTGATCGAGCGCTTCCTCGAGGCGTTGTGGTTGGAAAAGGGGCTCTCCGCCCATACGCAGGCTGCCTATCGCAGCGACCTGGAGCACTTCAACGCCTGGCTGGATGCGCGTGGCCTGGCGTTGCAGCACATCGGCCGCGACGCGATTCTCGATCACCTGGCCTGGCGCCTGGAGCAGGGCTACCAGGCGCGCTCGACGGCGCGCTTCCTGTCCGGGCTGCGGGGGTTCTACCGTTTCCTGCTGCGCGAGACCCTGATCGGCGAAGACCCGACGTTGCAGGTCGACCTGCCGCAGATCGGTCGGCCGCTGCCCAAGTCGTTGTCGGAGGCCGATGTCGAGGCCCTGTTGCAGGCGCCCGATCTGGACGACCCCATCGGCCTGCGCGATCGCGCCATGCTCGAGGTGCTCTACGCCTGCGGGTTGCGGGTCAGCGAGCTGGTGGGCCTGACGCTGGAGCAGGTCAATCTGCGCCAGGGGGTGTTGCGGGTGTTCGGCAAGGGCAGCAAGGAACGCCTGGTGCCGCTGGGCGAGGAGGCCATCGCCTGGATCGAGCGCTACACGCGCGAGGCGCGCCCGCTGTTGCTCGGCGGCAAGCCCAGTGACGTGCTGTTTCCCAGCCTGCGTGGTGAGCAGATGACCCGGCAGACCTTCTGGCACCGGATCAAGCACCAGGCCCGTGTCGCGGGGATCGCCAAGGCACTGTCGCCGCATACCCTGCGGCATGCCTTCGCCACCCACCTGCTCAACCATGGTGCCGATCTGCGCGTGGTGCAGATGCTGCTGGGGCACAGCGACCTGTCCACCACGCAGATCTATACCCACATCGCCCGCGCGCGTCTGCAGGAACTGCACGCCCAGCATCATCCGCGCGGCTGATCGCGGATGAACGAAACCCCGCCGTCGTTGCCGAGGGCGGGGTGCGTTCTGCCGGTGGTTTATTTCAGGCTGTTCTTCAGCGCCTGGGCGGCCTGGTCCATGGCACTGCGTACCGCCGGGACCTCCGCGACCACGTTGAGCAGCCCGTAGTCATGGATCATGCCGTTGTAGCGCACCGAGGTGACCGCGACGCCGGCGGCGTTCAGGCGGCGGGCGTAGGCTTCGCCTTCATCACGCAGCACGTCCATCTCGGCGGTCTGCACCAGTGCCGGCGGCAGGCCCTGCAGCTGTTCCAGGCTGGCGCGCAGCGGCGAGGCGTAGATCTCGTTACGCTGCTTCGGGTCGCTGGTGTAGTTGTCCCAGAACCATTCCATCATGCCGCGGGTCAGGAAGTGGCCTTCGGCGAACTGGTTGTAGGACGCGTTGTTGAAGTTGGCATCGGTGACCGGCCACAGCAGCAACTGGAAGCGCAGCTTCGGTGTGCCGGCGGCCTTCGCCTTGAGGGCGACCACGGCCGCCATGTTGCCGCCGACGCTGTTGCCGGCCACGGCCAGGCGCGAGCCGTCGACACCGATCTTGCTGCCGTTGTCCGCGACCCATTTGGTCGCTGCATAGGCCTGGTTGATCGCGGTCGGGTACCTGGCTTCCGGCGACGGTGTGTAGTCGACGTAGATCGCCGCGGCGCCGGAGCCCACCACCAGGTCACGGATCAGCCGCTCGTGGGTCGGATAGTCACCCAGTACCCAGCCGCCACCGTGGAAGAACATGAAGCCGGGCAGTACGCCGCGAGCGCCTTCGGGACGCACCACCTTGAGGGTGATGGCTTGGCCGTCCACATCGATCGTCCTGGTCTCCACGGTGATGCCGGACAGGTCCACCTTGACGCTGGCCTGGGCGCCCACCAGCACGCCGCGGGCGTCTTTCGGGGCGAGCGTTTCCAGGGGCTGGCCAGCACCTGCGGCCAGTGCGTCGAGGAAGCCCTGGGTGTTGCGTTCCACGCCGGGGCTGCCGGCGGCGAAGCTGTTGCCGATGGCCAGGGCGAGCAGCCCGGCGGTCAGGGTGCGAGAGATGTTCATGGTCAAACTCCTGTCGTTAGGTAGGGCTGCTGGGTTCAGTTCTGGTTGCTGCACACGCTGGACAGCTGTTCGTAGTCGAGGACGTGCACCTCGCCCGCGCTGTTGCGGTAGGTCATCTTCGCCGTCACGACCTCGCACTGCGGGCTATTCGGCACCTCGATGGCGATCACCTTGGCGATATCCAGGTCCTGCCCGTAGCGATAGGGCGTGGCTTGCGCGCCGTGGGCGACGCTGGTCAGCGAGGCGCCAAGCGAGAGAATCGTCAGGGCGATGGCGAACAGGGGGCGGGTTTTCATGCTGCTTCTCCTCTCGGGCAGCGCTCGGGTCCTGGCCGCGAGCGCTGGCTACTGTCTGTCAGACGATGGTCAGGGTGACGTCGATGTTGCCGCGGGTGGCGTTGGAGTACGGGCAGACGATGTGCGCGCGATCCACCAGGGTCTGTGCGGCTTCAGGGGCGAGGCCGGGCAGGCTGATCCGCAGCTCGACCTCGATGCCGAAGCCGGTGGGGATGGCGCCGATGCCTACGGTGCCTTCGATGAAGGTGTCAGCCGGAATGCTCAGCTTGTCGCGAGCCGCGACGAACTTCAGCGCGCCGAGGAAGCAGGCGGAATAGCCGGCTGCAAACAGTTGCTCGGGGTTGGTGCCGTTGCCGCCTGCGCCGCCGAGTTCCTTCGGGGTGGTCAGGGCGATGTCCAGGATGCCGTCGGAAGAGACGGCGCGGCCTTCACGGCCACCAAAGGCTTCGGCGGTTGCACGGTAGAGAACGTTTTCGATGGTCATGGCGGTAATCCTCTTGGGTTGGGGTTGGATGGAGTGGTTCGCCAATGATTTGTGCGCTAACCATTCCATGGGGCGAACTGTATTGCGCAAAAGATTTGCACGCAAGATAAATTTATCGAGTATTTCGCTATATGGATATTCTGCGCAGGAATAAGTGGCGAAGAGGGGCGCGTAAAATGCCCGTGTGCTGCTGGCGCGTGCGCCGTCTGTTAGCTGTTCGGCTGTCTGCGATGCCATCTGTGGTAGGCTGTTGCGATTTTCACCGGTCCGTCGTTCGACAGGAGTGTTCATGTCCCTGACCCGTATTTCCGCTGCCCTGGCGCTCATGCTGGGCGCTGGCGTCTCGATGGCTGCAGAACCTGACCAGGCCATTCGTCAGGCGCTGAAGTCGCTCGACGCCAACTTGCCGATCGAAGCCATTGCCGAGAGCCCGATGTCGGGCATCTATCAGGTTCAGCTGGAGGGTGGGCGGCAGCTCTACACCAGTGCGGACGGCCAGTTCCTGATCCAGGGCTATCTGTTCCAGGTCAAGGATGGCAAGGCGGTGAACCTCACCGAGATCGAAGAGAGTCGTGCGGTGGCCAAGCAGATCAATGCCATTCCGGCCAAGGAAATGGTGGTGTTCGCGCCCAAGGCGCCGAAAACCCATATCACCGTGTTCACCGACACCGATTGTGGCTACTGCCAGAAGCTGCACAGCGAAGTGCCGGAGCTCAATCGCCTGGGCGTCGAAGTGCGCTACGTGGCCTTCCCGCGCCAGGGCCTGAACAGCCCGGCAGCCAAGGAGCTGGCCAGCGTCTGGTGCAGCAAGGATCGCCAGGCGGCGATGAACCTGGCCAAGACTCGTCAGGCGGTGCCGGAGGCGGACTGCGACAACCCGGTGGCCAAGCAGTATCAGCTGGGCCAGATGATCGGTGTCAACGGTACGCCGGCCATCGTGCTGGCCAACGGCAAGATGATTCCGGGTTACCAGCCGGCGCCGCAGCTGGCCAGGATCGCCCTGGAGTCGAACGATTGAGTGCGGATTGACTAACAAACAGCCGCTTCGTAATGTGCGGCTCTTTTCGGCGGCCGGGGCTTGCTCCGGCCGTTTTATGCAGTGCTGATGGGGATATAGAGCGTGAAGCCGGTCAAAGTGGGTATCTGTGGGCTGGGGACCGTAGGTGGCGGTACTCTGAATGTACTCAAGCGCAACGCCGAGGAAATTACCCGGCGTGCCGGTCGCGGCATCGAGATTGCCCAGATCGCCATTCGTTCGCCCAAGCCGCAATACGACACGACCGGTATCCAGATCACCCGTGACGTCTTCGAGCTGGTCAACAACCCGGACATCGATGTGGTCGTCGAGCTGATCGGCGGCTACACCCTGGCCCGCGAGCTGGTGCTCAAGGCCATCGACAACGGCAAGCACGTGGTCACCGCGAACAAGGCGCTGATCGCCGTACACGGCAACGAGATCTTCGCCCGTGCCCGCGAGAAGGGCGTGATCGTCGCGTTCGAGGCGGCGGTTGCCGGTGGCATTCCGGTGATCAAGGCGATTCGCGAAGGCCTGGCGGCCAACCGCATCAACTGGCTGGCCGGCATCATCAACGGCACCGGCAACTTCATCCTCACCGAGATGCGTGAGAAGGGGCGTGCCTTCGAGGACGTGCTCAAGGAAGCGCAGGCGCTGGGTTATGCCGAGGCCGATCCGACCTTCGACGTCGAAGGTATCGACGCCGCGCACAAGCTGACCATCCTGGCCTCCATCGCCTTCGGCGTGCCGCTGCAGTTCGACAAGGCCTATACCGAAGGCATCACCCGGCTGACCACTGCCGACGTGAACTATGCCGAGGCACTGGGCTATCGCATCAAGCACCTGGGTGTCGCCCGTCGCACCGAGGCCGGCATCGAGCTGCGCGTGCACCCCACGCTGATCCCGGCGGACCGCCTGATCGCCAACGTCAACGGCGTGATGAACGCGGTGATGGTCAATGGCGATGCCGTCGGCAGCACCCTGTACTACGGTGCCGGCGCAGGCATGGAGCCGACCGCCTCGGCGGTGGTGGCGGACCTGGTGGACGTGGTGCGTGCCCTGACCACCGACCCGACCAATCGCGTGCCGCACCTGGCGTTCCAGCCTGACTCGCTGTCCGATCACCCGATCCTGCCCATCGAGCAGTGCGAGAGCGCCTACTACCTGCGTATCCAGGCCAAGGATCACCCGGGTGTGCTGGCGCAGGTGGCGAGCATCCTCTCCGAGCGTGGCATCAACATCGAGTCGATCATGCAGAAGGAAGCCGAGGAGCAGGACGGCCTGGTGCCGATGATCCTGGTGACTCACCGTGTGATCGAGGCGCGCATCATCGACGCCATCGCTGCCATGGAAGCGCTGGACGGCGTGACGTCGCCGGTCATGCGCCTGCGTGTCGAGCAGCTCAACTAACAGTAGCTGCAAGCGCCAGGTCTCAAGCTGCAAGCGGAGCGCTGCTTCTCTTGTGGCTTGGGGCCTGTAGCTTGTCGCTCAAACCGAAGGTTTGAAATACATGCGCTATATCAGTACTCGCGGCCAGGCGCCGGCCCTGAATTTCGAAGACGTGCTGCTGGCCGGCCTGGCCAGTGATGGTGGCCTCTACGTGCCGGAGAACCTGCCGCGCTTCACCGTAGAGGAAATCGCCTCCTGGGCGGGCTTGCCGTACCACGAGCTGGCGTTCCGCGTGATGCGCCCGTTCGTGGCGGGTTCCATCGCCGATGCCGATTTCAAGAAGATCCTCGAAGAGACCTACGGTGTCTTCGCGCACAGCGCCGTGGCGCCGCTGCGCCAGCTGAACGGCAACGAGTGGGTCATGGAGCTGTTCCACGGTCCGACCCTGGCGTTCAAGGACTTCGCCCTGCAATTGCTCGGTCGCCTGCTCGACCACGTGCTGGCCAAGCGTGGCGAGCGCGTGGTGATCATGGGGGCGACCAGTGGTGATACCGGTTCCGCTGCCATCGAAGGCTGCAAGGCCTGCGACAATGTCGACATCTTCATCATGCACCCGCACAACCGGGTGTCCGAAGTGCAGCGTCGGCAGATGACCACCATCCTCGGCGAGAACATCCACAACATCGCCATCGAAGGCAACTTCGACGACTGCCAGGAGATGGTCAAGGCCAGCTTCGCCGACCAGGGCTTCCTCAAGGGCACCCGTCTGGTTGCGGTCAACTCGATCAACTGGGCGCGGATCATGGCCCAGATCGTCTACTACTTCCACGCCGCGCTGCAGCTCGGCGCGCCGGCGCGTTCGGTGGCCTTCTCGGTGCCGACCGGCAACTTCGGCGACATCTTCGCCGGTTACCTGGCGCGCAACATGGGTCTGCCGGTCAGTCAGCTGATCGTCGCCACCAACCGCAACGACATCCTGCACCGCTTCATGAGCGGCAATCAGTACGTCAAGGAAACCCTGCATCCGACCCTGTCGCCGTCGATGGACATCATGGTCTCGTCCAACTTCGAGCGGCTGCTGTTCGACCTGCACGGTCGCAATGGCGCCGCCATCGCCGGTCTGATGGACAGCTTCAAGCAGGGTGGCGGCTTCAGTGTCGAGGAAGATCGCTGGGTCGAGGCGCGCAAGCTGTTCGATTCGCTGGCGGTGAATGATGAGCAGACCTGTGAAACCATCACCGAGGTGTACAAGGAGTGCGGCGAGCTGCTCGATCCGCACACGGCCATCGGCGTGCGCGCAGCGCGTGAGTGCCGTCGCAGCCTGGCTACGCCGATGGTGGTGCTGGGTACCGCGCACCCGGTCAAGTTCCCCGAGGCGGTGGAGAAGGCCGGTATCGATGCGGTTCCGGCGTTGCCGGCGCACCTGGCCGACCTGTTCCAGCGCGATGAGCGTTGCACCGTGCTGGCCAACGACCTGAAGGTCGTGCAGCAGTTCGTCGCGGCGCATGGCAATCGCGGCAAGCCGCTCTGAGTCGTCTGTCAGTATGCAACCGGCGCCCCAGTGGCGCCGGTTTCGTTTGGGCCTGGCTCAGAGGCTGAAGATCAGCACCAGCAGCGCCGTCAGGGCGATCAGCGTCAGCCAGATCAGGGCATTGAGGCGGCTGGCGCGGAGGATGGCGGCGCCGCGCAGGTGGACGGGAGGGTTGTCCTCCAGATACTGGTCGATGCGGCGTTCGGCCTCCTTCTGGTCGGCCGCCAGGTATTCGCTGAGCAGGTCGATGGCGGCCTGGCGCTGCTCGGCATGCAGCAGCTGGCGTACGGCGGGTGGCAGTTCGTTCATGCTGCTGTCGCTCTCCTGTGCGGGTCGGTTGGGGTCATAACTGCGACCGGGTTAGCGCTTTTTTCCGTGCGCCCTGCGTGTGGCTGAGGTTTAATTCGACACGTCGCGAATGGATGCGTTCTAGCCCGATCATGGATGAGTCCTGGCCCCTGCCTCTTTTCTTTTCGTTCCCGTCTGCTGATCGGCTCGTTTCGTGCCGAGGATGACGCCTGCGCGTTCGCCTGACGAACGGCATCACATTTATCACATGTAATCACTTTACGACTCACATGTAAGGGTCTAGGCTGTTGTTCATGGAAAGCAAATCATCAGCCCATTACCAGCGTCTTTATCGTCAGCGCCTGCGCGAGCAGGGGCTGGTGAAGAAGGAAGTCTGGATCTTGCCCGAGCACGCACCGCTGCTGGTTGCGTTCGAGCGCAAACTACGCCAGCCGCAGTCGACGCTGGTTCCGATGGAGAAGGAGGAGGATATGAGCATGCCTCAGGTTTGGACCGCCAAGGCGCTGCATGAGGCGCTGGCGGCAACGGAGTTGTTCCAGAGCGGGCAGGCCGGCATCGAGCTGATTCAGGGCGCCGACGCCAGTCTGCACATCACCATGCGCGAATATGGCGACCTGCCGCTGTTCGTTGCCGTGTTCGGCGAACAGATCATCGTCGAGGCGCTGCTCTGGCCCGCGGCGGACGTGAAGGACGTCGCTGCTTTCAACGAGGAAGTGCTGCGCACCCACAAGCTGTTCCCGCTGTCGTCCATCGGCCTGGAGAAGATGGTCGACGGGCGCGACTGCTACACCATGTTCGGCGCACTGAGCTCCTACTCCACGCTGTCCGATGTGGTGTTCGAGATCGAGTTGCTGGCGGACAACGTGATCAAGGCCACCGAAGCCTACGAAGGCTTCCTCAAGACCGGCGCCTGAGAGGAGAGTATCCATGAACGTCTGGAGCAAATTGCTGACCGCGCTGCGTGGCGGCGCCAACGAGATGGGCGAGGCCGTGGTCGATAGCCAGGCCCTGCGTATTCTCGACCAGGAAATCCGCGACGCCGACAGCGAGCTGCGCAAGTCCAAGGAAGCCCTCGCCGAGATCATGGCCAAGCACAAGCTGGCCAGCGACAAGGTGAGCAAGAGCGCAACCAGCATCGCCGAGTACGAGCAGTACGCTCTCAAGGCGCTGGAAGCGGGCAACGAGACCCTGGCCAAGGAAGTGGCCGAGAAGATCGCCAACCTGGAGGTCGAACAGGCCAGCGAGCGTGAGCAGGCCGAAGGCTTCGCCGCCAGCGTCGCGCAACTGCGCAAGGCCGTGAGTCAGGCCGAGGGCAACATCAAGCGCCTCAAGCAGCAGGTGGATACGGTCAAGGCCACCGAAAGCGTGCAGAAGGCGCAGATGGCCGTGGCCCAGCGCTACGGCGGTTCCCAGGCCAAGCTGCAGACGGCGGTCGAGTCGCTCGAGCGCATCAAGCAGAAGCAGGCCGAGCGCGGCGCGAAGATGGAAGCCTCGGCGGAACTCGCCGCCACCAGCGCGCCGGACGACTCGCTGGAAGCCAAGCTGCGAGCTGCGGGCATCAAGGCCGACAGCGCCAGTGCCGACAGCGTGCTGGCGCGCCTGAAGGACAAGTCCAAGGCCTGATCGAGGCTGCATGAACCGGCAGGGGCGAGTGATCGTCCCTGCCGTATGGATTCAGGACAAGGAAAACCATGGAACTCTTCCTGCAGACCGCGCTGTCGTTTCCCACTGCCATCTACAGCTTCCTGCTGTGCGTGGCGGTCATCTATTGGCTGGTGGTCGCGGCCGGCCTGCTTGATATCGACCTGCTCGACATCGAGGCCGACTCGGTGATGGAGGGCGGCGCACAGACCGAAGGCCTGGCGGGGCTGCTGTACAAGCTCAAGCTCGACGGCGTACCGGCCACGCTGGTGCTGACCCTGCTGTTCTTCTTCGCCTGGTTCGCCTGCTACTTCATCGAACTGTGGCTGCTGCGTCACCTGCCGCTGGGCATCCTGCGCTATCCGCTCGGCCTGGTGGTGATCGTCGCCTCCTTCCTCCTGGCGGCGCCGCTCTGCGCGGCCATCTGCCGGCCGTTGCGCCCGCTGTTCCAGAAAGTCGAGGCGATCAGCAGCAAGTCGGTGCTGGGTCAGGTGGCGGTGGTCCGCAGCGGCAAGGTCACCGAGCGTCACGGCGAGGCGGTGCTGGAAGACGGCGGCGCGGGGCTGATCCTGCGTGTGCGCGCCGACGAGGCACTGGGCTTCAAGCGCGGCGACCGCGTGGTGCTGCTGGAGTACCTGGTTGCCGAACATGCCTACCGGGTCATCACCGAAGAAGAGTTTCGAGGCGTATAGCGTCTGCCGACAATCCGTACGTCACACAGGGCTGGCAGGGTAGGGCATCGCCGAACCTGTCTGCACAATTAGCAAAGGAGTACAGCTGTAATGGAAAACCTCATTCCCTTCATCGTCGGGGCGGGGCTGGTCGTTCTCTTCGTGATCGCCCTGATCGCGCTGTTCAAGGCGTTCTACATCAAGGTTCCGCAGGGCACCGCGCTGATCGTCAACGACATGAGCTCGACACCCAAGGTGCACTTCACCGGTTCCCTGGTGTACCCGGTGATCCACCTCAAGGAGTTCATGAAGATCTCCCTGATCACCCTGGAAGTGGACCGTCGCGCCAAGGACGGTC
The DNA here is from genome assembly GCF_029542605.1 of Pseudomonas sp. REST10. Lineage (NCBI taxonomy): Bacteria > Pseudomonadati > Pseudomonadota > Gammaproteobacteria > Pseudomonadales > Pseudomonadaceae > Pseudomonas > Pseudomonas sp. REST10. Next base: position 3,870,744 of record NZ_CP035677.1, on the reverse strand, counting down.
TGATCTGCCGTGACAACCTGCGTGCCGACATCACCGTGGCCTTCTACCTGCGCGTCAACGAGACCCAGGAAGACGTGCTCAAGGTGGCCAAGGCCATCGGTGTCGACCGTGCCTCCGATCGTGGCGCGGTCAACGAGCTGTTCAATGCCAAGTTCTCCGAGGCGCTGAAGACCGTCGGCAAGCAGTTCGACTTCGTCCAACTGTTCGAGAACCGCCAGGATTTCCGCGACCGCATCGTCGAGGTGATTGGCAACGACCTCAACGGTTACGTGCTGGAAGACGTGGCGATCGACTACCTGGAGCAGACTTCCAAGGTGTCGCTGGACCCGAGCAACATCCTCGACGCCGAGGGTATCCGCAAGATCACCGAGCTGACCGCTGCGCAGAACGTCATCACCAACGAGCTCGAGCGCAACGAAGAGCTGGCGATCAAGAAGAAGAACGTCGAAACCCGCGAAGCGACCCTGTCGCTCGAGCGTCAGCAGGCCGATGCCGAGGCGCGGCAGAAGCGCGAGATCGAAACCATCCGCGCCCGTGAGGAAGCCGAGACCCTCAAGGTCCGTGAAGAAGAGCGCCTGAAGGCCGAGCAGGCGCGCATCCAGACCCAGCAGGAGCTGGACATCCGCGCCGAGAACCATCAGCGCGAAGTGGAAGTGGCGCAGCAGAACCGCCAGCGTGCCGTGGTCATCGAGGTGGAGAAAGTCACCCGTGCCAAGGACCTGGAAGTGGTGGCCCGCGAGCGCGAAGTCGAACTGCAGCGCATCGAGAAGGAAAAGGCGCTGGAAGAAGAGCGCAAGAACATCGCCGGTGTGATCCGCGAGCGCGTGGCGGTCGAGAAGACCGTGGCCCAGGAAGAAGAACGCATCAAGGAAGTACGCGAAGTGTCCGAGGCCGAGCGCCTCAAGCAGGTTACCGTACTCAATGCCCAGGCCGAGGCCGAGCAGGAGCTGGTGCGTCAGGTCAAGCAGGCCGAAGCCGACGAGGCACGTTCCAAGCACAAGGCGGTCGAGATCAACACCCTGGCCCAGGCCGAACTGGAAGCGGCCTCCAAGAGCGCCGAGGCCAAGAAGAAGCTGGCCGAAGGGGTCGAAGCCGAGCGTGCCGCGCCCGGCCTGGCCGACGCCAAGGTGCGCGAAGTCACCGCCGCCGCGAAAGAGAAGGAAGGCCTGGCCGAGGCTCGCGTGCAGGCTGAGCGCCTGATCGCCGATGCCAAGGGCGAGCAGGAAAAAGGTCTGGCCGAAGCCCGTGTGCTGGAGGCGCAAGCCTCGGCGAAGGAGAAGGACGGTCTGGCCGAAGCCAAGGTGCTGGAGGAGAAACTCTCCGCCCAGGCACGCGGCGAGGAGCAACTGGGTCTGGCCAAGGCCAAGGCGACCAAGGAACAGGGTTCGGCCGAAGCCGCGATCCTGCTGGAGCGCCTCAGCGCCGAAGCCGAAGGTCTGGGCAAGAAGTTCGGTGCGCTGGATTCGCTCAGCGACGCGGCACGCGCTCACGAAGAGTTCCGCATGCAGCTGGAGAAGAGCTTCGAAGAGGCCATGGCCGCCATCGACGCCAACAAGGACATCGCCAAGGACCAGGCCGAAGTGCTGGCCGCAGCCATGGCCAAGGCGAAGATCGAGATCGTCGGCGGCGAGGGCGACTTCTTCAACTCCTTCGCCAAGTCGCTGTCGGTGGGCAAGGCCATCGAAGGTGTGGTCGGCAAGAGCCCGGTGGTGCAGGACGTGATTTCCCGCCTGCTGGCCGGCAAGGCCGCATCCGCCGCGCCGGTCGTCGCCCCGAGCGCTGGTTCGGAGCAGGCCTGATAGCAGGGTGGGCGACGCGCAGCATGTCCACCGCTTGCATCGCCAAAGGTGGACAGAAAGCGTTGTCCACCCTGCCGACCATCCATTCATTGCTAGGTCCGGTGGGAGGTGCTTGAGCGGCGATTTTCGCGGCTCCAGCCATCCCGCGGCCCTATCGTTCGACCAATCAGGGACTACGCAATGTCAGAATCAAGAGACTATCTGGAGATGACCTTTCGCTCGATCCAGCGCTTCAGTAACGACGGCCGCCTGGATGCGCAGGAGCTCAAGAGTCTGCTGGAGATCGCCGAGCGCGATGGCGTGATCGACGACAACGAAGTACGGGTGCTGCGCAAGATCATCGCCCAGGTACGCCCCGAGGAAATCGACGCGGCGCTGCGCGACAAGATCGCCATCGTCGAGCAGAAGATCGGCGCGTAACCCACCGGGTGGCTTGCCCACCCGCAGTGTGGCCCTCACCGGCGCACTACGCATTTCTCAGCAGCCTCAGCGCACTGCGCGGGTGAGGCTGCTCGATGCCGCATATCCAGGAAGAACACGATGTCGGACGTACAGACACAGGACGTATTGGACAAGGCCGTCGCCGAGGGCGGCGCCTACGAGGTGCTGCACAAGCGCCTGCAGGAGCAGGGGCAGCGCCTGCGCGGGTTGACCGAGGCGCTCAATGGCCAGCGCCTGGCCGAGTTCGGCAGCAGTGCGATGGAGGCCATCGGCCGGGTCCGCATCCGCACCGAGAACAACTGCATCGCCCGCGATATCGTCCAGGTCGGCGAGTGCCTGCTGTTCGGCTACAACGTGTTCCTCGGCCTGAAGAAGGAAACCACGATCTCCGACGTGTTCTCCCTCTACCGGCTGGTGCAGGGCGCGGAAGGCTTCGATGCCGAGCCGGTGTCCCTGGAGGGCTCCTTCCTGGCGCAGGCCAGCTTCGTTGCCGACTTCAACGAGCTGTACACCTATTACAAGAACACCCGTCTGCTGCAACTGGCGATTCGCGATGGCAAGCTGCTGGCGAGCTTCCAGATCGGTGAACGGGTCAGCGACATCCGTGTGTTCCGCTGGTCGATCTCCACCGACGGCAAGGAAGTTCGCTACATCGATAACCGTGGCGAGCGCGATATCGCCCTGCCGGCGCCGTTCGATTTCGAATGGCAGAAGACGTCCCGCGAGATGGCGGTTACCGGCCGCCATCCGCACATGAACATCCTCGACACGGTATTCGTCGAAACCGTCGGTGGCGACCTCACGATCAAGGTCGAGAACAACACCCAGGACGGCCTGGGCATCTACCGCGAAGCCGTCGTGGACAAGACCCAGTCGCTCGACGACGCGCAGATCGAATACGCCCGCCTGGGCAGCCTGATCCTGCTCAAGGTGCTGCCTTACCGCGAGGAGCAGTGGCGCTACCTGGTGTTCAACAGCCTGACCAACCAGGTCGAGCGCATCGACGCCATCGGCCTGGCCTGCGTACAGCTGCCGGAAGATCACGGCATCATCTTCCCCGGCGGCTACTACCTGCAGAGCGGCGAGTACAAGACCTTCGAACAGCCCATGGACGGCATGCGCTTCAAGCGCTCGGTCCGCTCGCCCAACGGCGAGGACGTGCAGTACATCTTCTACCACCCGGAGGAAGGTCGTTCGGCGCTGTTCACCTACAACATGATCAAGCGTCAGCTGCACAACCCGATCTTCGGCCACGGCTACGCGCGCCTGGAGGACGGGCGCATGGTGATCTTCTCCGCCGAGGGCAGCGAGCCGACCCGCATCCATCCGATGCAGATCTGGCAGACGCCGTTCGAGAGCGACGACTACGCGGCTCGCCAGCCGGCGCGCAGCGGCTTCTTCGGTCGTATCGGCAATGCCGAGCTGGTGCGCGGCGTGTCCGACCTGCTCAACCTGAGCCGCGAGATCGACAGCCGCGAAGTGTCGGTGGCGCGCTACACCCAGCTGTGCCAGAACACCCGTCGCCTGTTCGACGTCTACCACTGGCTGGGTGACGCCCAGTGCGCCGAACTGGCGCCGCTGCTGCGCGAGGTGGCCGCCACCTCCGAACTGGTGCTCGACGAGTTCGAGAAGGTCGAGAGCATTCGCCAGCAATCGGCCCGTGCCATGACCGAGGCCGAGACGCGGCAGAAGAGCCTGCTCGCCGGCCTGCTGGTCGACAGCTGGGACGAGGTGCAGCATTTCGTCGAGGCGCTGAATGCCATCACCGCGCAGCGCGGCCAGCTGCTGACTATCCGTGACTACCGCTACATCGACGTGGCGCGCATCGACGCCATGGAAGCCGAGTTGCTCGAAGCGCAGGAGCGCGTGGCGGCGGCCACTTCGAACTTCCTCGCCAGCGACGCGGCCCTGCAACCCTATGTGCAGCGCCTGGGTGAACTCGATGGCCAGGCGCAGAAGGCCGAGAGCGTCACCCAGCTGAACGAGCCGCTGGTCGAGATGCAGGCCATGGCCGGCAACCTGGACATGCTGTCGAGCCTGATGGCGTCGTTGAAGATCGACGATGCCACCCAGCGCACCCGCATCGTCGAGTCGATCTCCGAGGTCTATGCCCACCTCAACCAGGCCAAGGCGCGTGCCGAACAGCGGCGCAAGGGGCTGGGCTCGGCCGAGACCGTGGCGCAGTTCGGTGCTCAGTTCAAGCTGTTCAGCCAGGGCATCACCAACGCCCTGGCGCTGGCGCAGGACCCGGAGAAGTGCGACGAGCAGCTGTCCCGCCTGCTGGTGCAGCTGGAAGAGCTGGAAAGCCAGTTCGGCGATCACGAGGAATTCCTCAGCGACATCCTGGGCAAGCGCGAAGAACTGCTGGAGACTTTCGAGTCGCACAAGCAGAGCCTGCTCGATGACCGTCAGCGCCGTGCCCAGGGCGTGCTCGACGCCGCCCAGCGCATCCTCGACAGCCTGGGCCGGCGCACCGCGCGCCTGACCCAGATGGAGGAGCTCAACGCCTTCTTCGCTGCCGACCCGCTGATTCTCAAGCTGCGCGAGATGGCGGAGCGCCTGCGCGAGCTCAAGGACAGCGTCAAGGCCGATGACGTCGAGGCGCGCCTCAAGGGCGCCCGCGACCAGGCCGTGCGTGCCCTGCGCGACAAGAGCGAGCTGTTCGAAGAGGGCGGCAACGTCATCAAGCTCGGCCCGCGCCACCGTTTCAGCGTCAACACCCAGGAACTCGACCTGACCCTGATGCCGCGTGGCGATGGCCTGTACCTGCATCTGACCGGCACCGATTTTCTCGAGCCGCTGCGCGACGAGACGCTGGAAGGCCTGCGTGACTACTGGCAGGTGTCGCTGGAGTCCGAGTCGCCGTCGCTGTACCGCGCCGAATACCTCGCCGGGCTGGTGCTCGACGCCGCCGTGGCTGGCCGTGAAGGGCTCAGCCTGGACCTGCTCAAGACTCACCTGGCGCAGCCGCAGAGCCTGACCCGGTTGATCCGCGACTTCGCCGCCCCGCGCTACAAGGATGCCTACGAGAAGGGCATCCACGACCACGATGCGGCGCTGATCCTCAGCCAACTGCTGCCGCTGCGCGAAAGCGCCGGCCTGCTGCGCTTCGCGCCCACCGCGCGCGGGTTCGCCGCGCTGTTCTGGAACCGCTGGGGGGCGGACATCGAGGCCGAACTGTGGCCGGAGCATGCACGCAGCAGCCTGCACCTGCGTCAGCTGTTCGGCAGCAGCGATGGTGTCCGCCGCCTGCAGGACGAAATCGATGCGGCGATGCAGCGCTTTCTCGCCCAGCATCCGCTGCCGGTCGATGCCACGCAGCGTCAGCAGGCGGCGGCCTATCTGATCGAGGAGCTGGCGGCCAAGCCCATCGAGTTCACCTTCAGCAAGTACGCCCGCCAGCTGCTCGACACCCTGCAGCAGCGCATGCAGGCCAGCTACGTGTGGGACGACTACCGCGCTGCCCTCGACAATCTGCGCGGCCGCCCGCAGCAGCGCTGGTCGCTGGTGCAGACCTGGCTCGATGGCCTCTGCGCGCAGGACGAGGCCCTGCGCGAGCTGCTCGACTACGTGCCCGAGGCGATCGCCATCAGCCTGCTCGATGACGATTTCCCCCGGCGTTTCACCGAGGTCGACCTGCGCTTCAGCGTCAGCGGCCTGCTCGGTGACCATCCGCGTCTGCAGGATGCGACCCTGGTGCTGGCCATCGACGATTACTTCGCCCGCCTGCAACAGCATCTGGAGCACTTCGTGCCGCAGCTGCAGCGCTACCAGACGCTGCGTCAGGAGGTCATCAACCGCGAGCGCGAGGCGCTGCGCCTGGCCGAGTTCAAGCCACGGCCGCTGTCGTCGTTCGTGCGCAACAAGCTGATCAACGACGTCTACCTGGGCTTCATCGGCGACAACCTGGCCAAGCAGATGGGCACCGCCGGCGAGAACAAGCGGACCGACCTGATGGGCCTGCTGATGCTCATCTCGCCGCCGGGTTACGGCAAGACCACCTTGATGGAGTACGTGGCGCACCGCCTGGGTCTGATCTTCATGAAGGTCAACGGTCCGGCGCTGGGCCATGAGGTGCGCTCCATCGATCCGGCGCAGGCGCCGGACGCCACCTCGCGCCAGGAGCTGGAAAAGCTCAACCTGGCGCTGGAGATGGGCAACAACGTCATGCTCTACGTCGACGACATCCAGCACACCCACCCCGAGTTCCTGCAGAAGTTCATCTCGCTGTGCGACGGCACCCGGCGCATCGAAGGCGTGTGGAAGGGCAAGACCAAGACCTACGACATGCGCGGCAAGAAGTTCTGCGTGGTGATGAGCGGCAACCCCTACACCGAGTCCGGCGAAGTCTTCAAAATTCCGGACATGCTCGCCAACCGTGCCGACATCTACAACCTGGGCGACACCCTGGGCGGCATGCAGGAGGCCTTCGCGCTGTCCTACATCGAGAACAGCCTGACCTCCAACCCGGTGCTGGCGCCGCTGGCCACCCGCGACATGGCCGATGTCTACCGTTTCGTCGCCAAGGCCGAGGGCAAGCCGTTCTCTGCCAATGAACTGAGCCACACCTACAGCGCCGCCGAGATCAACGAGATTTCCTCGACTCTGCAACGCCTGATGCAGGTGCGCGACGTGGTCGGCCGGGTCAACCAGCAGTACATCGTCAGTGCCGCGCAGGCCGACCAGTACCGTACCGAGCCGCCGTTCAAGCTGCAGGGCAGCTACCGCAACATGAACAAGATGGCGGAGAAGATCAGCTCGGTGATGAACGATGGCGAGTTGCTGCAGTTGATCGCCGACCACTACCAGGGCGAGTCGCAACTGCTCACCACCGGTGCCGAAGAGAACCTGCTCAAGCTCGCCGAGCTGCGTGGCAATCAGACGCCCGAACAGGCCGAGCGCTGGGCGCAGATCAAGCGCGACTTCATGCGCAACAAGGCCATGGGCGGCAGCGACAGCGATGTCGGTGGCCGCGTGGTGGCGCAGCTCAACGACCTGGTGGAAAGCGTGCGTGGCCTGGGCGCCGGCAAGCCGGCGGCCGAGGCGCCCAGCGTGCCCTGGGAGCAGCTGCTGGCGGGGTTGGACAACCTCGGCAAGCTGCGGCCACAGGTGGAAGTGGTTGCACCTGCGCAGCCGGGCACGCAAAAATTGCTCGAGAACCTGGCCGACAGCCTGGAAAACAGCTTCCTGCCGCTGATCAAGGCGATGGACAAGAAGATCGACATCGATTTGCGTACGCACAACCGCATGCTGGAAATATCCACCCAACTGCGCGACCTCGGCACGCTGCTCGGACACGAGCAGCGCAGCGATGTCGCGGATGACGAGGCGCCGTGAGGCGAGGCTGGCTGGTTGAGCTGCGTCCGCTGCTGCTGATCAGTGGTGCGATGCTGCTGCTGCAACTGGCCAACAGCGCCCTTGGCGGCGCCCTGAACGTCTGGGGCCTGGTGCCCCGGCATGTCGAGGCATTGCCGGGCATTCTCTTCGCGCCCTGGCTGCACGGCAGCTGGGCGCACCTGCTCAGCAACCTCAGCGGCCTGCTGGTGCTGGGCAGCCTGGTGCTGTTGCGCTCACGGCGCGACTTCCTGTTCTCCAGCGCCTTCATCATCATCGGCAGCGGCCTGCTGGTCTGGGTGTTCGGCCGTACCGGCCTGCACATCGGTGCCAGTGGCTGGCTGTTCGGCTTCTGGGGCCTGTTGCTGGCGCGCGCCTGGTTCGAGCGCAGCCTGCTCGACCTGCTGCTGGCGGTACTGGTGTTCTTTCTCTATGGCGGCTGGTTCTTCGGCTTGTTGCCGCGTGCCGGCGTTTCTTTCGAATATCACCTGGCGGGAGCGTTCTGCGGCGTTTGTTACGCCGCCATGAGCCGCCGCCGTCTCACTCGATGAAAAGGACTTTGCATGGACTTCAACCATCTCGATCAGCAACTGCGTGACAGCCTCGCCGACCTGCGTCTGAGCAACGAGGAGCGCGACGAACTGCGCCAGCTGGGCAGCGAGCTGAGCAGCGACCAGGTGCGCTTCATGCGCAACCGCGCCTTCGCCCTGGCCCGTGAGCTGATGCGCGAGCCGACCAATGTCGAGCCGGTGCTGAAGTGGCTGGAGCAGGTGATCAAGACCCTCGACAGCGTCGGCAGCGCTCCGCGCGTGGAGCATGCTACGGCGCACTTCAGCCCGGGCGAGAGCTGCCGGCGCAAGATCCGCGACCTCTGCCGCCAGGCGCGCAAGAGTGTGGAGATCTGCGTCTACACCATCTCCGACGATCAGCTCAGCGAAGAGGTGCTCGCCTGTCATGAGCGCGGCATCGCGGTGCGGGTGATCAGCGACAACGAAAAGCAGTTCGATGCCGGCAGCGACATCCAGCGCCTGCGTGACAAGGGCGTGCCGCTGCGCATCGATGCCGGTCCCTTCCACATGCACCACAAGTTCGCCCTGTTCGACGGTCGTCTGCTGCTCAACGGCAGCTTCAACTGGACCCGCAGCGCCAGTACCAGCAACGAGGAAAATCTGCTGGTGATCGACCATCCGCAACTGGTGGCGGCCTACAGCCGCGAGTTCGAGATGCTCTGGACGCGTTACGCAGACAACTGATGACTCAGCCTCACGCCCAACGGCTTCTCGGTTTCTACCGCAGTTGCTACCTGGCCGACAGCCGCGACCTGGACCTGGACAACGTTGCCAGGTTGCCCGGCAAGCGCTGGGCCTGGCTCGACGGGGACGAGGAACTGGCCAGCGGCGGTGTGCCGCTGCTGCCGCTGTCGGCCGAGCTGGGCCGGGAGCTGGCCGAGGCGCAGACGCTGTACCAGCGTGAGCTGCAACTGATCTACGGCGTGCTGCCGATCTGTGGTCGCCAGCAGCTGGACGGCGGCGCATCGCGGGCCATCTGCGGTCCCCTGATGTATTACGAGGCCAGCCTGCAGCCGACTGCCGATGGCCAGGCCCAGTTGCTGGTCATCGATCCGCAGCAGGTGCGTGGCAACTGGCGTCTGCTGCGCAGCCTGTTCGACGAAAGTGGCGCGGACAGCCTGGACGGCCTGCCGTTGCCCAGCGGGGTGCTGGACGCCACGGCACTGGGCCAGTTGCTCGCCTGGGTGGCGCGCCATACGCAGGTGCGTGAGGTCAGCGAGGCGGCGGGCTTCCCCCGGCTGGTCGACGGCGAGGCGCTGGCCAAGGCCCAGCGCCGGCGCAGCCTGTCGTTGCAGGCGGGCGCCTTTGTCGCCCTGGTGCCGCGTGGCAGTGGCAGCCGTGGCATCGCCCATGAGCTGCAGTTGCTGCAGGAGGCGCAGCAGCTGTCGCCGGCCCTGCTGCAACTGCTCGGCGAGGCACCGGACGCGCCCTTGTCCGTGGCCGCGAGCACGCCGCAGCGCCTGCCGGCCCAGCTCAGCCTGGCGCAATGCCGCGCGCTGGACAATGCCGCGCGCCATTGCCTGAGCCAGATCTCCGGCCCGCCCGGCACCGGCAAGAGCTACAGCCTGGCGGCGCTGGCGCTGGATCGTTACCTGCAGGGCGAGAGCGTGCTGCTGGTCAGCCGCAGCGCCCAGGCCGTGCGGGTCATCGCGCAGAAGCTGCGTGAGGACTTCGGCCTGCGCGAGGGTATCCTGGAGGGCGATGGGCAGAGCCTGCGCCAGGCCTTGCGCGACCGCCTGCAGCGCATGCTGCAGGGCGAGATTTCCGATGTCAGCGACCAGCTCGAGGCGCGCCAGCGCAGTGAACTGGAGGTGCTGACCCAGGCCGAGCGCCGCCTTTCCGGCGACTTCGTGGCCCGCTGCGAGCAGGCCGTGCGTTGGAGCCGTCTGCTGCTGCGCGCCGAGCGCGGCAGCCTGGCCTTCTGGCGCCGCTGGCTGCAGGTGCCCTGGGTACGCAGGCGGGTCGGCAGCAGCGTGCGTCCCTGGGCGTTGCTGGACGAGCTGCGTGAATGTCAGCGGCGCCGTCAGCAGCTCAGCCGCGAGCACCTCAACAGCCATCACAGCCTGGCACTCAAGCGTCTGCTGATGACCGACCGCAGCCTGTTCGTGCGCTACAACCAGGCCATCCGGGCGCGCAATTCGCAGCGCCAGCTGGCGCTGTTCGAGGGCATCGATCCGGCGCGCCTGCTGGCCGCGTTCCCGATCTGGGTGGTGACGCTGGACGAGCTGCACCGCCTGCTGCCGTTGCGCGCCGGGTTGTTCGACGTGATGGTGATGGACGAGGCGACCCAGTGCGACATCGCCTCGGCGCTACCGGCCTTCCAGCGCTGCAAGCGCGCGGTGGTGACCGGCGACGCGCGCCAGCTGCGGCATATCTCCTTTCTCTCCCGCGTGCGCGAGGCGCAGCTGCTGCAGCGTGCCGGGCTGCAGGCGGACGAGCGCGAGGCCTGGAGCTACCGCGACAACAGCGTGCTGGACCTGGTCGGCCTGCAACTGGCCAGCCAGGACGCGGTGGTGTTCCTCGACGAGCACTTCCGCAGCCGCCCGGCGCTGATCCGTTTCAGCAACGAGCTGTTCTACGACCGGCGCCTGCGGGTGATGAAGGAACGTCCCGGTGGCGACACCTGCGACAGCCTGCAACTGCTGCGCGTCGAGGGCGCACGCGGGCGCAACGGGGTCAACGAGGCGGAGGTCGAACGGGTGCTGGAGTTGCTGCGCGAGCATTTCGATACCTACCGGGACAGCCCGCTCAAGCCCAGCGTTGGCGTGCTGTCGCCGTTTCGCGACCAGGTCGAGCGTATCCGCGAGCGCATTGGCGAGAGCATGCCGCTGGAGCAGTTGCGCGCGTTTCGCTTGCTGGTGGACACGCCCTACGGCTTCCAGGGCGAGGAGCGCGACCTGATGATTCTCAGCTTCGCCATCGACGTCGAGTCCACCCAGGCGGCCCACTACCTGAACCGCGCCGACCTGTTCAACGTGGCCATCACCCGCGCCCGTGAGCGCCAGGTGCTGCTGTTCAGTGGTGACGAACACCAGTTGCCGGCCACCCATCTGCTGCGCCGTTACCTGGAATTTCAGCAGCAACCGGCGGTCAGTTTGCAGGCAGGGGCCATCGACGTCGCCCGCCAGGATCTGTGCCAGGCGCTCGAAGCGCAGGGCGTCGGGGTGTGGAGCCACTACCCGCTGGCCGGACAGGTGCTGGATCTGTTCTGCCGACGCGGCGACAGATGCCTGGCCATCGACCTGATCGGTTTCCCTGGCGAGGGCGAAGGCTTTCTCGAACTGGAGCGCTACCTGGTGCTGGCCCGCGCCGGTCTTGAAACCCTGCCGCTGAGCTACGGTCTCTGGCAGGAGGCGCCGGACCAGGCCGTGCAGGCGGTGCTGGCGAGGCTCTGAGGCGCCGCTTTGCGGATGCGTCGTCGTGGCGTCGCTTGACGCGTGCGGCGATCGTGGCCTAGGCCTTTGGTAGACCAACACTGTGCCGGGGGGCTCATGACACTGCGCAATGCTGTTCAACTGATCACCTATCCCGACCGCCTGGGGCGCAACCTGGGCGAGCTCTATCAACTGCTCGATCGGCACCTGGGCGATGCCCTGGGCGGCGTGCATATCCTGCCGCTGTATCCGTCCAATGCCGACGGTGGCTTCTCGCCGCTCACCCACATGGAGGTGGACCCGCGCTACGGCGACTGGGCGGATGTCGAACGCATCTCCGCGCGTTTCGACCTGTGCGTCGACCTGGTGATCAGCCATATCGCCGACGAGTCACCGGAGTTCCTCGATTTCGTCTCGCGCGGCCAGGACTCACCCTACGCGGAGCTGTTCGTGCAGGTCGACAGCCTCGGCGAGATCAGCCATGACGACCTGGCCAAGATCCATATCCGCAAGGAGAAGGAGCCGTTTCGCGAGGTGCGGCTGGCCAACGGCGAGACCTGCCGGGTCTGGTGCACCTTCACCGAACGGCAGATCGACCTGAACTACGATTCGTCGCGGACCTACCAGCTGATGGAGCAGTACATGGCCTTCCTCGCCGCGCGCGGGGTCAAGCTGTTCCGTCTGGACGCCTTCGGCTACACCACCAAGCGCATCGGCACCAGCTGCTTCCTGGTGGAGCCGAACGTCTATCGCATCCTCGAATGGTTTCGCGAAACCGGGGCCAAGTACGAGACCGAGATGCTCCCGGAGGTGCACGACCATATCAGCTACCAGTACGCCATCTCGCGCCGGCAGATGCGCCCCTATGCCTTCGCCTTGCCGCCGCTGGTGCTGCATGCCTTGCTCACGGGGAGCAGCCGCTACCTCAAGCACTGGCTGCGCATGTGTCCGCGCAACCAGATCACCGTGCTCGATACCCATGACGGCATCTGCATTCCGGATGTCGAGGGCATGTTGCCCGAGGCGCAGATCCAGTACCTGGTCGACGAGATCTCGACGCGCAGCGCCGACCCGATCCTGCGCCGCTCGGCGGTGAACGTGCACAGCGTGGGCGCCATCTATCAGCTGACCTGCACCTTCTACGAGGCGCTGATGCGCAACGACGAGGCCTACATTGCCGCACGGGCCATGCAGTTCTTCACCCCCGGCATCCCGCAGGTGTACTACGTCGGCCTGCTCGCCGGCTGCAACGATTTCGATCTGCTCGAACGAACCGGCGAGGCCCGCGACGTCAACCGCCACTACTACAGCGTCGAGGAGGCCGAGCAGGCCTTGCAGCAACCGCTGGTGCAGCGCTTGCTGGCGCTGATGCGTTTCCGCTGCCGGCACCCGGCCTTCGAGGGGCGTTTCGAGCAGAACTATTCGGCGGATGACCAACTGCTGCTGGCCTGGCGCCATGGCGAGCATTACTGCCGCCTGCACCTGGACCTGAGCAGCCTGCAGGCGAACATCGAGTACAGCGACGAGCAACGAGGGATCTGCCACATGACCTGCTGAAGGTCGGCGGGGGCCATGCTTTCGCGATAGACTTGCGCTCTTTCGACCAGCCAAGAAGCCCGCCATGGCCCTGCCATCGACCACCTACAAGATCGACCTGAACCTCACCGACATGGATCGCAGCGTCTACCAGACCCTGCGTTTCACCGTCGCCCGCCATCCTTCGGAGACCGAGGAGCGCCTGGCCGCGCGGTTGATCGCCTATGCGCTGTTCTACGACGAGCAACTGGCCTTCGGCCGTGGTCTGTCGGACGTCGACGAGCCGGCGCTGTGGGAGAAGAGCCTGGATGATCGCGTGCTGCACTGGATCGAGGTGGGGCAACCGGACAGCGAGCGCATCACCTGGTGCTCGCGGCGTACCGAGAAGTTCAGCCTGGTGGCCTACGGCAACCTGCGCGTGTGGCAGGGCAAGTGCCTCGACCCGGTGCGCAGCCTGAAGAACATCAACGTCGTGGCCCTGGGGCAGGAGGCGCTGGCCGAGCTGTCGCTGGACCTGCCGCGCTCGCTCAGCTGGAGCGTGATGATCAGCGATGGCGAGCTGTTCGTCACCGACGAGCGCGGCCAGCACGAGATTCCGCTGGAGTGGTTGGCCGGCCAGCGCTGAGCGCTGTAGGGTGGACGAACGGTCTTTTCGTCCAGCACAACGCGTGTGTGGGGTGGATGGATGCAGCGTCGCCCACCCTGCGCATCAGCCCGGCGAGTGTCGAGCCGTAGCCCGGATGCGATCCGGGGCCGCCCCTACCCAATGTCCGGACTGCATCCGGGCCACATCTGAAAAGCGACCTTTTGTTCATGCGTATCGAAGCCCGTCCCTTGCCTGCTCAGTTGCCCGACCTGGGCAACCTGCCGCCCTTGCTGACCCGCCTGTACGCCGCCCGTGGCGTGCAGTCCGCCGAGGAGCTGGACAAGGGCCTGGCGCGGCTGATTCCGTATCAGCAGCTCAAGGGCATGACGGCGGCGGTGGAGCTGCTGGTCGAGGCGCTCGAGCAGCGCCAGCGCATCCTCATCGTCGGTGACTTCGATGCCGACGGCGCCACGGCCAGCAGTGTCGGCGTGCTTGGCCTGCGTCTGCTCGGCGCGGCGCATGTCGACTACCTGGTGCCCAACCGTTTCGAATACGGCTACGGCCTGACCCCGGAGATCGTCGCCGTGGCGCTGCAGCGCCAGCCCGACCTGCTGCTGACCGTGGACAACGGCATTTCCAGCGTCGAAGGCGTGGCTGCGGCCAAGGAGGCCGGGCTCAAGGTGCTGGTGACCGATCACCACTTGCCGGGGCCCGAATTGCCGCAGGCCGACGCCATCGTCAATCCCAACCAGCCCGGCTGCGAGTTCCCGAGCAAGGCCATGGCCGGGGTCGGGGTGATGTTCTACGTGCTGCTGGCGCTGCGGGCACGCCTGCGTGAAAGCGGCTGGTTCGCCACTCGCCAGGAGCCGAACCTGGGCGAGCTGCTCGACCTGGTGGCGCTCGGCAGCGTGGCCGACGTGGTGCCGCTGGATGCCAACAACCGCATCCTGGTCCACCAGGGGCTGGCGCGTATCCGTGCCGGCCGTGCGCGGCCCGGGCTGCGGGCGATTCTCGAAGTGGCTGGGCGCGATCATCGGCGCATCACCTCCACCGACCTGGGGTTCATCCTCGGCCCGCGACTGAATGCGGCGGGGCGCCTGGACGACATGAGCCTGGGGATCGAGTGCCTGCTCTGCGACGACGAAGCGCTGGCCCGCGACATGGCGGTGCAGCTCGACCAGCTCAACCAGGACCGCAAGGCCATCGAGCAGGGCATGCAGCGCGAGGCGCTGGCCCAGCTCAAGGACCTGCCCGTGGCGGACATGCCGTTCGGCCTGTGTCTGTTCGAGCCGGACTGGCACCAGGGGGTGATCGGCATCCTCGCCTCGCGCCTGAAAGAGCGCTACCACCGTCCGGCCATCGCCTTCGCCGATGCTGGCGATGGCATGCTCAAGGGCTCGGCGCGCTCGGTGCCAGGGTTGCATATCCGCGACGCGCTGGACGCGGTGGCGGCGCGACATCCGGGGCTGATCAGCAAGTTCGGCGGACACGCCATGGCCGCCGGGCTGTCCCTGCGGCAAGAACATTTCGGTGCCTTCGCCGCGGCCTTCGATGCCGAGGTGCGCCGTCAGCTCAGCGAGGATGACCTCACTGGCAGGCTGCTCTCCGACGGCCAACTCGACGCCACCGAGTTTCACCTCGAACTGGCTCGTGCGCTGCGCAATGCCGGGCCATGGGGCCAGCATTTCCCCGAGCCGCTGTTCCACGGCGTGTTCCAGATCGTGGGCCAGCGCATCGTCGGCGAGCGTCACCTGAAGCTGGTGCTCAAGACCGAGTGCGGCAGCGTGCAGCTCGACGGCATCGCCTTCAACATCGACCGCGACATCTGGCCCAACCCCACGCTGCGCTGGGCCGAGGTGGCCTACAAGCTCGACCTCAACGAGTTTCGCGGCAACGAGAGCGTGCAGCTGATGGTGGCGCATATCGCCCCGCGCTGAGGCGGGGCAGCGCGCGAGCTAATTCGCCAGGCCTTCGAGTACCTGGCGCAGCTGTTCGCGGTTGGCCGGCGAGCAGGGCAGGATCGGTGCGCGCACCTCGTCGCTGCTCAACCCCAGCAGGGCCAGGGCCGCTTTTACTGCGGCCGGGTTGGCTTCGCAGAAGGCCGCCTGCATCCAGGGCAACAGGCGATAGTGCAATTGCCGGGCGCCGGGCAGATCACCCTGCATGACGCACGCGTGCATGCGCGCATAGAGGTCGGTGCGGACATGCGCCGAGGCCGAGATGGCGCCATGGCCGCCCAGGCACAGGGTGCTGAATATCTGCGTATCCTCACCGGCAAGCACCTGCACCTGTGCGTCCGCGATCAGGGCCATGGTGGTTTCCGCATCGCCTGCACAGTCCTTGATGGCGGCGATATTGGCGTGGCGCACGATGCGGCGCAGCGTGTCGCGTTCGATCCGCACGCCGGTCCGGTAGGGGATGTCGTAGAGCACCAGCGGGACGCTGGCGGCATCGGCCAGGGTGGTGAAGAAGTGCTCCAGCCCGGCCTGGGAGGGGCGAATGTAGTAAGGCGCCGGCACCAGCAGCCCGGCCAGCGGGCGGCGCTGGATCTCCCGCTGCCGATCGAGCAGGGCATTCAGCTGGTTGCCGGCCAGGCCCATGATCACCTGGTGCGGCGCGGCCTGGCGCAACACGGCGTCGAGCACGGCGAGCTGTTCGTCCTCGCTCAAGGCCGCGGCTTCGCCCGTGGTGCCGCACACCACCAGGCCGGCCGCGCCATCGGCGAGCAACCGCTGCACCAGCCGATCGAGGCTGGCGAAGTCGATCTCACCGTTGCGCAACGGGGTGGCCAGGGCGACCCAGATACCACTGAAACTGGACATGTGAAACTCTCCTTGCGACTGACCGTCTGGTCGCCGTCAGGGAGGGTGCGGGAGAGGTGCTGGAGGGTATGAACCTGGCGCCTGGTGTCCTGTCAGCCCATCTGACGGGACAGCGCGCCCCGGTCAAATGAGCGACTGTTTCTTGGATTTCTTGGCAACGACGACGCACGCGCACTGGCAGGCACGGAAGCCTGGGAGCAGTGAGCTGTGGTCGAAGGTGGCGTACATGGGAGGCCCGTTGCATGAATCGTTCGCCGATGGTGCTTGGCCCGGCGCGCGGCTGTCAAGCCGCCTCCGCAATTCAGCTGCCCGGTGTGGCGCAGCGGCGCCACACCGGGGGCTTGCGGGTCAGTGCTTGAACATCACATGGCGAATGGCGGTGTAGTCCTCCAGGCCGTACATCGACATGTCCTTGCCATAACCGGAGCGTTTGACACCGCCGTGTGGCATCTCGCTGACCAGCATGAAGTGCGTGTTGACCCAGGTGCAGCCATATTGCAGGCGCGCCGCCAGGCGATGGGCACGGCCCACGTCACGGGTCCAGACCGAACTGGCCAGGCCGTAGCTGGAGTCGTTGGCCCAGGCCAGCACCTGCGCCTCGTCGTCGAAGGCCGTGACGGAGATCACCGGGCCGAACACCTCGCGCTGGACTATCTCGTCGTCCTGGCGGGCATCGGCCAGCACGGTTGGCTCGAAGAAGAAACCGGGGCGTTCGGCACGCTTGCCGCCAGTGACCAGGCGAATGTGTGGCAGCGCCTTGGCGCGCTCGACGAAGCCTTCGACACGCTGCAGGTGCTGTTCGGTGATCAACGGGCCGAGTTCGACGCCGTCTTCGTCCTGCAGGCCCATCTGCAGCGAGCCGACCGCTTCGCCGAGGCGCTGCACCACTTCGTCATACACGCCCCGCTGAACGTACAGGCGGCAGGCGGCGGTGCAGTCCTGGCCGGCGTTGTAGAAGCCGAAGCTGCGAATGCCGTCGACCACCGCGTCGAGGTCCGCATCGTCGAACACCAGCACCGGCGCCTTGCCACCCAACTCCATGTGCATGCGTTTCACGCTCTCGGCGGTGCCGGCGATGATCCGCGAACCGGTGGGGATCGAGCCGGTGAGCGAGACCATGCGCACCTTGTCATGGCTCACCAGCGGTTCGCCAACGCTCGGGCCACGGCCGAAGACGATGTTGACCACGCCGGCAGGGAACAGAGGGGCGATCAGCTCGCCGAGGCGCAGGGCGCTCAGTGGCGTTTGCTCGGACGGCTTGAGCACCACGGTATTGCCGGCAGCCAGGGCCGGGGCCAGTTTCCACGCGGCCATCATCAACGGGTAGTTCCATGGCGCGATGGAGGCGACCACGCCGACCGGGTCACGGCGGATCATCGAGGTGTGTCCGGGCAGGTACTCGGCGGCTGCCGAGCCCTGCAGGCAGCGCGCGGCGCCCGCGAAGAAGCGAAACACGTCGGCGATGGCCGGCAGTTCGTCATTGCGTGCGGCACTGTAGGGTTTGCCGCAGTTCTGCGATTCCAGGCGGGCCAGTTCATCGGCGTTGGCGTCGATGGCGTCGGCCAGTGCCAGCAGCAGCGCCGAGCGCTGGCCGGGAGTGCTCTGCGACCACTGCTCGAAGGCTGCGTCGGCGGCGCATACGGCAGCGTCGACCTGCGCGGCGCTGGCCTCATGGATCTGCAGCAGGGGCGTGCCCAGAGACGGGTTGAGTACGGCCTGCGCTTCGCCCAGGCCGGTGACCAGTTCACCGTTGATCAGCAATTTGCTTTGCATGCATGGAACCTCGCTAGAAAGTGGGCGTTGGTGGATGGTCGAAGGTCATTTGCCACTGCCGGCAACGCCTTCGCTGTCCTTGGTCAGGTAGTAGGCGCCGAGGATCGGCAGCATGGTCACCAGCATCACGGCCATGGCCACCACGTTGGTCACCGGTACGTCACGCGGGCGCGACAGCTGGTTGAGCAGCCATAGCGGCAGGGTGCGTTCGTGACCGGCGGTGAAGGTGGTGACGATGATTTCGTCGAACGACAGGGCGAAGGCCAGCATGCCGCCCGCCAGCAGTGCCGAGCCTAGGTTGGGCAGGACGATGTAGCGGAAGGTCTGCCAGCCGTCGGCGCCCAGGTCCATGCTGGCTTCGATCAGGCTCTGGCTGGTACGGCGAAAGCGGGCGATGACGTTGTTGTAGACGATCACCACGCAGAAGGTGGCGTGGCCGATGACGATGGTGAGGATGCCCGGCTCGATGCCGAAGGTCTTGAATGCCGCGAGCAGGGCAATGCCGGTGATGATGCCGGGCAGCGCGATCGGCAGGATCAGCATCATCGAGATGCTCTCCTTGCCGAAGAAGTCCCGGCGATACAACGCCGCGGCAGCCAGTGTGCCGAGCAGCAGGGCGATCAGCGTGGCGATGGAGGCCACCTGCAGTGACAGCTTGATGGCCTCGAGCACGTCGGTGCGGGCGAAGGCCACGGCGAACCAGTCCAGGGTCAGGCCCTTGGGCGGAAAGCTGAAGCCGGCGCTCTCGGTGTTGAAGGCATACAGCGCGATGATCAGGATCGGGAAGTGGAGGAACAGCAGGCCGCCCCAGGCGGCGGTCTTGAGCCCCCAGGAGGCTTTCTCAGAGTGCATCGAAGGCCCCCAGGCGTTTGACGATGGACAGGTACACGGCGATCAGCACGATCGGCACCAGGGTGAAGGCGGCGGCCATCGGCATGTTGCCGATCGAGCCCTGCTGCGAATAGACCATGTTGCCGATGAAGAAGCCGGGCGGGCCGACCAGTTGCGGGACGATGAAGTCGCCCAGGGTCAGGCTGAAGGTGAAGATCGAGCCGGCTGCGATACCCGGAATCGACAGCGGCACGATCACCTGGGCAAAGGTCTGCGCCGGGCGGGCGCCGAGGTCGGCGGAGGCCTGCAGCAGGGAGGGCGGCAGGCGCTCCAGGGAGGCCTGGATCGGCAGAATCATGAACGGCAGCCAGATGTAGACGAACACCAGGAAGCGGCCGAAGTTGGAGGTGGACAGGGTGTTGCCGCCGACCCCGGGGGTGGCCAGCAGCAGGTTGAGGAGTGGCTCCAGGCCCAGGTGCTGGACGAACCACATGGCCACGCCCCCCTTGGCCAGCAGCAGCGTCCAGGCGTAGGCCTTGACGATGTAGCTGGCCCACATCGGCAGCATGACCGCGATGTAGAAGAAGGCCTTGGTCTTGCCCGTGGTGTAGCGGGCCATGTAGTAGGCGATGGGAAAGGCCAGCAGGGCGCTGGCGATCGAGACCGCCACGGCCATGCTCAGGGTGCGCAGGATGATGTCGAAGTTGGCGGGCTGGAACAGCGCCTTGAAGTTGGCCAGGGTCAGGTCCGGAGTCACCGTCATGCTGAAGTCATCGAAGGTGTAGAAACCTTGCCACAACAGGGTCAGCAGCGAGCCCAGGTAGATCGCGCCGAACCACAGCAGCGGCGGTACCAGCAGCAGCGACAGGTACAGCATCGGCTTGCGGTAGAGCAGGTCGGCCACGCGGTGCAGGAGGCCGCCGCTGGCAGGCAGAGTGCTGACGCTCATCTCATGCTTCCTCGCGCAGGCTGACCATGGCGGCGCGCGGCCAGCGGATCTGCACCGGCTGGCCGGTGCGTGGCGATGCAGCGCTGGTTTGCCACGGGTTGTTGGGCTGGCTGACCGCGAAGGTCTGGCCGTTATCCAGGCCAACCTCGTAGCGTGTGCTGGCGCCCTGGTACTGGATATCCTGCAGCACGCCGCTGATCTGCAACTCGTCACTGGTCAGCGGCTCGTCACCGCACAGGCGCGTATGTTCCGGTCGTATCGACAGGGGCCGAGGGCTGCCGGCCAGCTGCTGGGCCAGCTCGCCACGCAGGACGTTGGAGGTGCCGACGAACTCGGCGACGAACGCCGTGGCCGGTTGCAGGTAGAGGTTGCGCGGGGTGTCCACCTGTTCGATGCGGCCCTTGTTGAACACCGCCACGCGGTCGGACATCGACAGCGCTTCACTTTGGTCGTGCGTGACGAAGATGAAGGTGATGCCAAGCTGGCGCTGCAGCTTCTTCAGCTCGCTCTGCATCTGCTCGCGCAGCTTCAGGTCGAGCGCGCCGAGCGGCTCGTCGAGCAGCAGCACGCGTGGCCGGTTGACCAGGGCGCGGGCCAGCGCCACACGCTGGCGCTGGCCACCGGACATGGCTGCCGGCTTGCGCCCGCCGAAACCGCCCAGGGCGACCATGGCCAGCGCTTCTTCGGCGCGGGCAAGGCGTTCGGCCTTGGCCACCCCCTTGACCTTGAGGCCGTAGGCGACGTTGTCCAGCACGCTCATGTGGGGGAATAGCGCATAGTCCTGGAACACTGTGTTGACGTCGCGGCGGTAGGGCGCCAGACCTGCCGCTTCCTCGCCGTGGATGCGGATCGAGCCGGCACTGGGTTGCTCGAAACCGGCGATCAGGCGCAGGCAGGTGGTCTTGCCCGATCCCGACGGGCCGAGCATGGAGAAGAATTCGCCATCCTGGATGTCGATGGACACCTGGTCGACGGCCTTGACGTCGCCGAACAGGCGCGACACATCGGTAAACTGCACAGCAAACGTCATTTCCAACACTCCAGGAAAAACCACCCAGTACCTCCCTTGCCAGGGTTTGCTGACACGAGGCAGGCCGGTGATGGGTGTACGACGGTGAGATCAAACGCAGGGGCGATGGTCGGACGCGGCAACGTCCGACCGTTGTTCAGCTCGGCTGACTGGAGGCGGGCCGTGCCCTTACCTGCCACCCATGATGGCGATGTAGTCCTGGGTCCAGCGGCTGTAGGGCACGTACTTGCCGCCCTCGGACTGTGGCGTCTTCCAGAAGGCGATCTTGTCGAAGTTGTCGAAACCGTTGACCTTGCAGCCCTCCGCCCCGAGCAGCTGGTTACCCTGACAGGCGGCTGGCACGGCTGGCAGCGAGCCGAACCAGGCGGACACGTCGCCCTGCACCTTGTTCTCCAGCGACCAGTTCATCCACTTGTAGGCGCAGACCGGATGCTTGGCCTCGGCGTGCAGCATGGTGGTGTCGGCCCAGCCAGTGGCGCCTTCGCTGGGTACGGTGGAGGCGACCGGCTGGTTCTCCAGCTGCAGGGCGTTGACCTGATAGGGCCAGGCACCGGACGCGACCACGCCTTCGTTCTTGAAGTCGTTCATCTGCACGGTGACGTCGTGCCAGTAGCGATGGATCAGCGGTTGCTGCTGGCGCAGCAGGGCCAGTACGGCGGCATATTGCTGCTCGTTCAGCAGGTAGGGATCGTCGATGCCCAGCTCGGGCTGGTGCGCCTTCAGATAGAGGGCTGCATCGGCGATGTAGATGGGCCCGTCATAGGCTTGCACGCGGCCCTTGTTGGCCTTGCCGTCGGCCAGGTTCTGGGCTTCGAACAGCACGTTCCAGCTGCTGGGGGCCTGCTTGAACACCTGGGTGTTGTACATCAGCACGTTCGGTCCCCACTGGTAGGGCGTGCCGTAATGCTTTCCGGCGACGGTATGCCAGGGGGCGTCCTTCAGGCGCTCGTCGACCTTGCTCCAGTTGGGGATCAGGTCGGTGTTGATCGGTTGTACGCGCTTGCCGGCAACCAGGCGCAGCGAGGCGTCACCGGAAGCGGTGACCAGGTCGTAACCGCCCTTGGCCATCAGGCTGACCATCTCGTCGGAGGTGGCGGCAGTCTTGACGTTGACCTGGCAGCCCGACTCCTGCTCGAACTGGGTCACCCAGTCATAGGCCTTGTCCGTCTCGCCGCGCTCGATGTAGCCGGGCCAGGCGATGATATCGAGTTGACCCTCTGGTGCTCCCAGGGCAGTCAGCGGTTCGGCGGCCTGCACGGCGCAGATGCTGAGCAGGGCGGTGGTCAGTGCGCTTAGCGCGGCGGTTTTGTGCGCGGACATCGTGTTTCCCTCTTCTTAATATCGTTGTGGGGCAGTGGAATGTCGTCGGCGCTACCGCCGGCGTTGGTCAGTCTAGTTGTTGTCCGTGGCGCACCATGATGTGGCGCGCCACGCTGTAGTCATGCAGCGAGTCGCTGGACAGGTCCTTGCCATAGCCGGAGCGCTTGAGGCCGCCGTGGGGCATTTCGCTGGTCAGCATGAAGTGCGTGTTGATCCAGGTGCAGCCGTACTGCAGGCGCCCGGCAAGCTGGAAGGCCTTGTCCAGGTCGCGTGTCCACACCGAGCTGGCCAGGCCGTACTCGGAGTCGTTGGCCCAGTCCAGCGCCTGAGCGGGTTCGTCGAAGCGGGTGACGGTGACCACCGGACCGAACACTTCGCGCTGGACGATCTCGTCGCTCTGCCGGCAGCCGGCCAGCAGCGTGGGCTGATAATAGAATCCGGGGCCGGAGTGCACGGCCGCGCCGGTGACGCGCTCGATGTGTGGCTGGCCGAGGGCGCGTTCGACGAAGCTGGCCACGCGATCGCGCTGGCGTGCGCTGATCAGCGGGCCGATCTCGTTGTCAGCGTCCTTGCGCCGGGCAAAGCGGATGCTGGCCACGGCATCGCCCAATGCCGCGACGAGGCGGTCGTGGATGCCGGCCTGGGCATAGATGCGGCAGGCAGCGGTGCAGTCCTGGCCGGCGTTGTAGTAGCCATGGGTGCGAATGCCCTGCACCACGGCGTCGAGGTCGGCATCGTCGCAGACGATGACCGGCGCCTTGCCACCCAGTTCAAGGTGGGTGCGTTTGACCGTACGCGAGGCGGCCTGAAGGATCTTCTGCCCGGTGACGATATCGCCGGTCAGCGAGACCAGGCGCACGCGTGGGTGACTGACCAGCGTGCTGCCAACGCTCTCGCCGCCACCGCAGAGGATGTTCAGCACACCGGCCGGGAGGATGTCGCGCAGTGCAGGGGCCAGTGCCAGGATCGACAGCGGCGTGTGTTCCGATGGCTTGAAGACCAGGCAGTTGCCAGCAGCCAGGGCGGGAGCGATCTTCCAGGCAGCCATCATCAGTGGGTAGTTCCAGGGGGTGATGGAGGCGACCACGCCGATCGGGTCGCGACGCACCATGCTGGTGTGTCCGGGCAGGTACTCGCCGGCCAGCTGACCCTGCTGGCAGCGTACCGCGCCGGCGAAGAAACGGAACACGTCGGCGCTGGCCGGTATGTCGTCCTGACGCGCCAGGTACAGGGGTTTTCCGCAGTTCAGCGACTCCAGGGCTGCCAGGGGCTCGGCCAGGGCTTCGATGCTGTCGGCTATCGCGAGGAGGACACTGGCACGCTGTGCCGGGGTGCTGCGTGACCAGCTAGGGAAGGCGCGGTGCGCCGCCTGCACTGCGCTTTCCAGTTGCTCCGGCGAGGCTTCGGCGACGTCGCACAGCAGCTCGCCCGTGGCCGGATTGAGGATGGCCTCGGCCATACCTTGCCCGGCGACCAGTTGGCCGTCGATCAGCAGTGCGCTGTGCAGGGTGGGTGGACTCATCTTCGCGTTTCTTCTTTTTGGGGTTGCGCTTGGCATGGCGACTCCTGAGCGATGCGGAGTGCCTGCGTCCCTGAGGAAACGAGACTAGATTCCGGCACCTGGGCTTACAAATTCTAAATACTGAATGCTGCATTCGATTAAATCGAAACCTTGCGACTGGCCGGCTGCTCGCGAGCCAGGGTCAGGAACGGGTCGACCAGCACCGGCCGGGCCGTACCGCGACGCCAGGCCAGGCCGACATCGAGTGGCTCGACCAGGTCGACCAGCGGACGCGCTTCGATGATGTCGCCCTCCAGCGACCAGGGGCGGTAGGTCATGTCCGGCTGGATCGACAGGCCGAGGCCGGCAGCCACCAGGCTGCGCACGGCCTCCACCGACGCGGTACGCAGGCTGACCTGTGGCGTCAGCCCGGCGCGGCTCCAGATGCGCTGAGTGTGCAGGCCCATTTCGTCGGCGTTGAGCTGGATCAGCGGCTCGCCCGCGACATCGGCGAGGCCGATGCTGTCGCGCTCCAGCAACGGGTGGCGGGCCGGTAGCCAGAGGCGGTGCGGCGAGTGTGTCAGCACTTCGGTCTGCAGGGCGTGACGGTCTTCCAGGTTGGAAAGGATCAATACACCGACATCGATTTCCCCGGCGACCAGCAGGTGCTCGATATACGGCCGTTCATCCTCGACCACGCGGGTCTTCACGTTGGGGTAGGCGCGCTGGAAGCGGGTGATCAGGTCAGCCAGGTAATAGCCGGCCACCAGGCTGGTCACGCCGATGGTCAGGCTGCCGGCGACCTGGTCGGTGCTCTGCTGCAGGCTGCGCTTGGCATTCTCCACCGTCGCCAGGATCAGGTGCGCCTGACGCAGGAACTGGTGGCCCTGATGAGTCAGGCTCATGCCCTTGGCGTGGCGGTTGAACAGAGTGACGCTGATCTCTTCTTCCAGTTGCTGGATGGCTTGCGTCAGCGTCGACTGCGAGATGAACACGGCCTGCGCGGCGGCGGAGATCGAACCGGTCTCGGCCACGGCGATGAAGTGGCGGATCTGGCGCAGCGTCATCATGAGGGCGGGGCTCCGGGCAGATTATGGCCTGATGATTTAACGAATCATGTCTCTTGCATTCTTTTAAACCGAATGTCTGCTCTTGTCAGGCGCGGGGTCAGCAATATCTGGAATTGATCTCCTCGTCGGCACCCTGGAGGCCAGGCTTAGAATCGGGTGATTTCAGATGATGAGGAACAGCTCAATGAATACCCGTGGCTTGCTCGATCAACTGCTCAAATCCGGTCAGGACCTGCTGCAACAGAAAGGGGCGGGCGGTGCGTCGTCGGGGCTGGGCGGCGCGCTCGGTGGGTTGCTCGGTGGTGGCGCAGGTTCCGGCAGCAAGGGCGGCAGCGATCTCGGCGCCATGCTCAAGGGCGCTGGTGGCGGTGCGGCGCTGGCCATGCTGCTGGGCAACAAGCGGGTGCGCAAGGTGGGCGGCAAGGTGGCGGTCTACGGTGGCCTGGCTGCGCTTGGCGTGCTGGCCTACAAGGCTTACGGCAACTGGCAGGCGCAGCAGGCCCAGCAGGGGGGCGCGCAGCCGCTCGAGCCGCAGACCCTGGACCGTCTGCCGGCGCCGCAGGCCGAGCAGCACAGCCGGGCGATTCTCAAGGCGCTGGTGGCAGCGGCCAAGGCCGACGGCCATGTGGACGCCCGCGAGCGTCAGTTGATCGAGGAGGAACTCGGCAAGCTGGCGCAGGACGCCGAGCTGCAGGGCTGGCTGCACACCGAGCTGAACAAGCCGCTCGACCCCGCCGATGTCGCCCGCGCCGCGACCACGCCGGAAATGGCCGCCGAGATGTACCTGGCCAGCGTGCTGATGGTGGACGAGGAGCACTTCATGGAGCGTGCCTACCTCGAGGAACTGGCGCGCCAGCTGCAACTGGCGCCGGCGCTGAAGGCCGAGCTGGAGGCGCAGGTGCGTCAGGAGCTGTCCGGCGTCCGCTGAGGCGGCGTGCGCATCAGTCCCTGTGCCAGGCGCGGCCCGGCACTGTGTTCTCGGCCTGCCAGTCGACGTCATGATCGGCGAGGTAGGCGTCGACTGCGGCGCCTACCGTGGGCTGGATACGCTGTTCGCGGTTTTCCCGCAGGAGCCCGAAGCGTCTGAACTTGTCCTTGACCGGCCCCTTGACCTCGGCGAAATGCAGTTCGATACCGGCCTCGGCCAGCATCTGCTCCAGTTCGGCGAGCATGTCGGCGGAGGTGACGTCGATGCTGGTCACCGGCTCAGCGGCGATGACCAGGCGACGCACCGGCGTCGGCGAGCGGGTGATCGCCTGCAGCACGCACTGCTGGAACTGTTCGGCATTGGCGAAGAACAGCGGCGCATCCCAGCGCAACAGCAGCAGGCCGGGTATCAGGCGGGCTTCCGGGTGGCGCTGGATATCGTGAAAGCCCCGTACGCCGTCGACCTGGCCCAGCACCGCGTAGTGCGGACGCCAGCCATCCCAGAGAAACTCGATCACCGCCAGCAGCACGGCAATGCCGATGCCGGGGATGGCGCCGAAGGTGGCGACGCCGGCGAAGCAGGCCATCGACAGCCAGAACTCCCACTGTTGCACGCGATAGATGCGGATAAGGTCTCGCACCTCGAACAGGCCGATCACGGCAGCGATCACCACCGCCGCCAGGGCGCTGGTGGGCAGGTGCTGCATCAGGTTGGGGGCGGCGACCAGCAGCAGGGCGACCGCCAGGGCGCCGACCACGCCGGCCATCTGCGTCTGTGCCCCGGCGGCCTCGGCTACCGGTGTGCGTGACGAGCTGCTGCTGATCGGGAACCCCTGGAAGAAGCCGCCGATCAGGTTGGCGGCCCCCAGGCCGACCATCTCCTGGTTGGGGTCGACATGGCGGCCACTGCGCGCGGCATAGGTGCGCGACAGCACGCTGGTGTCGGCGAAGGCGACCAGCGCCGCCGCCACACCGCCGAGCACGACGGCGGACAGATCGATGCCGCTGAGCCAGGGCAGGGTGAAGCCCGGCAGCCCCTGCGGCAGTTCGCCGAGGACGCTGGCGCCGTGGCGGGCGAGGTCCAGCAGCTCCACCGCCAGGGTGGCGAGGGTGACGGCGATGAGGATGCCGGGCAGGCGCTTGAAGCGCCGCAGCAGCAGGATCAGCGCCAGCGTGCTGCCACCGATGGCCAGGCTGGCCCAGTTAAATTGCGCGTCCAGCACGCCGCCGACGATGGCCCAGATATCCTGCAGCGGTCCCTGGCTGTCGATGGAGAAGCCGAGCAGCTTGGGCGTCTGGCTGATCACCACGCTCAGAGCGATGCCGTTCATGTAGCCGTAGCGAATCGGCTTGGACAGCAACTCGGTGATGAAGCCCAGGCGCAGCAGGCCGGCGGCGATGCAGGTCAGGCCGGCCACCACGGCCATCATGCTGGCCAGGGTGATCGCCCGCAGCGGGTCACCTCCCGACAGCGGCAGGACCACGGCGAGAATCACTGCGGTCAGGGCCGAGTCGGGGCCGAGCACCAGGATGCGGCTGGGGCCGAACAGGGCGTAGGCCAGCAGCGGCACGATGGTGGCGTACAGACCGTAGATGCCGGCGACGCCCGAGGCTTCGGCATAGGCGATGCCCACCGGCACCAGCATGCTGGTCAGCACCAGGCCGGCGGCGATGTCCCTGGGCAGCCAGCCCAGGCGATAGTGAAGCAGCGTGTGCAGACCAGGGAGCCAGCGTCGCCAGCCGCGTTGCTGCACGATGACGGGAAGCGATCTGTAGTGAGGGGCGGGCATCGCATGGCGCTCGGGAGACATCTGCCTAGTAAAGCGCAGAGTAGGGGCGCCTCACCAGCCTGGCGGCGTTGCGCTGTCTTGCCGGTGTTTCCGCAGAGGTTCTGCAGGGATATTCACGCGCTGCATGTCAGACCAAAAGATCATACTGTTGCGACGCGATGCCCGTTAGGCTCGGGGTTCCGATCCGCCGCCTCGCGAGGATGCTCATGGCGCAGTTGCCCCTGGATAGTTACGACTACCTGATCGTCGGTGCCGGCCCGGCCGGTTGCCTGCTGGCCAATCGTCTGTCCGCAGACCCCTCCGTCAGCGTGTTGCTGATCGAGGCCGGCGGCCCGGACAACTACCCCTGGATCCACATCCCGGTCGGTTACCTCTACTGCATCGGCAACCCGCGTACCGACTGGTGCTACAGCACCGAGGCGGACCCCGGCCTGCACGGTCGTTCGCTGAAGTACCCGCGTGGTCGGGTGCTCGGCGGCAGCTCCTCGATCAACGGCATGATCTACATGCGCGGGCAGGCTGCCGACTATGACGGCTGGGCGGCGGCGGGCAACCCGGGCTGGGCCTGGCGCGACGTGCTGCCCCTGTTCAAACGCTCGGAGAACCACTTCGCCGGAGCCAGCGAGCTGCACGGCGCTGATGGCGAGTGGCGGGTCGAGCGCCAGCGCCTGTCCTGGGAGATTCTCGAGGCCTTCCGCCACGCGGCGGCGCAGCGCGGCATCGCCAGCATCGACGACTTCAATGGCGGCGACAACGAAGGGTGCGGTTACTTCCAGGTCAATCAGCGACACGGCGTGCGCTGGAACGCCTCGAAAGCCTTCCTGCGCGATATCGGCCAGCGCCCCAATCTGCAGGTGCTGACCGGTGCCGAGGCCGAGCGCCTGGAACTGGAGCAGGGCCGCGCCAGCGCCGTGCAGCTGCGCTGGCAGGGGCGGGTGCTGCGCATCGCCGCGCGCCGCGAAGTGCTTCTGTGCGCCGGCGCCATTGGCTCGCCGGCCTTGCTGCAGCGCTCGGGTATCGGCCCGCGACCGCTGCTGGAACAGCTGGGAATCGGTGTGCGCCACGAACTGCCAGGGGTGGGCGCGAACCTGCAGGACCACCTGCAGCTGCGCCTGATCTACCGCATCGAGGGGGTGAAGACGCTGAACCGCATCGCCGCCACGCCCTGGGGCAAGCTGGGCATGGGACTGGAGTACCTGCTCAAGCGCAGCGGGCCGCTGTCGATGGCGCCCAGCCAGCTCGGCGCCTTCGCCAAATCCGACCCCGGTCAGGCGCGCGCCAACCTGCAATATCACGTGCAGCCGTTGTCGCTGGAACGCTTTGGCGAGCCATTGCATGACTTCCCCGCGTTCACCGCGTCGGTCTGCAACCTGCGCCCGGAGAGCCGTGGCTGCGTCGAAATCCGCTCGGCGGACGCCAGTGTCGCGCCGGCGATCCGCCCCAACTACCTGAGTGACGAGCGCGATCTGCAGGTGGCCGCCGATGCGATTCGCCTGACCCGCGAGATTGCCGCGGCCCCGGCACTGGTCCCCTACCACCCGCAGGAATACAAGCCGGGGCCGGACTATCGCAGCGACGCGGACCTGCGGCAGGCGGCGGGGGAGATCGGCACCACCATCTTCCACCCCGTCGGCACCTGTGCGATGGGCCAGGGGCGCGACGCTGTGGTCGATGCGCGTCTGCGCGTGCACGGCATTGCCGGGCTGCGCGTGGTCGATGCGTCGATCATGCCGAGCATCACCTCCGGCAACACCTGCTCGCCGGTACTGATGATCGCCGAGAAGGCCGCGCAGATGATCGCCGAGGATGCGCAGCGCCCGGCGAGCGTCGTTGCGTCCCAGACCGTCGCGCTCAGCTGAGGTCAGCCGGCCGCCAGGCGACGTGTCTCGCGCGGGGCGTGCGGCGCCTGCAGCCTGTGCTGGTTGTCCAGGAGGCGCAGTATGGAGGTTCGCGGTGTCTGGCGAATCTGCTGGCTGATCAACGACCCCAGCAGGGCGCAGAGCAGGCTGACCAGAATGGCGATGAACAGGGCGATGTGGCTGCGCATGCTGTGTGATGGGAGCATGGGGGCGGGCTCGTCTGAGATCGTCGGCCCAGTATATGCACCGTTGATCCAGAGAGTTGCGATTGACTGCCGATAGTGGGCTGCCAGCCTGGGCCGGCTCGGGTATAATCGCCGGCTTTTCCGTCCGATTTGCCGCGAGCGCCGACCACCATGGAAATCAATCCGATCCTCAACGCCATCAAGGACCTGTCCGAGCGAACCCAGTCGATTCGGGGGTATCTTTGACTACGATCACAAGCATGATCGCCTGGTCGAAGTAAACCGCGAGCTGGAAGACGCCAGCGTCTGGAACAAGCCCGAGTACGCGCAGAGCCTGGGCCGTGAGCGCGCCATGCTGGCGCAGATCGTCGAAACCATCGATGACCTCACCGGCAGCCTGGCCGACTCCAGGGACCTGCTGGAAATGGCCGCCGAAGAGAACGACGAAGGCGCGGTGAGCGATATCGCCGCCGAAGTCGAGCGCCTGCGCGAGATTCTCGAGAAGCTGGAGTTCCGCCGCATGTTCAGCGGCGAGATGGACCCGAACAACTGCTACCTGGATATCCAGGCCGGCTCCGGCGGCACCGAGGCCCAGGACTGGGCCAACATCCTCCTGCGCATGTACCTGCGCTGGGCCGACAAGCGCGGCTTCAGTGCCGAGATCGTCGAGCTGTCCGAGGGTGAGGTCGCCGGTATCAAGGGCGCCACCGTGCACATCAAGGGCGAGTACGCCTTCGGCTGGCTGCGCACCGAGATCGGCGTGCAC
The DNA here is from genome assembly GCF_029542605.1 of Pseudomonas sp. REST10. Classification (NCBI taxonomy): domain Bacteria; kingdom Pseudomonadati; phylum Pseudomonadota; class Gammaproteobacteria; order Pseudomonadales; family Pseudomonadaceae; genus Pseudomonas; species Pseudomonas sp. REST10. The sequence goes on along the minus strand of NZ_CP035677.1, from coordinate 3,840,282 downwards.
CGCCTGGTGCGCAAGAGCCCGTTCGACTCCGGCGCGCGCCGCCACACCTCGTTCTCGGCGGTGTTCGTCTCGCCGGAGATCGACGACAAGGTGGACATCGAGATCAACCCGTCCGACCTGCGCATCGACACCTACCGCTCCTCCGGGGCCGGTGGTCAGCACGTCAACACCACCGACTCGGCGGTGCGGATCACCCACGTGCCGACCAACACCGTGGTGGCCTGCCAGAACGAACGTTCGCAGCACGCCAACAAGGACACCGCCATGAAAATGCTGCGGGCCAAGTTGTACGAGCTGGAGATGCAGAAGCGCAACGCCGCTTCGCAGGCACTGGAAGACAGCAAGTCGGACATCGGCTGGGGTCACCAGATCCGCTCCTACGTGCTCGACGATTCGCGGATCAAGGACCTGCGTACCGGCGTCGAGCGTAGCGACTGCCAGAAGGTGCTCGATGGCGATCTCGACGGTTACCTCGAGGCCAGCCTCAAACAGGGCCTGTAAGCCTTACCCTGTAGGAGCCAGCTTGCTGGCGATGCTCTTCGGGAGCGTGATCGCCAGCAAGCTGGCTCCTACCAAACCCCATTTGATCTAGACGCCAGGCAGATAAAGCGACCATGAGCGACCAACAACTCGACCAGAACGAACTGCAACAGGAAGAAAACAAGCTGATTGCCCAGCGCAAGGAAAAGCTTGCTGCCGTCCGTGAGCAGGGCATTGCCTTCCCCAACGATTTCCGCCGCGACAGCCTGTGCGCCGAGCTGCAGAAACAGTACGAGGGCAAGAGCAAGGAAGAGTTGGAGGCCGCTGCCATCCCGGTGAAGATCGCCGGGCGCATCATGCTCAACCGTGGCGCCTTCATGGTGCTGCAGGACACCTCCGGTCGTCTGCAGGTCTACGTCGACCGCAAGGGCCTGCCGGCCGAGACCCTGGAAGCGATCAAGAGCTGGGACCTGGGCGACATCATCGCCGCCGAAGGCACCCTGGCGCGCTCCGGCAAGGGTGACCTGTACGTGCACATGACCGACGTGCGCCTGCTGACCAAGTCGCTGCGCCCGCTGCCGGACAAGCACCACGGCCTGACCGACACCGAGCAGCGCTACCGCCAGCGCTACGTCGACCTGATCGTCAACGAGGAAACCCGCCACACCTTCCGCGTGCGTTCGCAGGTGATCGCGCACATCCGTCGCTTCCTCAACGAGCGCGGCTTCCTCGAAGTCGAAACCCCGATGCTGCAGACCATTCCCGGTGGCGCCGCGGCCAAGCCGTTCGAGACCCATCACAACGCGCTGGACATGGCCATGTTCCTGCGTATCGCCCCGGAGCTGTATCTCAAGCGCCTTGTTGTTGGCGGCTTCGAGAAAGTGTTCGAGATCAACCGCAACTTCCGTAACGAGGGCGTGTCGACCCGGCACAACCCCGAGTTCACCATGCTCGAGTTCTACCAGGCCTACGCCGACTACCGCGACAACATGGACCTCACCGAGGAACTGTTCCGCGAGCTTGCCCTGGCCGTGCTGGGCAGCACCGACGTGCCGTACGGCGACAAGGTGTTCCACTTCGGCGAGCCGTTCGTGCGCCTGTCGGTGTACGACTCGATCCTCAAGTACAACCCGGACCTCACCGAGGCCGACCTCAATGACGTCGACAAGGCCCGTGCCATCGCCAAGAAGGCCGGCGCCAAGGTGCTCGGCCACGAAGGCCTGGGCAAGCTGCAGGTGATGATTTTCGAGGAACTGGTGGAGAGCAAGCTGGAGCAGCCGCACTTCATCACCGAGTACCCGTTCGAGGTCTCGCCGCTGGCCCGTCGCAACGATGACAACCCCAGCGTCACCGACCGTTTCGAGCTGTTCATCGGTGGCCGCGAGATCGCCAACGCCTACTCCGAGCTCAACGACGCCGAAGACCAGGCCGAACGCTTCCTCGCTCAGGTGGCCGAGAAGGACGCCGGCGACGACGAGGCCATGCACTACGATGCCGACTTCGTGCGCGCGCTGGAGTACGGCATGCCGCCGACCGCCGGTGAGGGCATCGGCATCGACCGCCTGGTGATGCTGCTGACCAACTCGCCGTCGATTCGCGACGTCATCCTGTTCCCGCACATGCGCCCGCAGGCCTGATGTTCCAGCAAGAAGCCGCCCAAGGGCGGCTTCTTGCTATCTGTTTTCTGCTCGCGGTTCGTTGACGGTGCGACAGGCAGGCGCATCCGGCCTTTTGGTTGATCGGCGAACCCAGTACTCTGCCCCTCATAATCAGAACGTAGAGGTCTTCCCGCCGTGAGTCCTGTGCCTGCGTCCCCGAATGCCAGTCAGGCGGCCAGCGCCGTCGTCGAGAGTGTCCAGTATCAAGGGCGCAAGGCCAGCCGCCAGGGCAGCGAGCAGCGGCGCCAGGCGATTCTCGACGCGGCCATGCGCATCATCGTGCGTGACGGCGTGCGCTCGGTGCGTCATCGCGCGGTGGCGGCCGAGGCTCAGGTGCCGCTGTCCGCCACGACCTACTACTTCAAGGACATCGATGACCTGATCACCGATACCTTCGCCCAGTTCGTCGAGCGCAGCGCCGCGCAGATGGCGGCATTCTGGGCCGGTACCCAGGGCGTGCTGCAGGAGCTGGTCGGGCGTCTCGACGGCAGCGAGCGGGCGCGCCGGCAACTGGCCGACGAGATCGCCGAGCTGGCGGTGCAGTACGTCCAGCGCCAGCTGCGTGATCGGCGTGACCACCTGATCGCCGAGCAGGCGTTCCAGCAGGAAGCCTTGCTCAACCCACGTCTGAGCGACCTGGTGCGGGCGCATCGGCAGATTCTCCAGCAGGGCGTCACCCACTTCTTCGAGGTGCTCGGTTCGCGCCAGCCGGAGCAGGATGCCGTGCTGTTGACGGCCACCATCATGCGGATGGAGTATCAGGGCTTGTTGGACGGTGTCGAGCATCTGGACAGCCAAGGAATGCTGGCCATCCTTAAGCGCTACATGAACCTGGTTCTGGGGTTGTAAGTCCTCGATCTCGCGGTCGAGGGTTTTTCACAAGGAGAGCGAAATGAAAGCCTGGCGCGCACTGGTCGCCCTGTCCTTCCTGCTGTTGAGTGGCTGCCTGGTCACCTTCAAGGACCCGATTCCGGCCAACGAGGCGGCACCCATGCCACTGCTGGGCGAATGGAGCCGCGAGGACGAGTGGGGCGATCAGCTGTTCCTGGAGATCACCCGGGCCGGCTCCAACCTGTACGAGGCGCGCATCTACGAAGGCAGCCCGGACAACCTCGACAGTCTCGAGGAGTTCGGCTTCACCGTCGCCCACCACGGCCGCCGCTGGTACCTTTCGGCCGGTCTGCCGAAGAGCCTGGGCGCCAATTTCGCCATCGCCGGCTTCGAGCTGACCAGGGACAACGAGCTGGTGGTGTATAACCTCGACACCGAACGTATTCTTCAGGACATGGACAAGGGCCTGCTGGAAGGCCAGATGGTCTCCATGCCCGAAGCCGATGGTGCCTTGATCACCAGCCCGCTGGACCGGGTGTTCGCTTACCTCGACGATCCGGCCAATGCCGATCTGTTCGTCGAGATCGCGCGCTATCAGCGGGTTGCCGAGTAGGGAGTGCAATGAACAGCCAGCAGAAACTGGACGACTATCAACTCGGTATCCGCGCCCTGAGCGACCGCATCGTCGAGGCGCAGACACCGATCCGCGTGCTCGACGCGGTGAAGTGGGACGACGGTATCCGCGACGGTTTCCTCAAGGCCAAGGGCAAGCAGCCGCCGGCCATCGATCGTGCCTATTACCTGGGCCGTCCGCTGGGCTTCGATGCCGCGGCCAAGCGCCTGGAGTTCCAGAACATCGAGCGTGACATCACCCGCCAGCTGGGGCAGTTCAGCCCGGTGGGGCAGATCATGCGGCGCATGTGCCGCGAGTACCGCATGGTCATCCGCATGCTCGAGGCGCGTGGCACCGAGGATTTCGGCCTGATCAGCCAGGAACTCTACGGTTCGGCCTCCGATGCCTTCCACGCCGGTGATCCGACGCTGGCCGACCTCGGCCTGATGCTCTCCGACTACCTCAACAACATCGACGCCCGTGGCGACCTGGAAGACGAAGCCAAGACGCTGGGCGCCGGTGATGCGGTGAACATGCTGCAGCAGCGCCTGGCCGAGGTGTTCGGTGACGACACGGTGCGGGTGCTGGAGTCCGACGGGATTCTCGCCGACGCCGCCGCCGGCGCCGACTACATCAAGATCCGCAGCGATGCGCGCTTCAACGAGCGTGACGTCAAGGCGCTGGAGGTGCACGAAGGGCTGGTGCACGTAGGCACCACCCTCAACGGCCTGAACCAGCCGATCTGCACCTTCCTGGCCAAGGGGCCGCCCTCGTCGACGGTGACGCAGGAAGGCCTGGCGATTCTCATGGAGGTGATCGCCTTCGCCTCCTACCCGACCCGCCTGCGCAAGCTGACCAACCGCACCCGCGCCATTCACATGGCGGAGGAGGGCTCGGATTTCCTCCAGGTCTTCGAATTCTTCCGCGAGCAGGGCTACGGCCTGGAAGGCAGCTACAGCAACGCCAGCCGGGTGTTTCGTGGCTCCCTGCCGAGCGGCCTGCCGTTCACCAAGGACCTGTCCTACCTGAAGGGCTTCATCCTCATCTACAACTACATCCAGTTGGCGGTGCGCAAGGGCAAGCTGGAGCAGATCCCGCTGTTGTTCTGCGGCAAGACCACCCTGGAAGACATGCGCACCCTGCGCAAGCTGGTCGACGAGGGCCTGGTGCTGCCGCCCAAGTACCTGCCGCAGCAGTTCCAGGACATGAATGCACTGTCGGCCTGGATGTGCTTCTCCAACTTCCTCAACCACCTGAGCATGGACCGCATCGAAGCGGACTACGCCAACATCCTCTAGGTGCCGGACGGGCGCCGCATTTCTCTGTACAGGGAGTACAACATGGAACATTCGGTTTTCGAGCGGCAAGTGCAGCTCACGGATCGCACCATCAGTCCTGCGGTCTACAACCTGGTTATCGGCTTGACCCTGCTCTGGGGCTTCGCGGTCAACTGGTGGATGGTGGGAGCGATCAGCGTCGAGTGGATACGCAGTATCAATATCTGGGTCTTCTTCGGCGGATACTTTGCGTCCTGCATGCTGGGCGTCTACCTGTTCTCCAGCTCCAGCAATCCCCTGGTGAGTTTCGTCGGCTACAACCTGGTCGTGGCGCCGTTCGGCCTGATCATCAACCTGGTCGTCAGCCGTTACGACGCGAACCTCGTTCAGCAGGCGATTCGTCTGACGGCTCTGGTTACCGTGGGCATGATGGCCCTGGGCACCTTGTTTCCCGCATTCTTCCAGCGCATTGCCTCAGCGCTGACGATCGCGCTGCTGCTGGTGATCGTCGTGGAACTGGTGGAAGTCCTGGTGTTCGGTATCCGTCATGGCATCCTCGACTGGATCGTGGTGCTGATCTTCTGCGGCTACATCGGCTACGACTGGGGCCGCGCCAATCAGATTCCCAAGACGCTGGACAACGCGATAGACAGTGCAGCCGCGCTGTACATGGACATCATCAACCTGTTCCTGCGCATTCTGCGGATCCTGGGACGCAAATGAAGGGTGCCGTGCCTGGCGGTTGTCCTGCGTCCGTCACCCGCCTTGATATGAACGATCCAGAGGTCCAGTAATGCCCAGCCATCAACTCGACTACGAAATCCTCGGCAGTTCCGCACAGTCGGTGGAGATCATCCTCGATCCGGGGGAAACGGTGATCGCCGAGGCCGGGGCGATGAACTACATGACCGAGGGCGTGCGCTTCGACACCCGCATGGGCGACGGCTCGTCCAGCGGCCTGCTGGGCAAGCTGTGGAGTGCCGGCAAGCGCATGCTCACCGGTGAGTCGCTGTTCATGACCCACTTCAGCAATGCCGGCAAGGGGCAGGCACGGGTCGCCTTCGCGGCTCCTTACCCCGGTACCGTGGTGCCGATCGAGCTGGCGCGGATCGGCGGCACGCTGATCTGCCAGAAGGACGCCTTTCTCTGCGCCGCCCATGGCACCCGCGTCGGCATCAGCTTTGCCAAGCGCATCGGCGCGGGCTTCTTCGGCGGCGAGGGCTTCATCCTGCAGAAGCTCGAAGGCGACGGCCTGGCCTTCGTGCATGCGGGCGGCACGGTGATCCGCAAGGAGCTGAACAACGAAACCCTGCGTCTCGACACCGGCTGCCTGGTGGCCTTCAGCGACGGTATCGACTACGACATCGGCCTGGCCGGCGGCCTCAAGAGCATGCTGTTCGGTGGCGAGGGCATCCTCCTGACCACCCTCAAGGGCACGGGCAGCGTGTGGATCCAGAGCCTGCCGTTCTCGCGTCTGGCCGAGCGCGTCTACACGGCCACCGTGCAGGCCCGTGAGGAGGTTCGCGCGGGTGGCAAGTAGACTCGGGCGCTGGGCCCTGCTGCTGGTCAGCCTGTGGCTGGCCGGTTGCAGCGGGTTGCTGTTCTATCCCGAGCCGGGATTGCCGATCACGCCCGAGCGCGCCGGCCTGGCGTATCGCGACATCGAACTGCAGGCCGCCGATGGCACCCGCCTGCACGCCTGGTGGTTGCCGGCCAAGGCGGGCACGCCGGTCAAGGGCACGGTGCTGCATCTGCATGGCAACGGCGGCAACCTGGCCTGGCACCTGGGCGGCGTGCACTGGCTGCCGGAGCAGGGCTATCAGGTGCTGATGCTGGATTACCGTGGCTACGGGCTTTCCGCAGGCAAGCCCAGCCTGCCTGCGGTGTACCAGGATATCGACGCGGCGTTCGCCTGGCTCGAGCAGGCACCAGAAGTCCGGGGCCAGCCCCTGTTCGTGCTGGGGCAGAGCCTCGGCGGGGCGTTGGCCGTGCACTATCTGGCTGAGCACCCCGAGCGCCGGTCAGCCGTGCGGGCCATGGCCCTCGATGGCGTGCCGGCGAGCTATCGCGATGTCGCGCGCCATGCGCTGAGCACGTCCTGGCTGACCTGGCCACTGCAGGTGCCGCTGTCGTGGCTGGTGCCGGATGCCGACAGCGCCATTCATGGCATCGACAAGCTCGAGGGTTTGCCGCTGCTGATCTACCACAGTGTTGACGACACGATCGTGCCGCTTTCCAATGGCCGGCGTTTGTATCAAGCTGCGCGCCCGCCACGTGCTTTCCAGGCGACCCGCGGCGCGCACGTGCAAACCTTCGCCGAACCGGCCTGGCGCGCGTCGTTGCTGGCGTTCTTCGAGACGCCGCTGGCCACGCTCGAACGCCTGGAAACGGCTACCGAATCCGCAACAGAGAGTCCGCAATGACCGAACGCAACCCCATCCCGCTGATCATCACCGCCATCGGCAGCATCGTCGGCACCGTCGCCGTGCTCTGGTACTACGGCTACGTGCATTTCGCCAAACCCGAAGATGCCCTGTTGCTGTCCGACTTCACCATGCTCAAGACCATCCCCGGCGAGGACTACAAGGTGTCGCTGAAGCCGGCCAACCAGGTCGCGCAGTGCATCGACGGGGTGCTGGTGCTGTTCGATCTGGAGCAGAAGGGCCTGACCGGCGTGCTGGTGGACAACAAGAAGCAGGCCGTACGCTGCATGGGCGAGGAAACGCCCGCGCTGCAGCAGTAAGGGCTGGCAGAGCCCTGCGACAAGCGAACCCCGGAAAACAAGAAACCCGCCAACAGGCGGGTTTCTTCATGGCGCTCGGCGATCAGGCGTCGCTGGAGGAGCGGGGCGCGACCGGCTGGTTGTCGTTGGAGATGGTCACCTCCACACGGCGGTTCTGCGCTCGGCCGGAGTCGCTGCCGTTGTCCGCGACGGGGTACTCCTTGCCGTAGCCCTGGGCGACGATGCGTGACGGTGCGACACCGGCGCGGATCAGCGCGCGACGGACCGACTCGGCGCGTCGTTCCGACAGGCCCTGGTTGTAGCTGGCGGAGCCGACGCTGTCGGTATAGCCCTCGACGATCACCTGGCGTTCCGGGTTCTTCTGAAGGAAGCGTGCCAGCTCGGTGACGTTGGGCAGGGCACTGCTCTTCAGCTCGGCCTTGTTGAAGTCGAACAGGACGTCACCGAAGGTCACCAGGGTGCCGCGTTCGGTCTGCTTGGCATCGAGGCTGTTCTGCAGCTTGCGAATCTGCGCGTCGCGAGCGTCCAGCAACGCTTGGGCGCGGCGTGCCGATGCGTTCTTCAGTTCGGCTTCGGCGCTGCGCAGGACGATGGTCTGCTTGGCCACCTCGACGCGCTGATTGGTCAGGTAGGCCAGTTGGTCGACCTTCTTCTCGTCTTCCTTCTCCATGTAGGCCTTGTCGGCCTTGTTCAGCCATTCCTGGGCTTCCTTGGTTTCCAGCGCCGCGACCTTGTTGGCCTGCGGGTCGCTCTGCAGCGAAGAGAAATTGCTGCGGGCCGACTCGAGGTTGGCGTTGGGCTGGTGCGAGCAGGCGGCGAGGCCGACGCTCATGGCCAGGAGGGCGGGGATCATCACGTGTTTACGCATGGCGATTCATCCTTATATCTGTCAGCGAATGGGCGAGGTGCGGGCGCTCACTGAGCGTTGCGCATGCCTTCCTCGCGTAGTTCCTGAACACCCTGGCGGGCATCCTGCACGGCACGTTCGGCCTTGGCGGCCTGGGCCTTGCGCTCGGCGAGGCGAGCGTCCCATTCGGCCTGCTCGGCCAGGCGACGGGCTTTCTCGTACTCTTCCTCGTGCATGGCGAATTCGGCTTGCTTGAGCTTGTCCTGCGCGGCTTTCATTTCCACCGGGGCGAACTCGGTACCGCCGGCGCTGATCGCCGAGTTCACGGCGGACTCCGTGACGGCGTACTGCTCACTGGGCGGGTTGCCGGCGCAACCAGCGAGCACGAGGCTGCTGCCCAGGACCAGGGCAGCCAGTTTGATTCCGCGCAGGCTGGTGTTTGGACGCTTCTCGGTATGGGTCTTCATGGCGGCTAACTCCATTTGAAACACTCCTATGAATGACGATATCCGTGACAAGTGGCGCATCGAGGAGCCGTCCCGCGGGAGGCTGGCGTGCCTCGATGACCTGAAATTGGGACCCGCGTGTTTTTTGAATGGTTCAGAAAAAATGACAGTTTGCTCACGATTCGCCTGATGCGGGGGCGTCATTTGGCCAGCTTTCAGCAGTGGTTTCGGGCGCCGGGGCGGCGCGCTGCAACCCCCGTCAGTACTGTGCGGAGGCCGTTTCTACTGGGTTTATGAGGAAGGCTGTGCTGGCTTGACGTGGATCCGTCGATTTTTTGCGCGGTGTCGGTTGAAGCGGCGTAATAGAAAAACGCCTCGAGGGATGCGAGATGATCGGCGAAGTGAGCGATATATTGAACGCTCAGGTGCCGTGGCGGGCCTGCGGGTTCTGCTCGTCCATCTCCGTGATCTCGCGCAGGTACTTGCGCGACAGCGCCAGGAAGCGCGGTGTCGGGCCGACGTCCTCGTAGAGCGGATCGCCCTGTTCGTCCAGGGCCACGACCTTGCTGCCGCGCACGTAGGGCAGGCTGGCTTCCAGTTCCTCCAGGGCCGCGCCGATCAGCTCGCCAAGCAGTTCTTCGCTGTGGTGCTTGGGGTACATCTCGGTGAGCGCAGCCAGGCGGGCGGCCGCTTCGACATCCAGGTGAATCTGGTAGCGGGTCGTCGTCAGGCGGCCCTGGGCATTCTGTTCCCAATGTTCTGCCAGCTCTCGGATTCTCATGCTGTCACTCCTCGCGAACGGGGCAGGCGACCCCTGTGTACAAGCCTAGACCCAGCGCTGTCGCGCGCCCTGCTGCGCGTCGCACCCTTGTAAGAAGTTGGCGCGCTGGGCACTCTGTTGACATCGGTCAGGAGAAGGAGTGCGACATGGCAGAAATCGATGCGCGTCTGCGTGAGGAGGTGCACCTGCTTGGCGAGCTGCTGGGCAAGACCATCAGCACCCAGCTGGGCGACGAGTTCCTCGACAAGATCGAACGCATTCGCAAGGGCGCCAAGGCCGGTCGTCGCGGGACCGCCACCGACACCGAACAGCTGGCCAGCACCCTCGGTCAGCTCGGCGACGATGAGCTGCTGCCGGTGGCGCGCGCCTTCAACCAGTTCCTCAACCTGGCCAATATCGCCGAGCAGCAGCACCGCGTGCGCCGGCGTCGCGCCGACGAACCCGAACCCTTCGAGTTGCGCGTGCTCGACGAGCTGCTCGAACGTCTGCTCGCCAGCGGGCAGGGCGCGGAGGAGCTGGCGCGCCAGCTCGGCCGCCTGGACATCGAACTGGTGCTCACCGCCCACCCCACCGAGGTGGCGCGGCGCACCCTGATCCAGAAGTACGACGCCATCGCCGCGCAACTGACGGCGCTGGATCACAGCGACCTGCTGCCGGCGGAGCGCCAGGCTATCGTCGAGCGCCTGCAGCGGCTGATCGCCGAGGCCTGGCATACCGAGGAGATTCGCCGCAGCCGCCCCAGCCCGGTGGATGAAGCCAAGTGGGGCTTCGCCGTGATCGAGCATTCGCTGTGGCAGGCGGTACCGCAGTTTCTGCGGCGCGCCGACAACAGCCTGCGCGCCGCTACCGGCCTGCGCCTGCCGCTGGAGGCCGCGCCGGTTCGCTTCGCCTCCTGGATGGGCGGTGACCGCGACGGCAACCCCAATGTCACCGCGCGGGTAACGCGCGAGGTGCTGCTGCTGGCGCGCTGGATGGCCGCTGACCTGTACCTGCGCGATATCGACCAGCTGGCCGCCGAGTTGTCCATGCAGCAGGCCAGCGCCGAGCTGCGTGCTCAGGTCGGCGACAACGCCGAGCCGTATCGCGCGTTGCTCAAGCAGTTGCGCGAGCGCCTGCGCGAGACACGCCGCTGGGCGCAGCAGGCGCTCGACGCCGACATCGCGCCGAGCAGCGCAGTGCTGCGCGACAATCATGATCTGCTGGCGCCCCTGCAACTGTGCTACCAGTCGCTGCATGCCTGTGGCATGGGCGTGATCGCCGACGGGCCGTTGCTCGATTGCCTGCGCCGGGCGGCGACCTTCGGCCTGTTCCTGGTGCGCCTGGACGTGCGCCAGGATGCCGCGCGCCATGCTGCGGCGCTATCGGAGATCACCGACTACCTGGGGCTGGGCAAGTACGCCGAATGGGACGAGGAGGCGCGCCTGGCGTTCCTCCAGCGCGAGCTGGAAAACCGCCGGCCGTTGCTGCCCGTCGACTATCGCCCGGCGGCGGACACCGCCGAGGTGCTCGCCACCTGCCGCGAGGTGGCGGCCGCACCAGCGGCATCGCTGGGCTCCTACGTGATCTCCATGGCCGGTGCGGCTTCCGATGTCCTCGCCGTGCAGTTGCTGCTCAAGGAGGCCGGGTTGCGCCGGCCGATGCGTGTGGTGCCACTTTTCGAAACCCTGGCCGACCTCGATCACGCCGGCCCGGCGATCGACCGCCTGCTGGGCCTGCCAGGCTACCGGGCGCGCCTGCACGGGCCGCAGGAGGTGATGATCGGCTATTCCGACTCGGCCAAGGATGCCGGTACTACCGCGGCGGCCTGGGCGCAGTACCGCGCCCAGGAAGAACTGGTGCGCCTGTGCCAGGCGCATCAGGTCGAGTTGCTGCTGTTCCATGGTCGCGGTGGCACCGTGGGCCGTGGCGGTGGCCCTGCGCATGCGGCGATCCTGTCGCAACCGCCGGGCTCGGTGGCCGGGCGTTTCCGCACCACCGAACAGGGCGAGATGATTCGCTTCAAGTTCGGCCTGCCGGACATCGCCGAGCAGAACCTCAACCTCTACCTGGCGGCGGTGCTGGAAGCCACGCTGCTGCCACCACCTGCGCCCGAGCCCAGCTGGCGGGCGATGATGGACCGTCTCGCCAGTGCCGGTGTGCAGGCTTACCGTGGCGTGGTGCGCGAGCACCCGCAGTTCGTCGAGTACTTCCGCCAGGCCACGCCGGAGCAGGAGCTGGGCCGGCTGCCGCTGGGCAGCCGGCCGGCCAAGCGGCGCGCGGGCGGCGTGGAGAGCCTGCGGGCGATTCCGTGGATCTTCGCCTGGACTCAGACGCGCCTGATGCTGCCGGCCTGGCTGGGCTGGGAGCAGGCGCTGGGGCAGGCCCTGGCGGGGGGCGATGGCGAGCTGCTCAAGCACATGCGCGAGCACTGGCCGTTCTTCCGCACGCGCATCGACATGCTGGAGATGGTCCTGAGCAAGGCCGACGCCAGCATCGCGGCACTGTACGACGAGCGGCTGGTCGAGCCGGCCTTGCAGCCGCTGGGTGGGCAATTACGCGACCTATTGTCGCAGGCGTGCTCCGCCGTGCTGGAACTGACCGGCCAGTCTCGCCTGCTTGCGCACAGTCCCGAGACGCTGGAGTCGATCAGCGTGCGCAATACCTATCTCGATCCGCTGCACCTGCTGCAGGCCGAGTTGCTGGCCCGCTGCCGGCTCCGCGAGCAGGCGCCGGAGAGCCCTCTCGAGCAGGCGTTGCTGGTCAGCGTGGCGGGTATCGCGGCGGGTCTGCGCAACACCGGCTGAGGCCGTCGCAGGGGCATGAGGCGCGTGTCGCGCCGCCCCTGCCGGCTGTCGGCACTGCATCGGGCGGAGGGTTTTTATCCGACTTTAGGCGGCTTGTGCGCCTGGGGAGTGCTGTGTATCTTGAGCAGCCTTTTGGCCGCTACAGCTGCCGCACACCATTCAAGAGATTGGCCCCACGAGGCGAGTCCGACCGATTACTAGATAAATCTTGAGGAGCACATCGATGCGCGTGATTCTGCTGGGGGCGCCCGGTGCCGGCAAAGGTACCCAGGCTCGCTACATCACCGAGAAGTTCGGTATTCCGCAAATCTCCACTGGCGACATGCTGCGTGCTGCGGTCAAGGCCGGCACCGAGCTCGGCCTGAAGGCCAAGAGCGTGATGGACGCCGGCGGTCTGGTCTCCGACGACCTGATCATCAACCTGGTCAAGGAGCGCATCGCTCAGGCCGATTGCGCCAACGGCTTCCTGTTCGACGGCTTCCCGCGCACCATTCCGCAGGCCGAAGCCCTGCGTGATGCCGGCGTGGCGCTGGACCACGTGGTGGAAATCGCCGTGGACGACGAGGAAATCGTCAAGCGTCTGTCCGGTCGTCGCGTACACCCGGCTTCCGGCCGCGTCTACCACACCGAATACAACCCGCCGAAAGAGGCCGGCAAGGACGACCTCACCGGTGAGGAGCTGGTGCAGCGCGAAGACGACAAGGAAGAGACCGTGCGTCATCGCCTGTCCGTCTACCATTCGCAGACCAAGCCGCTGGTGGACTTCTACCAGAACCTCTCTGCCGAGACCGGCACGCCGAAGTACACCCACATTCCGGGTGTCGGCAGCGTCGAGCAGATCACCGCGAAGACCCTGGCCGCGCTGGACTGAGTCCACCCCGCCAGTCGTCCTCCTGCCAAGGCCCCGAAAGGGGCCTTGGTCGTTTCTGCAACATGGTATGTTCGGGTCGCTCTCAAGCATGGCCCGCACTACAGGGCCGACTAGTATCGACCGTGCAGCCTCGGGCGGGCGCCTGGGGCGTGTCGACAGGTGAACCAATAAGGAAGAGGGTATTCAATGACCGATAAACGTATCTGGCTGGGCCTTGCCGCATCGCTGCTGGCCGCTCCGCTGGCATTCGCCGATTCCGCAGCACCGAGCAAGACCGACTGTTCCGTTGCCGAGTTCCGCATGGGCCTGCGCTTCCAGCAGCAGTCGGCGGAAATCCAGGCGCTGCAGTTGCAGGCCTACAACATCGCCACGGAGAAACTCGACAAGGCCGTGGCTGCGGCGAAAGACCCCGCCAAGCTGGCCATCGTCACCGACCTCGACGAAACGGTGATCGACAACAGCGCGCTGCTGGCGCGGGACCTGGCCAACTGTCATCAGTACGACGCCTGGGACACCTGGCTGCCCTGGGAGCGTGACGGCACACCGGCGCTGATCCCCGGCGCGAAGAAATTCCTCGAACACGCCGACAAGCTCGGGGTGACCATTCGCTACGTGTCCGACCGCTCCGACGAGCAGAAGAAGTACACCCTGGCCACCCTCAGCAAACTGGGGCTGCCGCAGGTCTCGGCGGACAGCGTGCTGCTGCTGGGCCCGCCGAAGGTCGAGCGCCGCGCCATCGTCAGCGCCGATCACCAGATCGTGCTGCTGCTCGGCGATACCCTGCATGACTTCGATGCCCGTTTCCGCAAGACCCCGCTCGATGCGCAACGCAAGACCGTCGCCGAAGAGGCGGGCAAGTGGGGCACCGAGTGGATCGTCTTCCCCAACGCCGGTTACGGCACCTGGTCCAAGGCGCCGCTCGAGGGCTGGGACGCCGAGACAGTCATCGAGCCCTGGTAAGGCTCCCGTCGGTCGCCCGGCGCAGGCCGGGCACCGTCATGAAACTGGAAAAAAAATCCTCGAGCCGGTCTAATGCCGGCTCTTTTTTCTTCAGCCGTCCGAACCCAATGACCACTCTCCTGGCCCTGGATACCGCCACCGAAGCCTGTTCCGTCGCGCTGCTGCACGACGGTCGCGTGCTCAGCCACTACGAAGTCGCTCCGCGCCTGCATGCCCAGCGCCTGCTGCCGATGATCCAGCAACTGCTGGGAGACGCCGGCATCAGCGCCGCGGCACTGGATGCCATTGCCTTCGGTCGTGGCCCCGGCGCCTTCACCGGGGTGCGTATCGCCATCGGCGTGGTGCAGGGGCTGGCCTTCGCGCTCGAGCGTCCGGTCGTACCGGTGTCCAACCTGGCCGTACTGGCTCAGCGCGCCCTGCGTGAGCGTGGAGTGACACAGGTCGCGGCGGCCATCGATGCGCGGATGGACGAGGTGTACTGGGGCTGCTACCAGGCGCAGGAAGGCGAGATGCGTCTGCTTGGCCAGGAAGCGGTGCTGCCGCCGGAGCAGGCCGAGGCGCCGCGTGGCAGCGCTGGCGAGTGGTTCGGCGCTGGCACCGGCTGGGGCACCTTCGCCGCGCGCATCGCGCTGCAACCGAGTGGCATGGATGGCAGCCTGCTGCCGCATGCCGAGGACCTGCTCGCGCTGGCCCGCTTTGCCTGGAGTCGTGGCGAGGCGCTGCCTGCCGATCAGGCGCAGCCGGTGTACCTGCGTGACCAGGTCGCCACACCCAAGGCGCCGCCGGCGTGACAGCCGGTCGGATGCGCGGCGTCGACGGGCGGATGGTATTTGCCAAGGTCGATACACGCCGCTACATTGCCAACACAATGCCCTGTTCAGCCGAGCCTACCGAGCAGTCCTAGATGCGGATCGACGGTTACCTACCTTCCTACTCGCCAGATCGCGGCCCCCGTTCGGGGACTGCAGTCACGCCCTATCGCGAGGCGCAGCGGGAAGTCGAGGCTCAGCGTGAGCAGCCGGCCGCTCCGGCCAGCAGCCAGGGGCTGGAGCAGACCCCGCAGATTCGCCGGGTCCAGGCCAGCAGCAGTAACGGCGACAGCCTGCCCGCGCGCTCCCAGGACCTGGGCTATCAACAACCTGCGCTGAGTGGTCGTGCCGCTCAGGCGCTGGCCAGCTACAGCACCACCGCCGCCTACGCGAGCGAGTCCGATGCGCAGGAAGTACTCGGTCTCGACCTCTACGCGTAACTCCGTTTCACCGCGTTTTCCGCGCCTCTGCCAGGTGGCTTGCATCGACCGATGACTGCTGCGCTTCCTTACTACCTCGGTTGCCCGTCCTGGAGCGAAGCGGCCTGGCGCGCCACGCTCTACCCTGACGACACGCGGCCGGCCGAGTTTCTCGCGCGCTATGTCCAGGTGTTCAATGCGGTGGAGGGCAATACCACCTTCTATGCCCGGCCCAGCGAGCAGACGGTGGTGCGCTGGGCGCAGCAGATGCCGGAGCATTTCCGCTTCTGTGCCAAGCTGCCGCGAGAGATCAGCCACAGCGACGACCTCTGCCAGCAGCTGGATGAGGTGGCGCAGTTTCGCCAATTGCTGGCGCCGCTCGGCGCACGGGTGCAGCCCTACTGGTTGCAGCTGCCGGCCAGCTTCGCTCCTTCGCGACTGGCGGAGCTGGCGTCGTTCATCGAGCACTGGGGGGACCTGCCGCTGGCGATCGAGGTGCGTCACCCGGAGTTCTTCGCCAAGGGCGATGCCGAACGGCTGCTCAATCGCCTGCTGCACGAGCGCGGCATCGAGCGCGTCTGCCTGGATTCGCGTGCGCTGTTCAGCTGTGAGTCGCAAGCGCCTGCGGTGTTGCACGCCCAGGCCAAGAAGCCGCGCCTGCCCACCCGGCCCACGGCCTTCAGCCAGAGCCCGCAGCTGCGTTTCATCGGCCACCCCGAGCTGCTGGCCAATGATCCTTTCATGCTTCCCTGGCTGGACAAGGTCGCCGGCTGGATCGAACAGGGGCTGCGCCCCTACGTGTTCGCGCATACGTCGGACAACCGCCTGGCCCCCGAACTGGCCCGGCGTTTCCATCAGCAGTTGATGCAGCGTCTGCCCGGGTTGCCCGAACTGCCCGTGTTGCAGGTGGAGCCGGAGCTGGAACAGCTCGGCCTGCTCTGACGGAGAATGTCGATGCTGATACGCAAGGTCGGCTGGCTGTTGCTCGTGTCCGTGCTGCTGGGCGCGGCGCTGCTGCTTGCCCTGTGGCGCGGCTGGCTGGACGTCGCGCCGCGTTTCAACCCCTGGGCACCGCTGGATGTGCGGGACGCGCCGAACCTGCTGACCGGCTTCAAGGTCTGGCGTCTGAGCGAAGATCGCGCGCTGTGCGATCTGGCCCTGGCGACCGCCGGCCTGCGTTTCACCCGCCTGCCTGACAGCACGCCGCAACCCGGTTGTCCGGTACGCAATGCCGTGCGCGTCCAGGGCGGCCGCGTCGGCCTGAGCAGCAGCTTCATGGCCACCTGTCCGCTGGCGGTGAGCTTCGCGCTGTTCGAGCGCCATGGTCTGCAGCCAGCAGCGCAACGCGTGTTCGGCCAGCCGGTAAGCCGTGTCGAGCATGTCGGTAGCTTCGCCTGTCGCAGCATCGCCGGCAGCCAGCGGCCGAGCCAGCATTCCTATGCCAATGCCCTGGACCTGGTCGGTTTTCGTCTGCGCGATGGCCGGCGCATCAGCGTGCTGCACGACTGGTCGGGGGAGGGCGACAACGCGCGTTTCCTGCGCCTGGTACAGGACGCCGCCTGCGAGCGCTTCAACATCACCCTGGGGCCGGACTACAACGCGGCGCACCGTGACCACTTCCACCTGGACATGGGCATGTGGCGGATGTGCCGCTAGGGCGTCGCGTCTGGCTGTTGCAGGGCAGGGTTTACACCGCTAGCGCTTGGCCAGCAGCAGGTCGGCCGCCTGCCCGTTGCGTCCGTCGCTGAACTCGAACCGTCCCAGTTGGGCGATCTGGTCGTAGGCACCCAGGGCGATGCTGACGTCGCGCGCCTGCAAGTCGATGGCGCTGACGCCCGCTTCGTCGAGTGTCTGCAGGTGCTGGCGGCCCTGGGCGTCGAAGCGCAGCAGGCGCAACTGGTCGAACACGGCATCGGCCGCGTCGATGCGGCCATCGCCGTTGTCGTCGAAGCGCGCCAGCTCGGCGAAACCGTTGGCGGCGCCATGCTGGTCGCCGAACAGTTCGCGGCCGTCGTCGATGCGGCCATTGCCGTTGCGATCCAGCGCCAGCAGCGCATCGTCGCCGCTGGGCATGCTGACCGAGTCCGTGCGGCCATCGGCATCCAGGTCGAAGCGTGTCGGGCGGAGCAGGCCGTTGGTGGAGAAGCCGTTGCCGGCCAGGTCCAGCACCAGGGGGTCGACCTGCTGGGGCGTCTGCTCGAGCGTGACGTCGAGTTCCAGCGAGCGCTGGTCGACCACCGCCTGGCTGAGGGAGGCGGCGCTGGCGGATACCGCCGGCGGCTCGACGGTGTCGTTCAGCTCGCGGGCGATCTTGCCGGGCTTCTGTTTGTCCTCGATGCCCAGGGTACGGCGCAGAATCTGGTAATCGAGGGATTCGCGCGCCGCCTTGTCCAGGTCATCGTCGTGCGGGCGTGGGCTCGCCGGACTGCTGAGCGGGCGTGGAGCGGATAGAGCGTCGAACATGATCACACTCGATGCGGCTGTCGGCGGCCGGGTCTGGCAGAATGCCGCTTCTTCGCTATCGGCCTGCGGGCCGATGACTTGAGTGATTTCTGAGCAGACAGAACCAATGACCGACGAGCGGCACAACGCCAGTATCCACATGCAAGCCTTGCATCCCCAGTACGCCGAAGCGGCCGCCCGGTGGGCCGCGCGCCTTGGCCTGGCGCAGCAGGGGGACACCGAGTTCGCCCTGCAGCTCGGCGATGACGGGCTGCAGCTGGTCGAGCTGGGCGACAAGGCGCCCGGGCCGGTGCGGGTGGACTTCGTCGAGGGGGCGGCGGCGCATCGGCGCCAGTTCGGGGGTGGCAGCGGGCAGATGATTGCCAAGGCGGTGGGCGTGCAGTCGGGAATTCGCCCGCGAATCCTCGATGCAACCGCTGGCCTGGGGCGCGACGCCTTCGTGCTGGCCAGCCTGGGCTGCGAGATGACGCTGATCGAGCGTCAGCCGCTGGTCGCCGCGTTGCTGGAAGACGGTCTGCAGCGCGCCGCGCTGAATCTGGATGTCGCCCCCATCGCCGCGCGGATGCGCCTGCTCAACGGCAATGCCATCGAGCTGATGCAGCACTGGCAGGGCGAGGCCCCGCAGGTGATCTACCTCGATCCGATGTTCCCGCATCGCGACAAGAGCGCGCTGGTGAAGAAGGAGATGCGGCTGTTCCGCCCCTTCGTCGGCGACGACCTGGATGCCCCGGCGTTGCTGCAGGCGGCGCTGGCGCTGGCCAGTCACCGGGTGGTGGTCAAGCGACCGCGCAAGGCGCCGGCGATCGAGGGCAGCAAGCCCGGCTACGTGCTCGAGGGCAAGTCCAGCCGCTACGACATCTATCCGAAGAAGAAGCTGGAAGCCTGAGCCCCGGGCCTGTCTAGCGGTCGGCGCGATAGGCGCGCAGGAACAGCTGAACCGAGTCCTGCACGTGGTGCTCTGCCGCTGCCCCCTGCAGCGGGTCGCCACAGCCGATCAGCAGGCGGAAGTGCGCGCCGCCCTTGAGCAGGCTGAAGAAGTGGTCGGCGGCCCGGTGCGGGTCGTCCAGCTGCAGCAGGCCGCGCTCGGAGGCCTTGCGCAGCAGCAGCTCCATCTCCTCCTGGACCCGCTGCGGTCCGGCCTCGTAAAACATCCGCGACAGCTTCGAGCCCTGGCTGGCCAGGCTGACCATCATGCGGTGCATCTCCACGGACTCGCTGCTGTTGATCAGGGCCAGGAAGCCACGGGCGATGCCCAGCAACTGGCTTTCCAGCGGCACGTCATCCGGGAGCTCGAACAGCAGCTCGGGCAACTGCTCCTCGCACTTGGCCTTGATCGCGGCGGAGAACAGCGTCTCCTTGTCGGTGAAGTGGCTGTACACCGTGAGCTTGGACACGCCGGCCTCGGCGGCGATGGTGTCCATGCTGCTGCCATCGTAGCCGTTGCGCAGGAACAGGTTCTTCGCCGCGTCGAGAATGGCGCGGCGTTTGGCGGGGTCCTTGGGTCGACCGGGACCGGAAGGTTGTAACAACTTGTCAGGCATTGGCTGATTTTAATACTGGACTGGCGAGTTTGCTATTTTTACTATACCCGGCAGTACAAATATTCCAAAGGACTCTTCCTGGCGCGTCGACGAGGCGATCAGGGCGGGGCGAGGGCAGATGACGCCGCGGCGCTGAACGCGCTTCCAGTCTGCCTCCGCGTCGCACTGGCGCTGCTGGCCACTCCAGGGGGCAGCCCTCAAACCTTCTCCGAAAGGTCTTGCACATGTCCCGCCACGTCGTTCCTCTCGTTTCGTCTCTGGGTCTTGTCTTGCTGTTGTCTGCCTGTGGCAATGGTCAGCAGGTCGAACAGCCCATTCGTCCTGCCATGGTCGTTCAGCCGCAGCCAGCGACTGCCCTGGTCGACAGCTACCCGGGCGAGGTGCGGGCGCGCTACGAGCCGGAGCTGGCCTTCCGCATCGCCGGCAAGGTGGCCAAGCGCATGGTCGACGTCGGCGACCGGGTGAAGAAGGACCAGCCCCTGGCCGAGCTCGACCCGCAGGACGTCCGCCTGCAGCTGGAGGCCACGCGCGCCCAGGTGGCGGCGGCCGAGGCCAACCTGCAGACCGTGCGTGCCGAGCGCGAGCGCTACAAGGCGTTGCTCGAGCGCAACCTGGTCAGCCGTTCGCAGTTCGACAACGTCGAGAACCAGTACCGCGCCGGTGCCGCGCGGCTGAATCAGGTCAAGGCCGAATACGACGTGGCCCGCAACCAGACCGATTACGCCGTGCTGCGCGCCTCGCAGGACGGCGTGATCGCGCGTCGCTCGGTCGAGGTCGGGCAGGTGGTCGCAGCCGGCCAGACGGTCTTCACCCTGGCTGCCGACGGTGAACGCGAGGTGTCGATCAGCCTGCCGGAACAGAGCTTCGGCCGTTTCGCGATCGGCCAGGCGGTGGAAGTGGAGCTGTGGTCGCAGCCCGATCAGCGTTTCCCGGGACGTATCCGTGAGATGGCGCCGGCCGCCGATCCGCAGTCGCGGACCTTCGCCGCGCGCGTCGCCTTCGTCGAGGGCAAGGTGCCGGCCGAGCTGGGCCAGAGTGCGCGGGTGTTCATCGCCAGCAACGGCGTAGTGCCGCTGTCGGTGCCGCTGTCGGCGCTCAGTGCCGAGCAGGACCAGCCCTTCGTCTGGGTCGTCGATCCCAAGGAGCACAAGCTGCAGCGTCGCCCGGTGCGGATCGGCGCCTATGGCGACGAGCGTGTGCCGGTGCTGGAGGGGCTGAACGCTTCCGATTGGATCGTGGCCGCCGGCGTTCAGGTTCTGCGCGAGGGGCTCAGGGTGCGCCCGGTGGACCGTGACAATCGCAACGTCGAACTGGCCGCCAAGGAGTAAGCCGCATGAGCTTCAACCTGTCGGCCTGGGCGCTGCGTCATCGTCAGATCGTCCTCTACATCATGTTGTTGTTCGCCATCGTCGGGGCGATTTCCTACACCAAGCTGGGGCAGAGCGAGGACCCGCCGTTCACCTTCAAGGCCATGGTGATCCGCACCATCTGGCCGGGTGCCACGGCTGAAGAGGTTTCCCGTCAGGTCACCGAACGCATCGAAAAGAAGCTGATGGAGACCGGCGAGTACGAGCGCATTACCAGCTTCTCCCGTCCGGGGGAGTCCCAGGTCACCTTCATGGCGCGTGACTCCATGCATAGCGCGGAGATTCCGGACCTCTGGTACCAGGTGCGCAAGAAGGTCAGCGATATCCGCCACACGCTGCCGCCAGGCATCCAGGGGCCGTTCTTCAACGATGAGTTCGGCACCACCTTCGGCAATATCTATGCCCTGACCGGCAGCGGGTTCGACTACGCCGTGCTCAAGGACTATGCCGACCGCATCCAGCTGCAACTGCAGCGGGTCAAGGATGTCGGCAAGGTCGAGCTGGTCGGCCTGCAGGACGAGAAGATCTGGATCGAGCTGTCCAACACCAAGCTGGCGACGCTGGGCCTGCCGCTGTCCGCCGTGCAGCAGGCCCTCGAGGCGCAGAACGCGGTGACGGCCGCCGGTTTCTTCGAAACCGCCAGCGAGCGCATCCAGCTGCGCGTGACCGGGCGCTTCGAGTCGGTGCAGGAGATCCGCGACTTCCCCATTCGCGTCGCTGACCGCACCTTCCGCATCTCCGATGTGGCCGAGGTCAAGCGCGGTTTCAACGACCCACCCGCACCGCGCATGCGTTTCATGGGCGAGGACGCCATCGGCATCGCCGTGTCGATGAAGGACGGCGGCGACATCCTGGTCCTCGGCAAGGCGCTGGAAACCGAGTTCGCCCGCCTGCAGCAGACCCTGCCGCTGGGCATGGAGCTGAGCAAGGTGTCGGACCAGCCGGCGGCGGTGAAGACCGGCGTGGGCGAGTTCGTCAAGGTGCTGGTGGAAGCGCTGGTGATCGTGCTGGCGGTCAGCTTCTTCTCGCTGGGCCTGCGCACCGGTCTGGTGGTGGCGCTGGTGATTCCGCTGGTGCTGGCGATGACCTTCGCCGCCATGTACTACCTGGGCATCGGCCTGCACAAGATTTCCCTGGGGGCGCTGGTGCTGGGCCTCGGCCTGCTGGTGGACGACGCGATCATCGCCGTGGAGATGATGGCGATCAAGATGGAGCAGGGCTTCGACCGGCTCAAGGCGGCCAGTTTCGCCTGGACCAGCACGGCGTTCCCGATGCTGACCGGCACCCTGATCACCGCTGCCGGCTTCCTGCCCATCGCCACTGCCCAGTCCGGCACCGGCGAGTACACCCGCTCGATCTTCCAGGTGGTGGCCATCTCGCTGATCGCCTCGTGGATCGCCGCCGTGATGTTCGTGCCCTACCTGGGCGACAAGCTGCTGCCCGACCTGGCCAAGCTGCATGCGGCGAAGCATGGCGGCAGCGCTGCCGGCCACGATCCCTACGCGACGCCGTTCTATCGCCGCGTACGGGCCACGGTGCAGTGGTGCGTGCGTCACCGCATCACGGTGATCATGCTGACCATCGCCCTGTTCGTCGGCTCGGTGGTGATATTCCGCTTCGTGCCGCAGCAGTTCTTCCCGGCGTCCGGTCGCCTGGAGCTGATGGTCGACATCAAGCTGGAGGAGGGGGCGTCCCTCAGCGCCACCGAGGCCGAGGTGCACCGCCTGGAGAAACTGCTCAAGGAACAGACCGGCATCGACAACTACGTCGCCTATGTCGGCACCGGTTCCCCGCGCTTCTACCTGCCGCTGGACCAGCAGTTGCCGGCCGCAAGCTTCGCCCAATTCGTGGTGCTGGCATCGAGCATCGAGGAGCGCGAACGCCTGCGCACCTGGCTGATCCAGGTGATGAACGACGAGTTCCCGACCCTGCGCAGCCGGGTCAGCCGCCTGGAGAACGGCCCGCCGGTCGGCTATCCGATCCAGTTCCGCGTCAGTGGCGAGCACATCGACGAGGTACGCGCCCTGGCCCGCCAGGTCGCGGACAAGGTGCGCGAGAACCCGCATGTGGTCAACGTGCACCTGGACTGGGAAGAGCCGAGCAAGGTGGTGATCCTCAACATCGACCAGGACCGCGCTCGGGCGCTGGGGGTCAACACCGCCGAGCTGTCGCGTTTCCTGCAGGGCTCGCTGTCGGGTACCAGCGTCAGCCAGTACCGCGAGGACAATGAGCTGATCGAGATTCTCCAGCGTGGCACGCCGCAGGAGCGCAAGGCCCTGAGCCTGCTGCCGAGCCTGGCGGTTCCCACCGACAGCGGCCGCAGCGTGGCCCTGTCGCAGGTCGCCACCCTGGAGTACGGCTTCGAGGAAGGCATCATCTGGCACCGCAACCGCCTGCCCAACGTCACCGTGCGCGCCGACATCTATGGCAAGCAGCAACCGGCGACCCTGACCCAGCAGATTCTGCCGACCCTGGAGCCGATCCGCGCCGAGCTGCCCGACGGCTACCTGCTGGAGGTCGGCGGAACGGTGGAGGATTCGCAGCGTGGGCAGAAGTCGGTGAACGCCGGCGTGCCGCTGTTCATCGTGGTGGTGCTGACCCTGCTGATGCTGCAGCTGAAGAGCTTCTCGCGTTCGGCGATGGTGTTCCTCACCGCGCCGCTGGGGCTGATCGGGGTGACCCTGTTCCTGCTGATCTTCCAGCAGCCGTTCGGCTTCGTCGCCATGCTCGGCACCATTGCCCTGGCCGGGATGATCATGCGCAACTCGGTGATTCTGGTGGATCAGATCGAGCAGGACGTCGAGCATGGCCTGGACCGCTGGCACGCCATCATCGAGGCGACGGTGAGGCGCTTCCGCCCCATCGTGCTGACGGCCCTGGCGGCGGTGCTGGCGATGATTCCGCTGTCGCGCAGCGTGTTCTTCGGGCCGATGGCCGTGGCCATCATGGGCGGTCTGGTGGTGGCCACCGCGCTGACCCTGCTGTTCCTGCCGGCACTTTACGCGGCCTGGTTCCGGGTCAAGGAAAGCGAAGCGCGCTGATCTTCGGGCGGCGCTGCCGCGCCCCCTGCGAGGTCGCTCCAGCACGGGCGAGCGGCCACAAAAAACGGGAGCCTTGGCTCCCGTTTCTGTCTTGCCGATGAGGCTTATTCGTCCATCTGCGATTGCAGGTAGTTCTGCAGGCCGACGGCGTCGATCAGGCTGAGCTGGGTTTCCAGCCAGTCGATGTGATCTTCCTCGGAGCAGAGAATCTCTTCCAGCAGTTCACGGCTGGCGTAGTCGCCGATGCTCTCGCAGTAGGCGATGGCGGCCTTGAGGTCACCGTGCGCCTTGTGCTCGATCTTCAGGTCGCATTCGAGCATTTCCTTGGTGTTTTCACCGATCAGGATCTTGCCCAGGTCCTGCAGGTTGGGAATGCCCTCGAGGAACAGGATGCGCTTGATCAGCTTGTCGGCGTGCTTCATCTCGTCGATGGACTCGTGATACTCGTGCTCGCCGAGCTTCTTCAAGCCCCAGTCCTCATACATGCGGGCATGCAGGAAGTACTGGTTGATGGCGACCAGTTCGTTACCGAGAATCTTGTTCAGGTGTTGAATGACCTTCTTGTCGCCTTTCATGTTCGCTCCTGCTGTTTCAATGACCGTGACAGCCTCGAATTTTCTGCCGCGTTTCCATGTCTGTCAAACCTAAGTTCTTGAAACATAAGTAAAAATAAAACTGAATACGAATGTTTTCATTCCGCATCATGGCGCCAAGTTATTGAATTAACGCAATAAAAAAGTTGCGCCAAGTTGTCGCGTTGTTCGTACACCGGGTAACGAGCGCAAGATATTTTTTCTCGCCCAATAAAAAGCCCCGCAGAGCGGGGCATGAGGCACGCAGAATCTCAGGCGGCGTTGGCCGAATGCGGGTCGTGGCTGTGCAGGTACTCCTGCAGGCGGGTCTGTTGCGCCGGGGTCATGAACAGGCCGAGCTTGCTGCGGCGCCAGAGAATGTCGGCACTGCTGCGTGCCCACTCTTCGCGGCGCAGGTAATCCACTTCGCGGGTGTAGAGCCCGGCGCCGAGGTGGTCACCGAGATCGGTCAGATTGTGCACGCCGTCGAGCAGGCGCCAGGTGCGGCTGCCGTAGCTGCAGGCCCAGCGTCGTGCCAGGCTGGTGGGGAGCCAGCCATAGCGGGCGCACAGCGCGTCGACCAGGGCCTCGAGGTTGTCCATGTCTTCACCGCCCGGCAGTGGCGCGTTCGCGGTCCAGGCGCTGCCGAGGTTGGCGAAGAAGGGGGCCAGTTGCTGCATGGCGGATTCCGCCAGCTTGCGATAGGTGGTCAGCTTGCCGCCGAACACCGAGAGCAGCGGCGCCTCGCCTGGCGCGCCGGACAACGACAGGGTGTAGTCGCGGGTGATCGCCGACGGCTCGTCGGATTCGTCATCGCACAGCGGGCGCACGCCCGCGAAGCTGTGCAGCACGTCGCTGCGGCTCAGCGGCTGCTTGAAGTGATCGTTGACCACCTTGAGCAGGTAATCGGTTTCCTCGGCGCTGATCGCGACCTGGGCGGGGTCGCCCTGGTATTCGCGGTCGGTGGTGCCGATCAGGGTGAAACGCTCCAGGTAGGGGATGGCGAAGACGATGCGGCGGTCTTCGTTCTGCAGGATGTAGGCCTGCTCGCCGTCATAGAGCCTTGGCACGACGATATGGCTGCCCTGGATCAGACGGATGCCATAGGGCGACTGCTGCTTGAGGTCCTCGCGGATGAAGCGCGCGACCCAGGGGCCGGCGGCGTTAACCAGGCCACGGGCGCGAATCGAGAACAGGCTGCCATCGGCCCGTTCCAGGTGGATGTGCCACAGCCCCTTGCTGCGCCGGGCGCTGACGCAGCGGGTGCGCGGATGAACGTGCGCGCCGTTCTCCCGTGCAGCCATGGCATTGAGCACCACCAGGCGGGCATCGTCCACCCAGCAGTCGGAGTATTCGAAACCGCGGGTGATTTCCTGTTTGAGCGGGCTACCGGCGCCGAAGCGCAGGCCACGCGACGCCGGCAGGCGCTCGCGCTTGCCCAGGTGGTCATAGAGGAACAGGCCGGCGCGGATCATCCAGGCCGGGCGCAGGTGCGGGCGATGCGGCAGAACGAAGCGCATCGGCTTGACGATGTGCGGGGCCTTGGCCAGCAGCACTTCGCGCTCGGCCAGGGCTTCGCGCACCAGGCGAAATTCGTAGTGCTCCAGGTAGCGCAGGCCGCCGTGGATGAGCTTGCTGCTGGCCGAGGAGGTGTGGCTGGCCAGGTCGTCCTTTTCGCAAAGGAACACGGACAGGCCTCGACCGGCGGCATCGGCGGCGATGCCTACACCATTGATACCACCGCCAACGATGGCGAGGTCATAGACTTCCGCTACGGGGCTGGCGAACTGGTCGTGGGGCATCTGGCACGCTCGGCTATTGGATTCGAATGTGTGAATGTTCACTTTCGAAAATATGCTAGACGAAGATGTGCAGTTCCGCTACCCCGGCGCGCGATCACGCGCCGAGTGGTCATGCAGGATCCACCAAGTGGCCGGGCGGGCAGCTCAACGCCGGGGCGTGGCCATCAGACCAGGTCGAGCTGGACCTTGTGGCTGTGCAGCAGGCGGGTGATGGCGGCCGAGGGCGCGCTATCGGTGAAGACGCGGTCGACCAGGGCGATCGAGCCCAGGCGCACCACGGCGTTGCGCCCGAACTTGCTGGAGTCGACGGCGAGCAGGACCTGTCGCGCGTTGTCGATGATGGCCTGGGAGACGCGGACTTCCTGGTAGTCGAAGTCGAGCAGGCTGCCGTCGTCGTCAATGCCGCTGATGCCGACGATGGCGTAGTCGACCTTGAACTGCTGGATGAAATCCACCGCCGCCTGGCCGACGATGCCGCCGTCGCTGCGTACCGTGCCGCCGGTCACCAGCACCTCGAAGTCGGCCTTGGCACTGAGCAGGGTGGCGACATGCAGGTTGTTGGTGATGACTTTCAGGCCCTTGTGGTTCTGCAGTTCACGGGCGATGGCTTCGGTGGTGGTACCGATGTTGATGAACAGCGAGGCGTGGTCCGGGATCTGTGCGGCCACGGCCTCGGCGATGCGTTGCTTCTCGTCGCGCATCTGCCCGGCGCGCATGCCGTAGGCGGTGTTCTGGATGCTCGAGGACTCGCAGGCCGCGCCGCCATGCGTGCGACGCAGCAGGCCATGCTCGGCCAGTTGGTTGATATCGCGGCGAATGGTCTGCGGGGTGACGGCGAACGCCTGGGCCAGTTCGTCGATGCTGACGTAGCCGCGTTCGCGGGCGAGGTTGAGGATGTCGTGCTGGCGGGGAGCGAGATTCATGAGCGCTTCCTTTGAGGGTCACTCATTATAGGCTGTAGCTATGGGGGTTTTGGGCCTGTTAATGTAGGGCATCTTCACATTGCGTTTTCACATTCGAACATGACTCCAGCAATCGACCTGTTGAAAAAAGCCAAGGCCGAGCACCAGGTGCACAGCTATCAGCATGATCCCAAAGCGCCGTCCTACGGCCTGGAGGCGGCAGAGAAGCTTGGCCTGGCCCCGGCGCGGGTGTTCAAGACGCTGCTCGCTGCCACCGAAAAGGGTGAGTTGCTGGTCGCCGTGGTGCCAGTGGCTGGCAGCCTGGATCTCAAGGCACTGGCCGCTGCGGCGGGCGCGAAGAAGGCCGACATGGCCGACCCGGCTGCCGCGCAGCGCGCCACGGGCTACCTGGTGGGCGGGATCAGCCCGCTGGGACAGAAGAAGCGCCTGCGTACCTTCATCGACGAGTCGGCCCGGCAGCACGCCACTGTTCACGTCAGCGCCGGTCGGCGCGGGCTGGAGCTGGAGCTATCGGCTGATACCCTGGCACAGCACACGCAAGGGCAGTTCGCGGCCATCGGCAAGGCTTGAGCGCGCCGGACGCCCCCGCTGTGGTCAACAGCGACACCATTCACGATAACAACAAGGAATCTTGCATGCCCCAGTACCTGCTAGCCATCGACCAGGGTACCACCAGCTCTCGCGCCATCATCTTCAGTGCCGAGGGGTTGCCGGTTGCGCGTGCCCAGCAGGAGTTCAGGCAGTACTTTCCGCAGGACGGCTGGGTCGAGCATGACGGCGAGGAAATCTGGTCGTCCACCCTCGACGTCTGCCGCAAGGCCATCGCGGAAAGTGGTCTGGACAGTGCGGAGATCGCCGCCATCGGCATCACCAACCAGCGCGAGACCACGCTGGTGTGGGAGGCCGAGACCGGCAAGCCGATCCATCCGGCCATCGTCTGGCAGGACCGGCGCACCGCCGACTACTGTGCGGGGCTGAAGGGCGAGGGGCATGAGGCGATGGTCGCGGCCAAGACCGGCCTGTTGATCGATCCGTATTTCTCGGCCACCAAGTTGCGCTGGATTCTGCACAACGTGCCCGGCGCCCGTGAGCGCGCGCAGCGCGGCGAACTGCGCTTCGGCACCGTCGACAGCTACCTGCTGTGGCACCTGACTGGCGGCAAGGTGCACCGTACCGACGCCAGCAACGCCTCGCGCACGCTGATGTTCAACATTCACCAGCAGTGCTGGGACGAGGAACTGCTCGCGCTGTTCGATATCCCCGCCAGCCTGCTGCCGGAAGTGCTCGACTGCGCCGCCGACTTTGGCCACACCGACAGCCAGCTGCTCGGTGCCAGCATTCCGGTGCTGGGCATGGCCGGCGACCAGCAGGCGGCGTTGATCGGCCAGGCCTGCTTCGAACCCGGTATGGTCAAGAGCACCTATGGCACCGGCTGCTTCATGATCCAGAACACCGGCGAGCAGCCGGTCAGCTCGAAGAATCGCCTGCTCACCACGGTGGGCTACCGCCTCGATGGCAAGGTGACATACGCGGTGGAGGGCAGCATCTTCGTTGCGGGGGCCGCCGTGCAGTGGCTGCGCGATGGCATCAAGCTGATCAGCCATGCGCGCGACAGCGAGGCCCTCGCCGAGGCCACCGGCGATGCCTGCGGTGTCTATCTGGTGCCGGCGTTCACCGGCCTGGGCGCGCCTTACTGGGACCCGAAGGCGCGTGGCGCCATCTTCGGCCTGACCCGCGATACCGGGATCAAGGAGATCGTCACCGCCGGCCTGCAGTCGGTGTGTTACCAGACCTGCGACCTGCTCGAAGCCATGCGCCAGGACGGTGCTGCGGCGCCCAGTGCGCTGCGTGTCGACGGGGGCATGGTGGAGAACAACTGGGTCATGCAGTTCCTTGCCGACATCCTCGGGGTCAGCGTCGAGCGTCCCGAAGTGACCGAGACCACGGCGCTGGGGGTGGCCTATCTGGCCGGCCTGAAACTGGGTATCTACAGCGACCTGCAGGCCATCGCCAGTCACTGGCACCGTCAGCAGCGCTTCGAGCCGCGCATGAGCGAGGAGCAGCGCGCACGACTCTATGCCGGCTGGCTGGATGCGGTGAAGCGGGTGCGCAGCGAGGGCTGAACGTCGAGCCAGATTGGTAGGGGCGGCTTCAGCCGCAACTCACTCAGGCTTCGCGGCTGAAGCCGCTCCTGCCGGCAGGCAATGAGCATCTGGAAAACGCCAACTGTACCTGTTGCGCGGCGTGGCATGCAGGCATGCTGGCCGCTCCCGTACGGTCAGGAAGATCCTCATGCCCCTCGCGTTTCATCAGGTCGACGCCTTTACCGACCAACCCTTCGCCGGCAATCCGGCCATGGTCTATCGCCTCGATGCCTGGCTCGACGACGGCCTGATGCAGCGCATCGCCGCCGAGCACAACCTGGCGGAAACCGCCTTCATGGTGAGGCAGGGGAGTGCCTGGCACATCCGCTGGTTCACGCCTGCCAGCGAGGTGCCGCTCTGTGGCCACGCCACGCTGGCCGCCGCCAAGGTGCTGTTCGATATCTACCAGGAACCCGCCGAGGTGCTGCACTTCACCTGCCTGTCCGGCGACCTGCAGGTGGCGAGGCGGGGCGGGCGCCTGGAGCTGGATTTCCCGGTGCGTCGTGCCGAGTCCGTCATGCCGGTGCTGCGCGACGAGGCTGCGCGGGCCCTGGGGCTCGAGGTGGAGCAGGTGCTGGCCTTGTTCAACGCCGACGGCAGTGTGCAGGAGCTGATGGTGGTGCTGGCCTCGGAGGCCGATGTGCGTGCGTTGCAGCCGGATCTGCGGGCCCTGGCCACGCTGCCGGGGCTTGGCGTGCTGGTCACCGCCGGTGGGCAGCAGCATGATTTCGTCTCGCGCTACTTCGCACCGAGCATCGGCATCGACGAGGACCCGGTGACCGGTTCGACGCACTGCATCCTCATGCCCTACTGGGTCGAACGCCTGGGGCGCACGACGCTGAACGCCTTCCAGTGTTCGGCGCGGGGCGGAGAGCTGCTCTGTCGCCTGGACGGCGAGCGGGTGAAGATCGCCGGCCACGCCCGGCACATCGCCAGCGGTCAGCTGCTGCTCTGACTCAGTCGCTGCTGACCCGGCGCACGCCCGGTGAGTCGCTCAGCTGCAACTGCGCCGCGACACTGCCCAGAGCGGGGAAGGCCACCAGGTGGTCGGCGGCGATGCGGATACCCACCTCGTCGCCCTGCTGGTGATCGGCGTGGCTGGGGAATATCGACTCCAGCTGGCTGCCGGTCGGCAGTTGCAGGCGATACAGGGTGGCGGCGCCGAGGAAGGTCTTGCCGACGATGCGCGCCTTCAGCTCGCTGCCCTCGTCCGGCACGATGTCGTCGGGGCGCAGCAGCACATCCACCGCGCTGCCGTTGGCCCAGGTATAGGCACGGTTGCCACGGATCAGGCCCAGTTCGGTCTGCACCGCCTCGGGGCTGAGCAACTGGCCACGGATGAAGTAACCCTGGCCGATGAAGCTGGCCACGAAGGGGGTCAGCGGCTCGTGGTAGAGGTTGAAGGGCGTATCCCACTGTTCCAGGCGGCCATCCTTGAACACGCCGACGTGGTCGCTGACGGCGAAGGCTTCCTCCTGGTCGTGGGTCACCAGAATCGCGCTGGTACCACGGGCCTTGAGAATCTCGCGGACCTCATGGCTGAGGCGCCGGCGCAGTTCACCGTCGAGGTTGGAGAAGGGTTCGTCGAGCAGCAGCAGCTGCGGCTCCGGCGCCAGGGCGCGGGCCAGGGCGACGCGTTGCTGCTGGCCACCGGACAGCTCGTGCGGGTAGCGCCTGGCCAGGTGGCCGAGCTTGACCAGTTCCAGCAGCTCGTGCGTCACGCGCTCGGCGTCGGGTTGCTTGCGGATGCCGAAGGCGATGTTCTCCGCGACGCTCAGGTGCGGGAACAAGGCGTAGTCCTGGAACACCATGCCGATGCGGCGTTTTTCCGGTGCCAGGGTAAAGCCGGCGCGCGAGATCACGGTGCCGGCCAGCTCGATCTCACCTTCGAGCACCGGTTCGAATCCGGCGATGGCGCGCAGGGTGGTGGTCTTGCCGCAGCCGGAGGGGCCGAGCAGGCAGCCGATGTCACCGGCATTGAGGTGCAGGTCGAGGTCCTGCACCACCTTGTGGGCGTGGTAGCCGCAGTTCAGCCCGCGCAGCTGCAGCAGAGGCTGGCTCATGCGTGGTGATAGGCCGGTTCGACCAGCATTTCCAGCAGCGCCTTCTGCGCATGCAGGCGGTTCTCGGCCTGGTCCCAGGCGACCGAACGCTTGTCGTCGAGCATGTCGATGCTGATTTCCTCGCCGCGGTGCGCCGGCAGGCAGTGCATGAACAGCACGTTGTCGGCCGCGTCGTCGAGCAGGGCAGGGGTGACCTGGAAGGGGCGGAACAGCGCCATGCGCTGCTCGGCCTCGTCTTCCTGGCCCATCGAGGCCCACACGTCGGTGCTGACCAGGTGAGCGCCGGCCACGGCTTCGCGCGGGTCACGCACGACCTGCACACGGTCGCCGGCCAGGGCGAGGAAGCGGGCGTCCGGTTCGTAGCCCTGCGGGCAGGCGACCCGCAACTGGAAGTCGAACTGGATCGCCGCCTCGATATAGGAGTTGCACATGTTGTTGCCGTCGCCGATCCAGGCCACCGTCTTGCCGGCGATGCTGCCGCGATGCTCGAGGTAGGTCTGCATGTCGGCGAGCAGCTGGCAGGGGTGCAGGTCATCGGACAGGCCGTTGATCACCGGCACCTTCGACTTGGCGGCGAATTCGATCAGGTTGCTGTGGGCGAAGGTGCGGATCATCACCGCGTCGAGCATGCTCGACATGACGATGGCGGCATCGCCGATCGGCTCGCCACGGCCCAGCTGGGTGTCGCGCGGGGAGAGGAAGATGGCCTGGCCGCCGAGCTGGATCATGCCGGCTTCGAACGAGAGGCGGGTACGGGTCGAGGCCTTCTCGAAGATCATGCCCAGTACGCGATTCTTCAGCGGCTCGAAGAGTACGCCGCGATTGCGCAGGTCCTTCAGCTCGATGCCTCGGCGGACCAGCCCCACCAGTTCGTCCGGTGTGTAATCCATCATCGAGATAAAGTGTCTGACGCTCATCGTTAACTACCTTTTCACTACAGTTCGCAAGCCCGCTGCCGGTACTGATTCCGGCAAAAACAGCAGTGCTTGCGGCAGGAGGCCGCAGGGTGCGACGAAACAGGGGGAAGGCGCGATCTTATAAGGAAATGACGAGCAGGCGCAAATTGCGCCCGGATAACTGACAAATTCATGTTTTGTAAGCCTTTTCCCAAAGCTACGTGCGAGATGTCACAAAACTGACATCGGCGCTTGCGCCGCTCTAGATCGGGGACCTAGGATGCCGCCGCCTTTCCAAGGCAATGCATTGCCCCCGTAATTGGGGTACCCATGGAAAATTGTGCAAAGGAGTTTTGCATGAAACACGTAGCCTACGCCGCAGCCTTCTCCGCTCTCGCCCTGCTGACTGGCTGTGCCAGCCAGAACGTTAGCCAACCGACTCTGCCACTGGGTGGTGGTGTCGAGACTAACCTGAAGGCAGACGTCAAGGTCGGCGAGTCCATCTCGGGTCAATCTTCGGTGAACATCCTGTTCGGTGTTCTGAAGCTGGGTGGTGACACTCAGTTCGCCGACGGCGTGACCTACGGTGGTGGCGAAGGTGGTTTCGCACTGGGTCTGGACCCGGTCGCTTCCGCCAAGTCCGCAGCTGCTTACAAGGCAGTCAAGGCCTCGGGTGCTGACGTGATCGTCGCCCCGCGTTACGAAGTGAACGTTCAGGATTACTTCGTATTCAAGACCGTTAACGTCAGCGTTACCGGCAAGAAAGGCACCGTTACCTCCATCCGTTAATCGGATCGGTACGCGCCTGAATCGGCAGGCTTGATGCCTGCCGATTCATGAGACGAACGCTGCTGGCGTCGTCTTCCCTCCCGGCCCATAGTTCCCTCCTGCGACCTGACCGGTCGTCTCGGATCAGAACAAGAGGCCAGGCCATGACCAAGTCCCTCCATTACCGTGCATGCCACCTGTGCGAAGCCATCTGTGGTCTCGCCATCGAAACCGAAACCCAGCCTGACGGCAGCACGCAGATTCGCTCGATCAAGGGCGACGCCCAGGACAGCTTCAGCCGTGGCCATATCTGCCCCAAGGCCGTGGCGCTGCAGGACATCCAGAACGACCCCGACCGCATTCGTCAGCCCATGCGCCGTATCGGCGAGCAGTGGCAGGCCATTGCCTGGGACGAAGCGTTCGAGCTGGTGGCCGAACGCCTGAGCGCGATCCAGGCTGCCCACGGGCAGAATGCCGTGGCCGTGTACCAGGGCAATCCCAGCGTGCACAACTACGGGTTGATGACGCACAGCAATTACTTCCTCGGTCTGCTGAAGACCCGCAACCGCTTCTCCGCCACCTCGGTGGACCAGTTGCCGCATCACCTGACCAGCCACCTGATGTACGGCCATGGTCTGCTGATCCCGATTCCCGATATCGATCACACCGACTTCATGCTGATCCTCGGCGGCAACCCGCTGGCGTCCAACGGCAGCATCATGACCGTGCCGGATGTGGAGAAGCGCCTCAAGGCCATCCAGGCCCGTGGCGGCAAGCTGGTGGTAGTCGACCCACGGCGCAGTGAAACCGCGGCGATTGCCGACCAGCACCTGTTCGTGCGTCCGGGCAGTGACGCGGCGCTGCTGCTGGCACTGCTCAACACCCTGTTCGAGGAGGGCCTGACCCGCACCAGCCACCTGGCGGTCGAGGGGCTGGAGCCGGTGCGTGCCGCCATTGCCGGTTTCGATGCCGAGCGCATGAGCGCCCGCTGCGGTGTGCCGGCGCCGACCATTCGCCAGCTGGCGCGGGACTTCGCCGCAGCCGACACGGCGGTGTGCTACGGCCGCATGGGCGTGTCCACCCAGGCATTCGGCACCCTGTGTCAGTGGCTGGTGCAGCTGATCAATCTGGTTACCGGCAATCTCGATCGCAGCGGTGGCGTACTCTGCACCACGCCTGCGGTGGACCTGGTGGCGAGCACCTCGGGCGGCCATTTCGACCGCTGGCAGAGTCGGGTGTCCGGGCTGCCGGAGTACGGCGGCGAGCTGCCGGTCTCGGCCCTGGCCGAGGAGATGCTCACTCCGGGCGAAGGCCAGGTGCGTGCGCTGGTGACCGTGGCCGGCAACCCGGTGTTGTCCACGCCCAATGGCCGGCAGCTGGAGCAGGCGCTGGACGGCCTGGACTTCATGCTCGCGGTGGATTTCTACATCAACGAGACCACCCGTTACGCCGACCTCATCCTGCCGCCCACGGCGCCGCTGGAGCACGACCACTACGACACCACCTTCAACGTCTTCGCCGTGCGCAACGTCACGCGCTTCAACGAGGCGATCCTGGCCAAGCCGGAAGGCGCGCTGCACGACTGGGAAATCTTCGTTGGCCTGGCCAAGGCGTTCGCGGCGCGCAACGGCCTGGAGCTGAAGCCGAGCATGGCGCCGGAGCAGATGATCGACATGGGCCTGCGCTTCGGCCCCTACGGTGATCGCAGCGAGCGCAAGCTCAGCCTGGCGGCGTTGCGTGACCAGCCGCATGGTGTCGACCTGGGGCCGCTGCAACCGAACCTGGCGGCGCGCCTGAAGACCCCGAACAAGACAGTGCAGGCCGCACCCGCGCAACTGCTGGCGGACCTGACGCGCTTTGCCGAGCAGGCGCAACCGGCGGACCAGTTGCTGTTGATTGGCCGGCGCCATGTGCGCAGCAACAATTCCTGGATGCACAACTACCACCGCCTGGTGAAGGGCAAGCCGCGTCACCAGTTGCTGATGAACCCGCAGGACCTGGCCAGTCGTGGTCTGGCCGACGGTCAGCGGGTGCAGGTGCGCTCGCGCGTCGGCAGCATCGAAGTGGAGGTGGCGGCCAGCGACGAGGTCATGGCCGGCGTGGTCAGCCTGCCGCATGGCTGGGGGCATGCCCGCCCCGGTGTGCAGATGGACATTGCCCGTGCCCAGCCCGGGGCCAGTGCCAACGACCTGACCGACGAGCGCCAGCTCGATGCGCTGTCAGGCAATGCCGTGCTCAATGGCGTGCCGGTGGAGGTGGTGGCCGCGTAGCGCGGATGCGACGCGGGGTCGTACCGAATACGCCGCCGAATGGCCTGCTGGCCAGGCGGCGATGGCAAGGCCGAGCATTGTGCTCGGCTTTTCGCTACAATCGCGCCACCGTGGCGACCGTCGGGTCGCGAAGTCTATGCTGAGGTGCCCCATGGATATCATCGAAACCATCAAAGAGCAGATCGCCAACAACACCGTTCTGCTGTACATGAAAGGCTCGCCCAACGCCCCGCAGTGTGGCTTCTCCGCCCGTGCTGCCCAGGTCGTGATGGGCTGCGGCGAGAAGTTCGCCTACGTCGACATCCTGCAGAATCCGGAAATCCGTGCGAACCTGCCGAAGTACGCCAACTGGCCGACTTTCCCGCAGCTGTGGGTCGGTGGCGAGCTGGTCGGCGGCAGCGACATCCTCACCGAGATGTACGAGAAGGGCGAGCTGCAGACCCTGATCAAGGATGCCGTGGGCAAAGCCGACGCCTGATCGCTGCTCCGGCAGACAAAAAAGAACCCGCCTCGGCGGGTTCTTTGCTTTTCGGCGTGCGGCAGGCGCCTCTACTTCTTCACCCACTGCCCGCCAAGCTGGATGAACTGGCCTGCGGGCGTGCGGTCGATGGCCTTCTTGCCGGCGATCGCTTCCACGTCGCTCAGGCTGATGCCGTTGTCCTGCGCTACCTTCTGGTATTCGGCGCGGCGCGCCTGGTTGATCAGGCGGGCGATCTCGTCGGCCTGGCCGCCGGGTTGGACCACGCCCAGGTAGCCGTTGGGTTGCTCGCCCAGCTGGCCGCTGGCCTTGGCGTCACTCAGGGCGCTCATCGCCTGGTTCAGGGTCAGGGCATAGGCCGGCAGGCTCAGGGTCAACGCCAGCAGCAGGGTCGAAAGGTATCGGATCATCATGTTTCTCCTTGAGGAAACGCTGCGCTATCGGGTTTCCGTCATTTCCGTTCGGGCGGCTATCCAGGGGCCTCGGGTACGTGTGGACAGCCTCAGAACAGGCCGCTGTCTTCGTTGAAGACGTTGTCCAGTGCCTTGTCCACCTTGATATAGATTTCGTGCTCGACCTTGACGTTCAGGTTGATGTTGATCGGCTCGTTGGGCATGGCCAGCTGCACCGTCGGCGTGCAGGCCTGGCACAACAGCCCCAGGCTCAGGACTGCGAGGAGGCGGTATAGGGGCATGGCGCTACTCCTTGGGCTCTTGAGGGACACGCTGGCGCATCCATCGTTGAATTCGTTGCTGGATGATGTCGTTGACCTTGTCGGTCAGTTGCAAGCTGGCCAGCAGGCTGGGAACGTCTTCCTGCAGGTTGATGTTGAAATTGATCGGCCGGCCCTGCTCGATGGCCGGGTTCTGCCCGTGCAGACGCAGACCCAGCTGCAGTGTGCCGGAGGTCGTGTAGTCGACGCTACCGTCGAGCAGATCGTAGTGGAAGTCTTCCAGCGCGTCGGTGACCAGTTTCATGCCCGGGTTGGCCTGGCCCATGGCGCGGATGCGCGGCGAGTGAAAGCGTAGCTGCCCGCCCGGCGCGCGCGCCTCGATCCTGCCTTGCTCCACGCTGATGCCCTGGCCAATGCGCAGCGGCAGGCTGCCGTCGATCAGGCCGTTGCCCTCCAGGCCCTCCGCCGGGTACACGCGAAACAGCGCCTGCAGGTCCAGGCCTTCGAGGCGCAGCGGCAGCAGCTGACTTGGCTTGTCCAGCGCCCAGCTCGCCGGCGCCAGGCTCAGACTGCCGCCAAGAATGCCCAGTTCGGCGCGGCGATGTTCCAGGGTGCCGGCCAGCGGCTGGCGGAGGCTGGCCTGGTAGCTGGCTTGCAGGTGCAGCGGGCCGAGAGGGATGCCGGGGTTGATCTGTTCGGCGCTGAGGTTGGCCAGCTCCAGCGTCAGGCGGTCGCCGTTCACGCGCAGCTGCGGCTGTGCATCGACGCCGCCGAACGTGCTGCGGTCATAGATGCCGGCCAGGTTGCGGCCGTTCAGATTGGCCAGCAGCACCGGCGCTTTGCCCTTGGCCAGGCGCAGTGTGGCGTCGCCCTGGATACGGCCGTTGTCGAGCGTCAGCAGGCCCGGCCAGTTGGCCAGGGTCTGGGCCAGCGGATTGCCGGCGCGCAGGAAGAGTTCATCGAGTCTGGCCGCGAGGCTCAGTCCATCGGCCTGGTTGCGCAGGTTCAGCGCCATGCTCAGGCCCGAGTCCGCCAGCAGCGCACCGTCGAGCGCCTGGCTCGCCTCGCTGGCGTCGAGGCGGCCTTGCCACTGCCAACCCTGCGCCTGCAGTGGCGGGTATTGCAGGCGTCGTGCGCGTAGCGCCAGCGGCCCGGACAGACGTGTGGAGCCTGGCGTGCCACTCAGCTCGATGCCATCGAGCGTGGCCTGGACGTGCTGCAGGTCGAGTTCATCCACGCGCAGGCGCTGGACAGTCAGGCCTGTGTTCCTGTCGAGGGTGAACTGCCATTGCTGCGCCGTGGCATGGCCGCTCAGGTTGAGGTTCAGGTGCAGGTCATCGAGGCGGCTGCCGGCCAGCGTCAGGCGCTTGCTGCGCGCATCGAGCTGCAGCTGGCCGACGTTGAGCGCCCAGTTCTCTGCGGCCTGGCGCAGGCCGAGCGTGGCGTCGGCCTGCAGTTCGAGTGGCCCCTGGGCGGCGAGCGTGAGACGCAGGGCCAGTTCATCGTCCGTGGCGCTGTCCATGGGCGCTATCCCCAGCTGCAGCTGCTCGGGGCGCAGGCCGGCCGGGACGTTCTGCAGCCAGGCCGCTTCGCGGCTGTCCAGCTGCAGCTCGCCGTGCGCCTGATACGCCTGCCAGCGGCCGCCGGTATTGCGCAGGTCGAGCGCCAGCGTACCGCTGATCGGGCCCACGCCGGGGAGCGGCCAGGGCTGCGGCAGGCGCGCATCGATCCGCAGCCAGCCGGGGGCTGTCAGCAGTGCGTCGAGCTGCCGGGCCTCGCTAGGCAACTGCAGTTGCCATTGCGCGCTGACGCCGGCCTGCTGTGGCGTGCTGGGCAGCTGCGGGCTGGCGGCTGGCAGCCACTCGCTCAGCCAGGTGCTGACCCAGGCCAGGTCGGGCAGGGGCGCGACCTCCAGGTCGCCGCTCCAGCGCATGGTGGCATCGGCCTGGGGCCTGAGGTCACTGCGCAGATCCAGTTGCGGCTGATCGTCCAGGCGCATGCTCATCTGCAGCTGGCGGCTGCTGTCCGGCGCGCTGCCCAGCCCCTGCAACTGTGCCTGCAGCGTGGCGCTGTGGCCTGCCCGCAGCAGTTGCAGTTGCACCTGTAGCGCATCGTCCAGCCGTTGCAGGGTGAGATGCCCGTCCAGGGTGCAGCGACCGCTTGCGCAGGGCAGCTGCGCCGCCATCTCGCGCACGCTGATCTGGCGTGGCAGCCAGGGCAGGGCGTCGAGCAGGTCGCGCAGGGTGCGGGCGGGCTCGTTAGTGTCCGGGCTGTCCTGCTGTGCCTGTGGCGCCTGCCAGTCGGCCTGCAGCCCCTGCACCAGCAGGCGGTAGCGCGGCGCCTCGCTGGCCAGCCAGTCGAGCTGCACCTGATCGGCCTGCAGCTGGAGTTCGCTGTCCTGGCGCCGGGTCAGGCTGACGTCGCTGAAGCGTACCCCGCGCCAGGACAGGCTCAGGCGCTGCCAGTCGAGCTCGACATGCTGCTCCGCGAGCAGTTGCTGCACGCGGTAGCCGGCGTAGCAGGCCAGTAGCGACAGCAGCGCCAGTATCGCTGCGCAGGTGCTCGCCCAGAAACGCCGGCGGCTCATGAGTTCTCCTTGCTCGATGCACTGTCGCCGACGTTAACCGATGCTCCCCTGGGTGCCAAGCCGCTTTCCGTGCTATGGTGTGTTCATGGCTTTTCACATATTTTTTGTTGAAAACAAGCTGAAGGGAGGATGTGATGAGTGCATTGATTCGCAGCCAGCCTGATGCCGATGCGGTGCTGGCCAAGGCGTTGCTCAATACCCGTGAGCAGCTGGGCCTGACCCAGCAGGAGCTGGCCGATATCGTCGGTGTGCACCGCAGCGCCATCAGTCGCTGGGGGGAGCAGGGTGGCTTGCGTCCGCAGAGCAAGACCGGTGAGCTGGCGTTGTTGCTGATCCGCGCCTACCGTGCGTTGTTCGCCCTGTTTGGCGGCAACCTGCAGGACATGCGGCACTTCCTGCGTACCGAGAACCGTCATCTGGCTGGCGTGCCACTGCAACAGATGGGGCAGGTACAGGGCCTGGTGCGTGTCGTCGAGTACCTGGACGCCATTCGCGGCAAGGTCTGAGCCGCCACTCGCAGCCTGCTGCGCGCCGGCCGTGCCGCGTCGAGTACAGGCTCTACTCTCGGGAGTGATCGCCATGGACATCTGGCAACAATGCGCGGGCGAACGGCAGGTTCGCCCGCTACGCGGCAAGCTGCTGCGCATGGTGGAAAGCCAGGCGCAGGTGGCCACCTCGCAACTGGTGGACAACCTGGCGGAGCAGGCGCTGCTCGAAGACCTGCTGGAGAACAGCAAGCCGCCGCTGCCCGAGGCTGCCGAGCCGCTGCACTATCTGCTCAAGACGCCGTTCCGTTATCCACCGCTGCGCTGGGGCTCGCGCTTCGGCACGGTGCACGAGCCGAGTCTGTTCTACGCCGCGCAGCATCTGCAGACGGCGATGGCCGAGGCGGCGTACTACCGTTTCGTGCTGTGGAACGGCATGTTCAGCCCGCCGCCCAGTGGGCGCATCCTCTCCGAGCACTCGACCTTCGAGGCGCGTTATCGCGTCGAGCGCGGTATCCAGTTGCAGTTGCCGCCCTTCGATGCGCATGCCGCGCAGCTCGCGCATCCCAGCGACTACAGCGTCGCCCAGCGGCTGGGCGCGGCGATGCGCGCGGCGGACATCCAGGCGTTCGAGTACCGCTCGGCGCGTTGCCCCGCAGGTGGCAGCAATGTCGCGCTCTATGTGCCGCAGGCGTTCGCCGAGAAACGGCCACGCAATCTCACGGCCTGGTTGTGCGAAACCACGGGCGACTACGTGGCGTTCAAGCCCGCTCAGGTTCCCGGACAGCCGCGACTGTTTCGCTGGGAGCAGTTTCTGGTGCAAGGGCAGTTGCCACACCCCGCATGAATGCTGCCGCAGCGCTGGCGATGCCCCGAAACAGAGCGCTGCGCGGATATGTCGCACGGAGTTGTGCACAATGCTGAGGCAGCCTGTCATCTCACTGTCAGAACCGCCGCTAAACGTTTGATTTTTCGTAGTTGATTTTTAAGTCAATGAAAAATATGCATTTTTTTCATTGGTGAAAAAATCGTCAGTTTGACCGGAGCGCCCATGGCATCGGGCCTGACGGCGCTTTCGCCCAAGTTGTGCACGGAGTTATCCACAGGTTCTGTGGATTGTGTGGCGGGGCTGGCGGAGTCGCCCGAA
This sequence comes from Pseudomonas sp. REST10, assembly GCF_029542605.1. NCBI lineage: Bacteria > Pseudomonadati > Pseudomonadota > Gammaproteobacteria > Pseudomonadales > Pseudomonadaceae > Pseudomonas > Pseudomonas sp. REST10. The sequence goes on along the minus strand of NZ_CP035677.1, from coordinate 3,799,544 downwards.
ACAATCGCCTGACGGGACTTTACCTTGGCAAAAAAAGGAGTAGAGTGGCGCGCCCCGGCAGTTACCCCCGTTTTTCTTATGCCTCGCGCTTTACCGTCGTCATCCTCCGCAGCCCGTCCAAGCTCTTCTCGTCTGCCCATGCGCGTCGCGCTGTGGCTGCTCGACAATCCGCGTCTGGGCAAGACGCCCAGCGTCAAGCGCATCGCCGGCAACCTGCTCAAGCAGCCTGCTCGCAAAGGCTGCGTGCAGGCGCAGAGTCGCCTGGGTCAGCTGCTCTGCCGTGACTGCGGCAACACCCGTGACCGCCGCATCGGCTACGAGCTGCTGCGCCAGGCCGCCCGCGCGGGTGATCGCGGTGCCCAGCAGGAACTGCAGCGTCTGTCGCGCTGACCGCGTACTGGCCCCGTGTGAATCGTCCGCTGGGTATACTGCTCGGCGGTCAAACATGGAGCGTCTATGCCAATCGATCCCCTCTCTCTTGCCATCGGTGCCGTCGCGGCGCTGGTGCCGCTCCTGGCCGGCATCTGGTCACTGCAACGCCGGCTGGCCCGCGAACAGAGCGAACAGGCGCTGTTGCAGGAACGCCTGGAACACGCACAACTCGGCCAGGCCGGTGTGCTCGCGCAGCTCGATGCCTGCCGGGCCGAGCTGGCCGAGGTCAGTGAGATCAAGGTCGATCAGCAGACCGAACTGGCTGGCCTGCGTCGCGAGAACGAGTTGCTGCAGCAGGAGCGGCAGATCTCGCGCGAGGCCGCACAATCCTGGAACCAGCAACGTGAGCGCAACGAAGCCGAACTGCGCCGGCTGACCGCCGAGTGCGCGGCGCTGGCCGCCGAGCTGCAGGAGAATCGCGACAACCAGCAGCAGCGGCTCGATGACCTGCAGGGGGCACGCAACGAGCTGCGCGCGCAGTTCGCCGAGCTGGCCACGGCGATCTTTGACGAGCGTGAGCAGCGCTTTGCCGAGACCAGCCAGCAACGCCTCGGGCAGTTGCTCGATCCGCTCAAGGAGCGCATCCAGGCGTTCGAGAAGCGTGTCGATGAGAGCTATCAGCAGGAGGCGCGCGAGCGCTTCTCCCTGGGCAAGGAGCTGGAGCGCCTGCAGCAGCTCAACCAGCGCCTGGGCGACGAGGCGACCAACCTGACGCGAGCGCTGAAAGGGCAGAAGACCCAGGGCAACTGGGGCGAGCTGGTGCTCGAACGTGTGCTGGAGCATGCCGGCCTGGAGAAGGGCCGCGAGTACCAGACCCAGGTCAGCCTGAAGGGCGCCGGTGGAGAGCGTTTCCAGCCCGATGTGCTGATTCGCCTGCCGGGCGACAGGCAGGTGGTGGTCGATGCCAAGGTCAGCCTCAGCGCCTACCAGCACTATGTCGCAGCCGCTGACGAGGCGGTACGCCAGCAGGCGCTCAAGCAGCATCTCGTCTCTTTGCGCAGTCACCTGAAGGGCCTTTCCGGCAAGGACTACCAGCGTCTCGAAGGCCTGCACAGCCTGGACTTCGTCCTGCTCTTCGTGCCGATCGAGGCGGCCTTCGCGGCTGCTTTGCAGGCCGAGCCGGACCTGTTCCAGGAGGCGTTCGAGCAACAGGTGGTGATCGTCAGTCCGACCACCCTGCTGGCCACCCTGCGGGTCATCGACAGCCTCTGGCGCCAGGAGCGCCAGGGCCAGAACGCCCGCGAGATCGCCGAGCGCGCCGGCCAGCTGTACGACAAGTTCGTGGCCTTCGTCGCCGACCTGGACGAGATGGGCAGCCGCCTCCAGCAGCTGGACAAGGCCTATGCCAGCGCCCGCAACAAGCTGGTCGAAGGGCGTGGCAACCTGGTTGGCCGGGTGGAGAACCTCAAGCTGCTGGGCGCACGCGCCAGCAAGAGCCTGCCGGGCGAACTGCTCGAGCGTTCCGCCGATCTGCCGGCGCTGGATGAGCTGGGCGAGTGAGCGGCGTTCGGCGCTGATCCAGGCCGCCGCACCGTTGCACTTGCACTGCCCAGGCGTTCACGCGGCGCCTTTCTCCGCAGCTGCGCGCAGGGCCGCCGGCGAGCTGGCCAGATAGTCCAGCGCGGCCTGCAGGTCGCCCTCGATGCGCGGGTGAAAGCGCGGATCGAAGTAGCGCAGCACGGAACGTCCGACGCTGGCGGTGCTCGGCAGCAGGCCGCGCTTGCCCAGGTCGTGCCACATGCGCAGGAACCCCGGGCGATAACGCGTGGCCGGGTCCTGGCGCATCATCACCTTCATCGCATCGCTGAACAGGTAGAGCAGCGCCGGAGAGGCGATCAGCATGAACAGCCAGCGCATCGCCAGGCTGCCGCCCAGGTGGACGTGCAGGTCGTGGGCGACGCAGCGGTGTTCCACTTCCTCGGCGCCGTGCCAGCGCAGCAGGTCGAGCATCACCGGGTCGGCGTGATCGAGCCCACGGCTGTTGACCACCCAGTCTCCCAGCACGCAGGTGAAGTGTTCCACCGCCGCGATCAGGCCGACGCGCTGGCGCAACCACCAGGCCTGCAGACGCCGGCTCAGGCGGTTTTCTCCCAGGGGGTAGTCGCACAGCAGCTTGTCGAACAGCCAGTCGACCTTGCGTGTGAAGGGGCGCGGATCGATGCCGTGGCGGCGCAGGTAAGGGGTCAGCGCGCTGCCGTGGGCACGGGCGTGCTGCGCCTCCTGCAGCACGAACCCGCGCACGTCCTCGCGCAGCCCGGGGTCGCTGACCTGCGGCAGGGCCTTGTTGTACACCTTGCAGAACCAGAACTCGCCGGCCGGCAGCAACAGGTGCAGGCCGTTCATGATGTGCGAGGCCTCCGGCTCGTTCGGCACCCAGTGCAGGGGCGTGTCGCTGAAATCGAAGCGTACCTTGCGCTGTTGCAGGGCGGGTTGCTTGCCTGGGTTCATGGTTGCGCTCGTTCCAGTTCGTTGACGTAATCGCGCAGCCAGCCGGCCAGCCTGGCCGGTTTGGCCAGCAGCTGCCAGTGGCCGGCGCGCACTTCGCGGCGCGTCAGCAACGGCGCCCAGTGCTGCAGGTCGTCGAACAGCTGCGGGCGCACGAAGCGGTCGTTCAGCGCCACGATCAGCTGCAGGGGCACACGGGTACTGCGCGTACGCGGATGCAGCAGGCTGCGGATGAAGTTGGCGCGATACAGCTGCACGCCGCGCATGCCGTCGGCGCGTTGCGTGCTGCTGGGGGGCAGCTCGCTGACGCCCTCCAGGCGGCTCAGCAACCAGGGCCAGGCGCGATCCAGACCCAGGCGCCAGCACAGCTCCGGCAGCAGCGGGGTGTGGAAGAAGGCGATGTACCAGGAGCTGAGCAGCTGACCCAGTGCCTGCAGCAGCGCCCTGGGGCGGCGCAGGCTCAAGCGTTCGCGCAGCCAGTGGCCGACATGGTCGAGGCACGGTCCGGAGAGGCTGGTGTAGGACGCCAGCAGCGGCTGGATGCGCGGTTCGGTCACCGCCTCCCAGCTCTGGATCGAGCCCCAGTCGTGGGCGACCAGGTGCACCCGGCGACCTGCGCTGGTGGCGTGGATGACCGCTTCGAGGTCGCGCGCCAGCTGTGGCAGGCGGTAGTCCTGCACCCGTCGCGGCACCTGCGACGCGCCGCAGCCACGCACGTCGTAGGCGACGATGCGGTAGTCGTTGGCCAACTCGCGGATCAGCGGCAGCCAGACCTCGTGGTTGTCCGGATAGCCATGCACCAGCAGCAGGGTCGGGGCATCGGCCTTGTCCCAGATGTAAATGCGCAGGCGCAGGCCGTCGCTGTGAACGTCCAGTTGCTGCGGCGGCAGGTCGTGGCGTTGCAGGGGCGCGTTCATCGGCTAGGACCGACGAGCAGGATGAACGGGAACATGGCAGGCTCCGGGTAATGACGATTACATTGTTTGATGTAACTGTCATTGTTGAGCGCCAGGTGGCCTTTGCCTAGTCGTTGCGCCAGCGTTCGAGCGCAAGCGTTACGGCGTTACCGGCGTGTGTCGAAGCGCTCTGCAACGGGGGACAGCGCCAGCAACGGCGGTTTTCGGGCGGGGCAATGGTGAGCAAGTCCAGCCCTTGGTTGGGGCGCCGGCAACGGTTGGCGACGGCCTCGGCGCCAGACTATGATCGGCGCATGACTGAGGTTTCCCTGTTCTTTCAGCGCCTGCTCGGCAGCGCCGCGCCTGCGTCGGCGGCGGTCGTCGCCGAATACACGGTCGACGAGCTGGCCCAGGCCGCGCAGACCACCGTGCGCAACGTGCGCGCCTATCAGGATCGCGGGCTGCTGTCGCCGCCGGAGCGGCGTGGGCGTGTCGGCATCTACAGTGGCGAGCACCTGGCGCGGCTGCGCCTGATCGGCCAGTTGCTGGAGCGCGGCTACAGCATCGCCAGCATTCGCGAGCTGTTCGACGCCTGGTCCCAGGGGCGCGATCTGGCCCACGTGCTGGGGCTCGAGCAGGCCATCCGTGGCCCAGGGGAACCGGAGCAGCCGGGGCGGCTGGAGTTCGCCGAGTTGCAGGCGATCTTCGCTGACGACCTGGATGACGCGCTGATCGAGCGGGCGCAGGCCATGGGCCTGCTGCAGTTCGCCGGCGATCACCTCAGCGTGCCGAGCCCGCGATTGTTCTCGGCCGGGGTGCAGCTGTATCGCGCCGGCATTCCCCTGCCGGCGCTGCTCGATGAGCTGGAGTCGATCCGGCGGCATGTCGAGCAGGTCTCCACCGGCATCGTGCAGATGATCGCCGGTCATCTGGTCAACCCGCTGTTGCAGACCTCGCTGCCGCATGCCGACCAGCTCGAGGGCCTCAGCGCCCAGCTGCTGCAGCTGCGTCCGCTCGTCGAGCAGGTGGTCGAGGCCGAGCTGGCGCGTGGTCTGCCGGTGGCCGCCAACCGCGAACTCAGCGAGCGCGTGCATCAGCTGCTGCAGGGCTTCCTGCAGCGCAGCTAGTCGTCCGCCGCCCGCCCGATCAGCCGCGCAGGACCAGATGACGGCTGAGCAGGGCGCGCAGGGCGGCGGGCTTGACCGGCTTGGGCAGGTAGTCGAGGCCCGCGGCATGCACGGCGGCGACCAGCTCGGGGCGGCCGTCGGCACTGATCACCACGCCGGGCACCGGCTCGCCCAGGCGGGTGCGCAGCCAGGCCATCAGTTCGGTGCCGGTCTCTCCCTCGTCCAGGTGGTAGTCGACCAGGGCCAGCTGCGGATGCACTTCCTCGCTGAGCAGGTGCTCGCACTCCAGGCGGTTGCGCGCCGTCCACACCTGGCAGCCCCAGCGCGACAGCAGGCTGTACATGCCGGTGAGGATGCTGTCCTCGTTGTCGATGCAGATCACCTGGATGCCCTGCAGCGGCTGGCCGTCCGCCGCGGACACGGCGGGGCCCTGGGGCTTCGCTGCGGGTTTTCTGGCCAGTGGCACGCTGACGCTGAACACGCTGCCCTTGCCCGGCCAGGAGCGCACTTCGAGGCGGTGTGATAGCACCCGGCAGAGCCCGTCGGCAATCGCCAGGCCCAGGCCCAGGCCTTTCTCGGCGCGCGTCTGGTGGCTGTCCAGGCGCTTGAACTCCTCGAAGATCACCTTGCGCTTGTCCTCGGGAATCCCCGCGCCCCGGTCCCAGACCTCCAGGCGCAGCTGCCCACCCTCGCGGCGCACGCCGAGCACGACACGGCCCTTGGCGTAGCGGAAAGCGTTGGTGAGGAAGTTCTGCAGTACCCGGCGCAGCAGCTTGATGTCGCTGTCGACCCATTCGCGACTACCGTGCACGCGCAGGTCGATGCCCTGTTCCGCGGCCAGTACGCCGAATTCGGCGGCGAGGGTATCGAACAGGTTGGAGAGGGCGAACGGATGGCGATCCGGGGTGATGCGGCCGTTCTCCAGGCGCGAGATGTCCAGCAGGTCGGTGATCAGGTCCTCGGCCGAGCGCAGCGAGCTGTCCAGGTGCCTGACCAGCTCCTGGGCCTCGCCAGGCAGTGCATCGTCCTGGTGGGCCAGCGCCGCGGAGAACAGGCGCGCGGCATTCAGCGGCTGCATCAGGTCATGGCTGACCGCCGCGAGGAAGCGCGTCTTCGACTGGTTGGCGGCCTCGGCGTGCGCCTTGGCCTCGGTCAGCGCCTGGTTCAGTTTCGACAGCTCGTGGGTACGTTCGGCGACACGCCGCTCCAGGCTCTCGTTGGCATCCTTGAGGGCGCGCTCGGCTTCGCGGAATTCGGTGATGTCGGTGAAGCTCATGACGAAGCCGCCGCCGGGCATGGGGTTGCCGATCAGCTCGATCACCCGGCCGTTGGGGAACACCCGTTCGTAGCTGTGCGCGGTGCCCTGGCGCATCCAGTACAGGCGCTTGGCCACGTTCTCCTCGACATCGCCGCCGCCGAGCATGCCGCGCTGGGCGTTGAAGCGGATGATCTCGGCAATCGGTCGGCCGACGTAGATCAGCCCTTCGGGGTACTCGAACAGTTCCAGGTAGCGATGGTTCCAGGCCACCAGGCGCAGGTTCTGGTCGACCACGCTGATGCCCTGGGTGATGTTCTCGATCGCCCCCTGCAGCAGGGCGCGGTTGAACTGCAGCACCTCGCTGGCCTCGTCGACGATGCGCACCACGTCCTCGACCTGCATTTCCCGGCCTTCGATCGCGGCCTTGACCACGGCGCGGGTCGAGGAGGCCCCCAGGACCCCGGCGAGCAGGCGCTCGGTATGCGCGATCCATTCGCTGTTGGCCGGCTGGTTGGGATCGAAGTCCTTGCCTTTGCCCTGGCGCAGGGCGAAGCGGGTGAAGCTCTGCCGCGCCCGCTCTTCGCCGACGAAGCGGCTGGACAGCATCAGCAGGTCCGCTACCTGCACGGCCAGCAGGCTGCGCCCGCTCGGCTTGGTGCCCAGGTCATGGCCGATGAAACGACCGGCTTGCCAGTGCTCGGAAACGCGCGTGCGGGAGAACCAGGAGACCCAGGCGAACAGCAGCATGTTGCCGGCCAGCGACAGCACCACGCCACGGGTCAGCGGGTCGACGTGCAGGCCGATGGGGGCGTACAGCAGAGTGGTCAGCCCGGGGAAACCGTGCAGCGACCAGCCCATGCCACGGGCGGCCAACGGCAGCACCAGGGTGTAGAACCACAGCAGCGCGCCGACGATCAGGCCGGCGAAGACGCCGCGACGGTTGGCCTGTTTCCACACCAGGGCGCCGAACATGGCCGGCGCGAGCTGGCCGATGGCGGCGAAGGACACCTGGCCGATGGTGGCCAGGCTGGTGCCTTCACCGAGCAGGCGATAGCAGACGTAGGCCAGCAGCAGGATCAGCACGATGCTGACCCTGCGGGCAGTGAGCATCCAGTGGCGGAAGGCCTCGAACGGGCGCTCGGTGCTCTGCCGGCGCAGCAGCCAGGGCAGCAGCATGTCGTTGGAGATCATGGTCGACAGCGCCACCGAGGCGACGATCACCATGCCGGTGGCGGCCGAAGCGCCGCCGATGAAGGCCAGGACCGCCAGGCCCGGATGCGCTTCGGCCAGGGGCAGGCTGATGACGAAGGAGTCGGGGGTGACGCCGGCCGGCAGCAGCATCTGCCCGGCCAGGGCGATGGGCACGACGAACAGCACGGCCAGCACCAGGTAGGCCGGAAACACCCAGCGTGCCAGGCGCAGGTCCTTGGGCTCGATGTTCTCGACCACGGTGACATGGAACTGCCGTGGCAGGCAGACGATGGCGATCATCGCCATGCCGGTCTGCACCAGCATGGCCGGCCAGTTCACCGCCTCGTTCCAGAAGCTGTCCAGCTCGGGGGTGCTGTGGGCCTGGGCGAGCAGGTCGTTGAAGCCGTTGTACAGGCCGAAGGTGACGAAGGCGCCCACGGCGAGGAAGGCCAGCAGCTTGACCAGCGACTCGAAGGCGATCGCCAGCACCATGCCCCGGTGGTGTTCGGTGACGTCGAGGTTGCGCGTGCCGAACAGGATGGTGAACAGGGCCAGTACCAGGGACACGATCAGGGCGGTGTCCTGCGCGCTGGTGCCGGTGTCCAGCGCATGCTCGCCGATCAGCAGGTTGACCCCGAGCACGATGCCCTTGAGCTGCAGGGCGATGTAGGGCAGCACGCCGACCAGGCAGATCAGCGCCACGACGATGGCCAGCGACTGCGACTTGCCGTAGCGCGCGGCGATGAAGTCGGCGATGGAGGTGATGTTCTCCTGCTTGCTGATCATCACCATCTTCTGCAGCACCCAGGGCATGCTCAGCATGAGGATGATCGGCCCGAGGTAGATGGGCAGGAACGACCACAGCTGCTCGGCGGCCTGGCCCACGGCGCCGAAGAAGGTCCAGCTGGTGCAGTACACGGCCAGCGACAGCGAGTAGACCCAGGCGCGAATCTTCGGCGGCATGGGCGTGCTGCGGCGGTCTCCATAGAAGGCGATGGAGAACAGGATGGCCATGTAGAGTAGGGCGACCGCGGCGATCAGCCCGGGGGACAGCGACATGCAGGCTCCGGAACGCAGGGTGGAATGAGGTGAGCCTGGCACCCGAGGCGAGGCTGATGATGACCAGTGTTGCACAAAGCGGCAGTTCGTCGGCTGCGACCAAGGTCGCAGGCTGCCCGGCGCACTTTGCGACAGGACTTGATTGTGCCGCAGGCATTGGCCTGATAGCGTGCCGGGTTTGCGACTCTGTCCGAGGAAGGACCCTATGTTCAAGCCGCAACTGGTGACGTTGCAACGGGGCGCCCTGCGCCTGGAACCGCTGTCCGATGCCGACATCCCGGCGCTGGTGGCGCTGGCCGAAAGCAATCGCGACGAACTGCTGTACATGAGCGGCACTCAGCGCCTGGACTGGTACCGCAGTGCGCTGGCCGATCTGCGTGAGCAGCGCGCGTTGCCGTTCGTCGTGCGTCTCGGTGACGAACTGGTCGGCACCACGCGCTTCGCCGAATTCATGAACACCCTGCCGGCCTGCGAGATCGGCTGGACCTGGCTCGACCGCAGCCAGCACGGCACCGGCCTGAACGGCACGATCAAGTACCTGATGCTCAGGCATGCCTTCGACAACTGGGGCATGGTGCGCGTGCAGTTGAAGACCGCCGGCAGCAACCTGCGCTCGCAACGCGCCATCGAGAAGCTCGGCGCCGTGCGTGAAGGGCTGCTGCGCAACCACCGCCGGCTGGCCGATGGCCGCCTCGACGATACCGTTCTCTACAGCATGACCGACCTGGAATGGCCGGCCGTGCGGGAAGCCCTGGAGGCACGCTTCGGCGCCTGAGCCCTGATGGAGAGTCGCGAGCAGACCCGTTTCTGGCAGGCCTCGGCGCTGTGTGGCGTCGAGCTGCTACAGGCGCGCTATCTCCAGCAACGCTTCGCCCCGCACGTGCACGAGGGGTTCGTCTTCACCGTGATCGAGCACGGCGCCCAGCGTTTCCGCCACCGTGGCAGCGACCACCTGGCGCCGCAGGGCAGCATGGTGCTGATCAACCCGGACGAGGTGCACACCGGCTCCAAGGCGCACGACGACGGTTGGCGCTACCGTGGCTTCTATCCCGACAACGCCCAGGTGCTGGGGGCGTTGCAGGAACTCGGGCTGGCCAGGTCCGGCATGCCCTCGTTCGCCGTCAGCGTGCTGGATGACCCGCGTCTGCACACGGCCTTCCTGCAGCTGCATCGCCTGCTGGAGGACGGCGCCGAGGCCCTGCAGCAGCAACTGGCCTGGCGCGAGGCGATTCTGCTGTTGTTCCAGCACCACGGGCGGGTCGGCGAGGCGGCCGCGCCGGGGCGCGAACCCTGGGCGGTGTCCTGCGCCAAGCAGATGCTCGCCGAGCAGTTGCTTGAGCCGCCATCGCTGGAAGAACTCGCCGCCGCGGTCAATCTGTCCCCCTTCCACTTCGCCCGGGTGTTCCGCCGTGCGACGGGCTTGCCCCCCCATGCCTGGCTCAAGCAGCGGCGTCTCGAACAGGCGCGGGCGCTGCTCAGGAGTGGTTGCTCCGCGATCGGCGTGGCCACGCAGCTGGGCTTCGCCGACCAGAGCCACCTGTCGCGGCAGTTCAAGCAGGTCTATGGCGTCAGCCCCGGCGAGTACCGCAAGGCCTGCCTGAGCTGATCCCTGTTCAGGCCAGGTCGGGCTCGCAGAGCCGTTGTGTTCCCGGCATCCAGGCATAAAAAAACCGGCGCTCCTCACGGGTACGCCGGTTCTTCACGGGCAGGGTCGATCAGAATTCGTGATCGGCGGTGTCCGGATTCAGGTCGCTGATGCCCAGCTTGCCGGCTGCCTGCTCGATGGCGCCGGTCTGCTTGACCAGGGCGGCGATGGCGTCGCGTACCAGTTGCTGGCCTTCGGCGTTGTCGGCGGCGATCAGCTGATCGAAGTGCACGTTGTTCTTCTCGGCGCTGTCGACCAGGGCCTGCAGCTTGGCTTCGGTGTCCTGCAGGTCGGCCTTGAGCGTGGTGTCGGCCTGGGCGTCGGCCTTGGCCACCAGGTCGGCCAGGCTCGGGCCGGTCAGGGTGCTGCCGTCGACCTTCTTGTACTCGCCCAGGTAGACGTTGCGAATGCCCTTGCCGTTGTAGAAGTGCGAGTTGTGCGTGTTGTCGCTGAAGCAGTCGTGCTCGTCTTCGGTGGAGTTGGCTTCCAGCGCGACCTTCATGCGCTCGCCGGCCAGTTCGCCCAGCGACAGGCTGCCCATGCCGAACAGCATCTTGCGCAGGCCGTTCTCGCCCGAGTCGGCGACCAGCTCGCTGCGGTAGTTGCCTTCGACGCCGTCCTTCCACTGCTCGACCATGTCATTCAGGTCGCTGACCAGCAGATCGGTCGCGGCCTTGAGGAAGGCACGGCGACGCTCGTTGTGGCCACCGGTGGCACCATCGCCAACCAGGTAGTCGGTGTACGGACGCTCGCCGGCACCCGGGTTGGTGCCGTTCAGGTCCTGGCCCCAGAGCAGGAATTCGATGGCGTGGTAACCGGTGGCGACGTTGGCCTCGGAACCGCCCAGCTCGTTCAGGCTGGCCAGCAGCTCACCGTTGATCTCGGTGACGTCGAGCTTGTCTTCGCCGACCTGGATCTCGGTGTTGGCGATGATGTTGGCTTGCGCGCCCGGGTTGCCCAGTGCGTGCTGGTAGTCGTCGGCCACGTAGTCGATCAGGCCTTCGTCCAGCGGCCAGGCGTTGAGCTGACCTTCCCACTCGTCCACCACCGGGTTGCCGAAGCGGAACACTTCGCTCTGCATGTAAGGCACACGGGCCGCCAGCCAGGCTTCACGCGCGGCTTTCAGGTTGGCTTCGCTGGGCTCGGCGAGCAGGGTGTCGACCGCGCTCTGCAGCGCCTTACCGGTGCTGGCGGCGTCGCTGAAGACCGCGAAGGCCAGGTCGGCGTAATGATTGACCACGGCCTTCGCAGCAGCCTCGTCGACCTTCGCGGCAGGCGCAGGGGCCGCGCTCTCGGTGGCGGCGGCAGGTGCGGCGGCCTGGGGAGCGGGGGCTTTGTCTTCGCCGCAGCCAGCGAGGGAAATGGCGATGGCCAGCAGGCTGGCGGAGGCCAGGGGCATACGAATCATGGCGGGGTCCTTTGCGTTAACGAAATGGGCCTGATACTCGGTGGTACCTGAAAAACTGCGACATAATGCAAATGTTTCGCATTATGTGTAAAGGCCATTATGCGTCGCTGTGCAGGATATCGCTGTCGAGAGGCGCGGCTGCCGCTAGAATGCCAGCACCTGATTCGCAGTTCTGCATGGAGAAAACTGCATGAGCCTGACCACCGTGATCGTGATCGTTGTCCTCGTCCTGCTGGGTGCCTACGCGGTGTCGTTGTACAACGGCCTGGTGCGCCTCAAGCATGGCGTCAGCAAGGCCTGGTCGAACATCGACGTGCTGCTCAAGCAGCGCCATGACGAGCTGCCCAAGCTGGTCGAGACCTGCAAGCAGTACATGCAGTACGAAAGCGCCACGCTGGAGCGCGTCATCGCTGCGCGCAGTGCCGTGGCCAGTGCGCGCGAGCAGCACGATGTCAGCGCCCTGGGCAAGGCCGAGAGCGGCTTGCGCGCCGGCCTCGGCCAGTTGTTCGCCCTGGCCGAGAACTACCCCGAGCTCAAGGCCAACGACAGCTTCCAGCACCTGCAGCAGCGCATCAGCGGCCTGGAGAACGGTATCGCCGACCGCCGCGAGCTGTACAACGAAGCGGTCAACCTCAACAACGTGCGCATCGAGCAGTTCCCGGACGTGATCGTCGCGCGCATGTTCAACTTCCGCGAGGCCGAGCTGCTGGTGTTCAGCGATGCCGAGAAGGCCGACGTCGACATGAAATCGCTGTTCGGTTGAGCATCCGCCGGTGATGCAGGGTGATCCTTTCGGTTTCTTTGTAACGCTGGCCTTCGCCCTCGGTGCTTTTCTGGGTGGGGCCTGGTGGTGCCTGCGGCGCTGGTCGCAGGCGCGTCATCTGCTCGATACGCCGACCTCGAAGATTCGTTCGGCGGCGCAGGGCTACGTCGAACTCTACGGTGTGCTCGAGGCGCTGCCGGACATGCAACTGAGCGGGCCGCTGACCGGCAAGCCGTGCCTGTGGTGGCGCTTTCGTATCGAGGAATACCGCTCCAGTGGCAGCAAGCGCAGCTGGCGGGTCGTCGAGAGCGGGGCCAGCGATGCCTGGCTGCGCCTGGTCGATGGCACCGGCGAGTGCCTGATCGACCCGCGTGGTGCGGAGATCCGCGCGGCGGTACGCGAGGTCTGGGAGGGCAACCTGCGCCATCCGCTGGGGCCGGCCAAGACCGGCCTGCTCGGTTTCCTCAGCAGCGGCCAGCGTTACCGCTACAGCGAGGAGCGCTTCCACGTCGGCCAGCCGCTGTACGCCATCGGCGACTTCAGCACGCATGGCGCCGCGCAGCAGGGCTTCGACATGCAGTCGGCGCAGGGCGAGGTGATCCGCGAGTGGAAGGGCGACTACGTCGGCCTGCTGCGGCGTTTCGACAGCGATGGCAATGGCCAGCTCGATGAGCAGGAGTGGAACCGCGTGCGCCTGGCCGCGCAGCTGGAGGCCGAGGACCGCCATCGACTCAAGGCGGCGGAACCGGCGCAGAACCAGATGGCCAAGCCCGGAGAGCGCCAGCCCTTCATCCTTTCCAACAGCGGTGAGGACGAGCTGGCCCGTGGCTTCTACTGGCAGGCAGCGGCTGGCGCCGTGCTGTGCCTGGTCGGCGCGCTGGCGACGGCCTGGTTGTTCGGCGTGCAGAGCTGGTAGCGCCTGGCATACCGACTGGCGCACATGCAAACGCCGCGTCCCTGCAGAGGGGCGCGGCGTTTTCGTTTGCGGGTCTGTACGCGCTCAGAGCGTGGCGGCGGAGCTCAGGCGCCTGGCCTGCTTGAGGAAGAGGGTCAGGTCGCGTGCCGGCAGCGGCTTGCTGTACAGGTAGCCCTGACCTTCGTGGCAACCCTGGGCGATGATGTAGGCCTCCTGCTCGGCGGTTTCCACGCCCTCGGCGATGACCTGCATGCCCAGGCTCTTGCCGAGCTGGATGATGGCGCGAACGATGGTGGCGTCATCCTCGTCTTCCAGCAGGTCCTGCACGAAGCTCTTGTCGATCTTGATCTTGTCCAGCGGCAGGCTCTTCAGGTAGCTCAGCGAGGAGTAGCCGGTACCGAAGTCGTCGATGGCGATCAGCGCGCCGGAGCGGCGCAGGCTCAGCAGGTGCTGGGCGGCGGTGCTGATGTCTTCCATCAGACCGGTCTCGGTCACCTCCAGCTCCAGGCTCTTCGGCGGCAGGCGATAGACCTGCATCAGGTTGTTCACCACCCGGGGCAGCTCGGCATGGTGCAGCTGCACCGTGGACAGGTTGACCGCCATGCGCAGGTCGCTGAAACCCTGGTCGTGCCATTCACGCAGCTGGCGGCAGGTCTGATCGAGAATCCACTCGCCGATGGGGATGATGGTGCCGTTCTGCTCCGCCAGCGGGATGAACAGGTCGGGCGGGACGAACCCGTGCTGCGGATGCTGCCAGCGCAGCAGGGCTTCGACGCCGACGACGCGATGGTCACGGTAGTCCACCTGCGGCTGGTAGACCAGGTGCAGCTGGTTCTGCGCCAGTGCGTCGCGCAGGTCCTTCTCCAGCTCGCGACGGCGACGCATCTCGCTGTCCACGCTGGCGATGTAGAACTGGTAGCGGTTGCGCGAGCGGCTCTTGGCCAGGGTCATGGTCTGTTCGGCTTTCTGCAGCAGCTTCTCGGTGCTGTCGCCGTCTTCGGGGAACAGGGTGATGCCGATGGTGGCGCGCAGGCGCACTTCGTGCTGGTCGAGCAGGAAGGGCAGCTCCAGGTCGTCGAGCACGCTCTGCGCCAGCTCGGCGGCCTCGTAGGGTTGTTCGATGTCGGCCTGAACCAGAGCGAACTGGTCACCGCCCAGGCGCGCCAGTGCGCCGAGGCGACCGCTGTGGCTGCGCAGGCGGTCGGAGAGGGCGAGCAGCAGCTGGTCACCGCTCTGGTAGCTGAATTGCTCGTTGATGCCCTTGAAGTCGTCCAGGCCGACGCAGAGCACGGCGACGCGGCGTTGCAGACGGCCGGCGTCTTCGAGGATCTGGTCGAGTTGCTGCTGCAGTTGCTGGCGATTGGGCAGGCCGGTGAGGAAGTCGTACTGGGCCATGCGCAACAGGCTGTTCTCGGCCTCGCGGCGCAGGTGGGTATTGCGCTCGATGGAGGCCAGCAACTGGTTGGCGGTATTGATCCACAGCCCCAGTTCGTTCTGCTCGTTGCCCTTGAGCATGGGCAGCTTGTGTTCGCTGGGGCGGTCGGGGTTGATGTTGGTCAGGTGCTCGATGATCTTCGACAGCGGCTTGGTCAGCAGCCAGTGATAGACCAGATAGAGCACCAGGCCCATGGCCATGGCCCGTAACACGCCGGAGACGAAGATGATCACCGAGTTGGTGACGAAGCTCTCGCCATAGGCGGCGGTGTCGAGGGTGATGTTGAGGTCGCCGTAGTACTCGCTGTAGGGACCGCGCCCCACCAGCTTGGTGGAGAACTGCTGTTCCTGGCCGAGGATCGGGTCGGTCAGCCAGCGTGTCGGTATCTGCGCCAGATCCCGGCTGCGCTCGGCGAGCATGGGTTCGTTGGGATGGCCGATGGCGGCGTAGCGCACCGACTCGTGCTGGAACAGCCCCTCGATGACCTGCATGCCCATTTCCCGGTCCAGGCTGTACACCGCCTGGGTCGAGGGGTCCCGGAACATGCCGAGGATGCGCTGGGCGTCGTTGGATACTGCCTGTCGCGTCTTGTAGGCATCGAACACGATCTGCGCGCAGCTCAATACCACCCCGACCACCAGTGCCGAAAGCAGCACTACGCGGAGCAACTTGAGCGACAAGCTGTTTTTCAATTCCAGCTTCAAAGGCAATTCCTTATGTCGATGCTTACAGCGTCAGTCAGACGAGAGTATTGGCAATCTCGTTCTAGCCGTCAAAGGGCCATCATGCCTGGTGGCACTTTTTATTCCATAAGGAACGGTCCTGGTGCGAATCGATGCCATCGGCATCACTCCCTGCTTTATGTCGGTGCGATTCTGCCGGACTTGAGGCCCTTGGTCGCCTTGGCCGTTCGTCGGCCCCGTGCCGGCTGAAGCGCGACATCCCTTGGCACTGGATGCTGGCACAAGAGTTGCGAAGTCCGGGCATCGATCGGAAGGGGGTTCGTGATGAAAACACTCGTGCTGTTGCTCGTCGCCGTCGGCTTCGCCCCTCAGGCCCATGCCGCCTCGGAGGAGGCGGCCAATACGGCCTGGCTGGTGCTGGCCAGCGTGCTGGTGTTCTTCATGCAGGCGGGCTTCGCGTTGCTGGAGAGCGGCATGTCGCGGGCCAAGAACGCGGTCAACGTGATGATGAAGAACTACATGGACTGCTGTGTCGGCGGCATCGTGTTCTGGCTGCTGGGCTTCGGCCTGATGTTCGGCGCCAACCTCACCGGCTGGTTCGGCATGAGTCACTTCGCGCTGAACCAGGCCGAACCCTGGGATTACACCTTCCTGCTGTTCCAGATGATGTTCGCCGCGACCGCCGCCACCATCGCCAGCGGTGCGATGGCCGAGCGTACGCGCTATGGCGCCTACCTGGTCGGTGCGTTGCTGATCAGTGGCGTCATCTACCCGATATTCGGCAGCTGGGTATGGGGCGGGATGTACGGTGGCCAGGGCTGGCTGGCCAAGCTGGGGTTCGTCGACTTCGCCGGGTCCACCGTGGTGCACAGCATTGGCGCCTGGTGCGCGCTGGCCGGAGTCCTGGTGCTCGGACCGCGCCTGGGGCGTTTCGCCGCCGATGGCACGCCGCGCATGATTCCCGGGCATAACCTCGGCCTGGTGGCGCTGGGTGGCTTCATTCTCTGGGTGGGCTGGTTCGGCTTCAATGCCGGCAGCAACCTGGCGGTCAGCAGCAGCCTGGGGCTGATCGCCCTGAACACCCATCTCGCCGCCGCCGCCGGGGCGCTCGGTGCGTTGCTGGCACAACGCAGCACCGCCAGCCCGATACTGCTGACCACGACGGTCAACGGCTCCATCGGGGGGCTGGTCGGCATCACGGCGGGGTGTGCCAGCATGGCGCCGGGGTTCGCGCTGCTCAGTGGCCTGGTCGCCGGTTTCGTGGTGGTCTACGGCATGCGCCTGCTCGACCGCCTGCAACTCGACGATGTGGTCGGCGCGGTGCCGGTGCACGGCTTTGCCGGTATCTGGGGCACGCTGGCCGCCGGGTTGTTCTACCAGGGCGACCTGTTCAACTGGGCGCGGGTCGGCGTGCAGGCCCTGGGGGTCGTGGCGGCTTTTCTCTGGGCGTTCCCGCTGTCCCTGCTGGTCTACCTGCTGTTGGCCAAGACCATCGGCCTGCGTGTCTCCACGCAGCACGAACAGCGTGGGCTGGATTTCGCCGAGCATGCCGAGGTCGGCTACCCGGAGTTCAACCAGACGCAGACCTTCGATAGCGAGCAGTGGTCGAGGAGGGGCTGAGGATGAGACTGAGTCTGCGGCGTCGGGCGATCTACACCGGGCTGGTCGGGCACTTCTCGGAGGAAGAGGTATGGCCGTTGCTGGCGCTCTGGGAAAACAAGTACGCGGAGCAGCCACCTTTCGCCCTGAACGAGTTCCTCGCCGAGGTGGTGCTGCGCACCGAGCGCAAGCTGGAGCGCGCCCGCCTGTACCGGGAGCTGGTGGGGGCGTTGACCGGCCCGCCTTCGCAGCTGCTGCCGGACCCGGAGGAGCAGCTGGCGGCATGGCGCCAGGGGCGCAACGAGGCGGTGAGGCGGGTGGCGACACCCGATGCGGCGGCGCAGGCGACCTTCCTGGCCCTGGGCCAGGCCTTGCTGGAGCAGCTCGATGCGGCGCAGCAGGCGGCCTTGCGCGGGTTCGCCGCCGGCAATCTGGCTGGCATGGAAGTGGGGCCGGAACTGACCACGCAGCTGCGCACCTGGTTCGAGCAGGGCAGTGCCGATGGCATCGCCGCACTGGGCCTGGAGCAACTGCGCAAGCTGCTCAATCTGCTCTATATCGGCTTGTGCGAGTTTCTCGGGCCGGTGCGCGCCGACCGTGTACTGAGCCAGGCGGTCAGTCGCGTGGAGGAGCGCGGGGCGGCGTTCTCGCCGAGGCGCCTGCTGTGAATGCAGGCGGCAGATACGAAAAACCCGGCCA
The DNA here is from genome assembly GCF_029542605.1 of Pseudomonas sp. REST10. Lineage (NCBI taxonomy): Bacteria > Pseudomonadati > Pseudomonadota > Gammaproteobacteria > Pseudomonadales > Pseudomonadaceae > Pseudomonas > Pseudomonas sp. REST10. The sequence continues at coordinate 3,781,988 of NZ_CP035677.1, read as the reverse complement.
TCGAGGCCGGGTTCTTCGGATTACGGGGCTTGAACTCAGGCCGCGTAGTTCTGGGCAACGAAGTCCCAGTTGACCAGGTTCCAGAACGCCTCGACGTACTTCGGACGCAGGTTGCGGTAGTCGATGTAGTAGGCGTGTTCCCAGACGTCGCAGGTCAGCAGCGGGGTGTCGCCGCTGGTCAGCGGGCAGCCGGCGCCGATGGTGCTGGCCAGGGCCAGGGAGCCGTCGGCCTTCTTCACCAGCCAGCCCCAGCCGGAGCCGAAGGTGCCGATGGAGACCTTGCTGAATTCTTCCTTGAACTTGTCGAAGGAACCGAAGGCGGCGTTGATGGCATCAGCCAGGGCGCCGGTCGGCTGACCACCGCCGTTCGGCGACAGGCAGTTCCAGTAGAAGGTGTGGTTCCAGATCTGCGCGGCGTTGTTGAAGATGCCGCCCGAGGAGGTCTTGACGATTTCTTCCAGGCTCTTGCCTTCGAACTCGGTGCCCGGCACCAGGTTGTTCAGGTTAACCACGTAGGTGTTGTGGTGCTTGCCGTGGTGGAATTCCAGGGTCTCGGCGGAAATGTGCGGCTCGAGAGCATTCTTTTCGTAAGGCAGCGGCGGCAATTCAAAAGCCATGGTCTATCTCCTACTCAGGTCGTGTGCGGTATGCGCAAGGCCGATCACGGGCGGCCCGTAAGCGGCGTGGAGTCTGTACTCCTTGCGCCGCAGACTCGCGATGATAGCACCCGGTCTCGGCCATAACCACGCAACATCTGTGTGGGAAAGCCGATGCCAGGGCCTTTGCGTCAGCGCGTTGGACCGTCCCGGGCGACTAAAGTGCGCCGGCTTTCTTCCAGGCCAGGTAGCTGCTGACCAGCTCCGGACCCAGTTCTCCCGGACGGGCGTCGAGCACCGGCACGTCGTGCGCGGCGAGGCGCTCGTGCAGATCGGCGCGGGCGTTGAGGTAGTCCAGCGTGCCGCAGTAGGCGATGGCCTGGTCGAACTGCTCCACCGGCGTCTGGCGCAGGCGGTCCAGCGCTTCCTCGCGCAGGCTGGCGATCAGCACCCGGTGCTGGCGCGACAGGCGACGCACGGCGGCGAGCAGTTCGTGGTCGTCTTCGTCGCGCAGGTTGGTCACCACCACCACCAGCGAGCGACGACGCTGGCGGGCCAGCAGCAGGTCGGCCGCCGCGCTGAAGTCGGCCGGCAACTGGCTGGTTTCCAGGTCGTAGACGGCGTTGAGCAGCACGTTCAGCTGCGCCGGTCCCTTGACCGGGGCCAGGTAGCGCGGCTGCTGGCTGGCGAAGGTCGCCAGGCCCACGGCGTCACCCTGGCGCAGGGCCACGTAGCTCAGCAGCAGGCAGGCATTGAGGGCATGGTCGAAGTGCGACAGCTCGTCGTCCTGGCTGCGCATGCGGCGGCCGCAGTCGAGTAGGAAGACGATCTGCTGATCACGTTCGTCCTGATACTCGCGGGCGATGGGGGTGCGCTTGCGTGCGGTGGCCTTCCAGTCGATCTGGCGCAGGGTGTCGCCGTCGCGAAACTCGCGCAGCTGATGGAACTCCAGGCCCAGGCCGCGACGGGGACGCTGGCGCACGCCGAGCTGGCTGAGCCAGTCGTCCACCGCCTTGAGTTGCGCGCCGTAGAGGCGGGCGAAGTCGGGGTAGACGCGGCTTTCCCCCTCGAGTTGCAGCACGCGCCTGGCCTGCCACAGGCGCAGCGGGCTGGGCAGCAGCAGCTCGCAGCGGGCGAAGTGGAAGTGACCGCGTACCAGCGGCTTGAGGCGGTAGCTGACGCGCGTCTGCTGGCCGGGATGCAGGCTGATGCGCTGCGGCAGGTGCTCGAATGCCATGCCCTCGGGGACGTGATCGAACACCTCGATCTCCAGCGCCTGGGTGAAGTCGTGGTGAGCAGTCAGCTGCACCTCGCTCCAGCGGCCGAGCGGCAGGTTGCCTGGCAGTTCGCGCTGCAGTCGCGGCGAGGGGCGCTGACGCAGCCAGAAGCCGTCGATGATCGCGATCGCCGACAGCGCCAGCGCCAGGCCCCAGGCCATGGGGAGCAGGCTCTGCGCGAGGTCGACGCCGAGCAGGGGCAAGGCCCCGAGGAGCACCGCGGCGGCGAACAGGCCGGCGAGTAGCCCGAGGAGCAGGCGCGAGGGTTTCATAGGCGAGGAGCCGGCACCTGATCGAGCAGTTGTTGCAGCACCTGGTCCACCGACAGCCCCTCGATGTCCAGCTCCGGGGCCAGGCGCACGCGATGGCGCAGCACGGCCAGCGCACAGCCCTTGATGTCATCGGGCAGGACGAAGTCGCCGCCACGCAGCAGGGCACGGGCGCGGGCGCCGCGTACCAGGGCGATCGACGCGCGTGGTCCGGCGCCCATGGCCAGGCCGGGCCAGCTGCGGGTGGCCCGCGCCAGGCGCACGGCGTAGTCGAGGACCTGATCGTCGAGTGGCAGGTCGCTGGCGATCTTCTGCAGGGCCTGCACGTCCTTGGCCTGCAGCAGCGTACGCAGCGGGCTGACCTCGAGCATGTCGGCCTTGGCCGAGCGGGTCACCTGGCGCACCATGTTCAGCTCTTCGTCCTGCTCCGGATAGTCCATGCGCAGCTTGAGCATGAAGCGGTCGAGCTCGGCTTCCGGCAGCGGGTAGGTGCCTTCCTGCTCGATCGGGTTCATGGTCGCCAGCACCATGAACGGCAGCTGCACGGGCAGGGCGCGCCCTTCGAGGGTCACCTGGCGCTCCTGCATCACTTCGAGCAGGGCGGCCTGGGTCTTGGCCGGTGCCCGGTTGATCTCGTCGGCCAGCAGCAGGTTGGTGAACACCGGGCCCTTGCGCAGCTTGAACTGCTCGCTCTGCATGTCATACACGGCGTGGCCGGTGACGTCGCTGGGCATCAGGTCCGGGGTGAACTGGATGCGCGCGAACTCGCCACCGAAGCAGCGGGCCAGGGCCCGCACCAGCAGGGTCTTGCCCAGGCCGGGGACGCCTTCGACCAGCACGTGACCGCCCGCGATCAGCGCCGTGAGCACGTCATCGATCACCGCGCTCTGGCCGATCACCGCCTTGCGCAACTCGGCGCGCAGGGCCTGGGCCAGCTGGCTGGCACGCTGGCGCTGCTGCACCTGCGGGTTGCCTGGTGCGGCGGCCGGTGCGGCGGGAGCGGCGGCCTGCGGCGGAAGGTTGTCGGTATCGGGCGTCTGTTCACTCATAGGGCATTCCTGAGGGTTTGCAGGTGGGCGACCTGGCGGGTGAAGTCGCTGGCGGAAAGGCGTTGTGGTGGCAGCGGGCGCATGGCCTGGCTGATTTCCCTGGCGGGCAGCCGGGTCAGGCGACCGAGCACCTGCCACTGTTCGGCGACGGCGAGTTTCTCGAAGCCGGGATAGCGGCGTCGGGCTCGGCGATTGATGTCCTGTTGCAGGTGCTTGAGCAGGCTCTGCTGGCCGCCGTGGCGCAGGAGGAAGTCGGCGCTGCCGCGCAGGTGCTCTTCGAGCTGGCGCCGCGCGCGGCTGGCAGGTGCCTGCAGCGGCCCGTGGCGCATGCCCACGTGCCAGAGCCCGGCTGCGATCAGCAGGGCGAGCAGGACCAGGGCCAGGGGGAAGTGGCGCAGCAGGAGCCTGGCCAGGCCGTCGCTGTCGGCGTGGTAGACCAGGGTTACCGCGCTGTCCTGGCTGAGGTACCAGAGCAGCCAGGCGTGGTCGTATTCGTCGATGTTGCGGTTCTGCCAGATCCACGGATCACTGAGCACGGTGATCAGGCCGTCGCCGTGATACAGCTGCAGCAGGTGCGTGGCCGCGTCGCTGTTGGCCCAGGCGTGGGCGCGGTTCTGTGCGTCGTACAGGTGGTAGTCGGTGTCGAAGGCGATGTAGGCCGGCGCCTCTTCGTTCTCCAGGTAGAGCTTGGTCAGCTCGGGATAGGCATCGCTGTCGTCGTGTTCCTCGTCCGCATCGCCGGCTTCTTCCTCTTCCTCGTCCAGCTCGTCGCTCATGTATTGCTGGATGCCGAGCAGGTCGAGCAGCAGGTCGCCGCTCTTGCCTTCCTCTTCGTCCCACAGCTGTTCGGCGATGAACAGCAGGTGACCGCCGTTGGCCGTCCACTGCAGCAGATGCTCGACCTGGCGTGGCGTCATGTCGTTGCGGTCGGTCAGCAGCATCAGGGTCTGGCCTTCGCTGGGCAGTCCGTTGAGCACGTCCAGGCCGTCGGCGCGCACGACCGCGATGCCCCGCCGGCGCAGGAAGTGTTCCGCTGCGAGGTAGGGGCTGCTGGCCACTTCCGGCGCTGGCCCGTGCTCGACCACTTCCTCGTAGGATTCCAGCTTGCCCAGCAGGTAGATGGCCAGCAGGCCGACCACCAGCAGCAGGCTCGCGCCGAGGGCGAAACCGACGCGCCGGCTCATGCGGGTTGCTCCGTGCCGAACAGGTCGCGCCAGCCCTGGCAGAGGTTCGGTCGCAGCGCCTCGGCAGGCGTGCGATGGCCGTAGGCCAGCGCCTGCCAGTGCAGGGTCAGCAGGCGGCTGTAGGCTTCCAGTTCCTGCTGCTGGAGCGCGACGACCAGTTGCAGCACTTCACCCTCGGTATGCGACTGCTTCAAGGGCAGGCGGTGTTGATGCAGCAGGCGGCTGAGCAGGGCGCGGTAGAGCAGGCCGAGGGCAGCTCGTGGCTGCTCGGCCCAGAGGCGTTCGGCCTCGCTGGCGACGTCGTCGGGCAGGCTCTCCGGGGCCAGTTCCAGGCCGAACAGCTGCCTCGGCACCTCCACCTTGCGACGGCTGGGCAGGCCCAGGCGTTCACCGAAGGCCTGCAGCCATTCGCGGTAACGCCACAGGATGTAGGCCAGCAGGCCCGCCAGGGCCGCCCACAGCAGCACTTCGAATACCTGCGCGACGATATCCAGGCTCTTCCACCATTCGCTCAGCTTGAACAGGTTCTCGATCATCTGCAGCAGGGCTTTCGCGTCTTCCGGGTCGGCCTCCTCGGCGGACTTCTCCTCACCCAGGCGCCAGCGGGTGACGGTCTCGCGATGCTGGAACGGCGGTTCGTCGAGCAGCGCTTCGATGTCGTCGCGAGCCGCCTGGCTGGTCAGCGGCTGGTGCAGCAGGCGTGGCGCGTCGGGGCCCTGGGCATCGACCGTTTCGCTGGCGGCGGGCGGCGTGTCGGCCCAGGCGTTGCCCGGCAGTTGCGTCAGCAGCAGCGCGCAACCCAGCAACACGGCATAGGCGCTGCCGGTCAGGCGCTGGCGCAGGCGGCGGAAGGTCAGTTCGATGTCCCAGGCTTCCAGTGCCGTACGGCGATTGAGGTAGAGGGTGAAGCCACAGGCCACGTACACCGGCTCCCAGACGATCAGCAGCAGGACATAGAGCAGGTTGGAAAGGTGTTCGAGCCACAGCCACTCACCGCTGCTGGCGGCGATGACGCTTTCCCAGCTCCAGTTCAGCTCCACCTGCTGCGGCAGCATCATGTAGAACAGCACGATCAGCCCCATCCACAGGGCAAGCTCCAGGTGCATGCCGACCAGGGTCAGCCAGGTGGCCGCGGCGCTGTCGCGCTGGCCAAGAACCACCAGGCGCTGGCCGCGCGCCTTGCCGGACAGCCCTTCGAGTTGCAGTACCGGCAGGTCGAAGCTGCGCGTCGGGCTCAGCCGGCGCCAGGTCAGACTGGCCAGCAGTTGCGGGCGCAGCAGTCCGGGCAGGGCGCGCAGGGCCTGTTTCAGCGAGGGGGTGTTGCCGAACAGGGCGTGCGAGAGGATGTACAGCGGCAGGCGCTCGTAGGCGGGCTTGAGCCACCAGAACAGGAATACCGCCCAGCCCGGGTACTGCCACAGCACGGCGCAGAGCAGGGCGAACAGGGGCAGGGTGACCAGCGCCCAGCTGGCCATCAGCAGGCCGGCGTGGCGACGCGCGAGCAGCACGCCGAGGTCCATGGCCTCCCAGGCGCTGCGTGGGCGAATGGCGACGCTGGCTTCAGTCAGGCGCATGCTGTCTCCGTCCGCCCAGCAGCAGGTAACTCAGCACCAGCAGCCACAGGCCGCTGCCGACGGCGTACTTGATGTCGGGGCTGGCGAAGGTGGTGGACGACCAGAAGGCCTCGATGAAGGCGGCCACCAGGAGAAACAGGATCACCCCGCAGACCAGCTGTATCGCCTTGCCGGCCGCCAGGCGAAGTGCCTCGCCACGGGGCAGGCGCCCGGGGGCCAGCAGGGCCCAGCCGAGCTTGAGGCCGGCGGCTCCGGCCAGGGCGATGGCGGTCAGCTCGAACGCGCCGTGGCCGATGACGAACGACCAGAACGGCTCGCCGTAGCCGATACGGGTCAGATGGCCGGCCACGCCGCCGATCATCAGGCCGTTGAAGAGCAGGAAGAACAGGCTGCCCAGGCCAAGCAGCAGGCCGCTGGCGAAGGTCTGAAAGGCGATGCCGATGTTGTTCATGATGTAGAAGCCGAACATCATCCAGTCGTCGCCGGAGCCTCGCTCGCTGAAGCGGCCGAGGCGACGTGCATCGGGATCGTACATGTGTTCCATGTTGCTGACCTGGTCGGGACTGACCAGGCTGTAGATCAGCTCCGGGTAGAGGTAGGTCAGCAGCCCCATCAGCCCCAGGCTGCCGAAGAACAGCAGGCTGGCCACGCACACGCTGCGCCATTCGCTGCGTACCAGGCGCGGAAAGCCGCCGAACAGGAAGCGGATGATCTGCGCGCCCAGGTGGCTGCGGTGGCGATAGAACTGCTGGTGGCCGCGCATGGCCAGTTGCTGCAACTGATCGATCAGGTGGCTGCTGTAGCCACGCGCCTGGGCCAGGGCCAGGTGCTGGCAGAGCTGCCGGTAGTCGGCGGCGAAGCGGGTGCAGGCCTGGGCGTCGGCCTTGCCACGCTCGAGCGCGTCGAGCTGGCCGGCGAAAGCCTCCCAGTCGCTCTGGTGGCGGTTCTCGAACAGGCTCTGTTTCATGGCGCGCTCCCCAGCAAGCCACGGGCGATGCCATTCAATTGCGGCTCCGCCTGCTCGGCGGGCACCTGCAACGGTTCGGCCAGCAGCGTCGCGAGTTCGGCCCGGCGCGCCGCGGACAACTGCTCACCACGCTCGGCAAAGCCGAGCAGTGCACGTTGCTCGTTGAGCGTCAGCGGGAACGGTGCCGGCAGCGGCTCCACCTCGGGCAGCTGCGGCTTGCTCAGCGGCGCGTCACGGTAGACCACCAGGGTGCCGGCGGCGATGTCGCCGAGACGCTTGAAGGCCGGGTGATTCAGGCAGCTGAGAATGCCCAGGGTGTAGCCGAACGGCAGCAGGTCGACGAAGCGCAGCAGGTTGCGGGTCAGCGAGGCGGCCCAGCCGATCGGCGTGCCGTCATCGTGTACCACGCGCAGACCGAACATCTGCTTGCCGGGCGAGCGGCCCTGGTTGAGCACCTCGAACAGCACCATGTACCACCAGGTGACGAGGAACAGCAGGATGGTGCCCAGGCCCATGCCGAACTGGCCGAGCAGCCCCAGCACGATGAACGTCACGCCCAGGATCAGGCCGCGGATGGCCAGGTCGATGGCGAATGCCAGGGCGCGAGGCACCAGCCCGGCCGGACGCAGATGCAGATCGATGCCTTCCGGCGTTTCGACCTGATAGCGGGTGTCCAGGGGAGGCTGGTCAGTCGGAAGGCTTGCGCTTGAGCGTAAGGGCATCGGCGGAGGGTATCAGGGAAAGCCCGATGCTAGCGAGCAGCGGGCCACGAACGCAACCGGACCCGCGTGGCGGGTCCGGGGCATCGATTTACTGGGCGGCAGGCAGCACGCCGAAAATGGTGCGGTACAGCACGCCCATGGCGACCACCATCAGCGGGATGCTCCAGATCAGGCCGATGCCCAGCGGGATGGCGCTGACCATGACGATCAGGCCGAGCACGAAGAACAGGCCGAAGACCTTGAACCAGTGTTGCGTGATGGCCTTGCGCGAGGTTTCCAGCGCTTGCCACGGGGACAGGCCACGCTCGACCACCAGTGGGATCGCCAGCAGGTAGGCCACCGCCAGGTAGATGCCCGGGATCAGCAGCAGGAACATGCCGAGGTAGACCATCAGCATCATCACCACGGCGGTGATGATCAGCGGCACGGTGCGGCCGAAGTGGCTGAAGATTTCGTTGAAGCTCAGCGGCTGGTCGGCGGCGCGGCGGATGCCGACCATGTTGATGCCGGCCATGAACGGATAGGCCAGCGCCGAGGCCAGCAGCGAGATGAGGATTTCGCCGACGATCAGCACCAGCATGTTCTCGCTCAGGGCGGTGAAGATGCCGACCACGCCACCGAGGATGAAGGTCGCTGCCAGCAGGACCACGTAGAACACCACGAAGCCGCCGATGATGATGCCCTTGGTGCCTTTGACCCGGTTCCAGGATTCGCTCAGCAGGTCGCCGATGCTGAAGTCGTAACCGCGCGCCAGGGCCTCTTCGATGCTTGGCGTACCACCCTGGGTGGATGGCTGCAGGTCACTGGCCGGAGCGGCATAGGGATTGGGGGTGGTTGCTTCACTCATGTCAGCATCCTTGTCGTTGAGTGGGAAGGGGGGCGGTAATCCTAGTGGCAAGGGCGCGCGCCTTACAAGAGGGAGGCGCACGCGGATGCGATGGCTGTGCGCTGGTTCATGCTTCGCCCGGCTCGGTGCGCCCGGACGCGAATGGTAGACTCCCGACACATTTGCCTCGGAGGGAAGCCGCCCATGACTGCCAGCATCTTCTGGTACGACTACGAAACCACCGGGATCAATCCGCGTTGCGACCGCCCGTTGCAGGTGGCGGGCATTCGTACCGATGAAGCGCTCAACGAGATCGGCGAACCGCTGAACATCTACTGTCGGCCCAGCGATGACATCCTGCCGCATCCGGCGGCCTGTCTGGTCACCGGTATCGATCCGCAACGTCTGCAGCAGCTGGGGCTCGACGAGGGCGAGTTCATGACGCGGGTGCATGCCGCACTCGCGGCTCCGGGCACCTGTGGCGCCGGCTACAACAGCCTGCGCTTCGACGACGAGGTGACGCGCTACAGCCTCTACCGCAACTTCTTCGACCCCTATGCGCGGGAGTGGCAGGGAGGCAACAGCCGCTGGGACCTGATCGATCTGGTGCGTACCGCCTATGCGCTGCGCCCCGAGGGGATCGAGTGGCCGGAGGAGGCCGGGCGCGTATCGCTCAAGCTGGAGAGGCTGACCCAGGCCAACGGCATCGACCATGGCCAGGCCCACGACGCGCTCTCCGACGTGCGCGCGACCATCGGCCTGGCGCGTCTGCTGCGCGAGCGCCAGCCACGGCTGTATGACTTCCTGTACCAGTTGCGCAGCAAGCAGCGGGTGCTGGATCAGGTGCGCCTGTTGCAGCCGCTGGTGCATGTCTCCGGGCGTTTTTCCGCCGCGCGTCACTACCTGGCGCCGGTGCTGCCGCTGGCCTGGCACCCGCGCAACCGCAACGCGCTGATCGTCTGCGACCTGCAGGCCGACCCAGCACCCTTGCTCGAGCTGGACGCCGATACGCTGCGCGAGCGCCTGTACACGCGCCGTGAGGACCTGGCAGAGGGTGAGGCGCCGGTGCCCTTGAAGTTGTTGCACATCAACCGCTGTCCGGTGGTGGCGCCACTGTCGGTACTGCGTGAGTCGGACCGGCAGCGGCTGCAGCTGGACTGGTCCGCCTGCGAGCGTAACGTGCAGACATTGAAGGACGCACAGGCTTCCTGGCAGGCGAAACTTGCCGATGTCTATCGCGAAGAAGCCTTTGCCGGCAGTTCCGATCCTGAACAACAGCTGTACGATGGCTTCATTGGCGACCGTGATCGTCGTTTGTGCGAACAGGTGCGTAATGCAGCGCCCGAGGCACTGGCCAGCGATAAATGGCCATTCGACGATATACGCCTGCCGGAACTGCTGTTTCGTTATCGCGCGCGCAACTTCCCCGGCAGCCTGAGTTCCGCCGAACAGCAGCGTTGGCTGGAGTTCTGCAGGCAGCGTCTGAACGATCCACAATTCGGTGCCCCCAATACCCTGGCGCAGTTTTACGCCGCGCTCGAACAGCTGAGTCAAGATTGCAATGCGCAGCAACTGCAACTTCTGCAGCAGTGGCAGGCTCATGCGCAGGCGGTGCAGGCGCGCCTGGCGTGAGGCCATGCAAGTGCCTGAGAGCTGTTGAACCGGGGCGCCAGTTATCGGCTGGCAGCGGGGCGGTTTATTGCGCGGCGGTATACGCGGTGGCTGTGCCGGCGCTCATGTTGCGGGAACTTTTCGCCGGCCGGCGATAATTGCCTAAAGCTGTTTGCCCGGTCAGTTTCTACAAACAGGCGGCAATAAAAAACGCCAGCATGGCTGGCGTTTTGCGCTGCGGGAAAGCATCAACCCAGCAGGGTGGCCCAACCTTCCACGACGTCAGCGCCCCACTTGGCTTTCCACTCTTTCAGGGTCTTGTGGTTGCCGCCTTTGGTTTCGATCACTTCGCCGCTGTGCGGGTTCTTGTACTGCTTGACCTTGCGCGCACGCTTGGTGGCTACAGGTTTGGCCGCACGCGTGCTCTTGCCAACTTTGGCTTCCGGGTCGAGCAGGGCAATGATGTCGCGCAGCGACTTCTGGTATTCGCCCATCAGGGTGCGCAGCTTGCCTTCGAACTCCAGCTCTTTCTTCAGCTTGTCGTCTTGCGACATGTTCTTCAGGCGTTCTTGCAGCTCTTTGATGTTTTCTTCGATGTTGCGGTATTCGTTGATCAGCGACATGGGCATTACCTTGGCGTGAATTATCTGTAAGGGTCAACAGTGAGTGAATAATAGGCGTGCACTTATAGCAAGTAAACAGCGGGGGGTGAAATAACCGAGTTGTGCTGAAACTCCCCGTGTCGTCGCGCTTAGTTCAGTTTGCCTATTTCCGGAGTTTTCCAAGTTTCCCGCTCGGCAGTGCGCCGATTCTTGCGCGCTTGCAGCGCCTGTATTCAATGCGCCGTCAGCCGCGCCGCTACTGCAGTTTTTCAGGCTTGCCGTTAGAATGGCCGCCTTTTGCGCCGTCCTTGGGGTTTTAGTTATGCGTACCTTCAGATTGATCATTTCCTGCCCTGACCGCGTCGGCATCGTTGCCAAAGTCAGTAATTTCCTCGCGACCTACAACGGCTGGATTACCGAAGCGAGCCATCACTCCGATACGCAGAGTGGCTGGTTCTTCATGCGCCACGAGATTCGTGCCGACTCCCTGCCGTTCGACCTGGAGGGTTTCAAGCAGGCCTTCGCGCCCATCGCACGCGAGTTCTCCATGGAGTGGCGTGTCACCGATTCGGCGCAGAAGAAGCGCGTGGTGCTGATGGCCAGCCGCGAATCGCATTGCCTGGCCGACTTGCTGCACCGTTGGCACAGCAACGAACTGGATTGCGACATCCCCTGCGTGATCGCCAACCATGACGACCTGCGCAGCATGGTCGAGTGGCACGGTATTCCCTATTTCCATGTGCCGGTCGATGCCAAGGACAAGGCGCCGGCCTTCGCCGAGGTGGAGCGTCTGGTCAAGGAACATCAGGCCGACGTCATCGTCCTGGCGCGCTACATGCAGATCCTGCCGCCGGCACTGTGCACCGAGTACGCGCAGCGCGTGATCAACATCCACCACAGCTTCCTGCCGTCCTTCGTCGGCGCCAAGCCCTACCACCAGGCCTCGCTGCGTGGCGTGAAGCTGATCGGCGCGACGTCCCACTACGTGACCGAAGAACTGGATGCCGGGCCGATCATCGAGCAGGACGTCGTGCGCGTCAGCCACCGCGACGATATCGAGGAAATGGTGCGTCTGGGCAAGGACGTGGAGAAGATGGTGCTGTCGCGTGGGCTACGCTATCACTTGGAAGACCGAGTGCTGGTTCACGACAACAAGACGGTGGTTTTCGACTGATCTTGTCGCATGGGCCGGCCCGGTGCATGTCAGAGGAGAACGGCCATGCTCAAGTCCATCAAGGTTCGTGACTATATGACTCGGCGGCTGGTGACCTTCAGGTCGGATACCGATCTGTTCACCGCCATCAACCGGCTGCTGGAGCACCGTATTTCCGGGGCGCCGGTGGTCGATTCGCAAGGGCACCTGATCGGGCTGTTGTCGGAGAGCGACTGCCTGCGTGGCATCCTCTCCGGCGCCTATTACGAAGCCATCGGCGGCACCGTCAGCTCGTACATGACCACCCAGGTCGAGACGGTGACCCCCGAGGCGGACATCATCGAGTTGTCGGAGCGTTTCCTGCGCGGGCGGCGTCGGCGCATGCCGGTGATCGAGGACGGTCGCCTGGTCGGACAGATCAGCCGGCACGATGTGCTCAGGGCGGTCAAGGAATTCGCCCAGCATGAACGCGGTGCCGGCGAGGGGAGTGGCAATGAGCGATCCGTTGGATAAGGCCACGTCCAAGGCGCCGCCGACGCTCGGTGAAGGCTGCGTGCGGCGCTACGACCCGGATGCACTCGGCGACGAGGATGGCACCGATTTCCCCGACGCTGCGGAGCTCTGGCGGCAGCTGCAGGAGCAGCAGGAACGAACCCCCGGGCAGGAATGAAGAAAGGGCGCCACGGCGCCCTTTCTCATGAGCCGGATGTGCCTCAGATGCGGAAGCTGTCGACCAGGTGCTTGAGGCGCACAGCCTGCTGCTCCAGGTCGCCGCAGGCACGCAGGGTGGCCTGGAGGTTCTCCACGCCCTCCTGGTTGAGGGTGTTGATTTCGATGATGTCCATGTTCAGCGACTCTATCACCGAGGTCTGTTCTTCCGTGGCGGTGGCCACCGACTGGTTCATGCCATCGATCTCGCCGATGCGCGCGGTGACCGTGCCCAGCCGTTCGCCGGCCTGGTTGGCGATTTCCACGCTGTCTTCGCTGTAGCGCTGGCTCTCGGTCATGGTGGTGACCGATTCGCGTGAGCCGACCTGCAGCTCTTCGATCATCTTCTCGATCTCCTGCGCCGACTCCTGGGTGCGGTGCGCCAGGTTGCGCACCTCGTCCGCCACCACCGCGAAGCCGCGACCGGCCTCGCCTGCGCGCGCGGCCTCGATCGCCGCGTTGAGGGCGAGCAGGTTGGTCTGCTGGGAAATGCTCTTGATCACCTCGAGAATCTGGCCGATGTCCACGGTCTTGCTGTTGAGCATCTCGATCTTGGCGCAGGCATCGCTGATCTTGTCCGACAGCTCGCTCATCGAGCGGATCGCCTGTTGCACCACCTTGCCGCCGTCCTCGGCCTGGTGACGGGCATCGGACGCCTGGTTGGAGGCGTCCGCGGCGTTGCGCGCGATCTCCTGGGCGGCGGCGCCGAGCTGGTTGATCGCCGCCGCGACGCTGTTGGTGCGGCTGGCCTGTTCATCGGAGTTGGCCATCGACGAGTTGGAGGCATTGACCACCAGCTTGGCCACTTCGTTGACCTGCACGGTGGCCGACGACACCTCGCGGATCGACGAATGGATACGTTCGACGAAGCGGTTGAAGGAACTGGCCAGGGCACCGAATTCATCACCGGACTCGATGTCGAGGCGCTTGGTCAGGTCACCCTCGCCCTGGGCGATGTCCTCCATGGCCTTGCCCATGGTGATCAGCGGTCGCATCAGCACGCGAATGAGCAGGCCCAGCAGGCCGATGATCAGCACCACGGCGATGACCGTGACGATGATCGCCGAGGCACGGAACTCGGTGAGCATCGAGTAGGCCTTGGCCTTGTCCACGGACAGGCCGATGTGCCAGCTGACCGAGGGCAGCCCCTTGACCGGCGTGAAGGTCAGGATGCGCTCGCTGCCGTCCAGCGTGGCTTCGCTGAAGGCGTTGCTGATCACGGGGGTGTTCTGTGGATAGACGTCCTTGAGGTTCTTCATCACCAGGCTCTTGTCCGGGTGCACGAGAATCTCGCCGTCGGAGCTGACCAGGAAGGCATAGCCGATGCCGTCGAAGTCCAGCGCGTTGATGATGTCGACCAGGGTCTGCAGGCTCAGGTCGCCGCCCACCACGCCTGCCGACTGCGCTGGCGTGGCGATGGTGATGATCAGCTCGCTGGTCGCGGCATCGACGTAGGGCTCGGTCAGGGTGGTGCCGCCAGCGGCCTTGGCGTCCTTGTACCAGGGGCGCACGCGAGGGTCGTAGTCGGCGGGCATTTCCTCGTCGGGGCGCATGGTGAACTCGCCGTTCTCGGTGCCGAGGTAGGTGAAGGCGAAGGACGAGGTCAGGGCCTTCTGCTCCAGCAGCTTGGTCACGCGCTCGGGCGAGCTGTCGTTGCTGATCGACTGCGCGGCACTTTCCACCAGCAGGATGCGCCCGGACAGCCAGTTCTGGATGTTGCTGGCCGTGACGTCGCCCATCTCATGCAGGTAGTTTTCCAGGTCGTCGCGAATGGCGTTGCGCTGCAGGTAGTCGTTGTAGAGGGTGAACAGGGAAAAGGCGACGATCACCACCAACGACGCGGCGAGCAGGATCTTGTGGCTGAACTGCAGGTTTTTAGTCATATCGTCTTGCTTCCGGAGGCCTCTGGAACCAGTCTTGTATTCCACTGCGGCACAATGCGCTGCGCCGCGTAGCTGCCGTGGCACGTGCGCGCCGCTGTTGCTTTCAAGCCTGTATCGTCATAGTTGCAGTAAAGCTTTAACCCAGGGGATGGCAAGATGCCTTTGAATTCGCAGTTCGTATTGGGGGCGGGTAGCGACGGTCAGGCCGTCGGCCAGCCGTTGCGTCTGGCCAACCGTCACGGCCTGATTGCCGGGGCGACCGGTACCGGCAAGACCGTGACCTTGCAACGCTTGATCGAGACCTTCAGTGATGCCGGGGTGGCGGTGTTCGCCGCGGACGTCAAGGGTGACCTCTGCGGTCTCGGCGCCGCTGGCACGCCGCAGGGCAAGGTCGCCGAACGCATCGCCAGCATGCCGTGGCTGAATCACCAGCCGCAGGCGTACCCCGTGACCCTGTGGGATGTGCATGGTCGCAGCGGTCACCCGTTGCGCACCACGCTCAGCGAGATGGGCCCGCTGTTGCTGAGCGCCCTGCTGGAGCTGACCGACAGTCAGCAGGCCGCCCTGTATGCGGCGTTCAAGGTGGCGGATCGCGAAGGCCTGCTGCTGCTCGACATGAAGGACCTGAAGGCGCTGCTCGGCCATCTCAAGGACAACCCGGCGGTGCTCGGCGAGGATGCCGCGCTGTTCACCAGCACCTCGGCGCAGGCGCTGTTGCGCCGCCTGGCAAGCCTGGAACAGCAGGGCGCCGAAGCCCTGTTCGGCGAGCCGGCGCTGCAACTGGAGGATCTCCTGCATCCGGATCGTGACGGCCGTGGCCGCATCCATCTGCTCGATGCCAGCCGCCTGGTGCACGAGGCGCCGAAGGTCTACGCGACCTTCCTGCTCTGGCTGCTGGCCGAGCTGTTCGAGCAGTTGCCGGAACGGGGCGACGCCGACAAGCCGGTACTGGCGCTGTTCTTCGACGAAGCGCATCTGCTCTTCGAGGGCACGCCGAAGGCGTTGCAGGAGCGTCTGGAGCAGGTGGTGCGACTGATCCGCTCTAAAGGCGTCGGGGTGTATTTCGTCACCCAGTCGCCCAGCGACCTGCCCGATGACGTGCTGGCCCAGCTCGGCCTGCGTATCCAGCATGGTCTGCGGGCGTTCACCACCAAGGAACAGAAGGCGCTGCGCGCGGTTGCCGACGGCTTTCGCCCCAATCCGGCGTTCGACAGCCTGAGCGTGCTCACCGAACTGGGGATCGGCGAGGCGCTGGTCGGCACGCTGGAGGACAAGGGCACTCCGGCCATGGTGCAACGCGTGGCCATCGCGCCGCCGCAGTCACGCATCGGGCCGCTGAGCGAGGCCGAGCGCGCGGCGCTGGTGCGCCAGTCGCCGTTGGCAGGGCGCTACGACAAGCCCATCGACCGCGAGTCGGCCTACGAGCTGCTGACCGCCCGTGCCGAAGCGCGTCAGGAGGCGCCGGCCAAGACCGCGCAGAAGCCGCAGAAGGCCGAGCCCGGACTGGGCGACATGGCCGGCGAGCTGATTGGCAGTGCGATGAAGAGCGCGCTGCGCCAGGCCGCCAACCAGATTGGCCGGCAGCTGGTGCGTGGACTCATGGGGTCGCTGCTCGGCAGCAAGAAGCGCTGAGCGGAAGGGCGCTAGCCGGCGGCTTCGTCGGCGGCGTCCTGCTTGTCCTGGCGTTCCTTCTCGATCTTCTCGATTTCTTTGTCGAAGGCCTGGTCGAGCAGGCTGGGTTTCTTGCGCCAGGGTTTGCGGTCGGGGTCCGGTTGAGCGGCGTAGGTGATGACCTCACCGCCGTATACATCCTTGTAACGCTGCGCCTGGCGCTCTAGTTCTGCGCGCAGTTCGTCTTTCGTCACGGGGTTTACCTGTAGGTTCCTGATCGATCCAGATGACACGCGCAATACCAGGGCGATCAGTTTCGGCCTGGCGTGCATGGAAAGTTCGCGTCGACTGGCGGGGGAGCGTGCAATGCGGCATGACATGCCGGCATCGTTCTCCTGTCTCGGTTGTTACGAGTATCTGTAACTATTCGTCGAGAAAAGTTGCGTGGTGCAACGGAGGCGTATTATCGCCGACGTCCGATGAATGTCCAGTGATCAGTTGGTCAGCGCCTGGTAGTGCAGGGTGACAGTCAACCGGCAAGTTTGCCCGGGTTGCAGCAAGTGCAGCCCCGGACGCCCCGGCAGATGGTGGGCGTTGACCGGGTGGCTGACCGGCTCGAAACAGAAGAAGGGCTGGTCCTGCGGGCAGAACAATAGAAATACTTCCGTGCCCTGTGTTTCGCAGAGAAGTTGGTAGCCGCCATCGTGTTGAATGATTCGCGCGTGACCGGGCCACCCGCTGAAGGCATGGTCGACAACTTGCGCCGGTAATGCAGCGGGGGCGTCGAAGTTCCAGACTTCGGGCAACTCGATCCAGCGACTGGACAACTTGTTTTCATCACTTAACCAGACACCGCTGGCTTGCACCTGCAACTGTGTGTGGGCGTTGCGTGGCAGGTAGGGATGCAGGCCGAGGCCATACCAGGTGGGCTGGCTCCCCGCATGAGTGGCTTGCAGGCTCAGCTGCAGGCGCCCCGCATCGAGCCGCACCTGCAGGTCCGCGTGGTAGGGGAAGGGATGCTGGCTGTGCAGCTGCAGCCGGGCGCTGTCCGATGTCACGTTGACCACCTGCCAGGGCTGCTGCCAGGCACTGCCGTGTATGGGCAGTGCCTCATGCTCGGTATTGGCCACGAGCGCCTGCCAGCCAGCCGGGGTGTCGAAGCCACCGCCGCCGATGCGGTTGGACCATGGCAGCAACGGGTAGCAGGCCAGGCGTCTGGGATTGCCGGCGGCCAGCGCGAGGTCGTCGCTGTGGCGCAGCAGTGGGCGGCCATCGCTGCGCCGACTCCAGTTGACCAGGCTGGCGCCCAGCTCCGGGGCCAGGGTCAGCTGGGTGAGATCGTCGCCTAACGTCAGCAAGGTCGTCGCCATGTGCCGCCCCTGAGCCTGGATTTGTCGGGAATTCATAGTGTCATCGTACAACCGCTGGGCTATCATTGCCGCACAGTATCAAGTCGAGAGCTCATCCATCATGGAAATGCAGAACGCTCAACCTCGTGCTCGTCGCAAGCACCGCAGCCTGGCCCAGGAGCTGGTGGCGGAGCTGTCGCAGCGCATTCGTGACGGCCAGATCAAGCGTGGTGAGAAGTTGCCCACCGAGTCGGCCATCATGGAAGAACAGGGTGTCAGCCGTACCGTGGTACGCGAGGCCCTGTCGCGTCTGCAGGCCGCCGGGCTGGTGGAGACGCGCCACGGGATCGGCACCTTCGTGCTCGATACCCCCAGCGCCAGTGGTTTTCGTATCGACCCGGCGACCATCGTCACGCTGCGTGACGTGCTGGCCATTCTCGAGCTGCGCATCAGCCTCGAAGTGGAGTCCGCCGGGATGGCGGCGCAGCGGCGCAGCGATGCCCAGCTGAAAGCCATTCGCGAGGCGCTGGATGCCATCAACGAGAGCGTGGCACATGCCAGTGACGCGGTCTCCTCGGATTTCCAGTTCCACCTGAGCATCGCCGAGGCCACGGGCAACCGTTACTTCACCGATATCCTCAGCCACCTGGGGACCAGCATCATCCCGCGTACCCGGGTCAATTCCGCCAGCCTGGCGCGTGACGATCAGACCCACTACATGGCGCGCCTGGAGCGGGAGCACGAGCAGATCTTCGAGGCCATCGCCCGCCAGGATGCCGAGGCCGCGCGGGCGGCGATGCGCCTGCACCTGACCAACAGCCGTGAGCGCCTGCGGCAGGCGCACGAGGCGGCCGAGGCCGAAGCGCTGCACGGCTGATTCGGCGGCGATGCGCGTGCTGTCCATGCGCGTCGCCTAGCGGCGGTAGGCCAGGGCGATGATGCCGCCGACCACGATCAGGCCACCGAGCACCTGCAGGGCGCCGAGCAGCTGGCCGAGGATCAGCCAGCCGAACAGCATGCCGGCGACCGGCTCCATGTTCATCACCGGTGCATTACGCGCGATATCCAGGCGCGGCATGAGGATGAACAGCAGCGAGAACGCCGTTCCGTAGAGCGTCACCAGCACGCCCAGGGCGATCCAGCCGGCGAGTGCGTTGGGCAGGCCCACGCCACCGGGCAGGGCGCCGCTGGCGCCGACCATGGCCGAGAGGCTGAACACCACCGCCATGGTCAGCATGCTGCGGACCCGGCCGGGCATGGCCGAGAGGCGGTGCTCGGTGACCCACAGTGCCACGGCGAAGACGCCGGCGGCAGTCAGGCTGAACAGCACACCCTCGACCCAGCGCTCGTCGATGGCCCCCTGGCTGGCCAGGCGCGCCGGTACATCCAGCACCAGCATCAGGCCGATCAGGATCACGCCCATGATCACCGCGGCCCGGCGGGTTGGTGCCGGGCCGCCGAGTATCCAGGTCAGCAGGGCGAGCAGGATCGGCGACAGGTTGACCACCAGCAGGGCCAGGCCGACCGGAATGCGCGCCACCGCCGAATAGATGCAGAAGCTCTGCACCGCAATCAGCGTGCCCAGCAGCAGTTGCCAGCCCCAGGTCTCGCGCTTCAGGCGCAGCGAGTCGCGTTGCCAGAGCACCAGCGCACTGAGCACCAGCAGGGTCACCCCGGAGCGGCAGAGGATCGCCAGCAGCAGGCCGGCTTCATGGTCGAAGGCGATGCGTGCGGCGATGTGGTTGCCGGCGAACGAGCAGGCCAGCGTCGCGAGAATCAGGGCGGCGATGTGCCGGGGGAAGAGGGCGGCAGACATGGCGGAGCGAAATGTCCTCATACAGCAAGGAGCCGCCCGGAAGGCGGCTCGGGATGGATCGACGACCTGCGGCCGATGACTTACAGCACCACGCTGGGCAGCCAGAGGGAGATGGCAGGGATGTAGGTCACGGCCATCAGTACCGCGAACAGCGCGATGTAGAACGGCAGCAGGGCCTTCACGGTGTTCTCGATGCTGACCTTGCCGATGGCGGCACCGACGAAGAGTACCGCACCTACCGGTGGTGTGATCAGGCCGATCCCCAGATTGACCAGCATGATCATGCCGAAGTGCACCGGGTCGACGCCGAACGAGGTGACCACTGGCAGCAGGATCGGGGTGAGGATCAGGATCAGCGGGGCCATGTCCATCAGGGTGCCGAGCACCAGCAGCATGAAGTTCACGCACATCAGGATCACGTAGCGGTTGTCCGACAGGGTCAGGAACGCGGTGGTGATCTTCGACGGAATCTGCATCAGCGTCATGATGTAGCCGAAGCTGGCGGCGAAGGCGATGAGGATCATCACGATCGACAGCGTACGCACCGTGCGGTGCAGCATCTTCGGCAGCTCGCTCCACTTGTAGTCGCGGTAGATGAACATGGTCACGAAGAAGGCCCAGACCACCGCCACGGCTGCTGACTCGGTGGCGGTGAACACGCCGCTGAGAATGCCGCCGAGGATGATTACCATGGTCATCAGGCCCCACAGCGCTTCCACGCAGATCTGCAGCGCCTGGCGCAGCGGAATCACTTCGCCCTTGGGGTAATTGCGCTTTCTGGCGAACAGCAGGCAGAGCGTGGCCATGGTGGCGCTGAGCAGCAGGCCAGGGCCGATGCCGGCGACGAACAGCGCGGCGATCGACACCGTGCCACCGGCGGCCAGCGAGTAGATCACCGAGTTGTGGCTGGGCGGGGTCAGCAGCGCCTGCACCGAACCGGAGACGGTGACGGCGGTGGAGAACTCGCGCGGGTAGCCTTTCTTCTCCATTTCCGGGATCAGCACCGAACCGACCGAGGCGGTATCGGCGAGCGACGAGCCGGAGATGGCGCCGAAGAAAGTCGAGGCGGTGATGTTGACCAGCGACAGGCCGCCGCGGACGAAGCCCACCAGCACCCCGGCGAACGCCACCAGGCGCCGCGCCATGCCGCCTTCGGCCATGATCGCGCCGGCCAGGACGAAGAAGGGGATGGCCAGCAGGGAGAATTTGTTCACGCCGCCGGCGATCTGGATCATCACGGCGTGCAGCGGAATCTCGATCCACCAGGCGCCGATCAGGGTCGCCAGGCCAAGGGCGTAGGCGACCGGGACGCGCAGCAGGATCAGGGCGATGAAGCTGCCCAGCAGGATGGCTGCATCCATTACACGGACTCCTTGGAATCTTCGCAGTTCTCGTAATCGACGACGCGGCGCTTGTGCTGATCGCCGTAGAGCAGTTGTTCGATGACGAACAGCAGGGTGACGAAGCCGCCCAGCGGAATCGGCGCGTAGCTGATGCCGACGCGCATCCAGGTCAGCGTGCTGAGGTACTGATTCCAGGTGGCGACGCACAACTTGTAGCCCCAGATCAGCATGAACAGGCTGATGGCGCCCATGGCCAGGCGCACGAACAGGGTGAGAAAGGGTTGCGCCATGTCCGGCAGGCGATCGCTCAGCACCTGCACCGCCATGTGTGCGCCGGCACGGTAGCTGGCGGCGGCGCCGATGAAGGTGAACAACACCATCAGCAGGATGGCGACAGGCTCGGGCCAGCCGAGGCCCTGGCCGAGTGCGTAGCGGCTGAACACGCCCCAGGGGATGATCAGGGCCATGATCACGATCGCCAGTCCGGCGGTCGCGATACAGGCGCGGTAGATGGCGTCGTTGACGCCCAGAACCAGGTTTTTCATGAGACTTCACCGGTGACGCGACGTGGCCGGGGCGCACGTCGCGTGCTGCGCGTGGATTACTGAACGGCTTCGATGCGCTTGATCAGGTCGGCGAACTGCGCGCCGTACTTCTCACGGACCGGGGCGGTGGCGTCGTAGAACGGCTTGGTGTCGACCTCGATGTACTCGACGCCCTCGGCCTTGAGCTTCTCGTCGCTGGCCTTTTCCTTGGCGACCCACAGCTCGCGCTCTTCCAGCTGCGCTTCCTTGGCCAGCTTCTTGACCAGCGCCTGCTGCTCCGGTGTCAGCTTGTTCCAGGTGGTCTTGGACATCAGCAGCGGCTCGGGGAGGATCAGGTGGTGGGTCTGGGTGTAGTACTTGGCCGCGCGGAAGTGGTTGTGTTCGAGCAGAGTCGGCGAGTTGTTCTCGGCACCGTCGATCACGCCGCTCTGCAGGGCGCTGAAGATTTCCCCGGTGTCCATGGCGATGCCGTTGGCGCCCATGGCGTTGAGGGTGTCGATGAACAGCGGGTTGCCGATCACGCGGATCTTCATGCCCTTGAGGTCTTCCAGCTTGCGCACCGGCTTCTTGGTGTAGAGGCTGCGGCTGCCGGCTTCCATCCACGCCAGGCCGACCATGTTGAAGTCGGAGTTGGTGATGGCATCGAGGATTTCCTGGCCGATTTCGCCGTCGATCACCTTGCGCATGTGCTCGATGTCGCGGAACACGAAGGGCATGTTGAAGACGTTGGTGGCGGGGACGACCGGGCCGACCGAGCCGAGGCTGACGCGGGTCAGCTGCACGGCGCCGATCTGGGTCTGCTCGATCACTTCCTTCTCCGAGCCGAGTACGCCGCCAGCGAACATGCGCGACTTGATCTCGCCCGCGGTCGCTGCATCCAGCTTCTTGCCGAGGTTGTCCATGGCCACCACGGTCGGGTAGCCGGCCGGGTGGATTTCAGCGATCTTCAGGGTCATCTCGGCCTGGGCGAAGGTGGACAGGCCGAGAGCCAGAGGAAGTGTGGCGAGTAGCAACTTGCGTTTGAGGTTCATGCGGAAAGCTCCGTCTTGTTGTTGTTGGTGAACAGCAGCGCGAGACCGGTACCACGAGGTGGCCCGGGGTGAATCGGGTCAGGGGCGCAAGGCCGGTTCGGCCATGCCACGCACGCCAGGGCTCAGGGCGAACACACCGCCGGCCAGCGGCTGCTCGGAAACGTCGCCGGCGGGGCGGATCGAGGTGACGAACAGGGTGTCCAGCTGCGGCCCGCCGAAGGCGCACATGGCGGGTTTCTGCACCGGAACCGCGAGCGAGCGGTCCAGGCGGCTGTCGGGGGTGAAGCGATGGACCAGCCCGGCGTCGTTGCCGCAGATCCAGTAGCAACCGTCGACGTCCACCGCCGCGCCGTCCGGGCGGCCGGGGTGGCGCGTCATGTCGATGAACAGGCGGCGGTTGTGCGGCGTGCCGCTGTCCGTGTCGTAGTCGAAGGCCCAGACCGCCTGCACCGTCGGGTGCGAGTCGGACAGGTACATGATCCGGCCATCGGGGCTGAAGGCCAGGCCATTGGGCACGATGAGGTCGTCGAGCCGCTCCTGCAACTGGCCGTCGTAGCGATACAGCGCGCCGACGCGGGCACCGGCGGCCATGTCCAGCAGCATCGTGCCGGCCCAGAAACGTCCCTGGCGGTCGCAGCGACCGTCGTTGAAGCGCATCTGCGGGCGAGGGTGTTCGACGCGTGCCAGGCACTCGCTGCGGATGCCGCCATCGTCCTGCGGGCGCAGGTGGAAGAGGCCGCTCTGCATGCCGGCGAGCCAGCCACCGGACGGGTGCATGGCCAGGCAGGCGAGCATTTCATCGGCCTGCCAGCTCTGCGTCTGGCCATCGGCCACGGACCAGCGATGCAGCCGGCCTGCGGGAATGTCGACCCAGTACAGTGCCTGTTCCGCGGCGTTCCATACCGGGCTTTCTCCGGTCGCGTTGCGTGCGTCGACAATCAGTTCTGCTGACATGGCCGTGGTGTGCTCTGGTTGTTGTCGGGGCAGGAGCGGGGCGTGCGGGCGTCAGTCGTCGCCGAACGGGCCGGCGGCCACGAAGGCGCCGCCCTGGTAGATGCGCGCGGGGTCGTCGGCGGCTGGCAGCGGTTGCGCCTCGACCTTGTCGCGGAACACTTCGGAGCTGTCCCTGGCCTGGAAACCGAGGTGGGCGGCCAGGTGGTTGTCCCACCAGACGTCGCGATTGTCCGACATGCCGTAGACCACGGTATGGCCGACGTTGGCCGTGTACAGGCAGCGTTCGATCAGCTGGGTGAGGTCGTCATAGCTCAGCCAGGTGCTCATCATGCGGCGATTGGCCGGCTCGGGAAACGACGAGCCGATGCGGATGCTGACGGTCTCGATGCCATAGCGGTCGAAGTAGAAGCTGGCCATGTCCTCGCCATAGGACTTGGAGAGGCCGTAGTAGCCGTCCGGGCGCCGCGCCGAGCGGGCGTCGAGCCGTTCATCCTGCTGGTAGAAACCGATGACGTGGTTGGAGCTGGCGAACACCACGCGCTTCACGCCATGGCGGCGCGCCGCTTCGTAGATGTGGAACACGCCGCAGATGTTGGCGCCGAGAATTTCCTCGAAGGGGCGTTCGACCGAGACACCGCCGAAATGCAGGATGGCATCGACGCCTTCGACCAGGCGCTGGACCTCGGCCTTGTCGGCCAGGTCGCAGTGCACCACTTCTTCGTGCGGGCCGGCGGCGGGGGCCATCTCGCCGATGTCGGACAGGCGCAGGATGTTGGCGTAGGGGCGCAGGCGTTCACGCAGTACCTTGCCCAGTCCGCCAGCGGCGCCGGTCAGGAGAATGCGGTCGAAGGGGCGTAGCTCTGGGGACGTGCTGCTCATGCTGGGGTCTGGACTCTTGTTGTTGTTTTGTTGTCATACGTTGTCGTATGACATGGATCGATTATCAGCAGCACCCGATGCGCTGTCAACGTGATAATCGAGGCTTTTCCTCAGGCTTTGCTCTGCGCACGGGTATGCCTCTATAGTCGGCCTGGAACGGATGAAGCCGCATGCCATCTGCATTGCTGCCGTGTTCTGCGCATTCCAGGCGATGGCGCGAGGCCTGTTCCAGGTGTCGCACGGTGGCGTGGCGGATATCGGCCAGCGCTGGCCGTTCGACTAAAGTTGTATGATGACTTCGGCTCGGGGGAATGACGCGAGCCGGGGGTGAAACCGTGCATGATGGAGCCGTGAGATGAGCCGGAGACCTGCCGGGATACGCAGCAGCACAGCGCCCACGCTGATCGACGTGGCCAGGGTCGCAGGGGTATCGCCGATCACCGTGTCGCGCGCCCTGGGGCGGCCGGAGGTGGTTACCGATGCCACGCGCAAGCGGGTGCTGGAGGCGGTGCGGGCTACCGGCTACGTGCCCAACCTGGCGGCGGGCTCGCTGGCCTCCAGTCGCAGCCGGCTGGTGGCGATCTTCCTGCCGACCATCGCCAACTCGATCTTCGCCGACACCGTGCAGGCACTGACCGACCACCTGGCGGCGGCGGGCTACCAGACCCTGCTGGGGCTGACCGGCTACCGCCCGGAGCAGGAGGAGGCGCTGCTCGAGGCGGTGCTGGGGCGGCGCCCCGACGGCATCGTCCTGACCGGCACCGAGCACACCCAGGCCAGCCGCGAGCGCCTGGCGCGGGTCGGCATTCCGCTGGTCGAGGCATGGGACCTGTGCGAGCGGCCGCTGGACATGCTGGTCGGCTTCTCTCACGAGGCGGTTGGCCAGGCAGTGGCGACCTACCTGCTCGGCAAGGGCTACCGGCGTGTGTCGGTGGTGGGCATCGACGACCCGCGCGGCCTGCGCCGTTATCGCAGCCTGGTGGCGGCCCTGGAGGGACGCCTGGAGGCACCCGTCAGCGCGCAGCTGTTGCCGGCGCCGGCGACCCTGGCGGTCGGTCGCGAAGGCCTGGCGCGACTGCTGCAGGCTGGCGCGGCCGGGGAGGTGGTGGTGTGCAGTTCCGATACCCTGGCGCAGGGGGTGATGGCCGAGGCGGCCAGCCGTGGCTTGCGCGTGCCCGAGGACCTGGCGGTGATGGGCTTTGGTGACCTGTCCAGTGCGGCGCACACCCATCCGCCCCTGTCCACGGTACGGGTGGATGGGGCGCGCATCGGCCGTGCCATCGCCGAGGCCCTGCTGGCGCGCATTGCCGAGCCGGCCAGCGGACGCCAGCCGCTGCGCCTGGACGTGGGCTTCGAGCTCATCGAGCGCAGCAGTGCCTGAGCCTGCTGCGCATTGCCGACCGCTTGCTGCAGCGTCTAGCCCAGGCGCAGGTGGTTGTCCCAGAGCCCGGCCGGCAGGTCCAGGGCCTTGGCCACGATGCGCTCGCCGCGGCAGTCGTACAGGCGGCAGCGGCCCTGGCCCGAGGTCACGACGAAACCGTCGGCGACGGCGCCCACCCCGGCACAGTCCGGCAGCGGCACGTCCAGGCGCACCTCGGCGCTGTCCAGGTCCCAGACGAAGAAGCGATTGCCGCGCGGTGCGGTCATCGCCAGCAGGCGCAGGTCGTCATGGATCGCCAGGCTGGCGGTGTACTGGGTCATCATCGCCCGTTGCGCCTCGCCCAGCGGGAACGCCTGGAAGGCCTGGCCGGGACGCTTGATGGCGAGCAGCGGCACGGCGTCATGCAGGTCGCCCATGTACTGCTGGCCGCTGACCACGGTGCCGTCGCGGGCCACGGCAAGGTGGCGGACGCTGTTCTGCTGGTCGGCCAGCTTCTCCTGGCTGACCAGGCTGCCATCGCGGTGCATCAGCACCAGGCTGGAGTCCATGGCGTCGAGGTTCATCTCCACGCGGCTTTCCGCCTCGGTGCGGATGCCGCCGTTGGCGACCACCAGGGTCTCGCCGTCGGGCATCCACAGCAGCTGGTGAGGGCCCACGCCGTGGGTGCTGTGTTCGCCGCTGCGCTCGAGTCGTTCGCCGTTCAGGCGATAGACGCCCAGCACGCCGCGCCCTGGCTCCGTGGTGTCGTTCTCGGTGGCGTAGAGCCAGTCGCCGTCCTGGTGAAACACCGCGTGGCCGTTGTAGTGGCGGCCTTCGGCAGCGACCAGGGTCTGCAGCAGACGGCCGTCGCGGGTGTTGATCAGGTAGCTCTCGGTGCTCGGCCGGCGGCCGACGAACAGCGCCAGTGGCAGGCTCGGGTGCGGCACCACGTCGTGACAGCGCTCGGTCACGGCGGTGGCGAAGGCTTGCTGCCCATCGAGGTGATAGCCCACGGCATAGTGCTTGCCGTCGGCATCGTCGCGGGCCGACAGCAGCAGAGGCTGGCCGGACGGGCCGAACAGGGTCCAGCTGCCGAAGGCGCCGGCGGCGGCCAGGCTCGCCGCCACGGCGCCCAGGCCGAGGAAGGTTCTGCGTTGCATGCTCAGTCTCCGTCGTGGGCGTTGAAGCCGATCTGCACGCCCAGGGCCTTGGCCAGGTCGCTTTCCTGCAGGCGGTGCAGGCGGTTGAGGCTGTCGTACAGCTCGTTCAGGCTAGCGCGGCCGGCCTCGTCGGCGAGCAGTTCGCCCAGCGGGCGCTCCAGCGCGGCGAGGCGCTGACGGGTCTCCTGGTAGGCCGCGTCGATACGTTGGGCCAGCTCGGCCTGGTCATCGCCGAGCAGCGCCTGGATGCCGTCGCGATTGCCGCCATGCCACAGCAGTTCGGCGCTGGCCAGCGCCGCGCCGAGGTTGGCCAGGCTGGCGGTGCTGCGCCAGGCCTCGGCCTGGTACGGCTGGGGGATGCCCTTGGTCTGGCGGCCGAGCGGGGCGCCGAGCTTCTTCTTCAGGCCATCGATGCCGCTGATCTGCACGCGCAGCAGTTCGGCGATGGCCTCGTTGGCGTCGGCGTAGCGGTCGTTGGGGAAGGTCTTCAGCTGCTCGGCCATGCCCGACTTGCCCTGCCACTCGCCGACGATGTTGCCGGCCAGCTCCTGCTGGTGCACGCCGATCGCCTGCAGCAGCGCGCAGTAGCGGGTTTTCTGCTCGGGCTGAGACAGGTCCAGCTCGGGGTCGAAGAGGATGTACTCGTAGGCGGTCAGGCCCTGTACCACCACGCTGGCGTTCGCCAGGTCGTCCGGAGTCAGCTGCGGCTTGTTCTTCAGCAGGGCTTCGACCTGCCGTTGCACCAGGTTCTTCTTGTCCGGCCAGAACTGGATCTGCCAGGCGCGGTTGCCTTCGGCCAGCGGGCCGATCAGCAGCGGCTGCAAGCCGGCCCAGGCGCTCTGCGCGCCGAGAAAGGCCTGGCGGGCGGCCGTCAGGTCGGCGCTGCCGGCGCAGAACGCGGCGGAGCTGGTGGCCAGCTGGCGATCGGCTTCCTGCCAGCTGGTGTAGGCCGGCAGCAGTACGCCGTCGGCCAGCGCGGCGCTGACCTTGGCTTTGGGGTCCTGCTGGCCGCAGCCGACCAGGGCCAGGCCGAGCAGGGAGGCGATCAGGGTTTTGGGCAACATCGCAGGCTCCTTAGAGGGTGTTCACACGATCGACGAGCGAAGACGGGACGAAGCGGTTCGAGGATGCGCAGTTTACTGCGCCGAACACGCATACCGGGGGCAATTTCAAGGCCGTGTGGTCGAATGCAGGCATGTTGGCGGCGCTCTCCTAGAGGGAGTTGAGGAAGGCGAGCAGCGCGGCCCGCTCATCGCTGTCGAACTGCAGCACGCGCTGCCGGGCCGCCTCGGCCTCGCCGCCATGCCAGAGAATCGCCTCCAGCAGGTTGCGCGCGCGTCCATCATGCAGGAACTGGGTATGGCCGTTGACCGCCTCGGTCAGGCCGATGCCCCACAGCGGCGGGGTACGCCACTCGCGACCGCTGGCGAGAAATTCCTCGCGGCCATCGGCCAGGCCTTCGCCCATGTCGTGCAGCAGCAGGTCGGTATAGGGGCGGATCACCTGGTTGGCCAGCTCCGGCTCGGCGGCTTCGGCCGAGGTGGTGAAGCTCGGGGTATGGCATTTCTGGCAGCCGGCCTGGTGGAACAGGCTCTTGCCCTTGAGTACCTCGGGTGCATCGACATCGCGCCGCGCCGGCACGCCGAGGTTGCGGCTGTAGAACAGGACGCTGGCGAGGATGGTGTCGCTGACCTCCGGCTCACCGCCGTGCGCTGCGGCGAGGCAGTCGGCTTGCGCGGCGGTGCAGTTGTCGTGGGGGATCAGCGAACTGGTCAGGCCCATGTCGTTGGCGAAGGCATCCGCGTTCTGCTGGTTGAGGCTGGGCTGGCCGGCCTTCCAGCCGAAACGGCCCAGTGCGCTGCGCTGCTGCTGGCGATCCCAGACGCGGTTGGCGCGTCCGGAGATGCCATCGCCATCGGCGTCGTCCGGGTCGGCGGCGGCGAGGATGTCGGCTTCGGCGATGGCTTCGAGCAGGCCCAGGCCGATCATCGGCGGGGCGATGCGCACCGAGAACAGGGTATCCGGGTGCATGGCGCCGTAGCCCAGCTGGCTGATTTCCAGGCGCGGCTTGCGCAGTTCCACCTCGGTGCCGTCGGCGAAACTCACCGGCACGCTGCTGTAACTGACGCGCACCTTGCCCTCGGGCGCCACCCCGGGGTTGGCCATGTCCTGCAGCTGGGTGCCATAGGTCGGTTCGGCGATCACCCCCTGTTGCAGCAGGCGCTCGGCATCCTCCGGGCGCGCCGGCAGGGACAGGCGCACCAGCATCGACGCGGCGCTCAGCGCATCCGCCGCCGGGGGATGGCCGCGGCCGTCCTTGATGTGGCAGTTCTGGCAGGCGTTGGTGTTGAACAGCGGGCCCAGGCCGTCACGCGCGGTGGTGGTGGCGGGGGCCGTGACCCAGGGGTTGCGGAAGAAGCTGTTGCCCACCGAGAAGTCCAGGCGCCGGCTCGGCGCCAGGTTCGCCGATGGCAGGGAGAAGGCGTTGTGGTCGAACTTGCGCACGGTGGCCGCACCGGCGGACAGCGCTTCGCCGGGCTCCGCTGCGGTGAAGTTCGCGTGCTGTTCGCAAGCGATCAGGGGCAGGACCAGAAGAGGCAGCAAACAGCGCTGGAGCGGCGACATCGGGAGAGCTATCCGGGCGGGCAGGGGAACGGGGCGCCAAGATTAGCAGGCTAACGGAATTTAAATAAGATCAATTAGCGTTATCTGCCGGGGCAAAAGGTCGCGCGTCAGCGGCATGTGCCCGTTGCGGCGCGAGTGGCGCGCAAACGGGCACAACGCCAACGCCGTGCCCACGCGGGCTCAGCTGACCCGGAAGCGATTGATCTGTTGCTGCAGGTCGCTGCCCAGGCGCGCCAGGTCTACGCTGGCGGTGGAGGTCTCCTCGGTCGCGGCGGCCGATTGCTCGGCGATATCGCGGATATTGGCGATGCTCCGGTTGATCTCCTCGGCGACCGAACTCTGCTCCTCGGAGGCCGTGGCGATCTGCTGGTTCATCTGCTGGATGCGCGACACCGCTTCGTCGATCCGCGTCAGGGCGGTACCGGCGTGGCGCGCCGCCTCCACGGTCTCGCCAGCCATGCTGCGGCTCTGCGCCATGACGCTCACTGCGCTCTCGGCGCCGTTCTGCAGCGCGGCGACCAGTTGTTCGATCTGCTGGGTGGACTCCTGCGTGCGACGCGCCAGGGCGCGCACCTCGTCGGCGACCACGGCGAAGCCACGGCCCGCTTCGCCAGCGCGCGCGGCCTCGATGGCGGCGTTGAGTGCCAGCAGGTTGGTCTGCTCGGCGATGCTCTTGATCACGTCCAGCACCGTGCCGATGTTGGCGCTGTCGCCCTTGAGCCGGCCGATGGCCTCGGCGGAGGCCTCCACGGTGCTGGCCAGCTGTTCGATGCGGGTGATGGCCTGCTGCACCACCTTGTCTCCTTCGCGGGTCTGGTCTTCCGCGTCGCTGGCCGAGCTGGCGGCGTTCTCGGCGTTGTGCGCGACATCCTGCACGGTGGCCGCCATCTGGTTCATTGCGGTGGCGACCTGGTCGGTCTCCATGCGCTGCTGGGTGACGCCGGCGCTGGTCTGCTCGGTCACCGCCGAAAGCTCTTCCGCCGCCGTGGCGAGCTGGGTGATGCCCGCGCCGAGCTGGCCGATCAGGTCCCGCAGGCTCAGGGTCATGGCCTGCATGGCCTGCATCAACTGGCCCAGTTCGTCGCGGCGGTCGCTCTCGATATTGGTGGTCAGGTCGCCGCCGGCGACCTGCCGGGCGATGCCGACCACGCGCTGCAGCGGGGTGACGATGGCCTGGGTGATGAACAGTGCGCAGAGCACGCCGAGCACGAAGGCGATCGCGGCGGCGATCAGCAGGGTCTGCTTGGCGTGGCTGGAGTCGCTCGCCAGCAGCTCGCGCTGCAGCTTGAGCGACTGGCTCGACGCGGCCGTGACCTCGCGCGCGCGGGAGGTCATGTCTTCTTCGCTCTGGTCCAGCTCGCTCAGGTTGTTCTTCAACTGGGCGAAGTGGCTGCGGTAGGCAGCCAGTTGCTGCAGCGCCTCTTCCACCTCGGCGCGCGCGGCGTCGTCCTGCAGCGTATTGAGCAGTTGCCGGCTCTTGTCGTCGAGTGACTGGAAGTGGCCATCGAGGAGCTGTGCGTACTGGTCGTCGCGGCGCAGCAGGAAGTCCTTCTCGCGGCGCCGCGCTTCCAGCAGCTCGCGTGCCAGTTGGCTGGCCTGGTTGGCGCGGTCCAGGGTGTCGATGCTGCTCTGCGCGCCGCTCAGGCGGAACTGTTCGACGGCCAGCTGGCGCAGCTTGGCCTCCAGCTCGGTGAAGCGCTTGAGCGCTGCACGGGCGGACTCTTCCATGGCTTGCTGCGCCTCGCTGCTGGCCTTGCCGGCGGCCTGCAGTTGCGTCAGCTCGTCGCGGTAGCCGCTGGCGTCTTCCTGGATCTGGCGCATCAGCGCCTTGTTTTCCGGGCGTGCCAGCTCCGCTTCCTTCGCGGCGGCCTGCTCCTGTATCTGCTGCGACAGGCTCAGGGCCTGCTGCATGGCGGTTTGATCGTCGCGCAGCAGGTAGTTCTTTTCCTGCTGGCGCGCGCGCATCAGGTTGGCGTCGATCTCGCTGACGCCCAGCAGGCTGTCGATGCGATCGAGGGTGCTGTCCAGGCTGGTGTTGCCGATCCAGGCCGTGGCCAGGGTGATGAACAGGATCAGGCCGAAGCCGCCGAGCAGTTTTTTACGAACACTAAGGTCAAGAAGCATGCGAGTGACAGTTTTCATGACGATTCCCTGTGCTGTGTGGCGGCTGACAACCTCGAACTGGCCTGATGGATCGGCTGTGGCGAACGGGTCGTTGCCGCCGAGGGACGCCGGCAGGGTAAGGCGTGCCCCAGCGTCCATGCGGCTTGCTGCGTGTTCCTGCCAGGAAAGCAGCGCTGCCCTGTTCACAAGGCAGAATAGCAGGCGAAAGGGTGATGACAATTTGATGTCAGTTGCGCGAGGCGGGGGCCGCGCGGCGTTGCAGGCGGCTGCCTGAACGCCGGAGTCAGCGCCGGGGCGAGGCCCCCAGTTCGGCGGCGATCTCGTCGGCGCACTGCTGCAGGCTCTCGCGGTAGCGTTCGCGCGCCACCGGGCTGTCCATCACCGCCTCCGGGCCGGACAGGTTGATCGCCGCGACCACCTCGCCCCGGTGGTTGCGCACGGCGCAGGCGATGGCGGTGGAGTAGTCGGAGCGGTGCATGACCCAGCCACGCTCGCGGTCACGCTCGATCAGCTGCTGCAGTTCGGGCAGGGTCTTCGGCGCGGGCGGCGGGTAGTCGTCGAGGCGCACGTGCTGGTAGAGCTTGTCCAGCTCCATGGGCGTCAGCGCACACAGCAGCATGCGCCCCATGGCCGTGCAGTGGCAGGGGATGCGGGTGCCGATGGGGATGTTCACCGACAGCCGCTGGGCGGCGAAGGCGCGGCCGACGTAGAGGCTGTCGGTGTGCTCGCGGATGGACAGGTGGCAGGACAGCGAGGTGCGATCGCGCAGCGCATTGAGGTGCGGCATGGCGATGTCCACCAGGTCGCGGCTGGCCAGGTAGGCGAAGCCGTCGCAGAGCACCTGCGGGCCCAGCTCGTAGCTGTTCTTGCCGAGCTTGCGCAGGTAGCCCATGTCGGTGAGCGTGATGAGGATGCGGTAGATGGCCGAGACGCTGACGCCCAGGCGCTCGGCGATGGCGTTGCTGCTCAGGCTGCGCACCTCGGCGTTGAACATCTGCAGGATGCTCAGGCCGCGTTGCAGCGCCGGCACGCGGTAGTCCAGCTCGTCTTCGTGGATGCCCATGGCGTTGGCCTCCTGGAGGATGAAGCGCCATCCACCCTGCGCTCGGTCGTGGCCGCGCAGGGTGGATCACGTGGTGTCAGGGCAGGGCGTCGATGCCCACGGGGTGTCCATCGAATTCCTGCATGGCATCGAGCAGCGCGCCCCAGAAGTAATGCGCCGAGGCGCGGTCGCAGAGGATGTGCAGGCCAGGCAGTTCGCCCTGGGGCAGGTTGGCGACGATGACGTTGACCCGTGCCGCCGAGGTCTGCGCCACGCTGCCGGGGGGGAAAGCCTCGGCGCGCAGGTCGACGCCGCACAGCTTGGCCATCACCTCGCTGCCGTGGCGCCCGCTCAGCAGCAACCAGGCATGGCTGTCCTGGCGCGGCAGCAGGTAGTTGGGGCTGCCGTCGAACTGCCAGTCCTGCTCCTGCTGACGCACGCGCGCGCCGGCGTCGAGCAGGCTGCCCAGCAGCAGGTATTCATTTTGCGACAAGCGCAGCACGGCACTCCCGTCGGCCTGGGCGAGCGCCTGGTTGGGCGCGCCCGGCAGGACGAAGCCCTGCGCCTGCAGGCAGGCCGCGCTGGCGACGCCGCGAAACCCGACCCGTGGCAGATTGCTCAGGTCCAGCAGCGCGCAGCGGGCGGCGCTGGCGCGCTCGTCCTGGTCGCCATGCGCGGTGGCGATGCAGCTGTCGCCAATCCGGCCCAGGCGGGCCTCGGCGTGCAACCGGTAGAGCGGGCTGCGCTCGCTGAAGTGTTCGGCTCCGATGCTCATGCTCACAGCTCCTGGCGTTGGTTTTCGGGGTCGTAGAAGGGCAGCTGCACCACCGTGGCCTGGACCATCTCGCCGCCTTCGACGCGGATCGGCAACAGCTGGCCGGGTGTGGCCTGCTCGGGGGCGCAGTAGGCCAGGCCGATGATCTGGCCGAGGGTCTGCGAGTATTCGCAGGAGGTGACGTTGCCGCTGATGTCCGCGCCCTTGAGCACCAGATGGCCTTCCAGCGGCTGGCTGCTGCCCCGGGACAGGGTGAAACCGACCAGTTTGCGGATCGGCGCCTGCGCCTCGAGGATCTCCACGGCGCGCTTGCCGACGAAGAACTGCTTGCTGCGGGCGATGGCCCAGTGCATGTCGATCTCGGCCGGGCTGGTCATGCCGTCGGTGTCCTGGCCGATGATCACGTGGCCCTTTTCCAGGCGCAGCAGGCGCTGGGTCTCGACCCCGAACGGACGAATGTCATGCGCCTTGCCGGCCTCCATCAGCGCGTCCCACAACGCCTCGCCGTAGCGCGCCGGTGCGTGGATCTCGTACCCCAGTTCGCCGACGAAACCCACCCGTAGCAGGCGCACCGGAATACGTGTGCCGCAGAGGGTGAGCAGGCTGCCCTGGCGCACTGCCAGGTAGGGAAAACCCTCGGCGGACAGGTCGACGTCGTGGCACAGCCGGGCCAGCACCTGGCGTGACTCCGGCCCGGCCAGGTTGACGGCGGCCAGGGCGGCGCTGACGTTGGTGATGTCGACGTTCAGGCGCCACTGCGCATTCCACTTGAGCATCTGCTGGTAGACACGGTCGACGCCGCTGGTGGTGGCGCTGACATAGAAGTGCTGCTCTTTGAGGCGCGCGCAGACGCCATCGTCGATCACCACGCCCTGTTCGTTGGTCATCAGCGCGTAGCGCGAACGGCCCACCGGCTGCTTGGCGAAGGCGAAGGTGTAGAGGCGGTTGAGCAGTTCGGCGGCGTCCGGGCCACGCACGTCCAGGCCGCCGAGGGTGGACACGTCGATCAGCCCGACCTTCTCGCGCACGTGGCGCGCCTCGGCCTGCATGCAGGCCTCGCGTTGCTCGGGCGCGCCGTAGTAGGCCGGGCGCTGCCAGATGCCGGCGGGCATCATCTTCGCCCCCAGCTCCAGGTGGCGGGCGTGCATGGCGGTCTGCCGATACGGGTCGAAGCCACGCCCGGCGACCTGCGCCAGGGTTTCCGGGCAGAACGGCGGGCGCGCCGTGGTCACCCCGGTTTCACTGACGCTGCGCCCGGTGGCCTGGGCCACCAGGCGCGCGGTGGGCAGCGCCGAGTGGCGTCCCTGCGAAGGGCCCATGCCGACGGTGGAGAAGCGCTTGACCAGTTGCACGTCGCGGTAGCCGTGGCGGGTGGCGTTGACGATATCGCGCACCTGCAGGTCTTCGTCGAAGTCGACGAACTCCTTGCCCTTGGGGTGGGGGAAGATCGGCCAGGGGAAGTTGACCCGCGCCTCGCCCGCCAGCTCCCGCAGGGGCTGGCCGCTTTCCAGGCCCAGCGCCTGCAGGGCACGCAGGGCGCCATTGCTGGCGTCGGCCAGCAGCGTGTCGAGGGCGTTGCGCCCGTTCACCGAGCCGACCACCTGCAGCCCGGCAGGCAGGCCGGACAGGCTGAAGGCGGCGCTGGCGTCGTCGTAGGCCAGCTTGCCGCCGGCCTGGCATGGCAACTGGTATGCCGGCATGTAACCGGCGGACATGCACAGCAGGTCGCAGTCGATGCGCAGGCCGCTGCTCGCGACCTCGCCCTGGGCGGTGATGCGGCGCACGTCGACGGCGCTCAGGTGGCTGTCGCCGAGTGCCTCGTACACGGTGCTGCCGACATGGCAGGCAACGCCCCGGGTCTGCAGGGCGGTGACCAGGCTGCCGTCGCTGGCGCGCTCGCGCAGGTCCACCAGGGCGGCGACCTCGACCCCGGCATCGAGCAGGTCGAGGGCGGCCAGGTAGCCGTCGTCGTTGCCGGTCAGCAGCACGGCACGGGTCCCCGGCTTGACCGCATAGAGGCGGATCAGGCGCTGGGCGGCGCTGGTCAGCATCACCCCGGGCAGGTCGTTGTTGCGAAACACCACCGGCTGCTCGAACGCGCCGGCGGCGACGATGCACTGGCGGGCGCGCACCTTGTACAGGCGGTTGCCCTGGATCACCGGCAGGTAGTGGTCGGTGAACCAGGCGTTGCAGGTGGCCTGCCTGAGCACGCGGATATTGGCGTGGCTCTCGACGGCGGCGAGCAGTTCGCTGCGCAGCTCGCCCGCGCGCTTGCCCTCGACGTCGAAACGGGCCCAGGCCAGTGCGCCGCCGAGGTAGCTGTGCTGCTCGATCAGCAGCACCTTGGCGCCGGCATTGGCAGCGGTCAGCGCGGCGCTCAGGCCAGCAGGGCCGGCACCGATCACCGCGAGGTCGGTGAACAGGAAGGCCTTGTCGTGGTACTGCGGCTGCAACGCCAGGTTCAGCACGCCGAGGCCGGCTTTCTTGCGCACCAGTGGCTCCCAGACCTTCCACATGCCTTTCGGCTTGTAGAAGGCGCGGTAGTAGAAGCCCACCGGCATGAACCTGGAGAAATGCCCGAGCAGGGCGTCGCGGTCCCTGTCCAGGCTGCCGCTGTAGTTCTGCGCGCTGACCTGGAGGTCGGCGGCCAGCGGCTGCAGGTCGGCCAGCACATTGGGCTCGTCCGGCAGCTGCACCAGGGTATTGGCGTCCTGCCCGGCCATCGACAGCGGGCCGCGTGGGCGGTGGTACTTGAACGAACGCGACAGCAGCCAGCGCCGGTTGGCCAGCAGCGCGCTGGCGATGCTGTCGCCAGCCAGGCCCTGGTAGGTGCGGCCCTCGAAGTCGAAGCTGAGCGGCTGGTTGCGGTCGATCAGCAGGCCCAGCGGGGCCGGCAGGCGGACGTCGGCGCTCATGCGCTCACCTCTTCAGGCTGTTTGGCGGGGAGGGTGAAGTCGACGCGCTGGTCGAACAGTTCCTTCGGGTCGAAGGTGCGCAGGATCTCGTCGCTGACGGTGTGGCGCTCAGCGAGGAACCAGTAGCTGGAGGCGTTGTGCAGCCACCATTCGGTGACGACCCCGGCGCGGTTGTCGCAGTTGAACACGTAGTCGGCCCATTCGGCGTCCGAGCAGGTGCCTGGATCGGGCATGTGCCTGAGTTCGCCGCCGTAGGTGAATTCGTTGATGTTGCGGGGCCCGTTGAGCGGGCAGGGCATGATCTTCATTGCGCGTGACTCCTTGGCGAGCCAGGTTGAGCTGATCGTTGGAGGAACCGCGGGGGCGCCTGGCCTTGCCGGCGATCATCGCGGTCTGCCGAATGGATCGCCCGCAAGCGGGCTCCTGCGGCACATGTCGTGCGTGTCTTCAGTGGCTCGCCGCCGTGGCGCCCATCTCGTTGACCTGGCGGAAGCTGGCGAAGCGTTCCAGGGCGAAGGGCTGGATCAGCGCGGGCGTCCTGCCGCCGCTGGCGACCAGCTCGGCCATGGTCCAGCCGCAGATCGGCGTGGCCTTGAAGCCCCAGGTGCCCCAGCCGGCGTCTAGGTAGTAGTTGTCCAGCGGCGAGCGACCCATGATCGGGCTGTAGTCCGGGGTCATGTCGGTGCTGCCGGTCCACTGGCGCATCAGCTTGGCGCCGGCCATGAAGGGGAACATCTCGATGGCATGGGACAACAGGCTTTCCTTCAGGTCCAGGGTCGAGCGCGTGTTGTACAGCGGGTAGGGGTCGGAGCCGCCGCCGAAGACGATCTCGCCACGGCTGGTCTGCTGCACGTAGCAGTGCAGCGCGCTGGAGCTCACCAGCGGGTCGAGGAACGGCTTGAACGGCTGGGTGACCATGGCCTGCAGCGGGTAGGTGTGGATCGGCGCCCTGATCCCCAGCTTGTTCATCAGCAGCGAGCTGGCGCCAGCCACCGCCTGCACCACGCAGCCGCAGCGCACGTCGCCGCGATTGGTGCGCAGGGTGGTGACCTTGCCGTTCTCGACGATGAAGTCCTGCACCTCGGTGAGCTGGTGGATCTCCACGCCGCGCTTGGCCGCCTGCTTGGCGTAGCCCCAGGCCACGGCGTCGTGGCGCGCCGTGGCGCCGTCGATGTGCCAGAGCCCGGCGAGCACGGGAAGGTGGCCGGGGTCGAGGTTGAGCATCGGCACCAGCTCGCGGATCTGCTGACGGTCGATCATCTCGGTGCGGCCACCGAAGTGCTTGTTCACTTCGGCGCGCTGGCGGAAGGCGCGTACCGTGGCGTCGGTGTGGGCCAGGGTGAGCTGGCCGCGCTCGGAATACATGATGTTGAAGTCGAACTCGTTGGACAGCGCCTTGAACATCCGCACTGACTCGGCGTAGAAGCGCACGCCCTCGCTGGTCAGGTAGTTGGAGCGGATCACCGCCGTGTTGCGCGCGGTGTTGCCGCTCCCCAGGTAGGACTTCTCCAGCACCGCAACGTTGGTCACGCCGTGGTACTTGGCCAGGTAGTAGGCGGTGGCCAGTCCATGGCCGCCACCGCCGATGATGACCACGTCATAGGCCGGCTTGAGGTCCTTTGGCGCAGGCAGGTCGACCTCCACGGGGTACTCCGAGGACAGGCCGTACTTGAGCAGGGCAAGGGGCATGGCGGTTACTCCTGGGCGCTCGGCGCATGTTGCTGGCGGGCAGCGGTGACGGTGTTGTGCATCAGCATGGCGATGGTCATCGGGCCGACTCCGCCGGGCACCGGGGTGATGGCCGAGGCCACCGGCTGCACGGCGTCGAAGTCGACGTCGCCGACCAGACGCGAGCGGCCGTCGTCCTCGATGCGGTTGATGCCGACGTCGATCACCACCGCGCCCGGCTTGATCCAGTCGGCGTCGATCATGCGCGGGCGGCCGACGGCGGCGACCACGATGTCGGCCTGACCGCAGAGGCGTTGCGGCTTGACGCTGCGCGAGTGCAGCACGGTGACGCTGCAGTCGGCGGCCAGCAGCAGCGCCGCCATCGGCTTGCCGACGATGTTCGAGCGCCCGACCACCACGGCGTGCTTGCCGGCCAGGTCGCCCAGGGTGTCGCGCAGCAGGCGCATGCAGCCCGCTGGTGTGCAGGGCGTGAGCACCGGGCGCCCCTGGCTGAGGCCGCCGACGTTCTCGCTGTGAAAGCCATCGACATCCTTGGCCGGGTCGATGGCTTGCAGCACCTGCGTCTCGCTGATGTGCGCCGGCAGCGGCAGCTGCACCAGGATGCCGTGCACCGAGGCATCGGCATTGAGCCCTTCGACCACCTCCAGCACCTCCGCCGCGCTGGCTTCGGCGCCCAGGCGGTATTCCAGCGAACGAATGCCCACCTCACCGGCGCGCAGCACCTTGTTGCGCACGTAGACCTGGCTGGCCGGATCACTGCCGACCAGCACCACCGCCAGCGCCGGCTCGATGCCGCGCGCCTTGAGCGCGGCCACGTCGCCGGCGACTTCGGCGAGCACGCGGGCGGCGGTCGCCTTGCCGTCGATCAGTCGTGCGCTCATCGGAAGATCACCGTCTTGTCGTGGTTGAGGAATACGCGGTGTTCGAGGTGGTACTTGACCGCCTTGGACAGCGCCACCGTCTCGGTATCGCGGCCCACCGCCACCAGGGCATCGGGGGTGTAGTTGTGGTCCACGCGCTGCACTTCCTGCTCGATGATCGGGCCTTCGTCGAGGTCCGAGGTGACGTAGTGCGCGGTGGCGCCGATCAGCTTCACGCCACGGTCGAAGGCCTGGTGGTAGGGCTTGGCCCCCTTGAAACCGGGCAGGAACGAGTGGTGGATGTTGATGGCGCGGCCGGACAGCTGCTGGCACAGGTCATCGGAGAGGATCTGCATGTAGCGCGCCAGCACCACCAGTTCGGTCTGGGTCTCCTCGACGATCCTCAGCAGCTCGGCCTCCTGCTGGGCCTTGGTCTCGCGGGTCACCGGCAGGTAGATGAAGCGGATGCCCTCGCGCTCGGCCATCGGCCGCAGGTCGAGGTGGTTGGAGACGATGGCGGTGATCTTCATCTGCAGCTCGCCCTTCTGGTGGCGATAGAGCAGGTCGGCCAGGCAGTGGTCGTACTTGCTGACCATCAGCAGCACGCGCATCGGCTCGGTGCTGTCGTGCAGCTCCCAGGTCATCTCGAAGCGTTCGGCGACATCGACGAAACCGTCGTGGATCTGCCGGATATCGCCGGCGAAATCACTGTTGAAACGAAACACCGCACGCATGAAGAACGCGCCGCTGATCTCGTCGTCGAACTGCGCCATCTCGCTGATATAGCAACCATGGTCGGCGAGGTAGGAGGTCACGGCGGCGACGATGCCGGACGTGGCCGGGCAACTGATCTTGATCACGTACGGGTGCTTGGCGGGCTGCATGGCGAATCCTCTGCTGGGGGCGGCGGCAGGAAAATCTTCATGAGTGAAAGCGCTGTTCGTCTATGAATAAAATTTACTGTGACGAATCTATTTTTCGTGTTGGTGATTTTTATAAGTGAATGAACGTGCGCTGTCCATGCCTGTTGGGAATTTTTTTATCCCCAGGGGAAACATTGCGACAGAAGGCATCCGGGCGTGATGGGGCGGCATCGGGGGGTAGGGGAGCAGGCCGACACGGCCCGTCGTGAAGCACCTGCGCGCGTCAGCCTGACGGGGCTCACTGGCGGGTGGTGGGCAGCGATTGCCGGTAGGCGCGTGGCGTTCGCGCGAAGACGCGCTTGAAGCAACGGCCGAACACGGTGGCCGGGCGATCTTGTGTCGCTCTCGGCGGTGCTGCGCGCGAAGGGTTGTCCATTTGCGTCGAGAATACGTCCACCGAAGTCGAATTTGGTCGATTTTGCCTTGCTAGAGTGAACTCCACCGGCCCGACCCGGTGCCGCGAGTCATCCACAAAGGCCGCCCAGAGAGGACCGAGCATGGACAGAGCCACCGAGATTCGCCTGATCGCGCAACTGCTGGAACTCCACGCACGCGGCGAAACCCAGTACCACGAGACGACCCGGAGCCACGCCACCGAGCGCTACACCAGCGCGCAGTGGTTTGCCCGCGAGAAAGAGCGGATCTTTCGCAACCAGCCGTTGGCCGTCGGTGCCGCCAACGAGGTGCCCAACCCGGGCGACTACCTGGCTCTGGACTGGCTCGACGGCGTGTCGCTGCTGATGGTGCGTGGCGAGGACTGTCAGGTGCGCGTGTTCGCCAATACCTGCCGGCACCGCAATGCACGGTTGGTGGCCAATGGCGAAAGCGGCTGCAGGAACAGGTTCGTCTGCCCCTACCACGCCTGGACCTACGACAGCCAAGGCCAGCTGGCTGGCGCGCCGGATTTCGAGCGTGGTTTCGTCGGGCTGGATAAGGGCCGGCTGGGCCTGATCGAGTTCCCCTGCCGGGTCATCGGCGGCATCGTCTTCGTCCATCCGGACCGCAACCGGCAGGTACCTGAAGACCTGCTCGGCGCAGAGATGCTGTCCGGCATGCGCTACCTGGATGTCGAGAACCAGCAGGTCTACAAGCGCCGCAGCTATGTGATCAAGGCCAACTGGAAGGTCCTGCTCGAGGGGGGGATCGAGGCCTACCACTTCAACGTGGCGCACAAGCACACCCTGGCGCCGTTCTTCCTGGGCAACCTGTCCACCTGGGAGAGCTGGGGCGGGCTGTACATGCGCATGATCCTGCCGAAGAAGCCGCTGCTCGAAGCGCCCGACCTGCCCGAGACGCAATGGGACATGCGCCGGATGGCCAACATCATCTATACCCTGTCGCCCACCGTGCTGCTGCTCGCCCAGCCGGACAACATCTCGCTGATCCGCATGGTGCCGCTGGCGGTCGGGGAAACCCGCATCGAAGAAGTACTGCTGGTCGATCGCCCACAAGACGGCGGCAGCGAATGGTCGGCTGACGAACTGCGCAGGCATGAGACCAACCACAACCTGGTGAACAAGATCCTCATGGAAGACTGGGTGCTTGGCGAAACCATCCAGGCCAACATGCAGAGCGGGGTGGTCAATGAAGTTCACTTCGGCCGCTTCGAATCGGCCCTGACCTGGCTGCACGACGAATACGAACGCGCGATGGATGTCGAGCAGATGGTCGTCGCCAGGCAGGTCTGAGTAGCGAGGGATACAGTACGGAATGAGCGGTGTTCCCTGGACTTGTGTGCCCGGACGGTGGCTGGGCTACGCTCAGTACCCGAGCGCTCGCTTCTTGGGACCAGGCATTTATCTGCAGTCATCTGGCTTCCTACGGCGTTGTAAAAGTGCGCAATACGATTCGCTATCGGCCTGGACCAGCCTTTTATAGCCGGTCGTTTGCAGCGAGAAGTGCGCAGTCATCCCGATAAATGAACCTGTCTCCCTGTTCGCTCAGCTACACAAAAACCAGGAGGGTTTTCATGAGCAATGATCATCTCAAGTTCTATGACAAGGAAGATCGCGCTTCTGCGTTGCCGAGATTGTTTGCTGGGGCCATTGTTGGCCACACCACGACCAACACCGCTCGTATCTGGGTGCGCGCCCATACACCGGGAGATTACTACCTGATTGTCTCCACCAATCCATTGCCAGAAAGCGGCCAACCCTACGACATACATGGCCAGCAATTACGCGTGGAGGACAGTACAGGTTTGACGACTGTGATTGGTGAGTTGCATGAGATCTCACTGAAATACAGTACCGATGTAACCGGTGTGATAGACCTCGACAACTTGAAGGCCGGGACACGCTATTACTACGGGCTTTTCAGTCTGCTCAAAAAACGCTCTGAGCGTTGGGAGGTTGGCCGGGACGCACAACTATCCTTCTGCACGCAGCCTGCCGACGTCGAGCGCTGTGTTTTTGGCTTCTACAGTTGTCACATGCCCTTTAAGGGTGGCAATGCTTACAACATGGACATGTGGTCCATGTTTGCGGATGTCCTAGAGGACAACGACTCGGACTTTCTGATTGGCGGCGGAGACCAAGTCTATACCGATGGAGACAAGAGCATTGACATCTGGCGCTGGCTCGTCAAGCACCTCAAAGAGGTAGCTCAACTGAGTGACAGCAAACAGCGAGATGTCATGCTCTCCTGGTACCGTGACATCTATCGCTCATATTGGGGCGCTAACTCGACCAAGCAGGTGTATCGCTCCTACCCCAACTACATGATTTGGGATGATCACGAAATCATGGATGGATGGGGCTCTTACACTGATGCTGAGTTAGCAGACAAGCTGGACACGATATTTCAGTGGCAGAACACAGCCACCAATCTGACCCTGGCCCGTAACATGTTTTATTGCGCGCGGCAGGTCTATTACGAGTACCAGCATTCCCACAATCCACACACGCCATTCGGTCCCAAGGCAGAAGACTGCCAGTGGGACTACACGTTTCGTTGGGGGCCGCTGTCTTTCTTTGTCATGGACATGCGCGGGCATCGTCGATACGACCCGGCACAGAAAGCCAATCCTGCCTATAACCCTGTTCTTGGTGATGACCAGTGGGCACGTCTCACGAGTTGGTTAAGCGCACCTGACAATAACGAGGATGCCTTCTTCCTGGTATCACCGGTACCTGTCATTCATGCCAACGACTATATCGTCAATGTCGCTGATATCAACGCCTTGGGCCTGGCTGACGACCTTCGGGACGAGTGGGATCACTACAGCAACCAGCATGAGCGGAACCGCTTGCTGAAAGAGTGCTTCACATTGTCACAGAACACTGGAAAACCAGTAGTCTTTCTCAGTGGTGATGTCCATGTCGGCGCATCGTTCTCGCTTTTCTGTCGACAGTACCCGGGCGCACGTCTCTATCAAATCACATCGAGTGCCATAACTTATGCCAAGACACCTGGGGGGTTACTGAAGCTTATCGTCAAGAATCGCGGAAAACTTTCCAATTCGGATATGGATATTGACTATGAGCGGCTCGGCGACGTATTTCCGGGGCGTAATTTCAGTTTGATGAAATATCAAAAGGTCAACGGAAAATCGCAGCTATTCTGGGACCTCTATGGTAAATCTGGCGAAATTGATAATGCGGTGATCAAGCTGAAGCGAGTGCACATCCTGTATCCGTGAGAGACGGTGGCCGCCGGACCGGAAAAGGGGACAGATTTATTTACTGTGTGGCTGTCCGCTTGTGGCCGAAAGCGGCCTGTCACCAGCGACTGCTATCGGCCAAGAGCGGCCAGTCATATCCAGCCCTGAGAGGTCATCTAGTATCTGCGCAATCAGGGGCGATTCAGGCCATGTAGTTACGCACGCTTATGGTCGTGGCGCTCAGACGGCACTTGAGCTGAAAACACTTATCTGCCCAGTCGAAGATGAGTGTGCCGCCTTCAGTGACCGCACAACTGATGGCACGCGGTTGAGAGAAGTCTGAAGAACCATTCAGTCTGAATGGTTGGCGAGCTCACTGAGCCACTGGTTGACCTGCATACTGCTCTGCTCCATGTCCTGTACTGCGCGTAGGACCTTGTTCCAGTCCTGGCTTTGGGCGGCATGCAGGGCCTCATGGGCGGCATCGTGTACCAGTCGGTGCGGTTGCTCCAGTTGTTGGTAGCTGCGTAGACGGCCATAGATAGCCTGGGTATCGCTGTTTTTGTACCACTGCCCGAGTCGGCAAGTGTGGTGGTCACTCAGTTGAGTGTTGCTGTCGTACTGGAACAGGCGCTGATAGACGGACAGCTTGAACAGCAGGTGGTCGAGTTTGACGGCTTCACAGAAGGAGCCGAGGGCAATACCCTCAATCAGTTGGCTCATGTGCTCGCCGAGCACCACCATTTCATCAAGAGTCTGAGCTGAGCTGGAGACATCGCCGGCCAGGCGAGAGGCTTCCTCGGAGAGGGTGCCGATGGAGCGGCTGGCGGTTTCGGTTTCCTGATTGATCGAGCCGACAAGCTGGCTGATTTCCTGGGTGGCCTGGGAAGTGCGTTGAGCCAGGGCGCGCACCTCGTCGGCAACCACGGCGAAACCGCGACCTTGTTCACCGGCCCTGGCAGCCTCAATGGCAGCGTTAAGAGCCAGCAGGTTGGTCTGGTCGGAAATTGCTTTGATCAGCTCGACGATGCGGCTGATCTCGCTGACCCGCTGACGCAGAAGTTCTACGCTCTGCACGCTGCTGATCCCCTGCTCGGCCATGGTGCCGAGAGAGCTTGAGAAGCCGCCGAGCAGCGCCGAGGTTTGCTCGAAGACACCGCTGTTTTGGCGCAGCTTGTCAACTTCGCCACGCAGTCGGTTGGCTTGAATCACAACACCATCACGGGTTTGCGACAGCGAGTCCTCGAACTGCTCCAGTTTGCTATGCAACTGGTTTTGGTATCGACTCTGTACATTCAGGTCGGTCAATTCTTGTTGATTCGACTGCTGCAGGCTACGCAAGGCCTCAAGCTCTTGCTGCATTGCGTGCTTTTCCTGCTCAAGCTGACTTACTTGTTGTTGCAGTGCTTCAC
This sequence comes from Pseudomonas sp. REST10, assembly GCF_029542605.1. Lineage (NCBI taxonomy): Bacteria > Pseudomonadati > Pseudomonadota > Gammaproteobacteria > Pseudomonadales > Pseudomonadaceae > Pseudomonas > Pseudomonas sp. REST10. The sequence continues at coordinate 3,737,553 of NZ_CP035677.1, read as the reverse complement.
TGCGCAGGCGCCACTTGCGGTCGAACATGGTTTGACTCCGAGAATTCGATAGGCCGTTTCTGCTTATCGCCTGTGACCTGTAGAACTTAAGGCTTAGTCTGCCACACGTGGCTGTTCTTGGTTTGCTGAACACTACAGAGTAAATAGAAGCGGTTTTGTGAGGGGTGAGTCGCCTCTGGCTTTCTAGACTCATTCGAATGGCTGCTTCTGGCCGAAAGCAGCCAACCTCCTCACCACTGCAGCTACCTGAAATCCCGGCTCCGTATATCCAGTCCGGTCAGCAGCTGGGTCAGGTCGATCAGGCGGCCGGCGATGAGGTGGCGTACGCCGTCCACCGTTTCCAGGTGGCCGTCGATGCGCAGCAGTTGCGACTGCACGAGCACGCGGCGTTGGCGTTCGGCTAGGTCGTGCCAGACGACCACGTTGATCATGCCGAACTCGTCTTCGAGGGTGACGAAGATGACGCCGCTGGCGGTTTGCGGTCGTTGCCGGCCGATCACCAGGCCGGCGACGCTGACGGCGCGGCCGTGTTCGACCGCCTGCAGGTCGTGCGAGCTTTTGCAGCGCTCGGCGCGCAGCGTCTCGCGCAGCAGGGCCAGGGGATGTGGGCCGAGGGTGGTGCCGAGGGTGTCGTAGTCGGTGAGCAGGTTCTCGCCCACCGTGGGTTCGGGCAGGCTCAGCGCGCTTTCCTGAGGGGCGGTGATGCCGGCGAACAGCGGTAGTTGTTCCTCGACGCCGGCGACGGCCCAGCGGGCCTGGTAGCGGTGCCCGACCAGGCCGCTCAGGGCGCCGGCATCGGCCAGGCGTTCGCTGGCGCTGGCATCCAGGCGGGCACGGCGGCAGAGGTCTTCCACGCCGCCGAACGCGGCGGCCTGGCGGGCCGTTTCGATCCGTCGGGCTTCCTCTTCACGCATGCCGCGAATCATCCGCAGCCCCAGGCGGATGGCCGGCTGCGTGCCGTCGCTGGCTTCGAGGCTGCAGTCCCAGTCGCTGTGGCGGACGTCGACCGGGCGCACCTGAATACCGTGGCGCCGAGCATCCTGCAGTATCTGGTCGGGGCTGTAGAAGCCCATGGGCCAGCTGTTGACCAGAGCGCAGGCGTAGGCGGCGGGTTCGTGGCATTTCAGCCAGCAGCTGGCGTAGGCGAGGAGGGCGAAGCTGGCAGCGTGGGATTCGGGAAAGCCATAGCTGCCGAAGCCTTCGATCTGTCTGAAGATGCGCTCGGTGAACTCCACCGTGTAGCCCTTTTCCAGCATGCGCGAGGTCAGCCGCTGGCGGTGTGGTTCGAGCCCGCCATGGCGCTTCCAGGCGGCCATGCTGCGGCGCAGTTCGTCGGCCTCGCCGGGCGTGTAGTCGGCGGCGACGATGGCCAGTTCCATCACCTGTTCCTGAAACAGCGGCACGCCCAGGGTGCGCTCGAACACCGGCTTCAATTCCGCCGAGGGGAAGTCGACGGGCTCTTCGCCATTCCGGCGGCGCAGGTAGGGATGCACCATGTCGCCCTGGATCGGCCCGGGGCGGACGATGGCGACCTGGATCACCAGGTCGTAGAAGGTCTGCGGGCGCAGGCGCGGGAGCATGGCCATCTGCGCGCGGGATTCGATCTGGAAGGCGCCGATGGTGTCCGCACGGCTGATCATGGCGTAGGTGGCCGGGTCGTTGGCGGGCAGGGTGGCCAGGGTCCAGAGCGTGCCACGGTAGCGCTCGATCAGGGCGAAGCAGCGGCGCAGGGCGCTGAGCATGCCGAGGGCGAGCACGTCGACCTTGAGCAGGCCGACCAGGTCCAGGTCGGCCTTGTCCCACTGGATGACGGTGCGCTCGGCCATGCTGGCGTTCTCCACCGGCACCAGGGTGTCGAGGGCGTGTTCGGAGACCACGAAACCGCCGGGGTGCTGCGACAGGTGGCGAGGAAAGCCGATCAGCTCACCGGTCAGCACCAGCACCCGGCGCAGCAGCGGGTTGTGCGGGTCGAATCCGGCCTCCTGCAGGCGCTCGGCCGAGGGTGGTTCGTTGCTCCAGCGACCGCAGCAGTCGGCCAGCGCGTTGACCTGGTCGGGCGGTAGGCCGAGCGCCTTGGCGACGTCGCGCACCGCGCCGGCGCCGTGGTAGGTGTTGACCACGGCGGTCAGCGCTGCGCGGGTGCGGCCGTAGCGGCGGAACACGTACTGGATGACTTCCTCGCGGCGCTCGTGCTCGAAGTCCACGTCGATGTCCGGCGGCTCGTTGCGCTCCCGCGAGAGAAAGCGCTCGAACAGCAGCCGGTTGCAGGTGGGGTCGAGTTCGGTGATGCCGAGCACGAAGCACACCGCCGAGTTGGCCGCCGAGCCGCGCCCCTGGCAGAGGATGCTCTGCTCGCGGGCGAACTGGACGATGTCGTGGACGGTGAGGAAGTAGCTCTCGTACTGCAGCTCGGCGATCAGGCTCAGTTCGTGTTCCAGCTGGGCGCGCGCCCGTTCGGGCACGGCCTGGGGCCAGCGCCAGCAGGCACCGCGTTCGACCAGATGGCGCAGCCAGGAGGTGGCGTCATGGCCCGCAGGTACCAGTTCGCGGGGGTAGCGATACTGCAGTTGGCCGAGGTCGAAGCGGCAGCGTTCGGCGATGCGCAGGGTTTCCTCGAGCAGGGCGCCCGGGTACAGCTCGGCCAGTTCCTCGTACCGGCGCAGGTGGCGTTCTCCGTTGGCGAACAGGTAGGCGCCGGCGTCGGCCACGGGCAGGTGCTGGCGGATGGCGCTCATGCAGTCCTGCAGGGCACGGCGGCCACGGGCGTGCATGTGCACGTCGCTGCAGGCCACGGCAGGCAGGGCGCAGGCCTGGGCCAGGTCGAGCAGTCGCTGCAGGCGAGCGTTGTCGTCCGCGCCCCGGTGCAGTTCGACGCCGAGCCAAAGACGTTCGCGGAAGCGGCTGCGCAGCCAGGGCAGGGGCTGGGCATCCTGGGCTTCCAGCCAGATTGCCAGCAGCCCATCGAGCGGGGCCTCGAAGTCTTCGCGCAACAGGCGGTAGGTGCCTTTCGCGGCCCGCCGTCGGGCGCGGGTGATCAAGCCGCAGAGGGCCTGGTAGCCCGCCAGGTTCTCGGCCAGCAGCACCAGCTTGGGGCCGCCCTCGATCAGCACTTCACTGCCGACGATCAAGGCCACGTCCTGTTTTTTGGCCGCCTGCCAGGCGCGCACGATGCCGGCCAGGGTGCATTCGTCGGTGATCGCCAGGGCTCGGTAGCCGAGGCGGGCAGCACGCTCGAACAGCTCCTGGGCGCTGGAGGCGCCGCGCTGGAAACTGAAGTTCGACAGGCAATGCAGTTCGGCGTAGCCGTTCATGCGAACCAGCCGTGCAGTTGCAGGGGGCCACTGCTGCCGACCGGGCGGAAGGCCCAGCCGCGCTGGCCGCTGCGGGTCTCCACGACGTAGTAGTCGCGGCGTATGTCGTCGCCGTCCCACCAGCCGGATTCGATGCGCTCCGGGCCGCAGAGGATGCGCAGCGATGCCTCCTGCAGTGCCTGTGGTTCGGCGAGCAGCCAGCCGGGGCGCGGCGCACTGGCGGGCAGCGCTGCGGCGATTGGTTCCTGCGTCCAGGCGCGTTCGGGACGGTGATCGGCACGCGCGCCGAGGCCATGTACGGCCTCGTCACCGAGGCGGGCACGCAGGCGTTCACGCAGCTGTTCCCAGGGTTGGTTCTGCTGTGGACGTTCAGTGAACAGCTGATGATGCTGCGGGGCGAAGGCGGGCAGTTCGCGTGCGACCAGGCGCACCGCCAGGACCGGCGCGGGCAGTTGCTGGTGTTCCAGCCGGCCACGGGTCAGTTCGAAGAGCATGCCGGCGTCGCGCTCGGCGCTGAGCAGGCCGATCTGCACCCGGGTTTCGTTGCCGGTGCGGTGTTCCAGGTGCAGGGCGAAGCGTTGCACGCCACTGTCGCGGCCCGCCAGGTAGGCGGCGAGGTCAGCGGTCAGGCGGCGTAACGGGAAGAGCAGGGCCTGGTGCGACGCCACTTCGAAGTTCAGTTCGATGCGGGTGTCGAAGACATCCGGCGGTGTGTAGAACTCCAGGGCCAGGGGGCGCTGTCCGAGCAGGGTGTCGAGCTGCGCTAGCACCTCGGCCGGGAAGCGTCTGGCCACGCTGGCGCGCGGCAGTTCCCAGAGTTGCCGCAGCTGTCTCAGGCCCATGCGGTTGAAGGCGCTGCTCGCGGTGGCGCTCAGGCCGAGGCGATCCACCGGCAGCGGGGCAAGCAGCTGCTGCAGGCCATGCGCATCACTGGCCAGCAGGCCGTCGCCGACGTTGACCAGCACGCGTGCCGCCGCCGGGTTGGGAGCGGCGGCGATGCGGTGCTGAAAACCCAGGGCGGCGAGCTCCGTGCGCAGGCGCGCCTCGAAGGATGGCCAGGGGCCGAACAGACCCAGGCTGGATTGCACCTCCAGCAGCAGGCAGCGTGGGTAGTGCAGGCTGACCTGGGCGCTGAAACCATAGGCCCAGGCCGCCAGGAAGCGGTGCCAGCGTTCGATCTGCCCGGCGTCGTATTCGCAGGTGGCGAAGTCGTGCGTCAGGGCCTGCGCGGCGGTCAGCGACAGGCCCGGTTTCAGGCCGAGCGCACGTGCGGCCGGGTTGACGGCCTGCAGCACGCGGCGCTGAGGCGAACCGCTGAGCAGCGCCAGTGGCGTCTCGCTGTCGCTGCGCTGGCGCAGCACGCCGTCCATGGCCAGTTGCGGCAGCAGGATGCAGGCCCAGAGCATGTGCGCCTCAGTGCCAGGGGGCGGCGATGGGGCGTGCAGGGGCGAGGCCGCCACGGCACTTGAGCACGCGAATGCGCGCCGGCTGGCTCTCCACGGCCAGGCGCAGCGCCGCTGGCGAAGGGTTTGCGGCTTCCTCGAGCGGGCGATAGGCAAAGGCCAGGGTCTGCCCGGTCGCGGCGGCCACCTGCAGGCGGCGCAGCGCGCGGTCGTCGGCCTGACGCAGCCAGCACAGCACGGCGCCGCAACTGCCCGAGCGCAGGCACTGCTCGGCGGCCCAGAGGGCATCGCGTGCCTGGGCGCGGATGATGCTCAGGTGACGCAGGTCGATGCCGGCATCCTGCCAGGCCTGGGGATAGGGCAGGTGGGGCGGAGCCACCAGCACCACGCGCTCATTCGCCTGGGTGAGGCGCGCCAGGGTCGGCCACAGCAGGCGCAGTTCGCCGATGCCGGTGGCGGCCGTCAGCACTTCGCTGAGCGCCGCAGCCGGCCAGCCGCCACCCGGGAGTGCGGCATCCAGCACGGCATGACCCGTCGGCGGATTGGACGGTGAAGGGGCGGAGACGACCTGCCCGCGCCAGACACGGCGGGCATCGAGCAGGCGATCGAGAGCGACCACGGATGACATGCGGGTAATGCACCAAGAATACTGTATGGATGAACAGTATTTGCTGCCGACTGGCCAGGGTCAAGTCGCGGGCGATGAAGCGTGCAGCTCGCTGCCCGGGGGCGCCGCTCGCGGACTCAGGAGGGCGCCCGTTCGACCCGGTTGCGTCCGGCCGATTTGCCTTCGTAGAGCGCGGCATCCGCGCGGGCGATGCTGTGGCTGAGCGATTGCCCGGCGTGGTGCTGGCTGATGCCGATCGACAGGGTCACGCCGATGTGGCTGCCGTTGCCGTCGATCCGCAGCGCCTGGACGGCCTCGCGAATGCGCTCGGCGCTGGCCGCTGCCTGGTCCAGGTCGGTGTGCGGCAGCAGCGCGAGAAATTCCTCGCCTCCCCAGCGACCGATGAAGTCCTGCTCGCGCATCGAGTCCTTGAGCACGCGGCTCACGGCCTTGAGCACCTGGTCGCCCATGTCGTGCCCGTAGGCGTCGTTGATCGCCTTGAAGTGGTCGATGTCCATCAGCATCAGGGTCATCTCGGCCGGCTGCTGCACCTTCTCGGCCAGGCTGATCAGGTGGCGGCGGTTGAACAGTCCGGTCAGCGGGTCGGTGGTGGCCATGCGTGCCAGCTTCTTGTGCGCGCGGGTCACGGTGACCACGTAGAACAGCGCCAGGTAGCTGAACATGCAGAACACCACCGTCAGGTTGAAGACATGCACGGCCAGCAGGGCGTTCGACGAAATCGGTTGCAGCGGTGGCAGGTACCACATCAGGACGTCCAGCCCCACGTAGTAGGCCCACAGGCAGATGGCGAGTATCCAGGCGCTGCGCGCCCGCATGCTGACGAACAGCGCCGGGATGAACATCAGCAGGTAGTAGTGAAAGCCACTCTCCCAGCCGACCATCAGCGTGCCCAGCCCCGCATGTACCAGCACTTCGATGCGGATCAGCATCACCGCCAGGCGGTTGCGCCGCTGCTTGAAGGCGCGATAGGCGTAGACGTACATGGCCACGCTGATCACGTTCACCCAGCCGAGGATCGGGGAGCCGAGGCCGAGGAAGATGAACAGGAAGGCGACGTCCACGCAGGCGGCCAACTGGCAGCAGCGCATGGACAGTTGCCAGAACTCGGGGCGGGCCTCGCGTTTATGAGGGTTGTCTGAGGGCATCGCTGAAGGCTTCCTGGCCGTTGCTGGAGCGCCCGGCGCACAGGCGTCGGGTCAGCGCGGCGACGCCGTCGCCGTGCCGGGCCACATTACGAGGCCGCTCGTCGTACGTCCAGTGGCATTCGGCCATGTGCGCGATGTGGCGTTCAGGCACTGACCCAGCGCTGGCGTGCCCAGCCGCTCAGCGCATCGACCGCCAGCACCAGCAGCAGCATGGCGAGAATCACCGTGGCCGCCTGGGCCTCCTGGAACAGGCTGAGGGACATGTAGAGCATCTGCCCCAGGCCACCGGCGCCGACGAAGCCGAGCACGCTGGCCATGCGGATGTTGTTCTCCCAGCGGTACAGGCTGTAGGCCACCAGTTGCGGCCAGACCCCCGGCAGGGTGCCGTAGCAGAAGGCGAGCAGGCGGCCGCCGCCGTTCTCGCGGATGGCGTCGGCGGGCTCGCGCGGGGTGTTTTCCAGCGCTTCGGCGAACAGCCGGCCAAGCACGCCGGCGGTGTGCAGGGCCAGGGCCAGGGTGCCGGCATTGGGGCCGAGGCCGGCGGCCAGCACCATCAGCGCCGCCCACACCAGCTCGGGAATGGCGCGCAGGGCGTTGAGCAGCAGGCGCGTGGCGTGCAGGGCAAGGCCACCGAAGCGCCCGGCGGCCGGCAGGGCCAGGGCCAGGCCGAGCAGGGCGGCGAGCAGGGTGCCGATGGCGGACATGGCCAGGGTTTCCAGCGCGCCACGGCCAATGGCCTGCAGGTGCGCGGCGGAGAAGTCCGGATGCAGGAAGCCACTGGCGTACTGGCCCATCTGCGCCAGGCTGTCACCGGCCACCAGCGCGCCGAGGTCGATGCCCAGGTAGACGAATGAGGCAATCACCGCGCCGAGAAGGGCGAGTAGCAGGATCAGGTTGCCGCTTCTCATGTCAGCCTCGCGCGCAGCAGGCGGCTGAGCTGGTCGGCGAGCAGCACCAGCAGCAGGAAGGTGAGCAGCATGCTGGCCACTTCGCCGCCCGCGAACATGCGCAGCGACAGGTCGATCTGCTGGCCCAGGCCGCCGGCGCCGACGAAGCCCATCACCACCGAGGCGCGAATCGCGCACTCCCAGCGGTACACGGTGTAGGAGAGCATCTCGCCAGCGGCATTGGGCAGCACGCCATAGGCGAAGGCCGCCAGGCGGCTGCTGCCGGCGCCGAGCAGGGCGCGGGCGGGGCGGGCATCGACCGACTCGAAGATTTCCGCGTAGACCTTGCCGAGCATGCCGGCGTAGGTGATGGCGATGGCCAGCACCCCGGCGGTGGGGCCGAGGCCGACGGCGCGCACGAACAGCAGCGCCCAGACGATCTCCGGCACGCTGCGCAGGAAGATCAGCAAACCGCGCACCGGCCAGCGCGCCAGGCGGGCCCACCAGGCCGGGCGGCCGCCTCGGTGCAGCGCCGACAGCGACAGCGCGCGGCTGGCCAGCAGCGAGGCGGGAATGGCGATCAGCAGCGCCAGGCTCATGCCGGCGGTGGCGATGGCCAGGGTTTCCAGGGTGGCGCGGCCGAGCAGGGCGAGGAACTCGGCATCATGCGCGGGCGGCCAGAAGCCGGCGAGGAAGTTGCCCATGGCGCGGGTGTTGTCGCCCTCCACCAGCACGGCCAGGTTCAGCTCGCTGAGGTTGATGCCCGGCCACAGCAGGAGCAGCGCCAGTAGCGTGATCAGCAGCCGTGGCAGGGCGGCGGGGTCGCGTGGGGCGGTTGTCAGCATCGCGGGATGTGCACCGGCTGCGCCTGCACGGGCAGGCTGGGCGAGGCCTGCAGCTGCTCGTTGGCGTACAGCGCCTGCAGCTGTGCGGGCTGCACGTCGGCGGCCGGCAGGTCGAAGGCGATGCGTCCGTCGCGAATGCCGATCACCCGTGGGAAGTGCGCCAGGGCCAGGTCGACGGCATGCAGGCTGGCGAGCAGGGTCATGCCGCGCTCGGCAGCCTCGCGGTTGAGCACGGCCAGGGTGTGCCCGGCCAGCACCGGGTCCATGGCCGAGACAGGTTCGTCGGCGAGGATCAGCTCCGGCGCCTGGTACAGCACGCGGGCGATGCCGACGCGCTGCAGCTGGCCACCGGAGAGCTGGTCGCAGCGTTGGTAGAGCTTGTCGGCGATGTCCAGGCGCGCCAGGGCCGCCTGGGCGCCGGAGGCATCCAGCGGGTAGAGCAGGTTGAGCAGGCCCTTGGCCAGGGGCCACTGGCCGAGCTTGCCGGCCAGTACGGCGGTGACCACGCGCTGGCGCGGTGGCAACGGCGGCGCCTGATGGATCAGGCCGATGCGCGCGCGCAGGCGCTGGCGCTGGCCGGCAGCCAGGCGCCAGGGATCGTGTTGCAGCAGGTCGAGCGTGCCGCGCGTGGGTTGCAGGCTGGTGGCCAGCAGGCGCAGCAGGGTGGTCTTGCCGGCCCCGGAGGGACCGATGATGGCCACCCGTTCGCCGGGGGCGATGTGCAGATCGATGGCCTCGAGCGCGACCTTGCCGTTGGCGTGGGCCAGGCCCACGCCACGCAGCGTGACACTCACTTCAACAGGCCGGCGGCGCGAGCGGCCTCTTCGATGCCTTCGTAGTTGGCGGGCTGGGTCTCGATGAAGCGGCTGGCGGCCTGCAGGTCGAGAATCGCCTTCTGCTCCGGCTTGGCCGGGTCGAGGGCGAGGAAGGCAGCCTTGATCTTCGCCTGCAGGTCGGCGTCGAGGTTGCCGCGCACGGTCCAGTTGTAGTCGTAGTAGGTCGGGGTGGTGGCGAAGACCTTGACCTTGTCGGTGTCGACCTTGCCGGCGTCGACCAGCTTCTGCCACACCGAGGCGTTGAGCACGCCCGCGTCGGCCTTGCCGGCCTGGACCCAGGCAGCGGTGGCGTCGTGGGCGCCGGAGTAGGCCACGCGGCTGAAGAAGTCTTCCGGCTTGATGCCGTCCTGCAGCATGAAGTAGCGCGGCATCAGGCTGCCGGAGGTGGAGGACACGGAACCGAAGGCGAAGGTCTTGCCCTTGAGGTCCTGCAGCGACTTCACCGCCGGGTCGGAGGTGATGAACTTGCTGGTGAACTCGGCATCCTGTTCACGCTGTACCAGCGGCACAGCGTTCCCGGTTTTCAGGCGCGCCTGGACGAAGGTGAAGCCACCCAGCCAGGCCATGTCGATGCGGTCGGCCGCCAGCGCTTCGACCACGGCGGCGTAGTCGGCCACCGGCACGAACTCCACCTTCATGCCCAGCTCCTGCTCCAGATAGGCACCCAGCGGCTTGAACTTGCGCAGCAGCTCGGTGGGGGCTTCGTCGGGGATGGCCGAGACCTTGAGGACGTCGGCGGCGTGCGCGAATACTGCAGATACGGACAGGGCGATGCCGGCGGCGAGCGCCAGGGTTTGCTTGAACATGACGGATTCTCCGGTTCAATAGCGGGGAAGGCGTGCGCAGTATAGTGGCCGAACGACGCGCGTGCAGCACGCGCGCGCTGACTGCGGGGTTAAGATGCGCGCTGGATACGAACTGCCTGGAGTTGATCGATGACTGCAACGCTGCCCGCCCTGGCTTTTGCCGGCATTGGCCTGATGGGCCTGCCGATGACCCGCCGCCTGCTCGCTGCCGGCTACCCGCTGACCCTGTGGAACCGCTCGCCGGACAAATGCGCGCCGCTGCTGGAGCTGGGGGCGCATCGCGTGGAGAACCCGGCGGAGCTGTGCCGCGATGCCAGCGTGGTGATGCTCTGCCTGGCCAATACCGAGGTGGTGCGCGAGGTGGTGTTCGGCCCTGGCGGGATAGTCGAGGGCGCGCGCCCGGGCCAGCTGCTGGTGGACTTCTCCAGCCTGGACCCGGCCGCCACGCGGGAGATGGCCGCCGAGCTGGAGGCGCGCAGCGGCATGCGCTGGGTCGACGCGCCGGTGTCCGGCGGCACGCCTGGCGCCGAGGCCGGTAGCCTGGCGATCATGGCCGGCGGTCGCGACGAGGACGTGGAGCGGGTGCGGCCGATCCTGGCGCACCTGGGCCAGCGCCTGACGCGCATGGGCGACGTCGGTGCCGGGCAGGTGACCAAGGTGTGCAACCAGATGATCGTGGCCTGCAACGCGCTGGTGATCGCCGAGGTGGTGGCGCTGGCCGAACGCTCCGGGGTCGATGCCAGCCAGATCGCGCCGGCCCTGGCGGGCGGTTTCGCCGATTCCAAGCCGCTGCAGATCCTGGCGCCGCAGATGGCGGCCAGCCAGTTCGAACCGATCAAGTGGCACGTGCGCACGCTGCTCAAGGATCTCGACACGGCGGTGAAGCTGTCGCGCGAGCAGGGCGGCGCCACGCCCATGAGCGGCCTGGCGGCGCAGCTGATGCGCCTGCACGGCAGCCAGGGCTTTCTCGAGCGCGACCCGGCCACGCTGGTGGAGCTGCTGCGGGAGCAATGCCCATGAAGATCGCCGCCAACCTGTCCATGCTGTTCACCGAGTTGCCGCTGCGCGAGCGTGTGCTGGCGGCGATGCGTGAAGGGTTCGACGGCGTGGAAATCCAGTTTCCCTACGAACTGCCGGCCATCGCCCTGAAAGAGGTGCTGGCGCTCAGCGGCTTGCCGCTGCTGCTGATCAACGTTCCGGCAGGCGACCTGATGTGCGGCGGCCCGGGCCTGGCCGGCGTGCCTGCGCGCCAGGCCGAGTTCGATACTGCCCTGCAGGAGGCGCTGAGCTACGCGGCCATGGTCCGCCCGGCGTGCGTCAACGTGCTGCCGGGGCGCCTGGCCGAGGGCGTGAGCCGCGAGCAGGCGCTGGACTGCCTGGCCGCCAACCTGCGCAAGAGTGCCGAGGCATTCGCCGTGCTGGGCATCCGGGTGCTGGTGGAGGCGATCAACCCCATCGACATGCCGGGCTTCCTGATCAACACGCCGGAGCACCTGGACGAGCTGCTGCGCGCGGTGGATCACCCCAATCTGGCGGCGCAGTACGACCTCTACCACATGGCCCGGCAGGGGCTGGACGTCGCCGCCGGCGTGCGCCTGCTGGCCGGGCGTATCGGCCATGTGCAGTTCGCCGATGTGCCGGGGCGGGGGGCGCCGGGGACC
>NZ_CP035677.1:3329802-3726020 GCF_029542605.1 Pseudomonas sp. REST10 | reverse complement strand
TGCTGCTGGAGTCCGGCAAGCTGACCATCATGCTGATGTTCATCATCGCCAACGCCATGCTCTTCGCCCACGTGCTGACCACCGAGCAGATCCCGCAGCAGATCACCGCCTGGGTGGTGGAGCTGGGTCTGCAGCCGTGGCAGTTCCTGCTGGTGGTGAACATCGTGCTGCTGATCGCCGGTGCCTTCATGGAACCGTCGGCGATCATCCTGATCCTCGCGCCGATCCTGTTCCCGATCGCCGTGCAGCTGGGCATCGACCCGATCCACCTGGGCATCATCATGGTGGTGAACATGGAGATCGGCCTGATCACGCCGCCGGTGGGGCTGAACCTGTTCGTCACCTCGGCGGTGACCGGCATGCCGCTGACCGCAGTGATCCGCGCCGCGCTGCCGTGGCTGATGATGCTGATCAGCTTCCTGCTGGTGATCACCTACATCCCGGCCGTGTCCATGGCCCTGCCGAACTGGCTGGGCATGAACTAGGACCACCGACGATACCGCGTCTACCTCTGCGCCCGGCCCTGTGCCGGGCTTTTTTTTGCGGGCATGCAGTGCGCAAGGGCAGCGCTCGGTGGACCCGCCGGCGCGGGGGCGTACGCCTGACGAAACGCGAGGAACGCTGTCGATGCGCGTCGTGTCGAACGGTGCATGACGCTGCCGCATGGGCTCGACACCTGCCGGGCAGGGCCTCGAGACCATGGTCTTAGAGCGGTAAGACCATGGTCGAATGGCCTCACGAAGGGTCGGGAGATACAAAAGGCAGCATACAAAAACAACTACCCACCGAGGTGATTCCATGAGTGCTGCGTCTCTTTACCCTGTGCGCCCCGAAGTGGCCGCGCGGACACTGACCGACGAGGCCACCTACAAGGCCATGTACCAACAGTCGGTGGTCAACCCCGAGGGTTTCTGGCGCGAGCAGGGCCAGCGCATCGACTGGATCAAGCCCTACACCAAGGTCAAGCAGACCTCCTTCGACGACCACCATGTCGATATCAAGTGGTACGCCGATGGCACCCTGAACGTGTCCTACAACTGCCTCGACCGTCACCTGGAAGAGCGCGGCGACCAGATCGCGATCATCTGGGAAGGCGACGACCCGTCCGAGCACAAGGAAATCACCTACCGCGAGCTGCACGAGCAGGTGTGCAAGCTGGCCAACGCCCTGCGCGGCCAGGACATCCACCGCGGCGACGTGGTGACCATCTACATGCCGATGATCCCGGAAGCCGTGGTGGCCATGCTGGCGTGCGCCCGTATCGGTGCCATCCACTCCGTGGTGTTCGGTGGCTTCTCGCCCGAGGCGCTGGCCGGCCGCATCATCGACTGCAAGTCCAAGGTGGTGATCACCGCCGACGAGGGCGTGCGCGGCGGCAAGAAGGTGCCGCTGAAGGCCAACGTCGATGACGCGCTGACCAACCCGGAAACCAACAGCGTGCAGAAGATCATCGTGGTCAACCGCACCGGTGGCAGCATCAAGTGGAACCAGCACCGCGACATCTGGTACGAAGACCTGATGAAGGTCGCCGGCAGCGTCTGCGCGCCGAAGGAAATGGGCGCCGAGGAAGCGCTGTTCATCCTCTACACCTCCGGTTCCACCGGCAAGCCCAAGGGCGTGCTGCACACCACCGGCGGCTACCTGGTGTACGCCTCGCTGACCCACGAACGCGTGTTCGACTACCGTCCGGGCGAGGTCTTCTGGTGCACCGCCGACATCGGCTGGGTCACCGGCCACAGCTACCTGGTCTACGGACCGCTGGCCAATGGCGCCACCACCGTGATGTTCGAGGGCATCCCGAACTACCCGGACGTGACCCGTGTCGCCAAGATCGTCGACAAGCACAAGGTCAACATCCTCTACACCGCGCCGACCGCCATCCGCGCCATGATGGCCGAGGGCAAGGCTGCCGTGGAAGGCGCCGACGGTTCCAGCCTGCGCCTGCTCGGTTCGGTCGGTGAGCCGATCAACCCGGAAGCCTGGCAGTGGTACTACGAGAACGTCGGCCAGAGCCGTTGCCCGATCGTCGACACCTGGTGGCAGACCGAAACCGGCGCCTGCCTGATGACGCCGCTGCCGGGCGCTCACGCCATGAAGCCAGGTTCCGCCGCGCGTCCGTTCTTCGGCGTGCAGCCGGCGCTGGTGGACAACCTGGGCAACATCATCGACGGGCCGGCCGAAGGCAACCTGGTGATCATCGACTCCTGGCCGGGCCAGGCGCGTACCCTGTTCGGTGACCACGACCGCTTCGTCGACACCTACTTCAAGACCTTCAAGGGCATGTACTTCACCGGCGACGGCGCCCGTCGCGACGAGGATGGCTACTGGTGGATCACCGGGCGTGTCGACGACGTGCTCAACGTCTCCGGCCACCGCATGGGCACCGCCGAGATCGAGAGCGCCATGGTCGCCCACAACAAGGTGGCCGAGGCTGCGGTGGTCGGCGTACCGCACGACATCAAGGGCCAGGGCATCTACGTCTACGTGACCCTGAACGCGGGCGAGGAACCGTCCGAGCAGCTGCGTCAGGAACTGAAGAACTGGGTGCGCAAGGAAATCGGCCCGATCGCCACGCCGGATGTCATCCAGTGGGCGCCAGGTCTGCCGAAGACCCGCTCGGGCAAGATCATGCGCCGTATCCTGCGCAAGATCGCTACCGCCGAATACGCTGCACTCGGCGACATCTCCACGCTGGCCGATCCTGGCGTGGTGCAGCACCTCATCGATACGCATCGCCAGATGCAAGCCGCCTGCGCCTGACCGGCAACGGCAAACGAAAGCCCCGCCCGGCCACAAGCCCGGCGGGGCTTTTTCATGGCGCTCAGCGTGGTTGCGAGGTCGTGGCCAGCCACAGGGCAAAGCCGACCAGCAAGGTGCCGAACAGTTGCTCGATACGCTGCCGCATGGCCAGCAGGCGCAGTCGCACGGCCTGCGCCGACAGGCCCAGGGCGACCAGGGCGAACCAGGCGACATGGGCGATGGCGATGAATGCGCCATAACCCAGCTGGCTGGCCAGCGAGGTCTGCGGGCTGACCACGCCCATGAACAGGCTGACGATGAACAGCGATGTCTTGGGGTTCAGTGCATTGCCGAGGAAGCCCATGCGCAGGGCGGCGAAGGCGTCGACGGCCAGCGCCGGGCTGTTCGTCTGCTGTTCCTCGGGGCGGCTACGCAGCATGCGCAGCCCCAGGTAGAGCAGGTAGCCGGCGCCTGCGAACTTGCACAGGGTGAACAGCCAGGCGGACTGCTGCAGCAGCAGGCCGAGGCCGAGCAGGGTGTAGGCCACGTGCACGAGCACGCCCAGGCCGATGCCGACAGCGGTGAACAGGCCGGCGCGCCGGGACAGCATCAGCGATTGCCGGCAGACCAGCGCGAAGTCCGGGCCGGGGCTGATGCAGGCGAGTAGGGTGATGGTGATTACAACTATCCATTCGCTCATGAGGTATGGTGTCTCTCGGTTAGTTAACGCCTATATTTTCCTCGTTTGCTGCATGGGTCTGTAACGATGATTTCTGATGCATATCGTGAGTTTGAGTCGTCATCTTCTGGCACCCGCCTGCCCTCGCTGACGGCCCTGCGCTGCTTTGCGGCAGCGGCGCGCGAGGAGCACTTCGCCCGTGCGGCCGAGGCGCTGCACGTGACCCCCGGTGCGATCAGCCGCGCCGTGCGCCTGCTCGAGGCCGAGCTGGAGGTGACGCTGTTCGAGCGGCGCCGGCAGCGTGTGTTTCTCACCGACGAGGGGCGGCAGCTGGCCCGGGCCGTGGAGGAGGGGCTGGCGGTGATGGCGCAGGCGGTCGCTGAACTGCGCGCCAGGGCCCGGCGCGGACGCCAACTGGTGATCTCCTGCGAGCCGACCCTGCTGATGCGCTGGCTGATCCCGCGCTGGAGCGAGTTCCAGGCGCGCCATCCACAGCTGCCCATGCATCTGGTGGCGGGCGGCGGTGGTTTTTCCTTCGAGCAGGGGATCGACCTGGCCATTCGCCGCGACGATTTTCCCTGCCCGGCGCACTACCACCGCGAACCGCTGTTCGAGGAGCAGGTGGCGGCGGTGTGCCGCGCGGACAGGGTTGAGCAATGGTTCACCGCCGAGGGCCAGTTGCGCCCGTCGGCGCCGCTGCTGCATACGCGCACCCGGCCCACGGCCTGGAGCGCCTGGGCGCAGGCTGCCGGACAGTCCGTCAAGGCGCAGGGCGGGCAGGTGTTCGAGCACTTCTACTTCAGCCTGCAGGCGGCGGTCGCCGGGCTGGGGGTCGCCATCGGCCCCTGGCACCTGGTGCAGGATGACATTCGCAGTGGCGTTCTGGCGGCGCCGTCGGGGTTCTTCGGCGATGGCTCGCGCTACTGCCTGTACCTGCCGGCGGCTCCGGCAGAGGATTCACTGGCGAGCGAGCTGCTCGCCTGGCTGCGCGCGGTGGGCTGAGGGCCTGCGACGTCCCGTTGCGGGGTGTCGCAGGCGCTGGCTAGGCTCAGAGTGCGCCGAAGACCTTCTTCGCCAGGCTGGTAGCGGCGGCGGCCGGGTTTTCGCGGATGCTGGCTTCCTGCTTGGCGATCATCTCGAACAGGCCATCGAGCGCCTGCTCGGTGACGTAGCCTTCCACCGTGCTGCTCTTGGCGTCGACCACGCCGAAGCTGGCGGCCTGGCCGGCAAAGGCGTTGTACTGCTGGGCCAGGCCGACCTGGTCGGTGGCCTGCTTGACGATGGGCAGGAACTTGGCGCGAATCTGCTCGCGGCTGCTCTTGTTCAGGTACTGTGTGGCCGAGTCCTGCGGGCCGCTGAGGATCGCCTTGGCGTCGGCCACGGTCATTTTCTTCACGGCATCGACCAGCAGCGCCTGGGCTTGCGGTACGGCGGCCTCGGCGGCCTTGTTCATGCTGCTTTCCAGCTGTTCGACCTGGGCACCCATGCCCATCATCTTCATGGTCTTGGCGGCTTTGCCGAGCTTGCCCGGCAGTTCGATACGCACGTCGGGATTGTTGCTGAAGCCACCGGGCGTGCCCAGTTGCTTGACCGCCACCTGGGCGCCCTGGATCAGGGCGTCCTTCAGGCCGCCGCTGGCGTCCTGCTGGCTCAGGTCGGAGAGGGACAGGGCGAAGACGTTGGCCGAGAGCAGCAGGCCAGCGGCGAACGTGGTGAAGCGCAACATGGTGTTCATCCTTGCATCGAGGGGGAATGCTGTGAGCTTAACGAAGTCTGCCACGCTGGCAAGCCGGCCGATGGGCGTGGATGGGCAGCGCGCCTGGCTATGGCTATGATCAGGGGCATGAATTCACCCCTGCCTCTGCGTAACCCCTGTCCGCCGGGTGCCTGTGACTGTCAGCGCGATGAGCTGCTGGCGTTGCCGGGCGCCGATACGCGTGTGCTGCTGCTGACCCGGCAGGAGGAGCAGCGCCTGCTCGAGCGCCTGGAGAGCCTGCAGAGTCTGGAGGACCTGCAGCGCATGCAGCAGCGCATGTACGAACAGCTGGGCATTAGCCTGCAGATCGAGCCCAGTCATGGCGAGGTGCGCAGCATGCGTGGCATCCACATGCACTTCGAGGCGCATCCGGGGCTGTGCCGCAAGACCCGGCAGAGCATCCCCGCCGCGATTCGCCGGGCCATGGAGAAGACGCCGGAAATCGCCTGGCGCCTGCTCGACTCCTTCGATCTGTTCGGTGGCTCGTAGCTCGCCCTACCAGGGCAGCGGCTGGCCGTCGTAGGCATGGAAGCTGCCGCTGTGCTCCGCTCCCAGGCTGTCGATCACCTGCAGCAGCTCCCTGGCGGCCTGCTCGGCCGGGCGAGCCGCCAGCGCGCCACGGAAGGGCTGCGACAGAGGGGAGATCACCGTGCCGGGATGCAGGCTGAGCAGGCGTGCCCTGGGTTTGCTGCGCGCCAGTTCGATGGCCGCGGTCCTGATCAGCATGTTCAGCGCCGCCTTGGACGAACGGTAGGCATACCAGCCGCCCAGGCGGTTGTCGCCGATGCTGCCGACCTTGGCCGAGAGCATGGCCATGGCGCCCTGCGCGTCGAGCAGCGGCAGAAAGTGCCGCAGCACCAGCGCGGGCCCCAAGGCGTTGACCTGGAACACCGTCTGCAACGCCTCGGCCTCGATGGCTGCCAGGCTCTTTTCCGGGGCGATGCCGGCACGATGCAGGAGCCCGGCTGCATGCACGATCAGCTGATAGGGCCCTTCATCGGCCAGCGCAGCGGCGGCCTCGGCGATGCTGGACGGGGCTTCCAGGTCCAGCGCCGGTGAGCTGCCACGGCTCAGCTCGCGCACGCTGGCGCAGTGGGCGTCGGCGCGCAGCAGCTGGCAGAAGGCCTGGCCGAGGGTGCCGCTGGCGCCTATGACCAGCGCCTTGTAGCGCGTCCCCAGGCTGCCGAGCAGTGGTGTATTCATGGTGTGGCCGCAGCGCGGCGGAAGAACAGCGTGACCTGGCCCAGCTCGATGCCGAACTTGCTCATGCTGGAACGGTTGATCAGGGTGTCGTCGTCCATCAGGTACATCCAGTCGTCGAAGTAGACGACGTAGGTGCTGCCATCCACCGGCAGGTTGAGGTGATAACGCCAGCGCAGGGCGTTGCCGGCGACTTCGCCGACGGCCTGGCCGACCACGTCGTCGGCGCTGCCGAGCCAGCGCCCGGCGCCGTCCGGGGTGAGGGTCCAGACCCGGCGCTGGCGCGTGCCGTCGCTGTACAGGAAGCGCTCGTCGAGAATCAGCCTGTCGCCGTCGCGGCGACTGTCGATGTCGACGTGAAAGCGTTTGATCACTTCGCCGGAACGATCCTGGAACATGCCCCAGGCCTGTACCGGACCGCTGAAGAAGGTGGGCAGGTCCAGTGCGGGACGTTGGTCGGCGTAGCGCTCGACGGGAACCTGGCCGCAGCTGACCAGCAGCAGGCAGGCGAGCAGGATGGCAGGCGTTCTCATGGCACTCCTCATCGGTTGAGGCCGAGCAGCGCGGCACGCAGTTTCGGGCTGCGGGTCTGCGGGTCGAGCCAGATGGCGAAGAAGGCGCGGGCGAACTCGTCATCCTCGATGACGTGCTGCAACTGGCCATTGACGTAGAAGCGACAGCCCCGGCCGGGGAGGAACACGCCGGTGATGCGCGTGCCGTCCTCGACGTCGACGAAGGCCTGCTGCATCTGCCGGACCCAGTCTGCCTGCTGCTCGCGATCGAGCGGCTCGCCGTTGAGGCGACGGATTTCGTCGAGGCTGGTGTCCACCAGGGTGTCGCGGCTGATGCGGCGCCGGTAGGTCAGCTCCAGGGCGAAGGGCTGCGAGAAGTCCACCTGCGCCACCGGGCTCCACAGCTTGGCGTTGTATACCGAGAAACCGAACCAGCTGAAGTCGCCGCTGCCGATCAGGGTCGCCTGTGGCACTTGGGCACGCCAGCTGCCCTGGGCGCAGGCCGGCGCGGTGACGCAGGCCAGCAGGAGCAGAGCCAGGAGGGCTGCTGGCAGCGGTCGAAGCGAGGTCGCCATGGGCGCTTCCTCCGGGGCTGGCGGTAGCCGCGTCCAGCCGTGCAGCGAGTGGCCCGGCGGCAACGGGCGATGAATAAAAAAATCCGGCAACCAGGAAAGGGGGGAGAAGAGGGTTGCCGGATTGCGCAGCGTGTCGAGTTCGAGCGTTCACGGGCGCCCGGTACGGCGTCCATGAGATATGTCGCTATCCAATATATGTACAAAATCTAATTTTGTAAAAGAATTGTATAGCTGTGTGCGGGGGCAGTGAGGTTATGGGGGGAGCGTCGAAGACCCTGTGCCTCGTTCGGGCGAGGCACGGGCAGGCGTGTGGCGGGGCGTCACCAGGGCAGTGACTGGCCCTGATGATCGAGGAAGGCGCACTGGCGACGCCCGAGTTGATCGAGGATCACCTGGTGCAGGTCACTGGCGCTCTGCTCCACGCTCAGTGGGGCGGCGTCACCGCCCATGTCGGTGCGCACCCAGCCGGGGTGCAGCGCCAGCAGGCTCCAGGGCAGGCGTGGCAGTTGCGCCTGCCAGCTGCGCAGCAGGCTGTTCAGCGCGGCCTTGCTGGCGCCGTACAGCGGCATGTCGGCGGCACGTGCCAGCGTCAGGCTGGCCATCTGCGAGCTCATGAAGGCGATCACGCCACCGTCGGCCACCTGCTCGGCCAGGCACTGGGCCAGGCGGATCGGGGCCACCGCGTTGGCCAGAAACAGCTGGCCGACATCGTCGAACAGGGCCTGGCGCGGGTCCTGGTGGCCCGGGCCATAGACCCCCGCATTGAACAGCGCGCAGTCGAGGCGCCGGCCATGCAGGGCGGCTTCGATGGTGCTGGCCGCGTCGAGGCGAGCGAGGTCGCAGGCGATCACCTGCAGCGCCTGTGGGTGGCGGGTGCGCAGGGCATCCAGCGGGCTGGCCGGGCGCAGTTCGCGCACCACCGCCAGCACCTCCCAGCCCGCCTCGACGAACGCGCGGACCAGGCCGAGGCCCAGTCCGCGCGAGGCGCCACAGATCAGGATGCGGCCACTCATGGCCACTGCATTTCGCCCTTGAGCACCTTGGCGCTCAGCTCCAGGCTGCTGTCATCCTGCAGCTGGGGATAACGCGCCTGCATGGCGGCGATCAGCGCCTGGCTGTCCTTGGCCTTGGGCAGTTGCTGCTCCAGCGTCAGCAGGTATTCGCGGGTGAAACGCAGGTCGTCGAGGCCCATCGCCGGCTTGCCGAGGTAGTGCCCGGGCACCAGGGTGGTCGGCTGCAGCGCTTCGAGTTCGTCCAGGGATTTCAGCCAGCGCTGGCGGGCTTCGGCGCTCTGCGCATCGGCCACCCAGAGGTGGATGTTGGCGCTGGTCAGCACGCCGCCGACCACGGCCTTGATGGCGGGAATCCACAGGCTGGTGTGCTGCGGGTCGTGACCGACCACTTCGATGCGCTGCCCTTCGAGTTCCAGCGCATTGCCTTGCAGGGGCTCCGGCACCTGGGTGCGGGCCGGGGCGCTGTCCTTCAGGATCGGGCCCCAGTAGGCCAGTTTGGGCGCGCGGGTCTTCTCGATGTAGGCGACGGTGGCCGGGGTGGCCAGTACCTTGGCGTCGGGGTAGGCGCGGGTCAGGGTATCGAGGCCGAAGTAGAAATCGGGATCGCCATGGCTGATGAAGATGGTGGTCAGGCGCTTGCCGCTGGCGCGGATGCGTTCGACCAGGGCCTGGGCCTCGGTGTTGGAGAACTGCGCGTCCACCAGGATGGCGTCCTTCTCACCGCTGATCAGGGTCGAGCTGACCGGGAACACGGCATTCTCGCGCGGGTTGTAGATGTCCAGGGTCAGTGGCTGGGCGAGGGCGCCAGCCGCCACGGCGAGCAGGCCGAGGCCGGCGAAGAAACGGGAGGTGAGGGACATGGTGGTCTCCAGGCAGGTGAGGGGCGCATCTTATGCGCTACCTGGCGAGCGAAAAGCCCCGTAAGCTGGTCATGTTTGTTGCATGAATCGAGCGAATTATGGATCGACTGACAGCGGCACGGGTTTTCGTCGAGGTACTGGAGCGCGGTAGCCAGACGGCTGCGGCCGAGGCGCTGGACATGTCGCGGGCCATGGTCTCGCGCTACCTGGCCGAGCTGGAAGGCTGGGCCGGGGTGCGCCTGTTGCACCGCAGCACGCGCAAGCTGAGCCTGACGGCGGCCGGCGAGCAGATGTTGCCGCAGTGCCGCGAGATGCTGGCGCTGGCCGAGCGCATGCAGGCCCTGGGGCAGGGCGTGGACGCCGTGCCGCGCGGCACGCTGCGCATCACCAGCAGCCAGTCCTTCGCCCAGGCCTGGCTGGTGCATGCGTTGCACGACTTCACCAGCCGCTACCCGCAGGTCAACATCGACCTGCTGATCGGCAGCGAGGCCGTCAACCTGGTCGAGGCGCGCATCGACCTGGCGCTGCGCATCACCAACCAGCTCGACCCCAACCTGATCGCCCGGCACCTGGCGGTATGTCGTTCGGTAGTGTGTGCCGCCCCGGCGTACCTGGCGCGGCAGGGCACGCCGCAGCATCCGCAGGACCTGACCCGGCACAACTGCCTGGCCTATGCCTACTTCGGCCGCAGCCTGTGGGAGTTCGCGCACCAGGGCGAGGCGACTGCGGTGTCGGTCTCCGGCAGCCTCAGCGCCAACGAGTCGATGGTGCTGCTGGAAGCGACGCTGGCCGGCGCTGGCGTCAGCCTGCAGCCGCTGTATTCGGTGGAGGCGCTGCTGCGCGAGGGCCGGCTGGTGCAGCTGCTGCCCGACTATCGCTCGCCGGAACTGGGCATCCATGCGCTCTACGGCAGTCGCCGGCAGATGCTGCCGGCCATGCGTCTGCTGCTGGATTTTCTCGCCGAGCGCCTGGCCAGCAAGGAGCACTGGCGCTACTGAAGCGGAGCCGAAACTTGCATTCGGCCCAGCAGCTTCAAGAATGAGAGTGATCGCTCAAGGACTTTCCCATGCCATCACTCTCGATCTTCGGCAAACGTGTCCGCCAGCTCTGGCATGGCGCGGACCTGGCGCTGGTCGGTCAGCGCCGCGAGCGGCGCATGCGCATGCTGGCCAGCCTGGTCATGGTCGGGATGGGTGTGCTCTGGGGGCTGTTCTTTCTCTCGCACGGCTACACGGCCATCGCCCTGATGGACCTGGCGATCATTCTCAGTGGCGTGGCGGTCTTCCTCCTGACCCTGCGCAACCGGGCGCTCAGCGCCAACCTCGTGCTGTTCGGCGCACTGCTGGTGGTCGTGGTCGCCTCGACCCTGCTGCTCGACCCGCCCACGCTCGCCGCGCCGCGTGCCACTCACCTGTACCTGCTGCCGATGGCCGTGGCGGCGCTGATGGCGTTTCGCGACGAGCCCATGGGCTTGCGCTACGGCATCTCCCTGTTCTGCCTGCTGCTGTTCGTCGCGCTGGCCGCCTCCACCTGGCGGCCGACCGACCTGCATGCGCTGCCGGACGGGGTGCGCGTGGTCGGCTCCTGGGTGCAGGCGCTGGTGGCCATGCTGATGTTCTTCTTCCTGCTGCACATCCTGCAGACCGACACCGCCGAGCGCTCCGAGCTGGACCGGGACTTGCGCGCGGCCGTGCGCGAGCGCCAGTTCGTCCTGCACTACCAGCCGCAACTGAACGGCGCCAACCGGGTGATCGGCGCCGAGGTGCTGATTCGCTGGCTGCATCCGCAGCGCGGCCTGCTGGCGCCGGGGGAGTTCATCGACCACGCCGAGCACACCGGGCTGATCATCCCCATCGGCCACTGGGTGCTGGAACAGACCGCCGAGCAGCTGCACCAGTGGCAGGACGAGCCGCTGTACCGCGACATCGACCTGGCGGTGAACATCAGCCAGAAGCAGTTCTCGCAGAACAGCTTCGTCGCCGAGATCGCCGGGCTGATCGAGCGGCATCGGATCGACGCGCAGCGCCTGGAGCTGGAGCTGACCGAGACGCTGATCGTGCACGACATGGAGGACCTCACGCGCAAGATGACGGCGCTGGTGGAGCGTGGCGTGCGCTTCTCTCTGGATGACTTCGGCACCGGCTTCTCCTCCCTCAGCCACCTCAAGCGCTTGCCGCTGAGCAAGCTGAAGATCGACCGCTCGTTCATCTGCGACGTGCTCAGCGATGCCAACAGCGAAGCCATCGTGCGCAGCGTCATCGCCCTCGGCCAGAGCATGGGCATGACGGTGATCGCCGAAGGCGTGGAAACCGAGGCGCAGCGCCACTTTCTGGCGAGCAACGGCTGCAACCAGTTCCAGGGATATCTGCTCGGGCGGCCGATGCCGCTGGCGGATTTTCGCGCCTTCGTCCAGCGCCACAACGGCTGAAGCGCTGCTGCGTCCATCGTTCATCGTCAGCGGCGAGTGAACTCGAAGCCGTCCGCCAATGTCTGTCTGCTGTCGGCCCGAACGGGGAGGGGTAGATGGCTAATTGCCGCTAGTGTGGCGTCTTCGTCGCAGATTCTGCTCGTATCGTGTTGCAGCGCGTTTGCCGTGCTCGCCGTCATCGCCCATCCCGCTCGCCGGGTCCGTCTGACTGCCACGTGAAGATCCTCCCATGCTTTTATCCCGTCATTTCTCCTGTCGCATCGCTCCGCTCCACCCCCGTGCCCTGGGCGCCTGCCTGCTGCTCGGGGGGCTGCTCGGCAGTACCCTGCTGCACGCCGAAGAGACCGCCGGCAATCAGCGCTGGGTCAGCGACAGCCTCAACACCTATGTGCGCAGTGGCCCCACCGACGGCTACCGCATCGTCGGCACGCTGACGTCCGGGGAGAAGGTGGAGCTGCTGCGTACCCAGGGCGACTACAGCCAGGTGCGCGGCGCCAGCGGCAATGCGGTGTGGATTCCCAGTCGTGACCTGCAGTCGGTGCCCGGCCAGGCCGAGCGCCTGCCGCAGCTGGAGCAGAAGGTCGCCGACCTGAGCGCCGAGCTCAAGGGCATCGACGATGCCTGGAAGGCGCGCGTGCAGGGCATGCAGGAGACCCTCGACTCGCGCAAGAAGCTCATCGAGGAACTGCAGGCCGCACGCAGCGCGCTGGATGCCGAACTGACCACCACACGCTCGCAACTGCGCGATGCCCAGGCGCAACTGGGCAACGAACAGCAGCAGGCGTTGATGCGCTACATGGCCTACGGCGGCAGCATCGCCGGTGCCGGGCTGCTGCTCGGCCTGATCCTGCCGACCATGCTGCGCGTGCGCCGCAAGCGCAACGATCAGTGGGTCTGAGGCGCTACAGCAGGCGCTCCCCGAGGTGCTCGCAACGTCCGTCGCAGGCCCCCGGGCAGGCGCAGCCGCTGGTGCTGCGCCCGGTGTCGCGTTCCACCCGGCGCGCCACTTCGGGGTCGTCGACGAAGGGCAGCATGGTCGCTTCGTCGAGCTCGCGCTGCGTCGCCCGGCCGAGGCTGATCTGCACGCCGAGGTAGAACAGCAGCAGCGCGAGTATCCCCCAGGCCTCAGCGGGCATGAGCGACCTCCGGCGCAGGCTGCGTGGCCCGTTCGCCGGCGCGCAGGGTCAGCCAGGTGTTGAAGGCCATCAGCAGCATGCCGCTGAGGAAGCACAGGCCGCCGACCAGGCGCACCACGAAGCCGGGGTGGCTGGCCTCCAGCGCTTCGACGAAGGAGTAGGTGAGGGTGCCGTCCTCGTTGACCGCGCGCCACATCAGGCCCTGGGTGATTCCGTTGACCCACATCGAGGCGATGTACAGCACGGTGCCGATGGTGGCCAGCCAGAAGTGCGCGTTGATCAGGCCGATGCTGTACATGCGCTCGCGGTCGAACACCTTCGGGATCAGGTGGTAGAGCGAGCCGAAGGTGATCATCGCCACCCAGCCGAGGGCCCCGGCGTGGACGTGGCCAATGGTCCAGTCGGTGTAGTGGGACAGGGCGTTGACGGTCTTGATGGCCATCATCGGACCTTCGAAGGTGCTCATGCCGTAGAAGGCCAGGGACACCACCAGGAAGCGCAGGATCGGGTCGGTGCGCAGCAGGTGCCAGGCGCCGGACAGCGTCATCATGCCGTTGACCATGCCGCCCCAGCTCGGCGCCAGGAGGATGATCGACATCACCATGCCCAGGCTCTGCGCCCAGTCCGGCAGGGCGGTGTAGTGCAGGTGGTGCGGGCCGGCCCAGATGTACAGGGTGATCAGCGCCCAGAAGTGGACGATGGACAGGCGGTACGAGTACACCGGCCGGTTCACCTGCTTGGGCACGAAGTAATACATCATGCCGAGGAAGCCGGTGGTGAGGAAGAAGCCCACGGCGTTGTGCCCGTACCACCACTGCACCATGGCGTCGGTGGCGCCGGAATACACCGAATAGGACTTGAACCAGCTCACCGGGATCGACAGGTGGTTGACCACGTGGAGGATGGCGATGACCAGGATGAAGGCACCGAAGAACCAGTTGCCGACATAGATGTGAGGCGTCCTGCGGCGGGTCAGGGTGGTGAAGAACACGATGCCGTAGGCGACCCAGACCACGGCCATCCACAGCGCGCCGGTGAACTCGATCTCGGCGTATTCCTTGGTGGTGGTCAGGCCCATGGGCAGCGTCACCAGCATGATCAGGATGGTCAGCTGCCAGCCCCAGAAGGTGAAGGCGGCGAGGCCGTCGGAGAACAGGCGCGTCTGGCAGGTGCGTTGCAGCGCGTAGTAGCTGGCGGCGAACTGTGCGCTACCGGCGAAGCCGAAGATCACCAGGCTGGTGTGCAGGGGGCGCAGGCGGCCGAAGCTGAGCCAGGGGGTGTCGAAGTTGAGTTCCGGCCACACCAGTTGGGCGGCGATGAGCACGCCGGTGCACATGCCCACGACACCCCAGACGATGGTCATCAGGGTGAACTGGCGGACGACCTTGTAGTTGTAGGCCGGGTGGGAAGCAGCAGATTGCATCGCGGTAACCTTCCATACAGTAATGCGCGCGCAGCCGCGCGAATGGCGAAACTGTAGGGAGGCCGGGGAAAACAAAACAGACTCAGAAAGTGCTGTCTGATGCGTATCAGATGAGCCGGTCGAGGGCGCGCCGGGTGCGCCGCGCCCGCGGGGCGGCTCAGGCGCGGGCCGTGAGATGGCGGGCGATGCCCTTCTTCAGTGGCAGCAGGCCCTGGGCCATGCGCAGGCCGGCCCCACGCAGCAGGCGGGCGGGCAGATGGTCGTTGGTGTACAGCTCCACCAGCAGGTTGGTGGCCTGGTACAGCGGCCAGGTGGCCAGGCGCAACTGGCGCTCGTAACGGCTCAGTGTGGCTGGTGCAGCGATGTCCTGGTGCCTGGCGTGGGCCGCCAGCAGGGGCTCGCTCAGCAGCTGCACGCCGATCAGGCCGAAGTTGAAGCCATGCGCGGTGACCGGGTGCATGCCCACCGCGGCATCGCCGAGCAGCGCGCAGCGCTTGCCGACCATGCGCCGTGCGTAGGCCCCCACCAGCGGGTAGGCGTGGCGGCTGCCGAGCAGCTGCATGGCGCCCAGGCGGCGGTCGAAGCGCTGCTCCATCTCGCGGGCGAAGGTGGAGTCGTCGAGCGCCAGCAGGCGTTCGATCTCGCGTGGCGGCAAGGTCAGCACCGTCGACGATTGCCGCCCGTTGAGTGGCAGCAGGGCGAGGGTCTGGCCGTAGCCGAACCACTCCCAGGCCACCTGCTGGTGCTCCAGCTCGTGCTGCATGCGGCACACCAGCATGCTCTTGCCGAAGTCCTTGAGCTGCGCACCGATGCCGAGCTGGCGCCGGGTGTCCGAGAAGCGGCTGTCGGCGGCGACCAGCAGGCGCGGCTGCAGCACCTGGCCGTCCTGCAGGACCAGCTTGATCTCGTGTTCGCCCGACTGGATGGCGCGCACCTGGGTGTCGCACAGCAGGTGCACGTCGCTGCATGCACGGACGGCCTCATAGGCGGCGCGGCGAATGGCCTGGTTGGCCACCAGGTGGCCGAGCCGCTCGGCGCCGGCCTGTTCGGCGCGGATCTTCAGAGCGAACAGCGAAGGGCCGTTGAATACCTGGGCATCGCGCAGCACGGCGACATCCTCGGCGGGCAGCCGCGACCAAATCCCCAGACGGTCGAGCAGTGCCTGCGAGCCATGGGTGAGGGCGATCTCGCGGCCGTCGAAAGCGGGGTCGGCCAGGGCTTGCTCGGCCTGACGCTCCAGCAGCATGATCGACAGACCGTGCCCGGACAGGGCCCTGGCCAGGCACAGGCCGGCTGGGCCGGCGCCGACGATGACGATATCGGGTGACATGTTGCTTCTCCGTGCGGATTACCGGAAGGGCGGCGGATCGCGCCCGCCGTGCGCCCATGGACAGTGCGAGTCTAGGGGGCGGCCATGCCGCGGATATTGTCCGGGGTCATGCCGAGGCGTGAATGCGGCGGCGCCCCGTCCGTTGCCGCAGGGGCTCGGGACGTGCGTCACGTGTTCTGTGAAATATTGTTGTTATCACTACTTTAATCCGATTGAAGGGCATGATTTTCCGGTTTACTGTGTCGTGCGTTGTCTGAACTACAAAAATAATTCCGGTTTGGAGTCGAAAGCATGCCCCCTCATGCCCCTGAGGTAGCCCTTCTGTGCAGCGCCCTGTTGCGGGAGTTGCGCCCGTGAAGCTGGCGCTGGTCGGTGATATCGGCGGCACCAACGCACGCTTCGCCCTGTGGCGTGACGAGCAACTGCAGGCGGTGCAGGTCCTGGCCACCGCCGATTTTCCCGGGCCCGAACAGGCCATTGCCGCTTACCTGCATGCCCAGGGCCTGCCCCTGGGCGCCGTGGATGCCGTATGCCTGGCCTGTGCCGGGCCGGTCAGCGGTGATCTGTTCCGCTTCACCAACAATCACTGGCGCATCGAGCGAGCCGCCTTCTGCGCGGCGCTGCAGATCGAGCACCTGCTGATGATCAACGATTTCTCCGCCATGGCCCTGGGCATGACCCGCCTGCGTGACGGCGAGCGCCTGCAGGTCTGCCCTGGCGAAGCCCAGGCCGGACGTCCGGCGCTGGTGATCGGCGCTGGCACCGGGCTTGGCGTCGGCACCCTGCTGGGGCTGGAGGACGGTCGCTGGCTGGTGTTGCCGGGGGAGGGCGGCCATGTCGACCTGCCCGTCGGCAGCCCGCGCGAGGCCGAGCTGTGGCAGGTCCTGCACCAGCAGCTGGGCCACGTGCGCGCCGAGGATGTACTCAGCGGCAACGGCCTGCTGGCGCTGTACCGGGCGATCTGCACGCTGGACGGGCAGCCGCAGGTGCATTCGACGCCTGCCGCGATCAGCGCCGCCGGCCTGGCGGGCGAGCCGCTCGCCGGCCAGGTGCTGGAGCAGTTCAGCCGCTGGCTGGGACGGGTTGCCGGCAACAACGTGCTGACCCTTGGCGCGCGTGGCGGCGTGTACATCGTCGGCGGCGTCGTGCCGCGTTTCGCCGAGCGTTTTCTCGCCAGTGGATTTGCCAAGAGTTTCAGCGACAAGGGCTGCATGAGCCATTACCTTGACGGCATTCCGGTGTGGCTGGTGACGGCCGAGTACCCGGGGCTGACCGGTGCCGGCGTGGCCTTGCAGCAGGCGTACGGCGCCGACTAGTGCGGCGCATGGCGGCATGAATACAACAAGGAGGGTGGACCATGAGCCAGCCCGGCAAGTCGATACTGCTGGTCGATGACGACCAGGAAATTCGCGAACTGCTCGAAACCTACCTGAGCCGTGTCGGCTTCGCGGTGCGCGCCGTGCCCGACGGCAGCGCATTCCGCCAGAGCCTGTGCGCGCAGCCGGCCGACCTGGTCATCTTCGACGTGATGCTGCCCGACGAGGACGGCTTCAGCCTGTGTCGCTGGGTGCGTGGCCACCAGCGCTTCGCCCAGGTGCCGATCATCATGCTGACCGCCAGCTCCGACGAGGCCGACCGCGTGATCGGCCTCGAACTGGGGGCGGACGATTACCTCGGCAAGCCGTTCAGCCCGCGCGAGCTGCTGGCGCGGATCAAGGCGCTGTTGCGCCGCGCGCAGTTCACCCAGGAGCGCAGCGGCGAGGTGCTGGCATTCGAGGACTGGCGCCTGGACATGGTCAGTCACCGGCTGTTCCACCGCGACGGCGAGGAGGTGATTCTCTCCGGTGCCGATTTCGCCCTGCTCAAGCTGTTCCTCGATCACCCGCAGCAGATTCTCGACCGCGACACCATCGGCAATGCCACCCGTGGCCGTGAGGTGATGCCGCTGGAGCGCATCGTCGACATGGCCGTCAGCCGCCTGCGTCAGCGCCTGCGCGATACCGACAAGCCGCCACGGCTGATCCGCACCGTGCGCGGCAGCGGCTATCAGCTGGCGGCGATGGTCAGCGTGCAGGCCGGCGATGGGCGCTGAGCCACGGCGCTGGTTGCCGCTGCCACGCTCGCTGCTGGGGCGCATGCTGCTGCTCACGCTGCTGGCGATACTCGCGGCGCAGACCTTGTCCAGCGTCATCTGGCTGTCGCAGTTGCGCGCCACCCAGCTCGAAGGGCTGGTCACCACGGCCCGCAGCCTGGGCCACTCGATGTCCGCCAGCGTGCGCTACTTCCGCTCGTTGCCGGTCGCCTACCGGCCACTGGTTCTCGACCAGCTGCGCAGCATGGGCGGCACGCGCTTCGTGGTCAGCCTCAACGACCGCCCCTTGCAGATGAAGCTGCTGCCGAACACGCCACGCACGCAGGCGGTGACCGAGGCGGTGACCGCGGTGCTGCACAAGTCCCTGGGTAGCAGCGCAGACATCTCGGTGACCTTCGTCAGCCCGGAGGACCTGCGCATCTTCAACGGCGGCCTCAAGCTCGACGAACTGCCGCGCTCCTGGGCGCACTACGCCCTGACCCTGGAGCCGGTCAATCCGCCGGTGCTGGTGACCCAGATCCAGCTGGCTCCGGGCGAGTGGCTGTACATCGCTTCGCTGCTGCCCGAGCCCTACACCAGCCTGGAAGAACCCATCCTGCCCGCGCAGCAGCTGTGGTTCATCCTGCTGACCAGCGTCTTCCTGCTGCTGTTCATCGGCTTGCTGGTGCACCTGCAGAGTCGCCCGCTCAAGCGTCTGGCCCGCACCGCGCGGCACATGTCGCTGGGCGCGGAGGTGGAGCCGGTGGCCGAAGGCGGTGGGCGCGAGGTGGTGGAAGTGGCCCGTGCGTTCAATGCCATGCGCGAGCGCATCAGCCGTTACCTGACCGAACGCAGCCAGCTGTTCAGCGCCATTTCCCATGACCTGCGCACGCCGATCACGCGCCTGCGCCTGCGTGTCGAGCTGCTCGACGACGAGAGCCTGCAGACCAAGTTCGGCCGCGACCTGGACGACCTGGAGCTGCTGGTCAAAGGCGCGCTGCAATGCGTGAAGGACACCGACATTCACGAGAACATCGAGCCGGTGGATCTCAACCACCTGCTGCACTGCCTGGTGGAGCCCTACCTGGCGCCGGCGGGCAACGGCAGCGTGACCCTCGATGGCCAGGCCAGCAGCGCCTATCCGGGCAAGCCTCTGGCGCTGCGGCGCTGCATCGGCAACCTGATCGACAATGCCCGCAAGTACGGCAGCAATGCCCACCTGCACATCGAGGACGACGGCGTGGCCTTCGTCCTGCATGTCGATGACGAAGGGCCGGGGGTGCCCGAGCAGCGTCTGGAGCAGGTGTTCGAACCGCACTTCCGTCTGGCCGGCCAGCAGCAGGGCTATGGCCTGGGCCTGGGTATCGCCCGCAACATCGCCCATAGCCATGGCGGCGAAGTGAGCCTGCGCAACCTGCGGGAGGGCGGCCTGCGCGTCACCCTGCGCCTGCCGCGCACGCCGGACTGAATGTCACCGCTTGGTGACAAAGGCAGGCCCGTTCGTTACCTGGCGCTGATGGGGCGCTCGTTAGAATCCGCTGCGGGGATGAGTGGCTGCTGGGCGTTTCGCAGCGCGCCTTTCGGAGGGATGGGTGAAGCGGCATCCGGCTCTTCATCCAGCCGGGGCCGCGCGGGCCGAATGCGCCGTCGTCTGTCCTGTCTCGTCGCCGTTGCCGCGCCGCTGTGCGGCGCTCGGCCCCCCCATCTGCAGGGAACCAGAACAATGAGCGGAGCCGCATTGAATCCAGACAGCTGGCTGAGTCAGCCCGCCCACCTCACCTGGCTGGCCGACGAAGGCCTGCGCCTGTTGCCGTTCGCGCGGCGGGCGCAGGTCGAGCAGGGCTTCGCCGCGCTCGATGCCGAGGGGCGCATCGCCGAGGGGGCGGTGGCCGAACTGATCCACACCACGCGCATGACCCACTGTTTCGCCCTGGCTCACATCCAGGGCCTGCCCGGTTACGCCGCGCTGGTCGACCATGGCCTCGCCGCGTTGCGCGGCGCGCTGTGGGACGAAACGCATGGCGGCTGGTTCAGCGATGCGACGCGCAGCGGCGGCAAGTCCGCGTACCTGCATGCCTTCGTCGCGCTGGCGGCCAGCTCCGCCAGGGTCGCGGGGCGTCCCGCCGCGCAGGCGCTGCTCGATGACGCCATCGGGATCATCGAACGGCACTTCTGGAGCGAAGAGGAGGGCGCACTGCGCGAAAGCTTCAGTGCTGACTGGCGTGACGAGGAGGCCTACCGCGGGGCGAACAGCAACATGCACGCCACCGAGGCCTTTCTCGCCCTGGCCGATGTCAGCGGCGATACGCGCTGGTTGCAGCGTGCGCTGCGCATCGCCGAACGCCTGATCCATCGGCACGCTGCCGCGCGCGGGCACGTGGTGCTCGAGCATTTCGATGCGCAGTGGCAGGCGCTGCCGGAGTACAACGCCGAGCGCCGCGCCGACCCGTTTCGCCCCTACGGCAGTACGCCTGGCCACGCCTTCGAGTGGGCGCGCCTGCTGCTGCATCTGCAGGCCGCGCTGACACAGGCCGGGTGCGCTGCACCGGACTGGCTGCTGGCCGACGCCCGGGGCCTGTTCGCCCGCGCCTGCGCGCAGGCCTGGCAGGCCGACGGCGCGCCGGGGCTGGTCTATAGCCTCGACTGGAGGCAGCAGCCGGTGGTTCGCGCACGCCTGCACTGGGTGCACGCCGAGGCCGTCGCGGCAGCGGCGGCGCTGTTGCAGCGCACCGGCGAGGCGCTCTACGAACAGTGGTATCGGAAGTTCTGGGCCTTCATCGACGTGCATTTCATCGACCTGCGCGGTGGCAGCTGGCATCACGAACTCGACAGCGACAACCGGCCGGCTGCCAGCATCTGGCCGGGCAAACCCGATCTCTACCACGCCTACCAGGCGCTGCTGCTGCCGCGTCTGGCGCTGGCTCCGAGCCTGGCCACGGCGCTCGCCGCCGATGTAACGAGGCAGTGACATTCATGCATCCTTTCGTTACCCGAGCCGCCGGCGACCCTGAGTACACTCCCTGACAACGCAAGCACCACGACTTGCCCGATAACAACAAGAAAGGTATTCCGATGAACGCTATTACTCGCATCGCCACTGCCGTCTCTCTCGCGTCCCTGTTCCCTTTCGCCGCCCTGGCCGCCGACTCCAAAGGTACGGTGGAAGTGGTGCACTGGTGGACGTCCGGTGGCGAGGCCGCCGCGGTGAAGGTCCTGCGTGACCTGGTCGAGAAGGATGGTTTCACCTGGAAGGACGGCGCAGTGGCCGGGGGCGCCGGCTCCGCCGCCATGACCGTGCTGAAGACCCGCGTGGTCTCCGGCAACCCGCCGGGTGCGGCGCAGATCAAGGGGCCCGACCTGCAGGAGTGGGGCGCGCTGGACCTGCTCGCGCCGCTGGACGAGGTGGCCAAGGCCAACGACTGGGATGGCCTGCTGTCGAAGACCGTTGCCAACACCATGCAGTACGACGGCCACTACGTCGCGGTGCCGGTGAACATCCACCGGGTCAACTGGCTGTGGATCAACCCGCAGGTGTTCGCCAAGGCCGGCATCGACAAGGCGCCGACCACCCTCGACGAACTCTACGCCGCCGGTGACAAGCTCAAGGCCGCCGGTTTCGTCGCCCTGGCCCACGGTGGCCAGCCCTGGCAGGACAGCACCGTGTTCGAAGGCCTGGTGCTGAGCATCATGGGCGCCGACGGTTTCCACAAGGCGTTCGTCGAGAACGACGAGGCGACCCTGACCAGCCCGCAGATGACCGAGGTGTTCACCGCGCTGAAGAAACTCGCCACCTACATGGACGAGAACCGCGCCGGACGTGACTGGAACCTGGCCACCGCCGAGGTGATCGACGGCAAGGCCGGCATGCAGATCATGGGCGACTGGGCCAAGAGCGAGTGGACCGCCGCCGGCAAGGTGGCGGGCAAGGACTACCAGTGCGTGCCGATGCCCGGCACGGCCGGCAGCTACACCTACAACATCGACTCCATGGCCATGTTCCGGCTCAAGGACGCAGGCGACATCGCCGCCCAGCACGCCCTGGCGCGCATCGCCCTGGAGCCCGAGTTCCAGTACGTGTTCAACCAGAACAAGGGCTCGATCCCGGTGCGTGCCGACCTGGACATGAGCCAGTTCGACAGCTGCGCCCAGGCCTCGATGAAGGATTTCCTCGACGCGGACAAGCACGGCAAGCTGGAGCCGAGCATGGCCCACAGCATGGCCACCAACCTCGCCGTGCAGGGCGCCATCTTCGATGTGGTGACCAACTTCATGAGCGAGAAGGACGCCGACCCGAGCAAGGCCGGCGCGCAGATCTACGCGGCGATCAAGGCCGCCCAGTAGCACCAGCGGGCCGGCACGCCCGGCCCCTCTCCTGAACCCTGCCTCGCACGACCGGGCCCTGGCCTGGTCGGGGCAGCGTTCGGCCCGAATTTCACTGCGCTGACTGGTACTGCCCGATGAGTCTCACCCCGGTAATGACCAAGGCCTCGCCTCTCGACATGCTGCAACGCTGGCTGCCCAAGCTGGTGCTGGCGCCCAGCATGCTGGTGGTGCTGGTCGGTTTCTACGGCTACATCCTCTGGACCCTGGTGTTGTCGTTCAGCAACTCCAGCTTCATGCCCAGCTACAAATGGGTCGGGCTGCAGCAGTACATGCGCCTGATGGACAACGACCGCTGGTGGGTGGCGAGCCAGAACCTGCTGGTGTTCGGTAGCCTGTTCATCGGCATCAGCCTGCTGATCGGCGTGTTCCTCGCGGTGCTGCTGGACCAGCGCATCCGCCGCGAAGGCTTCATCCGCACCATTTACCTGTATCCCATGGCGCTGTCGATGATCGTCACCGGCACCGCCTGGAAGTGGCTGCTCAACCCCGGCCTGGGCCTGGACAAGATGCTGCGTGACTGGGGCTGGGAAGGCTTTCGCCTGGACTGGCTGGTGGACCAGGACCGGGTCATCTACTGCCTGGTGATCGCCGCCGTATGGCAGGCCTCGGGCTTCGTCATGGCGCTGTTCCTGGCCGGCCTGCGCAGCGTCGATCAGTCGATCATCCGCGCTGCCCAGGTGGACGGCGCGGGATTGCCGACCATCTACCTGCGCATCGTCCTGCCGAGCCTGCGCCCGGTGTTCTTCAGCGCGGTGATGATCCTCGCGCACATCGCCATCAAGAGTTTCGATCTGGTGGCGGCGATGACCGCGGGTGGGCCGGGCTACTCCTCCGATCTGCCGGCGATGTTCATGTACTCCTTCACCTTCAGCCGCGGCCAGATGGGCATCGGTTCGGCCAGCGCGATGCTGATGCTGGCCGCGATCCTCTCGCTGCTGGTGCCCTATCTCTATTCCGAACTGCGGGGCAAACGCCATGACTGATGCGAGCGTCGCGCCGCGACCCACCGCCAATGACCACCTGGGGGCGAAGCGCCGGACACGGGCGCTCAGCCCCAGCCGTCTGGCCATCCACGCCACCCTGCTGTTCGCCGCCGCGCTTTACCTGGTGCCGCTGGTGGTGATGCTGCTGACCAGCCTCAAGACGCCCGAGGACATCCGCAGCGGCAACCTGCTGTCCTGGCCCGAGACCCTGACGTTCATCGGCTGGGTCAAGGCCTGGGGCGTGGTCGACGGTTACTTCTGGAATTCGGTGAAGATCGCCGTGCCGGGCGTGCTGATCTCCACCGCGATCGGTGCGCTGAACGGCTACGTGCTGTCGATGTGGCGCTTCCGTGGCTCGCAGCTGTTCTTCGGCCTGCTGCTGTTCGGTTGCTTCCTGCCGTTCCAGACCGTGCTGCTGCCGGCCTCGTTCACTCTCGGCAAGCTGGGCCTGGCCAATACCACCGCGGGCCTGGTGCTGGTCCACGTGGTCTACGGCATCGCCTTCACCACGCTGTTCTTCCGCAACTACTACGTCACCGTGCCCGAGGCCCTGGTGCGTGCGGCGCGGCTCGATGGCGCCGGCTTCTTCACCATCTTCGGGCGCATCCTGCTGCCCATGTCGGTGCCGATCATCATGGTCTGCATGATCTGGCAGTTCACCCAGATCTGGAACGACTTCCTCTTCGGCGTGGTGTTCGCCAGCGGTGACGCGCAGCCGATCACCGTGGCCCTCAACAACCTGGTCAACACCAGTACGGGCGCCAAGGAATACAACGTCGACATGGCCGCGGCGATGATCGCCGGGCTGCCGACGCTGCTGGTTTACATCGTGGCCGGAAAGTATTTCCTGCGCGGCCTGACGGCCGGCGCGGTGAAGGGCTGACGCCTCGGCGATTGGAGAAATGAAATGGCTACCCTCGAACTGCGCAACGTCAACAAGTCCTACGGCAGCGGTCTGCCGGACACCCTGAGGAACATCGAGCTGTCGATCGACTCCGGTGAGTTCCTGATCCTGGTCGGCCCATCCGGCTGCGGCAAATCCACCCTGATGAACTGCATCGCCGGGCTGGAGGACATCAGCGGCGGCGCGATCGAGGTCGATGGCGCCGATATCAGCGGCATGAGCCCGAAGGATCGCGACATCGCCATGGTGTTCCAGTCCTACGCGCTGTACCCGACCATGAGCGTGCGCGACAACATCGCCTTCGGCCTGAAGATGCGCAAGCTGGCGCCGGCCGCCATCGACGAGGAAGTGGCCCGGGTGGCCCGGCTGCTGCAGATCGAACATCTGCTGCAACGCAAGCCCGGCCAGCTTTCCGGCGGCCAGCAGCAGCGCGTGGCCATGGGCCGGGCGCTGGCGCGGCGGCCGAAGATCTACCTGTTCGACGAGCCGCTGTCGAACCTCGACGCCAAGCTGCGCGTGGAGATGCGCACCGAAATCAAGCTGATGCACCAGCGCCTGAAGACCACCACGGTGTACGTCACCCATGACCAGATCGAGGCCATGACCCTGGGTGACAAGGTGGCGGTGATGAAGGACGGCATCATCCAGCAGTTCGGCACGCCGCAGCAGATCTACAACGACCCGGCCAACCTGTTCGTCGCCAGCTTCATCGGCTCGCCGCCGATGAACTTCATCCCCGTGCGCCTGCAACGCCGTGATGGCCAGTGCTGGGCCGCACTCGACTCGGCGCTCGGAGTCGCCGGCCAGGCGCGCTGCGAACTGCCGCTGGGGGATCTGGCACCGGGCCTGGAGAACCGCGACCTGATCCTCGGCATTCGCCCCGAGCAGATCCAGCTGGCTGCTGACGGCGCCGCCGAGGCACCGAGCATCTGCGCCGAGGTGGAGGTGACCGAGCCCACCGGGCCGGACACCCTGGTGTTCGTCAACCTCAACCAGACCAAGGTCTGCTGCCGCCTCGCGCCGGACCAGGTGCCGCAGGTCGGCGCGAGCCTGGCGCTGCGCTTCGAGCCGAGCCGGGTGCTGCTGTTCGACGCGCAGAGCGGCGAGCGCCTGCTGGCAAAGAAGCGCCAGGCCGGTGACGGCAAGGTCGCGCACTTGAAGAGAGGTTGATCGTCCAGCCCGGACGCAATCCGGGGCTGCCCAGCCGCCCGGGAGTGCATCCGGGCCACGCTGCAGCAGGGCAACGAAACCGCCGCTGCGGCGGTAATCCGCAGCATCGCTCAATAACAACAATCAGGAGCAACGATGAAGACCACACAGCAACGCCTCACCTGTTCACTCGGCGTCCCCTGCGTGCTGGCGCTGGCCATGACCACGCCGCAGGTGCAGGCCGTCGAATTCAGCGGTTACGTGCGCAGCGGCATCGGTGGCGCGGATACCGGCGGCACCCAGCAATGTTTCCAGCTGCCGGGGGCGCAATCGAAGTACCGCCTGGGCAACGAGTGCGAGCAGTACGCCGAGCTGGACCTGCGCCAGGACCTGCTGCGACTCGATGATGGTTCGGTGATCAGCGTCGAGGGCATGGCGCAGCTCTACAACCAGTACGGGCACACGCCCAAGTTCACCGGTGACTACGGCTTCGCGCGGATGAACCAGATGTACGCGGAATGGAGCAACATGCCGGCCCTCAATGGCGGTTCGCTGTGGGCCGGGCGACGTTTCTACAAGCGTAACGACATCCACATCTCCGACTTCTACTACTGGAACCAGAGCGCCACCGGCTTCGGTATCGACGAGATGGTCATCGGTGATCTCAAGTACAGCTACGTGTTCTCGCGCAAGGACAACTACGATCAGGAGCCCTACATCAACCGCCACGACTTCAACGTCGGTGGCTTCAAGGTCAATCCGGGTGGCGAGCTGGAAGTCGGCGTCAGCTACATCGACAAGCCGGACAGCACCGACGGCCACAGCGGCTGGGCGGTGACCGCGCAGCACAAGCAGCAGGACGTCCTCGGCGGCGTCAACACCTTCGCCCTGCAGTACGGACGCGGGCCGGGCACCGGCCTGGGATACACCGGCGACCCGACCCTGGACAGCAGCAGTAGCAGCTGGCGGCTGGTGGAGTTCTTCGACTTCCAGGTGACCCCGCGTCTCGGTGGCCAGGTGCAGCTGGTGTATCAGAAGGACAAGCGCCCGGATGGCGCGGACCAGAACTGGCTGTCCGTCGGTGGCCGTACCAGCTATGCCTTCACCGAGCAGTTCAAGCTGGTGGGCGAGCTGGGCCGCGATCAGGTCGAGGCTCCCGGTGGTACGCGCAAACTGACCAAGTTCACCATCGCGCCGACCTGGTCGCCGGCCGGCCCGGGCTTCTGGCAGCGCCCGGAAATTCGCCTGTACTACACCTACGCCAGCTGGAACAAGGCGGCGCAACGAGCCGCCAACCTGCTGGCCGACGGCTCGGCACTGTCCGAGAACGGCGCCTTCGGCAGCGCCCGCAACGGCTCCAACTTCGGGGTGCAGGTGGAGTACTGGTGGAAGTAGGGCCCGCCCCTGGTTGCCTGGGTGGTGGATGACGCGCTTTACCGATCCACCGTGGTTGCCTGCTTGGTGGATGAAAAGAGCGTCATCCACCCTACGGGTACGGATGGGTGGATGGCGAGGTGTAGGGTGGATCGCGCTTCACCGATCCACCGTGGTTGCCTGCTTGGTGGATGAAAAGAGCGTCATCCACCCTACGGGGTACGGATGGGTGGATGGTGAGGCGTAGGGTGGATCGCGCTTTATCGATCCACCGTGGTTGCCTGCTCGGTGGATGAAAAGAGCGTCATCCACCCTACGGGGTACGGATGGGTGGATGGCGAGGCGTAGGGTGGATCGCGCTTCATCGATCCACCGTGGTTGCCTGCTCGGTGGATGAAAAAGGCGTCATCCACCCTACGGGCACGTGCGTGGCGTCAGAGCAGCCCCGCCACCAGGCGTCCGAGCACTTCCATGGCCTGCTCGCTGCGTGCGTTCCAGGCATGGCCGTAGTTGAGTCGTGCGCAGTGGCGGAAGCCCTGGCTGGCGGAGAAGATCGGTCCCGGCGCCAGGCTGATGCCCTGGGCCAGGGCCAGGCGCAGCAGCTGCAGTGAGTCCAGCCGTTCGGGAAACTCGAACCAGAGGAAGTAGCCACCGGCCGGGCGGGTGACTCGTGTGCTGGCGGGAAAGTGCCGGGCGGCCGAGGCGAGCATCGCGCTCTGCTGCATCTCCAGGGCATGGCGCAGCTTGCGCAGGTGGCGGTCGTAGCCGCCGTGCTGCAGGTAGTCGGCCAGCGCCGCCTGGGCTGGCACCGAGGGCGAGATGGTGGTCATCAGCTTGAGCCGGGCGATCTGTTCGGCATAGCGTCCGCCGGCGACCCAGCCGATGCGGTAACCCGGCGCCAGGCTCTTGGAGAAGGAGCTGCAGTGCATCACCAGGCCTTCGCGGTCGAAGCTCTTCACCGGCTTGGGCGGGTGGCTGCCGAAATACAGCTCGGCGTACACATCGTCCTCGATCAGCGGCACCTGATGCTTGACCAGCAGTTCGTACAGCGCCTGCTTCTTGGCTTCGCTCATGCTGGCGCCGAGCGGGTTCTGCAGGCTGCTCATGAACCAGCAGGCCTTGATCGGCAACTGCTCCAGGCTCTGTTCGAGAGCGCTCAGGTCGATGCCCTCGCGCGGGTGCACGGGAATCTCCACGGCCTTGAGCTGCAGCCGTTCCAGCACCTGCAGGCAGGCGTAGAAGGTCGGCGATTCGATGGCCACCAGATCGCCGGGCTGGGTCACGCACTGCAGGCAGAGGTTGAGCGCCTCCATGGCGCCGTTGCCGATCACCAGTTCCTCCATCGGCAGCATCACGCCGCTGACCATGTAGCGCAGGGCGATCTGCCGGCGCAGGTCGGCGTTGCCGGCGGTCATGTCGGCGATGATCTCGTGCGGCGAGAGCATGCGCAGGGCATGCGCCATGCTCTTGGCCAGGCGCGGCAGGGGGAACAGGTCGGGGCTGGGGAAGGCCGAGCCGAAGGGCACGGTGTGCGGGTCCTTCAGCGAGGCCAGCACGGAGAACACCAGCTCGCTGACGTCCACGTCGGTGGTGTGGGCCGCGTGGCTGGTCAGCTCGGGTTCGTGCAGGGGGCGCTTGGCGTGTTCGCGAACGAAGTAGCCGGAGCGCGCCCGCGCCTGGATCAGGCCGCGATCCTCCAGCAGGTAGTAGGCCTGGAACACAGTCGAGGGGCTGACCCCGTAGGTCCGGCTGGCGTGGCGCACCGAGGGTACCTTCTCGCCGGGGCCGAGCACGCCGGTGCGGATCAGTTCGGCGATCTCGTCGGCGAATTTTTCGTAGCGCTTCATCCTGTCCTGGTTCACCGCAGCAAAGGGTATGGGCGAACACTTTACGGGGTGAGCGGCAGACATGGCAGTGCCTCGTGAATCGATGAAGAGGAGTCGCGGATGTGGGCGTGCTGTCGCCACCCGGCGATGGAGCAAGGTGAGGCGTGCCTGCACCCTCTCCCCGTGGGGAGAGAGGGGCGCTCCGGTTGAGCAGACAGCACGCCGTACCAGGCCTCAACGCAGTGGCGCGAGGAAGGTGCTCTGGGTGCTGACGCGACTGTCCGGGTTGGCCTGGTCGCGGACCTCGAACTCCAGGGTGCGTGTGCTGGCAGCGTTTTCGGAGGAGGTAAGTGCCACGTTCAGCGGCAGGTCACGAATTTCCCCCGGCGCCAGGTTCAGCGTGCGCGGGCCGTGCAGTTCGAAGTCGCCGGGTTCGACCAGGGCGATGGCATAGCTGCGCGGTTGCTGGGTCTTGTTGATGATCTTCAGGCTGTAGATGTTCTCGATCTGGCCCAGGGCGTTCTCGCGGAACAGCCCCCGGTCGCGGGTCACGTCCAGGGAGATCAGCGGCCGCTCGTTCAGCGCCCAGACGAAGGCGCCGATCATCACCGCCAGCATCGCCGCGTAGCCGACCAGGCGCGGGCGCAGCCAGTGGGTCTTGCCACCGGCCAGTTCGTGTTCGGAGCTGTAGCGCACCAGGCCACGGGCATAGCCGAGCTTGTCCATCACGCTGTCGCAGGCGTCGATGCAGGCGCCGCAGCCGATGCATTCCAGCTGCAGGCCATCGCGGATGTCGATGCCGGTGGGGCAGACCTGCACGCACATCGTGCAGTCGATGCAATCGCCCAGGCCTTCGGCCTTGTAGTCGGCGTCCTTGCGGCGCGGGCCGCGGTTCTCGCCACGGGCGGCGTCGTAGGAGATGACCAGCGTATCGCTGTCGAACATCACGCTCTGGAAGCGCGAGTAGGGGCACATGTCGCGGCACACCTTCTCGCGCAGCCAGCCGGCGTTGATGTAGGTGGCGGCGGTGAAGAACAGCACCCAGAACGCGGTGGTGGCGCCGACCTGCAGCGTCGCCAGCTCCAGGGTCAGCGTGCGGATCGGCGTGAAGTAGCCGATGAAGGCCAGCGCGGTGACCAGGCTCACCGCCAGCCACAGGGCATGCTTGGCGCCACGGCGTGCCAGCTTCTGCAGCGACCAGGGCGCGGCGTCGAGCTTGATGCGCTGGCCGCGATCGCCCTCGGTGATCTGTTCCACGCGCATGAAGATCCAGGTCCACACGCTCTGCGGGCAGGCGTAGCCGCACCAGACGCGGCCGGCCAGCACGGTGATGAAGAACAGGCCGAAGGCGGCGATGATCAGGATGGCCGAGAGGAGGATGAAGTCCTGCGGCCAGAAGGTCGCGCCGAAGATGTGGAACTGGCGGTTGTCCAGGTCCCAGAGCACGGCCTGGCGGCCATTCCAGTTGATCCAGGCGGTACCGAAGAACAGCAGGAACAGCAGCCCGGCACCGAGCAGGCGCAGGTTGCGGTAGCGCCCGCTGAAACTGCGGGTGTGAATCGGGCCGCCGGCCTGGGCCGGGGTCAGGCGGATGGGTTTGGCGGTGTCGAGGTTCCGCGCGGGAATCAGGTCGGTCATGTGCGTTGCCCTCATCAGGCGTTTATCAGGCTGGCGCCATGATCCGAGCGGGGCTGTTCGCAAAACAGGCTCAGGTTTTCGTTAAAAAAGCAGATCAGATGCACCCGGTCGGCGCCCCGGAAACGCCTTCGGCTGGCTGCAGGTCGCGTCGATCAAGGCGTCCAGCGTTGCGGTCAGGCGCCCAGTGGCGCGCCCCCTGCGACATCGCGCCGCGCTGATCAGAGCCGGTTGCCGGTCGTTCCCCGGTCCGTCTGATCCGGTTTTTTTAGGCTTTTCTGGCGCTGTTTTCGGTGCACGGCCGGCAGGCATAGTCGACACCCCGTGATCAGGAGGCAGCCGGCATGTACCAATACGACGACTACGACCGCGCGCTGGTGCGCGAGCGCGTCGCCCAGTTCCGCGACCAGATTCAGCGGCGCCTGAGTGGCGAACTGAGCGAGGAGGAGTTCCTGCCGCTGCGCCTGCAGAATGGCCTGTACCTGCAGAAGCATGCCTACATGCTGCGCGTGGCGATTCCCTACGGCACCCTGTCGGCACGGCAGATGCGCGCCCTGGCGCATATCGCCCGCGAATACGACCGGGGCTACGGGCACTTCACCACGCGGCAGAACATCCAGTTCAACTGGATCGAGCTGGAGCGCGTGGCGGACATCCTCGACTGGCTGGCCGAGCACGACATGCACGCCATCCAGACCTCCGGCAACTGCGTGCGCAATATCACCACCGAGGCCTTCGCCGGGGTCGCTGCCGACGAGTACCTCGACCCGCGCCCGCTGGCCGAAATCCTGCGCCAGTGGTCGACGGTCAACCCGGAATTCCTGTTCCTGCCGCGCAAGTTCAAGATCGCCCTGTGCGCTGCCGAGGAGGATCGCGCGGCGGTGCAGGTGCATGACATCGGCCTGCAGCTCTACCGCGACGAGGCAGACGAGCTGCGCCTGCGCGTACTGGTCGGCGGTGGCCTGGGGCGTACGCCGATCATCGCCCAGGTGCTGCGCGAGGGCCTGGTCTGGCGCGATCTGCTGTCCTACGTCGAGGCCATCCTGCGCGTGTACAACCGCCATGGCCGGCGCGACAACAAGTACAAGGCGCGCATCAAGATCCTGGTCAAGGCGCTGGGCATCGAGGCGTTCGCCGCCGAGGTGGAGCGCGAATGGCAGATGATCAAGGATGGCCCGGCGCAGCTCACCGACGACGAGTACCAGCGCGTTGCGGCCTCCTTCCGCAAGCCGGCCTACGTGCCGCTGGATGCCATCGATCTCGACTTCGGCACCCACCTGGCACACGACGAGGCCTTCGCCCGCTGGGTCTCGCGCAATGTCATGGCGCATCAGGTTCCCGGCTACGTCAGCGTGCTGCTGTCGACCAAGCCTGGCATCAGCGCACCGCCCGGCGATGTCAGCGCCGAGCAGATGGAGGCGCTGGCCGACTGGAGCGAACGCTACGGTTTCGGCGAGATCCGCGTCGCCCATGAGCAGAACCTGGTGCTGCCCGACGTGCGCAAGGCCGACCTCCACGCGCTGTGGACGCAGGCCCAGGCAGCCGGCCTGGGGACCGCCAACGCCGGCCTGCTCACCGACATCATCGCCTGTCCGGGGGGCGACTTCTGCGCGCTGGCCAACGCCAAGTCGATTCCCGTTGCGCAGGCCATCCAGCAGCGCTTCTACGACCTCGACTACCTGCATGATCTGGGTGAGATCAGCCTGAACATCTCCGGCTGCATGAACGCCTGCGGTCACCACCATATCGGCAACATCGGCATTCTCGGCGTCGACAAGAACGGCAGCGAGTGGTACCAGCTCACCCTCGGCGGCAGCCAGGGCCGGCAGGCGGCGCTGGGCAAGGTGATAGGCCCGTCCTTCGCCGCCGAACAGGTGCCCGAGGTGATCGAGCGCATCGTGCGCACCTACGTGGACTACCGCGAGGTCAACGAAGGCTTTCTCGACACCTTCCAGCGCATCGGCCTGGAGCCCTTCAAGGAGCGCGTGTACAGCCGGGAGGTGGCGGCATGAACAACCTGATCCGTCTGGTCGAGGGCCAGGCCCGTATCGTCGATGACGATCCCTGGCAGCTGCACGACGGCGACGACGCCCCGTCGGCGCCGCTGATCCTGCCGCTGGCGGCCTGGCGCGCACGGCAGCCTGCGGCGGTGCTGGAGGGCAGGGCGATGAGCGCCGATGGCCTGTTGCTGCAGGTGGATGACGAGCCGGAAGCGCTGCAGCCGTTGCTCGCCAGCCTGACGCTGATCGCCATCGACTTTCCCAGCTTCCGCGATGGCCGTGGCTACAGCCAGGCCTACCTGTTGCGCACGCGCCTGGGCTGGCGTGGGGAGCTGCGGGCCGTGGGCGACGTGCTGCGCGATCAGTTGGCGCACATGCGCCAGTGTGGCTTCGATGCCTTCGCCGTGCGTGCCGACAAGTCGCTGGCCGATGCACTCAAGGGCCTCGACGGGCTCAGTGTGTTGTATGGTCGCTCGGTCATTGAACCGCGCCCGCTGTTCCGTCGCGGGCGCCATAAGGAGGAATCGAGATCATGATGGTGCGTGGCCTGTTCTGGCTGGTCCTGCTGCAACTGTTTGGCGTGGCCCTCAACCACTGGCTGTTGCCGATGCTGCCGGCGTCCATCATCGGCCTGCTGCTGCTCTCGGTCTGGTTGATGTGGCGCGGCGCCGTGCCCGAGCCCCTGCAACAGGCCGCCGGCGGCCTGCTGCCCTACCTGCCGCTGCTGCTCGCGGTACCGGCCTCGGGGATCATGACCAGCACTGACCTGCTGCTCGGCGAGCTGCCGGTGATCGCCACCGCGCTGCTGCTGTCGCTGCTGGTCACGGTGCCATTCTGCGGCTGGTTGCTGCAGACGC
The DNA here is from genome assembly GCF_029542605.1 of Pseudomonas sp. REST10. NCBI lineage: Bacteria > Pseudomonadati > Pseudomonadota > Gammaproteobacteria > Pseudomonadales > Pseudomonadaceae > Pseudomonas > Pseudomonas sp. REST10. The sequence goes on along the minus strand of NZ_CP035677.1, from coordinate 3,693,187 downwards.
TGATTCGCCGCCAGGAGCGCAAGGGATGACGCTGCTGACTCACCACCCGCTGTTTGCCATCGCCCTGACGCTCGCCGCTTTCCTGATCGCTGCCTGGCTGTATCGCCGCAGTGGCTGGCTGGTGTTGCAGCCGGTACTGGTCTCGGTGACGCTGATCGTCACCACCCTGCTGCTCTGCGGGGTGGACTACGCGACCTACCGCGCCGGTGCGGAGCCGGTGGCCTGGCTGCTCGGTCCGGCCACCGTGGCGCTGGCGGTCCCCCTGCAACACAACATCAAGCGTATTCGCCAGCTGTTCTGGCCGATCATGATCACCCTGTTCGCCGGGGGCGTGCTCTCGGTCAGCCTGACCCTGGCCATCGGCTGGGCCCTGGGCGCCGACTGGAGCGTGGTGATGAGCCTGGCGCCGAAGTCGGTGACCATGCCGATCGCCATGCCGGTGGCCGAGCAGATCGGCGGGGTCGCGTCGCTGGCCGCGGTCATGGTGATGCTCACCGGGGTGATCGGCACGGCGCTGGGGCCGTTGCTGTTGCGCTGGGCCGGTGTCGATCATCCGGCGGCGCGCGGCCTGAGCTATGGCATCAACGCCCACGCCATCGGCACCGCCCATGCGTTGCAGGAGGGCGAGGAGTGCGGCGCGTTCGCCGCCCTGGGCATGAGCCTGCTGGGTATCGGCACCGCGTTGCTCCTGCCGCTGCTGCTGGCCTGAGGCCGCCGCGCTGCGGCGAAGCGCTCGCGGCTGAAGCCGCTCCTACGGCTCTGTACGAAAAGTCGTCGAGCGAAGGTCAGGCCAGGCCGATGGCGGCCCCACGAAATCGCTCGAGGAAGCGCAGTTTACGTGCTGTAAATGAGCATTCTGAGAGCGATTTCAACGCAGCATCACCGAGCCCAGGCACTTTTCGTACAAAGCCTACGGGGCGGGTGATTCGGTCAGCGTCAACAGGATATCGGCATACCAGGTGCAGTTGAGGCCCAGGGCTTCGTCCTGGTCCTCGTCGCGGTTGCCGAGCAGGCGCGTGGAGTGGATGCCGAGCAGGCGCCAGGGCAGTTCGCTGTCCAGCTCGGCGCGCTTGACCACCGGTGCGCCGCTGATGCCGCGATGGGTGCGGCCATCGGTGAGGAAGTAGCCGAGCCCCTGAAAGCGCAGGCCGAACGAGGAAGCCAGGCCGGCATGCCGGGCGACCGGCATGCGGTGCAGGCTGTCCTGGAAGCCGAGCGGGAAGCCCACCACCAGCAGCGTCGAGCCGATTTCGACATCTTCGTCAGGCTGCAGCAGGTGTTGCGGGGTGAAGGCGTGATAGGCGCCGTCATGGGGAAGGGCTGCCTGATCCAGTTCGATCACCGCCACATCGATCTCGCCGGCGCTGTCCATGCCTTGCCGCCACAGATGCTGCTCGCCGTCATACAACGGGATGGAGAAACTGACGGTGCTGGCCAGGTTGCTGGCGTCGGTATGCAGTTCGATCTGCAGGCTGTCGGGTTGATGGCCACTGGGTTCGTCGAGCACGACGTGGCGGCTGGTGACGAGAAACAGCCGCTGCTCGCGGCGGAAGAAGAAACCACTGGCGTTGGTCAGTATCTGCCCAGCCGCCAGGGTGGTGATGCGTGCAGCACTCAACATCAGGGAGTCGATCATGGCCGGGCCTCCTGCCGGTGTGTGGCTTGACGACTGACTGCCAGACGCCTGACAGGTTCGCTTTGGTTCACGCCTGGCGTATCGAGCCATGCGGGTGGATGGGGAAAACGACATCCACCCGGTGCGGCAGCGGCGTCAGACGCTGGCCGGCTCGTCCTCGTTGCGGTCCAGCGCCACCTGGCGGATCGACAGGCGAATCTCGGCCGGCAGCACGCGCTTGGCGGCGCCTTCGGCCAGTTCGCTGAGCAGCGGGTGGTGGCTGAGCTTGCCGGCTTCGTCCTGGCGCAGCACGCCCTGATCCAGCAGGCTCTGGATGAAGTGGCGGAACAGGCTCTTGTCGAAGAACTCCGGCGCATTCAGGCCGTGCAGGATCGACAGGCGCTGGGCCATCACCGTGCACAGGTCCTCCAGTTCCTCGGCGCTGATCGCGTTCTGCCCGGCATTGAGCAGCAGGGCGATGGCCATGTAGAAGCGTTGCAGGGTCTGCGCCACCGAGCGCGACAGCAGCGTCAGCAGGACGAACTGGCGGGAGCTGGGTGCCGGACGCACGTAGACGTCGCCCTCGACCTTGAGCAGGCCCTGCTCGACGAACGCGGCCAGCCATTGGTCGACCACGCCTTCCAGCTCGCTCTGCTCCCAGCGGATGAACAGTTCGGACTGCAGGTAGGGGTAGAGTGCGCCGGTGAAGCGCAGGATCTGCTCGCGGCTGATGCGTGCGCTGCTCTGGAAGAAGCTCGCCAGCAGTGCCGGCAGGGCGAAGATGTGCAGCACATTGTTGCGGTAGTAGGTCATCAGGACGGCGTTCTGCTCGTCCAGGTAGAGAATCTTGCCCAGGGCATCCTTCTGCTCGGCCAGCAGGTCCATGCCCTTGGCGTGCTCGATCAGCGCCGCGCCGTCGCCTTCCGGCAGGGTGGTGTGGGGCGAGTAGGGCACGGCACGTAGCAGCGCCAGGTACAGGTCGAGCACGCGCGCCAGGGCGCGGTCGTCCAGCGCCAGCTTGCTGGTGGAGAGCAGTGCCAGGGCGACGAGGTTGACCGGGTTGATCGCCGCCGCCTCGTTGAGGTGGCGCGCCACGTGTTCGCCCAGGCGGTTGGTGGTTTCGTTGAGCCAGCTCGGCCGGTATTGCGGGCCCAGCTCCTGCTGGCGCCAGCCGGGTTGCTGCTGGTCGAGGAATTCGCCGAGCTTGATCGGCTCGCCGAAGTTGACCGACACCTGGCCGAAACGCTGCTTGAGCGCGCCGAGCACCTTGAACAGGTCGAAGATCGATTCCTTCTTCTTGCTCGCGCCGCGCAGCTCGCCCAGGTAGGTGCGGCCTTCGAGCACGCGCTCGTAGCCGATGTACACCGGCACGAAGACGATGGGCAGGCGATGCGAACGGAGGAAGCTGCGCAGGGTGATGGCCAGCATGCCGGTCTTCGGTCGCAGCATGCGTCCGGTACGCGAACGGCCGCCCTCGACGAAGTACTCCACCGGGAAGCCCTTGCTGAACAGGGTGTGCAGGTACTCGTTGAACACTGCGGTGTACAGCGGGTTGCCCTTGAAGGTGCGGCGCATGAAGAAGGCGCCGCCACGGCGCAGCAGGCCACCGATCACCGGCATGTTGAGGTTGATGCCGGCTGCGATGTGCGGCGGCGTCAGGCCGTTGCGGAACAGCAGGTAGGAGAGCAGCAGGTAGTCGATGTGGCTGCGGTGGCAGGGCACGTAGATCACCTCGTGGCCCTGGGCGATGTCACGCACGCCCTCGATGTTGTGCACCTTGATGCCGTCGTAGATCTTGTTCCAGAACCAGGACAGCACCAGCTCGAGGAAGCGGATCACCGTATAGGTGTAGTCCGAGGCGATCTCGTTGCCGTAGCGCAGCGCCTGGGCTTCGGCCTTTTCCAGGCTGATCTTCTCGCGCTCGGCCTCGTCGACGATGGCCTGGCGCACCAGCGGGTCGTGGACCAGGCCCTTGACCAGGTTGCGCCGGTGCGACACGTCCGGGCCGATCACGGCGGCCTTCTGGTTGCGGAAGTGCACGCGCAGGATGCGGTGCACCATGCGCAGGGTGCGCTCCTGGCCCTTGTCCTGCTCGACCAGTTCGCGCAGGTGGATCGGCGTGGAGAACTGCACGCGGGTCTTGCGCCCGAGGATCAGGATGCTGACCAGGCGGCGCAGGCGGCCGGTAACGGCCCAGCTGTCGGCAAACAGCAGTTTCCAGGCGCTGGTCTCGCGATCCGGCGACTGCCCCCAGAACACGCTGACCGGGACGATCTGCGCGTCATCCACGGCATGCCGGCCGAGGGCGCTGACGACGCGATCCAGGGTGGGCGAAATCCCGCGTTTGTCCTGGCGGCCGAACCAGTCCGGTTCCGGCGTCAGGTAGAAGAACGCCGCCGGCTCGACATGTTCCCCGACGGCCACCGGCAGCACCGGGCGCGGCAGGCCGGCCTTGGTGCACTCGCGGTCGACCACGGCCAGGTCGCTCACCGAGGGCTGCTGCAGCACGTAGAACACCGGCTTGCTGCGATCGAGCTTGAGGGTGAAGGCGGACTGGTTGATGGTTTCCGAGCGTACCCAGAGGTACAGCAGGCGGCGCAGCGCGCTGAAGGCCATGCGGCGGAAGGGAGAACGGGTCATACGGACTCTTGAGCAGATAAACGAGCGGATGCTCGGGAAGGGCGCTAGTGTGCCGCAAGCCTGCCTGGCGGGCAAAAAACTTCCGGGACCAGCCGCTGGCGCCGCAGCCTGACGGGGTTGCCACGGTCGACAGGGCTGGCACCACGTGGGTGTCCGTGCAGTCAGCCTGGCCAGCATGCCGCCGGCACATGACGGAAAAACGGTCGACGTTTCGGCCCCCGTTGTTCAACAGAACCACAAAGGCGGCTTCGGGTTCCTGAGCGGAATGCCGGGTCAGCCTCTGCAGCGTGCCGCGCGAGGGGTATCGGCCATGTCGGTCCTCGAATCGGCTACGCCAGCTTCATCAGCACCACGCCGAGCGCGATCACCCCGCACGCCAGCAGCCGGATCGGTCGCATGGGTTCCTTGAGCAACAGCACCCCGAGCAGCACGGCAAACACCACGCTGGTTTCGCGCAGCGCCGACACCAGGGCCACCGGTGCCTGGGTCATGGCCCAGATGACGATGGTGTAGGCCGCCATCGACATCGCCCCGCCGGCCAGCCCGCCGCGCCAGTGCGGGCCCAGCTGGAGAAAGGCGCGCGGCCCGCGGCTGACGGCGAGCACCGCCGCCATCACCGCGCCGTTGACGCTGAACAGCCACAGCGAATAACTCAGCGCATCGCCGTTTGCGCGGGCGCCCATGGCATCGCTGAGGGTGTAGCCGGCGATGAACAGGGCCGTCATCAGGGCGCAGAACAGCATCGCCCGCTGCGGGGCCTGGTGGTGGCCGCCGCGCAGCGCCATCAACCAGATGCCGATCACCAGCACCAGCAGGCCCAGCAGCTGCTGGGTGCCGAGCCCGTCATGCAACAGCAGCAGCGAGAGCAGGGCGACCATCAGCGGCGAGCTGCCACGCGCGATGGGGTAGACCTGGCCCAGGTCGCCGTACTGGTAGGCGCGGGCCAGGAAGAAGTTGTAGCCGATGTGCAGCACGGCCGACAGCGCGATCCAGGGCCAGGCTGCGGCCTGCGGTACGGCGACCAGCGGCAGTGCGCAGAGCGCCACCAGGCCGGCGCCGACCTGGATCAGGGTGGCGGTCAGGAAGCGGTCGAGACCGATCTTGAGCAGGGCGTTCCAGCCGGCATGCAGGGCAGCGGCGGCGATGACGGCGAGAAAGACCGTGGTGTCCAAGACGGGCCTCGAGGGTAGCGATTGTCGAAGAAAATCAGCAGGATCGGCGCCGATGTCGCTCGGCTTGCCATGATGGGTCAAGCAGGGGGGGCAGTCTGCCGCATGCCGCATTATCGGGCAAAATCCGTTGCAGACTGATGGCAGCACAGTGGCGCGGCAGTGCCTATGATTCAACGCAAGGCGCTGGATCAAGCCCCGTGACGCTGAACGATAGCGGGTTTCAGGGGCGTGCTCCTCGCCCAACGACTAGCAGGATACAGCCCGTGGATGCCCTGGAGAACAAGGCGATGACCCCGCCCAGACAGCCGAGTGACGCACCTGAACGCGTCGCCAGAGGCCCTCGAACCGCAACGCCCCTGAACCTGCTGGTCGTACTGGCGAGCGTTTTCATTCTGGTTGTCTGGCTGATCACCCTGCAGCGCATCGCCTTCGAGCGTGAGCAGGCACTGGCGGCGGAAATGAAGGCCAATGCCAGTCTGGCCATCGCCTTCGAGCAGCAGGTGTCCCGCGCGCTGAAGGCGGCCGAGCAGGTGGCGGCGTTCGTGCGCGAGCAGTACCGCCTGCAGGGCAGGGCGATCGACCTGCGGCGCTGGGTCGAGGAGGGAGTGATCCGCGAGGAGATGTTCACCATCATCAGCGTGGTGGACGAGCATGGCGACATCGTCAGCAGCAGCCGGAGCACCGGCCCGGTCAACTACGCCGATCGCGAATTCTTCACTGCGCAACGCGATGCGCGCATCGACCACCTGTTCATCAGCCAGCCGGTCTTCGGGCGTGTGTCCAAGCGCTGGCTGATCCCCATGTCGCTGCGTATCGAGCACGCGGACGGCCGTTTCGCCGGGGTGGTGGTGATGGCCATCAGTCCGCAGGACGTCACGCAGTTTTTTCAACAGGTCGACCTGGGCGCGCAGGGGCTGCTCGAACTCGGCGGTCTGGATGGCGTGGTGCGCGCGCGCAAGATCGGCGCACGCAGCGAGTTCGGCCTGAGCGGCGAGGCGCTGGCCTGGTTTCAGCGGCAGAAACAGCGCCGCACCGATGACTTCTACGACAGCGGCCAGGGGCTCGATGGCGTCGCCCGTATCGTCAGCTACCGCAGCATGGCCGACTATCCGCTGATGGTCACCGTGGCCACGGCCTACGACGAGGAAATGGCCACGACCCTGCAGCGCCGCACCACCTATCTGCTGGCGGCCGTCGGTGTCTCCCTGGTGGTGATGCTGTTCGTCGGCGTGCTGGCGCTGATGCTGGTCCGCCAGCGCGCGGCGACCGATGCCCTGCAAGGCAGCGAAGCGCTGTTTCGCGCGACCTTCCACCAGGCGGCCATGGGCATTGCCCATATCAGCCCCGAAGGCCGGATCCTGCGTGTCAACGAGACCTTCTCGCGCATGCTCGGACGCCCGCCCGAGCGCTTGCAGGGCGGCAACATCTTCGACCTGAGCGACCCCGAGGTGGCCAGCGCCGCCCGGACTTTCCTGCGCGAGCAGCTGGCCAGCGACGGCGGCGCGCTTTCCCCGGAGATCGAGAAGACCTACCGGCGCGAGGATGGCTCGCTGCTCTGGGTGTGCGAGGCCGTGAGCGTCGTGCGCAAGCGCCAGGGCCACCCGGCGTTCCTGGTGCTGGTCGCGCAGGACGTCACCGAGCGCAAGCGCCTGGAGGCACGTCTGTCCCACGAGGCGCAGCACGATGCGCTGACCGGCCTGGCCAACCGGGTCCGCTTCCGCCAGCGGCTCGACCAGGCGCTCGACGCGGTGCGCGATCAGGAGCAGCTGTGCGCCGTGCTGTATATCGACCTGGACGGCTTCAAGGCGATCAACGACCGCCACGGCCATACGGCAGGCGACTGCCTGTTGCAGATGGCCGCCAGGCGCCTGGAAGGCTGTGTGCGCAGCAGCGATATGGTCGCGCGCTTCGGCGGTGACGAATTCGGCATCCTGCTCGCCAGCCTGCACAGCCGCCAGGATTGCGCGGCGGTGGCGCTCAAGGTGCTGGATGTCCTGGCGCAGCCGTTCGACCTGGACGGCCATCCGGCACGCATATCGGCGAGCGTGGGTGCCGCCCTGTATCCGCTGCAGGCCGACAATGGCGCGGACCTGCTGAAACAGGCGGACCAGGCCATGTACGTGGCCAAGCACGCCGGCAAGAACCGCTTTCACTGCGCGCCGGAGTAGGGCGCTACTGTCCGGACGTCGAGGGCCTCTGTTCTAACGCCGCAGCGCAAGGAGCGCTGCGCCGAAGGCAATGAACACGCTGCCGAATACCCGGTTCACCCAGGTCACGAACGAGGGGCGCTGCAACGCCTGCCTGGCCCGTGCCGCCAGCGAGGCATAGGCGACCAGGGTGATGAACGACAGCAGCATGAATATCCCGGTGAGGATGAAGAACTGCGGCAGCAAGGGCTCACGGGTGTCGACGAACTGTGGAAACAGCGCGGTGAAGAACAGGATCGGCTTGGGGTTGAACGCGGCGATGAACAGCGCTTCGCGATAGAGTCGAAAGGGCCTGTAGGCGCGGCGCTCGGCAGCTTGGCTGGCCTCCACCTGGAGCAGCGAGGCACGCCCCAGCAGATGGCGCAGGCCGATGTAGAACAGGTACATGGCGCCCAGCACCTTGACGACACTGAACAGCAGGGCCGATGACTTGAGCAGCAGCCCCAGGCCCAGCATCGCCGCGGCGGACAGGCAGAACAGGCCCATGATGTTGCCCAGCGACGACCACACCACCGCCCGCACGCCGAAGCTCAGCCCATTGCGTAACGCCAGCAGGATCGCCGGTCCGGGGCTGACGACTGCGATGCCGGCCACGGCGGAAAAGGCAACGGCTGTTTCGAGATTCATGGGGTGCCTGCTGATTGGCTGGAACGTGGCTGTCTACGCGGCCGCCCGGCGAATCCGCAGAGGCTCCGCCAGGGCCGCGAGCAGCCACATTAGAGGGCCGGATCAGGAAATGGAAGCAGGTCCTGGGAGACGCTTGGCTGAGCCTGCCATGCGTCGTCGATCTTGTAGAAGTCCGCTTGTGATTCCGAGCTGCCTGCACCGACTTTCAGGGCGAAGGTGCAGGCGATCTGCCCAGGGTGCTGCGCCTCGAGTGCAGGCACGCAGGTGCCGAGCGTCACGGTCATCTCCGCACGCATCTGCTCGAGCCCGGTCAGCGCCGCGATCACGTCCGCGGCTTCCTCGGCATTGGGTCTGAGCAGCCCGTCAGGCGGGTTCGAGTCGTCAGCATGGGCCAGGGGCGTCGCCAGGCCGAGCAGTACCGCAGTGGCTAGGGGTATGAACATGTTCAGGGTCTCGATCTTCGACGCGCGCAGAGGCGCTTCAGACATGCTGGAGGATGTTGATCAGGTTGCCGAGCGGGTCCCTGACGTAGAAACGGCGAACGCCCCAGGGCTCATGCGACGGCCCGTACTCGATGGGAATCCGCTGTTCCGCGACACGCCGCAACGCCTCGTCGAGATCATCCACCTCGATGGACAGGTCGGGCACTGGCGTGTCCGAGCCGCCCTCGCTGGCGAAGCTGACCTGCACCGCCATCCTCTCGGAACCGGCATAGGTGCGAATCCAGCCATGGTCCATGACCAGTTCGAGGCCCAGGATCAGCCGATAGAACTCATCCACCTCCGCTGGTTGCGCTGCGTGAAGATTGGCAATGATCCGTTTGACGTTCATGTGGCTTCCTTGGGGGTAAGCGAGCGTGCGCTATCGAGGTTAGGCCAAGTCACCGGGTTGAGCGAGTGCGCCTGCACCGACGTCAGCGGCCGACGCCACTGCCAGCATGTCTGCAGAACTGCTCCTTCAGCCCGATTTTCAGCCACAGGCCGCCGCCGGAGGCGATGGCCAGTTTGTCCATCTGCTTGCGCTTGCGGCGTAGCGCCGAAGGCTTCTCGAAGTAGCCGAACCGCCGTTTGTACCAGCGGCGGCCCAGTTCGGCGCTTACCTTGCGGTTCAATCTTGCGAGTGCAACTTCCAGTGAGTCAGCGGATGTCACGTCGACGGTTACGGGCATGTCTGGCGTTTTACGGACTGACGCCTGTCCATTCAGTAGCGCTGATGCGCTGGAAGGGAGTTGCCTTGCCGGGTTCCGGCGCGGCGGGTGACTCCGGTCGTGCTCGGGGGCGCTAGCTGAACAGGCCGGAGAGGACGCTGATCATCCCCTCGATGAGGGCCAGAAGTCCATCGATGATCGCCTCGACCGTCCCGATCACCACCTCCAGGATGCCGCCGTCGCCCCAGGTGAGCGGGACAGCCGCTGCGGCGATGGAAACCAGCATGGCGGCTACGGCAACGGCGTGCACGCCCATCGTCAGCAGATAGATCAGCGCGCCGATCAGGCAGGTGGCGCACAGGGCATTGAAGGCTCGCAGCCCTTTCGAACGAGGCGTCTGATTATTCATCCGTGAATGCTTTCCGAGGTTGGTCTGGGCGCTGAGCCTAGCAGGTTCTCTGCGCAGGGGATGGGGCGGGCGTCTCCTCTGCCCGGCAATCACGGTGCTGGGCCGCTCGCAGGCAGGCTTCGGAACGGCTGCAACGACCGTCACGAGCACTCGCCCGAGCCGTATCGGGCGAGCAGGCTGAACCTCGCCTGACGCATTTTGCCGAGGTATGCGGGGCCGCTGAACTTTCCCGGATGAGGGTTGTCATGCCTTCGTCCGGGCGTGCGCTTTTGCCCGGCGTTCTTGCGGCCTGCGTTCTCGCGGTGGTTACGCGGGACTCGGGCGTTTTCGCGACGGTGAGAGGCCATGATCGAAATAAGAAACCTGACCAGGCGTTTTGCGCAGTACACGGCAGTCGATGACCTGTCGTTCAGTGTCCAGCCAGGGGAAGTGCTGGGCTTTCTCGGCCCCAACGGGGCTGGCAAATCCACCACGATGAAGATGCTCACAGGGTTTCTCGCGCCGACCTCCGGCACGGCGAGCATTCTCGGCTGCGATATCCAGACGCAGACGCTCAAGGCCCAGCGGCAGATCGGCTACCTCCCCGAAGGCGCGCCGTGCTACGGCGATATGAGCGTGCGCGGTTTCCTCTCCTTCATCGCCGAGGTGCGCGGTTTTCGTGGTGCCGAGAAGGCGCTGCGGGTCGAGCATGCCGTGGCCCAGGTGGAGTTGCAGGCGGTGCTGGAGCAGAGCATCGAAACGCTGTCCAAGGGCTTCAAGCGCCGCGTCGGCCTGGCCCAGGCGATCCTGCACGATCCGCGCGTGCTGATTCTCGATGAGCCCACCGACGGCCTCGATCCGAACCAGAAGCATCAGGTGCGCCAGCTCATCCAGGGCCTGGCCCGCGACAAGATCGTGATCATTTCCACCCACATCCTCGAAGAAGTCACGGCGCTCTGCACCCGCGCCGTGGTCATCGCCCAGGGCCGCCTGCTGGCCGATGGCACGCCGCTGGAACTGGAGAGCCGTTCGCGCTACCACCAGGCGGTGACGCTGGTAGCCGATGAGGCCCTGGACCCGGCCGCGCTGGCGGCGCTGCCCGGTGTCGCCGGGGTCGAGGAGAACCCGCGCGAGCACAGCCTGAGCGTGCTGGCGCAGCCGGGCGAGGTGATCTTCCCGCAGGTCAACGCACTGATCGCCCAGCGCGGCTGGAGGGTCAGGGAGCTCAACGTGGAACGCGGTCGGCTCGATGAAGTATTCCGCAGCCTGACCCGAGGAGAGCAGCCATGACCCAGTTGCCCGTGATCTTCAAGCGCGAGCTGGCGAGCTACTTCGCCACGCCGCTGGCCTATGTGTTCATCGTGATCTTCCTGGTGCTGTCCGGGGTGTTCACCTTCTACCTGGGCGGTTTCTTCGAGAGCGGCCAGGCCAACCTCTCGGCCTTCTTCAACTTCCACCCCTGGCTGTACCTGTTCCTGGTGCCGGCGATCGCCATGCGCCTGTGGGCGGAGGAGCGCAAGTCCGGCTCCATCGAGCTGCTGATGACCCTGCCGATCACCCGCTTCGAGGCGGTCACCGGCAAGTTCCTGGCGGCCTGGGTGTTCGCCGGCATCGCGCTGCTGCTGACCTTCCCGATGATCATCACCGTCAACTACCTGGGCGAGCCGGACAACGGCGCGATCATCACCGGCTACCTCGGCAGCTGGCTGCTGGCCGGGGCCTACCTGGCCATCGGCTCGTGCATGTCGGCGCTGAGCAAGAACCAGGTGATCGCCTTCATCCTCGCGGTCAGCGCCTGCTTCCTGTTCATCGTCAGCGGCTTTCCGATGGTGCTCGATGCCTTCGCCTGGGCGCCGCAGTGGTGGGTGGACGCCGTCGCCTCGCTGAGTTTCCTGGTGCGCTTCGATGCCATCAGCAAGGGTGTGATCGACCTGCGCGATCTGCTGTATTTCCTCTCGCTGATCGCTGCCTGGTTGACCGCCACCGCGGTGGTCATCGATCTGAAGAAAGCCGACTGAGGAGCGCCCATGAAAAAGCTGATCTATTCCGGCGCCGGGCTGCTGCTGATCGCGGTGGCGTTCGTTGCCTTCAATCTGCTGGCCGGTATCGGCCTGGGCGGTGCGCGCCTGGACCTCACCGAGCAGAAGCTCTACACCATCTCCGACGGCACCCGGCAGATCCTCGGTGAGCTGGACGAGCCGATCAACCTGTACTTCTTCTACTCGGACAAGGTGGCCAAGGACCTGCCGGCGCTGCGTACCTACGCACAGCGCGTGGAGGAGATGCTCAAGGCCTACCAGGCGCAGGCGAACGGCAAGATCCGCCTGCACATCATCGACCCTCAGCCCTTCTCCGAGGACGAGGACAAGGCGGCCGAGTACGGCCTGCAGGGGATTCCGCTGCAGCAGGGTGGCGACTCGGTCTACTTCGGCCTGGCGGGCACCAATTCGCTGGATGACACCCAGGTCATTCCGTTCTTCGCCCTGGATCAGGAGGAGCACCTGGAGTACGAGCTGAGCCGCCTGGTGCAGACCCTGGCGAAACCCGAACTGCCGGTGGTCGGGGTGCTGTCCGGGCTGCCGATGACCGGTGGCTTCGACATGATGGCGCGCCAGCCGACGCCGCCATGGATGGTGCTGGAGCAGGTGCGCCAGTTGTTCAAGATCGAGAACCTCAAGGCCGATGTCGACCAGATTCCCGACCAGGTCTCGGTGCTCTGGCTGGTGCATCCGAAGAACCTGCCGCAACAGACGCTCTATGCCATCGACCAGTTCGTGCTGCGCGGCGGCAAGCTGATGGTGTTCGTCGACCCCTACGCGGAGGCCGACAGCGGCGAGATGCCCGGTGAAGTGGCGGTGGACAAGGCGTCGAGCCTTGAGCCGCTGTTCAAGGCCTGGGGCCTGCGCATGGTCCCGGACAAGGTGCTGGGCGATGGTGCCTATGCCATGTCGGTGAACATGGGCCAGGGCCAGCGCCCGGTGCGTCATGCCGCCTGGCTGAGCCTGCCGCGCAAGGCGCTGGACCAGACCGATATCGCCACGGCCGGGCTGGAGAGCATCACCGTCGCTACGGCCGGCATCCTCGAACCGCTGGAGGGGGCGAAGAGCCACTTCACGCCGCTGATGCAGAGCTCCGAGTACGCCATGCCCTTCGATGCCCAGCGTTTCGCCATGCTCAGCAACCCGGAGGAGCTGATCCGTGAGCTGGAGCCGACCGGTGAGCGCTACACCATTGCCGCGCGGGTCGATGGCCCGGCGCAGAGCGCCTTCCCCGACGGTATCGAGGGGCGCAAGGATGGCCTCAAGCAGGCCGACAACATCAACGTCATCGCGGTGGCCGATACCGACATCCTCAGCGATCGCCTGTGGGTGCAGGTGCAGGAATTCTTCGGCCAGCGCATGCCGCAACCCTGGGCTGACAACGGCAGCTTCGTCATCAACGCGCTGGACAACCTGAGCGGTTCCGAGGCGCTGATCAGCGTGCGTTCGCGTGGTCGTTTCAGCCGTCCGTTCGTGGTGGTGGAGGAGCTGCAGCGGGCGGCCGAGCAGCGCTTGCGTGACAAGGAGCAGGCACTGCAGGCGCGCCTGACCGAGACCGAGCAGCAACTGGCCGCGCTGCAACGCAGCGATGATCCGAACAAGGCGCTGGAGCTGACCCCGGAACAGCAGACCGCGCTGCAGCGCTTCATCCAGCAGAAGCTGGAGCTGCGCAAGGAGCTGCGTGACGTGCGCTATCAGCTCAACGCCGATATCGAGGCGCTGGGACGCACCCTGAAGGTGCTCAACATCGGCCTGGTGCCGGCGCTGCTGACCTTGCTGGTCCTGGCCCTGTGGCTGTGGCGCCGGCGTCGTCAGGCCTGACGGCCAGCGCGACCCTAGGCGCTGCAACGCGTGGGCGTAGGGTTTCGTATCCCGGCTGCAGTCCGGGGTGGTGCGTAGGGTGGATCACGCTTCACCGATCCACCGCTGTGGTGGATGCAGGAAGCGGCATCCACCCTACGCCGAGGGTTTCGTATCCCGGCTGCGATCCGGGGCGGTGCGTAGGGTGGATCACGCTTTACCGATCCACCGCTGTGGTGGATGCAAGAAGCGGCATCCACCCTACGCCGGGGGTTTCGTATCCCGGCTGCGATCCGGGGTGATGCGTAGGGTGGATCACGCTTTACCGATCCACCGCTGTGGTGGATGCAAGAAGCGGCATCCACCCTACGTCGAGGGTTTCGTATCCCGGCTGCGATCCGGGGCGGTGCGTAGGGTGGATCACGCTTTACCGATCCACCGCTGTGGTGGATGCAAGAAGCGGCATCCACCCTACGTCGAGGGTTTCGTATCCCGGCTGCGATCCGGGGTGATGCGTAGGGTGGATCACGCTTCACCGATCCACCGCTGTGGTGGATGCAGGAAGCGGCATCCACCACACACCGAGGGTTTCGTGGCCCAGCTGCGATCCGGGGGTAGCAGCGCCGCCAGCAAACGACAGGTTTCCGCAAGGGCGCGGCGGGCGCACCGCCTCTGAGGCATCGGTGCGCTCCACGCGGCTCCATCTCATTCAAGGGGGAAGGGTTTCATGGGCAAGAAAGGTCTGAGCGCATTGCTCGTCATCGCGCTGCTCTGCGCGCTGGGCTATCTGGCGCTGCGGCATGACCAGCAGCAGGCCGCCGCGCCGGTCGAACAGGCACCATGGCTGGCCGCGCAGCAGGACTACCTGGGCAGCCTGCAGGCGCTGGACATCGAGGCGCCGGGCCAGCCTCCGGTGCGTATCGAGCGTCACGGCGAGAACTGGGTGGTGCCGGCGAAGGCCGACTACCCGGCGGCAAGGCAGGTACTGGCCGACCTGCTGCGGGCGCTGCGCGAGGCGCGGAAGGTGGAGGCCAAGACCGCCAATGCGCAGTGGCACGCGCGCCTGGGCCTGGCCGAGCAAGGCGCGGAGGGTGAGCAGGCAGTGCGCCTGAAGCTGCAGTTCGACGGCCACCCCGACCTCGGTCTGCGCCTGGGCAAGGCAGCCCAGCAAGGCGCCGGGCAACTGGTGCGCCTGGCTGGAGAGGACCAGGTCTGGTTGATCGATCGCCAGCTGAACGTACCGCCGCGCGAGCTGGACTGGCTGGATCGGCGCATCAGTGACATTCCCTACACCGATATCCAGCGCATCGAGCTGCGCCATGCCGACGGCGAGGTGCTCACCCTGAACCGGGCCGATGCCAAGCAGTACAACTTTGCCGTCGAGCAACTGGCCGGAACGCAGAAGCTCGCTTTCGAGGGCGCGGCCAACAGCGTGGCGACGCTGTTCTCCAGCCTGCAGTTCGCTGATGCCGCGCCGCTCGACCAGGTGGGCTTCAAACAGCCGCCGGTGCTGCGTTTCAGCCTCAGTGGTTTCGGTGGGCAGAAGCTTGCCGGCGCCCTGTACCGGCAGGGAGAACAGTACTGGCTGACGCTGGGGGCGCGTGAAGGTTTCAAGGTGGAGGAAGTCAGCGCGCGCCCTGACTGGGCCTATCGCCTCGACGTCGAACAGGCGCAGCGGTTGATGAAGAAGTTGCGCGATCTGCTGGCCAAAAGCTGACAAAAACGCTCTGAACAGCGCATTTTTCCAGGTGGCGGGGTGGCTCCAAAAAAGTACTTTTCAGTCACAATTCATGCTTTATACTCGGCCTTCGGCTGCAGCAAGAACGCTACTCGCTTGACCTGCTCCATGCTCGAATTGCCGGGGTTGGCGAACGCTGAGAAGAACGTTTTTACCGAGCCGTCAAAGCGCCTTCGGGACAATAAAAACATAGCGAGTTTGGAGAAGTTGGTAATGGCAGATCGTGAGACCGGAACCGTCAAATGGTTCAATGATTCCAAGGGTTACGGGTTCATTCAGCGCGAAAGCGGCCCGGACGTGTTCGTTCACTACCGCGCCATCCGTGGCGAAGGTCACCGCACCCTGGTCGAAGGCCAGAAGGTCGAGTTCGGTGTGACCCAGGGCCAGAAAGGCCTGCAAGCGGAAGACGTCTCTGCGGTCTGAGCCCCAGACTCCAATGCAAAGGCCCGTCATCGACGGGCCTTTTCGTTTCTGGGGTAGGCCGGATTTCCGTTAGCCTGAGCTCGATCCGGGGAATGCGTCGCTCTGGTCCCGGATTGCATCCGGGCTACGGGGGCGATGCAGGAGCCCGTGATGTGGGGCGCCTGAGCCTATCCCGCACTTCGGGCACCTTCTCTCATGAATGGGCGAGGGTCATCAGCAGGCCGCTGGGCGGCCGCGTTCATTCGGTGCGCCAGACGATCTCGGTCTCGCCATCGGCATCGACCTTGATCCAGCGGTCGGCCTCTTCATCGCTTTCATCTTCGACCCAGGTGCCGGGTGCGCAGCGAACCTGCACGCCAAGGGCGGCGTAGGCGGCGCGGGCGCAGGCGAGGTCGTCGGCCCAGGGCGTAGCGTCGCTTTCCAGGTACAGGCTGTGCCATTTGCCCACCGCCTTGGGCAGCCAGGTCACCGGTACCTCGCCGGCCTTGCACTTGAAGGTCTGGCCTTTCTGCTGCCAGTCGCTGCAAGGCCCCAGGGCTGCACCCAGCCACTGGGCCACGGCGTCGCGCTCGGCGTCTTTCAGGTAGATCTCGATATCGGGTTGGCGCATGGCTTCTAGTCCTGAGAGCTGATGCTCGGGGTTTTGACGATCCAATCGTAGCGGATGGAGACGGTCACTTCGAAGGGCGTGGCGATCACCGCCTCGCGGCGTTCGGCACTGGCGCGCCAACCGTGCGGGGTCATGGCCAGCAGATCGGCGCGGGCCTGGGCCTCCGCAAGGTGCAGGGGGAACTGCAGGGTCTCGCTGTGCGCCAGGTGCATGCCCGCCGGGATCAGCGCCAGGTGTTTCTCGTCGTCGTAGTCGCGCACTTCGTCATACAGCTTCTGCCGCAGCTCCATCAGGTGGCCACGGGTCGGGCCCATGCGCAGCAGGCCGCCGCCGGGGGCGAGCAGGCGTTCAGCCTCGCTCCAGTCGAGCGGGCTGAACACGCTGGCCAGCAGGTTGCAGCTGGCGTCGGCCAGCGGCACGCGGGCCATGCTCGCCACCAGCCAGCTCAGCTGCGGGGCACGCTTGCAGGCGCGCTTGACCGCCTCGCGGGAGATGTCCAGGGCGTAGCCGTCGGCATCCGGCAGGGCGTGGCCGATCTGCTGCGTGTAGTAGCCCTCGCCGCAGCCGATATCCAGCCAGCGAGCCGGTGCACGTTCGGCGGCGAGCTGGGCCAGGCGTGCGGCCAGCGGCGCGTAGTGGCCGCCGTCGAGAAAGCGCCGGCGTGCCTCGACCATGGCCTGGTTGTCGCCCGGATCGCGGCTGTTCTTGTGCTGCACCGGCAACAGGTTGAAGTAGCCCTGGCGGGCGCGGTCGAAGCTGTGCCGGTTGGCGCAGGCCAGGCCGCTGGCGCTGGGTTCGAGCGCGGTCTGGCAGAGGGGGCAGATCAGCATGCGAGGAGCTTGACCATGGTCTGGTAGTAGACCTCGGTGAGCAGGTCCAGATCACTGGCCAGTACGCGTTCGTTGATCTGGTGAATGGTGGCGTTGACCGGGCCGAGCTCGACCACCTGGGTGCCGAGGGTGGCGATGAAGCGCCCGTCCGAGGTACCGCCGCTGGTCGACGGGGTGGTCTCGCGACCGGTCACGCTGCGGATACTGGCGGCCACGGCGTCGAGCAGGTCCCCGGGCTGGGTTAGGAACGGCAGGCCGGACAGCGCCCACTCCAAGTGGTAGTCCAGGCCATGCTTGTCGAGGATGGCGCTGACGCGTTGCTGCAGGTCTTCGACGCTGGATTCGGTGGAGAAGCGGAAGTTGAACACCGCCTTCAGCTCCCCCGGAATGACGTTGGTGGCACCGGTGCCGGCGTTGAGGTTGGAGACCTGGAAGCTGGTCGGCGGGAAGTAGTCGTTGCCGTGGTCCCAGTGCTCGGCAGCCAGCTCGGCCAGGGCCGGGGCGGCCAGGTGAATCGGGTTCTTCGCCAGGTGCGGGTAGGCCACGTGGCCCTGCTTGCCGTACACGGTGAGGGTGCAGCCGAGCGAGCCGCGACGGCCATTCTTGACCACGTCGCCGAGCAGGGTGGTGCTCGAGGGTTCACCGACGATGCACCAGTCCAGACGCTCGCCGCGCTCGCGCAGGCGCTCGACCACGGCCTTGGTGCCGTGCTGCGCCGGACCTTCCTCGTCGCTGGTGATGAGGAAGCTGATGGCGCCCTTGTGTTGCGGATGGTCGGCGACGAAACGCTCGACGGCGATGACCATGCTGGCCAGGCTGCCCTTCATGTCGGCGGCGCCACGGCCGCAGAGCATGCCGTCCTCATCCACGCGCACGTCGAACGGCTGGTACTGCCAGGCGTCCAGCGGGCCGGTGGGCACCACGTCGGTATGCCCGGCGAAGCACAGCACGGGGCCGTCGCCACCACGCCGGGCCCAGAAGTTCTCCACCTCTTCGATGCGCATGCGCTCCACCTCGAAGCCGCAGGCGGCGAGGCGACGCATCATCAGTTCCTGGCAGCCTTCGTCGACCGGGGTGACGGACGGACGGCGGATCAGGTCGAAGGCGAGTTCCAGAGTCGGGGTGAGGGGGGCGGTCATTGCGGCTCCGATGCGGCGGCTGGCGTGAAGGCTGGCCATCTTAAAGCAAAAGTCGTTACCAATCAGGTCATCCGGCGCCTGGGCGGATGCATTCACGCGCCGGCGGCATAGCGCCGACCGACGGCTGACCTGCCTTTCGGGGTTGGGTGGGCAAGGTGCTATCTCTATAATGCGCGCCGTCCAGCAGGGGGATAGATGAATACAGACGATCAGCGCTTTGGCGGAATAGCCCGGCTTTATGGCCTGGAGGGTTACCAGCGCCTGGCTGCGGCGCATGTGGCCGTGGTCGGCATCGGTGGCGTCGGCTCCTGGGCTGCGGAAGCCCTGGCGCGCTCCGGCGTGGGCGAGATTTCCCTGTTCGACCTGGATGATGTGTGCATCACCAACACCAATCGTCAGGTGCACGCCCTCGAGGGCGCGGTGGGCAAGGCCAAGGTCGACGAGATGGCCGCGCGCATCCGTGCCATCAACCCGGCGTGCGTGGTGCACGCGGTGGCCGACTTCGTCACCCGCGAGACCATGGCCGAGTACATCACCGAACAGCTCGATGGCGTGATCGACTGCATCGACAGCGTGCCGGCCAAGGCCGCGCTGATCGCCTGGTGCAAGCGGCGCAAGATCCAGATCGTCACCACCGGCGGTGCGGGTGGCCAGGTCGACCCGACGCAGATCCAGGTCACCGACCTGAACAAGACCTTCAACGACCCGCTGGCGGCCAAGGTGCGCAGCATGCTGCGCCGTGACTACGGCTTCTCTCGCACGCCGGGGCGCACCTACAGCGTGCCGTGCGTGTTCTCCACCGAGCAGCTGCGCTATCCCAAGCCGGACGGCAGCGTCTGCCAGGCCAAGGGCTTCGTCGGTGAGGGGGTGAGGCTGGACTGCGCGGGCGGTTTCGGTGCGGTGATGATGGTCACCGCCAGTTTCGGCATGGCCGCCGCCGCCAGGCTGGTGGACAAGCTGGTCGCCGGCGCCCGGCGCCCGGCAGAGCGCAAGGCTGCTGGTTGAGGGCGTTGCGCGTTGCGCATTTGACTATGCTGGATAAACGGAAAAGGTGCAGCAAACGAACACAGGGAAGCATCGAACGTCATTCGTAGTAGAGGTGATTTTGTGTCTTACCGGTTTGAGCGCGTCTTTCGCACAGGGCGCAGGGCACGGATGCTCGCCTCCCTGACGCTGCCTGTCTGGCTCCTGCTGCTGGCCCCGGTGCAGGCCGAGCCGCAGACCCTGCGCATCGGCACCGGTGACTGGGCGCCCTATGTCGATCAGCAGCGCGCCGATGGCGGGGCCCTGGCGCGGCTGGTCAGTGCGGTGTTCGCCGAGGCCGGCTATCGGGTCGAATACATCTTTCATCCCTGGGACCGCAATGTGCTGATGCTGCAGCAGGGTCAGCTGAGCGCGATCATGCCCTACAGCTGCAGCCCCAGCCGTCTCAATTACGGTGTTTGCAGCGATCCGCTGGTGCGCGGCGAGGTGGTCCTGTTCCATCGCGCCGACCAGGCGTTCGACTGGCAGAAGGTCGACGACCTGTTCAACTACCGCATCGGCACGACCCTGGGTTACTCCTACGGGCCGGAGTTCGACGAGGCGCTGGCCGGCGGTCGCCTGATGGTGCAGCAGAGCGGCAAGGAAGACACCAGCTTCCGCCTGCTGGAGCTGGGGCGCATCGACCTGCACCCGCAGGATCGTGCGGTAGGCTATGCCATGTTGCGCCAGCTGTTCCCCAAGGACGCCAGTCATATCACGCACCATCCGCGCTACCTGAACAAGGAGCCGCTGCGCCTGCTGTTTCGCAAGGATGACGCCGAAGCGGCGGAGCTGTTGCGCCTGTTCAACGCCGGGCTGCAAGCGTTTGCCAAGCGCGGTGACCTGGAGCGTCTGCAGCAGGCCCTGAACTCGGGCAATGCCGACAGCTGGCAGCCCAGTACCTCACATCACGTTGCGCAGGACTGAGCGACGCTCGTCCTGCGCCAGCCAAGGATTTTCATGCTCAACAACGATGTGCTGCGCAGCTTGCGCTACCTGCTGAACGTCAACGACAGCAAGCTGGAGGCCTTGTGCCGGCTGGCCGATTACCCGGTTGAGCCCGGCCTGATCTCGGCCTGCCTGCTGCGCGAGGACGAAGCCGGATATCGCGCCTGCAGCGACGTGCTGCTCGCCCATGTCCTCGAAGGGCTGGTGTTCCACAAGCGGGGCCGGGACGACAGTCGTCCGCGCCTGCCGGTGGAGAAGCGCCTGAGCAACAACATCGTGCTGAAGAAACTGCGCGTCGCCTTCGAGCTGCGCGACGACGACATCCAGGCCATCCTGCAGGCCGCCGACCTGCCGATGACCAAGGCCGAGCTCGGGGCGCTGTTTCGTGCACCGGGGCACCGGCACTACCGTGAGTGTGGCGACCAGATCCTGCGTAACTTCCTGCGTGGGCTGACCCAGCGCGAGCGCGCTCAGGCCTGAGCCGGGGCTGGCCTGGCAGGGGGCAAGCAGTTCGTAGCCCGGAGCAATCCGGGGCAACAGGCTCAGCCCGTCAGTTCGGCCATGCGCCGCAACACGGCATGCAGGCCGTTGCTGCGCGAGGGCGACAGCTGGCGCTGCAGGCCCAGCTGGTTGAACCAGTCGTTCAGATCGAGCTGCGCCAACTCGTTGCTGCTCAAGCCTTCGACGCGCGCCAGCAGCACCGCGAGCAAGCCGCGCAGCAGACGTGCATCGCTGGTCGCGCGGAAGCGCCAGCGGCCTTCATGCTGCTCGGCGACCAGCCAGACCAGGCTCTCGCAGCCGTGCACGCGGTTTGCCTCGCTGCGCTCGGCGTCGCTCAGCGGCGCCAGACGCTCGCCCCATTGCATCAGTAGGCGGGCACGCTGCTCCCAGCCGTGGCAGGTGGTAAAGGCGTCGAAAGCTTCCTGAGCAGCGCCGGGCAGGTTCATTCCCGATCTCCTCCTGAACCCGTAGGAGCGGCTTCAGCCGCGATCGCGGTTGCAACGGCGTGCCGCCCAGCCGCTCCTGCGGAAAACCGGGGCACGCTCATCGCAACAGCTCCAGGGCGTTGTCCAGTGCGGCGAAGAAGCGCTGCAGGTCGTCGCCGTCGCTGTACAGGCCGAGCGATACGCGGATCGCGCCGCCGAGGCCGAGCTGTTTCATCAGCGGCATGGCGCAGTGATGGCCGGCGCGCACGGCGATGCCCTGTTCGCTGAGCAGGTGAGCCAGGTCGGCGTTGTGCACGCCGTCGATGCAGAAGCTGGCCAGCGCCGTCTGCGGCGCGCCGAGCAGGCGCATGCCGGAGCGTGCCTGCAGGCCGCTCAGCAGGGCGCTGTGCAGGGCGCTCTCGTGGGCCGCCACGGCGTTCGTATCCAGGGCGCCGAGCCAGCGCAGCACGGCGCCGAAGGCGATCACCGCGCTGACCGCCGGGGTGCCGGCTTCGAAACCCAGCGGCGCCGGACGGAAGCTGGCCTGCTGGTAGTCGGCGTCCTGCACCATCTCGCCGCCGAACTGCCAGTGCTGCAGCCGGGCCAGGGCCTCGCCGCGGCCGTAGAGCAGGCCGACGCCATCCGGGCCGTACAGCTTGTGCGCCGAGCAGACGTAGAAGTCGCAGCCCAGCGCCTGCACGTCGGGGCGCTGATGCACCGCGCCCTGGGCGCCGTCGACCACGCTCAGCGCGCCCTGGGCGCGGGCCATGGCCAGCAGCTGTGGCAGCGGTTGCCAGCGGCCGAGCACGTTGGACAGCTGGGTCACGGCCAGCAGGCGGGTGCGCGGGCCGATGCGCGCGGCGGCCTGTTCCAGGTCGACGCTGCCACTGGCGTCCAGCGGCAGCACGACCAGCTCCAGGTTGCGACGCCGGGCCAGTTGTTGCCAGGGCAGCAGATTGGCGTGGTGTTCGGCGGCGCTGATGACGATCTGCCCGTCGCCCGGCAACTGCGACTCGAGGCCATAGGCGAGCAGGTTGAGTGATTCGGTGGTGCCG
Organism: Pseudomonas sp. REST10; assembly: GCF_029542605.1. Lineage (NCBI taxonomy): Bacteria > Pseudomonadati > Pseudomonadota > Gammaproteobacteria > Pseudomonadales > Pseudomonadaceae > Pseudomonas > Pseudomonas sp. REST10. The sequence continues at coordinate 3,670,860 of NZ_CP035677.1, read as the reverse complement.
CGGGTGAAGATGATCTGTTCCGCGCTGGCGGCGTTGAGCCACTGCGCGGCGTCCTGGCGGCTGGCCTCGAAGGCGCGGGTGGCGCGTTCGCCGGGCAGGTGCTGGGCACGGTGCACGTTGGCTGCGCCTGTGGCGTAGTAGCCGAGCAGGGCGTCGAGCAGTACCTGCGGCTTCTGCGCGGTAGCGGCGCTGTCGAGGTAGGTCTGGCCTTCGGCTTCGAGGGCGAGAATGCCGGGGAAGTCGGCGCGCCAGGGGGAGATCAGTGACATGGATGCTTCCAGAGATCATCTGGCAGTTAAAAGTTGGGTTTAACGTGTTGCGAGCGACGGCCAGACAAGGCGCGATAAGGCTCGGACGCGGAGTTTACTGGTGTAAATGAGCGTTCGAGCCTTATTGCAACGCAGTATGGGCTAGCGCAGCAGCGTTAAACCAACTTTTCAGTTGTGAGCGTGCAGGGCTTCGTTCAGCTCGATGGCCGACTTGTGGGTCTTGCACTCCACGGCGCCGGTCAGCGAGTTGCGGCGGAACAGCAGGTCGGCCTGGCCGGCCAGCTCACGCGCCTTGACCACCTTGACCAGGGCATTGCCCTCGTCGAGCAGGTTCACCTTGGTCCCTGCGGTGATGTACAGGCCGGCTTCCACGGTGTTGCGGTCACCCAGTGGGATGCCGATACCGGCGTTGGCACCGATCAGGCAGCCCTCGCCGACGCTGATGATGATGTTGCCGCCGCCGGACAGGGTGCCCATGGTCGAGCAGCCGCCGCCCAGGTCCGAACCCTTGCCGACGAATACGCCCGCGGAGACGCGGCCTTCGATCATGCCCGGGCCTTCGGTGCCTGCGTTGAAGTTGACGAAGCCTTCGTGCATCACGGTGGTGCCTTCGCCGATGTAGGCGCCCAAGCGCACGCGGGCGCTGTCGGCGATACGCACGCCGGCCGGTACCACGTAGTCGGTCATTTTCGGGAACTTGTCCACGGAGAACACTTCCAGCAGCTCGCCCTTCAGGCGTGCTTCCAGCTGACGCTCGGCCAGCTCGCCGAGGTCGACAGCGCCCTGGCTGGTCCAGGCCACGTTGGGCAGCAGCGGGAAGATGCCGGCCAGGCTCAGGCCGTGCGGCTTGACCAGGCGGTGCGACAGCAGGTGCAGCTTGAGGTAGGCCTCTGGCGTGCTACTCGGTGCGCCGTCTTCGGCGAGGAAGGTGGCGACCAGCGGGTTGTGGCTTTCGGCCAGGCGGGTCAGCAGCGCGGCCTGGGCGCTGTCCACGCCTTTCAGGGCCTCGGCCAGGTCGGCCGCCTGGGCGGTGGTGAAGGCGATGGCCTGGTTGCCGCCCTGGTAGCCGAGCTTCTCGGCGGCCTTGGCGACCAGCTCGGCAGCCGGGTTGAGCAGGGGCTGCGCGTAGAAGACTTCCAGCCAGTTGCCCTGGCGATTCTGGGTGCCGACGCCAAAGGCGATGCTGAAGAGGGTGGTGCTCATGATATGGGTTCCTTGCAACGAAATCGGGTGAGGTATCAGGCCAACGCGGCTTGGTAGTTATCCGGTTTGAAGCCGACCAGGGTCTTGTCGCCCAGGTCGAGCACCGGGCGCTTGATCATCGAGGGCTGGGCCAGCATCAGGTCGATGGCCCTGGCCTGGTCGAGGTCGCTTTTCTGGATGTCGTCCAGCTTGCGGAAGGTGGTGCCGGCGCGGTTGAGGATGGTTTGCCAGCCATGCTCGTTGCACCATTTCTCCAGGCTCGCACGGTCGATTCCGGCGCTCTTGTAGTCATGAAAGGCATAGTCGACCTGGTGCTCTTCGAGCCAGGTTCTGGCCTTTTTCATCGTGTCACAGGCCTTGATGCCATACAGGACGTAACTCATTGATCTTCCTCTGATGAGTGGCGTGCCGGAAGCTCCGGGAAATACGGCGGGCCATTATGCCACGTCATGTCGCGGCTGGGCGGTGGCTGTCGCTGCGAAGTGTTACGGCGCTAGAATCGCAGCCTCCCGCCCGTTCCCGCCGGTTTCGCGCCATGCAATTGCTCTACACCATCCTGACCATGCTGCTGGTGGTCAGTGGCACCCGTATTACCGCCCAGTTCATCCCCTTGCCGCTGCCGTTGCTGCAGATCCTGATCGGTGCGCTGCTGGCCATTCCGGTCCTGGGCATGCACGTGCGCCTCGATCCCGAGCTGTTCCTGCTGCTGTTCATCCCGCCCTTGCTGTTCGTCGACGGCTGGCGCATGCCCAAGGGGCAGTTCCGGGAGCTGCGCACCCCGATCCTGCTGCTGGCGTTCGCCCTGGTGTTCTTCACCATCCTGGGGGCCGGGCAGGTCATCCACTGGCTGTTGCCGCAGGTGCCGCTGGCGGCCTGTTTCGCCCTGGCCGCAGTGCTCTCGCCGACCGATGCGGTGGCCGTCTCGGCGATCACCCATGGGCGTTTGCCCAACACCCTGAACAACCTGTTGCAGGGCGAGGCGCTGATGAACGACGCCTCCGGCCTGGTGGCGTTCAAGTTCGCCGTGGCGGCGACGCTCACCGGGGTGTTCTCGATCACCGATGCCGGCCTGCAGTTTCTCCTGGTGGCGTTTGGCGGGCTGGCCATCGGCGTGGCGCTCAGCTACCTGCTGGGGCGGCTGCGCGCCTGGATGATCGGCCGGGGCTGGGAAGACCCCGCCCCGCATGTGCTGCTCCTGCTGCTGTTGCCATTCGCCGCTTACGTGGCCGCCGAGCACCTGGGGCTCTCCGGGATTCTCTCCGCCGTCGCGGCGGGGATGATGCAGAGCCGTCTCGATCTGCTGCCCAGGCAGACCTCGACGCGGATGCTCAACCGCAGCGTCTGGGCACTCCTGGAGTTCACCTTCAACGGCCTGATCTTCCTGCTGCTCGGCTTGCAGCTGCCGGACATCCTCGGCGCCGCGCTGGGCGGGCACGCGACGCCCTGGCGTTTCGCACTGCAGGCCCTGGCCATGGTGGTGGTGATCTACGCCGTGCTGATGCTGCTGCGCTTCGTCTGGGTCTACAGCTACTGGCGCATGTCCGGGGCACTGCGCCGGCTGCGCGGCGAGCCCACGCGGTTCGCCGGGCAATCACGCATCGCCCTCAGCGCGGTGCTGACGCTCGGTGGTGTGCGTGGGGCGGTGACCCTGGCCGGCGTGATGTCGTTGCCGTTGCTGCTCAACAGCGGCGAGGCCTTCCCCGAGCGTGACCTGCTGATCCTGATCGCTGCCGGGGTGATCCTGTTGTCATTGCTGGTCGCCAGCGTCGCCTTGCCACGCATCCTGCCGCGCCTGCCGCAGGACAACGCCGCCGTGCATGAGCGTGAGCTCAATCGCCATCGCGCGCTGATGCTGGAGTCGGCCATTCGCTACCTGGAGTCCGAGGACGAGCGCGCCGCCGATGCCGAGGGCGCAATCGCCTCGGTCGAGGTGAAGGCGCGCCTGATGAGTGAGTACCGCGATCTGCTCGAGCGTGCCCGTGGTGGCGAGGAGGCGCGTGAGCATCAGCGCGAGGTCGATCGCCTGGAGTACCGCCTGCGCCTGCAGGCGCTGCGTACCCAGCGCCTGGAGCTGTATCGCATGCGCAAGGACAACGAGCTGGATGACGACATGCTAGCCGAGATCCTGCGCGACCTGGATATCGCCGAGGCGCGCCTGCACAAGAGCTGAGTCACGGATAGGCGTAGCCCGGATTGCATCCGGGCTACGGAGTCAGAGGCTCGCGGCTAAAGCCCCTCCTACAAACTAAGCAGCTGTGGGAGGGGCTTCAGCCGCGACTGCTTTTGAAGTTGTTCAGGCGCCGCGAATGAAGCGGGCGATACGCTCGGCGGCTTCGATGCACTCGGCCAGCGGCGCGACCAGGGCCATGCGCACGCGGCCGGCGCCGGGATTGACGCCGTTGACTTCGCGCGACAGGTAGGAACCCGGCACCACGGTGACGTGTTCGCTGGCGAACAGGTCGCGGGTGAAGGTGGCGTCGTCACCCGGCGTGCGTGCCCACAGGTAGAAGCCACCGTCCGGGCGCTGCACGTCCATCACCGGGGCGAGGATCTCCAGCACGGCGGCGAACTTCTCGCGGTACATGTCGCGGTTGGTGCGCACGTGGGCCTCGTCGTTCCAGGCGGCAACGCTGGCCAGCTGGGTCTGTACCGGCATGGCGCAGCCATGGTAGGTGCGGTACAGCAGGAAGTGCTTGAGGATGCTGGCGTCGCCGGCCACGAAGCCGGAGCGCAGGCCGGGTAGGTTGGAGCGCTTGGACAGGCTGTGGAACACCACGCAGCGCGCGAAATCGCTGCGGCCCAGCTCGGCACAGGCGCTGAGCAGGCCGGGCGGTGGCGCGGCCTCGTCGAAGTACAGCTCGCTGTAGCATTCGTCGGCGGCAATCACGAAGTCATGCTGGTCGGCCAGGGCGATCAGCTTCTTCAGGGTCTCGACCGGGATCAGTGCACCGGTGGGGTTGCCCGGTGAGCAGAGGAAGAGGATCTGGCAGCGTTGCCAGACCTCGGTCGGCACCGCATCGAAGTCCGGGTTGAAGCCGTGGGCCTCCAGGCAGGGCAGGTAGTGCGGCTCTGCGCCGGCGAGAAACGCCGCGCCTTCGTAGATCTGGTAGAAGGGGTTGGGGCTGACCACCAGGCCCTTGGCGTTGCGGTCGACCACGGCCTGGGTGAAGGCGAACAGGGCCTCGCGGGTGCCATTGACCGGCAGCACGTGGCGCGCGGCATCCAGCCAGCCGGCCGGCACGGCGAAGCGCCGTTCGCACCAGTTGGCGATGCTCTGGCGCAGCTCCGGCAGGCCCAGGGTGGTCGGATAGACGGCGAGCTTGTCGAGGTTGGCGGTCAGCGCCTGGGCGACGAAGTCGGGCGAGCGGTGCTTGGGCTCACCGATGGACAGCGCGATGGGCGAGCGGTCGCTGGCAGGCTGCACGTCGGCGAGCAGGGCGCGGAGCTTCTCGAACGGGTAGGGCTGCAGCTGGGCGAGGGCGTGGTTCATGATGATCCGACGGGTCCTTTGTGAGGCGGTGACAAAGCTGGCGACACTAGCACGGCAGGCCTTGCGGGGAAATTCCCTTCGTCCGTCCGATTTTCGTCCGTTTAGGTCGCGTCTGCGACGCACGCAGCGCTCAAGGCCCGGCTTCGCGCGCCGATAGCGTCGGCCTAACCCGTTCTCTCCCCCTTTTCATGGCGAACTCTGCCCATGCGCACCCTGAAATTCAGTCACAAGATCATGCTGGCTGCTTCCCTTGTGGTCATTGCGGTCTTCGCATCGTTCGCGCTGTACAACGATTACCTGCAGCGCACGGCGATCCGCGAAAGCCTGTCCAACTACCTCAATGATGTCGGCCTGGTCTCAACCGGCAACATCCAGCACTGGCTGGATGGACGCATGCAGTTGCTGGACAACCTCGCCGAGTCGGTGCAGGACGACAGCTCACCGGCGTCCCTGCGCAGGAGCCTGCAGCATCGCAGCATCGCTTCCGCCTTCCTCTATGCCTATTTTGGCCAGGCTGATGGCACCTACACCCAGTTCCCCGCCAGCGAGCTACCCGCCGGTTACGATCCTCGCCAGCGGCCCTGGTACAAGAGCGCGCAGGGCAACGGTGGCCCGGGGCTGACCGCGCCCTATCTGGCGGCCGACCCGCGTGACGGCCTGCTGATCACCATCACGCGTCCGGTCAGCGCGGGTGGCAACCTGCTGGGGGTGGTCGGTGGCGACCTGAAACTGCAGACGGTCGATGACATTCTCAACTCCTTCGACCTGGGCGGGATGGGCTATGCCTTCCTGGTCGACGAAAAGGGCACGGTGCTGGTGCACCCTGACAAGAGCCTGGTGCTCAAGACCCTGGCGGAGCTTTTCCCGGGCGGGGCGCCTCGCCTGGAGTCCACCCTGCAGGGCGCTTCGGCGGTCGATGGCAGCGCCCGCCTGGTCACCTTCCTGCCGGTGCAGGGGCTGGCCGGCGTGCGCTGGTACGTCGGTCTGTCGGTCGACGAAGGCAAGGCCTTCGCTGCGCTCAGCGAGTTCCGCGTCTCCGCGCTGATGGTGACGATCATCGGTGTGGTGGCCATTCTGCTGCTGCTGGGCGCGCTGATCCGCATCCTGCTGCGCCCGCTGCACGTGATGAGCCATGCCATGGGCGGCATCGCCGAGGGCGAGGGGGACCTGACGCAGCGCCTCACGATCGCCTCCGGCGACGAGTTCGGTGAGCTGGCTGGCGCCTTCAATCGCTTCGTCGAGCGCATCCACGAGTCGATCCGCGAGGTGGCTTCGGCAACTCGTGAGGTGCATGCCCGGGTGAGCACGGTGGTGCAGGCGTCCAACGCGTCCATGGATAACTCCAGCGAGCAGGCATCGCGTACCGACAGCGTCGCGGCGGCGATCAACGAGCTGGGCGCCGCAGCCCAGGAGATCGCGCGCAATGCCGCCGACGCCTCCGTGCAGGCCAGCGATGCGCGCCGCGATGCCGAGGAGGGCCAGGGCATGGTCGACCGCACGCTGGGCTCGATGAGCGAACTGTCGGAGAAGATTCAGGCCTCCGGTCGGCACATCGAGGTGCTCAGCGAGAAGAGCAGCGACATCGGCCAGATCCTCGACGTGATCAAGGGCATCTCCGAGCAGACCAACCTGCTGGCGCTCAACGCCGCCATCGAGGCGGCGCGTGCCGGCGAGGCCGGGCGAGGTTTCGCCGTGGTGGCCGATGAGGTGCGCAACCTGGCGCAGCGCACGCAGAGTTCGGCCCTGGAAATCCAGCAGATGATCGAGCAACTGCAAGCCGGCGCGCGTGATGCGGTGGCGACCATGGGCGAGAGTCGCCGCTTCAGTGATGACAGTGTGCGCATCGGTGGTCAGGCGGGGGAGAAGCTGGATGGCGTGACTCGCCGCATCGGCGAAATCGACGGCATGAACCAGTCGGTGGCCACTGCCACCGAGGAACAGACCTCGGTGATCGAGAGCCTGAACATGGACATTACCGAGATCAACATGCTCAACCAGGACGGCGTGCGCAACCTGCAGGCCAGCCTGAGCGCCTGTACCGAGCTGGATCAGCAGGTCGGCCGGCTCAAGCAGCTGGTGGACAGCTTCAGAATCTGATCCTGGCTCATGATGTGGCGTCCGGCGCCACATCATGAGCCGGGGTCAGAAGGTGATCTGCGCCGGGGTAGGGCTGCTGGGCTCGGACAGACGGCGGACGATGGTCTCCTGCAGGCGTGCGCAGAGCTCCGGGTCGGACAGCGGCTGGTTGTTGGCGTCGGTGACGAAGAACACGTCCTCGACGCGCTCGCCGAGGGTGGCGATCTTGGCGTTCTGCAGCGACAGGTCGTATTCGAGGAAGATGCGCCCGATGCGTGCCAGCAGGCCCGGGCGATCCGGGGCGGTCAGCTCGAGGATGGTCACCGGGCGCTGCGCGTCGTTGTGGATGGTCACCTGCGGCGCGAAGGCGAAGTGCTTGAGCTGGCGCGGTACCCGGCGCTGGATGATGGTCGGGTAGTCGTCGGGGTTCTTCAGGGCTTCGATCAGGCCCTCGCGGATCTGCTGGATGCGCGCCGGGTTGTTGCCGATCGAGCCGCCATCGGCATCCAGCACCACATAGGTGTCGAGGGTGAACTGGCTGGTGGAGGTGATGATCCGCGCATCGTGAATGTTCAGGTTGAGCTGGCTCATCGCGGCCACGGTCACGGCGAAGAAGTCGTGCTGGTCCGGCGCGTAGATGAAGATCTGCGTGCCACCTTCGAACTCGCGCTGGGTGGTTTCCTTCATCAGCACCAGCGGCCCGCCATCATCGGGGTGCTGGAGGATGGCGTCGGTGTGCCAGGCCACGTCGCTGGCGGTATGCCGCAGGAAGTAGTCATCCCCCAGCTGGCTCCACAGCTGCTCGGCGTCGTCCGGGTCGATGCCGCCGCGCACCAGCAGGTCCAGGGCCGCGCTCTGCGTCTGGCGAATCTGCTCTTCGCGGTCCAGCGGGTTCTCCAGGCCGCGGCGCAGGGCGCGCTTGGTCTCGGTGTAGAGCTGGCGCAGCAGGCTGGCGCGCCAGGAATTCCACAGGCTGGGGTTGGTGGCGTTGATGTCGGCCACGGTCAGCACGTAGAGGTATTCCAGGTGGGTCTGGTCGCCGACGAACTGGGCGAAGTCGTGGATCACCTGCGGGTCGGAAAGGTCCTTGCGCTGGGCGGTGGTGGACATCACCAGGTGGTGCTGCACCAGCCAGACGATCAGGGCACTGTCCCAGGCGGGCAGGTGGTGGCGACGGGCGAAGGCTTCGGCATCCACCGCGCCCAGCTCCGAGTGGTCGCCGCCACGGCCCTTGCCGATGTCGTGGTAGAGGCCGGCGAGGTAGATCAGCTCCGGCTTGGGCAGGCGCTCGATGAGCTTGCTGGCCAGCGGGAATTTCTCCGCCAGCTCCGGCCAGCGGAACTTGCGCAGGTGCTTGATCAGGTTGAGGGTGTGCGCGTCGACTGTATAGATGTGGAACAGGTCATGCTGCATCTGCCCGACGATATGGCCGAATTCCGGCAGGTAGCGGCCGAGAATGCCGTAGCGGTTCATGCGCCGCAGGTTGCGGTGGATGCCCTCGCGGCACTTGAACAGCTCGATGAACAGGCTGGTGTTGCGGATGTCCTTGCGGAAGTCGTCGTCGATCAGGTGCCTGCTGTCGCGCAGCAGGCGAATGCTGTCGGCGCGCACGCCCTTGATCTCGGGATGCTGGGCCATCAGCACGAAGATCTCGATGATGGCGAAGGGCGTACGCTTGAAGACGTTGGGGTGGGTGACCTCGATATAGCGGTCACGCACCTGAAAGCGACTGTTCAGCGGCGTGGCCTGGCTGGTCTCGCCGGCACGCAGGATGACTTCCTCGAAGTGCTGGTTGATCAGGTCCGACAGCTCGGAAATGGCCATCACCACCCGGTAGTACTTCTGCATGAAGTGTTCGATGCTGCGCTTGCCGTCGCCGTCCTTGTAGCCGAACAGCGCGGCGATGCGGGCCTGGTAGTCGAACAGCAGGCGGTCTTCGGCGCGGCCCGCGAACATGTGCAGGGCGTAGCGCACCTTCCAGAGGAATTCCTGGCTGGAGGAGAGCAGGGCGTATTCGCTTTCCAGCAGGAAACCCTGGCCGACCAGCGCCTGCAGGTTGAGTGTGCCGAACTGGCGGCGGGCGACCCAGAGCACCGTCTGGATATCGCGCAGGCCGCCGGGCGAACCCTTGACGTTGGGCTCCAGGTTGTATTCGGTGTCGTTGTACTTGCCGTGACGCGCCTTGCGCTCTTCACGCTTGGCCAGATAGAAGTGCTTGCTCGGCCACATCTCGTCCGTGCTGGTGACCTGCTGCATGCGCTGGCGCAGGTGCTCGGGGCCGGCGATGGTGCGGCTTTCCATCAGGTTGGTGATCACCGTCAGGTCGGCGCGCGCCTCCTCGGCGCATTCATCGACCGAGCGCACGCTCTGGCCGACTTCCAGGCCGATGTCCCAGAGCAGGGTGAGGAAGCCTTCGATCGACTCGCGAAAGATCTCGTGATCGCTGCTGTCGAGCAGGATCAGCAGGTCGATGTCCGAGTAGGGGTGCAGCTCGCCGCGGCCGTAGCCGCCCACGGCGAGCAGGGCGATGTCGGCTTCGTCGCTCCAGGCGAAGCGTTTCCAGGCTTCCTGGAGGATCTGGTCGACGAACCAGGCACGGTCTTCGACCAGGCGGCGGATGTCGCGGCCGGCATGGAAGCGCGCATCCAGTACTTCATGCGCGCGGCGGATGGCTTTCTTGAATGCGGCGATGGGGCTGGACTTGAGCGCCAGCTCGGCCTGGAACTGACCACGGTCAAACAGTTCGGGGTCCATCTGCGGCATGCAGTGCCTTCCTTAAATACGATTGGTGGGGTGCGCCCCGCGCGCCATTGCGCTCGGGGCGTACTCGGGCTCAGGCCGAGGTGCGGGCGATGGTGTCGTCAGCGCGCAGGGTGAAGATCTCGTAGCCGTCGGCGGTGACCAGTATGGTGTGTTCCCACTGCGCGGACAGCTTGCGGTCCTTGGTGATGGCGGTCCAGCCGTCGCCGAGTAGGCGGGTTTCCGGGCGGCCCTGGTTGATCATCGGCTCGATGGTGAAGGTCATGCCTTCCTTGAGTTCCATGCCGGTGCCGGCCTTGCCGTAGTGCAGCACCTGCGGCTCTTCGTGGAACACGGCGCCGATGCCATGGCCGCAGTATTCGCGAACCACGGAAAAACCGTTCTTCTCGGCATGCTTCTGGATCACTTCGCCGATATCGCCCAGGCGGGTGCCCGGCTTGACCAGTTCGATGCCTTTATACATGCACTCCTGGGTGATCTTGGCCAGGCGCTCGGCCCACTCGGGAACCTTGCCGACCATGAACATCTTGCTGGTATCGCCGTGGTAGCCATCCTTGATCACGGTGACGTCGATGTTCAGCACGTCGCCGTCCTTCAGCGGCTTGTCGTTGGGGATGCCGTGGCAAACCACGTGGTTGATCGAGGTGCAGATCGACTTGGGGAAGCCCTTGTAGTTGAGCGGGGCGGGGATGGCCTTCTGCACGTTGACGATATAGTCGTGGCACAGGCGATCCAGTTCGTCGGTGGTGACGCCGGGCTTGACGTGCTCGCCGATCATCTCCAGCACTTCGGCGGCCAGGCGGCCGGCCACGCGCATTTTCTCGATTTCTTCGGCGGATTTGATGGTGACGGTCATGGCAGGCTCTCGGAAGGCATACAGATAAAGGCGGCTATATTAACAGCTACGGGCCGCAAGCCCCAAAAGGCAGCTTGCTGCTCCAAGCTTGTAGCTTGCGGCTGCTTTGTGTGGTATAAAACGCGCCGCTTTACGGGCACTGAGTCCGAAAGCTCAAACCCACACACGTATCGACACGGTTTCCTGGGTGCCCGCAAGGGTTGGGAACTGGGATGCGTGGAGGCCTAACCCGACTTATCAAGGAACTATCATGTCCCAAGTCAACATGCGCGATATGCTGAAGGCCGGTGTGCACTTCGGCCACCAGACCCGTTACTGGAACCCGAAAATGGGCAAGTACATTTTCGGCGCGCGTAACAAGATTCACATCATCAACCTCGAAAAAACCCTGCCGATGTTCAACGACGCGCTGTCGTTCGTTGAAAAGCTGGCTGCTGGCAAGAACAAGATTCTGTTCGTTGGCACCAAGCGTTCCGCTGGCAAGATCGTTCGCGAAGAAGCTGCTCGTTGCGGCTCGCCGTTCGTCGATCACCGCTGGCTGGGCGGCATGCTGACCAACTACAAGACCATCCGTGCTTCGATCAAGCGCCTGCGTGAGCTGGAAACCCAGTCCCAGGACGGCACCTTCGCCAAGCTGACCAAGAAAGAAGCCCTGATGCGTTCCCGTGATCTGGAAAAACTGGATCGCAGCCTGGGTGGTATCAAGGACATGGGCGGTCTGCCGGACGCTCTGTTCGTGATCGACGTCGATCACGAGCGCATCGCCATCACCGAAGCCAACAAGCTGGGCATTCCGGTCATCGGCGTTGTCGATACCAACAGCAGCCCGGAAGGCGTTGACTACATCATCCCGGGTAACGACGACGCCATTCGCGCCATCCAGCTGTACATGGGTGCCATGGCCGACGCCGTGATCCGTGGTCGCAGCAACGCTGGCGGCGCAACCGAAGAGTTCGTCGAAGAAGCGGCTGCCGAGAGCGCCGAAGGCTAAGCGGTAACGCAAAGCATCTAGCGTTATGCGCTGTGCAAGAAGGGGGCTAGGCCCCCTTTTTGCCACTCAAAGATTTGATCGCCTGCCTGGCAGGTGAATGGTTGAAGACCTACCGAGAGGATTTTCAAGATGGCAGAAATTACTGCAGCCCTGGTTAAAGAACTGCGCGAGCGTACCGGCCAAGGCATGATGGAGTGCAAGAAGGCGCTGGTTGCCGCTGGTGGCGATATCGAGAAGGCCATTGACGACATGCGCGCTTCCGGTGCCATCAAGGCTGCCAAGAAGGCTGGCAACATCGCCGCCGAAGGTTCCATCGCCGTTCGCGTCGAAGGCGGCCGTGGCCTGATCATCGAAGTCAACTCGCAGACCGACTTCCTGGCTCTGCAGGACGACTTCAAGGCCTTCGTCAAGGACAGCCTGGACGAAGCCTTCGCACAGAACCTGACTGAAGCCGCTCCGCTGATCGCTTCCCGCGAATCCGCTCGTGAAGCGCTGGTCGCCAAGTGCGGCGAGAACGTCAACATCCGTCGTCTGACCGCTGTCTCCGGTGACACCGTTGGTGCCTACCTGCACGGCCACCGCATCGGTGTTCTGGTTGTCCTGAAAGGCGGCAACGACGAACTGGCCAAGCACGTTGCCATGCACGTTGCTGCTTCCAACCCGGCCGTCGTTTCGCCGGACCAGGTTTCCGAAGAGCTGGTTGCCAAGGAAAAGGAAATCTTCCTGCAGCTGAACGCCGAGAAAATCGCCGGCAAGCCGGAGAACATCGTCGAGAACATGGTCAAAGGCCGTATCGCCAAGTTCCTGGCCGAAGCCAGCCTGGTCGAGCAAGCCTTCATCATGGACCCGGAAGTCAAGGTCGGTGACCTGGTGAAGAAAGCCGGTGCTGAAGTCGTTTCCTTCGTACGTTACGAAGTGGGCGAAGGCATCGAGAAGGCCGAGACCGACTTCGCTGCCGAAGTTGCCGCCCAGGTTGCTGCCAGCAAGCAGTAATCAGCGGTTTCGGTGAGTGCCCCAAAGAGGCTGCCCGCTTGCGCGTGCGGCCTCTTTGCCGACTAGGGGGCAGCAAAGTAGTAGGGTTGCCGTGAAAGGTGACCATCGACGCCCTGGGGGTGTCGGACAATTGCAGCCCCGTGCTGCATACAGCATTCAAATCGCCGCAGGAGAGACTTGCAATGGCTCAGCAGACGACTGGTCGCCAACCTCGTTACAAACGCATTCTGCTCAAACTTAGCGGCGAAGCCCTGATGGGCTCGGAAGACTTCGGCATCGATCCCAAGGTGCTCGATCGCATGGCGCTGGAAGTCGGCCAGCTGGTCGGCATCGGCGTGCAGGTCGGCCTGGTGATCGGTGGCGGCAACCTGTTCCGCGGCGCCGCACTGTCCGCAGCCGGCATGGACCGGGTCACCGGTGACCACATGGGCATGCTGGCCACGGTGATGAACGCGCTGGCCATGCGCGACGCGCTGGAGCGCTCGAACATCCCGGCCATCGTCATGTCGGCCATTTCCATGGTCGGCGTCACCGACCACTACGACCGCCGCAAGGCCATGCGCCACCTCAAGACCGGTGAAGTGGTGATCTTCGCTGCCGGTACCGGCAACCCGTTCTTCACCACCGACTCCGCCGCCTGCCTGCGCGCCATCGAGATCGATGCCGACGTGGTGCTGAAGGCGACCAAGGTGGATGGCGTGTACACTGCCGACCCGTTCAAGGACCCGCATGCCGAGAAATTCGAGCGTCTGACCTATGACGAAGTGCTCGATCGCAAGCTGGGCGTCATGGACCTGACGGCCATCTGCCTGTGCCGCGATCACGCCATGCCGCTGCGTGTCTTCAACATGAACAAACCAGGTGCCCTGCTCAATGTGGTGGTGGGCGGCGCCGAAGGAACCCTGATCGAGGAGGAAGCACAATGATCAACGACATCAAGAAAGACGCCCAGGAGCGTATGAGCAAGTCCCTGGATGCGCTGGGTCGCAACCTGGCTTCCATTCGTACCGGCCGTGCCCACCCGAGCATTCTCGATAGCGTCAAGGTGCCGGCCTGGGGTAGCGACATGCCGCTGAACCAGGTGGCCGCGATCACCGTCGAGGACGCCCGTACCCTGAAGATCGTCGCGCACGACAAGAACCTTGGCGCCGCCATCGAGAAGGCCATCCTGACCTCCGACCTCGGCCTGAACCCGAGCAGTGCCGGTACCACCATTCGCGTGCCGATGCCGGCCCTGACCGAAGAGACCCGCAAGGGTTACACCAAGCAGGCGCGTGGTGTGGCGGAAGATGCCAAGGTTGCCGTGCGCAACGTGCGTCGCGATGCCCTGGCCGAGCTGAAGAAGCTGTCCAAGGCCAAGGAAATCAGCGAAGACGAAGAGCGTCGCGCCGCTGACGAGCTGCAGAAGATCACCGACAAGTTCGTCGCTGACATCGACAAGGCCCTGGAGGTCAAGGAAGCGGACCTGATGGCCGTTTGACGGCTGAGCGCCCTGACATGGACAAGAACAAGCAGGCGGTGCCGCGGCATGTCGCCATCATCATGGACGGCAACAACCGCTGGGCGAAGAAACGCCTGTTGCCGGGAGTGGCAGGGCACAAGGCCGGAGTCGACGCGGTTCGCGCGGTGATCGAGGTCTGTGCCGAGTCGGGTGTCGAGGTGCTCACCCTGTTCGCCTTCTCCAGTGAGAACTGGCAGCGCCCGGCCGAAGAGGTCGGCGCGCTGATGGAGCTGTTCCTCGGTGCGCTGCGCCGCGAGGCCCGGCGTCTGCAGGACAACGACATCAGCCTGCGCATCATCGGTGATCGCTCGCGCTTTCATCCCGAGTTGCAGGCGGCGATGCGCGAGGCCGAACTGCAGACGGCGGGCAGTCGTCGTTTCATCCTGCAGATCGCTGCCAACTATGGCGGCCAGTGGGACATCGCCCAGGCTGCCCAGCGCCTGGCGCGAGAGGTGCAAGCCGGCCACCTGCAGCCCGAGGACATCACCCCCGAGCTGCTGCAGGGCTGCCTGGCCACCGGCGATCTGCCGTTGCCCGATCTGTGTATCCGCACCGGTGGCGAGCATCGCATCAGCAATTTCCTCCTCTGGCAGCTGGCCTACAGCGAGCTGTACTTCTCCGACCTGTACTGGCCGGATTTCAAGCACGAGGCCATGCGCAAGGCGCTGGCCGATTTCGCCAACCGCCAGCGTCGCTTCGGCAAGACCAGCGAGCAGGTAGAGGCTGAGGCGCGTTCCTGATGCTCAAACAACGAATCATCACGGCACTGGTGCTGTTGCCCATTGCCCTGGGCGGATTCTTCCTGCTCGACGGCGCTGCCTTCGCATTGTTCATCGGCGTGGTCGTCTCCCTGGGCGCCTGGGAGTGGGCGCGTCTGGCTGGTCTTGAGGCGCAGGCGCAGCGGGTGGGCTATGCCGTCGTGGTCGCGGCGTTGCTTGGCGTGCTGTACCTGACGCCGGTCGTGGCCCCCTGGCTGCTGGTGGTGGCCGTGCTCTGGTGGCTGGCCGCGACCTTCCTGGTGCTGACGTACCCCTACAGCAGTCGCTTCTGGGGTGACGTACCCCGGCGCCTGCTGATCGGCCTGCTGATCCTGCTGCCGGCCTGGCAGGGGCTGGTGCTGCTCAAGCAGTGGCCGCAGGCCAACGGGCTGATCATCGCGGTGATGGTGCTGGTGTGGGGGGCGGATATCGGTGCCTATTTCTCCGGCAAGGCCTTCGGCAAGCGCAAGCTGGCACCCAAGGTCAGCCCGGGCAAGAGTTGGGAAGGGGTGTATGGCGGTCTGGCCGCCAGCCTGCTGATCACCCTGCTGGTCGGGCTTCAGCAGGGCTGGTCATTCAAGGGGCTGGTGCTGGCCCTGGTCGGCGCCGCCTTGGTGGTGTTCATTTCGGTGATCGGCGACCTGACCGAGAGCATGTTCAAGCGCCAGTCCGGGATCAAGGACAGCAGTAACCTGCTGCCTGGGCATGGTGGCGTGCTCGATCGCATCGACAGCCTCACGGCGGCCATTCCATTGTTCGCCGCGCTGCTCTGGCTGGCAGGGTGGGGCGCGCTGTGAGTGCAGTGCAGCGCATCACGGTGCTCGGCGCCACCGGGTCGATCGGGCTGAGCACGCTGGACGTGATCGCGCGTCACCCCGAGCGCTACAGGGTCTTTGCCCTCAGCGGCTTCTCGCGCCTGGCGGAGTTGCGGGTACTGTGCCTCAAGCATCGTCCGCGCTACGCCGTGGTGCCCGATGCCCAGGCTGCGCGTACCCTGCAGGGCAGCCTGCAGGCCGACGGGCTGGATACCCAGGTGCTGTGTGGCGAGGAGGGGCTGTGCGCCGTCGCCGCGGATGCCGAGGTCGACTGCGTGATGGCGGCGATCGTCGGGGCGGCGGGCCTGCGTCCGACGCTGGCGGCCGTGCAGGCCGGCAAGAAGGTGTTGCTGGCCAACAAGGAGGCGCTGGTGATGTCCGGCGCCCTGTTCATGCAGGCGGTCAGGAGCAGCGGTGCCGTGCTGCTGCCGATCGACAGCGAACACAATGCGATTTTCCAGTGCCTGCCCGGTGACTATGCCCGGGGCCTGCAGCAGGTGGGGGTTCGCCGCGTCCTGCTGACCGCATCTGGCGGGCCGTTCCGTGAAACGCCGCTGGCGGCGCTGGAACACGTGACCCCCGAGCAGGCCTGCGCTCACCCGAACTGGTCCATGGGGCGCAAGATCTCCGTCGACTCGGCGAGCATGATGAACAAGGGCCTGGAGCTGATCGAGGCGTGCTGGCTGTTCGATGCGCGCCCCGAGCAGATCGAGGTGGTGATCCATCGGCAGAGCGTGATTCATTCGCTGGTCGATTACGTCGATGGCTCGGTGCTGGCCCAGCTGGGCAATCCGGACATGCGCACGCCGATCGCGCATGCGCTGGCCTGGCCGGAGCGCATCGACTCGGGCGTGTCGCCGCTGGACCTGTTCACGGTCGGTCGCCTCGATTTCGAGCGCCCCGACGAGCAGCGTTTCCCTTGCCTGCGCCTTGCCCGCGAGGCCGTGCAGGCCGGCGGCAGTGCGCCGGCGATGCTCAATGCCGCCAATGAGGTGGCCGTCGAGGCCTTCCTGCAGGGGCGCATACGTTTCATCGATATCGCGCGTATGATTGAGTCCGTGTTGAACGCGCAACCGGTGCAGACTGTCGAAGCGCTCGACGCGGTATTCGAGGCCGACGCGCAAGCGCGCGCGCTGGCTGGAGAATGGCTTGCCGGTCATTGAGCGAGCCTGTGTTGACCCGACGTGCGCCAGGCCATGAACGGCGCGTAGGGCTGGAGAAGTGAAATGAGTGGGCTGTACATGCTGGTTGGCACCCTGGTCGCGCTGGGTGTGCTGGTGACCTTCCATGAGTTCGGGCATTTCTGGGTGGCCCGTCGCTGTGGGGTCAAGGTGCTGCGTTTCTCCGTCGGCTTCGGCACGCCGCTGCTGCGCTGGCATGACCGTCAGGGCACCGAATTCGTGGTGGCCGCCATTCCCCTGGGCGGCTACGTGAAGATGCTCGACGAGCGCGAGGGCAGCGTGCCGGACGAGCAGCTCGACCAGGCATTCAACCGCAAGAGCGTGGGTCAGCGCATCGCCATCGTGGCGGCCGGGCCGGTGGCCAACTTCCTGCTGGCACTGCTGTTCTTCTGGTTCGTCGCCATGCTCGGCAGTCAGCAGGTGCGCCCGGTCATTGGCGCGGTGCAGCCCGACAGCCTGGCGGAAACGGCCGGCCTGCAGGCCGGACAGGAAATCGTCGCGGTCAATGGCGAGGCCACCACGGGCTGGGCGGCAGTCAACCTGCAGCTGGTTCGACGCCTGGGGGAGAGCGGTACCCTGAATCTGCGCGTGCTCGAACCCGGTTCCACCGTGGAGACTGCCAAGCAAGTGCCGCTGGACAACTGGCTGCGCGGTGTCGATGAGCCGGACCCGATCGGCTCGCTCGGCATTCGCCCCTGGCGCCCGGTGCTCGAGCCGGTTCTGGCCGAGATCGATTCCAAAGGGCCGGCCTATGCTGCCGGCCTGAAGCCGGGCGACCGCCTGCTGGCGCTCGACGGCGAGCCGCTGGCCGACTGGCAGGACCTGGTCGATCGCGTGCGCAAGCTTCCCGGCGCCGACGTGACCCTGCGCTACGAGCGCGCCGGTCAGGCGCAGGACGTGCGCCTGGCCCTGGCGGCGCGGGGCGAGGGTGAGGCGCGCAGCGGCTACTTGGGGGCTGGCGTGCAGGGTGTCGAATGGCCGCCGGAAATGCTGCGCGAGGTGCGCTACGGGCCGCTCGAAGGCGTTGCCGAAGGTGTCCGCCAGACCTGGGCGATGAGCCTGCTGACCCTTGATTCGCTGAAGAAAATGCTCTTCGGAGAGCTCTCGGTAAAAAACTTGAGCGGGCCGATAACCATTGCTAAAGTGGCGGGCGCTTCGGCTGAGTCAGGGCTGGGGGATTTCCTGAAATTCCTTGCATATCTGAGTATTAGCCTGGGGGTTCTCAATCTTTTGCCCATTCCCGTACTGGATGGTGGGCATCTGCTGTTCTATCTGGTCGAGTGGGTGCGTGGTCGCCCCTTGTCCGAGCGGGTTCAGGGTTGGGGGATGCAGATCGGCATCAGTCTGGTCATCGGGGTCATGTTGTTGGCGTTGGTCAACGATCTCAGCCGTCTGTAAGCATTGCTGGATTGCGTTCTTGAGATTTACAAGAAGTGTCGCCTCGAGCGGCAGCTTTTATCGTCAGTTGGAATAAGAAAGGACTTCATGAAACGTCTGCTGCTACCTGCGGTACTGTCCGCATTGATGATCGCCGAAGTTCACGCCGAGTCCTTCACCATCTCCGATATACGCGTCAACGGTCTGCAGCGGGTCTCCGCCGGCAGCGTGTTCGGCGCGCTGCCGTTGAACGTGGGCGAGCAGGTCGACGACCGCCAGTTGGTCGACGCCACCCGTTCCCTGTTCCGTACCGGCTTCTTCCAGGACATCCAGCTCGGTCGCGATGGCGATGTGCTGGTCGTCACCGTGGTCGAGCGTCCTTCCATCTCCGGCATCGAGATCGAGGGCAACAAGGCCATCACCACCGAAGACCTGCTCAAGGGCCTGAACCAGTCCGGCCTGGCGGAAGGCGAGATCTTCCAGCGCGCGACCCTCGAAGGCGTGCGTAACGAACTGCAGCGTCAGTACGTGGCCCAGGGCCGCTACTCGGCCGAGATCGAGGCCGAAGTGATTCCGCAGCCGCGTAACCGCGTGGCGCTGAAGATCACCATCAACGAAGGTACCGTTGCGGCGATCTCCCACATCAACGTGGTCGGCAACACCGTCTTCTCCGACGAAGACCTGAGCGACCTGTTCGAGCTGAAGACCACCAACTGGCTGTCGTTCTTCAAGAACGACGACAAGTACGCCCGCGAGAAACTCTCCGGTGACCTCGAGCGCCTGCGCTCGTACTACCTGGACCGCGGCTACATCAACATGGACATCAGCTCCACCCAGGTATCCATCACCCCGGACAAGAAGCACGTCTACATCACCGTCAACGTCGAAGAGGGCGAGAAGTACAGCGTCCGCGACGTGAAGCTGTCCGGTGACCTCAAGGTGCCGGAAGAGGACGTGCGTGCGCTGCTGCTGGTCAAGGAAGGTCAGGTCTTCTCGCGCAAGATCATGACCACCACCAGCGAGCTGATCACCCGCCGCCTGGGCAACGAGGGCTACACCTTCGCCAACGTCAACGGCGTGCCGGAAGCGCATGACGAAGACAACAGCGTCTCGATCACCTTCTTCGTCGATCCGGGCAAGCGCGCCTACGTCAACCGCATCAACTTCCGTGGCAACACCAAGTCCGAGGACGAAGTGCTGCGCCGCGAGATGCGCCAGATGGAAGGTGGCTGGGCCTCGACCTACCTGATCGATCAATCCAAGGTGCGCCTGGAGCGCCTCGGCTTCTTCAAGGAAGTCAACGTCGAAACGCCGCAGGTACCGGGCACCGACGACCAGATCGACGTCAACTACAGCGTCGAGGAACAGCCTTCCGGCTCGATCACCGCCAGCGTCGGTTTCGCCCAGAACGCCGGTCTGATCCTGGGTGGCTCGATCAGCCAGAACAACTTCCTGGGTACCGGTAACAAGGTCAGCATCGGCCTGACCCGCAGCGAATACCAGACCCGCTACAGCTTCGGCTTCGTTGACCCCTACTGGACCGTCGACGGCGTCAGCCTGGGTTACAACGCCTTCTACCGCACCACCGACTACGATGAGCTCGATGTCGACGTGTCCAGCTACTCGGTGGACAGCCTGGGTGCAGGCGTCAACATCGGCTACCCGATCAGCGAGACGTCGCGCCTGACCTACGGCCTGACCATGCAGCAGGACAGCATCGACACCGGTCGTTACACCGTCGACGAGATCTTCGACTTCATCGACGCCGAGGGCGACAACTACCTGAACTTCAAGGGCTCCATCGGCTGGTCCGAGTCGACCCTCAACCGTGGCGTGCTGGCCAACCGTGGTCATTCGCAGAGCCTGGTGCTGGAAACCACCCTGCCGGGCAGCGACCTGTCGTTCTACAAGCTCGACTATCGCGGCCAGGTGTTCACGCCGCTCAGTGACAACTACACGCTGCGCTTCCATACCCAGCTGGGTTATGGCGACAGCTATGGCAGCACGGCGGAACTGCCGTTCTACGAGCACTACTACGCCGGTGGCTTCAACTCGGTACGTGGTTTCGAGGATAGCAGCCTGGGCCCGCGCAGCACGCCGAGTACCGGTACCAAGCCCGGCACGCTGGCCGATCCGGACCAGGATCCGCTGCCGTTCGGTGGTAACGTGCTGGTGCAAGGTGGCGTGGAGATGCTGTTCCCGCTGCCGTTCGTCAAGGACCAGCGTTCGCTGCGTACCTCGCTGTTCTGGGACGTGGGTAACGTGTTCGACACCAATTGCTCGTCGAGCCAGAAGAAGATCAGCGACAGCTGCGATATCGACTTCAGCAACCTGGCCAGCTCCGTGGGTGTCGGCGTGACCTGGATCACCGCGCTCGGTCCGCTGAGCTTCAGCCTGGCCATGCCGATCAAGAAGCCGGATGATGCCGATACTCAGGTGTTCCAGTTCTCCCTGGGTCAAACCTTCTAATCTGTTTCACCGAAAGCCAACAGTTTTGTTGCAGGAGTGCATTGTGCGTAAGTTGACTCAACTGGTTCTGTTCACCGCCGCCCTGATCGCCACTCCGGCGTTCGCTGAAATGAAGGTGGCCGTACTGAACTATCAGATGGCGCTGCTCGAGTCGGATGCGGCCAAGCGTTACGCCGTCGATGCCGAGAAGAAGTTCGGCCCGCAGTTGAACAAGCTCAAGACCCTGGAAAGCGACGCCAAGCGCATCCAGGACCGCATGGTCAAGGAAGGCGAGAAGATGCAGCAGGCCGAGCGCGAGCGTCTCGAGCTCGAGTTCAAGCAGAAGGCCCGTGATTTCCAGTTCCAGTCCAAGGAACTGAACGAAGCCAAGGCCATTGCCGATCGCGAGATGCTGGCCAAGCTCAAACCGAACCTGGACAAGGCGGTCGAAGAAGTCATCAAGAAAGGCAACTTCGACCTGGTTCTCGAGCGCGGTGCGGTGATCGATGTCAAACCTCAGTACGACATCACTCGCCAGGTCATCGAGCGCATGAATCAGATGCGTTGAGCATGGCCGTGACAGTTACCCTCGGCCAGTTGGCCGAGCGCCTGGGCGCCACCCTGCGTGGCGCCGAAGGCAAGGTCATCTCGGGCCTGGCCACCTTGCAGGAGGCCGGGCCCGAACAGTTGAGCTTCCTGGCCAACGCCCAGTACCGCAAGTTCCTGGCCGAGAGCCAGGCCGGCGCGGTGCTGCTGACGGCTGCCGATGCGGAAGGCTACGCGGGTGACGCGCTGATCGTCGCCAACCCCTATCTCGCCTACGCCCAGCTGTCCCATCTGTTCGATCGCAAGCCCGTGGCAGCGGCCGGCGTGCATGCCACTGCCCAGGTTGCAGCGGATGCGCAGGTCGATCCGAGTGCCAGTATCGGGGCCTTTGCCGTGATCGAAAGTGGCGCGCGTATCGGCGCGGACGTCAGCATCGGCGCGCATTGCGTGGTCGGTGCGCGCAGCGTGATCGGTGACGGTGGCTGGCTGGCACCGCGCGTGACGCTGTACCACGACGTGCGGATCGGCAAGCGCGTGGTGATTCAGTCCGGGGCGGTGATCGGTGGCGAAGGCTTCGGTTTCGCCAACGAGAAGGGCGTGTGGCAGAAGATCGCGCAGATCGGTGGGGTGACCATCGGCGATGACGTCGAGATCGGCGCCAACACCACCGTGGACCGTGGCGCGCTGTCCGATACCCTGATCGGCAACGGCGTGAAGCTGGATAACCAGATCATGATCGCGCACAACGTGCAGATCGGCGACAACACCGCGATGGCGGGCTGTTGCGGGATTTCCGGCAGCACCAAGATCGGTCGCAACTGCATGATCGCGGGTGGTGTCGGCATGGTGGGTCATATCGAGGTGTGCGACAACGTGTTCGTCACCGGTATGACCATGGTGACGCGTTCGATCACCGAAGCGGGTGCCTATTCTTCCGGAACCGCCATGCAACCGGCAGGCGAGTGGAAGAAGAGTGCGGCACGCATTCGTCAGTTGGACGAGATGGCCAAGCGTCTGCGAGAGCTGGAAAAGCAGCTGGCCGCCGTGACCCAGACGGCGAATGTCTCATCTGATGCCTGAGCATGGCGTGCTGCCGTGCTCTTTTCTTTTCTTACAGGCTTAACCGGACATGATGGACATCAACGAAATTCGTGAATATTTGCCGCACCGCTATCCTTTCCTGCTGGTGGATCGTGTGGTGGACCTGGACGTCGAAGGCAAGACTGTTCGCGCCTACAAGAATGTCAGCATCAATGAGCCGTTCTTCAATGGCCACTTCCCCGAGCATCCGATCATGCCGGGCGTGCTGATCATCGAGGCCATGGCCCAGGCTGCCGGGATTCTCGGCTTCAAGATGATGGGCGTGAAACCGGCCGATGGCACCCTGTACTACTTCGTCGGCTCCGACAAGCTGCGTTTCCGCTCTCCCGTCACGCCGGGCGATCAGCTGGTACTGGAAGCCAAGTACCTGAGCGACCGTCGCAGCATCTGGAAATTCGAGTGCCGCGCCACTGTCGATGGCAAGGAAGTCTGCTCCGCTGAAATCATCTGTGCGGAACGCAAGCTATGAGTTCGATTGACCCTCGCGCGATCATCGACCCCAGTGCCAGGTTGGCCGACGACGTCGTCGTCGGCCCCTGGAGCATTGTCGGGCCCGATGTGGAAATCGGCGAGGGGAGCGTGATCGGTCCGCACGTGGTGCTCAAGGGACCGACCGTGATTGGCAAGCACAACCGCATCTACCAGTTTTCCTCGGTTGGCGAAGATACCCCCGATCTGAAGTACAAGGGCGAGCCCACGCGCCTGGTGATCGGTGATCACAACGTGATTCGCGAAGGCGTCACCATTCACCGTGGCACCGTGCAGGACCGCAGCGAAACCACCATCGGTGACCATAACCTGATCATGGCCTATGCCCATATCGGTCATGACAGCGTCATCGGCAATCATTGCATCCTGGTCAACAACACCGCGCTGGCGGGGCATGTATGGGTCGACGACTGGGCGATTCTGTCCGGTTACACCCTGGTGCATCAGTTCTGTCGCATTGGCGCGCACAGCTTTTCCGGCATGGGTACCGCCATCGGCAAGGACGTGCCGGCGTTCGTCACCGTATTCGGCAACCCGGCCGAAGCGCGCAGCATGAATTTCGAAGGCATGCGCCGTCGTGGCTTCTCCGCCGAAGCCATCTCCGCGCTGCGCAAGGGTTACAAGCTGGTCTACCGCCAGGGCCTGACCGTCGAGCAGGCGCTCGCCGAGTTGACCGAGTCCGCGGCCCAGTTCCCGGAAGTCGCGATATTCCGCGACTCCATTCAGGCGTCCACACGCGGCATCACTCGCTGAATCCCATGACTAGACCTCTTCGCGTCGCACTGGTCGCCGGTGAGGCGTCCGGCGATATTCTCGGAGCGGGCCTGATGCAGGCCATCAAGTTGCGCCACCCGGACGTCGAGTTCATCGGCGTGGGCGGTGCACGCATGGAAGCCGAGGGCCTGACATCCTATTTCCCGATGGAACGCCTGGCCGTGATGGGGCTGGTCGAGGTGCTCGGTCGCCTGTTCGAGCTGCTGGGGCGTCGACGCCAGCTGGCACGCGACCTCATCGCGGCGCAGCCTGATGTGTTCATCGGCATCGATGCACCGGATTTCAACCTGGGCCTGGAGCTCAAGCTGCGCCGCGCCGGGATCAGGACCGTGCACTACGTCAGCCCGTCGGTGTGGGCCTGGCGGCAGAAGCGCGTGTTGAAGATCCGTGAAGCCTGCGATCTGATGCTGACCCTGTTTCCGTTCGAGGCGCAGTTCTACGATGCGCATCAGGTGCCGGTGCGCTTCGTCGGTCACCCCCTGGCCGATGCCATACCGCAGCACGCCGACCGCGCAGCGGCACGCGACGCGCTGGATCTGCCGCATGACGAGGCCGTCGTCGCGCTGATGCCAGGCAGTCGGGGCGGCGAAGTGGCGCGTCTTGGCGAACTCTTTCTCGACGCGGCGATTCGTCTGCGTGCGCTGCGCCCTGGCATCCGTTTTCTGCTGCCATGCGCCACCCCGGAGCGCCGTGAGCAGCTCGAGCAGATGCTGGCCGGGCGCGACCTGCCGCTGACCCTGCTCGATGGTCGCTCGCACGAGGTGCTGGCCGCCTGCGACGCGGTGCTGATCGCTTCCGGCACGGCGACCCTGGAGGCCCTGCTGTACAAGCGGCCGATGGTGGTGGCCTATCGTGTGGCGCCGATGACCTATCGCATTCTCAAGCGCCTGGTGAAAAGCCCCTATATCTCGCTGCCCAACCTGCTGGCCGAGCGTCTGCTGGTGCCCGAGCTGATCCAGGATGCGGCGACCGCCGAGGCGTTGGCGCAGACCGTGGCGCCATTGATCGATGGCGGTCAGGTGCAGACCGAGGGGTTCGATGTGATCCACCGTGCACTGCGGCGCGATGCTTCGGTGTCGGCAGCCGATGCGGTGCTCAAGCTTGCAGGGCGCGGCTGATGCAGCTGGGCCTGGACTTTACCCTGGTCGAGGAACTGGTCGCCGGCGTCGATGAAGTCGGCCGTGGCCCGCTCTGCGGCGCGGTGGTGACGGCGGCGGTGATTCTCGATCCGGCCCGTCCGATCCTGGGCCTGAACGATTCGAAGAAGCTCACCGAGGCCCGCCGCGAGGCACTGTTCGACGAGATCCGCGAGAAGGCCCTGGCCTGGTGCATCGCCCGTGCCGAGGTGGAAGAGATCGACCGCCTGAATATCCTGCATGCCACCATGCTGGCCATGCAGCGTGCCGTGGAAGGCTTGGCGGTGACGCCGAAGCTGGCGCTGATCGATGGCAATCGCTGCCCGAAACTGGCCGTGCCCAGCGCCCCGGTGGTCAAGGGGGACAGTCGGGTGCCGGCGATCGCCGCTGCCTCGATCCTGGCCAAGGTCAGCCGTGATCGCGAGATGCTCGAGATGGATCGTCTCTACCCCGGCTATGGCATCGCCGGGCACAAGGGCTATCCCACGCCGGTGCATCTCGAGGCGCTCAAGCGCCTGGGGCCGACGCCCATCCACCGGCGCTCCTTCGCTCCGGTCCGCGCCTTGCTGGAGTCCGTGTAGGCGCAGCAGCGTAGCCCGGATGCAATCCGGGGCATGGGCGACGAGCTTGCAGCTTGCAGCTTGCAGCGCACTCTTGCTGCTACAATCCGCGCTTTGTCGTTTTCACCTGCAAGGCCGCCCATGACCCAAGCTTTCGTCCATCTGCGTCTGCACACCGAATATTCCCTGGTCGATGGCCTGGTGCGGGTCAAACCGCTGATCAAGGCCGTTGCCGGGGGCGGTATGCCGGCAGTGGCAGTCACCGACATGAGCAACATGTGCTCGCTGGTGAAGTTCTACAAGACCGCCATGGGCGCTGGGGTCAAGCCGATCTGCGGTGCCGACATCTGGATGGCCAGCGCCGAGGAAGATGGCCCGCTGACCCGTCTGACCCTGCTGGCGATGAACGCCAAGGGCTATCGCAATCTAACCGAGCTGATCTCGCGGGGCTGGTCCGAAGGGCAGAGCAACGATCTGGTGATCATCCAGCGCGACTGGGTCAAGGCCGCTGCCGATGGGCTCATCGCCCTGTCTGGCGCGCGCGAGGGCGAGGTCGGCATGGCCTTGCTGGCTGGTGACGAGGCCCAGGCCGAGGCGCGCCTGCGCGAGTGGATGCAGGTGTTCCCGGAGCGCTTCTACCTGGAAGTGCAGCGCACCAGCCGTGTCGGTGACGAAGAGTACCTGCACGCGGCGGTGGCGCTGGCCGATCGCGTCGAGGCGCCGCTGGTGGCCACCAACGACGTGCGTTTCATCAAGCAGGACGACTTCGAGGCCCACGAAACCCGCGTCTGCATCGGCGAAGGCCGCACCCTGGACGATCCGCGCCGGCCACGGCACTACTCCGACCAGCAGTACCTGAAGAGTCCCGCTGAAATGTGGGAACTGTTCTCCGACTTGCCCGAGGCGCTGGAAAACACCGTCGAGATCGCCAAGCGCTGCAACATCGAGGTACAGCTCGGCAAGTACTTCCTGCCGGACTTCCCCACGCCGGGCGGCATGGGCATCGACGACTACCTGCGGCATGCGTCCTTCGAGGGCCTGGAAGAGCGCCTCGAGGTGCTGCTGCCCAAGGACACGCCGGACTACGAGGCGAAGAAGCAGGTCTACATCGACCGCCTCAACTTTGAGCTCGACATCATCATCCAGATGGGTTTCCCCGGTTACTTCCTCATCGTGATGGACTTCATCCAGTGGGCGAAGAACAACGGCGTGCCGGTCGGTCCGGGCCGTGGTTCGGGTGCGGGCTCCCTGGTGGCATACGTGCTGAAGATCACCGACCTCGACCCGCTGGCCTATGACCTGCTGTTCGAACGTTTCCTCAACCCCGAGCGGATCTCCATGCCCGACTTCGACGTCGACTTCTGCATGGATGGCCGTGACCGGGTGATCGACTACGTGGCCGAGAAGTACGGGCGCAACGCGGTGAGCCAGATCATCACCTTCGGTTCCATGGCGGCCAAGGCGGTGGTGCGCGACGTCGCGCGCGCTCAGGGCAAGTCCTACGGCCTGGCCGATCGTCTGTCGAAGATGATCCCCTTCGAAGTGGGCATGACCCTGGAGAAGGCCTACGAGATGGAGGAGCCGCTGCGCGACTTCCTCAAGAACGACGAGGAAGCCCAGGAAATCTGGGACATGTCGCTCAAGCTCGAGGGTGTGGTGCGTGGTACCGGCAAGCACGCCGGGGGGGTGGTCATCGCGCCGACCAAGCTCACCGACTTCTCGCCGATCGCCTGTGACGAGGAGGGCGGCGGCCTGGTGACCCAGTTCGACAAGGACGACGTCGAGCAGGCCGGCCTGGTCAAGTTCGACTTCCTCGGCCTGCGTACCCTGACCATCATCAAGTGGGCGATGGAAACCATCCATCGCGTGCAGAAGCGCGACGGTGCCTCCGACGAGGAACTGGTCAACATCGACTTCATCCCGCTGGACGACAAGAAAACCTACGACATGCTGCAGAAGGCGGAGACCACTGCGGTCTTCCAGCTCGAATCGCGCGGCATGAAGGAGCTGATCAAGAAGCTCAAGCCCGACTGCCTGGAAGACATGATCGCACTGGTGGCGCTGTTCCGCCCGGGGCCGCTGCAGTCCGGCATGGTGGACGACTTCATCAACCGCAAGCACGGCCGTGCCGAGCTGTCCTATCCGCACCCCGACTACCAGTACGCAGGCCTGGAGCCGGTGCTCAAGCCGACCTACGGCATCATCCTGTACCAGGAACAGGTGATGCAGATCGCCCAGGTCATGGGTGGCTATACCCTGGGTCAGGCGGACATGCTGCGCCGCGCCATGGGCAAGAAGAAGCCCGAGGAGATGGCCAAGCAGCGCGGCGGCTTCATCGAAGGTTGTGCCAACAACAACATCGACGCGGAACTGGCCGGTAACATCTTCGACCTGGTGGAAAAGTTCGCCGGTTACGGCTTCAACAAATCGCACTCCGCAGCCTATGGCCTGGTCTCCTACCAGACCGCCTGGCTCAAGGCGCACTATCCGGCGCCGTTCATGGCGGCGGTGCTCTCGGCGGATATGCACAACACCGACAAGGTGGTGATCCTGGTGGAAGAGTGCCGCAACATGAAGTTGCGCATCGACCCGCCGGATGTGAACGTCTCCGAGTTCAAGTTCACCGTCAACGACGACGGTCGCATCGTCTATGGCCTGGGTGCGGTGAAGGGCGTCGGCGAGGGGCCGGTGGAGGCCATCGTCGAATGCCGCAGCGAAGGCGGGCCGTTCAAGGACCTGTTCGACTTCTGCAATCGCGTCGACCTCAAACGCATCAACAAGCGCACCCTGGAGGCGCTGATCCGCAGTGGCGCCCTGGATCGTCTCGGCCCTTACTACCAGGACGAGCTCAAGGCCTACCAGGCCAGCGTCGACAAGAACCGTGCCGTGCTGCTGGCCTCCATGGAGGAGGCGGTGCAGTCAGCCGAGCAGACCGCACGCAGCGCCGAGAGTGGTCACATGGACCTGTTCGGCGGCCTGTTCGGCGAGCCCGAAGCGGACATGTACGCCAACCACCGCAAGGCGCGCGAGCTACCGATCAAGGAGCGTCTCAAGGGTGAGAAGGACACCCTGGGCATCTACCTGTCCGGTCACCCCATCGATGAGTACGAGGGCGAGATTCGCCGCTTCGCCCGTCAGCGCATCGTCGAGCTGAAGCCGGCCCGTGATACCCAGACCATCGCCGGGATGATCGTCAACCTGCGGGTGATGAAGAACAAGAAGGGCGACAAGATGGGCTTCATCACCCTCGACGACCGCTCCGGGCGCATCGAGGCCTCGCTGTTCGCCGATGCCTTCGCCAGCAACCAGGCGCTGCTGCAGAACGATGCACTGGTGGTGGTCGAGGGCGAGGTCAGCAACGACGATTTCTCCGGTGGCCTGCGCCTGCGCGCCAAGCGCGTGATGAGCCTGGAGGAGGCGCGCACCGGCCTGGCCGACAGCCTGCGCCTGAAGGTCGCCAGTGCCGCGTTGAAGGGCGATCGCCTGCGCTGGCTGGCGGAACTGTGCAGCAAGCACAAGGGCGCCTGCCCGGTCACGCTGGACTACAGTGGTGAAGAGGCACGCGCCTTGCTTCAGTTCGGCGACGCCTGGCGAATCGACCCGGCTGACACTTTGATTCAGGCATTGCGTGACCAGTTCGGGCGCGACAACGTCTTTTTGCACTACCGCTGATTGCGAGAGGGGAAATTCCCCCTGGCATCGGCAAAGGCACCTGCGGGTGTCGACCCGCTGCGTCCTATCCCTTAAGGTAGGGCGCCTAATGGATACAGCTCCCCGGCCACTTGGCCGTCGACGCAAGACGGATGACTATGAACCCGAATTTCCTCGACTTCGAACAGCCGATCGCCGACCTGCAAGCCAAGATCGAAGAGCTCCGCCTGGTCGGTAATGACAACTCGCTGAACATCGGCGACGAGATCGCCCGCCTGCAGGACAAGAGCAGCGCCCTGACCGAAAGCATCTTCGGCAACCTGAGCAGCTGGCAGATTGCCCAGCTCGCCCGTCATCCGCGCCGCCCCTACACCCTGGACTACATCCAGCACATCTTCACCGAGTTCGACGAGCTGCACGGTGATCGTCACTTCTCCGACGATGCCGCCATCGTCGGTGGTGTGGCGCGTCTGGCTGACCAGCCGGTGATGATCATCGGCCACCAGAAAGGCCGTGAAGTGCGCGAGAAGGTACGCCGCAACTTCGGCATGCCGCGCCCGGAAGGCTACCGCAAGGCCTGCCGCCTGATGGAAATGGCCGAGCGCTTCAAGATGCCGATCCTGACCTTCATCGACACCCCCGGCGCCTACCCAGGCATCGATGCCGAGGAGCGTGGGCAGAGCGAGGCAATCGCCTGGAACCTGCGCGTCATGGCGCGCCTGAAGACCCCGATCATCGCCACCGTGATCGGTGAGGGTGGCTCCGGCGGCGCACTGGCCATCGGCGTCTGCGACCAGCTGAACATGCTGCAGTACTCCACCTACTCGGTGATCTCGCCGGAAGGTTGCGCCTCCATTCTCTGGCGCACGGCCGAGAAGGCGCCGGACGCTGCCGAAGCCATGGGCATCACCGCCGAGCGCCTGAAGGACCTGGGCATCGTCGACCAGGTCATCGCCGAGCCGCTGGGTGGCGCGCATCGTGATCCTGCCGCCGCCTCCGAGTCGATCCGCCAGGAACTGACCAAGCAACTGGCCAGCTTGCAGGAGCACGACACCGAGGCGCTGCTCAAGCGTCGTTATGACCGCCTGATGAGCTACGGCATCGCCTGATCCATCCTGTGCAAATCACAACGGGCCTTCGGGCCCGTTGTTGTTTTAAGCTGCGTCGATGACTGCTCTCGATAATCGCCTGCGCCAGGCCCTGGCGCCCTGGCGCACCGCCTCGGCCTGGTGCGTTGCCTTCTCTGGCGGCCTGGATTCCAGCGTGCTGCTGCATCTGCTCGCCGAGCTGGCCCGGCGGGAGGCCGTGCCAGCGCTCTCGGCCATTCATGTGCAGCACGGCCTGCAACCGGTCGCTGCGGCCTGGCCTGAGCATTGTCGGCAGTTCTGCGCAGCGCTGGGCATCCCTTTGCAGGTGGTTGCCGTGCAGGTGGCGGCGCGGGCCAGTGTCGAGCAGGCGGCGCGGCAGGCGCGCTACGCGGCCTTTGCCGAGCACCTGCAGCCGGATGCGGTGCTGTTCAGCGCCCAGCACCGTGATGACCAGGCGGAGACGCTGCTGTTTCGCCTGCTGCGCGGCGCCGGTGTGCGAGGCCTGGCGGCCATGCCAGGGCAGCGCCCGTTGGGGCGGGGGACGCTGCTGCGGCCGCTGCTCGATTGCTCGCGGGCCGAGCTGCAGGGCTACGCCGAGGCGCACGGGCTGAGCTGGATCGAAGACCCGAGCAACGCCGACACACGCTTCAGCCGCAACTTCCTGCGCCAGCGGGTGATGCCGTTGCTGGCCGAGCGCTGGCCCCGGGCTAGTGTCGCTCTCGCGCGCAGCGCGGCGCACCTGAGCGAGGCCGAGCAGCTGTTGGGCGAGCTGGCCCGCATAGATCTGCAGGCTGCACGCGGCGAACCGCTCTTTCCC
This sequence comes from Pseudomonas sp. REST10, assembly GCF_029542605.1. Taxonomy (NCBI): domain Bacteria; kingdom Pseudomonadati; phylum Pseudomonadota; class Gammaproteobacteria; order Pseudomonadales; family Pseudomonadaceae; genus Pseudomonas; species Pseudomonas sp. REST10. Next base: position 3,639,980 of record NZ_CP035677.1, on the reverse strand, counting down.
TGGCTGGCGCTGCCATCGCTCGAGCTGTCGCTGGTAACGCAACTGAGCGATGCGCGGCAGCGCAATCTGCTGCGTCATTGGCTGGCGCCGTTGAGTCGCATGCCCGACAGCGATCACTGGGCCGGTTGGCGGGACCTGCGCGACGCGGCCGGGGATGCGTCGCCCGTCTGGAAGCTGGCGGATGGCGAGCTGCACCGCGCCGATGGCCGTCTGTACTGGCTCAGCGCTGACTGGCTGGCGCCGCCTGTGCTGCCCGATCCTGCCGTTGTGCGCGTGCAGGGCGCATCCGAACTGCCTGGCAACGGTGAGGTGCAGATAAGAGGTGAGCTGCCTGCGGGGCGCTGGCACCTGCGCTACCGCCTGGGCGGCGAATCGCTGCACCTGCCGGAGCGTGGCAGGCGCGACCTCAAGCGCCTGCTCAACGAGTGGCGTGTGCCGGCGTTCGTGCGTCCGCGACTGCCATTGTTGTTCGATGGCGACGAGCTGATGGCCGTGGCGAATCTGGCGCAATCAGCGTCGTTACAGGCGTGCGGCGTGCGTCTTCACTGGTCGCCGCCGATCGGCGCGCAAGGTTTGAGCTGGTAAGGCGTTTCGGGTAGACTACGCTCCCGTCTTAATACAGCTTTTGCCGACTCCCCCAGGGAGCTTGGCGGGCTTGCCATTGTTTGTTGCGAGTAATGGCGCTCCTTCGCTTTCCCCGGCGGCACTGACCGCTTAAACGCAGACTTCTAGGGTTTTTCATGACGCGCTACATCTTCGTCACGGGTGGTGTTGTTTCTTCATTGGGGAAAGGCATTGCCTCGGCTTCACTGGCGGCCATCCTGGAGGCGCGGGGCCTGAAGGTCACCATGCTCAAGCTGGACCCCTATATCAACGTCGATCCGGGCACCATGAGCCCGTTCCAGCACGGTGAGGTGTTCGTCACGCAGGACGGCGCCGAGACCGACCTCGACCTGGGCCACTACGAGCGGTTCATCCGCACCACCATGACCCAGAACAACAACTTCACCACCGGCCGCGTGTACGAAGACGTACTGCGCAAGGAGCGCCGTGGTGACTACCTGGGTGCGACCATCCAGGTCATCCCGCACATCACCGACGAGATCAAGCGTCGCATCATCAAGGGCGCCGGCGATGCCGACGTGGCCCTGGTGGAGATCGGTGGCACCGTGGGTGACATCGAGTCGCAGCCGTTCCTCGAGGCGATCCGTCAGCTGCGCGTCGAAGTCGGCGCCAAGCGCGCGATGCTCATGCACCTGACCCTGGTGCCGTACATCGCCACCGCCGGCGAGACCAAGACCAAGCCGACCCAGCATTCGGTCAAGGAACTGCGTTCCATCGGCCTGCAGCCGGACGTGCTGGTATGCCGCTCCGATCACCCGATCGATGTGTCCTCGCGGCGCAAGATCGCCCTGTTCACCAACGTCGAAGAGCGTGCGGTGATCAGCCTGGAAGACGTCGATACCATCTACAAGATTCCGGGCGTGCTGCATGCGCAGGGCCTGGATGACTTCGTCGTCGAGCGTTTCGGTCTGGAGTGCGGCAGTGCCGACCTCTCCGAGTGGGACCGTGTGGTCGATGCCAAGCTCAACCCGGAAAAAGAAGTCACCATCGCCATGGTCGGCAAGTACATGGAACTGCTGGACGCGTACAAATCGCTGATCGAAGCGATGAGCCACGCCGGCATCCAGAACCGGACCAAGGTCAACCTGCGCTACATCGATTCCGAAGACATCGAGAACCAGGGCACCGCGCTGCTCGAAGGCGTGGACGCCATCCTGGTGCCCGGCGGCTTCGGTCTGCGTGGCGTGGAAGGCAAGATCAAGACCGTGCAGTACGCCCGCGAGAACAAGATTCCCTACCTGGGTATCTGCCTCGGCATGCAGGTGGCGGTCATCGAGTACGCCCGCAACGTAGTGGGCTGGAGCGACGCCAACTCCACCGAGTTCGACATGGCCAGCCAGCATCCGGTGGTGGGTCTGATCACCGAATGGCAGGACGCCGCAGGCAGCGTCGAGCAGCGCAGCGAAAGCTCCGACCTGGGCGGCACCATGCGCCTTGGCGCGCAGGACTGCCAGCTGCAGGCCGGTTCGCTGGTGCATGACTGCTACGGCAAGGACGTGATCGTCGAACGTCATCGCCATCGCTACGAGGTGAACAACAACCTGCTGCCGCAACTGACCGACGCCGGCCTGAAGGTCACTGGCCGTTCCGGTGACGGCGCGCTGGTCGAAGTGGTCGAGGCGCCGGATCATCCGTGGTTCGTCGCGTGCCAGTTCCACCCGGAATTCACCTCCACGCCGCGTGACGGCCACCCGCTGTTCAGCGGTTTCGTCAACGCCGCGCTGGCACAGAAAGGGAAGAAGGTCTAAGGCATGGCTCAGAAGATCATCAAGGTCCGCGATATCGAGATCGCCAACGACAAGCCGTTCGTGCTGTTCGGGGGTATCAACGTACTCGAATCGCGCGACCTGGCCATGCAGGCGTGCGAGGAGTATGTGCGGGTCACCGAGAAGCTCGGTATCCCCTACGTGTTCAAGGCCAGTTTCGACAAGGCCAACCGCTCCTCCGTCACCTCCTTCCGTGGCCCCGGCCTGGAAGAGGGCATGAAGATCTTCGAGGAAGTGAAGAAGACCTTCGGCGTGCCGGTGATCACCGACGTTCACGAGCCGCATCAGGCGGCTGCCGTGGCCGAAGTGTGCGACATCATCCAGCTGCCGGCCTTCCTCTCCCGGCAGACCGACCTGGTGGTGGCCATGGCCAAGACCGGTGCGGTGATCAATATCAAGAAGGCGCAGTTCCTCGCGCCGCAGGAGATGAAGCACATCCTGCACAAGTGCGAGGAAGCCGGTAACGATCAGCTGATCCTCTGCGAGCGTGGTTCGAGCTTCGGTTACAACAACCTGGTGGTGGACATGCTCGGCTTCGGCATCATGAAGCAGTTCGAGTACCCGGTGTTCTTCGACGTGACCCATGCCCTGCAGATGCCGGGCGGTCGTGCCGATTCCGCCGGCGGCCGCCGTGCCCAGGTCACCGACCTGGCCAAGGCCGGTATCAGCCAGGGCCTGGCCGGTCTGTTCCTCGAGGCGCATCCGGAGCCGGAAAACGCCAAGTGCGACGGTCCCTGTGCGCTGCGCCTGAGCAAGCTGGAGCCCTTCCTCGCTCAGCTCAAGCAGCTGGATGACCTAGTGAAGAGTTTTCCGCCGATCGAGACTGCCTGAACCGGTCGCAATCCGGTAAAGTGCCGCCCCAGAAAATCCCCCTGACCCGTGAGTCAGAGTGTGCCGCCGACCTGCCTGCGGGCAGCGGCGGTCTCGCGCAGCCCGCTGCTGCCGTCTTACCGTCAACTATTGGAGTGTTAACAAGAATGGCAAAGATCGTCGACATCAAGGGTCGTGAGGTTCTCGACTCCCGTGGCAATCCCACCGTGGAAGCCGACGTCATCCTCGAAGGCGGCATCGTCGGCAGCGCTTGCGCACCCTCCGGCGCCTCCACCGGCTCGCGCGAAGCGCTGGAGCTGCGTGACGGTGACAAGAGCCGCTACCTGGGCAAGGGCGTACTGAAGGCCGTGGCCAACATCAACGGCCCGATCCGCGACCTGCTGCTGGGCAAGGACGCGACCGATCAGCAGGCGCTGGACCGTGCGATGATCGAACTCGACGGCACCGAGAACAAGGCTTCGCTGGGCGCCAACGCCATCCTCGCCGTGTCCCTGGCTGCCGCCAAGGCCGCTGCCCAGGCCAAGGGCGTGCCGCTGTACGCGCACATCGCCGACCTCAACGGTACGCCGGGCGTCTACTCCATGCCGGTGCCGATGATGAACATCATCAATGGCGGCGAGCACGCCGACAACAACGTCGACATCCAGGAATTCATGGTCCAGCCGGTCGGCGCCAAGAACTTCGCCGATGCCCTGCGCATGGGCGCCGAGATCTTCCATCACCTCAAGGCCGTGCTCAAGGCCCGTGGCCTGAACACTGCCGTGGGCGACGAGGGTGGCTTCGCGCCGAACCTGGCGTCCAACGAAGACGCGCTGGCCGCCATCGCCGAAGCCGTGGCCAACGCCGGCTACAAGCTGGGTGACGACGTGACCCTGGCCCTGGACTGCGCCTCCAGCGAATTCTTCAAGGACGGCAAGTACGACCTGGAAGGCGAAGGCAAGGTGTTCGACGCCGCGGGCTTCGCCGACTACCTGGCCGGTCTGACCCAGCGCTACCCGATCATCTCCATCGAAGACGGCATGGACGAGTCCGACTGGGCCGGCTGGAAAGTGCTGACCGACAAGATCGGCGCCAAGGTGCAGCTGGTCGGTGACGACCTGTTCGTCACCAATACCAAGATTCTCAAGCGTGGTATCGACGAGAAGATCGGTAACTCGATCCTGATCAAGTTCAACCAGATCGGCTCGCTGACCGAGACCCTGGAAGCCATTCAGATGGCCAAGGCCGCCGGCTTCACCGCCGTGATCTCGCACCGCAGCGGCGAAACCGAAGACAGCACCATCGCCGACCTGGCCGTGGGCACTGCCGCAGGCCAGATCAAGACCGGTTCGCTGTGCCGCTCCGATCGCGTGTCCAAGTACAACCAGCTGCTGCGCATCGAAGAGCAGCTGGGTGGCAAGGCCGCGTACAACGGCCGCGCCGAGTTCCGCGGCTGACAACGGCCTGTTGCGCGTCGCTCCTGCAGCGTCAGGAACAGGTTCGGCAAGCCGCCTCAGCGCGGCCCGAAGGGGGAGTGGAGTGACTCATGCTCATTGGCTTCAGTAAACTCCGCTTCCGCACCTGTTTTTCCTGGCAGGACGCTGACTCGCAAGATCGTTTGGCTTTGGAAAAGGGCGACGCAAGTCGCCCTTTTTCGTGGGCGCCTCGTCGCCATCAGGGAACCATTGCACGGATGCAGGACCTTAAAACCCATGTCACTCATCAGTCCGCTTCTTTTCAAGCATGAACGCAGCCCCTACCATGCCGATGACTCATTTCGCGAGCCGCCGCTCCATGCGTAGTCCGTACTGGCTGTTCATCGTGCTGATCCTGTTGCTGGCCGGTCTGCAGTATCGCCTGTGGGTCGGCGAGGGCAGTCTTGCCCAGGTCAGTCGTCTGCAGCAGCAGATTGCCGAGCAGCGCGGCGAGAACGAGCGCCTGCTGGAGCGCAACCGTATCCTCGAGGCCGAGGTGATGGAGCTCAAGCGCGGCATGGAGACCGTCGAAGAGCGTGCACGCCAGGAGCTGGGCATGCTCAAAGAGGGCGAGACCCTCTACCTGCTGACCGAATGAGCGCGAGATTCTGGCTGGTGATTCCAGCCGCCGGTATCGGCGCGCGCATGGCCGCAGATCGTCCCAAGCAGTACCTGCAGGTGGCCGGTCGCAGCATTCTCGAGCATACGCTGCAGCGCTTTCTCGATCATCCCGCTCTGCGTGGGGTGGTGGTGAGCCTGGCGGCCGACGATCCGTACTGGCCCGCGCTGGCCGTCGCCAGCGATCCGCGCATCCGCCGGGCTGCCGGTGGGCGTGAGCGCGCCGATTCGGTGCTGGCCGGCCTCGAAACCCTGAAGAACGAAGGCGCGGCCGACGACGACTGGGTGCTGGTGCATGACGCTGCCCGTCCCAATCTGGCTCTGGAAGACCTGCAACGCCTGCTGGACAGCCTGGCCGACGACCCGGTCGGTGGTCTGCTGGCGGTGCCCGCCCGCGATACCCTCAAGCGTGCCGGCGCCGACGGAAGGGTGCAGGAAACCGTCGATCGCAGCGTGATCTGGCAAGCCTATACGCCACAGATGTTTCGCCTCGGCGCCTTGCGCCAGGCACTGGCGCAGGCCTTGCGGGCGCAGGTGGCGATCACCGATGAGGCGTCGGCCATGGAGTGGGCCGGACTGGCGCCGCGTCTGGTCGAGGGGCGGGCGGACAACCTCAAGGTGACCCGCCCGGAAGACCTGCAGTATCTGCAGGTCCTGTGGTCGGAGCCGCGCTGAGTCTCAGTGAGCCCAGCGCTTGGCATCCTTGCCGAGGTTGCGTTCCAGTGCATGGGTCAGCTTGTTCACCGCACCGTCGATGGCCTGCTGCAACTCGGCGGCATCGTGGGAAACCGTCAGCGGGTCACGGCCCTTCATCCGCGCTTCCACCTTGCAGCGCTTGTCCTGTGGGCCGTTCTTGAGCGCATTTTCGTCGGAGAGGTGGAGTTCGATCCGGGTGAGATGGTCTTCGTAGCGTTGCAGCTTGGCCTGCACGCGACTGCGAATATCGTCCTTCAGGGCCATCGAGGAGGCAACGTGCTTACCGCTGTTGACCAGAACCTGCATAACCATGTCCTCATGCTGATGAGTGGCGAAGCCCCGTCGGCGAGGCTCCTGGTTACGACGCTGTTGCCGCGTCCGAGTTTCCCGCCGGCTTGTGACATTCCATGACCGTTCAGCGTGGCGTCAGCTCGGCACACGGTATTCGGCGCGCTGGCTGAGGCCGGAGCGCAGGGTATCGATCAGCTGGCGGACCTTGGGGGAGAGGTGACGCTGCTGCGGATAGAGGGCCCACACCGCGGTGTTCGGCGGACGGTGCTGCTCCAGCAGCGACACCAGGCGCCCGCTGCGCAGGTGCTCGAGTACGTAGTAGTCCGGCAGCTGGCAGAGGCCGAAACCGCGTAGCGCGGCGTCGAGTACCGACTGACCGCTGTTGCAGCGCCAGTTGCCCTGCACGCGAACCTGGGTTTCCCGGCCGTTTTCCGCAAAGCCCCAGTGGTCGCTGCTGCCGATCAGGCAGTTGTGCCGCGCCAGTTCCGACAGCGAATGCGGGCGCCCATAGCGCTGCAGGTACTCCGGCGCCGCGCACAGGTACATCTCGCGAGGTGCCAGGCGCGCGGCCATCAGGCGCGAGTCCTGCAGCCGTCCCAGACGGATGGCCAGGTCCAGGCCCTCGTGAAGCAGGTCGAGCTGGCGGTTGCTCAGCTCGATTTCCACGCGCAGCTGGGGGTGGCGGGCCATGAAGTCGTTCACCAGTGGCACGATGAAGCGCTCGCCATAGGCGACGGCGCAGGTCAGGCGCAGCAGGCCCTTGGGTTCCGCCCCCAGATCGCCAACCGCGCGCAGGGCCTCCTCGCGAGCATCCTGCAGGCGCTGGCAATGCTGCAGGAACAGCTGGCCGGCCTCGGTCAGCGCCACACGCCGGGTGCTGCGGTAGAACAGGCGGCTTTGCAGGCGATCTTCCAGGCGCGCCACCTGGCGACTGACCTGGGAGGTGGACAGGCCCAGGCGCTCGGCGGCGGCGCTGAACTGGCCGCATTCGGCAACGGCGACGAACTCGTCGAGTCCTTCCCAGCGATTCATGTGTTCTCCATCGGGCTGCGCGTGCCGGCTGGCGGGTGATCCGCGAGCAGCTGTCAGCAGCAGGCGGCATATTATCCCTGTGTAGCAATAATGTTTTGATATTTCTCTGATTATCTCTTTATTGGCTTGATCTAGACTGCTCGCCACGTTCACTCACGCTCAGGAGAGCTTCCATGATCAAGTCCCGCGCTGCCGTCGCATTCGGCCCCAACGAGCCGCTGAAGATCGTCGAGATCGATGTCGAGCCGCCGAAGGCCGGTGAAGTGCTGGTGCGCATCGTCGCCACCGGCGTCTGCCACACCGATGCCTACACCCTGTCTGGCCAGGATTCCGAGGGGGTCTTCCCCTGCGTGCTGGGGCACGAGGGTGGCGGCATCGTCGAGGCGGTCGGCGAGGGCGTGACCTCGGTCAAGGTCGGTGACCATGTGATCCCGCTGTACACCGCCGAATGCGGCGAGTGCAAATTCTGCAAGTCGCAGAAGACCAACCTGTGCAGCTCGGTGCGTGCCACCCAGGGCAAGGGCCTGATGCCGGACGGCACCACCCGCTTCAGCTACAACGGCGAGCCGATCTATCACTACATGGGCTGCTCGACCTTCTCCGAGTACACCGTGCTGCCGGAAGTCTCGGTTGCCGTGATCCCCAAGGAAGCGCCGCTGGACAAGGTCTGCCTGCTGGGTTGCGGCGTGACCACCGGCATCGGTGCCGTACTCAACACCGCCAAGGTGGAAGAGGGCGCTACCGTGGCCATCTTCGGTCTCGGCGGCATCGGCCTGGCGGCGATCATCGGCGCCAAGATGGCCAAGGCCTCGCGCATCATCGGTATCGACATCAACCCGGCCAAGGAAGCGGTCGCCCGCGAGCTGGGCCTGACCGACTTCGTCAACCCGAAGGAGCACAGCAAGCCGATCCAGGACGTCATCGTCGAAATGACCGACGGCGGCGTCGACTACAGCTTCGAGTGCATCGGCAACGTGCAACTGATGCGTGCCGCGCTGGAGTGCTGCCACAAGGGCTGGGGCGAGTCGACCATCATCGGCGTGGCACCGGCCGGTGCCGAGATCAGCACCCGTCCGTTCCAGCTGGTCACCGGTCGTGTCTGGCGCGGCAGCGCCTTCGGTGGCGTCAAGGGCCGCAGCGAGCTGCCGGGCTATGTGGAGAAGTCGCAGAAGGGTGAAATCCCGCTGGATACTTTCATCACCCACAACATGGGTCTGGACGAGATCAACGAGGCGTTCGAGCTGATGCACGAAGGCAAGAGCATCCGTACCGTCATCCATTTCTGATAGCGGCAAGCGACGAGCTACAAGCGACCAGTGGCCTGTCGCTTGTGGCCTGACGCTGTCCGGAGGGGCTTATGGAAAACATTTCCTGCCAGAAGAGTTTCGGTGGCTGGCACAAGCGCTATCGCCACCGTTCCACCACCCTGGGTTGCGACATGGTGTTCGCCGTCTACCTGCCGCCGCAGGCCGAGCAGGGCGGCAGGCTGCCGGTGCTGTACTGGCTGAGCGGGCTAACCTGCACCGACGAGAACTTCATGCAGAAGGCCGGGGCGCAGCGCCTGGCCGCCGAGCTGGGGCTGGTGATCGTGGCGCCGGATACCAGTCCGCGTGGCGACGATGTGCCGGGTGACCCGGACAACGCCTGGGACTTCGGCAAGGGCGCGGGCTTCTACGTCAACGCTACCCAGGAGCCCTGGGCGCGCAACTACCGCATGCACGACTACGTGGTGCAGGAGTTGCCCGCGCTGATCGAGGCCAACTTCCCGGTGTCCGACCGCCGTGGCATCGCCGGCCACTCCATGGGCGGGCATGGTGCGCTGGTCTGCGCGCTGCGCAACCCGGGGCGCTACCGCTCGCTGTCGGCGTTCTCGCCGATCAGCAATCCGATGCACTGCCCCTGGGGCGAGAAGGCACTGTCGCGCTACCTCGGCGAAGACCGTTCGCGCTGGAAGGAGTGGGATGCCTGTGCGCTGCTGGCCGAGGCCGGCGAGCGTCTGCCGATTCTGGTGGATCAGGGCGATCGTGACGATTTCCTCGAGAACCAGCTCAAGCCCGAGGCGCTGGAGGCGGCTGCCAGGGCGGTCGGCCATCCGCTGACCCTGCGTTTGCAGCCTGGCTATGACCACAGCTACTACTTCATCGCCAGCTTCATCGAGGATCACCTGCGCCACCATGTGCAGGCACTGGCTCAGGCCTGAGTCGAGCGGATTTCATCCGAGCGAGCCGGCAAACCGGTTAGAATTGCGCCCTGACTTTTTCAGGGCGTTGTTCTTTATGCGTATCGGTCATGGCTATGACGTACACCGCTTCGGCGATGGCGATTTCATCACCCTCGGTGGCGTGCGGATTCCCCACAGGTTCGGTCTCGTCGCTCATTCCGACGGTGATGTGCTGCTGCACGCACTGAGCGACGCCCTGCTCGGCGCGGTGGCGCTGGGTGATATCGGCAAGCACTTTCCCGATACCGATCCGACCTTCAAGGGCGCCGATAGCCGGGCGCTGCTGCGTCACGTGATGGGCCTGGTGCGAGCCAAGGGCTTCGCGGTGGGCAATGTCGACGCCACCATCGTCGCCCAGGCGCCGAAGATGGCGCCGCACATCGAGGCCATGCGCGCGTGCATCGCTGCGGATCTCGGCGTGCAGCTGGACCAGGTCAACGTCAAGGCCACCACCACCGAGAAGCTGGGCTTCACCGGGCGTGAGGAAGGGATCGCGGTGCATGCCGTGGCCTTGCTGGTCAAGGCATGAACGAGCGGCAATTGCTGGGCCCGCGCGCCCATGGCGAGGCCTGCGGGCGCGCCGTGCTCAAGGCCACGGCCGAGGACTTCCAGGTCGATGAAGTGCTGGACATTCCGCTCACCGGCCAGGGTGAACACCTCTGGCTGTGGGTGGAGAAGCGCGGCCTGAACACCGAGGATGCCGCCCGTCGCATCGCCCGCGCTGCGGGGCTGCCCCTCAAGGCGGTCAGCTATGCCGGCCTCAAGGATCGCCAGGCACTCACCCGTCAATGGTTCAGCCTGCACCTGCCAGGCAAGGTCGACCCCGATCTGGCGGCCGCCGAAAGCCCGACGCTGAGCATCCTCAAGCGCGAGCGGCACAATCGTAAGCTGCAGCGCGGTGCCCACTCGGCCAACGGCTTCATCCTGCGCCTGACCGCGCTGCAGGCCGACCGCGAGGCGCTGGAGCAGCGCTTGCGGCAGATCGCCGAGCAGGGCGTGCCCAACTATTACGGGCTGCAGCGTTTCGGCTTCGACGGTGGCAACCTGCTGGAGGCGCGGCGCCATGCCGAGCGCGAGGAACTGCCGGTGCAGCGCAACCTGCGTTCGCGGCTGCTGTCTTCGGCACGCAGCTACCTGTTCAACCGCGTGCTGGCCGAGCGGGTCGCCGCAGGGAGCTGGAACCAGGCGTGCGTCGGCGATCTGCTGGCCTTCACCACCAGCCGCAGCTTCTTCATGGCCGGGGAGGCCGAGTGCCAGGATCCGCGCCTGGCGATCCTCGATCTGCACCCCACCGGGCCGCTCTGGGGCGAAGGGCTGCCCCCGACCGCGCAGGCGGTGAACGAGCTGGAACAGGCGGTCGGCAGTGAGGAGCCGGCTCTGCTCGCCTGGTTGAGCAAGGCGGGCATGGCTCACGAACGACGCATTCTGCGCCTCCCCATTCAGAGCCTTACGTGGCATTATCCGGAACCCGATATTCTGCAACTTGCATTCGTCCTGCCGGCCGGGAGTTTCGCCACCGTCGTGGTGCGCGAGCTCGTCGACCTCATGCCGACAGGGCAGACGGATACTCCATGCGAATTCTGATTTCCAACGACGACGGGGTGAACGCACCCGGTATCGCCGCGTTGCACCAGGCGCTGGCCGATTACGCCGAGTGCGTGGTGGTTGCGCCGGCCGAAGACAAGAGTGGTGCCAGCAGTGCGCTGACACTCGACCGTCCGCTGCATCCGGTGGCGCTGCCCAACGGCTTCATCAGCCTCAATGGCACCCCGACCGACTGCGTGCACCTGGGCATCAACGGCCTGCTCGAGCAGACGCCGGAGATGGTCGTCTCCGGTATCAACCTGGGGGCGAACCTGGGTGATGACGTGCTCTATTCCGGCACCGTCGCCGCTGCGCTGGAAGGGCGTTTCCTGGACAAGACGGCGTTTGCCTTCTCGCTGCTGTCGCGCCTGCCCGACAACCTGCCGACGGCCGCCTATTTCGCCCGTAAGCTGGTCGAGGCGCACGCGCAGCTCGACTTGCCGCCGCGTACCGTGCTCAACGTCAACGTGCCGAACCTGCCGCTCGAGCATATCCGCGGCGTGCAGCTGACCCGTCTGGGCCACCGTGCCCGCGCGCCGGCGCCGGTCAAGGCGGTCAATCCGCGTGGCAAGGAAGGCTACTGGATCGCGGCCGCGGGCGATGTCGAGGATGGCAGCCCGGGCACCGACTTCCACGCCGTGATGCAAGGCTACGTTTCGGTCACGCCGCTGCGGCTCGACCGGACGTTCAATGAAGCCCTCGAAAGTATGGACGGCTGGCTGGAGGGAATCTTCTGATGCGTGGACAGGACGACATGCAGCGCAGCGGGATCGGCATGACCTCGCAGCGCACCCGTGAGCGGCTGATTCAGCGCCTCTACGAGGAAGGATTGTCCAACGCGCGGGTGCTGGAAGTGATCCGCCGTACACCGCGCCATCTGTTCGTGGATGAGGCACTGGCGCACCGCGCCTACGAGGACACCGCACTGCCCATCGGTCACAACCAGACCATTTCCCAGCCCTACATGGTCGGCCGCATGACCGAATTGCTGCTGGCCGCCGGGCCGCTGGACAAGGTGCTGGAGATCGGCACCGGTTCCGGCTACCAGACCGCCGTGCTGGCGCAGCTGGTCGAGCGGGTGTTCTCCGTGGAGCGCATTCAGGGGCTGCAGGAGCGCGCCAAGGAGCGCCTCGTCGAACTCAGCCTGCGCAACGTGGTCTTTCGCTGGGGCGATGGCTGGGAGGGCTGGAATGCGCTGGGCCCGTACAACGGCATCATCGTCACCGCCGCCGCTGCGCAGGTACCGCAGGCGCTGCTCGACCAGCTGGCACCGGGTGGTCGCCTGGTCATACCGGTCGGCAGCGGCGACGTGCAGCAACTGCTGCTGATCGTGCGCGAGGAGGAGGGCTTTTCCCGACACGTTCTCGATGCCGTGCGTTTCGTGCCGTTACTCAACGGGCCACTGGCCTGACCGCTTTATCGTTCTGGAAGGATCCATGAAGAAACATTTCCTGCTCTACGCCAAGGGCATGGCCATGGGCGCTGCCGATGTGGTGCCTGGCGTCTCCGGCGGTACCATCGCCTTCATCAGCGGCATCTACGACGAGCTGCTGCGCTCCATCGCCAGCGTTCCCGATGCGCTTCTGCTGTTGCTGCGCGGCCGTATCAAGGACGCCTGGCAGAAAGCCAATGCGACCTTTCTGCTGGTGCTGTTCAGCGGCATTCTGACCAGCATCCTCACCCTCGCACGGCTGATCACCTACCTGCTCAAGCATCACCCGATACCGGTCTGGTCGTTCTTCTTCGGTCTGATCCTCGTGTCCACCTACCTGGTGGGGCGCGAGATCGGGCGCTGGAACTGGACGCGGGTGCTGAGTTTCCTGCTCGGCCTGGGGTTCGCCTACTGGATCACCGTGGCCGCCCCGATGCACTGGGGGAGCGACCTGCCGACCCTGTTCCTGGCGGGGGCGATCGCCATCTGCGCGATGATCCTGCCGGGAATCTCCGGCAGCTTCATCCTGCTGCTGCTGGGGCTCTACTCGGTGGTGCTGGGGGCGGTGAAGGACCTCAACCTACTGGTGCTGGGCGTGTTCGCCGCCGGCTGCCTGCTCGGGTTGCTCAGCTTCGCCCGGCTGCTCAGCTGGCTGCTGGCGCGCTGGCGTGATCTGAGCCTGGCCTTTCTCAGTGGCCTGATGCTCGGTTCGCTGAACAAGGTCTGGCCCTGGAAGGAGACGCTCACCTGGCGTATCGACAGCAAGGGCGAGCAGGTGCCGCTGTTGCAGCACAACCTGCTGCCCGGGCATTTTGCCGAGATCAGCGGCCAGGATGCACAGCTGCTGATTGCCGTGCTGCTGGCAATTGGCGGGATCGTGCTGGTGCTGGGCCTGGAGTGGCTGGCACAGCGTCAACCCGCCGATGCTGGTCGCGCCGAATAAATACGGCACAATACGCCGTACTCGGAATCATTCAGGGGGCCATCGGGTGAGTCGCACCGTCGTTCACGTTCTGCTTCGCGCCACCATGGCGCTGCGCCTGCCACTGGTCACGCTCGCCGTTGCCGCGCTGGCCGGTTGCGTCAGTTCGCCCCCCGGTGGCGTGCAGGTGGTGGAGCGCGGGCAGAACCAGGGGCGGGCGCCGGTGATTCAGCGTCAGCCCGTGCGCAGTGGTCACTACGTGGTGCAGCGCGGCGACACCCTGTACTCGATCGCCTTCCGCTTCGGTTGGGACTGGAAGGCCCTGGCTGCCCACAATGGCCTGCGTGATCCCTATCTGATCCGTGTCGGCCAGATCATTCGCTTCGACAATCGCGCCCTGGCCAGCCAGCCGGTGGCGTCGACCCCCGTTCGCAGCAGCACGCCGACAACCAGCAGGCCGGCTCAGCCTGCTACTCCCGTCACCGCGCCGCCCGCGACCAAACCGGCCAAGCCGCCTGTCGCCAGCACGCCTGCCACGACACCTGTAACGCCCGTGAGTCGCTCGGCCAGTGGCTGGGCCTGGCCAACGCAGGGCTCGGTGATCAGCCGTTTTTCCTCAAACGGTAGTTTGAATAAAGGCATTGATATCGCCGGGGAATTAGGACAGCCTGTTTTAGCTGCGTCTGATGGGTCGGTGGTGTACGCCGGGAGTGGTTTGCGGGGCTACGGCGAATTGATCATCATCAAGCACAGCGACACCTACGTAAGTGCCTACGGTCACAACCGCAGGCTGTTGGTACGGGAGGGGCAGCAGGTCAAAGCCGGGCAAAGCATTGCCGAGATGGGATCAACAGGGGCCGACCGGGTGAAACTGCACTTCGAGATTCGCCGCCAAGGTAAACCTGTCGATCCACTGCAATACCTGCCACGTCGTTGATCCGCCGCTGACTCGTTCCATCTCGTGGGAGGGACGGGCTCAGGTATGGCCAGGACGGTTCCGCCAGAGTCTGTTGTCGAACTCAGCTAGGGACAACAACAATGGCTCTCACAAAAAAAGAAGCGCCGGAGTTTGACGTCGACGATGAGCTGCTCCTCATGGAGCCGGGTATCGTCTTGGGCGAGGTTCAGGGCGATGAGGTGGAAGCACCGGTCGCGCGTACCAAGACCAAGAACGCCGCTCCCTCCAAGCAGCACAAGTACATCGATTACACCCGGGCGCTCGACGCCACTCAGCTTTACCTCAACGAAATCGGTTTCTCTCCCTTGCTCACACCCGAAGAGGAAGTGCACTTCGCGCGTCTGGCGCAGAAGGGCGATCCTGCCGGGCGCAAGCGCATGATCGAGAGCAACCTGCGCCTGGTCGTCAAGATCGCTCGGCGTTACGTCAATCGCGGCCTCTCTCTGCTCGATCTGATCGAAGAGGGGAACCTGGGGTTGATTCGCGCTGTGGAGAAATTCGATCCGGAGCGTGGTTTCCGCTTTTCAACCTATGCGACCTGGTGGATCCGCCAGACCATCGAACGGGCCATCATGAACCAGACGCGAACCATCCGTTTGCCGATTCATGTGGTCAAGGAGCTCAACGTATACCTGCGTGCGGCTCGTGAACTGACCCAGAAGCTCGACCATGAGCCTTCAGCGGAAGAAATTGCCAACCTGCTGGAAAAACCGGTGGGTGAGGTCAAGCGCATGCTGGGCCTCAACGAGCGGGTGTCCTCGGTGGACGTCTCGCTCGGTCCGGACTCGGACAAGACGTTGCTCGACACCCTGACCGACGATCGTCCGACCGACCCGTGTGAGCTGCTGCAGGACGATGACCTGTCGCAGAGCATCGACCAGTGGCTCTCGGACCTGACCGACAAGCAGCGTGAAGTCGTGGTGCGCCGCTTCGGCTTGCGTGGCCATGAGAGCTGTACGCTGGAAGAGGTGGGACAGGAGATCGGTCTGACCCGCGAGCGGGTCAGGCAGATCCAGGTGGAGGCGCTCAAGCGTCTGCGCGAGATTCTCGAAAAGAATGGCCTTTCGAGCGACGCACTGTTCCAGTAGCGTTCGCCTCGATCACCAACCCGGCTTCGGCCGGGTTTTTTCTGCGTCCCCGTGTAAGTCATCACTTACAGACGCTGTCAGCGTTTGGGGCGGCTGCCTCTTGTTTTTGTCTTTTTATTTTTTAACTCATTGTTTTTGAACGTATTTTTATTTTCAGGAACTGGATGAGGGCGGTTTTTGCCGGCTTGCAGGGAAGTCTGTAGCGGCTAATATCACAACCGTGCTTAGGGATAAGCACAGGTCATCAGGACGATGATCAGGAACATCGCAAGAAGCGATTCATCAGGATGATGGGCTTGGAAATAAAGGGACTAGGGAATAAAAGTGGGCGGCGCAAGCCGCCCCTTTTTTTGCCCGCCATTCCTGCCCGCAATCCGCAAGGGCACCCGCCACGTCAGGCGTGGCGCCGGCAACTGGCCTCCGCGATGTGCACCGCGGTGCGCCGACTGTTCCGAGTGAGGCTATCCCATAATGCGAAAGACCCGCACTTGGCGGGTCTTTGCGTTCTGCAGCGGCTTAGCGCTCCAGGTGCTGCAGCTTGTCCTTCACGCCATCCCACTCTTCGGCGTCGGCCAGGGCGTCCTTCTTCTCGGTGATGTTCGGCCAGACTTCAGCCAGGTCGGCGTTCAGCTCGATGAACTCCTGCTGGTCTTCCGGCACCTCGTCTTCCGAGAAGATGGCCTGGGCGGGGCACTCCGGCTCGCACAGGGCGCAGTCGATGCACTCGTCAGGATGGATGACCAGAAAGTTCGGGCCCTCGTAGAAGCAGTCCACCGGGCAGACTTCCACGCAGTCGGTGTATTTGCACTTGATGCAGTTGTCGGTGACGACGAAGGTCATGTCTGATTCTCTCCTCGGGCGGCGGCCTGGGCCCTTTCTGTGAAGGGCTCTCAGGCGCTCTGTCAGGGGCCGCGGCTCAGGCTGTAAACCGGGCGGTCGTAAAATTGCGCGCGATTCTAGCAGTTTGTTGTATTGAGCGTTAGATCTGCGTCTTCCATGTATATAACAGTTCCAACGCTTTGCGCGGAGTCAGATCATCCGGATTGATCGTATGCAATTGCTCCAGCAGCGGGTGCGGCGTGCTGGCGAACAGGTCGCTCTGCATCGGTGCTTGCGGCTGTCCGGGCTCTTGCCGAGGTCGATCGTGCGGCAGGCTGGTGGCTTCCAGACGCGCCAGGTGCTCACGGGCGCGGCTGATCACGGTGCCGGGCACGCCCGCCAGCTGTGCCACGGCCAGGCCGTAGCTCTGGCTCGCAGGCCCCGCCTGGACGTGGTGGAGGAAGACGATGCGCTCGTTGTGCTCGGTGGCCGAGAGGTGCACGTTGGCCACCACCGGCTCGCTTTCCGGAAGCACGGTCAGCTCGAAGTAATGGGTGGCGAACAGGGTGAAGGCGCGCAGGCGGGCCAGGTGTTCGGCCGCCGACCAAGCCAGCGACAGGCCGTCGAAGGTGCTGGTGCCACGGCCAACCTCGTCCATCAGCACCAGGCTGCGTTCGCTGGCGTTGTGCAGGATATTGGCGGTTTCGCTCATCTCCACCATGAAGGTCGAGCGTCCACCGGCGAGGTCGTCACTGGAGCCGATGCGGGTGAAGATACGGTCGACCAGTGACAGTTCGCAGGCGGCGGCAGGGACGAAGCTGCCGATGTGCGCCAGCAGCACGATCAGCGCGGTCTGGCGCATGTAGGTGGATTTACCGCCCATGTTCGGACCGGTGATGATCAGCATGCGGCGGTTGTCGTCGAGGTCGAGGTCGTTGGCCACGAACGGTGTGGTCAGCACCTGCTCGACCACCGGGTGGCGGCCCTGATCAATGCGCATGCAGGGTTCTTCGACGAAGCGCGGGCGGTTCAGGTCGAGATTCAGCGCGCGTTCGCCCAGGTTGCTCAGCACATCCAGTTCGGCCAGCGCCGCGGCACTGTCCTGCAACGGCGCCAGGTGGCCGATCAGGCGCTCCAGCAGTTCGTCATAGAGCATCTTCTCGCGGGCCAGGGCACGGCTCTTGGCCGACAGGGCCTTGTCCTCGAACTCCTTCAGCTCCGGGGTGATGAAGCGCTCGGCGCCCTTGAGCGTCTGCCGGCGAATGTAATCGGCGGGGGCCGACTCCGCCTGCTTGGTCGGCAGTTCGATGAAGTAGCCGTGCACGCGGTTGTAGCCGACCTTGAGGTTGGCCAGGCCGGTGCGGGCCTTTTCGCGCGCTTCCAGGTCCATGAGGAACTGGCCGGCGTTCTCGCTCATTGCCTGCAGTTCGTCCAGTTCGGCGTCGTAGCCGGTCTTCAGCACGCCGCCGTCACGGATGACCGCCGGCGGGTTGTCGATGATGGCGCGGGCCAGCAGGTCGGCCAGCTCGGGGTAGGTGGCGATGCTGCTTGCCAGTTGCTGCAGGTGCGGCGTGTCCAGCGGAGTCATCGCCTGCTGCAGCTCGGGCAGTGCGGCGAGAGCGTCACGCAGGCGGGCGAGGTCGCGTGGACGGGCGTTGCGCAGGCCGATACGGGCCAGGATCCGCTCCAGGTCGCCGATCTCCTTGAGCTGCGGTTGCAGCGTCTCGAAACGGTAGCCGTCGAGCAGGCAGGCGATGGCGTTCTGACGCGCTTCGAGTACGGCACGATCACGCAGCGGACGGTTCAGCCAGCGCCCGAGCAGGCGGCTGGCCATGGCGGTCTGGCAGCGATCCATCACCGATTGCAGGGTGTTGTCGCGCCCACCGGAGAGGTTGATGTCCAGCTCCAGATTGCGGCGGCTGGCGCCGTCGAGGATCACCGTGTCGTCCAGGCGTTCGTGACGCAGGCTGCGCAGGTGGGGCAGTGCGGTGCGCTGGGTTTCCTTGGCGTAGCCCAGCAGGCAGCCGGCGGCGCCGATGGCCAGGGTCAGGTTTTCGCAGCCGAAGCCTTTCAGGTCCTGGGTGCCGAACTGCTGGCACAGGCTCTTGAAGGCACTGTCGCGGTCGAAGTCCCAGGGCGCGCGACGTCGAGAGCCCTTGCGCTTTTCGGCTGGGAGGCCCTGTGGCCAGTCGTCGGGGATCAGCAACTCGGCGGGGTTCAGACGCTCCAGTTCGGCCAGCAGGTTTTCCCAGCCCCTGATTTCCTGAACGCTGAAGCGGCCGCTGGTGATGTCCAGCACGGCCAGGCCGAACAGGCGCTCGTCACCCAGCACGGCAGCCAGCAGGTTGTCGCGGTGTTCGTCGAGCAGGGCCTCGTCGCTGATGGTGCCGGGAGTGATGATGCGCACCACCTGGCGCTCGACCGGGCCCTTGCTGGTGGCCGGATCGCCGACCTGCTCGCAGATCACCACCGACTCGCCAAGCTTGACCAGCTTGGCCAGGTAGCCTTCGACCGAGTGGAAGGGGATGCCGCACATGGGAATCGACTGACCGGCCGACTGGCCGCGCGCGGTCAGGGTGATGTCCAGCAGCTTGGCGGCCTTCTTCGCATCCTCGTAGAAGATCTCGTAGAAGTCGCCCATGCGATAGAACATCAGCTGATCCGGGTGCTGGTTCTTCAGCTTCCAATATTGCTGCATCATCGGGGTGTGAGCGGAGAGATCGGTCATGCCGGGCCTTAGGTGCGGTGGGTGTGACGAAGCCGGGAATTTTCCCATACTTCGCCCACCGCGTGGACCCCGAATCGGCAGCGATTCGCGTTCAGTCGGTGAACGTCACCGAGAACTGGGCGACGGCTTCGACCACCCGCTGCGACTCGCTGCGTATCTCGCGAATCACCTCGCCGGCCTGGTTGGCGAGGTCGACGCCGGTGCGTGCGTGTTCGCGCGTCGTGGCCATGCTGGCCACGGCGTTACGCGTGAGGCTCTGGTTCTCCTGGACGACACCGTTGATCTCCTGGGTGGCCTGGCTGGTGCGCGAGGCCAGCTGGCGGACTTCATCGGCGACCACGGCGAATCCGCGCCCCTGTTCACCGGCGCGTGCGGCTTCTATCGCGGCATTGAGTGCCAGCAGGTTGGTCTGGTCGGCGATGCCGCGGATGACCTGGACGATGCTGGTGATCTGTTCCGACTGCTTGTTCAGGCCTTCGATCTGCTCCGCGACGTTGGCCAGTTCGCTGGCGATGTCGTTGACCACCGCGACGGTCTGCGCCACGGTGCGGGTGCCGTGATCGGCGGAGACGTCGGTCTCCTTGGCGATGTCGTGGGCCAGTTGCGCGGCGGCGGCTTCGGAGTCGCGGCGCTCGACCTGGGTGGTGATGTCGCTGGCGAACTTGACGACGCCGTACACGCGTCCGTTGGCGTCGTACAGCGGGTTGTAGGTCGCGCGCAGCCAGACCTGGCGGCCGTGCTTGGTGACGCGGCGAAAGCGGTCGGACATGAACTCGCCCTTGTTGAGGCGTGCCCAAAACTCACGGTAGTCGTCGCTGTGGCTGTCTTCTGCCAGGCAGAACATCCGGTGATGCTGGCCGATCACCTCGTCGCGGGTATAACCCATCAGGTCGAGGAAGTTCTGGTTGGCGCTGACCACCTCGCCATCCAGGTTGAATTCGATTACCGCCATGGAGCGGTCGATGGCCTTGATGTAGCTTTCGTGCATGTGCTCGGCGGCGACCTGACGGGTGATGTCGGTGGCGATCTTCATGACCTTGGTCACCGTGCCCTGGGCGTCACGGATCGGCATGTAGGTGGCTTCGAGCCAGACTTCCCGGCGATCCCGCGTCAGCCTGGGAAAACGGTCGCTGAAGTGTTCGCCCTGGCGCAGGCGCTGCCAGAATTGCTGATAGGCCAGGCTCTCGCTCAGGCTGCGCGAACAGAACAGTCGGTGGTGCTGGCCGAGGATCTCCTCCAGGCTGTAGCCCACCACCTCGAGAAAGGCGCGATTGGCATCGAGGATGATGCCATCCGGGGTGAACTCGATCATCGCCATCGATTGTCGTATGGCCTGCAGCTCGGCCGTTCCGGCGCTGGGCGCGTCCTTCTGCTCTTTATTGCGTGACAGCCACATCTCGCGTCTCCTTTCGTTCCGTCACCGGAGATAACACTAGACGACATTTGCGCGTTCCACTGGCGGTTCAAGCTGTGTAGGGTTGTCCGTTCGATGAACGAGGGACGGACATGGACAGAATCGATCGACTGGCCGCGCAACTGGGTGACGGGTTGAAAAGGGTGGGCGCCCAGGTGAGCACCGCAGAGTCCTGCACCGGCGGTGGGATCGCCGAGGCCATTACCCGTATTCCCGGCAGTTCGGCCTGGTTCGAGGCGGGCTATGTCACCTACTCCAATGCGCAGAAAACCAGGCAGCTGGACGTGTGCAGCGAGTTGTTCGCTAGTGTCGGTGCGGTCAGCCAGGAAGTCGTCGAGGCGATGGTGCGAGGGGCTCAGGCGCACAGCGGCGCGCGTTACGCGGTCGCGGTCAGCGGAGTGGCCGGTCCCGACGGCGGCTCGGCGGAGAAGCCGGTGGGCACTGTCTGGTTGGCCTGGGGCGATGGCGAGCGGCTTTTCAGCGTGCGCAAACAGTTCGCCGGAGGCCGTGATCAGGTGCGCCGACAAACGGTCGAGGCCGCACTGACGGGGCTTCTCGCCCTGTTGGCGGAGGAAAATCCTTCCCTGGGGTAGGCGGACGACTTGCCCTGTGGAATAATACTGGCTACTTATACAGTTGTTGGTGGCCTGCCGGCCCTCTTGAACATGCGAGGATAGAATGGACGAGAACAAGAAGCGTGCCTTGGCGGCTGCCCTGGGCCAGATCGAGAAGCAGTTTGGCAAGGGCGCGGTCATGCGCATGGGCGATCACGAGCGCCAGGCGATTCCGGCCATTTCCACCGGCTCGCTGGGGCTGGACATCGCGCTGGGCATCGGCGGCCTACCCAAGGGCCGCATCGTCGAGATCTACGGTCCGGAATCCTCCGGTAAGACCACGCTCACGCTGTCGGTGATCGCCGAAGCGCAGAAGCTCGGTGCCACCTGTGCCTTCGTCGATGCCGAGCATGCGCTGGACCCGGATTACGCCGGCAAGCTGGGTGTCAACGTCGACGACCTGCTGGTCTCCCAGCCCGACACCGGCGAGCAGGCCCTGGAAATCACCGACATGCTGGTGCGCTCCAACGCCATCGACGTGATCATCGTCGACTCCGTTGCGGCCCTGGTGCCGAAGGCGGAAATCGAGGGTGAGATGGGTGACATGCACGTCGGCCTGCAGGCTCGTCTGATGAGCCAGGCGCTGCGCAAGATCACCGGTAACATCAAGAACGCCAACTGCCTGGTCATCTTCATCAACCAGATCCGCATGAAGATCGGTGTCATGTTCGGCAGCCCGGAAACCACTACCGGTGGTAACGCGCTGAAGTTCTACTCCTCGGTTCGCCTGGACATCCGTCGTACGGGTGCGGTGAAAGAGGGTGAAGAGGTGGTCGGTAGCGAAACGCGGGTGAAGATCGTCAAGAACAAGGTCGCTCCGCCTTTCCGTCAGGCCGAGTTCCAGATCCTCTATGGCAAGGGCATCTACCGTAACGGCGAGATCATCGACCTCGGCGTGCAGCAGGGCCTGGTCGAAAAGTCGGGTGCCTGGTACAGCTACCAGGGCAACAAGATCGGCCAGGGCAAGGCCAACGCCGCCAAGTACCTGGAAGACAATCAGGCCGTGGCACGCGAGATCGAAGGTCAGATTCGTCAGAAGCTGCTGGTCAGCAGCACGCCGGCGAAGGCGACTGCCGATGACCTGGCTGACGCAGAAGTCGACTTCTAAGCCCGCCGCGCACGCATGACCGCGATACTGGACAACCCGCTCGCCGTTCGGCGGGCGGCCATGGACCTGCTTGCCCGGCGTGAGCACGGGCGTGTCGAGCTGACGCGCAAGCTGCGCAAGCGCGGTGCACCGCAGGAGCTGATAGAGGCGGCCTTGCAGCGCTTGTCCGAGGAAGGCCTGCTGTCCGAGGCGCGCTATCTGGAAAGCTTCGTTGCCTATCGTGCGCGTGCCGGCTATGGGCCACAGCGCATTCGCGAAGAACTGGGGCAGCGGGGGCTGGAGCGCAGCGACATCGATCAGGCGCTGCGCGAAAGCGCTATCGACTGGTTCGAGTCGTTGCGTGAGACCTGGCAGCGCAAGTTTGCCGGTCAGTTGCCCATGGACGCTCGTGAGCGTGCCAAGCAGGGGCGGTTTCTCGCCTATCGAGGTTATTCGCTGGACATGATCGGACGCCTGTTGCGCGGCAGCGACGAATAGACGCCAGCGATCACTCGGCGACGCTTGCCAGCTCGCGTAGATAATCCAGCACGTTTGGCGCGCCGGCCAGGCGCAGTCCTTCGCCCAGGGCGGTGGCGTCCTGGTGCTCCTTGGGGAGCAGGAGGAACTCCGGCTTGCCGGCTTTCTTCAGCAGCGACAGGCGCGCGTAGGGTATGCCGTTGTCCAGCAGCAAGCCCATGAAGCCAGGATCGCTCCAGGCCTCTTCAGGCATGGCCAGTACGTGGTAGCGGTGCTGTAGGTTGTCCAGCCCCGTCTCGCTCAGGCGATAACGCACCATGTTGGCGGGCAGCAGCACTTCCAGGCCGCGTCTGCGCGCATAGGCAATCGCACTGGCGAAGGCTTCCCCTCGTGTTTCCCCGGCCCAGAATGTGCGGGTGCGCCAGTTGGCTTGCAGCAACTCGACCGGGTCGCCGGCCATGAAGCGTGGCAAGGGCTGGCTCATGGCCTTGAGGAAGTCCTTGTAGCTGATGATGCGGACCTGCCGGCAATGCTCGCTCGCCGCATAGTCTTCGAAACTGCCGTAGCCGGGGGCGGGAGTCGTACAGGCGAAACCGTCGATCAGGCGCAGGTCGAAGGATTGCAGTTGTTGCGTCTGCGCCTCCACGACCTGGGTCAGTGCGGAATGCGCCTGGGCCTTGTCCTCCTGTACCGGGCCGGACAGGGCGCCGCGAGGGAGGTGGAGCAGCTGTTGCAGTTGCGGGCCCTCATGCCAGCAGATGCTGTCGGCCGGCGCTGGAAGCACCTTGAATGGCAGACGCAGCACGCTGGCCCTGGCGAAGATCTGCCGCGAGGCACGACCCAGCAACCCCAGGCGTTGTGCCAGGGCCGTCAGGCGGCCACCAAGGGTGGAGGATTCGGGCAGGCTCATGGCCGACAGGTCGCTCCTGAAGCGTCTACTGCAGTGTGGCAGACACAGGCGGCTATTGCCCATACAGCGTGGTGCGGCACGTGAGCGCCTGTGGCTGCGTAGGTCTGTGGCAAAATAGCCGCATTCATTTGCGAGGGTGCCTCCATGCCCAGCTTGGTGCTGGATATTGCGTTATCGGCCGAACGAGTGCAGGCCATCTATCGGGGCCAGGCCAACCGGATTATGGCGCAAAGCCGCGACGGACGCCGAGTTAGTTTGCCAGCGCATCATTTGCGGCCGTATTTGACCCATGCGGGCATCCATGGTTCCTTCGTTCTGGAATTCAATGATGCCGGCGAGCTGCTGAGCTTACGCCCTCTGGGCTGATCTGGCGCACGTGCCTCGCACCCGTCATGCGTGCACGGCTATAATCGCCGGTCCGCCCACCCTCTATCTGTCGAGCTGAGCCTGCCCATGTACACCCTGGCCCGCGAGCTGCTGTTCAAACTTTCCCCGGAAACCTCCCACGAGCTGTCCATCGACCTGATCGGGGCGGGGGGGCGTCTGGGGCTCAATGGTTTGCTGACCAAGGCGCCGGCCAGCTTGCCGGTCAACGTGATGGGCCTGCAGTTCGCCAACCCGGTGGGGCTGGCGGCGGGGCTGGACAAGAATGGCGACGCCATCGACGGCTTTGCCCAGCTTGGCTTCGGTTTCGTCGAGATCGGCACCGTGACGCCACGGCCGCAGCCGGGCAACCCCAAACCGCGCCTGTTCCGCCTGCCGGAAGCCGAGGCAGTGATCAACCGCATGGGTTTCAACAACCAGGGCGTCGACCATCTGCTCGAACGGGTCAAGGCTGCGAAATTCAAGGGTGTACTGGGCATCAACATCGGCAAGAACTTCGATACCCCGGTGGAGCGTGCGGTGGATGACTACCTGGCATGCCTGGACAAGGTGTACGCCCACGCCAGCTACGTCACGGTCAATGTCAGCTCGCCCAACACGCCCGGGCTGCGCAGCCTGCAGTTCGGCGACTCGCTCAAGGAGCTGCTGGAAGCCTTGCGTCGCCGTCAGGAGGACCTGGCTCAGGAGCATGGCAAGCGCGTGCCGCTGGCGATCAAGATCGCCCCGGACATGAGCGATGAAGAAACCGCGCTGGTGGCGTCGGCGCTATTGGGCGCGGACATGGACGCGGTGATCGCGACCAACACCACGCTCAGCCGCGAAGGTGTCGAGGGGCTGGCCCATGGCGACGAAGCCGGCGGCCTGTCCGGTGCGCCGGTGCGCGACAAGAGCACGCATATCGTCAAGGTGCTGGCTGGCGAGCTGTCCGGTCGACTGCCGATCATCGCCGTTGGCGGCATCACCGAAGGTCGGCATGCGGCGGAGAAGATCGCTGCCGGAGCCAGCCTGGTACAGATCTATTCGGGGTTCATCTACAAGGGGCCGGCGTTGATCCGTGAAGCGGTGGATGCGATCGCGGCACTGCGTAAATAAATAGGGCTCCCGAAGGAGCCCCTGGGCTTGCGCCCGCCGCCCGGATGGGGTCGGCATGGTGAAGTCGGGTGTGATCCTGATCAGCCGACAGCGTGAAGTTCGTTGAGTCGATGAATACCGGCCGCGCCGGTCAGCCCATCCCAGTTGTCACCACGGCCCTCACGCCAGCCATTGAGCCAGGCTTGACGTACCGATGGCAGGGTAAAGGGGCAAAGTTCGCGGGATTTACCATTGATGCCGTACTGATAGCCGCGCAAGAAAGCTCGTTCTAACGGATCACGCTTAAGTCTTCTCATAGGGTGTTGCCCTCACTGTTGACTGTTATGTCCCGTTGGCCTTGTAGCAAGGCCGGGCAGAAAATGTCTGCCTGCGAAGGTCCGCTGCCGGCGTGGCGGACCTTCTGTGCACTCGCCGTTGCAACGAGCGCCTTAGGTAGTGTTCTAACGAATGCACCGAGGCCTGTGAATGATCGATTTGTCATAAGGGCGTAACCTAAATGAGGGTGGCGCCATAAGGGGGCTGGGAATACATCCAGGCCCATTCGGCCAGACGCCGTGGGGCCTGGCTGAGCGCAGGCATGCCTGCAAAGTGCTAGTGCGAATGAGAGCGCTTGCTTATTCCGACGAAGGGTCGCCGTGTGACGTTTTGTCACTTATTTTTGAGTCGAGGTGCGCCGCCGCATCTCCCGGATTGCCATAGGCAGTAGGACACCATGTCTGATCGTTACGAAATCGTGCTGACTTGCCCCAAGGGGCTCGAAGGTCTGTTACTGGAAGAGGCCAGGGCGCTGGGGCTGGAGGAAGCGCGCGAGCAGACGGCGGCAGTCCGTGGCCATGCCGAGATCGAGGTCGCCTATCGCCTGTGCCTGTGGTCGCGCCTGGCCAACCGTGTGCTGCTGGTGCTGTCGCGCTTCACCATGAACAGCGCGGAGCAGCTGTATGACGGGGTCAAGGCGGTCGACTGGCGCGATCACCTGGAGCCGGCCGGTAGCCTGGCGGTGGAGTTCAGCGGCCAGGGTTCGGGCATCGACAACACCCATTTCGGCGCGCTCAAGGTCAAGGATGCGATCGTCGACCGGCTGCGGACCGCCGCTGGCGAGCGTCCGAGCATCGACAAGGTCAATCCCGACTTGCGCGTTCACCTGCGCCTGGACCGGGGAGAGGCGGTGCTGTCCCTGGACCTGTCCGGGCACAGCCTGCACCAGCGCGGATATCGCCTGCAGCAGGGCGCGGCGCCGCTCAAGGAAAACCTCGCGGCTGCGGTGCTGATCCGTGCCGGTTGGCCGCGTATCGCCGCCGAGGGCGGCGCCCTGGCCGACCCCATGTGCGGTGTCGGTACGTTCCTGGTGGAGGCCGCGCTGATGGCGGCGGACGTCGCCCCGAACCTCAAGCGCGAACGCTGGGGCTTCTCCAACTGGCTCGGGCACGTGCCGGCGCTGTGGAAGAAGCTGCATGCCGAGGCCGAGCAGCGTGCGGCGGCTGGCCTGGCCAAGCCACCGTTGTGGATTCGTGGCTACGAGGCCGATCCCCGCCTGATCCAGCCGGGGCGCAACAACGTGGAGCGTGCCGGGTTATCCGACTGGGTGAAGATTTATCAGGGCGAGCTGGCTCACTTTGAACCGCGTCCGGACCAGAACCAGAAAGGCCTGGTGATCAGCAACCCGCCCTATGGCGAGCGCCTGGGGGATGAAGCCAGCCTGCTGTACCTCTACCAGAACCTCGGCGAGCGCCTGCGCCAGGCCTGCCTGGGCTGGGAGGCCGCGGTGTTCACCGGGGCGCCTGAGTTGGGCAAGCGCATGGGCCTGCGCAGCCACAAGCAATATGCCTTCTGGAATGGCGCGCTGGCCTGCAAACTGCTGCTGATCAAGGTGCAGACCGAACAGTTCGTGACCGGCGAGCGCCGGGCGAAGAACGTCGACGAGCCCGAGCAGGAAGCGCCGCAACAGGCGCGCCTGTCGGAGGGCGGGCAGATGTTCGCCAACCGTCTGCAGAAGAACCTCAAGCAACTGGGCAAGTGGGCGCGCCGCGAGGGGGTCGAGTGCTATCGACTCTACGATGCGGACATGCCGGAGTATGCGCTGGCGGTCGATCTGTACCGCGACTGGGTGCATGTGCAGGAGTACGCGGCACCGCGCTCGATCGATCCGGAGAAGGCGCAGGCGCGCCTGCTCGATGCGCTGGCGGCGATTCCCCAGGCGCTGGGCGTGGCGCAGAACCGTGTGGCGATCAAGCGCCGTGAGCGTCAGGCCGGTACCAAGCAGTATCAGCGTCAGGCGGCCCAGGGCCAGTTCATGGAAGTGAACGAGGGCGGGGTCAAGCTGCTGGTCAACCTCACCGACTATCTGGATACCGGGCTGTTCCTCGATCACCGGCCGCTGCGCATGCGCATCCAGCGCGAGGCGGCCGGCAAGCGCTTCCTGAATCTGTTCTGCTACACCGCCACGGCTACGGTCCATGCGGCCAAGGGCGGGGCGCGCAGCACCACCAGCGTCGACCTGTCGAAAACCTACCTGGACTGGGCGCGGCGCAATCTGTCGCTGAACGGTTTCTCCGACAAACAGCGCCTGGAGCAGGGCGATGTGATGGCCTGGCTGGGTGAGGACCGGGGCGAGTACGACCTGATTTTCATCGATCCGCCGACCTTCTCCAATTCCAAGCGCATGGAAGGGGTGTTCGATGTGCAGCGCGACCATGTCGAGCTGCTCGACCTGGCCATGGCGCGCCTGGCGCGCGGCGGCGTGCTGTATTTCTCCAACAACTTCCGCAAGTTCCAGCTGGATGAGAGCCTGATGGCTCGCTATCAGGTCGAGGAGATCAGCGCGCAGACGCTCGATCCGGACTTTGCGCGCAATGCCAGGATCCATCGCGCCTGGCGCTTCAGCGCGCGTTGATTGCGTAGCCGGTGCAGTCCGCAGGTTGGCCCCCGGACTGCACCGGCCACGGCATCGTCAGCGCTTGGGCTGCGTGTAGGTGTCGAGCAGCACCTGGTCGAGAATCGAGGTCGCGCCCCAGGGCTTCGGGTCGTTGAGGATGGCCACCACCGCCCAGTCCTCGCCGTTGCTGTCGCGGCTGTAGCCGGCGATGGCGCGCACGTTGTTCAGCGTGCCGGTCTTGATGTGCGCCTCGCCCACCAGCGGGGTGCGTTGCAGGCGCCTGCGCATGGTGCCGTCCATGGCCACCAGCGGCATGGAGCTGCGGAACTCGGCGGAATACGGGCTGCGCCAGGCCGCCTGGAGGATCAGGGCCATTTCCCTGGCGCTGATGCGTTCGGCGCGCGACAGCCCGGAGCCATTCTCCAGCACCAGATGCGGTGCGGTGATGCCCTTGCGCGCCAGCCAGTCACGGATCACCCGTTGCGCGGCCATGGCGTCGTCCTTGTCCGCGTCGGTGCGGAACTGCGCGCCGATGCTGAGGAACAGCTGCCGGGCCATGGTGTTGTTGCTGTACTTGTTGATGTCGCGGACGATTTCCACCACGTCCGGTGACAAGGCGCGGGCCAGCAGGCGCGCGTCTTCCGGCAGCGGGGCGAGGCGGTCCTTGCCGAGGATCTTGCCGCCCAGTTCCTTCCAGATGCTGCGCACCGCGCCAGCGGTGTAGCTGGGGTGGTCGAGCAGCGACAGGTAGGTCTGTGCGCTGCAGCCTTCGGCCAGCTGGCCGCTGACGATCAGCGTGGTGCCGTCGTACTGCTGCACTGCGTTGTAGCGGATGTCCGGCCAGGACGGGCAGGTGGACGCCTTGAGCAGGCGCACCTGGTTGTCGATGCGCACGCTGGCGATGGGCGGGTCCATGGCGATCTGCACCTTGCCGTCCTCGGCGCGGGTGATGAAGCGTTGCGCCTTGAGGTTGACCAGCAGCGAATCGGGGGCGACTAGGAAGGGCTTGTTGCTGTCGCCGCCATCGTCGTTGAAGGCGGGCAGCTGGGGCGCGACGAAGAAGCTGCGGTCCAGCACCAGGTCGCCCTGGACCTGGCGCACGCCGTTGATGCGCAGGTCGCGCAGCAGCAGCCAGAGTTTCTCCATGTTCAGTTTCGGATCGCCACCGCCCTTGAGGTAGAGATTGCCGTGCAGCACGCCGTCCTTCAGCGGGCCGTCGCCGTAGAACTCGGTTTGCCACTGATGGTTGGGGCCGAGCAGCTCCAGCGCGGCGAAGGTGGTCACCAGTTTCATGGTGGAGGCCGGGTTGACCGAGACGTCGGCGTTGAACTGCAGGCCGCCGGTCTGTCCGCCCAGTGGCACGGTCATGACCGACAGCGAGCCATCGGGAATCTTGTTGGCCTTGAGGGCTTTCTCGACGTTGTCAGGCAGGGTGCCGTTGGCCGCCTGGCAGGCGAGGGCGAGGGGAAGTAGCACGGCGCTCAGCGCCAATTGACGAAACCGCTGGATCATAGTGGAGAACCTTGCGCCTCCGGGCGCTTGCAACGAGGTCTGGGGCAGACAGCACGAACCGCATTAGGGACTGTCTGGCGCAGGAAAAAGTTGCCTCTCATTATGCAGCAAGGGCGCTGTGCTGCGAGCGGTAACTCCGCCGATCTGCTAGAGTGCCGCGCGTTATCACCTTTGAGGATTGTTTCATGGCGACCAACCGTTCCCGCCGTCTGCGCAAGAAGCTCTGTGTCGATGAATTTCAGGAGCTGGGCTTCGAGCTGACCCTGAACTTCAAGGCCGACCTGAACGACCAGACCATCGACGATTTCGTCGATCAGTTCCTCGACCACGCGATCGCCGGCAATGACCTGGACTACGTGGGCGGGGAAGACTACGGCCTCGTGTGCCTGGCCAAGCGTGGCTCGGTGGCCGAAGAGCAGCGCACTGCCGTCGAAGCCTGGCTGAAAGGGCGTGACGAGCTGCAGGGTTTCGAGATCAGTCCGCTGCTGGACGTCTGGTACCCGGAAAAGCCGATCAACCAGGCCTGATCGACAGGCGGCGCTGGTCTCTCCAGCGCCCCCCCGGCCGACCAGGCTTCGTTCCGAGGCCTGGTCAGGCAAGCCCCGCCTTATCCAGTAGCGCCTGCTCGTCCACCGCGTCGATCTGATCCGCCTGCATGAAACGCTCGGCATAGCGCCGGTAGATCTTCTGGCGCACGAACAGGGCGAACAGCTGCGGGTCGACATGCGCCCCCCGGCACATGCCCGCCATGATATCCAGCGCTTCCGAAAGCGACTTGCCCTTCTTGTAGGGGCGGTCGGCGGCCGTCAGCGCCTCGAAGATATCGGCAATCGCCATCATCCGTGCCGGCAGGCTCATCTGCTCGCGTGTCAGGCGTTTCGGGTAGCCGCTGCCATCCATCTTCTCGTGGTGTCCTCCGGCGATCTCGGTGACGTTCTGCAGGTGCTTGGGGAAGGGCAGGCGGTCGAGCATCAGGATGGTCTGCACGATGTGATGATTGATGATGTAGCGCTCCTCGGCCGTCAGCGTGCCGCGGGCGATGCTCAGGTTGTGCAGCTCGCCACGGTTGAACTTGTACGGCGGCACCTCCAGGCGGAACCCCCAGGGGTTGTCGGGGCCGATCGTGTCCTGCTCGTCACGTTCGATCAGGTGCTCGGGGCAGTCGGCCAGCAAGGGCTCGTCGACCGGCAGGCTGTCCGGAGCCGAACGCTGCAGGCGCTTGGCCTCTTCCCAGGACACGCCCAGGCGCTTGTCGAGGGTACGGGACCAGCGCCGTTCGGCGATCTGCCGCAGGCGTGCCTGGTCCGCATCGGCCATGCTTTCGCCGCCCAGGTTGATGCGTGCGATGAAGGCGAATTCGTCGTCCAGCTCCGCCAGCAGGTGGTCGCGCAGCGCCGCCAGCGCGCGCTCTTCGCCGCCCTCGCTGAGGGCGCGCCAGTAACTGATCCAGGCATCGCGCTTGAGCACTTCGAAACGCATGCGCACTTCATGGATGCGGTCGTACAGGGTCTCCAGCTTGGTCGCCTTGTCGACCACGTACTCGGGCGTGGTGACCTTGCCGCAGTCGTGCAGCCAGGCGGCGATATGCAGGGCTTCCCAGTCCTCGTCGCTGGGGTTGTAGTCGCGAAACTCGGGCCGCTCGCTGTCGGCTGCCGCACGGGCGAGCATCAGGGTGATCTCCGGTACGCGCTGGCAATGCCCGCCGGTATAGGGGCTCTTGGCATCGATGGCACCGGCGATCAGCTGGATGAAGGCGTCCAGCAGCTGCTTCTGCCTGGCCAGCAGGCGCTGGCTCTCGATGCACAGGGCGGCGCTGCCGGAGACAGCATCGACGAAGGCGACGCGGTCCGGGCTGAGCATGCTCTCGCTGTTCTCGCCGCTGTCACGCTGCAGCAGCACCAGCACGCCGACGGTGTCGCCCTGGCGGTTGTGCAGGCCGGCCGAGATCAGGTGCAGGCGAGGGCTGTCCATCGCCGACAGCAGCCCCTGGAAGCTGCCGGCCTGATCGAAGCCGATGGAGGTGGCGATGCTGTCGCCGCCCGTGGCGGGCCGCTGCAGCCAGCCGGGCAGGGCGGGGTCGTCATGGGCCACGCCGGCGATGCCCAGCTCGCTCAGGCTGCGGCTCTGGCCGTCGATGACCAGGCCCTGCGGTTCCAGGCGGCCAGTGTCGTTGTCGAGCAGATAGAGCAGGCCACCCTGGGCATCGCTGATGGATACGGTGGCGTCCAGTACGCGCTTGAGCAACGCTTCGAAATGGGTCTCGGCGGAGAGGCTGGCGGCGATGTCGAGGAATCTCGACAGGCGATCCTTCATGCTGCTCATCGAGACCGCCAGTTGGTCGACCTCCAGGATGGGCGAGCGGCCGCTGGCCGGAAAGGCGAAATCGAAACGGTGAATCGCCTGTGCCTCCAGCACCAGGCTGCGCAGGGGCTTGACCACTAGGCGCGAGGTCAGCCAGCCCAGCGGCAGGCAGAGCAGCAGGGTGGTCAGGGTGATCAGCGCACCCTGCCAGCGGATGCGATAGGCGTCCGCCAGCAGTTCGTGCTCGGGCACCAGCAGCGCCAGGTGCAGGCCCTGGGGGCCACCTTCGCGCAGGTGCCGCTGGGACATGACCCAGCGCTGCTTGGCCAGCTCGACGATGCCGTCTTCCTGCTCCGAGAGCTTGCCGGACAACAGCTCGCCAAGGGCCGGGTTGAGATCCCTGACCTTGACCCGCTCGGTCTTGCCATCCACCTCGCGCAACAGGCGGCTGCTGTCGGGGTAGGCGACGGCATCGCCATTGGCATCGGCCAGCACCACTTCGCTGTTGGGGGTGACGCGGTGCTTGGCCAGGGTGGCGGAGAGGTCGTCCAGGGTCAGGTCGGCGCCGAGAACCGTAGTCAGGCCGGTGCGCCTGGCCAGCGTGGTACCGATCTCCTGGGTGGAGAAGAACAGGTAGGGCGCGGTGGTGATCTGCCCGCCATCGCCCCGTGCGCGGATGAACCACTCGCGCTTGCGTGGATCGTATGACTCCTTGAGGTTCTGGCGGCGGCTCAAGGGGTTGAGCGAGCCGTCGTAGAACAGGTAGTCGCTGGCCGTTCCGGTGGCGCTGCGGTCGATGCTCCAGACCTGGTAGGCGGCCTTGTCCGGTGCGTCGAAGCGCTGCTTGAGCGCGTCGCTACGCAGCGGGCGGACCATGAAGAAGTCACCGTCCTCGTAACCCAGGTAGAGCGAGGCGAGCTTGGGGTTGTCGCGCAGGGCCTGGGCGAACAGGGGCAGCAGTTTCAGGCGTTCGTCGAGCTCCCTGGCCTGGGTGGCGGGATGCAGGGCGATCAGGCTGAGCACGTGGCGTATGGGGCGGTAGGTGCTGTCCAGGTCCCGTTCGACGTCCTGCTGGATGCGTTCGAACAGGGTCGCGCTGCTGGAAAAGATCAGCTGACTGGTCTGTCGGTAGTTGAACAGACCCAGCACGACGCCGGTGAACAGGAGCAGGAGGGTGAACAGAACGCTGATATGGACGTGCAGGGGAAAACGGCGTTCGCGGGGAACGGCGGTATTGAGCATCGCACTTCACTCCTTGCGGGCGCTGCAGGCTCACTCAGCATAGTGAAGGCTTGGCGATTCTGCCGAACGCTCTAGGACGGTTTTTCCGGCGTTGCCGTCGTCGTCACGGTTTTGCTCAGGTGCACGCGCAAGCCATGCACCAGCAGGGCGACGGTCAGGGCCAGGGCGACGCCGATCAGCGCATTGAGCAGGCGCACTTCCGCCAGGTGCCAGTCCTTGGACAGGCTTTCGGTCAGCAGCACGAAGCACAGGCTGGTCTGCAACACGAACAGGCCATAGTGATTGGCCTGCAGGGCGCGACTGAGGAAGACCAGCAGCAGGAGCGTGCCGACCATCACCGGCGGGCTCTGCAGGCTGTGCCCGAAGGCGATCAGCAGGCCTGCCGCGGCCAGGCTGGCGAGGCTGGCCTGCAGGGCGCGCACCAGGCTGCCCTGGAATTCCAGTTGCAGGGTGGTGATGACGGTCAGGGTCAGCCAGTAACCGCGTGACAGTCCGGCCAGGTTGACCAGCAGACCCGAGGCCGAGAAGGCGAGCACGCAGGCCAGTGCGTGCAGCCGCCATTGCTGGCGCGGCAAGCGCTGGGCATGGCGCTTGAGTACCTTGAGAACGCTGATGAAACGCGGCATGTAGGGCCACATGCGCAGGCCGTGTACGCCGCGCAAGCCGAAGGCCAGCAGCATGACCCAGAGCCCGCCGAGGATGAACAGCATGGCCACTGCGTAAGGGTTGTGCAGATGGCCGGTGCCGAATTGCCCCTGGCCCAGGCACAGGCAGATGCACAGGCCGATGCCCAGCTTGCCGGCTTCGCTGCCGAAGCGCTGCAGCCAGGCCAGCAGCAGGCCGAAGGCGGCGAAGATGCCCAGGCTGATCAACGGATGCGTGGCCGCCCAGAAGCCCAGCCCGGCACTGCAGGCACCCAGCAGGGTGAGCAGCAGCATGCGCAGCATGCCGAAGCGATGCAGGGGGTTGGCCTGCGCCGCCTGGAAGGCGCCCGCAGAGGCCCACAGGAAGCCGGTATGGGCGGTGAACAGACCCAGCAGCAGGGGCAGTGCGCAGCCCAGCCCGGCGACGACGGCCGGGCCCCATGCCGGCGGGCCGGCATGCCAGGTGAAGCTGCTGCGGATCAGGTTCTTCATGAGGTCGCGGAACGCCCGGTCATTTCTCTCGCCATTTCCGTAGCGTAGCTGTCGGTCATGCCGGCGATGAAATCGATGACCCGCATGAACGAGCGGTACAGCGGCCAGCCGGGTTCCGGGGCGTAGTAGCTGAGCAGATCGAGGATGCGCCGGTGCTTGAACGACAGCGGGCGGCCGCTGTGCTGCTCCAGCGCCGCGCCGCAGAACGCGTTGAGGAGAATTTCCAGGGTGGTGTAGGCGCCGATCTCGTGCAGGGTCTTGCGCTTGTCGTGGAAGATCTTCTCCCGGGCCAGTGACTTGGCGCTCTGCACGCAGTGCTTGGCCGCGCCGTGCATGTGCTCGACCAGATCGCCCTGCAGGCGCCCGGCAAGCAGATCGTGCTGCTGTTCGACGAAGGCGTTGGCGGCGGCATTGGTCAGGTGCTCGATGGCCTTGCCGCGCAGGATCGCCAGTTTGCGTCGCCGCGAGTCCCGTGGGCCGAGCTGGCGATAGGTTTCCGGCAGGTCATCGCCCACCAGGGCGAGCAGCAGCGCCTCGACTTCGGCATAGTCGAGCAGCTCCATCTCCACGCCATCTTCCAGGTCGATCAGGCCGTAGCAGATGTCATCCGCTGCCTCCATCAGGTACACCAGCGGGTGGCGCGCCCAGCGCTGCGCCTCCAACTGGGGCAGCTCCAGCTTGGCGGCGATCTGTTCGAGCAGCGGCAGCTCGCTCTGGTAGCAGCCGAACTTGTGCTTCTTGTAGCCCAGCGCTTCAGCGTGGCGGGCCGTCCAGGGGTATTTGAGGTAGCTGCCCAGGGTGGCGTAGGTCAGGCGCGTGCCGCCGTCGAACTGGTGGTACTCCAGCTGGGTGAGGACGCGGAACCCCTGGGCATTGCCTTCGAAATTGAGGAAGTCGCCGCGCTCGGCGTCGCTCATCGCATCCAGCCAGCCGCGTGCCGCCGCCTGCTGGAACCAGTGGCGGATGGCATCCTCTCCGGAATGGCCGAATGGCGGGTTGCCGATGTCATGGGCCAGGCAGGCCGACTGCACGACCATGCCCAGATCGCTTGGCGTGCACCAGCTGGGCAGCGTCTCGCGCAGCATCTCGCCCACGCGCATGGCCAGCGACCGCCCGACGCAACTGACCTCCAGCGAGTGGGTCAGGCGGGTATGGATATGGTCGTTGCTCGAGACCGGGTGCACCTGCGTCTTGCGCCCCAGGCGGCGAAAGGCACCGGAGAAGATGATGCGGTCGTGGTCTTTGTGGAAGGGGCTGCGCCCGAGCTCGTCAGAGCTGGGGGCGGGTTTGCCGAGACGTTCGCGGGTGAGCAGGGTATGCCAATCCAAGGCCGATCCTCGCCTGTTGATCCGGGCTCCTAGCTTGGGTGTTCAAGCGGGCGCCTGCAAGTGCAGGGTGCCGATGGGGGCGATGTTTCCGCTCTGCGTCCGCTGCCTCTAGTCCATATCGACGATGCACGGCAGGAGGCTCTGCGTATGCTGACTGCGCATTGCCGGCCCGATATTCGTCAGGCGCCTGTTGCCAATCGCCTTGGCACGGCCGGGGCTCATCGTGCAGCGCACCGTCAACAGGAGTTCCTCGATGTCATCGACTCATGCACCTGCCGCACTCACCAGCCCGGTCATCGTGACGGGGGCTGCTTCGGGCATTGGCCTGGCGTGCGCCGAGTTGCTGGCTGAGGCCGGCCGGCCCGTGGCGCTGTGGGACCTGCAGGTCGACAAGGCGATCGTTGAAGCGGTGCGCATCAGTGAGGCCACCGGAGTGGCGACGACCAGTCTGGGCGTCGATGTGGCGGACCTCGGCCAGGTGAGTCGGGCGATCAACCAGAGCCGCGCAGCGCTGGGCACCATTGGTGGCCTGGTGCACGCTGCCGGCGTTCCCGGTACCTGCCCGCTGGAACAGCTGAGCCCGGCTGCCTGGGCGCAGGTGATGGATATCAACCTGCGTTGCTGGCCGTTCATGATTCAGGCCTTGCTGGAGGACTTCAAGGTCAGCAAGGGGGCCGCCTGCGTGGGGATCGCCTCGATCAACGCCACCCTCGGCAATGCCTTCAACCCCACCTACAGTGCCTCCAAGGCCGGCATGCTCGGCCTGAACCGCGCCTTGGCCGATGAGCTGGCGCGCTTTGGCATTCGCATCAACGCCGTCTCGCCAGGCCAGATCATGACCCAGATGATCGCCGATGCCATCGCGGCAGCGCCGACGGGGCTCAAGGAGCGTTTCGAGAGCCGCATTCTCCTGGGGCGCCTCGGTCAGCCCCGTGAAGTGGCGACTGCCGTGCGCTTCCTGCTGTCGTCCGAGGCCAGCTACATCACCGGCGCCGAGCTGGTGGTCGACGGCGGCAATATCTCCTCGCAGCGCTGACTGCAGGGCTCGTCGCCCCATGCTGCCCCAAGTGATCGGCCTTGCAGAGACTGGGACGGGCCGCTCAGAGCCCAGCGGCGTCGATGTCCACCAGCAGCAGGCGCCGGCCGTTGTCGATGAACTGGCCGGCCGTCAGGCAGTACTGGTTGCTGGTGGCGTCGCGGTAGGTGGTGGAAAGCGTCAGGCGGCGCTCCTCCCAGCCCTCGGCGAGCAGCTGGTAGAAGTACGGGCGCCACGACCAGTTGTGGCCCAGGTAGCGGTCGTCGGCGTGCCAGGACTGCTGGCGCCACTCCAGGTTCGGCGTGAGCTGGGTGCCGTGACGGTCGCACTGGTAGATGCGCAGCAGCCACGGGTAGTTGTCGGGGGCCTTCAGGCTGGAGGCCGGGGCGCCGCTTTCCGCCCACAGCTTCAGCTCACCCATCAGTTCGGCCAGCTGCTGGCGCAGGTTGACCAGGCGCGCCCGCTCGGCCAGTTTCTGTTGCACGTAGCTGTCGCGCAGACGGGCGAAGCGGCCGACGAAGGCGTCGCTGGCGAACAGCTCCACTTCCGGCTTGGCGAACAGGAAACCCTGCACATAGCGGGCGCCGCACTCCAGCGCGAAGTTCAGTTCCGCCTCGGTTTCCACGCCCTCGGCGATGATCCAGCAGCCGGTCTTCTCCGCCATCTGCGCGAGGGCCTTGACCACCTCGCCACTGGGGCCGCCCCGCGCGGCCTCCTGGAACAGGCGCATGTCCAGCTTGAGAATGTCCGGCTGCAGCGCCAGGACACGGTCGAGCTGCGAGTAGCCGGCACCGAAGTCGTCGATGGCGATGCGTGCGCCGGCCTCGCGGTAGCGCGACACCACGTCGGGCAGGCGCTGGCTGGCGCCGCCCAACTCGGTGATCTCGAAGACGATACGTGTCGGGTCGATGGCGCTGCGCTGCAGCTGGATCAGGCTCGGCAGCGGTTGCGCCGGGCGCAGGCGGCTGATCCAGCGAGGGGAGATGTTGAGGCTGAGGAACCAGTCCGCCGGCGCCTGATGGAAGCGGCGCAAGGCATCCTCGCGAACCTGGCGGTCGAGTCGGCGCAGCGCCGCCGGTGGCGTTTTCGGATCGGCGAACAGTGGCCCGGCGGAGTGCATCCGGCCATCGGCGTCACGCAGGCGAGCCAGCGCCTCGACACCTGCGATACGGCCCGTGGCGGTGTCGATGAAGGGTTGGAAGACGGCGAAAGGCAGTCCGTCGATCACCTGGGTGTCCTTAGCGTCAGCGGTTGAGCCACCGAGTGGTGGAGGATCACTCGAGCAAGCAAGATCGCGGCCAGCTCAGGACTAGACCAGCCATGCTGGCCGTTTGCCCGCCTTTCAGCGACGCCGCAGGAGTGGCGCGACGATCAGCGCCAGGCGCGCCCAGCGACGCCAGCCCCGTTTGCCGCCCAGCAGGCCGGCCAGCGCCAGCACGCCGCCGGTGAGCAACAATGGTGCATTGCCGGTGCGCAGGCGTTTGCCGTATTCGCGCACCTGCTGCAGCGGTTCGCTGATCTGCAGCACCTCATGGCGCACCTCCTGGCGGTGCATTTCCAGGCGCATGCGCAGCACGGCCTTGCGCAACTGGCGGCGCGAGGCGCCTGGGGGCAGGGTAGGCAGGGTCATGGCAGCAGTTGCTCGCGGTCTCGTTGCAGTTCCTCCAGGCTGGCGCTGAAGGGCGGTTCGGCGTTGCGCAGGCTGAGCAGCAGCCAGGCGGCGCAGCCGAGCAGGCCCAGGCCGTAGAACAGGCACAGGCCGATGGCGACCTCCAGACGGTGGCTGTCCCAGTAGAGGATCAGCAGCAGCGCGGACAGGCCGATCAGCAGCAGCAGGGCGAAACCCAGGCACAGTCCGCCCAGGAGCAGCGAGCGCAGGGCCTGGTTGCGCTGGTCTTCGAGTTCGTGGGCGAACAGCGCCACGTGCCCCTGCAGCAGGCCCAGCAGCGCTGCGCCGAGGCGACGTGGCGATGGCCCGGTGGGCGTGGGCGCGCTCAACGGCGGCTGATCAGCAGGCCGATGACCAGGCCGATGGCGGCCGACAGACCCAGTGCCTGCCACGGGTGCTTGTGCACGTAATCCTCGGTGGCATCGACCGCGATCTTGCCTTGCTCGCGCACGCCGGCCTCGGCCTTGTGCAGCGTGTCGCGGGCGCGGCCCAGGCTGCTGCGGATGTCGTCGCGCAGCGCCTCGGCTTGCTCGCCGGCCAGGCTGGCGGAGTGTTGCAGGAGCTTTTCGGTGTCGCTGACCAAAGCCTGGAATTCATCCAGCAGGGCGTCCTTGGTGCTAGGCGTAGCGGCTTTGCGTGGCATAGAGCAGTCCTCTGCGTAGGGTGTGTAAGGGGTACGAGTGTTCTGCGGCGCGAGGGTTCCAAAAGGATAGTCGGGAAGTGACTGGCTTGGCGTTTGGTATAGCGCTTGCAACTTGTCGGTGCGCGAGGGTGGCCGAATGCTCCCTGATGGGGCTGCTTCGGCCTGGCTCAGGATGGCCGGATTCGCACATAACTATTTGATTAACAAGAATTAAGCATCGATTGACGAGTTTCTGGTGGTGCCATTTTGGGGCCGCCTGCCAGCACTCTTCGAGGGCGCGCACAATCGCTTGGCTGCATTGTGGTGCGTGATTTCGGGGTCGTGCCTTCGTTTGGTGCCTTTTCTTCTGCCTCTGGAGTTTTCTCGCCCGATGGAAAACATCAACAGTGCCGTGGCCACGCTGATCCACGGCTCCAATACCCTGTTCATCCTGCTGGGTGCGATCATGGTTCTGGCCATGCATGCCGGCTTCGCCTTTCTCGAAGTGGGGACGGTGCGGCAGAAGAACCAGGTCAACGCGCTCTCCAAGATTCTCTCGGACTTCGCCATCTCGGCCCTGGCCTATTTCTTTATCGGCTACTGGATCGCCTACGGCATCACCTTCCTCGAGCCGGCCGCAGTGCTGACCGAGAACCACGGCTATGGGCTGGTGAAATTCTTCTTCCTGCTGACCTTCGCCGCTGCCATTCCGGCGATCATCTCCGGCGGTATCGCCGAGCGGGCCAAGTTCGGTCCGCAGCTGTGCGCCACGGCGCTGATCGTCGCCTTCGTCTATCCCTTCTTCGAGGGCATGATCTGGAACGGCAACTACGGCCTGCAGGCCTGGCTGGAGGGGAGCTTCGGTGCGGGCTTCCATGACTTCGCCGGGTCGGTGGTGGTCCACGCGGTGGGTGGCTGGCTGGCGTTCGGCGCGGTGACGCTGCTGGGGCGCCGCAATGGCCGCTATCGCGATGGCAAGCTGGTCGCCATGGCGCCGTCGAACATCCCGTTCCTGGCGCTGGGCTCGTGGATCCTGATCATCGGCTGGTTCGGCTTCAACGTGATGAGTGCGCAGACCCTTGAGGGTGTCAGCGGGCTGGTAGCCGTCAACTCGCTGATGGCCATGGTCGGCGGTACCGTCGCGGCGTTGCTGGTCGGGCGCAACGACCCGGGCTTCCTGCACAACGGCCCCCTGGCCGGCCTGGTGGCCGTCTGTGCCGGTTCGGACCTGATGCATCCGGTGGGGGCACTGGTCACGGGGGCCATCGCCGGCGCGCTGTTCGTCTGGGCATTCACCGCGACCCAGGTGAAGTGGAAGATCGACGACGTGCTCGGCGTATGGCCGCTGCATGGCCTGTGCGGGGTGTGGGGCGGCATCGCCTGCGGCATCTTCGGCCTCGAGGCCCTGGGCGGCCTGGGCGGGGTGAGCCTGGCCAGCCAGGTGATCGGTACTGCGCTGGGCGTTGCGGTGGCCCTGGTCGGTGGCTTCCTGGTGTATGGCGTGCTCAAGGCATCCCTGGGTATCCGCCTCAGTCAGGAGGAGGAGTACAACGGTGCCGACCTCTCGATTCACAAGATCGGTGCGGTCAGCCAGGACTGAGCACGGCGCCGCGAGGCGGGGCCGGATCCAGGCAATAAAAAACCGGGCACTTGCCCGGTTTTTTATTGCCTGTGAGATCAGTCGCGGCGGCCTGCGACCTGCTTGCCGTCGACCGTGCCTTCCTTGAGCATGATCTGGTATTCCTTGCCGTCGGTTTCCACCTGGTGCAGGCGCACCAGCAGGTGCCCCCAGTCCTTGGCGAACCACAGCACGGTCTTGCGGCTGCTCTGCGTGGGGTCACGGACGCGCTCGACCTTGATCGCATCGATCAGGCCGGCCTTGGTGCGCACCACTTCCTCGCCGAGCACGCGGAAGTCGTAGGTCTCGATCTCGTCGCCATCGACCACCTGGTAGCTGACGCTCTTCTTGCCGGCGGCGACATCCTGTTGCAGGGCGATCTGGTAGGTCGACTTGTCCAACAGGCCACGATTGAGCGGGAAGGTCACGGCGTCGCCACGGTCATTGCCGATGACTTGTTTCTGCTCCCAGTCGAAGTCCTGCTCGACCTTCTTGCCCTTGCCCAGACCGCTGCGATTCAGGCGGTAGGTCAACGGCATGAGGGTCTGGTTTTCGACCCGGAAGGTGCTTTCCTCGGTCAGGCCGGCGACCAGCATCGAGGCTTCGAAGTTGAGGGTCCAGCGGCCGTCGGCATCCTGCTTGAGGCTGCGTTCGGCGCTGCCGCTGACGGGCAGCTGTTTCCAGTCCGCGGTGTAGCTGGCGGAGAAGGGCAGCAGGTCTTCGGCAAGAGCGGGCAGGCTGAGCAGGGTCAGGGCGAACAGCAGGGCACGACGCATAGAGTCTCCTAGGTTCGGATCAGGTGGCCGCCAGCGGGCAGCGGCTTGCCGTCCAGCATTGCGCCTTGCGCACCAAGACGCAAGCGACCTTCGGCAAACCAGCGAACCGCCAGCGGGTAGATCGCATGTTCCTGCTGGTGCACGCGACGGGCCAGGCTCTCGGCCGTGTCGTCCGGCGCGACCGGCAGCACTGCTTGTACGACCAGAGGGCCACCATCGAGTTCCTCGGTGACGAAGTGCACGCTGCAGCCGTGCTCGGCGTCTCCGGCTTCCAGGGCGCGCTGGTGGGTGTGCAGGCCCTTGTGCCTGGGCAGCAGCGAAGGGTGGATGTTGAGCAGGCGACCGCTGTAGTGGGCGACGAAACCAGGGGTGAGGATGCGCATGAAGCCGGCCAGCACCACCAGCTCGGGCTGGTGGGCGTCGATGGCCTGGATCAGTGCGGCATCGAAGGCTTCGCGGCCATCGAACTGCTTGTGATCGAGCAGCTCGGTGGCGATGCCAGCCTGCCTGGCGCGTTCCAGGCCATAGGCATCGGCGCGGTTGCAGACCACCGCAGCGATGCGAGCCGGGTTGCCGTCGTGGGCGATGCTGTCGATCAACGCCTGCAGATTGCTGCCTGAACCGGAGATCAGGACGACGACATTACAGGGCATCAGTGGCCTTTCAGGTTGTTCAGCTGAACCTGCGCCGCGCCTTCGGCCGCCGCATTGATCTGGCCGATGACCCACGGCTCCTCACCGCTGGCACGCAGGCTGGCCAGGGCGGTTTCGACCTGATCCTGGGCCACGCAGATGACCATGCCGACGCCGCAGTTGAGTACGCGGTGCATTTCGTGCTCGTCGACGTTGCCTTGTTCCTGCAGCCAGTCGAACACCGCCGGGCGCTTCCAGCTGGCCACGTCGATCACGGCCTGGGCGCCTTGCGGCAGCACGCGCGGGATGTTGTCCAGCAGGCCGCCGCCGGTGATGTGGGCCATGGCCTTGACCGCGCCGGTGTCCTTGATCAGCTTGAGCAGCGGCTTGACGTAGATGCGCGTCGGCGCCATCAGCAGGTCGGTCAGCGGCTTGCCGTCCAGTTGCACCTGCTCGATGTCGGCGCCGGAGACTTCGATGATCTTGCGGATCAGCGAGTAGCCGTTGGAGTGCGGGCCGGAGGAGGGCAGCGCGATCAGCGCGTCACCGGTGACCACCCTGGAGCCGTCGATGATCTCGCTCTTTTCCACCACGCCGACGCAGAAGCCGGCCAGGTCGTAGTCCTCGCCTTCGTACATGCCCGGCATCTCGGCGGTTTCACCACCGACCAGGGAGCAGCCAGCCAGCTCGCAGCCGGCACCGATGCCGGTGACCACGGTGGCGGCCACGTCGACGTTGAGCTTGCCGGTGGCGTAGTAATCGAGGAAGAACAGCGGCTCGGCGCCACAGACCACCAGGTCGTTGACGCACATGGCGACCAGGTCCTGACCGATGCTGTCGTGCTTGTTCAGGTTCAGCGCCAGGCGCAGCTTGGTGCCGACACCATCGGTACCGGAGACCAGAACGGGCTGCTTGTAGCCGGCCGGGATCTCGCACAGGGCGCCGAAGCCACCCAGGCCACCCATGACTTCCGGACGGGCGGTGCGCTTGGCCACGCCTTTGATGCGTTCGACCAGGGCTTCACCGGCATCGATGTCGACACCTGCGTCCTTGTAGCTGATGGAGGGTTGCTTGCTCATAGATCCGGGCCTTTGGATGGGGAGTTCGTGTAGGCGCCGACTGGGCGCAGGCTCATGCACAGAGCCCGGCGCGCATAGCGGCTGGCGAAGGCGCGCGATTTTATCAGGCTTGCCCGGTAGCGGCCACTCGCACGCATGCGCTTTGTCGCCGGGCCTGCCTGCGGTTGCCGGGGCACCAGCGGCTGTTTAAGGTATAGGCCTTTGCGCACGCCGGCAGACCGTTGCATGACTGCCTGCGTTGCCATTGCTGCGTCGAAGCCGGCCCGCAATGCTCGTTCACTGTGCGTGAAATCGAGCGTTGCGTGCCGCCATCCCTAGCGAGAGTTCGCCATGCGTCTGTCTGTCCGCCTGATGTTCATCTGTCTCACCTGCCTGGGCCTGCCGGCCATGGCCGCGCCGGTCGCCGAGCTGTACCAGGTCCGTGAGGCGGTTGCCGACCAGCAACCGGAAAACCGCGATGTCGCCATGCAGCAGGCGCTGCAGACCCTGGTCCAGCGTCTGACCGGTGACACCAAGGCGCTGCAGAGCGCTGGACTGGAGGGATTGCGCAAGGACCCGCAGCAGATCGTCAGCCGTTACGGCTACGAAGGCGATGCGCTGGTGGTCGAGTTCGACCCGGCCAGCACCGACCGCGAGTTGCGCAAGGCTGGCCTGGCGCTCTGGGGCAGCAACCGCCCGGCCATCCTGACCTGGTGGCTCAGCGAATCCGTCGGCGGCAGCCAGTTGATCGGCGAGAGCCAGGGGGCGGCAGCGACGCTGCGCGCGGCGGCCCAGCACCGTGGCTTGCCGTTGCGTCTGCCGCTGGCCGATCTCAGTGAGCAACTGGTGGCAACCGGCGAAGCCCTGGCGGCCAATGACCCGCAGGCCTTGCGCGAGGCCTCCGAGCGCTACGCTGCCGACGCCATGCTGGCTGTGCAGGCCACCGAGGCAGGTGGCGCCTGGCAGGCGACCTGGCGCTTGTGGCTGGGCGATGAGCGCGAGCAGGGCAAGGCCGAGGCGGCCGACCAGGCGGCGTTGGCCGATGCCGTGATGCTGGCGGTCAATCAGCGTCTGGCGCCACGTTTTCTGGTCAAGCCAGGCGCGGCGCAAAGCCTGACGGTGGTGATCGAGGGGGCCGACCTTGGCCGCTTCGCTGCGCTGGAACGCCTGCTCGAGCCGTTCGCCGCGCGCCTGGTGGACGTCGACGGGCAGACGCTGACCTACCAGGTCAGCGCCACCGCCGAACAACTGCGTGCACAGCTGGCCCTGGGACACCTGCAGGAAGTGACCGAGCCAGTGGACGCTGGCGAGCCGGTCGCCGAGGCGGACGGGACCGGCAGCGAAGCGCCGCAGGTGAAACCGCGCACCGATCAGCTGCGATTCCGTTGGTAGACTACAGGGCGGGCTGAGTGTGCAGCCCTGTCACGCGGCGCCTGGGCGCCGTTTCGCATCGAGGACGCGAGCATGACCGATTCCACTCGTTGGCTATGGATGGCCGGGCTGTTTCTGCTCGGCTGGCTGCTGTACCTGCTGCACCCGATTCTTTCTCCTTTCCTGATCGGCATCCTGCTGGCCTACCTCGGCGATCCGCTGGTCGATCGCCTGGAGCGTCATCGCCTGTCGCGCACCGGCGGTGTGGTCGTGGTGTTCGCCCTGTTCGCGCTGGTGTTGCTGATCCTGCTGCTGGTCCTGGTACCCATGCTCGGCCGCCAGCTGGTGCGCCTGTATCAGCTGGCGCCGGAGATGCTCGACTGGCTGCAGGGCACGGCGCTGCCCTGGACGCAGTCGCAGCTGGGGCTGCAGGATGTGCTGCAGCTCGATCAGCTCAAGCAGGTGTTCACCGAGAACATCGGCAAGACCACCGACGTGCTCAAGCTGGTGCTGGCCCAGGCGACGTCCTCGAGCCTGGCGTTCCTCGCCTGGCTGGGCAACCTGCTGCTGATTCCGGTGGTGAGCTTCTACCTGATGCGTGACTGGGACCTGCTGGTCGAGCGCATGCGTCGCCTGTTGCCGCGTCAGCGCGAAGGGCTGGTGGTGAAACTGACCAGCGAATGCCATGAGGT
This sequence comes from Pseudomonas sp. REST10, assembly GCF_029542605.1. NCBI lineage: Bacteria > Pseudomonadati > Pseudomonadota > Gammaproteobacteria > Pseudomonadales > Pseudomonadaceae > Pseudomonas > Pseudomonas sp. REST10. The sequence goes on along the minus strand of NZ_CP035677.1, from coordinate 3,595,073 downwards.
ACTGGGCGCCTTCCTGCGTGGGCAGCTGCTGGTGATGCTGGCGCTGAGCGTCATCTATGCCTCGGGGCTGATGCTGGTCGGCCTGGAGCTGGGGCTGTTGATCGGCCTGCTGGCCGGCCTGGCGAGCATCGTGCCGTACATGGGCTTCATCGTCGGGATCGGTGCGGCGCTGACCGCCGCGCTGTTCCAGTTCGGCCTCGATCCCTACCCGCTGCTGGGCATCGGCGTGGTGTTCATGATCGGCCAGATGCTCGAAGGGATGGTGCTGACGCCAATGCTGGTGGGGGATCGCATCGGCCTGCACCCGGTGGCGGTGATCTTCGCCATCCTCGCGGGCGGCCAGCTATTTGGCTTCACCGGGGTGCTGCTGGCGCTGCCGGTGGCTGCCGTGATCATGGTTTTGCTGCGTCATGCTCATGATTTATATAAACTTTCCGGTCTTTACGGAGAGTCCAACAGCGGTTCCGATGAACCGCCGAGCCCTGCATGAAACCAATCCAGCTTCCCCTGGGGGTGCGTCTGCGTGACGACGCGACCTTCGCCAACTACTACCCCGGTGCCAATGCGGCGGCGCTGGGCTATGTCGAGCGTCTGTGCGAGGCCGATGCCGGCTGGACGGAGAGCCTGATCTACCTCTGGGGTGGCGAAGGCGTAGGGCGCAGTCACCTGCTCCAGGCGGCCTGCCTGCGTTTCGAGCAGCGCGGCGAGGCGGTGGTCTATCTGCCGCTCGGCGAGGTGGTGCAGCACGGCCCGGAACTGCTCGACAACCTCGAACTGTGCGAGCTGGTCTGCCTCGATGACCTCGATGCGGTGGCCGGGCGCAGCGATTGGGAGGAGGGCCTGTTCCACCTGTTCAACCGCCTGCGCGACAGCGGCCGGCGCCTGTTGCTGGCCGGCACCATGTCGCCGCGCGAGCTGCCGATCCAGCTGCCGGACCTGAAGTCGCGGCTGACCCTGGCCCTGGTCTTCCAGCTGCATGAGCTGTCCGACGAGGACAAGCTGCGCGCCCTGCAGCTGCGTGCCTCGCGGCGCGGCCTGCAGATGAGCGATGACGTCGGTCGCTTCATCCTGACCCGTGGTGAGCGCAGCATGAGTGCGTTGTTCGAGCTGCTGGAACGCCTGGATCAGGCTTCGCTGCAGGCCCAGCGCAAGCTGACCATTCCCTTCCTCAAGGAAACGCTGGGCTGGTAGGGGCTGGCGTGGGTATCTGCCGCAGTCGCTAGCCTTGCTGCTGCGCGACGTCCGCCATGAAGGTGCGAATCGCCTGTGCGCAAGCGTGTGGGCGTGCCTGCAGAATGAAATGCGGCCCGTCCAGGCGGACCTGGCGCAGGTCATCACAATGCGCGGCCAGGCTGCCGCCTGCCCTGGCCGCAACCAGCCGATCCTGTTGTGGCCATAGCTGCAGGGCGGGCACGGCGAGACGCCCTTGCACTGCCCGCAGTCCGGCCAGGCTGCCGAGGCGGGCACGTACCAGCGCTTGATCCAGACTGCGAATTTCCTCCTGTACCCGTCTCAGTACTGCATCCTCGACGTCGCGACCCAGGCCCAGCGCGCGCAGTATCGGCGCGTGCGTGAGCAGTGCCGGTGGCATGGGTATGTGCCTGAGCAGCGCCAGGAATGGGGACGGGCGGGTCAGGAAGGTGGCGGCGAAGATGACGGCGCGCAGGCCTTCGGGTTTTCGCAGCGCCAGGCGAAACGCCAGTGGGCCCGAGAAGGATTCACCCAGCAGTACGAAGGGGGCATGCCCCAGCTCAGCGAGCAACCTGTCGGTCAGGCTGGCGTAATCCTGCGGGCCTTGATCCGGGAGTACGAGCGGCTGGCAGTCGACATCCCGCAGCGCGTCGAGCAGAGAGGCGAAGAGGTTGCTGCTGCCGTTGAGTCCTGGCAGCAGCACCAGACGCATCAGGCGTCTCCTGCCAGCTTGCGGTCGTACTGGAAGCGCCAGCGGGTGTAGAGCAGGGCGCAGCAGAACAGGTTGAAGCTGATCAGCGCCTCCAGCACGCCGAACAGGGCGCGTGCCGGGTCGATGGCGGCGAGCACGCCCTGGATGAAGTACAGGTTGACCACGAAGCAGGCCCAGGCGTGGGCGCGGGCATTGCCTAGGACGATGCCGGGGGCGAGCAGCGCCAGCGGCAGCAGCTGGATGGCCAGGACCACGCCGATGCGTGCGCCGTGCAGGTCGGCGAAGGCCAGGTTCCAGACCAGCAGCAGGAGCAGCAGGGCGACGAAGCTGAACAGGCTGAGCGCGCGGCTGAGCTTCATGCGTGGTTGCAGCCACTCGAGGCTGGGCAGCGGTTTCTTCTCACGGGCCACGATCAGCGCTCCAGTTTGCTGGCGGTCTGGGCCAGACGTTGGCCAAGTGCGCGGCACAGGGCGGTTTCATGTTCGTCCAGTGCCCGCTTGCCATCGCCGCCGGCATGGTGGCTGGGGCCGTAGGGGGTGCCGCCGCCGCGTGTGTTGAGCAGCGCCGACTCGCTGTAGGGCAGGCCGCAGAGCAGCATGCCGTGATGCAGCAGGGGCAGCATCATCGACAGCAGCGTCGTTTCCTGGCCGCCATGCAGGCTGGCGGTGGAGGTGAACACGCCGGCAGGTTTGCCGACCAACTCGCCGGTCAGCCACAGGTTGCTGGTGCCGTCGAGAAAATATTTCAGCGGCGCGGCCATGTTGCCGAAGCGGGTCGGGCTACCCAGGGCCAGGCCCGAGCAGTGCTTGAGGTCATCCAGGGTCGCGTACATCGCGCCGTCCTCGGGCACGTCGGGGGCGACCGCCTCGCATTCGCTGGAAACCGCCGGCACCGTGCGCAGGCGCGCTTCCAGGCCGGCCATCTCCACGCCACGGGCGATCTGTCTGGCCATCTCCGCGGTGGCGCCATGGCGGCTGTAGTAGAGCACCAGGATATAGGGCGAACTCATGCCAGCAGCTCCAGCACCTTCTCCGGCGGACGACCGACCACGGCCTTGTCGCCGGCGACCAGGATCGGACGTTCGATCAGCTTCGGGTGGCTGACCATGGCGTCGATCAGCTGCGCCTCGTCGAGGCTGGCGTCGGCCAGGCCCAGGGCCTTGTACTCGTCTTCGCCGGTGCGCAGCAGGGCACGGGCGCCGATGCCGAGCTTGCCGAGGATGCTCGCGAGCTGTTCGGCAGTAGGCGGCGTTTCCAGGTAGCGCACGACAGTGGGCTGCAGGCCTCGGGCCTCGAGCAGTTCCAGGGCACCGCGCGATTTGGAGCAGCGCGGGTTGTGATAGAGGGTCAGGTCGGTCATGGTGGCTCGCATCCGGCGTGAAGTGGCGGGTATTCTAACCGCCTGGTGCGCGGATGCACGAAAACCACCGGGTGACTCGGGTGCGACCTTTTCTCGCGGCGCACGGTCTGTTCAGGTTTGAAGGCTAAGGAGAGGTCATGCAGCGTCATCTCAGGGACTGGCTGGGGTTCTGGCTGAGTCTGTACCAGCGTTTCATGGAGAACCGTGGGGCGGGTAACGCGGCGGCGCTGACCTACACCACGCTGTTCGCCGTGGTGCCGATGATGACCGTGACCTTCGCCATGCTGTCGGCGATTCCGGCGTTTCAGGGCGTCGGCGAAGAGATTCAGGCGTTCATCTTCCGTAATTTCGTGCCCTCGACCGGCGAGACGGTGCAGGAATACCTGCGCGAGTTCACCACCCAGGCGCGCCAGCTGACCTGGTTCGGCGTCGGGCTGCTGGCAGTGACGGCCTTTCTCATGCTGGTGACCATCGAGAAGACCTTCAACGTGATCTGGCGCGTGCGTCAGCCGCGTCGCGGGATGTCCAGCTTTCTGCTCTACTGGGCGATCCTCAGCCTGGGCCCCTTGCTGCTTGGCGCGGGGTTCGCGGTGAGCACCTATATCGCCTCGCTGGCGCTGATTTCCGGGCCGGATGCCGTGCTGGGAGCCAAGACCCTGCTGGCCTTCGCGCCGCTGCTGTCCAGTATCGCGGCCTTCACCCTGCTCTACGCAGCGGTACCCAACACGCGGGTTCCCTTGCCCCATGCACTGCTCGGCGGGCTGTTCGCCGCGATTCTGTTCGAGGTCGCCAAGGCACTGTTCGGCCTCTATGTCCGCCTGTTCCCCGGGTACCACCTGATCTACGGGGCGTTCGCCACCGTGCCGCTGTTTCTGGTGTGGATCTACCTGTCCTGGCTGATCGTGCTGTTGGGTGCCGAGCTGGTGTACGGCCTGTCGCAGCCTCGCCACTGGCGGCGTGAACCGATCGCCAAGGCGCTGATCCTGCTGGTGATCCTGCGCTTGCTGTTGAAGCGTCAGCAGAAGGGCGAAGCGCTGCACCACGGCGACCTGCAGCGCGCCGGCTGGCGTTTGCCGGAGGATCAGTGGGCCGAGGTGCTGAGCTTTCTCGAACGCGAGCACCTGGCATGCAAGGTCGGTAATGCGGGCTGGGTGCTCTGCCGGGACCTGCACAACTTCACCCTGCATCAGTTGCTGGAACTCAGCCCATGGCCGTTGCCGAACGTCTCGCAGCTGCCCGCTCAGCTCGACGAGCCCTGGTACCCGAGCCTGTGCAAGGGCCTCGAGCACCTGCAGAACGAGCGCGAAGAACAGTTCGGTATCAGCCTGGCGCTCTGGTTACCGGGCAAGGAGTGAGCGCACGCCGTCGCGTAGCGACGGCCCGGAGGGTCACCGCCGGGGATGGCGGGTGACAAAGGATTTCCGGGAGAAATGCTTGACGTCGCGTAGCGACGGCCCGGAGGGTCACCGCCAGGGATGGCAGGTGACAAAGGATTTCCGGGAGAAATGCTTGACGTCGCGTAGCGACGGCCCGGAGGGTCACCGCCAGGGATGGCAGGTGACAAAAAACGTCAGTTTGCGGCGTCACTACTCCGTGCTTTCATCAATGCAGCAGGCGTGACGCCGAGTAACGGCGTGATACACAGGGCTGGCATGTTTCTGGCAACGGCAGTTTCAGTTGCTATCGAACTGCCAGCAGGGCAGGGATCGCTAAGGACGCATGCAGGAATGACTGGCAGAAACAAAGTAATCCATCTCCATCGACGCGACCCGCAGGACGCGCTGGAGCGGCTCAACCGCATCACCGGGCTGCGTTTCGCGCGCTGGCCCGAATCGCTGCTCGAACAGGTCGCCCCCGAGAATCTGCCGCAGACTGCGGAGCCGGCCGTCGAGCAGCCTTCCTCCAATCCGGAGGTTTCCTCCGGCTGAAACGAAAACCCCGCGCAGTGCGCGGGGTTCTGGTCTTGCCGGTTCGCCTCAGGCGAGGGCCTGGCGACTTTCGCTGCTGGCCTGCTCGACGGCTTGCACGAAGAACTCCTCGACCACCAGGCTCTGCGCCGGCACGGCGGAGCGCAGGCGCACCTGCATGTCTTCGACTTTCTGCCGTACCGGCATGCGTGCGATGCCGGACAGCAGGATCTTGCCCTGGGCATTGACCTTGCCGTGGTCGACATTCACTTCGCGGCGCTTGTCACCGTCGCGGTAGCTGACCAGCAGCGATACCGGCAGGTTGGCCAGGCCCGGCAGTTGCAGCCAGGTCGCGACGTTGTATTCGGCCACACGACCCTCGTAGGGCGTGACCACCAGGCGAGCGACGTCGACGATGCGTGAGGGTACGGAGCCGATCAGCTTGTCTTGCGCTTGGGACATGATGCTATTCCAGGCAGGTTGAGACTTCAGTGCCAAGAATTATAAGCAGCCCTCGCGTGACGAAACTGTGCGCTCGACAGACAGGATGCGTGATTGGGATCGCACTTTTGTGTATCAAGCCAGACGCAAAGGATGGCGCGTGACCGACGAGGTTCCCAGGTTGCTTTCGGGCAGCGGCAGGATGGCCTGGTTGTGCACGCTGGCGAGTTGCAGCCAGAGGTGTTCTCCGGTGGCGAACTGGCCGTTGGGCAGCCACAGGCCGTGATGCCATCCGTTGCCAGGGGCCGGGGTGCTCTGCAGCACGCCGGGGTGGGTTTGCGCGTTGGGCGCCCGCCGCAGCCACACCGGACGCGGCAGGCCCTTGAGGTAGCGCAGGCCCAGGTGCAGGCCTTCGGCGTTGAGGTGGCGCCAGCGCACCAGCGCCAGCGTGGGCGTGCCATAGGTGAGCAGCAGCACCAGTTGCCCGACCTGCAGTTGCCCCCCTTCGTTGGCATTGCACAGCAGCCTCGCGCCGCCGGGGCTGGCGTCGAGTATCTGCGCCTCGGTGCGTTGCGGCAGCTTGTCGAGCAGTTGCGCGTGAATGGCCGGCAGCCCGACCACCAGGCTGCACTGGCCGTCGAGCTCGGCACGTTCATGGCGACGTTGCTGGCGCGTCAGCCAATGCTGGCGCACGCGCTCGAGCAGCTGACGTTCCTGGCCGCTCTGCAGCGGGGCAGGCTCGTGCAGGGCGATCAGCAGGGCACCCAGTTCGAAGCGGCGAAGATTCTCCGGCTCGCCCTCGGCCTGCTGTTCGAATGCCAGGCAGGGCTGCGACTCGCTGAGATCGACCAGCGGGCCCTCGGCTTCGTCTTCCTCGTCCCAGGGCAGCAGCCTGGCCAGTGCCGCGAGCGGGGCGAGCGCACTGAACAGGGTCAGGCACTCACCTTCGTCCAGGTGAAAGGGGTTGCTCTGCGCCAACAGCAGCATCTGCTGGTAGAGGCCGCGCAGGGTGCTGGCCGGCTTGGGCTCGAAGGCCGCCGCGACCGGTTCGTCCAGGCACTGCTGGTGCTCGCCGATCCAGTACAGCAGGTGGCTGTCGCGCCACAGGGCCGCGGGCGGTTCCTGATACAGCTGGTAGTGGCGCAGCAGCTGTTGTGCGAGAAAGTGCTGGGCCATGTACAGGCACCAGGCCAGGTGCGGCAGGGATGGCTGGCGGCCTTGCAGGATCTGCAGCAGCAGGCGCTTGAAACCGGTCGCCAGCTCGCCGCACAGGCGTACGAACAGCGCGCTGGGCGGTGGCTGGCGGTTCGCCAGGCCGGCGTAGTGGCGATACTCGTCACTGAAGCTTTGCAGCGCACGTTGCCTTTCCAGTAAGGTCAGGCCGCTGCGATTGAGCGTGAACAGCAGGCCCAGCACTTGCTGCAGGCCGTGTTCCGCTTCGAGCAGGCGCGCGGCGGCGAGTCGTTCGACGATCTCCGCTGGCGATACACTGCTGTCCTCGCGGATGTCCGGTACTTCCAGACGCAGGGCATCCAGCGTCATATCAACCCCGAGAGGACGAGGATCGAGTACATGGGCTTACGGCTCCGGATTGTCGGCAAGGCTGTTCTGGGTATTTGCGCCGGTCTAGTGTTGGCCGGTTGCAGCGAAGATTTCGGACCTGATCAGCATGGACGAAAGGTAACGGCTGACAGCCTGGATGGCCAGTGGCTGGTCATTAATTATTGGGCCGAGTGGTGCGCGCCTTGCCGCACGGAAATTCCCCAGCTCAATGCATTGGCGAAGGCGCTGGAAACGCAGTCGGCGCAAGTCATCGGCGTCAACTTCGATGGTTTGCAGGGCGATGCGCTGAAGCGTGCTGCGGATGGCTTCGACATTCGTTTCACCGTGCTTGCCGAGGACCCGGCAGCGCGTTTCGAACTGCCGCACAACGATGTGCTGCCGGCGACCTACATCGTCGATCCCGAGGGCAGGTTGCGTGAGCGCTTGGTCGGCGAGCAGACCTCGGCGGGGCTGCAGGCGCATCTGCAACGCCTGCGCGAGGAGTGACGCACCGATAAAAAGCACTGCGACGAGCAGTCGCAGTGATAGATAGCATGCTAAGCTTTTGTCGCGGCCGAACCTGCGCCGTGTTCCATGAGCTTGCCCGATGTCCGCACCCCATCTCGTTCGCGGCAGCGCCGGTTACCGGCGCGCCACCCTGGCGCTGTTCTGCGCCGGCTTCGCCACCTTCGCCATGCTCTATTGCGTGCAGCCGCTGCTGCCGCTGCTGGCTGTGCACTTTCGCGTCTCGGCGGCCAGCAGCAGCCTGGCCCTGTCGCTGACCACCCTGAGCCTGGCCTTGTGCCTGCTGGTATCCGGCGCCCTGGCGGAAAGCTGGGGGCGCAAGCCGGTGATGGCTGCTGCACTGGGGCTCGCTGCACTGCTGGGAATGGCCTGTGCGCTGGTGGACGAGTGGAGCAGCCTGCTGTTGTTGCGCGCCCTGCTGGGCCTGGCCCTGAGTGGCCTGCCGGCGCTGGCCATGGCCTATGTCGGCGAGGAGTTCGATCCCGAGGCGCTGCCCGCCGCCATGGGCCTGTACATCGGCGGTACGGCCCTGGGTGGGTTGCTCGGGCGTTTGCTCGCGGGGCTGTTGAGCGACCTTGGCGGCTGGTCCTGGGCCCTGGGCGGCATCGCCTTGCTGGGCCTGCTGGCGCTGCTGCTGTTTCTCTGGCTGCTGCCGCCGTCCCGGCATTTCTCCGCCCAGCCACTGTCGCTGCGCGGGCTGCTGCGCAACTTCATCCTGCACCTGGGCAACCCACGCCTGCGCGTGCTGTTCGCCCTGGCATTCCTGCTGATGGGCGGTTTCGTCGCGCTGTTCAACTACGTGGGCTTTCGCCTCGCCGCCGAGCCGTTCAACCTGTCGGCCACGGTGATCGGCCTGCTGTTCACGGTCTACCTGCTGGGCATCTTCAGTGCCGGCTGGGCAGGGCGGCTGGTGCCGCGCTTCGGTGCGCGTCAGGTGCTGTCCGGGGGCATCGCCCTGATGCTGCTGGGCGTGGCCCTGTGCGTCGGGCCCTGGCTGGGTGCGGTGGTCGTCGGGCTGGCCCTGTTCACCCTGGGCTTCTTCGCCGCGCATGCGGTGGCCAGCGGTCAGGTCGGCGCTCATGCGCAGGGCGCCAAGGCGCAGGCATCGGCGCTCTATCTGTGTGCCTATTACCTGGGCTCCAGTGTGGTTGGCTATGGTGGAGGGTATGTCTGGGAGCATGCCGGCTGGCTGGCATTGCTCGGCGTATTGGCCATGCTGTTCGTGCTGGCGGCTGTCCTGGTGCGACGCCTCTAGGCTGTTTGGCGCTCATTCAGTAGGTGTTCAAGGAAGGTTCAGCGCCTGTTCAGTAGTCTTCCCGCAGGCTTGGCGTCGAGTCGTTGATGGCCGCGCCAAGGCCTGCAACCCTGGCGTGGCGCTTCGCTACCGGCAGCGGTTGTGGCTGTCGCCGACTTTTTCGTTATCTGGCCGGGTATCTGCCCGGCCTTCGCAGTCTTGAGTAGAAGGGAGAAGAACATGAAGTTGCTGGTGGTGGAGGATGAGGCGCTGCTGCGTCACCATCTGTTCACTCGCCTCAGCGAGAACGGGCACGTGGTGGATGCCGTGCGCACGGCTGAAGAGGCGTTGTACCGTGCCGAGTCGTTCAATCATGACCTGGCGCTGGTCGATCTCGGCCTGCCGGGCATGAGCGGTATCGATCTGATTCGGGAGTTGCGCAGCCAGGACAAGCATTTCCCGATCCTGATCCTCACCGCACGCGGCAACTGGCAGGACAAGGTCGAGGGGCTGTCCTGCGGGGCGGACGATTACGTGGTCAAGCCGTTTCAGTTCGAGGAGCTGGAGGCGCGCCTGAATGCCTTGCTGCGTCGCTCGTCGGGGTTCACCAAGTCGACCATCGAGGCCGGTGCGCTGGTACTGGACCTGAACCGCAAGCAGGCGAGCGTCGATGAGCAGTCCCTGCAGCTGACGGCCTACGAGTACCGCATCCTCGAGTACCTCATGCTGCATCACCAGCAGGTGGTGGCCAAGGAACGCCTGATGGAGCAGCTCTATCCGGGTGACGACGAACGCGACCCCAATGTCATCGAGGTGCTGGTGGGGCGTCTGCGGCGCAAGCTGGAGGCGCTGCTGGACGGCAAGCCGATCGAGACGGTGCGTGGGCAGGGCTACATGTTCAACGAGCGCTGCAAGTGAAGCGACTGCGCAGCATCCTGCGCAAGCTGCGCATCCGCCTGGGCTCGCTGCGCCTGCGGCTGATGCTGGCCAGCGCGGCCCTGGCGATGCTGTTCATGCTGTCGCTGATGCCGGTGCTGCAGGGCGTTTTCCTCATGGCCCTGGAGCAGACGGTGGAGAAACGCCTGGCCTCCGATGCGGCGGCGCTGATCTCGGCCGCGCGCATCCACGATGGCGAGCTGCACATGCCGGAGAAGATGCCCGACGAGGAGTTCGACAACCTCGATTCCCATCTGCTGGGGTTCATCTTCGACCGGGACGGCACGCTGCTCTGGCGTTCGCGCTCGTCCATCGACGAGCTGGTGCGCTACCTGCCGCACTATGACGGCCAGGGCCACGAATTCGCGCGTATCCGTGACGACAGTGGCCATGAGTACTTCGTCTACGACATCGAGGTGGACCTGCTGCGCGGCGATGAAACGGCGCTGAGCATCGTCACCATGCAGCCGACGCGTGAATATCAGGTGCTGTTCAACGGCTTCGCCTGGCAGTTGCGCCTGTGGCTGGGCATCGCCCTGCTGGTGCTGCTCGGCTTGCTGTGGTTCGGCCTGACCTGGGGCTTTCGCAGCCTGCGCGGGCTCAGCGATGAACTCGACGGCGTGGAGGCGGGCACGCGCCAGCGCCTGAGCGACGATCACCCGCGCGAGCTGCTGCGCCTGACCAATTCCCTCAACCGTCTGCTCGACAGCGAACGGCGCCAGCGCGAGCGCTATCGCGACTCGCTCGAAGACCTCGCCCATAGCCTGAAAACGCCGCTCAGCGTGCTGCAGGGCATCGGCGAGACCCTGGCCGTTCAGGAGGGCAATCGCGAGCAGGCGCAACTGATGCAGGCGCAGATCGAGCGCATGAGCCAGCAGGTCGGCTACCAGCTGCAGCGTGCGAGCCTGCGGCGCAGCGGCCTGGTGCGCCATCGCGAGCAGATCTGGCCGCTGCTGGAAGGCCTGTGTCGTTCGCTGGACAAGGTCTATCTCGACAAGCAGGTGGAGGCGACGCTGGAGGTGCCCGAGCACAGCCAGGTCACCATGGAACGTGGTGCCCTGATGGAACTGCTCGGCAACCTGCTGGAGAACGCCTATCGGCTGTGCCTGCAGCGGGTGCGGGTGAGCGTGCAGCCGTTGCTCGACGGCTGCCTGATCACCATCGAGGACGATGGCCCCGGCGTGCCGCAGAATCAGCGTGAGCGCGTGCTGCAGCGGGGCGAACGGCTGGATGCGCAGAATCCGGGGCAGGGCATCGGCCTGGCGGTGGTCGAGGACATCATCGAGAGCTACGACGGCGAGCTGAGCCTGGAGGATTCCGAACTGGGCGGCGCCTGTTTCAGGGTGCGCCTGTACGACTGAGGCGCATGCCTCAGTCAGTCCACTGCAGGCTCCACAGCGCTTCCCAGAGATGCCCATCCGGGTCCTGGAAGTAGCCGGCATACCCGCCCCAGAAGGTGGCCTGCGCCGGTTTTACGAGCGTCGCGCCTGCGCCATGAGTGTATCGACCTCTTCCGCGCTGGCCAGATCATGGCCAAGGGTGATGACGCTGATACGGGGTCGCATGGGCGCGCTCCTGTCGTACCGTGGCGGTCAGCCCTCCTGGGCGCGATAGGCGCCAGGGGTCAGCCCGGTCCACTTCTTGAACGCCCGATGGAATGCCGAAGGCTCGGAGAAGCCCAGCTGTTCGGCGATGTCCTGGATGGCCAGTTCGTCGCGGCCCAGGTGATAGATCGCCAGGTCACGGCGCAGGTGGTCCTTGAGTTCCTGGAAACTGGTGCCTTCCTCGCGCAGGTGACGGCGCAGGGTCTGCGGGCTGGTGTGCAACTGGTGAGCGACCTGCTCGAGGTCGGGCCAGGTACGGCAGTCGCGCCCGAGCAGGCGGCGAATCTGGCTGATCAGGCTGTCACCGCCGTCGGGGCGTGCCAGCAGATCGGCCGGGGAGTGCTCGAGAAACTGCTTGAGGGTGCGCTCGTCCTGCAGCAGCGGCATGGCCAGGTAGCGGGCATGGAACAGCAGGCTGGTCTGCCCGGCGGCGAAGCGACGGCTGCAGGGAAACAGCAGTTCGTACTCGGCGACATGTTCCGGCTCGGGGTAGGCGAAGGTGGCTTCCTCGAGGCGGATGCGCTGGCCGATCAGCCAGCTGCCGAGACGGTGCCAGATCACCAGCAGGCTTTCCACCAGAAAGTGATCCGGGTCCCACAGCGTGCTGTCGTCCACGCTCAGCCGCGCCCAGTCGCCCTCGCGCTGCAGGTGGATGCTCGGTGCATCCGGGAACAGGCCATAGAACAGGGCGCCACGGCTCAAGGCCTTCTCCAGGCTGCGGCAATGGATGATGGCGTGGCCCATCATGGCGAAGGTGCCGCGTTTGCTGGGCTGGCGCCCGAAGCCCAGGTACTCGTCGTCCAGTGCCTCCCAGAGCAGCTGCATCAGCCGGGCGAACTGCTCGGGGGCGATGCGTGCACGCGGTTCCACCAGCACCGCCGGCTGGATCCCGGCCTGGCGCAGTAGCGCGTCGCAGGCGAGGCCGCGGCGCCCGGCACCGCGCAGTGCGGCGCGGACGAAGTGGCTGGCGATGGTGCGTTCGCGCATGCTGGCTTTCCAAGGTCGAGGGGCACCGATGGTAGGCGGCTGGCGTTCGCGGCGGCAAGCCAGCCGAGCGATTGGGTCAATTCAGGCTGAGCGCATGGGTCATTGAGGGGGCAGCGGGGCGGCACTTACCCTCTGGTTCATAAAAAACAGCGGAGGACCCGCCCCATGCAGCGCACTCATTTCGACACCGAACACAACCTGTTTCGCGATGCCTTCGCGGCATTTCTGGACAAGGAGGTGGTGCCCCATCAGGAGGCCTGGGAGGAGGCCGGAGTGGTGGATCGCAGCGTGTGGCGCAAGGCGGGCGAGATGGGCTTCCTGCTGCCCTGGGCGGACGAGGAATATGGTGGCACGGGGCTCAAGGACTTCCGCTACGAGCAGATCATGTGCGAGGAGCTGGCGCGCATCAACGAGCCCGGTTTCATGATTCCGCTGCACTCGGCGCTGTGCGGCCCCTACATCGCCGAATACGGCAATGCCGAGCAGAAGGCGCGTCTGCTGCCAGGCATCATCCGTGGCGAGACCATCCTGGCCGTGGCGATGACCGAGCCGGCCGCCGGCTCCGACCTGGCCGGCATGCGCACCACGGCGGTGGACAAGGGCGATCACTGGCTGCTCAACGGCTCCAAGGTGTTCATCTCCAACGGTTACCTGGCCGACGTGGTGATCGTCGCGGCCAAGACCGATCCGGCCAACAAGCACGCCATGGGCCTGTTCCTGGTCGAGCGTGGCATGCCGGGTTTCGAGCGCGGCAAGAAGCTGAAGAAGCTCGGCATGCACAGCCAGGACACCGCCGAACTGTTCTTCAACGAGGTCAAGGTGCCCAAGGAGAATCTGCTCGGTGACGCCAAGGGCGGCTTCTTCTACCTGATGAACATGCTGGCCCAGGAACGCCTGACCAACGCCTGTGGCGCGGTGGCCGGGGCCGAGGCGGCGCTGCAGGCGACCGTCGAGTACGTCAGGGAACGCCAGGCCTTCGGTCGCCCGGTGGCGCACTTTCAGAACACTCGCTTCAAGCTCGCCGAGATGCGCACGCAGATCGACGTGGCGCAGGTGTTCACCGACCGCTGCGTGATGGACCACAACCAGAAGCAGCTCAGCCCCGAAGTGGCTGCCGAGGCCAAGCTGTTCACCACCGAGCTGCTCGGCAAGGTCGTCGACGAGGGTGTACAGCTGCATGGCGGTTGGGGCTACATGTGGGAGTATCCGATCTGCAAGATGTACGCGAACGCGCGCATCCAGCGCATCTTCGCCGGTACGTCGGAGATCATGAAGGAAATCATCAGCCGTGGCATGAAGCTGTAAGGTCGCGCAGGAGCGATCAGCGCATCGGCGTTGCGGGGGCGTATGAACGCTGCCGCCGCGTCGGCCAACCGGTCACTTATCAGGAGACGCCATGAGCGGCCCACTGTCTTCGTTGAAGGTTCTCGACTTCTCCACCCTGTTGCCAGGGCCCTTCGCTTCCTTGCTGCTCGCCGACATGGGCGCAGACGTTCTGCGCGTCGAGTCGCCGACGCGCATGGACCTGGTGCGCGTACTGCCTCCGCACGATGGCGGTACCTCCACCAGCCACGCCTACCTGAACCGCAACAAGCGCAGCATCGCCCTCGACCTCAAGCGCGCGGAGGCGGTCGAGGTAGTCAAGCAGCTGGTGCGTGAATACGACATCGTGCTGGAGCAGTTTCGCCCCGGTGTGATGGACAAGCTGGGCGTCGGCTACGAGGCGCTCAAGGCGATCAACCCGAGGCTGATCTACGTGTCGATCACCGGTTATGGCCAGAGCGGGCCGTATCGTGATCGCGCCGGGCACGACATCAACTACCTCGCACTGGCCGGCATCGCCAGCTATACCGGGCGTGCCGACAGCGGCCCGCTGCCGCTGGGCGTCCAGCTGGCGGACCTGGCCGGCGGCTCGCTGCATGGGGTGATCGGCCTGCTTGCCGCCGTGGTGCAGCGCCAGGTGAGCGGCCAGGGCCAGCAGGTCGACGTGAGCATGACCGATTGTGCCTTCAGCCTGCATGGCATGGCGGGCGCAGGCTACCTGGGCGCCGCTGTGGAGCCGGACATGGAGAATCAGGCGCTCAACGGCGGCAGTTTCTATGACTACTACCGCACGCGCGACGGCCGCTGGTTCTCGGTCGGCAGCCTGGAGCCACAGTTCATGCAGCAGTTCTGCGCCGCCATCGGTCGTCCCGAGCTGGCGGCACGCGGGCTTTCGCCCAAGGCTGACGACCAGCGTGCGCTCAAGCGCGAGATCGAGATCGAGATCGAGAAGCGCGACTTCGCCGAATGGAGCGAGGTATTCGCCGCGCTGGATGCCTGCGTCGAGCCCATGCTGCCCCTCTCCGAGGCGGTGGCGCATCCGCAGATCAGGTCCCGTGAGCTGGTGGTCGAGGTGCCGCGCGAGGGGCTGCCGGCGCAGGCGCAACTGGCCTGCCCGCTGAAATTCTCCGACGGCCTGGCGCCACCCCGGCATGTCGGCGCGGCAGTCGGCGCGCACACCGAGCAGGTGCTGCAGGAGCTGGGTTACGACGCCGAACGGATCGCCGCGCTGCGCGAGGCGCGCGTGTTCGGTTGAGTCGCGCTGGGCGGTTGCGCGTGCGGAGGCGCTCTGCTTACTCCTGGCGCTGCTCACCGCTGAAGGTCAGCGTCACCTTGCAGCGCCTGCAATAGTAGCGGCGGCCCTTGGCGACCAGGGCATGACGTTGTGCCGAGAAGGGGAACTCGCCGTCCGTGCAGCCGCAGCGGTAGATGAAGCGATTGACCTTGCGGCGCTCGACCTCGTAGCTGTGGCAGCGATGCGGCGGCAGCTCGTAGACGCCCCGCATGATCAGCTGCCACTCCTCGCCATGCGGCTGGATGCGTGGGCCGAACAGCTGGTGGGCGATCATGTGGGCGACTTCGTGAGGCACCGTTTGGCGCAGGAAGTCCTCATGGTTGTCCCGGTACAGCTGCAGGTTGAAGCGCAGCTTGTTCTCCGTCAGGTGGGCGACGCCCGCCTTCTGCCCGCGCAGCTTGAAACTGATCTGCGGGCGGGGGAAAGGTTGCTTGAAGAAGGCCTCGGCCTGTTGGTAACAGGCTTCGACACGGGCATGGATCTGTTCGGGCATGGCAGGTAGCGGCTGCGGTTCGACGGGGGATTATGCCGCAAGCGCCAGGGATACGGCGAAGTTGCCCGGACCTGCGGACCAGGTGCCGCCTTCCGGGCCGACGAATGGTGGCCCAGATGCAAGAAGGGCCGACATCGCTGCCGGCCCTTGCTGTCGAAGCGCTTCCGCGCTAGCTGGTGTAGACCGGGCCGACGCCCATGCCCCAGAGGATCACCGAACTGGCGATCATCGCCACCAGTACCACCAGACCGACCGCCAACACCGAGCTGGAGAACATGAAGCCTTCGTCCTCGGGGATGCTCATGAAGGTCGGTATGCCGACGTAGAGCAGGTAGACCGTGTAGCAGATGGCGATCGTACCCACGACCATGCCCAGCCACAGGTGCGGGTACAGGGCCGCCAGGCCGCCGATGAATAGCGGGGTCGCGGTATAGGCGGCGAAGACGATGCATTGGGTCAGGCTGGGATTGGCATCGTAGGTGCGCGCCATCCAGTGGATGAAGGCGCCCATTACCGCGACGCCGGCGAGCATGGCCAGGTAGGACATGATGGTCATCACCATCGCACTGCCTTCGGTGAGCATCACCGGCGCTCGATCACCGATGGCCCAGCCGACCTGGGTGGTGCCGATGTAGGCTGAGATCGCGGGGATGGCCGCGAGGATCAGCACGTGGGTCAGGTACATGTGGCTGATGGATTCTTCCTCGCCACGGATTTCTTGCCATTCTTGGTCGGGATGGGTGAAGAGCCCCCAAACGTGGTGGATCATGCCAGACACCTCCTCATTCTTATGACGGTCGCCCCCCGCGGACGCCCGGCGCGCATGGGCAGCGCCACCGGGTGACCAAGCCGAATCAATGCGACCTTATGTCGCAGTATAGGCAGGGGCTGGAGCAGGCGTGGTGCCTGGCTTTAGAGCAAATCGCTCTCTCTGGGTCAGCGGTAATAGCGCTCTAGAATTTCCATCGCCAGGTTGATCGACTGCAACCGCTCTGTGCTGCCGCCTCGGTCGGGGTGGTGCTGGCTGACCATCTGCCGATAGCGTTGCTTGATCCGTGGCAGGTCGAGGGCCCGCTCGTCGTCCAGTTCGAACAGCTCCAGCGCGGCCTGCTTCTCGTCGCCACCCTGCATGCGCGTCCAGAAGCTGGTCAGCAGGCGTTCGACGTCGCGCTCGTCGGTATCGCGCAGCTGGCTCATGTCGAGGTAGTAGTCACGCAGCTCGTCACGCTCGCTCAGCGCAGCGGCGCCGGGCTCGTACGGCAGCAGGCGAATGCACAACGGGCTGATCTGCAGCAGGTGGCTGCCCTGCTGCCAGAGCCGTTCGCGCAGGCGATACAGGGCGTTGAACAGCAGGAAATGGGTGCGGAACAGCACCAGCTTGTCGGCAAGCGGCAGGTTGGGGATATGGCCGCTGTGGCGCTCTTTCAGTTGCTGGATCAGCGCGTACTCGGCAAGCCCCTCGGGAGCGGCCTGCAGCAATTGCAGCACCTGTTCGGCGAGGTCCTGAGTGGGGTCTAGGTCGTCATTCATCGGCCGAGCCTAGCATTTCGTTGCCGGTGGGGTAGGGGCGAGACGCCATTGTGCGTAAAATGTCGCGCTTTCGTTCCCACCCCCTCGGATTTCGACGCACCATGGGCACCCTTTCGGTCAACCAGAACAAACTGCAGAAGCGCATTCGCCGCCTGGCCGGCGAGGCCATCACCGATTTCAACATGATCGAGGATGGCGACAAGGTGATGGTCTGCCTGTCCGGCGGCAAGGACAGCTACACCATGCTCGACGTGCTGCTGTACCTGCAGAAGGTGGCGCCGATCAAGTTCGAGATCGTCGCGGTGAACATGGACCAGAAGCAGCCCGGTTTCCCCGAGCACGTGCTGCCGGCCTATCTGGAATCCATCGGTGTGCAGTACCACATCATCGAGAAGGACACCTACTCGGTGGTCAAGGAGAAGATTCCCGAGGGCAAGACCACCTGCTCGCTGTGCTCGCGCCTGCGTCGCGGCACGCTGTACACCTACGCCGACGAGATCGGTGCGACCAAGATGGCGCTGGGGCACCACCGCGACGACATCCTGGAAACCTTCTTCCTCAATATGTTCTACGGCGGCACGCTCAAGGCCATGCCGCCCAAACTGCTCTCCGACGACGGCCGCAACGTGGTGATCCGCCCGCTGGCCTACTGCGCCGAGGCGGACATCGAGGCCTATAGCCAGCTCAAGGAATTCCCCATCATCCCGTGCAACCTGTGCGGTTCGCAGGAGAACCTGCAGCGCCAGGTGGTCAAGGAGATGCTGCAGGAGTGGGAGCGCAAGAGCCCCGGCCGTGTCGAGATCATGTTCCGCGCCCTGCAGAACGTGCACCCGTCGCAACTGGCCGACCGCAACCTGTTCGACTTCAGGAGCCTGAAGATCGACGACAGCGCCACCCCGCGCTTTCTCGATGTGATGAGCCTGTAGCCGGCGTAGGGTGGATCACGCTTCACCGATCCACCGTGCAGGGGCGTTGGTGGATGTAAAAAGCGACATCCACCCTACGGGTCGACGGCAGCGCCATGCTGCGTTTTCCCGACGTGTGAGCCTGTAATCGGGGTAGGGTGGATCACGCTTCACCGATCCACCGTGCCGGGGCATTGGTGGATGTAAAAAGCGACATCCACCCTACGGGTCGACGGCAGCGCCGTGCCGCGTTTTCTTGACCTGATAAGTCCGTAACCGGGGTAGGGTGGATCACGCTTCACCGATCCACCGTGCTGGGGCCATCGGTGGATGCAGGAACCGACATCCACCCCGCGCCGCATGGGTGCTTGCCAGGCCGCCAGGGCCTGGAGTAAGGTTCAGCCATCGTTCTGGAGAATTCCATGTCTGTCAGCCACAACCTCCTGTCCATGCTGCAAGCCGGTGCCTCTCGCGCCGCGCTGGCTCGTGCGCAGGCGCTCGTGGCGGCGGCGTATTATTTCTTTGGGTATTGGTTTAGCTACAGGCGCGCCTGATACCCCACAGGCGGCCTAGCAGAACAGGGTCGCCACCAGAGACGTTTTCCAGAAAACCCCCGGTCGGCAACCCGACCGGGGGTTTTGTTTTTTCGGTCGAGAAAGACCACGTATCGAGGACATGCAGATGAACCGTTATTACCGCAACTACCGCTACGACTGGCGATTTAGCAGCGTTACCGCCGCCCTGACACCTTTGCAACGAACACTCAGCTAGCGCCGCCGCGGCACCGACCGCGCCGGCCAAGGAACCGCCAGATCATGAACGCATCCGTCTCCGCTCAACTCGCTTCCCACGCCACCTCCATCGTCCGTCGCAGCGCCCAGCCGCTGCCCAGCCCCGCCGTCCTGCGCCAGCGCCTGCCGTTGCCCAGTCTGCTTGCCGAACGCATCTGCGCCGACCGTGCCGCCATCCGTGCCGTGCTCGATGGCGAGGATTCGCGTCTGCTCGTCGTCGTCGGCCCGTGCTCCCTGCATGACCCGGTCTCGGCTCTCGAATATGCCGAGCGCCTGGCCGAACTCGCGCCCCAGGTCGATGACCAGCTGTTGCTGGTGATGCGCGCCTACGTGGAGAAGCCGCGTACCACCGTGGGCTGGAAGGGCCTGCTGTACGACCCGCATCTCGACGGAAGTGGCGACATGGCCGAGGGGCTGCGCCAGTCGCGGCAACTGATGCTGGATATCCTGGCGCGCGGCCTGCCATTGGCGACCGAGTTGCTGCAACCGCTGGCCGCCGGCTACTTCGATGACCTGCTCGGCTGGGCGGCGATTGGCGCACGCACCAGCGAATCGCAGGTGCACCGCGAGATGGTCAGCGGCCTGGACCTGCCGGTCGGCTTCAAGAACGGCACCGATGGCAGCGTCGGCATCGCCTGCGACGCCATGCGTTCGGCTGCGCACCCGCACCAGCACTTCGGTATCGATGAGCTTGGCCACCCGGCGCTGCTGCACACCGCCGGCAACCCCGATACCCACCTGGTGCTGCGCGGTGGCCACGGTGCGCCCAACCACGATGCCGCCAGCGTCGCCGCCGCGCGCGATACCCTGCAGCGTCAGGGCATCGCGCCGCGCATCATGGTCGATTGCAGCCATGCCAACAGCGGCAAGGACCCGCTGCGTCAGCCGGCGGTGCTGGACAGCGTGATCGACCAGCGCCTGGCTGGCGACCTAAGCCTGCGCGGGGTGATGCTGGAGAGCCACCTGTTCGACGGCTGCCAGGCGCTTTCCGGCGAGCTGCGCTACGGTGTCTCGATCACCGATGGCTGCCTGGGCTGGAGCGCGACCGAGGCTGCACTGCGCCAGGCGGCCGAACGCCTGCGCTAGGGGCGCCCGGCGATCCGCGAGCGGCAGTGCCTTCGGGCGGGGCTTGAGTGTTCGGCGAACTGCGGGCAGGCTTCGTCACTGGTTTCAGCAAGGATTGGATTCATGCGTGATTACAAGTGGCTGCACGCGTTCTGCCTCAATCGCTTCGGTTCGGAGAAGGCGCTGCAGGCGATGCTGCCGCAGCCGCGCAGCGAGGCCGAGCTGCGCGCATTGAGCGATGACCGCTACCTGTCGTTGATCAGCCTGCGCATCTTCCGTGCAGGGCTCAAGCACAGCCTGGTGGACGCCAAGTGGCCGGCGTTCGAGGAGGTGTTCTTCGGTTTCGACCCGGAGAAGGTGGTGCTGATGGGCGGCGAGCGCCTGGAGAACCTGATGCAGGACGCGCGTCTGATTCGCCATCTGGGCAAGTTGAAGAGTGTGCCGCGCAACGCCCAGTTCATCCTCGATGTCCGTCGCGAGAAAGGCAGCTTCGGTGCCCTCGTCGCGGACTGGCCGGCAAGCGATATCGTCGGTCTGTGGAAGTACCTGGCCAAGCACGGCAGCCAGTTGGGCGGGCTGTCCGCGCCGCGCTTCCTGCGCATGGTGGGCAAGGATACCTTCGTGCCCACCGATGACATGGTGGCGGCGCTCAAGGCCCAGGGCATCATCGACAAGGCGCCGACCAGCCAGAAGGATCTGGCCGCCGTGCAGGCGGCCTTCAACCAATGGCACGCCGAGAGCGGCCGGCCACTGTGTCAGCTATCGGTCATGCTGGCGCATACGGTCAATCACTGAAGTCGTCGTTCAGCGCATCCAGCCACTCTTTCGGCACGTCGCGCTTCATCGCCAGCTGGCACTGCTGGCTGTCGGGATCGAACACGATCACTGCCTCGCCCTTGTCCAGGGCGCGGCGCACGCGCTGGACGCGGGTCTCCAGCGGGGTTTCGTCACCGTTGTCGGTACCGTCGCGGGTGACGAAGTCTTCGATCAGGGCGGTGAGAGTGTCGGCTTGCAGCAGGTGGGCGGGAATCAGCACAGCGAACGGGCTCCAGTGGCAGGCGCCCATGATAGAGGCAGAGCGCCTGCCGCTGCGAGCCTCTGCCGATGTCAGGCGCCCTGCGGGTCGAGGTAGCGCTCCAGGGTGCTGTAGAGCACGCCGCTGTCCAGCGGTTTGCCGAGGAAATCGTCCATGCCGGCGTCCAGGCCGTGCTGGCGGTGCTCTTCGAGGATGTGTGCGGTCAGGGCGATGATGGGCACGGCGGCCAACTGCTGGCCGCGTTCCAGGCGACGGATCTGCCGGGTAGCCTCGAAACCGTCCATCACCGGCATCTCGCAGTCCATCAGGATCAGCTGCACGGCGGCGGGGTCACGGGCATATTCGTCGACGGCCGCCTGGCCGTTGGTCACCAGGCGCACGCTGTAGCCGCGTTTCTTGAGGAAGCCCTGAACCACCAGCTGATTCACCGGGTTGTCTTCCGCCACCAGGATGCACGGGGCGTTGCCATTGTCGTTGCGTACTTCTCTCACCAATCGATGTACCTGTGCTCTGGGTTCTTCATACAGCCCGCTCAGTGCCTGGCGCAGGGCGTTGATCGCCACGGGCTGGGCCAGGTGTTGCAGGCGCAGGCCGTGACTGGCCGGTAGTTGCTGGCAGGCTTCGGGCGGGCAGACCAGCAGCACGCGCTGCTGCGTCTGCAGCATGGGCCTGAGCGAGTCGAGCCAATGGTTCACCCCGCCCGGCCAGGGCGCCATCAATATCAGTAATGGCGGTGCGGCGAAATCCTCCAGATAACCCTGCAGGCGCTCAGGTGTCTGGCAGCGCTCGGTGCGCATGCCCCAGCGCCCGAGCAGACGGCTCATGGCATCCAGGCCCAGGCCGTCCAGCGAGGCGAGCAGGGCGGTGCGTCCGGCCAGCAGACGGCTGAGTTCGTCGGGCACGTCCGGTTCGGCCAGCAAGGGTATATCGAATGCGAAGCGCGTGCCTTGGCCGAGGGTGCTCTGGACCTCGATCCGTCCGCCCATCATCTCCACCAGTTCCTTGCTGATGGCCAGGCCCAGGCCGCTGCCGCCGTAGCGGCGGGTGGTGCTGGAGTCGCCCTGGGCGAAGGACTCGAACAGCTGCGCCAGTGCCTGCTCGCTGATGCCGATACCGCTGTCGCTGACGGCGAACACCAGGTGCGGTTCGCCGTGACTGTCGCTGCGGCGGCTGACGCTGAGCGCGACATGGCCTTCGGCGGTGAATTTCAGGGCGTTGCTGAGCAGGTTCATCAGCACCTGCTTGAGGCGTGTCGGGTCGCCCTGAATCCGCCGGGGCACGCCGTTTTCCAGGCTGACGTAGAGGCGCAGGCGCTTGTCCATGGCCTGCCCGGTGAACAGGCTGAGGGTGTCGGAGATCATGTCCTCGAGGTCGAACTCGATCTGTTCCAGGCTGAGCTTGCCGGACTCGATGCGGGCGTAGTCGAGGATGTCGTTGATCACCGCCATCAGCGAGCTGCCGGAGCTGGAGATGGTGTCGACGTAGAAGCGCTGGCTGCGATCCAGCGGCGTCTCGCGCAGCAGTTGCAGCATGCCCAGCACGCCGTTGAGCGGCGTGCGGATCTCGTGGCTCATCTTGGCCAGGAAGCGGCTCTTGGCCTGGCTTTCGAACGCCGCCTGCTCGGCGGCGCGGCGCGACTGGAAGCCTTCTTCCTTGAGCAGGTTGATGCGGTCGGCCAGGCCGATGGACAGGGTGATCAGCTCGATGGTGACGCCGATCTTCACCGCCGTGGCGCCGAACACGCCGAACACCTCCAGGCCCAGCGAGCCGGTGGTGGCCTGGATGAAGGCGAACAGCAGGATGGCCCAGGCCAGGGTGTAGTAGGAGCCATAGCGCACGCCCCTGCGCCAGATGTAGATGCCGGTGAGCAGCAGGATCAGCGACACCACGGAGACGGTGACGCTGGCCAGGATGTTCCAGGCGGCGAAGCCGATCAGCGGTACCGACAGCAGGCAGCCGATGCACACCAGCATCAGCAGGCGCAGGCCGGTGTCGAGCGTCGGAAAGTACTGCCGCGCGTGGAGGAAGTGGCGGCTGAACTGGATGGCCGTGAGGCAGTGCACGTACATCAGGATGTAGATGCTGACCGACTGGAAGGCCACGTGCTCGGGGAGCAGCTTGAACAGCATGCCGTCGAAGCAGGCGGCGAGCAGGCCGACGTTGAGGTTGTAGGCCAGGTACCAGAGGTAGGCCGACTCGCGCAGTGACAGGTAGAGGAACAGGTTGTAGCAGAACATCGCGAACAGCACGCCGTAGAACGCGCCGGCGAACCCCATCAGGTTCTCCTGCGCCGCCGCGCTGGCGCCGTAGGTGGCGAAGAACAGCGGCACGAACACCGTGCTGCTGGTTTCCACGCGGATCAGCAGCGTGCTGACCCCCGGCTCCATCTGCATGGGGAACCAGAAGTTGCGGACCTGCACCGGACGTTGCGAGAAGGCGAAGCGGTCACCGCTTTCCTGGGCCTGGCGCCGGCCCCGGGGATCGATCAGGTAGACCTGCAGGTGATCGAGAAGCGGGTAATTGACTTCGAGGTAGCCGCCCAGCGGGTGATCGAGGCTGCTGACCAGGCGCACCTTGAACCACCACACGGAGGCATTCTTGCCGAGATTGGCATGCTCGCCTTCCAGGTCGTGGAAGGCGCCATCGTCCAGGGCCTGGACCTGTTCGACGCTCAGGCTGCCGTCCGCGTCCTCGTAGTAGCCGGTGTAGGGGCCCAGGGAAAAACGCAGGTCGTCACTGTCCAGCGGCGCGGGCGTGAGGGCCCAGCTCGGACATGCAAGCCAGAACAGCAGCAAAGCCAGACATAGACGAGGCATCCGTGAACCTCAGAAGGCCATGTGCATGGCCGGAAGTCGTTTTAACGTCGCATGGCGACGACCCGCAGGTTGGCCAAGGTGCTGGCGGCCATAAAAAGGGGAGCCTGAGCTCCCCCTGTCGTCCTTCGTGCCACTTTGCCCTTATGTGGGAAACCCTTCAAGCATCCCGATCATGTTGCTTGACCAGGCTGTCCACCGGCGGCACCCGGGTGTCGCTTTCCATCTGCGCATCGTGCTCCAGCTGGTGGCTGAAACGCTCCAGCGAACCCTGGGCGGGCTGGGCGTCGCTGGCGAACACCGGCGGGCTCATCATGTAGGCGGTGAGCAGGCTGCTGAGCGCCTTGAGGCTGTCGATGTGCGTACGCTCATAGCCGTGGGTGGCATCGCAGCCGAAGGCCAGCAGCGCCGTGCGGATATCGTGGCCGGCGGCGACGGCGGACTGGGCATCGCTGTGGTAATAGCGGAACAGGTCGCGGCGCACCGCCACCTCCTGTTCGGCGGCCAGGCGCAGCAACTGACGGGACAGGTGGTAGTCGTAGGGGCCGCCGGAGTCCTGCATGGCCACGCTGACGGCATGCTCGCTGGATTGCTGGCCGGGCGCGACCGGGGCGATGTCGATACCGACGAATTCGCTGACGTCCCAGGGCAGGGCGGCGGCGGCGCCGGAGCCGACTTCCTCGGTGATGGTGAACAGCGGGTGGCAGTCAATCAGCGGTTGCAGGCCGTGATCGCGAATGAGCTTGAGCGACGTCAGCAGGGCGGCCACGCCGGCCTTGTCGTCCAGGTGACGGGCGCTGATATGACCGCTTTCCGAGAACTCCGGCAGGGGGTCGAAGGCGACGAAGTCACCCACCGAGATGCCCAGCGAGTCGCAGTCGGCGCGGGTGGCGCAGTAGGCGTCCAGGCGCAGCTCGACGTGGTCCCAGCTGATCGGCAGGGTGTCGACCGCGGTGTTGAAGGCGTGTCCGGACGCCATCAGCGGCAGCACGCTGCCACGGATCACGCCGTTGTCGGTGAACAGGCTGACGCGGCTGCCCTCGGCGAAGCGGCTCGACCAGCACCCCACCGGGGCCAGGCCGAGGCGGCCGTTGTCCTTGATCTCGCGGACGATGGCGCCAATGGTATCCAGGTGCGCAGAGACGGCGCGGTCAAAGCGTTCGTACTCGCTCTGGCGCCCGCGCAACGTTGCGCGGATGGTGCCGCGACGGGTCAGTTCGAAGGGGATTTCCAGCTCTTCCAGGCGTTCGGCGACATAGCGCACGATGGTGTCGGTGAAGCCGGTCGGGCTGGGGATGGCGAGCATCTCCAGCAGCACCTTCTGCAGGTAGTCGAGATCGGGTTCGGGTAGTTGTTGCATACAAGCTCCTCGGCGTTTGAGTCTTCCCACTCCCGTTCGCGGGAGTGGGCCGGGGGAGTGGGGTTCAGCTCGTGGCCTGGCTCAGCGGGAACAGCAGGTCGACGAAGCGCTCGGCGGTCGGCTGCGGTTCATGGTTGGCCAGGCCGGCGCGCTCGTTGGCTTCGATGAACACGTAGTCGGGCTGGTCGGCGGCCGGCACCAGCAGGTCGAGGCCGACCACCGGAATCTCCAGCGCACGCGCCGCCTTGATCGCGGCATCGCGCAGCTTCGGATGCAGGATCGCGGTGACGTCCTCCAGCGTACCGCCGGTGTGCAGGTTGGCGGTCTTGCGCACCGCCAGGCGCTGTCCGGCGGGCAGTACGCTGTCGTAGTCCAGGCCGGCGCCGTGCAGGGTGCGCAGGGTCTCGGCGTCCTTGGGAATGCGGCTCTCGCCGCCGGTGGCGGCCTGGCGCCGACGGCTCTGCGCGTCGATCAGTTCACCGATGCTGTGGCGGCCATCGCCGATGATTTCGGCCGGGCGGCGGATCGCGGCGGCGACGACTTCATAGCCGATCACCAGCACGCGCAGGTCGTGGCCGGCGTGGTAGCTCTCCAGCAGCACGCGCTGGTCGAACACCCGTGCGCGTTCGATCGCTTCCTGCACCTCGCCGGGCGTGCGCAGGTCCACGGCGACGCCCTGGCCCTGTTCGCCATCGACCGGTTTGACCACCACCGAGCCGTGTTCGGCGAGAAACGCGGCATTGTCCTCGGCACTGCCTGCGAGGCGCTGGTCGGGCACGCTGAGCTGCGCCCGCGACAGCGCGCGGTGGGTCAGGCGCTTGTCCTGGCACAGGGTCATGCTCACCGCGCTGGTCAGGTCGCACAGCGATTCGCGGCAGCGGATGCGCCGACCGCCATGGCTGAGGGTGAACAGCCCGGCCTCGGCGTCGTCCACCTGCACCTCGATGCCACGGCGCAGGGCTTCGTCGACGATGATGCGTGCATAGGGATTGAGTTCGGCCTGCGGGCCGGGGCCGAGGAACAGCGGCTGGTTGATCCCGTTCTTGCGCTTGAGGCTGAAGGTCTGCAGCTCGCGAAAGCCCAGCTTGGCGTACAGCCGCTTGGCCTGCTTGTTGTCGTGCAGCACCGACAGGTCGAGGTAGCTCAGGCCACGGCTCATGCCATGCTCGATCAGGTGGCGCACCAGCACTTCGCCGACGCCCGGCCGGCTGCACTGCGGGTCGACCGCCAGGCACCAGAGGCTGCTGCCGTTTTCCGGGTCGCGGAAGGCGCGCTGGTGATTGAGGCCCATGACGCTGCCGATCACCGCGCCGCTGTCCTCGTCCTCGGCCAGCCAGTAGGTCGGGCCGCCATCGTTGTAGGGGGTGAGCTTGTCCGCATCAATCGGCAGCATGCCGCGGGTCTGGTACAGGCAGTTGATCGCTTGCCAGTCCGCCTCGCTCTGCGCGCGGCGGATGCGGAAACCGCGAAAGCTGCGACGCGCCGGCCGGTAGTCGGTGAACCACAAGCGCAGGGTGTCGGACGGGTCGAGGAACAGCTGTTGCGGGGCGTGGGCCAGCACCTGGTGCGGGGCGGCGACGTACAGGGCGATGTCGCGCTCGCCGGGTTGTTCGTCGAGCAGGGCTTCGGCCAGCGCCGTGGCGTCCGGGTAGGTGTGGCCGATCAGCAGTCGCCCCCAGCCACAGTGGATGGCCTGCGGCTGGCTGGGCTGGCTGCTGTGGTCCTCGGCCAGACGCGCCTGCAGACGTTCGTAGGAGGGTGTCTGGCCGCGGATCAGGCGTTGGTTAAAGGCAGGGGAGCGCATGAGTTGTCCTTAATCTCTACCTCCGGTCTGGGCCGGATCGAGTGTTGAGTCGCGACAACCCCGGATGACATCCGGGCTACGACCGTTGATCCGGCAGGCGCGCCGCGAGCGCCGCGCCTGCCCGCTTTACAGACCCTGTTCGCTCAGCCACAGGTTGAGCGCCGCGAGCTGCCACAGCTTGGAGCCGCGCAGCGGCGTCAACTGGCTCTGCGGGTTGGTCAGCAACTGGTCGAGCATGCTCGGATTGAACAGGCCGCGATCCTGGCTAGGGTCGAGCAGCAGGTCGCGTACCCAGCCGAGAGTGGCGCCTTCCAGGTGCTTGAGGCCCGGTACCGGGAAGTAGCCCTTGGGCCGGTCGATCACCTCGCTGGGGATGACCTTGCGTGCCGCTTCCTTGAGCACGTGCTTGCCGCCGTCGGGCAGCTTGAACTGCGCCGGAATGCGCGCCGACAGTTCGGCCACGCGGTAGTCGAGGAACGGCGTGCGCGCCTCCAGGCCCCAGGCCATGGTCATGTTGTCCACGCGCTTGACCGGGTCGTCGACCAGCATCACCGTGCTGTCCAGACGCAGGGCCTTGTCCACCGCCGCCTCGGCGCCTGGTTGGGCGAAGTGCCCGCGGACGAACTCGCCGGCCATGTCGCCAGTCAGCCAGGCCGGCTGCACGCAGGCGGCGTACTCGTCGTGCTCGCGGTCGAAGAAGGCCGCGCGGTAGGCGGCGAAGGCATCCTTGGCGCCGTCGACCTGCGGGTACCAGTGGTAGCCGGCGAACAGCTCGTCGGCGCCCTGGCCGCTCTGCACCACCTTGCAGTGCTTGGCCACTTCGCGCGAGAGCAGATAGAAGGCGATGCAGTCGTGACTGACCATCGGCTCGCTCATGGCGCGGAAGGCCTGCGGCAACTGCTCGAGAATCTCGTGCTCGCCGATGCGCAACTGGTGATGGCGGGTGGCGAAGCGCTGGGCGATCAGGTCCGAGTACTGGAATTCGTCACCACGCTCGCCACCGGCGTCCTGGAAGCCGATGGAGAAGGTCAGCAGGTTTTCCACGCCGGCTTCACGCAACAGGCCGACCAGCATGCTCGAGTCGACGCCACCGGAGAGCAGCACGCCGACATCCACGGCGGCGCGCTGGCGGATCTCCACCGCCTGGCGCATGGTTTCCAGCGTCTGCTCGCGCCATTCTTCCAGGCCGTAGCCGGCTTCGTCGCCGCGCGGGCCGAATTGCAGCGACCACCAGCTCTGCTGCTCGACCTTGCCATCCGCGTCGACGCGCATCCAGGTCGCTGGCGGCAGTTTCTCGACGCCGGCCAGGATGGTGCGCGGCGCCGGCACCACGGCATGGAAGTTCAGGTAATGGTTGAGCGCCACGGCATCCAGCGTCTTGGCGATGTCGCCGCCTTGCAGCAGCGCCGGCAGCGACGAGGCGAAGCGCAGGCGCTGACCGGTGCGCGACAGGTACAGCGGCTTGACGCCGAGGCGGTCGCGGGCGATGAACAGGTTCTGCGTGTCGCGCTCCCAGACGGCGAAGGCGAACATGCCGTTGAGCTTGGGCAGCAGTTGCTCGCCCCAGGCGTGATAGCCCTTGAGCAGTACTTCGGTGTCGCCGCCGGAGAAGAAGCGATAACCCAGCGCCTCCAGTTCGGCGCGCAGCTCGGGGTAGTTGTAGATGGCGCCGTTGAACACCATGGACAGGCCGAGGTCGCTGTCGATCATCGGCTGGCCCGAGGCTTCGGCCAGATCCATGATCTTCAGGCGGCGATGGCCGAGGGCGACGGGGCCCTGGCTGTGGAAGCCGTGGGCGTCGGGGCCGCGAGGGGCCAGGTGGTGGGTGATGCGTTCGACTGCCGCCAGGTCCGCGGGGCGTCGATCAAAACGTAGTTCTCCAGCTATTCCGCACATAGTTCCTTACCGGTGTTTCCGTTGGGGAGTGGTCCGTTCCCGGACCTTTTACACCAAAACAAAAAAATGCTTTCATGTCAAAGTTTTGGTGGCTATGAATTGGTGCTTATGAGCGATAAAAAAGTTCCTGTTGAAATAGATTTGTCATCTGTCATGGCATTCGAGATGCCGCTTTTCCAGGCCTTGCGGCGCTTGCAGCAGGCGGGGGAGGTGCACGCCAAGCGTCTGGCCCGCTTCGGTGGGCTGACCCCCATGCAGCTGATGATCCTGCAGGTACTGGCCAGTGAGACGCGCCTGACCGCCAGCGTGCTCAGCAGCCGGGTCAGCCTGACGGCGGCGACGCTGTCCGGTCTGCTCGATCGCCTGGAGGAGCGCGGCCTGCTGCAACGCCAGCGCGACGATCAGGATCGCCGTCGCCAGTGGTTGCTGATCAGTGAGGCCGGGCGCGAACTGATCCAGCAGGCACCGTCGCTGATGCCACCGGAATTCAACCGGCGTTTTGCCGCCCTTGCCGACTGGGAGCGCCACGCTCTGACGGCGGCGCTGTTGCGTGCCGCCGAGCTGTGCGGGGAAATGGATTGAGGCGCGGCGGGCGGCGCGTCTTTTTCAGAAAAAATTCAAGCAGGGTGTTGACTTAGCGTCGCCACCTGCATAAAGTGCGCGCCTCGCTAAGGCACATGGGTGGTTAGCTCAGCCGGGAGAGCATCTGCCTTACAAGCAGAGGGTCGGCGGTTCGATCCCGTCACCACCCACCATTAGCGAATTCGGACGCAAGTCCGGCCGACGCGCAGCGGTAGTTCAGTCGGTTAGAATACCGGCCTGTCACGCCGGGGGTCGCGGGTTCGAGTCCCGTCCGCTGCGCCATTATTTCCCAGATCGACCTTGGTCGGTTTGAGATGGCAAGGCCCGCAAGGGCGCCATCAGATGCAACAGAGTTCTCTGGACGCAAGTCCAACCGACACGCAGCGGTAGTTCAGTCGGTTAGAATACCGGCCTGTCACGCCGGGGGTCGCGGGTTCGAGTCCCGTCCGCTGCGCCATATACGAAACCCGTCGATCGCGAGATCGACGGGTTTTTTATTGCCTGCGCTCCGACGTTGCCGTCCTGCGGCGTTTCGTCATCTTGTCTTCATGCTGACAACGTAGCTTGCTAACGAAAGACGCAACGACCCAGGAGACCGGGCAATGGATGACTATCAGGAAGAACTGCTCGAGCGTGACGGCTTCGATCAGGACGTGATCGACGTGGACGACGACGCCACGGAGCTCTGAGCTTCGCTATCGGCCCGGCGCTGTGCGCGGCGATAGTCGCCGGGCGTTTGTCCGAGCCAGCGCTTGAAGGCGCGCTGGAAGGCTTCGGCCGAGGCGAAACCGAGCAGGTAGGCGATTTCACCGAAGGCCAGTTCGGTATCGCGGATATAGGCCGTCGCCAGGTCGCGGCGGGTGTCATTGACGATGGCGCGAAACTGCGTGCCTTCCTCGGCCAGCTTGCGGCGCAATGTCCAGCTGGGCAGGTGCAGGTTGCGCGCGACTTCCTCCAGGTCCGGTTCGTGCCCGTGCAGCATGGGGCCGAGCAACTGGATGACCCGTTCACGCAGGCTGCGCGTGCGGGTCAGCTGATCCAGTTCGCGCTCGCACAGCTCCAGCAGGTGCCGCCAGGTGCCGGGGCAGTGCTGCGGGTTGCGCAGCGCCAGGGTGTCGCTGCTCAGGCGCAGGCGGTTGGCGCTGGCCGCGAATTCCACCGGGCAGCCGAACAGGCTCTCGTAGCGCTCGCCGTACGCCGGCAGCGGAAATTCGATCTCGACCTTTTCCAGGGCAATGCTGCGGCCGACCACTTGCCCCAGGTTCTGTTGCCAGCCCGCCAGTACCGAGTCCACCACGAAGCGGTTGTAGGTGTTGTACGGACTGATGGAATAGAAGTGCAGCCAGGCACCACGGGCATCCTCGCTGAAGCCCGAACGCCCGCGGTAGTTGGCGGCGTACAGCGGCTCGAAGCGGGTCAGGGTGCGTGCCGCTTCGCGCAGGTCGGGCGCCTGCATGGCGCAGACGCCGGCCAGGCCGACCTGGCCGAGACGGCTGTGGCGGCCCATGTCCAGGCCCAGTGCGGGGTTGTTGCACAGGGCGATGGCGCTGTGGCCCAGGCGCATGAAGCGAGGGATCGACAGGCGTGCGCGCGGCTCGCTCAGACGTGCGGCATCCAGGCCGAACTGTTCGAGCAGGGGCTCGGGAGCCTGGCCCTGCTCGCGCAGGGCTTCGGCCAGGGCCTGGGTGAAGCCGACGGACAGGTCGCCGAGGCGTACGCGTGAAGTTTTCATAACCACAGGTTGACCAGTTGTGCACCGCTGGTGCTCGCGCCCAGGGCGCTCGTCCCGGCGCGGAATGCCAGTGCCGGCGGTTGCCCCTGATGCTCCCAGAGTCGCCCGCGCAGATGGACCTGCATGCCGGCATGGATGCCGCTGCGCAGCAGCTGTTCATGCAACTGGGTGGCGTCTGCGGCGGCCTGCAGGTCGCTGGGCATGGCCAGCAGGTCGAGCCGGCTGGCAGCCAGTGTCCGTGCGTCCGCCAGGCGGGCGACGTCGCCGCCCAGCAGCACGCCGAGTCGGCCGGCTGGGGTGTCCAGGACCTGCAGGGCAGTGGCCGTGGTCGTTGTGCTGGCTTCGGCATCGTAAGCATGCCGCTGGGGTTGTCCCAGGGGCTTGCCGGCGCGGTCGAACACCAGGCTGACGTTGTACAGCGGGCCGCGCCCGACCTGCAGGCGGCCGTGTTCCACGCGTGGCTCCGGCAGGACGATGGAGCCTGCCACCAGGGTGATGCCGTAGTCGCGCGCCAGGTCGCCGAACAGCTGCTGGTAGTCGTGCGCCATCGATTGCGCCTTGGTGCGCAGCAGCGCATCGCTCACGCGCGACGGGGCCTGGGCGGCGAGCAGGGCGCCGAGAAAGTCCAGCGGGTTGCTGGCCGCCAGCCAATGCAGGGCCTGGCGCTGTCCGGGGGCGTGATAGAGCTCGTCCTTCTCGCCCACGGCCAGCAGCCAGGTGCCGATGTGTTCGGGCAGCACGACCACCGTGCGCGCATTGAGCATGCCGCGCTCGCGTGCGTGGTCCAGGTAGGCGGCCAGCTTCAGGCGCAGGCGCGACAGGCTCTGATAGTCACCGGCGAACAGTTCCGGCTGGATGCCCAGCAGGTTGCCGCGAGCGCCGGGTTGGCCGAGGTCGAGTGCGACCTGGCTGCGCAGGTCGGACAGGTAATGGCTGACAGGGCGTTGCTGGCACCAGCGGGCGTAGCTGCCGAGGCCGGCCAGCAGCGTGAGCGCCAGCGCGAGGATGATCAATGGACGCATGCAGGTTCTTTCGACTGGGTTGTGTTGCAGGTTAGGTCGATCGCGCCGGGCTGCCAAGGCTAATTGCAAGTTTTGATCATTATCTTGTCAGTTTTGATCATTGAGCATGCCTGGCCGCCTCTTTATCGTCTGGCTCCATAACCGACCGCGTGCCCATGAGACCGCGGCAACCCGTGAACTGCACCGCGATGTGGAGATTTCCATGACTGCTCGTTACCCGAACCTGCTGGCCCCGCTCGATCTCGGCTTCACCACCTTGAAGAACCGTACCCTGATGGGCTCCATGCACACTGGCCTGGAGGAGAAGCCGGGCGGTTTCGAGCGCATGGCGGCCTACTTCGCCGAGCGCGCCCGTGGCGGTGTCGGCCTGATGGTCACCGGCGGCATCGGCCCGAACGAGGAGGGTGGCGTCTATGCGGGTGCAGCCAAGCTGAGCACGCCGGAAGAGGCCGACAAGCACAAGGTCGTGACCCAGGCCGTGCACGAAGCCGGTGGCAAGATCTGCATGCAGATCCTGCATGCCGGGCGCTACGCCTACAGCCCGAAGTCCGTGGCACCGAGCGCCATCCAGGCGCCGATCAACCCGTTCAAGCCACGCGAGCTGGACGAGGAAGGGATCGAGAAGCAGATCGCCGATTTCGTCAATTGTGCCGCGCTGGCGCAACAGGCGGGCTACGACGGTGTCGAGGTGATGGGCTCGGAAGGCTACTTCATCAACCAGTTCCTGGTCGCCCACACCAACCATCGTACTGATCGCTGGGGCGGCAGCTTCGAGAACCGCATGCGTCTGCCGGTGGAGATCGTCCGCCGTGTGCGCGAGGCGGTGGGCACCGACTTCATCATCATCTATCGCCTGTCGATGCTCGACCTGGTCGAAGGGGGCAGCACCTGGGACGAGATCGTCCTGCTGGCCAAGGCCATCGAACAGGCCGGCGCCACCCTCATCAACACCGGTATCGGCTGGCACGAGGCGCGCATCCCGACCATCGCCACCAAGGTGCCGCGCGCGGCCTTCACCAAGGTCACCGCGAAGCTCAAGGGCGAGGTGTCGATCCCGCTGATCACCACCAACCGTATCAACACCCCGGAAGTGGCCGAGCAGGTGCTGGCCGAGGGCGACGCCGACATGGTGTCGATGGCGCGCCCGTTCCTGGCCGACCCGGATTTCGTCAACAAGGCCGCCGAAGGCCGTGCGGATGAGATCAACACCTGCATCGGCTGCAACCAGGCCTGCCTGGACCACACCTTCGGCGGCAAGCTGACCAGCTGCCTGGTCAACCCGCGTGCCTGCCACGAGACCGAGCTGAACTACATCCCCACGACCACGGTGAAGAAGATCGCCGTGGTGGGCGCCGGCCCTGCCGGGTTGGCGGCTTCCACCGTCGCTGCCGAGCGCGGTCATGCGGTGACCCTGTTCGACGCGGCCGGCGAGATCGGCGGTCAGTTCAACGTGGCCAAGCGCGTGCCGGGCAAGGAGGAGTTCTTCGAGACCCTGCGTTACTTCAAGCGCAAGCTGGAAACCACCGGTGTCGACGTACGCCTGAACACCCGCGTATCGGTGGATGACCTGGTCGCCGGCGGCTTCGACGACATCATCCTGGCCACTGGCATCGCGCCGCGCACCCCGGAGATTCCGGGCATCGATCACCCCAAGGTGATCGGCTACCTGGACGCGATCCTCGAGCGCAAGCCGGTCGGCCAGAAGGTCGCGGTGATCGGCGCCGGCGGTATCGGTTTCGATGTTTCCGAGTTCATCACGCACCAGGGCACGGCCACCAGCCTCGACCGCGAAGCGTTCTGGAAGGAGTGGGGCATCGACACCGCGCTCGAGGCGCGTGGTGGCGTGGCGGGCATCGAGGCGCATCCGCACCCGGCTGCGCGTCAGGTGTTCCTGTTGCAGCGCAAGAAGTCCAAGGTCGGCGATGGCCTGGGCAAGACCACCGGCTGGATTCACCGCGCCGGCCTGAAGAACAAGAACGTGCAGATGCTCAACAGCGTCGAGTACGTGCGCATCGACGATGCCGGTCTGCATATCCGCATCGCCGCTGGCGAGGAGCAGGTGCTGCCGGTCGACACCGTCATCGTCTGCGCCGGGCAGGACCCGCTGCGTGAGCTGCAGGATGGTCTGCAGCATGCCGGTCAGCGCGTGCACCTGGTCGGTGGCGCGGACGTCGCCGCCGAGCTGGATGCCAAGCGAGCCATCAACCAGGGCTCGCGCCTGGCGGCCGAACTCTGATCGAAACAGCGCCCCGCTTCCAGCGGGGCGTT
The DNA here is from genome assembly GCF_029542605.1 of Pseudomonas sp. REST10. Taxonomy (NCBI): domain Bacteria; kingdom Pseudomonadati; phylum Pseudomonadota; class Gammaproteobacteria; order Pseudomonadales; family Pseudomonadaceae; genus Pseudomonas; species Pseudomonas sp. REST10. The sequence continues at coordinate 3,560,721 of NZ_CP035677.1, read as the reverse complement.
TGCTATCCGGCTTGAAAACAACAAGGAGAAGCCGATGTCTCTCGCCGCCCAACTGCATCCTGCTGCCGCCGCCAGCCTCGAACGCTGGCACCAGTTCGTCGCCGCCAAGGACCTGAGTGCCTTGCCCGAACTGCTGCACCCGCAGGCCGTGTTTCGTTCGCCCATGGCGCATACCCCCTATCCGGGCGCGCAGGCGGTCAACCTGATTCTCAACACCGTGCTCAAGGTCTTCGAAGACTTCACCTACCACCGTGAACTGGCCACCGCAGACGGCCTCAGCGTCGTGCTGGAGTTCTCTGCGCGGGTCGGCGAGCGTGATCTGAAGGGTATCGACATGATCCGTTTCGACGAGTCGGGGCAGATCGTCGAGTTCGAGGTGATGATTCGTCCGATGAGCGGGCTGCAGGCCCTCGGCGCGGAAATGGCGCAACGCCTGGCGCCTTTTCTCGCGGCGGCCAAGCGCTGACAGGCGCTGAACGGCGCCCGGCCCTCGATCAGGGCGGGGCGCCGCAGGGTTACCTGAGAACGCTGCCTCAGGATAGAGACGGCTCGGCACTGGCAGCCATCCGTCGATCGAAGGCGCTGGCCTGACTGCCCGATGTGCGTGCGGCGGTCGCCGCCTGCAGTGCAATCCCGTCACATTTTCGCGCCGCCGGTGCTTCCTCCGGCGTTGTTGGCAGAGTGAGTGCCAACCCAGTCACATTGCTGGGGTTGGCTTTTCCCCTAGACTTGTCTGAACTGTCAGGGATGATATCTGTACCGAAGCACGCGAGGCTTCGGCATTTGATCGTGCGCGCGTATCCCGTTGGTTCAGAGGGCCCTCAATGAGCATGCAGAACAAGCCGCAGATGGTGGAAGCCGTGATGTTCTTCAGTGAACGCGGTATCTGCAAACAGATGATGTTCCCTGAATTCGAGGCGTTGCTCGACGGCGTGGTCAACATGCCCGAGTTCGCCGACGAACAGATGCGCGCCGTGTTCGTGGTGATCAACCCACGCCTGCTGGTCAGGGCTGCGGTGTTCTTCTTTCTCGACTTCGATGATGATGGCCGCCCTGACAAGGGCTGGAACATTCCGCTGCAGCACCTGGCCGAACGCGCCGGGCGTGGTCCCGATCTGGGTGCGGGGCCGATTCGTCTCGCCTGCCGCAGCCAGTGCCCGGTGTCCTGGCACCAGATGCACCTGTGGGACCCCAATCTGGCGCCGACGCAGAACGATCTGGTGACGCTGCGCGATGCGGTCAAGCGCAATCAGCTCGGGTTGCTGGTCGAGGACGACAGCGCTCAGGCGGTGGTCGCCGAGCGCCTGCAGGTGGCCTCCGAAGACAAGTGGTATGCGCCCGACCCTGCCAAGGAAGTGTCCGAGCAGTTGGCGCAAAAGATGGATCAGGAACACCGCGCCAAGACTGCGCAGCTGATCCAGCAGCAGCGCCTGCGTATCACCAGCCTGACCCAGCAGCACGAAGAGGAGCTGGCCAAGTTCAAGCTGGCCAGCGAGGAGCAGAGCAACAATCTGCAGGCGCAGATCCATGGGCTGCATCAGGCGGTGCGCCAGCAGCAGGAACTCAATGCCAACCTCAAGGCGCAACTGGCGGCGCAGGCGGAAAGCTTTCAGAGCAGTCGTGAGGAGATGACCCAGCAACTGCGGGCGCTGGAGCGTCACGGGCGCACCGAGGGCGATATCCTGCGTGCCCAGTTCGAAGGCGAGATGCGGGCGAAGGTAGCTGCGGCCGTGGCCGAGGCCAAGGAGCAGATTGCCATTCGTGACGTGGAACTGGCCTATCGCAACGAGCTGGATGCCCAGTTGCAGGCGGAGATCGAGCGCCTCAAGCGAGAGCGCAACGAGTTCGCCAGCCAGGGCGGCGATCAGGTGCTGGAGCGCCTGGCCAAGCTCGGCGTGGTGTTCGTGGTCTACCATCCCGGCGCCGGCCACCTGACCATTCCCCTGCAGGATGTCGCCCGCTACCAGGACAACCCCATGGCCTACGCTGCCGCCAAGTGCTTCGTGTCCGAGGAGCAGTATCGCCATTGGCTGGGGCACTATCAGCAACCCTCCTGCGAGGCGAGCCTGCCCAGTGGCGAGCGTTGCGCCATTCCCATCGACCGCATCGACACGCCGAGCCGCTTCGTGCTGGGCGAATCCAACTGCTGCTCGCGGCACAAGGCGAGCAGCCGCCTGCGTACCGTCGGCTGACCTTGGCGATACGCGTTCCCGACTGGCGCCCACAGGCGCCCCTGCAACGCATTCATCTCGACTGGCTCGATGCCGCTGGCGTCGAGCTGGCCTGCCTGCGCCTGGACCTCATCGACCCGCTGGTGTCCGGCAACAAGTGGTTCAAGCTCGCGCCCTACCTGCAGCAGGCCGCCGCTGACGGCGCGCAGGGCCTGATCAGCCTCGGTGGCGCCCATTCCAACCACCTGCATGCCTTGGCGGCGGCGGGCCAGCGCTTCGGTTTCGCCACGGTCGGCCTGTTACGCGGCGAAGCGCAGCGCACGCCGACGGTGGATGATCTGCAGGCGTTGGGCATGCAGTTGCACTGGCTGGGTTATGGCGGCTATCGCGCACGCCACCAGGCCGATTTCTGGCAACCGTGGCTGGCGCGCTACCCGGGGTTCCAGGCGGTTGGCGAGGGCGGCCTGGGGCTGCCGGGCGCCGAAGGTTGCCGCTGCCTGGTGGCGATGGCGCAAGCGCAGCTGGCGGATCTCGATTGGACGGACTTCGACGCCTGGTGGCTGGCCGCCGGGACCGGTACCACGCTTGCGGGCCTGCTGCTCGGTGATAGCCGCCGCTCCGTGTTCGGCGCATTGGCGGTGCCTGCCAGCCATGGCGTGGCGGCTCAGGTCGCCGCGTTGCTGGGGCAGGCGGGGGTCAGTGGCGCGCGCCAGCAGTTCATCGATGCCGCGCGCGGCGGCTTTGCGCGTTTCGATCAGACGTTGCTTCAGTTCATTCTGGAGACCGAGCAGGCCGCCGGCCTGCCGCTGGATCCGCTGTATACCGGCAAGGCGCTGATGGCCTTGCGTGATTTTTGCGCGAACGGGCAACTTGTGCGCGGCACGCGGCTGATCTTCATTCATACTGGCGGCCTGCAGGGGCGCCGAGCCCTGATGGGCACGAACACCGACTACACTCAGGGCTGACCAGCGGAGCCTGGATTACTTCATGAGCGAACCCCTTACTCCCGAGCAACTGCGCAGCCTGACGCCCCTCAATGTGCTGTCCGAGCAGCAGTGGCGCGAGCTGCGCAGCCAGCTGGTGCCTCAGCCACTGCTGGCCGGCCAGCCGCTGTTTCGCCTGGGCGACCAGGCGCGGCTGACCTGCTACCTGCTGGCGGGTGAGCTGCAACTGCAGGATGCCGAGGGGCATGTCCAGTCCGTGAGCGCCGGCAGCGAGGTCAGCTGTCATCCCCTGTCACCCAGTCTGCCGCGTCTGCACGAGGCCCGGGCGCTGACGGATGCCAGTGTGCTGATGATCGACAGCGCCACGCTGGATCGTCTGCTGACCTGGCGCCTGGCCTACCAGGACCTGCTGCTCGCCTTGCAGCAGCGCGGGGCCGATATCGAGTGGCTGGAGCGTCTGCTGGAGAACCCGTTGTTCGCCAAGGTGCCGCCGGCCAACGTGCAGAGCATGCTTGCCCGTCTGCAACGGGTCGAGTTCGAGGCGGGTAGCCAGGTGCTGCAGGAAGGCGCGGCCGGGGACTGCTGCTTCTTCCTGGAAAGCGGCCGTGCCGAAGTGATCCGCAGTGCCGGCAGCGATCGTCAGGTGCTGGCGGAGCTGGACGTGGGCGCCTGCTTCGGCGAGGAAGCGCTGCTGGCCGACCGGCCGCGCAACGCCACGGTGACCATGGTCGAGCGCGGCAGCGTGCTGCGGCTGGATCGCCAGGATTTCTTCGCCCTGCTCAAGGCGCCGGTCGTCGCCGAGGTGTCGCTGGGCGAGGCGTCGCGCCTGCTCAGCCATGGCGCGCAATGGCTGGACGTGCGCCTGCTGGAAGAGTACGAGAAGGCTCATGCGCCGCAGGCCCTGCACATGCCGCTGCAGCTGTTGCGGCTGAAGGCGCGCCTGCTGGACAAGTCGCGCACTTACCTGTGCTACTGCGACAGCGGCAAGCGCAGCAGCAGCGCGGTGTTCCTGCTCTCGCAGCTCGGTTACAGCGTCTACGCCCTGCGTGACGGGCTGGATGCCTTGCCGGCCGTGCAGCGTGGCGCGTTGCTGTGCGAGAGTGGTTCGGGCTATCTGGCGCGTTCCGGTGGGCGTACCGAACGCAGCCGCTGAGCGGAGTCACATCCGGCGTGCTGAGTGTTCAGGATGGCCATTGATCGCTGACCAGGAAGAGCCGCTCGACCTCTCGCCAGTCACCGGCCTGATCCTCTTCCAGTCGCACCAGCAGCTGGGAGCGGGAGGACAGGCCCTCCAGCCAGTGCGCGAACGTCTCGCGCGACCAGCGTTCCTCGCCGTCAATCAGCGCCGGCGCCAGCCAGGACAGGCGTGGCAGGGGTTGCCAGTGCGCCTGCGCTTGCCGGTCGGAGAATGCTGCCCAGTCACGTTGCCGCAGCCAGTGCCCTCGCCAGTGCGCCGGCAAGGCGCCGCGCGGTGAATCGCAGCCGGTCGGCCAGGGGTAGAACAGGTAGCCGGCGAGCCAGAAGGACGATCGGGTGTCGCTCAGGCGCAGCTCGTTGAGGTCGCCACGCGCCTCGCGGCGGGACGACAGCGGCAGTTGATGCTGGGCCAGATGATTCAGTTTCAGGTCGAGCCGGTCGTGGCTGCCGGGGCCGAGCCAGAGGCCGGCATCGTTGCCGTCGCCCGCCAGCGGGCCCAGGTAGAACTTCACCGCCAGCTCCAGATGGTGCTCGCCTTCGGCGTCGCGCAGCAGCAGGTCCAGCTCGCCCAGGGTCTGGCCGTTCTGGCGTATCGGCAGGTTGGCCGCGACCACCTCGACGTCGTCGGCGGCGTGCAGGGCGAATTGCCACAGGCGCTCGTAGTACAGGCCGAGGCGCCTGGCCGGTTTCGCCAGCAGCCAGGCATGCAGCGCATCCGGGGCGCTGTCCAGCCCGCTCAGCCAGTTCTCGAGCAGCTCCGGGGTATGGCGCCATGCGCTGGCCTGCAGCGGGTGGCGCTGGGGTTTCGTGGTCTGCCCCAGCAAGGGGGGCGAGAGCAGGGTCCAGGCGAGGTCGCGCACCGCCGGGGTGCGCAGTCTCTGCAGCAGAGCGTGCAGCAAGTCGTGAACGGTCATGGGCAGAGCATAGCCCCGGTTTGCCGCGTACCGCGCCTTTGGCCGATAATCCTCGTTCGTTTCTTATCTGTCTGGCGGGAGTCCCATGGAGCAATTTCGCAATGTCGGCATCATCGGGCGCCTGGGTAGCACGCGGGTACTGGAGACCGTTCGCCGGCTCAAGCGCTTCCTCATCGACCGCCACCTGCATGTGATCCTCGAGGACACCATCGCCGACCTGCTGCCCGGTCACGGCCTGCAGACCTCGTCGCGCAAGATGCTTGGCGAGGTCTGCGACCTGGTGATCGTCGTCGGCGGCGATGGCAGCATGCTGGGCGCGGCGCGGGCGCTGGCGCGACACAAGGTGCCGGTGCTGGGGATCAACCGCGGCAGCCTGGGCTTTCTCACCGACATCCGCCCCGACGAGCTTGAACTCAAGGTGGCGCAGGTACTCGAAGGGCAATACCTGACAGAAAACCGCTTCCTGCTCGAGGCCGAGGTACGCCGCCAGGGCGAAGCCATCGGCCAGGGCGATGCGCTCAACGATGTGGTGCTGCACCCCGGCAAGTCGACGCGAATGATCGAGTTCGAACTCTTCATCGATGGTCAGTTCGTCTGCAGCCAGAAGGCGGACGGGCTGATCGTCGCCACGCCCACCGGCTCGACTGCCTATGCGCTGTCCGCTGGTGGGCCGATCATGCATCCCAAGCTCGACGCCATCGTGGTGGTGCCGATGTACCCGCACACGCTGTCCAGCCGGCCCATCGTGGTGGATGGCAACAGCGAGCTGAAGGTGGTGGTGTCGGCGGACATGACCATCTACCCGCAGGTCTCCTGCGACGGCCAGAACCACTTCACCTGTGCCCCGGGCGACACCCTGCACGTGGCCAAGAAGGCGCAGAAGTTGCGCCTGATCCATCCGTTGGATCACAACTACTACGAGGTCTGCCGGACCAAGCTGGGTTGGGGCAGCCGCCTGGGAGGGCAGGACTGAATGTCCCTCGACCCTCATCGTGGCTATGACCTGATCGGTGATATCCACGGTTGTGCGCGTACCCTCGAGCGTCTGCTCGAACGCCTGGGCTACAGCCGCCAGGATGGCGTATGGCGGCATCCTCTACGCATGGCGATCTTCCTGGGTGACCTGGTCGATCGCGGCCCCGGCATTCGCGAGGTCCTGCACCTGGTGCATGACATGGTGCGTGCCGGCCAGGCCCTGTGCATCATGGGCAACCACGAATTCAACGCGCTGGGCTGGAGCACTCCGGCACCGCCTGGCAGCGGTCGCCAGTACGTGCGCGAACACAGCCCGCGGCACCAGCGGCTGATGCGCGAGACCCTGGCGCAGTTCGAGGATCATCCGCACGAGTGGCGCGAGTTCCTGCGCTGGTTCTACGAGATGCCGCTGTTCATCGATGCCGGGCGTTTCCGTGTCGTGCACGCCTGCTGGGATGCCGAGCTGATTACGCCGCTCAAGGCGCAGTTTCCCGACGGCTGCATCGACGAGCATTTCCTCCAGGCCGCTGCCGTGCCTGGCAGCTTCGCCAACATGGCGCTCGACCGCCTGCTGCGTGGTACCGATATGCGCCTGCCGCACGGTCTGACGCTGACCAGTGGCGACGGTTTCACGCGCTCCTACTTCCGCACCAAGTTCTGGGAAGAGAATCCGCAGACCTACGGCGATATCGTCTTCCAGCCCGATGCCCTGCCCGAGCTGGCGGCACAGACGCCGCTGACCGAGCTGCAGAAGGACGAGCTGCTCAGGTACGGCGCGCACGAGCCGCTGCTGTTCGTCGGTCACTACTGGCGGCGTGGCAAACCGGCACCGATCCGCGCCAACCTGGCCTGCCTGGACTACAGCGCGGTGGTCGGCGGGCGCCTGGTCGCCTATCGCCTCGATCAGGAAACGCGGCTGGATGCGGGCAAGTTCGTCTGGGTCGATGTCGACCCGCAGGAGGCTCCTCGATGACCGCCGTAGCTGTACTGCGCGTGCCGCTGGACAACGACCTGAGTGGTTTCGTGGCCTTGTTGCAGCGCCTGCGCGTGCCGCATCGGGTCGCGGAGGAGGGCGGCGAGCAGGTGCTCTGGGTGCCCGGCGAGGCGCTGGCCGAGCAGGTCCGCGAACTCTATGCGCGCTACCCGCAGGGGGATGGCGGCGAGTCGGCGCCGGCCTTGCCGCCTGTGCGGGAAGGTTTTTTCAGCCAGTTGCGGCGCAGCCCGGTGACGGCGCTGATGCTGCTGGTGACCTTCATCGTCTTCGCCGTGACCCTGGCGGGCGAGAACTATGCAGCCATTTCCTGGCTGAGCTTCGTCGATTTTCGTCTCGACGGCGACAACATCTACCTCAACTACCTGGATGCGACCCTGGAGAGCGGTCAGTGGTGGCGCCTGATCACGCCGATGCTGATCCATTTCGGTTGGCTGCACCTGGCGATGAACAGCCTGTGGTACTGGGAGCTGGGCCGGCGCATCGAGTTTCGCCAGGGTGCCATCGGCCTGTTGGGCCTGACCCTGCTGTTCGGCCTGGCCTCCAACTTCGCGCAGTACGCGTGGGCCGGCCCGTCGCTGTTCGGCGGCCTGTCCGGCGTGCTCTACGGCCTGCTCGGGCATTGCTGGATCTACCAGCGCCTGGCGCCGAACGCGGCGTATCGTCTGCCGCCGGGTGTACTGGTGATGATGCTGGTGTGGCTGCTGATCTGCATGACCGGCATCTTCGAGCTGCTGCAGTTCGGCGCCATCGCCAACGCCGCGCATGTCGGTGGCCTGCTGACCGGCTGCCTGACCGGCCTGCTTGGCGGTATGCTGGCCAGACGAAGCGCCTGATTCGATTTTTGACCTGTAGGGCGGGTGCAATCCGCCAGAACAGTATTTTGGCGGGTTTCACCCGCCCTACGATTCATTGGAGACCTCTATGTCGTCCTTCCTCGAAGCCATCGACAACATCACCCCGGAAATCTACGAGAGCCTCAAGCTGGCCGTGGAGATCGGCAAGTGGCCGGACGGCCGCAAACTGACCCAGGAGCAGAAGGAACTCAGCCTGCAGGCGATGATCGCCTGGGAAATGAACAACCTGCCGGAAGAAGAGCGCACCGGCTACATGGGCCCGCAGGAGTGCAAGTCCAAGTCCGAACCGGTTCCCAACCTGCTGTTCAAGTCGTCGGATACCCTGCACTGATGACGGAGTTAGGACGTGGCTCGCTGAGCAAGATGAAGGCGCACCTCGACGCGCCGGTGCAATACGCCTTTCGCCTCGGCGACGAGGAGGTGCCGGTCAATCCGCTGGTGGGCAAGCACCTGTGTCTGGAGTACCTCGGCGCCATCCACTGCACGCATTGCGGGCGCAAGACCAAGACCAGTTTCAGCCAGGGTTACTGCTACCCCTGCATGCAGAAGCTGGCGCAGTGCGATATCTGCATCATGAGCCCGGAGAAGTGTCACTACGACGCCGGCACCTGCCGCGAGCCGAGTTGGGGCGAGCAGTTCTGCATGACCGACCATGTCGTCTACCTGGCGAACTCCAGCGGGGTGAAGGTCGGCATTACCCGTGCCAGCCAGGTTCCGACGCGCTGGATCGACCAGGGGGCGACCCAGGCGCTGCCGATCCTGCGTGTGGCCACTCGGCAGCAGTCGGGCTTCGTCGAGGACCTGCTGCGCAGCCAGGTGGCGGACAAGACCAACTGGCGCGCGCTGCTCAAGGGCGACGCCGTACCGGTCAACCTGCTGGCGATTCGCGAGCAACTGTTCGACAGCTGTGGCGCAGGTATCGCCGATCTGCAGCAACGCTTCGGCCTGCAGGCCATCCAGCCGCTCACGACCGCCGAGGTACTGGACATCCGCTATCCCATCGAGGCCTACCCGGCCAAGATCACCAGCTTCAACCTGGACAAGCAGCCCCTGGCCGAAGGTACCCTGCTCGGCATCAAGGGCCAGTACCTGATGTTCGACACCGGCGTGATCAATATCCGTAAGTACACCGCCTACCAGCTGGCCGTCCACGAGATCGCCGCCTGACCACCATTCGCAGCTTGAAGCCTGTCGCTTGAAGCTGCCCAGAAGAGGCCACTGCCATGCGCACCGAACAATCCAAGACGATCTACCTCAAGGACTATCAGGTACCGGATTACCTGATCGACGAGACGCACCTGACCTTCGAGTTGTTCGAGGATCACAGCCTGGTGCATGCGCAGCTGGTCATGCGCCGCAACCCCGAGGCCGGTGCCGGCCTGCCGCCGCTGGTGCTCGATGGCCAGCAGCTGGAGCTGCTCGAGCTGAAACTGGATGATCGCGAGCTGGGCGAGGGTGACTACAGCCTGACCGCCAGCCACCTGACCCTGCAGCCGACCCAGGAACGCTTCGTGGTCGACAGCAGCGTGCGCATTCACCCGGAGAGCAACACCGCGCTGGAAGGCCTGTACAAGTCCGGCACGATGTTCTGCACCCAGTGCGAGGCCGAGGGTTTCCGCAAGATCACCTTCTACCTCGACCGTCCTGACGTGATGAGCAAGTTCACCACCACGGTCAGCGCCGAGCAGCATGCCTACCCGGTGCTGCTGTCCAACGGCAACCCGGTGGCCAGCGGCAGCGAAGAGGGCGGTCGCCACTGGGCGACCTGGGAAGACCCGTTCAAGAAACCGGCCTACCTGTTCGCTCTGGTCGCCGGCGACCTGTGGTGCGTCGAGGACAGCTTCACCACCATGAGCAGTCGCGAGGTGGCGCTGCGCATCTATGTCGAACCGGAGAACATCGACAAGGTGCAGCACGCCATGGACAGCCTCAAGCGCTCGATGAAGTGGGACGAGGAGGTCTACGGCCGCGAGTACGACCTGGATATCTTCATGATCGTCGCGGTCAACGATTTCAACATGGGCGCCATGGAGAACAAGGGCCTCAACATCTTCAACTCCAGCTGCGTGCTGGCCAAGGCCGAGACCGCCACCGATGCCGCGCACCAGCGCGTCGAGGCGGTGGTGGCGCACGAGTACTTCCACAACTGGTCGGGCAACCGCGTGACCTGCCGCGACTGGTTCCAGCTGTCGCTCAAGGAAGGCTTCACCGTGTTCCGCGACAGCGAGTTCTCCGCCGACACCCACTCGCGCACGGTCAAGCGCATCGAGGACGTGGCCTACCTGCGCACCCACCAGTTCGCCGAGGATGCCGGCCCCATGGCTCACCCGGTGCGCCCGGATGCGTACATGGAGATCTCCAACTTCTACACCCTGACCATCTACGAGAAGGGTTCGGAAGTTCTGCGCATGATCCACACCCTGCTTGGCCCCGAGCTGTTCCGCAAGGGTTCGGACCTGTACTTCGAACGCCATGATGGCCAGGCGGTGACCTGCGACGACTTCGTTAAGGCCATGGAAGATGCCAGTGGCATCGACCTGACCCAGTTCAAGCGCTGGTACACCCAGGCCGGTACGCCGCGCCTGCAGGTCAGCGAGGCCTATGATGCGTCCGCGCAGACCTACAGCCTGAACTTCCGCCAGAGCTGCCCGGCCACTCCGGGGCAGAGCGAGAAGCTGCCGTTCGTGATTCCGCTTGCGCTCGGCCTGCTCGACGCCCAGGGTAACGAGCTGCCGCTGCGTCTGCAGGGTGAAGCCACCGCCAGCGGTACTGGCCGCGTGCTGTCGATCACCGAAACCGAGCAGACCTTCACCTTCGAGGGCATCGCCGAACAGCCACTGCCGTCGCTGCTGCGTGGCTTCAGTGCGCCGGTCAAGCTCAGCTTCCCCTACAGCCGCGACCAGCTGATGTTCCTCATGCAGCACGACAGCGACGGTTTCAATCGCTGGGAAGCCGGCCAGCAGTTGTCCGTGCAGGTGCTGCAGGAGTTGATCGGCCAGTACCAGCGCGGCGAAGAGCTGGCGCTCGATCAGCGCCTGGTGGAGGCGCTGCGTACATTGCTGCTGGACGAGTCGCTGGATCAGGCGATGGTCGCCGAGATGCTCTCGCTGCCTGGCGAGGCCTATCTCACCGAGATCAGTGACGTGGCCGACGTCGAGGCCATTCACGAGGCGCGCGAGTTCGCTCGTCTGCAGCTAGTCGATGCTCTGTACGCGCCGCTGCTGGCGCGCTACCAGGCCAACCGTGACGTCTCCAGGGCGACGCCCTACGTGGCCGAGGCGGCGCATTTTGCCCGGCGTAGCCTGCAGAATATTGCCCTGTCTTACCTGATGCTCAGCCAGCAGGCCGAGGTGCTGGCCGCCTGCGTCGAGCAGTTCGAGAACGCCGACAACATGACCGAGCGCCTGGCGGCGCTGGCGGTGCTGGTCAACTCGCCGTTCGAGGCCGAGCGTAGCAAGGCCCTGGCGATGTTCGCCGACTTCTTCAAGGACGATGCGCTGGTCATGGACCAGTGGTTCAGCGTGCAGGCCGGCAGCCCGCTGCCTGGTGGCCTGGAGCGCGTGCATGCGCTGATGCAGCACGAAGCCTTCACCCTGAAGAATCCGAACAAGGTGCGCGCCCTGATCGGTGCCTTCGCCAACCAGAACCTGATCAACTTTCACCAGGCCGATGGCTCGGGCTATCGCTTTCTCGCCGATCAGGTGATCACCCTCAACGCACTCAACCCACAGATCGCCTCGCGCCTGCTGGCGCCGCTGACCCGCTGGCGCAAGTACGCGCCTGCACGTCAGGCGCAGATGAAGGCCGAGCTGGAACGCATCCTGGCCAGCGGTGAGCTGTCCAGCGACGTTTACGAAGTGGTGAGCAAAAGCCTGGCCTAAGGCGGGTTGGCTTCAATAAAAGTGTTACCGGTCGATGGCTGGTAACACTTTTTTGTTACCCGTAGAAATATCCAGGTGCCGTGTTATTCGTGCGCACACTAAAGTTAGGGTCGCATGGCTCTTGACATCGACTTGCCGCTCGCTGCTGAAAACCTCGTGCCTCCAGGGCTCGAGTGGCATAAAGCGTCGGATCGTAGGACAAAGCGCGCCAATTTCACGCTGAATAGCTGACGCACTGGTCAGTGGCTGATCAGTCACGAAAAGAAACTGCGCGAAGGCGCTGGCAAGCGGCTCTGCGCTGATACACCCGTTTGAATTGGCACCATGGTTGCAGTGTCGAGCAGGATTCGACCGTGCGCAGCTGCGCAAAGGTCCCTGGAATACGCTGCACGAATAAAAAACAAGCCGTCGTCAGTACGGCATAACGCATCCCGCCAAATGGGATCGCCCAAAAGAATGATCTGTCCACGGAGTGAGTCTCGATGGAAATTAAGTCCCGCAAGCCCGTTCTACGTTTTGCCCCGGCCAAGGCCGGCTTTGCGTTCGCTGGCGTCCTGCCTTTGCTGGTAGCCGCTCAGGCTCAGGCGGTGGAGTTCAGCTTCGCCGACAACGAGATCACCGGTTCCATCGATACCACCGTCTCCTACGGCCAACTGTGGCGTGTCCAGGGTCAGGACAAGACCAACAACGACATCAACACCAACGACGGTAATCGCAACTTCGATACCGGCCTGGTCTCCGAAGTGTTCAAGATCACCTCCGACCTTGAAGTGTCCTACCAGAACTATGGTGCATTCGTTCGTGGTACCGCGTTCTATGACACGCAGATCATGGACAAGCGCAACGATTACTACGATGCCAATACTCCGTCTCAACCGAGCCAGAGCTATCCGCATGACAACACCTTCACCCGCGAGACGCGCCACAAGGCCGGTCGTGACGCGCAGATTCTCGATGCCTACATCTATGGCAATTGGGATGTGGGTGACATGCCGGTGTCCGGCCGTTTCGGTAAGCAGGTGTTCAACTGGGGTGAAGGCCTGTTCTATCGCGGTGGCATCAACACCACCAACCCGGTCGATGCCGCCAAGTTCCGCCTGCCTGGCGCCGAAGTGAAGGAAGTGCTGGTGCCTGTCGAGGCGCTGAGCTTCAACCTCGGTCTGACCGACAATCTTTCGATGGAAACTTTCTACCAGTTCAACTGGAAAGAGACTGCAATCGATCCGGTTGGTACTTATTTCTCCGAGACTGATCTGTTTGCTGACGGTGGCCATACCGCTTATAACCAGAGCGGTGCGCTGGCTGCTGCCTTGACCCCTAACCCGGGGCTTGGTGGGTTGTCGCTGTACCAGACCGCATTGCTCAACCCTGGCTTCGGTCTGAAGGGTAGTGAATATGCAGGTCCCGATGCCTTCAAGGTCGCGCGAATCGGCTCTGACCTGAATGCGAAGAACGATGGGCAATTCGGGGTGGCGTTCCGTTACATTGCTGAGGAGCTCAACTCTACCGAGTTCGGTTTCTACTTCATCAATTACCACTCCAAAGAACCGTATATCTACGCTGACATCAATGACGATTATGCAGGCCTGACTGCAGCCCAGTTTGCTGCTCTTGCCGGTGCTGTTGGTAGTCCCACCACTGCTGGGGGCTTGGTGACCGTTGACTTGGCCAACCAGATTAACGCCAGCCGCGAATACGTCGAAGACATCCGTATGTACGGCATGAGCTTCAACACTACGATTGTCGAGACGTCTGTTTTCGGTGAACTGGCTTATCGTCCGAACATGCCGATTGGCATCGCGACGACCAACGACCTGCTTGGGCAGGTGCTGGGTCAGGCGACGCAGATTGCTCTGGGCCAAGACGTAGTGGTTGGCGGAAAGCGAGTTGGTCTGGGGGCCAACAGCGAGCGCGCACTGCACAACTACGAGCGTGTCGAGGCATTCAATACCTCGTTGGGTGCCATCCATAACTTCGGTAATGTACTGAGCTTCGACTCGCTGTTCGGCGTGGCGGAGCTGGCGTCGGAGCATGTTCGTGGCAGCAGCCTGAAGTATGTCGATTACCAGGGTAATACGCGTTACTACTCTGGCCGTGCGAACGGGTCCTACGTCTCCGGCTATGATCGTGACGATCAGATCAACAAGAACGCCTACGGCTACACGCTGGTACTCTCCGGTACCTGGAACGACGTCTACGCGGGCGTGAACCTGTCGCCGTTCGCCGTGTTCAAGCATGACTTCGAAGGCAACTCGCACCAGACCGGCAACTTCATCGAGGGTCGCAAGGCGTACACCGTCGGTATGCGCGCCAGCTACCTCAACAGCCTGGAAGCCGAGATCCAGTACACCGAGTTCTATGGCGCAGGCCAGAACAACGGTTCGCGTGATCGCGACAACATCGGTCTGAACGTCAAGTACTCCTTCTAATACCTATAACCAGAAAAACGCCGGGCGCTTGTGGGCGCCCGGCCAGACTCTTCACGGAGAATTACCCATGCTGAACAAGCACAGGCTGATGGCCGTAGCCGTTGCGCTGGCGTTTTCCGCCGGCTCTGCACTGGCTGCCGTTTCCCCGCAGGAAGCTGCCAAACTCGGCGACACCCTGACGCCCTTCGGTGCCGAGAAAGCCGGCAATGCCGCTGGCACCATCCCGGCCTGGACCGGTGGTATCACCAAGGCACCGGCCGGTTACACCCGCTCGGGCCAGCATCACGTCGACCCGTTCCCGGAAGACAAGCCGCTGTTCACCATCACCGCGGCCAACCTGAGCCAGTACGAGGCCAACCTGACGCCGGGTCAGATCGCCATGTTCAAGGCCTACCCGGAAACCTACCAGATGCCGGTCTACCAGACCCGTCGCTCCGGCTCGGCGCCGCAGTGGGTCTATGACAACACTGTCAAGAACGCCACCAGCGCCAAGCTGGTCGACGGCGGCAACGGCTTCTCCGATGCCTATGGCGGCATCCCGTTCCCGATTCCGCAGAACGGCGTGGAAGCGCTGTGGAACCACATCGCCCGTTATCGTGGTACCTACATCGTGCGTCGTGCCTCGGAAGTGGCGGTACAGCGCAATGGTGCCTACTCGCTGGTGACCTCGCAGCAGGAGGCCATGTTCAAGTACTACGTGCAGAACGGCTCCTTCGCCGACCTGAACAACATCATGTTCTACTACCTGTCCTTCACCACCAGCCCGGCGCGTCTGGCCGGTGGTGCGGTGCTGGTTCACGAGACCCTGGATCAGGTCAAGGAACCGCGCCAGGCCTGGGGTTACAACGCCGGTCAGCGTCGCGTGCGTCGTGCGCCGAACCTGGCATACGACACGCCGATCGCTGCCGCCGATGGCCTGCGTACCGCCGACGATACCGACATGTTCAACGGTGCTCCGGATCGCTACGACTGGAAACTGGTGGGCAAGAAGGAAATCTACATCCCGTACAACAACTACAAGGTCACCAGCCCTGAGGTTAAGTACGAGGACCTGCTCAAGGTCGGTCACCTGAACCCGGCGCTGACCCGCAACGAACTGCACCGCGTCTGGGTGGTGGAAGGCACGCTGAAATCGGGCGCCCGCCACATCTACTCCAAGCGCACCCTGTTCCTCGACGAGGACAGCTGGCAGGCTGCAGTGGTCGATCAGTACGACGGCCGCGGTGAGCTGTGGCGCGTATCCATCGCCTACCTGAAGAACTACTACGACCTGCCGACCACCTGGTCTGCCCTGGACGTGTTCCACGATCTTCAGGCGCGCCGTTACCACGTACAGAACCTGGACAACGAAGAGAACAACACCATCGACTTCAGCCAGGCCATTCCGGACGACGGTTACTTCAAGCCGGCTGCGCTGCGTCGTCGCGGCACGCGATAATAGTCGTGTAGCCTCGCGCCAAGGCCGCTACAGTAGTAGCGGCCTTTTTCGTATCAGCTTCGCGAATAGGCTTCTATAACGCGGGTTCTGCCTTAACAAAACATAACGTCGCGCTAATTGTCAGGGCTTTCCTAAGCTCGCTAGGATGGGCGGCCTGCTATTGAGAGCAGTACCGCCTATAACAAGAAAGGGGGAAGGTATATGAGTGAGCCCGTCATGCGGCGCACCCAGTCCGGTCTGACGCCCACTACGGCGCACAAATCGGCGCTTCGTGTCCATTCGCCGCTGGCTAAAGCGCTCTCGCTGTGCAGTGTGCTTTCCGTTCTGGCTTTCACCGCCGTGCCTGCATACGCCGAGACGTCGTCGACAGCGGCGGAGGCCGGTTATGCCATCGAGTCCGCCAAGGCCGTACACAGCCTGCTGCAGGACGTCGTCAACACTGGCGAACGCCTGGTAGCCGTCGGCGACCGTGGCCACATTCTCCATTCCGAAGACCAGGGACAGAGCTGGGAGCAGGCCAAGGTGCCGACCCGGCAGATGCTCACCTCGGTCTTCTTCGTCGATCCCAAGCACGGCTGGGCGGTCGGTCACGATGCGCAGATTCTCGTCACCAGCGACGGCGGTCTGACCTGGACCAAGCAGTTCGAAGACCTCGAGCGCGAGGCGCCGCTGCTGGATGTCTGGTTCAAGGACCTGCAGACCGGTTACGCGGTGGGCGCCTACGGTGCGCTGCTGGAAACCAGCGACGGCGGCAAGACCTGGGAAGACGTCAGCGATCGCCTCGACAACGAGGATGCCTATCACCTCAATGCCATCACCGCGGTGAAGGATTCCGGTCTGTTCATCGTCGGTGAACTGGGCCAGATGTTCCGTTCCGCCGACTGGGGGCAAACCTGGGAACGCATCGAAGAGCCGCCCTACGAGGGCTCGCTGTTCGGCGTGCTCGGTACCGACCAGAGTGGCACCTTGCTCGCCTACGGCCTGCGCGGCCACCTGTTCCGCTCCACCGATTTCGGTGACAGCTGGCAGCAGATCTCGCTGCACACCCCCAACAATGGCCCGCTGGAGTTCGGCCTGGCCGACGGTACGCTGCTCCGCGACGGCAGCATCGTGGTCGTGGGCCACGGCGGCACCGTGCTGCGCAGCACCGACCATGGGCAGAGCTTCAGCCTGATGAACCGTCCCGACCGCCTTTCGCTGGCCGGGGTGACTGCACTGGATAACGGCAACCTGATCCTGGTGGGGCAGGGCGGCGTTCACCTCGCCGCTTCGACCGGCGCCGATCTGGGCCAACAATAACAAGCCGGGAGCCTTTGCATGACCAAGCATCAACAAAAGCCTGCTTCTTATCTCGAGCGGCTGATCTTCAACAATCGCCCGGCGGTGATCCTGATCTGCCTGCTGATCAGCATCTTCCTGTTCTACCAGGCTGCCCAGGTGCGCCCGCAGACCAGCTTCGAGAAGATGATTCCGCTGGGCCATCCGTACATCCAGAAGATGCTCGAACACCGTAACGACCTGGCCAACCTAGGCAACACGGTGCGTATCTCGGTGGAAGCCACCGAAGGCGACATCTTCAGCAAGGAGTACATGGAGACGCTGCGGCAGATCCATGACGAGGCCTTCTACATCCCCGGCGTCGACCGTTCCGGCCTCAAGTCGCTGTGGAGCCCCAGCGTGCGCTGGACCGAAGTGACCGAGGAAGGCTTCGCCGGTGGCGAAGTGATTCCGCAGACCTACGACGGTTCCGCCGACAGCCTCGAGGAGTTGCGCAGCAACATTCTCAAGTCGGGGCAGATCGGTCGCCTGGTGGCGAACAACTTCAAGTCCAGCATCGTCGACATTCCTCTGCTCGAGTCCTATCCAGACCCGGCTGACCAGAGCAAGCTGATCAAGCTGGACTACCAGAAGTTCTCCCACGAGCTGGAAGAGAAGATTCGCGACAAGTACCAGGCGCAGAACCCCAATGTGCAGGTGCACATCATCGGTTTCGCCAAGAAGGTCGGTGACCTGATCGATGGCCTGGTCGGCGTGGCGCTGTTCTTCGCTGTCGCCATCGGCATCACCTTCGTTCTGCTGCTGTGGTTCACCCACTGCTTCAAGAGCACGCTGGCGGTGGTCATCACCACCCTGGTGGCGGTGATCTGGCAGCTTGGCCTGCTGCACACGCTGGGCTTCGGTCTGGACCCATACTCGATGCTGGTGCCGTTCCTGGTGTTCGCCATCGGTATCTCGCACGGGGTGCAGAAGATCAACGGCATCGCCATGGCCTCCGGCGAGGCGACCGATGCGCTGTCCGCAGCGCGCATGGCCTTCCGTCAGCTGTTCATCCCCGGGCTGGTCGCACTGCTCTCCGATGCCGTCGGCTTCGTGACCCTGCTGCTGATCGATATCGGCGTGATCCGCGAGCTGGCCATCGGTGCGTCCATGGGCGTGGCGGTGATCATCCTGACCAACCTGATCCTGCTGCCGGTGGTGATCTCCTACATCGGCATCGGCAACCGTGCAGTGAAGAAGAGCCGCGAGGAAGCCGCCAAGGACCATCCGCTGTGGCGCGCCATCTCCAATTTCGCGCACCCGATGGTGGCGCCGATTTCCGTGGTGATTGCCGTGGTGGCCCTGGCCGGTGGCGTCTGGTACGGGCAGAACCTGAAGATCGGTGACCTCGACCAGGGCGCGCCGGAGCTGCATCCGGATTCGCGCTACAACCTGGACAACGACTTCGTCATCCGCAACTACTCGACCAGCTCCGACGTGCTGGTGGTGATGATCAAGACCGCGACCGAGCGTTGCTCCACCTACGAAGCGCTGTCCGCCATGGACGAGCTGATGTGGAAGATGGAGAACACCCAGGGCGTGCAGTCGGCCATCTCCATGGTCACCGTGTCCAAGCAGGTGATCAAGGGCATGAACGAGGGCAACCTGAAATGGGAAACCCTGTCGCGTAACCAGGATGTGCTGAACAACTCCATCGCACGTGCCGAAGGCCTGTACAACGCCGACTGTTCGGTGGCGCCGGTACTGGTGTTCCTCGAGGACCACAAGGCCGAGACGCTGTCGCGTGCCGTGGCTGCCGCCGAGGCGTTCGCTGCAGAGCACAGCACCGATGACCTGCAGGTCGTGCTGGCCGCCGGTAACGCCGGTATCGAGGCCGCCACCAACGAGGTGATCGCGGCTTCCGAGACTACCATGCTGATCGCGGTCTACGCGGCCGTGAGCATCATGTGCCTGCTGACCTTCCGCTCCCTGGCGGCGACGCTGTGCGTGATCCTGCCGCTGGTACTGACCTCGGTGCTGGGCAACGCGCTGATGGCCTTCATGGGCATCGGCGTGAAGGTCGCGACCCTGCCGGTGATCGCGCTGGGCGTCGGCATCGGTGTGGATTACGGTATCTACATCTACAGCCGCCTGGAGACCTACCTGCGTCAGGGCATGACGCTGCAGGAGGCCTACTACGAGACGCTCAAGTCGACGGGCAAGGCGGTGCTGTTCACCGGCGTCTGTCTGGCCATCGGCGTGGCCACCTGGATCTTCTCGGCGATCAAGTTCCAGGCCGACATGGGCCTGATGCTGACCTTCATGTTCCTCTGGAACATGATCGGTGCGATCTGGCTGCTGCCGGCGCTGGCGCGTTTCCTGATCAACCCGGAGAAGCTGCGCGGCAAGGCCTGATGCCTGTAGCGCAGGACGAGAACCGCGGCCCCAGGGCCGCGGTTTTTTTATGCGTGTTGCATGAGAGGCGATATGGGCGCGGGTAGGGGGCTTGGCTGGTGCCTGGGATCGCCCGCAGCGGGCTCCTACGGAGTGGGTAGGCGGCAATGTGCGGCTGTCCTGCGGGGCGCGCTCGGTTCTTGGGGTGTTGGCAGGTTACGAATTGCCTTGCACGGTTCATCGCCTTGCCACTGCTGGCCGGTCTTGCTGTGCGGCGGGCCGTCGGGTACATCGGTCAGCGGTACGTAACGCGCCGCCAAGCCCGCCCGCTGCTACGCGTGGGATCGCCCGCGAGCGGGCGCCTGTGAAGTGTGTGCGGCTGCGCTTGCTAGCGCGGATACAGCGGCGGCAATGCGCTGCTGTCCTGCGGGGCGGCGCTCGGTTCCTGTACTGCCGGCAGGTTGCGAATCGCCTTCCACAGATCATCGCCTTGCCACTGCTGGCCGGTCTCGCTGTACAACGCGCCGTTGAGGCCATCGAGTGCGTCCGACAGCGGCACGTAACGCGCCGCCATGTCGGCCAGGGTTTCCGGTTGCTGTCGCGCCCAGGCATCGAGTGCATAACGGGTGGCCTGGGCGTCACCCGCCTGGCAGGCGCGCTTGAGGTCGTCGAGCAGTGTGCGCGGGCTGGGGCCCGCCTGTGCGGCCCGTTGGATGGCCGGTTGGCTTCGGGCGCGCCACCACAGGGCGAAGCCGAGCAGGGTGCTCAGGCCGAGCAGCGCGCAGGCCAGTTGCCAGGGCCACAGCTCGGGCACCTCCTGTGGCTGTGCGACGGGCAGGTTCGCCGTGGGGCTGTCCTCGCCCTGCAGCTGAGGGTTCTCGGCCACCTGCAGGGTGCGCGCGGGCAGCGTCGTCCGCTCCAGGCTGTCGCTCTGGGTGTTCCACCACACCACTTCCAGCGCCGGTAGGGCGATGTCGCCGCTGCGGCTCGGCACCAGGGCCTCGCGTTCCTCGCGCGTGCCGACCACGCCGCTCTCGCTCTTCTGGTCGCTCAGTTGCGGCTGGTCCGGGTAGCGGCGCAGGCCTTCGACCTGGGTGGCCGGCAACGGCGGCAGCTGGGCGCTGGACAGGCCATCGACCTTGAGGATCAGGCGGCGGGTCAGCGAGTCGCCGACCTGGCTCTGTTCCGGCTGCGGGTTCCAGGTTTCCGCCAGGCCCAGCGCCCGTGCCGGCAGCCAGGGCGCATCGGCGGGATAGTCCGCCGGCTTGGCCTTGACCCGCAGGGGGATGTCCGGCGACTTGACCCGCGAGACCTTGCCCGCACGCGGGCCGAAGGGCAGGAAGTCATCGTTGCGCGAGCGGTCGACCAGGGTGGCGCTGAAGGTCTGCCCCGGAATCACCAGTTCGCCGCTGCGCTGCGGGTAGATGGCGTACTGCAGTTCGATCACGCCGTGGCGCACGCCGCCGATGCGCTTCTCGTAGGTGCGCGGCTCGCCCAGCTGTTCCACGCGCGCGTCCTGCATCTGCAGCGGCGTCAGGGTGCTGTCGTCGTACATGGACACCGAATGGTAGATGCGCAGCGTCAGCACGGCCTGTGCCTGCACGTAGACGCTGTCCTGGTCGAGGCTGGCATCGATGTACACCGGGGCCAGTTTGGCGCTACCGCTGGCGTCGCTGACCGCATCGACGGTGAGGGTGATGGGCAGGGTCTCGGCGTCTTCCAGGCGGATGGGCGGAATCACCACCTCGCCGCTGCGCCGGGGTTGCAGGGTGAGGATCCAGCGGGTGCTGGCGCGGGGCGTGTCGCCGATGCTGCTCAGGCGATTGACCTGGCGGCTGCCGAGGACTTCGAAGTTCTCGTCCAGCGGGCTGAAATCGGGCCGTCCGAAGCGGGTCGGGTCGGTCGATTCGAGGGTCAGCACGACGGTCTCCCCCTCGCTCAGGCGCGTGCGGTCGACGCTGGCGAAGAAGGCATCGGCGCAGGCCTGGCCGCTTACCAGTAGAAGAAGCAGGAAGAGGAAGCGCTTCATCGGCTTGAGTCCTGACGCTGTTGCTGTTCATACCAGAATTTGCGCCGCAGCAGTTCGGCCGGGTCGTCCGGGATCTGCCGCAACCATTGTTCCAGGGCCTGGCGACGCTCTGCGGCGTCGCCCAGATTGCCCTCGGTGACGGCGCCCTGGCCCGGCTCGCTCGGCTCCGCCGGAGCGCCCGTGTCCGGCTGCGTACCACCTGCGCCTGCATCCTGGGCATCGCCGTCGCTGCCACTGTCATCGCGACTGCCGGATTGGCCGGGCTGCGCAGGCTGGCCGTCGGCGGGCTGAGCGCTTGCGTCCTCGTGCGGTTCGCCGGTGTCGCCCGAGGCGTCGTCCTGTTGCTGCGCAGACGCATCGCCGCCGTTCTGCTGCTGATCCTGGCGCTGGCGCAGGGCCTCTTCCACCAGCGCCTTGTTCTGTTGTGCTGCGGTCAGTTCCGGCTGGCGCTCCAGGGCCTGTTCATAGGCATCCAGCGCCGCTTCCAGTTCGCCGGACTTGGCCAGCGCGTTGCCGCGATTGTAGTGATCGGCGGCCGTGTCGCCCTGGGCGAAGCGCTCGGCGGCACCGGCGTAGTCCTCGGCCTGGTACAGCGCGTTGCCTTGCCACTGCGGGTCGACGAAACGCTCCGCGGCCTCGGCCGGGCGCTGCGCCTGCAGCAGGCGCTGGCCTTGCTGGTCAGGGCGCAGCCACAGGTCGTTCAGTTCGAAGGCCTGGCTGCTCTGCGGCGGCAGCATCAGCAGCAGCGGCAGGCAGAACAGCCAGCCGCGACGCCCCGCGCAGGCCGCGAGCAACAGCAATGGCAGCAGCAGCCAGTAGCCCTGGTCGACATGGCTATCGAGCTGCGTGGGCTCCTGTGCCGCCCGCAGTGCCTGGGGGGCGTCGAACAGGCCGAGGCGCCTGAGGTCGTCGTCATCCACCCGTATCTGGGTGTAGCGGCCGCCGTTGCTTTCCGCCGTATCGCGCAGGCTGCGTGCATCCAGGCGGGGCACCAGGATGGCGCCGCGCTGATCCTTGAGGAAGCTGCCGTCTTCCTGCACCGCCGGTGCGCCTTCGCGGCTGCCGACGCCAAGGATCAGCAGCGGCACCGCACGTTTTTCCAGGGCCTGGCGGATGCCGCTGCGCTCCTGCTCATCCAGTGCGCTGCCGATCAGCAGGATGCGACCCTGGCCGAGCTGCGCCTGATCGAGCATCTGCAGGGCACGCTCCACCGCCAGGTCGGCACGGCGGCCGGGTTCGGGCATCAGCGACGGCTTGAGCGCCTCGAGCAGGTTGCGGCTGGTGGCCAGGTCATCGGACAGTGGCACCAGGCTGTGTGCGCTACCGGCGTAGACGATGATCGCCGTCTGCGCATCGCGCCGCGCCTCGAGCAGGTCGAGCAGCTTGCGCCGCGCCTGTTCCAGGCGATTGGGGTGGCCATCGCTGGCGAGCATCTGCGGGGTCAGTTCGAGCACCACCAGCAGCGGATCGGCCGGTTTCTGGTTGCTCTGCTCGACCCGCTGCCAGCTGGGCCCCAGCAGTGCGCCGATGGCCAGCAACCAGGCCAGGCCCAGGGCCACCCAGGGCAGGCGGCTGGAGCGGCCATCACCGCCCTTGAGCAGCACCTGATGAAAGGCGGCGGGAAGCAGCAGCTGCCAGCGGCCGCTGGCTCGTTCACGGTGCCACAGGCGCCACAGCAGCCAGGCCAGCAGGGGCAGCGGCAGCAGCCACAGCGGGCGCAGCCATTCCGGCCACAGCGCCATCATGCGCGCCTCCGCAGCTGGTCGGGCCACAGCACCTGGCCGACCAGCAGCAGCGACCCCAGCAGCGCCAGCGCCAGTGGCCAGGCGTACAGCGCCAGGGCAGGGCGGGCGAGAGTCGGTTGCTGGGCCACGGGCTCCAGGCGGTCGAGGCTGAGTTCGATCTGCTCCAGCTCGGCCTGGCTGCGTGCGCGGAAGTATTCGCCACCGGTGGCATCGACGATCGCGCGCAGGGTCGGTTCGTCCAGTTCGAGGCCACTGTTGAAGCCCAGCGCGCCAGCCAGGCCATCTTGCTGAGGGTCGGCGCCGATGCCGATGGCATAGATGCGCACGCCTTCATCGGCGGCCAGTTGCGCGGCCACCAGCGGCTCGATGCTGCCGCCGTTGTTGGCTCCGTCGGTGATCAGCACCAGTACGCGGCTCTGCGCCGGACGTTGGCGCAGGCGCTTGACCGCCAGGCCGATGGCGTCGCCGATGGCGGTGTTCTTGCCGGCGATGCCGATCAGCGATTCTTCCAGCCAGGTGCGCACGGTGGTGCGGTCGAAGGTCAGCGGTGCCTGCAGGTAGGCCTGGCTGCCGAAGAGGATCAGGCCGACGCGGTCACCACGGCGGCCATCGATGAAATCACCGAGCAGGCGCTTGACCAGCTCCAGGCGGCTGATCGGCTCGTCGTCCCATTGCATGTCGGCGTAATCCATCGAGCCGGACACATCCACCGCCAGCAGCAGGTCGCGGCCGCTGGCCGGCAACGGCAAGGGCTCGCCGACCCACTGCGGGCGCGCCGCCGCGCACAGCAGCAGGCACCAGAGCAGCACCAGCGGGGCCTGCTGGCGCCAGCTGGGCAGGGCGGCGCGGGCGCGGCGGCCGCTCAGGGCCTGCAGCTCGTCGAGGAAGCTGACGCGCAGCGCCGCATCGCCGCTGTCGGCGGCTGGCAACAGCAGGCGCAGCAGCCAGGGCAGCGGCGCCAGGAGGAAGATCCACGGCCAGGCGAACTCAAACATGCTTGCGAATCCACACGGCAATGGCCTGGTCGAGCTCGGCGATGGCCTTGTCGCTCAGCGTGCACTGCGGCTTGTAGCTGCCTTCGACCAGAATCATCCAGCGCGTCAGGCCGGCGGCCGGGCAGCGGTTGTCGAGGAACGCCAGCCAGGCGCGACTGCTCAGCACGTGGCTGCCGCTGTCCGGATAGCGTTCGCGGCACAGCCGTTTGAGCAGGGCGTTGAGCTGTTGCAGCCAGGGGCCGGCCGGCGCTGCGTCGTAGGGTTTGCTCAGCCGCGCCAGTTCGTCCAGCGCGGCCTGGCGCAGCGGGTCCAGGTCGCTCTCGAGCTGCGCCCTGGGCGGACGCTGGCGCCAGCGCCGAAGCAGCTGCCAGAGCCCCCAGCCGAGCAGCGGCAGCAGGGCCGCCAGCAGCCACCAGCCCGGTGCGGGCGGCCACCAGGGCACGGGCGCCGGTTCGATCAGCGGCTGCAACTGGTCGATGGGGTTCATAGGGTTTTTCTCGGGTGCAGCGCGCCGAGCTGCTCCTGCAGCTGTTCGATCAGCTCGAACTGCGTGCTGAGCGGCAGCAGCGGTACGCCGAGCTTCTGCGCCAGGCGCTGCCAGCGTGCTTCACGCGCCTGGGCCTGGGCACGATAGGCCTGGCGCAGGTCGCCGTTGTGGCTGTCGACTTCCAGCTGCATGCCGCCCTGGGTGAAGCGCAGCAGGCCGGCGGCCGGCAGGGCATGATCCAGCGGGTCCGACATCGGCAGCAGGAGCAGGTCGGTATGCCGGGCGAGCAGGCTGAGTTGCTGCTCGGCGTTATCGCTCAGGGCGCGCTCGTCGCACAGCACGATCACCAGGCTGCCGGGACGCAGCACTTCGCGGGCACGGCGCAGGGCCAGGCCGAAGTTGTCACGGGCGAGGTTGGCCTGGCTCTCGGGACCCAGCGCCTGGTTGGCGCGGGCCAGCAGGTTGAGCAATTGCAGCAGACTCTGCTTGCTGCGCCTTGGCTTGACCTCATGGTGCTCGTCGTCGGCGAAGACCAGGCCGCCGATGCGGTCATTGTGACCGAGCGCAGCCCAGCCGATCAGCGCGGCCGCACGGGCGGCGAGTACCGACTTGAAGCACTGCCCGGAGCCGAAGAACAGGCGCTGGCTCTGTTCGGCGATGATGAAGATCGGCCGCTCGCGTTCTTCGTGGAACAGCTTGGTATGCGGTTCCTGGGTGCGCGCGGTGACGCGCCAGTCGATGGTGCGCACGTCGTCGCCGGGCTGGTAGACGCGCACCTGGTCGAAGTCCACGCCGCGTCCGCGCAGCCGCGAATGGTGCAGGCCGGTGAGCGGGCTGCGCCGTGCGGGGGTGGAGAACAGCGGCACCTCATGCGCCTTGTGACGCATCTCGATCAGCTCGCCGAGATCGACCTGGATGCCCGCCTGCAGCTTGTGGCTTGCAGCTTGCGGCTGCATCTATGCCACCGCCACCACGTCGAGGATGCGCTGGATCACGCGGTCCTGGTCGACGCCCGAGGCTTCGGCCTCGAACGACAGGATGATGCGGTGGCGCAGCACGTCGAACAGCACTGCCTGGATGTCTTCCGGGCTGACGAAATCACGCCCGGCCAGCCAGGCGTGGGCGCGTGCGCAGCGGTCGAGGGCGATGGAACCGCGCGGGCTGGCGCCGTAGGCGATCCAGTCGGCCAGCTCGGCGTCGAACTTGGCCGGGGTGCGGCTGGCCATGACCAGTTGCACCAGGTATTCCTCCACGGCATCGGCCATGTACAGGCCGAGGATTTCCTTGCGTGCGGAGAATATCGCCTGCTGGCTGACCCGGTGCTCCGGCTTGGCCTCACCGTTGAGGGCGTCGCCGCGTGCCTGGGCGAGGATCTTGCGCTCGACCGCCGCGTCGGGAAAACCGATCTTCACATGCATCAGGAAACGGTCGAGCTGCGCTTCGGGCAACGGATAGGTGCCCTCCTGCTCGATCGGGTTCTGCGTGGCCATGACCAGGAACAGCGGCGACAGGTCGTAAGTGCTGCGTCCCACCGACACCTGGCGCTCGGCCATCGCCTCGAGCAGCGCCGACTGCACCTTGGCCGGTGCCCGGTTGATCTCGTCGGCCAGCACCAGGTTGTGGAAGATCGGCCCCTGCTGGAACACGAAGCTGCCGGTCTCCGGACGATAGATCTCGGTGCCGGTGATATCGGCCGGAAGCAGGTCAGGGGTGAACTGGATGCGGTGGAACTCGCCTTCGATGCCTTCGGCCAGTTCCTTGATCGCCTTGGTCTTGGCCAGGCCCGGTGCGCCCTCGACCAGCAGGTGGCCGTCGGCGAGCAGGGCGATCAGCAGGCGCTCGATGAGCTTCTCCTGGCCGAGGATCTGGGTGGAGAGAAATTGGCGTAACGCGACCAGCGCTTCACGGTGTTCCATCGTCGGGCTCTTCTGGCGGATGGGCAAGGCGCACTGCGACCTCGCGTGCAGACCGCCGACTTTAATGCATTTGCGCCTTCAGCCGCTATGCATCGCGCGGGTGATGAACCGCCTGGTGAAAGAAATGAGCGACGCATCGCCAGGCGCCAGGGCAGTCCATCACAGCGCGTGCTGGATTGCCCGGGCGCGGCCGCTCATTGCCACTGCGCGAGCAGTCGACGCTGGCTGCGCTGTGCGCTGTCCTGGGTGGTCGGTTGCAGCCACAGGCTCTGCCCCGGCAGGCATTGCGCCAGGCGCGCCACCGCCTGGGGTGTCAGCGCGCCCAGGCGTGGATAGCCGCCGATGGTCTGGCGGTCATTGAGCAGGATGATCGGCTGGCCGTCCGGGGGCACCTGCACGGCGCCCAGCGGAATGCCTTCGGAGATCATCGAGCCGCGCTGGCATTGCAATTGCGGACCATTGAGGCGAATGCCCATGCGATCGGCACGCTGGTCGATCAGCCACTCGCTGTTGAAGGCGTCGAACAGGCTCTGGCCACGGAAGTCACCGATCTGCGCGCCGAGCACCACCTGCAGCCGGGGGGCATCCTCGTAGACGGGGATGCACGCCGCGGGCATCTGCCGGGCAGCGGCTGCCTCCGCGTCCCAGGTGAGCGCATCACCCACGGCCAGCGGGCGGCCGTCGCCGTGCAGGCCGCCGAGCCCCTCGCGGCGCATGCTCGCACAGCTGCCCAGTACCAGGGGCGCCTTGAACCCGCCGGGCGCGGCCAGGTAGGCCCGTGCGCCCTGGCGCGGCGTGGCGAAGCTCAGGCGCTGCCCCTGGCGCACGTTGAAACTGCGCCAGGGCAGCAAGGCCTGGTCATCGAGACGCGCGCCGAGATCCGCGCCGGTCACTGCCAGGGTCGCATCGCGGGTGCATTCGAACTCGAGGTTGCCGAGGGTGATCTCCACCACGGCTGCCGTGAGCGGGTTGCCCAGCAGCCAGTTGGCCCAGCGGTGGGCGATCCAGTCCAGTGCGCCGCTCTGGGTCACGCCTAGGTGGCGTACGCCGAAGCGCCCAGCATCCTGCAACTGAATGAAAGGGCTGCTGCGCAGCACGCGCAGGCCATTGCCGATCGCGCTCATTGGCTGGCCTCCAGCGGACTGTCGTCACCGCCCAGGCGAATGAATTCGGCGCGCTCGACAGCGACGAAGCGCACGCGGTCACCGGGTTGCAGCAGGCTGTAGCCCTCGATGTCACTGCCGAACAGGCGAGTCGGGGTACGCCCGATCAGGTTCCAGCCACCGGGGGAGACCACCGGATAGGCGGCGGTCTGGCGCTCGGCGATGCCGACGCTGCCCGCGGCGATGCGCTGGCGGGGCGTGCTCAGGCGCGGTGCGGCGAGGATTTCCTCGACCAGCCCCATGAAGGCGAAGCCCGGTGCGAAACCCAGGGCGAAGACCTGGTAGGCATGGCCGCTGTGACGGGCGATCACCTCGGCTTCGCTGAGGCCGCTGCGGCGTGCCAGCAGCTGCAGTTCCGGGCCGACGCTGCGGTCGTACCAGGTCGGCAGCTGGTGCTCGCGGCCGTTCTGCACGTCGGCAGGCTGCAGGCCTTCGAGTGCCTCGGCGACCTTGGCGCGCGCCTGGGCGCTGTCGAGCTGGCACAGGTCATAGTGCAGCAGCAGCGTGGTGTAGGAGGGTACCAGGTCCAGCAGGGCGTCGCCGAAGGCGGCCTGCAGGCGCGTGCGTGCCGCCAGCATCCAGGGCATGTTGGCTTCGTCGATGTGATCGAACAGGCGCAGGATCAGGCTGTCGATACCGGCGACTTCCAGTCGCACACTGGGCGCCTTCATGCCTGGGCCAGATGGTCGAAGGCCTGGCGGATACGCTTGACCGCCGCGACCGAGCTGGCGTTGTCGCCATGCACGCACAGGGTCTGCGCGACCAGCGGCAGGGCACTGCCATCGCTGGCCTGCAGCGCCTCGCCACGTGCCAGGGTCACGGCCTGGGCGACTATCACTTCGCTGTCGTGATGCACTGCGCCGGGCAGGCTGCGGCTCACCAGGTAGCCGGCGGCGTCGTAGGCACGATCGGCGAAGGCCTCGAACCACAGGGTCAGGCCGAACTCGTCGCCCAGTGCCTGGGCGGCAGCGTTGTCGCGGGTGCACATCAGCATCAGCGGCAGCTGGCGATCGTACTTGGCCACGGCGCTCATCACCGCGCGCAGGGTGGCGGGCTTGCGCATCATGTCCTGGTACAGCGCGCCATGCGGTTTGACGTAGCTGACGCGGCTGCCCTGGCTGCGGCAGAGGCCTTCCAGCGCGCCGATCTGATAGAGCATCAGGTCTTCGACTTCCTGGGGCGTGCAGTCCATCGAGCGGCGGCCGAAGCCAACCAGGTCCTGGTAGGCGGTATGTGCGCCGATGCGTACGTCGTGGGCCACGGCGAGGGCCACGGTCTTGCGCATCACGCTGGGGTCGGAGGCGTGGAAGCCGCAGGCGATGTTGGCGCAGTCGATATAGGGCATGACCTCGGCGTCCAGGCCCATGGTCCAGGCGCCGAAGCTTTCGCCGATGTCGCAGTTCAGAAGCAGGCTGTTCAAGGGAGCATCCTAATCATGGCTTGTCGATTCCAGCAGCGTTGAGCTGTCCTGGCTGATGGCTGCATTTTTTCCGTTGCCACGGAACAGCGTCCAACTAATAAAAACATCCGCCGGAGATAGGAAAAGCTGATGGTGGCGGGCATCGGATTTTTCGATCGCGAGGCGCTGGTTTTTCCCGTTGGACAGCGTGCGTCGCGTGGGTCGACAGTGCGTCGGGTGAACGCTCCCTGGCGCCGTTCTGGTGCATCCCCGGTGCCCCGCACCGGGGCCTCTTGCGTTTCCTTCGACTCGCCACGAACGGGGGACCCCGATGAAGACCGCTCCCTGCATGTCCGCGCTCTGCGCGTTGCTCGTCGTTCTACCCATGAAAGTATCCGCGCAAGGTGCCGCGTCCTGGTCGATGTCGGTGGAGCAACCGGCTGGCAATTTCATCAGCCGCGTGGCCGTCGATTTTGCCAGGAATGTGCGCCAGACCACCAAGGGGCAGCTGAACATTCGCGTGCATCCCGGTTCTGCCCTGTACAGCCGGCCGCAGGTGAAGGGCGCCGTGAGCCGCGGCGACATTCAGCTCGGCGATGTGTTCATGTCCGCGCTGGGTGCCGAGGACCCGCTCTACGAACTGGACAGCCTGCCGTTTCTCGCCACCGATTACGAGCAGGCGCGCCGGCTCTGGGCCGTCAGCCGCGGGGCGGTCGAGCAGCGCCTGCTGGCCGATGGCGTGCGCCTGCTGTATGCGGTGCCCTGGCCGGCGCAGAGCCTGTTCAGCACGCGCCCGCTGCATCAGCCGGGCGATATCCGCGACCTGAGCTTTCGCAGCTACAACCCGACCATCTCGCGCCTGGCGCAGCTGCTCGAGGCCCGGCCCACGACCATCGACACCGAGGACGTGCCGCAGGCGTTCCGCGACGGCCAGGTCGACATCATGCTCACCTCCAGCGCCACGGGGGTGGACCTGCGCGCCTGGGACTTCACCTCGCACTTCTATGACGTGCGCGCCTTCATCCCGAAGAACATCGTGATCGTCAACGAGCGTGCCTTCCAGCGCTTGCCCGAGGCGCAGCGTCAGGCCCTGCTGCATGCGGCCGAGCGCGCCGAGCGGGCAGGCTGGGAGCTGTCCTGGGCACTGACCGAGTACCAGACGCGAATGCTCGCGCGGCATGGCATGCAGGTGGTTCGCGACATCGATCCGGCCCTGCAGCAGGGGCTGGTCGAGGTGGGGCAGCGGCTGACCGAGGAGTGGCTGGCGCGTGCCGGTGACACGCGGGCAGGGATCATCCACGAATACCGCCAAGAGCAGGCGCGCTGAACCACGGCGGCGGGCGTCAGCCTCGAGCTGGCGCCCGCCGTGCTCATGCCAGGCGAAACTGGCTGGCGCTGCGACCCAGGGCGTCGACCTGGGATGACAGCCCCTCGGTATGACCGCCCAGCGTATGGCGCAGCTCTTTGCTTTGCCCGGTATGCACGTGGATGGTCTCCATCTTGTCGGCGATGTCCTCGGTGGTGGTGGACACCTCCTCGATGGCGACCACCACCTGGTTCATCTCGCCGGTCAGGCGTTCCATCGCCGAGGTGATCGAGGTAATCGCATCGGCGACCTGCGCCGCATGGCGTTCGCTGTCGGCTGCCAGGTTCAGGCCGTTGCTCATCAACTGATGCATGTGCCGGGTCTGGTGCTGGAACTCACCGACGATGGCGCTGATGTCGGTGGTGGCGGCCACGGTCTTCTGCGCCAGCGAGCGCACTTCATCGGCTACCACCGAGAAGCCGCGCCCGGCATCACCGGCCCGCGCCGCCTCGATGGCCGCGTTGAGCGCGAGCAGGTTGGTCTGGTCGGCCAGGCTGTTGATCACATCGACGATACCGTTGACCCGGGCGCTGCTCTGGCCGAGGGCGTCCACCTGGCTGTGCGTGTCCTGAATCAGCTGCGCCAGGCGGCTCATGCTGTTCACGCTGGCGGCGATCACTTCGCCGCCGTTGCGCGCCGCGTCGTAGGCACTGGTGGTGGCGCTGCCGACTTCCGCAGTGCGCTGCGCCATGTCGTTGAGGGTGGCGCTGATCTGGTGCGAGGCGGAGGCGGCCTGCTCGGTCTGCATCTCCACCTGGCTGCTGTTGTCACCCAGCTGGCGCATGGCGTCGCCGAGGTGATTGTGCAAGCGGCTCAGCTCACCGTTGGCACGTACCACCTCGGCCACGATGCCGCCGATGCCCTGGATCATGCGATTGGCCGCGTCTGCCAGCTGATTGAATTCGTCGCGGCGGTTGCTTCCCACCGGCAGCTTGCCGCTGAGGTCGCCGGACGCCACCTGGCTGAGCAGCTGGATGACGTTGCGCAGGCGGCTGACCAGGGTGCGTGAGGCTTGCAGCAGGGTGAAGCAGAGCAGGGCGGCGACGGCCAGGAAACTCAGGCCCATCAGCCACAGCGCGGAGATGCGCGATTGCTCCGCCTCCTGCGCGCGCCTTAGCAGCAGGCCGTCCTGCAGGGCGCGAGCCTGTTGTGCCATGCGCGCCTGCAAGTCTTCGCCCAGCTGGCCCAGGCGCTGGTTGGTGGCGTTGATGCGCTCGATACTGGCATGGGCTTCGCTGAAGGCATCGGCATAGGCCTGCACGTTCTTGCCGATCGGGGTCTGCTGCCACTCCAGGTCGGCGATCTGCTCCTGCAGCTTGCCGATCGCCGTCAGCGCGATCTGGGCGAAGGCCGGATCGAAGGTCGACAGGTAGTCGCGCTGGCTGCTCAGTGCGCTGGTGATGAACGGCTTGATCAGATCGAAGCTGATGGCTTCCAGGGCCTTGCCCTTTTCACTCAGGACCTTGCGCTGGCCATCGAAGGGCGACAGCCCCAGCGCCTGGTTGAAGCTCAGCCACTGGCGCTGTTGTTCCAGCTCCTCCTCGAGGATGGCCTGGATCCGCTGTGCGTGTTGCAGGGTATCGTCGTCTCGCAGGGCTTGAGCCTTGGTCAACAGTTGTCCGATGAGTTCGTGCAATTCATCGAGACCGCTGCCGAATGCCGCCTGCTGCTCGGGTGTGAGCTGCTGGCGCTGGGCGTTCTGCCGCCACCAGCGGTTCATCAGTTCGGTGCTGGCGCTGGCGTAGCTCGCCGCCTGCTCCCTGGCCTGCAGGGCACTGCTCAGGCGGTGGCTGGCCCACAGCGAGGCGGCCGCCATCAACGCCAGACTGATCAGGGTGAGCGCGATGAGGGCGCGGAATTTTTGTTGCCAGGACAGGTGCAAAGTCACGATAACGCCTCGCCATCTTCTTCAGGATGATTCTCGGGAATCGGCAAGTTGTCATACGACTGCGGTGAAAGTCTATGGCTATCTTGCCGCCCGGGAAATGAAAAACGGGGCCCCGAAGGCCCCGTCCGCGCAACGCCGCTTACCAGAGCGGCAGGGTGTAGCTGAGAATCAGGCGGTTCTCGTCGAGATCGTTGCCGAAGTTGGAACGAACGGTGGCGTTGCGCCATTTCAGGCCCAGGTTCTTCAGCGGGCCGGTCTGCACCACGTAGGCGATGTCCATGTCGCGCTCCCACTCCTTGCCCTCGCTGCTGCGTCCGGCGACCTCGACGTTGTCGCCGGAGATGTAGCGGGTCATGAAGGTCAGGCCGGGGATGCCGAGGCTGGCGAAGTTGTAGTCATAGCGCAGTTGCCAGGAGCGTTCCTGGGTATTGGCGAAGTCGTTGATCTGCACGAAGTTGACCAGGAAGGGGTCGCTGTTGGCGATGTACGGGAAGGGGTCGTCACCGCTCATGCGCTGGTAGCCGGCACCGAAGGCATGGCCACCCAGGCTGTAGGTGAACATGGCGCCGAAGGCCTTGTTGTCGAGGTCGCGGAAGTTGCCGTCCTCGCGGCTCTGCGAATAGCGCAGGTCGCTCTTCAGCGACTGCCCTTCGCCCAGCGGCAGCACATGCACCAGGGTGCCGTAGTACTGCTGGTAGATGTCTTCCAGCGTGCCGTAGTGCAGGCCGGCGGTGAGCTGCGGCGTGAGCTTGTACTCACCACCGCCGAAGACGAAGGAATCGCTGCTGCCGCCGATGCGGTTGCCGCTCATCTCGGTGTAGTCGCTGGAGCTGTTGGCCTTGATCCGGTTGATCTTGCCGCCCTGCAGGGTCAGCTTGTCGATTTCCTGGACGTTGAGCAGCGCGCCCTGGAAGGTCTGCGGCAGCAGGCGCGAGTCGTTGGCGGAGACGATCGGGCTGCGGAACTGCAGGGCGCCGACTTTCAGCGTGCTGTTGGAGATCCTGGCCTTGGCGGTCAGGGCGAGCTTCGAGTAATCGTCCTGCGAACCGCCGGAACGGTCGGCCGGCAGCAGGCCGGTGCCAGCGGTGCCGTCGCCGGAGTCGAGTTTCAGGCCGAGCATCCCCAATGCATCGATGCCGAAACCGACGGTGCCCTCGGTGTAGCCGGATTCCATGCGCAGCAGAAAACCTTGCGCCCATTCCTCAGCCTTGTCGCGAGCGCCGCTCTGACGGAAGTCGCGGTTGAAGTAGAAGTTGCGCATCTCGACGCTGGCCTTGCTGTCAGCGATGAAGTCGGCGTGCGCCAGGGTTGGCAGGCCGCTGCCGAGCAGCAGCGCGGATGCCAGTGGGTAATGGGGTTTCATGGTTGCAGTGTCTCCTGTTGGGAGCGCGCAGCGGCGAGAGCGGCTGCTTGGCAGAGCGCGTTTTGAATGATGTTGTTGTGGTCTGCGCGGAGCGCGCCGCCATTCTTCAAAGCGTTGTTCGGCTGCGTCCAACGAGAAAAAACAGGGGGCCGGCGATAGGAAAATTCATCCGCCGGGCGAAAAACCTCTGGCATGCAACCTGCTACGCCCAAGGCAGCATGGGTGCTGACGATCAGGCCCGGATGACGATATTGCGAAGAGGCGTTGTGGCATGAACCTGAGATTTCTCGAGACCTTCGTTTGGGTGGCGCGGCTGAAGAGTTTCCGCCTGACTGCCGAGAAGCTGTTCAGCACCCAGGCGTCGATTTCCAGCCGCATCGCCGCGCTCGAGGATGAACTCGGTACGCGTCTTTTCCTGCGTGATTCCAAGGGCGTGTCACTGACGCCCGAAGGGCAGAAGGTGCTCGAATACGCCGAGCGGATGATCGACACCATGCAGGCGCTGAAGCAGTCGATCAGCGATACCGGCAATATCCAGGGACGCATCCGCATCGGGGCGATGGATACCGTCATTCACACCTGGTTGAGTCCGTTCGTAACACGGGTGATGGAGCGCTACCCCGCAGTGGAGATCGAACTGACCGCCGACACCGCGCGCAACCTCAATGAGCAGCTGCTCAAGGGCTATCTGGACATCGTGTTCCAGACCGACATGGTCAATGGCGACAGCGTGCGCAATCTGCAGCTGGCGGTGTTCCCGGTGCGCTGGATCGTGCCCACCGGCTCGCTGTACCACCGCCGCTATGCTTCCACGGATGAGCTGGCGCGCGAGCGCATCATCACCTTCTCGAAGAACTCGCGGCCGCATCAGGACATTCTCAACCTGCTGCACGCCGGCAGCGTCAGTGCGCCGCGCATCAACTGCGTCAACTCCATCGCGGCGATGACCCGGCTGATTCGTGATGGCTTCGGGGTCGGCGCCTTGCCGCCGGCGCTGGTCCACGATGAACTCAAGCAGGGGGTGCTGAGCATTCTCGACGACGTTCCCGAGCCGCCGGCCTTGCCGGTGGTGGCCACCTGGCGCACCGGGGTCGGGCTGGAACTCAGCGAAGACATCATCGCCCTGGCCTGCGAGGCGCTCGACGTCTATGCCGAGGAAATGGGCGAAGCCTGCATGGCGCGCGTCGCCCCGGCGCCGGAACAGCAGAGCGCCTGAGCCCTTTCGCTGGTCGACGGCCCCTCGAGAAGCCCCCTCGGCAGGCTCGCTCAGCGCGCGTGAAACCCGCTTGCCTGTCTGTCATGCCCCGGCGCAGGCGGCCTTGCCCTGGTTTTCCAGGAGCCGTCAGCGATTGCCCGCTGCTGGTGCATTTGCCACAGCGATGCCCCGTTTCATCCCATAACGAATTCCGATCATGCGCCCCCGGTTTTTCTAGTTGGACAGGGTAGGGCGATGCGCTGAGACTCGAAATCGTCTTCCAGCCGCGCGTGCGGCGCACAAAGAACAATTAACAGGAGAGCACCATGAAAAGCATCGCATCGCGTTTCGCTATTACCGCTTTGGCTTGCGCACTGGGCGTCGGCGCCCAGGCTGCCGAGCGCTGGAACATGAGCGTCGAGCAGCCCGACGGCAACTTCATCACGACCGTGGCCAAGTCGTTCGCCGAGGACGTGGAGCAGGCCAGCCAGGGTGAGCTGCAGATTCGTGTGCACGCCAACTCGGTGCTGTTCAAGCGCCCCGAGGTCAAACGTGCGGTGCAGACCGGGCAGATCCAGGCTGGCGACGTGCTGATGTCGGTACTGGGTAACGAAGACCCGATCTTCGAAGTCGACAGCGTGCCGTTCCTGGTGCGCAACTACGAGCAGGCCCAGGCGCTGTGGGCCGCCAGCCGGCCGGCCGTCGAGGAGCGCCTGGCCAAGCAGGGCATCAAGCTGCTGTACGCCATGCCGTGGTCGCCGCAGAGCATCTTCACCAAGACCCCGGTCGCCAGCATGGACGACTTCAAGGGCATGAAATTCCGTGCCTACAACCCGGCCACCTCGCGCATGACCGAGCTGATGGGGGCGGTGCCGACCGTGATCCAGACCGGCGAGATTCCACAGGCCTTCAGCACCGGCATGATCAACGGCATGCTCACTTCGCCGACCACGGGCGTGGACTCCCAGGCCTGGGACTTCTCTTCCTACTACTATGACGTCAAGGCCTTCATTCCGAAGAACTTCGTCATCGTCAACGCACGTGCCTTCGCGCGCCTGCCGGAAGCGACCCAGGCTGCGGTACTCGATGCCGCCAAGCGTGCCGAGGCGCGTGGCTGGGCGATCGCCCAGGAGAAGACCGGCGAGCTGGTCAAGACCCTGGCCGACAACGGCATGCAGGTATCCGAGCAGGCACCGGCTGCGGTCGAGAAGGGCTTCGAGCAGATCGGCCAGACCATGACCGACGAGTGGCTCAAGCGCTCCGGGGCCGACGGCCAGGCTATCCTCGACGCCTACCGGCGTTGATGTCAGTGCCCATCGCGGCGTCGCAGCGATGGGTTTTTTCTTCAAGCTTGCCCAGGGAGCCCGCTGTTCATGACCCCACTGCACAAGCTCTACACCCTGTCCGGATGGCTGTCCGGCGTCTTTCTCGTCTCGATCTGCGTGCTGGTGGTGGCGCAGATCGTGGCCCGCCAGCTGGGCACCATGGTGCCGGCGGCCGATGAGTTCGCCGCCTACGCGATGGCGGCGTCCGGTTTTCTCGCCTTGCCCTATGCCCTGCAACGTGGCGCACACATTCGCGTGGAGCTGATGCTGCGCCTGCTGCCGCCTGGTGGCCGTCGTGCGGCCGATGTGCTGGCCACCCTGATCGGTCTCGGCATCGCCGCCTACCTGGCCTGGTACTGCACCCTGTTCGTGCTGGAGTCCTACGAGTTCAAGGAAGTGTCCTCGGGCCTGTTGCCGATCCCGATGTGGCTGCCTCAACTGCCGATGCTGCTCGGCACCCTGATCCTGGTCGTGGCCATGGCCGAGCGCCTGGTGCTGACCTGCCTGGGCAGGCGTTTCGAGTCTGCCGAGGCCGATACGGCGATGAGCGAGTGAGCCGCATGGCTCGATCCTTAATTGCGGCCATCGCCGCACTGATTCGTGAGTGAACCCGTGGACTACACAACCATCACCATTACGCTGCTGCTGGCACTGTTCGTGCTGCTCGGCGGCGGCGTCTGGGTCGCCCTGTCGCTGCTCGGCGTCGGCATCATCGGCATGGAGCTGTTCGGCGGCGCGCCGGCCGGCTCGATCCTGGCCTCCACCAGCTGGGCGTCCAGCGCCAGCTGGACCCTGACCGCCTTGCCGCTGTTCATCTGGATGGGCGAGATCCTCTACCGCACGCGCCTTTCCGAAGACATGTTCAACGGCCTGGCGCCCTGGATGCGCGGCATGCCGGGGCGCCTGCTGCACGTCAACGTATTCGGCTGCGGCATGTTCGCGGCGGTCAGCGGCTCGTCCGCCGCCACTGCGGCCACCATCGGCCGTATTTCCCTGCCCGAGCTGAAGTCGCGCGGTTATCCCGAGTCCATCGCCATGGGCTCGCTGGCCGGCGCCGGCACGCTCGGCCTGCTGATTCCGCCGTCGATCATGATGATTGTCTACGGGGTGGCGGCGCAGGTGTCGATCTCGCGCCTGTTCATCGCCGGCATTCTGCCCGGCCTGTTGCTGCTCGCCATCTTCAGCGGTTACCTGATGCTCTGGTCGGCCTGCAATCGCAGCCAGCTGCCGGAGGAGGGCGACCGCCTGCCGTTCATGGAAAAACTGCGCCGGGCCAAGTTGCTGATCCCGGTGCTGGGGCTGATCGTCGCGGTGATCGGTTCGATCTATGGCGGCATCGCCACGGCGACCGAGGCCGCGGCGGTGGGGGTGGTCGGCGCGCTGCTGATCGCGCTGTGTTCCGGGGCGCTGACCCGGGAGACCTTCATGGCCAGCCTGATGGGCGCCGTCTCCACCTCGTGCATGATCTTCTTCATCCTGCTCGGCGCGGCCTACCTGACGTCGGCGATGAGCTTCACCGGCCTGCCGGCGGCGCTGGCCGACTGGATCATCGCCAAGCAGCTGTCGCCGTACCTGCTGCTGCTGGCGCTGACGCTGTTCTTCATCGCCCTGGGCTGCTTCCTCGATGGCATCTCGATCATCCTGCTGACCACGGCGGTGATCCTGCCGGCGGTGCAGGCGGCGGGCATCGACCTGCTGTGGTTCGGCATCTTCGTCATCCTGGTGGTGGAGATGGCGCAGATCACCCCGCCGGTAGGCTTCAACCTGTTCGTCATCCAGAACCTCACCGGGCGCAACCTCGGGGCGGTGGCGCGGGCCAGCTTTCCGTTCTTCATGCTGCTGGTGCTGGCGGCGGTGCTGATCACCACCTTCCCGCAGATCGTCCTGGCGCTGCCCGAGGCCATGCGCGGCGCCTGACCCTTCTCCATGGCTCGTTCGCCCTGCGCTGGCGGGCCATGGTTTTTCTCTTTTGCACCGTCTCGGTGCAGCCTTGAAAGAAAATGTCGCAGCACCGCAAGCGGTTGCAGGGCTTCCCTCGTTAAGCTCGGCGGTCATACGTGACCAGTCGGTCGTCTCCCTTCGCGCCGGTCCGATGCGACTCGCAGGTGTCATTGTCGCTTCATGGACTAACGTTGAACTAGCAGACCATTGCAAACGTAGACGCGGCAGCAATGGCAACGCAGGTGGTTGTTCAACCGCCTGGCAACACCCAGCGGCAGCGATCCAGATGTCCTGTCGAACCACCAGCCCAACGGAGCAAAAACATGGCGTTCTTTACGGCGGCCAGCAAAGCCGACTTCCAGCACCAACTGCAAGCGGCCCTGGCGCAGCACGTGAGTGAGCAGGCGCTGCCACAAGTAGCCCTTTTCGCCGATCAGTTCTTCGGCATCATCGCCCTCGAGGAGCTGACCCAGCGGCGTCTTTCCGACCTGGTCGGCTGCACCCTGTCGGCCTGGCGCATGCTGGAGCAGTTCGATCACGCCAAGCCGCAGGTGCGGGCGTTCAACCCCGACTACGAGAAGCACGGCTGGCAGTCCACCCATACGGCGGTGGAAATCCTCCACGGCGACATCCCGTTCCTGGTGGATTCGGTGCGCATGGAGCTGAACCGCCACGGCTACAGCATCCATACCCTGCAGAACAGCGTGTTCAGCGTGCGCCGCGACAAGAACGGCCAGCTGCTGGAGATTCTGCCGCGTGGCACCCAGGGCGAGGGCGTGCTGCAGGAAGCGCTGATGTTCCTGGAAATCGACCGCTGCGCCAGCTCCGCCGAACTGAAGACGCTGGAGAAGGCCATCCACGAAGTCTTCGGCGACGTGCGCATGAGCGTTGCCGACTTCCAGCCGATGAAGGCCAAGGCACGCGAGCTGCTGGCCTGGCTGGACCGCGCCAAGCTCAAGGTGGACAAGACCGAGCTGGAGGAAATCAAGGTCTTCCTCGGCTGGCTGCTGGATGACCATTTCACCTTCCTCGGCTACGAGGAATTCACCGTGGCGCCCTCCGCTGAAGGCGGCACCATGGTCTACGACGAGAAATCCCTGCTCGGCCTGTCCAAGCGCCTGCGCTCCGGGCTCAAGGCCGACGAGCTGCACATCGAGCCGGAGGCGGTCGCCTACCTGCGTGAAGCGCAGCTGCTGTCCTTCGCCAAGGCGGCCGTACCGAGCCGCGTGCACCGCCCGGCCTACCCGGACTTCGTCTCCATCCGCGAACTCGATGCCAAGGGCAACGTGGTCAAGGAATGCCGCTTCATGGGCCTCTACACCTCGGCGGTGTATGCCGAGAGCGTGTGGAACATCCCCTACATCCGCCGCAAGGTGGATGTGATCAAGCAGCGCTCCGGTTTCGACAGCAGCGCCCACCTGGGCAAGGAGCTGGCCCAGGTACTGGAGGTGCTGCCGCGTGACGACCTGTTCCAGACCCCGGTCGACGATCTGTTCAGCACCGCCATGGCCATCGTGCAGATCCAGGAGCGCAACAAGATTCGCGTGTTCCTGCGCCGCGACCCCTATGGCCGCTTCTGCTACTGCCTGGCCTACGTACCGCGTGACGTGTACTCCACCGAAACCCGGGTGAAGATCCAGCAGGTGCTGATGGAGCGCCTGCAGGCTACCGATTGCGAGTTCTGGACCTTCTTCTCCGAGTCGGTGCTCGCCCGCGTGCAGTTCATTCTGCGGGTCGACCCGAAGAGCAAGACGCAGATCGATCCCGTGCGCCTGGAGAAGGAAGTCATCCAGGCCTGCCGTTCGTGGAAGGACGACTACGCCGGCCTGATGGTGGAGAGCTTCGGCGAGGCGCAGGGCACCAACGTGCTGGCGGAATTCCCCGGCGGCTTCCCGGCGGGCTATCGCGAGCGTTTCGCCCCGCACTCGGCGGTGGTGGACATGCAGCACCTGCTCAGCCTGAGCAGTGAAAAGCAGCTGGTGATGAGCTTCTACCAGCCGCTGGCGCAGAACGAGCAGCAGCTGCACTGCAAGCTGTACCACGCCGATGCGCCCCTGCCGCTGTCCGATGTCATGCCGATTCTGGAGAACCTCGGGCTGCGCGTGCTCGGCGAGTTCCCCTACAAGCTGCGCCGTGCCGATGGCCGCGAGTTCTGGATCCACGACTTCGCCTTCACCTACGCCGAAGGCCTGGATGTCGACATCCAGCAGCTCAATGACACCCTGCAGGATGCCTTCATCCACATCGTCGGTGGCGACGCCGAGAACGACGCCTTCAACCGCCTGGTGCTGACCGCGGCCATGCCCTGGCGCGACGTGGCGCTGCTGCGTGCCTATGCGCGCTACCTCAAGCAGATTCGCCTGGGCTTCTCGCTGAGCTACATCGCCGCCACCCTGGTCAACCACGCCGACATCGCCAAGGAGCTGGTGCGCCTGTTCCGTACGCGCTTCTACCTGGCGCGCAAGCTCACCGCCGAAGACCTCGACGACAAGCAGCAGAAACTGGAGCAGGCCATCCTCGCCGCGCTGGACAACGTTGCGGTGCTCAACGAGGACCGCATCCTGCGACGCTACCTGGACCTGATCAAGGCCACCCTGCGCACCAACTTCTACCAGAACGGCGAGCATGGTCAGGGCAAGGCCTACTTCAGCTTCAAGCTCAGCCCGCGCCTGATCCCGGACATTCCGCGCCCGGTGCCGAAGTTCGAGATCTTCGTCTACAGCCCGCGTGTCGAGGGCGTGCACCTGCGCTTCGGCGACGTTGCGCGGGGCGGTCTGCGCTGGTCGGATCGTGAAGAAGACTTCCGTACCGAAGTGCTCGGCCTGGTCAAGGCGCAGCAGGTGAAGAACGCGGTAATCGTGCCGATGGGCGCCAAGGGCGGCTTCGTGCCGCGCCGGATGCCGGTCGGCGGTTCGCGTGACGAGGTGATGGCCGAGGGCATCGCCTGCTACCGCATCTTCATCAGCGGCCTGCTCGACATCACCGACAACCTCAAGGATGGCGAGGTGGTGCCGCCGGCCAACGTGGTGCGCCACGACGCCGACGACCCCTACCTGGTGGTGGCGGCGGACAAGGGCACCGCGACCTTCTCCGACATCGCCAACGGCATCGCTGCCGAGTACGGCTTCTGGCTCGGCGACGCCTTCGCCTCCGGCGGTTCGGCCGGTTACGACCACAAGGGCATGGGCATCACCGCCAAGGGCGGCTGGGTCAGCGTGCAGCGTCACTTCCGCGAGCGCGGCATCGACGTGCAGAAGGACAACGTCACGGTGATCGGCATCGGCGACATGGCGGGCGACGTGTTCGGTAACGGTCTGCTGCTGTCGGAAAGCCTGCAGCTGGTGGCGGCGTTCAACCACATGCACATCTTCATCGACCCCAACCCGGACGCCGCGCGCAGCTTCGTCGAGCGCAAGCGCCTGTTCGAGCTGCCGCGTTCGAGCTGGGCCGACTACGATGCCAAGCTGATCTCCGAGGGCGGCGGCATCTTCCTGCGCAGCGCCAAGAGCATCGCCATCAGCCCGCAGATGAAGGCGCGCTTCGACATCGCCGCCGACCGCCTGGCGCCGACCGAGCTGCTCAACGCACTGCTCAAGGCACCGGTCGACCTGCTGTGGAACGGCGGTATCGGCACCTACGTCAAGTCCAGCAAGGAAAGCCACGCTGACGTCGGCGACAAGGCCAACGACGCCCTGCGCGTCGATGGTCGCGAGCTGCGCGCCAAGGTGGTGGGCGAGGGCGGCAACCTGGGCATGACCCAGCTCGGCCGTGTCGAGTTCGGCCTGCACGGCGGCGCCAGCAACACCGACTTCATCGACAACGCCGGCGGCGTGGACTGCTCCGACCATGAGGTCAACATCAAGATTCTGCTCGGCGAAATCGTCGCCGGCGGCGACATGACCGAGAAGCAGCGCAACAAGCTGCTGGCGCAGA
Source organism: Pseudomonas sp. REST10 (assembly GCF_029542605.1). NCBI lineage: Bacteria > Pseudomonadati > Pseudomonadota > Gammaproteobacteria > Pseudomonadales > Pseudomonadaceae > Pseudomonas > Pseudomonas sp. REST10. Next base: position 3,518,528 of record NZ_CP035677.1, on the reverse strand, counting down.
TGACCGACGATGTTTCCGAGCTGGTGCTCGGCAACAACTACAAGCAGACCCAGGCACTGTCGCTGGCCGAGCGCCGTGCGCGCGAGCGGGCGGGCGAGTACAAGCGCCTGATGAACGCGCTGGAAAGCGCCGGCAAGCTGGATCGTGCCCTGGAGTTCCTGCCGTCCGACGAGGAACTCAACGAGCGCGCCAACAACGGCCAGGGCCTGACCCGTCCGGAGCTGTCGGTACTGATCTCCTACAGCAAGATCGACCTCAAGGAGTCCCTGCTCAAGTCCCAGGTGCCGGATGACGACTACCTGGCCCGCGAGATGGAAACCGCCTTCCCGGATATCCTCACCGAGAAGTTCGGCGACGCCATGCGCCGTCACCGCCTCAAGCGCGAGATCGTCAGCACGCAGATCGCCAACGACCTGGTCAACCACATGGGCATCACCTTCGTGCAGCGCCTGAAGGAGTCCACCGGCATGAGCGCGGCCAACGTCGCCGGCGCCTACGTCATCGTGCGTGACCTGTTCCGCCTGCCGTACTGGTGGCAGCAGATCGAGGCGCTGGACTACAAGGTGCCGGCCGACCTGCAGCTGCAACTGATGGACGAGCTGATGCGCCTGGGCCGTCGGGCCACGCGCTGGTTCCTGCGCAGCCGTCGCAACGAACTGGACGCCGCCCGCGACGTGGCGCATTTCGCGCCGCGTATCGAGGCGCTGGTCGGTCGCCTGGACGAGCTGCTCGAAGGCCCGGCGCGCGAGCAGTGGCTGGCGCGCTACCAGAGCTTCGTCGAGGCCGGCACGCCGGAGGAACTGGCGCGCGTGGTCGCGGGCACCAGCCACCTGTACACCCTGCTGCCGATCATCGAAGCCGCAGACGTGACCGGCAAGGATGCCAGCGAAGTGGCGACTGCCTACTTCGCGGTGGGTGGCGCGCTGGAACTGTCCTGGTACCTGCAGCAGATCACCAACCTGCCGGTGGAGAACAACTGGCAGGCACTGGCCCGCGAAGCCTTCCGCGACGACCTCGACTGGCAGCAGCGGGCGGTCACCGTGTCGGTCCTGCAGATGGTCGACGGCCCGCAGGACATCGAGGCACGGGTGACGCTGTGGCTTGACCAGCATCAGCGCCTGGTCGATCGCTGGAAGGCCATGCTGGCCGACCTGCGCTCGGCGACCGGTACCGACTACGCCATGTACGCCGTGGCCAACCGCGAGCTGATGGACCTGGCGCAAAGCGCCTGAGCCATCCGCTGAAAAGAAAAGCCCCGCCTAGTGCGGGGCTTTTCATTTCAGGCCGCGCGCGTAGCCCGGATGAAATCCGGGGCCGGGCTACGGGGCTGTACTACGAATTCCCCGGATTGCATCCGGGCTACGGACACAGCGCCCACAAGATTTGCTCCCCTCTCCCATTTATGGGAGAGGGGCCGGGGGAGAGGGCCGGGCGCGCCGCACTTCGCCAAACCAGTACGCCGCCGCATTGACCACCTTCGTAGCCCGGATGAAATCCGGGGCCGGCTACGGGGCTGTACTGCGGACTCCCCGGATTGCATCCGGGTTACGGTCGCAGCGCCCGCACGGTTTGCTCCCCTCTCCCATTCATGGGAGAGGGGCCGGGGGAGAGGGCCGGGCGCGCCACACTTCGCCAAACCAGTGCGCCACCGCATTGATCACCTTCGTAGCCCGGATGAAATCCGGGGCCGGGCTACGGGGCTGTACTACGGATTCCCCGGATTTCATCCGGGCTACGGATGGAGCGCCCGCACGGTTTGCTCCCCTCTCTCATTCACGGGAGAGGGGCCGGGGGAGAGGGCCGAACGTACCGCGGTCAAAAGACCGTGCCAGCACTTGCGTCAGCGCAACATCTGCTCGACCAGGCGTTTCTCTTCGGAGAGTTCGCGCTGGCGTGCGTCGATGCGCGAGGCCAGCTGGAAGTTGTTGCTGGCGCGGCGCTTGGCGTAGTCCAGCTGTTCGATCGCCTGGTTGTAGTCACCCACCAGTGCGAAGAACTCGGCGCGCGCCTGGTGCAGGCCGATGGTGTTGCCGCTCAGGCCACGTACCTCGGCGACCTGGTACCAGACGTCCGGGTCCTTGCTGCGGGTCTTCAGCAGGTCGTCCAGCGCTCGCTCGGCATCCGGGATGCGCTGCTGCTTGAGCAGCAGGTCGATGCCGCTCTGTTGCAGCGGATAGTTGCTGGGGTACAGGGTGCGCATGCGTGCCTGGCGGCGATCGGCCGCATCGAGGCGGTTGGCGGCCATGTCCAGCTCGATCTGCGCCAGGTTGTAGACGATGTCGTCCGGGGCCTTGCTCAGCAGCGGTGCCAGGGTCTTGCCGGCCTCGTCGAGCTGGCCGGTCTTCATCTGCGCCAGGACCAGGCCATAGCGCGCGGCATCCAGCCCCGGGTTCTCGTCGAGCATGGCGCGGAAACGCTTGGCGGCGACCCCCGGGGTCTCTTCATAGGTCAGTTGCACGCGGGCGCGCATCAGCTGGTAGCGCAGGCTGTCCTCGCGGCCTTCCACCGGGTACTGCTCGGCGCGGTTGCGGGTGTCGGCGATGCGCGACTCGGAAACCGGGTGGGTCAGGAGGAATTCCGGCGGCTTGGCGTCGTAGCGGTACTGGCGCATCAGGCGCTCGAACATCGACGGCATGGCGCGCGGGTCGTAGCCGGCCTTTTCCAGGTTGACCAGGCCGATGCGGTCGGCCTCCTGCTCGTTCTGGCGCGAGAAGCGGCGCTGCTCCTGAATCGCCGCAGCCTGGGTCGACATGATCGTGGCGATGCCGGCATCCCCCGCGCCCGCTGCCGCGGCGACGATGCCGGCGAGCATGGCGGCCATCAGCGGCAGTTGCATGCGCTGCTGCGCCTCGACGCCACGGGCGAAGTGGCGTTGCGACAAGTGCGCCAGTTCGTGCGCCATGACCGAGGCGTACTCGGCTTCGGTCTGGGCGTAGAGGAAGAGGCCACCGTTGACCCCGACGATCCCGCCTGGGGCGGCGAAGGCGTTGAGCTGCGGACTGTTGAGCAGGACGAACTCCAGGCGGCGGTCCTGCAGCTGGCTGGTTTCCGACAGGCGATAGACGCTGGATTCGACGAAGTCCTTGAGCTGCGGGTCGTCCAGCTGCGAGACCTGGCCGCGCAGCAGGCCGAGCCAGGCACGGCCGAGTTGGTGTTCTTGCTGAGGGGAGACGATCGAGGAGCTGGCATCGCCAAGCGACGGCAGGTCACTGGCTCCCGTGTGGGCAGCGAACAGGCAGGCCAGCGTCAGCAGGGTGGGGCGCAGAAAAGTCATGCACTCAGGGCTCTCGGAGGGCAAAGGGGGTTACTGTAGCCGGCCAGCTAGCGCGCTGGCCAGGGTTGCAGTGGCTTGGTTATCCTAGCGCCCTTATCAGGAGTAGACGATGACAGACGTACCGGCTTTCGATGCCGAACTCGACGCCTGCGGGCTCAATTGCCCGTTGCCCTTGCTCAAAGCCAAGCTCGAGCTCAATCGCCTGGCCAGCGGCGCCGTACTCAAGGTCAGTGCCACCGATGCCGGTTCGCAGCGCGACTTCCGCGCATTCGCCACGCTGGCCGGTCATGCGCTGCTGCATGAAGAGGTCGACTCGGGTGTCTATCGTTACTGGCTGCGCAAGGCCTGAGTCCTTCGCCGTCCTCCCCAGCACATCTGCAGATTAAGGATCGTTGATGGTCAAGGTTATACGCGACTGGCTGCACCGCTACTTCTCCGACGAGCAGGCCGTGGTGCTGGCCGTGTTGCTGGTGCTGGGGTTCGCCGTGGTGCTGACCCTGGGCGGGATGCTCGCGCCGGTGCTGACCGGCCTGGTGCTGGCCTTTCTGATGCAGGGCATGGTCAACGGCCTGGAGCGCATGCGGGTGCCGCAGGTGCTCGCCGTGTGGCTGGTGTTCACCCTGTTCATGGGCTGCCTGGCGGTGTTCATGCTGGTGCTGATGCCGTTGCTGTGGCAGCAGCTCAGTACCCTGTTCAACGAGCTGCCGCGCATGGCGGCCGAATGGCAGTCGGTGTTCCTGCTGCTGCCGGAGCGCTACCCGAACCTGATCACCGACGCGCAGATCGTGCAGTTGATCACCAGCATGCGGGGCGAGGCCGGCAAGTTCGGCCAGTGGGCGCTGTCGTTCTCGCTGTCCAGCCTGCCGATGCTGGTCAGCGTGATGATCTACCTGGTGCTGGTGCCGATCCTGGTGTTCTTCTTCCTCAAGGACCGCGAGCAGATCGGCCAGTGGTTCCGTGGCTACCTGCCGCGCGAGCGGGCGCTGATCAGCCAGGTCGCGCAGGAGATGAACCAGCAGATCGCCAACTACATCCGTGGCAAGTTCATCGAGATCATCATCTGTGGCGTGGTCACCTACATCGCGTTCGCCTACCTGGGGCTGAACTACGCGGCGCTGCTGGCGCTGCTGGTTGGCCTGTCGGTGGTGGTTCCTTACATCGGCGCGGTCGTGGTGACGGTGCCGGTGGCGCTGATCGGCCTGTTCCAGTGGGGCTGGAGCGACCAGTTCATTTACCTGATGGTGGTCTACGGCATCATCCAGGCGCTCGACGGCAACGTGCTGGTGCCGTTGCTGTTCTCCGAGGCGGTCAATCTGCACCCGGTGGCGATCATCTGCGCGGTGCTGCTGTTCGGCGGCCTGTGGGGATTCTGGGGCGTGTTCTTCGCCATTCCGCTGGCCACGCTGTTCAAGGCGGTGATCAACGCCTGGCCGCGCACCGAGCTGGAGTCTGCACAGGCCTGAGAGGGCGGGTCGCAGGAGCCAGCGGTCTTTGCTCCTTGTCTGGCCGCTGGTGCTGGGGCCGCGTTGTTCCTCTGGGAGAGGGCTCATCCGCGACCAGCGGTGTGCGCCTGGGGCGCATCACCCCGTAGGCGCGGCTTCAGCCGCGAAACAGGCGAATGACTGGAGCGATATCCCCGTCAAACGAAAAAGGCCGCGAATGCGGCCTTTTTCATGCTCGGTCCCGCTGGTGCGGGGCTCGGCATTCGCGGCTGAAGCCGCTCCTACAGCAGGCGTGCCCGGTCTCAGCGCTTGTGCAGTTCCTGCGCGGCGGCCAGCACCTTGTCGACATGGCCGGCAACCTTGACGTTGCGCCATTCCTCGCGCAGCACGCCATCCTTGTCGATGAGGAAGGTGCTGCGCACGATGCCCATGTACTCCTTGCCGTAGTTCTTCTTCAGCTGGTACACGCCGAACAGGTCGCACAGGGCGTGCTCCTCGTCGCTGATCAGCTCGAAGGGGAACTCCTGCTTGCACTTGAAGTTCTCGTGCTTCTTCAGGCTGTCCATCGACACGCCGAAGATCAGCGTGTTGGCGGCCTGGAACTGTTCGAAGCGCGCGCGGAAGTCCAGGCCCTCGGTGGTGCAGCCGGGCGTGGCGTCCTTCGGGTAGAAGTACAGCACGACCTGCTGGCCCTTGAGGTCAGACAGTTTCACCTGCTGGCCGCTGGTTGCTTCGGCCTGGAAGTCGGCAACGGCTTGGTCGATGGCTACGGTCATGGGAACTCCTTCAATAGAGGCGGTCGATGATCTCGCGCGGCAGACGGCGGGGCCTGATGAGCAGGCCGCCGCTGCGGTTACTGGCGCAGGGCCGACGCGCGGCGAATCGTCATGGGTTTTGCGGGCGCCAGGGTTCGATCAGCGCGTCCAGGTTCAGGGCGTCGGCGAAATCGAGGAACTGATCACGCAGCCAGCTGATCTGGGTGCCTGCCGGCAGCGTCACCGTCAGCGTGGCGTTGAGCATGGTGCCGCCGGTCTGCGGTGCCTGGTAGGTATCGCAGGTGAGGTTCTCCAGCTCCACGCGGTGGTCGATGAAGAACTGGCACAGCTCGTTGAGGATGTCCGGGCGATACACGGCGCTGACGTAGGCAACGTAGGGCAGCGCCTGCGGGCGAGCGTCGGCGGCGGCGCTGCGGATCAGGTTGACCGAGAAGTCGTGCTTCTTGGCCAGCAGCGGCAGGCTCGACTCCAGGCGCGCCAGGGCGTCCCAGCTGCCGGACACCTGCAGCACCAGGGCGCTGAACTCTCCATGGCGGCTCAGGCGGGTGCTGATCACCGCACAGCGGTTCTCGTGGCTGGTGCGGCTGAGCAGGTTGGTCAGGGCCATGGCATCACGGCCGAGAGCGCTGATAACGAGGAATTGTTCGCGAACGGGGGGGGTGGACATGCAGCCTTCCTAAAGCGATGAACGGTCCGCGCACGAGACGCCGCAGACCAAAGAGAGCAGGTTAGCGAAAAGCACCGCCGAGGGGAATGGCGCCGCCACCCTCGTCGCCCCAAGTCGGGAGCGGATATGCCCTTGTCCGTTGCTTGTGCCGGACTGGTGGCACCAGTACCATTACGGCTCAATTTTTCCGGCAGGAGCAGTTGCATGATTGCGGGCAGTATGGTGGCACTGGTCACGCCCATGGACGCGCAGGGTGATCTGGATTGGGCGGCCCTGAGCAAACTGGTGGATTTCCACCTGCAAGAGGGTACCAATGCCATCGTCGCGGTCGGCACCACCGGTGAGTCCGCCACGCTGGACGTGGGTGAGCACGTCGAAGTGATCAAGCGCGTGGTCGACCAGGTCGCTGGCCGTATCCCGGTCATCGCCGGCACCGGTGGCAACTCCACCCGTGAGTCGGTCGAGCTGACCCGTGCGGCCAAGGACGTTGGCGCCGATGCCGCCCTGCTGGTCACCCCGTACTACAACAAGCCGACCCAGGAAGGCCTGTACCTGCACTTCCGCCATATCGCCGAAGCCGTGGCCATCCCGCAGATTCTCTACAACGTGCCGGGCCGCACCGTCTGCGACATGCTGCCGGAGACCGTCGAGCGCCTGTCGAAGATCGACAACATCATTGGCATCAAGGAAGCCACCGGCGACCTGCAGCGTGCCCAGGACGTGCTGAGCCGCGTCGGCAAGGACTTCCTCGTCTATTCGGGCGACGACGCTACCGCTGTCGAGCTGATGCTGCTGGGCGGCAAGGGCAACATCTCCGTCACCGCCAACGTCGCGCCGCGTGCCATGAGCGACCTGTGCGCCGCTGCCATGCGTGGCGAGGCGGCCATCGCCCGTGCCATCAACGACCGCCTGATGCCCCTGCACAAGGCCCTGTTCCTCGAATCCAACCCGATTCCGGTGAAGTGGGCGCTGCACGAAATGGGCCTGATGGACGAAGGTATTCGCCTGCCGCTGACCTGGCTCAGCCCGCGCTGTCACGAACCGCTGCGCCAGGCCATGCGCCAGTGCGGCGTATTGGCTTAATCGAGGAATTCTACGCATGAAGCGACTGGCCGGATTTTCCGCCCTTGCTCTGATCGTCTCCAGCACCAGCGGTTGTGGCTGGCTCTGGGGTGAAGATGGCTACTTCCGTGATCGCGGTAGCGACTACCTGGAAGCGCGTCAGACCGCACCGATGCAACTGCCGGCCGATGTCCAGGCCAAGCGTCTCGACCCGCTGCTGCCGGTGCCTGCCCAGGTTGCAACCAGCAACTCGACGTCCCGCGAATTCGAGGTGCCGCGCCCTCAGCCCTTGCAAGTGCGTGGCGACGAGCGTGAGTTCAGCCTGCAGCGCAGCGGCGACTCGCGTTGGGTGGTTGCCCAGCGCGTGCCGGCCGAAGTCTGGCCGCTGGCCCGTCAGTTCTTCGAGGACAATGGCTTCCGTATCGCCAGTGAGCGCCCGCAGGTCGGTGAATTCACCACCTCCTGGCAGCGTTTCGACGAGCTTTCCAGCACCATGGCGCGTCGCCTGAGCAGCCGCGTGTCCGGTGTCGCACCGGATGCCGAGACGCGCGTACGTGTGCGCATCGAGCCGGGTGTGCAGCGCAACACCAGTGAAGTCTTCGTCACCAGCGCCGAGCGTCCGGCTGGCAGCAGTGCCGATGTCGCCTTCGCCGAGCGCAGTGGCAACGCCAGCCTGGAAGCGGCACTGCTCGACGAAATGCTGGTGAGCATGGCGCGTGGCGTGGAGCAGGGCGGTTCCGTCTCGCTGCTCGCGGCTCGCGACTTCGATGCCCCCAGCCGCGTCAGCCTGAGCGAAGACGGCAACGGCAACCCGGTGCTGAACCTCGGCGCCGACTTCGACCGCGCCTGGTCGGGTGTCGGCCGCTCGCTGGAGCTGGGTGACGTGCGTGTCGACGACCTCAACCGCAGCCTTGGCCTGTACTACATCAACCTGGCCGAAGGTGCCCAGGTCAATGAAGAGAAGCCCGGTTTCTTCGGTCGTCTGTTCGGCAGCGAGCCGAGCAAGGAAGAGATCGAGGCGCGCGCCGAGCGCTATCAGGTTCGCCTGACCCCGGTGGGCGATAGCGTGCAGGTCACGGTGGAGAAGGACCTCAACACCATCGCCCCGGCCGATGTATCGCGCCGCGTGCTGAGCCTGATTCAGGACAACCTCGGCTGATCCAGGCAGCAGCTGCCTCAGCCTCCAATCGATGGGCGAAATCCTAAAGGGTTTCGCCTGTTTTGTTTGCCACGAACGGAAATGCCGACATGAGCACACCTACCACCCTGAGCCTGAAGAAGATCTACTCGGGCAAGGTCCGCGACCTCTACGAAATCGACGACAAGCGCATGCTGATGGTGGCCACCGATCGTCTGTCGGCATTCGACGTGATCCTCGAACAACCGATCCCGGAGAAGGGCAAGATCCTCACCGCCATCTCCAACTTCTGGTTCGACAAGCTGGCCGGCGTGGTGCCCAACCACTTCACCGGTGACAAGGTCGAGGATGTCGTGGCGGCGGCCGAACTGCCTCTGGTCGAAGGCCGTGCCGTCGTCGCCAAGCGCCTCAAGCCGGTTGCCGTCGAGGCCATCGTGCGTGGCTACATCGTCGGTTCCGGCTGGAAGGAGTACCAGAAGAGCGGCACCGTCTGCGGCATCGCCCTGCCGGCTGGCCTGAAGGAAGCAGCCAAGCTGCCGCAGCCGATCTTCACCCCCTCGACCAAGGCTGCTGTCGGCGACCATGACGAGAACATCAGCTTCGAGCAGTGCGAAGCCATCATCGGTGCCGAACTGGCGGCCAAGGTGCGTGACACGGCCATTGCCCTGTACAGCGCTGCGGTCGAGTACGCGGCTACCCGTGGCATCATCATCGCTGACACCAAGTTCGAATTCGGTCTCGATGAAGACGGCACCCTGACCCTGATGGACGAAGTGCTGACGCCCGACTCCAGCCGCTTCTGGCCGGCCGACAGCTATGTCGAAGGCAAGAACCCGCCCAGCTTCGACAAACAGTTCGTCCGCGACTGGCTGGAGTCCACCGGCTGGAACAAACAACCCCCGGCCCCGGCCGTGCCGGCGGACGTGGCGCAGAAGACGGCGGACAAGTACCGCGAGGCGCTGACGCGCCTGACAGCCTGACCACTCAGACAGGCGCCGCCGGCATTACCGGTGGCGCCTGTTTTTTACAAGCGACTGATAGAACAAGAAAAATTTTCAAAATTAGCTTCGCCAAAGCGTATTGAGCTGTTATGATTCGCGCCGCTTGGGAAGATGCCGGAGTGGTCGAACGGGACGGATTCGAAATCCGTTGTGTCAGCAATGGCACCTAGGGTTCAAATCCCTATCTTCCCGCCATATCTCAAGCTTAAGCCCCTGAAATTCTTAGAGTTTCAGGGGCTTTTGCTTTATGCGACATGCAAGGTGTCTAAGAGTGGCACATCAGGTTCTTGATACCGGCACTGGAAAGCAATATCTTCGCTCCACAGCCCTACCCCATCACGAAGCAAAGTTAAGGGTGGTGCCTCGCCAGTAGCGATCAGCCCTACTGGTGCCGTCAAGCCCGCGCCATGACTTCGGTTAAACATGGGCCACGGATCCACATACCAAAGGATCTTGTTGGCCTATGAATACTGTCCAAAAACTCCGTCAAACCGCTTTCATCCTACAGAACGGCAGCTGCTATTACTGCGGTCTTGATATGTGGGTGGATTCAGTTGAAACCTTCGCGGACATGCACCGGATTACCATCGAGCAAGCAGAGTTGTTCCGATGTACAGCAGAGCACCTCGAGGCTCGCCAGGACGGTGGAGAAAACACTGAGATCAATATCGCGGCGGCTTGCCTGTACTGTAATCGGCACAGACACCAACGCCGGGCAAAGCCTATGCGGCCCGAGATTTATAAGCATTTTGTCCGTACTCGCGTGCGCAACAACAACTGGCACCCAGTACCGAAAAGAGTCATGAGAAGTGCCTGGCACGGATAAAACTGTAGGCTACCCCTGTGGCAGTGGACACATCCTAGTCAGGCGCTTACGACGAGCGCCAAACTCAGCCTCTACATCGTCATTGGAACGACCACGACCAGTCTTTAGCGATGCCCTGGCAGCGGTAACCTTGCGTTGCAAGAATTCATCATGCTGCCTGGCCTTGTGCTGCTGTTGAACGAAGTCACGCATGATGCCCCTTCGATATGGCTATGGGGTGATGATGCCGAGAAAGCGCCGGTGATCGCTAGCGGGTCCGAGCCTGATGGCATCCGGCAGGTGATCCGGCGCCAGGTGCGTATAGCGCAGGGCCATGGCCGGGGTGGTGTGGCCCTGGATCTTCTGCAGGGTCAGGATTTTCCCGCCATTCATCACGAACCGACTGGCGAAGGTGTGCCATAGGCATGGTCGTCACCCTTGGTGCGCTCACACTGGGCGGCCAGGCCTTCATGCAGAACACAGTCACGAACCTGGCCACGAACAATCAGCAACCGAAGCCAATGCCGGTTGCCGAGATCACCCGACCAGAGCCAACGCCCAGAAACGACTGGGACAAGATCGTGGAAGAGCAGGCAAGGTGAGACGCAATGTCTCGACAGCGAGCTGAGCAACCCACTAGCTCAGACAGCCCGGCTACCAAGCAAACCGTATTCAACGATCAGAACTACACCCCGAAGGGCGCGATAAACCTTGTCGACGCGAGAGAGTGGGGTACCGCCGAGCCATACGAACAAACCCGAAAGCGCCGGAAGAACAGAAGATCATGGTAATCGGTGAGCAGAACAGACCAGAGGACTGGATTTGTTCATTTGCAGGGAAGGATGGAAGCCTAAGAAAACGTGACTGCAAATCCAGGTATCAGTTGAATAATAGGAACTGACGCGGAGCTAGGGAAAGAGCCATAAAATATCGAGCGGATTTATTGTGCTCGCCAGTCAGAAGTAAATTAGTTCCCCTTTCCTTTCTAACGTTTGGTTAAGAGGCGGTCTTTAGCCCGTTCCAGTGAGCGAAGCGAATGATTTAAACCACTAGTTAGGTGACTATTGGGAATGATAAATGTCCAGTACCTTGCCAGTTGTTGCGCATACTTCACCTTCTGGAGTCCCTCCGAACGTGTCTGGCGAGAGGCTTCCGTATACATACCAGATGTTATTGTTCTTTTCTGCTGTAAATGGTTCAAAGCCTGCTAAGTAATCGGCTTTGTATATTTTTAGCATTGCTTTTTTAGTTGCTTCAATAGCATGTGAGGCTGAAGTAATAACTACTTGGTTGGCCGGCGTTTCTGGACATTCGTTTTTTGCATTTGCGGTTCCGGTCATAGTTAAAAGAGTGAGTAATAATAACTTTGACATGGCTACCTAACGTTTGGTTAAGGGGCGGACTTTAGCCCGTTCCAGTGAGCGAAGCGAGCGGTTTGAACTATTTGTTTGAGCAATGCGATCATTGCTTTCGTTCTGTAGCTTTAGCGATTGCGTGTGTTGAGAGTCCTACTGCTAGGCCGAAAATAATGAATAAAAGACCTGAAGCTCTGTCGCTCAAAGAGTAAATAGCGATGCCAGGTGCGACACCTATAAGGGCTGATAGCAGGAATGATGCGCGCCCATACAGACGTATTAGTGAATACATCGGAGCGCCATACATTAATGCCGGAATAAAGCCAGCCATAATGACAAACAGTGAAAAGAAAATTCCTATTCCATATCCGGATTTTATTCTGCTTATAGTTATGCCGTCGTGTATTTGTTCGGTAACTCCTAGGATGACTGACATTATGATGGCGCCTAAAAAAAGCCCGCCGGTGCTATATGCCACGGAGCGTATTATGTCGGTGATGATTTTATCCATGGTGGCTCTAACATTTGGTTAAGGGGCGAGCTTTAGCCCGTCCCAGTGAGCGAAGCGAACATTTTGAACCACTAGTTAGACGGTGTGTAAACCATCGCTATTTCTCCAATACAACGCTGATTCGTACTGGAATGAAACCACAAGGTTAGCGTCGGTTTTGGTTGCAAGGTGTTTTACAAAGCGCTCCAGATCGCCAAGCGCAGAAAAACCTTCTGGCTCCGGCCCTTTTATTCGTATGTAACAGCGAATGGCCACGGGGAAGTCCATGCCTTTAGTATCTTCCGTGTATAACGTGTGGTCATCTAGTTCGCACGCGGCGCTCACTATTAATCCGGATTCGAAAATTCCTTCCACCGTATGGCCGTCACTGTTTCTATCCCGTGCGCCGAGTTCGCTCAATGTCGTAGAGATAGTGGTTATTGAAAGTCGCTCATCGGCTTCAAGGTGAATGTCGAGACTCATTTTCTAGCCTAACGTTTGGTTAAGGGGCCGGCTTTAGCCCGTCCCGGTGAGCGTAGCGAAGGGTTTGAACCACTAGTTAGGGTGTGAGTGGATAACTTTCGCCGTCATCGCCTTGAACTTTTGCGTCGAGAGCTTCAGAAATTTTTATGAATTTATTGATGGCGTTTTCAGATGGGTTCTTTGTGTAAATTTCGCAAAGGTAGGGGTTGTACCAAATAGGGAATTGCTCAAGCTCAAGACGTACTAAGAAATCATTTGTTGAATTTTTATTGTCGCGCTGGATTTGGCTGTCCGTTGTTACATAATTATTCCATTCTTCGTGACTTATGCACGGGCCGTTTTCGTCAGCCCAAAAATCTTTTTTAGTAATATGGACATCATAACCTGCATAGACGAACTGGCTTACCATTGCCAAAAACGCAGCGAAGATTAATTTCATGTGTAGCCCTAACTATAAATTAGGCGACATTGCTGTCGCATAACATCCCCAGTAATGTCTGGTAATCAACCATAATTCGGCGCAAGCCTTTGATTTATCACGTATCAATGGTGAGAAACGCGACACTCTCAGGTTGGAAAAGCGACACCGAAGACTTAAAGCACAGGGGCTTGATGGCCAGAAGCTAGCGATAGCCGCCGAACCTGTCTAGCTGGCCTGTCGAAAAAGTGTCGAAATCAACGGCCACAGAGTGCCGCAATGGGCAGAAGAGAAGGGGCGAAAGCCCCAGTTTTGCTAGTGTTGGGCAGGGAAGGGCAGTAACGGACAGCAGTTCAAACGGGTTCGACGCTCACTGCTTTCCAGTGATCAGGTGTGCTGCCCACGGAAGAGGGTGTACCGAATGGCCGTTGCACCCAGGAGCACCATTGCCCAGGCGATTGATGCATTGAACGCTGCCGCTGCAGGCCGCCAGAGGCTGTCCATTGAGTCCGTATCGACAGGCCAGGCGAACAGAGCACTGGCCAGCGCCGCAGCTGCAGCGAGCAACCAGGTCCAGCGATCAAATGCACGGATGTGATCGGGGGAGGCACCCTTGGGCCTCAGCTTTGCAAAAGCGAGCGCCGTGGTAGCCACAACGAAGCAAACAAAAAAAGCGAAGACAATCATCCTGGGCACCTAATGTTTGGTTCAGGGGCAGATTCTAGCTGCTATGCAAGAAGGTGAGCTTCTCTTACTCTGGCAGCCCTTTGAACTCTGGCACATCACCAGTCGCCCGACCCCATACTGCTTTGCTTGATGTGAAAATTTGCGCAGTCGGCAGCGTAGCAATTTCTGTGTCCAAACAACCCGCAGGAACAACGAGCAGGTTTGTAAGTTGAGTGCTGGGCAATGCTGAGCCACACGACCGGCAAAAGCTTTTGCTGTGGCGGGTGCCTGGGAGCGTAAAGGAGGTCACAGAATCTACACCCGCCAGCCAGGTCAGTTTAGCTGACTGCGAAAACAGATTTGATGCATAAGCAGAGCCAGTGTCCTTTTGGCAGTGCTTACAGTGGCACAGGTAAAAGCTGTCGAAATCTCCATGGATCTCAAATTTCACTGTGCTGCACAGACAAGAGCCAACATGCTTAGTCATAGCTATCTCTTCTATGGTCTACATATTAATCAGGCATGACGTTTACTTAAGGCGCAGGTGTTAGCCTGTACCAGTGAGGGAAACAGACGGATTGAGCCGCTTGTTAGGCGTGCTCAACCGGTATTCAAGCCGTAAATCATAAGGAAGATTAATTGTGGCTTCCACAGGCCCAGCAAGACATGAAGTTGCCAGGGTTGCTTTCCTTGCAGTTTTTGCACCGCCACTCGGCTTCGCTTTGCGAATAATTTGATTCTTGTTCGTATTGAAATCGGCCGACAAGTTTGGCAGCAGCTTCAAACTGTTCGGGGTGTACCCAGAGTTCAGGGTGTATGGGTTTGTTAAAGGAAATAACCGAGCGGATGGAGCTCTGGTGTTCGTTCAGTATTTTTACAGTTATGCCATTGCTTTGCAGGTAGCTAGCTATCAGATTTACCTGGATAAGGCTGTCAGATTCCAATAGTTTTCGCAAAATAAATGCCTGATGTCTGATTATGGGGTTAGTGTTAGGTCTGTCCGGCGAGCGGCTTCAACATGTTGTTATGCGCTGTATTCGCCGGAAAATACAAGTGTCCAACCGCCGATCTCAAGAGTGTGCAGAGGAAATTCATTGTCACTTGTGAATTTAACTTCATGAATTGGAGCGCTGAAGAGAGGGTTGAACGGTCCATGTTCATCAATTGCGGTAGAAAGCAGGCCGACGCACTCTTCGAATTGCCACTTTAGGTCTTCTCGAACGGTAGGAAATAGGTGAGAGAGTGATATGTCTAGCGGGCTCCAGGACTTTTTTATAAATTCGTCGCGGTTTGAAAGTGATGTTTTTATTGTTGAGTATTGGATTTTACACTTCTTGAGGTGCAAGGCTAGGTCGGCTTCTAGCGTTCCGTTGCGCTTATAAATGCCTACAGAGATTCCTGCTTTTCTGTTCGCAACTATTTCTAGTGCCTTGAGAAATCCATGGGTGAAGCTTAAGGCATTATCGAGTTTAATCGGTAACTGCATAAGGTGTATGATGCTTGGTTGGTGGGGATGAAAAAGGACGGATTTATTTATTGCAATCGCCCATCGAAAATAAATCTGTCCCCTTTAGCTCTTTCTTCATGCGTTATGTGGTGCGGATTCTTTTCAGATAAACAAGTGCCCAGCTGAATATCGCAGCGGCTATAGTGTGGCCGCCAAGCATGACGATAGCAGTAGATTTGAAAGCCGTTATGAAGTCGACTTTTTCTGCGTGCATTATAAAGTACAAGGCGCCGAAACTACCGCCAGAGATAGCGCACAGTACAAGGGCAGATACATAGCCAAGCAAGATGAGTGTCTGGCCTTTAAGGCTATTGTTTTTTGATAAAAGGAGCGCGCCAAAGAATAGCCATGAGATGCACGCAATGCTTGCAAACGTTCCCAGCACCAGCGCCCAACGATGAAGCTCCTTTGTCCCAACTGGGAAGGCATAGATGGCGAGGCATGTAGAGAGTGCAGCGATGCCACCAGTAATTATTAGATTTGCTGAGCGCATACTATTCCTTTAGTGCATGCCTATTAGTTAGGCGACCTTGCCGTCGCATGACATGACCGCTGCTGTCTGATCACCTCCCCGGAGAGGCGCCAGGTCCTAGGCCAGAATGAAGACACGGCCCACTAGGCGCAACGCGACATGCAGGGTTGCTCACGTCGGACGATCCAGGCTGCTGTGGTGGCTAGACGCTACCGATGGCCAACACGACTGTCTAGGCAGTGTGTCGATAAAGTGGCGAAATTAACGGGCGACATAGGGCATCAGTGGGCAGCTGCGATGAGACGGAACCCCCGATTTTGCTGACGTTGGGCACAGAAGGGCAGCGACGGGCAGCCGTCTGAGCGGGATCAAATCCCCATCTTCCCGCCATATCTCAAGCTTAAGCCCCTGAAACATCCAGCGTTTCGGGGCTTTTGTTTTCTGGGGCGTGCAAAGCGTCAAAACCCCTGCGCTTTGGCGTATCGACGAGGCGTACCGACACCTTTGGCGTCGGTAAACCTTCGACTCGCTCACATTCCTTGCATCCTCTCGGGGAGTGGAAAAGGTCGATCCTGTGAGGGCTCGACGCTGTCTCCCGGCAAAGGAATCGTTATGCGATGAGGCAAAGGGCGGGGTGTTCAACCGGCTTGCGGCGTTAGTCAAAAAAGCAGCGCCAAAATCATGATGAGTGGTCGTTAATCACCGCTGAACCCGGCGATAAGCTCGGTTGCAAGTCGGAGGTCGTGCCCGCGTTCTCGTGGGGCGGCGGTCTGGCGGGACTGAGTAGGCCTGCGTTGGCCGTTTTATCCATGGAGTTCAGTCATGATCGATCTTGCCACCTGGAACCTCACCATTCCCGTAGGCGTGCCTGCGACTGTCATCGATACGCCTCTCCTGGTCGGCGGGTATCAGGATGACTACTTTCAGTCCCGCGACGGGCGGATTTTCTTCTGGGCGCCGGCCAATGGCTCTACCACCAGCAACTCGGTGTACCCGCGCAGCGAACTGAGGGAAACCTATTCCGATGGCACGCTGCGGAACTGGTCCTACACTGCTGCGACCGACGTACTGAGCGCGACCGCCAGAATCACTCAGGTGCCTGCCAGCGGCATGCTGGCGTTCTCGCAGATTCACTCCAAGCAGGGCACTTCACCGCCCTTGATGCTGGGTTACCAGTATGTGCCGCAGACGGGTTACGGCAACGTGGTGATCGCGTTTCGCGGACATCCTGCCGACGCCGATTCGTTGAAGATCGTGTTGTCGAGCAAGGTGAGGCTGGATCAGGACTTCAGCTATGAAATTCACCTGGCGAAGAACGGCACGCTGAGCATTGGCCTGGTCGAGCCGGGTGGAGCGGTGAAGACCTGGAGTCGCAGCTTGAACAAGGCATGGGCAAGCCATGCGTTGTACTTCAAGGCGGGGGTCTACACCCTCGACAACAGCGGCAATGAAACCAATGCGGGAGCGGCGACCTTCAGCCAGTTGAAGGTCGAGCATCGTTAGCTGCGTTGTTCCGTCGATCGGTCCGCGTCGGCTAGTTGCTGCAGGTCGGGGCGTCAGTCGAGTCGGCCTCTGCGCCCTGGAACTGCGAGATCTGCAGGTGGCAGCGACGGCGTACGGTGCTGTCGAGTATCTGGCTTTGCAGCGGCAGCAGGTCGCCTGTCAGCAGGTTCTGCAGCAGCGGAGTGGCCTTGAAGTGGTTGTCGCCCAATATGGTGTCCTGCATGCCCTCTACCCGGATCATGGCTTTGCCGATGCTTTCCAGGCGGTTGCCGGTGATGACCAGTCGGCCGGCGCCGGGTTGGGCGTTGCGCAGGCTGATGGCGTATTCCGGTGTCGAATGGATGCGGTTGTCGAGGATCAGCGCGCCGCTCAGTTCGGCTGCGTCGATGGCGCTCAGCCTGCTGTTGGCGATCAGATTGTCCTGGACCAGCAGTCCCGAACCATCGCCGATCTGCCGCAGCATCAGGCCGTAGCCCAGGGATGCACCCAGGCGGTTGCCCTGTATCAGCAGGGCGCCGTGCTGCGCACTGACTTCGATGGCACTCTTGCCCGCGCGCAGGATGAGGTTGTTCTGGATGCGCCCGCTGCTGCTGCCGCTGACGCGCACGCCGCTGTTGTTCTTCACCCCGTCGATGCGGTTGTCGGCAAGCAGAAAGCGGCTGTTGCCGAGGTCGATGGCGTACTGCTGCTGCCTGATGAACTGGTTGCCACGCACCAGTGCCTGGCTGTGATTCAGCTCCAGCGCGCTGGCCATTTCCTCGAAGCGACTACCCTCGATCAGGATCTGTGCCGGAGGGCGATTCGCCGACTGGTGCGGGCTGAGGCCACTGCTGACGCCGCGCGAGAGGTTGGCGTTGTAGCCGATCCTGACCAGTTGCGAGGTCTCGATCTGCAGGCGGCTGCCGGCCCAGTTCATGATGAAGGGGCGGGTGGGGCGGTCGGTGTCCGTGGCACGGCCGTCGCTCCAGCTCTGCAGCCTTGAGTTCTGCACGCGCAGCAGCCCCTGGTTGATCAGTGCCGTGCCGGATGGACCGAACAGGTAGAGCACCTGGTCGTCGATCAGCAGTGCAGCATCGTCGGCGATCATCAGCGGGTAGCTGAGCAGGTAGCCGTCGTCATGGCGGCCCAGGACCCGGGCATCGTTGAGTTGCGTGCGCAGTTGCTCCAGGGTGATGCTGCCGCCACGGATCACCACGGCACGCGGGTGTTGCGCCTGGTAGCTGGCGATGGCGCGGAACAGGCCGTTGTGCACGAACGGCTCGAACGGCCAGCTGCCGGCCTGCGCGGAGTACATGGGCTCCAGGCTGACGCTGCCGCGCTTTCCGGGGGCCTGCATGTCGAGTACAGGAGGCTGACTGCGCTGCATGATCTGCGTGCTGCTGCGCTGCTGTTGCTGCTGCTGCCAGTGCGGGTCGAGCGTGTGCAGGGCCGCTGGTGCACCGAGGGCCGCGAGGCTGAGGGTGCAGGTCATCAGCAGCAGTGCGCGGGAAAGGGTCAGAGCCTGTGACATGGCGACAATCCTGGGTCAGTTGGGCCGGGGATACAGCGGCTTGAGGTCGCCGCCTACCTGGCTGTAGTGGTTGATCTCCTCGCCGTGTGCCTGGTACAGGCGGCGGCCCCACTGGTGTTGCGGATAGCGGTTGAGGAACGGCAGCAGCCAGACCATCTTGTGCGGGCCGACATCGGCCTGGCGCTCGCTCAGTTCGGCGACGGTCCCGGGATCCAGCACGGCGCGAGCGGCGAAGTTAGCCAGGCCGGCGAGCTGGCTGCGCTCCTGTTCGCTGAGCGGGCGACCGTTGAATTCCGCGGCCTCGACCAGCAGCATTAGCGGCACCAGCGCGTAATGGCTGTAGTCGGCGGCCAGGCGTCCTCTGGCGACTTCCAGCGGCAGGTACTCATAGTCCCCCTTACCTTGGGCGAGCTGGCTGAACGCCCGGCGCAGGGCGACGTCTGCCCAGGCCAGGCCCTTGTCGTCATCGAGCAACATGGCGGTGGCGGCGACGGCCCACGCCGCCCAGTAGTCGTGGTTGTTGAAGTAGATGCCGCTGTCGTGGCGACGAGGCTCGTATTCGGCGATCACCTTGGCGGACAGCTGTTGCAGCCAGCGCGTCTGCACGGGGCTCAACCGATAGCGCTGGTCACTCAGCGCCTGCACCTTGAGCAGGGTCGAGGCGATGGCGGCGAGGGCCCACTTGCGCGAGGCCACGCCGGTCTTGCTGGCGTCATCGCTGAGCAGGGCCGAGCGGCTGCCCCAGGCGTCGAGCCACTGATCCAGGCAGGCCAGGGCGATGTTGGCCTCGTTGGCCTTTTGCGTGCGCTGGAACACCTGGGTGGCCTTGATCAGGCCACCGATATAGCCCTGCACCTGCTTGCGAATGCGCTGCGTGTCCTTGCTCTGCCGAGCGACCAGGCGGCTCTTGCTGGGGTCGCGCTGGTCGTACTTGCTGTCCAGCTGCAAGTGGCCGGTGTAGGCGGCTGGCGGCGTCTTCGGGCAGCGCTCCTGGCGATAGTCGCCGACCAGGCGTGACGCTGCCGTCGACTGCGGTGCCCAGATCGACTGGGCCGCGTTGGCGCCCAGCGAGGCGCAGAGCAACAGCAGCAGGGCCGTCAGGCGGGCGCTCACAGACATAGCTTGGTCTCGATCTTGAAGGGCTGCTCGACGGTCTGCGTGGGTTCGAGCAGCACCGACAGCAGGTTGGCGTCGCGGAATTCCGGCGCACGGCTCAGTTCGAGGTAGTACTGCCCGCCCGTGACGATGGCTTCACGGCGGAACCACACCTTGTCGCGGGTGCCGTTGTCGTAATAGGTGATGATGTAGAAGTTCTTGATGTTGGGATCGCTGATGCGGATGTCGAGCACGGCGTCGCGGCCCTTGAGGTTCTGACGCGCCGCCCCCGTGTTGCTGAGCAGCTCGAGGCGGTCGTTGAGGCCCATGCCCGGTCGTTCCAGCTGGGCCTGCAGCACGCTGTCGCTGGCCTTGCAGCCGCCGTTCACGGCGGGGATCAGCTGGCGGTAGGTCAGCTCACCGTCCAGCCGGTAGTTGGCCGGCAGCTCCCAGATGATCAGTTTCGGTGCCTTGTCCGGCGAGTAGTTGCTCGACTGCAGGTATTCCAGCAGCGAGCCGTCCTGGCCGGCCCCCGGCAGCGCGTAGTTGATCAGGTCGGTGCTGAGGTACTGCTTGAGGAATCCGTCGAAGTTGAACTGCTTGGTCTCATCCTCGCGGGCAGCGGAGTTACTGGTCCCTACCAGCACCACCTCGGGGTCGGGCTGTTCTTCGAACAGCAGCGCGGCGTCGTTGCTCTCCGGCACGGTCTGGTAACCGGGCACGAACTGGTAGCCGAAGTGGTTGCCGCAGATCGCCGCCAGGCCAAGGTTGAGCGTGCCGTCCTTGTACAACGTCAGGGTCTGCTCGGTGACATAACCCTTGCGCGGCAGTTGCGCATAGACCGGGCTCTGGCGAATGGCCTCGGCCGTCAGACGGGCCGTGGATTCTGCGCCTACCGGGGTCCAGTGGTGGTCGCGGCGGAAGAAGAAGTCCTTGGGCGGATGTTCCACCAGGGTCATGATGTCGGGGACGATGGCGCCGGCGTCGCGCATCTGCTGCAGGAACCGGCGCAGGCTGCCGCTGGCTTTCTGGTAGTCGAAACCATGCGCTTGCCCGGGTAGCAGCTGGGCGCGGTGCATAAGCCCTCGGGTCGGTTGCACGGCTACCGCGACCTGCGTGCCGTGCTTGGCGAAGGCCTGCATCAGGCGCGCGAACTCCGGCTGTGCAGCCGCTGGAATGCCGAAGTCATTGGTCAGGTCGACCTCCGAACGGAACAGCCAGCGATCCTTACCAGGCACGATCTGCTTGAGCGCCTTCATGTTGCCCTCGGCGTATTCCTCGGGGGCGCTGAGGCGCGGGCAGATCAGGCATTGCAGGTCCTGGCACTCTTCGGCCTGCTCGGCTTGCGCAACGGCAGGCGTGGCGCAAGCGCCGGCGGCGATCAGGCTGCCGACCGCCAGTAGTAGAGGGTGCTTCATGCGTTTGCAGGTCATCGTCCGCTCACTTGTTTGGCCAGGCCGTCGGGAGTCATTCCGTCGGGTCGATGCTGTTCGCCAGGGTAATCGCGCGGAAGCCGCTGCCTGCCGGGAGGAGGGCGTAGCTGTAGGAGCGGCCCTTCTTCAGGAACAGCTCGTCGAAGTCGACCAGCCTGGCGTCACCGGCGTAGGCGGCGAAGGCGATCTTCAGCTCGTTGACCATGCGGCTGCCGGTCTGGTCGTGTTCGATCATGTCGACCACCACATGCTGGCCGTCGAGGGTCTTCAGTGCCGCCGGCTTGGCGGTGAAGTTGTAGAACGCGATCTGCGCCTTGCGCGGCTCGTTGACGAACTGGTCGGCGATCAGTTGCAGCTGGCCGTCGCGATAGAGCACCGTGCTGGCGGTATTGGCCTTGAGTTCATGCTCCAGCACCTGGCCGGCGACCGTGATGCGTTGCACGCCGGGAGCGACGAAACGGTAGCCGCCGAACTGCCCGCCGGTGACGGACTGGGGCTTGTTCTTGCCGCTGAGCGTGACCTCGACGTTGCTGTCGCTGAGGTTCAGTACCCGCACGAAGGCCGAGTTGGCCGGGGCGACCGGGTCATAGAGGTCGGCATTGCTGTCCTGGGCGGCCTGGGCGCAAGCACTGCCGAGCAGCAGCAGGGTCATGACGCGAAGAATGAGGGCGGGCATAGGGGTACCTCTGGCTGGTGGAGATGTCAGGGAGAAGGGATCTGGCGTTGGGCGAGGAGGGTGCGCACGGGGAACTCCCAGATCACCGTCTGCACCTCGTCGCCACTGGCGGCAGGGCCGGCCAGGAACTCGTTCATGGACTGGAACGGGCCGCGCGCTTCCAGGGCGACGGTCACCAGATCGCGCTGCAGCGCCTGCTTGAGGAAGCCGGCGAAGTTCCAGTCGTCGATACGCGTGTAGCTGGTGCCCACCAGCGCCAGGGAAATGGCCTCGTCGCCGAACAGGCTGGCGCCGAGGCCGCCGCTGTCGTGCTTGAGGGTTTCATGGAGCTGGATGTACACCGGTTCGAAGTAGCTGGGCGCCAGCCTGGGGTCGAATTTCAGGTAGTTGAGCAGGTCGCCGGTGATCTGCTTTTCGCCGGCGGCCTGGGTGATGTAGGGCGTGTCGCCGCGCAGCTGGGGGAACTGTCGGGCCAGGGTCTGCGCCGCCAGTTCGGCCCCCTTCGGGCTCCAGTGGGTGTCGTTGCGCAGGAACAGCGGCTCGGCGGCGGCGACGTCCTGGTACGCGCTGCGCAGGTCGACCCTGTCGATACCGCGCTCGGCCAGGCGCTGGCTGAACTGCTGGTAGAGGCTGCTGATTCGCTCGGCCGGCGCGTAGTTCGAGTGCTCGGCGTAGGTGTCGAGCTTCATCGGCACCGGCAGCATGATCAGCTGCTTGCCCTGCTGAGCCAGTTGCGCGTGGACCTTGTCGATCAGCGCCAGTTGCTTGTCCAGGTTCTGCTCCAGGTCGCTGGGCAGCAGGTACTCCTGGTTGGTGAACAGCCAGCCATCGCGGCCCAGCACCACGCCGCTGGCCCCTTCGCGGAAGATCGCCTGCTGGATGTTCGCCCACAGCTCCACGGACGGGTCGCGCAGAAACAGGCGCTTGTCGTAGAACTGCTCGAACTTGCGCACCAGCTTGCCGTCGAGAAACAGCGACAGGGCCTGGGTCTGGGTGCTGGAGAACGCGAGCACCGCAGGCAGCGAGTACAGGAACATGCCGCACAGCAGAACGCAGAACAGGATGCCGTTGATCTTGCTGGCCGAACTCATCACCGGAAACATGTCGGCAACCTCAGAACTGGAAGTACAGGAAAGGGGAGAAGGAATTCGCCGCCAGGCGGGTGAGCGTCAGCAGGAAGCCGAGCCACAGCAGGAGCATGCCGACGCCGCTGACGTGCTGCATGAAGTACCCCTGCTGGCCGGCGTTGGCGTAGTAGCGGATGTTGATCGAACCGGCGACTACGATCCACAGCAGGGCGATCAGGGTGAAGGTCATGGTCATGGCCGAGGTGCCGAACCAGTAGAGGTCCAGCGAGCCGAAGCCGTTGAGGCCGATCAGCGCCTTGTAGATCTGCAGGGCGTGGGGCAGGGCGCCGGTGAAGAACAACGGCATGCAGGACGCCAGGACGAACATGCAGCGCGCGTTGCGCCAGAAGTTGTAGGGCGTGTTGATCTTGGTGGCGATGCCCAGCCGCCGCTCGATGACCATGGCGATGCCGAAGAACAGGCCCCAGAAAATGAAGGCGAAGCTGGGGCCGTGCCACAGGCCGGACAGCATCATGGTGATGACCAGGCCGACGAGCATGCCGACCAGGCGCTTGCGCACCAACGGCATGTACACGTAGTCGCGCAGGAAGTCGGCCAGGGTCATGTGCCAGCGCTGCCAGAACTCGGTGATGCTCTGCGCGATGTAGGGTTGGTTGAAGTTCTCCGCGAAACGGAAGCCCATCATCATGCCCAGGCCGATGGCCATGTCGCTGTAGCCGGAGAAGTCGAAGTACAGCTGCAGCGCGGAGACCAGCAGGCCGAACCAGGCGTCCGCCATCTGCAGTTCGCCACCGCCGATGAACAGCGTGTTCATCGGCGCCAGGGAGTCGGCGATCAGCACCTTCTTGATGAAACCGAGCATGAAGCGGCAGGCGCCCAGGGAAAACAGTTCCAGGGAGTGGCTACGGTTCTTCAGCTGCTTGTCGATCAGGCTGTAGCGCAGGATCGGCCCGGCGATCAGCTGCGGGAACAGGGCGATGTAGGCGGCGAAATCGACGAAGCGATCGGTGGGCTCCGCGTTGCGCCGGTAGATGTCGACGATGTAGCTCAGGGCCTGGAACACATAGAAGGAAATGCCCAGCGGCAGGATGATGTGTTCCAGGGTGAAGGTATTGATACCCAGCGGCTCGAGTACCGCGACCAGCACGTCGGCACCGAAATTGGCGTACTTGAAGTAGCCGAGGGTGGCCAGGTTGCCGATCACGCCGACGCTCAGCAGGCGAAAGGCGATCTGCTTCTCGCCGGCACCGATTCGTGCCTTGATGCGCAGGCCGAACCAGTAGTTCCAGTAGGAAATGGCGACGAACAACAACAGGAAGTCGGGCCGCCACCAGGCGTAGAACAGGTAGCTGCCGAGCACGATCACGTAGGAGCGCCAGTGATCCCTGGCCAGGTAATAGCAGAGCAGGAAGACCGGCAGGAACAGGAACAGGAAGACATTGGAGGCGAAGATCATGCTGGCGCTGCTCTCGGTCAGTAGGTCAGGGTGATGCCCAGCGTCACCTGGTAGTCGTCGCCGATCTCCAGTGCGCTACCGGCCCTGAAGTAACTCAGGCTGGTCAGGGTGTTGAGCTGGATGCGCTTGCCGTCGTAGGCCAGCGGGAACATGCGCCAGTAGTGATTGATGTCCAGCACCTGGCCCAGGTGCGACGACCCGCTGTCACGCACCAGGCCATCGGTGGTGGTGCGCAGTGGCAGCTGCGCGGAGGCATTGCGCAGGCGCAGATCGCTCAGGCGCATGTCCAGCTGGCTGCGGTCGGTCGGCTGGGTTTCCAGGCTGATGCCATAGAACGCCAGGTTGCTCAGGTTGACGCTGACCAGGTTGCTGACCAGGCGGCTGCTGTAGCTGAAGGGGTCGTTGCGCCGGTCCGACTGGATGCGGTTGAGGCTGAAGCCGTCGTTGCCGCTGTCGTCCGGGCGGTCGGTGAGACCGGCGCTGAGGCCGACGCGCGGGGTCCAGGGCAGGCTCTCGAAACGCTTGCCGACATCGCCGACCAGCGCCCAGCCGCGCTTGTCGCTGCGCTCACGCTGGCCGTTGGCCTGGGTGATGTCCTGCGTGCCGTCGAGCCGCACGGCTTCCAGCTGGTAGTCGCTGACCAGCGAGGTCAGCTGGCGCGTGTCGCCGCGCAGGAAGATGCCGTAGCGCAGGCCGTCGAAGTCCTGGCGATCATCCACCGAGCTGCCCGAGTGATCGTCCTCGTGCAGCAGGCGCGCGCCGATCCAGTGATCGGCATGCCAGCGCCAGGCGTACTCGGCCATCAGGTAGCGGATGTTCTTGTCGCGCGGGTCGAGGCGATTGTCGTCGGAGTTGTAGTAGTAGAACTTCTCGGCGACGGCGACGAAGCCGCTGGCGAAGCTGTCGTTGTAGTCCAGGCGCAGGGCTTCGATGCTGTCGTCCCACCAGATGCCGAAGCGATCACTGAAGCGCTGGCGGCCGAAGGTGGCGGAGAAGCGCGGGTCGTCGCCGAGCAGGTTGCGGCGTGCGTAGAACTCGCGGGCCTCGCTGTAGGCATGACGGCGCCGGCTCAGGTTCTCGTCGCTGCCCTCGGTGTTCTGCAGGGCATTCGGGTCGGTGTCGTAGTTGAGCCACAGGCGACCGAACAGCTCCCACCTGGCCCAGCGCTGCTCGGGCGAGTACCAGCGGTAGGACGGCTCGTAGCGCAGGCTGAAGAAGGTGCGGCGATCCTCGCCGAGGCGGGTCTCGTCGGGGCCATAGCCGGTGCGCATGAACAGCTTGTGGGTCAGCAGCGAGGTGACCGGTTCGAGCTCGGGCGACAGGCTGCCGGCCTCGGCCGCCGGGTTGTCGAGCTCATCGGCCTGCGCCAGGAACGGGGGCAGGCAAGCGAGCAACAGGGCGGCGCAGCGCAGGGCGTTGGGGCGGATCACAGGGCGAACTCCTCGATGAGACGGTTGCCATCACGGGTGGCGGCGGTGCGTTGCTCGGGCGTCAGCCTGGAGCCCAGCGCCTGCGTCAGCGCTGCTGCGCGTTGATCGCCCAGTTCCTGAGCGGCGAAGGCGAAGGTGTAGGCCTTGGCGTTGTCGCGGCAGATGGCGCGGCCATAGGTGTAGAGGCGGGCAATGCGCATCAGGGCGTTGATCGAGCCAGCCCTGGCTTCCTGCAGGTACAGCGCCAGGGCCCGTTCCTGATCGGGCTCGTCCAGGACGCCCTGGTTGTACATGTCGCCTTCGAGCAGCGTGGCTTCGGGGTAGTGCTCGGCTTGCAGCTCGGCGATCAGGCGCTGGCTCAGGTGCGGATCGAGGGTGCGCCACAGCACCATGTGCAGCCTGGCGCGCAGGGCCTTGATGTGTTGCGGGGTGATGGGCTGCTCACGCTCGGCCATGCTCAGGCTGAGGTTCTGTCCCTGGCGCTGTTCCAGGCGCTGGACCAGGTCCACCACCGGCTCCGGGCCGTAGCGATCCGGAGCGGTCATGAGGAAGTTGGCCTTGCTCACCATCGCCGGGCCAAAGTCGCGGGCGATGGCGTTGTCCAGCCACTGCAGCACCTCGCGGTCGAGCTGTTCGATGAGGCTGGCGTGTGCCTGGGCCTTCAGCTCGCGGGCCTGTTTCTCCTCGTCGGTCTGCGCACGCGACAGCGGGCGGCTGTTGTTGTAGGCGCTGATCTCGGCGTTGCGCACCTCGGTCAGTTGCTGGGCGATGCGCTGCACCAGGTCGACCGGCAGGGTGGCCATGCGCGGCGCCAGTTGCTCGGCGAACGCGCGGAAACGTTGGTTGCGCGCCTCGCCGAGAAAATCGTAGTAGCGGTACACGGCGCGCGGGTCGCTTTCCACCGCCAGGCGGAACCACCTGTCCGCAGACTCGGTGTCACCGGCACGGGCCGCCGCGACGGCGCGGTAGAGCGGGGCGTGGCAATACACCAGGCAGGCACGGTCATAGAGGTCGATCAACTGCGTGACTTGTGCCGCGTCGAACAGCTCGGGAAAGACCAGGAACACTTCCAGGCGGGTGTCGACGCTGATGAAGTCGCGCCCGGCCTTGAAACGCTGCAGCGCCTGCTCCATGTAGGCGCGGTTGGCCTGTTGCCAGCGCGGCTTGTAGTCCACCAGGCGCGCCAGTGGCACCAGTGCGCCGATATCGCCGCGGCCCTCGGCGAAGGCCTGCTTGAACAGTTCGATGGCGCGTGCGGTGTTTGCCGGGCTGCGGCTCGCCAGCACTTCGCCGAGCAGTCGCGTCGCGCCCAGGTCGCCACGGGCGGCCAGGGCACGCAGGTCCTCCTCCACCGGCGCCAGGTTGTCCTGGAACAGCGCGTAGCGAATCTGTTCGAGGCTGCGGGCCGCCTGCGCCGGCCCGGCGATGGCCAGGGACAGGGCAGTGGTGCACAGGAGCGATCTGAGCGACATGGTGACCTCAGAATGTCCAGCGCAGGGGCAGGCCGAGCTTGAACTCGACGGCGGCCGGCAGTTGATAGGTGCTGAGCGGCAGCGGGTGATCCGGCTTGATGGTCAGCTCGACCATCTGCCGCTGATCGTCCACGCGACTGGAAACGATCTCGCCGGAGAAGGTGTCGTCGCTGCCCAGTACACGCATCTCCACCGCGCGAACCCGCTCGAGCTTGTCCATGCGCTCGAAAGGAACGCTGGCCTTGATGTTCAGTGGCTGGTCCTGCGGCAGCAGATGGACCAGCTCCTGCTGCTTGTAGGCGAAGCCGTCCAGGCGCGGTGCAGGGAAGTAGAGGCTGCAGTTGCACGGGCTGGCGATCACCGTTTCCACCGTGACCCGACCCAGCAGGGCGGCGACATCCTGCTCGCTGAGGTCGCCCAGTGCGGCGATGTCGGCGGGGCTGGTGAGGCTGCTGGCCAGTTGCGTGGAGACGCTGGCCAGTGGTTGCCCGGTGCTGACGCTGGTCTGCTCGGCGCCGATCAGGTAACGCAGGTTGCCGTTCTCCGGCATGCTGACGATGTAGGCGTTGGCACCGACGACCGCTTGCGCGGCAGGCATCTGGAAGAACAGCAGGTAGCTCTTGTAGACGATCAGGGTCACTGCGGCGGCGCCGGCGCAGAAGAACAGCAGCGAACCGAGGGCCGCCTTCAGGCGCTCTGCGGGCGTGCGTGCGCTGGCCTGCTTGGTCTTGCGCTCCTTGATGTAGTTCTCGCGCTGCATGACGTTGAACAGGCCGTTGATGTCGGCGATGTCGCCGGACATGTAGGCGGAGATGATGTAGCGCAGGATGTCGCGCTTCTGCCGGTCGAGCTCGACGAACTCGGCGCCGACTTCGCGGCCGCGCTGCGAGACGATCTTCAGCTTGGTATCGATGTTCAGGTCGACCGTGTGCAGGTTCAGCTTGATCGAGCCGTTGAACAGGCTGCCGATCTTCAGCGGCTGATCCAGCAGCAGGCCGATTCCGCCCAGGGAAATGTCCTGGATCTCGCACTCCAGTTCCTTGATGCCGTTGCCTGCCAGGGTCAGGCGGGCAGGGATCTTGGCGCGAACGAACTGGCGTTCATCGATCGCTTCATGAACAACGTTTGCAGGTAGGACAGTGGTGCTACTCATAGCATTCGCGCCTTTGCTTAGGGTTGCGTGAGTTCCAACAGGACCGAGATGACCCCGAAGAAAATGGCGATGGAGGACAGCAACATGGTCTTCGAGGTCCAGCGGTTGAGCGCCGCATCGAAGCTGACGTTGCCGTTGCTGATCGTGGTCTTCTGCCGCGTCCAGCTCTGCTGGTCCATGTGGAACATGGTGTAAACCTTCATCACCGAGCCGACGATCTGGTTGTAATAGAGAACGAAGGGGTACATCGGATCGACCGGGTGCTGGGTGAAGAAGAACAGCAGCGTCACCAGGGTCCGCGACAGCAGCACCCAGAACAGGTAGATCAGCAGGTACTGCACGCCGAACAGCAGGCCGGCCACCACCGAGGCGCTGAGGCCCATCAGGCAGGTCCACATGGACACGCGCTGGTCGTAGAGCACGTACATGGTGAACAGGCCGAGGCGATCGAGGCCCAGCAGGCGGGTAGCGCGGAAGTTCTGCCGCAGCGAGTTGCCGTACCAGCGATACATCAGCTGCCGCGTGGCGCGCAGGAAGCTGTTGTCTGGCGGGTGCTCGACGGTCAGGGTATGGCTGTCCGGCACGTAGAAGGTGTCCCAGCCGGCGCGCATCAGGCTGAACCAGGAGGACTTGTCGTCGCCGGTGAGAAACTGGAAACGGCCCAGGCGCCAGTGGTCGAGGAAGTCCGCCTCGACGTCCTTGATGAACGCCGGGTCGGTCATCACGCTGGCGCGGAAGAACGACAGGCGCCCGGTCATGGTCAGCACGCGCTTGCTCAGCGCCATCGAGCACATGTTGATGTGCCGTTGGACGAAGCGCATGGTGTGCCACTCCTGCATCAGCCTGCTGCCTTCCACCTCGCAGAACTCGTTGGTGGTGATGCCGCCGACGCTGGGCAGGTAGGCGAACAGGGTGACGGCGCGTTCCACGCAGCCCGGCAGCATCATGGTGTCGCCGTCGACCACGCCGACCACGGCGTTTTCCAGTGGCATCTGCCGTGACAGGGCGCGGAAGGCGTGGGCCAGGCCGTCGCGTTTGCCGGTGCCGCGAGCCCGCACGATGACCAGCTTGATGTCGTCGCGATCACGCACCTCCTGGCGCATGATGTCCTTGATGAAGTTCTCGTCACCCTTCTCCACGATGGAAGCGATGATGGTGCAGGGCACCGGCATGCGCTGCACTTCCTGGAACACCGACTGGTAGACCTTGAACGTGGTGTGCGTCGGGATGCGGAAGCTGGTCACCACCATGAACATATGGTCGGGCAGGGCGGCGTCGCCCATGCGTTCGACGGCCTTGCGCATGCGCGGAAACCGCCAGTGCAGGAAGTACATGCCGCGCAGGTAGTGGGTCGCGGCGTTGCCGTAGCGCCACATGCCCAGGGCGCCGATCAGGAAGATGAACTTCTGGTGCGACGGGTCCAGGTAGCTGGGGGCGACCATCTCCGAGGCGAGCGCGATCAGTGCGATCAGGCAGAGCCAACCGCACAGTTTGCCGAGGCCGGGCGAGGCCTCGAACCACCCCAGAGGTGCTGTTAAATGCCTGAGCATGGGCGTGCTTCCTCCATTGAAGCCGTGTGGGCACGTCTTGCCGCTATCAGTTGATCGTGACGTCGTCGGTGCGGCCGTAGACATCCTCGAAACGCTCGATGTCGTCCTCGCCCAGGTAGCTGCCCGACTGGACCTCGATGATCTCCAGGGGGATCTTGCCGGGGTTGGCCAGGCGGTGAATGGCGGCGATGGGGATGTAGGTCGACTGGTTTTCCCAGAGCAGGAAGGTCTTGTCGTCACAGGTCACGCGGGCCGTGCCGGATACCACGATCCAGTGCTCGGCGCGGTGGTGGTGCTTCTGCAGGGAGAGGCTGGCGCCCGGTTTCACCACGATGCGCTTGACCTGGAAGCGGTTGCCGCTGTCGAGCGAGTCGTAGCTGCCCCAGGGGCGGTAGACCTGGCAGTGGCTGTTCGCCTCGCTGCGGCCCTTGCAGGTCAGCTGGTTGACCAGCTGCTTGACGTCCTGCACGCGGTCCTTGTGGGCGACCATCACGGCGTCCTTGGTCTCGACCACCACCACGTCGTCCAGGCCGACCAGGGTCACCAGCTTGCTCTGGCTGTGCGCCAGGCAGTTGTGGCTGTCGTGCAGCATCACATCGCCGGACTGGCAGTTGCCGTCGCCGTCCTTGTCCTGGACGTCCCACAGCGCCGACCATGAGCCGACGTCGTTCCAGCCGGCACACAGCGGCACCACACAGGCGCGGTCGGTCTTCTCCATCACGGCGTAGTCGATGGAGTTGTCGGGGCAGCACTCGAACGCGCTCGGGTCGATGCGGATGAACTGCAGGTCGTGGGTGCTGCGGCTCAGCGCCAGCTGGCAGGTGTCATAGATGTCCGGGTCGTGGCGCTGCAGTTCCTCGAGGTAGCGGCTGCAGCGGAACAGGAACATGCCACTGTTCCAGACGTAGTCGCCCTGGGCCACGAATTCGCAGGCCGTCTCCAGGTCGGGCTTCTCGACGAAGGCCTCGACCGCCAGTACGCCCTGCGGAAGTTCGCACGCATCACGTCCGGTCTTGATGTAGCCATAGCCGGTCTCGGGGCGCTCGGCAGGTACGCCGAACAGCACCATCGCACCCTGTTCCGCTGCGTTGCGGGCCACGGCGAGGGCCTTGTGGAACACCTCGACGTCCTCGATCACATGGTCCGCCGGCAGTACCAGCAACAGTTCGTCCCGGCCCTCGGCCAGCAGGTGCATGGCGGCGATGGCGACCGCAGGCGCGGTATTGCGGCCGAAGGGCTCCAGCAGGATGGTCTGGGCTTCGTGGCCGATGCTCGCCAGCTGTTCGCTGACGATGAAGCGGTGTTCCTCGTTGCACACCACGATGGGCTTGCTCATGCCGTCGAACGCCAGGCGCCCGATGGTCTGCTGGAGCATCGTCTCGTTGCCGGTGAGGGCGAGAAACTGCTTGGGGTACTGCTTGCGGGACAGGGGCCAGAGGCGAGAGCCACTGCCGCCAGACAAAATCAGGGGAATCATGCTGTCACTCCGTGTATACACCGATTCAGGGCTATTGGCAGGAAACCGGCATGCGCCGTAACCAATCGAACGGCACCGCACCGGTGCCACCGCTGTTCTTGTTAGCGTGCGCTTACCAGCAGATGCCTTCCCTGTTGGCTTGAGTGGCGTGTTCCATGAATCCGACCAGGTCGACGATCTGCTTGTCGTCACCGATGCCCTTCACGACATCGGCGAAGCGTGGCTCGCCATTGCCGACGATCAGCACATCGGAGGCTGCGACCACGTCGTCCAGCTCCTTGCACAGCAGCGAGGAGACGTGCGGGATCTTCGACTCGATGTAGTCCTTGTTGGCGCCGAAGACCCGTGCGTATTCGACGTTGCTGTCGAAGATCTTCAGCTCGTAGCCCTTGCCGATGAGCATCTCGGCCAGCTCCACCAGCGGGCTTTCACGCAGGTCGTCGGTGCCGGCCTTGAAGCTCAGGCCGAGCAGACCGATGCGGCGCTTGTCGTAGCCCGTGACGATGTCGAAGGCCTTCTTCACCTGAGCGGCGTTGCTGCGCATCAGCGAGCCGATCAGTGGCGCCTCGACGTCCAGGCTGCCGGCGCGGTAGGAGAGGGCGCGCACGTCCTTGGGCAGGCACGAGCCGCCGAAGGCGA
The DNA here is from genome assembly GCF_029542605.1 of Pseudomonas sp. REST10. Lineage (NCBI taxonomy): Bacteria > Pseudomonadati > Pseudomonadota > Gammaproteobacteria > Pseudomonadales > Pseudomonadaceae > Pseudomonas > Pseudomonas sp. REST10. Next base: position 3,486,490 of record NZ_CP035677.1, on the reverse strand, counting down.
AGCCGGGCTTCATGTAGTACTTGGAGAGGTTGAGCTTGTGGTCCTGGCAGATCACGTCCATCACTTCGCGACCATCGACGCCGGCGGCCTTGGCGATGTTGCCGATCTCGTTGGCGAAGGTGACCTTGGCCGCATGCCAGACGTTGCAGGTGTATTTGATCATCTCGGCAACTTCGATCGACTTGCGGATGATCGGTGCGTCGAGTTCGCTGTAGAGCTCTTGCAGCAGGTCGCCGGACTGTTCGTCCAGTTCGCCGATGACGGTCATCGCCGGGAAGTCGTAGTCCTTGATCGCCGTGCTTTCACGGAGGAATTCCGGGTTGGTGGCCACGCCGAAGTCGACACCGGCTCGCTTGCCGGAGGCACTTTCGAGCAGCGGGATCACGACGTTCTTCACGGTGCCAGGCAGGACCGTACTGCGCACGACCACGGTGTGGCGCTCCTGCTTGTCGCGCAGGGCTGCACCAATCTGCTGGCACACCGACTCCATGTAGCCGAGGTCGAGGTCGCCATTGCGCTTGCTCGGCGTACCGACGGCAATGAACGACAGTTCGCTGGCCAGCACCGCAGCGCTGACGTCGGTGGTGCCGTGCAGCAGCCCGGAACGTACGCCGGCGTCGAGCAGTTCGGCCAGGCCAGGCTCGACGATGGGCGACTTGCCCTGGTTGATCAGGTCGATCTTGGCCTGCGATACGTCCACGCCGACGACATCGTGACCACGGGCGGACAAGCAGCCAGCACAGACAGCCCCCACATAGCCCAGTCCGAAAATACTGATACGCATAGGTCCTTCTCCTTAATTAACTGAGTCGGTCAATTGCTGCTGCTGACCCTAATCCCTGTTTCATTGCGCCTGTATGAATCAACGGTTTATTTCCGTTGTATTCGTCTGGCTGGCTGAAAGTGCGCGGATATTAGCGTCGGCTGTTTTGCGCTTTCAAGCAAAACATGGACCTTATTTTTTTATTTTGTTTGTTTAATCTTTTGTTATTTTTTTTATTATAAAAATCAATAACTTAAAGTTTGTGGTATTTATGTCGCCAAAAAAAAGTCGCACATTTTCGCTGTGTTATTTTTATGGCGTCATAAAGTCGATGCTTTTCTGCGTGCTTATGTCGCACGCACTTCGGTGCTGTGCGCGTTAGTTGTGCGGGGTGTCTGTAATATCATTGCGATATGTCTGTGCGGTGGTTTTGCCTTCGCTGCGACGAAGTTGGCAATATCGAACTCGAACTGGCGGGCCGGCGCTGCCGGCCTCCGCGTTCTGTGAGGCAATGCGGAAATTCAGGCTTGGCACAGTGCCACTGTCTGGACTACTCTCCGGTCACCGGGCTAACGAAGTGGCCAACAGGCAGGATGCCGACCCCATACACTTCGTTAGCTCGGTTTTCAGTTGCGTGGCCTGCAGATCGCCGGATCTGCAGGCAAAACAAAGCCCTCTCCTGGAGGGCTTTGTCGTTTCTGCGGGGCGCTCGCGTTGCAGCGGTGGCGAAAAAAAGCGTCCTTGCCAGCTTTCCTTTCCCGCCCTTGAGCTGTCGTATCGATCAGCCTAGGCGAAGTCTGGCGTTTCGCCATGCAGTGGAGTGGCCTGGTGCCGACAGCGCCTGCGCGTCTGGCCTCAGTCGCTGCGTTGCAGCCGGGCCTTGCCGGGTTTGCTGGCGACGAGGTGTTCCGGCAGGTCGAGCAGGTCGGTGTCGTAGGTCTCCAGTGGCGGCGGACGCCGCTCGAAACGCGCGCCGAGCACCAGCAGGCAAGGCGTCAGCAGCAGCGTCAGGACCGTGGCGAACGCCAGGCCGCCGGCGATGGCGCTGGACAGCTGCGTCCACCATTGGGTCGACGGGGCGCCGAAGCCGAGGCTCGGCGTGAGCAGGTCGACGTTGATGCTGAGCACCATCGGCATCAGGCCGAGGATGGTGGTCACGGCGGTGAGCAGCACCGGGCGCAGGCGCAGGCTGCCGGTCTCCAGCGCGGCCTCGCGTGGGGCCAGGCCCTGCCGGCGCAGCTGGTTGTAGGTGTCGATGAGGATGATGTTGTTGTTCACCACGATACCGGCCAGGGCGATCAGGCCCATGCCGACCATGACGATGCCGAACGACTGGCCATTGACCAGCAGGCCGATCAGCACCCCGGCGGTCGACAGGACGATCGCGGAAAGCACCAGGGCCGCCTGGTAGAGGCTGTTGAACTGGGTCACCAGGATGATCGCCATGAGGAAGATGGCGACCAGGAACGCGGTCATCAGGAAGGTGGCCGCCTCCTGCTGGTCGGCATCCTCGCCGGTGAACTTCACCTTGACCTCGGCCGGCACCTCGCCCAGCGCCTTGCGCAGGGCCTTGAGGCGTTCGTCCAGGCGTGCGCCGTCGGCCAGGTCGGCCTGCAGGGTGATGGTGCGATCGCCATCCACGCGGCGCAGGGTGCCGACCTTGGGCGCGGGTTGCAGGTCGACGAAGTTGCTCAGCGGGACCTGGCCGGCTGCCGTGTTCAGCGTCAGGCGGCCAAGCTGATCGAGCGAGCGCCAGTTGTTGGGCAGGCGCACGCGGATGTCGACTTCGTCGGTGGCGTCTTCGGGGCGGTAGGTTGCCAGCTTCAGGCCGTTGGTGATCATCTGCACCGCGTTGCCGACGCTCAGTACATCGGCGCCGAAGCGGGCCGCGGCCTCGCGGTCGACCTTGATCCGCCACTCGATGCCGGGCAGGGCGCGGTCATCTTCGATATCGACGAAACCCCCGAGCTTCTGCATCTCGCCGCGAATGCGCTCGACCCACTGCTCGGTCAGGGCCGTGTCCAGGGTGCTGATCTGCAGCTTGACCGGCTTGCCATCGGTGGGGCCTTCCTCCTGCTTGCGGAACTCCAGCACCACGCCGGGAATGCCGGCGGTGCGCTGGCTCATTTCGGCGAGGATGTCCTTGGCCGGGCGCCGCTGGTGCCAGTCGACGAACTGGAACTGCAGGGTGCCGATCACGTCGGCGCCCAGCTGACCTTCCGGTTGCGCCAGGGAGCGGGCATACAGCGCCTTGACCTCGCGCATGCCCAGCACCTGCTTCTCGACCTGCCTGAGCAGGGCGTCCTTCTCCTGGATCGACAGGTCGCCACGGGCACGCAGCCAGATCTGCGCGCTTTCCGGCTCGACCTCCGGGAAGAACTCCACGCCATGGTTGAAGCGACCGTAGCCGATATAGATGAGGGCGATCAGCGCGAGCATGCCGAGCAGCGTCAGGCCGGGGCGCTTGAGCAGCGTTGCCAGCAGATGGCGATAGGCCGTGCCGGCGCGGTTGCTGGTCGTCGCCTGTGGCCGCGCCTTGCCGCCGCTGACGGCGCCGAGCACCGGCAGGAACACCAGGGCCATGGCCAGCGAGGCGAGCAGGCAGATGATCACCGTGGCGGGCAGGTACTTCATGAACTGGCCGACCACGCCGGGCCAGAACAGTAGCGGCAGGAACACCACCAGGGTGGTGGCGGTGGAGGCGATCACCGGCCAGGCCATGCGCGTGGCGGCATTGGCCCAGGCCTGGCGCGGCGACTGGCCCTGCTGCAGGTAGCGGTCGGCCAGTTCGGAGACCACGATGGCGCCGTCGACCAGCATGCCGGCCACCAGGATCAGACTGAACAGCACGACGATGTTGAGGGTGAAACCGAGCATCCAGATCAGCAGGATGCCGCTGAGAAACGCACCGGGAATGGTCAGCCCCACCAGCAGTGCCGAGCGCATGCCCATGCTCGCCACCACCAGGATCAGTACCAGGACGATGGCGGTCAGCACGTTGTTGAGCAGGTCGCCGAGCATGTTCTGCACTTCCTGCGACTGGTCCATGATGTAGCTGACTTCCACGCCGGGTGGCAGCAGGGGTTTGGCCTGCTCCATCAGCGCCTTGACCTGGTCGATGGTGGCGAGGATGTTGGCGCCGCTGCGTTTGGCCACCTCCAGCACGATGGCCGGCTGGCCGTTGATCCGGGCGAAGCCGGTGGGGTCCTTGAAGGTGCGGCGGATGGTGGCGACATCGGCGAAGGTCACCACGCTGTCGCCGACCACCTTGATCGGCATGTTCATGACGTCTTCGAGGTCCTCGATGACGCCCGGAACCTTCATGCTCATGCGCCCGGCACCGGTGTCCAGACTGCCGGCGGCGACCAGGCGGTTGTTGCGGCTGACCAGGTTGAACAGTTCGTTGTAGTCGATGCCATAGCTGTCGAGCACCTGCGGGTCGACGACGATTTCCATCAGGTCCTCGCGGTCGCCACCGATGGTCACCGAGAGCACCTCGCCGATGCCTTCGATGTTCTCTTTCAGGCGCCGGGCGATGTACACCAGCTCGGTCTCGGCGATCGGCCCGGACAGGCCCACCGAGAGCACCGGGAACAGGGCCACGTTGACCTCGGTCACGGTCGGCTCGTCGGCCTCGTCGGGCAGCTTGCTGCGTGCGGTGTCGACTTTCTCGCGGACGTCGGCCAGTGCCACCTTGGCGTCGAAGCCCGCGTCGAACTCCAGGGTGACGGAGGAGTGGCCCTCGCTGGAGACCGAGCTCATCTCCTTGACCCCTTCCAGGCTGCGCAACTCCTGTTCCAGCGGGCGCACCAGCAGGCGGTCGCCATCTTCCGGGCTGATGCCTTCCAGGGTCACCGACACGTAGATCATCGGAATGGTGACGTCCGGGTTGGACTCCTTGGGCATGGCGACGTAGGCCAGCAGCCCCCCGCACAGGAGGAACAGCAGGATCAGCAGGGTGGTACGGCTGCGGTCGAGCGCGGCGGCAATCAGTGCGTGCATCTCAGCTGCCCTCTGCGGCGAGTTGCGTGCGCACCTGCTGGCCCGCTTCGACGAAGCCCTGGCCCAGGGTGATCAGCGCGACTTTCTGCGGCAGGCCGCTGACCCAGGCGCCCTGGTTGTCGACGCTGATCAGTTGCACGGGGGTGAATTCCACGCGCTGCTCATCGTTGACCCACTTGACGCCGTGGCGGCCGTTCTCGTCGAGGCTGAGCAGGGCAGGGGACAGGCGGTGGGCCATGGCCTCGCCGGTCTGGATGTGCAGCGTGGCGCTGGCGCCTGCCAGGCGCAGGCCGTCCGGGTTGTCCACCTTGACCTCTATACGGAAGCTGCGCGAGTCCGGGTCGGCGGCCGCGGCGATGAAGTGCAGCTCGCCCTGCAGCGTGCGGCCGTCGAGCAGTTCCACGCTCACCGCCTGCCCCAGCTGCAGCTGGGTGACCTGCTGCTGGGCGATCTGCGCGGTGACCTTGAGGCGGTCGATGTCCACCAGGGTCAGCAGGCTTTGTCCGGGCTGCACGTAGTCGCCCAGTTCGACCGCGCGCTGATCGTAGATGCCGGCGAACGGCGCCTTGATCCTGGTGTTGCGCAGGTGCAGGCGAGCGCTGTCGAGTTCGGCACGGGCCTTGGCCAGTTCGCTCTCCAGGCGCATCAGTTCGCTGGCGGAGATCAGGCTGCGCTCGCGCAGGCGTCTGGCCGCAGTCACGTCGCTCTCGCGCTGGCGCACGTCGGCTTCGCTGCGCGCCACCTGGGCCGGCCGGTCATCCGGCGACAGGCTGAGTAGCAGTTGCTCGGCGGCGACGCGGTTACCCTTGTCCTGGTCCAGCTTCTGCACGCTGCCACTGACCTGCGCACGCAGCTCGACCCGGCGCCAGGCTTCGATCTGCCCCTGTACCACGTGCTGGCGCTGCATGGGCTGAGCCTCCAGCCACTGCACTTCGACCCTGGCCAGCTCGGCGGCGGCCAGGGGCTTGTCCGGTTCGGCCTGCGCTTCGTCACGGGCGCTGAAGCGTTCGCCGCTGAACAGCCAGAGCAGCAGGGCGATGGCGATGACGACCGCGATGATCCAGGGGCGTTTGCTGAGGTGCGTGAACATGAGAATCCCTTACTCGTTGGTGGCGGCCGCTGCCAGCAGCGCAGCGGCCTGGCCGTGCAGGCCGGCGATGATGAAATCGGTGACGCGCTCGAAATAGGCGTCGAAGGCAATGGGGTCGGCCCAGTGCTCGAAACCGCCCGAGGCAATGCGCGTCATCACCCCGTTGATGCACGCCTCCACGCCCCACAGCAGGTGCTGGCAGTGCTCGTCAGAAAGCTGCAGGCCGGCGAAGCTGTTCTGCAGCAGTTCGCTGAACAGGGCCATGTACTCGGCTTCGAGTTCGAGGAACTGTTCGCGGTAGGGTGGCTCCAGGCGCTCCTGAAAGGCCGGGCGGTCGCAGTGCAGGCACAGCTGGGCCTGTAGCGGGTCGGCCAGCAGCTGCTCGAAGGCGCGACGGATCATCCGGCGCATGGCTTCCGGCGCCGGGGCCGAGTGGGAGAGTGTCTGCAGTTCGATCAGGTGCATGCGCGAGCGATCCAGCACCAGGCGCGCAAACAGCGCTTCCTTGCTGGGAAAGTGCTTGTACACGGTGCCCTTGCCGATGCCGGTGTGGCGCGCCACTTCGGCGATTGTGACGCGGTCCCAGGACTGACTCTGGAACAGCTGTCGAGCGGCTTCGAGCAAGGCGGTTTCACGTTGCTGGAAGAGTTGATCCTGATAGCGCATGGACTTTCCACGAAAGATTGTGACCGGTGGTCATGCTATGACTGTTGGTCACAAGGCGGCAAGCCAGGAGTTGTAACAAGGCAATTGGCGTGGGTGGGGTTGCGCCCTGCTGCCGGCGGGTACCGTTCGCCGGGGGAGCGCTGCGAGGCCGTCCGGGGACCGGCCATTTCGCTGTCTTGGTGCCCTGCGGGCGATGAAGCCTGCTGCGGGGCGCGCGGCGGCAGATGCGATGAAAGGGCGGCCACACGCCTGCGCGAGCGGCCTTTGTCTGTGCAGTGGCGCTCAGCGCGCCACGCTGACGCCTTCCAGGCTGGCGAAGGAGGTGTCCTTGGCGGTGAGCAGGAAGTCGCGCATGAAGGGCGCATCGAGCATGTCGCTGCGGATCGCCGCATAGAGGGTGGCGAACAGTCCCTTTTCGCCCAGGCGCTTGGCGCTGACGTAGTGACGCGAGCTGTACTCGTGCAGCGCCCAGTTGGGCAGGCCGCAGACGCCGCGTCCGCTGGCCACCAGCTGCATCATCATGACCGTCAGCTCGGAGGTGCGTACCTGCGCGGGTTCCACGTCGTTGGGTTCGAGGAAGCGGGTGAAGATATCCAGGCGGTCACGTTCCACCGGGTAGGTGATGAGGGTTTCCGTGGCCAGGTCCTGTGGCTGGATATAGGCCTTGTGCGCCAGACGGTGCTGGTTGGCCACGGCCAGCATGGCCTCGTAGGTGAACAGCGGCACGTAGGTGATGCCGGCCAGCTCGATGGGGTCCGAGGTCACCACCAGGTCCAGGTCGCCGCGTGCCAGCGCGGGGAGTGGCGCGAAGGAGAAGCCCGAGGCCAGGTCCAGTTCCACTTCCGGCCAGGCGTCGCGGAACTGATCGATGGTCGGCATCAGCCACTGGAAGCAGCTGTGGCATTCGATGGCCATGTGCAGGCGCCCGGCGGTGCCACCGGCGAGGCGCGCCAGGTCCCGCTCGGCGCCACGCAGCAGGGGCAGGGCGGCGTCGGCCAGTTGCAGCAGGCGCAGGCCGGCGCTGGTGAAGCGCACCGGCTTGGTCTTGCGCACGAACAGCTGCAGGCCGAGTCGCTCCTCGAGCTCCTTGAACTGGTGCGACAGGGCCGACTGGGTCAGGTGCAGGCGCTCGGCGGCCTCCACCAGGCTGTCGGTTTCGCGCAGGGCGTGCAGGGTTTTCAGGTGGCGTAGCTCGAGCATGACGGGTCTCTGCGAAGGTTTCATTCATCCAATGTCGTGGCTGGATGAAAGTGGTTCATACAGCCTACATGAGTAAATCTTTAGATCAAGACGAAAATCTTGAGTTTGTCTCACGTGTTGGCGATGCCGAGAATGGCGCCATCTCGATTGACTCTGGAGCGTCACCCCATGGCCCTGTCCCATTCCCTCGGTTTCCCGCGCATCGGCCGCGACCGTGAACTGAAAAAAGCCCTCGAAGCCCATTGGAAAGGCGAGCTGGACGAGGCCGGGCTGCGCGCCGTTGGCCAGCGCCTGCGTGCCGAGCACTGGCAACTGCAGAAAGACGCCGGCATCGACCTGCTGCCGGTGGGCGACTTCGCCTGGTACGACCAGGTACTCGGCCATTCCCTGGCATTCGGCGTGATTCCCGAGCGCTTCCGCCCGGCCGCCGGCAAACCGACCCTGGACACCCTGTTCGCCATGGCGCGTGGCGCCGTGGCGAGCACGAACGGTTGCTGTGGCGGCGCCCACGCTCAGGAGCTGACCAAGTGGTTCGACACCAACTACCACTACCTGGTGCCGGAATTCAGTGCCGATCAGGCGTTCGCCCTGAGCTGGGAGCAGCTGTTCGAAGAAGTGGCCGAAGCCCATGCGCTCGGTCATAGCGTCAAGCCGGTGCTGATCGGCCCGTTGACCTACCTGTGGCTGGGCAAGGCCAAGGGCGATGAGTTCGACAAGCTGGAGCTGCTCGAGCGCCTGCTGCCGGTCTATGGCGAGATTTTCCAGCGCCTCGCCGAGCAAGGCGTGGAGTGGGTGCAGATCGACGAGCCGATTCTGGTGCTGGACTTGCCGCAGGCCTGGAAGAACGCGTTCGAGCGCGCCTACAACCTGATTCAGCGCGAACCCTGCCGCAAGCTGATCGCCACCTATTTCGGCGGTCTGGAGGACAACCTCGGCCTGGCGGCCAACCTGCCGGTGGATGGCCTGCATATCGATTTGGTACGGGCGCCGGACCAGTACCCGACGATTCTCGACCGGCTGCCGGCCTACAAGGTGCTGTCGCTCGGCATGGTCAACGGGCGCAATGTCTGGCGCTGCGACCTGGAGAAGGCGCTCGACGTGCTGCGCCATGCCCATGAACGCCTGGGTGAGCGCCTGTGGGTGGCGCCGTCCTGCTCGCTGTTGCACTGCCCGGTGGACCTGGCGCGCGAGGACCAGCTCGACGCCGAGCTGAAAGGCTGGCTGGCCTTTGCGATACAGAAGTGTGAGGAGGTCGCGCTGCTGGGCAAGGCCCTGGAAGCGCCGCAGGATGCCGGGGTACAGGCGGCGCTGGCGGCGAGCCGCAAGGTCCAGGCGGCGCGCGCGGCCTCGACGCGCATTCACAAGCCTGAGGTGCAGGCACGCCTGGCAGCGACGCGTGCGCGCCATGCCCAGCGCCAGTCGCCGTTCGCCGAGCGCATCGGCAAGCAGCATGAGCGCCTGCAGTTGCCGGTGCTGCCGACCACCACCATCGGCTCCTTCCCGCAGACCGCGGCCATCCGTCTGGCGCGGCAGTCGTTCCGTCAGGGCAAGCTGAGCCTGGCCGACTACACCGAGGCCATGCACAGCGAGATCCGTCATGCGGTGCAGGTGCAGGAGCGCCTCGGGCTGGATGTGCTGGTGCATGGCGAGGCCGAGCGCAGCGACATGGTCGAGTACTTCGCCGAACAACTGGACGGCTACGCCTTCACCCGCTTCGGCTGGGTGCAGAGCTACGGGTCGCGCTGCGTGAAACCGGCGGTGATCGTCGGCGACCTGAGCCGGCCACGGGCGATGACCCTGGAATGGATCCAGTACGCGCAGAGCCTGACCGACAAGGTGATGAAAGGCATGCTGACCGGGCCGGTGACCATGCTGATGTGGTCCTTCGCCCGGGAGGATGTGCCGCGTGAGGTGCAGGCCAGGCAGCTGGCGCTGGCCATCCGTGACGAGGTGGTCGACCTGGAAGCCGCCGGAATCAAGGTCATCCAGATCGACGAGGCGGCGTTCCGTGAGGGCCTACCCCTGCGTCAGGCGGCCTGGCAGGGCTACCTGGACTGGGCCACCGAGGCATTTCGCCTGAGCGCCAGCGGCGTGCGTGACGAAACGCAGATCCACACGCACATGTGCTACAGCGAGTTCAACGACGTGATCGACTCCATCGCGGCGATGGACGCCGACGTGATCACCATCGAGACCTCGCGTTCGGACATGGAGTTGCTGGCGGCCTTCGAACGGTTCGCCTATCCCAACGAGATCGGCCCGGGCGTCTATGACATCCACTCGCCGCGCGTACCCGACAGCGCCGAGATGGCCGGTCTGCTGCGCAAGGCGGCGCGGCGCATCCCGCTGGAGCGGCTGTGGGTCAACCCCGATTGCGGATTGAAGACCCGCGGCTGGCCCGAAACCGAGGCCGCGCTGGTCAACATGGTCGCGGCAGCCCGGCAGTTGCGCGCGGAACTGGCCTGATGTTCCGCCCGTAACGCCCAGGCCCCTCCTGCCAGCCGGTACGGAGGGGCACGCTCTGCATGGGCCTTTGGTCACTTGCCGGGCAACCGTTCGTCCTCGTTCATCAAACTGTCACGCTTGTGTGGCAGCGCCGTCGAGCGACTTTCACCAGAATCGCGTTTCAGTGGGGTTCTATGTTTCTGGTGTTCTTCATGCGTGCACTCATCTTCATTGCCGCGTTGCTGTGCGGCGTGCAGTCTTTTGCTGCCAATCGTTGCGATCTGTCCGAGCCGACCCGCTATGCGGACGTCGGTGACGTTCGCCTGGCATACCAGAGCGTCGGTCGCGAGCGCGACCCGGCGCTGCTGCTGATCATGGGCCTGGGCGGGCAGCTGATCCACTGGCCCGACGAAGTGGTCGAGCGTCTCTGTCAGCAGGGCTTCCGGGTCATTCGTTTCGATAACCGCGATGTCGGCCTGAGCAGCTGGCGCAAGCCCGCGCCGAGCATCAACCTGCCTTACGAAGTGGTGCGCTACCGCCTGGGACTGTCGCTGGGGGCGCCCTATCGCCTGCGTGACATGGCAGGCGACGCGCTGGGCTTGATGGACGACCTGGGTATCGGTGTTTTCCATGTCCTGGGGGCGAGCATGGGGGGCATGATCGCTCAGCACCTGGCCGATCTGGCGCCGCAGCGGGTGCTCAGCCTGACCCTGGTGATGACCAGTTCCGGTGCCCAGGGCCTGCCGGCACCCAGCGATGCGCTGGTCGCGCTGCTGGCGCGGCGCGAGGCCGGCAGCCGCGAGGCCGCGCTGCAGCAGCAGGCCGACCTGCTCGCGGCGCTGGGCAGCCCGTCGGTCAAGGATGATCGCGCATTGCTGTTGCATCAGGCCGAGGTGGCTTACGACCGGGCCTTCAATCCCGAGGGCGTGCAGCGGCAGCTGTTGGCGATTCTCGCCGAGTCGAGCCGGGTCGAGTTGCTCAACCGCCTGAGCGTGCCGACGCTGGTGGTGCATGGCACCGCCGACCCGCTGCTACCGGTGATGCATGGTGTCCACGTGGCGGCGCACATCAAGGGCTCGGAGCTGAAGCTGATTCCGGGGCTGGCCCACCGTTTCCAGGATGCCTTCAAGGAACCGCTGCTGGCCGCAGTGTTGCCTCACCTCGCGGCTCACCGCGGCGACCTCGGGCTGGCCCACCTGTAGCGAGATCAGAGCTCCTGATTGTGCTTGATCGCGTCGCGGCGCTGCTGGCTGTCGATGTGCTCGCTGCTGTGGCGGATCAGCTTGTCCGCCATGGCCATGCGCTCGATATAGCGCTGGATGCTCTGCTCGGCATCGTGGCGCGAGAGGTAGGGGCCTTCCAGCGTGCCTTCGCGGGTGGCGAAGAAATACTGGCCATTGACGGCGCTCAGGCGTGAACTGCGGTAGTGCGTGCCCGGTTGGGGGTCGACGGTGCGTTGGCCGAACATGACGAGAGCTCCATCTGCAGGTGCTGGATAGGCTGAGTCTACTGCGAGCGGAGCGGCTTGCCCGGCAAGGCGACCAATGGTCGAAGTTACCGGCCGTTGGCTACTGGTTGGCGTTTTTTATTGAATTTTGACGCCGGCCTGCTGACGCATGAGGCATGCCAGGCGGTACAGTTGCGCTCGGCAAGCGAGCCGAACTGTCACTGTGCTGGTGCGTCGGCCTCTCCTAGAATGGCCGGCTGCGGTCGACGCGTCCAGTCGACCGCGCTGCTGAGGTTGCCATGCACATTTCCTCCGGCCGCTGGATGTACGGCCTGCTTCTCGCCCTGCTCACATCGCTGCTCTGGGGCATCCTGCCGATCAAACTGAAAGAAGTCCTGCAGGTCATGGACCCGGTCACGGTCACCTGGTACCGCCTGACGGTGGCGGGTTCGCTGCTGCTGGCCTACCTCGCCGCCGCTCGCCGCCTGCCACGTTTCCGCCCGCTCGGGCGCAAGGGTGCCTGGCTGCTGGCCCTGGCCATCGGCGGGCTGACGGCGAACTACGTGCTGTACCTGGTCGGGCTCAGGCTGTTGAGCCCCGGCACCACGCAACTGGTGATCCAGGTGGCGCCGATCCTGCTGCTGATCAGCAGCCTGTTCATCTTCCGCGAACGCTTCAGCCTGGGTCAGGCGCTGGGCCTGATGGTGATGCTGCTGGGCTTCGGGCTGTTCTTCAATCAGCGCCTGGGCGAGCTGCTGACATCGCTGACGACCTATACCACCGGCGTGCTGACCGTACTCGCCGCCGCCTTCGTCTGGACCTTCTACGGCCTGGCGCAGAAGCAGCTGCTGACGCTGTGGAGTTCGGTGCAGGTGATGATGGTCATCTACCTGTCCTGCGCCTTGCTGCTGACGCCCTGGGCGCAGCCGCTGCAGGTGCTGGAGCTGAGCCCGCTGCAAGGCTGGCTGCTGTTGGCCTGCTGCCTCAATACCCTGGTGGCCTACGGCGCCTTCGCCGAGGCGCTGGCGCACTGGGAAGCGTCGCGGGTCAGTGCCACCCTGGCGCTGACGCCGCTGGTGACCTTCGTTTCCGTGGCGCTGGCTTCCACCTGGTGGCCCGACCACGTGCTGCCCGAGGCGGTCAACTGGATCGCCTACGCCGGTGCGGTGGTGGTGGTGCTCGGCTCCGCCCTGACCGCCCTCGGGCCCTCGCTGATGGCCAGCCTGCGCGCGCGCAAGGCCAGGCGCCTGGCGGCCACGCAGGCCTGATCAGTCCAGCGGCAGTTCGGTGGTGCGTTTGACCTCGCTCATGGCGATGTGCGAATGCGCTTCGTGCACATGCGGGCGCTGCAGCAGGTGGTCGCGCAGGAAGCGCTCGTAGTCGGCGATGTCCTTGGCCACCACCTTGAGCAGGTAGTCCGAGCTGCCGGCCATGCTGTAGCACTCCAGCACCTGCGGATAGCCGACCACGGCCTGTTCGAACTCATCCAGATTGCCGCGACCGTGCGCCGACAGCTTGATGTCGACGAACACGGTGATGCCGAAACCCAGGCGCTTGTGGCTGAGCAGCGCGACCTTGCGCTCGATCAGCCCGTCTTCCTGCATGCGGTGGATGCGCCGCCAGCAGGGTGACTGCGACAGCTCGACCTTCTCGGCCACCTCGGCGGCGGAGAGGTCGGCATTGTGTTGCAGCAGGCGGAGAATCCTGCGGTCGATGGCGCTGAGCTTATCCTGCATGACTATTTCCATTTTCTTGTGATTGTTGGAAGGATCATGCGAAGTATTGTCCTGCAATCTGAAAAATAGAAAGAAAAAAGCGGAACCCTCCAGTCATGCTTTAGGCAAATCCGTCGTGGTGATCCTGCGGTCGGATGCAACGGAGCGTGTTTACCGTCGCGCTCCTCGTGCTCGCCATAAGAATAAAAGGAGCGCTCCATGTCCCTGGCCGAAATCCGCCTGGATGACAAATATCGCCTCGCTACCGGTCACCTCTACCTGACCGGCACCCAGGCCCTGACCCGCCTGCCCATGCTGCAGAAGCAGCGTGACGCTGCCTTCGGTCTGAATACCGCGTGTTTCATCTCCGGCTATCGCGGCTCGCCCCTGGGCGGCCTGGACAAGAGCCTGTGGGACGCGCGCGACTACCTCAAGCAGAACCACATCCACTTCCAGCCGGGCGTCAACGAGGAGCTCGGGGCGACGGCCGTATGGGGCAGCCAGCAGGCCAACCTGTTCCCGGGGGCGCGTTACGACGGCGTGTTCGCCATGTGGTACGGCAAGGGGCCGGGGGTGGACCGCAGCGGCGACGTGTTCAAGCATGGCAACTCGGCCGGCGTCTCCAGGCATGGCGGCGTGCTGCTGCTGGCGGGCGACGACCATGGCTGCAAGTCCTCGACCATCGCTCACCAGAGCGAGCATGCCTTCATCGCTGCGTCGATTCCGGTGCTCAATCCGGCCAACGTTCAGGAGGTCCTGGACTACGGCATCATCGGCTGGGAGCTGTCGCGCTACAGCGGTTGCTGGGTGGCGCTGAAGACCATCGCCGAGAACGTCGACTCCTCGGCCGTGGTGGATGTCGACCCGCTGCGCGTGCAGGTGAAGATTCCCGAGGACTTCCAGCTGCCCGAGGATGGCGTGCACATCCGCTGGCCGGACCCGCCCCTGGCGCAGGAGAAGCGCCTCAACGTCTACAAGATCTATGCAGCTCGCGCGTTCGCGCTGGCCAACAACCTCAACCAGGTGAAGCTCGATTCGCCGAACCCGCGCCTGGGCATCATCACCACCGGCAAGTCCTACCTGGACGTGCGCCAGGCCCTGGATGACCTGGGTCTGGACGAGGCGCTGTGCGCCAAGGTCGGTCTGCGCGTGCTCAAGGTCGGCATGAGCTGGCCGCTGGAGCCGGTGTCCGTGCACCAGTTCGCCGAAGGGCTGGACGAAATCCTGGTAGTGGAGGAGAAGCGCAGCATCATTGAGGACCAGCTCACCGGTCAGCTCTACAACTGGCCGGTGGGCAAGCGCCCGCGGGTGGTCGGCGAGTTCGACGAGGAGGGCGGTTCCCTGCTGCCCAACCTGGGCGAGCTGACCCCGGCGATGATCGCCCGGGTGATCGCCAGGCGCCTGGCGCCGATCTACAGCAGCCCGGTCATCGAGGAACGCCTGGCCTTCCTCGACGCCAAGGAAAAGGCCCTGGCCGCGCCCAAGCACAAGACCGTGCGCACCCCGCACTTCTGCTCCGGCTGCCCGCACAACAGCTCGACCAAGGTACCGGAAGGCAGCCGCGCGCTCGGCGGCATCGGTTGCCACTATATGACCCAGTGGATGGATCGCAGCACCGATACCTTCACCCAGATGGGCGGTGAGGGCGCGACCTGGATCGGCCAGGCCCCCTTCACCGACACGCCGCACGTGTTCCAGAACCTGGGCGACGGCACCTACTTCCACTCCGGGCACCTGGCCTTGCGCGCCGCCGTCGCGTCCGGGGTCAACATCACCTACAAGATCCTCTACAACGACGCGGTGGCCATGACCGGCGGCCAGCCCATCGACGGCGAGCTGCGCATCGACCAGCTCAGCCAGCAGGTGCATGCCGAGGGCGTCAAGCGCATCGCCCTGGTCAGCGACGAGCCGGACAAGTACCCGACCCGCGCCACCTTCGCGCCGGGCGTGACCTTCCATCACCGCCGCGAGCTGGACGCCGTGCAGCGTGAGCTGCGCGAGTTCAAGGGCGTTTCGGTGATTCTCTACGACCAGACCTGCGCGACCGAAAAGCGTCGTCGGCGCAAGCGCGGCAAGCTGGTCGACCCGGCCAAGCGCGTGTTCATCAACCCGGATGTGTGCGAAGGCTGCGGCGATTGCAGCGTCAAGTCCAACTGCCTGTCGGTGCTGCCGCTGGAGACCGAGCTGGGGCGCAAGCGCGAGATCGACCAGAGTGCCTGCAACAAGGACTACAGCTGCCTCGAAGGTTTCTGCCCTAGCTTCGTCACCGTGCATGGTGGCGGCTTGCGCAAGCCCGAGGCCGTGGGCCTGGGAGCCCTGTTCATCGCCTTGCCGGAGCCGAAACAGCCTGCGCTGACGCGTCCCTGGAACATTCTGCTGCCCGGTGTGGGTGGCAGCGGCGTGACCACCGTCGGTGCGCTGCTGGGCATGGCCGCGCATATCGAAGGCAAGGGCTGCACCGTACTTGACCAGGCCGGCCTGGCGCAGAAGTTCGGCCCGGTGATCACCCATATCCGCATCGCCGCGCGGCAGAGCGATATCTACGCGGTGCGCATCGCGGCCGGGGAAACCGACCTGTTGCTGGGTTGCGATCTGGTGGTGGCTTCCAGCGAGGAGTCGCTGGCCAAGCTCAATGACAAGATCGCCCACGCGGTGATCAACAGTCACGAGTCGGCCACGGCCGAATTCACCCGCAACCCCGATGCCCAGGTGCCGGGCGCGGCGATGCGCGAGGCGATCAGCGAGGCGGTGGGCGAGGGCAAGACCCGCTTTGTCGATGCAACGCGCCTGGCCACGCGCTTGCTCGGCGATAGCATCGCCACCAACCTGTTCATGCTCGGTTTTGCCTACCAGCGCGGCCTGGTGCCGGTTTCGGCCGAGGCCATCGACAAGGCCATCGAACTCAATGGCGTGGCCGTGCAGTTGAACCAGCAGGCGTTCCTCTGGGGGCGGCGCGCGGCACATGACATGGCTGCGGTGGAGAAGCTCGCCGCGCCCAAGGTGGTCGAGGCTCCGCATTGCAGCACGCTGGACGAGATCGTCGCCGACCGCATGCAGCGCCTGAGCCTGTACCAGAACGGCGCCTACGCCGAACGTTACCGGGCGCTGGTCGAGCGCGTGCGCCAGGCGGATAGCGACGCCGGGCAGGCGCTGAGCAAGGCGGTCGCGCGTTATTACTTCAAGCTGCTGGCCTACAAGGACGAGTACGAAGTGGCGCGGCTGTACAGCGAGGCGACGTTCCGCAAGCGTCTGCAAGAGCAGTTCGAGGGCGACTACCAGTTGCAGTTCCACCTGGCACCGAGCTGGTTGAGCAAGCCCGATGCGGTGACCGGCGAGCCGCGCAAGCGCAGCTTCGGTCCCTGGATGCTCAAGGCGTTCGCGCTGCTGGCACGCTTCAAGTTCCTCCGCGGTACGGCGCTCGATCCCTTCGGGTACAGCACCGAGCGACGTCTGGAGCGTGAGCTGATCGAGGAGTACGAGGCCAACCTGGCCTACCTGCTCAGCGAACTGAACGCGGACAACTACCGCACCGCCGTGGCGCTGGCCGAACTGCCGGAGCAGGTGCGCGGTTATGGCCACGTCAAGGAAGCCGCCATGGACAAGGTGCGCGAGCAGGCCGTGCAGCTCAAGGCCCGCATGACCGTCAGCGAGATCGCGGCGGTGCAGCTGTTCGAACCGGCTGCCTGATTCTTCAAGCATCCCCCTTGCCACCCCCTCCCGTGCGGGAGGGGGATGGCCTTTTACGATCTGAATACCGAGGTGATTCGATGTCCGTCTTCACTCATGTCGACTTCGACCAGCACGAACAGGTGGTCTACGGCCACGACCAGGCCAGCGGCCTGAAAGCCATCATCGCCATTCACGACAGCACGCTCGGCCCGGCGCTCGGCGGTTGCCGCATGTGGAACTACGCCAACGACGACGAGGCCTTGCGCGATGTGCTGCGTCTGTCGCGTGGCATGACCTACAAGTCTGCGCTGGCGCGTCTGCCGCTCGGAGGTGGCAAGGCGGTGATCATCGGCGATCCGCACCGCGGCAAGAGCGAGGCGCTGTTCCAGGCCATGGGCGACTTCGTCGACAGCCTGGGCGGACGCTACGTCACCGCGGCGGACTCCGGCACCGGGGTGAACGAGATGCGCATCATGGCCGAGCGCACGCGCCATGTCGCCGGTGCCGGGCAGCGCGAGGCCTTCGGCGGTGGCAGCCGCGATGGCGACCCGTCGCCGTCCACGGCCTATGGCGTGTTCATCGGCATCCAGGCCGCCGTCGCACATCGCATGGGGCGGGCGGATCTGAACGGCATCCGCGTGGCCATCCAGGGGGTGGGGCAGGTCGGTTTCCACCTGGCCAGGCTGCTCCGCGAGGCCGGTGCGCAACTGTGGGTGACGGACATCTTCGAGGCCAACGTGCAACGTGCGGTCGCTCAGCTGGGGGCCACGGCCGTCGACCAGAACGCGATCTACGGCCTCGACGTCGACGTGTTCGCCCCCTGCGCACTGGGCGCGATCATCAATCTGCAGAGCCTCGAGAACCTGCGTGCGCCGATCATCGCCGGCGCGGCCAACAACCAGCTGGCCGACGCCAGCCTGGCCGAGCTGCTGCGTCGCCGTGACTGCCTGTATGCACCGGACTACGCGATCAATGCCGGCGGCATCATCGATGTCTGCTACGAGCGCACCGGTGGCAGTGCCGCCGAACTCAAGGCGCATATCGAGAGCATCGGCCCGACCCTGACGGAAATCTTCCAGCGCGCCGAGCGGGAAGGCGAGACGACCACCGCGATAGCCGACCGCATGGCGCTGGAGCGCCTGCACGGTGGTGTGCCCAGCGTGCGTGCCTCGACAGCCTCTGCGGCGGTTGCCCACGGCTGGCAGCGCTAGGCCGCGAACGGATCGCGACATGACAAACGCGCCGGTCGTCGCTAAGATGCCGCCCGGCCGTTGCGAATACGGCCGTGTCCCCTTAGTTCAACGGATAGAATAAGCCCCTCCTAAGGGCTAGATGCTGGTTCGATTCCAGCAGGGGACGCCATCTTCTTTCGCGCCGATCTGGCGTGCTTCTCCGCCTTGTTCCCTGATTCTGCATGAGCGACCTTCGCTCGCCATGCCGTCCAGTCGCCTCGCTGTATCCCTCTCTTCGCTGTCGCTTCGCGGATCCAGAGCATGCTGTCTCTGTATCCCTCGCTTCGTCTTCATTTCAGGCGCGCGAGACCTTTAGATCAGACCTTTTGTTCCCTGCTTGACTGCCCCGGCAGTCGTCTCGGGTGCCGTGCTAAGACGCGTGTCTCGATATAAGTATTTGTTCTTAAGCGCTGTTGCAAATCATTATCATGTGGTTTTAGTATCTGCCCACTTTCATCCGGACTGATGAGGCGCAACGTGACCACGGAACTGCCCTACGACTTCATTGCAATAGGCATCGGGCCTTTCAATCTCGGGCTGGCATGCCTTGCGGAGCCTCTGGGAACCCGCAGCCTGTTCCTCGACAGGAAGGCCGAATTCAGCTGGCACCCAGGCATGCTGCTGGACGGCACCACGCTACAGAATCCCTTCCTTGCCGATCTGGTCTCGATGGCCGATCCCACCAGTCGTTTCAGCTACCTCAACTACTGCAAGCAGCAAGGCCGCTTGTACAACTACTACATCCGCGAGAACTGGTACCTGTCGCGTCAGGAATTCGATCGTTACTGCAAATGGGCGGCGGCGCAGCTCGACAACCTGCGCTACCAGCACGAAGTGCAGGAGGTCTGGTACGACGAGTCGCTGTCTTGCTACGTGTTGGCCGGTGTGCGCGGCGATACCGGCGAGGGTTTCCAGTACCGCTGTCGCAAGCTGGTGATCGGTATCGGTGGTGTGCCGCACATTCCTGTCTGCTGCAGCCCCGGCGATGCTCGCCAGGCGGTGCATACCTCGGGTTACCTGGACAGCAGGGAGGCACTGCAGCGTTGTCGCAGTATCACGGTGATCGGCAGCGGGCAGAGCGGTGCGGAGGTGTTTCAGGACTTGCTGGAGCAAGCCCCGCAGCATGGATACCAGCTGAACTGGGTGACCCGTGCGCCGCGCTTCTTCCAGATGGAAAATGCCAAGCTCACCCTCGAGTTGATCACGCCGGACTATGGTCGCTATTTCTATGGCCTGGGCGAGGGGGTCAAGCAGCAGATCCTCGACGACCAGCGCAGTATCTACAACGGTATCAATCAGTCGCTGATCGAGCGCATCTACCACACCCTCGATGAGCGCCAGCAGCAGGGACTCTCCGGTGCCAGGCTGCTGCCGAATCTGGCGTTGCAGCAATGTCGGCGCGAGGGTGGCGGCCAGTGGCAGCTAGAGTTCCAGCATGGCCAGACGGGCGCCCGCTATGGTCACACGACGGATGGCCTGGTGTTCGCGACCGGTTATCGCTACCAGTTGCCGAGTTTCATCGAGGGCATTCGTGCGCGCATTCGCTGGGATGCGCAGGGGCGCTACGCAGCGTCGCCGAACTGGGCGGTAGATCATCAGGATCGCGAGATCTACGTGCAGAACGTCGGCTTGCACAGTCATGGCCTGACCAACCCGGATCTCGGTCTGGCGTGCTGGCGCAATGGCCGGCTGCTCAACGAGCTGACCGGGCGCGATGCCTATCCCTGCGAAGCGCGTACCACCTACCAGGACTTCCAGCCGCCACTCGACAGCGGTTTCGTTGCGCTCGGGCCGGGGAGCGCCTCTGCATGAATCTGCGTACCACCATTCTGATCATGTCGGGCTTCGGCGTGATCAGCGATTCGATTCTGATCGCGTTCTACCCGCAATTCTTCGAGACCCGTTACGGCGTGACCAGTCCAGTGCATGTGGGCGCCTACATCGCCGCCATCTCGATTGCGGTGATGTGCATGTTGCCCGTCTGGGCGCGTGTCGCCAGGCGTATCGAGACCATGCACCTGCTGTTCTACACCCAGGGAGTGGCTGCACTGTTCTGTCTGGCTTCGATCTGGGCGCCGAGCGTCGAGAGCTACTGGTTGCTCAGTCTGATGATGTTCATGACCAAGGCCAGTTACCTGCTGATGTTCCCCTACCTGATGCGCCTGGAGGCGCCAGAGAATCACAGCCTGGTGATCGGTCTGCTGTCGGTGGTCATCCACATCGGCGCGATCTTCGGTGCGGCTGTCGGCGGCATGGCGCTGGAGCATTACGGGCCCAGCTTCTGCATCGCCCTGATGGCGGCTGGTGACCTGGCGCAGATGGCCCTGTGCCTGTACCTGATCCGCAGCGGGAAAGTGGTCAGGGTGCTCAGTCGCGAGGAGAAGACCGGCCAGGCACCGGTGCCGCGGCGTAGCCCGCAGGCGCTGTCGGCGCTGCTCAAGCTGTGCCTGCTGATGTTTCTCTTCGACTTCAGCGCCTATCTGGTACGGCCTTTCTTCACCCTGTACTGGGAGGCACGTACGGGGCTGCACGAGCCTCTGCTGACCGGCCTGGTGTTCGCCATCCCCGGCATCGTCGCCTTGCTCGCGCTGCTGCTCAAGCATCTGCTCGCGCAGCCACCGCGCTGGGTCGATCACACCCTGTTCAATCTGCTGCTCGGGGCATCGGGCCTGGCGCTGCAGGCCAGCGAGTCGCTGGAGCTGATCATCATCGGTCGCTGCCTGTACGGGTGGGCGCTGTATCAGGTGATCGTCAAGCTCGAGGTCACTCTGTTCAAGGTCAGTACGCCGGATGCGTATGCCCGCGATTTCGGCGTCACCAACTTCTTCCAGAACCTTGGCGTGCTGCTGTCCTCGTTCGGCGCCGGGTTCCTGGTCAACCTGGTCGGTATTCCGCTGACCTTCGTCATCGCTGCGGCAGGCCTGCTGCTCACGGCGATCATCGACCGCGGCTGGTTCGGCGTCGATCGCCGGCATGCCGCTCAGGGAGAACTCTGCCATGCCAACTGAGGCCACAGTGTCGCGCAATCCGCGTGCATCGCTAGACCCGAAATTCAGCCTGCGCCCGTTGCGTCTCGACGAGGATGTCGCGGTGATCCACCCCTGGTACCAGATGGACTACGCCCATTACTGGAACATGCAGGACATGACCCAGGAGGCGACCCGCGACTTCTACGCCGATGCCATGGGGAGCGGCCACATGCGTGCCTTCATGGGCTGCTATCGAGGTGCGCCAGCGTTCGTCATGGAGTGCTACGACCCCCGGCACGACCCGCTCGGTGAGCTCTATGCGGTGCAGCCTGGCGACCTCGGCATGCACTTTTTCGTCGGTCCGAGCAAGGAGCCGATTCGCCACTTCACCCGTGACGTGCTGCGCGCGGTGATGGCCTTCCTCTTCGACGAACTCGGTGCCCGCCGCGTGGTGGTGGAGCCGGATATTCGCAATCACAAGGTGCATCGCCTGAACCGTCTGGTCGGCTTCGTCGAGCAAGGCCCTGTCGATCTACCTGCCAAGACCGCTCTGCTGGCGTTCTGCACGCCCGCCGACTTCTTCCAATCACTTGAAGGATCAAGCCCGCTATGACTTCTCCTCGTCTGGATCATCCTGCCGACGCCGTTGCCCACCTCAGCCCCGAGCTGTGGCACAGGGTCAACCGTCTGCTGGTGCGCAAGGCCATCGCCGAGTATGCCCATGAGCAGCTGTTCGACCCGCGCCTGTTGGGCGCAGCCGAGCGTGAAGGCTGGCAGCGCTACGAGCTGCAGGCAGATACCGAAGGCTGTGTGTACCACTTCGAAGCACGCACCATGGCCTTGCGCCATTGGCATATCGAGCCGGCCAGCATCGAGCGCGTGCTCGATGGCCAGCAGCAGACGCTCGATGCGCTGACCTTCGTCATCGACTTCAAGCGGACGCTGGGCATCCCGGCGGACAAGCTGCCGGTGTATCTGGATGAGATCAGCAGCACCCTCTACGGTGCGGCCTTCAAGCACGGCGAACGGGCACTGAGCAGTGCCGAGTTGGCGGATGCTGACTACCAGACCATCGAGGCGGCGATGATCGAGGGCCATCCCGGCTTCGTTGCCAACAATGGCCGCCTGGGTTTCAACGCCTTCGACTATCACGCCTACGCACCGGAAACCGGCTCGCGCTTCGCCATCATCTGGCTCGCGGTACACCGCGACAACGCACATTTCGCCGCCGTGCCGGGGCTGGATCACGAACAACTGCTGCGCGACGAGCTGGGCGAGGCGCAGCTGCTGGCCTATCGCAAGCAGCTGCAGGAGCAGGGGCTGAATAGCGATGACTACCTGCTGATGCCGACGCACCCCTGGCAGTGGTTCAGCAAGCTGAGCCTGATGTTCGCCGCCGATATCGCCCAGCGCAAGATCGTGCCGCTGGGGCGCAGCAGCGATGAGTACGTGGCCCAGCAGTCGCTGCGCACCTACTACAACATGTCGCAACCGCAGCGTTGCTACGTGAAGACCTCGCTGTCGATCCTCAACATGGGCTTCATGCGTGGCCTGTCGCCTTACTACATGGCGGGTACGCCGGCGATCAACGCGTATCTGGATCAGTTGATCAGCAGTGACCCGGTGCTGCAGGCGTATGGTTTCAGCATCCTGCGCGAGGTCGCGTCGGTCGGTTATCGCAACCGCTATTACGAGGCGGCGCTGGAGACTGACAGCCCGTACAAGAAGATGCTCTCGGCGCTGTGGCGGGAAAGCCCCGGCAGCCGCCTGCAAGGCGGCGAGCGGCTGATGACCATGGCGGCGCTGTTGCACGTCGACCCGCACGGCCAGGCACTGCTGCCCGAGCTGATCCGCCGCTCCGGGCTCACCGCGCAGGCCTGGATGCGCCGCTACATGGATGCCTTCCTGCGTCCGCTGATGCACTGCTTCTATGCCCACCACCTGGTGTTCATGCCACATGGCGAGAACCTCATCCTGGTGCTCGACGGCCATGTGCCGGTGCGCGCGATCATGAAGGACATCGCCGAAGAGTCGGCCATCCTCGACAAGGATGCGCAGATGCCAGCGGGCCTGGAGCGTCTGGCCGTGGATGTGCCGGAGGACTACAAGATCCTCGGCATCTTCATCGATGTGTTCGATGGTGTGTTCCGCCACATGAGCCAGATTCTCGAAGAGAACCAGTGCATGAGCGAAACCGAGTTCTGGCGTGGTGTCGCGGAGTCGGTGATCGACTATCAGCGTGCGCACCCGGAACTGGCCGAGCGCTTCGCGCGTTACAACTTCTTCGCGCCGAACTTCCTGCATTCGTGCCTGAACCGTCTGCAGCTGAAGAACAACCTGCAAATGGTCGACCTGGCCAACCCGGCAGGCAGTCTGATCATGGCCGAGCCGCTGAACAACCCGGTCGCTGCGTTTGCACCTCGCAACGAGCACGAAACGGCACCACGGCGTATCGCCGAGCTGCAGCGCTAGCTGCTCGCCCCGTCAGGCAACGCCGGCGGGGCAACGATTTCCATGGCCCGGATTGGGTCATAGCCCAGAGCCTGAGGCGTTGCTGCGCCGACGCGGGCGGGATCGGTACATGCCGTTTTCCGCCAGCCGGTGCCCGCCTTGAGCTCGCTGCAAGGAGCCAAGCATGTACAACCCCAGTCGCACCGCTCAATTTGCCGCTACGCCCTACGATTTTCGCGCCACTCAGCCGCAGTTGCCGATCCACAGCTACTGCGATCCGGCGATCTACGAATGCGAACAGGAGCTGATCTTCCGGCACTGTGCCAACTACATCGGCCACGAGAAGATGGTGCCCGAGTTGGGCGACTGGTACGCGCTGCCGCATGAGGAGCACAGCCGCATCCTGGTGCGCAACGAGCATGGCGTGGAACTGCTGTCCAATGTTTGCCGTCACCGCCAGGCGCTGATGCTTGGCGACTTCAGCCCCGGCAGTGATGCCGACACGGTGCGCCGTGGCAACCTGCGTACCACCGGTGGTCGCATCATGTGCCCGCTGCACGCCTGGACGTACGACACCAGCGGACTGATCGTGGGGGCGCCGAAGTTTCCGGAGAAACCCTGCCGGAACCTGCCGCGCTACCCCCTGCACAACGTCTCCGGCTTCCTGTTCGAAGGGCCACGCGATCCGGTCGCGGACATCGGCGCGTTGTTTCGCCGTCCGGACATGGACTTCTCCGACTACCAGCTCGATCACGTCGAGATGCACCCGTGCAAGTGCAACTGGAAGACCTTCATCGAGATCTACAACGACGACTACCACATCGCCTCGTTCCATCCCGGTCTGCGCCGTTACGTGCGCAGCGAGGGGCTGCAGTGGGATTACGGCGACTGGTACAGCCTGCAGCGTATCAACGTGAACCCGAACCTCGCACGTGCCGGCACCGACACCTACCGCGCCTGGCACGAAGGCCTGATGGCCGTGCATGGCGATGCCGCACCAGCGTTCGGCGCGATCTGGGCCAGCTACTACCCGACCCACATGATCGAGGTATTTCCCCACGCGCTGGTGCTTTCCACCGTTTACCCGAAGGGCGTGCACGAGTGCCTTAACGTCGTCGAGTTCTATTACCCGCAGGCGCTCTGCGAGAACAACCGCGAGCTGGTCGAGGCGCACCGCGCGGCCTACATGGAGACCGCCATCGAGGACGACGAGATCGCCGAACGCACCGATGCCGGCCGGCGGGCGCTCTATCAACGCGGTATCGATGACAGTGGCCCGTACCAGATACCGCTGGAGGAGGGCATGCAGCACTTCCATGGCTGGTATCGCCAGGTGATGGGGCAGGCCCTGGCTGCCCAGCACCGTTGAGACATGCAGATCGGAGTGGCATGGAGGTTATTGCGATGAACTGAAGTCCCCTTGCGCTGTGCCCACGCTTTATCCAACTCAATCAAGAAAAAAGTGTCTGCCCATGAAAACGATGTATCACTCAGAACACCGGGTGCGCCTGCGCGCTGCCTGCAGTCCCCGCGTACTGGCCATGGCGCTGTGCGTGTTGCCGTTGGCCTGGCCGGTGGTGGCCGCCGAAGTCGATGAGGATGGCGATGCGCTGGTGTTGCAGCCCATCAGCGTCACCGGCGTCAACCGGGCGCCGCCGGTCGTCACCGAACAGAGCGACTCCTACACCCTGGGGAGCAGTGGTACGGCGACCAAGCTCGACCTGACGCCGCGGCAAACGCCGCAGACCATCACCAGCGTGAACCGTCAGCAACTCGATGACTTCAAGCTCGGCAACGCCAACGATGCCTTGCAGGCGGCGGGCATCGGTGTACAGCGCGTGGAGACCGACCGCACCTACTTCACCGCGCGTGGCCTGGACGTGAACAACTTCCAGATCGACGGCATCGGCGTACCCTTCTCCTCTGAAGAGCAGATGGGTGACATCGATACCTTCCTCTACGACCGCATCGAGATTCTCAAGGGCGCCAATGGCCTGACCTCCAACCCCGGCAATCCGTCCGCGACGATCAACTTCGTACGCAAGCGACCGACCCGTGAGACCCAGGCGCAGCTGGGCTTCAGCTATGGCTCCTGGCAGACGCGGCGCCTCGAGGCCGACGTGTCCGGCTCCCTCAACGACAGCGGTACACTGCGTGGGCGCGCTATCGTCGCCGGGCAGGAGGGCAATTCCTACCTGGATCGTTACCAGCCGAGCAAGACGCTGTTCTCCGGCATCCTGGAGGCCGATCTGACCGACAGCAGCACCGCGACCATCGGCTACTCCAAGCAGCGCAACCGGCCGGAAGGGATCATGTGGAGCGCGTTGTCGCTGTACTACACCAATGGTTCCAAGGTGCACTACGACCGCTCGCACAACACAGCGCCGGACTGGAGCTACTGGGACACCGATGACGAGCAGACCTTCGCCGAACTGAAGACCGACTGGGGCGGTGGCTGGCAAACCCAGGTGACCCTCAACTACCGCGAGATCGGTTCCGACGCCGAAATGCTCATGGCTGGCGGTGTGCCGGATGCCACCACCGGGCTTGGCCTGTACACCTATGGGTCGAAGTTCGATCGCACCGAGCGTCAGCTGCTGGGCGACGCGTCGGTGAAGGGGCCGTTCGAGCTGTTCGGTCGAACCCATGAGGTGGTCCTGGGCAGCAACTGGTCGCGTACCCGTGCGCACTGGACATCCAGTGACGATGCCATCGTCCAGTCGCTGCCACCGGTGTGGGATTACGACGGCGACTATCCGCGTCCGGATTTCGCCAACGTCACCAGCTGGGCCGACTACACCGTCTACCGCCGCAGCTACTACGTGGCCGGGCATTTCTCGCTGAGCGACCAGCTGAAGCTGATCACCGGCGTCAACCACACCAACCTCAAGAGCAGCGGTGAGCGCGTCGGTGAAGGCCATCAGTACGACAAGAACAAGTCGACGCCCTATGTCGGCCTGACGTACGACCTCAACGACAACTACTCGCTGTACACCAGCTACACCGAGATCTTCAGTCCGCAGTACCAGGTCGATCGAAACCATGCCTTGCTCGAGCCGATCGAAGGCAACAGCATCGAGGGCGGGATCAAGGGTGAATGGTTCGACCGTCGTCTCAATGCCAGCTTCGCGCTGTTCCGCACCAAGCAGGACAACACCCCCGAGTACGCCGGCTTCGATGCGGCGGAGGGCTTCTCCTACTATCAGGGCGTGGACACCAAGGTCGAAGGCTTTGAAATGACCGTGGCGGGGCAACTGACACCGGGCTGGGAGGCCAGCGCGGGCCTGACGCATCTGTTCTCCCTGCGCGATGGCGATGGCAGCAGCACGCGCACCTTCATTCCGCAGAACACCCTCTACCTCGCGACCACCTATCGGGTGCCGCAGGTGCAGGGATTGAAGGTGGGGGGCAGCGTCAACTGGCAGAGCGAGATCTTCCGCGAGCAGGGCACTTCGACGACCGGCGAGACCATCGTCAGCCGTCAGGGCTCCTACGCGGTGGTCAATGCACTGGCGAGCTATGACATCGACCCGCACTTCAACGTATCGCTCAACGTCAACAACCTGTTCGACCGCAAGTACCTGACCAGCCTGTACTGGGCGCAGTCGTACTACGCACCGTCGCGCAATGCGACCCTGAGCCTGACCTGGAAGTACTGAGTCCTTCCACCAGCCCCGCCTGAACCCAGGCGGGGCTTTCTATTCAGCCGGCAGCTTCAGCAGCGCTTCGCTGATGGCTTCCGCCAGGTACTGCACGCTGAACACGCCGCCGTGAGTCCAGGTCGCGCGCATGCTGGTCAGGCGCTGCTGGCGCACGAATGGCATGGCCTGCCACAGCCGTGTGGTGAACAGACGCTCGTGCTGGGCGAAGGGTTCGATGTAGATCACCACGCCATCCTCGATGCCGCCGAGCTGGGTAACCGGCGCCTGGGTACTGCCCCAGCGGCTGACCGGTACCGCTTGCGCAGGCTGCAGGCCGAGCAGGGTCATGGCGTGCTGCGGTAGCGAATTGGGGCCGAAGATGTACACCTGGGTCGCTGACGCGAAGCGGATCAGGGTGACCTTGGGCAGTTCGCCCGCAAAGTGAACGAGCAACTGCTGGCGCAAGGCGTCGATGCGCTGTTGCATCTGGTGCAGGCGTCGGTTTGCCAGGTCGCTGCGTTGCAGGCGTGCGGCCAGATCCAGATAGTTGCTGCGCTGTAGTTCCAGGTTGTCCTGTTTCTGGGTGAAGTCGCCATAGCTCAGCACCGGCGCGATGCGCTCGAGGGGGGCGCGAATGTCCTCCAGCAACGGGGTGATCAGGATCAGCTCGGGGCGCAGCTGCGCCAGCCGTTCCAGATTCGGCTCGGTGCGACTGCCGGCGTTGACCACGTCGGCTGGCAGCGTCGGGCGTACCACCCAATCACGATAATCCGGAGCATCGGCCACCGTCAGCGGGGTGATACCCAGCTGCAGCAGGTGCTCGGCGGGTTCCCAGCTCAGTGCGGCAATACGCGGCTCGCCCGACAGGGCCAGTGGCGAGCAGGCGAGCAGGGGCAGGCACAGCAACAGGGTACGGCGCTTCATGACAGGCGTCTGTGCAGCAGAAGAAGGATGAAGTAGCTGCCGCAGAGTATCGATGCAACGATGCCCAGCGGGATCTGCAGCGGGAATATCAGGTTGCGGCCGATGGCATCGGCCAGCAGCATCAGCAGGCCACCAAGCAACGCGGCGAGCGGCAGTTGTTGCTGAACGCGCCGCGCACCGAGAGTCGCCGCCATGTGTGGTGCGAGCAGGCCAAGAAAGCTCACCGGGCCGACGAGGCTGGTCACCAGTGCGCAGAGCAGGGCCACCAGCAACAGCAGCACCAGGCGCGTTGCCGGCACATCCAGGCCGCGCCCGTGAGCGATGCCGTCTCCCGCCGTGAGCAGGTCCAGCGCGCGCTGCCAGAACAGGCTGAGACCGATCAGCAGGCTTACGCCGCCCCCCAGCACGCAGGCTTGCAGCGCGCTGACGCGGTAGGTCGAGCCCGCCAGCCAGCCGAGCAGCGCCAGGGAGTCCGACGACCCCTGGCTGAGTGCCAGTTGCAGCGCAGTGTTGAGCAGGGCCGCGAGCGCCATGCCGACCAGCACCATCAATCCTGGCGAGTACTGCTGCTTGCGCCCCAGCAGCACCAGCGTCGCCAGGACCAGCAGGCAGCCGATGAACGCGGCAATCGGCGCAAGCAACCAGAACAGCGCCTGGCCGAACAGCAGCAGGCTGATCATCACCACCAGCGCTGCGCCGGCGCTCAGGCCAAGAATGTCCGGGCTGGCCAGTGGGTTGTGCAACAGGCGCTGCAGCAACACGCCGGCGACGGCCAGGCCTGTGCCGGCGGCTGCCGCACTGAGCAAGCGCGGCCAGCGTAGCGACCACAGCACGTCCGATGGCCAGGCCAGCTGCCAGCCCTGAGGTTCAAGCTGCAGGCACAGGCCAAGCAATGCAGTGAGTGCCGTGGCCGATGCCAGCAGCCACCAGGTACGACTGCTGCAGCGCTCGCGGCCCCGCGGCAGGTCCAGCGACTGCCTGGTTTCCGCAGCGCGTTGCTGCCGGGACAGCCAGAGCAGGGCCGGCGCGCCGACCAGCGCGGCAACCGCGCCTGTCGGTATCTGCTCGCCCAGCCAGCGGCTGAGCAGCAGCGCCATGGCGTCGCTGGCCAGTAGCACCAGCATGCCCAGCAAGGCGCTGTAGAGCAGCTCGTCGCGGGCCGTGCGTGCGCCGCACAGATGCGCCAGATTGGGAGCCAGCAGACCGATGAAGCCGATGAGGCCGACGGCGGTGATGGCTGCGGAAGTCATCCACAGTGAGACGAGAAACAGCGTCAGTAGCGCTGGCAACAGATTCAGTCCGCGCCCCTGGGCGGCGGTACCGCCCAGCTTGAGCAGGGTCAGCGCGCGCGGCGCCAGCCAGAGCAGCAACAGCCCCGGCAGCAGTTTGGGCCAGAGCCAGCTGACCCAGGACCAGTCGATCTGCCCCAGGTCGCCCGCGCCCCAGATGAACAGGCCGCGTGTCTGCTGCTGGTTGAGTATCAGCACGGCAATGGCCAGCGCACCGAGCAGCAGGTTCATGGCCATGCCCGCGAGTATCACCGGCAGGCCGGCGATGCCATCACGTCCGGCAATCAGCAGGACCAGCCCCACGCTCAGCAGCGCCCCGACCAGTGCAGCCCAGTGACCTTGCACGGCAGCGAAGGCGGGGAAGGCCAGGCTGGCGACCAGCAGCCCGAGCCAGGCGCCGGACGCGGCACCCAGGGTCATGGGGGATACGAGGCGGTTCTGCGTCAGTTGCTGCAACAGGCTGCCGGACAGCCCCAGGGCCGCGCCCACCAGCAACGCCATGACCATGCGTGGCAGGCTGGCCAGGTGAAATTGCAAGGCGGTGAAGCTGTCGCCTTCGGGGAAGTTCAGCGTCCAGTGATCGAGGCTGAGATTGAGGTGCAGCAGGGCAATGAGCAACAGTCCGAGGAGCGTCGCCGCGTAGCGGCAAGCATCCGCCTTCAGCGGCCGGCAATCGTCGACCGGGTACTGTGCGCTGTCGACTTCAGCCAAATCGGGGCGCTCTGTTGTCACGAAGAGGGGCGTGGGCCGAGCAGCGTGCGAGCATCAGCAGACCAGCTCTTCGCGAAAACGCTGCAGGCGCTCGGCGGGTTTCAGTCTTGGACAGCCGGCACAGGGCTCGCCATCGGCGCGACGAAAGTGTTGGCAGCAGGCGTTGCGCCCCAGTGCCAGGCACTGGCGACCGTCGTCCAGGCTGACTTCGACCAGCGGGCTCTTGCCTGGCAGTCCCAGTGCTTGCAGCCACTGTTCTTCCAGCTCGCGCAACTGTGCATTGCCCAGGTTCTGGTGGCGTTGCAGCAGAAGCAGTGCCGCGCGGGCGCAGTCGGCGATCAGCAGGCGGGCCAGCTTGGGGTAGATGGTGGAGACGCTGTTGAACTCCTCGAGCTGATGTTCCAGCAGGTTCATCAGTCGTTCAGCTGCGTTCTCGACCAGTTTCCGGTCGCCTGTGCACAGCGCGCAATCAGGCGGAAGGTTGAAACCACCGACGAAGCCCTGCTGGATCGACTGCCCCATTCGCTTCAGGCAGGGCACGCGGCGCTCCAGGTGAGCGGCCAGCAGGCTGAGGTAGATGGGTTGCCAGATCAGCAGGGTCCAGCAGCGGGTGGACCAGTAGTGTCGCCCGGCCTCGGGGTGGGCATGCTGCCAGTAGTCATGCAGCGCGGCGATGCGCTCCTGATTGCCTTGGCCTCCGCACAGGAGCTGGTCGCTGCGCACGGGAGCCACGTTGCCGTTCAAGCCTGGCAGGCAGAGGGCGACGGACTTGAGCAGGGCGTCGAGGTCGGTGGCAGGGTGCATGGCGATCGAATCCGGAAGCTTCGCGAATGGAGCGCGTCGGTAGAAGCGACCGGAATAATCTAGCAATCAAATGCTAGTAATACAAATTATCATTTGCGTATTCAGTGTGCGTCACGCACAAAAAGGCCCACGCGAAGTGGGCCTTGGGTCCTGGGCGTGACGAATCAGCCGTCTTGACGCTCCTGCGCCATGCACGCCGCAGCGGTGAACAGCGCATCGGTGGACGAGTTCAGCGCGGTCTCTGCCGAGTCCTGGACGATGCCGATGATGAAGCCGATGGCGACGACCTGCATGGCCACGTCATTGGGGATGCCGAACAGGCTGCAGGCCAGCGGGATCAGCAGCAGCGAGCCGCCGGCCACGCCCGAGGCGCCGCAGGCGCTGATCGAGGCGAGCACGCTGAGCAGCAGGGCGGTGGGCAGGTCCACCGCGATGTTCAGCGTATGCACGGCGGCCAGGGTCAGCACGCTGATGGTGATGGCGGCACCGGCCATGTTGATGGTGGCGCCCAGCGGGATGGACACCGAGTAGGTTTCCTCGTGCAGGCCCAGGCGCTGGCACAGTTGCAGGTTGACCGGAATGTTCGCCGCCGAGCTGCGGGTGAAGAAGGCGGTCAGGCCGCTTTCGCGCAGGCAGGTGAAGACCAGCGGATAGGGGTTGCGACGGATCTTCCAGTACACCAGCGCCGGGTTGACCACCAGGGCGACCAGGAGCATGCAGCCGACCAGCACCACCAGCAGGTGCAGGTAGCCGAGCAGGGCGTCGAAACCGGATTCGGCCAGGGTCGCGGCCACCAGGCCGAAGATGCCCAGCGGGGCCAGGCGGATGACCAGCTTGACGATGGCGGTGACGCCGTTGGACAGGTCTCCCAGCAATTGCTTGCTGCCGGCGCTGGCATGGCGGAAGGCGAAGCCCAGGCCGATGGCCCAGGCCAGGATGCCGATGAAGTTGCCCCTGAGCAGCGCATTGACCGGGTTGTCGACCAGGTTCATCAGCAGGGTCTTGAGGACTTCGCCGATCCCGCCCGGAGGCGACAGTTCGGCGGCCTGACTGCTCAGCACCAGTGCCGAGGGGAAGGCGAAGCTGGCGACGACGGCCACCAGTGCGGCGCTGAAGGTACCGAGCAGGTACATCAGCAGAATCGGGCGGATGTGGGTCTGCTGACCGTGCTGGTGGTTGGCGATGGAGGCCATCACCAGGATGAACACCAGGATGGGCGCCACTGCTTTCAGCGCGGAAACGAAGACATTGCCGATGAAGCCGACGGACAGCGCAGCCTGGGGAGCGACATAGGCAAGGGCGATGCCTGCCAGCAGGCCGATGACGATCTGCGTCACCAGGCTGATGCGGTTGAGAAGCTGCAGGGCAGGGTGGAGGGCTTGGGACATCGGGTGGTCTCTGGTTGCTGGGCACGCTGCTCGAGCAGGGCGCCGGGGCGAGAGGACTTTCAGCCAGGGCCGAAAAAAATAGCGCGCGACTCTAGCACAGCCTTCATGGGCTTCTAGCCAGGGCAGTCGATCTCGGCGACGGAGTGCAAGGCGGTGTCGCATCTCGATAAGCTTGCACTGCTTGAAATATTGAACATGCGATGCGTATTTTGTACGTCTCGCCGCCCCTCGGGCGGTATTCGCGTCATTCAAGGACAATAAAGATGAGCACTGCCAACTGCCGCCCACTGGAAACCCTTCTGCAGGGGATCGATGAGATCGACTGCGTCACCCCCGACCTCAACGGGGTACCGCGCGGCAAGGTGATGACCGCCAGTGGCTTCCTCGAAGGCCGTCGCCTGCAGCTCGCTCGCGGCGTGTTGCTGCAATGCATCATGGGCGGCTACCCGGCGGCGCGCTTCTACGGCAGCGATGACGGCGACCTGTTGCTCAATGCCGAGCCGAGCCAGATCCACCGCCTGCCCTGGAGCGAGCCGCCGCGCGCGTTGGCGATCTGCGACGCGGACGAGCTGGACGGGCGCAGTTCCGGGCTGTCCACCCGTGGCCTGCTCAAGCGCGTGCTGGCGCGTTATGCCGAGCAGGGCTGGCAACCCGTCGTGGCCACTGAGCTGGAGTTCTTCGTCTTCGCCGGCAACCCCGATCCGCAGCAGCCATTCCAGCCGCCGCTGGGGCTCGATGGCCGCCGTGAGGATGGTGGCGCGGCGTTCAGCGTCAGTTCCAGCAATGGCCTGCGGCCGTTCTTCGCCGATGTCTACCGCTGCATGGAGGCGCTCGGCCTGCCGCGCGATACCTTCATGCACGAGATGGGCGTGAGCCAGTTCGAGATCAACCTGCTGCACGGCGATGCGCTGCAGTTGGCTGATCAGACCTTCCTGTTCAAGCATCTGCTCAAGGAGGTCGGCTTCAAGCACGGTTTGTCCGTGGTGTGCATGGCCAAGCCCCTGGCGCACACCCCCGGCAGCTCCATGCACATCCACCAGAGCGTGGTGGAGCAAGGCAGTGGCCGCAACATCTTCAGCGCCGACAATGGTGAGGCGACAGCCGCCTTCTATCACTTTATCGCTGGCCAGCAGGCTGCGCTGGCGGATTTCACCCTGCTGTTCGCGCCGCATGTGAACTCCTATCAGCGCCTGTGCCACCCCTATGCCTCACCGAACAATGCCTGCTGGTCGGCGGACAACCGCGCGGCGGGGCTGCGCATTCCCGCCAGTGCGCCGGTGGCGCGACGGGTGGAGAATCGCCTGCCTGGCGCCGATGCCAACCCTTACCTGGCGCTCGCTGCCAGCCTTGCCGCCGGCTTGCATGGCCTGGAGCGCGAGCTGCAGCCGAGCCCGGCGATTCAGGGGGAGTTCGAGGTGCCAGAAGAATTGACGCTACCCTGTACCATGCACGCCGCCATCGAGCGTCTGAAACGAAGCGAGCTGGCAATCGAACTGTTCGGTGCGGAATTCATCGAAGGCTACATCGCCAGCAAGACCATGGAGCTGACCAGCTTCTACGATGAAATAACGCCCTGGGAGCGTCGTGTTCTGGCTGGCCAAGCCTGACGCTGTTTTTGCCTACCCGCGTACAAGGAGCTTTATCCGTCAATGCGACTGATCTGGAAGTCATTCCGTTCGCTGTACTTCGCCACGCTGCTGATGCTGCTGGGTTCCGGTCTGCTCAGTACCTACCTGGCCCTGCGCCTGGCCGACACGGTGGATGGTCTGTGGGTCGGGGCGTTGATGGCGGCCAACTATTTCGGCCTGGTGCTGGGGGGCAAGCTCGGGCACCGTCTGATCGGCCGGGTCGGGCACATTCGTGCCTACGTGGCCTGCGCCGGTGTGGTCACCGCGGCGGTGCTGGGGCATGGCCTGGTGGAGTGGCTGCCGTTCTGGCTGTTCCTGCGCATGCTGGTGGGCCTGGGCATGATGTGCCAGTACATGGTGATCGAGAGCTGGCTGAACGAGCAGGCCGATGCCAAGCAGCGCGGCCTGGTGTTCAGCGGCTACATGGCGGCGTCCTACATGGGGCTGATTCTTGGGCAGCTGACGCTGGTGGTGCATCCGACGCTGGGGCTGGAGCTGCTGATGCTGGTCGCTCTCTGCTTCGCTCTGTGCCTGGTGCCGGTTGCGCTGACCCGGCGCCTGCACCCGGCGCCGCTGCATCCGGCACCGCTGGAGCTGCGCTTCTTCCTGGACCGGGTGCCGTTGTCGCTGACGACCATTTCGGTGGCCGGGCTGCTGATCGGCTCCTTCTATGGCCTCGCGCCGCTGTATGCCACGCGCATGGGGCTCTCCACCGAGCAGGTGGGTCTGTTCATGGGCAGCTGCATTCTCGCCGGGCTGCTGGTGCAGTGGCCGCTGGGCTGGTTGTCCGACCGGCGTGACCGGGTGCGCCTGATTCGAGGCTGTGCGGTGTTTCTGCTGCTGGCCGCGCTGCCACTGGCGGCGTTGCCGCAGGTGTTCCTCGGCTTGCTGATCGGCGTCGGCTTTCTGGTCAGCCTGATGCAGTTCAGCCTGTATCCGTTGGCGGTGGCGCTGGCCAACGACCACGTGGAGCCGGAGCGCCGGGTCTCGCTGACCGCGATGCTGCTGGTCACCTTCGGCGTCGGCGCCTGTATCGGACCCCTGCTGGCGGGCGTGCTGATGCGTTTCTACGGGGCCAACATGCTCTACGTGTTCGTCTGTTTCTGCGCGCTGATCCTGATCTGGCGCATTCGTCCCGAGGTGGTCACCCACCAGCATCAAGTCGACGATGCGCCGCTGCAGCACATGGCCATGCCGGGCAACGTCGCCAGCTCACCGCTGGTTGCCGCGCTCGATCCGCGCGTCGACGAGCAGACCGTGCAGGAGCAGATGCAGCAGGAGCCGGCTCCTGAGGTGCCAGACGAGAACGAGGAGAAGAGCGAGCGTGCCGGGCAGTAGCCTGCGTCCCGGCAGCGGCTCACGTGGGATTCAGAAGGGGCCGTCGCCTTCGGTGCGACGCGCCTCGCGCTGCAACTGATAGACGAAGCGCTCGACCTGACGTTGCTCCAGGCCGCTCATGCGGTAGAAGCGCGTGCCGACGAAGGTCATGTCGAGCTTTTCGTCGTACTGCACATGGCGCAGTTCCACTGCGCAAGTCATCGAGCCGAACGGCAGCTGCGCGGTCAGGCGCTCATGCACCTGGCCGTTGCTCAGTTGCTCGCTCAGGTTGCCTGCGAAACGCAGCTTGCAGCCTGTCGCGGAGATGTCCAGCAGGTGGCCGGGCAGCGCATCGCGCAGCTTGTCGCCGGTCAGTACGACCTTGACCTGGTCGCTCTGCTTCAGCTGGGCGCGGAAGGCACTGCGCCGCTGGTGATAGATGACTTCCAGCGGCAGCGGCGCCCAGTAGCACGGCGCACCTTCGAGTTCGCCCAGCTGCACGTCATGCTCGCAGCTCCAGGCTACGCGCACGCCATCGCGAAAGGCTTCGACGTTGAAGGATTCGCCCTGCTTGAGGAAGCGCTCGCCGTCGGTCGGGATGATTTCGTCCAGGGCCACGCGCGCGCGGTCGCGGTCGACCTCGACGAGATAGCTCTGGAAACGCTGGCCACGTCCTTTGAACTGGATGACCAGCGGATCATGGTTCTGCTGCAATTGACGTAAGGTGGCAATGATCTCTGCGGATGTCTTGAGCACCTTGGGCGGCTGGGGGCCGCTCTCGTCGTGGAACGCACTGGACACAGTTCGGAACTCTCCGAGTCATGGACTACAACGGCACTAGCATACTGGCGAAGTGCCTGCATGTCCCTGTGCTTTTATTGTTAGCGTGATTCGCTCAAGCCTGGCTGAGCGGTCTCTGCTGCGCGATTTTAGCGGCACTGCCCCGGCTGTCATAGAGCCCGGGCGTTTCCCCGCCACGCAGAATGCCAAGGATGTTGCCGACCGACGCCTGGTTGGCGCGGATCAGCCGGCCGTTGCGCGTGTTGCCATCCTGGCAGCGTTGCAGCAGCTTGGACAGCTCTTCGCTGCGCGCCAGCAACTGATCACCGACGGCGGACTGGGCGGCCAGCGTGGCGAGCCCCTGGCGGTCCGCGCTCAGGTTGGCGCTCTGCAGCAGGCGACTGCGCTCGTTGCCGTGCTGCTGGAGGAGTGCGAGAAGCGGTTGCTTGTCACCGAGCAGGCGGTCGAGGCGGGTGAGATCGCGGTCGGTCAGGGCCTGGAATTCGTTATCGATCAGCTCAAGCAACTGCTCGGCCGTGCCGATGTCGTGGGAGAACAGGTCTAGCAGGGCGGTGTCTTGCATGGCGGGCTCTTGGGGGTCGGGCGTCCAACACCCCCAGCGCAGCCCTGGGACTAGCGCTGGGATTCGAAGTCGAGCAGTTTCTGGGCGACGCGTTTGCTGTCGACCTGATAGCTGCCGTCAGCGATGGCCTGTTTCAGCTGGGCCACGCGCTCCTTGTTGACGATGGGCTGATCGCGCAGCTTCTCGCCGATTGCTTGCAGCTGCTGAGCCTCGCGACTCAGTTGCACGGGTTCGCCGCTCTTGGCGTCGGTTTGTCCATCGCTACCGGTGACAGGCGCTTTGCTCGGCTGTGCCGATTCACTGCGATTGCCAGCCTGAGTCGCGCCGGTACGTCCCGTGGTAGCGGACGTATTGGCATTATTCAGCCGGTTGAAATCGATGACCATGATGCAGAACCTCGGACGATATGGTGGACGCTTGCCATGCTTTTCGGCCACTGCCGAGAAAACTTTAGGACTAATTTCATCGCGTCGTCGAACAGTGTAGGGAATCGCCTGACCTTTACGCTACAAGAAACGTGCCTACATGGCGACCTCGACCTGGCCCGGACCCACGACCCGGGCCCGGATGACCCGCTGCGAGCGCAGGTTGCGGATGTTGATCTGTTCGCCAGGAGCCCCGTCCGTGAGGGCTTCGCCGGGCATGCGCACGCTGAAGTTGGCGCCGACGGCGTTGATCACGACCTGGTCGCCGCGACGAATCACTTCCGCCGCCTCCAGGTGGCTGGGCGCAATGACCTGATTGGCATTGAGCTGGCGCGTCAATTTCTTGCCGACGACCTGTGCTGGGTCCGTCAGGTAGCCCTGGGAAAGCTGGCCGATATCACGCTCGGCCATGCTCAGGTCGGAAGCCTTGACTATGCTTAGGCGCTTGAGGGGACGGGTGAGTACGGCGACATGGCGGTACAGGCGCACTTCGGCGGGAACGAACACGGTCCAGGGGGCGCTGCCGTCGCAGCGCACACGGGTGGTGACCCGGCCCAGGGGCTGTGCCGGACTCTCGAGCGTGGTCGTCAGCGGAACGTCGCACAGTGCCAGGCGCAGGCGAGGATCGAGACGATTCACACGAATCTCATGGCGGCCGTGGATTTCGCTACGCTGTAGATAATTGGTGACCGCTTCCTCAAGAAAGGTCTCGGTGGCGCCGATAAGTTGTTCAGCACTGGTAAAGCTGGCCGCCGCCGTAGCGCTATAGCCGAGCATCGGCAAAGCGAGTAAAACGGGCAGGGAAGTAAGGCACTTTGCCAGTAGCTGACGGAATGATGACGTTGTCTGCTTCATACGCAATGCAAAGCAAGCCCCGTGCCGCCTGCTAGGCTCAACGGGGAGAGCGTTACTAGACGAGAAGGAGTCCGGGCATGGCCGGGTTGATGGATTCGGTTAACCAGCGAACTCAGTTGGTGGGACAGAACCGCTTGGAGTTGTTGCTTTTTCGCCTGGAAGGCCCGCAGCTATACGGTATCAACGTATTCAAGGTGAAAGAGGTCCTGCAGTGTCCGAACCTCACCATCATGCCCAAGTCCAGCCCGGTGGTGCGCGGGGTGGCCAACATTCGTGGCGGCACCATCCCGATTCTCGATCTGTCGATCGCCACCGGTCGGGCGCCGCTGAGTGATCTGAAAACCAGTTTCGTGATCATCACCGAGTACAACACCAAGGTTCAGGGCTTTCTGGTGCGTTCGGTCGAGCGCATCGTCAACATGAACTGGGAAGAGATCCATCCACCACCCAAGGGCACTGGCCGCGATCATTACCTGACGGCGGTCACGCGGATGGATCAGCAACTGGTGGAAATCATCGACGTCGAGAAGATCCTCGCCGAGGTCGCGCCCACGTCGGAAGCGATTTCCGCGGGCGTCATCGACGAACAGGTGCAGAGCCAGGCGGTGACCAAGCACGTCTTGATCGTCGATGACTCCTCCGTGGCGCGCAAGCAGGTTTCCCGTTGCCTGCAGACCGTGGGTGTCGAGGTCACTGCGCTGAACGATGGCCGTGAGGCACTCGACTACCTCAAGAAAATGGTGGATGAAGGCCGCAATCCCGATAAGGAACTGCTGATGCTGATTTCCGATATCGAGATGCCGGAAATGGACGGCTATACACTGACCACGGAGATTCGCAGCGACCCGCGCATGCAGAAGTTGCATATCCTCCTGCATACTTCGCTCTCGGGCGTGTTCAATCAGGCAATGGTGAAGAAGGTCGGCGCTGACGACTTCCTCGCCAAGTTCAAGCCGGATGATCTGGCGGCGCGCGTGGTCGATCGCATTCGTGTGTCGGATGAGGGCTAAGAGAACGTCTCTTGGCAAACATTATGGTTGGTGAGGCTGCATTAGTGTCTTCGGGTAATTTGGATTTCGAGCAGTTCCGGACTTTCCTGGAAAAGGCCTGCGGTATCCTGCTTGGCAGCAACAAGCAGTACCTGGTCTCCAGCCGTCTGAACAAGCTGATGGAACAGAACGGCATCAAGACCCTGGGTGAACTGGTGCAGCGCATGCAGAGCCAGCCCCGGGGAGGATTGCGTGAGCAGGTGGTCGATGCCATGACCACCAACGAAACCCTGTGGTTTCGTGACACCTATCCGTTCGAGGTGCTCAAGAGCCGGGTACTGCCTGAGCTGATCAAGGCCTACCCGTCGCAGCGGCTGCGCATCTGGTCGGCGGCCTGTTCGTCCGGCCAGGAGCCGTATTCGCTGTCGATGTCCATCGACGAGTTCGAGCGGACCAACCTGGGGCAACTCAAGGCCGGTGTGCAGATCGTGGCCACGGACCTGTCCCCGTCGATGCTGAGCAACTGCAAGTCCGGCGAGTACGACAGTCTGGCCATGGGCCGGGGGTTGTCGCAGGAACGCCTGCAGCGCTTCTTCGACCCCAGGGGACCTGGGCGCTGGCAGGTCAAGGCGCCGATCAAGAACCGGGTCGAGTTCCGTCCGCTCAATCTGCTGGACAGCTACGCCGCGCTGGGCAAGTTCGACATCGTGTTCTGCCGCAACGTGCTGATCTACTTCTCGGCGGAGGTGAAGAAGGACATCCTCACGCGCATCCATGCGACCCTGAAGCCCGGTGGCTACCTGTTCCTCGGGGCGTCCGAGGCGCTCAATGGCCTGCCGGACAAGTACCAGATGGTGCAGTGCAGCCCGGGGATCATCTACAAGGCCAAGTAGCCGCGAAGTCGCTCGGGTATGTCAGCAACGGGAGGCCATGTGCCTCCCGTTGGCGTTTTCGGCACCGCGCAGCGGCAACGCATGCCCGCATGGCATTGCCGCCTGGTTGCCTGTAGGCGGTAAAGCTTTGCCGCTTTGCCGCTTTCCTTTCCCGGATATCTGTCTAACGCATTGATTTACAAGGGTTAAACAAGTTGGCACAGGCTTTGCTGAATAGCTCGCAACGGTAACCAGATCGCCCCAGTGGCAAAGGTTCAGAGCATGAGCATCAATTTCGGCAAGGCACTCGGTATCCACGAACAGGCGCTCGCGTTCCGCGCTCAGCGCGCCGAGGTGCTGTCCAACAACATCGCCAACGCCGACACGCCGAACTACAAGGCGCGCGACCTGGACTTCGCCAGCGTGCTCGCCGAGCAGAATGCCAAGCAGCAGCGCGGCAACGTCAGCCTGGCG
This sequence comes from Pseudomonas sp. REST10, assembly GCF_029542605.1. Lineage (NCBI taxonomy): Bacteria > Pseudomonadati > Pseudomonadota > Gammaproteobacteria > Pseudomonadales > Pseudomonadaceae > Pseudomonas > Pseudomonas sp. REST10. Next base: position 3,446,161 of record NZ_CP035677.1, on the reverse strand, counting down.
CGCACCGATGGCCGTCATATCGCGGCTGACGGCGTGGCCACCGGCGAGGCCGAGCTGCCTTACCGCACGCCGTTCCATGCCTCTCTGGACCAGAACACCGTCGACCTGCAGATCGAGCAATCGAACTACGCGGAAAACTCGGTGCAGTTTCAGGCCAGCTTCACCTTCCTCAACAGCAAGTTCAAAGGGCTGACCGCGGCCCTGCGCGGCGAATAAGGAGCGCGACCATGTCTCTTGCCAGTGTCTTCAATATCGCCGGAACCGGTATGAGCGCCCAGAGCACTCGCCTGAACACCATTTCCAGCAACATCGCCAACGCCGAGACCGTCTCCTCGAGCATCGATCAGACCTATCGGGCCCGTCATCCGGTATTCGCCACGGTGTTCCAGCAGGCGCAGGACGGGGATCGCGGCTCGCTGTTCGCCGAGCAGGACGACGCCGGCCGTGGTGTCCAGGTGCTCGGTGTGATCGAGGACCAGAGCAGCCTGATGCCGCGTTACGAGCCGGACCATCCGATGGCCAACGCCGATGGTTACGTCTACTACCCGAACGTCAATGTGGTCGAGGAGATGGCTGACATGATTTCCGCCAGTCGCGCCTTCCAGACCAACGTGGAAATGATGAATACCGCCAAGCAGATGCTGCAGCGTGTGCTGACCCTCGGTCAGTAACGTATTTGAAGGGGACTAGGGATGAGCACAGTAAGCGGCACGAGTTCGGTACTCGACCAGTATCAGATCAAGCAGGACACCACGCAGAACAAGGAACTCGGCAAGAACGAGTTCCTCAACCTGCTGGTGGCCCAGTTGAACAACCAGAACCCGCTGGAGCCGCAGGGCAACGGCGAGTTCATCGCCCAGCTGGCACAGTTCAGCCAGGTGGAGGGTATCGAGAAGCTCAACACCAGCATGGAGTCGCTGCTCTCCGGCTACCAGTCGTCGCAGGCGCTGCAGGCTTCCTCGCTGGTCGGACGCAAGGTGATCATCCCCAGCGAGAAAGCCGTCGTCGATACCAGCGAGAGCTTCAAGGCGACCGCCGTTCTGCCGGTCAGCAGCAGCAACGTCTACGTCAACGTCTATGACAACGCCGGTTCGCTGGTGTCGCGCGTCAACCTCGGCGAGCAGGCTGCCGGCAACGTCAGCTTCATCTGGGACGGCAAGGATTCCAACGGCAACCTGATGCCGCCAGGGACCTACAAGTTCGAGGCGCAGGCCACGTATGGCTCGGAAACCAAGGGGCTGTACACCATGCTGCCGGCCAACGTCGACAGCGTGACGCTGGGTGGCGGCGAGCTGATGCTCAACCTCGCCGGCCTCGGCAGTGTTCCGCTTTCGCAAGTGCAGGTCATCGGCCAGTAATTATTGCCGCCGGCAGTTCCGGCAAAGGAGTCTTCCATGTCTTTCAATATCGGTCTCAGCGGTCTGCGGGCGGCAACCAGCGACCTCAATGTCACGGGCAACAACATCGCCAACGCCGGCACCGCGGGTTTCAAGCAGTCTCGCGCGGAGTTCGCCGATCTCTACGCCTCGTCGGTGCTCGGCACCGGCAAGAACCCGCAGGGCAGTGGCGTGCTGCTGGCCGACGTGGCGCAGCTGTTCAACCAGGGCAACATCAACTACACGCAGAACGCGCTGGACATGGCCATCAGCGGCAACGGCTTCTTCGTCACCAGCAACAATGGCGACATCAGCTATACCCGCGCGGGTTACTTCGGTACGGACCGTGACGGCTACATCGTCAACAACTTCGGTTATCGCCTGCAGGGTTACGGCGCCGACGAGAACGGCAATATCCTGCCGGTGCGCACCGACCTGCGCGTCAACGCCGGGCAGCAGGAGCCGAAGGCGACCACCACGGTCACCCAGACGGTCAACCTGAACTCCAATGCCGTGCGTCCGGTCAACGCCGGGACCATGGCGGCGCCGACCTTCGACCCGAGCGATTCGCAGTCCTTCAACTGGTCGACCTCCACCAACATCTACGACGCCCAGGGCAACGCCCACGTCATGAGCCAGTACTTCGTCAAGAACGAGGCGCCGGCCAACAACGGCTGGGTCATGCACGTGCTGATCGACGGTGTGAACCCGCGCGACCCGAGCAGCACCCAGCCCTTCAGCTATGCAGTGAACTACGATGCCGCCGGGCAACTGGCGACCCCGGCGCTGACGCCGCTGGCCAGTACGCCGGCGAATCCGGCCCTGGACGCGCCGGCGATTCCGGCGGGCACGCCGAACGGCATTTTCGCCCTGGCCGATACCGACTGGACGCCGGCGGAAGAGGACCCGGCCAACCCGGGCACGATGGTCGCCAACGGGGCTGACAGCGAGGCGTTTACCTTCGACATGCGCGGGTCGACCCAGTACGCCGCGTCGTTCGGGGTCAATGCCGTCAGCCAGGATGGCTACACCACGGGTCAGCTCGCCGGGCTCGAAGTCGACGATACCGGCGTGATCTTCGCCCGCTACACCAACGGTCAGTCGAAGGTGCAGGGGCAGGTGCTGCTGGCCAACTTCGCCAACGTCCAGGGGCTGACGCCGGTGGGCAAGACGGCCTGGGTGCAGTCCTTCGAGTCGGGTGAGCCGGTTATCGGTACCCCGCGCAGCAGTACCCTCGGGGCTCTGGAGGCGGGGGCGCTGGAGGACTCCAACGTCGAGCTGTCGGACCAGCTGGTGAACCTCATCGTGGCGCAGCGCAACTACCAGGCGAACGCCAAGACCATCGAGACCGAGAGCGCCATCACCCAGACCATCATCAACCTGCGTTGATGGCGCTGACCTGAGATGAAGCGGCAAGCCAGGCTTGCCGCTTTGCCGTTCCGCAACCGGCAAAACCTCGCCGCCGCATGTCTTTCGGCGCTCTCTATCTCTAGATAAATCCTTTTAAATCAGCGTCTTGTATTTGATTTATCCGTTTGGCACGGCGCTTGCTGTAAAGCATGCAAAGAGCCAAGGGCACGTCGCCCACTCGGAGAATTACCATGGACAAGATGCTGTACGTCTCCATGACCGGAGCGCAGAACAACACCCTGGGTCTGCGCGCCCACGCCAACAACCTGGCCAACGTGTCCACCTCGGGTTTCCGTCGTGATTTCGAGCAGGCGCGTTCGATGCCGCTGTTCGGCGACACCTACCCGGCGCGCGTGTTCGCGATGAGCGAGCGCCCGGCGACCGATTTCCGCCCGGGTTCGCTGCAGGAGACCGGGCGCGACCTCGATGTCGCCATCGGTGGCAAGGGTTGGGTCGCCGTGCAGGCTCCGGATGGCAGCGAGGCCTACGTCCGTACCGCCAGTCTGAATATCGATGCCCTCGGTGTGCTGCGCACCGGCAACGGCTTGCCGGTGATGGGCAATGCCGGGCCGATTGCCGTGCCGCCGGAGCAGAAGGTGGAGATCGGTCAGGACGGCACCATCAGCATTCGCGCCCTTGGCGAAAACCCCAACGTGCTGGCCGAGGTCGACCGCATCAAGCTGGTCAATCCCGATCCGAAGAGCCTGGAGAAGGGCGCCGACGGTCTGATCCGGGTCAAGGGCCAGCCCGAAGTAGAGGCCGATGCCACGGTGCAGCTCACCTCCGGCTTCCTCGAGGCGAGCAACGTCAATGCCGTCGAAGAGATGACGGCGATCCTGTCCCTGTCCCGTCAGTTCGAGCTGTCGGTGAAGATGATGCGTACCGCCGAAGACAACGCCTCGGCCATGGCGCGGGTTTTGCAGATTAGCTAATTACCAGTACGCGGCGCCGTAAAACCGGCGTCCGAGGAGAAACGATATGCTTCCGGCACTTTGGGTCAGCAAGACCGGTCTGTCCGCCCAGGACATGAACCTGACCACCATTTCCAACAACCTGGCCAACGTCGCGACCACTGGCTTCAAACGCGATCGGGCCGAGTTCGAAGATCTGCTGTACCAGATTCGTCGTCAGCCGGGTGGCCAGTCCAGCCAGGACAGCGAACTGCCGTCCGGCCTGCAGCTCGGCACCGGTGTGCGCGTGGTCGGTACGCAGAAGATCTTCACCGCCGGTAGCCTGCAGACCACCGAGCAGCCGCTGGACCTGGCCGTGAATGGCCGTGGTTTCTTCCAGATCCTGCAGCCCGATGGCACTGTCTCCTACACCCGCGATGGCAGCTTTCACCTGAACTCCGATGGCCAGATCGTCACCTCCCAGGGCTTTGCCCTGGAGCCGGCCATCGTGCTGCCCAACGAAGTGCGCACCTTCACTGTCGGCGAGGACGGCACCGTGTCGGTCACCACGGCCGGCAACCCGCAGCCGCAGATCATCGGCAACATCCAGCTGGCTGACTTCGTCAACCCGGCGGGTCTCGAAGCCATCGGCAACAACCTGTTCCTGGAAACCGGTTCCAGCGGTGCGCCGCAGGTCGGCAACCCTGGCCTCAACGGTCTGGGCACCACCCTGCAGAACACCCTGGAAAACTCCAACGTCAGCGTGGTGGAAGAGCTGGTGAACATGATCACCACCCAGCGCGCCTACGAAATGAACTCCAAGGTGATTTCCACCGCCGATCAGATGCTGTCCTTCGTGACGCAGAACCTCTGATCAATCCTGATTCTGTTGTGAACGCCGCGAGGTAGTGGTTATGAACCGGCAAATACTCTGTTTCCCCCTGTTGGCTGGCCTGCTGCTCGGCAGCGGCTGCGTGGCGCCGACAGCCAAGCCGGATGATCCCTATTACGCGCCGGTACTGCCGCGCACGCCGTTGCCGGCGGCACAGAACAACGGTTCGATCTACCAGGCAGGATTCGAGAACGGCCTGTATGACGACCGCAAGGCGTTCCGCGTCGGCGACATCATCACCATCACCCTCAACGAGCGGACGCAGGCCAGCAAGAACGCCAACAGCTCGCTGCAGAAGGACAGCAGCGGCACCCTGGGCGTGCCCAATCTGTTCGGCATGGCGGTAGCACCGAAGAATCCGCTGAGCGGCCTCAGCGCCCTGGGCATGACCAACGACAAGCTGAGCCTGGATTCGAGCTGGGATTCGCAGCGCGCCAACACCGGCTCCGGCCAGGCAGGGCAGAGCAACAGCCTGTCCGGTTCGATCACCGTGACCGTCGCCGAAGTGCTGCCCAACGGCATCCTCGCCGTACGCGGCGAGAAGTGGATGACCCTCAATACCGGTGATGAGCTGGTGCGCATCTCCGGTCTGGTTCGCGCCGACGACATCGCCACCGACAACACCGTCGCCTCGACGCGGGTGGCGGATGCGCGCATCACCTATTCCGGCACCGGGGCCTTCGCCGACGCCAGTCAGCCTGGCTGGTTGAGCCGCTTCTTCATGAGCCCGCTGTGGCCGTTCTGACCCTGAGGGCGCGCAAATGAAAACCTGGTTGCCTCATCCTTCGTTCCTGGCGCTGAGCCGCCTGGCCCACTGGTATGCGCGATTCAGCGCGAGCGGTTCTGCGCGCAAGGCCTTCGCGGTCGACGCGGCGCGCAAGCCGGGCGGGCGCGTCCAGTCCTGCAGGGCGTCCAGCCGGCATGAGGGCGTTGCGGGCGGAGCCTGCCGCCGTCAGTTCGCCGTGGCCCATCGCGGCTACCGTCATCGCGGTGCCAACGACTGGCTGCTCCTGGCCACTCTGCTCGGCTGCATGCTGCTGAGCCTGCCGACCCAGGCCGAACGCCTGAAGGACCTGGCCTCGATTCAGGGCGTGCGCAGCAACCAGCTGATCGGCTACGGCCTGGTGGTGGGGCTCAACGGCAGTGGTGACCAGACTACCCAGACCCCGTTCACCGTGCAGACCTTTAACAACATGCTGGCGCAGTTCGGCATCAAGGTACCGGCCGGCGGCAACGTGCAGCTGAAGAACGTCGCCGCCGTGTCGGTGCATGCCGACCTGCCGCCGTTCGCCAAGCCGGGCCAGGTCATCGACATCACCATCTCGTCGATCGGCAACGCCAAGAGCCTGCGCGGCGGCAGCCTGCTGATGACCCCGCTCAAGGGCATCGACGGCAACGTCTATGCCATCGCTCAGGGCAACCTGGTGGTCGGGGGTTTCGATGCCAGCGGCGCCGATGGCTCGCGCATCACCGTCAACGTGCCGTCCGCCGGCCGCATCCCTGGCGGTGCCACCGTGGAACGCCCGGTGCCGAGCGGTTTCGATCAGGGCAACTACCTGACCCTGAACCTCAATCGCCCCGACTTCACCACGGCGAAGAACATCGTCGACCAGGTCAACAACCTGTTGGGCCCAGGCGTGGCACAGGCCATCGACGGCGGCTCGATCCGGGTCAGCGCGCCGCTCGACCCCAACCAGCGCGTCGACTACCTGTCGATTCTGGAGAATCTCGAGGTGGAGGCCGGGCAGGCCATCGCCAAGGTCATCATCAATTCGCGTACCGGCACCATCGTCATCGGCCAGAACGTCAAGGTTCAGCCGGCGGCCGTCACCCACGGCAGCCTGACGGTGACCATCACCGAAGACCCGATCGTCAGCCAGCCGGACGCGCTCTCGGGCGGCCAGACGGCGGTGGTGCCACGCTCGCGCGTGGGCGCCGAGGAGGAGGCCAAGCCGATGTTCAAGTTCGGTCCGGGTACCAGCCTCGACGAGATCGTGCGTGCGGTTAACCAGGTGGGCGCTGCGCCCTCCGATCTGATGGCCATCCTGGAGGCGCTCAAGCAAGCCGGCGCTCTGCAGGCCGACCTGATCGTGATCTGAGGAGGACTGCCGATATGGACTCTCGACTCTCGGCCGGCCTGCTCGGCAACGGCAAAAGCCCGATCGACAGCGGTGCCTTCACCGACCTGAACCGCCTGAACCAGTTCAAGGTCGGTGGCGACAGCGAGCAGAACATCCGCAAGGTCGCGCAGGAATTCGAATCGCTGTTCATGAACGAAATGCTCAAGGCCATGCGTTCGGCCAACGCCGCGTTCGGCGAGGGCAACTTCATGAACAGCAACGAGAGCAAGACCTATCAGGACATGTACGACCAGCAGCTGGCGGTGACGCTCTCCAAGGAAGGGCGTGGCATCGGCCTGGCCGACGTGCTGGTGCGGCAGATGTCGAAGATCAAGCAGCCGTCGAGCCGCCCCAATCCGTTCGCCCAGGTCGAACAGCCGGTGGCTGCGACGTCCGCCACGACGACTGACAAAACGGCAGACAAGGTGGCCAGCGCCGAAGGCTTCCGTGATGACGTGGCGCTGCTCAATCGCCGTCGTCTGGCCGTGCCCGGCAAACTGGCGGACCGCCTGCTGGCAGGCATCGTGCCGTCGGCCGGGGAGGGGGAGGGCAAGACCCTGTCCGGCAACGACTGGATTCCGGCGCAGAGCAGCGCCGCGCCCCGGGGCAAGGCCCTGAGCCTGGGCAACAGCGACGCCCTGACCGGCCGGCGTATCGCCCAGCCCCCGCTGGCGCCGGGCAAGGCGGCATTCAGTTCGCCGCAGGAGTTCGTCGCCACCATGCTGCCGATGGCCGAGGCCGCCGCCGAGAAGATCGGCGTGGACCCGCGCTACCTGGTGGCGCAGGCCGCGCTGGAAACCGGCTGGGGCAAATCCATCATTCGCACCGGCGATGGCCAGAGCAGCCACAACCTGTTCGGCATCAAGACCCACAACAGCTGGGATGGCGAGTCGGCGCGCGTGCTGACCACCGAGTACCAGGGCGGCAAGGCCGTGCGTGAAACCGCCAACTTCCGTGCCTACGACTCCTATGCGCAGAGCTTCGACGACTACGTCAGCTTCCTGCAGAATAACGGGCGCTACGAGAAGGCCCTGAGCAGCACCGACAACCCGGAGCGCTTCGTCAAGGAACTGCAGCAGGCCGGTTATGCCACGGATCCGCAGTACGCCCGCAAGATCTCCCAGATCGCGCGCAAGATGCAGACCTATCAGGCAATCGCCGCTGCCGACAGCGCCACCACAAGGACCTGAGGTTGACTCATGGCTGACCTACTCAACATAGGCCTGTCCGGGCTGGCAGCGAACAAGACGTCGCTGTCGGTGACGGGGCACAACATCGTCAACGTCAACACGCCCGGTTTCTCCCGCCAGGAAACCGTGCAGGCCACCCGCACGCCGCAGTTCAGCGGGGCGGGGTACATCGGCTCGGGCACCACGCTGGTCGATGTGCGGCGCATCTACAACGAGTTCCTCAATACGCAGGTGCGCAGCAGCACGGCGTTGAACAGCGACACCCAGGCCTACCTGAGTCAGATCAATCAGCTCGACTCGTTGCTCGCAGGCAGCACCACCGGTGTCACGCCGGGCCTGCAGAAGCTGTTCGCCGCGTTGCAGACGGCCGCCGAGGACCCCGCCAACATTCCGGCACGGCAGCTGGTACTGTCCGAAGCCGAGGGCCTGGCCAAGCGTTTCAACACGATCTACGACCGGCTGAACGAGCAGAACGCCTTCATCAACAAGCAGCTGTCCGCCGTGACCGATCAGGTCAATCAGCTGGCGACCTCGATCGCCGGTTACAACGACGCCATCGCCGTGGCGGCGTCCAACGGGCAGGCCCCGAACGACCTGCTCGACGCCCGTGAAGAAGCGGTGCGCAAGCTCTCCGAGTTCGTCGGCGTGACGGTGGTGCCGCAGGACGACAACACCTACAACCTGTTCATCGGCTCCGGCCAGCCGCTGGTGGTGGGCAGCAATGCCGCACGCCTGGAGGTGACGCCGGGGCAGAGCGACCCGTTGCGCAGTGAAATCCAGTTCGTCAGCGGCAACTCGCGGCAGAACGTCACTTCGCTGATCACCGGTGGCGAGATGGGCGGCCTGCTGCGCTATCGCCAGGACGTGCTGGACACCTCGCTGAACGCGGTCGGCCGCCTGGCGCTGTCGGTCACCGACCAGATCAACCGCCAGCTGGGCCAGGGCCTGGACCTCAACGGCGAGTTCGGCAACGAGCTGTTCAGGCCGCTCAACGATCCGCTGCTGCTCGCCCAGCGCAGCCTGGCCCGCGTCGGCAACAGCGACCCGACGGCCAATCTCAACGTCACCATCACCGACACCACGCAGCTGACCACCAGTGACTACGAGGTGCAGTTCACCAGCGCAACCGAGTACGTGGTGCGGCGTGTCTCCGATGGCACCCTGTTCCCGCCGACGCCGGCGACGTTCGATATCACCACCGTCCCGGCCCCGGAGGTCGATGGCTTCTCGCTCGGTGTGGCGGCGGGCACCTTCGCCGCGGGGGATCGCTTCTCCATCATGCCGACCCGCAATGCCGGCAGCCACATGCGTGCCGACATGAAGAACGCCGAAGAGCTGGCGTTCGCCTCGCCGCTCAAGGCCGAGACCAGCCCGGCCAATATCGGCACCGGCAAGATCACCCAACCGAGCCTGCTCACCGAGATCGACATCTACGATCCGGTCGCGCAGGCCGATCTGGAGACCAGCCTGCGCAATGCGCCGCCTCTGCGCATCGTGATGGGGGCGGGCGGTGGTGCGACCCAGAGCTACGACGTGGTCGACATCAACGGCAACGTGATCGACACCGGCAGCATCGTGCCGGGACAGAACAACACGGTCACCATCACCGTACCGGCCAACCCGCCGAACGTGCCCAGCACCTTCGATTACGAAGTCACCATCAGTGGCCGTCCCGAGGGCGGCGACAACTTCTCGGTGTCGTTCAACACCAATGGCGTGTCCGACAACCGCAACGCCCTGAAACTGACCGACCTGCAGAACAAGGCGGTGATCGGCATCAACCCGGCGGCGCCCGGCACGACCGGCGCAAGTTTCACCGACTCCTACGGTGATCTCGTCGAGCGTGTCGGTACCCTGACCAGCCAGGCGCGGGTCGACGGAGAGGCGACCGGTGCGATCCTCAAGCAGGCCACCGACAACCGCGATTCGGTCTCCGGGGTCAACCTCGACGAGGAGGCCGCCAAGCTGATCCAGTTCGAGCAGTACTACCAGGCGTCGGCGCAGATCATTCAAGTTGCGCGTAGCCTGTTCGATACCCTGATCAATACATTCTGATAGTCACCCTCCCGGCATCGAGAGGGTGTAGCCTGTTCAACTGACAGGCGTTGCAAGAGGCAAGCCCCATGGTCATGCGCATTTCATCCATCCAGGCGTTCAACAACGGCGTTTCCGGTCTGGGGCGCAACTATTCCAATGTGATCCGGACCCAGGAACAGATCAGCAGCGGCAACCGCATCCTCACGCCGGCGGACGATCCGGTCGCCTCGGTGCGCTTGCTGCAGCTGGAGCAGCAGCAGGCCGTGCTCAAGCAGTACAACGACAACCTGACGGCAGCGGAAAACAGCCTGGTGCAGGAAGAGACCACGCTCAACTCGGTCAACACCGTCATGCAGCGGGTGCGCGAACTGGCCGTGCGTGCCGGCGGCGGAAGCCTGTCGGCAGAGGATCGCCAGTCGATCGCCAAGGAGCTGGAGGAGCGCGAGGCCGAGTTGCTCAACCTGATGAACAGCCGCAACGCCCGTGGCGAATACCTGTTCAGCGGCAACCTGGGCAAGACCGAGCCGTTCGTCCGCAACCCGGACGGCACCTACTCCTACTTCGGTGACGAGGGCCAGCGCAGCCTGCAGGTCGCCAGCTCGACCAACGTCGCGATCAACGACAACGGCAAGCGTCTGTTCGAGAGCGTCACCAATGCCAACCGGGTGGCCAACACCGACGGGGTCAACAATCCGGCATTGCCGACGCCGCCGCTGCCGGCCACCAGCATTCCGGCGGTTCCCGCCGACGAGCAGCGCGTGTTCATCTCGCCGGGCCTGGTCGAGGACGACCGCGCCTTCAACTCCACCTTCCGCAGTGGCGAGCCCTATTCGCTGGCGTTCGTCAGCGGCAACGAATTCCGCATCTACGACGCTTCCGGGGCCGATGTCACGTCCGAGATTCCGGGCGGCGGCAAGATCGACCCGCTGGCCAACAGTGGTAACACGATCAACTTCCGTGGCATGCGCTTTCAGCTCGACGTGGTGCTGAAGGACGGCGACAACTCCATGGACCTGGACAACCTGCTGGCGGACATTCAACCGCCGGCAACGGCGGGTACGCCGGGCATCGGTACCCACAGCTTCACCCTGCAGTCGGCCGAGACCGAGTTCGCCGTGACCCGTTCCTCGACCAACGCCTCGGGTGCGGTGGTCTCGGGCGGCACCATCGTCAACCAGGCGACCTTCGACGCGCAATTTCCCACGGCCGGGGTGGTGGTGCGCTTCACCGATGCGACCAACTACGAGGTCTACGCCCAGCCGCTCGGGCCTGGCAGCCCGGTGCTGAGCACGGGTACCGCAGCGGGCCCCTATCCGTCGACCTTCAACGTCTATGGGGTCGACTTCAGCATTTCCGCCCCGGCCAACGCGGCGGGCGGCGATGAGTTCGGCGTGCAGCCGCAGTTCCAGGAGCAGCGCAGCATCCTCGACACCATTGCGCGCCTGCGCCAGACCCTGGAGTCCTCGCCGACCTCGCCGGCCGGCAACCTGGCGATCCGTGACGAGGTGGCCATTGCCCTGAAGAACCTCGACAACGGCATGGGCAACGTCGATGAGGTCCGCACCGAGATCGGTGCCCGGCGCAACCTGATCGAGACCACGCAGATCGACAACGAGGACGTCACCCTGGTGAACAAGTCCGTGCAGGCCGACCTGCGAGAGCTGGATTACGCCGAGGCGCTGTCGCGCCTGTCATTCCAGACCATCGTGCTCGAAGCCGCGCAGCAGAGCTACGTGAAGATTGCCGGTCTGAACCTGTTCAATCAGTTGCGTTAACTAGCCGCCTCCTCCCCAGTGCTGCTACGCTCCCGCCCCCTTCGGGCGGGACGGCCGTGGCGGTTCGCTTCACGTTTTCCCGTCATGTCTTGCTCCCCCCGTATCCTTCTGCAGTGCGGCATGCATTTTGCTCGAATGGTTCGTGGGAGTGGGGTAAGGTCAATGAATTGTCGGTCTGAGCGGACGACCTGGGCGAGTCTATGAAAACAGTCATTCTGGCCGGTGGGCTGGGCACGCGTATCAGCGAAGAGTCTCACCTGCGGCCCAAGCCGATGATCGAGATAGGCGGCAAGCCGATCATCTGGCACATCATGAAGATCTACTCCCACTACGGCATCAACGATTTCGTGATCTGCCTGGGCTACAAGGGTTACGTCATCAAGGAGTATTTCGCCAACTACTTCCTGCACATGTCGGACGTGACCTTCGACATGGCAGAGAACCAGATGCACATCCACAACCGGCATGCCGAGCCGTGGCGTGTAACCCTGGTCGACACCGGCGAGAGCACCGCCACGGGCGGTCGCCTGAAGCGTGTGCGTGATTACCTGGGCGATGAGACCTTCTGCCTGACCTACGGCGATGGCGTCGCCAACATCGACATTCCGCAACTGATCGATTTTCACCGTGGCCACGGCAAGCTCGCCACGGTGACGGCCGTACAACCGCCTGGCCGTTATGGTGCCCTGGATGTCCAGGGGCAGCAGGTGCGGGGCTTCCAGGAAAAGCCTCAGGGCGATGGCGGCTGGATCAATGGTGGCTTCTTCGTGCTCGAGCCGGGCGTGTTCGATTACATCGACGGCGACGACACCACCTGGGAGTACGAGCCGATGCGTCAGCTGTCCGAACAGGGGCAGCTGATGAGTCATCTGCATCGCGGCTTCTGGCAGCCGATGGATACGCTGCGCGATCGTGTGCTGCTCGAAGAGCGCTGGAAGAGCGGTCAGGCGGAGTGGCGTCTATGGTCGTGAGTACGGCGTTCTGGGCAGGCCGCCGGGTCCTGTTGACCGGGCACACCGGTTTCAAGGGCGGCTGGTTGGCGCTGTGGCTGCGGGAGCTGGGGGCAGAGGTCTGCGGTTATGCATTGCCGGCTCCCGACGGGCCTTCCCTGTGGCAGGTTGCGCAACTGCACGAGCAGGTGCCGGGGACCCTGGCCGACATCCGTGATACCCAGCGCGTGAGCGAGGCCGTTGCGACGTTCCGCCCGGAAATCGTCCTGCACCTGGCGGCTCAGCCGCTGGTGCGCGAATCCTACCGTGCGCCTGCCGAGACCTACGCGACCAATGTCATGGGCACGGTCAACCTGCTGGAGGCGGTGCGCCATTGCGACAGTGTGCGTGCAATGTTGGTGGTGACCAGCGACAAGTGCTACGAGAACCGTGAATGGCTCTGGCCGTACCGCGAAAGTGATGGCCTCGGTGGACATGACCTTTACAGCAGCAGCAAGGCCTGTGTGGAGCTGCTCTGCGCATCCTGGCGCGAGTCGTTCCTGCGTGAGTCGGGCATCGCGCTGGCCACGGCGCGGGCCGGCAATGTGATCGGCGGTGGCGATTGGTCGGCTGACCGTCTGCTGCCCGATATCCTGCGTGCCTGGCAGGCCGGGCAGTCACTGACGCTGCGCTACCCGCAGGCCGTGCGCCCCTGGCAGCACGTGCTCGAACCGCTGCACGGCTATCTGCGCCTGGCGCAGGCGCTGGTCGAGCAGGGCGATGCCGTGGCGGAGGCATGGAACTTCGGCCCCGACAACGAGGGGCTGGTCAGCGTCGGCGAACTGGTCGAGCGGCTGGCCCGGCGCTGGCCTGATGAGGCGCGCTGGTCGGTCGAGGCGAGTGAGCAACCGCACGAGGCTGGCCTGCTCGCGCTGGACTCCAGCCAGGCGCGTGTGCGTCTGGATTGGCGCCCGCGCTGGACCTTGCAGCAGGCCATCGAACGAACCCTCGACTGGCACCAGGCCTGGCAGGCCGGCGAGGACATGCAGTCATTCAGCCGTGCGCAGATCGCGGCCTATCAAGGCGAAACCCATGAGTGAACAGACGGCGCAGGCGCTGCGGCAGCAGATTGCCGAGCTGGTGGAACGCTATGCCGACCTGCAATTGGCTCCTGCTGCCTTCGAAGCCGGCCGCGATGCCGTGCCGCCGTCCGGCAAGGTGATCGGCGCGGGCGAGTTGAAAAACATGACCGAGGCCGTGCTGGATGGCTGGTTGACCACCGGGCGCTTCAACCAGGCCTTCGAGAAGCGCCTGGCCCGTTATCTGGGGCGGCGTGGTGTGCTGACCACCAACTCCGGCTCTTCGGCCAATTTGCTGGCGTTCTCCGCGTTGACCTCGCCACGTCTGGGCGACCGAGCGATCCGCAAGGGCGACGAAGTGATTGGCGTGGCCGCCGGTTTTCCTACCACGGTCAATCCCATCCTGCAGTTTGGTGCGGTACCCGTGTTCGTCGATATCGAGCTGGGCACCTACAACATCGATCCGGCTTTGATCGAAGCTGCCATCGGGCCGCGTACCAAGGCCATCATGCTTGCCCATACGCTGGGCAACCCGTTCAACCTCAAAGTCGTCCGCGAATTGTGCGACCGTTATGGCCTGTGGTTGATCGAAGATTGCTGCGATGCCCTCGGTGCAACCTACGAAGGGCGTCAGGTAGGCGGCTTCGGCGACCTGGGCACGCTGAGTTTCTATCCGGCCCACCACATCACCATGGGCGAGGGCGGGGCGGTGTTCACCGACTCGCCGCTGCTCAAGCGCATCGTCGAGTCGTTCCGCGACTGGGGACGTGACTGCTATTGTGCGCCAGGCGAGGACAACACCTGTGGCAAGCGCTTCTGCTGGCAGCTGGGTGAGCTGCCGGAAGGCTACGACCACAAGTACACCTACTCGCACCTGGGCTACAACCTGAAGATCACCGACATGCAGGCCGCCTGTGCCCTGGCGCAGATGGATCGCCTCGATGATTTCATTGCCGCACGCAAGCGCAACTTCGCCTGGCTCAGCGAGCGTCTGGCCGGCTGTGCCGAGCACCTGATCCTGCCGCACGCGACGCCAGGCAGCGATCCGTCATGGTTCGGCTTCCCGCTGACCCTGCGCGATGGTTGCGGCATCGAACGGGTCGGGTTGCTGCGCCATCTGGATGAGCAACGTGTAGGCACGCGCCTGCTGTTCGCTGGCAACCTGACGCGCCAGCCCTACATGCAAGGCCAGCAATACCGTGTGAGCGGTGAGCTGACAGTGACCGACAAGGTGATGCGTGACACCTTCTGGATCGGTCTCTGGCCAGGGCTCACCGAGGATCATCTGGAGCATGCCGCGCGCAGCCTGGAAACCTACGTGCGGAGGCTGCGCTGATGCGTGCCTATGTGCTCTGCGGTGGCTTCGGCACGCGCCTGCGCAGCGTGACCGATGCGCAGAAAGCGCTGGTGCCGGTGCACGGAGAGCCTTTCCTGGCACGCGTGCTGCGTCAGCTGGCACGCGCCGGTATCAGCGAGGCGGTGCTCTGCGCCCATTATCGAGCCGAGCAGGTGGCCGAGCAGCTCGCTGGCCTGGCGCGTGACGCAGGGCTGCCACTGACGCTGGTGGTCGAGTCCAGCCCGATGGGCACGGGGGGCGCGCTGCTCAACGCGTTGCGTGAGCAGCCTGCGCAGGGCCGCTACCTGGTGCTCAACGCCGATACCTTCGTCGATGTCGATGGCTACAGGCTGATGATGCAGGGACCCGGCAATGCGCTGCTGGGAGCACGTGTGGACGATCGCAGTCGTTACGGCAGCCTAGAAATCGACGCCGCTGGCCAGCTGCAGGCGTTGCTGGAGAAAGGTCGCGGAGGAGCGGGCCTGATCAACGCGGGCGTCTACGCTTTCACCTGCGATACCTTCGTCAGCGCTGCCGTGCGTGCGTGCTCGATGGAGCAGGAACTGCTGCCCGAGTTGCTGGCCCGAGAGGCCGTGAGTGTCATCGAGTACAGCGGTCGCTTCATCGATATCGGCACGCCGGAGTCGTTCGATCGCTACGCCAATGACTTTCGGATGGAGTCCTGATCATGAGCCTGCTCGTGCAAACCCTCAGCATCCACGAACGGCAGAGCATCCTCGACGCCATCGAATGCATCGAGGCTGGCGCTCTGCAGATATCCTTCGTGGTCGCTGATGACATGCGCTTGCTCGGCGTGGTGACCAACGGTGACGTACGTCGCCACCTGCTGCAAGGGGGCAGAACGGACGAGCAGGTGACCGCCTGCATGAATGAGGAATTCCACTCGGTGCAGGTTGGCGTGCCGCGGGAGGACCTGCTCAAGGCCTTCGACCTGGGCCACAACGCGCTGCCGGGGCTGGATGAGCATGGTCGCCTGGTGGAGGTGTATACCCGGCAGATGGCCGCCAGCGCCGAGGTGCCCGTGCTGGCGCGTGCTCGCGCGCCGGTGCGCATGAGCTTCTGCGGTGGCGGCGCGGACCTCACCTATTTCTTCATCGACCACTCGGCGGCGGTGCTCAGTTGCACCGTGGGGCTGTACGCCCATGCCACGCTGATCCCGCGCGACGATGGTCGGATCAGCATCTTCGCTGAAGACCTGAAGCGCGAAGAACACTACAGCTCCCTGGCCGAACTGCTGGCCGCAGGGGAGAAGAGCCTGCTGGCCACCATCATCGCAGTGATCAAACCCAAGTACGGATTCGACCTGTACCTGCGTTCGGATTTTCCAGTGGGGTCGGGGCTTGGCGGCTCTTCAGCGGCCACCACGGCAACCATCGCGGTGTTCAACGAGCTGCGCCAGGACCGCTGGAATACCTACGAGATCGCCGAGCTGGCGTTCCAGGCCGAGCGCTTGTGCTTTGGCATCGCCGGTGGCTGGCAGGATCAGTACGCCTCCGCCTTTGGTGGGTTCAACCTGATCGAGTTCGAGAATCAGCGCAACCTCGTCCATCCCATTCGGCTGGAGGACGCCATCCGCAACGAGCTGGAGTCCTGCCTGGTGCTGTGCGATACCGGCATCTCCCATGACTCCGGGCGCCTGCACCAGCTGCAGCGTGAGGAGATCGAAGCCGAGCTGTCGCAAACCGAGCTGCTCAGTGCCAGCGTCACCCTGTGTCGGCGCATGCACCACTTTCTCATTCGCGGCGAGCTCAGGGCGTTCGGCACTTGCCTGGACGAAGCCTGGCAGTTGAAAAAGCGTTTCTCCTCGGCCATCAGCGATGGCCGACTCGATGATATCTACGCAGCCGCTCTGGCCGCAGGGGCCTGTGGCGGCAAGCTGCTGGGTGCCGGCGGTGGCGGCTTCTTCCTGTTCTATGTGCAGCCCCAGCACCGCCAACGTGTGGTCGACGCCGTAGGCGCGTTGGGCTGTCAGACCCAGAACTTCCGCTTCGAATCGAGCGGTGTGACCTCATGGCGAACGAAAATTCAATGACCTCATTTCTGATCGACGGCTTCCCGTTGGGGGGCGATCGTGTCTACGTCATCGCCGAAGTCGGCAACAATCACAACGGCTCTTTGGAGCTGGCGCGGCGCCTCGTCGATGCCGCCATCGAGGCCGGTGCCGACTGCGTCAAGTTCCAGCTGCGCAACCGCGACGCCTTGTACCGCCGCAAGGCCGATGGCTCGCGCGCCGAGGACCTAGGCGTCGAGTACATCCAGGATCTGCTGGACAAGGTAGAGCTCAGCCTCGATGAACACCGCGAGGTGCGCGCCTATTGCGCGCAGAAGGGCATTACCTACCTGTGCACGCCCTGGGACGAGCCCAGTGTCGACGCGTTGGCCGGTTTCGACGTGGCGGCGCTGAAGATCGCTTCGGCAGATCTGTGCAATCCCTACCTGATCGCCAAGGCCGCCAGCCTGGGCAAACCCTTGATCCTGTCCACGGGCATGTCCTTCGAGCATGAGATCGTGCGGGCCATCGAGCAGCTCAAGGCGCTCGGTACGCCGTTCGCCTTGTTGCATTGCAACAGCGCCTATCCGGCTCCGGAGGCCGATATCCAGCTTGGCTATCTGCGGCGCCTGCAGGAATTGCACGGCCTGATTGGCTATTCCGGTCATGAGCGCGGCATCGCCATCACCCTGGGCGCAGTGGCGCTGGGTGCCAAGCTGGTGGAGCGGCACATCACCCTGGATCGGGGCATGGAAGGCCCGGACCATCTGGCCAGCCTGGAGCCGGGAGAATTCCGCCAGCTTGTCGAGGGCATTCGTCAACTGGAGCTGGCATTGCCCTGGCAGGGCCCGGGGCGCCATGCCAGTCAGGGGGAACTGCTGAACCGCGAGAATCTCGGCAAGAGCGTGATCGCGGCACGCGACATTACCCGTGGCACCGTCATGGACGCTTCGATGCTGCGTATTGCCAGCCCTGGCCAGGGCCTGCCACCGTATCGTTTGCCGGAACTGCTGGACAAACCGGCCGGGCGTGATATCGCCCAGGGCGATTTCCTCTTCGACAGTGACCTGAGCGAGCAGGCCCAGGAGCAACGCCTGGCGTTCGACCTGCCGATCCGCTGGGGTGTGCCGGTGCGCTATCACGACTTCCTCGACTACCGGCGGCGAATCAGTCCGGACCTGTTCGAATTCCACCTTTCCTACCGCGACCTCAGCCTCAAGCCGCAGCCGTTTCTCGCCGCAGTGGAGTGCTCACGGCTGGTGGTGCATGCCCCGGAACTGTTCGAGAACAGCGAGTTGCTGGACCTGGCTGCGGACGATCCGGCCTATCGCCAGCGCTCCATCGACAATTTGCAGCGGGTGGTGGATGCGACCCTGGAGATCGGCGAGTTCTTCCCTGACGCCGATGCGCGCCTGATCGTCGCCAATATCGGTGGTTTCTCCGCCGATGAGCCGCGTCCGCTGGCGATGCGTGCCGAGCTCTATGACCGTTTCCATGAGGCCTGCCGTCAGGTTGACTTCGCCGGCACCGAGCTGATCCCGCAGAACATGGCGCCGTTCCCCTGGCATTTCGGTGGCCAGCGTCACCAGAACATCTTCATGATGCCCGAAGAGCTGGCTGCGCAGGCTCGCGAGCATGACCTGCGCCTGTGCCTGGACCTGTCGCACCTGCAGATGACCTGCTTCCACTTCGACCTCGACTTCCAGCAAGCCCTGGCACTGTTGCTGCCGCATTCCGCGCACCTGCATGTGGCCGATGCCAAGGGCATCAACGGCGAAGGCGTGCTGATGGGCACCGGCGACATCGACTGGCCGGCCGCCTGGGCGCAGATCAAACGCCATCCCCATGTCAGCTTCATCCCCGAAGTCTGGCAGGGACACAAGGACCATGGCGCCGGCTTCTGGTCGGCCTTGCGTTATCTGGGCGCATTGGAGGTACGGTGAATACAGTCTATAGAGGCGATGCCGAGTCCCAGCTCGAACTCCTGCTGAGCGAGTCGCTGGAGTCGGTGCGTAAGCGTCAGCGCGAAACCCTGGGGCAGATCATCGGGGGAGAGCAGGCGCCCTTCGTGCTGTTCGGCGCCGGTGGTCTAGGTCGCCAGGTATTGCCCGTGCTGCAGGCGGCAGGTCTGTCGCCGCTGGCCTTTCTGGATAACAATCCAGCACTCTGGGGCAGCCGTATCGACGGTGTCGAGGTAGTGGGGCCGGCACAGTTGGCCGAGCGCATGGCGGGGCACTTGCCAGCCGTTGTCGCCAGTATCGGTGCCGTACGGGTTGGTACCTGCCACTTGGATCAATGGCGTGCTCCGTTACGCTCGCTAGGCTTCCAGCGCATTGCGCTGTTTGGTCACCTGGCCTGGCGTTTTCCGCAGTTGCTGCCCTATCAGTGTCTGGATTTGCCCGAGCGTGTGCTCGCGGAGGCAGACCGTATACGTGAAGCATTTCACTTGCTCGCCGATGAGGCGTCTCGACGCCTGTATGTAGCGCATGTTGCCTGGCGCCTTACCCTCGATTCCGAAGTCTTGCCGAGCGAGGACGGAGAGGCGATCTACTTCAGTGATCGTTTCAGCCGGCGCGACGACGCTGAAGTGCTCTACGACGTTGGAGCCTTCAATGGCGACTCTATCCTGGGGTACCTGGAAAGTGGCCGGCGCTATCGGGAGATCCACTCCTTCGAGCCCTCGACGGGGAACCTCAGCCAGTTGCAGGACACCATCGCCAGGCTTGCCGAGGCAGGCCATGGCAACCTGCATGCCCACCTGTTGGCGGTCGGCGATCATGAAGGCTCGATTGCCATCGACTCGGGTGGTGGGCATACGCTGCAGGTCGGTGAAGGCGATGAGATGGTACCGATGACCACGCTCGACGCACTGGCCGACAGCCTGCCCCCTCCAAGCCTTGTCAAGATGGACATTGAGGGTTTCGAGCCACAGTGCCTGGCTGGCGGTAGTCGATTGATCGCGCAGAAGCAGCCGATGCTGGCCGTGTGTGCTTATCACGAGCAGGATCATCTCTGGCGTCTCCTGCTGCAGATCCACTCGTATCGGGCCGACTATCGTTTCATGCTGGGTCAGCATCTTTATGACCGGGCCTGGGATATTGTGCTGTACGCCGTGCCGGAAAACCGCCTGCCAAGGGAGCCAAACGATGAGTGCTGAAACCCTTGAAAGCGAGCTGGAGAGGCTGCTCGCTGAACCCCTGAAGTCCGTGCGTGAGCGTCAAACCCATACACTGGAGCGCCTGGTAGGTGACCTAGAACGACCGTTTGCGCTGTTCGGTGCGAGCCATCTGGGGCGCAAGGCTCAAGCCGTGTTAAAGGAAATGGGCCTGGTACCCTGTGCCTTCATGGACAATAATCCGGCGCTGTGGGGAACCTCCATCGATTCGGTGCCGGTATACAGTCCCGCCCAGTTGGTCGAGCAATGGCAAGGGGCATTGCCGGCGGTTATCTGCACTATCTGGAGTGGGCATATCCACGATTGCATGGAGGACCGCCTGGCGCCTCTGCGCAGACTGGGATTCGAGCGCATTGCTCTGTTTGGCCACCTTGCCTGGCGCTATCCGCAGCCTTTACTACCGCATTACTGCATGGATCTGCCGGAGAAGGTGTTGCCCGAAGCTGATGCCATATGGCAGGCATTCGCCTTGCTGGGCGATGAGGCATCGCGTCGCTTGTTCGTTAATCATGTTGCCTGGCGTCTGCACCTGGATCACGATCTTTTGCCGGTTTCCTCGCCCTTGCAGATTTACTTTGACCCTCATTTCAGCACCGACTGCGCCGACGAGGTGGTATTTGACTTGGGGGCCTTTAACGGCGACACGCTGGAAGGTTACCTGGCCACGGGACGCGGCTATCGCGAGTATCACTGCTTCGAGCCTGTGGCGCGGAACTTTGCGGCGCTGCGCGACAGTCTGGAGCGCCAGGCCCGCCCTGGGCTCTACGCCCATCGTCTGGCTGTGGGCGACAGCAACGGTGAGGTGCTGATCGAGGCGGCCAACGGCCCTTCGTCACGGGTGGGATTGGGCGATGAGCGCGTGCCCATGACTACCCTGGACGATCTGACCAGCCAAGGACTACCACCGACCTTTATCAAGATCGATATAGAGGGTTTCGAGCCACAGTGTCTGGCAGGTGGCCGCCGCTTGATCGCCGAGCACCATCCGGTGATTGCGGTCAGCGTGTACCACGAGCAGAACCACCTGTGGCACATCCTCCTGCAACTGCACAGCTACTGGGATGGCTATCGCTTCAGCCTGTGTCCTCATGTCAGTGACGGCTGGGATCTGGTGCTCTACGCCGTACCTGCCGATCGCGTTCCCTCTTTCTCCCTTCGAGAGCAATGATTCATGCGTGTTGCCGACTACATCTTCGAATTCATCGCCAGTCAAGGTATCGGGCATGTGTTCTTCCTGCCGGGTGGCGGGGCGATGCACCTGAACAATGCCTTGCTGCGCCAGCCACGACTGACTGCGGTGAGCATGCTGCACGAGCAGGGTGCGGCCATCGCCTCCGAGGGCTATGCGCGAACTTCCGGCAAGTTCGGTGCTTGTCTGGTTACTTCTGGGCCCGGTGCAACCAACGCAATCACTGGCCTTGCCGGTGCCTGGTTCGAGTCGACCCCGGTACTGTTCGTTTCTGGTCAGGTCAAGCGTGCCGACCTCAAGGGCGACAGTGGCCTGCGTCAGCTCGGTACTCAGGAGCTGGATATCGTCAGTGTGGTCACGCCCCTGACCAAGTACGCTGTGTGCCTGCTCGATCCTCTGCGAGTACGCTACGAGCTGGAGAAGGCGTTGCACCTGATGCTCAGCGGGCGCAAAGGCCCGGTTTGGCTGGATGTCCCGCTGGATGTCCAGGCTACCGAGATTGACCCTGAACAACTGCAAGGGTACGAGATGCCGCACCATGTTGAGCCGACTGCTCCCGAGGCATCGGCATTGGCGCGATTGGCGCAGCGACTGCAGCAGGCGCAGCGTCCAGTGCTGCTGGTCGGTAATGGTGTTCATGGTGCAGGTGCTGAAGCGAGCCTGCGCCATTTGATCGAACAGCTTGGCATACCCACCCTGACGACCTGGATCGGCGCCGACCTGCTCGAGTATGACCATCCATACTATTTTGGTCGCAGCGGTACGGTGGCCCCGCGTGGCGCCAATTTCACGGTGCAAAATGCTGATTTGGTCCTGGCTATCGGCTGTCGCATGGACTTTTCCATCACAGGTTTCGATCGTAGCCAGTTTGCCCGTGAGGCTGACATCGTGGTCGTGGACATCGATCCGGCGGAAATCGCCAAGCTGGGCGAACTGCCCGACGAACGTTTCGTATGTGACGCCGGTGCCTTCATCGATGGTTTGCTCGCGCAGATGCCTGCCGAGCCGCTAGTTCTTGATGATTGGCTGGCGCGTTGCACGCAATGGAAGGCCCGCTATCCGGTGGTTCTGCCGGAGTATCGCGAGCCACGCGGCTTCGTCAACACCTACGTGTTCACCGAAACCCTGTGCGAAGCCCTGGATGAGGGAGAACTGCTCATTCCTGGTAGTTCCGGCGCGGCCATTGATACTTTTTGGTTGGCGGCCCGGCTCAAGCGTGGGCAGCGTTCGGTGGCAACGGGGGGGCTCGGCTCGATGGGCTATGGTCTGCCGGCGGCGCTGGGCGGTTGCCTGGGCGCTGGCGGCAAACGCACAGTTTCGGTCGACGGGGATGGTGGTTTCGTAATGAACATCCAGGAGTTGGAGGTGGTGCGTCGCCTGCAACTGCCGATCAAGTACTTCGTGCTGAACAACAACGGGTATGCCTCCATTCGTGCATCGCAGAGCGGCTACTTCAAGGAAACCATCGGCTGTGATCCTGCTTCGGGCATGAGCCTGCCGGATATCGTGGCGTTGGCTGGGGCCATGGGGGTTCGCAGTTTGCGAGTCAGTGACCAGGCTGCCCTGGCGGAGACTATCCGCGATGTGCTCGACAGTCCCGGGCCGGTGGTTTGTGAGGTGTTGGTAGAGCCTGATCAGCCCATTGGCCCGCGCGTGACTTCGCGTATCGGTGTCAACGGCAAGATGGTGTCCAGCCCGCTGGAAGACCTGTATCCGTTCCTCAATCGTGAAGAGTTGCAGGCGAACATGCTTGTACCGCTGATTCAGGAGTGAAGATGGATATTGACCATCTCACTGCCTATGCCGCTGCTGGTATTTTCACCAAGCAGGGCCGCCAGGGGCCACCCCTCGATGGCCACTATCAGGCTTTTCCTCGAGCGACTTGGGAGCAGGAACTGGCGATGCTCGGGACGCTACCGGGGATACGCGGCATTGAATGGATGTACGACCTGTATGGCGAAGGCGCGAATCCGCTGGAAAGTGAGTCTGGCCGGCAGCGGCTGAACGTTTGCCTGGCCCAGGCTGGCCTCAAGCTCCATTCCGTGTGTGCGGACTATTTCATGGATTGTCCATTGCTGCGCTGCACGTCTGCGCAGCGCAAACAGCGCTGCGAGCGTCTGGCCTGGTTGATCGATGCGTGTCCGCAAGTAGGCATTCGGCGCATCGTGCTGCCGTTGCTGGATGCGGCCAGCATCCGCACACCGCAAGAGAGGGCCACGGTCGTCGACTGTTTGCGTCAAATACTCCCTCTGGCGCAAAGACGGGGTGTGTATTTGAGTCTTGAGAGTGACCTGGCGCCACAACCTTTTCGTGAGCTGCTTCTGGAGCTCGATCATCCGATGGTCGGCGTCAACTACGACACGGGAAATAGTGCGGCGGCTGGCTTCGACCCACGCGAGGAGTTCGCGACCTATGGCGCCTGGATTCTCAGTGTGCATGTCAAGGATCGTCGACGTGGCGCAGCCACCGTCCCCCTGGGCGAGGGTGACACAGACTTCCCGCTATTGCGTGAATTGTTGCAGCAGTTCGACTATCGCGGCGATTTCGTCATGGAGGCGGCCAGGGGCGAGCCGGGGCAGGAAGCGATCTGGCAGACGTGCATGGCAGCACGTACCGCCAACTGGCTGCGTGGTGGCGCGTTAATCAATGAGGGGTTTTCGTGAAGGTTCTATTTTGCGGTCTTGGCAGCATCGGCCAACGCCACTTGCGCAACCTGAAACAACTGCTGGGTGATGAACTTCAGGTACATGCCTATCGGGTTCGTGGTCAGCGCATCAAGTTACGCGAAGGAGGCGTTGAAGAGGGCGCTGATCTGGAGCGTGATTACGCCATTACCGTCCACTCCAGTCTTGAGCAGGCTCTTGCCTGCAAACCGGATGCAGCGTTCATCTGCAACCCAAACGCTTTGCATGTTCCAGTCGCCTTGGCCTGTGCTCGCGCCGGTGTTGCAATCTTCATGGAGAAACCACTGGCGAGTGACCTGTCGGGCGTTGCCGAGCTGGATAGCTTGGTACGGGCGCAAGGGCTGTTGTTTCACGTGGGCTACAACTATCGCTACCACCCCGGCTTGCAACGCATCAAGACGCTGCTCGAAGCCGGTTTTTTCGGCCGCGTGCTGTCGGCTCGGGCCGAGATCGGCGAGCACCTGCCAGATTGGCACCGCTACGAGGACTACCGTGAGATGTATGCTTCGCGGGCCGACCAGGGTGGCGGTGTGATCCGCTCACAGATTCATGAAATGGATCTGATCTGCTGGTTTTTCGGCTTGCCGCGCAGCATCGTCTGTCATGGCGGCAAGTTGAGTGGTCTGGAGATCAATGTTGAGGACACCGCTTCGTCGTTGATGCGCTATGAAGGTGAACAGGGCCGTTTTCCCATCCTGCTTCATCAGGACTTCTTGCAGCGCCCCCCCGTGCGTACCTTCAAGGTAATCGGCGATGCTGGAGTTGCCGAAATCGATCTGCTTGCCAACAAACTGCGCGTGCATGATGCCCATGGCGTGCTGTGCGAGCAGGATGATTTCCCCGGTTTTAGTCGCAACGACATGTTCCTGGCGCAGACCCGGCAATTTCTGCATTGTCTGCGCCACGGTGAGCCTTCACCTATCGGGCTCCGTGACGGCTTGCAGAGTCTGCGGCTGGCTTTGGCGGCGCTGCGTTCGCTGGAGCGGCAGTGCGAAGTGTCATTGAGCGAGGTCGATATCCATGGCTAGTGTGGAGGCGCTGTTCCGCCTGGATGGCCGGGTGGCGGTCATTACCGGTGGTGGTGGGCTGCTTGGCTATCAGCATGCCGCAACTATCGCAGGCCTCGGGGGCGTGCCGATCCTGCTGGATATCGATGCCCAAGCGCTCGCGGCAAACGCAGCTCGCCTCGCTGAAGAGACCGGCCAGCAAATCCTGACTCTTGAGGCCGACATTACTGAGCTGGATGCCGTGATTGCGGCGGACGAACGCTTGCAGGCCCAACACGGTCGGGTGGACATTCTGATCAACAATGCTGCGCGTAACCCCAAGGTAGAGACGGCCGGCGACAAGGACTTTTCCCGTTTGGAGCACTTCCCCTGGGAGCAATGGCAGCTCGACCTGAATGTTGGTTTGGGCGGTGCCTTCAACTGCGCCAAAGTGTTCGGTGCGCGGATGGCACGGCAGGGTAGCGGGGTGATCGTCAATATCGCTTCCGATCTGGGGGTCATCGCGCCGGATCAGCGCCTGTATCGCGTGCCGGGGCGTGACTCCGAGCAGCAGCCGGTCAAGCCGGTCACCTACTCGGTGGTCAAGCATGGCCTGATCGGTCTGACCAAGTACTTGGCCACCTACTGGTGCGAACAGGGCGTGCGTTGCAATGCACTGTCGCCTGGCGGCGTCTATGCCGGGCAGAACGATGTGTTCGTCAGCAAATTGAGCCAACTGATTCCCCTCGGACGCATGGCTGACGCCGACGAGTACCGGGGCGCGATCGCCTTTCTTTGTTCGGATGCGTCCTCTTATATGAATGGCGCCAATCTGGTGGTGGATGGAGGTCGTAGCGCATGGTGAACCGCGACCTGATTGCTCGGCGTTGCATCTGTTGTGGTAGTGAGCAGTTGCAGTGTTCTCCCGCAGTGCTGATGCCTTTCGTCGCTCTGCGAGTGTTTGGCCATGAACCGGTGGAAATCACCGCAGACTGGGGATTGCGCGATTTGCGCCAGGGCATGGCTTATACCCTGTGCAACTCGTTGCAGTGTCAGGAGTGCGGGGCACTGTTCCTCGACTTTCGTTTTACCGATGAGCAAATGGCGGCGCTTTACCACAATTACCGCGACGAGCAATACAACGCCCAGCGTATTCGTTTCGAGCCGGGTTACGTCAACGTGATACCGCACTACCACCAGCGCGCCGCTTATCTGGATGAAGTGGAAGCCTGGTTGGCGCCACATCTGCCCGAGTCGCCGATGGTACTGGACTGGGGCGGCGACAGTGGTATCAACAGTCTGTTTCGCAACCATAATCGCTTGCTGCACATTCACGATATTTCCGGTGTTGGGCTGGTGCCTGGCGCCGAGCGCGTCGATCTTGAGCAGATCGACCAACATCGCTACGACCTCGTGACCTGTAGTCAGGTATTGGAGCACGTGTCGTATCCCCTGGAAGTGGTTCGGAGCATGCTGCCGGCCCTGAGCCCTAATACTCTGCTGTACCTGGAAGTGCCTCATGAGGCTCTGGTGCGTGAACACCCAGGAAGCCTGGAACTGGCGCCGCTCAAGCGTCACTGGCACGAACACGTCAACTTCTACAACGAGCTGGCCATGCGTCGTCTGCTGGAGCGCTTAGAACTGGTACTGGTCGATGTCCTGCGCCTGCCAGTGGATGTGGGCTGGAGCCAAGGTGAGGTGATGGGCGTACTGGCGAGGCGTGCCTGACATGGAACCAGTGGATATCCCGCGCCGTCATCCGGTGATCGCCGAGGACTTGGCGCTGATTCTTGCCCGGGAAGAGGATTGGCGGCGTTTTGCCGGTTGTCATGTGCTGGTCGCCGGTGCCACCAGTTTCTTGGCGGCCTACCTTGTGGAGTTCTTCGCATCGCTGAGTGAGCGCTGGCCGGAGCAGCCCGTCGTCATTCATGCCTTGGCGCGGTACCCGGAAAAAGTGCGAAAGCGTTTCCCGCACCTGATCGGGCAGAGCTGGTTTCGCCCGATCATCCAGGATGTCTGCGATCCTCTTCCTGCCCTGGAACGGGTGGACTTCATCGTACATGCGGCTGGTGCCGGCAGTCCCAAGCAGTACCTGAGCGACCCCATCGGCACCACCCGCTCCAACGTGCTGGGCGCGCTCAATCTGCTGGAGCTGGCCAGACAGCACTCGGCGCGTTTGTTGCTTATGAGCAGTGGTGCGGTCTACGGGCATGGCGAGAGCGACAGGCCGATCAGCGAGAGCGATTTCGGCAGGCTGGATCCGCTGGACATTTCTGCCTGCTACGGCGAAGGAAAACGGGTGGCCGAAACCCTATGCGCCGATTATTACCGCCAGCATGGTGTGGCCACCGTCATGGCGCGGATTTCCCACACCTACGGCCCAGGTATCGCTCTCGATGACGGGCGATCCTTCGCCGACTTCGTCGCCGATGCACTGGCAGGTCGCGACATCGTGCTCAACAGTGACGGTTCCGGTAGCCGCCCGTTCTGCTACGTTTCCGATGCCACCGCTGCCTTCCTGATCCTGTTGCTGCGCGGCGAGGGCGGTAACGCCTACAACGTTGGGCTTGATCAGGAAACCACCATCCTTGAACTGGCCAAGTTGATCGCGCGGCTGTCTCCCACTCCTGGCCTGAGGGTAAAACATCCGGCGCCGAGTCTGCAGCGACAGGCGCTCTTTCGCTCCGGTGGCCATTTCGACCTCGCCAAGATGGAGCAGCTAGGTTGGCGGCCGAGCATCCTGCCCGAAGCGGGCTTTGCCCGAACCCTGCGTTACTTCCTTCAGCCCTGAACGGGAACCCGATATGGAAAAGACCAAGCACAATCGCCTTCTTCTGGCCCGAGAAGGGTTCAAGGCCGGCGAGATCGACAAGTTCCAGTACGGCGAGTGGATCAACCAGGAGCATGCGGGGCTCTTCGATTATCCCGAGTTCCTTGCCGATACCGATGTGGCGGAAATTCGCATCACCGCCGAGGGGGTGTCGGTCAGCTCCGCCAGCCACGACATTGCCATGCTGGTGGATGCCGTGGATCTGCACGCTACACCCTACACGCTGCTGGATTTCGGCAGCTACGAGAGTGATGAAACCGCTTTCCTCAAGTCGGTGCTGCGCGATGGTGAGGTGTTCCTCGACATTGGAGCCAATCTTGGCTGGTATTCCTTGGCGCTAGGTCGGCACTGTCCTACCTCTCGCATCTACGCTTTCGAGCCGATCCCATCCACTGTCGAGATGCTCGAGAAGAACATTCGCCTCAATCGCCTGGGGAACATCGAGGTCATCCGCATGGGGTTGTTCAGCCAAGAGGACGAGCTGAACTTCCTTTTCGCCCCTGATGTGTCTGGAGCCACCTCGCTGAAACTGGCCGGGCAGTCCCGGGGGCGCGCCTCGATCCAGAATGTCGTCTGCCGAACCACCACCTTAGATGCCTTCTGCGCCAGCCGCGACATCGTCCCCGCGCTGCTGAAGATCGATGTGGAGGGGGCGGAACTGATGGTGGTTCAGGGTGGCGAGAAGATCCTGGAGACTACGCCGATCATCCTGATGGAGCTGTTGCGCAAGTGGTCACGGGCGTTCGGCTACCATCCCAATGACGTGTTTGCCCTGCTGGAACGCTATGGCTACTGCGCATGGGTCTTCGTGGAGGGGGGCAGGCTTCAGGCTTGTCCTCAGGTCACCGAGGAAACCGTCCAGACCAACTACATATTCATGCATCCGCAGAAGCACGCGGAGACGATTGCCCAGTGGCAGCGTCCTGTCCGATAGAGGTTCGATCCATGTTCACGCCCACGGCCATGAAGTACGGCCTGATTACCAATGTCATGACCTTCGGACATCTGACCAGTGGCAGTCGGAGCAATCTTGGGGACGACATCCAGACCCATGCGGTCGAGCATCTGTATGCCACCATGGGCATCGCGCCCGAACAGATAGTGCGTCTGAACCGCTATGACTTCCACCGATACGATGGTCGCCACGGCTATATCCTGATGCCGATGTGCGGCTACTTCACCTTGGGCAACGCGCAGAGCCCGTTGCCACTGTCGCCTTATATCATTCCTGTCTACTTCAGCTTTGGCCTGTCCAGCGACGTGGACGACCCTGCCGACCTGGAGCATTTCCGCCATCACGAACCGATCGGCACCCGCGATGAGCGGGTTATGCAGATGTTCCGCGAGCGGGGCATTGCTGCCTTCGTCTCGGGTTGCCTGACCATTACTTTCCCCCGTCGTGAGCGCGCTCCCGAGGATGGCAAGGTGTTTCTCGTTGACGTGCCCGATGAGTTGCTGGAATACCTGCCTGCGGAGTTGTCGGATAAGGTCGAGCGGGTCACTCATATCCTCCCCTACGAACGCATTCCCTCCGACCAGGAGGAGGCCGATCGGCTCGATGCATTGGCCCGTAATCTATGCAGACGTTACGCCGAAGAAGGGGCGCTGGTGGTGACCAGTCGCCTGCACTGCGCGGCCCCCTGCATCGCGATGGGGGTTCCGACCATCGTCGTGGCTCACAACATCAGCGATCGCTTCGCCTGGCTGGATCGCTTCGTGAAAATCCATACGCGGGAAACCTTCGCCGAAATCGACTGGAATCCCGGCGTGCTCGATCTCGAAGACCTCAAGCAGCAGATCCGCAACGCCGCTGCCAGGCAGATAGAACTCGCGCATGAGCGCTGGGCGCCCTGGGCCGAGATCAGTGCGTTCTACGAGGCGCGCGAACGTAGCCGCTACAATCATCTGATGGAACAGGCGCTGCGCCGCTTGCTGGCGGATGACCCGGCTCCCCTGCGTTTCGCCTTCTGGGGAGCCAATACGCACGGCGTGCGTTTGAGCCGCACGCTACGGGAGTTGCGACCAGGCAGCGAGCTGGTGGTGGTGGTGGATGAGTACCTGCAGGCCGACAGCTTCTGTGGCGTGCCTGTGGTGCGCTCGGACGCGCTGGCAGGATTGCGACGAGACGGCGTCTATGTGTTCATTACCACGTTCGCGGGGCGTGACTATGCCGAGCGGCACTTGCAGGAGGCGGGGGTAGAGCATGGGTGCCTGTTCGATGATCAGCTCACCTTCCATGCGCTCTCGTAAGCCTTGAGGCCATCGGGGACAATCGACCTGGGTCGTCCGGGAATGCTCTGGCCGAAGGTGTCCGGTCCACGGCAAGGTCGCCGGAGCCAAAGCCCTGCCAGGGCGCAAAACAATGACAGGGGACATAATGCAGAATGATGTGATGGTCGGAGGTCGTTGCCTCGACGAGCCTTGGCGGGTGGGTGTCGCTGGTGTTGCCGGTGATGATCCGGAGCAACTTTTCTTCCTCGACGAGTCATTCTGGCAGCCTTTGCTGCGCGAGCTGCCCTGGCAGCAACTCAAGGCCTATGGCGATAGCCATGGGCTGATTTTCGAGCGGCTCGTTCCCGAGCAGGAGATAGCGTGTGACGCGCTGTTGCTCGTCCCAGGCGTCCAGGCGGGATCGCCCCTGTCTGCCGGAAATCGGCAGGCGCGTCGTTACCTTCTGTTGCGCGGCCAGCAGCCACGGTTTGCTGTCGAGCAGGAGGCTTCGTTCGCACGCATCTTTCTTCCGCGTGGCGAGCCTTTCACCGATGGTCAGCTGGTTTGCCTGAATCAACCGCTGAAGCTGCCGCTGGCGTCAGCGCAGCCAGGGCAGTGGAGAGTCTGTACGGATATGCCCGAGGTGCCGGGACTGCTCTCTCCGCAGTGGCGCGAATGCCTGGAAGCAGGGCAGGTGCCAGTACACCGGGGCGACTGGGACGTTCCTGCGTGGGTACCGCCAGGGATTTACGTCGATGGGCGTGATTGTCCGGGCGAGACCGATATCGAAGCCCGCTGTGCCGCCCAGGTCGACGCTGCAGCGGCAGCGCTGCAGGCGTTCTGCTCTGACAAGGGCAGCTATCCATATTCCGCCGAATGCTGGATCGCCGCGCTGACTGCTGCGATCGCGGGTGATGCCGCTGCCGTTCGCAATCAACGGCCGTTGCTCAGTGTCATCATCCCGGCCTACAACTACGGGCGTTTTCTGAAGCAGACGATCTCCTCCGTCCTGGATCAGGGGTATGACGATATCGAGATCCTGGTGCTCGATAACGCCTCGACCGACGGTACAGCGGAGGTCGTCAAGTCGTTCGCTGGCGAACCTTGCGTACGCTACTTGCGCAACTCACGCAACGTAGGTCCCAGTTACAACGTTCTCAATGGCATCCAGCTCGCTCAGGGGCGTTATCTGTCGATTCTGATGGCGGATGACTACTACAACCCGGGCTATCTGGCACGTCTGCTCCCGCGTTTGCTGAAAAAGCCCGAGGCAGTGGTCGGCTACACCGCAATCCGTTGGGTGAATGAACAGGGCGCGTCCTTCGTCGCGCCCAGACACCCGGGGTACTGGCATGAAGACTATGACGGTGGCCGCAATGAGGTAGCGGAACTGCTGATTCATGACAATTACATTCCGCCTTCGGCGGCATTGATCCAGCGCGAGCCCTTCCTGCAGGTTTGGCGCAGAGACCCGAGGCTCAATGGTGCCGGTGACTGGCTTTCGATGTTGCAAGTAGCGGAGAGGCATCCTGACTTCATCTTTCTGAGCGAGCCTGGCGTCACCTACCGGGCCCACTCGGCGCAGCTTTCTACCGAGTTCTACTCTTCAAGTGCCCCGCTGTCCGACCATATCCGTTTGGTGGAAGGCGTTTTCGAGCGTGGTGCCGAGGACCGGTTGCGAGGTCGGGAACGTGATGTCGCGGCGCATCTGCGCCGCCGGCTTGCCCTTTACCCGAGCGAACAGACGTCGCAGTTGGGCGAACGTGTGCGGCTTCTGTGCGAGCGTCTTGAGGCGCGTGCGCTGCTAGACGAGCGCGCGCTGTTCTCCATCATCCTCACCACCTACAACCGCGCCGATCTGCTCAAGGATGCCCTGGCCAGCGTCGGCAGCCAGACGCTGCGCGATTTCGAAGTCATCCTGGTCAACGACAACGGCGAGCCGGTCGAGCAGCTGCTGGCGACCTGCGACTTTCCCGTCACCTATATCCGCCAGGGGCGCAACCAGGGGCTGTCGGCGGCACGCAACGCGGGGCTTGCGCTGGCGCGTGGGCGTTACATCGTCTATCTCGACGACGACGACATCTATCTGCCCAACCACCTGGCCGTGCTGGCCGAGGCCTTCGAGCAGCATCCGGGGAGCGTCATCTATACCGGGGTCGAGTACGTCAACGAGAAGCTGGAGGACGGGCAGCGCATCGAGCTGGAGCGCGGCCAGCCGTTCAAGCACGAGACGTTCGACCGCGACCGGCTGTTCGTGCAGAATTACATCCCGGTGAACACCTGGGCGCATCCGCGCGCGATGCTCGCCACGGTCGGTGAGTTCGACACCGATCTCGCCGCATTCGAAGACTGGGACATGCTGTTGCGCCTGGCCACGCGCTACCCGTTCGTGCATGTCCCCACCGTTACCAGTGAGGTGCATACACGGGCGCCTGGCGCCGGTGGCGATCACATGCTGGGACGTGAGCGCAAGAACTTCCCGGCACTCTACCGAGAGCTCTATGGCCGTTATGTCGGCTCCTGCAGTGACGGCTTGCAGCGTGATCGCGAGAAGATGCTGCGCAGCCTCGGCGAGCCGGTCAGGAGCGACCTGGCGCAGTGGCTGGCCGAACGCCTGCCAACGGTCAGCGAGAACCGCCAGATCGGCGAGTACCTGCAGCATCATCAGGGCGGGCCGCTGATCGGTGTGGTGGTGGTCGATGCGGAGGGTCAGTCCGAAGCGTTGATGGTGACGCTCAAGAGCCTGATCGGCGAGCACTGCCTGTATGCGACATTGCGCATTCTGGTGATCACCCCAGCGGACGTGCCGGCCACCTCGGCGGCGGACAAGCTGCATTTCCTGCGCATGACCGACGAGCCCCTGGCCGCACAGGTCAATCGCGCGGTCGAGGCGAGTGACTGCCAGTGGTTCATGCTGGCGAGCGCGGGCGACGAGTTCACCCAGAGCGGGTTGATGGTGGCGGGGCTGGAACTGGCCCGCAATACGGACTGCCGTGCGGTTTACGGTGACCAGTTGCAGCGCCTGCCGGACGGCAGCCTGGGTGGGGCTTTCCTGCCGGGGTTCAATCTCGATCTGCTGCTCAGCTTCCCCATGGTGATGGCGCGCCACTGGTTGTATCGTCGCGATCTGTTCCTGGCCTGTGGCGGCTTCGACGCGGCGTTCCCCGAGGCCTTCGAGTTCGAGCTACTGACCCGGCTCATCGAGCAGGAGGGCCTGGCCGGGCTGGGCCATATCGATGAGCCGTTGCTGATCACTTATGCCCCGGCGCTGCGTGACAACCCGGACGAGCGTCGGGTGATCGAGCGCCATCTGGGCAATCGCGGATATGAGGCCAAGGTGCTGCCGGGCCTGCCGGGCCGCTATCGGGTTCACTACGGCCATGCGGCCACGCCGCTGGTGTCGATCATCCTCGGCACGGACGTGCCGCTGGCCGCCCTGCAGCGTTGTATCGAGAGCCTGCTGGAGAAGACCGCTTACGCTCGCTACGAAGTGCTGCTGGCCGATGCCGGCAGCCACCCGGATGTCAGTGCCTGGCTGAGTGAAGTGGCGGCGCTTGGCGATGACAAGGTCCGGGTGATCGCAGGAGGCAGTGGGTTGGCGCAGAATCGGGCGGCGGAGCAGGCGAGGGGAGAGTACCTGCTGCTGCTTTGCGGTGACGCCGCCATCGTCAACGCCGATTGGCTCGACGAATTGCTCAACCATGCCCAGCGTCCCGAAGTAGGGGTGGTGGGCGGCAAGCTGCTGACGCCTGGCGGGCGTATCGCCCAGGCCGGCCTGCTGCTCGGGCTCAATGGTCCGGCAACGCCTGCCTTCGCGGGCGAGTCCATGGAGGCTGCGGGGTACCTGCATCGTCTCCAGGTCGATCAGAACTACAGCGCCGTTGGCGAAGCCTGCCTGATGGTTCGCGCGGAGCTCTTTCAGCAGCTGGGTGGCCTGGATGCACAGCTGACCGCCTTCCGCGATGTGGACCTGTGCCTGCGGGTTCGTGCGGCAGGCTACCTGACGGTGTGGGCCGCGAATGCGATCGTGCTGCATGAGGCCGAGCAGGTGCGAGCAGGTGCCGCTGCGGAGGATCAGCTGTACGAGCGTTATCTGCCGCAGCTGGCCAACGATCCGGCCTACAACCGCAACCTGGCGTTGAGCGGGCGTGGTTTCGATCTGGAGAGCGACGTGTCGCTCACCTGGCGCCCCTTGAGCTGGCGGCCCTCGCCCGTGGTGCTGGCGCATCCGGCCGATCCCTGGGGGTGTGGCCACTACCGGGTGATCCAGCCGTTGGCGGCGCTCAAGGCGCAAGGTCTGGCCGATGGCACCCTGTCCATGGGGCTGCTCTCGGTGACCGACTTCGAACGCTACGACCCTGACGTCGTGGTGCTGCAGCGGCAGATCGGCGACGAGCGCCTGGAGGCCATGCGTCGCATCCAGCGGTTCTCGCGTGCATTCAAGATCTACGAGCTGGACGACTACCTGCCCAACCTGCCGCTCAAGAGCGTGCACCGCGCGCACATGCCGCGTGACATCCTCAAGTCGCTGCGTCGCGGGCTGGAGTTCGTCGATCGCTTCGTGGTCTCCACGGCGCCGCTGGCCGAGGCATTCGCCGGGCTGCATGGCGATATCCGGGTGATCGAGAATCGTCTGCCGGTGAAATGGTGGAAGGGCTTGGAGAGCCAGCGCCGGCGTGGACGCAAGCCGCGTGTCGGCTGGGCGGGCGGGGTCAGCCATACCGGTGACCTGGACCTGATCGTCGATGTCGTGCGCGAACTGGCGGGTGAGGTCGAGTGGGTGTTCATGGGCATGTGCCCGGACGTGATCCGGCCCTACGTTAATGAAATCCACGCGGGTGTCGATATCGAGTCTTACCCGGCTGCTCTGGCTGGTCTGGATCTGGACCTGGCCCTGGCGCCCGTGGAGCAGAACCTGTTCAACGAGTGCAAGAGCAATCTGCGTCTCCTCGAATATGGCGCCTGTGGTTTCCCGGTGGTGTGCAGCGACCTGGTGTGCTACCGCGGCGACCTGCCGGTGACCCGGGTGAAGAATCGCTTCCGTGACTGGGTCGACGCCATCCGCATGCACATCAACGATCTCGATGCGGCAGCGGTTGCGGGGGATCGCTTGCGTGACGCGGTCTACCGCGACTGGATGCTCGATGGAGAGAATCTGCAGCGTTGGCGCCAGGCCTGGACACCTGATTGATGCGCAAATGGGCCGTCGGACCCCTCGCTTGGTCCGACGGTTTTCAGTCAACGCCGGCCTTTGGCTATCAAGGGTCGGTTAAGTGACTGAGTAGAAAGAATAAAAAAAAGCTGAAAATTGTCTCTAAAGCTCCTTAGGCAAGCGCCGATAAAGAGATCGAATGCGAACTCTCTGGGCGTCTGAGCATGCAGGCCCGAGCTCGCAGGCTCAGACAAACGGTTCTACGGTCATCTGGAGGCAATACCATGGCCCTTACAGTCAACACCAACGTTGCGTCCCTCAACACTCAACGTAACCTGAACAGCTCGTCCAAAGGCCTGGATACTTCCCTCCAGCGCCTGTCCACCGGCTATCGCATCAACAGCGCCAAAGACGACGCTGCCGGCCTGCAGATCGCCAACCGCCTGACCAGCCAGATCACCGGCCTGGGCGTCGCGACCCGTAACGCCAACGACGGTATCTCCCTGGCGCAGACCGCTGAAGGTGCTCTGCAGCAGTCCACCGGCATCCTGCAGCGTATGCGTGACCTGGCGCTGCAATCCGCCAACGGCTCCAACGGCGCTACCGAACGTGCTGCACTGCAGGGCGAAGTCGCCCAGCTGCAACAGGAACTGAACCGTATCGCCGACACCACCAGCTTCGGTGGTCGCAAGATCCTCGACGGCAGCTTCGGTTCGCAGAGCTTCCAGGTCGGTGCCAACGCCTACGAAACCATCAGCGTTTCCATTGGCTCGGCCGCTACCGATCGCATCGGTATCAACCGCTTCACCACCGACGGTGGTGCCGCTCAGGCCATCGCTTCCGGTGCCGCGTTCAGCGCCACCTCGGGCAGCGCCTACGGCAGCTCCTCGTTCAACATCAACTCCAAGCTGTCCGACGGCAACGTCGCCATCTCGGGCGCGGCCAGCGGTGCCGCCAGCGAAGTGGCTCGCGCTGTCAACGCGAAGAGCGATGAAACCGGCGTGACCGCCAACGCACGTACCGTTGCCGAACTGGGTGGTATCACCGTTTCGGGTACCGTGTCCTTCGACCTCACCGGCCTGACCAGCAAATCGCTGTCCACCGATGCTGTCAGCATCTCGGCAGTGGTGACTGACCTGACCGACCTGTCTTCCCTGGCGGATGCGATCAACCGTGAAACCGGCAAAACCGGCATCTCGGCTGTATCCAAGGGCGACACCATCGAACTGGTCAGCGCTCGCGGTGATGCGATCCAGGTCTCCAACTACGCGGGCTCTGGCGGCGCGACTCTGCAGGCCAAGAGCTTCGACGGCGAGACTACCGTCGGCACTGCAGCTACCATCGCTGTTGGCGGCGGTGCGCGGGCTGATGGCCAGGTGCAGCTGGAAGCAGCCGACGCCTTCCAGGTTAGCGGTCTGACCGGTGGTCTGGGTACTGACGGCTTCAGTGAGCTCGATGCGGTGAACACGATCGATATCAGTACCGCGACGGGGGCTCAGGATGCACTGGGTATCATCAACGGTGCGATCTCCAACATCGACAGCCAGCGTGCTCAGCTCGGTGCCGTGCAGAACCGCTTCGAGAACACCATCTCGAACCTGCAGAACATCGCTGAGAACTCCTCCGCTGCTCGTAGCCGGATTCGTGACACCGACTTCGCTGCCGAAACTTCGGAACTGACCAAGAATCAGATCCTGCAGCAGGCCGGTACCGCAATCCTGGCTCAGGCCAACCAGTTGCCGCAGGCAGTACTCAGCCTGCTGGGTTAAGGCCAAAGGCGCTAGACTACGGGGGGAAGGGCTAGGCTCTTTCCCCCGTTACCTCATTGTGAGGAGAAATTTATGGACGTCAGCTCAATCAAGCCTCAGGTCAGCTCCACGGTTGTCCGCGATGGTGGCGTCTCCAACGCTGCTGATTCACGCCCGAAACAGGGTCTTGCCGGTGTCGCTGCGGCTAGCGTGACTGACGAACAGTCAACCGCTCGCCCCGTACCACCCGCTCAGGATGTCAGTCGTGAGCAGGTCGAGGACGCGGTGGCGACCATCCAGGAATTCGTCCAGTCGGTCCGTCGCAATATCAACTTCGCGGTGGACGATGGTTCCGGACGAGTCGTGGTCAAGGTGACGGATTCGGGCTCCGGTGATGTCATCCGGCAGATTCCGTCCGAGGAAGCGCTCAAACTGGCAGAGAATCTGTCGGAGGTGCGCAGTCTGTTATTCAAGGCCGAGGCATAGCGTCATGTCTTGGCATGAGTTTTGACTGTATTCCCTTATCGATAGGATGCAGTCGAATTTTTGACGAGGTACAGGATCATGGTAGGTATCACGGGAATCGGTTCGGGGATTGACATCGACTCAATCGTCAAGACTCTGGTCAATGCCGAAAAAGCACCGAAAACCAACCAGCTTGACCTTCTCGAGAAGCAGACCACCACGCGCATCTCTGCACTCGGCAGCCTGACTGGCGCCTTGAATACCTTCAAGACGGCGATCGATGCGCTCAACAAACCCGCCTTGTTCGAGTCTCGCACGGCCAGTTCGTCGAGCAGCAGTGTGCTCAAGGCAACCGCCACCACTACTGCCTCGGCGGGCACCTACAGTGTTCAGGTCCAGCAGCTGGCGGCCAGCAGCAAGGTCGCGCTGCAGTCAGTGTCTGCGTCCGGCAGCACGCCGGCCACGTTCAATAGCGGCACGCTGGAGATCTCGGCGGGCACCAGCAGTATCAGCGTCGACATTACCGAGGCCAACAACACCTTGGCCGGTATGCGCGATGCCATCAACGAGGCCGGCAAGACTAGCGGCATCAGCGCGGCCATCATCACCGATGACTCGGGCTCGCGCCTGGTGCTCAGCTCGACCAAGACCGGCGCGGGCAACGATATCCAGGTGGCGGTCACCGAGGATGGTGTTACCACCGGCAGTAACGCGCTGACCAGCCAGGCCTTTACGCCGACGGTCGATCCCGACAACGCCGATGCGTTTCTCAAACCCAGCTCCGATACTGGGGCGGGCGGCGTAATCACTCAGGCCAAGTCCGCCAAGCTGACCATCGACGGTCTGCAACTGGTGCGCAACAGCAACAAGATCGAGGATGCGCTCGAGGGCGTGACGATCGATCTGGTTTCGGCCCAGAGCGCTACC
Organism: Pseudomonas sp. REST10; assembly: GCF_029542605.1. Taxonomy (NCBI): domain Bacteria; kingdom Pseudomonadati; phylum Pseudomonadota; class Gammaproteobacteria; order Pseudomonadales; family Pseudomonadaceae; genus Pseudomonas; species Pseudomonas sp. REST10. Next base: position 3,407,749 of record NZ_CP035677.1, on the reverse strand, counting down.
GACCTGACCGATGGCAAGACCATCAGCCTCACGGTGGGGGTCGACAAGGCCAGTGTCAAAAGCAACCTGCAGAAATTCGTCGACGCCTACAACGCCCTGATTTCGTCGTCTGCGCAGTTGACCGCAGTCGTCGAGGTAGAGGGCTCCGATCCGGTGGCAGGGCCGCTGGTGGGGGACTCCACGGTGCGTAGCGTGATGTCCGGGCTGCGCAACGAAATCGTGAAGATGACCGGTGGCAGCGAGGACAGCGTCAAGGCGCTGGCCAGTCTCGGCATCACCACCGACGAAGATGGCAAGCTGTCTATCGACGACACCCTGCTGACGACCGCGCTCGACAGCAATTTCGACCAGGTCGGCAGTTATCTCACGGGCGAAGACGGTCTGATGGGGCGCCTGTCGGACTTCGTTTCGGGCTATGTGGCGACCGATGGCGTGCTGAAGCAGCGTGACAGCGCCCTGCGTGGCACCTTGCAGAACATCGACAAGCAGCGCGAGTCGCTGGACAAGCGTGTGGAGAGCCTGCAAACGCGCCTCTACGCTCAATACAACGCCATGGATTCCCTGGTGGGGCAGCTCTCGCGAACCAGTGAAAGCCTGGGCAGCATGCTGGCCAACCTGCCTGGTTTCGTGAAGAAGGACAGCTAAACGATGAGCAAGAATCCGATTGATGCCTACAAGCAGGTCAAGACCAGCCAGGAGGTATCGCCTTACCGCACGGTGCAGCTGTTGCTCGAAGGCGCGCTGCAGCGCGTGATGCTGGCCAAGCAGGCCCTGGCCGAAGGCGATACCGAGATCCGCGGCATGGCCGTGGGCAGCACCATCACCATCCTGGGCGTGCTGCAGGCTGCGCTGGACAAGGAGCTGGGCGGGGAAATCGCCGAGAACCTGGATGCGCTCTATGACTACATGACGCGCCGTCTGGCAGGTGTCGCCCTGGATGACACGCCGCGTACCCTCGATGAAGTACAGGCGCTGCTGGGTGACATCAAGGGTGCCTGGGATGCCATCGGCCCGGAAGTCGAGCCCGCCCCGGCAAGTTGAGATTGCGGCTAAAGCTTTTCTCGCCAGCGCCGATACCTTAGGTATCAGCCCATCGGTAGAGCGAGAGCAACTATGAACGCAATGGCGGCCCTCAGGCAGTATCAGACCGTCAACAACCAGGCCCAGGCTGCGGAAGCCAGCCCTCATCGTCTGATCCAGATGTTGATGGAAGGTGGCCTGTCTCGTATTGCCCAGGCGCGCGGCGCCATGGAGCGTGGCCAGACCTCCCTGAAGGGCGAGCTGATCGGCAAGAGCATTGCCATCATCTCGGGGCTGCGCGAAAGTCTCGATCATCAACAGGGTGGCGAGCTGGCGGGTAATCTCGACAACCTGTACGAGTACATGATTTCCCGTTTGACCGAGGCCAACGTCAGCAATGAGCCCGAGCTCCTCGAAGAGGTGTCGGGATTGCTGCGCAATGTCAAACAGGGTTGGGATGCCATCGCCCAGTAGTGGCCGGCATCGGAGGAGAAGCGAATGAGTTCATCCGTTCAGCGTTTGCAGGCGACCGGCTCGGCCATGCGTGACGCCCTGGCCAAGCAGGACTGGGCCGCCATCGGCGAGCTTGACCTGCAATGCCGCATGGCGGTCGATGCGGCGATGATCGACAGCCGCGACGAAGAGGAGCTGCGCGTCAGCATGGAAAACCTGCTCGCCCTGTACCGTGAGCTGGTTGCCGTCTGTCAGGCGGAGCAGCGCCGTCTCGCGGGTGAGCTGGTGCAGCTCAATCAGTCCCACCAGGGCGCCAAGGTCTATCAGCTTTTCGGTTGATTTCCCGGTGTTACCGAGTTTAACCAGCAGGTTCGACTCGGTTCGCCTCTTTCCGCTTTTCCTGCCCCTCTCTGTTTCATCGGTTGCCACTACCCGGCTTCGCCGGCAAGTGCTTAGCTAGAGCCAGGCGCGAGTGAAAAAAGTTACGTCATAAAATTGACTGGCTTCAATTTTTTGACTTTACTAGTGGCCAATTGCCGGATCGCGCCGGGCATCTGGCGCGTCGTTCCCTACACTCTTCGGGTCAGACAAACACAAGATGTGGCGTGAAACCAAAATCCTGTTGATCGATGACAACGCTGCGCGTCGTCATGAGTTGGCGATCATCCTGAATTTCCTCGGTGAAGAGCACCTGGCCTGTACGAGCCTGGATTGGCGCAGCGCCGTTGCGGACCTCGACTCCAGTCGTGAGGTGCTCAGCGTGTTGCTGGGTGACGTCGAGGCCAAGGGCGGCGCGCTCGAGCTAACCAAGCAGATCGTCGGCTGGGACGAGTTCCTGCCGTTGCTGACGGTCGGGGAATCGTCGATCGGCGAGTGGCCGGAGGACCTGCGCAGGCGCGTGCTGGCCAGCCTGGAAACCCCGTTGAGCTACAACAAGCTGCTCGACTCCCTGCATCGCGCCCAGGTCTACCGGGAAATGTACGACCAGGCCCGTGATCGCGGGCGTCAGCGCGAGCCCAACCTGTTCCGCAGCCTGGTCGGCACCAGTCGCGCCATTCAGCAGGTGCGGCAGATGATGCAGCAGGTCGCCGATACCGAAGCGAGCGTGCTGATCCTGGGCGAATCGGGTACCGGCAAGGAGGTGGTGGCGCGCAACCTGCACTACCACTCCAAGCGCCGTGAGGCCCCTTTCGTGCCGGTCAACTGCGGGGCCATTCCGGCCGAGTTGCTGGAGAGCGAGCTGTTCGGCCATGAAAAGGGGGCGTTCACTGGCGCCATCACCAGCCGGGCAGGGCGCTTCGAGTTGGCCAACGGCGGTACCCTGTTCCTCGACGAGATCGGCGACATGCCGCTGCCGATGCAGGTCAAGCTGCTGCGCGTGCTGCAGGAGCGCACCTTCGAGCGTGTGGGCAGCAACAAGACCCAGACTGCCGATGTGCGCATCATCGCGGCCACGCACAAGAATCTGGAGAAGATGATCGAGGATGGCAGTTTCCGTGAGGATCTGTACTACCGCCTCAACGTCTTCCCCATCGAGATGGCACCGCTGCGCGAGCGCATCGAAGACATCCCGCTGCTGATGAACGAGCTGATCTCGCGCATGGAGCACGAGAAGCGTGGCTCGATCCGCTTCAACTCGGCGGCCATCATGTCGCTGTGTCGCCATGACTGGGCGGGCAACGTGCGCGAGCTGGCCAACCTGGTCGAGCGCATGGCGATCATGCATCCCTATGGCGTGATCGGCGTCGGTGAGCTGCCGAAGAAGTTTCGTCACGTGGATGACGAGGACGAGCAACTGGCCGCCACCCTGCGCGATGAAATGGAAGAGCGCGCCGCGATCATGGCCGGGTTGCCGGGGCTCGACACGCCGGCCATGCTGCCGCCCGAGGGCCTGGACCTGAAGGACTACCTCGGCAACCTCGAGCAGGGGTTGATCCAGCAGGCGCTGGATGATGCCGGCGGCGTCGTCGCGCGGGCGGCCGAGCGCCTGCGCATTCGTCGTACCACGCTGGTGGAGAAGATGCGCAAGTACGGCATGAGTCGTCGTGAAGAGGAAGGTCAGGACGACGACTGAGGCGTCATCGATACGTCCATTGATGCGGACGTTTCATCCAATAAAGCCGGGGCTTTGACACAGCACCCGGCTTTATTTTTCAAGTTATTGAAAAATAAGAACAAAAAAATAGGCACAGGGATTGCTAGGTCTCCTGCATCTGACCGTCTTCTGACGGTGCGTCATGCGAGAGAAGCAGATGGAAGCCAACCGCCGTCCCACCGAATCCACCGAGCCCAGCCTGTCGGCGCCGCTCGAGCAGGCCAGTCGTGCCGGTCTGGAGCAGGCCTTTGCCCTGTTCAACCAGATGTCCAGCCAGCTCAGCGAGTCGTACAGCCTGCTCGAGGCGCGGGTCAACGAGCTGAAGGGCCAGCTGGCATTGGTCAGCGCCCAGCGCATGCAGGAACTGGCAGAGAAAGAGCGCCTGGCGCATCGCCTGCAGAGCCTGCTCGACCTGCTGCCGGGTGGCGTGATCGTGATCGATGGGCAGGGCGTGGTGCGCGAGGCCAACCCCGTGGCCCGGGCGCTGCTGGGACAGCCCCTGGTCGGCATGCTCTGGCGCCAGGTGATCGCGCGCAACTTCGCCCCGCGTGAAGACGATGGCCACGAGATTTCCATGCGCGATGGCCGACGCCTGTCGATCGCCACGCGGTCGTTGCACGGCGAGCCAGGTCAGCTGGTGCTGCTGACCGACCTGACAGAAACCCGTCGCCTGCAGGATCAGCTTTCCCGTCACGAGCGGCTCTCCGCGCTGGGGCGCATGGTGGCCTCGCTGGCGCATCAGATTCGTACACCGCTGTCCGCCGCACTGCTGTATGCCAGTCACCTGAACGAGCAGGTCCTGCCCGCCGAGCAGCAGCAGCGCTTCGCCGGGCGTCTCAAGGAGCGTCTGCACGAGCTGGAGAACCAGGTACGTGACATGCTGATCTTCGCCCGCGGTGAGTTGCCGCTGCCGGATCGTCTGTCGCCTGCCGAGCTGTTCGCTGCCCTGCGCGCGGCCGCCGAGGCCCACGTCGGCGACATGGCGGTCCGCTGGCAGTGCGACGTCCGCGAGGGCGAGCTGCTGTGCAATCGCGACACCCTGGTCGGCACGGTGCTCAACCTGATCGACAACGCTATCCAGGCCGCTGGGCGCGATGCCCGTCTGAAGATCCATCTGTATCGTCGCGATGGCCAGTTGCGCCTGTGCGTCAGCGACAACGGCCCGGGCATGTCACGCGAAACCCTGGCGCGCCTGGGTGAACCCTTCTTTACCACCAAGACCACCGGAACCGGCCTGGGGCTGGCGGTGGTCAAGGCCGTGGCGCGTGCCCACCAGGGCCAGCTGCTGCTGCAATCGCGTGCGGGTTGTGGAACCTGCGCCATCGTTTCCCTGCCGCTGCTCAACGCGGCACCTCATTCGAAACAGGAGTAACCCATGGCTGCCAAAGTCCTGCTGGTTGAAGACGATCGCGCCCTGCGCGAAGCCCTGGCCGATACCCTGTGCCTGGGCGGGCACGACTATCGTGCGGTCGATTGCGCCGAAGCGGCGCTGGTTGCACTGACCGAGGAGCCGTTCGGCCTGGTGGTCAGCGACGTCAACATGCCGGGGATGGACGGGCATCAGTTGCTGGCGCAGATCCGCACTCGCCACCCGCAGCTGCCGGTGCTGTTGATGACCGCGTTCGGCGCGGTGGAGCGTGCGGTCGATGCGATCCGTCAGGGTGCCGCCGATTACCTGGTCAAGCCCTTCGAACCGCGCACCCTGCTGGAACTGGTCGCCAAGCATGCGCTGGGCAAGCTGCCGGCCGGCGATCGTGACGGTCCGGTGGCGCTTGAACCGGCCAGCGTGCAGCTGCTCGAGCTGGCGGCCCGCGTCGCGCAGAGCGATTCGACGGTGATGATCACCGGCGAGTCCGGCACCGGCAAGGAAGTACTGGCGCGCTACATCCATCAGCAGTCGCCGCGCGGCAATGGCCCGTTCATCGCGATCAACTGCGCGGCGATTCCCGACAACATGCTCGAGGCCACCCTGTTCGGTCACGAGAAGGGCGCCTTCACCGGCGCCGTCACGGCCCAGCCAGGCAAGTTCGAGCTGGCGGATGGCGGCACCATCCTGCTCGACGAGATTTCCGAGATGCCGCTGGGGCTGCAGGCGAAGCTGCTGCGCGTGCTGCAGGAGCGCGAAGTGGAGCGGGTCGGGGCGCGCAAGCCCGTCAGCCTGGATATTCGCGTGCTGGCGACCAGCAACCGCGATCTGGCCGGCGAAGTGGCGGCGGGGCGTTTCCGTGAGGACCTCTACTATCGCCTGTCGGTGTTCCCGCTGGCCTGGCGTCCGCTGCGCGAGCGACCTGCCGACATCCTGCCGCTCGCCGAGCGGTTGCTGGCCAAGCACGTCAAAAAAATGAATCAGTCTCCGGTACGTCTCTCCGAATCGGCGGCGCAGAGCCTGGTGCAGCATCAATGGCCCGGCAACGTGCGGGAATTGGACAACGCCATCCAGCGCGCCCTGATCCTGCAGCAAGGCGGGGTGATCCAGGCGCAGGACCTGTGCCTGAACGCATCCATCGGCCAGTCCGTGCAGAGCGCCGCGCCGCGCCTGGCCGTGGTGCCCAGTGCGCCGGCGGCCGTGGTCCCGGCGGACGAAGCGCTGGGCAGCGGTGACGGCGGTGCGCTGGGGGAAGACCTGCGGCGTCGCGAATTCCAGGTCATCATCGACACCCTGCGTGCCGAGCGTGGTCGCCGCAAGGAGGCTGCCGAGCGCCTGGGCATCAGCCCGCGCACGCTGCGTTACAAGCTGGCGCAGATGCGTGATGCTGGCATGGATGTCGAGGCCTATCTCTACGCCAGTTGATCCCGCCCTGGTAAAGCCGCGTTCGCCATCGCCTGGCTCTTCATGCAGGAGCCCATTCATTCGCGATTCCGGCGGGCGCGGTGCTGTCTTTTTTCGCGGATAGATCCGCTCCTGCCGGCCGTACCTCCCCGTCGCCCGCTCTTGCTCTTGCTTGAAGCTGCTCTCTTGGCACCCTTGTTGCAGATACCCCTGCAAAGCACCGCTAGCGTCAAAAAGCGGGCAGTGGAGGATGTCATGAGTCAGGGTGTTGAATTCAATCGCTTGATGCTGGAAATGCGTGCCATGCAGGCCGAGGCCATGGCCCGGCAGAAGCCTGCTGTCAGCGAGCCAGTGGCCGGGGCGCCGAGCTTCTCGGAAATGCTTGGCCAGGCGGTGAACAAGGTCAACGAAACCCAGCAGGCTTCCAACAAGCTGGCTACCGCTTTCGAGATGGGCCAGAGCGGGGTCGACCTGACCGACGTGATGATCGCCTCGCAGAAAGCCAGCGTATCCTTCCAGGCCATGACCCAGGTGCGTAACAAGCTGGTCCAGGCTTATCAAGACATCATGCAGATGCCGGTCTGAGGGTTGATTCATGGCTGAAGCAGCAGTAGCAAACGTCCCGGCCAAGGCTGACGCAGGCGAGCCCAAGAAGCCGCTGCTGGGTCTTAGCTTCCTGGAAAACCTCGCGGAAATGTCGGTGCTGCGCCAGCTCGGCCTGCTGGTCGGCCTGGCCGCCAGCGTGGCGATCGGCTTTGCCGTGGTGCTCTGGTCGCAGCAGCCGGACTATCGTCCGCTGTACGGCAGCCTGAACGGGATGGACGCCACCCAGGTGGTCGACACGCTGGCGGCGTCCGGCATCGACTACACCATCGAACCCAATTCCGGCGCCCTGCTGGTCAAGGCCGACGATCTGGCGCGTGCGCGCATGCGCCTTGCCGCCGCCGGAGTGGCGCCGACCGACACCAGTGTCGGCTTCGAGATTCTCGACCGTGAGCAGGGCCTGGGCACCAGCCAGTTCATGGAAGCGACCCGTTACCGTCGTGGCCTCGAGGGCGAACTGGCGCGCACCGTGGCCAGCCTCAACAACGTCAAGGCTGCGCGCGTGCACCTGGCCATGCCCAAGGCCTCGGTGTTCGTGCGTGACGAGCGCAAGCCTTCCGCCTCGGTTCTGGTGGAGCTGTACCCGGGCCGCGCGCTGGAGCCCAGCCAGGTCATGGCCATCGTCAACCTGGTCGCCACCAGCGTGCCGGAACTGGACAAGGGCCAGGTCACCGTGGTCGACCAGAAGGGCAATCTGCTCTCCGACCAGCAGGAGCTGTCCGAGCTGACCATGGCGGGCAAGCAGTTCGACTACACCCGTCGCATGGAAACGCTGTTCACCCAGCGCGTGCACAACATCCTGCAGCCGGTGCTGGGCACCGGGCGCTACAAGGCCGAAGTGTCTGCCGACGTGGATTTCAGTGCGGTCGAGTCCACCTCCGAGATGTTCAACCCGGACCAGCCGGCCCTGCGCAGCGAACAGCAGGTCAACGAACAGCGCCAGAGCAGCCTGCCGCCGCAGGGTGTGCCGGGCGCACTGTCCAATCAGCCGCCGGGTCCGGCTGCCGCGCCGCAGCAGGCCGCTGCCGCCGCTGCACCTGCCGGGCCGGTAGCCGCCGGGCAGCCGCTGGTGGATGCCAATGGCCAGCAGATCACCGATCCGGCCACCGGCCAGCCGATGCTGGCGCCTTACCCGGCGGACAAGCGCGAGCAGTCCACGCGCAATTTCGAGCTGGATCGTTCGGTCAGCTACACCAAGCAGCAGCAGGGGCGCCTGCGTCGCCTGTCGGTCGCGGTGGTGGTGGATGACCAGGTGCGTGTCGACCCGGCGACGGGCGAGACCACCCGCGTTCCGTGGAGTGCCGACGACCTGGCGCGTTTCACCCGTCTCGTGCAGGACTCGGTCGGCTTCGATGCCAGCCGCGGGGACAGCGTCAGCGTGATCAATACCGCGTTCACCGCGTCCATCGGCGAAGAGATTCCGGATATCCCGTTCTACACCCAGCCCTGGTTCTGGGACATCGTCAAGCAGGTGCTCGGCGTACTGTTCATCCTGGTCCTGGTATTCGGCGTGCTGCGCCCGGTGCTGAACAACATCACCGGCGGCGGCAAGGGCGGCGAGCAGGGCAAGGGCGGCGACGTGGAACTGGGCGAGATGGCCGGGCTGGATGGCGAGCTGTCCGACGACCGTGTCAGCCTGGGCGGGCCGCAGAGCATAATGCTCCCCAGTCCCAGTGAGGGGTATGATGCACAACTGAACGCCATCAAGAGCCTGGTGGCGGAAGATCCGGGCCGCGTTGCCCAGGTAGTGAAAGAGTGGATCAACGCCGATGAGTGACAATCGTACCGCTACCAAGCTGACCAAGGTCGACAAGGCCGCGATCCTGCTGCTGTCGCTGGGTGAGACCGATGCCGCGCAGGTGCTGCGCCATCTCGGGCCCAAGGAAGTGCAGCGCGTCGGCGTGGCCATGGCCGGCATGCGCAACATCCACCGCGAGCAGGTCGAGCAGGTGATGGGCGAGTTCGTCGAGATCGTCGGCGACCAGACCAGCCTGGGCGTCGGTTCCGACGGCTACATCCGCAAGATGCTCACCGCGGCACTGGGCGAGGACAAGGCCGGCAACCTGATCGACCGCATCCTGCTCGGCGGCAGCACCAGTGGTCTGGACAGCCTCAAGTGGATGGAGCCGCGTGCGGTGGCGGACGTGATCCGCTACGAGCACCCGCAGATCCAGGCCATCGTCGTCGCCTACCTCGACCCGGACCAGGCCGGCGAAGTGCTCAGCCACTTCGATCACAAGGTGCGCCTGGACATCATCCTGCGCGTGTCCTCGCTCAACACCGTGCAGCCCTCGGCGCTCAAGGAACTCAACCAGATTCTCGAGAAGCAGTTCTCCGGCAGCGCCAACACCTCGCGCGCCACCATGGGCGGGGTCAAGCGTGCGGCGGACATCATGAACTTCCTCGACAGCTCGGTGGAAGGCCAGCTGATGGACTCGATCCGCGAGGTGGACGAAGATCTGTCGACGCAGATCGAGGACCTCATGTTCGTGTTCGACAACCTGGCGGACGTCGACGACCGTGGCATCCAGGCGCTGATGCGCGAGGTGTCGTCCGAGGTGCTGGTACTGGCGCTCAAGGGCGCCGACGATGCGATCAAGGAAAAGGTCTTCAAGAACATGTCCAAGCGCGCCGCGGAACTGCTGCGCGACGACCTGGAGGCCAAGGGGCCGGTGCGCGTCAGCGACGTCGAAGCGGCGCAGAAGGAAATCCTCACCATCGCTCGCCGTATGGCCGAAGCCGGCGAGATCGTGCTCGGCGGCAAGGGCGGCGAGGAAATGGTCTAAGCCATGTCGGTGACCAAGGAGCCGGAGAGCGAGCTGATTCGTGCCAAGGATCTTGGCACGTTCGACCGTTGGGCATTGCCCAGTTTCGACCCGCCCGGAGACGCGCAGGCCGAAGCCGAACCAGCCGTCGAAGAGCCGGCGCCGGCTGCTGAAGCGGAGGTGGACGAGGCGGCACAGGTCGAGGAGGTGGCGCTCGAGGATGTCAAACCCCTGACGCTCGACGAGGTGGAGGCGATCCGCCAGGACGCCTACAACGAAGGGTTCGCCACCGGCGAGAAGGACGGTTTTCATGCCGGCCAGCTCAAGGCCAAGCAGGAGGCGGACGCCGCCCTGGCGCTCAAGCTCGATGGCCTCGAGAAACTCATGCAACAGTTGCTGGAGCCGATCGCCGAGCAGGACCAGCAGGTTGAAGTCGCCCTGGTGCGCCTGGTCAGCCACATGGTGCGCGAGGTGATCCAGCGCGAGCTGAACACCGATTCCAGCCAGATTCGCCAGGTGTTGCGCGAGGCGCTCAAGCTGCTGCCGATGGGCGCGGACAACATCCGTATCCAGATCAACCCGCAGGACTTCGAGACGATCAAGGCCCTGCGCGAGCGCCATGAAGAAGACTGGCGCATTCTCGAGGACGACGGCCTGCTGCCTGGCGGCTGCCGCATCGAGTCCGAGCACAGCCAGATCGACGCCAGCGTCGAAACGCGCATGGCACAGGCGCTCAAGCAGCTGTTCGAGCAACAGCGTGCACAGGCGACCCAGCCGCCCGAGGCGGACATCAACCTGGATCTGGATAACCCCGATGCGCCTTGACCGGGTGAGCTTCGCGCGGCGCCTGGAGGGCTACAGCGACGCTATCAACCTGCCCAGCCAGCCGATCCTCGAAGGCCGCCTGCTGCGCATGGTCGGCCTGACGCTGGAGGCCGAGGGGCTGCGCTCGGCAATCGGCAGCCGCTGCCTGGTGATCAACGATGACAGCTATCACCCGGTGCAGGTCGAGGCCGAGGTCATGGGCTTCTCCGGCGGCAAGATCTACCTGATGCCGGTCGGCAGTCTGGCCGGCATCGCGCCGGGCGCACGTGTCGTGCCGCTGCCGGATGCGGGCCGCCTGCCGATGGGCATGTCGATGCTCGGCCGGGTGCTCGATGGCGCCGGCAGGGCCCTGGACGGCAAGGGCGGCATGAAGGCCGAGGACTGGGTGCCGATGGATGGCCCCATGATCAACCCGCTCAACCGTGACCCCATCAGCCAGCCGCTGGATGTCGGCATCCGCACCATCAACGGCCTGCTGACCGTCGGGCGTGGCCAGCGCCTGGGCCTGTTCGCCGGTACCGGCGTGGGCAAGTCGGTGTTGCTCGGGATGATGACCCGCTTCACCGAAGCCGAGATCATCGTCGTCGGCCTGATCGGCGAGCGTGGGCGCGAGGTGAAGGAATTCATCGACGAAATCCTCGGTGAGGAGGGGCTCAAGCGTTCCGTCGTGGTCGCCTCGCCTGCCGACGATGCGCCGCTGATGCGCCTGCGTGCGGCGCAGTACTGCACGCGTATCGCCGAGTACTTTCGCGACAAGGGCAAGAACGTGCTGCTGCTGATGGATTCGCTGACCCGCTATGCCCAGGCCCAGCGGGAGATCGCCCTGGCCATCGGCGAGCCGCCCGCGACCAAGGGCTATCCGCCGTCGGTGTTCGCCAAGCTGCCCAAGCTGGTCGAGCGCGCCGGCAATGCCGAGGCTGGTGGTGGTTCGATCACCGCGTTCTATACCGTGCTGAGCGAAGGCGATGACCAGCAGGACCCCATCGCCGATGCGGCGCGCGGCGTGCTCGACGGGCACTTCGTCCTGTCCCGCCGGCTGGCCGAGGAGGGGCATTATCCGGCCATCGACATCGAGTCCTCCATCAGCCGGGTCATGCCGCAGGTGGTGCCCGCCGAGCAGCTCAAGCAGGCGCAACGCTTCAAGCAGCTGTGGTCGCGCTTCCAGCAGAGCCGCGACCTGATCAGCGTCGGTGCCTACGTCCCCGGTGGCGACGCCGATACCGACCTGGCCATCGCGCGGCAGCCGCAGATGGCCCAGTACCTGCGTCAGGGGCTCGGCGAGAGCGTCGGCATGGCGCAGAGTCGCGAACAGCTGGCCGGTGTGCTGGGGCAGTGACGGGGCAAGACATGGGGTCTGAGCTGGCGCTGCGCTGCCTGGACGCTGCCGCAGGGGGGGCTGCGGCATGAGCCTGAGTCGAGCCAAGCGCCTGCAGCCGGTGGTCGACATGGCGGAGAAGGCCGAGCGCGAGGCCGCCCGCCAGCTGGGACACTGCCGGGGCCTGGTCGGCCAGGCCGAAGCCAAGCTGGGCGAGCTGGAGCGCTTTCGTGGCGATTACCAGCAGCAGTGGATCAGCGAAGGCAGCAAGGGCGTCTCCGGGCAGTGGCTGATGAACTACCAGCGCTTTCTCTCGCAGCTGGAGACGGCCGTCGGGCAGCAGCAGCAGAGTCTCGAATGGCACCGCGCCAACATGGAGAAGGCTCGGGCGCTCTGGCAGCAGCGCTACGCGCGGCTGGAAGGGCTGCGCAAGCTGGTCCAGCGCTATATCGACGAGGCGCGTCTGGCCGAGGATCGACGCGAGCAGAAGCTGCTCGATGAGCTGGCGCAGCGCCTGATCGATCGCGGCGAACCCTGAACGGAGTTGTTTCGGCGCCGGGCAGGTGCTACACCTTGAGACGTGAACCACCTTATCTGGCAGAGTCTCGACAAAGGAGTAGACATGGCCATTACCTCGCAACCGTCCGCGGACGGGCAAGAGCTGACCATCGTGATTCGAGGACGCTTCGACTTCGCCTCCCACCAGGAATTCCGTGACGCCTACGAGCGCGTCAACATCACGCCCAAGCGCTATCAGGTCGACCTGCGCGACACCAGCTACCTGGACAGCTCGGCGCTGGGCATGCTCCTGCTGCTGCGCGACCATGCCGGTGGCGATGCTGCGGAGATCCGCCTGCTCAACTGCAGTAGCGACGTTCGCAAGATCCTCGCTATTTCCAACTTCGAGCAGTTGTTCCAGATCACCTGAGCATGCCTGATCGTCTGTCGATCCTGATTGCCGAGGACAACGCGGCCGATCGCATGCTGCTGTCGACCATCGTCAGTCGCCAGGGGCATCGCGTGACGACCGCCAGCAATGGCCTCGAGGCGGTCGCCCTGTTCGAGCTGGAACGTCCGCACCTGGTGCTGATGGACGCGCTGATGCCGGTGATGGATGGCTTCGAGGCGGCCCGGCGGATCAAGCAGAAGACCGGCGAGGCGCTGGTTCCGATCATCTTTCTCACCTCGCTGACCGAGGGCGAGGCGCTGGTTCGCTGCCTGGAGGCCGGTGGCGACGATTTTCTCGCCAAGCCCTACAACCGGGTGATTCTGGAAGCCAAGATCGGCGCCATGGATCGCCTGCGCCGCCTGCACGACACGGTGCTGCAGCAGCGCGACCTGATCGCCCGGCACAACGAGCACCTGCTGCGCGAGCAGCACGTGGCCAAGGCGGTGTTCGACAAGGTGGCGCATTCCGGCTGCCTGGCCGCGCCGAACATACGCTACCTGCAATCACCCTACGCGCTGTTCAACGGTGACCTGCTGCTGGCGGCCTACAAGCCGTCGGGCGGCATGCACGTGATGCTCGGCGACTTCACCGGTCACGGATTGCCGGCGGCCATCGGTGCGATGCCACTGGCCGAGGTGTTCTATGGCATGACCGCCAAGGGTCATGCGCTCGCCGAGATCCTTCGCGAGATCAACGCCAAGCTCAAGCGCATCCTGCCAGTGGGGGTGTTCTGTTGCGCCACCATGCTCAACATCAGCAGCAAGCGCGGTCTGCTGGAAGTGTGGAACGGCGGCTTGCCCGACGGCTACCTGCTGCATGCCGATGGCCGGCCGCGGCAGCCCCTGGTATCGCGCCACCTGCCGCTGGGCATTCTCGACCCCGCCGCGTTCAGCGATCGTTGCGAGGTCTATCCGCTGGAGCCGGGCGATCGGGTCTTCCTGCTCAGCGATGGCGTGCTGGAGGCCTGCGATCAGCAGGGCGAGCTGTTCGGCGAGCAGCGCCTGCTGGAGCTGCTGGACGCCAACCGCCAGCCACCGGCGTTGTTCGAGGAAATCCAGCGGGCGCTGGTGGCGTTTCGTGGCGAGCAGCAGGACGACGTCAGCATGGTTCAGGTCGGGATGCCCGAGGATGACGGGCGCCCCCGGCCGCTGGCGTTCGCCGACAGTGGCTTGAGCAGTGCGCAGGACTGGTCCGCGACTTTCGAGTTTCGGGCGCACAGCCTGCGGCATTTCAACCCCTTGCCGTACCTGTTGCAGCTGCTGCTCGACGTGCAGGCGCTGAGGCCGCGTGGTGGCGAGCTGTACACCGTGCTCGCCGAGCTCTACTCCAACGCGCTGGAGCATGGCGTGATGGGCCTGGACTCCTCGTTGAAGCGCGATGCCAGCGGTTTCGCCGAATACTACCGCGAGCGCCGCCTGCGCCTGGGCGCGCTGCAGGATGGCTACGTGCGTTTTCACCTGCAGATGCTGCCCGAAGGGGCCGGCGGTCGGCTGATCATCCGGGTCGAGGACAGCGGACCGGGATTCGACCCCGACGAGGTCGATGCGGCCGGTGATGAAGCCCTGTGTGGGCGCGGTCTGGGCCTGGTTCGCCAGCTCAGTGATGGTTTTGGCCTTTGCGCGGATGGCCGGGGCGTCAGCGTGGAGTTTTGCTGGTCTGCTGAGGCATAATGCCAGGCCTGTCGTTCAGGGAGTGACCCGTTGTCCGATATCCATCTCGACGATGCCGTCCTGGCAGCCCTGCAGGACGTTATGGAAGCCGAATATCCGGCGTTGCTCGATACCTTCGTGGCTGACTCCGAGGAGCGCGTGCGCCTGCTGCGCGAGGCCGAGGCGCAGGGCGACCCGCAGGGGCTGCGCCTGGCTGCGCACAGCTTCAAGGGCAGCTGCAGCAACATGGGCGCGGTGATGCTGTCCGGCCTGTGCAAGGAGCTCGAAGACGCCGGGCGGCGCGAGGCGATGGAGCTGGCGCCGGCCTTGATCGAGCAGATCGAGCGCGAGTTCGCCATCGTCCGCATCCTGCTCAAATCCGAGCGCCAGCGTTATCGCGTCTAGGCGATTGCACGAGTTGGCCCGTCCTTTGCTCTGATACCGTCACGACCCATTAGACGGAGAGCGTCCATGTCCGCGTTGCCCGATCTGCGCCTGCAGGCCACGCCTGAGGTTAAGAGCAAAGCGAAGCAGCCGGCTAAAGCGCCGGAGCCCAGCAAGAACGGTGCTTCTAGCTTTGCCGAGGTGTATGCCAAGGAGCGCCAGGCCAAGCCTGGCGAGCGTGCTGGCAATGCCGAGAAGCCCAAGCAAGAACAGAGCAGCGGCCCGGCTACGGCCGAGGCCGACGCTGCCACGGCTGCCGCTGAGCAGCCGGAGGTTGCCGCCTCCGGCAATTCCTTGCCGAGTGAGGAAACCGGGGAGGAGGAACTCGACCCGTTGCTGGCGATGGCCCTGGGCGGCATGCAGCCGCAAACCGAGGAGGCCGCGCTCCCCGATGAGGAGCTGGAGCCTGCGGCGCTGGTGATCACCGGTGCCGCTGCTGCCGCTGGCGAAGAGGCCGGGCCGGTGACGGAGGAAGAGGGGCTCGACCCGCTGGCGCTGCTCGATTCGCAGCCGGAGGAGCTGGCGGTCAAGCCTACGCCGGTGCAGGAGGCTGTCAGCAAGAGCACCAAGACCGTGGCCAGTGCCGATTTCGCCGCCGCCATGGCCGCCATGGGCAAGGGCGAGGAGTCGACCACGACAACTGACGAGTCTACCCTGGACCTGCCGCTGGAGAGCCTGGCCAAGGATGTCCAGGACAGCCTGAAGGACAGCGTCCAGCCCAATCGTCCGGATCAGTTCGTCAGCAAGCTAAGTGCGCTGACCCAGGCCCTCAACCAGCAGACCAATGCTGCGCAGCGTCTGCCGCTGGTGCCCGGCCAGCCGGTGGCCATGCAGCAGGCCGGCTGGAGCGAGGCGGTGGTCGATCGGGTCATGTGGCTGTCCAGCCAGAACCTCAAGTCTGCCGAGATCCAGCTCGACCCGGCGGACCTGGGGCGCCTCGAAGTGCGGGTGCACATGACTCAGGACCAGGCCCAGGTCACCTTCGCCAGCCCCAACGCCGGTGTGCGTGACGCGCTGGAGGGGCAGATGCATCGCTTGCGCGAGATGTTCGCGCAACAGGGCATGAACCTGGCCGATGCCAACGTTTCCGACCAGTCGCTGAACCGTGGCTGGCAGGGGCAAGGCCAGGGCGAGGGCGGGCGTGGCGGTTCCGGCGCGCGCGATGGCCTGTTTGGCGGTGACGAGGGGCAGGCCGTCGGTCATCAGGAAATCCGCAGCGATCGCCTGAGCAGTGGTCGGGGGCTCGTCGACTACTACGCGTGATGCGTAGCCGAAACTCTGCGGTCCTGGCCCGCTGCGCGGCATCGGCGGCCGCCTGGCGTGAGCGAAACGAGCGCCACGCCACAAGCCGCCGGCTCCGATGTTCGGTGTGACTCCGCTAGACTTGCAATCGCCCGGGTAGCCATTCAGGCAACCCGGGCGATTGCATTTGAGGTGACAGCAAGAGGCTGGCGCTGTTAAATCCGCAGCCCGGAGTTAGACAAGCCTGCTCATATGCTGGCATAACACTTGCTCTTAACCCTTTGAATGCGGACAAAACTCCGACAAGTGACGGATTATTGGCATGGCTAAGAAAGAAGCGGCACCTGCGGCCGAGGGACAACCCGCCGGCAAGAGCAAGCTCAAACTCATCATTCTCATCGTGGTGGGCCTGTTGCTGGCTGTCGGCCTGTCCGTTGGCGGTACCTGGTTCATTCTCAGCAAGGGCGACAAGTCCGAGGAGCATGCGGCCAGCGAAGCCGAGGCGCCTGCCGCCCCGGGGCACCAGCCGGCGCTGTATCAGGACCTGATGCCGGCCTTCGTCGTCAACTTCAACTACCAGGGGCGCACCCGCTACCTGCAGCTCAGCATGGCGCTGATGGGGCGCGACGCTGCCGGGATGGAGAAGCTCAAGGTGCACATGCCGGTGCTGCGCAACCAGTTGGTGATGCTGCTCGCCGGTCAGGATTTCGCCGCGCTGCAGACGCCGCTGGGCAAGGAGATGCTCCTGCAGCAGGCGCTGGCCAGCGTACAGGAGCTGGCCCAGAAGGAAACCGGCAGCACTGTGGTCGAGCAGGTGCTGTTCACCAATTTCGTGTTGCAGTAGCGGGAGCCGAACATGGCCGTGCAAGACCTGCTTTCCCAGGACGAGATCGATGCGCTGCTGCATGGCGTCGACGACGGGTTGGTCGAGACCGAAGACTCCGCCGATCCGACGAGCGTCAAGCAGTATGACCTGACCAGTCAGGACCGTATCGTCCGTGGGCGCATGCCGACCCTGGAGATGATCAACGAGCGCTTCGCCCGTTACACCCGCATCAGCATGTTCAACCTGCTGCGGCGCTCCGCCGACGTCGCCGTGGGTGGCGTGCAGGTGATGAAGTTCGGTGAGTACGTGCATTCGCTGTACGTGCCGACCAGCCTCAACCTGGTGAAGATGAAGCCGCTGCGTGGCACCGGGCTGTTCATCCTCGATGCCAAGCTGGTGTTCAAGCTGGTGGACAACTTCTTCGGCGGCGACGGTCGCCACGCCAAGATCGAAGGGCGCGAGTTCACCCCGACGGAACTGCGCGTGGTGCGCATGGTGCTGGATCAGGCCTTCGTCGATCTGCGCGAAGCCTGGCATGCGGTGATGGATATCAACTTCGAGTACGTCAACTCGGAGGTCAACCCGGCGCTGGCCAACATCGTCAGCCCCAGCGAGGTGGTGGTGGTCTCCACCTTCCACATCGAACTGGATGGCGGTGGCGGCGACCTGCACATCACCATGCCGTATTCGATGATCGAGCCGATCCGCGAGATGCTCGACGCCGGCTTCCAGTCCGATGTCGACGATCAGGACGAGCGCTGGATCAAGGCCCTGCGCGAAGACATCCTCGATGTCAGCGTGCCCCTGTCCGCGACGGTGGCGCGTCGTCAGCTGAAGCTGCGCGACATCCTGCACATGCAGCCGGGAGACGTGATCCCGGTGGAGCTGCCGGACAACGTGATCATGCGCGCCAATGGCGTGCCGACCTTCAAGGTCAAGCTGGGGGCCCACAAGGGCAACCTGGCCTTGCAGGTGCTGGACCCGATCGAACGCCAGCGCTGAAGCGCCGGCAACCCTGTGGGCCGGTTGGCCCGATGCGAACGAATAGCTGAAGCCAGGCGAGGAAAGACGATGGCAGACGAAGAAAACACTTCCCCCGAGGAACAGGCACTGGCCGACGAGTGGGCCGCTGCGCTGGCCGAGGCCGGTGAAGACGCCGGGCAGGACGACATCGACGCCATGCTGGCCGGGCAGGAGGCCGCACAACCTGCGCAGCCCGCCGCGCCGCGTGCGCCGATGGAGGAGTTCGGCAGCGCACCGCCGTCGCCCAACCTGCCGGTCAACCTGGAAGGGCCCAACCTGGATGTGATCCTGGATATTCCGGTGTCCATCTCCATGGAGGTCGGCAACACCGACATCACCATCCGCAACCTGCTGCAGCTCAACCAGGGTTCGGTGATCGAGCTCGATCGCCTGGCCGGCGAGCCGCTGGACGTGCTGGTCAACGGTACGCTGATCGCCCATGGCGAAGTGGTCGTGGTCAACGAGAAGTTCGGCATCCGCCTGACCGACGTGATCAGCCCCAGCGAACGCATCAAGAAGCTGCGCTGACATGAGCCGAATCCTTGCGTTGCTGTTGGCGCTGCCTGGCGCCGTTGTCGCCGCCGAGCCTGCCGGCAAGGCCGCGACGCCGATGGCCAGCAGCGATGTGGCCGGCCAGCTCGGCCAGTTGCTGCTGGGGCTGTTGCTGGTCATCGGCCTGATCTTCCTGCTGGCCTGGCTGCTGCGCCGTGTGCAGCAGCTGGCACCGCGTGGTGGCCAGGTGATCAAGCTGCTGGCGACCCAGCCGCTCGGGCCGCGCGATCGCCTGGTGCTGGTGCAGGTGGGCAACGAGCAGATCCTCCTGGGCCTGTCCGCCGGGCGCATCGCGCCGCTGCATGTGCTCAAGGAGCCGGTGCACCTGGGCGATGCCGAGGCCGCCACCCCCGAGTTCGCCCAGCGCCTGATGGAGCTGTTGGGCAAGGATCAGAAGGATAAATCCTGATGCTGCGTCTGTTGCTGGTGCTGGTGCTTAGCCTGGCCACTTCGCTGGCGTTCGCCGAGGATCCGCCCACGGGCAATAGCCTGATCCAGCAGGGCAGCAGCCCGCTGTCGATCCCGGCCATCACCCTGTCCACGGACGCGGACGGCCAGCAGGAGTACTCGGTCAGCCTGCAGATCCTGCTGATCATGACCGCGCTGAGCTTCATCCCGGCGTTCGTCATGCTGATGACCAGCTTCACCCGGATCATCATCGTGTTCTCCATCCTGCGGCAGGCGCTCGGCCTGCAGCAGACGCCCTCGAACCAGATTCTGGTGGGGTTGGCGCTGTTTCTCACGATGTTCATCATGGCCCCGGTGTTCGACCGCATCAACAGCGACGCCCTGCAGCCCTATCTCAACGAGGAGATCGTCGCCCAGGAGGCGCTGACGCGTGCCGAGGGGCCGATCCGCGACTTCATGCTGGCGCAGACCCGCGAGAGCGATCTGGAGCTGTTCGTGCGCCTGTCCAAGCGTACCGACCTGGCCGGTGTCGAGGACGTGCCGCTGACCATCCTGGTGCCGGCCTTCGTGACGTCCGAGCTGAAGACGGCCTTCCAGATCGGCTTCATGATCTTCATTCCGTTCCTGATCATCGACATGGTGGTCGCCAGTATCCTCATGGCCATGGGCATGATGATGCTGTCGCCGCTGATCATCTCGCTGCCGTTCAAGATCATGCTGTTCGTGCTGGTCGATGGCTGGGCGCTGATCATGGGCACCCTGGCCGCCAGCTTCGGCACCTTATAGCGAGGCGCACATGACCCCCGAGATTGCGGTTGACCTGTTTCGCGAAGCGCTCTGGCTGATCGTCCTGATCGTCGGCCTGGCGGTGGTGCCGAGCCTGGTGGTCGGCCTGATCGTGGCGATGTTCCAGGCCGCCACGCAGATCAACGAACAGACCCTGAGTTTCCTGCCGCGCCTGATGGTGATGCTGATCACCCTGATCTGGGCCGGTCCCTGGTTGGTGAGTCAGCTGATGGAGTACACCCAGACGCTGATTCAGAACATTCCCTACCTGATCGGTTGAGGGCAGGGGGCGATGCTGGAGTTGAGCAATGCGCAGATCAGCGGCTGGGTCGGCCAGTTCCTGCTGCCGTTGTTCCGTATCGCGGCGATGCTGATGGTGATGCCGATCATCGGTACGCAGCTGGTGCCGACCCGCGTGCGCCTGTACCTGGCGCTGGCCATCAGCGTGGTGCTGGTGCCGACCCTGCCGCCGATGCCGCAGGTGGACGCATTGAGCCTGCGCAGTCTGCTGCTGATCGTCGAGCAGGTGCTGATCGGTGCCATGCTGGGCTTCGTCCTGCAGCTGTTCTTCCACCTCTTCATCGTCGCAGGGCAGATCATCGCCATGCAGATGGGCCTGGGTTTCGCCTCGATGGTCGACCCAACCAACGGCGTCTCGGTGCCGATGCTCGGGCAGTTCATGCTGATGCTGGTGACCCTGCTGTTCCTGGCGATCAACGGGCACCTGGTGGCGCTGGAGGTGCTGGCCGAGAGCTTCGTCACCTTGCCTTACGGGCAGGGGCTGATGGTCGATCACTACTGGACCCTGGCGGGCAAGCTCGGCTGGGTCATCGGTGCCGGGCTGCTGCTGACGCTGCCGGCGGTCACCGCCCTGCTGGTGATCAACCTGGCCTTTGGCGTGATGACCCGCGCCGCGCCGCAGCTGAATATCTTCTCCATCGGTTTCCCGTTGACCCTGGCCATGGGCCTGGTGATCTTCTGGGTCAGCCTTTCCGACTTTGGCAGCCTGTTCCAGGCGCTGGCCAGCGACGCCCTGCAGCAGCTGGGCGAATTCGCCGAAACGCGATGAGGAGTCCGCATGGCTGAAAGCGAAAGCGGCGCCGACAAGAGCGAGGAACCCACAGGCAAGCGGCTCGAGGAGTCGCGGAAAAAAGGCCAGATCGCTCGTTCCAAGGAGCTCAACACGCTGGCGGTGACGCTCACCGGCACCGTGGCGCTGATCAGCTTCGGCGCCTACATGGGCAACACCCTGATAGGGGTGATGCGCGGCAACTTCAGCCTGCCGCGCGACGTGCTGATGAACGAAGGCAGCATGGCCCTGCACCTGCTGGCCTCCGGCAAGGCCGCCCTGGTGGCGGTGCAGCCGTTCTTCATCGCCTTGCTGATCGCCTCGGTGGTCGGCCCGATCGCGCTGGGCGGCTGGCTGTTCTCCGCCGAGGCCCTGCAGCCCAAGGCCAGCCGGATGAATCCGCTGGCCGGGCTCAAGCGTATGTTCTCCGTACAGGCGCTGGTCGAGCTGCTCAAGGCGCTGGCCAAGTTCCTGGTGATCCTGGCCGTGGCGCTGCTGGTGTTGTCGGTCGACCAGGACGACCTGCTGTCGATTGCCAACGAGCCGCTCGAGCCGGCGATCCTGCACAGCCTCAAGGTCGTCGGCTGGAGCGCTTTCTGGCTGTCCTGCGGGCTGATCCTGATCGCGGCGGTGGATGTGCCGTTCCAGCTCTGGAGTCACAAGCAGAAGCTGATGATGACCAAGCAGGAAGTGCGTGACGAGTACAAGGACACCGAAGGCAAGCCCGAGGTCAAGGGCCGCATCCGCCAGTTGCAGCGGGAAATGGCCGAGCGGCGGATGATGCAGTCGGTGCCGCAGGCCGACGTGGTGATCACCAACCCGACCCACTTCGCGGTGGCGCTGAAGTACGACCCGGAAAAGGGTGGGGCGCCGATGTTGCTGGCCAAGGGTGGCGACTTCCTGGCGCTGAAGATTCGTGAAATCGCCCAGGAGCACCAGGTGATGGTGCTGGAGTCGCCGGCACTGGCGCGGGCGGTGTACTACTCCACCGAGCTGGACCAGGAGATTCCTGCCGGTCTGTACCTGGCGGTGGCCCAGGTGCTGGCCTACGTCTACCAGCTGCGTCAGTACCGCGCCGGCAAGGGTAAGCGCCCCGGACCGCTGCCGGACCTGCCCATCCCGCCGGACCTGCGTCGCGACACGTAAGCGGCGTCGTACGCGGCTTCGGCATTTGTGGAACGCTTCTTGCCATTACCCCTCTAGGACGCAGTCTCGCGTCAAAAGATTGAATGGTTGGGGTAGGGCACGTGGCAGTAGATCGAGCACAGTTAATCGGTGAAGTGCGCAGCAACCTGGCAGGCTTGCGCCATGGCAACCTGGGCATTCCGCTGTTGCTGCTGGTCATGCTCGGCATGGTCATGCTGCCGATCCCGGCGTTCCTGCTCGATGTGCTGTTCACCTTCAGCATCGCCCTGTCGATCGTCGTCCTGCTGGTCAGCATCTACGCCCTGCGACCGCTGGATTTCGCCGTGTTCCCCACCATCCTGCTGGCGGCGACGCTGCTGCGCCTGGCGCTGAACGTGGCGTCCACGCGCGTGGTGCTGCTCAACGGTCACGAGGGGCATGGCGCGGCGGGGCAGGTGATCCAGGCCTTCGGCGAGGTGGTGATCGGCGGCAACTACGTGGTCGGTATTGTGGTGTTCGCCATCCTCATGATCATCAACTTCGTGGTGGTCACCAAGGGTGCCGGGCGCATCTCCGAAGTGAGCGCGCGTTTCACCCTGGATGCCATGCCCGGCAAGCAGATGGCCATCGACGCCGACCTCAACGCCGGCCTCATCGACCAGGTCGAGGCCAAGAAGCGCCGCAGCGAAGTGGCGCAAGAGGCCGACTTCTACGGTTCCATGGACGGTGCCAGCAAGTTCGTCCGCGGTGACGCCATCGCCGGTTTGCTGATCCTGTTCATCAACCTCATCGGCGGTATCGCCATCGGCGTGCTGCAGCACAGCCTGGCCTTCTCCGACGCCGGCAAGGTCTACACCCTGCTGACCATCGGTGACGGCCTGGTGGCGCAGATTCCTTCCCTGTTGCTGTCCACGGCAGCGGCGGTGATGGTGACCCGCGTGTCCACCTCCGAGGACATGGGCGCGCAGGTCAACCGGCAGATGTTCGCCTCGCCGCGTGCGCTGGCCGTGGCCGCAGCGATCATGATCGCCATGGGCCTGGTGCCGGGCATGCCGCACTTTTCCTTCATCGGCCTGGGCCTGATCGCCGCCGGTGGTGCGTACTGGATCGCCCACCGCCAGCGCAAGGCCAAGGAAGAGGAGGTCAAGGAGGTCCAGCGTCAGCAGGAGCTGCTGCCGGCGCAGAAGGCCCAGGAGGTCAAGGAACTGGGCTGGGATGACGTCACTCCGGTGGACATGGTTGGCCTGGAGGTGGGCTATCGCCTGATTCCGCTGGTCGATCGCAACCAGGGCGGCCAGTTGCTGGCGCGGATCAAGGGCGTGCGCAAGAAGCTCTCGCAGGAAATGGGCTTTCTCATGCCCTCGGTGCATATCCGCGACAACCTCGACCTGGCGCCCAACGCCTATCGCCTGACGCTGATGGGCGTCAGCGTCGCCGAGGCGGAGGTTTATCCCGATCGGGAACTGGCGATCAACCCCGGCCAGGTGTTCGGCCCGCTCAACGGGATCGCCGCCAAGGATCCGGCGTTCGGCCTGGAGGCGGTATGGATCGACCCTAGCCAGCGTGATCAGGCGCAATCGCTCGGCTATACAGTGGTCGACGCCAGTACGGTGGTCGCCACCCACCTCAACCAGATCCTGCACAAGCACGCCCACGAATTGCTTGGTCACGAGGAAGTGCAGCAGCTCATGCAATTGCTGGCCAAGAGCTCGCCCAAGCTGGCCGAGGAGCTGGTGCCGGGGCTGGTGTCGCTGTCGACCCTGCTTAAGGTGTTGCAGGCACTGCTGCAGGAGCAGGTGCCGGTACGCGATATCCGCACCATCGCCGAGGCGATCGCCAACGTCGCGCCGAAGAGTCAAGATCCCGCCGCGATGGTCGCCGCGGTCCGCGTGTCGCTGGCCCGCGCAATCGTGCAAAGCATCGTGGGACTAGAGCCGGAGCTGCCTGTGATCACCCTGGAACCAAGGTTGGAACAGATATTGCTGAACAGTCTGCAGAAGGCCGGTCAGGGCAGCGAGGATGGCATCCTCCTCGAGCCCGGCATGGCTGAAAAGCTGCAGCGTTCCCTGGTGGATGCGGCGCAGCGCCAGGAAATGCTCGGCAAACCGGTGATCCTGCTGGTGGCCGGTCCGATCCGGGCGATGCTCTCGCGCTTCGCGCGGCTGGCGGTACCCAGCATGCACGTGCTGGCGTACCAGGAAATTCCGGACAACAAGCAGGTCACCATAGTCGCTACGGTTGGCCAGAACTGAGGTAAAGGGTCATGCAGGTCAAACGCTTCTTCGCCGCCGATATGCGGACCGCCATGAAACTGGTGCGTGACGAACTGGGCGCCGATGCCTCGATCATCGGCAACCGCCGCGTGGCTGGCGGTGTGGAGCTGACGGCTGCGCTGGATTACCAGGCGCCGGCCCCGGCACGCCCGAACCCGGCGCTGGAAGCCGAGTTGCGCAAGACCCAGGCGCGCATCGCCAGCGCCCAGGCCGAGCTGACCACCCGTGCCGAACAGGATGCCGGCAAGGATCGCCAGTTGTTCGCCAACGAGTCGCTGCTGGCGCCCGAGCTGCCGGCGACGCCGGTCAAGCCGCAGCGCCCGCTCGAGGCGCCTGTCGCCGCTGCACCGGCGGTCGATCCCCGGGCTCTGGACGCGATGCGCTTCGAGCTGCATGGCCTGCGTGAGCTGATCGAAGTCCAGCTGGGGTCCATCGCCTGGGGGCAGCTGCAGAATCGTCGTCCGCAGCAGGCCAACCTCTGGCGTCGCCTGCAGCGCATGGGCCTGTCGGCCGAGCTGTCGCAAGCCCTGCTGAGCAAGGTGGCCGGTGTGGCCGAGCCGCGTCAGGCCTGGCGCATGCTGCTGGCCCACCTGGCTCACGCGATCAGAACGCCCAAGGTCGAGCCGCTGGAAGAGGGTGGGGTGATCGCCCTGGTCGGTCCGGCCGGCATGGGCAAGACCACCACGCTGGCCAAGCTGGCTGCGCGCTACGTGCTTAAGTACGGCGCGCAGCAGGTCGCTCTGGTGAGCATGGACAGCTATCGTATTGGCGCACAGGAGCAACTGAAGACGCTTGGGCGTATCCTTGGCGTATCGGTGACCCAGGTCGATCCCGGTCAGTCTCTGCTGCAGGCTCTGACGCCGCTGGCCAAGAAACGCGTGGTGCTGGTCGACACCGCAGGCCTGCCAGGTAACGATCCGGCACTGCGCCTGCAGCTGGAGAGCCTGGCGTCGCCACGTATCAAGTCGAAGAATTATCTGGTTTTGGCGGCAACGAGTCAGAACCAAGTGCTCAAGGCGGCCTACCATAGTTACAAGCGCTGCGGACTTTCTGGTTGCATACTGACCAAGCTGGACGAGGCTGCGAGCCTGGGCGAGGTATTGGGTCTGGCTATAGGCCAGCATCTGCCGGTAGCCTATGTGACAGACGGGCCGCGCATTCCGGATGACCTGCAGGTGCCGCGCAGCCACCAGTTGGTCAGCCGCGCAGTGGGCCTGCAGTCTGCGGAGGAGCCGAGTGAGGACGCCATGGCGCAGTTGTTCGCCGGGCTCTATCACCAGCCCGCGCAGCGCGCCGGGTGAACGGCGACAATGTTGCACCCTCTCGCGCATGAGCGCGGGAGTGAACGGCCTGATGGTCAAGTCGAAGTTAGACAAGGTGTAGAAAGAACATGGGTATGCATCCCGTACAGGTGATTGCGGTGACCGGCGGCAAGGGTGGCGTCGGCAAGACCAATGTGTCGGTGAATCTGTCCATGGCCCTGGCCGACCTCGGTCGGCGGGTGATGCTGATGGACGCCGACCTGGGGCTGGCCAACGTCGACGTGCTGCTGGGGCTCACGCCCAAGCGCACCCTGGCCGATGTGATCGCCGGCGAGTGCGATCTGCGTGACGTGCTGCTGCAGGGGCCGGGCGGCATTCGCATCGTGCCGGCCGCGTCGGGCACGCAGAGCATGGTCAGCCTCACGCCGATGCAGCATGCCGGGCTGATCCAGGCATTCAGCGACATCAGCGAGAACCTCGATGTCCTGGTGATCGACACCGCCGCCGGTATCGGCGATGCGGTGGTCAGCTTCGTCCGGGCGGCGCAGGAAATCCTCGTGGTGGTGTGCGACGAACCGACCTCCATCACCGACGCCTACGCCCTGATCAAGCTGCTCAATCGTGACCATGGCATCAGCCGTTTCCGCGTGCTGGCCAACATGGCTCACAGTCCGCAGGAAGGGCGCAATCTCTTTGCTAAGCTGACCAAGGTGACGGATCGTTTTCTTGATGTCGCCCTGCAGTATGTCGGCGCCGTGCCCTACGACGAGTGCGTGCGCAAGGCCGTGCAGAAGCAGCGTGCCGTCTATGAGGCGTTCCCACGATCCAAGTGCGCCCTGGCGTTCAAGGCGATTGCTCAGAAGGTCGACACCTGGCCGTTACCGGCCAACCCCCGCGGCCATCTGGAGTTCTTCGTCGAGCGTCTGGTGCAGCAACCGACGGCTGACAGTGCCGTATGACAGCAGCTTCTGGACTTCGTATGTACAACAAGGCGCAGGCGCAGGACTCCCAGCACCAGTTGATCGAGCGCTATGCCTCCCTGGTCAAGCGCATCGCCTACCACCTGCTGGCACGCCTGCCAGCCAGCGTGCAGGTCGATGATCTGATCCAGGCGGGGATGATCGGCTTGCTCGAGGCCTCGCGCAAATACGACTCCAGCAAGGGTGCCAGTTTCGAAACCTTCGCCGGCATCCGCATTCGCGGTGCCATGCTCGACGAGGTACGCAAGGGCGATTGGGCGCCGCGTTCCGTGCACCGCAACAGCCGTATGGTCAGCGATGCGATTCGTGCAGTCGAAGCCCGAACCGGGCGCGACGCTAAAGATCACGAGGTTGCTGCCGAACTCCAATTGAGTCTGGAGGATTACTACGGCATTCTTGGCGACACTTTGGGCAGCCGCCTGTTCAGCTTCGACGACCTCTTGCAGGATGGCGAGCACGGCGGCTTGCACGAAGACGCCGGGCACACCCATCTCGAACCTTCGCGGGACCTCGAAGACGAACGCTTTCAGGCGGCTTTGGCCGAGGCCATCGCCGGTTTGCCCGAGCGTGAACGTCTCGTGCTGGCGCTGTATTACGATGAAGAACTGAACTTGAAAGAAATCGGTGAAGTGCTGGGGGTTAGCGAGTCACGTGTGAGCCAACTGCACAGTCAGTGCGCGGCACGCCTGCGCTCGCGACTGAGTGAATGGCGCGCAGGCTGAACAGCGGCGTACTCGCAGGCGGAAGCGGTTTCTCGATTAAAGGACGTAGTTGCAAGCGCAATACGTTTGGGACTGTACGGAGGTCGACTTGGACAAGAACATGAAAATCCTCATCGTTGACGATTTCTCGACGATGCGACGGATCATCAAGAACCTCTTGCGGGACTTGGGTTTCACCAACACCGCAGAAGCCGATGACGGCACGTCGGCGCTGCCGATGCTGCAGAGCGGCAGCTTCGACTTTCTGGTGACCGACTGGAACATGCCCGGCATGACCGGTATCGACTTGCTGCGCGCCGTTCGCGCCGACGAGCGTCTCAAGCACCTGCCGGTGCTGATGGTGACCGCCGAAGCCAAGCGCGACCAGATCATCGAGGCGGCTCAGGCCGGCGTGAATGGCTACGTGGTCAAACCCTTCACCGCCCAGGTGCTGAAGGAAAAGATCGAGAAGATCTTCGAGCGAGTCAACGGCTGATGTCGGCCGCGAGGGTGCTATGGAACATGATGACTCCACGATGGGTGACCTCGAGTCGACCCTGAAAAACAACGCCCGTGACCTGGTCGATAGCCTCGAACAAGGCAATTTCGGCGCCGCGGTGCAACTGATCAACGAACTCAACAAGGTCCGTGATCGCGGGCTCTATCACGAGGTCGGCAAGCTGACCCGTGAGCTGCACAACGCCATCGTCAACTTTCAGATCGACCCGCGCATGCCGCATGCGCAGGAACTGTCGCAGATCGCCGATGCGACCGAACGCCTGAACTACGTCGTTACCCAGACCGAGAGGGCGGCCAACCGCACCATGGACCTGGTGGAGCAGAGCGCTCCGCTGGTCAATGACCTGAGCGATGAGGCGCAGAGCCTGAGCGCCGAGTGGGGCCGTTTCATGCGTCGCGAGATGGGTGCCGAGGGGTTCCGCGAGCTGGCCAAGCGCGTCGAGCTGTTCCTGGCGCGCAGCGAGCGTGACGGCGCCAAACTGTCCAATCACCTCAACGACATTCTGCTGGCGCAGGACTATCAGGACCTCACCGGGCAGGTGATCAAGCGGGTCACCCAGCTGGTGACCGAGGTGGAAGGCAACCTGCTCAAGCTGATGCTGATGGCCAGCCAGGTCGACCGTTTTGCCGGCATTCAGCATGACCACGAAGCGTTGCGTGCCGAACAGGAAAAAATAAAAGAGCCATCGCGGGGTGAAGGTCCGCAGATTCATGCCGATAAGCGTGATGACGTTGCCTCCAGTCAGGACGATGTCGACGACCTGCTGTCCAGCCTAGGGTTCTAAGGAGCACACAATATGAGCTTCGGCGCCGATGAAGAGATCCTCCAGGACTTCCTGGTAGAGGCCGGCGAGATTCTCGAACAGTTGTCCGAGCAGTTGGTCGAGCTGGAAAGCCGGCCGGACGACATGAACCTGCTCAACGCCATCTTTCGCGGTTTCCATACCGTCAAGGGCGGAGCGGGCTTCCTCCAGCTCAACGAGCTGGTGGAGTGCTGCCACATAGCCGAGAACGTGTTCGATATCCTGCGCAAGGGTGAGCGTCGCGTCGACTCGGAGCTGATGGACGTGGTGCTCGAGGCTCTTGATGCAGTCAACGGCATGTTCGGCGAGGTGCGCGAGCGCCGCGAGCCGACGCCTGCCACGCCGGAGCTGCTGGCCGCGCTGGCGCGCCTGGCTGAACCGGCTGGTGCCGAGCCGGCGCCTGCGCCGGTCGTGGCAGCCGCGCCGGAACCCGCGCCGGAGCCTGAGCCGGTTGCTGCGGCGTCCGGCGACATCACCGACAGCGAGTTCGAACAGCTGCTCGACGCCTTGGGCGATGCCCCGGCCGTGGAAGCGGCGGCGCCTGCCAGTGACGACATCACCGACGACGAGTTCGAGTCGCTGCTCGACCAGTTGCATGGCAAGGGGCAGTTCAGTGGCCCGGTCGAGACGCCTGCCAGCACCGCCAGTGCTGCCGCACCGGCGCCGGCGCCTGCCAGTGACGACATCACCGACGATGAATTCGAGGCGTTGCTCGACCAGCTGCACGGCAAGGGGCAGTTCTCCGGCCCGGCCGAAACCGCCGCGCCAGCCGTCGCTGCCAGCGAACCGCCGGCGCCTGCCGGTGACGACATCACCGACGACGAGTTCGAGTCGCTGCTCGATCAGTTGCACGGCAAGGGCAAGTTCGTGCCGCCGAGTGAACCGGCTGCTCCCTCTCCGGCAGCGAAACCGGCTGCACCTGCAGCCAAGCCCGCCGCAGCGGCCAAGGCTGCTGCACCTGCTGCGCCCGCCAAACCGGCCGCTCCGGCCAAGGCCGAGCCCGCTGCTGGCCGCGCCGCAGCCGCGCCGGCACCTGCTGGCGACAAGGCACCGGCGGCGAGCGAAGCGGAAACCACCGTACGCGTCGACACCGCGCGCCTCGACGAGATCATGAACATGGTCGGCGAGCTGGTGCTGGTGCGTAACCGCCTGGTGCGCCTGGGCCTCAACAGCGGCGACGAGGCGATGTCCAAGGCGGTGTCGAACCTCGACGTGGTCACTGCGGACCTGCAGACCTCGGTGATGAAGACCCGCATGCAGCCGATCAAGAAGGTGTTCGGGCGCTTCCCGCGTCTGGTCCGCGATCTGGCGCGCAACCTGAAGAAAGAGATCAACCTCGAGCTGGTGGGCGAAGAGACCGACCTCGACAAGAACCTCGTCGAGGCCCTGGCCGACCCACTGGTGCACTTGGTGCGCAACGCCGTCGACCATGGCGTGGAAACGCCGGAGGAGCGCGAGAAGGCGGGCAAGGCCCGTGCCGGTCGTGTGGTGCTGTCCGCCGAGCAGGAAGGGGATCACATCCTGCTGTCGATCACCGACGACGGCAAGGGCATGGATGCCGACGTGCTGCGCGCCAAGGCCGTGGAAAAGGGCCTGCTGGACAAGGACGCGGCGGATCGCCTGAACGAGTTCGAATGCTACAACCTGATCTTCGCCCCGGGCTTCTCGACCAAGACCGAGATTTCCGACGTGTCCGGCCGTGGTGTCGGCATGGATGTGGTCAAGACCAAGATCACCCAGCTCAACGGCACGGTGAACGTGTTCTCGCAGAAGGGCCAGGGCTCGAAGATCATCATCAAGGTGCCGCTGACCCTGGCGATCATGCCCACGCTGATGGTGATGCTGGAAAACCAGGCATTCGCCTTCCCGCTGGTCAACGTCAACGAGATTTTCCACCTCGACCTGTCGCGTACCAACGTGGTCGATGGCCAGGAAGTGGTGATCGTGCGTGACAAGGCGCTGCCACTGTTCTATCTCAAGCGTTGGCTGGTACCGCAGGCCTTCCAGGAGGAACAGCGCGAAGGTCACGTGGTGATCCTCACCGTGGGCAGCCAGCGCATCGGTTTTGTCGTCGATCAATTGGTGGGTCAGGAAGAAGTGGTAATCAAGCCACTGGGCAAGATGCTGCAGGGCACTCCGGGCATGTCCGGGGCGACCATCACCGGCGACGGTCGCATCGCGCTGATTCTCGACGTACCGAGCATGCTCAAGCGCTACGCTCGGCGTTTCTGATGGTTTTGCGGCACGGGCCGAAGCCCGTGCCGTCTAGGAGTGTTTATGACTGTCAAGGTCTTGGTGGTGGACGATTCCGGCTTCTTCCGCCGGCGTGTTTCGGAAATTCTGTCTGCCGATTCCAGTATTCAGGTGGTAGGGACGGCCACCAACGGACGTGAAGCCATCGATCAGGCATTGGCGCTCAAGCCCGATGTGATCACCATGGATTACGAGATGCCGATGATGGACGGCATCACCGCAGTGAGGAACATCATGCAGCGCTGCCCGACGCCGGTGCTGATGTTCTCCTCGCTCACCCACGAGGGCGCCCGTGTCACGCTCGACGCGCTGGACGCCGGTGCCGTGGACTTCCTGCCGAAGAACTTCGAGGACATCTCGCGCAACCCCGAGAAGGTCAAGCAGATGCTGTGCGAGAAGGTGCACAGCATTGCGCGCAGTAACCGCCGTTTCAGTTCGGCCGCGGTGGCTCCGGCGCCGACAGCGGCCAGTCCGACGGCAGCGCCGGTTAGTCGCCCGGCCGCACCGGCCCGGCCCGCTGTGGCCAGCCCGGCTGCGCGCAGCGCAGCGCCGTCCAGCAGCGCCTCGGCAGCGCCCAAGCGCAAGGCCTACAAGCTGGTGGCCATCGGTACCTCGACCGGCGGCCCGGTGGCCCTGCAGCGGGTTCTGACCCAGTTGCCAGGCAATTTTCCGGCGCCTCTGGTGCTGATTCAGCACATGCCGGCGGCGTTCACCAAGGCCTTTGCCGAGCGTCTGGACAAGCTGTGCCGGATCCAGGTCAAGGAAGCCGAGGATGGCGACGTGCTGCGCCCCGGGCTGGCACTGCTGGCGCCGGGCGGCAAGCAGATGATGGTCGATTCGCGCGGCGTGGTGAAAATCCTCCCGGGTGACGAGCGTCTGAATTACAAGCCCTGTGTCGACATCACCTTTGGCTCCGCCGCCAAGTCCTATGGCGACAAGGTGCTGGCGGTGGTGCTGACCGGCATGGGCGCGGACGGCCGCGAGGGCGCGCGTCTGCTCAAGCAGGGCGGCAGCCAGGTGTGGGCACAGGACGAGGCCAGCTGCGTGATCTATGGCATGCCCATGGCCGTGGTGAAGGCCAATCTGGCCGATGCCGTCTATGGCCTGGATGACATCGGTCGTCACCTGACCGAGGCTTGCCAGTGACCAACGCTAATGCGGATGCCTGCCAATGGATGTACTGAGCCTCATCGGCGTCATTCTGGCGTTCGTGGCGATACTCGGCGGCAACTACCTCGAAGGCGGCAATGCCGGCGCGCTGCTCAACGGGCCGGCCGCATTGATCGTGCTGGGTGGCACCGTGGGCGCGGCGTTCCTGCAGACGCCGGTGACCGTGTTCAAGCGTTCGATGGTCGTCGTGCGCTGGATCTTCTTTCCGCCGCGTATCGACCTGGTTGGCGGCATCAACCGGGTCGTCGGCTGGAGCATGGTGGCGCGCAAGGAGGGCCTGCTGGGGCTGGAGGCTGTCGCCGACGCCGAGCCTGACCCGTACGCGCGCAAGGGCCTGCAGCTGCTGGTCGACGGCGCCGAGCCGGAGTCGATCCGCAGCATCCTCGAGGTCGACCTCTACACCCAGGAAGCACGCGACATCCAGGCTGCCAAGGTGTTCGAGAGCATGGGCGGCTACGCGCCGACCATCGGCATCATCGGCGCGGTGATGGGGCTGATCCACGTGATGGGCAACCTGGCCGACCCGAGCATACTCGGCAGCGGCATTGCCGTGGCGTTCGTCGCCACCATCTACGGTGTGGGTTTTGCCAACCTGCTGCTGTTGCCGGCCGGCAACAAGCTCAAATCCATCGCGCTGCGTCAGTCGCGTTACCGCGAGATGCTGCTCGAGGGCATCCTGTCCATCGCCGAGGGTGAGAATCCGCGTTCCATCGAGCTGAAGCTGCAAGGCTTCATGGACTGATGGAGGGATGGCAGCATGGCGCGCAGGCGGCACCAGGAAGAACACGAGAATCATGAGCGTTGGCTGGTCTCTTACGCCGACTTCATCACCCTGCTGTTCGCGTTTTTCGTGGTGATGTATTCGATTTCGTCGATCAACGAAGGCAAGTACAAGATTCTCTCCGAGTCGCTGACGGGAGTGTTCAATCAGCCGGATCGTTCGATCAAGCCGATCCCGGTGGGTGAAGAAAGGCCGCGTACCAGCGAGCCTGACGACACCACGCACGACGATCCCAGCTCCGATTCCACCCTGCAGAGCATCGCCTCGAGCGTGCGCGAGGTGTTCGGCGAGCTGATCCAGAGCGATCAGCTGACGGTGCGGGGCAACGAGATGTGGATCGAGATCGAACTCAGTTCCAGTCTGCTGTTCCCAAGTGGAGACGCCATCCCGAACAACCAGGCGTTTTCCATCATCGAGAAGGTCGCCAAGATTCTGGCGCCCTATCAGAACCCGGTCAAGGTGGAGGGCTTCACCGACAACCTGCCGATCCAGACCGCTCAGTACCCGACCAACTGGGAGTTGTCGTCGGCACGGGCGTCGAGCATCGTGCGTATGCTGGCCATGGATGGTGTCGACCCTTCGCGCCTGGCGGCGGTAGGCTACGGCGAGTTTCAGCCGATAGCGGACAACGCCTCGGCGGAGGGCAGGGCGCGCAATCGCCGGGTGGTGCTGGTGATTTCGCGCAATCTCGATACCCGTCGCGGTGCAGGCAGTACCTCGACTCGACAGTCCGGCGCTGGCACGCAACCTGCACCGGCGTCTGCGTCGGGGGTTCCGCAATCGTGACCTGTCAAATCCCAGTCGCCTGCCGCGAGCAGGTGACAGCCATTCTCGGCCTGAGCGCTGCGTGCCGGGAGGATGAGAGAAAATGAAAGTCTGGGCAGTAGCCAATCAGAAAGGTGGTGTCGGCAAGACCACTACGTCCATCGCCCTGGCAGGCCTCCTGGCCGATGCAGGCAAACGTGTGGTGGTGGTCGACCTCGACCCGCATGGGTCGATGACCAGTTATTTCGGGCATGACCCGGATACCCTGGAGCACAGCTGCTTCGACCTGTTCCTGCATCAGGGCAACGTGCCCCAGGGCCTGCCGAAGCAACTGCTGCATGGCACCAGCCACGAGAACATCTCGCTGCTGCCGTCGAGCACCGCACTGGCCACCCTGGAGCGCCAGTCTCCGGGGCAGAGCGGCCTGGGCCTGGTGATCGCCAAGAGCCTGGCGCAGCTGTGGGAGGATTTCGACCACGCCATCATCGACAGCCCGCCACTGCTTGGCGTGCTGATGGTCAACGCCCTGGCGGCCAGCCAGCAGCTGGTGATCCCGGTGCAGACCGAGTTCCTTGCGGTCAAGGGGCTCGAGCGCATGATCAGCACGTTGACCATGATCAACCGTTCACGCAAGCAGGCGCTGCCTTACACCATCGTGCCGACCCTGTTCGATCGCCGTACCCAGGCGTCGATGAGCACGTTGCGCGTTCTGCGCAATACTTATCCCGAGCACCTCTGGCCAGCCTACATTCCGGTCGACACGCGCCTGCGCGATGCCAGCCGGGCCGGGCGCACCCCGTCGCAGTTCGACGCGGGCAGCCGTGGCGTGATTGCCTACCGTGCCTTGCTCAAGCATCTGCTCAGCCACCAGCCAGCGGCGCAGGTGGCCTGAGATGAACGCTTGTGTTGAACTGCGCCACTCAAGTCGGAGCAGGCTGCAGCCGATAGACTGTAAAGATATCGTTTCGGGTTCCAGTCATGAGTCGTAACCTCGCCACCGCCACGCGTTCCCAGTTGGCCCTGCAGTCCTATCTCGACGGGCTGTTGCAGGAGGCTGTTGCCGAGCTGGAAGAGTCCGTCAGCCTCGACGAATTCGAGGCTGCGGTGCTCGAGGAACAGGTGCGTGATGCGCGTCTGCTCGAACCCGTGAGCGTGATTGCCGTGGCCGAGGCGCCCGCGCCTGCTCCGGTGCAGGCAGCGGTGCTGGTGGAAGCGCCGCCCGTGGAATTGCGGGTGCCGGTGCCGGCGCCAGTCATCGATGAGGCGCCTCCCGCCCTCGACCTCGATCTGGAGGTCGCTGCGCAACCGGCCGGGCTGCTGGCGGATGGTCGTCCTGCCTGGGCAGAAGAGCCGTTCGAGTGCCTGCTGTTCGACGTCGCCGGGCTGACGCTCGCCGTGCCGCTGATCTGCCTGGGCTCCATCTACCCGCTGGAGGGTCAGGAGCTGACGCCGTTGTTCGGCCAGCCGGACTGGTTTCTCGGTATCCTGCCGAGCCAGGCCGGTAACCTGAAGGTGCTGGACACCGCGCGCTGGGTGATGCCGGACCGCTACCGCGAGGACTTCCGCGAGGGCCTGCAGTACGTGATTTCGGTGCAGGGCTACGAGTGGGGGCTTGCCGTTCACCAGGTCAGCCGCTCGATTCGCCTGGACCCGAGCGAGGTCAAATGGCGCAGCCAGCGCACCCAGCGGCCATGGCTGGCCGGTACGGTGATCGAGCATATGTGCGCGCTGCTGGACGTCGCCGCACTGGCCGAATTGATCGCCAGCGGTGGCGCCAAACGGCTGAACGGTGGAAAACTGCATTGATAATTGGTGAGTTCGTGGTCACGGGCTCTATAGTTGAATGACAAGCGGGTTGACCCGCGAACGCCGCACTGGGCGGTTTCTGACGAGGCTAGGGACATGAAGAAAAGTTCTGCACAAGGTGCCGAAGATCCGATTCTGCAGTGGGTGACCTTTCGCCTGGA
This sequence comes from Pseudomonas sp. REST10, assembly GCF_029542605.1. NCBI lineage: Bacteria > Pseudomonadati > Pseudomonadota > Gammaproteobacteria > Pseudomonadales > Pseudomonadaceae > Pseudomonas > Pseudomonas sp. REST10. Next base: position 3,372,356 of record NZ_CP035677.1, on the reverse strand, counting down.
CAACGAGACCTATGGCATCAACGTGATGCAGGTGCAGGAAGTCCTGCGCTACACCGAGATCGCTCCGGTCCCGGGGGCACCGAGTTACGTGCTGGGCATCATCAACCTGCGCGGCAACGTGGTGACCGTGATCGATACCCGCCAGCGCTTCGGCCTGGGGTCGGCGCCGGTGACCGACAACACCCGTATCGTCATCATCGAGGCGGACAAGCAGGTCGTCGGCATTCTCGTCGACAGCGTGGCCGAAGTGGTCTATCTGCGTCAGTCCGAGATAGAGACTGCGCCGAACGTCGGTAACGATGAATCGGCCAAGTTCATCCAGGGCGTCTGCAACAAGAACGGCGAGCTGCTGATCCTGGTCGAGCTGGACAAGCTGATGTCCGAGGAAGAGTGGTCGGAGCTGGAGAGCATCTGAGCCATGTCCGAGTTTGCCATGCTCGCTGCGGCCCTGGCCTTCCTGGCGCTGGTCTGCGTGGCACTGGGCATCGTCTGCAACGGCCTGCATCGCAACCAGCAGCGCCTGCTCGCCGAGCAGGCCAAGCGCGATGCACTGCGTGATGCGCGGATCAAGGAGCTCGGCAAGCGGCTCGATGCCTACCTGACCGGCAGCATTCGCATGGGCGAAGAGCTGCACGAGCTGCGCCGCGTGGTGGCGCCGCTGCCGGACAAGGTCAGTCAGATCGAGCAGCGCGACCCCAGCAGCCTGTCCTTCACCCAGGCTGCACGCCTGGTCGGCATGGGCGCCAGCGTCGACGACCTGACCCAGTCCTGCGGGCTGAGCAAGGCGGAAGCCGAGCTGATCAGCCGCCTGCACAAGCCCAGGGCGGGGCAACCGCAATAGCTGCCACTGATAGTCGGCAGCGTTCTTAGCAGGTCCACGGGCCTGCCCAATCAGTCCTAGCGCCTGTTTCATCCCATCTAAGCTGAAAGAAGGTTCTCGTGCGGCATTCGGAGGGGGATGATCATGCGTCGTCTGCTCGTTCTGCTCGCCAGCTGCTTGCTCTGCCGGTCGCTGATGGCTCAGGAAGCGCCTTTGCAAGTGTCCGGCGCCATCACCGTCAACGTCATGCAGGCCAAGCACCTGCATGACCATGGCGCGCTGTTCATCGATGTACGCCCGGCGCGCGAGTGGGGCTGGGGACATGTGCAGGGCGCCGTGCACCTGGACCTGCACGGCCGTTTTCCCGGCCTCGCCGAGGCATCCCTGCCGCGCGAGACGCCCCTGGTGATCTACTGCGACAGCGAGGTGTGCGCGCAGAGCGCCGTGGCCGTCGAGCAGGCGGTGCGCTGGGGCTACACCCGGGTGTTCTATTTCCGTGGTGGCTACTTCGTCTGGCAGCTGTTCGACCTGCCCAGCAGCAAGGAGGCCGCCGACCAGCGTCTGGCGGTCAGTTCGCCGGCCCCTTGAGCAGGGGCAGCGGTGGCGTGACGTCGCGTTCGGCATCCGGGTCGAAGCCTGCGGGTGTCTTGCCCTGCAGGTACCAGGCGAAGGCGATGATCTCGGCGATGCAGCGATACAGCGTCTCGGGAATGGCGTCCCCCAGCTCCAGGCGCGCGAGCAGGCGCACCAGTTCGGCATTCTCGTAGATCGGCACTTCGTATTCGCGGGCGATGGCGAGTATGGCTTCGGCCAGCTCGTCGTCGCCTTTGGCGCTGAGCACGGGGGCGCTCTGTCCGTCGTAGTTGAGGGCGATCGCCTGGCGCGGCTCGGGCTGTGTCTTGCGGCTCATGCGGTTTCATCCACCCAGCGTTGTTCCAGCGAGGTCTTCGGGCCTTGTGGCGGCATGCCCAGACTGCAGGCCAGTTCGCCGACCTCCAGGCCGGCGGCCTGCAGGCGCTCACGCAGATGGCCAAGTTCGGCGTTGATCAGCTGGGTGGTGTCGGCGCGTTCGGCCCACAGCTGGCTGGACAGGCTGCCGCGCAGTAACTGTGCGCGTACCTGCAGCGGGCCGAGGTGGTCCAGCTCGAACGCCAGCTCGACCTTCCACAGCGTGTCCTTCTGCTCGGCTTTCTCCGCTTTGCCGCTGTCCTCGCGCTGCAACTTGACCTGCAAGGGGATCACCTCCTGCTGGTGGCGCATGGGCAGCTCCAGCTGCCAGGTGGTGACCAGGTTGCCGTTGGCGTCCACCTGGGTCTGCGCCAGGCTCGACAGCTGGTGCGTCTGCAGCCGCGATACGGCGGCAGCGGCGAGCTTCAACAGGGTTTCCAGATCGGCCTCGCCGTCCATGTTCTGCAGCAGGCGCGACGGCAGGGGGAAGGTCAGCGCCTGCTGGCGTGCGGAGCCGCCGGTGGCGTTCACGCCAAGCAGCTGTCGGGCCAACGTAGGCAGGTTCTGGTTGAGGGCGTTCTGCAGGCCGGCAAGCGCGCTTGCACCGCCTGGCAGCTGCGGCATGAGCTGGGCGATCAGGCGCAGCAGGTTGGCCTTGAGGTCCTGGGGCAGGGCGGCGGTCTGGCCTTGCAGCAGCTTGGCTTCAAGCAGTACGCCGCTGCTTTCCAGTGCCTGTGCCAGGCCCTTGGCGGTGCTCAGCTGACTGCTGTCGGGGAGGGCGCCGAGCAGTTTGTCGATGCTGCCGCGCAGGGCGTCGTCCCCGGCACTGAGGTTCTGCAGGCCTTTGAACAGGCCTTCCAGGGACGCCTGGCGGTTCTGCTGCGCGGCCAGCTGCTGGCCCAGCACCAGCTGGTCCAGGCGGCCGCTCAGCGGCAGGAAGGCCAGATTCTGGCTGCCCTGTACCTGGGCGCTGAGCAGGCTGCCGAGGGGCAGCTCCAGCGGGCTGTCCAGGGCCAGCTGGCTGCCAGCCAGCGGTGTGTTGAGCAGGTTCACCAGCAGGCGATAGACCGGCTGGGCGTTCTGCGTCGGCAGCGCATCGCGGCTGACGACCTTGCCCTGCACCAACGTGCCCAGGGGCAGCTGCTGCAGGTCCAGGCTGGTCAGCGGTTTGTCGCCGCCGGCCTGCAGCGCCAGGGCCAGGCGGGTGTCCGACAGCGCCGTCACCAGCAGCGCGCTGCCCTGCGCCAGTGGTCGTGGGCTTTCCGCCTGCAGGGTGGTCTGCTTGCCGCCATCGAGCGTCAGCTTGAGCAGCAGCTGGAAGCTCTGCGCCTGCTCACGGATGGCGACCACCTCGGCCTTGGCGCTTTCGCCCGCGGCCAGCATGCCCTCCAGCGGCTGCAGCAGGCGCACGGCCAGGTCAGCGGCCGTCACCGTGCTGCGAATCACCGGTGGCGAGGAGGGAAGCGGACGTGGGCTGCTGATTTCGCTCATCTGGGCTCTTGGTCGAAAGTCTGTTAACAACCTGTCGAAAATGCTGACTGCGGGGACAGTGATGCGACATGTATAATGCCGCCCCGTTCCGCACCGTACTTCCGGCTCGCGTCAGTATAGCGGCCTGGACTCTGCCTACTTTAACCCTGCCAGGTATCGATGACCCGTACCGTTCCCTTTCTCGAAGCCGTAGCGCTCAGCTGTGAGCGGGATTGGCGCATGTTGTTCGAGCATCTGGATTTCTCCCTGCAGGCCGGGGACATGCTGCAGATCAGCGGCCCCAACGGCAGCGGCAAGACCAGCCTGCTGCGCCTGCTGGCCGGCCTGCGGCAGCCGACGGCGGGCGACATCCTGTTGCAGGGGCGGGCGCTGGCGCAGCAACGCAGCGAGCTGGCGCATGACCTGCTGTGGATCGGCCACGCGGCCGGTATCAAGGGCCTGCTGACTGCCGAGGAAAACCTGGCCTGGCTGTGCGCCCTGCATCGTGCGGCCGACCGCGAGGCGATCTGGCAGGCGCTGGAGGCGGTAGGCCTGCGTGGTTTCGAGGACGTGCCCTGCCACACCCTGTCCGCCGGGCAGCAGCGCCGTGTGGCCCTGGCCCGGCTGTATCTGCCCGACACGCCGCCGCTGTGGGTGCTCGACGAGCCGTTCACCGCCCTGGACAAGCATGGCGTGGCGCAACTGGAGGCGCATCTGGCGCGCCACTGCGAGCAGGGTGGCGTGGTGGTGCTGACCACCCACCACAGCCTCGCGCACAAGCCGGCTACCTACCGCGAACTCGATCTGGGGCAGCACGCCGCATGAGCAACGTCTTCACGCAACTGCTCAGCCGCGAGATGCGCCTGCTGGCCCGTCGCCCATCCGACCTGGCCAACCCGCTGGTGTTCTTCGCCATCGTCATCGCCCTGTTCCCCCTGGCGGTCGGGCCGGAGACGCAATTGTTGCAAACCCTTTCTCCCGGCCTGCTCTGGGTAGCGGCGCTACTGGCCGTGCTGCTCTCGCTGGACGGGCTGTTCCGCAGTGATTTCGAGGACGGCTCGCTGGAGCAGTGGGTCCTTTCGTCGCACCCCCTGCCTCTTCTGGTGTTGGCCAAGGTGCTGGCACACTGGCTGTTTAGCGGCCTGGCGCTGGTGTTGCTGGCGCCCCTGCTGGCCCTGATGCTCGGTTTGCCCGGGCGCTGCCTGCCGGTCCTGCTGCTGTCGTTGTTGCTCGGCACGCCGGTGCTGAGCCTGCTCGGCGCGGTGGGCGCAGCCCTCACCGTAGGTCTCAAGCGCGGCGGGTTGTTGCTGGCGCTGCTGATTCTGCCGCTGTACATCCCGGTGCTGATTCTCGGCAGCGGGGCTCTGCAGGCGGCCTTGCAAGGATTGCCGGCTGGCGGCCACCTGTTGTGGCTGGCCAGCCTCACTGCCCTGGCGGTGACGCTGACACCTTTTGCAATTGCCGCTGGCCTGACCATCAGCGTCGGCGAATAAGAACGAACCGTGATGCGTAGCCCGGATACAGTCCGGGCCACGTTACAGATGATGAGTCGACTGAATGAACTGGACGTGGTTTCACAAGTGGGGTTCGCCCAAGTGGTTCTATGAGATGAGCGGCCGCTGGCTGCCCTGGCTGAGCGTCGCGGCGCTGCTGCTGATCGCCGTCGGCCTGGTCTGGGGCCTGGCCTTCGCGCCGCCGGACTACCAGCAGGGCAACAGCTTCCGCATCATCTATATCCACGTTCCTGCGGCCTTCCTGGCCCAGTCCATCTACGTCATGCTGGCCGTCGCCGGCCTGGTCGGGCTGGTCTGGAAGATGAAGCTGGCCGATGTCGCCCTGCAACAGGCCGCGCCGGTCGGCGCCTGGATGACGGCGATCGCGCTGGTCACCGGTGCCATCTGGGGCAAGCCGACCTGGGGCACCTACTGGGTCTGGGACGCGCGCCTGACGTCGATGCTGATCCTGCTGTTCCTCTACTTCGGCGTCATCGCCCTGGGCAACGCCATCAGCAACCGCGACAGCGCCGCCAAGGCCTGCGCCGTGCTGGCCATCGTCGGCGTGGTCAACATTCCGATCATCAAGTACTCGGTCGAGTGGTGGAACTCGCTGCACCAGAGCGCGACCTTCAAGATCACCGAGAAACCGGCGATGCCGGTCGAGATGTGGCTGCCGCTGCTGCTCGCGGTGCTGGGTTTCTACTGTTTCTTCGGCGCCGTGCTGCTCTATCGCATGCGCCTGGAAGTGCTCAGGCGCGAGGCCCGCAGCAGCTGGGTCAAGGCTGAAGTGCAGGCACTGGTGGAGGGCAAGGCATGAGTTTCGCGTCGTTCTCCGAGTTTCTCGCCATGGGCACCCATGGCGCCTACGTCTGGAGCGCCTATGGCATCAGCCTGGTCGTCCTGGCGTTGAATGTGGTGCTGCCGATCCTGGCACGCCGCCGTTATCTGCAAGACGAGGCGCGCCGTTTGCGCCGGGAGAAGTCGAAGTGAATCCGGTTCGCAAGAAACGCCTGTACATCGTCCTGGCCATTCTCTGTGGCGTCAGCATCGCCGTCGCCCTGGCGCTGAGCGCGCTGCAGCAGAACATCAACCTGTTCTACACGCCGACGCAGATCGCGGCCGGCGAGGCGCCGGTCGATACCCGCATCCGCGCCGGTGGTCTGGTGGAAGAGGGCTCGGTGAAGCGTTCGGCGGATTCGCTGCAAGTGGACTTCGTCGTCACCGACGGCGCTCACGGCGTGACCATTCGCTACCACGGCATCCTGCCGGACCTGTTCCGCGAAGGGCAGGGCATCGTCGCCCTGGGTCGGGTCAACGAAGACGGCGTGCTGGTGGCCGACGAGGTGCTGGCCAAGCACGACGAGAACTACATGCCGCCTGAAGTCATGCAGGCGCTGGAAAAGAGCGGGATGATGCAGAAACACGATGAGGCCAAGGCCGCCAAACAGGGCTATCAGCAGGAGCGTGCGCAATGATCCCCGAGCTCGGCCATCTGGCGATGATCCTGGCGCTGTGCCTGTGCCTGGTGCAGGCGACGCTGCCGCTGATCGGCGCCTGGCGCGGTGACCACCAGTGGATGAGCCTGGCGCAGCCGGCTGCCTGGGGTCAGTTCGCCTTCCTGCTGTTCTCCTTCCTGTGCCTGACCTACGCCTTCATGGTCGACGACTTCTCCGTCGCCTACGTCGCCAGCAACTCCAACACCGCGCTGCCCTGGTACTACAAGTTCAGTGCCGTATGGGGCGCTCACGAGGGTTCCCTGCTGCTGTGGGCGCTGATCCTCGCTGGCTGGACCTTCGCCGTCTCGATCTTCTCGCGGCATCTGCCGGAGGAGATGCTCGCCCGCGTGCTGGCCGTGATGGGCATGATCAGCGTCGGCTTCCTGCTGTTCCTGATCATCACCTCCAACCCCTTCGAGCGCCTGCTGCCGAATGCGCCGATCGACGGCCGCGACCTCAACCCGTTGTTGCAGGACTTCGGCCTGATCGTGCATCCGCCGATGCTGTACATGGGCTACGTCGGTTTCTCGGTGGCCTTCTCCTTCGCCATCGCCGCGCTGCTCGGCGGCAAGCTGGACGCGGCCTGGGCACGCTGGTCGCGGCCCTGGACCATCGTTGCCTGGGCCTTCCTCGGCATCGGCATCGCCCTGGGCAGCTGGTGGGCCTACTACGAACTGGGCTGGGGCGGCTGGTGGTTCTGGGACCCGGTGGAGAACGCCTCCTTCATGCCCTGGCTGGTGGGCACCGCGCTGATCCACTCGCTGGCGGTGACCGAGAAACGTGGCGTATTCAAGAGCTGGACGGTGCTGCTGGCCATCGCGGCCTTCTCCCTGAGCCTGCTGGGGACCTTCCTGGTGCGCTCCGGTGTACTGACTTCGGTGCACGCCTTCGCCACCGACCCGGAGCGGGGCGTGTTCATCCTCGCCTTCCTGCTGGTGGTGGTCGGCGGATCGCTGGCGCTGTTCGCCGTGCGCGCGCCGGTGGTCAAGAGCCAGGTCGGCTTCGGCCTGTGGTCGCGCGAGACGCTGCTGCTGGTCAACAACATCGTGCTGGTGGTGTCCGCCGCGATGATCCTGCTCGGTACGCTGTACCCGCTGGTGCTCGATGCCCTGACCGGCGCCAAGCTGTCGGTCGGCCCGCCGTATTTCAACGCGCTGTTCCTGCCGCTGATGGCGCTGCTGATGGCGGTGATCAGCGTCGGCGTGCTGGTGCGCTGGAAGGACACGCCTCTGAAGTGGCTGGGCAGCATGCTGACCCCGGTGCTGGTGGCCAGCGTGGTGCTGGCGGCCATTGCCACCTTCGTCCACGGCGATTTCCACTGGGCGGTGCTGGCTGTGTGTGTGCTGGCCTTCTGGGTGATCCTCGCGGGGGTGCGCGACATCCTCGACAAGACCCGCCACAAGGGCCTGCTCAAGGGGCTGCCGAGCCTGGGCCGCAGCTACTGGGGCATGCAGATGGCGCATTTCGGTTTCGCCGTATGCGCCCTCGGTGTGGTGCTGACCAGCCTGGGCAGCTACGAGCGTGACCTGCGCATGGCGCCGGGTGACTCGGTGGAGCTGGCCGGCTATCGCTTCCAGTTCGACGGTGCCGTGCATCATGAGGGCCCGAACTTCATCTCCGACAAGGGCACGGTGCGGGTCTTCGACGGCGAGCGCGAGGTCAAGGTGCTGTATCCCGAGAAGCGTCTGTACACCGTGCAGCAGGCGACCATGACCGAGGCGGGCATCGATGCCGGGTTCACCCGTGACCTCTTCGTCGCCCTCGGCGAGCCGCTGGAGCAGGGCGCCTGGGCCGTTCGCGTGCACATCAAGCCGTTCGTGCGCTGGATCTGGCTGGGCGGCCTGCTGATGGCCTTCGGTGGCTTCCTGGCTGCCGCGGACAAACGCTACCGGATCAAGGTGCGCACCCGCGTGCGCGAGGTACTGGGTCTGCAGGAGGCCAGCGCATGAAACGTCTACTGATGCTGTTGCCGCTGCTGGCGTTCCTGGCGATTGCCGTATTCCTCTATCGTGGCCTGTTCCTCGATCCGTCGGAATTGCCCTCGGCGCTGATCGGCAAGCCGTTCCCGGCCTTCAGCCTGCCGTCGCTGGAGGACCCCGAGCGCGCCATCAGCGAGGCCGACATCAAGGGCAAACCGGCCCTGGTCAACGTCTGGGCCACTTGGTGTCCGTCGTGCCGCCACGAGCATCCGGTACTGAACAAGCTGGCCGAGGCCGGCGTGGTGATCCACGGGGTGAACTACAAGGACCAGCGCGAGCCCGCACAGAAGTGGCTGCGCGAACTGCACAACCCCTACCAGCTCAACATCGAGGATGCCAAGGGCAGCCTGGGCTTCGACCTGGGCGTGTACGGCGCGCCGGAAACCTTCTTCGTCGATGCCAAGGGCATCATTCGCCACAAGTACGTCGGCACCATCGACGAGCGCGTGTGGCGCGAGCAACTGGCACCGATCTATCAGCAACTCGTCGATGAGGCCCGGCCATGAAGCGTCTGTTGCTTGCTGCCGGCCTGGCATTGGGCCTGGTGGCCGTGGCCCATGCGGCCATCGATACCTACGAGTTCGCCAGCGAGGCGGAGCGTCAGCGCTACCGCACCCTGGTGGAAGAGCTGCGTTGTCCGAAGTGCCAGAACCAGAATATCGCCGACTCCAACGCGCCGATTGCCATGGACCTGCGCGACGAGGTCTATCAGATGGTCGAGGCGGGCAAGACGGACGCACAGATCATCGACTTTCTGGTCGCCCGCTATGGCGACTTCGTGCTCTACAACCCCCCGGTGACCAGCCGCACCTTGCTGCTCTGGTACGGCCCGGCCGGGTTGCTGCTGATCGGCTTCGTGGTGCTCGGCGTGATCGTGCTGCGCCGCCGTGGCCAGCAGAAGGACCGTGCCGACGCAGGCCTCTCCGTTGATGAGCAGGCGCGACTCGCCGCGCTGCTCGACCAAGCTTCTCAGGACAAGAAAGACCGATGATCGATTTCTGGTTGCCCGCCGGGCTGCTGTTGCTGACTGCCCTGGCGTTTCTGCTCATTCCTGTGCTGCGCATCCGCAAGCTGCAGGCCGAAGAAGACCGCACCGCGCTCAACGTCACCCTGTACCAGGAGCGCCTGCAGGAGCTGGAATCCCAGCGCCAGGCAGGTGTGCTCGACGACGCGCAGCTCGAGGCCGGCCGTGCCGAGGCCGCCCGCGAACTGCTGGACGACACCGAGGGCGTGCAGCGTCGCAGCAGCGTGCTGGGCGGCAAGATTCCGCTGTTCGCCGCCTTGCTGGTGCCCGTGCTGGGTGTCGGCCTGTACCTGCACTGGGGCGCCATCGACGAGCTCGAGCAGACGCGCCTGCTGGCGGCCCAGCAGCCGCAGAGCATCGAGGAAATGACCGCGCGCCTGGAGCAGGCGGTCAAGGAGCAGCCGCAGTCCGCCGAGGCCTGGTACTTCCTCGGACGTACCTACATGGCGCAGGAGCGTGCAGGCGACGCCGCCAAGGCGTTCGAACAGGCGGTGAACCTGGCCGGGCGTGCGCCGGAGCTGCTGGGTCAGTGGGCGCAGGCGCTGTACTTCGCCGAAGGCAAGCAATGGAGCGAGCGTCTGCAGGCGCTCACCGACGAGGCGCTCAAGGGCGATCCGCAGGAAGTGACCAGCCTGGGTCTGTTGGGCATCGCGGCCTACGAAAGCCAGCGCTATGCGGATGCCGTACGCTACTGGGAGCGCCTGGTCGCGGTGCTGCCGGAGCAGGACCCGTCGCGTGCCGCCATCGTCGGTGGTATCGAGCGGGCTCGCGAGCAGATGGGCGACGCCGGGCAGGCCAGTGCTGCCGCCGAACCGGGTGCCAAGGTGCATGCGCTGGAGGTCAGCGTGTCGTTGTCGCCCGAGGTGCAGAAGAATGTGCAGCCGGATGATGCCGTGTTCGTCTTCGCCCGTGCCCTCAGCGGCCCGCCGATGCCGCTGGCGGTCAAGCGCCTGAAGGTCTCCGACCTGCCGGCCCGGATCAGCCTTTCGGATGTCGACGCGATGATGCCGGAACTGAAGATCTCCCGATTCGATCAGGTACAGCTGGTGGCCCGCGTGTCCCGCGCGGGCAATGCCACCCAGGGCGAGTGGATGGGCCAGGTCGGCCCGGTGGCCAACACCGCGCGTGAGACCCAGACGCTGTTGATCGACAGCCGCGAAGGGCAGGTGCAATGAAGCGCCTGGTGCTGGCGGCATTGTTCGGATTCGGTCTGAGCGGCTGCGTGCTGCAGCAGCCGAACACACCGATCGACGATCTGCCGCCGGTCCAGCAGCCCTCGCATCCGCGTTATGCGCCGCCGCCTGGGGTGAAGAGCCACTGGAGCCCGGCGCTGGGGGTCTACGTGGTCGAAGGCGCGCGGGACCTGTACTACCGTGAGCGCGTCTTCTATCGCTTCGACGGTGGCTGGAGCTGGTCGCCCCGCGTGGCCGGTCCCTGGCAGGCGACCGACAGCAGCGGCATTCCGCCCGGGCTGTTCCGCCACTATCAGAACCGCTGATCAGGCGGTCCCCGCACATGAAAACGGCGCCCGCAGGCGCCGTTTTTCGTTTGTGCGAGCCGGGCTCAGTGCGCCCAGATCAGCCCTACCAGCAGGTAGCAGATCAGCGTCACCAGCACCACGCCGAACAGGTTGAGGGCAAAGCCCGCCTTGATCATCGACTGGATCTTCATGTGCCCGGTGCCGAACACGATGGCGTTGGGTGGCGTCGCCACCGGCATCATGAAGGCGCAGCTGGCGGCGATGGCGGCGGGAATCGCCAGCAGTTCCGCCGGCATGCCCTGGGACACGGCGAGGGCGCCGAGCAGCGGCAGGAAGGCGGCGGCGGTCGCGGTGTTGGAGGTCACCTCGGTGAGGAAGATGATCACCAGGACCACCACGCCGATCATCGCGATCACCGGCAGGGCGCCCAGCGCCCCCAGGCTCTGCGCGATCCACTCGGCCAGGCCGGTGCTGCGAATCACGCTGGCCAGCGACAGGCCGCCGCCGAACAGCAGCAGCACGCCCCAGGGCAGCTTGCTGGCGCTTTCCCAGTTCATCAGGAACACGCGCTTGCGGGTGTCCACCGGGATGATGAACAGGGCCATGGCGGCTGCGATGGCGATGCTGGTGTCGTTGACGCCGGGTAACTTGTCGGCGATCAGCGGCTGGAATACCCAGGCCAGGGCGGTGAGCACGAACACCAGGGCCACCAGCTTCTCGCCGCGACTCAGTGGGCCGAGTTCGGCCAGTTCGCTGCGGATCAGCTGCGAGCTGTCGTGGCCGGCCAGCTTGAAGCCACCACGGGTCAGCCACCACCAAGTGAGCACCAGCATCACGAACGCCACGGGCAGGCCCAGCAGCATCCATTGGCCGAAGCCGATCTGCACGTCGTAGTTCTCGGCCAGGAAGGCCGCCAGCAACGCGTTCGGCGGCGTGCCGATCAGCGTGGCGATGCCGCCGATGCTGGCGGCGTAGGCGATGGCCAGCAGCAGTGCGGTGGCGAAGCGCTCGCGCTCGGCGCCACCGGAGTCCCGTTCGCCGGCAAGCATGGCCACCACCGACAGGCCGATGGGCAGCATCATGATGGTCGTGGCGGTGTTGCTCACCCACATGCTGAGGAAGGCGGTGGCCAGCATGAAGCCGGCGATCTGCCGGCTCGGCTTGCTGCCCACGGCCAGCAGCGTCATCAGCGCGATGCGCTTGTGCAGGTTCCAGCGTTCCATGGCCAGGCCGAGGATGAAACCGCCGAGGAACAGGTAGATGGTCGGGTTGGCGTAGGGCGCGCTGGCAGCGTTGAGGCTGTCGATGCCCAGCGCCGGGATCAGCAGGATCGGCAGCAGCGACGTGGCCGGGATCGGGATGGCCTCGGTGGACCACCAGGTCGCCATCAGCAGGGTCAGGCCGATGGTGGCCCAGGCGGCACTGGAGAGTCCGGCAGGCGGTTCCGTGAGCAGGCAGGCGAGCAGCAGCAGCGGCCCGAGAATCAGGCCAATCCACGCCGCCTTGGCAGGCGCCGTGGTTTCATTGGTGGTAACGGCCATGGCGCTTCCTTCAGCGTAAAAAAGGCGGCTTTATAGCCCAGCGGGCGACTCTATGACCACGCGCTGGCCCATCGGTTTTGCTTCAGTCTGTTTCACGGCTGTCGCGAGGCGCTGAAGAGGCGGCATCGCAGCGCGTGAACAGCGGCCCGCCGCAGCGGTTGCAGAACGCCGCACTGTGCTCGTGGCGGGGTTTGCGGCAGTGCGGGCAGTCGTGCTCCATCTGGCCGTCCTGGCGCATGGCGTTGGCCAGTTCCGCGGTGAAGATGCCGGTCGGCACGGCGATGATCGAGTAGCCGGTGATCATCACCATCGTCGCCAGCATCTGCCCCAGCGGCGTCTTCGGCGTGATGTCGCCGAAGCCCACGGTGGTCAGCGTCACCACTGCCCAGTAGATGCTGGTGGGGATGCTGGTGAAGCCGTTGGCCGGGCCTTCGACCACGTACATCAGCGCGCCGAACACCGTGACCAGGGTAGAGACGCTGACCAGGAAGACGATGATCTTCTGTTTGCTGCCACGTAGCGCCACCAGCAGGAAATTGGCCTGGGTCAGGTAATGGCGCAGCTTGAGCACGCGGAAGATGCGCACCATGCGGATCGCGCGGACGATCATCAGGTACTGCGCGTCGGCGAACATCAGCGCCAGGATGGCCGGCAGCACGGCCAGCAGGTCGACCAGGCCGAAGAAGCTGAAGGCATAGCGCAGCGGCTTGGGCGAGCAGTACAGGCGCAAGGCGTATTCGACCGCGAACAGTGCGGTGAAGAACCACTCCAGCGCACTGAACAGCCCGGCGTACTGGTTGTGGAAGCGTTCGATGCTGTCGAGCATCACCACCACCAGGCTGGTGAGGATGGCCACCAGCAGCCAGTTGTCGAAGCGCTGCGCTGCCGGCGTGCTGGTCTCGAAGATGATGATGTACAGGCGCTGACGCCAGCTCTGCCGATTGTCCATGGCAATGTCCGAAATCTGAAAAGGGGCACAGCCTAGGCAGGAAGGGGGGAGAGGGCAAGGGACGGCGAGGATTGCTGGCCGCTGCTGGGGGGAAGTGGACGTTTACGAGGTAGAAATCGTGACGCCACCCAGCAAATCACGCTTGGTGGCAAGATGCCATGTGAGCTAACATGAGCCGGTTTTTCGGCGCCGTTTTTTTGCTGTTCAACGGATGGGTGACACGCGCCTCCGCATTGCGCTCCGTTGAGCGTGAAGCAACGCGTTGCCATCGCAGGTCTTCATACAAGGATAGTGTTGATGAGGCGTGACTCTGGTTCACTGGTCGAGGGCGCTCCTGGCGCGTCGGGGTTCATCGGCTGGATACGTGGCTGCACATTGCTGTTGTCTGTCGTGCTGCTGGCTGGCTGTGCAGGACGGGGTGCAGAGCCGCCGAAGCCTGCGACAAATCCGCTGGAGAACATGAACGAGCTGTTGCTGTCGCTGGCTCAGCGACTTGAAACGCTCGCCACGGGCGATCGCGAGCTGGCTCTGGCTCTGCGTAGCAAGGCTGAGTCATTGGACTCGCTCGGCAGGTCACAGCCGGCGCTGGAGGCCATCGACAAGGCGCTTGCCCTGGCGCCCGACGCCGAACTGCAGCAAGAGCTGCTGTCGACCAAGGCTGCGATCCTGTTCAGCCTGGACAGGGCATCGGATGCGCTGGCCATTCTGGTGCCGATGCTTGCGCTGGAGCAGTCGCCGTCTGCCGAGCAGATGGCTGCTGGCCAGGGCGACCTCTCTCAGGAATACATCGTCGCAGCGTTCTGCTACATGAGGCTGGAACGCTGGTCGGATGCAGCACGAGCGCTTTCTCGCACTCAGCCTGCCGGGCCGGAAGACGATCTCGCAGCCTACGTGGCGCTGACCTACAGCTACATCAAGGCCCGCTCTGGCGAGTCCGTGTCTGACGCCTGGCTGGATGCGCAGGTCGAGTTCTCTGCCGCCAGCGATGCGGGGCACTACGGCGCGCTGATTCAGATGTGGCAGGGGGATTTCAACGGCGACCAGATCGCCAAGGGCCTGAGTGCTCTGAAGGGCACTGAGCAGCAGGACGCTCTGGGTGAGGTGCTGTTTCATCGAATGGCCTACGCCAGGTACGTGGAAGACGACCCGGACATGGCTGCCGAGCTGTACGGACGCCTCAACGATCTGGCTCCCTACGGAAACATCGAGTGGATCTATGCCAGGCAGTTCGTCGGCACCGTGCGATGAGCGACTGCCTGTTCGTGCCTGGCACCTGCGGTCGGCCGATTCGTGCCTGCTACCGGCGCATCAGTGCTCGCAGCGCGTAGAGACCGGCCAACCTCTCCCGCTGTTTTCGATTCGCTTCGGCGTCGGACTTATTGCTTCATTCTGATCACGCCTCCCGGAGCAGAGCCCCGGCTTGCAGGCGCTACATTCACGATTCAATCCGGGGCCCGAGGCTCCGCCAGGCTGCCACGGAGGCCGCGCAACAGCATGATCATCGGAATCGACCTAGGCACAACCAACAGTCTTGTCAGCGTCTGGGATGGCGGGGCGGCGAAACTGGTCCCCAATGCGTTGGGGCGTATGCTGACCCCGAGTGTCGTCGGGCTCGATGATGAGGGGCAGCTGGTTGTCGGGGATATCGCTCGCGAGCGCTTGCAAACCCATCCTCACCTCACGACTGCGCTGTTCAAACGGCACATGGGCAGTGCGCACAGTACGCAGCTCGGGTCGCACAGCTTCCGTCCCGAGGAACTCTCGGCGCTGGTGCTGCGCAGTCTCAAGGAGGATGTGGAACGCGCCTACGGCGAGCCCGTTGTCGAGGCCGTGATCAGCGTACCGGCCTACTTCAGTGACGCGCAGCGCAAGGCCACACGCATCGCTGGCGAACTGGCTGGTTTCAAGGTCGAGAGGTTGATCAACGAACCCACTGCCGCTGCACTGGCCTATGGCGTGCATCAGAAGGGTGATGCTTCTTTTCTGGTGTTCGATCTGGGCGGTGGCACCTTCGACGTCTCCGTGCTGGAGCTTTTCGATGGCGTGATGGAGGTTCGTGCCAGTGCGGGCGACAACTTCCTCGGAGGCGAGGATTTTGACGACGCGATAGTGGCCCATGTCGTCGCTGCATTGACCGCTCAGGGGCTGCCCGATCCGCAGCGACCTGCCATTCGCCATCGTCTGCGGCGCGAGGCCCAGCGTGTCAGACACGCGCTTGGGCAGCAGAGTGAGGCCAGGTTCCAGCTGAGCGAGGACGGGCGTGAATGGACTGTGGCCCTGACGCAGGAGCGTCTGCTGGAAATCTGTGAACCGTTGCTCGAGCGGTTGCGTGCGCCAATCGAGAGGGCCTTGCGCGATGCGCGTATCAAAGTGGCGGATCTTGACGAGGTGCTGCTGGTGGGGGGCACGACGCGTATGCCACTGGTGCGCAAGTTGGTGGCGAGTCTGTTTGGGCGCTTTCCCGCGATGCACCTCAACCCGGATGAAGTGATCGCTCAGGGTGCCGCAGTTCAGGCGGCGCTCAAGGCTCGTGATGCGACGCTGGAGGAAGTGGTGCTCACCGATGTGTGCCCATACAGCCTTGGAGTGGAGGTAGCCAGCCATGTCGGTGGGCAGCTGCAGAACGGGCACTATCTGCCGATCATCGAGCGCAATTGTGTGGTTCCTGTCAGTCGGGTGAAGAGCGTCCAGACGCTTCGCGATGGGCAGAAGCACGTGAATGTCCGCATCTTCCAGGGAGAGAGCCGGCTGGTGGCCAATAACATCTTCCTGGGGGAGCTGGAAGTCGAGGTTCCGCCCAGGCCGGCTGGCGAGGTGTCGCTGGACATTCGCTTCACCTACGACATCAATGGCCTGCTCGAAGCCCAGGTGGATACCCTGCTGACCGGGCAGAGCCAATCGCTGGTGATCGAAAACAATCCCGGAGTCATGACTCCGGATGAGATTGCCGAACGCTTCAGCGCTTTGCAGGCGCTCAAGACCCATCCGCGTGATCAGCAAGTCAACAGTGCCCTGATGGCCAGACTGGAGCGCCTGTACCAGGAGAGCCTGGGCGATCTGCGAGAGCATGTAGGGGTGTTGGCCGGGCATTTTTCTGCGGTGCTCGAGCGTCAGGACGAGCGCGAGATCCGTGAGGCGCGCGCGGAACTCCTGACGCGTCTGGATAGCATCGAGAGCGGCTACTGACATGCACCCCTGGACCCTGTTGGGGCTGAGCGCGGATGCTGACGTACGTAGCATCAAGCGACGTTATGCCCAGTTGCTGAAAGACACCCGGCCTGACGACGACGCGGACGCCTTCCAGCGCCTTCGCCACGCGTATGAGCTGGCTCTGGACATTGCCCAGCGTGGTGACGGCGCCGCCGTCCCCGCGCCGCCTTCCGAATTCGTGCCGCCTCGGCAGGAAGCTGCTGCCGAGGCGGAACAGGCGAGCCTGCATGAGCAGGTCGCTCGTCTTGTCGAGGCGTCCCCCTCACTGGACGCGGCATTGCAGCAGGCAGCTGATTTGCAGCTTGAGCGAGAGTTGCAGCTGTATTTGCTCGCACGCTGCAATTCTCTGGATGAGAAGGGCTGTGAAATCCTTCGCTGGGCCATGGCGCGGCTGCACTGGTTGTCGCCCTGGCAAGCCGACTACCTGCCGCAGCTCCAGCTGGAGCTACTGGCCGACAGGTGGCTCGCCCAGGAGCTCCAGGTGGCGGCGGCTCTGCTGCAGGCGGGAACGGAGCGGTCTGCTCTGGATCATCTGGTCGAACTGGCCCGTAGCGAGTGGTTGCGGCCATTCGAGCGCAATCTGCAGTTTCAGGAAGGCGTGCTACGTCTGCTTGAGCAGACTGAGCAGTGGTCTCCTGCTTTCTTCGAGCGTCTGGCGGACCGCTTGGGATGGGTTGAGGAACAGGGGCGGTTGCCTTGTCCGCTCGATCGCTGGGAGCGCCTGAACAGGCGTTGTGAGTACCAGGCGGTGAAGCAGCGCTTGCTCAAGCACTTGAACGAGAAGTGGCCCCTGAGTGCAGAGCAGCGCGCCGCCTGGCTTCTGCTCAAGCCCATGACGTCGATCGAGCGACGTCTCCTAGTCGACCGTTTCGTCGAGGAGGATTGGTGGGCCTGCGAAGCGCTCGATGGGCGGCTCAGGCATGACTACCCCGAGCTGCCCGCACAGCTCGGCGCTACTGCCTGGCAGAGCTGGCAGGATTGGCGCCCACGGCGCTGGGCCTCGGCTGCGGCTTGCTATGCCTGGCTGTTGCTCTTCGCTGCCATGCTGCTGGGGATGTTGTACGGCAATGATCCGCTTCAGATTGCGGGGCATGGCAAGGGGCTGCAAGGCGCTGTGGTGGCCAACCTGATGTCCAGTCTGGCCATTGTCGGGCTGCTCGCCAGCCTGGTCAGGGGATGGAGCAGGCTGACGCGGTTCATGCTGTGGGCTGAGCTTCCCTTGAGTCGCTTGCTGCTGCCAGCGACCTGGCATGCTGATGGCTCTGGCATGCTGGTCTTGCGTCATTGTGTACCCGCCGCCGCGCTGGCCAGCCTCGTTGCGCTGTTCGACCCCTGGACGGGTGGATGGGCCTTTGCGCTTGCTGTGTTCGCCCTGGCGCTGCTGTTTCTCGGCCACGTCTGCAGCGGCAAATCGCCCTGGCCGGGTTCGCTCAAGGGCGTCAGTGACATGTTCAAGGTCGACTACAGTCGCAAGGCGGAGTGGTGAGTTCGATGCTGCCCAGCGATATGTTCGACCTCGATGCCGGGACCGACGTCAGGAGCGTCAAGCGCCGCTACGCCCAATTGCTCAAACAGTTTCGTCCCGAGGATGACCCGGAGGCATTTCAGCGTCTGCGTGATGCTTACGAACAGGCCCTTGAGTGGGTCAGCCGCGGTCAGGGCGCGTCCATGCCAGTACTGGAAAAGGCAACGGACGCGACTTCGGATATCACGCTGCCGCGTTCCAGCCTTGAGCCGGCGGGGGAGCCGGATTGCGCCGAAGCGAAAAGGGTGCGTGCTTTGCCCGATACCTGTGGCTCGATGTCAGAGGCATTGGCACAGGCACGTGAGATGCATCAGGAGGAGGTGTTGCAGCTCGAGTTGCTGCGCCGCAGTCAGTTGTCTGGTGCGAGGGCGATCGAACTCATCAGATGGGCCGTCGAACACCTGAATTGGCTGACGCCGTGGCAGCCCAATTATCTTCCGGCCACCGCCATGGCCCAGCTGGCGCAGGGCCTGCTCGAGCACGAGCTGACCCTGCTCTGGGAGCAATTGCCTACGGTCACCGAAGCCGTACTCTATGAAAACGTCGAGGCTCTGGCGTGTCAGAAATGGATGCAGCCCCTCGAGCTCAACAGCCAGTTGCAGCAAGGCCTGATTGCCGTGCTGGAGTGTTACCAGCACGGCTCACCTGATCTGCTCAGGCAGATGTCGGCATTGTTTGGCTGGAACGACAGGGATGGATTCCTGCCTTGTGACCCTGAGCGCTGGGAGCGCCTGGCTGACCACCTCGCTTATACCTCCATGTGGAAAACCTTGTTGAGCCAGCTTGCGCTGCCGTCACCGCAGCAGCCGAAAGAGCGCGCGTGCTGGTTCCTGTTCAAACCCATGAGCGATGCGAAGCGCCGGAAGATGGCCGATCGCTTCGAACCGGCCGACTGGGCTGCCTGCGAGCACCTGGCACGTGAGGTCGAACGACGCCAGCCGCACATTCCGCAGCGCATGGGAGTCGAATACGTTGCCAACTGGCGCCAGTGGAGACACCAGGACTGGGGCGGCTGGGCCATCCTGTATGCCTGGCTGATCATCTCGGTAGTGTTGATGGTCGATCAGCTGCACCAGGCACAGTCGGGAGGTGAGACTTCGATGTATCAGGGGCTGGCGCTCGCTCTGATCGCCAGTAGCTTCATGACGGTCATTCTGAGCCAGCTGAGGCGGGCATGGGCGTGGTTGGCACGTGAGTTGGCTCATCCGGATGTATGGGGAAGCCGCTTTCTTGTCCCGCCCGCGATGTTCAGGCAAGGCTCCGGACTGCTGATGTTGCGGCATGTCATGCCGGCGGCTGTTTTCGCCGTGCTGGTCAGTGCCTGGGCGCAGCACGCCCCCATGGCCATCACGCTGCTGTTGGGCACGCTGGTGTTTGTAGCCAGTCTCTGTTTTCTGCACCGGGTGACGCGAGGGGCCCTGCCTTACGCGTGGCTGATCCCCTTCGCACGCCTGGTCAGTGTCATCAACTGGAAGATGTTTCTGCTCTGGCTGGTGATTATCGTGGGGGGCGTGTTGTTGGCGCGCCTGGCCGGCCCGAATGTGCTCAAGCGCCAAGCCATGCCCGCAGACCCTCTGACCGCGTGCAGCCGACCGGTAGGTGAGCAGCAGCAGAGGGATTGCGAGTGGGCCGAGAAGAAGCTTCGTGAACTGATGGCGAAGTCGAGGTCCGCCGATTGAGCTCGCATCGGCCTTCAGGCCGGCAGAGCGTTTACAGGCGTCTGCCGTTGCCCGTTCACAGGTTGTCCGGCTCATCCTCCTGGATAAATGGCGTGGGGACCTGAGCCGTCAGCCAGACGCCATTCTCCGCATGGAAGAAGGTGAAGCCCTGTTGGTGCATGCGTCGGGCCTCGATCTTCAGTAGCACAGGCTTGCCATAACGCTGGCCGACTGCAATGGCGGTTGCGATTTCCTGCGACAGATGCACATGGTGGCGTGCGCCCGGGATCAAGCCCTGTTGCCTGATCGACTGCAGAAAGCGTGTGGCCGTGCCGTGGTAGAGGAACTCCGGTGGTTCCTTTTCCACGTGCTGCAGGTTCACGCTTGCGGTCGAGTGTCCCTGCACGGCACGTATGCTCAGCCCGTCATCAGAGAGGCTGAAGCGCTTCTTGTCGCTGCTGCTGACCACCGCCCGGATCAGGGCGATATCCAGCGCCCGCCCATCCCTGGCGGCGCCAGCTATCAATGATTCAATGCTTGCCCAGCCCTCGCAATCGAGCTGCAGGCCGATTGCCTGCGGCTCATGCCTGAGCACATAGCTGAGGAACTTGCTGGTCTCGTTGAGTCGCTTGGTATCCATACTGTTCGTTGTCTCCGGGGGCGTGGGCACGAGGTCGAGTGGTACGGTTGGAAGGTCCGTTCGTTGTGCCATTGTCTCTGTGAGTGCAGCAGCGTCTCGCTGGGCGGGCGCTCATTCCCCCGCCAGCGACGACTCCTCCCGTGGGTCGGCCAGGATGAAGCTGTCACCGGTCACTGCGGTGATGCGTGCCGTGCCCAGGTTGAGCAACTGCCACTGCCATTCCCCGTAGCGCGTGCGCAAGGTGCCGTGCGCCTGGCAGGGGCCGTGGAGGTACCAGTCGTGTTCCTGGCGCGGCGTGATGAGGATGGCGTGGCGCAGGAAGTCGGCGACCATCGCCGCGCTGACGGTGAACGTCTGGCAGCCCTCCTGCTGTGGGCCGCTGCGATCCTCGCTGACGAGGATGTCGCTGACCGGGCCGATCAGGCTGGGGCTGGTTTCTGCGCTGGCCGTGGCTGCAGCCAGCAGCAGGCCGAGGCCGAGTGTGCGTCTGTCCATGATCCTGGGGTTCCCTGAGCGGCTCATGGCGCGATCTTAACCTGTCGGTGTGCTGTCCTTCACTGCGCGTTGCCAGCTTTGTGCGCCGGCTCTGATCAGCCAGCAGGTCAGGATGAACGGCATGGTCAGGGCCGGCAGCCCGACGGCGCTGAAACCCGGCTGCAGGATCAGGGCGAGGAGGATGCCCGCTGCCGGTGCCAGCGGGCTGCGGTGCACCTGGGCCAGGGCAATGGCCGCGAGGCTGGCGTTGTAACCAAACAGGCCGGCCAGTGCCCCCTCGTCGGGCCAGCCCTGGGTGATTGCCAGGGCGAGCCCGGCACTCGAGCCGAGCAGCGCCCAGAAGGCCGCACGGCCATCGGCCAGCCGCAGGCCGAGCAGCAGGCACAGGCCGGCCAGTGGCGAGTCGAGGAAGATGACCTGGCCGAGGCCGCGCAGCACGGCCAGCAGCAGCTGCAGCGCGTTCAGCTCAGGCATGCCGGGGGGCGCTGGTGGTGTGTCGGTCGGCCATTGCAGCTGGGCCGTCAGCGCCAGGAGCAACCAGCCCAGCAGCACGAAGGGGAAGGTGAAGGCCGGTAGCCAGCCCTGTTGGCGCATGCGCTGCATCCAGGGGGCCAGCAACAGGCTGGAAAGGCCGGCACTGGTGACGATCAGCCCGGGCAGCAGTGGTGTCCAGGGCAGTTTCAGGCTGAGCAGCAGGCCGAGCAGGATGCCGTTGTAGCCGTACAGGCCGATGGCGATGTCCGCAGGCGGGTAACCGCGGCGCTGCGCGACCAGGGTCGAGGTCAGGCCGCCGAGCAGGGCGCCGGCGAGCAGCTCCGGCGCGCCGACGAGGATGGCCAGCAGCACCAGCAGGCCACAGCCCGGGTGCTGCTGGAGGAATATCTGGGCGAAGCCGCTGAGCAGGGCGCGCAGGCTCTGCAGGGCGGGGTAGGCGGTTGTCAGTGGACGCATGATCGATGTGCCAAGAGAGCTGTCTCCCCCAGCCCCTCTCCCATACGCGGGAGAGGGGCGCCGCCCGGACAGCCCGGCGGATCTGTGCAGGGCCGCCGGCTCAGGCATTCCCCGGATTTCATCCGGGCTACGCCTCAATGCAGCGTTTCGATCCTCAGGCTGTTGGTGCTGCCTGGCTGGCCGAAGGGTTCGCCGGCGGTGATCACCACTGTCTCGCCACGCTTGGCCATGCCCTGGGCCTGGGCGATCTCCAGGGCCGTGCTGGTGACTTCCTCGACCTTGCGCAGGCGTTCGTTGACCACCGAGTAGATGCCCCAGGCCACGGTCAGGCGGCGGGCGGTGGTCAGGCTCGGCGTCAGGCTCAGGATCGGGGCTTTCGGCCGTTCCCGCGAGGCGCGCAGGCTGCTGGCGCCGGACTCGCTGTAGTTGACCAGCGCAGCGACCGGGAGGATCGAACTGATGCGGCGAATGGCGCAGCTGATGGCATCGCTGGCCGTGGCTTCGGCCTGCGGACGGCCGACATCGAGCTGGCTCTGGTAGTCCGGGCCGCTCTCCACCTGGCGGATGATCTTGCTCATCATCTGCACGGTTTCCAGCGGATAGTCGCCGGAGGCGGTTTCTGCCGACAGCATCACCGCATCGGCGCCCTCGGCCACGGCGTTGGCCACGTCGGTGACTTCGGCCCGGGTCGGCGCCGGGGAGAAACGCATGGACTCGAGCATCTGCGTGGCCACTACCACCGGACGGCCGAGCTGACGGCAGGTGCGCACGATGTCTTTCTGGATGCGCGGCACGTTCTCCGCCGGCACTTCCACGCCCAGATCACCGCGCGCGACCATGATGGCGTCGCACAGCCTGGCGATGTCTTCCAGGTGGGTGACGGCCGAGGGTTTCTCGATCTTGGCCATGAGGAAGGCCTTGCCACCGATCAGTTCGCGGGCTTCGATGATGTCCTCGGGGCGCTGCACGAACGACAGCGCCACCCAGTCCACGCCCAGCTCCAGGCCGAAGGCCAGGTCGCGGCGGTCCTTCTCGGTCAGCGGCGACAGCTGCAGCACGGCCTCGGGCACGTTGACGCCCTTGCGGTCGGACAGCTCGCCACCGGCCACCACGCAGGTGTCCACGGCGTCGCGCTGCTTGCCGGTCACCTTCAGGCGCAGGCGGCCGTCGTCCAGCAGCAGGCTCATGCCCGGCTGCAGGGCCTCGATGATTTCCGGATGGGGCAGGTTGACCCGGCTGGCGTCACCGGGCGTGGCGTCCAGATCCAGGCGCAGGCTCTGGCCGTTGACCAGTTGCACCTTGCCTTCGGCAAAGCGGCCGACGCGCAGTTTCGGCCCCTGCAGGTCCATGAGGATGCCGATGGGCTGATTCAGCTCGCGCTCCACGTCGCGTACCCACTGGTAGCGCTGGGCATGATCGGCATGTTCGCCGTGGCTGAAGTTGAGACGGAACAGGTTGACCCCGGCCTCCACCAGCTGGCGGATATGGGCGGCGTCGCGAATCGCCGGGCCGAGGGTGGCGAGGATCTTCACTTTCTTGTCAGCGTTCATTGGGTTGGGGCCTCGAGAATCAGGAGAGCACGGAAATCGTTGACGTTGGTACGGGTCGGCCCGGTGACGATCAGCTCGTCGAGGGCGGCGAAGTAGCCGTAGCCGTTGTTGTTGTCCAGTTCGTCGCGGGCCGACAGGCCCTTGATGCCGGCACGGGCATAGCTGTAGGGCGTCATGATGGCGCCGGCGTTGTCTTCGGAACCGTCGATGCCGTCGGTGTCGCCAGCCAGCGCATAGACACCAGGCAGGCCCTTGAGGCTGTCGGTGAGGCTGAGGAGGAACTCGGCGTTGCGCCCGCCGCGCCCGTTGCCGCGCACGGTCACGGTGGTTTCGCCACCGGAGAGGATCACGCATGGCGGCTTGATCGGCTGGCCGTGCAGCTGCACCTGGCGGGCGATACCGGCGTGCACCTTGGCCACGTCGCGGGATTCGCCTTCCAGGTCGCCGAGGATCAGCACCGGCAGGCCAGCCGCCTCGGCCCTGGCGGCAGCGGCG
Source organism: Pseudomonas sp. REST10 (assembly GCF_029542605.1). Classification (NCBI taxonomy): domain Bacteria; kingdom Pseudomonadati; phylum Pseudomonadota; class Gammaproteobacteria; order Pseudomonadales; family Pseudomonadaceae; genus Pseudomonas; species Pseudomonas sp. REST10. The sequence goes on along the minus strand of NZ_CP035677.1, from coordinate 3,348,629 downwards.
TCGAGCGACTGCTGTGGGGTGGCGATGAGCTGGAAGTGGCTGCGGGCGAGTACCGGATCACCCGGTTTGACCGTTTCCGAGCGCGGGTCCTGCAGCCAGCTGCGCACGTTGCTCGGGATGTCTATGGCGTAGCGCGCGAGGATCGCCAGGGCCTCGGCCGAGGTGGTCGGGTCGCCCACGGTAGGGCCGGACGCGATCACCGTGGCTTCGTCGCCGGGCACGTCGGAGATGGCGTAGGTGTAGACGGTGGCCGGCCAGCAGGCCTTGGCCAGACGGCCGCCCTTGATCGCCGAGAGATGCTTGCGCACGCAGTTCATCTCGCCGATGGTGGCGCCGGATTTCAGCAGCGCCTTGTTGATCGCCTGCTTGTCGGTCAGCGAGATGCCCGCCGCCGGCAGGGCCAGCAGCGAGGAGCCGCCGCCGGAGAGGAGGAAGATCACCCGGTCGTCTTCCGAGAGGTTGGACACCAGCTCCAGCACGCGACGGGCGACGCGCTCGCCAGCGTCGTCCGGCACCGGGTGGGCAGCTTCCACCACTTCGATCTTCTTGCACTCGGCGCCGTGTTCGTAGCGGGTCACCACCAGGCCGCTCACCTCGCCTTGCCACTCCTGCTCGATGACCTCGGCCATGGCCGCAGCCGCCTTGCCGGCACCGATGACGATGACGCGGCCGCTGCGGTCGGCGGGCAGGTGGTCGGCCAGCACCTGGCGCGGATGCGCGGCGGCGATGGCGGTGGCGAACAGGTCGCGCAGCAGGCGTTGCGGATCGAAGGTCATGGCGGTGTTCTCTTGGTCTTGGCTTGAGAGTCGCGCAGCGACGCCTTTCTTCATGGCCTTCTCCTGGCGGGAGCAGGTGGCGCGAGGCGCCGGATGAGGGAGGCGGGCAGGCCGCGTAGGAGTCGATGAGCCGGGGTGCCTGCGCGGCATGTCCGTCAGGGTGATGCTGGATCGATTCCATTCCCCAGGCGCCGCCTGGCAGCGCCTGGGGAATGGAATCGACCAACCTGGCAATCGGGCCGTGACACCTCCTGCCAGGAAGGTCGAAAGGGTGGGCGAAGGACTCAGGGAGCCCGTGGGAGGGGCTTCAGCCGCGACAGTCGCCGCTGAAGCGCCTCCCACAAGATCTGTTCCCGAATCGGCTTCAGGCCTTTTCGCCGCGGATATTGAAGTTGGCCATGTGCTCCAGGCCCTTGATCAGGGCGGAGTGATCCCAGCCGCTGCCGCCGAGGGCCGCGCAGGTGCTGAACACCTGCTGGGCATTGGCGGTGTTGGGCAGGTTCAGGCCCAGCTCGCGGGCACCGGACAGCGCCAGGTTGAGGTCCTTCTGGTGCAGGCTGATGCGGAAGCCTGGGTCGAAGGTGCCCTTGATCATGCGCTCGCCGTGCACTTCGAGGATCTTCGAGCCGGCGAAGCCGCCGGACAGCGCTTCACGCACCTTGGCCGGATCGGCGCCGTTGCGGGCGGCGAACAGCAGGGCTTCGGCCACGGCCTGGATGTTCAGGGCGACGATGATCTGGTTGGCCACCTTGGCGGTCTGGCCGTCGCCGTTGCCGCCGACGCGGGTGATGTTCTTGCCCATGGACTGGAACAGCGGCAGGGCGCGTTCGAAGGCGTTCGGGCAGCCACCGACCATGATCGACAGGGTCGCGGCCTTGGCACCGACTTCGCCGCCGGATACCGGGGCGTCCAGGTAGGCGGCACCGGTGGCCTTGATCTTCTCGGCGAAGGCCTTGGTGGCGGTGGGGGAGATCGAACTCATGTCGATCACCACCTTGCCGGCGCCGACGCCGCTCGCCACGCCGTTGTCGCGGAACAGCACGTCTTCGACCTGCGGGGTGTCCGGCACCATGACGATGATGAACTCGGCTTCCTGCGCGACCTCCTGCGGGTTGGCCAGGGCGATGGCGCCGGCGGCCAGGAGGTCGGCAGGGGCCGGGTCGTGGTGCTCCGAGAGGAACAGGGTGTGGCCGGCTTTCTGCAGGTTCTGCGCCATGGGTTTGCCCATGATGCCGGTGCCGATGAATCCGATTTTAGCCATGAGAGATAACCTCGTTGTAGGTGATGAACCGAGCCTGTAGGGGCGGGTTTACCTGCGAAACGGACGCCGCGGTGAGTGGCACCGGCTTCGCCGGTGTTCGCGGATGAATCCGCTCCTACAGGTGCAGCTTTCAGATTGCGTTGTGCGCTTTCATCCAGCCGAGGCCGGCAGCGGTGGTGGTTGCCGGCTTGTATTCACAGCCGACCCAGCCCTGGTAGCCGATGCGGTCCAGGTGCTCGAAGAGGAAGCGGTAGTTGATTTCGCCGGTACCCGGCTCGTTGCGGCCCGGGTTGTCGGCCAGCTGCACGTGGTTGATGGCGGCCAGGTTGGTCTCGACGGTACGGGCGAGGTCACCTTCCATGATCTGCATGTGGTAGATGTCGTACTGCAGGTACAGGTTGGTGCTGCCGACCTTGTCGCGAATCTCCAGGGCCTGGCGGGTGTTGTTCAGGTAGAAGCCGGGGATGTCGCGGGTGTTGATGGCTTCCATGACCAGGCGGATGCCGGCCGCTTCGAGCTTGCCTGCGGCATAGCGCAGGTTGTCGACGAAGGTCTTCTCCACGGTGGCGCAGTCCACGCCCTGCGGGCGGATGCCGGCCAGGCAGTTGATCTGCTTGTTGCCCAGTACCTGGGCGTAGGCGATGGCCTGGTCGACGCCCGCGCGGAACTCCTCGACGCGATCCGGGTGGCAGGCGATGCCGCGCTCGCCCTTGCCCCAGTCACCGGCTGGCAGGTTGAACAGCACCTGGCTCAGGGCGTTTGCGTCCAGGCGGGCCTTGATCTCTTCTGCCGCGAAGTCATAGGGGAAGAGGTATTCCACACCGCTGAAGCCGGCTTCGGCGGCGGCGGCGAAACGGTCCAGGAAGTCCACCTCGGTGAACAGCATGGACAGGTTGGCAGCAAAACGGGGCATGGTGTCGCTCCTTTCGTGTGTCTCCCCCCGCCCGCAGGCGGGAGAGGGGATGGGTTGCATCAATCCAGCAGCGCGATGGCGGTCGGGGCGTCGACGCCGCGCTCGGCCAGTTCCTCGAACTCGTTGATGGCGTTGATCTCGGTGCCCATGGAGATGTTGGTGACACGCTCCAGGATCACCTCGACCACCACCGGTACGCGGTGCTCGGCCATCAGGCGCTTGGCTTCGGCGAAGGCGTTCTGCAGCTCGTTCGGGTCGAACACGCGGATCGCCTTGCAGCCGAGGCCTTCGACGACCGCGACGTGGTCGACGCCGTAGCCGTTGATTTCCGGCGCGTTGATGTTCTCGAACGCCAGCTGCACGCAGTAGTCGATGTCGAAGCCGCGCTGCGCCTGGCGGATCAGGCCCAGGTAGGAGTTGTTCACCAGCACGTGGATGTACGGCAGGTTGAACTGCGCCCCTGCAGCCAGTTCTTCGATCATGAACTGGAAGTCATAGTCGCCGGACAGCGCCACGACCTGGCGTGCCGGGTCGGCCTTGACCACGCCGAGGGCCGCCGGAATGGTCCAGCCCAGCGGGCCGGCCTGGCCGCAGTTGATCCAGTGACGCGGCTTGTACACGTGCAGGAACTGCGCGCCGGCGATCTGCGACAGGCCGATGGTGCTGACGTAGCAGGTGTCCTTGCCGAAGGCCTCGTTCATCTCCTCGTACACGCGCTGCGGCTTGGCCGGCACGTTGTCGAAGTGGGTCTTGCGTTGCAGCGTGCGCTTGCGCTCGCGGCAGCTGTCGACCCAGGCGCTGCGGTCCTTCAGCTTGCCAGCGGCCTTCCATTCGCGAGCGACCTCGAGGAAGGCATCCAGCGCCTTGCCCGCGTCGGAAACGATGCCCAGGTCCGGGTTGAACACGCGGCCGATCTGCGTCGGTTCGATGTCGACGTGGATGAACTTGCGGCCTTCGGTGTACACCTCGACCGAACCGGTGTGGCGGTTGGCCCAGCGGTTGCCGATGCCGAACACCAGGTCGGAGGCGAGCAGGGTGGCGTTGCCGTAGCGGTGCGAGGTCTGCAGGCCGACCATGCCGACCATCAGCCGGTGATCGTCGGGAATCGCGCCCCAGCCCATCAGGGTCGGCACCACCGGCACGCCGGTGAGTTCGGCGAACTCGACCAGCTTGTCCGCCGCGTCGGCGTTGAAGATGCCGCCGCCAGCGACCAGCAGCGGGCGCTCGGCCTCGTTGAGCATGGCGATGGCTTTCTCGGCCTGAACGCGGGTGGTGCTCGGCTTGGCCACCGGCAGCGGCTCGTAGGCGTCGATGTCGAACTCGATCTCGGCCATCTGCACGTCGAACGGCAGGTCGATCAGCACCGGGCCCGGTCGGCCGCTGCGCATTTCCTGGAAGGCACGCTGGAAGGCGCGCGGCACCTGGCCCGGCTCCATCACGGTGGTCGCCCACTTGGTGACCGGCCCGACGATGCTGGTGATGTCGACGGCCTGGAAGTCTTCCTTGTGCATGCGTGCACGCGGTGCCTGGCCGGTGATGCACAGGATCGGGATGGAGTCGGCGCTGGCCGAGTACAGGCCGGTGACCATGTCGGTGCCAGCCGGGCCGGAGGTGCCGATGCACACGCCGATGTTGCCGGCGTTGGTGCGGGTGTAACCCTCGGCCATGTGCGAGGCGCCTTCGACGTGACGAGCCAGGACGTGATCGATTCCGCCGAGTTTCTTCAGTGCAGCGTAGAGCGGGTTGATGGCGGCACCGGGGACACCGAATGCGGTGTCGACACCTTCGCGACGCATCACCAGTACGGCTGCCTCGATTGCTCTCATTCTGGCCATGACCATTGTTCTCCGAGTCGGTGGTTTTTCTTCTTGGGAGCAAGGATGACGGCTGTACCGGAACGACGGAATTGTTGGATACTTCAGTTCTGTCGATATCTGGAGTATCGAATGGACCGCCATACCCTTATCCGTAGTTTCGTGTTGGTCGCCGACAACGGCAGCTTTGCCGCCGCTGCGCTCAGCGAAGGCGTGACCCCCGTGGTGATGGGGCGGCGCCTGGATGCCCTGGAGCGCCATCTCGGCGTCAAGCTGATGCACCGCTCCACGCGCGGCCTGCAGCTGACCGACCTCGGCGAGCAGTACCTCGACCGTGCACGCAGCCTGCTCAAGGACTTCGATGAAGCCGACGCCAGCGTGGCCCGCGGCGGCAAGTCGGTGCGCGGGCACCTGGTGGTGTCCGCCCCGGCGGCGTTCGGCAGGCGGCACATTGCGCCGCATGCGGCGGCCTTCCTGCTGCGCTACCCGGACCTGAAGCTGTCCTTCAACTTCACCGACAGCCTGGTCGACCTGGTGCGCCAGGGCTACGACATGGGCATCCGCATCGGCGAGGTCACCGACCCCAACTACGTCGCGGTGAAGCTGTTCCCCAATCGCCGCGTGGTCTGCGGTGCACCCGGCTACTTCGAGCTGCATGGCGTGCCGCGCACCCTCGAGGATCTGGCGCGGCACAACTGCCTGGCGTTCAACCTGCAGGGCGGTCAGCAGCGTGGCTGGACCTTCCTGCGCGAAGGGCGTCAGGTGGCGGTGAAGGTGGCGGGCAACCTCGACTGCAATGACGGCGAGCTGCTCTACAACTGGGTCAAGCAGGGGCTGGGCATCGGCTGGCGTTCGACCTGGGAGATCCAGGCGGAGCTCAAGGCTGGCGAGCTGGTGACGGTGCTGGACGATTACGAGATCCCGGCCTACGACATCCAGGCGGTCTATCCGCAGCAGCGTTATCTGCCGGCCAAGGTGCGTTTCTTCATCGACTATCTCAAGGACATCTACAACACGCCGGGGTACTGGGAGAACCGGGCGGACTAGCTCATATGCTCGATACTTTGATTGTGATTTTCAGATAAAAATATTGTGTACATATTTTATTGATTTTGTGTTTTGTTGTTGCAACAAAGCTTCTCTTCAGCTATTGCATAAGGCGCTTATCCATGCCGCACACCTTCAGGGCACCTCTAAAAACGTAGGCGAGGCAGTCAGCGCAAGGCAGAACCAGGCGAAGAAGCGCAGTTTACGTGCTGTAAATGAGCATTCTGAGCCTGTTTTTAACGCCGCGATGGCAACGCAGGTCGTTTATAGAGGTGCCCTTCACCGGCCAGTGCGGCGAATGCCCATTCGCTTTTCTGGAGAACCTGCATGACCACGATCACTCTTTCCACAGCGGTGAACATCACCCGCAATGCCCTGGCCGTCGGGCGTGACCTCAGCGCTGCGCCGCTGACGGTGGCGGTGCTGGATGCCGGCGGCCACCTGATCAGCCTGCAGCGCGAGGACGGCGCCAGCCTGCTGCGCCCGCAGATCGCCATCGGCAAGGCCTGGGGTGCGCTGGCGCTCGGCAAGGGTTCGCGGGCGATCGCCAACGACGCGCAGCAGCGTCCGGCCTTCATCGGCGCGGTGAATACCCTGGCCGAGGGCAGCCTGGTGCCGGCGCCGGGCGGCGTGCTGATTCGTGACGAGCATGGCGCGGTGATTGGCGCCGTCGGCATTACCGGCGACACCTCGGACATCGACGAGCAATGCGCGCTCGGCGCGCTGGAGTCGCTTGGCCTGAAGGCGGATCCCGGGGTCTAGGGACCAGGCAGCCGCCCCGGATTTCCTGCGGGTGGCGACCAGGGCGGTGGATCGGCACGGCGCGATCCACCCCTGACGCGGAACAGAACCCTACGTAGGGTGGATGTCGCTTTCCACATCCACCAGAACGCTGGAGCGGTAACTCGCGATTCTGCGAGGCCTGGATGCGTAAGGCGCCCCGCGAAGTGCCATGTACGGGGGGCTGCGTAGGGTGGATGTCGCTTTTCACATCCACCAGAACGATTGACAGGTAACCCGCGATCTTCCCGACGCCGGGTCGGGTGCACGCAGCGCGACGAATGACCCTGCGCCGATCTAGGCGCTGGTCACCAGCTCGGAGGCGCTCGATGGCAGCGGGTCGACGTCGCAGCCCTTGAGCACCAGGCGGATGATGGTCTGTGCGGCGGCTTCGTAGTCGGCATCGTCCAGGCTGGCCTTGCCGGTGACGATGGAGATCTGCCAGTCGAAGTCGGCATAGGTCTGGGTCGCGGCCCAGATGCTGAACAGCAGGTGGTGCGGATCGATCGGGGCCATCAGCCCCTGGTCCACCCAGCGCTGGATGCAGGCGATGTTGTGCTTGGCCTGAACGTTGAGCTGTTCGGTCTGCTCCGGCGACAGGTGCGGTGCGCCATGCATGATCTCGCTGGCGAATACCTTGGAGGCGTGTGGCAGTTCGCGGGAGATGCGGATCTTCGAGCGGATGTAGGCCGTCAGCACTTCACTCGGGTGGCCCGGCTGGTTGAAGGGGGCCGAGGCGGCCAGCAGGGGGTCGACGATACTTTCCAGGACCTCGCGGTAGAGGTTTTCCTTGGATTTGAAGTAGTAGTAGACGTTGGGCTTGGGCAGGCCGGCCTTGGCCGCAATGTCACTGGTCTTGGTGGCGGCGAAGCCCTTGTCGGCGAACTCCTCGCTGGCTGCGCGCAGGATGAGCTCTTTGTTACGCTCGCGAATGCTGGTCATAGGCCCTGTGTTTTCCTTTTCCGCCGGGCGGCGGTCGGGCATGGTAGCACCGGCTCCGCGCGGGGCTCAAGGCAACGGCTGCGGGCTGCCTGGCGCTTATCTGACCCTTGGGTCAAATTGTTGTATACAAGAAAACGCTTTTCTGTTTTTATCCCGCGCAGCAATATCCATGACAAGAAAGTCTCGGCGCGTGACGCTGCAGGAGACCCACCGTGCACACCCATCAACTGGTCGATCCGTTCGGTCGTCGCATCACCTACCTGCGTCTGTCGGTGACCGATCGCTGCGACTTTCGCTGCACCTACTGCATGAGCGAAGACATGCAGTTCGCGCCGCGCCAGCAGATCCTCAGCCTGGAAGAGGCCTATGCCGTGGCCGACGCCTTCATCGCGCTGGGCGTGCGGCGCATCCGCATCACGGGCGGCGAGCCGCTGGTGCGCAAGAGCGTCCTGAGCCTGCTGCAGCGCCTGGGCGCGCGGGACGAACTCGAGGACCTGGCGATCACCACCAACGGTTCGCAGCTTGGCGAGCTGGCGGCGCCGTTGCGTGCAGCGGGTGTGCGTCGCCTGAACATCAGCCTGGACTCCCTGCAACGCGAGCGCTTTGCCGCCTTCACCCGGCGCGACAAGCTGGAGCAGGTGCTGGCGGGCATCGAGGCGGCGCGTGCTGCCGGGTTCGAGCGGATCAAGCTCAACAGCGTGGTGCAGAGCGGGCGCAACGACGACGAGGTGCTCGATCTGGTCGAGTTCGCCATCGCCCGTGGTCTGGATATCAGTTTCATCGAGGAAATGCCGCTGGGTAGCGTGGTCAGCCACAGCCGCGAGCAGACCTTCTGCTCCAGTGACGAGGTGCGCCGGCGCATCGAGCAGCGTCATGCGCTGGTGCGCAGCAACAAGGTCACCGGCGGGCCGTCGCGCTACTGGCAGGTGGTCGGTACGCAGACCCAGGTCGGTTTCATTTCCCCGCACAGCCACAACTTCTGCGGTGATTGCAATCGCGTGCGGGTCACTGCCGAAGGCAAGCTGGTGCTGTGCCTCGGGCATGACGATGCACTGGACCTCAAGCGCCTGTTGCGCGCGCATCCGGGTGACGGCGAGCGCCTGCGCCAGGCGCTGGTCGAGGCGCTGCGCCTGAAGCCCGAGCGGCACCACTTCGCCAGCGACGAGCAGGTGCAGGTGGTGCGCTTCATGAGCATGACCGGCGGCTGAGACGGCCTGATCGGAATCCCACAACAAAAACAAGGAGGCTCGCAATGAAGCCCGTACGACCCTGTCTGCTGTTTGCCGTTCTGCTGTCACCCGCTGTCTGGGCGCAGACCTATGTGGTGGGGGTGGAGGACCTGCCGTTCGCTCCGCATTACAGCCTCGATGCGGGAGGCAAGTACCAGGGGTTCGCCCGTGAGGTGCTGGACGCCTTCGCCGCTGACAGCGGCATCGACCTGACCTACAGGGCGCTGCCGGTCGAGCAGTTGCTGCCGGCCCTGCAGCGCGGCGAGATCGACTTCAAGTACCCGGACAGCCCGCTCTGGGCCGGCGCGCAGAAGACCGGCATGACGCTGCACTACAGCGCGGCGGTGGTCGATTACGTCGATGGCGTGCTGGTGGCGCCGCAACGCCAGGGGCAGGCGCTGGACAGTATTCATCGCCTGGCCATGGTGCAGGGCTGGACACCGCGAGGCTACGAGCAGCGCATCGACGAAGGGCAGATTCAGCTGAGCTACAGCGATGACCTGCGGCAGATGATCCGCCAGGCGCTGAAGCAGGACACCGATGGCGCCTATTTCAACGTGGTGGTGGCGACCCACTACCTCGACAACATCCGGGCGCGCCCTGGTGCCTTGGTGTTCGACCCCAAGCTGCCGCATACCCGTGGCAGCTTCCACCTGTCGAGCGTGCGTCAGCCGCAGCTGATCGCCCGTTTCGACCGCTTCCTCGGCGAACGCTCGGCCCAGGTGGCGGCGCTCAAGGCGAAGTACCGGGTCGAGGCCAACCTGGACAGCGAGTACATGGGGCTCGAGCAGTGGAAGGTCGACTTTCTCGAACGCCAGAAAGCCAAAGCCGGCGCACAGGCGCCGGCTTCGTCCCCGCGTTGATGGTTCAGGCGCTGGCGTTGGCGCGTTTCAGCGCCTGCGCCTGGCCGTGCATCAGGCCATAGTGCAGCACCGCGCCGAGCAGGGCGCCGAGCAGCCAGGCGTAACCCGACAGCTGGCTCAGACCGGGAACCCAGACCGAGGCCACCGAGAACAGCGAAGCAACGACGAACGCGACCAGTGCCTTGCGGTTCCAGCCGCCGTCGAAGTAGTAGGCCGAGCCGACCTCGGCGCTGAACAGCTGCTGCAGGTCGAGCTTGCGCCGGCGTACCAGGTAGTAGTCGGCGACGATGATGCCGTACAGCGGCGCCAGTACCGCGCCCAGGGTATCGACGAAGGCGGCGATGCCGACGTTGCTGATGAAGGCCACCCACAGGGCACCGATGAAGAAGGCGATGGCCGCGGTGATGAAGCCGCCGGTGCGGGCACTGATGTGCGCGGGGGCGAGGTTGGCCAGGTCGTAGGCCGGCGGGATGAAGTTGGCCACCAGGTTGATGCCCACGGTGGCGGCGAAGAAGGTCAGCGCGGCGATGATGGTCAGGGTCAGGTTGTCGACCCGGGCGACGATGTCGGTCGGATTGGTCAGCGTCTCGCCGAACACCACCACGGTACCGGCGGTAATCACCAGGGCGATCAGCGAGAAGAACGCCAGGCTCACCGGCAGGCCGAGGAAGTTGCCGATGGTCATCTGCCTTTCGCTTTTGACGAAGCGGGCGAAGTCACCGTAGTTGATCACCACGGCGGCGAAGTAGGCGACCATGGTGCCGACAACGGCGAAGAAGGCGGCCACCGGCCCGGCGGCATAGTCGCCGCTGCCACGGAAGATGTTGCCCAGCTCGCCCAGCAGGCTCGGCCCGGCCTTGTACCAGATCATGATCATCAGGGCGATCATCACCACATAGACCAGCGGGCCGGCCCAGTTGAGGAAGCGGGTGATCCAGCTCATGCCGCAGATGAACAGGCCGACCTGGAACAGGCAGACGATCACGTAGGACAGCCAGCCGATGGCGGTCAGGCCGAGGTACAGGGCGGGTTCCTGCGGTTGCAGCAGCGAGTTGAGCAGCAACGCCACGGCGGTGGAGGCGAAGTAGGTCTGCACGCCGTACCAGAAGATGGCGACGATGCCGCGTACCAGTGCAGGGAAGTTGGCGCCGCGCACACCCATGCTGGCGCGGGCGAACACCGGGAAGGGGATGCCGTACTTGACGCTGGGCTTGCCGGTCAGCTGGACCAGGCCCATGACGATGAAGCCGGCCAGCACGATGCCGGCCAGCACCGCCCAGCCATTGAGCCCGTAGGAGATGAACAGTGTCGCGGCGAGGGTGTAGCCGAACAGGCTCTGGATGTCGTTGGACCACACGTTGAATATCTCGAACCAGCCCCAGGTGCGCTTCTCCGGCGCCAGTGGAGCGAGGTCCTCGTTATGCAGCGTGGGGTCGATCTGCTTGATGCGAAAGTCGTCAGTGTCGGACATGAACCGCTCCCAGTATTGTTCTTGCGCACGGTGGCGTATGAGGAGGTTTGCCTGCAGGTTTCATTCCGCTTTTGTATGCGCTTCGTGACTGGGTTTGTGTATACAGCCACTTCGACAGTGTTTCGGATGGAACCTGAGTGTCTTGTACACATAAAAAACCTTGATGAACATGGTTTTCTTGAAGATTGAACACAAAAATCATAAATATTGTGATCAAAAACTTGACCATATGATCAGTTTCATGCAGGGAAAGAGGCATGCCTCAAGGTGGCAGCAGGGTTGCGGATCAGCACCGATACGGTGCCGGGGTGACATGCGCGGGTCGCAATGGTGCGCTGCGGATCGGCGCGCGGCTGCGCGCTGCAGCCGAGGCAGGTGTGTCCGGGGCCCCAGGGGGCTCGCCCGAAACGAAGAAAAGGGGAAAGGGCGCGAACGCCGATCCCCCCTTTACCCGGCCGTTGTCCCTACCCGACATCGGCCAAGTGCGTTGCGGCAGTGGTCAGAAGTGGTACTTGACCAGTGCCTGTACGGCGGTCTGGTCGAAGCGGTCCCCCGATCCGTCTACCGGTTTCACGCCGTACTTGGCGCGCCACATGTTCACTTCGGTTCCAACGTAGAGCTGGCGCTCCTTGCCGAACAGCGCCTTGCCCGCATCCCACTTGATCTGGATCGAGGAGCCTACCGAGGTCTGGGTGCCGGCATCGCGGGACGGTGAGCGCCAGTCGACGAAGCCATCCACCAGGAAGTCCTGTTCGCCCAGGCTGAACGGATAGGCCGCGCTGACCGTCAGCTGGGTCGCATAACCGTTGCTGTTGCGGTCGGCGAAGAAGGTGTGGTTGTTGATCTTCACCTGGTACAGGTTGGTCTTGAAGAAGTTGAAACCCGGTACGTCCCAGTCCAGGCCGATGCCGTACAGGTAGTTCTCCGGCCCCGGGCCGCCTTCGCCTTTCTCGTAGGTGAAGGCGGCATAGACGTCCTTGATCGGGCCGACGGCCAGCTCTTGCCCGGTCAGCCAGCTCAGGCTCACGCGCGGGGAGAACTCCATGTAGTAGAAGGAGTTGCGCTCGTGCTGGCGGAAGCTGCCGTTGTCGAAGCTGCCGCGCGTCTGCACGTTGTCGGTACGGATGTAGTCGAGGAAGTAGAAGATGTCGCCCCAGGCCCAACCACTGGCATGCTCGAAGGTGAAGGTGGTCTGGGTGCGCTGCTCTTCGCCGTTGAAGTTCATGCGCTGGAAGTTCTCGCCGTACAGGTAGGACAGGCTGTTGTCCTGCCAGTGCAGCAGGTCGCCGGCAAGCGCCTGCTGACCGGAGAACAGTCCGGCAGAGAGGGCGAAGCAGTGAGGCAGATGCTTGAGTTTCATGGGTTTTCCTTGTTCTTTTGACGTGCAGACGGGTACCCCCGGCAGCGCGCTGCCGGGAGTGGACGGGTGGGGCGTGATCAGCTGGTGCGCGCGTCCGGGGTCAGGTCGCGGCCGAGGCTCTTGAGGCTGCTGTCGTCGACGCTATCGTCCTGGCGGTTCTGCAGCACGGTGTGCAGGTGCGCCTCCGGGTCGTAGTCGTCTTCTTCCACTTCCTGCTGTTCGTCGGGCAGGAAGATGTTCAGCGCAATGGCACTGAAGGCTCCGATGGTGATCGGCGAGCCGAAGATGTTCTTCAGCACGTCCGGCATGTGCGACAGCACCTCCGGTACGCCGGCGACTCCCAGGCCGAGGCCCAGGGAGATGGCCACGATCAGCACGTTGCGACGGTGCAGACCGGCTTCGCTGAGAATCTTGATGCCGGCGACCGCCACGGTGCCGAACATGATCAGGGTGGCGCCGCCGAGCACCGGCTTGGGCATCAGTTGCAGCACCGCACCGACCGCCGGGAACAAGCCCAGCAGGATGAGGATGGCGGCGATGTAGAAGGCCACGTGGCGGCTGGCGACGCCGGTGAGCTGGATCACTCCGTTGTTCTGGCTGAACGTGGTCATCGGCAGGCTGTTGAACATGGCGGCGACTGCCGAGTTGCAGCCGTCGGCCAGCACCCCGGACTTGATCCGGCGCATGTACAGCGGACCCTTGACCGGCTGCTTGGAGATGATCGAGTTGGCCGTCAGGTCGCCAGCGGTTTCCAGCGGGGTGATCAGGAAGATCACGGCGATGGGCACGAAGGCGATCCAGTCGAAGCTGAAGCCGTACTTGAACGGTTGCGGCACACTGAGCAGCGGCACCTCGGCCATGTTGGCGAAATCCACCCGGCCGTTGAACCAGGCCACGGCGAAGCCGAGGGTCAGGCCGATGATCACGGCCGACAGGCGCAGCACCTGTGATGGCGCACGGTTGAGCAGGACGATGGTGCCCAGCACCAGACCGCCGAGCGCCAGGTGGTGCAGGGCGCCGAGATCGGCAGCGCCGTAGCCGCCGGCGAGGTCGGTCATGCCCACCTTGATCAGCGACAGGCCCATCAGGCAGATGATGGTGCCGGTCACCACCGGGGTGATCACCTTGCGCAGCTTGTTGATGAACTGGCTGAAGGTGATTTCGACGAAGGCCGCGCAGAAGCAGATGCCGAACAGCGTGGCGAGAATTTCCTCCTCGCTGGCGCCGCGGCCCTTGACGATGAAGCCGGCGCTGAGGATCACGCTGAGGAAGCCGAAGCTGGTGCCCTGCAGGCACAGCAGGCCGGAACCGATCGGGCCGATGCGCTTGGCCTGGACGAAGGTGCCGAGACCCGAGACGAACAGGGCCATGCTCACCAGGTAGGGCACGTGGGCGCCGAGGCCCAGGGCACTGCCGACGATCAGGGTGGGGGTGATGATGCCGACGAAGCTGGCCAGCACATGCTGCAGCGCCGCGAACAGGGCGGGGGCGAAAGCCGGGGTGTCATCCAACTGGTAGATCAGGTCGCTGTTGCCGGTAGGCGCAGCTGGGGTGGGGGCGTTGCTGTTTGTGGTCATGTCATAGCCTGCCATTTGTTTTTATACGGTCATGGGCTTACACGAGGCTTCACGGCACCTCTTTCCTGTTTGCTAGAAAGTTGTCTAGGTGGTCAGGATGTGGCGACTATAGCAACATGTGGACATGGTTAAAAACAATTTATTTATGGATTGTGCACAAAAAAAGAACCGCCGGTCAGCTTGCGCTGCCGGCGGTTCCGGGGCGTAAAAAGATGCCGCGCCCAGTCACGGGCACGGCACGTGTGGCAATCAGTTGGTCGGCGCGCCCTTGGCGATCCAGTTGCCGATCAGGTCGCGCTCGTCCTGGGTCATCTGGGTGATGTTGCCCAGCGGCATGATCTGCGAGGCAACGCTCTGGGCGTGGATCTTCGCGGCCTGAGCCTGCATCTGCTCGGGCGTGTCGAGCATCAGGCCGGCTGGCGCCGCGCTGAACATCGGGCTGCTCGGGGTGGCCGAATGGCAGACGGTGCAGCGTTCATGGATCACGCTCTCGACCTTGCCGAAGTCGGCAGCCGTCGCCGCTCCACCTGTTGCCGGGGCCGGATTTTCCTGGGTATCTGGCTGGCTGCTGGCAACTTCTTCCACCTTGCTCAGGGTCTCGCTGGCTGCCGGCTGTTCCACGGCTGCCACCGGGGCAGCGGCGGGAGCGCGGTTCGCCGGGGAGGTGACGTAGGCCAGGCAGATCATGCCCAGGGCCGCGGCCGGCAGGGTCCAGACATACTTGCTGCTGTCGTGGCGGGTGTTGAAGTAGTGGCGTACCAGCACGGCCAGGATCGCGATGCCCGCCAGGATCAGCCAGTTGTACTGGCTGCCGTAGGTGCTCGGGAAGTGGTTGCTGATCATGATGAACAGCACCGGCAGGGTGAAGTAGTTGTTGTGGCGCGAGCGCAGCAGGCCCTTGGCCGGCAGCAGCGGGTCGGGGGTGGTGTTGGTCTCGATGGCCTTAACCAGCGCGCGCTGGGCCGGCATGATGGTGAAGAACACGTTGCCGACCATGATGGTGCCGATGATGGCGCCGACATGGATGTACGCGGCACGACCGCTGAAGATCTGGCTGAAGCCATAGGCCGCGGCGATGATCAGCACGAACAGCACGGCGCCGAGCAGGGCCGGGCGCTTGCCCAGCGGCGAGTCGCAGAGCACGTGATAGATCAGGTAGCTGGCGGCCATGGAGCCGAGGCCGATGGCGATGGCGGCGGCTGGCGCCAGATCGACACCCGGCTTGACCAGGTACAGGCTCGGGTTGAGGTAGTAGACCACCAGCAGCAGGGTGACGCCTGACAGCCAGGTGAAGTAGGCCTCCCATTTGAACCAGTGCAGGTTCTCCGGCATTTTCGGGGGGGCCAGCTTGTATTTTTCCAGGTGGTAGATCCCGCCGCCGTGAATCGCCCAGAGGTCGCCCGAGAGGCCCTCGCGTGGGTTGCTACGGTTGAGGTTGTTCTCCAGCCAGACGAAATAGAAGGATGCGCCGATCCAGGCGATGCCGGTGATCATATGGATCCAGCGGACGCCCAGGTTTAGCCATTCGGTGAAATGTGCTTCCACGATCTGTACCTCTTTCCCGGGGGAGACACGCCAGCCCCGGGCTTCTCTTATTGGTGGGGGTTGAGGAGAAGAAGCTCGTCCTCATTGAAGAAATGCTCATCGCAGTTGTTGCCGGAACCACTGCGATCAACCACCAGGAAGTCATCCCGCTTTTCGATCGTCAGCACCGGGTGGTGCCAGACGCCGCGATGGTAATTGACGCCCTGCCTGCCATTGCTGAGGAAGGCACGGACGGACCCTGATACAGGTACATCGCCAACTGGCGCGACCACGATCAGAAAGGGGTTGCCGAGCAGCGGCACGAAGGCCTGGCTGCCCAGCGGATGGCGTTCCAGCATGCGGATGGTCAGCGGCATCTGCAGCGCCTCGGCGCTGAAGATGCTGATGATGGCCTGGTCCTCCGGCTGCGCCGTCTCCACGCTGGCCAGCTTGTGATAGCGGCGGGTGGAGCCGTTGTTGATCATGAAGAAATCGCTGCCTTCGGTTTCGATCACGTCACCGAAAGGGGCGAAGGCTTCTTTGCTCAGGGGCTCGATGGTCAGGCTACGCATGGCTGTTCTACTTGTTCTGTTCGGTTGAAGGGGGCAGCGCCTTACAGCTGCTGCAGGCGGAATAGGGCGATCTTGTTGATCTCGGCCAGGGCGGTGCTGAACTCCTGCTCCGGGCTGTTGTGAATGCGCTCTTCGAAGGCTGCCAGGATCTGGTGGCGGTTGCTGCCCTTGACGGCCTTGATGAAGGGGAAGCCGAACTTGGCCTTGTAGGCGTCGTTGAGCTCGGTGAAGCGGGCAAACTCCTCGGCGGTGCATTCGTGGATGCCGGCACCGGACTGCTCGGCGGTGCTGGAGGCTGTCAGTTCGCCGCGCACGGCAGCCTTGCCGGCCAGGTCCGGGTGCGCGTTGATCAAGGCCAGCTGGGCATCCGTGCTGGCGGACAGGAGGATGTCGGCCATGCGCTGCTGCAGCCCGTCGATGTCGTCGACGCTGTCGTCCAGGCCGAGGTCATACGCCTTCTCGGCCACCCAGGGCGAGTGCTCGTAGATGTCGGCGAAGGCCGCGACGAACGCGTCACGGCTCAGCTGGGAAGGGGTCAGGGTCTGGAAACGGCTCATGGGCGGCTCTCTCATTCGGTCGCGCGGAAGGGGTGGGTGGCGTGCCAGTGCCTGGCGATGTCGACACGGCGGGCACACCAGACCTTGTCATGGCGCTTCACGTATTCGATGAAGCGGGCCAGCGACGCCAGGCGGGCCGGCCGGCCGAGCAGGCGGCAATGCATGCCGATCGACAGCATCTTCGGCGTGCCGGCTTCGCCCTCGGCGTAGAGCACGTCGAAGGCGTCCTTGAGGTATTCGAAGAAGTCGTCGCCCTTGTTGAAGCCCTGCACCTGGGTGAAGCGCATGTCGTTGGTGTCCAGGGTGTAGGGAATCACCAGGTGCGGCTTCTCCACGGTACTGGCCGGGTCCCAGTAGGGCAGGTCGTCGTCATAGGTGTCGGAGTCGTAGAGGAAGCCACCCTCTTCACGCACGATGCGCCGGGTGTTCGGGCCCAGGCGGCCGGTGTACCAGCCCAGCGGGCGTTCGCCGGTCAGCGCGGTGAGAATGCGGATGGCTTCGAGCATGTGCTCGCGCTCGCCGGCTTCGTCCATGTTCTGGTAGTCGATCCAGCGATAGCCATGGCTGCAGATCTCATGGCCGGCGGCGACCATCTGCTTGATCACTTCAGGGTGACGCTGGGCGGCCATGGCCACGGCGAAGACGGTCAGCGGAATGTCGTGCTTGCGGAACAGCTCGAGCAGGCGCCAGACCCCGGCGCGGCTGCCGTACTCGTAGAGCGACTCCATGCACAGGTTGCGCTGGCCCTGCAGCGGCTGGGCGGCGACCATCTCGGAGAGGAAGGCCTCGGACTCCTTGTCCCCATGAAGAATGTTGCGCTCGCCACCCTCTTCGTAGTTGAGCACGAAGGACAGGGCGATACGGGCGTCGCCCGGCCAGTGCGGGTGGGGCGGGTTGGCGCCGTAGCCGATCAAATCGCGTGGGTAATCAGCGTTCACTGCAGTCTTCCTGTATGGAGCGTTGCGGTCACTGCGTGCCTGGCTTCAGGGTTACGCGACCGGGATGGCTAATTGTATACAAAGTAGATTGCCGTTTGTAAATCGACTTTTCATTATTTTATCGGCCGTGCGGCATAACCGGAAATTTGCCCGGGTGGTCAGCTCCGAGCCGCTTACGCAGCGCCAAGCGTGCATCGCAACGGGCTTCGCCATGAACCTGTTTGGTGCATGGCAGAAAGTGGTGGGGTAATTATTGTGTACAATTTGTCTGTGAAAGTGTTGTATATTCTGCCTGCATGCTATCCTGCCGATGCGTCGGAGCATTGCGACGAACCGATTTCAACAGAGCAGAGGAGGTGTGGTGTCCGTCTGGCGCTGGGCGCAACGGGCATCCGAGACCCATGGGACGTTTGACTACGCATGTACTGGACGCCGCGCACGGTTGCCCAGGGAGTGACATCAAGGTCGAGCTGTACCGCGTCGAAGGCGCGCAGCTGGAGCTGATCAACAGCGTTACCACCAATCACGATGGCCGCTGCGATGCGCCGGTGCTGCAGGGCGATGACTACCGCACGGGCGTCTATCAACTGCACTTCCATGCCGGTGACTACTACCGCGCACGTGGCGTGAAGCTGCCGGACACGGCCTTCCTCGACGTGGTCGTGCTGCGCTTCGGCATCGATGCCGGCCAGGAGCACTACCACGTGCCACTGCTGATTTCCCCCTACAGCTACTCCACCTATCGCGGTAGCTGAGTGAGCGGCAGGCCACTGCCTGCCGGACGAATGCTTGTCACCCTCAGACTCGTTTGAGTCCTTACGCCCGCTCACACTGCGGGCTTTTTTTTGCCCGCATTTCGGGGGAGGGGCTGTAGCTGGATGATCCATCATCACGGCCCATCGATGGCGCATCTGTTTCGATTGGTGTGGGGGCGCACGCTGTCGAGCCGGTCTTCGGCGCATGCTCCGGATGAAAACCGGGTATGGGCTGGCGACGTGCCTGCGTTGCTGAGACAAACGAAAAAACCGGCACAAGGCCGTAGCGCTGTTCACATAAGAAGTGGCCGGACGCGATGAGTCCCTCGCCCCGTTGGGGAGAGGGTTAGGGCGGGCCGCGTTTGGAGAGGGGGAAACTGGCAGTTTTGCGGCATTTCGGCCCTCTCCCCCAGCCCCTCTCCCCTGGAAGGGCGGGGGGAGGCAAGCG
>NZ_CP035677.1:3239541-3329791 GCF_029542605.1 Pseudomonas sp. REST10 | reverse complement strand
GTGGCGGCCTGGTCGGCCTGTTCACCGCCAGTGGTGACTATGGCCAGGACGGTCCTGGCAGCCTCAGCACCAGCCTGTACTTCAGCGGCATCCCGGCGGGTGGCGAGCTGAGCACCAACCTGGAAGCCACCGATGGCGGCGCCATCGTGCTGCAGATGGATGGTGACGATGTGGTGGGTGTGGACGGCGACGGCCACGTGGTCTTCCGCCTGGAAATCATCGACACGCTCGATGGTCCGCAACTGCAGACCACCCTGTACGAAGCGATCCGCCATGACGGCACCACCACCACGTTCGACGAAGCGCTGAACCTGCTGCTCGGCGACGACGGTGCCAGCCTGGGCCTGACCTACGAAGTGGTGCGCACCGATGGTGATGGCGACCAGATCACCGCCTCGGAAACCCTGGTACTGGCTGACGAACAAGGCTCGATCCTGACCTTCGACGACGACGGCCCGACCGTGACTCCGCCCGAATGCGCCGAAGTCGAGGAGGTCAACGGCTACGTCACGCAAGGGGTCATCGAAGCCGACTACGGCAGTGACGGAGGTGGCTTCGACCTCTCCGCCAACGCCGGGCCGACCGCGGATGGCCTGTTCTATACCGTGGTCAAGCTGAACGGCGTGACGACGCTGACCGCAACGGTCGGTGACGCCAGCGGTGAGACGTTCTTCATCCTCACCGTGTATGACGACCCCGATGCGCTCGGCAACGGCAACAACTACCAGCTGGAGATCGTCAATTCGCGTCCGGTCACCACCGCCGACTTCAACCTGACGGGCATCTCTGCGGGGCAGCCGCAGCCGTCCTTCTACGTGGAAAGTGGCGAGGGCCTTGCGGTCACCCTGACGGGTAACGGCCTGGTCAATCCTTCCACGCAGGGGGTCGGTGTCGGTGGCAACAACCTCATCGACGTCGGCGAAGAGCTGCACATGACCTTCAGCGCCACCGTCTACTCGGCGGAGGTGGATGTGCAGAAGCTGTCCTCCGGTGACGAGCTGTTCTGGCAGGCCTATGACAGCAACGACGTCCTGGTGGCGGCGGGTACCTACACCGGCCAGGGCTCCGAGAGCTCGCTGTTCAGCTTCAACCTGGCCGATTCCGACTTCACCACCGGTTCGGCAGCGTCGCTGTTGAATGGCTTCATCAAGCTGACCTTCGGCTCCAATGACGGTGACTATCGGATTCAGGAAATCACCCTGGAGCAGACGTTCCTGCCTCCAGACCTCGATCTGTCCTTCCAGATCGATGTCGTCGACGGCGACAACGATACGGTGAGCACGCAGCTCGATGTCTGCTTCGTCGATGACACGCCGACTGGCGGCTACGCGTTCGACCTGGTCGACGAGGAAGGGCTGTCCGGCGGCATCATCGGTGGCGTCGAGGACGATGCCGGGGCTGCCACCACGGTGACCGGCAGTCTGGGCTACGACTACGGTGGCGATGGCTTCGGCAGCTTCACCTGGCTGACGGACGACCTGCCGAGCATCACCTCGGGTGGTCAGACGGTCGAGTACGTGGTCAGTGGCAATGGCCAGGTGCTGACGGCGCAGATCGAAGGCAGCGGACAGCCGGTGTTCACCGTGACGCTCACCAATCCGGCAACGGGTGGCTTCCAGTTCCAGCTGTTCGAGCCTCTGGACCATCCGGCCCCAGGCTCCGGGAGCGTGGAGAACAACCTGAACTTCGAGTTCGACTACCAGATGGTCGACGGCAATGGTTCACCGGCCGAGGGTGTGCTGGAAATCTCCGTGGATGACGACTCTCCACTGGCCCAGAACCTCAGCCAGAGCCGCGAGGCGTCCGGCGACGTCAACACCAACCTGCTGGTGGTGCTGGACGTTTCCGGCAGCATGAACAGCTCCGCTGACTTCGGCGGGCTGTCGCGCCTGGAGGCTGCCAAGCTGGCAGTGCTCGAACTGCTGGAGCAGTACGAGGCGATGGGTGACGTGAAGGTGAGGTTGGTGACATTCGCCAGCGGCGCGGCTGCCTACGGCACCACCTGGATGACGGTGGATGCGGCCAAGGCAGCGGTGATCGGCTTCCCGGAATCCTCCAACAGTGCGACGACCAACTACGATGCCGCGTTGGACACGGCGATGAGTGCCTGGCAGTCGGCTGGCAAGCTGACGCTCACCGACAACCCGGGCGAGCCGCTGCAGAACGTCTCGTACTTCCTGTCGGACGGTGTGCCGAACCAGCCGGATGGCAGCGCGGGTATCAACCCTGCCGAGGAGGCCGAATGGATCGACTTCCTCAATGCCCAGCACATCCAGTCCTACGCCCTGGGCATGGGACCGGCGGCAGAGGTCAATGACAACCCGCCCGGCAACTACAGCAACAACGATCAGCTCGATCCGATTGCCTACGATGGCACTTCAGGGAGCAACACCAATGCCATCGCGGTGAACGACTTCGCCGATCTGGAAGATGTTCTGGTCCAGACCGCGCAGGCGACACCGATCAGCGGCAATCTGACCGACGGCGTCAATGGCTTCGGTGCCGATGGCGGGCGGGTCAAGTCGGTGGTGGTCAATGGCGTGACCTACACCTTCAATGTCGGTGTCAACCCGACCATCACCGGTTCGGACGGCAGTGTGGTCAATGGCATGACCCTGAATCTGGTCCTGGCCGCCGGGGCGATGCTCTCGGTGAACATGGCGACGGGCGAGTACAGCTATGTGTCTGCCGCCAACGTGGGTAGCGGCACGACCCAGCAGGTCGGCTTCATCCTGATCGACAACGATGGCGACCAGAGCGGCCTGGCGAACCTGACCATCACGGTCGATCCGGCGGACGGCCCGATGGTGGCGCGCGATGACTATGTGATCGCACGCAGCAGCAGCTTCGACATCCCGGACTGGGCCCTGCTGGCCAATGACGGTGGGCCCAACAGCTCGATCCAGGCGATCACCAGCATCGTCTCGACTGCAGGCCTGACCGCAGTTCACGGCAGTTCCTCGGTCGCGGTGTCTTCGGCCAGCGATGGTGAGTCCTTCGTCTACCAGAGCCAGGCCGGAGGCCAGACTGCACAGGCCAAGGTGACGATCGTCGACATCGATAACAGCGGTTCGGTGGACGGCAGCTTCCTTGACGAAATACTCATCGATAGCAACAGCGGCAGGACCCTCAACGGCTACAGCGGTGACGACATCCTGATCGGCAATGGCGGCAATGACACGCTCAATGGCGGTGACGGTAACGACATCCTGGTGGGCGGTACGGGCAACGACACGCTCAACGGTGGCGATGGCAATGACACGGCCAGCTACATCGATGCCACCAGTGGGGTGAACATCACGCTGAACAACTCCGGCAACGCCAGTGGCGGTAGCGTGAGTGGCTGGGCCTCGGGTGATCAGTTGAGCAGTATCGAGAACCTGATCGGTTCGAACTTCAACGACACTCTCGTTGGCGGCAACCAGGACAACGTGCTTGGCGGCCTGTTGGGCAACGACACGCTGTACGGTGGCGGCGGTAACGATGTGCTGATCGGCGGTCGCGGTAACGACACCATGAGCGGTGGGTCGTTGGTCAACAGCAGTGGCCAGGACTCCTTCGTCTGGCTCAACGGCGACACGGGTATCGATACGGTGCTCAACTTCGTGCGCAACTTCAACGCGGGGGGCGACGGTGATCGCCTGGATCTCTCCGACCTGCTGGTCGGCGAGAATGGCTCCTCCGGCGATATCGGCAACCTGCTCGACTACCTGCAGATCACCTCCAGTGAGCTGCCCGGCCAGGGGACTTCGGCCTGGGATACGACGATCAAGATCAGTGCCATGGGCACGGGCGACTTCAGCAGCCCGGATCAGACCATCGTGTTGCAGGACGTCAACCTGCTGGGTGACAGCGGCGTGGGTGGATACGGTGCCGGGGGGGATACCGGTAGCGTGATCCTGGCCATGCTCAATGACGGTACTTTAAATGTAGATACGGTCTGACCTTCACTTATATGATCGACCCGCTACCTTTTCAGGTAGCGGGTTTTTTTTGGCCAGGAGAGAGCAGGCATGGTCTATGTACAGCGTGACGCCGCCGGGCGTTTGCTGCGAGTCGAATACGAACCCTTCGAGGGCATGACGGAAAACCTGGCAGTCGAAAGCGAAGAACTGCACAACTGGCTGGCCGCCAAGGAGGAGGTCAAGGCCCGCCTGGATAGCCTGAAACAATCCGACCTGGAGCTGGTGCGGGTACTCGAGGACGTCGTCAGCGTGCTGGTGGAGCGCGGTGTCATTCGCTACACGGACCTGCCTGAAGCGGCGCGCCAGAAACTCGACCAGCGTGCCATCGCCCGTGCCGAGATCGAAGGTCTCAGCGGTCTGCTCGGCGACGAAGAGCACCATCTGGTCTGATTCCCGGCGCTGCAGCGCCTGCCCCGCAGCGCACGAGGGCCATGCCGCTGCATCTGATCGGGGCGCCGGTCTCTAGCGATCGCTCCAGGGGGTGGGCGCACCGATCAGTCGGCCCATGGCCCCGTGGATGCCAAGTTCCGCCAGCACCGCGAGCTCTCCCTGCGTTTCCACCATCTCGGCGATCAATGGCAGGTCGATGCTGTTGGTCGCGCGATAGATGGCTTCGATGAACAGCCGCTTGTCGCTTTCCTGATCGATGGCCCGGATATAGGTGCCGTCGATCTTCAGGTAGGCCAGGCCCAGGTGCGTCAGGTTGCCGATCAGGCTGAAACGACCACCGAAGTGCTGCAGCCCCAGGTTGAAACCAAGCCCTCGAATGCTCTGGCTCAGGGCCTCCAGCTCGGCAGGCGGTGGCAGATAGTGTTCGTCGATCTCCAGCGTCATCAGGTGTGCCAGTTCTGTATGACGGCCGAGGACTTCCAGCAGGCGCGCCTTGTCCGTGGCGTTGCGCAATGTGGCCGCAGACAGGCTCAGGGCCAGCGGTCTGGGATGTCGCGCCAGGTGCTGCAGGCTGTGTTCGAGCATCGCCAGGTCGAAGCGCGCGGACCAGCCCAGGCGCTCGATCCAGGGCAGGAAGCGGCCGGCAGTGACCGCCTCGCCCTGCGCGTCGAGCAGGCGCGCCAGTACCTTGTACTGCATCACCGTGCCGCCGTGGCATTCGGCTACCGGCTGGAAATACAGCTGCAGCTTGCCCTGGTTCAGCGCGTCGTCGATCCAGCCGCGCCAGTCGTGCAGGCCCTGGTTGCTCTGCGCCGTGAAGTCGTCCAGGCGTGCCCAGCATCTGTCCGTGTGGCTCTGCGCCTGGGCCAGGGCCTGATCGGCGCGGCCGAGGACCGCAGTGGCTTGCTCGCCGGGGCGAAAGGCGGCGATGCCCAGGTGCGCGACCGGCTCGCAGTCGCTGGCACCGGTCTGCTTCAGGCTGTGCAGCGCGTCGCTGATCTCGTTCGCCAGGTGGTCCGCATCGTCGCCGCTCAGGCCCGGGGCGAGCAGGGTGAACTCGCCGCCACGGTTGCGCGACGCCAGCCACTTGCTGCGCCCCGGAGCGCTCAGCAGGTTGCGCAGTTGTTCGCCCAGCGCCTCGATCAGGGCGTCGGTGCGTTGTCCGCCCAGGCGCTGGTTGAGGCCGGCGAGATCGTTGACGCGCAGCAGCAGCAGGTAGCCCTCGGCATTCTGTTCGCTCTGCACCAGCTGATTGTTCAGGCGGATATCGAACTGGCGGCGGTTGGCCAGTCCGGTGAGGCTGTCCTGGTAGGCCTCGGCCCGCAGCTTCTCGCTGCGTGCGGCTTCCTCGGCGAACAGCGTCTTCAGCTTGTCGACCATCTGGTTCATCGCCAGTACCACGCGCTTGAGCTCCGGCGTGCGTGGTACCCGCGGCAGGGTGAGGAACTCCCGACGGGTGATGGCCTGTGCCTGACGCACCATGTTGTCCAGTGGACGCAGCTGCGTGCGCAGCAGCCAGCCGCCGAGGATGGCACTGACCAGGCCGCAGAGCATCAGCCAGAGCAGGCTGCCGATGGCACTGTCCCAGAGCCTGGCCAGGGCGAACTGCGGATGACTGAGCACCTCGACCCGCGCCGCCTGTTCCCAGCCGCGCATGATCAGCGCATCGCCGCCCTCGGGTTGCAGGTTCACCAGATCGATGAACCAGCCCGGAACGTTCTCCGGCCGGACGTCGTTGCTGCGTTCGACCACCACCTTGCCGTCGGCGATGTCGACCACACGGATGCTGGCGAAATAACCGCTGTCGAAGATCGAACTGACCATCAGCTCGAGCATCGCCGGGTCGTCGACATGCGGAGCCATCGACAGCCCCAGGGCGGTGGCGGCGTCCTGGGCGTGCGAGCGCAGCTGGCTGAGCAGTTGCTCGCGCGAGGTCTCGACGCTGGCCACGAAGCTGCCGGTGAAGGCCACCACGAGGAACAGGCAGATGGCCAGGAACAGTTGCTTGAGTAGAGACATGTCTTTCCTCCTAGCCTTCGCCCACGGCGAAGCCCTCGGCACGCATTTTTTTCAGGACGTCCTGCCAGCGCGAGAGCTTCTTCGAGTCGCTCTTGCGGGCGTTCGAACCCGGCAGGTAGAGCCCTTCGGCGTTGAAGGCGTACACCGGGAGCAGGTCCTTGCGCTGGGACGCGGGACGGATGTCGTTGATCAGGTTGTCGAGCACCAGCGGCTCGGCAGTCGGGCTGGCGTAATAGGTCAGCACCATGTGCGCCTGGTTGTAGTTCAGGGCCTTGACGTAGGTGATGCGCAGCTTCTCGCTGGGAATGCCGAGTCGGCGCAGGGTGAAGTACTTGGCCAGGGAGTAGTCCTCGCAGTCACCGGCACCCTTGACCAGCGCCTCGACCGGCGTGGCCCAGTAGTCGTTCTCGCGCCACAGCTTGATGTCGTCGACGAAGCGGAACTTGCGGTTGAAGAAGCGATTGACCTCGTTGAGCTTGTCGGCCTCGGTCAGCGCCGCGCTGCTCTTGATCAACGCCTCCCAGTCGAGGATGCGTTCGCGCGCCGGGCCGAGGCTACCGTAGCGACTCTCGGCATTCTTGAGAATCAGCGCGAAATCCCAGTCCGCCAGCGACAGGCCGGCCAGCAACCCGCCGCCGATCGAGAGGATCAGCAGCCGCCACCGCCATCCCTGAACGCGTAGCCGTCGCATGGGGTCGGGTCTCTGGGTCTGATCGAGGAAGTCTAGGCGATGGGCTGGCAATCTGCCGGCCGCCAGACGCCGTCAGCGGGTGCGCAGGGTTTTCTGCTTGAGGATGTACAGGCTGACCAGCACGGCGCTGGTCAGCATGAAGGCGCGCGCCCAGGGCAGCGGCACCAGGTAGCAGGAGAGGGCGATGCTCGCCCACATCAGCAGCAGGGCATAGACCTTACCCTTGAGCGGGATGCCCTGGCCTTCGAGGTAGTCGCGAATCCAGGGCCCGAGGTGCCGATGGGTGACCAGCCAGATGTAGAAGCGCCGTGAGCTGCGCACGAAGCAGGCCGCGGCCAGGAGCAGGAACGGGGTGGTGGGCAGCACCGGCAGGAAGATGCCGATGACGCCCAGAGCCACGCTCAGCCAGCCGATGCCCAGCAACAGGTAACGGACGCTGCGGTGGCGGCTGGGCTGGATATCACGTGGCATGGGCGGAAACAGCCGGGTTGACCCCGGCCGTGGCCAATCAGTGGCGGGGCTTGAGCAGCGCCGGCTTCTCTTCCGGTGCCTGGCACAGCAGGAACAGGGCGGTGAGCAGTTCCGGGATCTGGTCGATCATGCTGTCGACCAGGTCGCGGTCACGGGCGATCTCGGCGAACTCCTGCTGCTCGTCGAACAGACCGGAGCCGACCATGATCGGCAGCAGCAGCTCGCTGACTTCGTCTTCGGCGTCCTCGAACCACACGGCTTCGCGCAGGAACACACCTTCCATGAAACCGATGCACCAGCCGCGCAGGTCGGAGTCGTCCGGCTCGTCGCCCAGGTCCAGATCGCAAGGCAGCTCGGGTTCTTCCTCGCCAGCCAGCTGACGGGCGATATGCGCCTTGAGGTGAACCAGGGTGCTTTCGATCTCTTCGCGCTCGGCGTCGCTGCGGTAGTGCGGCGGCTCGGCGAACAGGGCGTCGATCCACTCGCGCTCGGGCACCTGGTCCGGGCAGATCGACAGGGCGGTGAGGTAGCCATGGGCGGCCACGTAGTCCAGCGCTTCTTCGTGCAGCTCGTCGGCATCGAGGAAGGCTTGCAGGCGGGACAGTTGCTCAGCGAAGGACATCGTGGGGCTACCTTGAAGGATTAAACGAGGCTGGATTCTAGTCTACACGGGGCCTTGCGGCCATAGCGGCAAGTCCGAGGGGGCAGAAAAAGAACGGCTTCGGACGGGGTGAGGAACCGTCACCGGCAAGAGTGCGGCATAATAGCCGGCTTCATTCGGAGGCCTTCATGCTCGACCACGCCCAGCGCATTCTCAAAGACGTTTTCGGCTACGACGCCTTTCGCGGCAATCAATCCGCGATCATCGAGCGCGTGGCCGGTGGTGGCGATGCCCTGGTGCTGATGCCCACGGGCGGCGGCAAGTCGCTGTGCTATCAGGTTCCCGCGCTGATGCGCGACGGCCTGGCCGTGGTGGTATCGCCGTTGATCGCGCTGATGGACGACCAGGTCGCGACGCTGGATGAGCTGGGTGTGGCGGCCGTGGCGCTGAACTCCACGCTGAGCCCCGATGAGCAGCGCGAAATCGCCGATCGCATCCGCCGTGGCCAGATCAAGATGCTCTACCTGGCTCCGGAGCGCCTGGTGCAGGCGCGGATGCTGAATTTCCTGCAGGGCCTCGACATCGCCCTGTTCGCCATCGACGAGGCGCACTGCGTGTCGCAGTGGGGGCATGATTTCCGCCCGGAGTACCTGCAGCTCGGCCAGCTCGCCGAACTGTTCCCGGCGGTGCCGCGCATCGCCCTGACCGCCACGGCGGACAAGCGTACCCGCGAGGAGATCGTCCAGCGCCTGCACCTGGAGCATGCCGAGCGCTTTCTCTCCAGCTTCGACCGGCCCAACATCTTCTATCGCATCCAGCCCAAGGATCAGCCACGCAAGCAGTTGCTGGGCTTTCTGGCGGCGCGCAAGGGCGATGCCGGCATCGTCTACTGCCTGTCGCGCAAGAAGGTCGAGGAGGTCGCCGATTTCCTCAGCAGCCAGGGCTTCCCGGCGCTGCCTTATCACGCGGGCTTGCCCAACGAGCTGCGGGCCTACCACCAGAAGCGCTTCCTCAATGAAGAAGGCCTGATCATGGTGGCCACCATCGCCTTCGGCATGGGCATCGACAAACCCAACGTGCGTTTCGTCTGCCACCTGGATCTGCCCAAGTCGCTGGAGGCCTATTACCAGGAAACCGGTCGTGCCGGGCGTGACGGCCTGCCTGCCGATGCCTGGATGGCCTACGGCCTGCAGGATGTGATCTTTCTCAAGCAGATGCTCAACAACTCCGAGGGCGACGAGCGCCACAAACGCATCGAGCAGCACAAGCTCGACGCCATGCTGGCCCTCTGCGAGGAGACCCGCTGCCGGCGCCAGGCGCTGCTGGCCTATTTCGACGAGGTGCTGGAACAGCCCTGCGGGCATTGCGACAACTGCATCGACGGCGTCGAAACCTGGGACGCCACCGAGCCGGCGCGGCAGGCGCTGTCGGCCATCTATCGCAGCGGCCAGCGCTACGGCGTCGGCCACCTGGTGGACATCCTGCTGGGGCGTGACAACGAGAAGATCCGCGCTTCCGGTCATCAGCACCTGGCGGTGTTCGGCGTGGGCAAGGGCTTCTCCGAGGTCGAGTGGCGCACCTTGTTCCGCCAGCTGGTCGCGCGTGGCCTGGCCGATGTCGACCTCGAGGGCTTCGGTGGCCTGCGCCTGGACGAGAGCTGCCGGCCGCTGCTGCGAGGCGAGGTTACCCTGCAACTGCGTCGCGAACCCAAGCCGGCGCAGGCGGTCAAGGCCTCCAGCAGTGCGGCCAGCCAGCTGGTGCAGGGGCATGAGCGGGAGATGTGGGAAGCCTTGCGCAGCCTGCGTCGCAAGCTGGCCGAGGAGCACAGCGTGCCGCCCTATGTGATCTTCCCCGATGCCACCCTGCTGGAGATGCTGCGCAGTCAGCCGGGTTCGCTGAGCGAGATGGCCGAGGTCAGCGGCGTGGGCGCGCGCAAGCTGGAGCGTTATGGTCAGGCCTTCCTCGAAGTGCTGGCTGGCAACGCCCAGGAGGAGGCACCGGCGCCGGTCGCGGACCTGCGTCACGAGCTGGTCAGCCTGGCACGCGCCGGCATGACCCCGGCGCAGATCGCCGGCCAGCTCAATTGCAGCGAGAAGAATGTCTACAGCCTGCTCGCCGAAGCCATCGCGCAGCAGCAACTGAGCCTGGAGCAGGCGCTGGACCTGCCGGAAGAGCTGCTGGGCGAGATCCAGGAGAGCTTCCTCGACGGTGAGGGCGAGTTGCCGGCGGTCAGTGAGATCGCGCCGCTGTTCGCCGGGCGGGTCGACGAGGCGGTGTTGTACTGCGTGCGCGCGGCCCTGCAGGCCGAGTTCGAACTCTAGCGGTTGGCTGTTTCTGGCGGCATCACGATGACGCGGCTAAGGTGTGGAGCAGGCCGCCTGACGACGAGGTAGCAGTGCCCAACTTTCACGCCTGGCTCGATGAAGTCCGCCCGAGCCCCTACGCAGACCAGCTGAGCCTGGGGTTTCGTGGTCTGCGCTTCGCGCGCGCGCTGGAGCGTGAATACCGCGCCCACCTGCTCGACGACAGCTTCGAACTCAAGCGTTTCGCGCTGAGTGTCGCCATGGTCATCTGGCTGGCACTGGCGGTGCTGGACCTGCTGGTGGTGCCCGCGTCGCACCTTGCCTGGGTGCTCGGCGTGAGGTTCGTGGTGCTGGTCATCCTGCTGGTCTGTGCCGCGCTGATCCTGCAGCGTCGCCACACCCATCTGCTGCTGCCGTTGAGCATGGCGTGCATCCTCACCCTGGGCGTGGGGGCCGCGCTGATCGTCGGCATCGTCCATCAGGTCGATCCCGGCTATCCCTACGAGGGGCTGCTGCTGGTGAGCATGGCCGCCTATTTCCTGGTGGGATTGCGCCTGAGCGAGGCGCTCGCCTGTTCGCTGGTCGTGCTGACGGCCTACGTGGTGGCGGAACTGCTCGCCGGCTTGCCGGCGGCGAGGCTGATCAACAATGTGCTGTTCCTCGCGTTCGGCAATCTCACCGGCGCCGTCGGTTGCTACCTGCTGGAATACAAATCGCGCGAGCACTTTCTGGTCAGTCGCCTGATGCGTCTGCTCGCCTATCACGACAGCCTCACCGGCCTGCACAACCGGCGCAGCTTCAACCGCCAGTTCGAGCGCCTGTGGCGCCAGGCGCAACGTGACGGCAAGCCGCTGGCTCTGCTGCTGTGCGACATCGACCACTTCAAGGCCTACAACGACTGTTACGGCCACCAGGCCGGCGATGCGGCCCTGCAGCGCGTGGGCATGCTCATCGAGCAGGCTGCACGGCGCCCGCTGGACATGGGCGTGCGCCTGGGTGGCGAGGAGTTCGCCTTGCTGCTGTTCGACATCGCTGCCGACGAGGCCCGGCAGCGTGCCGAGGCCCTGCGCCAGTCGCTGGAAGCGGCGGCCATCGCCCACCGCGGCTCCGACAGCGCCGAGGTGCTGACCATGTCCATCGGCGTCGCGTGCCTGACCCCGGGCGTCCAGGCCGAACTGGAGCAACTCTACGAGCAGGCGGACCGTGCGCTCTACGAGGCCAAGGCGTTCGGGCGCAATCAGGTCGCAGCCTGAGTAGGGGGCGTCGCCGTCGTATTCTGCAACGGACCGGCGAAATCCGCGCTTGCTCTGCGCCTCGGGTTATGGCTAGCTAGCTAATAATTAGTTTTTGACCTTTGTATGAGTTCGCTTGCCCATGTCTTACCCCGATCAACATCGCTTTGCCATGCAAGTCGCCCAACTGTCACGCGCGTGGCGCTCGGAACTGGACCGCCGCCTGGTCGGCCTGGGACTGTCCCAGGCCCGCTGGCTGGTGCTGCTGCACCTGGCCCGCTTCACTGAGATGCCCACCCAGCGCGAGCTCGCGCAGAGCGTGGGCGTGGAGGGGCCAACCCTGGCGCGCCTGCTCGACAGCCTGGAAAGCCAGGAACTGGTGACCCGCGTGGCGGTACCCGAGGACCGTCGCGCCAAGAAGATCGCGCTGCAACCCAAGGCGCAGCCGCTGATCGAGAAGATCGAAGCGATTTCCACCCAACTGCGCCATGAGGTCTTCGCCGGTATCGACGAAGACGACCTGCGGCGCTGCCAGCAGGTCCACGCGCGGGTGCTGGCCAACCTGGTGAAATGAGACCTGGTTGGCATTTTCATGCCCGCTCGGTCAAGCGCTTTTTGTGCCTTACTTTTGACTGAAGTTGGTTGATGGCACTGTGCTTTCGTCGGCAAACTGACGCCCAATCCGCTACTTTGTGAATTAGTAGCCATAATGCAATTCAGGACGGTCTGGACAGGGACTCTGTTGATCGTCCTTTGCGTTTTTCGAGGGCGCCAGCCTCCCGGCCAAGGGAAGCCCGGACAGGAAGTCGAGGAGGCGGCGTTCGAGCCTGGATAACCCTGGAGGTCACATGGCTCGGGTGCGTCAGTTGATGTTGGGTTTGGCGTCGGGTTCCGCTCTCTATTCGGGAATGGCACCGGCGCTTGGGTTGGGTGATATCACGCTGCATTCGGCGTTGAATCAGCCGTTGGAGGCCGAGATCGAGTTGCTCGAGGTCGGCGACCTGGGTGCGCAGGACGTACGCGTCGGCCTGGCGCCTGCCGAGGTATTCAGTCGTTCGGGTGTCGAGCGCCTGTACTTTCTCAACGACCTGCGCTTCACACCGCTGTTGCGCGGCTCGCGCAGCGTGATCCGGGTGGTGTCCAGTCGCCCGGTCCGTGAACCCTATCTGAACTTCATCGTCGAGGTGGCACGGCCCAGCGGCCAGTTGCTGCGTGAATACACCGTACTGCTCGATCCGCCGGGCTCCTCCGCCTATTCCTCGGTGGCAGCCTCCACTGCGGCGCCCGTTGCCCAGGCGCCTCGCCAGGCCGCACCGGCATCGTCGATACGTAGCGTGACGCCGCCGGCTGCCGTGGCGGGGCATCGTCATCAGGTGGTGCGCGGCGACAGCCTGTGGTCGATCGCGGCGCGTCTGCGCGAGGAGGGCAGCGGGCTGTCTCAGCAGGCGCTGATGGAAGGCATTCTTGCCCTCAATCCGGGGGCGTTCATCGGCGGCGACCCAGGCCTGCTGCAGGCCGGTGCCGACTTGCTGCTGCCCGATGCCGCGCGCGCCGCTGCGGCCAGCGCGCCGACCGCGCCCGTGGCGGAGCAAGCAGCGGAGCCCGTTGCCGAGAGCAGCCTCAGTGCCGAGGGGCCGGTGAGTGCGCCGCTGACCGCGCTGGAGCCGACGCCGGAGCAGACGGACAGCCTGCAACTGCTGGCCGAGAAACAGCGCCAGGTCGATCTGGAACTGGCCAGCCAGGCTGCCGAGAACCTGCAACTGCAGCAGGGCCTGGCCGAGTTGCAGCTGCAGGTTCAGCAACTGCAGGACCAGCTGGCGGCGAAAGACGCGCAACTGGCCGAGCTCGCCGCCGAGCGCACGCCGCAAGCGCCTGTCGTGCAACCCGCAGCCGAGGTGCCGGCCGAGCCGCAGGCACCGGCCACGGAAACAGGTGGCTGGTTCTCCACGCTGCTCGCCGGTGGCGCAGGTCTGTTGCTGCTGCTCGGTGCGCTGTTCTGGGCCACCCGGCGTCGCGAGAAGGCCTCGCCGGTGGTGCAGGTTGCCGCCAAGGCGCAGCCTGTGACTCGCCCCAGGGTCGTCGAGGCCGCGCCTGTCGCCGCCGTGGCGCCGGCCGCCAAGGTGACTCCGGCCCCGGTCGTGCAGCGCCCGCAGGCACCGACCGATCCGCTGGAGGCGGCCAACGTCTACATCGCCTATGGCCGCCTCAGCGAGGCGCGCGGCGAGTTGAACAAGGCGCTGCTGCAGGAGCCGCAACGCAGTGACCTGCGCTTCCGCCTGCTGGAAGTCCTGGCGCAGCAGGGCGATGGCCAGGCCTTCGCCCGCGAAGAAGCGGTTCTGCGCGCCGAGGGGTTCGACGAGGCGCGTCTCGACGCCCTGCAAGCCAGGCATCCCAACCTGCGGACGGCGCAGCCCGAGCCGAGCGAGCCTGTCGTTCAGGCAGCGGCGCCAGCACCGGACGAGCCGGTCATCGAGCCTGACTTTCAGCTCAACCTCGATGATCTGTCCCTGGATGCCGACTGGGACCTGGTCAGCCCGTTCTCGACCACCGTCCAGGCCAAGCCCAAGGCGGCCGCAGAGCCTGAGCTCGACGCGTCGTTCTCCAGCAACCTGCAGGAGCTGCCGGAGGTCTTCGAGCTGCCGCACGAGGATGAGCAACTGAGCGCGTTTGGCGAGATGGAGATGGTCCTGCTCGACGACGAGGAGCAGCTGGACGACAACTTCCTCGATGCGTTCGCCGGCGATGCCGATGCCACTGCCGCGCTGCAGGGGGATTTCGACCACCTGGCCGGCAACCCCGCGCACATGGCCAAGCTCAATCAGGCCCTGGCGTACATCAAGCAGGGCGATGTCGCCACCGCGTGTGACATCCTCAACGAGGTGATCGATCAGGGCGATGACGAGCAGAAGCGGGCCGCTCGCCAGTTGCTGGCGGAAATCGCCTGAGCCCGTTCACCGTGCTGGCCGACCAGGCCGCGCTCATGCGCGGCCTGGTCGTTGCTGGCCTCAGAAACTCTTGCCGAGGTTGAGGTACAGCGCTTTCTCGCGCTCGTCGTTGAAGCCGTAGCTGAAGTTCAGCGGTCCCAGGGGCGTGTCCAGGCCGAGGAAGACACTGGCGGCGTTGATGTAGCCGCTGTCGAAGGCATTGTCGTTGTTCCAGGCGCGGCCCCGTTCCAGCGAGAAGCCCAGGTAGAGCGGCAGGTCCAGTGGCAGCAGCGAACTCTGCGTCAGGCGACGGTAGTAGATCATGCGCGCCAGGGCCATGTTCTGCCCGCTCAGGGAGTCCTGACGAAAACCGGAGAGTTCCTGGGCACCACCGAGGATGAAGCCGGACGTCACCACCTCGGCTTCGTCCAGCGTGCGTCCGTAGCGACCACCTAGGAGCCAGGTGTTGGGGCCGTGGGTCAGCGCCTTGTTCAGCTCCAGCTGCCACTGCCTGTACTCGTCGTCCGAGCCCAGGCCCTTGTCGTACTGGCGCAACAGCAGGCCGATGTCTTCGCCCTTGATCGGGAAGTCGAGGTTGTCCAGGGTGTCGAAGGAGTACTTCAGTTCGTAGTAGCCCTCGCTGAAGCTGAAGCTGGGCAGGTCACGCTCGCCCACGCGCACGTCGGCCTCGCCCCAGGCCTGGCCGATGCCGAAGCGGATCTCGCCGTTGTTGGCGATCTGTCGGCCGAGATTGAGGCCGTAGCCATAGCGCTCCAGGCGGTATTCGGCGATGGGGTCGTTATCCAGTATCGCTTCGACGTTCTGCGCCTCGCCGAACAGGTAGGGGGCGACGAAGTAGCGTGAGCCGGCGTCGAGCGGCTGGTAGAACTCGCTGTACAGCTCCTGGCGGTCACCCAGCTGCAGGCGGGTGAGCCATTCGGCGCCGAGGGTGTTGATGCCGTTGACGCGGTAGCTGGCACCGATGTTGAAGGCGCTGTCGCCGCGCATGTCATCGGACAGGCTCAGCCCCAGGCGCAGGTAGTCGGTGCCGGTGCGCCTGCCACGGGCATCGATCACCAGGGCGCTGCCGCGCTGGTCCAGCGCCTCCACGCGGTACTGCACACGCTCGAAGTAGTCCAGGCCGTACAGCGTCCCCATGTCCTTCTGCAGACGCTCCACGTCGAGGGGTTCGCCCAGGGGCTGGCGGATGTGGCTACGGATGACCTCGTCGCCGACCTTGGAATCGTTCTCCACGTGGATTTCACGGATCACCGGGTTGCGCTGCTCGCGCGAGCGCGCCATGGCCAGTGCCGGGCTGCCGGCGTTGCTGGTGCGCAGGCGGGCGAGGCTTTCGGCCTTGATCTGCGTGGCGCGATAGCCGGCGAGGATCATCTGCTCGCCGCGATTGAAATCGGCGACCCCGAAGCCGGCCAGCGCCGGCTGGATCAGCACGTCGTCATCGACCAGGGTGGCCAGCTGTTCTTCGGAGTTCCTGCGCATCATCAGGTTGATCGACTGGTTCATCACATCGACCACGGTATGCAGTTCGTCGGCCGGCTTCAGCGGCATGCCGAGGTCGACCACGATGACATGGTCCACCCCCATCTGCCGTGCCACGTCGATCGGCACGTTGTTGAGCATGCCGCCATCGACCAGCAGGCGGCCGTCGACTTCCGTCGGCGCGAACACGGCAGGAATCGACATACTGGCGCGCATGACCTGCGGCAGGTGGCCGCTGCGCATGACCACCTGCTCGCCGCTGACCACGTCGGTGGCCACGGCCCGGTAGGGAATCGGCAGTTTGTCGAAGTCGCGGGTGGCGCTGCGGTGCACCAGCAGGCTTTCCAGCAGCAGCGCCAGGTTCTGCCCCTGGATCACGCCCAGCGGCAGGCCGAGGCTGCCGTCGTCGCGGAAGCTGAGCTTCTGCTTGATCAGGAAGTCGCGGTCATCCTGCTTGCGGCGAAAGGGGATGTCCTCGCGTGGCGGCGAATCGGACAGCGCCTGCTGCCAATCCAGCTCCAGGGCCAGGCGTTCCAGCTCTTCCACCGAATAGCCGGCGGCGTACAGCCCGCCGACGACGGCGCCCATGCTGGTGCCGGCGATGGCGTCGATGCGAATGCCTTGCTCCTCGAGCGCCTTGAGCACGCCGATGTGCGCCAGGCCTCGAGCCGCGCCACCGGAGAGCACCAGGCCGACGCGCTCGGCAGCGTGGCTGGGCAGGCCGTGAAGGGCGAGGAGACAGAACAGCGAGCAGAGCAGGCGGCGCATGACAGATACCGGGCGAGACGTATTCGAGGGCCGCTATTATAGGCACCGTCCGTCCAGTCCCAGAGCCTCTCCATGTCCGATAACAAGCCAGAAGTCATCATCACCTACTGCACCCAGTGCCAATGGCTGCTGCGCGCCGCCTGGCTGGCCCAGGAGCTGCTCAGCACCTTCTCCGACGAGCTGGGACGAGTCAGCCTGGAGCCGGGCACGGGAGGGGTGTTCCGCATCCTGTGCGATGGCCAGCAGGTCTGGGAGCGCAAGGCCGACGGCGGTTTTCCCGAAGCCAAGGAGCTCAAGCGGCGGGTGCGCGACCTGATCGACCCGGCGCGTGACCTGGGCCACAACGACCGTCCCTGAGGACCGTGTATCAGGAGTTTTACCCCCTCTTTACACAGGGCTTACCCCGCTGCCATAGCGGCGCGCGAATAATTTGCCTCGGGCCGATCAGGCCGTCACGTGAAGAGGTGAAACATGTCGCTGCAACGTTCAATGATCCTGGCCTTGATGACTCTGGCGCTGTCTACCCAGGCCCTGGCCGGTCCGCCCGGGCCTGGAGGTCCGGGTGGCCCTGGCGGGCCGGGCTGGGGCAATGCGGGTCCCGGTCCGGCTGGTGGACATCGCCACGGCCTGCCGGACGGCGCCCGTGAATTGTGGATCGGCAGCGCGCTGTATTTCGTCGCCGCTGGCACCTATTACCTGTGGAACGCCAATGCCCAGCGCTACGTCGTGGTCACGCCGCCACCTGCGGTGCAGGGCAACAGCGTCGCCAGCTATGAAGTGATCGCCTACCCGGCCAACGGCCAGAGCACCGAGCTGCAGGGGCGTGATCGCTACGAGTGCCACAGCTGGGCGGTGGGGCAGAGCGGTTTCGACCCCGCCACGGCGACCCGCCCGGTGGGGGCCGACTCCACCGAGCGTTACCGTCGCGCCCTGGGCGCCTGCCTGACGGGGCGTGGCTACAGCGTCAACTGAGCGGCTGACGTCCTTGGCGGGGTCGCTGCGCGCTGCAGCCTGATGCCGGCAGGCTCAGCGCGCCATCCGTGCCGAGACGAAGATGGCGCTGATGATCAGCAAGCCACCCGCGAGCATGCGCAGGGTGGGCTGTTCGCTGAACAGCCACCAGGCGAAGAGAATCCCGTAGACCGGCTCCAGGGCGAAGATCACCGCCGTGGTACGTGCCTTGAGCACACGCAGGCTGGCGACGAACAGGCTGTGCGCCAGGCCCGTGCAGAAGATCCCCAGCATCGCCAGCCAGAGCCAGTCCAGCGGGCGCAGGCTGGGCACCAGCGGGGCCGCGAGGGGCATGAACACGACGAGCACGGTGACGTTCTGGTACAGGGCCGCCTGTATCGGGTCGAGGCCATGTGTGCTGGCCCGATTGAGCAGCGACAGCAGGGCGAACAGCAGGCCCGACAACACGGCCCAGAGCAAGCCCACGGTGGCATCGCTGCCCAGGCTGAACTCGGGTGTCACCAGGATCAGCCCCAGGCACACCAGGGCGACCATGAGGAATTCGACGGGGCGTGTGCGCTCGCGGAACAGGGTGCCTTCGAGCAGTACGGTGAACGCCGGGAAGCTGGCGAAGCCCAGGGTGGCGATGGCCACGCCGGAGATTTTCACCGCCTCGAAGAAGGCCAGCCAGTGGCTGCCGAGCAGCAGGCCGCCGAGCACCAGCCGGGCCAGTTGGGGCCAGCTGGGGCGGGACGAGCCGGTGCGGCGCCAGAGCAGGGTCGCGAGGCCGAGGGCAAGCACGGCGAAGAAGGCGCGACCGCCGGCAATCATGTCCGGTGTGGTCGCCGCCAGTTTGCCGAAGATGCCCGACAGGCCGAACAGCAGGGCGCCCAGGTGAATCGCCAGCAGGGCGTTACGTTCCTTCATGCCAGACGCGCACCGTTGTCGAGCGGCTTGTCGAAGCCGGCGAGTACCACGCGGTTTTCGCTGTCGTAGACGCCCGTGACCAGCACTTCGGAGCGCACGCCGGCGATACGCTTGACGGGGAAGTTGCAGACGCACAGCACCTGGCGGCCGATCAGGCCGTCGCAGTCATAGTGTGCGGT
Organism: Pseudomonas sp. REST10; assembly: GCF_029542605.1. NCBI lineage: Bacteria > Pseudomonadati > Pseudomonadota > Gammaproteobacteria > Pseudomonadales > Pseudomonadaceae > Pseudomonas > Pseudomonas sp. REST10. The sequence continues at coordinate 3,310,870 of NZ_CP035677.1, read as the reverse complement.
GATCTGCGCGCTGGAGGTCCTGATGCCCAGCTCGCCAAGATCCACTTCCAGCACGTAGGCGGGTTTCAGCGCTTTTTCGTTGGGACGGGCGCTGCGAATGGTGCCGACGCGCAGCTCCACTTTTTCGAAATCCTGCCATTCGATGGTTTGCATGGGCTACTCCTCGGTGATGTCGCGCAGTCTAGAGGGGCTGGCGATGGCTGTCTGTCGCGGGAGTGACGGCTTTTGTCGCGAGGCTCTCAGCCGTGGCGCAGGGCCTGGCGATCGCGCCGCAGTTGCCGTGGGGTCATGCCCAGGTGGCGGGACAGCGCGGCGGTGAATGCACTTTGCGAGGTGTAGCCGACGCGGGCGGCGATCTCGCCGACGGGCAGTTCGCTGTCGCGCAGCAGCTGTTCGGCCCGTTGCAGGCGCAACTGGCGAATGTGTTCCATGGGCGTGCGCCCGGTATCGGCGAGAAAGCGGGCATGGAAGCGGGCGACCGACAGGCCGGCCAGCCGGGCCAGGTCGGCAACCTGCAACGGATGGGCGACATGCTGCTCGATGTAGTGGTCGAGCGCCGACAGCGGCAAGCGTGCCGCTTCGCCGGCGGGCTGCTGGCACGCCAGGCTGCCGAGCAGCAGGGCGGCGCCCTGGCCGGCGATCACCGCATCGTTGATCGGGCCGTTGGCCAGCCAGTTGAGCAACTGGCCCTGGGTCGGGTCGAGCTGCAGGGCGCCGGGGCGTTCGAGCAGGCGCTGGATGTTGTCCGCGTGATGGCCGAGCTGCCGTGCGAGCCAGTCGTTGGCTGGCAGGTCCAGCACCAGGCACTGGCTGCCACGCGGGCTGCCGCAGGTGTGGCGGGCCTCGGCCGGTACCACCGCCAGGTGATGACGCAGCACGCGGCTGCCCAGGCCCTCCACCTCGAACTGCAGCTCACCCGTCAGGCCGAACACCAACTGGGCGTGGTCATGGCTGTGGCAGAGCACTTCATGGCTGTAGTGGCGCAGGGACAGGGCAGGGAGCATGGCGGTTCCTCGGTGAGCGCAGGAGTGTAACGCCTTGGGGCGACGGCGTGCTGCGTCATCGAACGGTCTTTTGCCCGTCACAATCCTTTCACCGCCACGCCTCAAGCTCGTCTAAACCCAGCCGGAGGCAGCCCATGACCAGCGCCCAGCTCGCCAAGCCCACCCGCAAGCAACGTGTCCGCACCCTGTGGATCTCCGACGTGCATCTCGGCACTCGCGACTGTCAGGCCGAGCACCTGGCGGCCTTCCTCAAGCGCTATCACGCCGACCGCATCTACCTGGTGGGCGACATCATCGACGGCTGGAAGCTGCGCGGCGGTATCTACTGGCCGCAGGCGCACACCAACGTCATTCGCCGCCTGCTGACCATGAGCAAGCGGGGCACCGAGGTGATCTACGTCACCGGTAACCACGACGAGTTCCTGCGCCGTTATTCGAGCCTGCTGCTGGGCAACATCCAGCTGGTGGACGAGGTCGTGCACGTCACCGCCGATGGCCGCCAGCTGCTGGTCATCCATGGCGATCAGTTCGACGTGATCACCCGCTACCACCGCTGGCTGGCGTTTCTCGGCGACTCGGCCTACGAATTCACCCTGACCCTCAACCGCTGGCTGAACCACTGGCGCAGCCGCTGGGGCTACGGTTACTGGTCGCTGTCGGCGTACCTCAAGCACAAGGTCAAGACGGCGGTGAACTTCATCAGCGACTTCGAGGAAGCCATCGCACACGAGTGCGTCAAGCGTGGCCTGCAGGGCGTCGTCTGCGGTCATATCCACCACGCCGAGATCCGCCAGGTGAGTGGTGTCGAGTACATGAACTGCGGTGACTGGGTGGAGTCCTGCACGGCACTGATCGAGCACTGGGACGGGCAGATCGAACTCTACCGTCTGGCCGAGGCGCAGGCGCGCGAAGCCAGCGACGCGCAGGCCGTGGCGCTCGAGACCAGTGCATGAGAATACTGATCGTCTCCGATGCCTGGGCGCCTCAGGTCAATGGTGTGGTCACCAGCCTGGCGGCGCTGATCAGCGAGCTGCGCGGCCTCGGTCATCAGGTCAAGCTGCTGTCGCCCGCCGACTTCCGCTCCGTGCCGTGCCCGACCTACCCGGAGATTCCGCTGGTGTGGAATCTCTGGCGGGTCGGCGCGCTGATCCGCGACTTTCGCCCCGACTGCGTGCACCTGGCGACCGAAGGGCCGCTGGGCTGGGCGGCACGGCGCTGGCTGGTCAAGCGTGGTCTGGCCTTCTCCACGGCGATCCACACGCGCTTCCCCGAATATGTCAGCACCCGCTGGCCCTGGATCGCGCCGCGCTGGGGCTATGCCCTGCTGCGCGCCTTCCATCGCCCGAGCCAGGCGGTGCTGGTGACCACCGAACGCCTGCGCGAAGAGTTCGCCGGGTGGGACCTGCAGCGCCTGCAACTGTGGCGCAAGGGCGTGGATACCGGCCTGTTCAGCCCGAACGGGATGCGCCAGGCGAAGGCGCAGCCGGTGTTTCTCTACGTGGGGCGTATCGCGCCGGAAAAGAACCTGCAGGCGTTTCTCGACCTGGCTCTGCCCGGCGAGAAGCGTGTGGTAGGCGATGGCCCGCAGCGTGAAGCGCTGCAGCTGCGCTACCCGCAGGTGAGCTTTCTCGGCTATCGCCGTGGCCAGGCGCTGGCCGAGGCTTATCAGGACGCCTCGGTGCTGGTCTTCCCTTCGCGCACCGATACCTATGGCCTGGTGATGCTGGAGGCGCTGGCCTGTGGCACACCGGTTGCCGCGTTCCCCGTCGCGGGGCCGCTGGACGTGTTGCAGCAGGGACTCAGTGGCGTGATGGACGAGGACCTGGGCGCGGCCTGCCTGGCGGCCCTGGAACTGGATCGCGGGCGTTGCGCCGAGCTGGCGGCGGCACAGTCCTGGCGCGCCTCGGCGCTGGAATTCCTGGCGCTGCAGCCGCTGATCGACGGTGAGCCGGTGGTGCTGGACGAGGCCCTGGCGGATACCGCGCTCTAGGCGCTGTCCTAGCTACGCCGGGGGGGCGGGCAGCGCAGCTGCCCGGAGGGTTCAGCTCAGAGAATGACCTTGTCGCGCAGTTTCTCGGCCGCCTGGTTGAGCGCCTGGATCACGCGTTCCTTGTCGAAGTTCTGGATGCCGTTGGTGTCGAGGTACATGGAGAAGCCCGGCAGCTCGTGCTCGACGTAGCTGGAGGTGGCGCCCAGGTCGCGACGGAAATCCACCACCTGGTAGATCTGTACCGGACGGGTGAAGCCCTTGACCGTGATCTGGCCCTTGTCGCGGCACATGATCACATCCTTGACCAGCGAGTAGGTCTCGTGGGAGATGAGGATCTCGCCGGATTCCGCCGCGCTTTCCAGGCGGCTGGCGAGGTTCACGTCGCGGCCGATGATGGTGTAGTCCATGCGCGTGTCGGCGCCGAAGTTGCCCACCGTGCAGTAGCCGGTGTTGAGGCCCATGCGGATTTCCAGCGGCTTGGTGATGCCCTGGGCACGCCACTGCTGGCGTAGCACCTTCATGTGCTTGCGCATGGCGATGGCCATGGAAACCGCCGCTACCGCATCCTTCTTGGCGCCGTTGCTGCTGGGGTCGCCGAAGAACACCATGACGCAGTCGCCGATGAACTTGTCGATGGTGCCGCCGTACTTCAGGCAGATCTTCGACATCTCGTTGAGGTAGGTGTTGAGCAGGTCGGTCAGCGCTTCGGCTTCCAGCTCTTCGGAGAGCTCGGTGAAACCCTTGATGTCGGAGAAGAACACGGTGAGTTTCTTGCGCTGGGTCTCCAGGCGCACGGTCTTCTTGCCGGTGAAGATCGACTCCCACACCTGCGGGGACAGGTACTTGGCCAGGTTGCGGGCCAGGCGTGCGGCCTTTTCCTGCTCGCGCTTGATCTCGCTGCGCACCTGCGCCAGGCGCAATCCCTGCTGGTTGACGAAGTAGGCGGTGATGCAGATGTAGAAGGTGGCGAAGAGAATGCTGACCAGGGCCACGGGAGTCGGCGTGCTGGTATTGGGGTGGATCTCCACCAGCGCCGCACACAGCGCCATGCCGCTGCCGGCGACCAGCAGCGCCAGCCCCAGATAGCGCAGGCCGCCGATGACCAGGGCGCTGAAGCACAGGGTCAGCATGAACATCAGGCTGGGTACCGTGGAGAACCCCAGCAGCACGCAGGCCGCGCCGGCGTGGATAGCATCGAGGAACAGCAGGGTGAGGTCGGTCTGTTGCGGATAGTCGCGCTTGAAGCGGCGGCTGAGGTTGTGCGCCAGGTGCGGGTAGAGCAGCGCGTAGGGCACCATCCAGAGGACGTCGTAGGTGAAATGCCCGACGTAGGTTCCGGCGGCGATGGCCGCGGCCGTGGCGATATAGGCCAGCACGCGCGAATAGTATTCGCGCAACGGCGGCGTCGGCAGCCCGTTGGCACGGCTGAGGGTGACTGACTTCATCTGCTGGAACTGTCCCTGCTGGAATTCTGGCGTCTCTGCTGGACGCCTGGCTGGTCTGCAAGACCTGAGCCAGAGGCTCTACAGGGCAGGGATCATAACCAAGGGTACGGCGGCCAGCCAAGCATGACCGCCGAACGGTGGCGTAACAGTGGCCGGCGGTCAGGCGTTCGCGTCGTCCATGGCCGCCAGGTAGATGGAGTTCTTCGGCCTGGCGAAGACCCGTTGCAGCATGGCTTCGAAGTAGCTCAGGGGCAGGCTTTCGTAGTCCGGATCGAAGGCGGCGGCATCGTAGCGGGCGCAGAACTCGATGGTCGCCTGGTACTGCGGGTGGTCCTTGAACTGCTCGCGCAGGTGACGATCCATGCCCAGGTGATGGAAGAAGTAGTAGCCCTGGAAGATCCCGTGCTTCTCCACCATCCAGTGGTTCTCGGCGCTGACGAAGGGTTTGAGGATCGCCGCCGCGATATCCGGGTGGTTGTAGCTGCCGAGGGTATCGCCAATGTCGTGGAGCAGGGCGCAGACCACGTATTCCTCGTCACGCCCGTCGCGGTGCGCGCGGGTGGCGGTCTGCAGCGAGTGGGTCAGGCGGTCGACGGGGAAGCCGCCGAAGTCGCCATCGAGCAGGCGCAGGTGGTCGAGAATGCGCGCAGGCAGCTGGGCGGCATAGGCGGCGAAATCCTGGGCGATGATGGCCCAGTCCTCGGCCTGGCCGTCTTCCATGTGGGTGAAGCGGGCTCGGCTATTCATGGTCGTTCTCGTTCTTGTTGTTCTGGATTGGCGCCGGGGTCAGAAGCGAATCCGCCCGGTGAAGGCGTCCTTCAGCATCACCCAGTCGCCCATCAGGCTGTAGAGCGGGTACTGGAAGGTGGCGGGGCGGTTCTTCTCGAAGACGAAGTGGCCGACCCAGGCGAAGCCATAGCCGGCCAGCGGCATGGCCAGCAGCCACAGCCATTGCTGGGTGGCCAGGGCGTAGGCGAGGATCGTCAGCACCAGCAGGCTGCCGACATAGTGCAGGCGACGGCACACCGGGTTGCTGTGTTCCTGCAGGTAGTAGGGGTAGAACGCGGCGAAGCTCTGGAAGCGTTCGGTGGTCTGGGCGGTCATGGCGCACCTCCTGTTATTGTCACTGTCAGTCTAGAGCGGCTGTCTCCATGGGCCACTGACTTAAGGTGCCAGTCTAGTATCCTTGGGCCGCCAACTCTGACCTTGCTGGCCTGATCTACATAAGAACAAGACGATGAGTGAAAGAACCACATCTTCCAACTGGGCCTTGGCCATCGTGCAGGCACTGGAGCTGGGCGGTGTCGACTGTGCCGGGCTGTTCGCCGAACTGGGCATGGACTACGCCGCGCTGAACGACCCGGATGCGCGCTTTCCGCAAGATGGCATGACCCGCCTGTGGCAGCGCGCCGTGGCCCTGTCCGGCAACCCGGCGATCGGTCTGAACATGGCGCAGGTGGTGCGTCCTGCGTCCTTCCATGTGGTGGGTTACGCGCTGATGTCCAGCCGCAACCTGCGCGACGGCTTCACCCGCCTGGTGCGCTACCAGCGCATCATCGGCGAAGGGGCCGACCTGAATTTCCTGGCGCAGCCCGACGGTTACGCACTGACCCTGGCCATCCATGGCGACCGCCTGCCGCCGGCGCGGCAGAGCGCCGAGGCCTCGCTGGCCTACTGCCTGGCATTCTGTCGCTGGATGACCGGCAAGCTCATTCGCCCGCGTGAAATACGCCTGCAAGGCCCGGCGCCTGCCGATCTGGCCCCCTATCAGCAGGTGTTCCAGGCACCGCTGCGCTTCAATGCCGAGCACTACGGGCTGATCTTCGAACGCGCCGACCTGGAGGCCCCGCTGCCCAGCGCCAACGAAGCCCTGGCGCAGTTGCACGATCGCTTTGCCGGGGAGTACCTGGCGCGCTTCTGCAGCAGCCGGGTGACCCATCAGGCGCGCCAGGTGCTGTGCCGCCTGTTGCCGCAAGGGGAGCCGCGACGCGAGGTGGTGGCGCAGGCGCTGCACCTGTCGCAGCGCACCTTGCAGCGACGGCTGCAGGAGGAGGGCACCAGCTACCAGCAGTTGCTCGACGACACCCGCCGCGAGCTGGCCGAGCAGTACCTGGGGCAGGTCGATCTGACGCTGCTGGAGGTTGCCTATCTGCTCGGCTTTGCCGACCCCAGCAACTTCTTCAGGGCGTTTCGCCGCTGGTTCGGCGAGACGCCGGGGGAATACCGCAGCCGGCGTGTGCCCGGCCAGTGAAAGGGGCGGGCTGCCGTCTCAGTGGCGCCAGAAGGCAGGGAACAGCAGCACCAGCACGGTGAGGATCTCCAGGCGCCCGAGGAGCATGCCCAGGGTCAGCAGCCACTTGGCCAGGTCGGGGATGCCGGCGTAGTTGCCTGCCGGGCCGACCATCTCGCCCATCCCCGGGCCCACCCCGGAGACCATGGCGGCGGCGCCGGTGAGCGAGGTGATCCAGTCCACCCCGCACATGGCCACGGCCAGCGCCAGCGTCGCGATGGTGATGGTGTAGAAGAAGGCGAAGGCGAGGATCGAGCGAACGATGTCCTCGTCCAGGCGGTGGCGGTTGTACTGCTGCTTGATCACCGCGCGCGGGTGGATCAGCTGCTTGAGGTTGGCCTTGAGCAGGATGTAGGCCACCTGGAAACGGAACACCTTGAGACCGCCGGCGGTCGAGCCGGAGCAGCCGCCGACGAAGCCCAGGTAGAAAAAGATCATGCTGGCGAAGGGGCCCCACAGGTGATAGTCGCCGACGGCGAAGCCGGTGGTGGTCATGATCGAGGTGATGTTCACCGCCACCAGGCGCAGCGCATCGAGCCAGTAGAGGTCGGTGGTCATCCATTTCCAGGAGGCCAGCACCAGCCAGCTGCCCAGCAGCAGGAGCAGGAAGCCGTGCACCTGGGCATCCCGCAGCAGGGGCCGGTAATTGCCGCGCATCGCCGTGACGTAGAGGACGAAGGGCAGGCTGCCGAGAATCATCACCAGCACCGCGACCCAGTGGATGGCGGGCTGCTGCCATTTGCCCAGCGACGAGTCGGAGGTGGAGAAACCGCCGGTGGCGATGGCCGACATGGCGTGGTTGATCGAATCGAACAGGCCCATCCCGGCCAGCCAGAAGGCCAGTACGGCGATGGCGCTGAGGCCGACGTAGGCCAGCACCATGTACTTGGCGACCATGTGCGAGCGCGGCATGACCTTCTCCGAGCGGTCCGAGGACTCGGTCTGGAACAGGCGCATGCCACCGATGCGCAGCATCGGCAGGATCGCCACGGCCATGGCGATGAAGCCGATGCCGCCGAGCCAGTGCAGCAGCGAGCGCCAGATCAGCGTGCCCGGCGACATGTCGTCCAGGCCGCTGAAGACCGTCGCGCCGGTGGCGGTGATGCCGGACATGCTCTCGAAGTAGGCGTCGGTGATGCTCGCGCGCTCGGCGAAGATGAACGGCAAGGCGGCGAAGATCGACACCATCACCCAGCTCGAGACCGTCAGCATGTACATGTCGCGCGGACGCAGCTGGGTCTGCTGCGGTCGGCCCTGGGCGATCATGACGATGCCGGTCAGGGCGGTGATCAGGCTGGACCAGAGGAAGGCATTGATGCCCTGTGGCTGTTCGAAGATCAGCAGGGTGATCACCGGCACCAGCATGCTCAGCGCCAGGGTGATGAGGAAAATGCCGTTGATGAAGGCGAGAATGCGCAGGCTGGACAGAGGCATCGATCAGTGTTTCCAGAAGCTGCGGGTGACCAGCACCAGGACGGTAAGGATTTCCAGGCGGCCCAGCAGCATGCCGATGGACAGCAGCCATTTGGCCGAGTCGGGCAGGCTGGCGAAGTTGCCGGCCGGGCCGATGATCGGGCCGAGGCCCGGCCCGACGTTGCACACCGCGGTGGCGGCGCCGGTCAGGGCGGTGACCCAGTCCAGGCCGGTCAGGGTCAGTGCCAGCGCCAGGACGCCGATGGTGATGGTGAAGAAGAAGGAGAAGGTGATCAGCGAGCGCACGATCTCCTCGTCCAGGTTGTGGTTGTTGTACTGCTGCTTGATCACCGCCCGTGGGTGCACCAGCTGCATCAGGTTGGCCTTGAGCAGCACGTAGGCGACCTGGAAGCGGAAGATCTTCAGGCCGCCCGAGGTCGAGCCGGAGCAGCCGCCCATGAAGGTCAGGTAGAAGAACAGCAGGACCGCGAAGCTGCCCCAAGTGGTGTAGTCGCCGAGGGCGAAGCCGGTGGTGGTGACCACCGAGGTGACGTTCACCGCGACGATGCGGAGGGCGTCCAGCCAGGCGTATTCCGAGTTGATCCACAGCCAGGTGCCGAACACCAGCCAGGTCAGCAGCAGGAAACCGATGAAGCCGCGCACCTGATGATCCTTGAACAAGGCCTGGCGGTTGCCCCGGACGAAGGCGACGTAGAGCATGAAGGGCATGCCGCCGAGCAGCATCAGGACGACGGCCGTCCAGTGCACGGCCGGTTGTGGCCAGTTGGCCAGCGACGAGTCCGAGGTGGAGTAGCCACCGGTGGAAATCGAGGTCATGGCATGGTTGACGGCATCGAACAGGTTCATGCCGGCAGCCCAGTAGGCCAGAATGCCCAGCAGGGTGAGGGCCACGTACACCAGCAGCAGGTACTTGGCAGCCACGTGCGAGCGCGGCATCACTTTCTCGCCCCAGTCCGACGATTCGGTCTGGAACAGGCGCATGCCGCCCACGCGCAGCAGCGGCAGGATCGCCACCGCCATGCCGATGAAGCCGATGCCGCCGAGCCACTGCAGCATGGAGCGCCAGATGAGGATGCCCGGCGACATGTGATCCAGCCCCGTCAGCACCGTGGAACCGGTGGTGGTGATACCCGACATGGTCTCGAAAACCGCATCGGTGTAGCTGATGTGCGCGATCAGCATCATGGGCAGCGCGGCGAAGCTGCACACCACGCTCCAGCTGCCCGTGGTGAGCAGGTACATGTCGCGTGGGCGCAGCTGGGCGTTCTGCGGACGTCCGGGGATGACCAGCGCCAGGCCGGCAATCAGGGTGATCAGGCTGGACCAGAGGAAGGCGTTGAGGTCTTCGGGATGCTCGAAGATCAGCAGGGTCAGCATGGGGATGGCCATGCTCACCGCCAGGGTAATCAGGAATATGCCGATGATGAATCCGATGATGCGCAGCGTCGGCAAGGCCATGTAGGGGGCTCTGGCGGTTGGAAATGCGCCATTCTACCCACCGACGGGCGGCTGTAAACCGCTGCAACCCGGCTGGGTGAAAACCAGGCGGGCGTGGCGCTGGCAGGCGAGAACGCGCTTTGCGGACAGTGTAAACGAGCCTCTCCAGCGTGCTCGCGCATGCGCCTCTCAGCGCCCGGGCAGGGCCGCTTGCAGCGCTTTTCTCGCGAGCTGGGGGAGGGGGCTTTACAAGCGCATGGCCGCGCATAGAATAGCCGTCCGTTGCTGGCGTCCGTCGGTTTCCGAGTCCTTCCCCAAAATGTCCGAAGCTAATCCCTGCCTCACGTGCGGCGCCTGCTGCGCGTTCTTTCGTGTGTCCTTCTTCTGGGGCGAATGCCAATCCGCTGGCGGCAGCGTCCCCGATGAACAGGTGATCCAGATCAGCCCTCACTATGTCGCGATGCGTGGCACCGAGAGCAAGCCGGCACGTTGTGTCCAGCTGCTCGGCGATGTCGGCTGCGGCGTGCGCTGCACCCTGTACGAGCAGCGTTCGAGCAGTTGCCGCGACTTCCAGGCCTCCTGGGAGAACGGCGTGCACAACCCGCGTTGTGACGAGGCCCGCAAGGCACATGGGCTGCCGCCGCTGACGCCACCGGTGAAGCCGGTGATATCGCCCGACCGGGTCGCCTGACAGTCGCCTCCAGCAGCGCCTGCGCCGCAGTGCCGGGCTGCAGGCCTCCGCCTGAGCTTGCAGCCTGTAGCGTGCAGCACCGAGAATGCGCGTTCTTCGTTTCAAGGAGGTGGCCGATGGAGGCTCTCGACGCTCTGCTCAACCGTGTTTCCGTTCCCCGTCTGGTCGACCCGGCGCCGGATGCGGCGCAGCGTGAGCTGCTGTTCCGCGCCGCCCTGCGTGCCCCTGATCACGGGCAACTGCGTCCGTGGCGCTTTCTCACCATCGAGGGCGAGGCGCGTGGGCGCATGGGCGAATTGTTCGCCGAGGCGCTGCAGGTGAAGGATTCCCAGGCAACGCCCGAGGCGCTGAGCAAGGCCCGTGGCATGCCGCTGCGTGCGCCGCTGCTGGTGGTGGTGATCGCACGGGTCCAGGCGCATCCCAAGGTTCCCGAGTCCGAGCAGGTGATCGCAGCCGGGTGTGCGGCGCACGGCATGCTGCTGGCCGCTCATGCCCAGGGTATCGGTGCCGTCTGGCGCACCGGCGACATGGCCTACGACGCGCATGTCGGCAAGGGCCTGGGCCTGGCGGCGGACGAGCAGATCATCGCCTACCTCTACCTCGGCACAGCGGAGCGCGAGCTGCGTCGCGCGCCGGAGCTCGCGCTCGAGGATTTCGTCAGCCCCTGGAACGGCTGAGCGCTGCGCTGATCAGCCCGCCTGCTGCTTGAGTGGCAGGCTGAGGGTGGCGACGAAGCCGCCCTCCGGGTGATTGGCCAGCAGCAGCTCGCCACTGTGGCGCTGTGCCGCGCGGCGGGCGATGGCCAGCCCCAGGCCATGCCCGGCTGCGCTCTGACCCGGCGCGCGAAAGAACGGCTTGCCCAGCTGCTGCAGGTGCGCCTCGGCAACGCCCGGGCCGTGGTCGCGCACGCTCAGCAGCAGGCGCTGTTGCTGGCGCTGTACCCGGATCAGCACCGGCTGCTCGGGTGGATTGAAGCGCAGGGCATTGCGCAGCAGGTTGTCGAGCGCACGTTCGAGCATGTCCGGCCAGCCCATGAGCTGAATGCCCGGCTCCAGGTCGATCTGCAGTCGCTGTTCGGGAGCGGTCAGGCGCGCGTCCTCCTGCAGCTTGTCGAGCAGGGCGGCGAGGTCGACCGGCTGGGCTGCACCCGTGTCGGCATCCAGGCGGGCGAGGGCCAGGATCTCGCTGATCAGTGCTTCCAGGCGATCGCATTCCTGGCTGAGACGCGGCCACAGCTTGTCCCGTTCTGCCGGGCTGGCCCGTTCCGCCAGGGCCAGGGCGATGCGCAGGCGGGCCAGGGGCGAGCGCAGCTCGTGGGAAACGTCGCGCAGCAACTGGCGCTGGCTGCCAATCAGTCCTTGCAGGCGTTCGCCCATACGGTTGAAGTCCTTGGCCAGCAGGCCCAGTTCGTCGCGGCGCGTGGCCAGACGCGCCAGGCTGTTCTGCTGGTAGGCGGTCTGCCCCAGGTCGTGCACGGCGCCGCGCAGGCGGTCCAGCGGACGGGTGATCGACAGCGTCAGCAGCAGGCTGAACAGCGTCAGTACCACCAGGGCGATCGCCAGCGCGCTGAGCGGCCAGAACAGGCTGCCCCGGTGCCAGGCGGCGAGTTCGGGGTGCGGGATACGGTAGATGAACAGGTAGCTCTCGCCGCTTTCCGGGCTGGTGTACTCGGCCGTCAGACGGCGCCAGGGCAGGCGTCGTTCATCGTGCTGGCGCGCCTCGAAGGCGGCGGCGCGTGATGGAAAGGTGCCCCTGACCAGCGACTGTCCGCTTTCGCCGAGCACCTGGGTGTCGATGCGGTAGCGGCGCTTGCGCTGTTCGAGGAAGTCCTGGGCGGCCTCCTGCCCATCGTGCTCATAGCGCCGGACCCACTCGCTGTCGAGGCCGTCCAGGCCCGGGTGCATGCTGAGGACCCAGGCGTCCTGGTTAAGGGCGCGGCCCAGCAGCAGGAACAGGCCGGCCACCAGGGCGATGGCCAGCCAGAATGTCGCCAGGATGCGCCAGAACAATGAACGCACGCGATGTCCTCATGCAGAAGCCGCCGGGCCCGGAGGGCGCGGCGGCGGATCGATGGAGATGGATGTCAGTTGGCGTTCTTGTCCTTGTCGGCCTTCCAGGCCTTGAACTCGGCCATTTCGGCGCGACGTGCCTCCATCTTCTTCTGGTGCTCGTCGAACGCCTTCTGCTGTTCCGGGTTGAGCAGGTCACGCAGGGCCTTGTGCTGGTCGGCGCGCGCCTTGTCCAGCTCTTTCTTCATGGCCTGCTTCTCGGCTTCCGGCAGCTTGTCCAGGTAGCGCTTGGTGATGTCGCGATGGCTCTTCATCTGCTCGCCCATCAGCTTGCGGAACTCCTGGCGCTGCTCCTTGCTCAGGTTCAGCTCCTTGAACATGTCGGGGCCACGGTCATGATGGCGCGGGCCGCCGTCTTCCATGGGCATGGCGAAAGCCAGGGTCGGCAGGGTCGCGGCGAACAGCAGGGCGGTGAGGGTCTTGCGCATGGTGATTCTCCTTGTCTCGAAACCGGTAACGACCGGATGGGCTCAGTATGCGGCGGTCAAGGTCAAGGGCGGTCAGGCGACGGTAAAGCTTGGGTAAAGGCGATGTTGCAGGCTGTTTACGCAGCGCCGGCAGCGCCTTCAGGGGGTGTAGTAATAGCCACGGCTGCGCAGGGCAACGATGCGCGGGCGGCCATCCGGGTGCGGGCCGAGCTTCTTGCGCAGGTTGCTGACATGCATGTCGAGGCTGCGGTCGTAGAGCGTCAGCTTGCGGCCCAGGGCGAGCTGCGCCAGGGCCTGCTTGTCCACCGGCTCGCCGGGCTGACGCAGCAGGGCTTCCAGTAGGCGACTCTCGGACAGGGTCAGCGGCACGTCATGTTCGGCGATGCTGACCACGCCGCGATTGGGGCTGAAGCTGAGGTCGCCCAGCTCCAGCTGGCTGCTCGCCGGTGCGGGTGCCGTGCGCCGCAGCACGGCGCGCAGGCGGGCGGTCAGCTCGCGTGGGTCGCAGGGTTTGGCCAGGTAGTCGTCGGCGCCCAGCTCCAGGCCGAGAATGCGGTCCAGCGGCTCGCCTCGGGCCGAGAGCATCAGTACCGGCAGCTCCGCATGTTCACCGCGCAGCTGCTTGAGCAGCTCCAGGCCGCTGCCGTCCGGCAGCATCACGTCCAGCACCACGGCGTCGGGCGCCTGCGAGGCGAGGGCCTGGCGGGCGCTGCCGGCTTCATGGCAGGCGGTGACCTGGAAGCCTTCCTGGGTCAGCCAGCTGGCGAGCAGCTCGCAGAGTTCCTGGTCGTCGTCGATCAGCAGCAGTCGGCTCATGGTTCAGTTGATCCACTCGCGGCGGCTCTTGCGATTGCCGCGCAGCAACGCGCCGACGAAGATCGAGACCAGGCTGAGCCCGGCGCCCAGGGCGAACCAGGTCTGCGTGTCGCTCAGCAGGCTGGGTTGCACCTGCGCCTGGCTTTCCTTGAGCTGCATGCGCAGGCGCTGGTTCTCCTGGCGCAGGCGCTGCAACTGCACGGTGCTGCTCGCTTCCTGCTCGCTGCGCAGTTGTTCGCTTTGCGCCAGGCGCTGTTCGAGCACCTGATGGTCGGCGTCTACGCTGGCTGGCGCAGGGGCAGGCGGAACGGTTTCCTCTTCTGCCTGTGCCGCAGAGCCGATCAGCACCAGGGCGACCAGCAGGGACAACGGGATCGAGCGCATGGCGATTCCTTGTAGGCGCGAGCAGCGTGGCGGCTGTCCGTTCAGGGCAGCACTTTCTTGAAGGGTTTGACCAGCACGTTGGCATAGACGCCCGCGGCACGGTACGGGTCGGCGTCGGCCCAGCTCTGCGCCGCTTCCAGAGAGTCGAACTCGGCAACGATCAGGCTGCCGCTGAAACCTGCCGGGCCCGGATCGTTGCTGTCGATCGCCGGGTGCGGACCGGCCAGCAGCAGGCGGCCTTCCTGCTTCAGCTGTTCCAGGCGGGCGAGGTGCGCAGGGCGCGCGGCCAGGCGGTTTTCCAGGGAGTTTTCGACGTCGGTGGCGATGATGGCGTAGAGCATCTCAATCCTTAATTCAGGGTCGAAGCGGGGGAGGGATGAGGCATTTGCGCCATACGGCGACGGCGTTGGCGCGGATGTGGGGCATAATAACAAACATCAATCTCAACGAAAGCGCCGCCATGATTGTCGATCTGCACTGCCACAGCACCGCCTCCGATGGCGCCCTGGCCCCCGCCGTACTGGTGGCCCGGGCGCATGAGCGTGGCGTGCGGGTGCTGGCGCTGACCGATCACGACACCCTGGAAGGCCTCGATGAGGCGCGGCGTGCGGCGACTGCCCTGGACATGCGCCTGATCAACGGCATCGAGCTGTCCTGCACCTGGGGTGGTGCGACCATCCATGTGCTCGGCTATGCCTTCGAGCGCGAGGCGCCGGCGCTGCGCGATGCCATCGAGGCCCTGCACCATGGGCGCTGGCAGCGCGCCGAGGAAATCGACCGGCGCCTGGCGGCCAAGGGCATGCCGGGTGCGCTGCAGGGCGCCCGGGCCGTGCAGCAGGAACTGGGCGACAGTGGCAATGCGCCGGCGCGGCCGCATTTCGCCGAATTCCTCGTGCGTGCCGGCCATGTGCGTGACCGCGCCGAGGCGTTTCGCAAGTGGCTGGGCTCGGGCAAGCTGGGCGATGTCAAACAGCATTGGCCAACGCTGGAGGAAACCCTCGCCACCTTGCGTTCGGCCAGGGCCTGGATCAGCCTGGCGCATCCGTGGCAGTACGACTTTACTCGCAGTAAGCGCCGACGTCTGGTGGCCGACTTCGCGGCATTGGGTGGGCATGCCTTGGAAGTGGTGAATGGCATGCAGCCGGCCGAGCAGGTCGGTGGCCTGGCGATCCTGGCGCGTGAATTTGGCTTGATGGCCAGTGTCGGCAGCGATTTCCATGCGCCGGGCGACTGGTCCGAACTGGGCATGTACCGCCCGTTGCCCGATGACCTGACGGCGCTCTGGGAGCGCTTCGAACATGCACAGCCATCCGCTGTCACTCAATGAGCAGGGAGCAAGCGTGAGTCAATTTTTCCAGGTGCACCCGGAAAACCCCCAGGCACGCCTGATCAAACAGGCCGTGGAGATCATTCGTGGCGGCGGCGTGGTGGTCTATCCGACCGACTCGTCCTATGCCCTGGGTTGTGCCATCGGCGACAAGAATGCGGTCGAGCGCATTCGTCGCCTGCGCCAGCTCGACGACAAGCACAACTTCACCCTGGTCTGCCGCGACCTGTCGCAGATCGGCCTGTTCGCCAAGGTCGATACCGCCGCCTTCCGCCTGCTGAAGAATCACACCCCCGGCCCCTATACCTTCATCCTCAATGCCACGCGCGAAGTGCCGCGCATGCTCCTGCACCCCAAGCGCCGCACCATCGGTATCCGGGTGCCCAGCCATCCCATCGCCCTGGCGCTGCTGGAGCAGCTCGGCGAACCGCTGATGAGCGTCAGCCTGATCATGCCGGGCGACGAGCTGCCGATGTCCGACCCGTACGAGATGCGCCAGGTGCTCGAGCATCATGTCGACCTGATCATCGACGGCGGCTTCGGCGGGCTGGAGGCCTCCACCGTGGTCAATCTGGCGGACGACAGCCCCGAGGTCGTGCGGGTCGGTTGCGGCGATCCCGCGCCGTTTCACGATCTCTGAGACGGCCTGTCACGCGGCTTTTCCGTTGTGACCGCTGCTGCCCTATACTCCGTGGCCTTGTCTGGATTTTGGGTAGAACGGTTTGAGCCTTAACGACTCCGAACGTCGGGTGCTTTCTGGAATGCGTCCGAGCGGTCGTCTGCACCTCGGGCACTATCACGGCGTGCTGAAGAACTGGGTCAGGTTGCAGCACGAGTACGACTGCTTCTTCTGCATCGTCGACTGGCATGCGCTGACCACCGAGTACGCGGAGGTCGGCCAGCTGTCCCAGCACGTCATGGACATGGCGGTCGACTGGCTGTCGGCCGGCGTCAGCCCCAGTTCGGCGACGCTGTTCGTGCAGTCGCAGGTGCCCGAGCACGCCGAGCTGCATCTGCTGCTGTCGATGATCTGCCCGCTGAGCTGGCTGGAACGCGTGCCGTCGTACAAGGAGCAGCAGGACGGTCAGTCCGGCAAGGACCTTTCCACCTACGGCTTCCTCGGTTATCCGCTGCTGCAGGCCGCCGATATCCTGCTGTATCGGGCCGGGCAGGTCCCGGTCGGCGCTGATCAGCTGCCGCACATCGAGTTCGCCCGCGAAGTGGCGCGGCGTTTCAACCATCTGTATGGCAGCGAGCCGGACTTCGAGGTGAAGGCCGAAGCCGCCATCGGCAAACTCGGCAAGAAGCTCGGCAAGCTCTACAGCAACCTGCGCAAGGCCTACCAGGAGCAGGGCGATGCGCAGGCGCTGGAAACCGCCCGCGCCCTGCTCAAGGAGCAGAGCACCCTCACCCTGGGAGACCAGGAGCGCCTGTTCGGCTATCTGGAGGGTGGCGGCAAGGTGATCCTGGCCGAGCCGCAGCCGATTCTCGCCGAGTTCTCGCGGGTGCCGGGGCTGGACGGGCAGAAAATGGCCAAGTCCAGCGGTAATGCGATATTCCTGCGCGACAGTGATGCCGAGCTGGAGGAAAAACTGCGGCGCATGCCCACCGACCCGGCGCGCGTGCACCGCGACGATCCGGGCGAACCGCAACGCTGCCCGGTGTGGTCGCTGCACCAGCTGTACTCCAGCGACGAGCAGTTGCACTGGGTCATCGAAGGCTGCCGCAGCGCCGCGATCGGCTGCCTCGACTGCAAGAGCCGCCTGTGCTCCTCGCTGCAGAGCGAGCTGGCGCCCTTGCAGCGGCGTGCGATCGACTACGAGGACAGCCCGGACCTGGTCCGCAGCATCCTCGCCGAAGGGGCCGAGCGCGCACGTGACGAGGCACGCGACACCCTGGCCGAGGTGCGCATGGCCATGGGCCTGAACTACCGCTGAAGGAGCGCTCGCCGTGAGTGAACCCGTCACGCCGTCGATGGACAACCAGGCTGGTGCCCAGCAGGAACTGCCGTTCGCCCTGGTATATGGCGAAGCGGTCACCGAACTGCCGCTGGACCTGTACATCCCCCCGGACGCCCTGGAGGTGTTTCTCGAGGCGTTCGAGGGGCCGCTGGACCTGCTGCTCTATCTGATCCGCAAGCAGAACATCGACATCCTCGACATCCCCGTCGCGGAAATCACCAAGCAGTACATGGGCTATGTCGAGCTGATGAAGTCGGTGCGCCTGGAGCTGGCTGCCGAGTACCTGGTGATGGCCGCCATGCTCGCCGAGATCAAGTCGCGCATGCTGCTGCCACGCTCGACCGAGACCGAGGACGAAGAGGATGACCCGCGTGCGGAGCTGATCCGCCGTCTGCAGGAGTACGAGCGCTTCAAGGCGGCCGCCGAAGACCTCGATGAGCTGCCGCGAGTCGGCCGCGACGTCATCGTGCCCAGGCTGGATGCCCCCGAGGCCAGGGCGCGCAAGCTGCTGCCGGATGTCAGCCTGGAAGAGGTGCTGCTGTCGATGGCCGAGGTGTTGCGCCGCGCCGACATGTTCGAAAGCCATCAGGTCACCCGTGAGGCGCTGTCTACCCGCGAGCGCATGAGCGAGGTGCTGGAGCGTCTCAAGGGCGGCGCGTTCGTGCCCTTCGTCGAGCTGTTCGCTGCGGAGGAAGGGCGGCTCGGCGTGGTTGTGACCTTCATGGCAATTCTCGAGTTGATCAAGGAATCGCTGGTCGAACTGGTGCAGAATGCGCCGTTTGCCGCCATCCATGTACGAGCCCGCATCGAGCAGGATGTGGAGGCGTAACGCGCGAGTCGTCCTGGGAAGCGTTGAACAAAGGGAGTTTCAGGTGAGTATCTTTTCGCGTTTCTTCGGTCGCCGCGACGACGCTGCCGCAGAGCCGGCCCGTCTGGTCGCCAATCCCGCCAGCGAAGGGCGAGTCAGCCTGCAGGTGCTGTTCCCGGCTGCGCTGCAGCTGGATCAGGACGAGCTGACCCGCGTCCTGCGTGCCTATCACCCGGAAATGGCCGCAGCGAGCTGCGAGGTGTCCGACGAAGTCGAGCAGTTCTTCGCCCTGGCCGGCTGGGGAGAGCACGTGGTGCGGCTGCTCGGCTTCGATGCGCCGTTCCCTGCGCAATCGCTGGAGTCCTGCGTGGCCCCCGCGCATTATCCGCAGGCGCTCAAGGATGAGGTGCGCGCCCATGCCAGCCATGTCCTGCTGTACTACGCCGGGCATGACGACGACCCCCTGGAGCAATACGTGGTGCTGGCCGCAGTCGCCGGTGCGCTGGCGCATTTCGGTGCCATCGCGGTGCTCAACGAGAGTGGCAGGACCTCCTTGCCCGCAGCGATCTTCAATGACCAGGGGCTGGGGCGCGAGAGCCTGGACGTGCTGCGCGGCATGCCGCTGACCGCGCTCTACTGCGGCTTCGTCAAATACGACGTCGAAGGCGTGCAGGGCACCTGGATGCGTACCTACGGCGGTGGTGTGTTCGGTATCGCCGACTTCGCCGTGCTGGCCGAGGGGCACCATGAGGGCGAACGCTACTCGGAGCTGTTCGACAACGTGATGAGCTACCTGCTGAGCAGCGGCGCGCAGATGGCCCCCGGGCACACCCTGCAGGTCGGCGAGGACGCCTTCATGCGCCTGCGGGCACCGCTGGCCGAGGAATACTTTCTCGACGGGCCGGACCCGCTGCTGGTCGCCGAGATCATCGCGGCGCATGAGGCCAATCCGGCCTGAAGCGCTCCTCGGCATTTGCTAGACTGCCGGGCCGCATTTAATGTGGCCCTTTCACTTCTTGTCCCCAGGTTTGCCAGATCATGACGCTGTCCGATCCGCACCAGCTTGCCACCGTGCTCGAAGGCCTGCTCCTGGCGGCGGGCAAGCCCATGTCCCTGGAGCGCCTGTTCGAGCTGTTCGAGGAGCACGAGCGTCCGGACAGCGGCGTCTTTCGCGAGGCCCTGAGCATCCTGGCGCGCAGCTGCGAGGGGCGTGCATTCGAGTTGAAGGAAGTCGCTTCGGGCTACCGCCTGCAAGTGCGTGAGCGCTTCGCCCCCTGGGTCGGACGGCTGTGGGAGGAGCGGCCGCAGCGCTACTCGCGCGCGCTGCTGGAAACCCTGGCGCTGATCGCCTATCGGCAGCCGATCACCCGTGGCGAGATCGAGGATGTGCGCGGCGTGGCGGTCAACAGCAACATCACCAAGACCCTGCTCGAGCGCGAGTGGATTCGCGTGGTGGGCTATCGCGACGTCCCGGGGCGGCCGGCCATGTTCGCCACCACCAAGGGCTTTCTCGATCACTTCAACCTCAGGAGCCTCGACGAACTGCCGCCGCTGGCCGCGCTGCGGGAGCTGGAACCCGAG
The DNA here is from genome assembly GCF_029542605.1 of Pseudomonas sp. REST10. Lineage (NCBI taxonomy): Bacteria > Pseudomonadati > Pseudomonadota > Gammaproteobacteria > Pseudomonadales > Pseudomonadaceae > Pseudomonas > Pseudomonas sp. REST10. The sequence goes on along the minus strand of NZ_CP035677.1, from coordinate 3,291,205 downwards.
CCGCAACTGGCGCTGGATGACGAGGCGGAAGTGCCGGAAGGGCTGCAGGCGCGCGCCGATCTGGCGCTGCAGGAGGAGGGCGAGGCCGCCGAGCCGCGGGAGGAAACCAGTTTCCGCAGCCTGCTGGCCGAACTCGACACCATGGAGCTGGGGCTCAAGACCGATTTCGACGACTTGCCCGAGCCGGAGTCCGAACCCGAGCCCGAGGCGCTGGAAGTCGACGAGCCCGAGCCACGGCCAGCGGCGGACGACTGAGGTCCGCCGCCCGCTGTATCAACCGGCGAAGGCGTTGATGAACCAGGTGATCGCCGGCAGCGCGACGATATCGATCAGCACGGCGCCGCACAGCGGCACGATGATGAACGCCTTGTAGGAAAACACCTTGTAGTGCTCGCAGACCGCGCCCATGTTCGCCACCGCGTTGGGCGTGGCGCCCAGGCCGTGGCCCATGAAGCCGGCGCAGAGCACGGCGGCGTCGTAGTCGCGGCCGAGCAGGCGGAACAGCACGAACACGGTCAGTAGCAGCATGATCACCACCTGGATCAGCAGCACGCCCAGCAGCGGCAGGCCGAGTTGTTCCAGCTCCCAGAATTTCAGGCTCATCATCGCCATGGTCAGGAACAGCCCGAGGCTGACGTCGCCCAGGGTGCTGATGGCGCTGTCGGGCAGTTCCAGCAGGCGCATGCGGTCATTCAGGTTGCGCACGATGATGGCCACGAACATGGCGCCGACGTAGCTCGGCAGGACCACGCCCAGGTGCGCATCGAGCGCGCCGCCGAGCCAGAAACCCAGCACCATGATCACCAGGATGCAGGTCAGCAGACGCAGCAGGGTGGCGCTGTCGAGCGTGCCCACGCTGCCCTGGCTGGCGCGTTCGAGCTGGCTCAGCTCGGCGCTGTTGTGGCTGTCCAGGCGCAGCTGGTGGCGGCTGATCAGCCAGCGCGCCACCGGTGTGCCGAGCAGGCCGCCAGCGACCATGCCGAAGGTGGCCGCAGCCAGCGCCGCGGTGGCCGCGCCCTGGGCGCCGAGCCCTTCGGCCACCGGGCCGAATGCCGCCGCCGCACCGAAGCCGCCTTCGAGCGACACCGCGCCGGCCATCAGGCCCAGCAGCGGGTCGAGGTTGAACAGCCCGGCGGCGCCGACGCCGACCAGGTTCTGCAGGATGGCCAGCGCCCAGCAGGCGCCGAGGTAGATGAACAGCGTCCTGCCGCCGTGGCGCAGCAGGCCGAGGCTGCCGCCGAGGCCGACGGTGGTGAAGAAGGCCACCATCAGCGGGCCTTGCAGGGCGGTGTCGAGGGTCAGTTCGAGCACGCCGAGCTTGCGCAGCAGCCAGATCACCAGGGCGAAGCCGAAACCGGCGACCACCGGTGCCGGTACGCAGAGGAAGGTCAGCACGCGGCTGTGGCGCTTGAGCAGCACGCCGCCGCCGAGCAGCAGCAAGGCGAGCGCCGTGGTGGTCAGGGCGTCGAGGTTCAGAGTCATCATTGTCATTGTTCTCTAGGGGTGGGCGGTGGCAGGGGTCACTCGAGCAGGCAGGCGGCCAGGCGTGCGGCGCAGCGAGCGGTATGGGCGTCGATGTCCAGACGCGGGTTGAGTTCGGCGATGTCGGCCAGGCGCAGCTTGCCGCTGGCCGTGACCAGGCGCAGCAGGCGCTCCACCAGCGCCAGCTCCACGCCATGCGCGGACGGGGCGCTGACGCCGGGCGCCTGGGCGGCGGGCAGCACGTCCAGGCACAGGGTCAGGTAGAGCTGGTCGATCTCGCCGAGAAAGAGTTCCAGGGTCTGCTCGATTTGTGCCTGGTTGCCGGCGTGCATCTGGTGGTCGAGCAGGTAACGCACCTCGAGGCGCTCGGCCTCGGCGAACAGCGCGGCGGTGTTGTTGGGCCGGCTGACGCCCAGGCAGCAGTAGTGGAAAGGCCGGCCCTGGCGCGCGCAGCGCTCGGCGATCTGGCGAAACGGCGTGCCCGAGGAGGCCCGCTCGGCGTGGCGCAGGTCGAAATGGGCATCGAAGTTGAGGATGCCGATGCGTGCCTCGGGGGCGTGCTCGGCCAGGTGATCGGCCAGGCCGCTGTAGCTGGCGAAGGCGATCTCATGGCCGCCGCCGAGGCCCAGCGGCAGGTGGCCGGCGTCGAGCAGGTGGCGGATATCGGCGGCAAAGCGTTGCTGGGCCTGCTCCAGGTCGGCATCCTCGCAGCGCACGTCACCGGCATCGTAGAGGGCGTGGGGCGCGTGCCAGGCGAGATTGGCCAGGGCCCGGCGCAGGGCCAGCGGGCCTTCGCAGGCACCGGGGCGACCCTGGTTGCGCTGCACGCCCTCGTCGCAGGCGAAGCCCAGTAGGGCCACGCCTGGGGGCTGCGGCGCGTGGTCCAGTGGCTGTACCCACTGGTGCCAGCGCCGGGCGCCGCTGCCTTCGCCGGCGTCGATGCGGCCTTGCCAGGGGGTCATGTCCAGGTGTGCGTGCATGGGGCTCGTTCTCTCTCGTCTCAGTCCAGGCGCGCGCTGACTCGCGCGGCGCTCTCCAGGGTCCAGCGTTGCAGCTGCTCTGCGCGCGCCTGCACGCGGCTGGCCGGGCCCATCAGGCTCAGCGCGCCGTGCAGGCGGCCACGGCTGTCGAGCAGGGCGGCGCTCACGCCCCACACGCCCTCGTCGATCTCGCCCAGGCTGGTGCTGTAGCCGCAGGCGCGAATCTGCTCCAGCTCTTCGCGCAGCGCTGCGTGTTGACTGGCGTCCAGCCCCTGCTGGGTCAGCAGCGCCTCGAGCTCGCTGGACTCCAGGTGGGCCAGCAGGGTCTTGGCCGAGGCGCCGTGCAGCAGCGGCTGGGCCAGGCCTTTCTGGTAGCAGCAGCGCAGCGGCTGCGGGCTGTCGATCAGCTCCACGCAGATCACCTGGCCGTTGCTCGGCAGCATCAGCCCGACGCTTTCCTTGCTCAGCTCGGCCAGGCGCCGCAGCTCGGGCTTGGCCAGGCTGACCAGGGTCGAGTCGCGGTCGAAGCGCTTGGCCAGCAGCAGGCAGGCCGGTCCCGGCAGGTAGCGGCCGTGGCCCTGGTCTTCGGCCAGACCCCAGCGCAGCAGGGTGTTGAGGTGCCGGTAGGTGCTGCTCAGCGGCTGGCCCAGGCTGGCCGACAGTTCCTTGGCCGACAGCGCCTGTGGCGAGCGGCCCAGGGTGACGAGAATCTGCAGCAGGCGGTCGGTGGGGTTCGAATAGTTCATGCTCGGCATCCTTGATGATTTTTTTCGTCTAGTGAAATCAGGTTCCCGCTGGGTGGGAATTTTTAGCGATTTTCCCCACTTGCGCCTGGCCTGCTAGGCTTCAGGAGCCCACACGCGTATGATTCGCGCCCGTTTCTACCCTTGTCACACCGGGAGGTGCCCAGATGAACGAACACGAACAACCACGCCCTGCAGGCGAGAAACTGCAGAAAGTCCTGGCCCGCATGGGGCTGGCCTCACGTCGTGAGATCGAGACCTGGATCGGCGAAGGCCGCGTCAAGGTCAATGGCGTTGCCGCGACCCTCGGCCAGCGCGTCGACAGTCACGACGCCATCGCGCTCGATGGGCGCCTGCTCAAGCGCGAAGAGATCGCCGGCTCGGTACGCCGCGTGCTGATCTACAACAAGCCCGATGGCGAGATCTGCACCCGCGACGATCCGGAAGGCCGTCCGACCGTCTTCGACCGCTTGCCGCGACCGAAGGAAGGCCGCTGGATCAACATCGGTCGCCTCGACATCAACACCACCGGCCTGCTGCTGTTCACCACCGACGGTGAGCTGGCCAACCGCCTGATGCACCCGTCCTACCAGATGGACCGCGAATACGCGGTGCGGGTACGCGGCGAGGTGACCGAGGAAATGCTCGAGAACCTGAAGAAGGGCGTCATGCTCGAGGACGGTCCGGCCAAGTTCACCGACATCAAGGAAGCGCCTGGCGGTGAAGGCTTCAACCACTGGTACCACTGCGTGGTGATGGAAGGCCGCAACCGCGAGGTGCGCCGTCTGTGGGAATCCCAGGGGCTGGTGGTCAGCCGTCTGAAGCGCGTGCGCTTCGGCCCGGTATTCCTGACCTCCAACCTGACCATGGGGCGCTGGCGCGAGATGGATCAGCGCGAGGTCGACATCCTCAGCGCCGAAGTCGGGCTCACCCCGCAGGCGTTGCCGGCGATGAAGGAAAAGACCCGCGAGAAGCTCGACCGCCTGCAGCGCAAGTCGGCCAAACCGGTGGATGTGCGCGGCAAGCGCGTGCTGCGTCCGGCCAAGGACGAAGCCGCTGGCGAGGCCCGTCCGGGGCGTGCGCCGCGCAAGGGTGCCGATGAACGCCGTGAGGGTGGGCGTGGTACGCCGGTCGCCGAGCGTCCGGGCGATACCAAGAAGCGCCAGCCGCGCCCGGCGGTCGAACTCGCCGATCGCCCCGCCCGCAAGCCGCGCCCGGCAGGGCCGGACAAGCGTTCGCCCACTGGCGATGGTCAGCGCCCAGGCTTCGGCCGCAAGCGCTGAGTGATGAAAAAAGGGACTCCATGGAGTCCCTTTTTCATTGCCGGCGTGGCGCGCTTTCAGCCTGCCATCGACAGGCGGTTGCGTCCTTCGCGCTTGGCCACGTAGAGGGCGTTGTCGGCGCGGCGCAGCAGGCTTTCACTCGACTCGCCGGGCAGCAGGCAGGCACAGCCAAGGCTGATCGACACGTCGATGGGGCGACCGGCGTCCAGGCATTGCAGCTCCATCACCGCGAAGCGCAGGCGTTCGCCGACCAGGGCTGCGCCTTCGCGACTGGTGCCCGAGAGCACGACCAGGAATTCCTCGCCGCCGAAGCGAAACACCATGTCGATGTTGCGCAGCTGGTTCTTCAGGGTCTGGGCCACGGCCTTGAGCACTTCGTCGCCCAGTGCGTGGCCATGGTTGTCGTTGATCGACTTGAAGTGGTCGATGTCCAGCATCAGCAGGGACAGCGGCTGCAGGTTGCGGCGGGCCAGATCCACCTCGCGCTGCAGCACCTGGTCCATGGCGATGCGGTTGCCGGTGTCGGTCAGCGGGTCGCGCAGCGCGCTCTGCAGGGCCGTGCGGTAGAGCAGGGCATTGCGCAGTGGGAACAGCAGGCAAGCCAGCAGCGCCTCCAGTTGCACCAGTTCCTCTTCGGAGAAGCGCTGCTTGCGCCTGAAGATCAGTTCGCCCAGGTATTCCCCTTCATGACTCAGGCGATAGCCGGCCGAGTGCGGCGCGCGTTCCCCCAGTTCCAGGCGCAGGTCCTGCGACGGGTGCTGGAAGGCCAGGGCGTCGAGTGGCACCAAGCGCTGCACTTCGCGGAAGAACAGGTTGAGGATGCGCTCCGCATCCAGGCTGGTCTGCAGTTGCAGGCTCAGCTGATGGTACAGCTCCACAAGGCTGGCGGGCTTGAGCGGCAGGTTGCGATTGCCGGCGAAGCCGAGACGCTGCAGCTTGGCCGCGTCGAAATCGATGGTGTTGGAACGGCTGGGGGGGACCATGGAGCAGAACCTCTGGCGCGATGGTGCGACGAGAGGGTTAGAGCGAATATCATGCCAAGTGGTTCAAGTGAGCTGAAACTCCTGTGAAGTCAGTCACTTAGCTGGTTGAAAAAATGTCACGTGGCAAGCGTTTGCCGGTTGTCTGACGCCGATGCTGGCAATGTGCTGCCGCCAGGGCAGGGTGGTGGCAGATTTCTGTCATGTGGCGGGCCGCAGGTGCCTGCGGCCCGCAGTGGGCGGGTCACTGGGCGTCGAAGGCCTGACCGTTGACCCCTTGGCTGTCCGGCCCCATCAGGTAGAGGTACAGCGGCATGATGTCCTCGGGCAGCGGGCGGGTGGCCGGATTTTCCCCCGGATAGGCCTGGGCACGCATGGCGGTGCGCGTAGCGCCGGGGTTGATGCTGTTGGCGCGCACGTTGCTGATACCGTCCAGTTCGTCGGCCATCACCTGCATCAGCCCTTCGGTGGCGAATTTGGAGACCGCGTAGGCGCCCCAGTAGGCGCGCCCCTTGCGGCCGACGCTGCTGGAGGTGAAGGCGACGGAGGCGTCCTGCGACAGCTTGAGCAGGGGCAGCAGGGTGCTGCTGAGCATGAACATGGCGTTGACGTTGATGTGCATCACGCGCATGAAGTTGTCGCCGGAGAGTTGTTCCAGCGGCGTGCGCGGGCCGAGGACCGAGGCGTTGTGCAGCAGGCCGTCGAGGCGCCCGAACTCGTTCTCGATCATCACCGCCAGCTCGTCGTACTGGTGCGGCAGGGCGGTTTCCAGGTTGAAGGGGATCACCACCGGCTGCGGGTGACCGGCCGCCTCGATCTCGTCATAGACCTGGCTCAGGTTGGCCTCGGTCTTGCCCAGCAGCAGCACGGTCGCGCCGTGGGCCGCGAAGCTCTTGGCGGCGGCGGCACCGATACCCCGGCCGGCGCCGGTGATCAGGATGACGCGATCCTTGAGCAGGTCTGGGCGGGCGCTGTAATCGAACATGAACAATCTCCTTCGGCGAGCTGCAAGCCTCGGGCTGCAAGTCTCAAGATAAAGCGAAAGACGGGGGCAGGCAGCATGCCTGGTGTGGCGCGAGCGGCGGCTGCGTCAGCAGCCGCACAGGGCGCGGTCGAGCACCGCGCGCAGTTCCTGCGGGTGGTCGACCACGACGTCGGCCCCCCAGTTGCGCGGGTTGTCTTCGGGGTGGATATAGCCGTAGGTCACGGCGGCGGTACGGCAGCCGGCGGCGCGACCCGACTCGATGTCGCGGGCGTCATCGCCGATGAACAGCACTTCCTCGGGCTTGACGTTCATCTGCTGGCAGGCGAGCAGCAGCATGTCCGGGGCCGGCTTGCTCTGCTTGACGTGATCCGGGCAGACCAGCACCGCCGAGCGCTCGGCGAGATTCAGGCGCTGCATGATCGGCTCGGCGTAGCGCACCGGCTTGTTGGTGGCGACGCCCCACTGCAGGCGCGCCAGCTCGATGTCGCCGAGCAGTGCTTCGATGCCGTCGAACGGGCGCGTCAGGACCGCGCAGTGTTCCTGGTAGCGCTCGAGAAACTCCTGGCGCAGGGTCTCGAAGGCCGCGGAATCCGGGTCCTCGTCGAAGGCGCAGGCGACCATGGCGCGAGCACCGCCGGAAACCTGGTCACGAATGGCCTTGTCCGCCAGTGGCGGCAGGCCACGAGCGGCGCGCATGGCCTGGGTGATGGCGATGAAGTCCGGCGCCGAATCGAGGAGGGTGCCGTCCATGTCGAACAGAACTGCGCGCAAACGCATCAGTCTTTCCTCAGCGTCTGGATCATGTAGTTGACGTCGACATCCGCTTCCAGCTTGTAGTGCTTGGTCAGCGGGTTGTAGGTCAGGCCGATGATGTCCTTGACCTCGAGGCCCGCCGCGCGGCTCCAGGCGCCGAGCTCGGAGGGGCGGATGAACTTCTTGAAGTCGTGGGTGCTGCGTGGCAGCAGGCGCAGGATGTACTCGGCGCCGATGACGGCGAACAGGTAGGCCTTGGGGTTGCGGTTGATGGTGGAGAAGAACACCTGGCCGCCCGGCTTGACCAGCTTGTGGCAGGCGCGGATCACGGAGGAGGGATCCGGTACGTGCTCGAGCATCTCCAGGCAGGTGACCACGTCGAACTGGCCGGGCATTTCCTCGGCCATGGCTTCGGCGGTGATCTGCCGGTATTCGACCTCGACGCCGGACTCCAGCTGGTGCAACTGGGCGACGGAGAGCGGGGCTTCGCCCATGTCGATGCCGGTGACCTTCGCGCCGCGCTGGGCCATGGCCTCGCTGAGGATGCCGCCGCCGCAACCGACGTCCAGTACGCGCTTGCCGGCCAGGCTGACGCGTTCATCGATCCAGTTGACCCGCAGCGGGTTGATGTCGTGCAGGGGTTTGAACTCGCTCTCGCGGTCCCACCAGCGGTGTGCCAGGGCCTCGAATTTGGCGATTTCGGCGCGGTCGACGTTGCTCATAAGCATCTCTTTCAAAGCATGGAAAGCGTATCGCCGTCATGTTGCCAGTTTAAGTCCTGGCGTGGGGCGGCGCGGGTTCGTTCAATGTATGTCAGTTTGTCGCAGGTTCGGGCGAGCCTCTGCCGATTTTCCTGCCCCAGTCCCTGGCTCTGGCGATCAGTTCGCGCTCGTCCATGCGGGTCAGACGGCCCTCGTCCAGCAATTGCTTGCCGCCCACCCAGAGGTGTTTCACGCAGTCGCGAGCGCTGGCGTAGACAAGCTGCGATACCGGATCGTAGACCGGTTGCTGGGCCAGGCCGGAGAGGTCGAAGGCGACGAGGTCGGCCAGCTTGCCGGTTTCCAGCGAGCCGACCTGGGTGTCCAGGCCGAGGGCGCGGGCGCCGTTGAGCGTGGCCATGCGCAGTGCGCTGTGGGCGTTCAGGGCCGTGGCCGAGCCCGATACGGCCTTGGCCAGCAGGGCGGCGGTGCGCGTTTCGCCGAGCAGGTCCAGGTCGTTGTTGCTGGCGGCGCCGTCGGTGCCGATGGCGACGTTGACGCCGGCCTGCCACAGGCGCTCGACCGGGCAGAAGCCGCTGGCCAGCTTGAGGTTGGACTCCGGGCAATGGACGATGCTGCAGTTGTGCTCGACCAGCAGGGCCAGGTCGTCGTCGTCGATCTGGGTCATGTGCACGGCCTGGAAGCGCGGGCCGAGCAGGCCCAGGCGGGCCAGGCGGGCCAGGGGGCGCTCGCCGTGCTTGGCGACGGCCTCGGCCACTTCCTGCGCGGTTTCATGCACGTGCATGTGAATGCCGGCATCCAGCTCGTCGGCCAGCATGCGCACCTGTTCGAGCTTGTCGTCGCTGACCGTGTAGGGCGCGTGCGGGCCGAAGGCGATGCGGATGCGCGGGTGCTGCTTGAGGTCGTCGAACAGTTGCAGGCCCTTGCGCAGCGCCTCGGCGGCGTTGAGTGCGCCGGGGACGGGGAAGTCCAGCACGGGGACGGTGATCTGCGCGCGTACGCCTGCCTTGTGCACGCACTCGACGGCCGTCTGCGGGTAGAAGTACATGTCGGAGAAGCAGCTGATGCCGCCCTTGATCTGTTCGGCGATGGCCAGGTCGGTGCCGTCGCGGACGAAGGCCTCGTCGACCCATTTGCCCTCGGCCGGCCAGATATGCTCGTGCAGCCAGGTCATCAGCGGCAGGTCGTCGGCGATGCCACGCAGCAGGGTCATCGCCGCATGGCCGTGGGCGTTGATCAGGCCGGGGGCGAGCAGGCAGTCCGGCAGTTCGCGCACCTCGCTGGCGGGATGGCGCAGGGCCTCGGCGCGCGGGGCGATCAGCACGATGTGCCCGTCGCGAATGCCCAGGCCATGCTCGCGCAGCACCACACCAGCCGGCTCCACGGGCACCAGCCAGGTCGGCAGGAGCAGAAGGTCGAGAGGAGCTTGGGGCATGGGAGCGTGTCCGTCTGGCTTGAAGGCTGCATGGAAGGCCGCCAGTGTATAGATGAACGCGCGTTGCTTGAAGTCGCCGGGGCTGCTGGATTGTTCGGTTGGCGCCTGCTTCTCTGCGTATAATCCGCGATTTTTTGATGGTTAAGGGTGGGGTGCGCGATGCGCGAGCAATTGCTGGCGGTGGAGAAGGTCCAGGCGATCGAGTGGCGCGATGGTGCGCTTTATCTGCTCGACCAGCGCCTGTTGCCGCATCGGCAGACCTGGTTGCGCTACGACTCCGCGGCAGCAGTGGCGGATGCGATTCGCGACATGGTGGTGCGCGGTGCGCCGGCGATCGGGATCGCGGCGGCCTATGGCCTGGTGCTGGCGGCGCGCGCCAGGCTGCAGGCGGGCGGTGACTGGCGCGATGCGCTGGAGGCGGACTTCGCTCGTCTGGAGCAGGCGCGTCCTACTGCGGTGAACCTGTCCTGGGCCCTGCAGCGCATGCGCGAGCGCCTGGCGCGGCTCAAGGATGACGAACAGGCGCTGCAGCAGCTGGAGGCCGAGGCGATCGGCATTCACGCCAGTGACCGTGAGGCCAACCTGACCATGGCGCAGCTCGGCATGGAGCTGATTCGCAAGCACCAGGGCAATCCGCAGGTGCTGCTGACCCATTGCAATGCCGGGGCGCTGGCCACCGGCGGTTTTGGTACCGCGCTCGGGGTGATCCGCGCTGCGCACCTGGAAGGGCTGGTCGAGCATGTCTATGTCGACGAGACCCGTCCCTGGTTGCAGGGCGCGCGCCTGACCGCCTGGGAGCTGGCCGGCGACGGCGTGCCGGTCAGCCTCAACGCCGATGCGGCGGCCGCGCACCTGATGAAGACCAAGGGCATCACCTGGGTGATAGTCGGCGCCGATCGCATCACTGCCAACGGCGACGTGGCCAACAAGATCGGGACCTATCAGCTGGCGGTCAATGCCATGCACCATGGCGTGCGGCTGATGGTGGTAGCGCCCAGTTCGACCATCGACATGAACCTGGAAAGCGGCGAGGACATCCTGCTCGAGGAGCGCGATGGGCGTGAGCTGCTGGATGTTGCCGGGCACCGGATGGCGGCGGATGTGCATGCGGTCAATCCGGTGTTCGACGTGACGCCAGCTGACCTGGTCGACTACATCGTGACCGAAAAGGGCGTGGTCGAGCGTCCGGACAGCGCGAAGATGGCGCAACTGATGTGCCGCAAGCGCCTGCACTGAGTGCGCCGCGCACTCCCTGTCGCGGGGTAGGTGTGCGGCACGCTTTGTGGTAATCTCCGGCAGTTTTCAGGGGGGCTGGTCACAGCCGCCTTCACTGCATCGAATCGTGACATAACTCGTTGATTTGTCGTGAGTCGCTGATGGCTCGAAGCTATCGCGACGTGCTCCATGGCGTTCAGGAAGAATGACGCGGAGTTTCACCAGAAAAAGGAACCAGGCTTCTCATGGGCGAACTGGCCAAAGAAATCCTCCCGGTCAATATCGAAGACGAGCTGAAACAGTCCTACCTCGACTACGCGATGAGCGTGATCGTCGGGCGTGCGCTGCCGGATGCGCGCGATGGCTTGAAGCCCGTCCACCGTCGTGTGCTGTACGCCATGAGCGAACTGGGCAACGACTGGAACAAGCCCTACAAGAAATCCGCCCGTGTGGTCGGTGACGTGATCGGTAAATACCACCCGCACGGCGACACCGCGGTGTACGACACCATCGTGCGGATGGCGCAGGACTTCTCCCTGCGTTACCTGCTGGTCGACGGTCAGGGCAACTTCGGTTCGGTGGACGGCGACAACGCCGCCGCCATGCGTTACACCGAAGTGCGCATGACCAAGCTGGCCCACGAGCTGCTGGCCGACCTGGACAAGGAAACCGTGGACTGGGTGCCGAACTACGACGGCACCGAGCAGATTCCGGCGGTGATGCCGACCAAGGTGCCGAACCTGCTGGTCAACGGCTCGTCGGGTATCGCCGTGGGCATGGCCACCAACATCCCGCCGCACAACCTCACCGAGGTGATCGATGGCTGCCTGGCGCTGATCGACAACGCCGAGCTGACCGTCGATGACCTGATGCAGTACATCCCCGGCCCGGACTTCCCCACCGCCGGCATCATCAACGGCCGTGCCGGGATCATCGAGGCCTACCGTACCGGTCGCGGGCGCATCTACATCCGTGCCCGCGTCGAGGTCGAGGATATCGACAAGTCCGGCAACCGCCAGCAGCTGGTGGTCACCGAGCTGCCGTACCAGCTGAACAAGGCGCGTCTGATCGAGAAGATCGCCGAGCTGGTCAAAGAGAAGAAGATCGAAGGCATCACCGAGCTGCGTGACGAGTCCGACAAGGACGGCATGCGCGTGGTGATCGAGCTGCGTCGTGGCGAAGTGCCGGACGTGGTGCTGAACAACCTCTACGCCCAGACTCAGATGCAGAGCGTGTTCGGTATCAACGTGGTGGCGCTGGTCGATGGTCAGCCGAAGACCCTGAACCTCAAGGAAATGCTCGAGGTGTTCGTTCGTCACCGCCGTGAGGTGGTGACCCGCCGCACCGTCTACGAGCTGCGCAAGGCCCGCGAACGTGGCCACATCCTCGAAGGCCAGGCCGTGGCGCTGTCCAACATCGACCCGGTGATCGAGCTGATCAAGGCCTCGCCGACGCCGGCCGAGGCCAAGGAGCGTCTGCTTGCCACGGCCTGGGAATCCAGCGCGGTGGAAGCCATGGTCGAGCGCGCCGGCGCCGACTCCTGCCGCCCGGAAGGGCTGGACGAGCAATACGGTCTGCGTGACGGCAAGTACTACCTGTCGCCGGAACAGGCGCAAGCCATTCTGGAACTGCGTCTGCACCGCCTGACCGGCCTGGAGCACGAGAAGCTGCTGGCCGAGTACCAGGAAATCCTCGCCCTGATCGGTGAGCTGATCCGTATCCTGACCAGCCCCGAGCGTCTGATGGAAGTCATCCGCGAGGAGCTGGAGAAGGTCAAGGCCGAGTTCGGTGACGCCCGTCGTACCGAGATCATCGCCTCGCGTCAGGACCTGACCATCGCCGACCTGATCACCGAGGAAGAGCGCGTCGTCACCATCTCCCACGGCGGTTATGCCAAGAGCCAGCCGCTGGCGGCCTACGAGGCCCAGCGCCGTGGCGGCAAGGGCAAGTCGGCCACCGGGGTGAAGGACGAGGACTACGTCGAGCACCTGCTGGTCGCCAACAGCCATGCCACCCTGCTGCTGTTCTCCAGCAAGGGCAAGGTGTACTGGCTGCGCACGTTCGAGATCCCCGAGGCGTCGCGCACCGCGCGCGGCCGCCCGCTGGTCAACCTGCTGCCGCTGGACGAGGGTGAGCGCATCACCGCCATGCTGCAGATCGACCTCGAGGCCCTGCAGCAGAGCGCCGGTGCCGACGAGGACCTGGACGAAGAAGGCGTGGTGATCGAAGGCGAAGCCGTCGAAGTCGCCGAGGTCGAGGAAGTCGAGGAAGTCGAGGGCGAAACCCCCGAGCTGGTCGCCGAGCCGACAGGCGCCTACATCTTCATGGCCACCGCCTTCGGTACCGTGAAGAAGACGCCGCTGGTGCAGTTCAGCCGTCCGCGCAGCGCCGGCCTGATCGCACTGCGCCTGGAAGAGGGGGACACCCTGATCGCCGCCGCGATCACCGATGGCGCCAAGGAAGTCATGCTGTTCTCCGACGCTGGCAAGGTGCTGCGTTTCGCCGAAAGCAAGGTGCGCACCATGGGTCGTACTGCGCGCGGTGTACGTGGCATGCGCCTGGGCAAGGATCAGGAGCTGATCTCCATGCTCATTCCCGAGTCCGGTGCGCAGATCCTCACGGCATCCGAGCGCGGCTTCGGCAAGCGCACCGGCCTGGGCAAGTTCCCGCGTCGCGGTCGTGGTGGCCAGGGCGTCATCGGCATGGTGACCAGCGAGCGCAACGGCAAGCTGGTCGGTGCCATCCAGGTGCAGGACGGCGAGGAAATCATGCTCATCTCCGACCAGGGCACGCTGGTGCGTACCCGCGTCGACGAAGTCTCCAGCTCGGGTCGTAACACTCAGGGCGTGACGCTGATCAAGCTGGCCAAGGATGAAACCCTGGTCGGTCTGGAGCGTGTGCAGGAGCCGACGCCGGTCGAGGATGACGAATTGCTCGAAGGTGAGGAGGGCGTCGAGGTCGCCGAAGAGGGCTCCGAGGCACCAGTCACCGACGCCGAGGAAGGCAGCGAGGAATAAATACGCGCCTCGTGGGAGGGGCTTCAGCCGCGACTGTCGCCGCTGAAGCCCCTCCCACAGATCGCGGGTTCAGGTCATAGGATGGGGTGAACCCATCGAAATGAATTGAGAGAAGAGAAGTGAGCAAGCGAGCTTTTAACTTCTGCGCCGGCCCAGCCGCGCTGCCGACCGCTGTACTGCAACGTGCCCAGGCCGAAATGCTCGACTGGCAGGGCAAGGGCCTGTCGGTCATGGAGATGAGTCACCGTAGCGACGAGTACGTGACCATCGCCAGCCAGGCCGAACAGGACCTGCGCGATCTGCTCGCTGTGCCCAGTGATTACAAGGTGCTGTTCCTGCAGGGCGGTGCCAGCCAGCAGTTCGCCGAGATCCCGCTGAACCTGCTGCCGGAAGACGGCGTGGCGGATTACGTCGAGACCGGTATCTGGTCGAAGAAGGCCATCGAAGAGGCGCGTCGCTATGGCGCCATCAATGTCGCCGCCAGCGCCAAGGCGCACGACTATTTCGCCATTCCCGGGCAGAACGACTGGCAGCTGTCGAAAGATGCCGCCTACGTGCATTACTGCAGCAACGAAACCATCGGCGGCCTGCAGTTCGACTGGATTCCGCAGGTGGGCGACACGCCCCTGGTGGCGGACATGTCCTCGGACATCCTCTCGCGTCCGCTGGATGTCTCGCAGTTCGGTCTGATCTACGCCGGTGCGCAGAAGAACATCGGCCCCAGCGGCCTGGTGGTGGTGATCGTCCGCGAAGACCTGCTCGGCCGCGCTCGTTCGAGCTGCCCGACCATGCTCGACTACAAGGTCTCGGCGGACAACGGCTCGATGTACAACACCCCGGCGACCTATTCCTGGTACCTCTCCGGCCTGGTGTTCCAGTGGCTGAAGGAGCAGGGCGGCGTCGAGGCCATGGAGCGCATCAACCGCGCCAAGAAAGACCTGCTGTACAAGACCATCGACGACAGCGACTTCTACAGCAACCCGGTCGCGCACAATGCGCGCTCCTGGATGAACGTGCCGTTCCGTCTGGCCGACGAGAAGCTGGACAAGGTGTTCCTGGCCGGCGCCGACGAGCGTGGCCTGCTCAACCTCAAGGGGCACCGCTCGGTGGGTGGCATGCGCGCCTCCATCTACAACGCCGTCGGCCTGGATGCGGTCGAGGCGCTGGTGGCCTACATGGTCGAGTTCGAGAAGGAGCATGGCTGACATGTCCGAGCAGGAACTGCAGGCGCTGCGGGTTCGCATCGACAACCTCGACGAGCGCATCCTCGAGCTGATCAGCGACCGTGCGCGCTGCGCCGAAGAAGTCGCGCGGGTGAAGATGAAGGAGCTGAAGGAGGGCGAGTCGCCCGTCTTCTACCGTCCCGAGCGTGAAGCCCAGGTGCTCAAGCGCGTGATGGAACGCAACCAGGGGCCGTTGGGCAACGAGGAAATGGCGCGGCTGTTCCGCGAAATCATGTCCTCCTGCCTGGCCCTGGAGAACCCGCTGAAAGTCGCTTACCTCGGCCCGGAAGGCACCTTCAGCCAGGCGGCGGCGATGAAGCACTTCGGTCACGCGGTGGTCAGCGTGCCGATGGCCGCCATCGACGAGGTGTTCCGTGAGGTCGCCGCCGGCGCGGTGAACTTCGGCGTGGTGCCGGTGGAGAACTCCACCGAAGGGGCGATCAACCACACGCTGGACAGCTTCCTCGAGCACGACATGGTCATCTGCGGTGAGGTGGAGCTGCGCATTCACCACCACCTGCTGGTGGGCGAGACCACCAAGACCGACAAGATCACCCGTATCTATTCCCATGCCCAGTCGCTGGCGCAGTGCCGCAAGTGGCTGGACGCGCATTACCCCAACGTCGAGCGCGTGGCGGTTTCCAGCAATGCCGATGCGGCCA
Source organism: Pseudomonas sp. REST10 (assembly GCF_029542605.1). Taxonomy (NCBI): domain Bacteria; kingdom Pseudomonadati; phylum Pseudomonadota; class Gammaproteobacteria; order Pseudomonadales; family Pseudomonadaceae; genus Pseudomonas; species Pseudomonas sp. REST10. The sequence goes on along the minus strand of NZ_CP035677.1, from coordinate 3,275,728 downwards.
AGCGCGTGAAGAGCGAGTGGAACAGCGCGGCCATCGCCGGTGACATGGCCGCCAACCTGTATGGCCTGACCAAGCTGGCCGAGAAGATCGAGGATCGCCCGGACAACTCCACGCGCTTCCTCATCATCGGCAGCCAGGAAGTGCCGCCGACCGGCGACGACAAGACGTCGATCATCGTCTCCATGCGCAACAAGCCGGGTGCCTTGCACGAGCTGCTGGTGCCGTTTCACAACAACGGCATCGACCTGACCCGCATCGAGACCCGTCCGTCGCGCAGCGGCAAGTGGACCTATGTGTTCTTCATCGACTTCATCGGCCACCATCGCGATCCGCTGATCAAGGACGTGCTGGAAAAACTGGCTCAGGAGGCCGTGGCGCTGAAGGTGCTGGGTTCCTATCCGAAGGCGGTACTTTAAACTGCAGCCACAAGCTGCGAGCCACAGGCTGCAAGTGAGCGGCGCTCTGGCTCCTGGCTTGTGGCTTAGAGCTTGAGGCTTGCAGCTATGACTTGTGATTTCCTGACCCTGGCCCAGCCGGGCGTGCAGAAGCTTTCCCCCTACGTGCCAGGCAAACCGGTCGATGAGCTGGCTCGCGAGCTGGGGCTCGATCCGGCCGGTATCGTCAAGCTGGCCAGCAACGAGAATCCGCTGGGCCCCAGTGACAAGGTGCTGGCGGCGATTCGTGCCGAACTGGATGAGCTGACCCGCTATCCGGATGGCAACGGCTTCACCCTCAAGGCTGCCCTGGCCAGTCGCTACGCTGTCGATGCGGCGCAGGTCACCTTGGGCAATGGCTCCAACGACATCCTCGAGCTGGTCGCTCGCGCCTACCTGGCGCCGGGCCTCAATGCCGTGTTCAGCGACTACGCCTTCGCCGTGTACCCCATCGCCACCCAGGCTGTCGGTGCCCAGGGCAAGATCGTGCCGGCCCGGGACTACGGTCACGACCTGGACGCGATGCTCGCCGCGATCGACGACGACACCCGCGTCGTGTTCATCGCCAACCCCAACAACCCGACCGGTACCTGGTTCGGTCCCGAGGCGCTGGAAACCTTCCTGGCCAAGGTGCCGGAGTCGGTGCTGGTGGTGCTGGACGAGGCCTACATCGAGTATGCCGAGGGTGATGAGCTGCCGGATGGTCTGGACTACCTGGCGCGTTATCCCAATCTGCTGGTCTCGCGTACCTTCTCCAAGGCCTATGGCCTGGCGTCGCTGCGGGTCGGCTACGCGATCAGCTCGCCGGCCATCGCTGACGTGCTCAACCGGGTGCGGCAGCCGTTCAACGTCAACAGCCTGGCGCTGGCCGCCGCCTGCGCGGCCCTGGCCGACAGCGACTACCTGGCCGAGAGCCGTCGTCTCAATGACGCCGGCATGCAGCAGCTGGAAGACGGCTTGCGCGCCCTGGGGCTCGGCTGGATTCCGTCCAAGGGCAACTTCATTGCCGTCGACTTCGGGCGTGACACCGCTGCGATCAACCAGGCGCTGCTGCGCGAAGGGGTGATCGTGCGACCGATGGCGGGCTACCGTATGCCGAGCTTCCTGCGCGTTTCCATCGGTTTGCCGAGGGAGAATGCGCGCTTCCTCGAGGCGTTGGCCAAGGTGCTCTCGGCGTGACTGTAACGGCCGTGCAATCGAATGCCCCTAAGATCGGCCGCCTCGTGGTGGTGGGCCTCGGGTTGATCGGTGGCTCCTTCGCCAAGGGGCTGCGTGAGCGTGGCCTGTGTCGCGAAGTGGTGGGGGTCGACCTGGATGCCGAGTCGCGGCGACTGGCCGTGCAGCTGGGGGTGGTCGATCGCTGCGAGTCTGACCTGGCCACCGCCTGTCAGGGTGCCGATGTCATCCAGCTGGCAGTGCCTATCCTGGCCATGGAGAAGCTGCTCGCCGAGCTGGCGAAGCTCGATCTCGGCACGGCAGTGCTGACCGATGTCGGCAGTGCCAAGGGCAATGTCGTGCGTGCCGCGCGCCTGGCCTTCGCCGGCAAGCACGTGCGCCTGGTGCCCGGGCACCCTATCGCCGGTTCCGAGCAGAGCGGGGTGGAGGCTGCCAACGCCGGCTTGTTCCGCCGGCACAAGGTCATCCTCACGCCTTGCGAGCACAGCGATGAGTCAGCCGTGGCACTGGTCGAGAGCCTGTGGCGCGAGCTGGGGGCGGCTGTCGAGGTGATGGAGGTGGAGCATCATGACCAGGTGCTCGCCGCGACCAGTCATCTCCCGCATCTGCTGGCTTTCACCCTGGTCGACTCGCTGGCCAAGCGCAGCGAGAACCTGGAGATTTTCCGTTACGCCGCTGGTGGTTTCCGCGATTTCACGCGGATCGCCGGCAGTGATCCGGTGATGTGGCACGATATCTTCCTCGCCAATCGCGAGGCCGTGCTGCGTACGCTGGACACGTTTCGCGACGACCTCGACGCCCTGCGCGACGCGGTTGACGCTGGGGATGGGCATCAACTGCTGGGCGTGTTCACCCGCGCCCGTGTGGCCCGCGAACATTTCAGCAAAATTCTGGCCCGCAGGGCCTATGTGGACGCTATGCACTCGACCGATCTGATTTTCCTGGCAAAACCCGGTAGCTCGCTGGCCGGCCGTATTCGCGTACCCGGTGACAAATCCATCTCGCATCGTTCGATCATGCTGGGTTCGCTGGCCGAAGGCACGACCGAGGTCGAGGGTTTCCTCGAGGGTGAAGATGCCCTGGCTACCCTGCAGGCGTTTCGCGACATGGGCGTGGTCATCGAAGGCCCGCATCATGGCCGCGTGACCATCCATGGTGTCGGGCTCAATGGCCTGAAGGCGCCGGCCGGCCCGCTGTACATGGGTAACTCCGGTACCTCCATGCGCCTGCTCTCGGGGCTGCTGGCCGCGCAGCCGTTCGATACCACCCTGACCGGCGATGCCTCGCTGTCCAAGCGTCCGATGAATCGCGTGGCGAAGCCGCTGCGGGAAATGGGCGCGGTGATCGAGACCGCTCCGGAAGGTCGTCCGCCGTTGACCATCAAGGGTGGTCAGCGTCTGACCGGCATGGCGTACGAGATGCCGATGGCCAGTGCTCAGGTCAAATCCTGCCTGCTGCTGGCCGGCCTGTACGCCGCAGGCAGCACCTCGGTGACCGAGCCGGCGCCTACTCGCGACCACACCGAGCGTATGCTGCGCGGCTTCGGCTATCCCGTCAGCGTCGAGGGTGCCACGGCGTGCGTCGAGTCCGGGCACAAGCTCAGCGCGACCCGTATCGAGGTGCCCGCCGACATTTCCTCGGCAGCCTTCTTCCTGGTCGCTGCCAGCATCGCCGAGGGTTCCGAGCTGGTGCTCGAGCATGTGGGCATCAACCCGACCCGTACCGGTGTGATCGACATCCTCAAGCTGATGGGCGGCGACATCACCCTGGAGAACCAGCGTGAAGTCGGCGGCGAGCCGGTTGCGGACATCCGTGTGCGCGCGGCCAGGCTCAAGGGCATCGATATCCCGGAAGACCTGGTACCGCTGGCCATCGACGAGTTCCCCGTGCTGTTCGTGGCTGCTGCCTGCGCCGAAGGCCGCACCGTGCTGCGCGGCGCCGAAGAGCTGCGGGTCAAGGAGTCCGACCGTATCCAGGTCATGGCCGATGGTCTGGTCGCGCTGGGCGTCAAGGCCGAGCCGACCCCGGACGGTATCGTCATCGAAGGCGGCGCCATCGGTGGTGGTGAGGTCTGGGCGCATGGCGACCACCGCATCGCCATGTCCTTCAGCGTCGCCTCGCTGCGTGCCAGCGCGCCGATCCGCATTCACGACTGCGCCAACGTCGCCACCTCCTTCCCCAACTTCCTCGCCCTGGCGGCCGAAGTGGGCATCAACGTGGCAGAAGAGGGCAAGGCATGAGCGCCCCGGTCATCACCGTCGACGGGCCGAGCGGCTCGGGCAAGGGCACGCTCTGCGCGCTGCTGGCCAAGCAGCTGGGCTGGAACCTGCTCGACTCCGGCGCCCTGTATCGCCTGCTGGCCTTCGCCGCCGGTAATCACGGCATCGACCTGACCAACGAGGAAGCGCTCAAGCAACTGGCGGCGCATCTGGATGTGCAGTTCATCGACAAGCGCATCATCCTCGAAGGCGAGGAAGTCACCGACGCCATCCGCAACGAACAGGTGGGGGCGGGCGCTTCCATGGTCGCCTCGCTGCCGGCGGTGCGTGAAGCGCTGCTGCAGCGCCAGCGCGCGTTCCAGGAAATGCCGGGCCTGGTCGCCGATGGCCGCGACATGGGAACGGTGGTGTTCACCGAGGCGCCGCTGAAGGTTTTCCTCACGGCCAGCGCCGAGGAGCGTGCTCGCCGCCGCTACCTGCAGTTGAAGACCAAGGGCGATGATGTTAATCTCGCGAGTCTTCTCGATGAGATTCGGGCGCGCGATGAGCGCGATACCCAGCGCGCAGTGGCACCGCTGAAGCCTGCCGCAGATGCAATCCTGCTGGATTCGACCGAGCTTTCCATCGAGCAAGTGCTAGAACGAATTCTGCGTGAGGTCGCCGAGCGCGATCTCGCCGGGTAAGAGCTCCGGCTGTCCTAAGTCGGAAAGCTCGCAAGGAGGCATGCGGGAGACCAGTCCTTGTCCCGCAGGCCTCTTTTTACATGAACGAACCCACATGGTCTGGAATGTGGTTTGGGCGAATCCCCGCCCTTGATCAACAGGAATCAACATGAGCGAAAGCTTTGCAGAACTATTTGAAGAAAGCCTGAAATCCCTCGACATGCAGCCGGGTGCCATCATCACCGGTATCGTGGTCGACATCGACGGTGACTGGGTTACCGTACACGCCGGCCTGAAGTCCGAGGGCGTCATCCCGCTCGACCAGTTCTTCAACGAACAAGGCGAGCTGACCATCAAGGTCGGTGACGAAGTCCACGTTGCGCTGGACGCGGTTGAAGATGGCTTCGGTGAAACCAAGCTGTCCCGCGAGAAAGCCAAGCGCGCTGAATCCTGGCTGGTTCTGGAAGCTGCGTTCAACGCTGAAGAAGTGGTCAAGGGCGTTATCAACGGTAAGGTCAAAGGCGGCTTCACCGTTGACGTCAACGGCATCCGCGCGTTCCTGCCGGGTTCCCTGGTCGACGTCCGTCCGGTGCGTGATACCACTCACCTGGAAGGCAAAGAGCTGGAATTCAAGGTCATCAAGCTGGACCAGAAGCGCAACAACGTTGTCGTTTCCCGTCGCAGTGTCCTGGAAGCCGAGAACAGCGCCGAGCGCGAAGCTCTGCTGGAATCCCTGCAGGAAGGCCAGCAGGTCAAAGGTATCGTCAAGAACCTCACCGACTACGGTGCGTTCGTTGACCTGGGCGGCGTAGATGGTCTGCTGCACATCACCGACATGGCCTGGAAGCGCATCAAGCACCCGTCCGAAATCGTCAACGTTGGCGACGAGATCGACGTCAAGGTTCTGAAGTACGACCGCGAGCGCAACCGCGTATCCCTGGGCCTGAAGCAACTGGGCGAAGACCCATGGGTTGCCATCAAAGCCCGTTACCCGGAAAACACCCGCGTCATGGCGCGCGTCACCAACCTGACCGACTACGGCTGCTTCGCTGAGCTGGAAGAAGGCGTTGAAGGTCTGGTGCACGTTTCCGAAATGGACTGGACCAACAAGAACATCCACCCGTCGAAAGTCGTCAACGTCGGCGACGAAGTGGAAGTCATGGTTCTGGACATCGACGAAGAGCGTCGTCGTATCTCCCTGGGTATCAAGCAGTGCAAGACCAACCCGTGGGAGGACTTCTCCGGTCAGTTCAACAAGGGTGACAAGATCTCCGGCACCATCAAGTCGATCACCGATTTCGGTATCTTCATTGGTCTGGACGGCGGCATCGACGGCCTGGTTCACCTGTCCGACATCTCCTGGAACGAAGCCGGCGAAGAAGCCGTGCGTCGCTTCAAGAAGGGCGACGAGCTGGAAACCGTCATCCTGTCGGTCGACCCGGAGCGCGAGCGCATCTCCCTGGGCATCAAGCAGCTGGAAGACGATCCGTTCAGCAACTACGTCTCCCTCAACGACAAGGGCACCATCGTCCGCGGCGTTGTGAAGGAAGTGGATGCCAAGGGCGCCATCATCGACCTGGGCAACGAGATCGAAGCCACTCTGAAAGCTTCCGAAATCAGCCGTGACCGCGTTGAAGACGCGCGCAACGTCCTGAAGGAAGGCGACGAAGTAGAAGCCAAGATCATCAGCGTTGACCGCAAGTCCCGCGTTATCAGCCTGTCCATCAAGTCGAAAGACGTCGAGGACGAGAAGGACGCGATGAAGGAACTGCGCAGCAAGCAAGACGCTGAAAGCACCGGCCCGACCACCATTGGTGATCTGATCCGTGCTCAGATGGAAAACCAGAACTAAGTTCAGGTAATTCATCGAAGAAAAGGGCGGCCCTCGGGCCGCCCTTTTTCGTTTCTGCAGCTCTCATCGGTCCGTTGCCATGCAGCGGCTGGTGGTGCTCGCCGCGCCCGCTGAATGTGTGCCTGATGCGGTGCTTATGCCTGAGTCATCAACTCTCAATCCGGATATTGCGCTAACACCTTGTTTTTTGGGCTGTTCAAAAGCTGACCAGCGTGCTAAAACCGATCCATCGAGTCTTCTAGCCGCTTGAAAAAGAAGGGAAAACCATGACCAAGTCGGAGTTGATCGAACGAATCGTCACTCACCAGGGTCAGCTCTCCTCCAAGGATGTCGAGCTGGCCATCAAGACCATGCTGGAGCAGATGTCCCAGGCGCTGGCGACAGGGGATCGCATCGAGATCCGTGGCTTCGGCAGCTTCTCCCTGCACTACCGCGCCCCGCGCGTAGGGCGCAACCCGAAAACCGGCCAGTCGGTGCGCCTGGACGGCAAGTTCGTGCCGCATTTCAAGCCAGGCAAGGAGCTGCGGGATCGGGTCAACGAAGACGAGTGACCTGGTTCGCAGGGCCTGCTGAACCGCTTGCCGGCGTCATCCCTTTGTCATGGTTGCGAAATAACAGAAAACCGGGAAAATGTGCGGGTTTTCATATCGCTGCCTAGTTGGCCAGTCTTACTGACCACATTGCTTCCGCAAAGGCTGAATCTAACCCGTGCTACTGGGCCGAGTCCCTCTAGGCTTCTGTCGTTAAGGGATTGACCTTTGCGGTACCTCTCTGTTGCTGATCATGATGCTGCTACTCGTAGCGCTTGTCTCCGTCATAGAAAACGCTCGGTAGCAAGGCTTTGCTCGAGTCTCATGTTCATGCTGATGGTATTGATTCTCGCTCCCTTGTTTTCGCTGGCTGCTTCAAGGGACCGCTTGCTTTTGCAAGCCTTCGATCTAGTGCATTGGTCATTGTAATGTCAGCGTGGGAGTAAACGAGGAGTGCTATGAGGCTCGAGTGCAAGTACATGCCATAAATGGCGCTACTCATGCCGACTGGTAGCGTTGGCTTGAGCTGAATGATGCACGTTGTGTATGGCGAGCTTTGATAACATCCTGTGGCTGCGTTGCGACGTGGCTGACAGGAGTCTGATAATTGTAGTTCTGTGAAGTTTTTGATGGGGTGTAATGGTGAAGGCTGACTCGCTGCAGATGTATATCGATAAATTTAAGAATCGAGACGCATTGGTAGGAATTGTCGGTCTCGGCTATGTTGGTTTGCCGTTGATGCTGCGTTATAACGCCATCGGTTTTCGCGTTCTCGGCATTGATATCGATATGGTCAAGGTTGATAAGCTCAATGCTGGTCAGAGCTATATTGAGCATATTTCTGGCAAACATATATCGAAGGCACGTGCGAGCGGTTTCGAGGCGACCAGCGATTTCGCTCGTGCCAGCGAATGTGATGCATTGATTCTTTGTGTGCCGACCCCGCTCAACAAGTATCGCGAACCCGACATGAGCTTCGTGATCAATACGACGGATGCGATCACACCTTACCTCCGCGCAGGGCAAGTGGTTTCGCTGGAAAGCACCACCTATCCAGGCACCACAGAAGAAGAGCTACTGCCGCGTGTCGAATCTACAGGCCTGAAAGTCGGCGAGAGCATCTTTCTGGTTTACTCGCCAGAGCGTGAGGATCCAGGCAATCCCGATTTTGAAACACGGACCATTCCCAAGGTGATTGGTGGTCACACGTCTGCGTGCCTGCAAGTTGGTGTTGCCCTCTATGAACAGGCGATCGACCAGGTCGTAGCAGTCAGCTCAACAAAAGCTGCAGAAATGACCAAGTTGCTGGAAAACATTCATCGTGCCGTGAATATCGGCCTGGTCAATGAAATGAAAGTGGTCGCGGACCGTATGGGTATCGATATCTTCGAGGTGGTCGATGCCGCTGCGACCAAACCCTTTGGATTTACCCCGTACTATCCTGGGCCAGGTCTGGGCGGGCACTGTATCCCAATCGACCCGTTCTACCTGACCTGGAAGGCGCGTGAGTATGGGTTGCATACCCGCTTCATCGAGCTGTCTGGGGAAGTAAACCAGGCCATGCCCGAATATGTCCTCGGCAAGCTGATGGATGGTCTGAACGATCAAGGGCAGGCTCTCCGGGGCAGTCGGGTTCTGATATTGGGCATCGCCTACAAGAAGAACGTAGACGACATGCGTGAGTCTCCATCAGTTGAGATCATGGAGCTCATTCAGGCAAAAGGTGGTGTTGTTGCTTACAGCGATCCGCATGTGCCTGCGTTTCCCCAGATGCGTGAGCATCATTTCGATCTGAGCAGCGAGCCTCTGACCGCAGAGAACATCGCCAGCTTCGATGCCGTGGTTCTGGCCACCGATCATGAGCGTTTCGATTACGAGCTGATCAAGGCTAACGCGAACCTGATTGTCGACACTCGGGGTAGGTATCGCGCCCCGCATCCGAACATCATCAAGGCCTGATTCTGGAAGACGGGTTGGTGTGCGTTACGTGCATACCGCCCGTTAATTCTTGTGAGACACGAACATGAAAAAATTCGCCCTGGTCGGTGCTGCCGGCTATATCGCTCCGCGCCATATGCGTGCCATCAAAGACACTGGCAACCAGTTGGTCTGTGCTTATGATATTAACGACTCGGTCGGTATCATCGACAGCATCTCGCCACAAAGCGAGTTCTTCACCGAGTTCGAGCGGTTCCATGATTATGCTTCGCGCCTTAAGCGTGACCCGTCGACTACTCTCGATTACGTTTCTATCTGCTCGCCGAATTACTTGCATCATCCGCACATCACGGCGGGTCTGCGTCTCGGCTGCGACGTCATCTGTGAAAAGCCACTGGTGCCGACCAGCGATTTGCTCGACGATCTGGCATTGGTCGAGCGCGAGACGGGTAAGCGTCTCTACAACATCCTGCAGCTCAGGCATCACCAAGCGATCATCGATCTGAAGCAGCGTGTGGGTGCTGGCGATAAGGCGCACAAGCACGAAGTCGAGCTCACATACATCACCAGTCGTGGCAACTGGTACATGGAGAGCTGGAAGGGGGATCCACGCAAATCCTTCGGCGTTGCCACGAACATCGGCGTCCACTTCTTCGACATGTTGCACTTCATCTTCGGCGCGCTACAGCGCAACGTGGTGCATTACGTCGATAACTACAAGGCTACCGGCTACCTGGAGTACGAAAATGCTCGCGTTCGCTGGTTCCTTTCCATCGATGCGAACGACCTGCCTGATGCGGTAAAGGGCAAGAAGCCGACTTACCGCTCCATCACCTGCGATGGTGTAGAGATTGAGTTCTCCGAAGGTTTCACTGACCTGCACACAGTCAGCTACCAAGCTATTCTCGACGGCAATGGATATGGAATCGAGGACGCTCGCCACTGCGTGGAAACCGTGGAGACCATCCGTACCCTGGCCGCTACTCGCGCAAGGAACGGTGAGGATCATCCGTTCCTTGCGCGCCTGCTGGGTTGAACCTATGAGCTACTACCAGCATCCCAGCGCAATCGTCGATGAAGGCGCACAGATTGGCGAAGATTCGCGTATCTGGCATTTCGTCCACGTATGCGCGGGCGCCCGGATTGGCAAAGGTGTGTCCCTGGGGCAAAACGTATTCGTCGGTAACAAGGTGCTGATCGGCGATCATTGCAAGATCCAGAACAACGTCTCTGTGTATGACAACGTCACACTCGAGGAAGGCGTCTTCTGTGGTCCGAGTATGGTTTTCACCAACGTCTACAATCCGCGTTCGCTGATCGAACGCAAGAGCGAATATCGCGACACTTGGGTGAAGAAGGGCGCCACGCTAGGTGCAAACTGCACCATAGTCTGTGGCGTCACTATCGGCGAGTTCGCCTTCATAGGTGCAGGCGCTGTAGTCAACAAGGACGTTCCTGCTCATGCACTGATGGTCGGGGTTCCGGCTCGGCAGATTGGCTGGATGAGCGAGTTCGGCGAGCAACTGGATCTGCCGCTCGCCGGGGAGGGGAGTGCACCATGCATTCACTCCGGAGAGCTCTATGTGCTTGAGGGCGGCATTCTGAGAAAGGAGCAAGCGCAGTGATCGAATTCATCGATCTCAAGGCACAACAGGTGCTGATCAAAGACAAGATCGATGCCAATATCCAGCGCGTACTGGCCCACGGTCAGTACATTCTTGGCCCTGAAGTGGCCGAACTGGAGGAAAAGCTGGCGGCTTTCGTGGGCGCCAAGTACTGCATCAGCGTGGCTAACGGTACCGATGCGCTGCAGATTGCGCAGATGGCGCTGGGTATCGGTCCGGGCGATGAAGTGATTACCCCCGGGTTCACCTACATCGCGACTGCAGAAACCGTCGCTCTGTTAGGGGCCAAACCGGTGTATGTGGACATCGATCCGCGTACCTACAACCTTGATCCTCAGCTGCTCGAGGCTGCGATTACGCCGCGCACTAAAGCGATCATTCCCGTTTCGCTGTATGGCCAATGCGCTGACTTTGATGCGATCAATGCCATCGCAGATCGGCACGGCATCCCTGTGATTGAGGACGCGGCGCAAAGCTTTGGTGCCACGTACAAGGGCAAGCGTTCCTGCAATCTCACGACCATTGCCTGTACTAGCTTCTTCCCCAGCAAGCCCCTCGGATGTTACGGCGATGGCGGAGCGATTTTCACCAGCGATGACGAATTGGCCAAGGTAATGCGGCAGATCGCGCGTCATGGTCAGGATCGTCGTTATCACCACATACGTGTGGGTGTTAACAGTCGACTTGATACATTGCAAGCGGCGATCCTATTGCCCAAGTTGGAGATTTTTCCGCGCGAACTGGAACAGCGCGGGCAAGTCGCCCACTCTTATGGTCGCTTGTTGGGTGAGGCTGGTATTACCGCTCCCTTCGTCGAAAGTTACAACCACAGCGCGTGGGCTCAGTACACGGTGCAGATCACTGCCCGCGATCAGGTGCAGGAGCGCCTCAAGGTCGTAGGTATTCCGACCGCAGTGCATTACCCGATACCGCTCAACCGCCAGCCGGCGGTGCAGGACGATGTGTGTCTACCGGTGGGCGATGCCATTGCCGAGCGGGTGATGAGCCTGCCGATGCATCCGTACCTGGGCGTGGCGAAACAGGCCACCATCATCCAGTCCCTGCAGGAGAGCCTGGGCATATGAGCAAGAAAATCGTCACTATCGTCGGGGCGCGTCCTCAGTTCATCAAGGCGGCAGCGGTCTCGCGCGAGATTCTCAAGCGCCCCGGCCAGCTTGAAGAAGTCATGGTGCATACCGGCCAGCACTTCGACCCGAACATGTCCCAGGTGTTCTTCGACGAGCTGGAGATCCCTGCGCCACGCTACAATCTGGAAGTCTCCGGCGGCAGCCATGGCGCCATGACCGGACGCATGCTTGAAGGTATCGAGCACATTCTGCTGGACGAGAAGCCAGACTGGGTGCTGATCTATGGCGATACTAACTCGACCCTGGCTGGCGCTCTGGCGGCGGCCAAGTTGCATATCCCGGTCTCGCATGTGGAGGCTGGATTGCGTTCGTTCAATATGCGCATGCCTGAGGAAATCAATCGAATCCTCTCTGATCGTGTATCAAGCTTGCTGCTGTGTCCGACGGATGCGGCCGTCGACAATCTGGCGCGCGAGGGCGTAACTCAGGGGGTGCACAATGTCGGCGACGTCATGTACGACGTTGCCCTCTATTATCGCGAGCGCGCCCGGGTTGGCAGCAGTATTTTGCAGGTGCTGGGCCTGAGGGAAAAAGCTTTTGCTTTGGCGACTTGCCATCGGGCCGAAAACACCGATGATCCCTTGCGCTTGGAGGGCATCGTTAGCGCGCTGGCGCAGATTGCCTGTGACGTGCCCGTGGTCCTGCCGCTGCATCCGCGTACCCGTAAGCTGCTGAATCAGTTCGGCTTGGAACGATATCTTTCCGATCTCACTGTAGTAGAGCCGCTGTCGTTCCTCGATATGGTGGCGTTGGAGCAGGCGGCTCGCGTCATCCTTACCGACTCCGGTGGCGTGCAGAAGGAGGCCTTCTTCTACCGTGTACCCTGTATCACCATGCGTGATGAAACCGAGTGGGTTGAGACTGTCGAGTTAGGCTGGAACCGCTTGGTTGGTGCCGAGCAGGCACGCATCCTTGAAGCTTATGCAGCCTTGGCAGCGGGTAGTGCGGATGTGTCTGGTCGGCCTTATGGCGATGGGCGGGCTGCCGCGCGCATTCTTGCACTATTGCTGGTGTGAGGGCGCGATTCGATTTGGGTCGATGTTATCCAGCATTGTTGGTAAAGAATCTGTGCATCCTCATTGTTTATGACTATCACCCCTCTTGCTGGTACAGTGCCGGCCGTTCCGGTCGCCTCGTCAAGGAGATTGAAAATTAACGTTCCCTTTATCGACCTCAAGCGCCTGGAGCCCGGTTTCCACGCGGCGCTGATGGAAAAATTCCATGCCATGACTCTGGGTGCCCAGTTTATCGGCGGTACTGAGGTAGCTACGCTTGAAAGCCGTCTGCAGGCCGAACTGCAGGTCGCGCATGCAGTGACCTGCGCCAACGGTACCGATGCCCTGCAGCTGGCGCTGCGTGCAGTGGGTGTGGGCGAGGGCGACGTGGTGCTGGTGCCGAACGTGACCTTCTGGGCGACCTTCGAGGCTGTGGTGAATGTCGGCGCCAGGCCGGTGACGGTGGATGCAGACCTCAGCGATGGCGGCGTATGCTTCGAAGCCTTTGCTCAGGCAATCCGCGAGTCCCGGCCCAAGGCAGCACTGGTGGCACACCTGTATGGCTGGGGCACTGCCCGTCTGCTCGAATTGCGTGCGTTGTGCCGCGATCAGGGCGTGGTGCTGGTGGAGGACGGTGCTCAGTCCTTTGGCGCCCGTTATCAGGGTGCGCCCATCTACAAGGGTGCGCACATCTCGACTACGTCCTTCTATCCGGCCAAGGTGCTGGGCGCTGCTGGTGACGGTGGTGCAGTGTTCACCGATGATGCCGATTTGGCCGACAAGGTCCGCCGCCTGGGCAACCATGGCCGCACTGCCCACTACGGCTACGGTGACGTGGGTTGGAACTCGCGACTGGATTCGCTGCAGGCGGCCTTCCTCAACCTGGCGCTGGATCACATCGAAGCACGGGTCGCCTCGCGCCGCGAGGCCGTGGCGTTTTACCAGAAGTACCTGCCGGCCACCGGCATCCAGCTGATGAATGCGCCGGCCGGCTATGAAGAGAACGGCTACTGCAATGTCTGTCTGGTGCCGGATGCCGCACTAAAGGCCAGCCTGGAGGCTCGCCTCAAGGCCGAGGGTATTGGTTTTGGCAATATCTATCCCAGCGTCATGTCCAGTCAGCCTGGCGCTGCGGCCTACATCAAGGGCCATTTTGGCGGCCAGGTCGGCGAGCAGTTGTGTGCCTCTGTGTTGAACCTGCCGCTGTTCCCCTACATGAAGGAGGCCGAGCAACTGCGCGTGGTCGAAGTTGTCGGTTCGGTGCTCGGAGATGGCAATGTCCGCTAACGATCTCTACATCCATCCCAGTGCCAATGTTTCGGACAAGGCCAGCATTGGCGCTGGTACCAAGGTCTGGATCAACGTACAGATTCGCGAGAACGCAGTGATCGGCGAGGGCTGCATCCTATCCAAGGACGTCTATGTCGACCACGCTGTGAAGATTGGCAGCCGTTGTAAGATTCAGAACAGCGTCTCGGTTTACAACGGTGTGGAGATTGGCGATGACGTGTTCGTCGGGCCTAATGCCTGCTTCACCAACGACAAGGTGCCACGCGCCTTCAATGCCGACTGGACGATCACTCCAACGCGCATCGAAGACGGTGCCAGCATCGGCGCCAACGCCACCATCGTATGCGGCATCACCATTGGTGAGTTCGCCATGGTCGCCGCTGGCAGTGTGGTGACCAAGGACGTTGCGCCCTACACCCTGGTCATGGGCAACCCCGCACGTGCGGTGGCTCGTATTGACCGTGAAGGTAATCGCGTTTCTGGAGATGTTTGACGTTATGCAACAAGTGCTCAAGGTAGGCCTGATCGGCCTTGGTAACATGGGGCGCAACCATCTGCGCGTACTGTCGATGCTCAAGGGAGTCGATTTGGCCTTTGTCGCCGATGCCAATGCCGAAGTCGCCGCTAGAGCCGGTGAGGCGCATGGCATCCCTGGCGTGGTCGACCCGACACCGCTGCTGGCCGACGTCGATGCGGTGGTGATCTGCACTCCAACTGTGACCCACGCCGACTACATCCGCCTTGCTGCAGGCCATGTGAAGAACATCTTCGTCGAGAAGCCGCTGGCCGCCACCCTGGATGAGGCGCGGGAAATTGCGACCTTTGCCAGGGACAAGGGGCTCAATGTTCAGGTCGGATTCATCGAGCGTTTCAATCCCGCAGTGCAGGCACTTAAGACGGTACTTGATCGTACCGAGCGCGTCATCAGCCTGGACTTCACCCGAACCAACAAAGTCAGCGCGCGCATCACCGATGTCGATGTGGTGACCGATCTGATGATTCACGACATTGATTTGGCCCTGTACCTCAACGGCCCAGCCCAGTCGGTAGCCGCACACGGCTTTGCACACGGCGACATGATCGACTTCGCCTCGGCACTCATCACCCACGAGAACGGTCAGTTCTCGCGCATCCAGGCCAGTCGCGTGACGGACAAGAAAATCCGCCAGATCGAAGGCACCTGCGTCGATATGTTCGTTGACTGCGACCTTCTGCGTAAAGAAATCCTGATCAACCGCCAGTCCGAGACGCGTGATAGTGGCAGCCTGCCCTACGCCATATCGGCGATCCAGGAGGCTGTCGCCGTTCCACCACAGGAAGCCCTGCTGACCGAACTGCAGGCATTCATGGCTAGTTGCCGTCAGCCGGCCGCCGGTCAGGTTCCGGGTGTCGACGCTGGTGTCGATGCAATGAAGATATGTGCACAAATTCAGGCGGCGGTTCAGGCATGACGATTCGAGAAGGTTTTGCGGGCAAGGGTATTCTGGTCACGGGCGGCGCCGGCTTCATCGGCAGCCACCTGGTGGACCGCTTGCTGGCCGAAGGTGCCGCTCACGTGGTGGTGATCGACAACCTCTTCGTCGGCTCTGAAGACAACCTCGTCGAGGCCCTGGCCAGCGGCAAGGTCACTTTCTATCGCGATGACGCTGAGTTGAGCACCAGTCTGGAGTACATCTTTGCCAGCCACGCTATCGACGTGGTGTTCAACTGTGCCACCAAGGCGCTGAACTACTCCTTCCTCAATCCGGCCAATGCCTTCGACACCAACGTCAAGGTTGTGCTCAATCTGCTCGAGCTGCAGCGCCGTGGGCTGTTCAAGACCTTGTGCCACTTCTCCACCTCGGAGGTGTATGGTTCGGCGGTGTACGAGCCGATGGACGAGGCGCATCCGCGTAACCCCACCACCACCTACGCCGCGGGCAAGGCTGCGGCCGATCTGGCGGTGGAGAGCTACGTGCGTATGTTCGGCGTGGATGCCTATATCGTCCGCCCGTTCAACAATTACGGGCCACGGCAGAACCACAAGGGCATGCTGGCCGGGGTGATCCCGATCACTGCCGTGCGTCTGCTCACCGGCGGCATCCCGGAAATTCATGGCGAAGGCACCCAGAGCCGTGACTTCATCTATGTCCGTGACACCGTGGATGCTGTGGTCAAGCTGCATACCGTGCTGCCGTCTGGCGAAACGGTGAACATCTCCACCGATAACCAGATCTCGATCAATGAGCTGATCCCACGCATCTGCAGCCACTACGGCTACAGCGGCGAAATCCTGCGCAAGCCCGCGCGCCATTCCGACGTGCTGTCGCACAACGCCAGTAACGAGAGGGTCAAGGGGCTGATCCAGTATTCGTTGACCCCGTTCGAGCAAGGGTTGGCGGAAACCCTGGACTGGTACACCCATCTGATTGGAAGTCGCGTATGAGCCAGATCCGTTTGATGAGACCCTATATCGGCTTCGATGAAGTCGAGGCCGAGTTCCGCGAGGTGTTTGATAGCGGCATCTTCACCAGGGGGCAGCATGTCGAAGCGTTTCGTGCAGAGCTGGCTGCCTATGCCGGCGTCAAGCATGCTTTCCTGACCACCTCAGCAACCACTTCGCTATGGATGTGTCTGAAGCTGTTGGAGGTTGGCCCGGGTGACGAGGTGATCGTCTCCGACTTCTCGTTCCCGGCGTCGGCGAACGTGATCGAGGATCTGGGCGCACGGCCGGTGTTCGCCGATGTCTGCCCGGAAACCTTCAACATGCGTCCTGAAGTGCTCGAAGCCCTGATTGGCCCGCGTACTAAGGCTGTCATCTTCGTCGATGCTCTGGGCAACCCGACTGGCATTACTGCGATCAAGCGCATTTGCTCGTCTCGCAGCATACCCTTGATTGAGGACGCCGCCTGTGCCATTGGCAGCTCTGAGAACGGTGTTCGTTGTGGTGCGATTGCCGACCTGACGTGCTTCAGTTTCCATCCGCGCAAGCTCATCAGCACCGGTGAAGGCGGTGCGATCACGACTCATAGCGACGAATGGGCGCAATGGCTCGCCGTCAAGCTGGCGCATGGCGCCTCCGGCATGAAGGGTGTCGCGCTGGATTTTGTTGATTACGGTTACAACTTCCGACTGTCCGAGCTGCAGGCAGTGATGGGGCGCAAGCAGTTGGCGAAGATCGATGCCATCGTCCTAGAACGCAACGGCATCCGTGAGCGATACGTGGAGCAGCTTTCCGAGCTGGGTTTCGTTGCGCAGAAGGTGGGCTCCGGCGTGGTCCACAACGTGCAGTCGATGGTGTTCAGGGTGCCCGAAGGATGTGATCGGAACCAGCTCATTGCCGATCTGCGTGGCACAGTGGAAACCACTATCGGTACCTATGCTTTGAGTTCAGGCAGCTACTTCTTGAACAAATACCGTGATGCACAGCCAACGGCGGCGAAGCTCGAAGCTACCACTATCACCTTCCCGTGCTTTACCGGGCTGGACGTAGATGCAGTGGCTTCAGCCGTGCGTGCCGTTCTGCGTTGAGGGAGGGGAGAGGGTGGAGTTGCTGAATCAGTTGAAGCGCTTCTGGCTGGAGCGCCGACGTGAGGTGGACGACCGTTTCAAGCGCACTCTGCCCCTGGGTGACTACATCGTGGATCGCTGGGAGAAGGCCCGGGAGCTGGGGTTTGGCGAGGGCGCGTCTATCTATGACAGCAGTCTGGTGTTTGGTGATGTCCGTGTGGGTGAACATACCTGGATCGGACCGTTCACTCTGCTGGATGGGTCGGGTGGTGGACTGGAGATTGGTTCGCACTGTTCGATCTCGGCTGGTGTGCAGATATACACCCACGATACGGTGGAGCGCTCTCTGAGCGGCGGTAAGGCCCCGATAGTTACCGCGCCGACCCGCATCGGTGCCAACTGCTACATCGGCCCCAATAGCGTGATCGTCAAAGGTGTGACCATTGGCGATGGCGTGGTTATCGGTGCCAATAGCCTTGTACTGAAAGACGTTCCGGCAGGCAGCAAGGCCTTTGGTACACCCTGTCGGGTGGTGGGACGATCTTGAGTTCTGCTGGGCGAAAAATTCCACGGGTATTTGTTGGGCCGGTAGAAATCGCGGGTATCGCAGGTGCTCTGGCGGAGGGTTTGCGTGCGTTGCAGGTCGATGCTCAGGTGATACTCAGCATTGTCCATCCCTTCAACTATGGCGATCAGTCCCACTCATGGCTAGTCAGGACATGGCAACGGATTGGCGCTGCTCGTAATGCGACAACACGCGATAACCTGCTGCGCAAATTACTGCTAGTGGCGGCACATGACCTGTGGGGCTGGCTCGTACTGCTGCGGGTTATCACCCGCTTTGATGCCTTCATCTTCATCTACGGCCAGACCATTACCAACTCGGCTTTTGAACTCTGGCTGCTCAAGCGTCTCGGAAAAAAGATCGTTTTCGTTTACACCGGCAGCGACAGCAGGCCTCCTTACATGGATGGCGGCTGGTTTCCAGGCCAGGTGGCAGATAAACTGCCTTTACCTACGGCATTGCTGAGTACAGTCCGCCGCTGCAAGCGAAAGCTCCGTCTGCATGAGCGCTATGCCGACTATCTGGTTAATTCACCTGCTACTGCTCACTTCCATGAGCGCCCATACATCAACTGGTTTGCTCTGGGCATTCCCAAGGCCTTACCTGTCTGTCCCAGGATTGCACCGCGGCATGCAGGCAGACCGGGACCTGTAAGAGTGCTGCATGGGCCGTCGAACCCTCTGGTCAAGGGCACCGCCGAGATTCTTGAGGTGCTGGACCGGCTGCGGCGCAAAGGGCATTCGATTGAATTGGTGAAAATTCAGGGTATGCCGAACGAGGTCGTGCTGCAGGAACTGGCTCGCTGCGATTTCATCGTCGATCAGTTGTACGCGGACACACCCTTGGCGGCCTTTGCCACCGAAGCGGCTTTTTTTGGCAAGCCGGCCGTTGTTGGGGGCTACTTCGCCGAGGCGATTGATCAGTGCCTTGAATCAGCCGATATTCCGCCGAGTCTGTTTGTTGCGCCGGATGATATTGAAATGGCCATCGAGCGGTTGGTGGTGGACTCGGCGTTCCGTGTGCAACTGGGTGAGCAGGCGCGACAGTTCGTCCTGTCTAGCTGGAACCTGAAGGGCGTAGCGGGGCGCTATTTACAGTTGCTGAATGGCGATGTTCCCAGCCAGTGGTGGTGTGATCCGGCTGCCGTGCGCTATCTGAGAGGATGCGGGCTCCCACAGGGGCGCAGCAGAAAACTGGTAGCGTTGCTGCTTGAGCACTTTGGCTCGAGCGCCTTGCAGGTGCAGGACAAGCCTGGCCTGGAACGTGCTCTGGTCGAGTTCGCCCGAGTGGGTGAGGAGCCGGTAGATGCTTAAGGCTGCATTGCGCGACAGCCTCGTATACGGCCTGGCGTCTGTATTTTCCAAGGGACTGGCGATCTTCTTGCTGCCGCTCTATACCCGTGTACTGTCGCCAGGCGACTACGGCGCTTATGACCTGCTGATTACCCTCGGGGCGCTGGCCAATCTGGTGGTGGCCCTGGAGATTGCCCAGGGCCTGGCGCGCTATTGGGCCGATGCACCCGAACCGGCCGAGCGTAAACGCCTGGCCAGCACCAGCCTGTGGTTCAGTGTGCTGATGTATGGATTGTTTTTGCTGATCGGTCTGCTGGCTGCGCCGCAGCTCAACGTGCTGGTGCTGGGCGATGCCCGCTACCTGGATGCGTTTCGCCTGGGGGTCGGCTTCATTGCGGTCAACGGCATCTATTACTTGCTGCTCAACCAGTTCCGTTGGGAGCTGCGCAGCAAGGCCTATGCCTTGGCCAGCGTGGCTTATGCGTTGTTCACGCTGCTGTTTGCCCTGGTTTTCTGCCTCTGGCTGGACTTCGGGCTGGTCGGAGTGATGCTGGCTCAGCTAATGGCGGCGCTGCTGTCTGGCCTGCTGTGCCTGTGGCTACTGCGCCGGACCTTCGGTTGGCTGTTCGATGTGGGTCAGCTGCATGCCATGCTGCGCTTTTCAATACCGCTGGTGCCGGCCGGCCTGGCGGTGTTCATCAGTCTGTATATCAACCGTTTTGCCCTCAATCACTTCGGTAGCCTGGAGGATGTGGGGCATTTTGGTATTGGTAGCCGTATCGCCGGCCTGGCGGCACTACTGATCCTGGGGATTCAGGCGGCGCTGACGCCGCTGGTCTACCAGCACTATCGAGACCCGCAGACGCCAGGCCAGATCGCCCGACTGTTCAGCTGGTTCATGGCGGTGGCACTGGCCGGCTGCCTGTTCCTGGCGCTGTTTGCCCGCGAACTGCTGATGCTGTTCGCGACCCCCGAGTTCATGGCCGGTGCGGCGCTGGTGGGTGTGCTGGCGCCATCGCTGCTGCTCTCGCAGATGTACATCTTCGCGCCGGGTATTGCCATTGCGAAGAAGACCCACTGGCAGCTTTGGGTGACGCTGCTGTCGGCGGTGGCCAGCGTGGCTGGTAACTGGCTGCTTGTGCCGCTTTGGGGGATCTGGGGGGCGGCGCTGGCCACCTTGCTGGCATCCACGCTGTTCTTCTTTTGCTGGCTGTCGCTCAGTCAACGTCTGTACAGGATTCCTTATGCCTGGCGGGCATTGCTGCTGTCGAGCCTGGGCTTCGTGGTGTGCGCCGGGGTGGGCGTGCAGCTTGAGGCAACGGAGCTGGCGCTGCCTTTGACGCTGTTGCTCAAGAGTCTGCTGATGTGTGTGCTGCTGGGGCTGGTCGTGGTATGCGGGCTGTTGCCCCTGGCAGACCTGAGGGCCCTGCTGCAGCAACTAAGACGCCGTGTGAGTGGATCTGCTCGTGTGTGATTTGCAAGGCGGGATCGCCTTGTCTTTGGAGATTGGATAGTCATGTGCGGTATCACGGGGGGGTGGTGGCCTGGCAGGCCGGCCAAGCTGGACGAGAGGTTGAGTCAGGCGCTGGCGGCGATGCACAGGCGTGGCCCGGATGACCGTGGCTACGAGCTGTACACAAGTCAGGGCGGGGTGACTGCGCTCGGGCATACCCGGTTGTCGATCATCGACCTTTCTGCGGCAGGGCATCAGCCTATGCAGTCGCAGGACAAGGCCGTGTCGATCGTCTTCAACGGCGAGATCTACAACTATCGCGAGCTGCGCACGGAGCTGGAGCCGCTGGGGCATCGCTTTGTCTCCGGCTCGGATACCGAGGTGCTACTGGCTGCCTGGCGTCAGTGGGGGCGCGCGTGCCTGCCGCGGCTGGTGGGCATGTTTGCCTTCGTGGTGTTCGACAGCGCGCGGGGTACCCTGACCTGCGTGCGCGATGCCTTTGGCATCAAGCCGTTCTTCTACACCCGTGAGCAGGGCAGCTTTCTGTTCGCCTCCGAGGTGGCGGCGATCAAGGCGCTCAAGCAGGAGCGGGTGCAGCTGGACTGGCAGCGCGCCTACGACTACCTGGTGCATGCCGACTACGACAGTGGCGCGTACAGCTTCCTCGATGGCGTGCTGCACCTGTTGCCCGGCCACCTGGTCGAACTGGATCTGACTTCTGGTGCGCTGGGTGAGCCGCAGCGCTGGTGGACGCCATGCATCGAGGAACGCAGTGACCTCAGTTTTGCCGATGCCACCGAGCAGTTGCGCGAGCGCTTCCTGTCTAGCGTGCGGCTGCATCTGCGCAGCGACGTGCCGCTGGGCGCGGCGCTATCCGGTGGCATCGACTCCTCTGCAGTGGTCTGTGCCATGCGTCATGTGGCGCCGGATTTGCCGATCAACACCTTCAGCTACATCGCCCAGGGCAGTGCGATGTCCGAGGAGGTGTGGGTCGACCGAGTCAACCAGCATGTGGGCGCCCGGCCGCACAAGGTGATGGTCAGTGGCGACGAACTGGCCCGCGATCTGGACGACATGATTGCTGCGCAGGGCGAGCCCTTCGGTAGTACCAGCATCTACGCTCAGTACCGAGTATTCCAACTGGCCCGCGAGCAGGGCGTGACCGTGACCCTGGACGGGCAGGGTGCCGACGAGATGCTGGCCGGCTATAACGGTTATCCGGGGCAGCGCCTGCGCAGCCTGCTGGAAAAAGGCCGGCTGGCCGAGGCCTGGCACTTTCTCGACCAATGGGCGCGCTGGCCGGGGCGCAGCCGTATGGCCGGAGCCAAGCGCGCGGCGGCGGAAATGAGCCAGGGTACGCTCTACGATGTCCTGCGCCGGCTCAATGGTATGGACAGCCTGCCGCGCTGGATTCGCTCGGCGTCGCTTGAGGAGCGCGGTATCATCCGTCGCTACCCGCGCCAGCTCGCTCAGGCCGGCAGTGCCGGGCGGCGGGTGATGGCCGAACTGGCCCTGTGCCTCACTCAGCGCGGGTTACCGGCGCTGCTACGCCATGGGGATCGCAACTCGATGCGTTTCTCGGTTGAGAGTCGTGTGCCATTTCTCACCCTGGACATGGTCGAGCTGGCGCTGTCGATGCCCGAGTCCTACCTGATTTCCCCGCAGGGCGAGACCAAGCACATTTTCCGCGCAGCCATGCGAGGAATAGTGCCGGATGATATCCTCGACCGCCGCGACAAAATCGGCTTCGCCACGCCCGAGCAGGAATGGCTGTTGGGCATGGCCGGCCAGGTGCGCAGCTGGCTCGTCGAAGACCTGCAGCTACCGTTCCTCGATCAGGCAGCCATGCTGGCCGAGTTCGACCGCGTGATGGCGGGCAAACAGGCGTTTTCCTGGCAGGTCTGGCGCTGGATCAATTTCTGTCGTTGGTATCGCACGTTCATGGACTAGGCCGTCCGATGGACGGCATCAATCCTTTTACCCTCGGTTGTTAATCAGTTAGGCGCGTGGCGTGAAGATCCTCATTATTTCCAGTTACTTTGGCCCGGAAACCTCCGTTGGCGTGCTCAGGGTCAATGCGTTCGCGAACCACTGGTCCCGTCAGGGGCATGAAGTGCATGTGCTGACCATGCCTTTCACCGGGGAGCTACCCGCCGGACTAAGGAATAATCCTCTTATTCACGTACAGCAGATCGCCCCTTGGCTGATTCGCGGGGGCCAGGCCGGCGGAGTCCAAGGTTACTCCAAGGGGGTGAAGGGCTGGCGCCGGGTGCTGCTGTCATTCCAGTACTGGCTGAAGCGCCGGTTGCTGAGCAATTATCTCGATCCGCGCGTGCTCTGGTGGCCGCGCGTGGCGCTCGTCGGGCGGAGCCTGCTACGTGAACAGCATTTCGACCTGCTCTATTCGACGGTGCCGTCGTACACCGCGCACTCTGCGGCGGCCTGGATCAAGCAAGGGAGCCGACAGCTGTTCTGGGTCGCCGACTATCGCGATCTGTGGGCAGGCAACCCGATCTTTCCCGGCTGTGCGCCGGTGCGGGCCTTCGAGCGCTGGCACGAGCGCACGGTACTGGCCCGCGCCGACCTGATCTGTTCGATCAATACGCCGTTGCTGCAGGAATTGCGTGAACTGCATGGTCCACGCGATTACCTGGAACTGCCCAACGGCTTCGAGGATAGCGAGGTTGATGTGTTCCGCAATGCGGCTCGGATTAGCCTGCCGGCAAAGGTGAACATCGTCTATGCCGGGAGCATCCTGCCGGGCCTGCAGAATCCAACCCCGCTGTTCTTGGCAATTCGTCAACTGGTGACTGAAGGGCTGCTGGCTGAGGGTGACCTTGCCATCTCTTTCTATGGGGACTATGCCGCGCTGGACGACTTCCCGGTTGCCCGCGATCCGCTTGTGGCGCCTTTTGTAAAACTCGCCGGCAAGGTACCCCGGCAGGAAATCCTGGCGGTGCAGAAGAGCGCTGACTTCCTGCTTTTCCTCGGTTCGCAGCCAGTAGCTGATGGTGTCGGTTCGACCAAGGGTGTGGTCAGTGGCAAGATCTTCGAGTACCTGATATCTGGCACTGAAGTGCTGGCTGTTGGGGTTACCGACGATATGTTGGTAGCAGATATGCTGCGCCAAGCAGCTGTCGGCACCCATTATGCTGCTGACGTGGCGCGGATTAGGCAGCGCCTGTTGGCTGCTGTTCAGGGCGAAACGGCCAAGGTGCAACCGAATATGGACTACCTTGACCAGTTCAGACGCAGCGTCCAGGCCGCTGCACTGCTGGATCAGGTGAGAGCCCTCAAAGGTAGCGATCGACTATGAGGATTCTCGTACTGTCGCAGTACTTCTGGCCGGAAAGCTTCATCATCAACGACGTCGTGCGCACGCTCGACGAGCAGGGCCACGAGGTGGTGGTAGCCACCGGCAAGCCTAACTACCCTGACGGTAAAGTTTTCGATGGCTACCGTGCTGCGGGTACGCAGCGCGAACGTTACCAGGGGCGTATCGAGGTGCTGCGGGTGCCGCTGTGGCCGCGTGGGCAGGGTGGCGCGAAGAATCTGGTCCTCAATTACCTGTCCTTTGCCTTCAGCGGTCTGCTGTGTCTACCTTGGATGCTGCGCGGGCGCGAGTTCGACGCCATCCTGGTGTTCGCCCCATCACCGATCACCCAGGCGATACCCGCGATCCTGCTCAAATGGTTGAAGAGGGCGAAACTGGCTCTGTGGGTCCAGGACCTCTGGCCAGAAAGTCTTGCCGCCACCGGGTTCATCCGTAATCCGCGTGTGCTCAAGGCAGTGGGGTGGATGGTCAAGGCCATCTATCGCTGCTGCGATCTTCTGTTGGTGCAGTCCCAGGCTTTTGTCGAGCCGGTTGCCCGCTACGCGGAACGTCAGAAGATTATTTATTACCCCAATTCCATTGATGTCCAATACTCTCGCGTAGTAGGCATCCCGGAGGATTTGATCGAGACCCTGGATAATCACTTTTGCGTGACCTTTGCCGGCAATCTCGGGACGGCTCAGGCCCTGGAAACTCTGGTTCAAGCCGCTGTTCATCTGCGTGATGACCCAGATATTCGCCTGGTTTTGGTGGGCAGCGGTAGTCGCTTGCCCTGGCTCCAGGCACAAAAGCAGGCCCACGGGCTGGATAATCTGATCCTTCCTGGGCGCTTCCCCATGGAGGCTATGCCGTCGATCTTCGAACGCTCATCCGCGCTGCTGGTTTCCCTTAATGCAGAACCCATATTTGCCCAGACCATACCCAGCAAGATTCAGGCTTATCTTGCTGCTGGTAGGCCTATAGTTGCAGCCCTTGATGGCGAAGGAGCGCGTGTTGTGCATGAGGCGAAAGCAGGGTTGGCATCTCCGGCCGGGCAGGTGCTGCCGCTGGTCGCGAACATTCGCAGCATGTTTGCTTTGAGTGCTGAAGCACGCGCCGCAATGGGAGGCTCCGGGCAGGCATATTTTACTGAGCATTTTGAAATGCAAATGCAAACCCGCCGCCTCACGGAGTTGTTAGAGCAGGCGTGTAAATAAATGACCTTGTACCTGTTTCCTGCAGCATTCATGGCCAACACGTTTGCCATGATGTTGGTGATGATCGGCTTGAGTCTTTTGGGGCGATCCGAGCTGGCAGCTGATTTCGGGATCGTTCATGGTGCTACTGTCGCCTTGTTTTATGCGTTCTCCGGTAATGCTCGTAGCTTGATTATCGGCGGTAGCCAGATTGGTACTGTTGATATTCTGCGTCTTCGCAGCCTGATGGTGGCCCCGCTCTTTGTTCTGGCATTCGCGCTCAGTGTGGGTGTCGTGGACGTGCAATGGCCGATTGCCTTGCTACTCGTGAGCCGGCGCGCTTGTGAGTGGCTCGCTGAGGTGTTTCTCAGTGAGCATGAGGTCAACAGGTCCGGCAACCTGGTGCTGTGGTTCTTCCTTACCCAGGGGGCATTAAGCCTGGGTCTGCTTCTGGTTTTGGGATTTGATGCGCCATTCTCGCTGGCCGTTTTGGCGGTCTGGGCATTCTCTCCTCTGCTCTGGAGTGTGCGTGGGAGCTTGCTGCATTCGGCGTGGAATAGTCACAGCAATATGCTCATTGTGCGTAGCATGTTGCCGCACCTGGGCTCCACCGCAGTTATCGGTGTCTGCGTCTATGTATTTCGGCTATTCATTCTGCACCTGACTGGTAAGTCGGTCGCCGGGGATTTGTTTGCTGCGTTTGCCATAGGCGGCATTCTCGGGGCGGTCTTTTCGCAGGTCCTCGGGCCTACCCTGGTCAAAGCCGAGCGGGATGCTGGCGGCGCTCCTCTGTTGCCGACAGTGTTGACGATTGCCTGTGCACTGTCGTTGTTCGGAGGAATTGCGTTATCAGGTGTTGTGCTCGTATTCCCGACTGCACTGGATTGGACTGGTAAAGGCAACCTGTTCTGGTTTGCCATAGGTTGTTCGCTTGTCGGCGGTGTAGTCATGGTGTTGGCACAACGAATTCGCTTGCGGATTCTTCAGAACAGTGCTGGGCAGGACGTATTTGGTTCGGACATGCTCGCTAATGTGTTGCTGATCAGTTGCGTACCATTCTTTTATTATGTTCTAGGTGTTGAGTCGCTGGCCGCCTTGTACTTGTCGGGGGCGCTGCTCTCGCTGATTTTCTATGCCACTGAGGCCAAGGGGTTGTTTATGGGGGGGGGCTTTATGTCGCGGGTCAATCACTGGATATTGCCGGTGCTCGCATTCCTGTTATTCGTTCCCGTGTTCTTTCAGCTGTCGAACGGTTTGTTCCGCGATATGTCCGGTCATTTCAGTAGTGAGGGCAATTTGTCGTTGCTGCCTTTACCTCTGTCCATTGCTGCGTGTTGTGCCGGGATCGTTTTGTTGGGAGGGTATGCCCGGGCGCGGGGTACGCTGGTGGTGGTGTTCCTGACGTTCATGGGTATGTTGTTCAGTACGGTACTGCTTGCCTCTGAGCATGGTGCTTACGAACGAGCCAAGTTGATCCTGTTGATCCAGTATATATTGCCGATGTTCGCGCTTGTCCTGGGGCAGCAGTTTGGTTATCGTCGCGAGGCGTTGAATTGTCTGGGGCTTGTGTTGTTCTGGATACTACTGGTAATTATCCCTTTGCAGTTGGCCTTTACGCTTGGCTCCGGTTTGAGCTATCTGTCTCCTTCGGTTTTTTTATTCAGTATTTATCAGCATCTACAGTATGTGCCGGTACTGTTCGCCGGGGGGGGGTTGATTGCGCTGTTCGCTTTATGGGAGCGCCCGCGTATGCAGCCCTGGCTTCTGCTGCTTTCGCTGCTGATGGGGCTTTATGCAGCGCTTTCTTTGTCAATGCTTGCAATGGCCCTTCTATTGGTTGGTGCGGCCTGTTTTTCTGTGCGTTACCTGCGCGTCTCGTCGGGACGCTCGGCATGGGTGTTTGTACTGGTGTTGATAAGCCTGGTGCTCGGGTTTTACTACATTGCGAACGCTCAGGTTCTGGGGCAAAAATTTGGTGTTGACATAGAGGGCGGTGGACCGAAAAACCTGCAGGAACGTATCGTCTACTGGCGCTACTATCTGGCCGGGATTGGTGAGAGTGGTTACTCACTGCTGCTGGGGCATCTTAACGCCCCAGATCGCAACAGCTACCCCAGTGCCCATAATTATTATCTGGACTTCACCTATAACTTTGGCCTGTTGGCGCTTTTGCCGATACTGAGCCTGCTTGCATGGACGTTGCATCGGCTCCTGCGTCATTTTGGAGTGCTATGGAATCACCCGGCTACATTGGGTGTTGCGGGTGTCGTAGTGTTTCTCTTACTGGCAGACAACAGCCTCAAGGTCGGGATGCGACAGCCATATCCCGGTATCATTACGTTCTTTCTATGGGGTGTGCTAGTAGCCTGGTTGTTCCGTCTGGATGCATCTGGCACGGATGCAGCAGAAATTGCCCCCACCAAAAACGGATAACGCAAGCGATGAAGATTCTGGTTCTGGGCGTAACGGGTATGTTGGGGAGCGCGGTATTCCGGGTGTTCGCCCAGGAAGCTCAATATGAAACCTGGGGAACCCTACGCAACCGTTCGGGGCTTAAATTTTTTGTAGAGTCCGATCAGGCCCGTTTGGTGCCGGGGGTCGATGTGTTGGATCAGGACATGCTGATTGCCGTCCTGGGCAAGGTGCGGCCGGATGTAGTGATCAACTGCGTGGGCCTGATCAAGCAACTGGCCGATGCCAAGGACCCTCTCACGGCATTACCCATAAACGCCATGCTGCCGCATCGTCTTTCTCGTCTCTGTGCGCTGGCCGGAGCACGATTGATTCACGTAAGCACCGATTGTGTGTTTTCAGGCCGCAAGGGTGGCTATCTGGAACGTGATCTTTCCGACGCCGAGGACCTGTACGGAAAATCCAAGTTCATCGGTGAGCTCAATGATCAGCCGCAGGCGATTACCTTGCGTACCTCTATCATTGGTCATGAGCTGAGTTCGAATTATGCGCTGATCGATTGGTTCCTTTCCCAGCAAGGGGCGGTGAAGGGGTTCTCTCGGGCCATTTTCTCGGGGTTGCCGACGGTCGAGCTGGCTCGGGTAATGAAAGATTTCGTGGTGCCACACCCTGAGCTGAGTGGGTTGTATCATGTCGCCGCTGAGCCCATCGCCAAATTGGACCTGCTGCAGTTGGTGGCGGCGCAATATCGCAAGACAATCGAGATTCAACCCGACGACACGCTGGTCATAGACCGTTCCCTGAACGGCTCACGTTTCTCCGCAGCTACAGGGTATCTGGCTCCGGCCTGGCCCGAGCTGATTCGTCGGATGCACGAGCAACGGTAACAAGGGCGTTGGACGACGATTGTCGCCCTCGCGTCAGCCCCGCTCCCGTAGGGTGGGGCCTTACTACACTACAAATAGTCGCGCATGCACAAGCCTGCGCCCGTGGCCTGGAAAGTTTTATGTTTGACGACAAGGTATTGATGATCACCGGTGGCACCGGTTCCTTTGGGCATACGGTGTTGCGGCGCTTCCTCGATACCAATGTGCGCGAGATCCGCATCTTCTCCCGTGATGAGAAGAAGCAGGAAGACATGCGCATTGCCCTGGCCAATGACAAGGTCAAGTTCTACATCGGCGATGTTCGTGACTACGACAGCCTCAAACAGGCCATGGCCGGTGTCGACTACATTTTCCATGCCGCGGCGCTTAAGCAGGTGCCGTCCTGCGAGTTCTACCCGATGGAGGCGGTGCGTACTAACGTCAACGGTACCGAGAATGTGCTCAATGCCGCCATCGCCAGCGATGTGAAGCGCGTGGTAGTGCTCTCGACCGACAAGGCTGTGTACCCGATCAACGCCATGGGCATCTCCAAGGCCATGGCAGAGAAACTTATGGTCGCCAAGTCGCGGATGATTCCCGAAGGTGGCACAGTGGTCTGTGCCACCCGCTACGGCAACGTGATGGCCTCGCGCGGTTCGGTAATTCCTCTGTTCATCGATCAATTGCGCAGCGGCGAGCCGCTGACCGTGACTGATCCGCAGATGACACGTTTTCTGATGTCGTTGGAAGACTCGGTCGATCTGGTTCTGCATGCCTTCGAGCATGGCGAGCAGGGCGACTTGTTCGTGCAGAAGGCGCCCGCCTCAACCGTCGGAGATTTGGCCCAGGCGCTCAAGGAGTTGTTCGGCCTCGACAACCCGGTGCGAGTCATCGGTACTCGGCATGGCGAGAAACTTTACGAGTCGCTGGTATCGCGCGAGGAAATGGCCAAGGCCGAGGACATGGGGCGCTACTACCGCATCCCAGCCGATAACCGCGATCTGAACTACAAGAAATACTTCGTCGAGGGCGAGGAGAAGATCTCCGAGCTGGACGACTACACCTCGCACAATACCCATCGCCTGGACGTACCCGGCATCAAGGAGCTCCTGCTCAAGCTCGATTACATCAAGGAGCAGCTCGATGCTTAAGGTCATGACGCTGGTCGGGACCCGCCCGGAACTGATCAAGATGAGCCGGGTGATCGCCGAGATGGATCGCCAAGTCAACCACGTGCTGGTGCACTCGGGGCAGAATTACGACTACGAGCTCAATCAGGTCTTCTTTGACGATCTGGAGATCCGCAAGCCCGATCACTTTCTCGGTGCCGCTGGCGAGACCGCCGCGCAGACCATCGCCGAGGTGATTGCCAAGGCGGACGCCGTATTCGAACTGGAAAAGCCTGATGCGTTGCTTCTCTATGGCGATACCAATACCTGTCTGGCGGTAATAGCTGCCAAACGTCGTAAAATTCCGGTTTTCCACATGGAGGCGGGCAACCGCTGCTTCGATCAGCGGGTTCCGGAAGAGCTCAACCGCAAGGTGCTCGATCATCTCTCCGACATCAACCTGGTGCTTACCGAGCATGCCCGTCGCTATTTGATCGCCGAGGGCATTCGCCCTGAGACCATCATCAAGACTGGCTCGCATATGCACGAGGTGCTGGATTACTACCGGCCGAAGATCGAGGCCTCCGACGTGCTTGCCCGCGAGGGGCTTGAGGCCGGAAAGTTCTTCATCGTCAGCACTCATCGTGAAGAGAACGTCGACACGCCGGACAACCTGCGCGATCTGCTTGCCACCTTGCGAGCGCTGGCCGACGAGTATGGCTTCCCGCTGATTGTCTCGACCCATCCGCGTACACGTAAGCGACTGGAGACGCTGGGAGAATCGCTGGATCACCCACTGATCCGCTTCTCTAAGCCATTCGGTCTGCTCGATTACATCAAGCTGCAGATGAACGCCTTCTGCGTGCTTTCCGACAGCGGCACCATCACCGAGGAAGCCTCTCTGCTCAACCTGCCAGCGGTGACGCTGCGCAATGCTCATGAACGCCCTGAGGGTATGGATCAGGGCACGTTGATCATGAGCGGGTTGAAGAAGGATTCGGTGTTGGCTGCGGTCAGGGTCATCACCAGTCAGCATCAGGCCGGTGAGCGAATGATCCCGCTGGTGCCGGACTACGAGGGCGGTCCAGTATCGCTGCAGGTGGTGCGGGTGGTGCTCAGTTATACCGACTACGTAAACCGTACTGTCTGGCGCAAGGACTGAGCATGCGTGTTCTGCTGACTGGCGCCAGCGGCTTCGTTGGCCGTGCTGTGCAGGCGCGTCTGCTGGCCGACGGTTTGCATCGGTTGCGCTGTGCCCAGCGCAAGGCTCCGGTTGTTCCGCTTGCCGGGGTGGAGTACTGCCTGGCTCCCTCGCTGGAGGCTGAGGCCGACTGGTCGCAGGCTCTCGCGGATGTGGATGCGGTCATTCACTGTGCGGCGCGGGTGCATGTGATGCATGAGCAGGCCGCCGATCCACTGGCGGAGTTTCGTCGAGCCAACGTAGAGGGCACGCTACGTCTGGCTCAGCAGGCTGTTGCTGCGGGCGTGCGACGTTTCGTCTTCGTCAGTTCGATCAAGGTCAATGGTGAGCAGACTCTGCCGGGGCAGGCTTACAGAGCTGACGATGTTTCGGATGCGACGGACCCTTACGGCATCTCAAAACGAGAGGCTGAGGATGAATTGCTGGCT
This sequence comes from Pseudomonas sp. REST10, assembly GCF_029542605.1. NCBI lineage: Bacteria > Pseudomonadati > Pseudomonadota > Gammaproteobacteria > Pseudomonadales > Pseudomonadaceae > Pseudomonas > Pseudomonas sp. REST10. Next base: position 3,244,535 of record NZ_CP035677.1, on the reverse strand, counting down.
CTTGCTGCTGAAACAGGGCTGGAGGTGGTCATCGTTCGTCCGCCGTTGATCTATGGCCCTGGGGTCAAGGCCAACTTCTTGAGCATGATGCGCTGGCTGCAGCGGGGTGTACCGTTGCCGTTCGGTGCTATAGGTAACCGCCGCAGTCTGGTTGCATTGGATAACCTGGTGGATTTGCTGGTTGTGTGCCTTACCCATCCGGCGGCCAGCGGGCAGCGTTTTCTGGTTTGCGACGGTGAGGATCTATCTACTACCGAGTTGCTGCGACGTCTGAGCGCCGCTCTCGGGCGCTCTGCACGGCTCTTGCCGGTGCCGCAGGCGTTGATTGAGTGGGCTGCGATCTTGCTGGGGCGTCGCCAGCTTAATCAGCGCCTGTGCGGCTCCTTGCAGATCAACATGGACAAGACCCGCGAACGACTGGGGTGGGCTCCACCTCTTTCCGTTGATCAGGCTTTGGCCAAGACTGCTGCGCATTACTTAAAAGAAATATCTAAATGAAAGTTATGGTTCTGATGCTGGTCATCGCTGTCTTGGCGTGGGGGCTGACAGCGTTGCTGCGACGCTATGCGCTGGCCCGCAGTCTGATGGATATACCCAACGCGCGTAGCTCGCATAGCCAACCAACGCCTCGTGGAGGTGGGGTCGCCATTGTTGTGGCATTCCTCTTGGGGCTGTGCTCTACGTCTGCTGCAGGTCTGGATCTACCCGTTGAGATTTATTGCTTGCTGATGGGCGCGGGTGCGGCAATTGCATTGCTTGGATTCCTGGATGACCACGGGCACATAGCTGCTCGCTGGCGTTTGCTTGGACATTTCGCTGCTGCTGCTTGGGCACTTTTCTGGCTCGGTGGGCTGCCGCCGTTGACAATACTTGGGCTCTCAGTTGATTTTGGTTGGTTGGGTTATGTGCTGGCCTCTTTGTATCTGGTTTGGTTACTCAACCTTTACAACTTCATGGATGGAATCGATGGTATTGCCAGCATCGAGGCGATCTGTGTTTGTGTAGGGGGCGCCCTGTTGTATGTCCTCCAGGGGCATGCTGAGGCTGCAGCACTGCCGCTGTTGTTGTCATTTGCGGTGGCGGGATTTCTCTACTGGAATTTTCCCCCTGCAAAAATTTTCATGGGTGATGCGGGGAGTGGCTTTCTGGGTGTCGTGCTTGGCGTGCTTTCCTTACAGGCAGCGTGGATCGATCAGTCCCTGCTTTGGGGCTGGCTGATCTTGTTGGGTGTTTTTGTTGTGGACGCGACCTTTACTCTACTTCGGCGTTTGCTGCGCGGAGACAAGGTGTATGAGGCTCATCGAAGCCACGCGTATCAATACGCTGCACGTCAGTTTGGTCGTCACCTGCCGGTTACTCTGGCGGTAGGCATGATCAATCTCTGCTGGTTATTGCCAGTAGCCATTTGGGTAGCGCAAGGCGGCGATGGTTTAGTCGGACTATTGTTGGCTTACGTACCTTTGATCGTGCTGGCTATCAAGTTCCGTGCTGGCGAACTGGAGCGCAGATGAGCCAGTTACGTAAATTGCTCGTTCTTGGGGGCGGTGGTCACGGCAAGGCCGTTGCGGAGGCTGCGTTACTTTCTGGTGAGTGGCAGCAGGTAGTTTTCCTTGACGATAGATGGCCTGAGCTGAAGATCGTTTGTGGGCTGCCTGTGGTTGGTGATCTGCGCCACTTGGCTGAAAATGCAGGAACAACTGACGGAGCTATCGCGGCGGTTGGCAATAATGGCTTGCGCCGCACCTGGCAACGAAAGATCACCGCTGCAGGCGTCCCCTTGGTCAGCGTAGTTCACCCTCGTGCTTGTGTAAGTCCTTCAGCTTCAATCCGCCCAGGTTCGGCCATCATGTCACTGGCAGTAGTGGGTACTGAGGCGCGCGTGGGGCAAGGGGTGATTGTCAACGCGGGAGCGGTGGTCGACCATGACGTGACGTTGGACGACTATGCGCATCTTGGCGTAGGTGTCTGCTTGGCTGGCGGAGTTACGGTCGGCGAGGCTGCTTGGCTTCAGGCCGGTTGCAGTGCCGGATATGGTGTCGTAATCGAGCCGGGTTTAGTCATTGAGCCTGGCAGGGCTCTGATTGCCAAGGATTGAGGTGTTGGGATGATTCGTCGACGAATAGAGTTGTTACGCCGATCTCTTCTGCATTTGTCCCGTCGGGAAAAGCGGGTTCTTCAGCTTGCGGTTGACGTAGTGCTTATTTGGCTCGCGCTGTGGTTGTCCTTTGCCGTTCGTATGGGAGATTGGGATGCTGCCAGACCTTTTTCTGGTCATGGCTGGCTGTTTTTGTTGGCGCCTGTTATCGCACTTCCCATTTTCATCAGGTTGGGTATGTATCGTGCGGTAATGCGTTATGTGGGCAATGATGCTCTTGTGACGATAGCCAAGGCAGTGACCTTGTCTGCATTGCTGCTATCTCTGGCTGTTTATTGGTATCGCGGGCCGACGGCCCTCGTTCCAAGGTCCATGGTTTTCAATTACTGGTGGCTGAGCCTGCTGCTGCTGGGTGGTTTGCGCTTGACCATGCGCCAGTTCTTTATCGGTGATTGGTTTGAGCCGTTTACCCGCAAGCGCGATATCGAGTCCTGCACGTCCAAAGTGGCCATATATGGGGCTGGGGCGGCCGGTAATCAACTCGTAGCAGCGTTGCGTTTGGGTAAAACGATGCGTCCAGTTGCGTTCATTGATGATGATTCCAGTATTGCTACTCGCACGATTGCGGGGCTGCGTGTTTACTCGCCCAAGCACATTCAGCAAATGATCGACGAGACGGGGGTGACAGAGGTTTTGCTGGCAATGCCCTCGATTCCTCGAGCGCGTAGGCGAGAAATACTCGAGGCGCTGGAGCCGCACGCGCTCCATGTGCGCAGTATCCCTGGTTTCATGGATCTGGCCAGTGGGCGAGTGAAGGTCGAAGACCTTCAGGAGGTCGACATCGCTGACCTTCTTGGTCGTGATGCGGTGCCGCCTCGCCAGGATCTGTTCGAGCGCTGCATCAAGGATCAGGTCGTGCTGGTAACGGGAGCCGGTGGTTCCATCGGTTCCGAATTGTGCCGGCAGATACTGGCCAGTGGTGCGCGCACCTTGCTGCTTTTCGAGCACAGCGAGTTCAATCTCTACAGCATTCACAACGAGTTGCAGCAGCGGATCGAGCGGGAGTCGCTGTCTATCCGGCTGGTGCCGATTCTGGGGTCTATTCGTAACTTCGAGCGCTTGTTCGACATTCTGCAGACCTGGCGGGTGAATACCGTTTATCACGCCGCGGCTTACAAGCATGTGCCGATGGTCGAGCACAATGTTGCCGAGGGGGTGCTGAACAATCTGGTGGGTACCACCAATGCTGCGCAGGCCTCGATCAAGGCGGGGGTCGCCAACTTCGTGCTGATTTCCACGGACAAGGCCGTGCGTCCCACCAATGTCATGGGCAGCACCAAGCGCCTGGCCGAGATGGTGCTGCAGGCGCTGAGTCGTGAGTCGGCGCCGTTGCTCTTCGGCCAGGAGCAGGGCGTCCACCAGGTCAACAAGACGCGCTTTACCATGGTGCGCTTCGGTAACGTGCTGGGTTCTTCCGGTTCGGTCATTCCGCTGTTCAGGGAGCAGATCAAGCAGGGTGGGCCGGTGACGGTGACGCATCCGAACATCACGCGTTATTTCATGACCATTCCCGAGGCTGCGCAGCTGGTGATCCAGGCGGGGTCGATGGGGCAGGGCGGCGACGTGTTCGTGCTCGACATGGGCTCGCCTGTGAAGATTGCCGATCTGGCTGAGAAGATGATTCGCCTCTCCGGACTTTCCGTCCGCGACGAGAGCACGCCGCATGGCGACATCACCATCGAGTTCACGGGCTTGCGTCCCGGCGAGAAGCTTTATGAGGAGCTGCTGATTGGCGAGGATGTGAAGCCGACCGAGCATCCGATGATCATGCGTGCCGAGGAGGACATGCTGCCCTGGGAGGAGCTCAAGGCGCGTCTTCAGGCGCTGCTGGCAGCCGTCGACGAGGATGACTACGCGCGCGTGCGCATGTTGCTGCGCGAGACGGTACATGGCTACGTGCCTGAGGGTGAGATCGTCGACTGGATCCACCTGCGAAACCGGGAGCGCTGAGGCGAGGATTTGACAGCCGGGGGATAAGGTGTAGTTTGGAGGGCGAAGCCAAGAAGGCTTCGCTTTTTCATTTACAAGGAGTGTTTCCCATGTTGAAAGTCCGTCTTTCTTCACTGCTTTTGGCTGTCCTCGTTTCCCTTCCCCTGGCCGTGACTGCAGCAGAGTCCCCAAAGACCGAGCCTGCGAAAGCGGCTGCCACTCAGGTGGCGCAAACCGGTCTGGTCAATCTGAATACTGCTGATGTGGCAACGCTGCAACGTGAGCTTGCCGGCATCGGTGCGACCAAGGCTCAGGCGATCGTCGCGTACCGTGAGGAGCACGGTGATTTCGCCACGGTCGATGAGTTGCTGGAGGTGAAGGGAATTGGCGAGGCGACGCTGGAGAAGAATCGCGACAAGCTGAGTGTGAAATGACGCTTGCGGGCGTCCCTGCCCAGGCCGGTCCTTGACCGGCCTTTTGCGTTTTTGTGGGTGCTGACCGGGGCCAGTCCAGGAGCAGGGAGTGGGAAGACGCCAACCAGGTGGCGATTCACGCGGCCCCGAAGGGGTGGGCGAAGCGAATAACCTGGGACATAGTCCCTGGTGAGAGTCCGCAGGCAATAAAAAACCAGCGCTAGGCTGGGCTTTTGAATTTGGCTCCGCGACTTGGACTCGACAGCGAAGCTGAATGAATCGCCCCAGGTTTCCTAGACACTCTCCAAGCTCTGAAAATAGCGCTTTTCATACTCCACTGGCGATAGCTGCATAGCGCTGCTGTGCCGGCGCTTGGGGTTATAAAACATCTCGATGTAATCGAACACATCACTGCGAGCTTCTTCGCGGGTGCTGTAGGTTTTCCGTCGGATGCGCTCCCGCTTCAGTAACTGGAAAAAGCTCTCCGCGACCGCGTT
>NZ_CP035677.1:3134242-3239530 GCF_029542605.1 Pseudomonas sp. REST10 | reverse complement strand
GCAGTTTTGCGGCATTTCGGCCCTCTCCCCCAGCCCCTCTCCCATGAATGGGAGAGGGGAGCCAAGCGTGTGCAACCCTGAATGAACAGACCCGTAGCCTGGATGAAATCTGGGGCCGGCAACCTGCTTGCGGATTGCGCATCCGCCCATCGCGGCCGGGCCAAACGAAAAACCCCGGCACGAGGCCGGGGCTGCGATCAGCGCGGAACCTCTGCGTTCAGAGGAAGGCGAACTTGGCGATGAAGATCACGCACAGCACGTACAGGCTCAGCGACACCTTCTCGCGCTGGCCGGTCAGCAGCTTCAGCGTGGCGTAGGTGAGGAAGCCCAGGGCGATACCGTTGGCGATCGAGAAGGTCAGCGGCATCATCACCACGGTGACGATGGCGGGGATGGTGTCGGTATGGTCCTTCCAGTCGATGTGCGCCATGCCGCTCATCATCAGCATCGCCACGTAGATCAGCGCGCCGGCGGTGGCGTAGGCGGGGATCATGCCGGCCAGCGGGGCGAAGAACATCGCGGCGAGGAAGAGGATGCCGACGGTCATGGCGGTCAGGCCGGTGCGGCCACCGGCGGCGACCCCGGAAGCGCTCTCCACGTAGCTGGTCACCGGCGGGCAGCCGACCATGGCGCCGATCACGCTGGAGGTGGAGTCGGCTTTCAGGGCCTTGGACAGGTTCTGGATCTTGCCGTCCTCATCCACCAGGTTGGCGCGATGCGCCACGCCCATCAGCGTGCCGGCGGTGTCGAACATGTTCACGAAGAGGAACGCGAGGATCACGCTGATCATCGCCACGTTGAACGCGCCGGCGATGTCCATGGCCAGGAAGGTCGGGGCCAGGCTCGGTGGCATCGACACCAGGCCGCCGTACTCGACCAGGCCCAGGGCCCAGCCCAGGGCGGTGACGCCGAGCATGCTGAAGAGGATGGCGCCGAACACGTTGCGGTGGCTGAGCACGGCGATCAGCAGGAAGCACACGGCGGCGAGCAGCGCCGACGGGTTGCCGAACGAGCCCATGGTCAGCAGCGTGGCCGGGCTGTCGACGACGATGCCGGCGGTCTTCAGGCCGATCAGGCCGAGGAACAGGCCGACCCCGGCGCCCATGGCGAAGCGCAGGCTCATCGGGATGCTGTTGAGCAGCCACTCGCGGATCTTTGACAGGCTCATGATCATGAACAGCACGCCGGAGATGAATACCGCGCCCAGGGCGATCTGCCAGCTGTAGCCCATCTCACCGACGACGGTATAGGTGAAGAAGGCGTTCAGGCCCATGCCGGGAGCCAGGCCGACAGGCCAGTTGGCGTACAGCCCCATCAGGAAGCAGCCCAGCGCCGCGCCGATGCAGGTGGCGACGAAGGCGGCACCGTGGTCGATGCCGGCGCTGGCCATGATGTTGGGGTTGACGAAGATGATGTAGGCCATGGTGACGAAGGTGGTCACACCAGCGATCAGTTCGGTCTTGATGGTGGTGCGGTGCTCGGTCAGTTTGAAGAAGCGGTCGAGCGGGCCACCTCTTGCCAGTTGAGTCGCGTGTTGTTCTTGTTTGACGCTTTCCACAGCGGGTACTCCTCATCTCTCTTGTTGTGTACCGCCCAGAGCGTTGCGCAAGGACAATGCTCTCTGAGGCAGGCGGTGTTCTCGGCGGTGCTTCCTGGCTAAGTTGTTGACCGAGCGGTCAAGAAGTCACTCAGGCGCGATTATGCTGTTGTATACAAAAAATGCAATTAATGTTTTTAATGTTGCATGAATCGCACCATTCGCCGATCTCCAGGGTTCAGCGGGTGGATTTGGCGACAATCGTCTATCTGTTGGTAAAAGCCCTTTTAAAACAGACAGATGGATGATCCATCCTGCAGCTCGTTCTGGTCCCGGGAGGGTATGCCAGGAGCGATCGACTCGGCCTTATCCGGTAACGACCTGAAGGGTGGCGTGCATATAAGGAAAGAGTTTGAGGGCGCGCTCGGTTTTCTCGCCTGCCGGCTGACCTCTCAGGGAGGACGTCATACGACGACAGGTGTGGTGGCTGGTTGAGTTGTGTACAATTGGCCGAATTTTTTTCTGATGTTTTTTCGCTCGGAGCTTGTCAGCTACCGGGTAGAACACAGTAGAGTCGCAGTGTCGCCGACTCTCATTGACGCGAGCCAGAATGAACGATCAATTGCAGCCACTGAAGAAGCAGCCGCGTGCGGGCAAGAGCAGCCGTAGCGGGACTCAGGACGATGTCGTATATGCCCATATCTTCGATGCCATTCTCGAGCAGCGCCTGGCGCCAGGCACCAAGCTGAGCGAAGAGGCCCTGGGCGAGATCTTCGGTGTCAGTCGCACCATCATTCGCCGTGCCCTGTCGCGCCTGGCCCATGAAGGGGTGGTGCTGCTGCGGCCGAATCGCGGTGCGGTAGTGGCCAGCCCCAGCGTCGAGGAAGCCCGGCAGATCTTCTACGCACGCCGACTGGTGGAGCGCGCGATCACCGAGCTGGCCGTCGAGCATGCCACCGCAGAGCAGCTCGCCGAGCTGCGGCAGATGGTCAAAGACGAGCAGGACAGCTTCTCCCGGGGTGACCGTGGCGCCGGCATCCGCCTGTCCGGCGAGTTCCACCTGAAGCTGGCCGAGGCCGCGCGTAACGCGCCGCTGGTGAGCTTCCAGCGCAGCCTGGTGTCGCAGACCTCGCTGATCATCGCCCAGTACGAAAGCGGCAGCCGCTCGCATTGCTCGTACGACGAGCACAACCAGCTGATCGACGCCATCGAGGCACGCGATGCCGAGCGTGCGGTGCACCTGATGATGCACCACATGGACCATATCGACAGCAAGCTGAACCTGGACGAGGAAAGCGCCTCGGATGACCTGCACGCAGTGTTCTCGCACCTGCTGCAGACCAAGAAGAAGCCTGGGCGGAACGCGGCCAACCGCTGATTGGTTGCGCTGGATACGAAAAAAGCCCCGATGTTCGCGCATCGGGGCTTTTTTGTCGGGGCGGCGTGGTTGGGCCGAGGCGCATGTGTGCAGGCGCTGGCAGGCCCGCGATGCGCGGCTGAGCTGATCGCCGGCAAGCGGGCTCCTGCGATCGTGTCGCGTGCTGAACATCTCGCGCCACGCTGTCGGCACGAATCCATTCGCGATGCCGCCGCGCATCGCGGGTAGCCTGATCGCGGATGGATCCGCTGCGACGAAAGCGCTCGGGCGCCGGCCTCAGCTGCGCTGGTGCACCGATACGCCGGCGGCGAAGGTTTCCTTCACGGCGCGATCGTCACCGAGCATGGTCAGGGCGAACAGGCGTTCTTCCAGGCTCCTGGCCTGCTGCATGCGGTAGCTGATCAGCGGCGTGGCGTTGTAGTCCAGCACCAGGAAGTCGGCATCCTTGCCCGGCAGGAAGTTGCCCAGCCGGTCGTCCAGGTACAGCGCGTTGGCGCCGCCCAGAGTGGCCAGGTACAGCGACTTGAACGGGTCGAGCTTCTTGCCCTGCAGCTGCATCACCTTGTACGCCTCGTTCAGCGACTGCAGCTGGCTGAAGCTGGTACCGGCGCCGACGTCCGTACCCAGGCCGACGCGGACGCCGTGTGCTTCCAGCTTGTTCAGGTCGAACAGGCCGCTGCCCAGGAACAGGTTGGAGGTCGGGCAGAAGGCCACTGCCGAGCCGGTTTCGGTCAGGCGCTGGCACTCCTCGTCGCACAGGTGCACGCCATGGGCGAACACGGCGCGCGGGCCGATCAGCCTGTGGTGATCGTAGACGTCCAGGTAACCCTTGCGCTCGGGGAACAGCGCCTTGACCCACTCGATCTCCTTGCGGTTCTCGGACAGGTGGGTGTGCATGTACAGGTCCGGGTACTCGCCGAGCAGCTTGCCGGCCAGCTCCAGCTGCTCCGGCGTGCTGGTCGGGGCGAAGCGCGGGGTGACGGCGTAGTGCAGGCGGCCCTTGCCGTGCCAGCGTTCGATCAGCGCCTTGCTCTCGGCATAGCCGGTTTCCGCGGTATCGGTCAGGTAGTCCGGGGCGTTGCGATCCATCAGCACCTTGCCGGCGATCATGCGCAGGTTGAGCTTGTCGGCTTGCTCGAAGAAGGCGTCCACCGACTGCGGGTGCACGCTGCCGAACACCAGGGCGGTGGTGGTGCCGTTGCGCAGCAGTTCCTTGAGGAAGATCGCCGCCACGTCGCTGGCGTGGGCCTTGTCGGCGAACTGCTGCTCGGTGGGGAAGGTGTAGGTCTCGAGCCAGTCCAGCAGCTGCTCGCCGTAGGAGGCGATCATGCCGGTCTGCGGGTAGTGGATGTGGGTGTCGATGAAGCCGGGGGTGATCAGCGCATCGCGATAGTGCTGTACCTCGACACCGGCCAGTTTCGGCAGCAGCTCGGCGGCAGCGCCAACCTGGGCGACCTTGCCATTCTCGATCAGCAGGATGCCGTCCTCGAAGTACTGATAGGACTGTTCCACGCCGACCACGGCCGGGTCGGCCAGGCTGTGCAGGATGGCGGCGCGGTAGGCTTTGACGGTATTGCTCATCGTTCGAATCTCATGGGTTGATCAATGCTGTGCGCTGGCCACGGGGCGAGCGCGAGCGGTCGTCGCGTCTCCCGGCGGGGAGGCGAGTAGAACCCATGCGTCCCCAGGTGAACAGCGTTGTGGCTGGGGTGCGCCTTGCGCACCGGAAAATCGGGGCAATCAGGAGCGGCGCGACGCCGGCAACAGCCTGGCCACGCTGGATTCGCCTTTCTTGACCTCCTGGCCGGCTGTCTTTTCACCAAACAGGGCGTTGTAGGTGGCGATCACCTCGCCGGCGATGGACACGGCGATCTCCACCGGCAACTTGCCCTTCACCTCGGGCAGACCCATCGGGCAGCGCATGCGTGCCATGAGCGGCTCCTCGAAGCCGCGCTCGCGCAGGCGGTGCTCGAACTTGACGCGTTTGGTGCGGGAGCCGATCAGGCCGTAGTAGGCGAAGTCGCCGCGCTGCAGGATCGCCGCGGTCAGCTCCAGGTCGAGCTGATGGTTGTGGGTCATGACGATGTAGTAGCTGCCGGGCGGCATGTTCTCCACCTCGTCGACCACCTCGTCGTTGACGATCTTCTGCACGTTGGCCGGGATCTGCTCGGGGAACTCGTTCTCCCGCGAGTCGATCCAGCGCACTTTGCACGGCAGGCTGGCCAGCAACGGCACCAGCGCACGGCCGACATGGCCGGCGCCGAACACGGCGATCTGCGCCTGGGGCTGGCCCATGGGCTCGAACAGCAGCACGGTGGCGCCGCCGCAGCACTGGCCGAGACTGGCACCGAGGGAAAAGCGCTCCAGGCGGGTGTCCTGGCTGCGGCTCTCGAGCATTTCACGGGCCATCTGCATGGCCTTGTACTCCAGGTGGCCGCCACCGATGGTTTCGAAGATGCGCTCGGCGGTGACCACCATCTTCGAGCCGGCGTTGCGCGGGGTCGAGCCGCGCTCCTCGATGATGGTCACCAGCACGCAGGCTTCGCCCTTGTCTTGCAGGTCGGCGAGGGCACTGATCCAGCTCATTTGCTCAGCCTCCAGGAAGGCGTGGTCTGTCCCGGGCGCGGCAGGCGCCAGTTGCTTGGCGACGGCTCGAGAATCGGCTCCGGTGCCGGGCGCGCGGGTGGATTGTTCGGCTCGGTGTGTCTTGTCATTGTTGTACACCTCTTTGCTTTGGGTCGTAGCCCGGATGCAATCCGGGGCAGGGTTCCCCGGATTTCATCCGGGCTACGAATCAGGCCGGCTCGGCCTCGGCAGTGCTGGCTGCCTTGCTCTGTGCTTTCAACTTGCGCATCTGCTCCACCCCCCAGAGCACGCGCTCGGGCGTGGCCGGGGCGTCGATCTGCGGTTGCACCTGGTAGTCGGCCAGGCTGGCCACGGCGTCCTTCAGGGCGCACCAGGCCGCGATGCCGAGCATGAACGGCGGCTCGCCGACGGCCTTGGAGTGGAACACGGTGTCTTCCGGGTTCTTGCGGTTCTCCACCAGCTTCACGCGCAGGTCGATGGGCATGTCGGCGATGGCCGGGATCTTGTAGCTGGCCGGGCCGTTGGTCATCAGCTTGCCCTTGGCGTTCCACACCAGCTCCTCGCAGGTCAGCCAGCCCATGCCCTGGACGAAGGCACCCTCGACCTGGCCGATGTCGATGGCCGGGTTCAGCGAGTCGCCGACGTCATGCAGGATGTCGCCACGCAGCATGCGATATTCGCCGGTCAGGGTGTCCACCAGCACCTCTACGCAGGCCACGCCGTAGGCGTAGTAGTAGAAGGGGCGGCCGGCAGCCTTGTCGCGGTCGTAGTAGATCTTCGGCGTGCGGTAGAAGCCGGTCGAGGACAGCGATACCTGGCCGAAGTAGGCCTTCTGGATCATTTCCTCGAACGACAGGAAGTGATCGCGCACCCGTACCTGGCCATTGCGGAACTCGATGTCTTCCGGCGTGACCTTGTATTCGCGTACCAGGAAGTCCACCAGGCGCTGCTTGATGGTCTCGGCGGCGTTCTTCGCCGCCATGCCGTTGAGGTCGGCACCGCTGGAGGCAGCGGTGGGCGAGGTGTTGGGCACCTTGTCGGTGTTGGTGGCGGTGATCTGGATGCGCTCGATATCGACCTGGAAGACCTCGGCCACGACCTGCGCGACCTTGGTGTTCAGGCCCTGGCCCATCTCGGTGCCGCCGTGGTTCAGGTGGATCGAACCGTCGGTGTAGATGTGGATCAGCGCACCGGCCTGGTTGAGGAAGGTGGCCGTGAAGCTGATGCCGAACTTCACCGGGGTCATGGCCAGGCCTTTCTTCAGCACCGGGCTCCTGGCGTTGAAGGCGCGGATCTCTTCGCGGCGTTTGGCGTACTCGCAGCTTGCCTCCAGCTCGGCGGTCATCTCGTGGATGACGTTGTGCTCGACGGTCTGGTGGTAGTGGGTGACGTTGCGCTCGGTCTTGCCGTAGTAGTTGCGCTTGCGCACTTCCAGCGGGTCCTTGCCCAGGCTGCGGGCGACGGCGTCCATCACTTCCTCGATGGCGACCATGCCCTGCGGGCCGCCGAAGCCGCGATAGGCGGTGTTCGAAGCGGTGTTGGTCTTGCAGCGATGACCGTTGATGGTGGCGTTGCCCAGGAAGTAGGCGTTGTCCGAGTGGAACATGGCGCGGTCGACGATGGAACCGGACAGGTCCGGCGAGTAGCCGCAGTTGCCGGCCAGGTCCATCTCGATGCCGTGCAGCAGGCCGTCGTCATCGAAGCCGACGTCGTACTCGACATAGAAGGGGTGGCGCTTGCCGGTCATGCTCATGTCTTCCATGCGCGGCAAGCGCATCTTGGTCGGCCGGCCGGTGAGGTGCGCGATCACCGCGCACAGGCAGGCGGGGCCCGCGGCCTGGGTTTCCTTGCCGCCGAAACCGCCCCCCATGCGACGCATGTCGATGACGATCTTGTTCATCGGCACGCCGAGCACCTCGGCGACCAACTTCTGCACCTCGGTGGGGTTCTGCGTCGAGGTGTAGACCAGCATACCGCCATCCTCGGTGGGCATGACCGAGGAAATCTGCGTTTCCAGGTAGAAGTGCTCCTGGCCGCCGATGTGCAGCGTGCCCTGCAGGCGACGCGGGGCGCTGGCCAGCTGGGCAGCCGAGTCGCCGATGCGGTGGGTGTGGCTGGCGAGGACGAAGTGCTGCTTGCGGTAGGCCTCGACCACGTCGAGCACCGGCTCCAGGTCCTCGTACTCGACGATCGCGGCCATGGCCGCCTTGCGCGCGGTTTCCAGGCTTTCGGCGGCCACTGCCAGGACCACCTGGCCGACGTACTCGACCTTGCCGTCGGCCAGCAGCGGGTCGCCGGCGACCACCGGGCCGATATCCAGCTGGCCCGGTACGTCATCCTTGGTGATGGCGATGGCCACACCCGGAATCTCGTAGCAGGGGCGGGTGTCGATGCGCACGATGCGCGCATGGGCGCGGTCGGACTGGCGCGCGTAGACGTGCAGCTGGTTGGGGAATTCCAGGCGGTCATCGACATAGACCGCTTCGCCGGATACGTGCTTGTCCGCACTCTCGTGCTTGACGCTGCGGCCCACGCCGCTGGTCATGCCGGCGCGAAACAGTGCGGCCAGCTCTTCCTGGGATTTGTGTTCGATATGACTGGACATCTTCGCCTCCAAAACTTCGCATGCCGCCGGACGGGCCGGCGGCGGATCAATTCACTGCACGCTTACGCGTAAGCGGTAACCCGGGTTTCGATCTCGGGCGACTGCTGTTCCAGGAAGAACTTGCGCAGCAGGTTCTGGGCAGTGAGCAGGCGGTATTCCTTGCTGGCGCGGAAATCCGACAGCGGGGTGAAGTCTTCACTCAGCGCCTCGCAGGCGCGTTCGATCACGCCTGGATACCAGGCCGAGCCGACCAGGGCCGCTTCGCAGGCGCTGGCGCGTTTGGGGATGGCGGCCATGCCACCGAAGGCGATGCGCGCTTCGCTCACCACGCCGTCGACGAGGGTCAGGCTGAACGCCGCGCAGACGGCGGAGATGTCGTCGTCGAGGCGCTTGGACACCTTGTAGGCGCGGAACGCCTGGTTCGCCTGCTTGCGTGGCACGATGATCTTCTCGATGAACTCGGCTTCCTGGCGAGCGGTCACCTTGTAGTCGAGGAAGTACTCCTGCAGCGGCAGGATGCGCCGGTTGTTGCCCTGGCGCAGGGCGATCTGCGCACCCAGGGCGATCAGCAGCGGCGGGGCGTCGCCGATGGGCGAGGCGTTGCCGATGTTGCCGCCCAGGGTGCCCTGGTTGCGGATCTGCAGCGAGGCGAAGCGGTGCAGCAGCTCGCCGAAGTCCGGGTATTCGTGCGACAGCGCTGCGTAGCAGTCGGACAGCGCGGCGGCGGCGCCGATCTCGATGGCACTGTCGGTCACTTCGATGCGCTTCATGTCTTCGATATGGCCGACGTAGATCATCACCGGCAGTTCACGGTGGAACTGGGTGACTTCCAGGGCCAGGTCGGTGCCGCCAGCCAGCAGGCGCGCTTCGGGGTTGGCGGTGTAGAGGTCGGCCAGGTCGGCCACGGTCAGCGGTACCAGGCAGCGCTTGTCGCCACTGTTGAGTTCGGCGGTTTCACGCGGGGTGATGGCCTTGAGCTGGGCGACGGTGTCGCTCTCGAAGGCATCGAACTGGTCCGGCTGCTTCTGGCAGCAGGCCTGCTCGGCGGCGTCGATGATCGGGCGGTAGCCGGTGCAGCGGCACAGATTGCCGGCCAGGGCCTCCAGCGTAGCGCCCTTGTCGTAGCCACTGGCGCCTGACGCGGCCTGGTTCTTCTGCAGGGCGAACAGCGACATGATGAAACCGGGGGTGCAGAAACCGCACTGCGAACCGTGGCAGTCGACCATCGCTTGCTGCACGCTGTGCAGCTTGCCCTGGTGCTTGAGGTCTTCGACGGTGATCAGTTGCTTGCCGTGCAGGCTGGAGACGAAGGTCAGGCAGGAGTTGAGGGTGCGGTAGCGCACGCGCTCCCCGATCAGTTCGCCGACCACCACGGTGCAGGCGCCACAGTCGCCGGAGGCGCAGCCTTCCTTGGTTCCGGTCTTGCCGACGTGTTCACGCAGGTAGTTGAGCACGGTGACGTTGGGGTCCAGGGCATGCTCGGTACGCAGCTCCCGGTTGAGTAAAAACTGGATCAAGGACGACCTCCAGGCACTTTATTGTTATGAATCGGTTGGCCGCCAGTGAAATGCACGCGTCGCAAGGCGCTGGCGCGGTTGCCAATAGGGGCAATCTAGAGATTTCTGACTTTTGGGTCAACAAATATTTGACCTGGCGGTCAGCTGTTTGTCATGCGTTTCGGTTATGAGCGGCTGATGCGGAAAGCGTAGCGACTTTCATGCCAGTGAAGGGTGCTGGCACGGGGCCTGGAGAGGGGGAGGCGGTGTGAGCCAGGAGAGGGTTGCGCGCATGGCGTGCGGTGCAGCAAAACAGCCCCGGGCGCTTGCGCGGCCGGGGCTGGCTGGGGGCGAGTGAGGCTCAGGTCAGCTGCGATTCGCTCAACTGGTGTTCCTCGCCGGCGTAGTAGGCGCGCACCTTGGGGTCCATGATCGCGCGCCACAGTGGCGGAAAGAGGGCGAGCACGATCATTCCGGCATAGCCGTTGGGGAGTTGCGGGCTGTCGTCGAAATGGCGCAGCACCTGGTAGCGCCGCTTGGCGTATGCGTGGTGGTCGGAGTGGCGCTGCAGGTGGAAGAGGAACAGGTTGGTCAGCAGGAAGTTGCTGTTCCACGAATGATGCGGCGTGGTGCGCTCGTAGCGGCCATTGTCCAGTTTGCGCCGGTGCAGGCCGTAGTGCTCGACGTAGTTGACGATCTCCAGCAGGGTGAAGGCCATCAGCGCCTGGCCCAGGAAGAACAGTGCGCCCAGCCAGCCGAAGGCCAGGCTGAAACCGAGCAACAGCAGCGCACTGATGGCGTGCCACCAGATCAGCTCGTTGCGCCAGTGCAGGGCAGGCAGGCCGCGGCGCTGGAGGCGCTCGGCCTCCAGCCTCCAGGCGTTGAGGAAGTTGTGCTTGTAGGCATGTGGCAGGAAGGCGTACAGGCTCTGGCCAAACCGCGAGGACGAGGCGTCTTCCGGCGTCGAGACATGCACATGGTGGCCACGCACGTGCTCCACCTTGAAGCCGGCGTAGCACACCGCTGCCAGCAGCAGGCCGCCGGCGTTCTGTTCCAGCGCCGCATCCTTGTGAATCAGCTCGTGCGAGACAGTGATGCCGATGGCGCCCATCACCGTGCCCACCGAGAGTACCCAGCCGAGCTGGCCGACCCAGCTCCAGCCCGCGTAACTGACGAATATCCAGGCGCTCCAGACCAGCATCGCCAGCAGCAGCGGCACCGTCGCCAGGCTCAGCAGGCGATAGTAGCCCTGGGCTTCCAGTGCTGGCACCTGGTCGCGCTCGTCCGGGTTGGCCGGGTCGCGGCCCACGACGAAGTCGAGCAACGGAATCACGCCGAACACCACCGTGATCACCAGCCAGGCCCAGGCGTCGGCATGAGCGCTGCCCAGCGACCAGTGGTAGCTGAGGGGGATGCCGAGCACCGGGATCAGCCAGATCCAGTAGCCGACCTTTTTCAGGGCGAGCATCCAGTGCGAGGGAAGTCTTTCGAACATGCCGGTCTCCGTCTGATTGTTGTTATGAACTGACATGTAGGATTGTAGGACAATCAGTTTTTGTGACCATGGCTTCATGGCCAACCTTTAGAACGGAAAGCACATGCCGCGGACGCTTGGCCCGGTAACACCCTGTGTTACACTCGCCGCCAGATTTTCTTGCTTCCGCCCAGCCGTGGCGGGGCCCCCAGACTCGACCGCCTGCCCGCTGTATCGACGCACATAAGGAATGTCATGACGTTCAAGGCCCCGGACAGCCTCGCCGAGCAAATTGCCCACTATCTGGCCGAACGCATCATTCGTGGTGAGCTCAAGGAACGTGAGCGCATCCAGGAGCAGAAGGTCACCCAGGCCCTGAATGTCAGCCGTGGTTCGGTGCGCGAGGCACTGCTGATTCTCGAACGTCGCCACCTGATCGTGATCCTGCCGCGCCGGGGTGCCCAGGTCAGCGAACTGACCGCACATCACGTCACCAGCCTCTATGCGCTGACCATCGAACTCTACGCCATGCTGGCCCGCGCGGTGATCGAAGGGTGGAAGGTGGAAACCGACCTGGCGCCGTTCATCGACATCCAGCAGCGCCTGCTGGACAGCCTGCAGCGTGGCGACATCGGCGCCTTCGTCGAGAACAGCTTCGACGTCATGCGCGCGGCCTTTCCCTTCGCCGACAACCCCTACCTGCAGGAAACCCTGGAGAACCTGTTGCCGGCCATCAGCCGCACCTATCACCTGGCGCTGGAGCGCCGCAAAGGCGAGATGGGCCAGTTCATGGGCACCTTCGCCAGCCTGCTGCAGGCGATCATCGGGCGTGACCACGAGCGTGCCCGCGAAGTCCTGCAGGCCTACGGTCAGCACAACTGCCAGCTGGTGCTGGCGACCCTGGCGGAGCGCTAAGCCCCGATGCGCCTGAAGAGCATCAAGCTGGCCGGCTTCAAGTCCTTCGTCGATCCGACGACGGTCAGCTTTCCCAGCAACATGGCGGCGGTGGTCGGGCCCAACGGTTGCGGCAAGTCCAACATCATCGACGCCGTGCGCTGGGTGATGGGCGAAAGTTCGGCGAAGAACCTGCGTGGCGAGTCGATGACCGACGTCATCTTCAACGGCTCCAACACGCGCAAGCCGGTGACCCAGGCGTCCATCGAGCTGATCTTCGACAACAGCGACAACTCGCTGGTGGGCGAGTACGCCGCCTTCGCCGAGATTTCCATCCGCCGCCGGGTCACCCGCGACGCGCAGAACACCTACTTCCTCAACGGCACCAAGTGCCGTCGCCGCGACATCACCGACATCTTCCTCGGTACCGGCCTGGGGCCGCGCAGCTACTCGATCATCGAGCAGGGCATGATCAGCAAGCTGATCGAGGCCAAGCCCGAGGAGCTGCGCAACTTCATCGAGGAAGCCGCCGGCATCTCCAAGTACAAGGAGCGCCGCCGCGAGACCGAGAATCGCATCCGCCGCACCCAGGAAAACCTGGCGCGCCTGACCGACCTGCGCGAGGAGCTGGAGCGCCAGCTCGAGCGCCTGCACCGGCAGGCCCAGGCTGCGGAGAAGTACCAGGAATACAAGGCCGAGGAGCGTCAGCTCAAGGCTCAGCTGCTGGCGCTGCGCTGGCAGACCCTGAACCAGCAGGTCGGCAGCCGCGAGCAGGTGATCGGTGACCAGGAGGTGGCCTTCGAGGCCCTGGTGGCCGAGCAGCGCAGTGCCGATGCCAGCATCGAACGCCTGCGCGACGGTCATCACGAGCTGTCCGAGCGTTTCAACCTGGTGCAGGGCCGTTTCTATTCCGTGGGCGGCGATATCGCCCGCGTCGAGCAGAGCATCCAGCACGGCCAGCAGCGCCTGCGCCAGTTGCAGGATGACCTGCGCGAGGCGGAAAAGGCGCGCCTGGAAACCGAGTCGCACCTCGGCCACGACCGTACCCTGCTGGCCACCCTGGGCGAGGAGCTGGAGATGCTCCTGCCCGAGCAGGAGATGACTGCCGCTGCTGCCGAGGAGTCCGCCGCCAGCCTGGAGAAGGCCGAGACCACCATGCACGGCTGGCAGGAGCAGTGGGACAGCTTCAACCAGCGCAGTGCCGAGCCGCGTCGCCAGGCCGAGGTGCAGCAGTCGCGCATCGCCCAGCTGGAACAGAGCCTCGAGCGCCTGAGCGAGCGTCAGCGTCGCCTGGGCGAAGAATTGCAGCAACTGGCCGCCGACCCCGAAGACGCCGCCATTCTCGAACTGAGCGAACAGCTGGCCGCCGGCGAGCTGGAGCACGAAGCCTTGCAACTGGCCGAGGAGCAGCAGGCCGAGCGCCTGCAGCAGTTGCGCGAGGAACTGCAGCAGGCCGGTCAGGCGCAGCAGCAGGCACAGGGCGAGTTGCAGCGTCTCGATGGTCGCCTGGTCTCGCTGGAGGCGCTGCAACAGGCCGCGCTGGACCCGGGGCAGGGCGCTGGCGAGTGGTTGCGCGAGCAGGGTCTGCAACAGCGTCCGCGCCTGGCCGAAGGGTTGCGCGTGGAGGCCGGCTGGGAGCTGGCGGTGGAGACCGTGCTCGGCGCCGACCTGCAGGCCGTGCTGCTGGACGATTTTGCCGGGCTCGATTTTTCCGCGCTGGAACAGGGCGAGCTGCGCCTGCTCAGCCCCGCCAGGGGCGGCATGCGCAACGCCGGCAGCCTGCTGGACAAGGTGGAGGCGAGCCACGACCTGTCGCCCTGGCTGGCCGGCGTGCGTCCGGTCGAGTCGCTGGAGCAGGCGCTGGCGGCGCGTGCGCAACTGGCCGAGGGCGAAAGCCTGATCAGCCGTGACGGCTACTGGGTCGGTCGGCACTTCCTGCGTGTGCGTCGCGCTGCCGAGGCGGACAGCGGCGTGCTGGCGCGCGGTCAGGAGCTGGAACGCCTGCAGCTGGAACGCGAGGAACGCGAGGCGGCGCTGGCGCAACTGGATGAGCGTCTGCTGGGCCTGCGTGACGAGCAGCGTCGTCAGGAAGAGCAGCGTGAGCAACAGCGTCGCCAGGGCCAGGAGCTTGGCCGCCAGCTGGCCGAGCTGAAGGCGCGGCTGTCCGCCAGCCAGGCCAAGGCCGAGCAGCTGGGGCTGCGTCGCCGTCGTCTGCACGACGAGCTGCAGGAAGTGGCCGAGCAGCGTGAGCTGGAGCAGGAGCAACTCGGTGAAGCGCGTCTGCACCTGCAGGATGCGCTGGATGCCATGGCCCAGGACAACGAGCAGCGCGAGAGCCTGCTGGCCAGCCGTGACAGCCTGCGCGAGCGCCTCGACCGGGTGCGTCAGGAGGCCCGCCAGCACAAGGATCATGCCCATCAGCTGGCGGTGCGCCTCGGCTCGCTCAAGGCGCAGCACGACTCCACTCGCCAGGCGCTGGAGCGTCTGGAAATGCAGGCCGAGCGCCTGCACGAGCGGCGTGAGCAGCTGTCACTGAATCTGGAGGAGGGCGAGGCGCCGCTGGAAGAGCTGCGCATCAAGCTCGAGGAGCTGCTCGAACGGCGCATGGCGGTGGACGAGGAGCTGCGTCAGGCACGCCTGACCCTGGAGGATGCCGATCGCGAACTGCGCGACGCCGAGAAGCGTCGCAGCCAGGCCGAGCAGCAGGCGCAACTGCTGCGCGGCCAGCTGGAGCAGCAGCGCATGGACTGGCAGTCGCTCAACGTGCGGCGCAAGGCCCTCGCCGATCAGCTCGCCGAGGACAATTACGACCTGCACGGGGTGATCGCCACGCTGCCGGCCGATGCCACGGAGAGTGCCTGGGAAGAGGAACTCGAGCGCATGGCCGCGCGTATCGCGCGTCTTGGGCCGATCAACCTGGCGGCGATCGACGAGTACCAGCAGCAATCCGAGCGCAAGCGTTATCTGGATGCGCAGGATGCCGATCTGGTCGAAGCGCTGGAAACTCTGGAAAACGTCATTCGCAAGATCGACAAGGAAACGCGCAATCGTTTCAAGGAAACTTTCGATCAGATCAATGGCGGTTTGCAGGCACTCTTTCCAAAAGTTTTCGGTGGCGGCAGTGCTTATTTGGAACTCACCGGCGAAGATTTACTCGATACCGGTGTAACCATCATGGCGCGGCCCCCGGGCAAGAAGAACAGCACCATCCATTTGCTCTCCGGCGGAGAGAAGGCGTTGACCGCCCTGGCACTGGTGTTTTCCATCTTCCAGCTCAATCCGGCGCCGTTCTGCATGCTGGACGAAGTGGATGCGCCGCTGGACGATGCCAACGTGGGTCGTTATGCGCGCCTGGTCAAGGAGATGTCGGCAACGGTGCAGTTCATCTACATCACCCACAACAAGATCGCCATGGAAATGGCCGATCAATTGATGGGGGTTACCATGCACGAGCCGGGCTGCTCGCGTCTGGTGGCAGTGGATGTCGAAGAGGCACTGGCGATGGTGGAGAGCTGATGCGTCTGCCTGTGTAAAGTTGCCTTTCGTCGTGCTAGCTTATTGCCCACTTTTGTTACACGCGGAAAACGTCAGACAGAACATGGAGTTGGCGCCGCGTTTTATAGTCGAGTCAGGGTCCGATTGATTGGATCTTTTTTTCACCAGAATTTTTAAGGGTCAGGTATTTCATGGAATTCGGTCTGCGCGAGTGGCTGATCGTTATTGGCATCATCGTTATCGCTGGCATTCTGTTCGACGGCTGGCGTCGCATGCGCGGTGGCAAGGGCAAACTCAAGTTCAAGCTGGACCGCAGTTTCGCCAATATGCCGGATGACGACAGTGACCCGGATCTGCTCAGCCCGCCGCGGGTGGTTCAGCGTGACCTCGAACCGCAGCTGGATGAAGACGACCTGCCCTCGATGAGCGCCAAGGACCTGCCGCGCCGTCCGCGTAACGAACCGCAGCAGGGCGACCTCAACCTGGCCGTCGACGAGCCGGTGCCGACCCTGCTCAACCCGGTCGATGACGAGCCCGTCGAACCGAAGAAGCCCGCCAAGCCGGCTGCCGATGCCGCGCCGGTCGAGGAAGTGCTGGTGATCAACGTGGTTGCCCGCGATGACTTCGGCTTCAAGGGCCCGGCGCTGCTGCAGAACATTCTCGAGAGCGGCCTGCGCTTCGGCGAGATGGACATCTTCCACCGTCACGAAAGCATGGCCGGCAACGGCGAGGTGCTGTTCTCCATGGCCAACGCGCTCAAGCCGGGCACCTTCGACCTCGATGACATCGAAGGCTTCAGCACCCGCGCCGTGAGCTTCTTCCTCAGCCTGCCCGGCCCGCGTCATCCCAAACAGGCCTTCGACGTCATGGTTGCGGCAGCGCGCAAGCTGGCCCATGAGCTGGGCGGCGAGCTGAAGGACGACCAGCGCAGCGTGATGACTGCGCAGACCATCGAACATTATCGCCAGCGCATCGTCGAGTTCGAGCGCCGGCAGTTGACCCAGAAACGCTAAAGAGCAGCGGCAAGCTGCGAGCCTCAAGCTCAAGCCAAGCGCTTGGCTTGGGGCTTTTTTGTTCTTGCCGCCGCAAGTTTGTCGCTTGAGGCTTTATCTGCAATGACCGACGTCGCCCAACGTATATCCGCACTGCGCCAGGAACTGGACGCGCACAACTACCGCTATTACGTGCTGGACGAGCCCAGCGTGCCAGACGCCGAGTACGACCGCCTGTTTCGCGAGTTGCAGGCACTGGAGGCCGAGCACCCGGAACTGGTGACGCCCGATTCGCCGACCCAGCGCGTCGGCGGTGAAGCCCTCGGCGCCTTTGGCGAGGTGCGTCATGAGGTGCCGATGCTCAGCCTCGGCAATGCCTTCGAGGAAGACGACCTGCACGCCTTCGATCGCAGCGTGCAGAGCGGCCTGGGCCTGGCTGGCGGCGACCTGTTCGGCGGCGGTGCCGAGGTCGAGTACAGCTGCGAGCCCAAGCTCGATGGACTGGCGGTGAGCCTGCTCTACGAGAACGGCCAGCTGGTGCGTGGCGCTACCCGTGGCGACGGCAGCACCGGTGAGGACATCAGCAGCAACGTGCGCACCATCCGCAACGTGCCGCTCAAGCTGCAGGGCGAGGGCTGGCCGCAGGTGCTGGAGGTGCGCGGCGAGGTGTTCATGCCCAAGGCCGGCTTCGAGGAGCTCAATGCACGCCAGGCCGAGACTGGCGGCAAGACCTTCGCCAATCCGCGCAACGCGGCCGCTGGCAGCCTGCGTCAGCTCGACCCGAAGATCACCGCCAGCCGTCCGCTGGAGTTCTGCTGCTACGGCGTCGGGCAGGTCAGCGGTGAGCTGCCGGGTACCCAGGTGGCCATGCTGCAGCAACTCAAGGCCTGGGGCATTCCCATCAGCCGCGAGCTGAAGCTGGCCAAGGGCGTGCAGGATTGCCTCGCTTACTACCGCGATATCGGCGAGCGGCGCATGAGTCTGGCCTATGACATCGATGGCGTGGTGTTCAAGGTCAACAATATCGAGGACCAGCAGCAGCTGGGCTTCCGTGCGCGTACGCCGCACTGGGCCATCGCTCACAAGTTCCCCGCGCAGGAGGAGCTGACCGAGCTGCTCGACGTCGAGTTCCAGGTCGGTCGCACCGGCGCGGTGACGCCGGTGGCGCGGCTCAAGCCGGTCAAGGTGGCGGGCGTGATGGTGGCCAATGCCACCCTGCACAACATGGACGAGGTGGCGCGCCTGGGGGTGATGATCGGCGATACGGTGATCATCCGCCGTGCCGGTGACGTGATTCCGCAGGTGATGGCGGTGGTGCCCGAGCGCCGCCCCGATGATGCACGCCCGGTGCATATTCCCGAGCAGTGTCCGGTGTGCGGCTCGGCGGTGGAGCGTACCCAGCTGATCAAGCGCAGCAAGGGCAAGGAAAGCGTCAGCGAAGGCTCGGTTTACCGCTGCGTCGGTCGCCTGAGCTGCCAGGCGCAGCTCAAGCAGGCGATCATCCACTTCGTCTCGCGCCGCGCCATGGATATCGACGGCCTCGGCGACAAGACCATCGAGCAACTGGTCGATGAAAAGCTGATCGCCTCGCCGGCCGACCTGTACCAGCTGACCTTCGAGCAGATCATCGGCCTGGAAGGCTTTGCCGAGGTGTCCAGCAACAAGCTGCTGGCGGCCATCGAGGCCAGCAAGCGACCGACGCTGGCACGTTTCATCTATGCCCTCGGCATTCCCGATGTCGGCGAAGAAACCGCCAAGGTGCTGGCGCGCTCGCTGGCATCGCTGGCGCGGGTACGCCAGGCGCTGCCGGAAGTGCTCACCTACCTGCCGGACATCGGTCTGGAAGTGGCGCATGAGATCCACAGCTTCTTCGAGGATGCGCACAACCAGCATGTCATCGACGCGCTGCTCGGTGCCTGTGGCCTGCAGTTGCAGGAGGAGGGCGAGCTGAGCGCCGAGTTCAGCGCCGTCGCCACCCTCGGCGGCATGCTCGACAAACTCAATATTCCCAGTGTCGGTCCGGGTGCGACGCAGAAGCTGGCCGAGCGTTTCGGCAGCCTGGAAGCGGTGCTCGGCGGTGACTGGCTGGACATGCGCCAGACGCTGCCGGAGCGGCAGGCCAAGGCCGTGCGTGAATTCTTCGACGGCGAAGGCAACGCTCAGCGCGCCCGCGCCATCGAACAGCAGCTACGTGACTTCGGCATGCACTGGGAAAGCGAGAAGAAGGTCGTCGAGGGTCTGCCCCTGGCCGGGCAGACCTGGGTGCTCACCGGCGCATTGACGGTCAATCGCGATGTGGCCAAGGACAGGCTCGAAGGGCTTGGCGCCAAAGTGGCGGGCTCCGTGTCGGCCAAGACCCATTGCGTGGTGGCCGGGCCCGGCGCCGGATCGAAGCTGGCCAAGGCCAGCGAGCTGGGGATTCAGGTGCTGGACGAAGCGCAGTTCCGCAGTTTCCTGCGCGACAAGCACCAGATCGAGCTGGATTGACACCGTAGGGTGGATGACGCTTTTTTCATCCACCACGGCGATGGATCGGTTGCGGATGGTCTTGCGTGGCGGTGGATCGGTGAAGCGTGATCCACCCTGCGGGTGGGTGGCGCTCTTCTCATCCACCAGGGCGATGGATCGGTTGTGGATGGTCTTGCGTGGCGGTGGATCGGTGAAGCGCGATCCACCCTACGGGTGCGTGGATGGCGCTCTTCTCATCCACCAGGGCGATGGACCGGCTGCGGATGGCCTTGCGTGGCGGTGGATCGGTGAAGCGCGCTCCACCCTACGGTCTGGACTGGACGAAGTGCGGGTGTCGAACGCTGAACCTGTAGGAGCCGGCTTGCCGGCGAGCTGATCGGAGAAGCATCGCCGGCAAGCCGGCTCCTACGAAAAGCTTGGCGTCAGCTGGCGAAGCGCTGGTCGAGGTAGGCGATGATCGCCTTGGACTCGTACAGCCAGGTGCTCTGGCCGTTTTCCTCGATGCGCAGGCACGGCACCTTGATGCGTCCGCCCTGTTGTTCGAGGGTCTGGCGATGCTGGGCGTCGTTCTTGGCGTCGCGCAGTTCCACCGGCAGGTTCAGGCGATGCAGGTTGCGGCGTACCTTGACGCAGAACGGGCAGGCATGGAACTGGTACAGCGCCAGGTCGGCAGTGGCCTGTTCGACCTGGGCCTGAGCCTCGGGGCTGCGCGCCAGCTTGCGCGGACGGCTGATCCAGTCACCGAACACGACCAGTTGGCCCAGGCCGATGCGAAGGGCTTTTAGCAACATTGTCTCTACTCCTGAAATGCGCACGGCCGTTCACGCGGGTGAACGGCCGTGGTTGTCCGCCGTTTAGCGAACCAGATTGAGGAACTCGCCACGGGTGGCCGGGTTCTCGCGGAACTCGCCGAGCATCACCGAGGTGACCATGGAGGAGTTCTGCTTCTCCACGCCGCGCATCATCATGCACATGTGCTGCGCTTCGATCACCACGGCGACACCCAGGGCGCCGGTGACCTGCTCGATGGCCTCGGCGATCTGCCGGCTGAGGTTTTCCTGGATCTGCAGGCGACGGGCGAACATGTCGACGATGCGGGCGACCTTGGACAGGCCCAGCACCTTGCCATTGGGGATATAGGCGACATGGGCCTTGCCGATGAACGGCAGCAGGTGATGCTCGCACAGCGAATACAGCTCGATGTTCTTCACCAGCACCATCTCGCTGTTATCGGAGCTGAACAGCGCACCGTTGGTGACCTCTTCGAGGGTCTGCTCATAGCCGCGGCAGAGGTACTGCATGGCCTTGGCGGCGCGCTTGGGGGTATCCAGCAGGCCTTCACGAGAGACGTCTTCGCCCAGTTGGCCGAGGATGGCGGTGTAGTGTTGTTCCAGGGACATGGAGATTCCTGTTGGGTATCGAATGGCGCAGGGTAGGGCGCGAAACGGGGCCTGACAAGTACGTCAGGCGCCTGGAGGGCACCTCCGCCGACTCCCTGCGTCGTTTAAGACCGGCTGGCAGGCCAGCCCGGTCGAATGCTCATCTGCTGCTCGTGCACTGCGAGGGCCTCGTCTGCGTCTGGCAGGCGGTCAATGCCCGTTCACTCGTCGCGGCCGTCCATCATGGTGCGCTTGAGCATCACGTACACCGCGCCGGTACCGCCGTGCTTAGCCAGACAGGACGTGAAGCCGAGCACCTTGGGGTGTTGGCGCAGCCAGGTGTTGACGTGACTCTTGATCATCGGCTTGCGCCCGTCCATGCGCACCGCCTTGCCGTGGGTGACGCGCACGCAGCGGACTTCCAGCCTGGTGGCCTCGGCAAGAAACTCCCACAGCGTATCGCGGGCCTTCTCGACGCTCATGCCGTGCAGGTCGAGGCTGCCCTCGAAGGCGATCTGGCCCAGCTTGAGCTTGCGCATCTGGCCGTCCTGCACGCCATTGCCGGCCCAGTACAGCGGGTCTTCGGCGCCGACGTCGATGACGAACTGATCGGAAAGGCCGTCCACCTTGGTCTCGCCCTGGCTGATGGTCGCCGCCTGGCGCAGGGCAGTGAGCTGCTTGCGATCGGGTTTGGGTTTGCCGGTATCGGCGCGGTCGTGCTTGAGCGGCTTGACGCCACGCAGCTCGGCCTGGAACAGGGAAAAGTCGTCGTCTTGCATCGGTGGCTCCGCGAAACAGGCGGCTATCTTACCCAAATGCCAGGCGGTTAAGCGCAGAAAGACGGATTCGGCTGGCGATCATCCCGCCCACTGGTGGTGCGGTATCGCGCTCAGTCGCGCTTCTTCATCAGGTTCGGTGACAGGCTTAGGTCGCTGGGGCGGCGCAGGCGTCTGCGGCAACGCCGCCAGAAGGCGATGCCGGCCCAGAGCAGGAACAGACCGAGCAGCAGCAGGACAATGGCTTCACCGGTCGAGTCGTTGAGCGTGCCCAGTACCGGTGCCCGTCCAGCCAGCGAGGCGACGCCCGCCATCCCCAGAAGAATGCCGAACGCCGCCAGCAACGCGCCCAGGCCAGCCCCGATACGCAGGCTCCAGCTTCTCGGCTGGCGCGGGCGCAGGCGGCGTGCATCGAAATCGTCGGACAGCTTCATTCCGATTTCCTCCGGGTTATCGGCGGTGTGACCGGTCGCTTTCTCTGGAGTTCCGCCGCTCTGGCAAGGTTGCGACGTGCGTCAAATCAGCGATTTGCTGTGCGGCACGAGGGTGGCGAAGTTGTCGCCCAGGGCGATCATCTCGATGCGATGGACCTCGGCTGCGGAAATCACGCTGCCGTCCGCGGCGGGCAGGTCGCGAGTCGCGCAGGCGGCGTCGACCAGTGTGCAGCGATACCCGTAGTCCTTGGCGGCACGCACGGTGGTGCTGACGCTGGAGTGGGTCATGAAACCGCACACGATCAGGTCGAGATGGCCGAGCGCCTGCAGGCGGTCGTGCAGTTCGGTGCCGGCGAAGGCATTGGGCAGGCGCTTCTCGACCACGATCTCGCCGGCCAGCGGAGCGGCTTCCGGCAGGTGGCGACCGCGTGGGCCGCTGGGGTCGAGCAGGCCGCCGGGGATGCCGAGGTGCTTGACGTGCACGATGTCGGCACCGGCGCTGCGCGCGGCAGCCAGCAGGTTGGCGATTTCCGCCAGCGCAGGGTTCAGGCCGGGCAGGGCGAGGACGCCGCTGCGGTACTCCTCCTGGGCATCGATGATCAGCAAGGTCGCATTGTTCAGGCTGGCCGGTGCGTGGCCACGACCGGTGAGCTGGAACATGGTTTGCGGATGGGACATCTCGGGCTCCTGGCTGATGGTGATAATGTGCCATTGTCCGCTTGCCAGCGCGGTCTGTGAACCTCTATCTGCGCCAAAGCTTGCTCAGTGCAGGTTGCCGGAGCAGAATCGGAACTGCCTTGAAGGACTCAGGGTCGTACGCAAAAGGAGTTGCCATGTCACTTTTGTCGCAGTTTTCCCCGCATTTCTGGCTGTTGTTCTCCATCGCCGTGGCCATTGCCGTGCTGCGCGAGTTGCGTCGTCCCAGTGACGATGGCGACTCCTGGCGCGACAAGCACTAGCCGCGCCGGGAATCGTTCGCCACAGGCCCATGCGCCTGCTGCCTGCTCTGGGCTAAACTTCCGCACTTTTCATCCGGAGGCCGCCCGTGACTGCTCTCACCACCCGTTTACGTACCCTGCGCGACTACATCCGCTGGGCCGTCAGTCGTTTTCAGGCCGAGCAGCTGTTCTTCGGCCATGGCACCGACAACGCCTGGGACGAAGCGCGCCAGCTGGTGCTCGGGGCGCTGCACCTGCCCTGGGAAATCTCCGATGCCTACCTGGACTGTCGCCTCGAGGACGAGGAACACGCGCACCTGCAGGCGTTGCTCAAGCGGCGCATCGAGGAGCGCGTGCCGACCGCCTATCTGCTGGGGGAGGCGTGGTTCTGCGGTCTGCCGTTCGTGGTCGACGAGCGTGTGCTGGTGCCGCGCTCGCCTATCGCCGAGCTGATCGATCGCCATTTCGCCCCCTGGCTGCCGAGCGAACCGGCGCGCGTGCTGGATCTGTGCACCGGCTCGGGCTGCATCGGCATCGCTTGCGCCTACGAATTCCCCGAGGCCGAAGTGGTGCTGGCCGACCTGTCCTTCGACGCACTGGAGGTCGCCAACCAGAACATCGAGCGTCACGGGCTGGAGGAGCGCGTGTACTGCGTGCAGGGCGACGGCTTCGCCGGTCTGCCGGGCCAGCGCTTCGACCTGATCGTCTCCAACCCGCCTTACGTCGACGCGGAAGACTTCGCCGACATGCCTGCCGAGTACCAGCACGAGCCTGCCATGGGCCTGGCCTGCGGCGACGATGGCCTGGACCTGGTACGGCGCATGCTGGCCGAGGCTGCCGACCACCTCAGCGAGCGCGGCCTGCTGATCGTCGAGGTGGGCAACAGCCAGGTGCATGTCGAGGCGCTGTACCCTGAGGTGGATTTCACCTGGCTGGACTTCCAGAACGGTGGGCACGGTGTGTTCCTGCTCGCCGCCAAGCAGTGCCGTGAACATCAGGCGCTGTTCCGTTCGCGTATCGGGGCGTGATGGGCGTGCCTGTACGCCATGCATATCGGCATGGCGTACACCGCTGATCGCGGCTGAAGCCGCTCCTACAAAAGCAGCGGGGTGATCAGCGCGTAGGGTGGATGTCGCTTCTTACATCCACCGCAACGTTGGCTCGATAAAGCGCGAACCACCCAGCGAGCGATACGCCGATGCAAGTGTGGGCGCGGCTTCGCCCGTGATCCGGGGAGCTCGCCGCTCAAGCGCCTTCCACCACGCGGTGCGCCGCCGGAGTGCTCAGCGCGTGGCGATCCAGATCAGCAAGCCGGCCTGAAACAGGCTGAAGGCGATGAGGCAGGTGATGGTGAAGCGCAGGCCGGTGTCCTCGCGCTTGAGGCGATCGACCCGGTCTTCCAGCTTGCGCAGCTTGACGCTCTGCTCCTGCAGGCTCTGGTCGGCCTGCTGCAGCATGGCGGCGGCGTCCAGCAATTCGATGATCTGCACCTTCTCGGCCTGCCAGTCGCCGTGCAGCGAGCTGACCCGCGGCGCACTGTAGAAGGGCTTGAGTTGCAGCGGATCGCTGTATTCGATGGTGAAGCCCTGCGCCTTCAGGGCGTGGTCGCGCCGTTCGCGGGCGGCTTCGTTGAAGTTGTCCTTGGTCGGCAGGGCACCGCCCTCGACCTGATAGTGAGCGAAGTGCTTGCGCGCCCAGGCGATGCCCTGGGCCATGAGGAAGCGCCCGAGGCCCCGATTGGCCGGCTCCACGCTCAGGCCCTTGTCCGGGCCGAAGCGAATTTCCTTGCGCTGGTGGTCGGCCCAGACTTCCAGCAGGTTCTGCTGGCGATGCAGGCGCTGCCCGGGCACCTGCACGGTCAGGCGCAGCAGGCTGAGGTCCTTGGCGTTGCGCTCGACCCGGCCCAGCTGGACGAACCGCAGCGGCCTGGGGCCGGTCTCGCGGTCGACGGGCAGCGGCGCCAGGCGCAGCAGGCTGAACTGTTCCGCCGGCAGCTCAGACCAGGGATGTGGCGCGGCGGGCGTTTCGCTGCCTGCGGCTGCGTCTTCGGGGGCTTGCGCCGCCGGGGCTGGGTTCTCGCTCATGGGCGTCCTGTGCGCTTGATCGGGTCATTTTACAGGTTATCGACCGTTTTTCTCTGCGCTGGAGCGAATGAAGGCGACGATCCGCTCGCCCAGTGCACGGGCCAAGGGTAGCTGCGGATCGTCATAGGACGCTAGCTGTTCCTGCCAGGCTGCCGGGGTGATGCGCATGACGTGGTTCATGCCGGCGATCATGGCCAGCTCGGCGTCGGGCTTGGCCTGCTTGAGCAGCTCGGCGTTGTCCGGGCTGACCTGAGCGTCGTGGCTGCCCTGGACGATCAGCGCCGGGATGTGCAGTGCGGCGAAGTTCTCCGCCGGATCCTGGCGCAGCAGGCTGATCAGGTAGGGCTGCACGCTGGGGCGGTACACCACCTGCAGGGCCTCGGGCACCTCGGGTTGCAGCGTGCCGCGGATCAGGTTGGCGAGGATGTGCCGGCTCTCGGCGAGGAGCGCGGGCGGCAGGCGCATGGCCAGCTGCATGTCCAGCACCTGGCCGATGGGGTAGGCCGGCCCGGCGATGGATACCAGGGCATCGGCCGGGCTGTCGGTGGCGGCGAGGCTGGCGATCAGCGCCCCCTCGCTATGGCCGATGAGGATCACACGGTCGAAGCGCGCGTCGTCCTTGAGCTGCCTGACCCAGCCGCTGGCATCGGCGACGTAGCGCTCGACACTGAGGTCGCGCTCATCCGGGGTGGCGCTGCGGCTGGCGGCGACGCCGCGCTTGTCGTAGCGCAGGCTGGCGATGCCGTTGCGGGCCAGCACCTGGGCCAGTTTCTTCAGCGCGTCGTTGTGGCCGCCTTCCGGGTTGTTGCCGTTGCGGTCGGTGGGGCCGGAGCCGGCGATCAGCAACGCGACCGGCAGCGGCTTGTCGCTCTGCGGCAGCAGCAGGCTGCCATGCAGGGTGCCCTGGTCGGTAGCGAGGCTGACGGGTTGTTGGCGAGTGGTGGCGGCCTGGGCCAGGCCGGCGATCAGGGTGAGGGACAAGAGCAGGGCTCGCAGCATGGTGAGGTTGGGGTAGTGGCAGACTGGCATTGGACGCCTGTGACCGCGCAAGGTTCGGGGTGAACTGCAAGGGGCTGGCAGGTATACTCGCCCACCTTGTGAATCGGGCCTGCGCAGCGGCAGGTCGGAGCTGAATCTCGCGGAGCGTCTTCCCATGTCCGGCAATACCTACGGCAAGCTGTTCACCGTCACCACCGCTGGCGAAAGCCATGGCCCGGCGCTGGTCGCCATCGTCGACGGTTGCCCGCCCGGTGTCGAGATCAGCCTGGAAGACCTGCAGCGTGATCTCGACCGCCGCAAGCCAGGCACCAGCCGCCACACGACACAGCGCCAGGAAGCCGACGAGGTGGAAATCCTCTCCGGGGTGTTCGAAGGCAAGACCACCGGTTGCTCCATCGGCCTGCTGATCCGCAATACCGACCAGAAGTCCAAGGACTACTCGGCGATCAAGGACCTGTTCCGCCCGGCTCATGCGGACTACACCTACCACCACAAGTACGGTATCCGCGACTACCGCGGCGGTGGCCGCAGCTCGGCGCGCGAGACCGCCATGCGCGTGGCCGCCGGTGCCATCGCCAAGAAGTTCCTGGCCAGCCAGGGCATCGTCATCCGTGGCTACATGAGCCAGCTCGGCCCCATCGAGATTCCGTTCAAGAGCTGGGACAGCGTCGAGCAGAACGCCTTCTTCAGCCCGGACCCGGACAAGGTGGCGGAGCTCGAGGCGTACATGGATCAGCTGCGCCGTGACCAGGATTCGGTCGGGGCGAAGATCACCGTGGTCGCCGAAGGCGTGATGCCGGGGCTCGGCGAACCGATCTTCGACCGCCTCGACGCCGAACTGGCCCACGCGCTGATGAGCATCAACGCGGTCAAGGGCGTGGAAATCGGCGCCGGTTTCGCCTGCGTGGCCCAGCGCGGCACCGAGCATCGCGATGAGCTGACCCCGCAGGGTTTCCTCTCCAACCATGCCGGCGGCATCCTGGGTGGCATCTCCAGCGGCCAGCCGATCGTTGCCCACCTGGCCCTCAAGCCGACCTCCAGCATCACCACGCCGGGGCGTTCCATCGATGTCGACGGCAATCCGGTGGACGTGATCACCAAGGGTCGCCACGACCCCTGCGTGGGCATCCGCGCCACGCCGATCGCCGAAGCGATGATGGCCATCGTGCTGATGGACCACCTGCTGCGTCACCGTGCGCAGAATGCCGAGGTGCGTGTCACCACGCCGGTGCTGGGCCAGCTTTGAGCGACACGCCACGAGCGGCAGGTCGCGGGCGGCTGTGCCGCTGCCTCTGCGTGCCGCTTGAACCGTTCCGCTCATGACGGCGTCTCTGCCGTACTGGCGGCTGTCGGGCTTCTACTTCTTCTACTTCGCCTTGCTCGGGGGGACGGCGCCATTTCTGGCGTTGTACTTCGACCACCTGGGATTCTCTGCAGCGCGAATCGGCGAGCTGATCGCCATTCCCATGCTGATGCGCTGCGTGGCCCCCAATCTGTGGGGCTGGCTGGGTGATCACACCGGTCAGCGCCTGCTCATCGTGCGCTTCGGGGCGTTGTGCACCCTGGCCTGCTTCGCCGGCATCTTCCTCGACAAGAGCTACGCCTGGCTGGTGCTGATCATGGCCACGCATGCGTTCTTCTGGCACGCGGTGCTGCCGCAGTTCGAGGTCATCACCCTGGCGCACCTGCGTGAGCAGGCCGCGCGCTACAGCCAGATCCGTCTGTGGGGCAGTATCGGTTTCATCGTCGCCGTGGTCGGCCTTGGCCTGTTGTTCGAGTGGCTGAGCCTGGATGCCTACCCGGCGGCGCTGGTGGTGATCATGGCCGGCATCGTCGCCGGCAGTTTCTGGGTGCCCAACGCCCAGCCGCTGCAGCGCCCGAGCACCCCGGAGCAGGGTGGTTTCCTGTGCCAGCTGCGGCGCCCCGGCATGCTCGCGTTCTACTTCTGCGTCGCGCTGATGCAGTTGAGCAACGGCCCGTACTACACCTTCCTCACCCTGCACCTGGAGGGCGTCGGTTACAGCCGTGGCGCCATCGGCCTGTTCTGGGCGCTGGGGGTGGTGGCGGAGATTCTCCTGTTCCTGGTCATGGCGCGCCTGCTGCAGCGCTATTCGCTCCGTGCGGTGCTGCTGGCCAGCTTCCTGATCACCGCCCTGCGCTGGCTGCTGCTGGGCAACCTGCCAGAGTATCTGCCCGTGCTGCTGCTGGCGCAGTGCATGCACGCCGCCACCTTCGGCGCCTTCCATGCCGCCTGCATCCACTTCGTGCAGCGCAGTTTCGCCGATCGCCAGCAGGGCCAGGGCCAGGCGCTCTACGCCAGCCTGGCCGGTATCGGCGGGGCCCTCGGCGCGCTGTATGCCGGGTACAGCTGGAACAGCCTGGGACCGGCCTGGACCTTCGCCATCGCCAGTCTGGTAGCCTTGCTCGCAGCCTTCATCATTGCCACCCGCCTGCCGCCCGAGCGGCCCTGAATCGAGTGCCCCGTCATGAGCAGCCTCAGCGTCCACCTGAACACCTCTCCGGAACTGCCGAACAAGGTTCTCAACCATGCCGACGATATCGTCAGCACCCTGGCGGCCGTCGGTATCGACTACCGTCGCCTGGAGCTGCCGCAGGCGTTGCGTCCCGGCTGCGAGGACAGCGAGTTCGACGCGGCCTACGGGCTGTGGCTGCAGGCACTGATGGGGGAGCAGGGCTATGTGCGCCAGGAGCTGTTCAACCTGCAGCGCAACCATCCGCAGAAGCTCGAACTGCGTGCGCGTCACCTCGACGAGCAGGTGCAGGCGAAGGCCAGCGCCTGGCTGTTCATCGGCGGTTTCGCCCAGCTCAACGTGCATCTGGATGGCTATGTCTACGTGCTGCAGGGCGAGCGTGGCGATCTGCTGACCCTGCCGGGCGGCACCCGCCACTGGTTCGACCTGGGCGAGGAACCACACGTGCTGGCGCTGCGCCTGAGCCAGCAGGAAGAGGCGCCGGAACGCAGCGGTGACGATATCGCCAGCCGCTTCCCGCGCCTGGGCGAGTGAAGCGTACGGTCAACCCGCAGGGAACCCGCGCCGGCCGCTGACTATCCTATGCAGGCAACCCCTCACACAGGAGTGTCGTCATGGGTTCCACCTTCAATGGGCTGATCGGCCTGGTCATCCTGGCCCTGGATATCTGGGCCATCATCAATGTGGTCAAGAGCGGTGCCGAGACCGGCATCAAGATCCTGTGGATTCTGCTGATCGTGCTGTTGCCGGTGGTCGGCCTGATCATCTGGGCGCTGATGGGGCCGCGCGGCAACGTCAGGATCTGACCCGGCCGTGCGGTTGGCGCCGCAGGCGTGCGCCGCGTTCACAGCGCCAGCTGCGCCTGGGTCGGCTGCAGCACGCCTTCCAGTTCCAGCAGCCACTGTTTGCGTGACAGGCCGCCGGCATATCCGGTGAGGCTGCCGTCGCGCCCGATCACCCGATGGCAGGGCACGATGATCGAGATCGGGTTGGCGCCGTTGGCTGTGCCGACCGCCCGCACCGCCTGGGGGCGCTCGATGACTCTGGCCAGCTCCGAGTAGCTGCAGGTCCGGCCGTAGGGGATGGCCTGCAGCGCCTGCCAGACCTGCTGCTGAAACGCCGTGCCGCGTGGCGCCAGGCGCAGCTCGAAATGGCGGCGCTGGCCGGCGAAGTACTGGTCGAGCTGGCTGCACACGGCGTCCAGCTCACGGCCGGCAGGCTGCCAGTCGTCCTCGATGCGCCAGGGCCTGCTGTCCAGCTCCATCAGCAGCAATTGCAGACCGCTGTCGTCGGCGGCGATGAACAGCGGGCCGAGCGGGCTGTCGTGGTAGCGATAGTGCATGCTTCAGCTTCCTGAATAATTGTGCCAGAGATGCGCTGCGGCGTAGGCGCGCCATGGCCGCCAGGCCTCGGCACGCAGTTGCAGGCGTCGTGCGTCGATGCCCTCGGCGCCCCACACCGGGGCCTTGAGCAGGCCCAGGTCGCTGGCGGGAAACGCATCGGCCTCGCCGAACGCACGCAGGGCGATGTAGTGTGCCGTCCACGGGCCGATGCCGGGCAGTGCGCACAGCTGTTCGATCAGCGCTGCGCTGCCGTCCTGCAGGCTCAGTTGCAGGCGGCCGTCGGCGATACAGGCCGCGAAGTGCTGCAGGCACTGCACGCGTTTGCCCGGCATGCCGATACCCGTCAGGTCCGCCTCCGCGATTGCCTGCGGGGTAGGGAACAGATGGCTGATGC
Source organism: Pseudomonas sp. REST10 (assembly GCF_029542605.1). Taxonomy (NCBI): domain Bacteria; kingdom Pseudomonadati; phylum Pseudomonadota; class Gammaproteobacteria; order Pseudomonadales; family Pseudomonadaceae; genus Pseudomonas; species Pseudomonas sp. REST10. The sequence continues at coordinate 3,209,765 of NZ_CP035677.1, read as the reverse complement.
CCACTGCCTGTGGCGTCTCGATCGGCGCACCGGCACGTTGCACCAGACGGCCGACGATGGTGACCGCTGCCTTGACCGCCACCTGCTGGCCGACGATGGCGCGCACGGCCTGCTCGAACGGGTCGAAGGCCACGGGCAGGCGCAAGCCGGGGTTGCGCTGCAGCAGCGGTGCGAGCAGCGCGTCGCGGCTGAGGTGACGGACTATCGTCTCGGGCTCGCTGTCGAGATCGAACATGCGGCGAACGCGCTGCTCGACGTGATCGAGATGGGCCGGCGAAGTGACCCGGCAGCGCAGTTCCAGCGCGTTCTGGCCGGCCAGCGGCATGACCTGCAGCCAACCGGGTACGCCGTCGATCATGAAGCCACGGCTGTAGCTGGCGGCGCTCAGCGACTCCAGACCGGGAATCGCGCGCAGGGCGAAGTGGCTGTGGAACTGTTGCCAGTCCCAGGGCGGTTGGTAGGGCAGGAGCAGGGTGATGATGTTCATGGCTCGCACCCTAGCTCGGCATCGAGGGCTTGTCAGCGCGAAGATGACTTTCAAACTGCCTGCGGCTGGCCGAACGCGGTCGTCGCGCGTTGATAGCGCCCGGGTGTCGTGCCTTTCCAGCGCTTGAAGGCGTGGATGAAGTTGGACAGCTCGCCGTAACCCAGGCGCTCGGCTATTTCCTCCAGGCTCAGTCCGCCAGCGGCCAGCAGCTCCTCGGCCAGCGCCTGGCGCACCTCGTCCTGCAGGCCACGGAAGTGGGTGCCTTCGTCGAGCAGACGGCGGCGCAGGGTGCGGCTGCTCAGGTGCAACTGGCTGGCCACCTGTTCCATGTCGGCCAGCTGTCCTGGCGATTGCAGCAACAGTTGGCGTACGCGCCCGGCCAGCCCCTGATGCAGCTGATGGCGGGCCAGCAGTGCCTGGCACTGCAGTTCGCAGGCCTGGACCAGCTGTGGGTTGGCGCGTGGCAGCGGGTTGTCCAGCAGGTCGGCGGAGAGCCCCAGGCGGTTGTGCGCGGCGCCGAAGCGTGGTGCCTGGCCGAAGGCGGCGATGAACGGCGAGACGTCGGTTGGCGCCACCTGGCGCAGTTCCAGGGCGAGCAAGGGCAACCTGCTGCAGAGCAGTTCGCGTACCACCACCAGCGCCGCAAGCATGTCACGCTGCACGATGAAGTCCTGCAGCGCCGGTTGCACTGCCTGGTCATCGAAGCACAGGCTGGCGACGGCGCCCTCGACGCTCAGGCTGATGCGGGTGAAGGCGTAGGTCAGGCCGTGATAGCGCAGCCCCAGCTCCGCCGCCTGACGCACGTTGGCACTGCTGAGAATGGCGTAGCCCCAGGCGCCGTAGGTGGTCAGGTGGTAGCGCCGGCCGGCCTGCAGGCCCAGATCGCCGACCCGGGGCAGCGCCTCGACCAGGTTGGCGATCAGTTGCAGTTCGCATGCGGCTTCGATCTCGCCGTTCAGGCCGGTGAGGTGCACGGGAGTAAGCCCGGTCCCGTGCAGGCACCTGTCCAGGCTCAAACCGAGGTCGAGCCCCAGCTGGGTGAGCAACTGGACGCTGATGATGCTGCGCCGTGCAGGCCAGGGTGGTGGCATGATTTGTCCGAAAATCACAATATCCTGGCCGACTATGCCATAACCCGGACGTGGCGAGGCAAGTAGCATCCCCTGATCGTCATAAATGGTGCCTCTAGAAATGTGAGCGAGGCAGTCAGCGCAAGGCGAAAACAGGCGAAAAGCGCAGTTCACAGCTGTAAATCAGCACGTTGAGCCTGTTTTTAACGCAGCGATGACAGCGCAGGTAGTTCTTACGAGGTGCCCATACGGGTCGGGGAGACCACAATGCACAACGACCCCCGTACTGACGCGCCCTGGCGCGTGTTGATCATCGGCAGCGGCTTTGCCGGACTGGGCCTGGCCATGCAGTTGCGCAAGGCCGGTCAGGAGGACTTCCTGCTGCTGGAAAAAGCCGGCGACGTCGGCGGCACCTGGCGCGACAACAGCTACCCGGGGGCAGCCTGCGACGTGCCCTCGCACCTGTACTCGTTCTCCTTCGAGGCCAAGCACGACTGGTCGCGCAGGTTCGCCCCGCAGGCGGAGATCCATGCCTATATCCGCCAGTGCGTGGAGAAGCACGGGCTGCATGCGCATATCCGCTTGAACAGCGAGGTGCTTGGCGCCGCCTTCGATGCTGCACGCGGCATCTGGCGCGTCGAACTGGCTGGCGGCGAGGTGATCGAGACGCAGGCGCTGGTCAGTGCCTGCGGCCAGCTTAACCGGCCTGCCTATCCGCAGTTGCCGGGTCTGCAGAATTTCCGTGGCGAGGCCTTTCACTCGGCGCGCTGGCGCCATGACCTCGACCTGAGCGGCAAGCATGTGGCCGTGATCGGCACCGGCGCCTCGGCCATCCAGTTCGTCCCGCAGATCCAGCCCAGGGTGGCCAGCCTGAGCCTGTTCCAGCGCTCTGCTGCCTACGTGCTGGCCAAGGCGGATCGTGCCTATCGCCCCTGGGAGATCGCCCTCAAACGTCGTCTGCCACTGTGGCAGCGTGCCGACCGCCTGCTGCAGTACCTGCACCACGAGGGGCGTGCGCTGGCCTTCATCCGTTTTCCCTGGCTGATGCGTGTGTTCCGCCACAGCTTCACCCGCCACCTGCAACGGCAGATGCCCGACGCCGGCAAGCGGGCGCAACTGCAGCCGGACTACCCCATGGGCTGCAAGCGCATCCTGATCAGCAACGATTACTTCCCGGCGCTGGCGCAGGCCAACGTCGAGATCGTCGATTCGCCGATTCACGAAGTGCGCGAACGTTCTCTGCTGACCGCCGACGGTCGCGAACATCCCTGCGACGTGCTGATCTACGGCACGGGCTTCACCGCGACCGACTTCCTGGCGCCGATGCGCATCCGTGGGCTCGATGGCCAGGACCTGAACCAGGCCTGGAAGGACGGCGCGGAGGCGTACAAGGGCATCAGCGTCAGCGGGTTTCCCAACCTGTTCCTGCTGTACGGGCCGAATACCAACCTCGGCCACAACTCGATTCTCTACATGCTGGAGAGCCAGTACGCCTATGTGCTCGGTTGCCTGCGTGCGCTGCGCGAGCAGGGGCTGCGCTATCTCGATCTGCGGCCACCGGTGCAGCGCCGGTACAACGCCAGACTGCAACAGGCGACTCATCGAACGATATGGGAACAGGGCTGCGACAGCTGGTACAAGACCGCTACCGGCAAGAACACCAACAACTGGCCGGGTTTCACCTTCACCTATCGCCTCATGACCCGTACTCCGGAGCTTGCCGACTATGACTGCGTCCGCTGAATTCAACGCCCCCGCCGCCGAGCAGATGCTGCTGCGCGGCCTGTTGCGCGGTTTCCTGCGTCTGTTCTTTCGCGGGTTGGTGCGGCCACCGATGCCGGTTTCCGGGCAGCGCCGCGTGCTGCGCGCCCTCACCACTGTCACCCTGACGCCGCGCGGTGTGCGTCGCAGCGCCTCGACTCTGGGCGGTCGCCCCTGCGAATGGCACCGCGCGCCTGGCGCCCGCGGCGGCGTGCTGCTCTACCTGCACGGCGGCGCCTTCATGATCGGCGGGCCGGATACGCATCGGGGCATCTGCGCCAGCCTGGCCAAGCGCGCTGGCCTGGATGTCTGCGCGCTGGATTATCGGCTGGCGCCGGAGCATCCCTATCCGGCGGCGCGCGACGATGTGGTGGCGGCTTACCGGGGCCTGCTGGAGTCGGGGTATCGCGCGGAGCAGATCGCCATCGGCGGTGATTCTGCCGGCGGCAACCTCAGCCTGGTCGGCTGCCTGCGCATCATCGAGCTGGGCCTGCCGGCTCCTGCAGCGCTGGTGTGCTTCTCGCCAGCCACCGATTTCACCGGCGAGCGGATGCACCAGCCGCCAGCCGGCGATCCGCTGATCCACCCCAGCTGGGTCGAGCAGGCCGCCGAACTCTACTGTCCGGCAGGTGTGCCGCGTGACGACCCGGGCATGTCGCCGCTGTTCGCCGACCTGCGCTGCCTGCCGCCGACGCTGGTCCAGGTCGGCGAGGACGAACTGCTGCTGAACGACAGTCTGCGCCTGGCCGAGCGCGCTACGGCGGCGGGCGTCGACATGCGTCTGGAGCGCTACCCGGGGCTGTGGCACGTGTTTCAGGCGCATGTCGGCGTGCTGCGTGCGGCGGATTACGCCATCGGGCGGGTGGCGGCCTTTCTGCGCGAACGGGGGCTGTGAGAGGGGCGCGGGCGCCCGGCTGGCCAATTGCCGCTGGTCGCCGGCTTCGTTACAAAGACTTTCCCTGCAGCGCGCACCTGGCGTTCAGCGACTACCCTTGCAGGGACGGCTTTCAGTCCGGCGCTCTGCCGGGCAGTCGTCGATGCGCTTGAAGTAGACACGTCGAGCATCCGCTCGATTCTCGGGGCGGCGCCAGCAGGGGCCGCGACACCGTCCAGCCGGGCGGTAGCAATGGGAAAGCGGTCAATCCATCCATAGCCTGAGAGGAGGTCGTTTATGAGCACAGCCTTCCACGAAGACTCCAGCACCTCGGTGCTGCGTCGGATGAAAGAAGGGGGGTTCGACTTCGCCCAGTTCCACCCGATCGAGTTCTACGCCATTTTTCCCGATGAGGAGCGGGCCAGAATGGCGGCCAGAAATTTTCGCGGCGAGTCGCTCAACGCCCAGGTATCCGCCCGTGAGGACGGCGCCTGGCACCTGCAAATCAGCAAAGTGATGTACGCCACCCATGCCGGTATTGGCGCGTTCGAGCATGACCTGGAGTCCATTGTCGTCCCGCTGGGCGGCACCCTGGACGGCTGGGGTGTAACCCAGGAGGTGAAAGCGTCGGCGGTCCGTTAGCACGCCTTTCCTGTGGTCTGGCGTGTTCTGCTCCTCTTTCCTGCCGGGGAAGAGGGGCGGAGGGCGCGGCTGACCTGCTGCTGAAGGCGAGCCGGGACAGACCGGCAGCCTCGACTTGGCCAGCGCCATCACGCAGACTGCGTGGCGGAGGTACTCATGGCCGATGTTCTGATCCTGACCCATATCGATTATTGCCCGCCCGCGCATCTGGCGCAGGTGCTGCTGGCGCGTGGTTGCAGCTTCGACGTGTTGCGCGTCGACCTGGGCGAGCTGCGTGGCTATGACCTGGAGCGACCCAGGGCGGTGGCCGTGATGGGCGGCCCGATGAGCGTCAATGACCCCTTGCCGTGGATCGCCGACGAGGTGGCCGCCCTGCAGCGCCTCATCGCCCGCGAGGTGCCGATCATCGGTCATTGCCTTGGCGGCCAACTGCTGGCCAAGGCACTCGGCGCCAGCATTCGGCGGATGCCCTACACCGAAGCCGGCTGGCAGGACATGCAGCGCCATGCGCAGGTGACGGACAGCCCCTGGCTGGCGCACCTGCCCGAGCCGTTCAGCATCTTCCAGTGGCACGGCGACACCTTCGCCCTGCCCGAGGGCGCGCAGGCACTGTTCAGCAGCCGCTGGTGCGACAACCAGGCCTTCGCCTGGGGCGACAAGGTGCTGGCGCTGCAGGGCCACCCGGAGATGACCGAGCCACTGATCGAGTGCTGGCTCGATGACTGGGCGCACTTGCTCGATGAGCGCCAGCCCAGCCAGCAGTCCCTCGCCGAGATGCGCGAGCAGTTGCCGGAGAAGGTCAGGGCGCTGAACCAGGTGGCCGAGGGCTTCTACGCGCACTGGCTGCGACTGGCGGGTCTGTGAGCTAGGGGCCCCAATAGTCGAAGTAGTAGATGCTGCCGGACTGGATTTCGAATTCGATCTCGCCACCGCATTTGATCGTGTGCACCCCCGGTGTCGTTTCGCCGGCCTCGTCGAGTGGCACCGGCCAGGGTTTGCCGTCCAGCGAGAGCGTGCCGCAGCCACCGCCGTTGTCATGCTCGACCACCAGGTAGGTCTTGCCATCGGCACTCGGCTTGTAGCGGCCGCGAAGCTCGTAGGTGGCTTCCGCGTCCATGCCGGCGACGTTCACCAGCAGTACGATGGCGATGGCCAGCAGGATGCAGGCCAGCAGGGCTCCCAGAGCGATCAGCGCATACTTGAGCACGCGCATCATGGCGCGGGCTCGTCGGCGATGCTGGCCAGCAGATCGGTCACCCCGACATCCACCCCGGCCTGCGAGAGCAGGGTCGTTGCCTGGCCACGATGGTGGGTCTGGTGGTTGAACAGGTGCATCAGCAGGGCGAAGAAGTTCTTTCTCGCCTCGATCCCCCTGGTGTTGCGATAGGCCAGGGGCTGGTCCAGCTGTTCTTCATCGATTTCCGCAGCCAGCGCCTCGATGCAGGCGTCCAGCTGCACGCGCAGGGCGGTCAGCTCGCGGATGTTCGCGGCCATTGGCTGATCCAGGCGCGTGGGCCGTTGCAGCCCGGCGAGCGCCTGCAGCGCCCGATGGTTCGCTGGATGTGCGGCATAGCGCCCGAGCCAGATCAGGTCGGCCACCACCAGGTGATTCAGGGTGCCCAGGATCGAGCCGAAGAACGCGCCGCGCTCGGCGCTCAATGCCTCGTCGGGCAGACCGGCAGCCGCAGCGTACAGGCGTTCGTTCATCCAGCTGTTGTAGCGCGCCATCTGGCGGATGTGCTCGATTCTCTGCATGGTCTCACCGCTGCTGTTGCCTGTCCTGAAGGCTATACCAATCTTCGCTGAGCAGCCCGTAGAGTGCCGAATCCGATACCTGTCCCTCAATGATCCAGCGTTGGCGGAGCAGACCCTCCTTGCTGAAACCCAGGCGTTCCAGCGCCCGCCCGGAGGCGGCGTTGCTCGGGTCGATCTCCGCTTCGACGCGGTTGAGCCCCAGGGCTTCGAACCCGTGGCGCAGCAGCTCACGGGCCGCCTCCTGGATGTAACCCCGGCCCCAGGCGCTCGAGGCAATGCCGAAGCCGATCTCCGCGCGCCGTGACTCGGGATCGTAGCTGAACAGCAGGCATTTGCCGATCAGCTCGCCGTTGTCCCTGTCGACGATGGCCAGGGTCAGGCGCTGGCCGTCGTGCATGGCCTGGCATTCCGCGCGGATGAAGTCCTGTGCCACGGCCTCGCAGGCCCAGGCCGGGGTGTTCCAGTACTGCATGACCTGGGGATCGGAAAAGATTGCGAACAGGGCCGGGGCATCCGCAGCTTCCAGTGGGCGCAGCAGCAGACGTGGCGTAGTCAGATGGACGGAAAGATCGGGCATCGGGATATCTCGCTCGGGTAGTCAGAAACGCTCGTCGGCAATGGCAGGGAGGACCAGCTCACGCACGTAGCTGGCGGCGGACAGGCTCAGCAGCGTTCGCACCAGGGCGACGACATCGTGCAGTGCAATCAACTGGCCCTCGCCGTTCCGCGCCGCCTGTTCGAGCGGGGTGTTCAGCTGGCCCGCTTGCAGGCAGGTGACGGTCAAGGCCTCGGCGGGCCTCGATCAGCATGATCCGCATCCACGACCCGGGCGCAGCGACGCTCGCCCGAGAGGTGAAGGGCAGGGACGTTAATGTGCACCCAGGGCAGTGGTCAAACGAATGCCGGCGGCCAACTATTACAGCGTTTCTCCGCCGGTGTTCCCGCACTCCTGGCACCGCTTACGGGACCTGGGCGAGGGCGGGCACTGCTGCAGAGGGTGTCGGCTACTGGCTGTCCGGCTCCGACCACACGGCGAACTCGTTGCCGCCGGGCTCGACGAAGTGGAAGCGCCTGCCTCCCGGGAAGGCGAAGATCGGTTTGACGATCTTCCCGCCAGCGGCCTCGATCTTGTGCAGCGTTTCCTCCAGTCGCGCGCTGTAGAACACGATCAGCGCGCTGCCGTTTTCGCTACGCGCCGACACCTCGGCGCTGAAGAAACCGCCGTCCAGGCCTTCGCCCGCGAATGCCGCGTAATCCGGGCCGTAATCCGTGAAATGCCAGCCGAATGCGGCCTGGAAGAAGGCTTTGCTGGCCGGCAGGTTGCGGGTGGGGTATTCGACGTAGTCGATCTTCTCGTGGGCAGGCATACCGGGCTCCTTGGCTCTGTGTGCAGGGTGGATTCACTTTCGGGATCTGGCCAGGTCGATGGCCGCCTGGATGGCTGCGCGTGCCTGCGGGCTGTTCTTCCAGCAGGTCGAGCCAAGCTGGGCCGATACGGCGCTGACGATATCGCCGACGCAGGCTTCGGCCAGTTCACCGAGTGAGTTGAAACCTATCTGTTCGAGTCGCCGAACGACGGTCGGGCCTACGCCATTGAGGCTGATCAGTGCGTCGTATTCATGGGCTGGAAAGGGCATGGTGATGGCTACCGAGGGATTGAATTTGCCGTTGATCGGCTGCGCGTGTTCAGCAGCGCACCCTGTGCGCGTTGACGAAGGCGTCGATATCTGCGGTCGACTGCAAGTGGTAGAGCGCCTTGCCGGCGGCGCTTGCCTCGATCCTGGCGAGCAAGGCGCTGGTCCAGAAGTGTGGCGACAGGCGCAGGTATCTCCAGCTCGCCAGGGTGCCTTTCAGCACGGAGCTGCCCTCCGGCCAGCCTTCCGGTCTCACCCATGCGCTCTGCAGCAGTCGCTTGCAGGTGAACCAGTAGTGCTGCCAGTACGGCAGGTCGACGTAGATGAGCGTGTCTGCGTATTCCAGCCGTTGCCAGAAGGACTCCAGCGTGCCCAGACCTTCGATGATCCAGCCGTCCCTGTCCAGAATGGCGCGGTGCGCCGCGGCGTATTCCTCGTTCGCCACCTTGGTTCCGTCGGCTCGGTAGGCCATCAGGTCCAGGGGGAACAGCTCGACGCCCCTGGCCTGTGCCAGTTTCCTGCCCAGCGTGGACTTGCCGCCACCCGGTTTGCCGAAAACGGCTATCCGTTTCATGCCTCATCATTCCCTTCGCGTGCACTGCGTTGTGCCGGATGATTGCACGGCTGCCCGGCGCCTGGGTACTGCACAAACGCCGCATGCAGGCGCGTGTCGGGGCGCCGTGGGGCGTCAGGTCGCGCTCAGGGCGTCACGCAGCGCCTGGGGCAGCGGGATGGGGCGCTTGCTCTCGGGGGACACGGCTACCTGCGTGAGGGTGGCGCGGAAGGTGACGTCGTGCGCGGCATTGCGGGCCTCGACGCAGAAGGAGAATGAGCTGGTGGTGAGATCGCCGCCGCGCACCTCGATGTCGATGACCTCGTCCCAGGCCATGGGCGCCAGGAACTCGATCGACAGCGCGCGGGCGGGAGGCAGAATGCCCATCGCGAAAATTTCGCGTATGGCCGGCCCGCCAAGGGCGTGAGCCAGGAAGTCGTGCACCGCTTCGATGACGAAGTAGCTGATGCGTGGCGTGTAGACGATGCCGGCCGGGTCGCAGTCGCCGAAGAGAATTCGTCGCTTCGTTACAAAGCTCATGGGGAAGGTCTCGGGTTGGGCGTTGCTGGACGTACTGTGCGCCTGGAACCGCGCAGGTGCGCAACCCGGCGCAGCGGCTGAGCCACTGCGCCGGGGCGGGGTCAGCGGTTGAAGCGTTCGACCAGCGCGTACTGGCCCTGGGCGGTGCCGGTCAGGGCCTGGCTGAGCTTGGCCGTGCTCTGCGCCTCGCCAGCCGTCTGGTCGGCCAGCTGGGCGATGGTGGTGATGTTGCGATTGATCTCGTCGGCCACGGCGCTCTGTTCTTCCGCAGCGGCAGCGATCTGGTTGGCCATGTCGGCGATGTTGGCGACCGAGTCGCTGATGCCGGACAGCGCCTGGTCGGCCTTCAGCACGCGTTCGACGCCTTCGTCGGCCTGCTTGCGGCCGATTTCCATGGTCATCACCGCTTCTTCGGCGGTGCGCTGCAGTTTGGCGATCAGCGTGTGGATCTGCTCGGTGGATTCGGCGGTGCGTTGCGCCAGCGACCGGACTTCATCCGCCACCACGGCGAAACCACGCCCCATCTCGCCGGCGCGGGCCGCTTCGATGGCCGCGTTGAGGGCCAGCAGGTTGGTCTGGTCGGCGATGCCCTTGATCACATCGACCACGCCGCCGATTTCATTGCTGTCCTGGGCCAGGCGGGTGACGGTCTCGCCGGTATCGCCCACCGACTGCGACAGGCGCTGGATCGCTTCGCGGGTTTCTTCTGCGATGCCGCGGCCTTCGCTGGTCAGGCGATTGGCCTCCTGGGTGGCGATGGCGGTGCGGGCGACATTGCTGGCCACTTCCAGGGTGGTGGCGGCCATCTCGTTGACGGCGGTGGCGACCAGTTCGGTTTCGCTGCGCTGACGCTCCAGGCCGGCCGAGCTGTTGTGGGCCAGCTTGTCGGCTTCGCGCGCCTGCTGGGTCAGGTGCTCGGCGGTGTCCTGCAGCCGGGTGAGGCAGGTCTTCAGGCGTGCACCCTGGCTGAGCATGGCCATCTCCAGGCGCGCTTCGGCGCCACGGCTGTCGGTGTACATCTGCGCGATCAGCGGGTCGGAGGTGGTCTGCTCGGCGATGCGCAGCAGGCGCTTGATGCCGCGGGTCTGCCAGGCGATGCCGGCCAGGCCCAGCGGTACGGAGAGCAGGGCGGCGAGGATGAAGCCCCAGTTGCTGCCCATCCAGTGGCCGATGAGAAAACCGATCTGGCTGACCAGGATGAACGGCATCCACGCCTGGACGATGGGCACCCACTGATTGCTCGCCGGAACGGCCGACTTGCCGGCGTTGACCCGTGCGTAGAGTGCCTCTGCACGGCGTACCTGCTCGGCGCTGGGCTTGACGCGGACGGACTCGTAGCCGACCACCTGGTTGTTCTCGGTGATCGGCGTGACGTAGGCGTTGACCCAGTAGAAGTCACCGCTCTTGCAGCGGTTCTTGACGATACCCATCCACGGGCGACCACTCTTGAGGGTCGTCCACATGTGATCGAACACGGCCGGCGGAACGTCCGGGTGGCGCACGATGTTGTGCGGCGCACGTTGCAGTTCTTCGCGGGTGAAGCCACTGATCTCGACGAAGGCGTCGTTGCAGTAGGTGATCTGGCCCTTGAGATCGGTAGTGGAGATCAGACGCTGCTGCGCAGGGAAGGTGCGTTCGCGCTGGGTGACCGGTTGGTTGTTACGCATGGCAGGTATCCGTCGTTGTAATGCCCTGTCATCGGCCGGCAAGTGGCGAAGTTGAGGGCTGAATCCGTTTTTTGCGAGTGTAACGCTTTTTGAATGGCGTCACATTTCTGTCGCGATGGCGGCCGTCCCTGGCCCAACGAAGAATAGGCGCCCTGCCGCAGGAAGCAGCAGGGCATTTGCGTCAGTTGGCGATCATCTGGCGCAGCACGTAGTGCAGGATGCCACCGGCCTTGAAGTACTCGACCTCATTGAGCGTATCGATGCGGCACAGCACTTCGACCCGTTCCTGCTGGCCGTCCTCGCGGCTGACGATCAGGGTCAGGGGCATCTGCGGGCGCAGCTCCACGCCTTCGAGGCCTTCGATGGCCAGCGTCTCCTGGCCCGTCAGCCCGAGGGTGTTGCGATCGGTGCCGGGCTTGAACTGCAACGGCAGCACGCCCATGCCCACCAGGTTGGAGCGGTGGATGCGCTCGAAGCTCTCGGCGATCACGGCCTTGACGCCCAGCAGGTTGGTGCCCTTGGCCGCCCAGTCGCGGCTGGAGCCGGTGCCGTACTCCTTGCCGGCGACGATCAGCAGCGGCGTGCCTTCGCCCTGGTAGCGCATGGCGGCGTCGTAGATCGCCAGCTTGTCACCGCTGGGGATGTGCAGGGTGTTGCCGCCTTCCTCGCCGCCGAGCATTTCGTTGCGGATGCGGATGTTGGCGAAGGTGCCGCGCATCATCACCTCATGGTTGCCACGACGCGAGCCATAGGAGTTGAAGTCGGCCTGGGCCACGCCATTGTCGCGCAGGTAGCGTCCGGCCGGGCTGTCGGCCTTGATGTTGCCGGCCGGCGAGATGTGATCGGTGGTCACCGAGTCGCCCAGCAGGGCGAGGATGCGCGCATCGCGGATGTCAGTGATGCGCGGGGGATCGCCGGCGATGTTCTCGAAGAACGGCGGGTGCTGGATGTAGGTGGAGTCCGTCTGCCAGGCGTAGGTGTCGGCCTCGGGCACGCTGATCGCCTGCCACTTCGCGTCGCCGGCGAAGACCTCGGCATACTCCTTGCGGAACATCGCGGTGTCGACCTTGGCGATGGCGTCGGCGATTTCCGCCTGGCTCGGCCAGATGTCCTTGAGGTAGACCGGCTGGCCGTCCTTGCCGGTGCCGAGCGCGTCCCGGGTGAGGTCGATGCGCACGCTGCCGGCCAGGGCATAGGCGACCACCAGGGGCGGCGAGGCCAGCCAGTTGGTCTTCACCAGCGGATGCACGCGGCCCTCGAAGTTGCGGTTGCCGGAGAGCACCGAGGCCACGGTCAGGTCGGCCTTGGCGATGGCTTTCTCGATGGGCTCGCGCAGCGGGCCGGAGTTGCCGATGCAGGTGGTGCAGCCGTAGCCCACCAGGTCGAAGCCGAGTTTTTCCAGGTAGGGGGTCAGGCCGGCGGCCGCGAAGTACTCGGTGACCACCTTGGAGCCAGGGGCGAGGGAGCTCTTGACCCAGGGCTGGCGTTGCAGGCCCCGTTCCACGGCCTTCTTGGCCAGCAGACCGGCCGCCATCATTACGCTGGGGTTGGAGGTGTTGGTGCAGGAGGTGATGGCGGCGATCACCACGGCGCCATCCTGCAGGCGGTGGGTATGGCCGTCGTCCTGGTAATCGATCCCGCCGCTCTGCTGGTCGCCGCCGACGGCCGTACCGCCGCCGCCTTCGTTGAGCATGCGGCCTTCTTCCCTGGCCGCCGGTTTCAGCTGCAGACCGACGAAGTCGTCGAAGGCCTGGCTGACCTGGCCCAGCGCGACGCGGTCCTGCGGACGCTTGGGCCCGGCCAGGCTGGCTTCGACGCTGCCCATGTCCAGGCTCAGGCTGTCGCTGAACAGCGGTTCTGCCCCGGCTTCACGCCACAGGCCCTGGGCCTTGCTGTAAGCCTCGACCAGTTGCACGCTCGCTTCCGGGCGGCCGGACAGGCGCAGGTAGCCGAGGGTGATGTCATCCACCGGGAAGAAGCCGCAGGTGGCGCCGTATTCCGGTGCCATGTTGGCGATGGTGGCGCGATCGGCCAGTGGCAGCTCGGCCAGGCCGTCGCCGTAGAACTCGACGAATTTGCCCACCACGCCTTTCTTGCGCAGCATCTGCGTCACTGTGAGCACCAGGTCGGTGGCGGTGATGCCTTCCTTGAGCTTGCCGCTGAGCTTGAAGCCGATGACCTCGGGGATCAGCATCGACACCGGCTGGCCGAGCATGGCTGCTTCCGCCTCGATGCCGCCAACCCCCCAGCCGAGCACGCCGAGGCCATTGATCATGGTGGTGTGCGAGTCGGTGCCGACCAGGGTGTCGGGGTAGGCGAGGGTGGCGCCGTCCTCGCTCTTCGTCCACACCGTGCGTGCCAGGTATTCGAGGTTGACCTGGTGGCAGATACCGGTGCCTGGCGGTACCACGCTGAAGTTGTCGAAGGCGTGCTGGCCCCAGCGCAGAAAGGCATAGCGTTCACCGTTGCGCTGCATTTCCAGCTCGACGTTGTCGTGGAAGGCACTGGAGGAGGCGTAGCGGTCGACCATCACCGAGTGGTCGATGACCAGGTCCACCGGCGACAGCGGGTTGATGCGCTGCGGATCGCCGCCGGCCCTGGCCATGGCGTCGCGCATGGCGGCCAGGTCGACCACCGCCGGGACGCCGGTGAAATCCTGCATCAGGACCCGTGCCGGGCGGTACTGTATCTCGCGGTCCGAGGCGCGCTGGTCGAGCCAGTCGACCATGGCCTGCAGGTCTTCTGCGCTCACGGTCTGGCCGTCTTCATTGCGCAGCAGGTTTTCCAGCAGCACCTTGAGCGACTTGGGCAGGCGCTGGATGTCACCAAGGCGGCGGGCCGCCTCGGGCAGGCTGAAATAGTGGTAGGTGGTGTCGCCGATCTTCAGTTCGCGGCGGCAGTTCAGGCTATCGAGGGAGGGCATTGCACGTCTCCTTGGGCCCGCACGGTTCGGGCTATGTCTGATGGCGGCAGACTCTCAAGCTAGTCCTGCCTGACGAGTCTTGCGAGCCGTATCCTTGAATGTGCGTGGTTTGCGAGCAAGTCGTAGCCGGTTCAAACGATGATGGCTACACAGTAGCTGGACAGGTTTGCAGGCCCCAGGTTCCCGCCTCAGGTATCATGCGCGGCTCAAGGAGACGCTTTGATGAATACCCTGTTTCTGCATTGCCGCCCCGGTTTCGAGGGCGAGGTCTGCGCCGAGATCAGCGACCTCGCGGCTCGTCTGGACGTGCCCGGCTACTCCAAGGCCAAGCCTGGCAGCGCGTGCGCCGAGTTCGTCTGCAACGATGCGGCCGATTGCGAGCGCCTGATGCGCAGCGTGCGTTTCAACCAGTTGATCTTCCCGCGGCAGTGGGCGCGTGGGCGCTTCGTCGAGCTGCCGGAGAGCGAGCGCATCAGTGTGCTGCTCGAGGCACTGGCCGACTATCCGGTGTGCGGCAGCCTGTGGCTGGAGGTGCTCGACACCAACGAGGGCAAGGAAGTCTCCACCTTCTGCAAGAAGTTCGAGGCCCCGCTGCGCAAGGCGCTGCTCAAGGCCGGCAGGCTGGTGGAGGACGCGAAGAAACCGCGCCTGCTGCTGACCTTCAAGAGCGGCCGCGAGGTGTTCGCCGGCATCGCCGAGGCGGACAACCTGGCGATGTGGCCGATGGGCATTCCGCGTCTCAAGTTCCCGCGCGAGGCGCCGAGCCGTTCCACGCTCAAGCTGGAGGAGGCCTGGCATCACTTCATCCCGCGTGAACAGTGGGACCAGCGCCTGGCGCCGGGCATGACCGCCGTGGACCTGGGCGCTGCGCCCGGTGGCTGGACCTGGCAGCTGGTCAACCGGGAAATCCGCGTGACCGCCGTGGACAACGGACCGATGGCCGAAAGCCTGATGTATTCGGGGTTCGTGGTGCACCAGCGGGCCGACGGCTTCACCTTCCGCCCGCGCCATCCGGTGCACTGGATGGTCTGCGATATCGTCGAGAAGCCGGCGCGCACCGCCTCGATGATCGAGACCTGGCTGGGCGAGGGGCTGTGCCGCGAGGCGGTGGTCAACCTCAAGCTGCCGATGAAGCAGCGCTATGCCGAGGTGCGGCGCTTGCTCGAGCGCATCGCGTCGGGGCTGGCGGAGCGAGGCATGAAGGTCAGTATCGGCTGCAAGCAGCTCTACCACGACCGTGAGGAAGTGACCTGTCATCTGCGCCGCCACGGCAAGTGAGGGGATGAACCGGGCTCGGGCCGCAGGGGCCCGGCCCGGACTCCCGCGTCGTTCCGGAGTCCTCCCGGAGCGCGCGTGCGGGCCATCCCTGACACGCCGGAGCGCAGGCACTCTGCCGCAGTTGGCGGGCGTGCGCCGCCCATCCAAGGTTGTGCGCGCAGGGTGACCTGGAGGTCAGCTTTGCGCGACAATGCGCGCCTGCCTGTGGAGCCCCCTATGTCCGAAGCCCTGACCCTCAATCACGATGACCTGCTCGACGCCAGTGGCCTGAACTGCCCCGAGCCGGTGATGATGCTGCACAACAAGGTGCGCGACCTGTCGCCGGGCGGCCTGCTCAAGGTGATCGCCACCGATCCCTCGACCCGTCGTGACATTCCCAAGTTCTGTGTGTTCCTCGGCCATGAGCTGCTCGGCCAGGCCGAGGAAGACGGCACCTACCTGTACTGGATCCGCAAGAAGACGGACTAGCCAGCCCAGGATTCGGCGTCGCGCCCGGCGCCTTTCCATCCCGTTTGCCCCGGCGCCAGGCCGCAGCTGTTCAGCACGGTCTGCCAGGCCTTGACGTGACGCGCCGTGGCGGCGCGAAACGCCTGCCACAAGCCATCCTGTTCGCCAGCCAGTCGCTGCAGGTGCTCGCGGGTGGCCAGTGGAATGCCCTCGACGCGCTGCAAGTGGTGCAGCGCCGCCTGCCACTGCTGGCCGCGCTGGTCGACCTGGGCCAGATAAGGCTGCAGGCCGCCGGCGTAGAACTTGACGAAGATGTTCTGCAGGATGCGCCCGCGTGGCGTCGCCTTGCCCAGCGGGCACAGGGGGCGCGTGCGCTGGCGCTGCTCCAGCAGTTCACTGCCGACGTCGAGGGTGTGGCGCAGGCTGGCCAGGCTGGTGATCAGCTGGCCGCCTTGCTCGCTGGCGTAGAGCGCGAAGAACAGCGGGTCCAGGGTGTCGCTGCCCGGCGGCAGCTGGCGGGGCAGGGCCGCGCCGAGGCTGGCCAGGCGCTGCAGGGCGTCGAGGGCGGCGTTGTCTTCCTGGCTGCCGAGCGGCAATGCCTGGTCGGCGAAGCGCAGGTAGTGCTCGAACTCCGGGCTGCCATTGAGTGCGTTCCAGAACACGGCGGGCAGTTGCCGGCGTTTCTCTGCGGCCAGGCGTTGCAGGGTGCCTTTCAGGCTGGCGCTGTCCGGCAGGTGTGGCAGGCAATCGTCGATGGCGCGCAGCAGGTCGCCCTCGTAACCCAGACGCTGGCTGGGCAGGAGCTGCTTGCCCAGGCTGCTGTTGCGCTGGCTGATGAGTTGCTGCAGGTGCGGGCAGCGCCGCGCATCGATCACCAGGTCGAGCAGGCCGATGCGCAGTTCCGGCAGCTCCAGCAGGCGCTGGCGTCGCGCGGGCAGGCGATACTGGCTGAGCGTGCGCGTGTCGAAGGGCGCGAAGTCCGCGCCGTCGAGCGAGCGCTGCAGGCGCTCGAGGTAGTCGCGCTGCAGTGCCAGCCCGTCGTTGCCCGGTTGGCAGCCGGCCAGCAGCAGGAGGCCGAGGAACAGGACGAGTCGTGTCATGGGCTCAGTCTAGAGCCGATCCCCCGGCTATCCAATCGCCCTCGTTCAGGCCGCGTGACGAATGCGCCTGCGTGCGCTGCGCGCCAGGCGAATGGCGAGCATCACCGCCGCGCAGGTCAGGCCGACCACCAGGCCCTGCCACAGGCCGCTGGGGCCGCTGGGTTCGCCGAGCCAGTCGGACAGCCCCAGGGCGTAGCCCACCGGCAGGCCGATGCCCCAGTAGGCGAAGAGCGTCAGCAGCATGGTGATGCGGGTGTCCTGATAACCACGCAGGGCGCCGGCAGCGGTGACCTGGATGGCATCGGAGAACTGGAACAGCGCGGAATACACGATCAGCGTCGCCGCCACCGCGATCACCGCCTTGTCCGGGGTATAGATCTGCGCGATCTGCTCGCGCAGCAACAGCATCAGGCTGGCCGACAGGCAGGCGTAGCCCAGCGCGGCGCCCATGCTCACACCGGCTGCGAAGCGCGCCTCGCGCGGCTGCCCGCGCCCCAGTGCCTGACCGACGCGCACCGTGGAGGCCATGGCCAGCGAGTAGGGAATCATGAACACCATGGAGCTGAAGTTCAGGGCGATCTGGTGCCCGGCGACCACGGTCGCGCCGAGGCCGCCGATCAGCAGGGCGATCACCGCGAAGATGCTGGATTCGGCGAAGACGGCCACGCCAATCGGCACGCCGATGGCCAGCAGGCGGCGGATCACGGCCCATTGCGGCCACTCGAAATGAGCGAACAGCCCGCTGGCGCGGTAGTAGGGCGCCCATTTCACCCAGACCAGCATGCCGATCAGCATGAAGCCCATCACCAGCGCCGTGGCCCAGCCGCAGCCGACACCGCCCATGGCCGGCAAGCCGAACTTGCCGTAGATGAAGATGTAGTTGGCCGGAATGTTCAGCATCAGGCCGATGATGCCCAGCACCATGGTCGGTCGCGTGTGGCCCAGGCCGTCGCTGAAGCAGCGCAGTACATGGAACAGTGCGACCGCAGGAAAGCCGCAGGCCACGGCCCGCAGATAGCCCATTGCCGGGGTGACCAGGGCCGGCTCGACATTCATGTGGCGCAGGATGAACTCGGCATTCCACAGCAGCGTCGCCGCGCTGCCGCCCACGGCCAGGGCCAGCCACAGGGCCTGGCGTACCAGCGGGCCGATGCTCGGTTCTTCGCCGGCGCCGAAACGCTGTGCGACCTTGGGTGTGGTCGCCAGGAGCACGCCGGTCATCAGCAGGAACACCGGTACCCAGATCGAGTTGCCCAGCGCCACGGCGGCCAGGTCCTGCGGGCTGACGCGCCCGGCCATCAGCGTATCGACGAAGCCCATGGCGGTGTGCGCCAGCTGGGCGATGATGATGGGGGTGGCCAGCAGGAGCAGGCTGCGCAGTTCCGTGCGCACGCGGCCAAGGCGGGTGTCGGTGGACATTTCGGTTCTTCGGGAAGGCAGGAAACCGCGTAGTCTACGCCTTGACGTGTCGGTCAGGAAAGGCGCGCAGGCGAGCCTGATGCATTGCAGTCATTTGCCTTTCAGTACCCCGGCAGAAGCTGCCACCACGCAGCCCACGCCAATCACCTGCAGGGCTGACAGGGTCTGCGACAGGACCACGAAACCAAGGAGTGCCGCGACTGCCGGCTCGAGGCTCATCAGCAGGCCGAACACCGCCGTGCTCAGTTTGCGCAGCGCCTGCATCTCGAGCACGTAGGGCAATAGTGGTACCAGGAGGGCGAGGCCGGCGCCCTGGATATACAGCTGCGGGTCATGCAGCTGAGTCGCCTGAGCGAGCCCGATCGGTGTCATGATCGCCGCAGCTGCGAGCAGGGACACCGACAGGCCTTGCAAGCCGCTGAACTGGCTGCCTACGCGCTTCATCAGCAGGATGTAGCCGCCCCAGCCGAGAGCGGCACCGAGGGAGAACAGCAGGCCACGGGCGTCGGTGACCCAGCTCGTGCCGTCGTAAGCGATCAGCACGACGCCGACGAGCGACAGTGCCGGCCACAGATAGGCGCGGTAGCCGGAAACTCCGGCCAGGGCGATGCAGATGGGGCCGAGGAAATTGATCGCGACCACCAGGCCGAGCGGCGCGCTGCGGATCGCCTGGAAAATGGAGGTCGTCATCAGCGCCATGGCGGCGCCGAGCAGGAGTGCGCCGGTCCATTGCTGGCGGTTGAAGCTCAGCAGCTTCGGGCGAACGATCAGATAGAGGATCGCTGCAGCGAAACAGAGTCGCACCCAGGTCGTGGTGTAGCTGCCGAAGCGCTCCATCACATCCAGTGACAGCGAGGCCCCCAGCTGGATGCTGAGCATCGAGATCAGGCAGAACAGGATAGCCGCGACGACACCGTTCCTGAGGCGTGGCGAGGTGCTGTGGCGAGGTTGGGTCGGGTTCGACGGGGTTGCTTCGGTGAGGTCTTGCATCGGCGTTCCGGAGTCGTGGCACCTGTTCTCGGCACGGGGGCGTGATGAGGTTCATGGGGCCTGGTGGGTCGAGACCCGGAGAAAGTACCCAGCGTCTGCGGACAACGCGATCAAGTTATCGTTATGCCACGATTAGCGCCGCTTATCGTGGATGGCCCGCAGGCGTTCGCTGCACCGGAGCTGCGGCCAGGACGGGGCTTCGTGATACAGTCGCCGGCTGTTTCAAGGGCTTTCAATGGATGCCGCTGCGTGAATAGCGATCTGGACAACGACCTGCTGCGAGCCTTCGTCACCATCACCCGCACGGGGTCCTTCAGTCGTGCGGCGAAGTTGCTGCATCGAACGCAAGCTGCGCTCAGCCTTCAGGTGAAACGGCTCGAGGACGATCTGGGCGTGAAGCTGCTGGAACGCTCGCCCAGAGCGGTGGCGATGACCGAGGCAGGGGAGACGTTGTTGCCCTATGCCACCAAGATCCTGAGCCTCGGCGAAGACGCCAGACGTGCACTGCAACCCAGCGGCCAGGTGGAGACCATTCGTATCGGCATGCTGGAAGATATCGCCATCGGCGCGTTGTCCAGGGTGCTGGAGCGTTTCACCAGCCACCATCCGCATGTGCAGCTGGAAATCGTCATCAATGATAGCCAGGCGCTGTCGCGGATGTTGCGCGAGGCCAGGCTGGACATGGTCATCGCCGACAGGCAGCAGGTCGATGCGCTTCCTGCGTTCAGCTGGAACGAGCGCCTGGTCTGGGTCGCCGCGCATGGCTTCAGGATGCCCTCGGGGCAGGATGCGCCAGTGATCGCATTCGGCAAGGGCTGTGTCTGGCAGGCTCCCGCGCTGGCTCAGCTCGATGCCAGTGGTGTCTCCTGGCGCGTGGTGCTCAGCAGCGCCAACCTCGGCGCTATCTGTTCCGCAGTCGAAGCGGGCATGGGCATCTCCTTCATGCTGGAATACAGCGTCAACCGAAGCGCGCTGCGCATTCTCGGCTCCGAGGATGGTCTGTGCCAGGACGGCTCGGTGGAGATTGGTGTGTTTCTGCGTGAGGGCGGTGGGCGTTCCGAACAGTGGATGGCGCTGTATGCGGCCATCTGCGCCGAGGTAGCCACAGGCCGTGGCGCCGAGTTGCCGGTTGTGGCCTGAGCCGGCTGCGTCAGGCGCAGCCTTTTTTCTTTGCGCTGAGTAGAATCTGCAGCGAACAACGGAGTCTTGCATGCTGATAGTCGCTGACGAAAACATTCCCCTGCTCGATGAATTCTTTGCCGGTTTCGGCCGTATCCGCCGCCTGCCTGGACGTGCGATCGGCGCGGCGGACGTGCGCGATGCCGACCTGCTGCTGGTGCGCTCGGTGACCCAGGTCGATCGTGCCCTGCTCGAAGGCAGCAAGGTCCGTTTCGTCGGCACCTGCACCATCGGCACCGATCATCTGGACCTCGACTACTTCGCCGAGGCGGGCATCGCCTGGAGCAGTGCGCCGGGCTGCAATGCCCGTGGCGTGGTCGATTACGTGCTGGGCAGCATCCTCGCCCTGGCCGAGCGCGAGGGAGTCGACCCGGCCACGCGGGTCTACGGCGTGGTGGGCGCGGGGCAGGTTGGCGGGCGCCTGGTCGATGTGCTGCAGGCGCTGGGCTGGCAGGTGCTGGTCTGCGATCCGCCGCGACAGGCTGCCGAGGGCGGCGCGTTCGTCGATCTGCAGCGGATCATCGAGGCGTGCGACGTGATCAGCCTGCATACGCCGCTGGATGCTTCGACACGCCACCTGTTCGATGCCCGGCGCCTGGCCGCATTGCAGCCTGGCACCTGGTTGATCAATGCCAGTCGCGGCGCGGTCGTGGACAACGCCGCCCTGCGCGAGCTGTTGCCGGTGCGGCGTGATCTTCAGGCCGTGCTGGATGTGTGGGAGGGGGAGCCGCAGGTCGATGTCGAACTGGCCGCGCTGTGCCAGCTGGCGACGCCGCATATCGCCGGCTACAGCCTGGACGGCAAGCTGCGCGGTACGGCGCAGATCTATCAGGCCTGCTGCCGCGTTCTCGGCGTGGCCGAGCAGGTGAGCCTGGCCGATCTGCTGCCGCCGCCCTGGCTGGGTGAGCTGTGCATCGGCGCCAGCGCCGAGCCCGGCTGGCTGCTGACCAGCCTGTGCCGGGCGGTATACGACCCGCGGCGCGACGACGCCGATTTTCGCCGCAGCCTCGTGGGCGAGGCCGCCACGCGCCGCGCGGCATTCGACCACCTGCGCAAGCATTACCCCATGCGTCGCGAGATCGACGGGCTGCGCGTACGCCTCCAGGGCGAAGCGCCGCAACTCGCCAGGCTGGTGCAGGCGCTGGGCGCAACCTTGGTGTAACGCTGCGACCAGGCAATGAGGCGCTATCCATGCGCCTTATTTTTGTGGGTATTAAATTGCATGCAATTTAATTGCTCGCTATTTTGTTCGCCACTCTCATCCATTCAGGACGATTCCCATGAGCAATGTGCTTTTCGATATTCCGGTCACCACCATCAAGGGCGAGCAGAAAACCCTGGCGGACTTCGGCGGCAAGGCCGTGCTGGTGGTCAACACCGCCAGCAAGTGCGGCTTCACTCCCCAGTACAAGGGCCTGGAAAGCATCTGGCAGCAGTACAAGGACAAGGGCCTGGTGGTGCTTGGCTTCCCCTGCAACCAGTTCGGCAAGCAGGAGCCGGGTGACGAAGGGGCGATCTCCGAGTTCTGCGAGCTGAACTTCGGTGTCAGCTTCCCGTTGTTCAAGAAGGTCGACGTCAATGGCAGCGATGCGCATCCGCTGTTCGTGCAGTTGAAGAAGCGTGCGCCGGGCCTGCTCGGCAGCCAGGGCATCAAATGGAACTTCACCAAGTTCCTGATCGGCGAGGATGGCCAGGTGGTCAAGCGTTTCGCCCCGACCACCAAGCCGGAAGAGCTGGGCAGCGAGATCGAAGCGCTGTTGCGATGAGTGCATCCGATAGCGCGCAACTGCAGCTGGACAACCAGCTGTGTTTCAAGCTGTACGCGGCGTCACGCGCGGTCATTCGTGCCTACAAGCCGATGCTCGACGCGCTGGGCCTGACCTACCCGCAGTATCTGGTGATGCTGGTGCTGTGGCAATGGCAGGACGAGGCGCCGGTGCAGCCCACGCTCAAGGCGCTCGGCCAGCGCCTGCAGCTGGATTCGGGGACCCTCACGCCGCTGCTCAAGCGCCTGGAGCAGATGGGCCTGGTGCTGCGGCGGCGTTCGGCAAGCGACGAACGTGAGGTGCATCTGGCACTGAGCGAGGCGGGGCAGGACTTGCGCGCGCAGGTCCCGCCATTGAAGGCCCAGCTGCTGTGCCAGTTCGCCGATCAGGAGCTGCTGGAGATGGAGGGGCTGCGGCGCAATCTGGACCAGCTGCTGGCCAGGCTCAACGGCTGACGCTCTCCGGCAGCCAGGTGTTGAGCATGTTTGCCAGCTCCTCGCGCTGGAAGGGCTTGGCCAGGTAATCGTTCATGCCGGCGGCGCGACAGCGTTCGCGCTCGTCGGACAGCGCATTGGCGGTCAGGGCCACGATCGGCAGTTCCGGCCAGCGACCATTGCTGCGAATGCGTCGGCTGGCTTCGTAGCCATCCATCACCGGCATGTTGCAGTCCATCAGGACCAGGTCGACGGACTCCTGCTCCAGCACGTCCAGGGCCTCGGCGCCGTGGCCGGCGATCAGTACCTGGTAGCCGAGCTTGCTCAGCATGCCCTTGGCCACCATCTGGTTGACCGGGTTGTCCTCGACCAGCAGCACGCGGGCCGAACTCGAGCGCGTCGGCTTGACCTGAGCGTCGTCATGCACGTCGCCGTCGTCGCTCTGCAGAATGTGCCGCAGCACCTGGATCAGGCCACTGCGGGACAGCGGTCGGGCGATCTGCAGCAGGGGCATGAGACGCTGCGCCTGATCGTGCGGCAGGAAGTTGCCATAGGCCGTCACCAGCAGCACCGGTGTGCTGATGGCCGGGCGAATGCCGAGCAGGCACTCCGGGCAGTCGCTGATCAGCAGGTCGGCGTCGACGCCGAGCAGGCTGGCATCGGTATCCAGGCGGCGGAAGCCCAGGCCCCAGGCGGGCAGCCACTGGCTGAGCATCTGCTGCAGGCCGCTGCTGGCGGCGGTCAGCGCGACGATGTTGCCTTGCAGCAGCGGCTGCGGGTTGGCCTGCGCATGCGTGGGCAGCGGCAGCTCGGCGCGGAACTCGCTGCCGAAGCCTTCCTTGGAATCGAGGCTCAGCTGGCCATGCATGGCCTCGCAGAGGCGGCGGGTCAGCGCCAGGCCGAGGCCGGTGCCGCCATACTCGCGGGTGATACCCACCTCGGCCTGGGCGAAAGGCTGGAAGATGCGCGCCTGGGCTTCCTCGGAGATGCCGATGCCGGTATCGCGCACACGGATGCAGATCCCCTCGGGGCAGCGCGTCAGCGCCAGGTCGACGCGGCCGAAGCGGGTGAACTTCAAGGCGTTGGACAGCAGGTTGCTGACGATCTGGCGCACCCGGGTCGGGTCACCCAGCACCTGCGCCGGCAGCGCGGGGTCGATCAGGCAGGTCAGCTCGACGGCACCTGCCGCGTTCTGCGACAGCAGGCTGGCGGTTTCTTCGGCCAGGGCGCCGATATCGAACGGGATGGACTCCAGTTCGAGTTGCCCGGCCTCGAACTTGGACAGGTCGAGGATATCGTTGAGCAGATCGACCAGTACCTTGCCGGAGTCA
The DNA here is from genome assembly GCF_029542605.1 of Pseudomonas sp. REST10. Lineage (NCBI taxonomy): Bacteria > Pseudomonadati > Pseudomonadota > Gammaproteobacteria > Pseudomonadales > Pseudomonadaceae > Pseudomonas > Pseudomonas sp. REST10. The sequence continues at coordinate 3,185,915 of NZ_CP035677.1, read as the reverse complement.
TGGGCGATGCCCAGCTGCTGGCGTTGTTCGGCACTGAGCGGGCCGTCCAGCGCCAGGGCGAGCATGCCCAGCAGGCCGTTGAGCGGCGTGCGAATCTCGTGGCTCATGTTGGCCAGGAAGGCCGAACGCGCCTGCGCCATGTTCAGCGCCGTGGTGCGGGCGACCTCGAGTTCGCGGTTGGACTGGCTGAGGCGGGCATTGGTGGCCTTGAGTTCGGCCGTGCGCGCCGAAACGATGTTCTCCAGCTCGTTCAGGTACTGGGTCAGGCGGTCCTCGGCATTGCGCCGCTGCTCGATTTCCTGGGCGATGCTCGACAGCTGGCGGTTGGTGACCTCCACCAGAATGCCGATCTCATCGCGCTCGTGGCCTTCCGGGCAGGGCACCGGACGATGCTGCGGGTCCTGCGGGTTGCGCTCGCTGAGCGCGCGGATCACGCCGGTCAGCGGCTTGGTCAGCATGAAGTAGAACAGCACCAGCAGGATCAGCGACAGCAGCAGGCTGCGGGCGAAACCGGTCAGCAGGGTCAGCAGGGAGCGCCGCAGAAAGTGGCTGCCGAAGGCATAGGTGTCGACCTCCAGGCGCAGAATGCCCAGCGCCTCATGGGGCGCATGGGAGACGAAGAGCGGGTCCTGAAATTCGCGTTCGGCGCTGAACAGGCTGTCGCTGAATACCCTGTAGCGGCTCTCGCTGCGCGGCCGGCTGACGCTGGCCAGCACCAGGCCGCTGTTGTCGATCAGCTCGGCGCGGGTAACCGCTGGCGAGCGCAACAGGCCGAGCACCAGCTCCTGGGCCAGTTCCGCGTCGATGTTGTAGGCGATGCGCGCTGCCGGGTTGTGGCTGATTTCCAGCAGGGCGCGAATCTCTCGGTTGATGGAGGCGTCTTCGCTGGCATAATCGATCGCCACCTGGGTGACGCTCAACAGCGTGCCGAGGATAAACGCCACCAGCACGGTCAGGCCGGCCTGTTTGAATGACAGGCGATTGGTGAGCGAAATATCCATGAATATGTGCGTGTCTCTGATCCTTGGCGCATGCCAAGCATAGCTGATCGCGACGCTGTATCGGCAGAGCCTGCAACGTGCGGTTCTGCGCAAAAGGAGTAGTCGATCGTGGATTCCCGATTGCTGGACTTTCTGGCCCGTGCCGAGCAGGTGCTGGAACGCCTTGAACCCTTGCTGCCGGCGGTACGCCCGCACGTGGACTGGAGCCACTGCGTGGCGGCGCGCTGGGTGCGTGATGGCCGCAGTGGTTTCCTGCAGCCGCTGGACGTGTGCCTGGACCTGTCGCTGAGCGATCTGCTGGGGGTGGATGTCCAGCGCGAGCAGCTGGCGCGCAACACCCGTCAGTTCGTCAGCGGCCTGCCGGCCAACCACGCACTGCTGTGGGGGGCGCGGGGGACGGGCAAGTCATCGCTGGTGCGCGCCCTGCTCGCCGAGCACGCTGCGGCAGGCCTGCGCCTGATCGAGATCGAGCGCGACCACCTGGCCGATCTGCCACGGGTGGTGGAGTTGCTGGCGGGGCAGTCGCAGCGTTTCGTGCTGTTCTGCGACGACCTCTCGTTCGAGGCGGGCGAGGGCGACTACCGGGTGCTCAAGAGCGTGCTCGACGGCTCGCTGGAGCAGGCGCCGGACAATGTACTGCTGTACGCCACCTCCAACCGCCGCCATCTGGTGCCCGAGCGGCAGAGCGACAACGAGAACTGGAAGATGGTCGATGGCGAGCTGCACCCCAGCGAGGCCGTCGAGGACAAGATCGCGCTGTCCGACCGCTTCGGTCTGTGGCTGTCGTTCTATCCCTTCAGCCAGGAGCACTTCCTGATCGTCGTGCGTCATTGGGTCGAGGTACAGGCGCGCCAGGTCGGCCTGCGCTGGAACTGGGACGAGGCGCTGGAAAAAGCCGCCATTCGCTGGGCGCTGGGGCGCGGCAACCGCAACGGCCGTTGCGCCTATCAGTTCGCCCGTCACTGGGTCGGCCTGCAACTGCTGGAGCAGCAAGCATGATCGATCTGTCGCAAACCGGCTCCGGTCTCGATGGCTACCGCTTGCTGAGCGCACAGCTGGAGGCGCTGCTCAGCGGCGAGCGGGATTTCATCGCCAATGCCGCGCAGTTCTCCGCCTTCCTCTTCCATGAATTGGCGGACCTGAACTGGGCGGGTTTCTACCTGGTCAAGGACGGCGAACTGGTGCTCGGGCCGTTCCAGGGCAAGGTTGCCTGCGTGCGCATCCCCTTCGGCCGTGGCGTCTGTGGCGCCGCTGCTGCCAGCCGGCAGACGCAGCGCATCGAAGACGTGCATGCCTTCGCCGGGCATATCGCCTGCGACAGCGCCTCGAACAGCGAGCTGGTCGTGCCGCTGGTGAAGGATGCCCGACTGATCGGGGTGCTGGACCTGGACAGCCCGTCGCTCGGGCGTTTCAGCGAGGTCGATCAGGCCGGGGTCGAGGCGCTGGCGGCGATCTTCCTGGCAGCCAGCGACTGCTGAGCCGTGACGGGGCACCAGCGGCCGCGCACCTGCGCGGCTGCGTGCCCACGACCGGTGTACCTTGCGCAACGGCTCAGGACAAGCGCTGCTCAAGTCATTAAACTCGCCCGGTTCCCGCCATTCCGGATTTCGCACCATGCAGCACCCCGCCGAACACTCTCCGCTGGGCAAGTCCAGCCAGTACATCGCCGAATACAGCCCCGAACTGCTGTTTCCCATCTCGCGCACGACCAAGTGGGCCGAGCTGGGCCTGGATGGCGCCAACCTGCCGTATCAGGGCGTGGATTACTGGAACTGCTATGAGCTGTCCTGGCTGCTGCCGTCCGGCAAGCCGGTGGTGGCCATCGCCGAATTCGCCATCCCGGCCGATTCGCCGAACATCATCGAGTCGAAGTCATTCAAGCTCTATCTCAACTCGCTGAACCAGACGATGTTCGCCAGTTGGGACGAGGTGCAGGCAACCCTGGCCAGTGATCTGTCTGCGGTGGCCGGCAAGCCGGTGGCCGTGCGTCTGCGTTCGCTGGCGGAAGTGGCGGAGGAGGGCGTGGCGACGTTGCCGGGCCAGTGCATCGACGACCTGGAAATCAGCGTCAGCCAGTACGATCACCCGCAGCCGGAGCTGCTGCGTTGTGACGCCGGACGGTTGGAGGAGGCCTGCCTGCACAGCCACCTGCTCAAATCCAACTGCCCGGTCACCGGTCAGCCGGACTGGGGTAGCCTGGTGGTGCACTACCAGGGCGCGGCGCTGGATCCTGCCAGCCTGCTGGCCTATCTGGTGAGCTTCCGTCAGCACGCCGACTTCCACGAACAGTGCGTGGAACGCATCTTCCTCGACCTGCAGCGCCTGCTGAATCCGCAGTCGCTGACCGTCTATGCGCGCTACGTGCGCCGTGGGGGACTGGACATCAATCCCTACCGCAGCACGGCGGCGATCACTAGCGATAACGGTCGTCTCGCGCGCCAGTGATGCCATGAAAAATGCCGCCCTCGGGCGGCATTTTCTGCTGGAGGCGCCGGTGTCATCCGGCGCAGGCTGTTCAGATGCCCATGTTGGCCAGGCTTTGCATGATGTTGCGCAGGGTACCGGCGAGCGTGGGGTGGCTGGCCTCGAAACGCTCCACTGCCAGGTTGACGCCATCGACCAGCGTCGCATCCGGTGCAGCCGCGGCCTCGCGCGCCAGTTGCACCTCGATTTCCTGGGTCAGCAGGTAAAGCGATGCCCGTTCTTCCTCACTGAGCGGCGTGTCCTGGGCCAGGTGTTGCTGTAGGGCGTCCAGTTGCTGCTGCAGGTCGCTTGCTGGCATAGAGTTCTCCTTGTCGAATCGGCATAGGCATTGACCCCAGGCCATGCTGGAAGTTTTCCGCCTGTACCTGAAGGGTACTCCAAGCGCAGCGCTTTTGCCTGATCCGGATCAACCGCTCAGGGTCTTTCGCCCTTGCTGCGGCGCATGCCGATGTCGTCCAGGCTGGCGGCGATTTCGCCCAGGTGATCGACCACCGAATGAGCGCCCAGGCGATAGAGTCGCAGCGTGGCTTCGGCACGCAGACGCTCCTGCTCGTTGCCGGCCAGCGCCTGCCAGTCGGCCGGGGCATGCCCGCACAAGGGGCCGCAGGCGGCCAGACCGATGGTCCAGCAACCGGCGTTCAGCCCGGCCTGCAGCAGCAGCGGGTTGCCGCTGACCAGGATGCAGCCGTCCAGGCGCTCGACCCCCAGCTGGGTCAGCGCTTGCCAGCAGCTGTCGGGGGCCGGCCAGGCTCTGGCCTGCTGCGGCAGGGCTGCCAGCACCGAGTCCGGCAGCGCCTCGGCCAGGCGCAGGCTGGCATCGCTCGGCAGCCTGTCGAGCCAGGCGCAAGGCACGCCACCGTTGGCCAGGTCATTGAGCAGGCGTTCGGCGCCTGGCGCCAGCTCGGCGTGTTCGCCGGCCACCTCGCTGAGCGTCTCCCGCAGGGCCTGCAGCTGCGCTGGCGTCGCGGCGCGCCCCAGCGAAGCCTCCAGTGCCTGCTGAGGGGTGTCGACAGGCGTCGTCGTGCTGCATTCGGGGTAGAGCCGTTGCAGGGCGACGGGCAGCGTGCGCGCGCCGAAGTCGACCAGGCAGCCGGATAGCTCGAAGAGGAGGGCGGTCGGGGAGGAGGGCATGGCAGCGTCCGTGGCAGTGGCCCCACTCAATCTACTGACGCGGGATGACCGTCAGGTGACAGCGAACAGCGCGCGCACGTGGTCTGGCAGGGCAACGGAGCGGCCTCCGGCGTGATCGACCCACACCAGCTTGCAGTAACCTTCGCCGTACAGCGTCTCGGGATCGTCCAGCGTGCTCAGGCGATGCTCGACCACCAGGCTGCTGCGGCCAGCCTTGCCGGCGCGCAGCTCGACGATCACGGTCGCCGGGTGGACCACGGGTTTCAGGTAGGTGTGCTGGGTCTGCAGCACGACCGGGCCCTGGGGCACGTTGCTCATGGGTACGCCCGCCAGTTCGAGCCAGGCGACGCGGGCTTCCTCCAGGTATTGCATGTAGATGATGTTGTTGACGTGTCCGTAGCTGTCCATGTCGCCCCAGCGTACGGGGATGTGGGCGGTATGCAGCAGTGTCTTATCGGTCATGGCAATTGTTCGCTATGCTGCCCAAGGCGGGCTACTGGCTTTATACTACGCGGCCTTCGGGCCGCTGGCGGTGGCCACGTTATTTTCCTCAAGGAGAGAATTCAATGCATGTGACCGGTACTCGCTGGATCGCGCGCCTGGGCAGTCTGGTCGCGCTCGTTGGCCTGAGCTGCTTGCCTGTGCTGAGTCAGGCGGCGTCGGAGGATGACCCCTGGGAGGGCTTCAACCGCGCCATGTTCAGCTTCAACGACACACTCGACACCTACGCGCTGAAGCCGGTCGCACAGGGCTATCAGGCCGTGACGCCGCAGTTTCTCGAGGACGGCGTGCACAATGTCTTCGGCAATATCGGCGATGTCGGCAACCTGGCCAACAACCTGCTGCAGGGCAAGTTCCACGATGCCGGCGTCGATACCGGTCGTCTGCTGTTCAACACCACCTTCGGTCTGCTGGGCTTCTTCGATGTGGCCAAGCACATGGGGCTGCAGAAGAACGACGAAGACTTCGGCCAGACCCTCGGCGCCTGGGGCGTGGAGAGCGGGCCCTACCTGGTGATCCCGTTCCTCGGCCCGAGCACCGTGCGTGATGCCACCGGCCGCGTTCCGGACAGCTTCCTGACGCCCTATCCGTACATGGACCACGTGCCGACCCGCAACGTGACCCGTGGCGTGGAAGTCATCGATACCCGTGCCAGCCTGCTGCAGGCCGAGCGCCTGGTCAGCGGCGACAAGTACATCTTCATCCGCAACGCCTACCTGCAGAGCCGCGAGTTCAAGGTCAAGGACGGTGAGGTCGAGGACGACTTCTGAGCACCTTGGCGGATGCAAAAAAGGCGGCCCTGGGCCGCCTTTTTCGTAAGGGCAGATTTCAGCTCATGGAGAGGATGGCCAGCCCAAGCGACTGACGGCCGTCCTCGAGGTCACTGATGCGCACCACCTCGGCCTGGGCATCGAGGCCCGCCAGCTCGTTGTGTTCGGAGGGGATGTGGACCTTGACCTTGTCGCCCATGCTCAAGGTGACTTCGGCCTCGATTTGCATGCCGGTACTGGAGAGATCCAGGCACATTGCCGGGATTTCCCGGCCAGCATGATGGAGGATGACTGGAGCTTCCAATCGCATGCGGATGTAGTCGCGTTTCTCGCTGTACGCTCGATCGTTCTGACTCATGGACCCTGTCCTCTTCTTATGAGCTCTCCCGCGGCTCTTATAACCCCCGCCGATTTGACCTGTAAAGCCGCCGAACGACGACCGGTCCCGGCTTGAATCGCTGGACAGATGGGAGTACCGTCTGCCCCTTGAAATCGCCCTGGCGCCACCGATGCGGCGCCGCGCTACGGGCAGTGACCAAAAATTGCCCTGGCGCAGTTTGCCTGGATACCCCATGCACAAAACCAGTGCCACTCTGCTGATCATCGACGACGACGACGTCGTGCGTGCAAGCCTCGCGGCCTATCTCGAAGACAGCGGCTTCAAGGTGTTGCAGGCCAATAACGGTTTGCAGGGGCTGGAAGTCTTTCAGCAGGAACACCCCGACCTGATGATCTGTGACCTGCGCATGCCGCAGGTCGACGGACTCGAGCTGATCCGCCGAATCAATGCGCTGGGCATCGAAGTGCCGGTCATCGTGGTGTCCGGGGCCGGCGTGATGAACGATGCCGTCGAGGCCCTGCGCCTGGGTGCGGCCGATTACCTGATCAAGCCCCTGGAAGACCTGGCCGTGCTCGAGCACTCGGTAAACCGAGCGCTCGACCGCTATCGCCTGCGCCAGGAAAACCAGCGCTACCGCGACAAGCTCGAAGCGGCCAACCGCGAGCTGCAGGCCAGCCTGCACCTGCTGCAGGAAGACCAGAACGCCGGGCGCCAGGTGCAGATGAACATGCTGCCGGTGACGCCCTGGCAGGTGGATGACCTGACCTTCGCGCATCAGATCATTCCGTCGTTGTACCTTTCCGGTGACTTCGTCGACTACTTCCGTATCGACGAACGGCGCATCGCCTTCTATCTGGCGGACGTCTCCGGGCACGGCGCGTCCTCCGCGTTCGTCACCGTGCTGCTCAAGTTCATGACCACGCGCCTGCTCTACGAGTGGCGTCGCGGCGGCGGGCTGCCGGAGTTCAAGCCCTCGGACGTGCTCGGCCACATCAACCGTGGGCTGATCAACTGCAAGCTGGGCAAGCACGTGACCATGCTCGGCGGGGTGATCGACCAGGACAGCGGTACGCTGACCTACAGCGTCGGTGGCCACCTGCCGCTGCCCGTGCTGTTCGAGAACGGCCAGGCCCGCTATCTGGAAGGGCGTGGTCTGCCGGTCGGCCTGTTCGAAGAGGCCGAATACAACGACCTGGTCATGGCGCTACCCGAGTCGTTCAGCCTGACCCTGTTGTCCGATGGCATCCTCGACCTGTTGCCGGGAGAGACCCTGAAAGACAAGGAATTGGTGCTGCCACAACTGCTTAGCCAGGCTGGCGGTACCCTGAGTGGTTTGCGTCAAGTTCTCGGTCTGGCCAATCTGGGCGAGATGCCGGATGATATCGCCTTGCTGGTGTTGAGCAGGAACCTTGCATGAATCCTGGGATGAGCCCCGGTCGCATCCAATTCGCCGAGCAGGACGGTACCTTCGTCCTGAAGTTCGTCGGTGAAGTCCGGCTGACATTGTGTTCAGCGCTGGATGCCACGATTGAAAAGATTTTTACCGCACTGAATTTTTCGGCCATCGTCATCGACCTGACCGAAACCCGCAGTATCGATAGCACCACGCTCGGTTTGCTGGCGAAATTGTCCATTCTGTCCCGGCAGAAGGTTGGCCTGTTGCCCACCGTCGTGACCACGCACGACGATATCACCCGCCTGCTGGAGTCCATGGGCTTCGATCAGGTGTTCAATATCGTCAACCGGCCGATCCCTTGCCCGGAGTGCCTGGACGACCTGCCTTCGCAGGATCAGTCCGAGGAAGTGGTCAAGGCCAAGGTGCTGGAAGCGCACCGTATCCTGATGGGGCTCAACGACTCCAATCGCGAGGCCTTTCACGATCTGGTCAGCGCGCTCGAACGGCACTGACCTCGGGCGTAATCGAAAGGGGGCGTCAGCGTGGCTGACGCCCCTTTTTTCATTCAGGCCGTGGCGGTCAGCAGCGCCTCGAGCTTTTCCTGGTCGCGGGCGAACAGACGAATGCCCTCGGCCAGTTTCTCGGTGGCCATCGCGTCTTCGTTCAGCGCCCAGCGGAAGGCACTCTGATCGAGACTCTGGCGCGGCTCGCCCGCTGCCCCCGGCGCCAGCTGGCGGCTCAGCTGGCCGTCGTCCTCGGCCAGTTTCTGCAGCAGCTCGGGGCTGATGGTCAGGCGGTCGCAGCCAGCCAGTGCTTCGATCTGGCCGAGGTTGCGGAAGCTCGCGCCCATCACCACCGTGTCATAGCCATTGTGCTTGTAGTAGTCGTAGATGCGGGTGACCGACTGCACGCCCGGGTCTTCACTGCCGACGAAGTCGCGGCCTTCGGCCTTCTTGTACCAGTCGTAGATGCGGCCCACGAACGGCGAGATGAGGAACACGCCGGCATCGGCGCAGGCCTGGGCCTGGGCGAAGGCGAACAGCAGGGTCAGGTTGGTCTGTACGCCCGCTTTCTCCAGGCGTTCGGCCGCGCGAATGCCTTCCCAGGTCGAAGCGATCTTGATCAGCACGCGTTCGCGGCCGATTCCCGCTTGTTCATAGAGACCGATCAGGCGTTCAGCACGCTGCAGGGTGGCCTCGGTGTCGAATGACAGGCGTGCGTCGACCTCGGTCGAGATACGTCCCGGGATGACCTTGAGAATCTCCTGACCGACCGCGACGGCAAAGTGATCGCAGGCCAGGCCCAGGTCCCCCTTGCCCGCGTCGACGGCCTGGCGCAGGAGGTCGGCATAGCGGGGCAAGGCCGCGGCCTTGAGCAGCAGCGACGGGTTGGTGGTGGCGTCCACCGGTTGCAGGCGAGCGATGGCGTCGAGGTCGCCGGTGTCGGCGACTACGGTGGTGAACTGCTTGAGTTGTTCCAGCTTGGAGGTCATGACGTGGCCTTGTCGTTGCGGATGGCATGACCTTACCCGAGGCGCTCCGGGCGCTCAACGGTCGGGTCACTGACAAAATTTACCTGCATGGGATGCGCTTTTTGCTCGCTCGTTCGTCTTTATCTATACAGGCGTGGTAGAACGCCCCTGAGTCGGTGGAGTCCGACTTGTAACGAGCAGCCAAGGAACCCGAATTATGTCGACCCAGACCCAGCCCTCTCGTTCACTCGAAGGTGTGCCGGACACGCGCCAGTGTCGTGAGTGGCTACAGGCGGTCGGGCTGCGCTTCAGCATGCCCCGGCTCAAGGTGGTGGAGGCGCTGTGCGTGGCGGATGAGGAGCAGGGCGTATCCGCCCGCGAGCTGCATCAGCAGCTATGTGACGCCGGCGAGCCGCTGTCCCTGGTCAGTGTGCGCCAGGTCCTGCGGCGCATGGAAGACAACGGCATGGTCCGGGCGACAGGGCGCAGCCGCTATCGCCTGGTGACGCCGGCTCAGTGTCCGCGCAGCAGTTCGGCTGCCTGATCGAGCAGGCCCAGCGGGTCCTGGACCTTGTTCAGGTCGGTCGACAGCAACTGGCGGAAGCGGCGTGCGCCGGGAAAGCCCTGGGCCAGGCCGAGTACGTGACGGCTGATGTGGTGCAGGGTGCCGCCGTCGCGCAGGTGCTGCTCCACGTAGGGACGCATGGCGAGCAGGGCGTCCAGGCGCGTGATGCCATTGCCTGGCGCGCCGAACAGGCGCTGGTCGACCTGCGCCAGCAGGAAGGGGTTGTGATAGGCCTCGCGGCCGAGCATCACGCCATCGAACGTCTGCAGGTGCTGCTCGCATTCCTCCAGGGTCTTGATGCCGCCATTGAGGACGACCTCGAGGTCGGGGAAGTCCTGCTTGAGCTGGGCGGCGATGTCGTAGCGCAGCGGCGGAATCTCGCGGTTCTCCTTGGGCGACAGGCCTTCGAGGATGGCGATGCGCGCGTGCACGGTGAAGCTGCGGCAGCCGGCATCACGCACCTGGCCGACGAAGTCGCACAGCTCGGCATAGCTGTCGCGACCATTGATGCCGATGCGGTGTTTCACCGTCACCGGGATGCTCACGGCATCCTGCATGGCCTTCACGCAGTCCGCCACCAGCGCCGGGTGGCCCATCAGGCAGGCACCGATCATGTTGTTCTGCACCCGGTCGCTGGGGCAGCCGACGTTCAGGTTCACCTCGTCATAGCCGTGTTCTTCGGCCATCTTCGCGCAGGTCGCCAGGTCCTGCGGGTTGCTGCCACCCAATTGCAGGGCCAGTGGGTGTTCGCACTCGCTGTAGCGCAGGAAGCGCTCGCGATCACCGTGGATCAGCGCACCTGTCGTGACCATCTCGGTGTAGAGCAGGGCATGGCGCGACAGCTGGCGCAGGAAGTAGCGGCAGTGACGGTCCGTCCAGTCCATCATCGGTGCCACGGAGAAGCGGCGGGACAGGGCAGGGCGAGTGGTGGTGGCGTTTTCTAAAGACATTTGGGATGACGCGTTCTGACGTATTTACTGGGGTTTCAGACAAGAAACTTTGGCGCGGCGCTGTTCTACTGGTACAGGTCGCTGACGTGATGTAGCTGCGGGCGGCGATGCGCCAGTTTACCAGAGCTGTGACTTTTCTCTCGTGGCGCGTATCGGTTTAACGCTAGATGCTACATGCTTCAGGTCGAGCCGCATTCCAGACAGCGGTCAAATAACAACAACGCCTGCGTGAATTGCCTGCATGAAGATTCAACCTCTGCCTCCGCTCAACAGCCTGGTGGCGTTCGAGTCGGCCGCGCGAAACCTGAGTTTCACCCTCGCGGCCAAGGAACTTAACGTCACCCAGGGTGCGATCAGCCGACAGGTGCGCCTGCTTGAGGACTACCTCGGCAAGACCCTGTTCGAGCGCACCACCCGTGAAATCAACCTCAGCCCGACCGGTAGTCACTACTACGACACGGTGCGCGAATCCTTGCTGCAACTGGCCCACGCCACGGGCGAAATCCGTCACTGGCGCGGCGCGCAGCAGGTCACGGTGGTGACCAGTACCGCCATGGCCTCGCTCTGGTTGTTGCCGCGGGTCGCCGAGTTCCAGCGTGACAACGAAGAAGTGGATCTGCGCATCATCGCCTACGACCACGTCAAGGACTTCTCGCGCCTGGATTGTGATCTGGCGTTGTACTACTGCCGCACACCGCCGAAGAACATGCAGGTGACGTCTCTGTTCGCCGAAGAAGTGTTCCCTGTATGCAGTCCAGGCTACCTGGCCAAACACCCGGATTTCTGCGACCCGGCGCAGCTGGCCACTGGAACCTGGCTATGGCTGGAAGACCCGCAGCGTGACTGGATCAGCTGGCCGGAGTGGTTCCAGCGCCTTGGCTACAAGGCGTGTGAGCCGAGGCATAGGATCAACATCAACAGCTACTCGATGCTGATCCAGTCGGCGCTGAGTGGGCAGGGTATTGCGCTGGCCTGGTCGAATCTGGTGGACAACTATCTGCAGACCGGCGCATTGGTGCGGCCTATCGATGTCACATTGCACACCGATGCGCAGTTCTGCTTGCTTGAGCCCCTGGGGCGCAGCAGTCGGCAGAGTGTGCAGCGCTTTCGCAACTGGTTGATGGAGCAGGTCGCCAGCACGCCTGGTGACGAGGCTCAGGCGGGTTGAAGCGAAGCTGCCGCAGGCTTTTGGCCTGAGGCAGCTCGTACATTACCCGTAGCGCGGGCGATCAGTGAGAAGGGCGGTTTCGCGGCTGTTGGCGTAGAACCGCTGCGCAGCAGGCAGCGCTTGCCGGGTTGACAAGTGCCTGCAGGGCGTTGCGCAGTGACGGCAAGATGGCACCGGCGACAGCGCGGTACAAGCCATTTCTCGTCATGAGTCGATGAGCCCACGACATGTATCAGTCTGCGGATTTTCTGGGCTGGCTAACTGAGCCTCACTTATATTTATGATTTTTAGTCATAAATGTTGCCGCAAAAATCGTTTGTCGAACAATCCCCTGCTTTTCGACACTGGTGACCAACGAGCAGCGCCCGAAGGCCTGCCGATTACCACCACCGTGCCTTGCAGGGGATAACAACAATGACTCAAGCCACATCTCAGCAAATCCCAGTGCACCAGCTGGAAACCATACTTGCACCGATTCATGAAGCCACCGGCCTGTCCAACGCGTTCTACACCGACCAGAAGCTGTTTGAGCTCGAACGCGATCAGATCATGGGCACGACTTGGGCCTGCGTCGGCTTCGCCAGCGATCTGAGCCAGAACGGTTCGGTAAAACCGGTCGACTTCATGGGCCTGCCGCTGTTGCTGATGCGCAACCGTGAAGGCCAGGTGCAGGTGTTCCACAACGTCTGCAGCCACCGTGGCATGAAGCTGGTGGAAGAGGCTGGCACCGTGCAGGGCGTGATTCGCTGCCCGTACCACTCCTGGACCTATGACCTCAACGGCGGTCTCAAGGGCACGCCGCACGTTGGCGGTATCGACAAGCACAAGGACGAGCGTTTTGCCTGCGAGAAGCATGGTCTCAAGGCCATCCGCAGCGCCATCTGGATGGACATGGTGTTCGTCAACCTGTCCGGTGACGCGCAGCCGCTGGAAGAGATGCTGGCGCCGCTGACCGCGCGCTGGAGCCAGTTCCTCGGTGATGACGGCATGAGCCTGATGCGCCGCCGCGCCAACATGGACTCGACCACCCTCGACATCGCCTGTAACTGGAAGCTGGCTGTGGAGAACTACTGCGAGGCGTACCACCTGCCGTGGGTGCACCCGAGTCTGAATACATATTCGCGTCTTGAGGATCACTACAACATCCTCTTCGACGAGCAGTTCGCCGGCCAGGGCAGCTACGCCTACAACCTCTCCGATGTTGCCGGCACCCACTTGCCGCAGTTCCCCAGCTGGCCGCAGGACCGCCTGCGCAACGCCGAGTACGTGGCCTTCTTCCCCAATGTGCTGCTGGGAATCCAGGCCGACCATGCCTTCGCCATGCAACTGGAACCGGTTGCACCGGGCCGTACCATCGAGCACCTGCGCCTGTTCTACGTGGGTGACGAGGCGCTGAGCGACGAGTACGCCGCTTGCCGCAACGCCATTCTGGAATCGTGGAAAGTGGTGTTCGCCGAAGACATCGCCTCGGTCGAAGGCATGCAGAAGGGCCGTCATTCGCCGGGCTACGGCGGCGGCGCGTTCTCCCCGGAGATGGATATCCCGACGCACTACTTCCACCAGTGGGCCGCGCGCAAGTTGCTGACCATCGCGCAGAACGCCTGAGGAGGCCGTCATGTATCCGATCGCCTCTCACTGGCTCAATTACATCGATGGTGACTGGGTCGACAGCACCCAGCACCTGAGCGTGAACAACCCCGGTACTGCCGGACCGCTGGCGACCATTGCCCAGGCCAGTGTCGAGGACGCCGAGCGCGCGCTGCTGGCGGCACGTCGCTGCGCCGACAGCGGTGAGCTGACCCGCGCCCGCCCGGCGCAGCGGGTCAGCTGGCTGCTGCGCATTGCCGAGGAAATCCGTGCGGTGGCGGACGAAGGTGCCTGGGTGCTGTGCCAGGAAAATGGCAAGAGCCTCGCTGATGCCCGCGATGAGTTCATCGAAGCCGCGCGCTACTTCGAGTACTACGCGGGCATGGCGGACAAGATCGAGGGCACCTCTATCCCGCTGGGCAACGGCTACATGGATTTCACCGTCTACGACCCCATGGGCGTGTCGGCGCAGATCGTGCCGTGGAATTTTCCGGTGTCCATCTGTGCGCGCTCCCTGGCGCCGGCGCTGGCGGCCGGCAACGCGGTGGTGATCAAGTCGCCGGAGCTGTCGCCGCTGGGCATGTGCGTGCTGGTACGCGCCATCGTCAAGGCTGGCTTGCCGCAGGGTGCGATCAACCTGATCTGCGGCCGTGGTCGTGAGGTTGGAGCGCATCTGGTGAGCAGCGCCAAGGTCGACCAGATCGTCTTCACCGGCTCGGTGCCTACCGGCCAGTCGATTCTTCGCGATGCGGCGGCCAACGCCATTCCCAGCGTCATGGAACTGGGCGGCAAGTCGGCCGCCATTGCCTTCGCCGATGTCGACCGCAAGCAACTGCTGGCCAGCGTCAAGAGCGGCATTTTCTTCAATGCCGGGCAGGTCTGCTCGGCCATGTCGCGCCTGCTGGTGCAGCGCGAAATTTACGAAGACATCGTCCAGGCGGTGGTCGAGCTGGCCGAAGGGCTCAGCGTCGGCCTCGGCCAGGACAACCCGGACCTCACCCCGGTTGTCAGTGCAGCTCAACTCGCTGGAATCGAAACCCTGTGTCGGCGCGCAGTCGATGAAGGTGCGGTGCTGGCCACCGGTGGCGAGGCTCATAGCGAACTGACCGGGCACTTCATGCGTCCGACGGTGTTTCGCGACGTGCGTGCGGACATGTGCATCGCCCGGGAAGAGGTGTTTGGCCCGGTACTGGCGATTATCCCCTTCGACAGTGAAGAGCAGGCCATCGAGATTGCCAATGGCACCGATTTCGGTCTGGTTGCTGGCGTCTTCACCCAGGACATCAGCCGTGCCATGCGCTGCGTGCGGCGCCTGCGCGCTGGCCAGGTATTCGTCAACGAGTGGTATGCCGGTGGCATCGAAACGCCATTTGGCGGTGTTGGCCTGTCCGGCTTCGGCCGTGAGAAGGGCCAGGAAGCGCTGTACAGCTACGTACGCACCAAGAACGTCGCCATTCGCGTGGCGGGGGAGTGAGCAACATGTTCAAGACCTGGCTGTGTGTGGTCTGCGGCCTCATCTATGACGAGGCCCTGGGCTGGCCGGACGACGGCATTGTCGCCGGCACCCGTTGGGAAGACGTACCGGAGGACTGGCAGTGCCCGGAGTGCAAAGTCGGCAAGGAAGATTTCGAGATGCTCGACATCAGCCCGGTAGTCGCCGCTGCGGCAGCGCCGCTCAGCACGCCGTTGCCGGTGCCGCCGCAACCGCAACCGCAGCAAGCCGTGGCGGCTGACGTGCGTCAGCCCATCGTCATCATCGGCAGCGGTTATGCCGGTTATGGCCTGGCCCAGGCCCTGCGCCGCGCCGATGCCGAGGTGGAAATCCGCGTGCTGACCCAGGAATCCGGTCACCTGTATTCCAAGCCGGCGCTGTCCATCGGTCTGGCGCAAGGCAAGAGCGCCGACGCGTTGGCTGGCGAGTCTGCGCTGGCCATCGAGAAGCGCCTGAAAATTCGCGTCTACCCGCATTGCACAGTGGAGCGCATCGACACCTCGGCGCGACGTCTGCACACCAATATCGGTGAGATGGAATACGGGCAACTGGTGCTGGCCAGCGGTGCCGCGCCGATTCGTCTGCCCATCGACGGGGTCAGCGACGCGCTGATCAGTGTCAACAACCTGCATGACTACCGCAGCTTCCGCGAGCGCCTGGTCGGTGTCCGGCGCGTGGTGATTCTCGGCGACGGGCTGATCGGCTGCGAGTTCGCCAACGACCTGGCAGCCAGC
The DNA here is from genome assembly GCF_029542605.1 of Pseudomonas sp. REST10. NCBI lineage: Bacteria > Pseudomonadati > Pseudomonadota > Gammaproteobacteria > Pseudomonadales > Pseudomonadaceae > Pseudomonas > Pseudomonas sp. REST10. Next base: position 3,170,325 of record NZ_CP035677.1, on the reverse strand, counting down.
GGTTTTCAGGTCAGCGTCATCGGCCTCGGTAAATGGCCGATGGAACGTCTGCTGCCGGCCGAAGCCGGGCAACATCTGCAACGTGAGCTGGCAGCGTTGGGTGTGAGCTGGCACCTGCAGAACACCGTGCGCCGCGTCGATACGCTGGAGCAGGGCTACCGCCTGATCCTGGCCAATGGCGAAAGCCTGGAGGCCGATCTGGTGCTCTCGGCCGTCGGTCTGCAGCCCAACCTGAGCCTGGCCAAGTGTGCCGGGCTGGCCGTGGGCCGTGGGATTCAGGTCGATTCCCAGCTGCAGAGCTCGCAGCCGGGCATCTACGCCCTGGGTGACTGCATCGAGGTCGATGGGCAACTGCTGCCCTACCTGGCGCCGATCAATCAGGGCATCGCCGCACTGAGCAAAACCTTGCTCGGTCAGCCGACGGCCGTGAGCTATCCGCTGATGCCGGTGACGGTGAAAACCCCGGCTGCGCCGCTGTGCCTGTTGGCACCGGCGCCCGGCACCGCCGGAGAGTGGCGCTGCACAGCGAACGCCGATGGGCTGAGCGCCGGCTTCTACGATGCCGATGGTGTGGTGTGCGGCTTCGTCCTGCTCGGGCGACAGGCGCAGACCCAACGCAACAGCTGGCTGCAGAGCTGCCAGAACGCACAACGATCAGTGGCCTGAGGGCGCACGCATGAGCAAGCAAATCAATCTGCCCCATGACGACAGCAGTTGTGGCTGGTACGCGGCACTGCCACAGCAACCCGCGTGCAAGCGCCTGCATGGTGAGCAACGCGCCGATTACGTGGTGATCGGCGCCGGTTTCGCCGGCCTGGCCGCTGCGCGCCGCCTTGGCGAGCTGATGCCGGACAAACGCATCATCCTGGTCGACGCCCAGCGTGTCGCCCAGGGCGCTTCCGGACGCAACTCCGGTTTCGTCATCGACCTGCCGCACAAATTCGCTCTGGAACATCCCGATCCGGCCCACAAACAGCGCTTGCTGTCACTCAATCGCGCCGCCATCGCCCAGCTACAGGGGCTGATCGAGCGTCACGGCATCGACTGCCAATGGTCGCATGCCGGCAAGTATCAGGGCGCTGTGGGCCAGCGTGGTCTGGCGTATCTGGAGCATTTCGAGCAGTTGCTGAAGAATCTGGGCGAACCCTTCCGCCTGGTCGAGCGCGACGAGCTGGCGCAGGTGCTCGGCAATAAATACTACAGCCGCGCAATCTTCACCCCGGGTTGCTACCTAATGCAGCCGGCGGCGCTGGTTACCGGGCTGGCGCACTCGCTGCCGGAGAATGTCGAGCTGCTGGAAGAGTCGCCCATCACGCGTCTGCAACGTGAAGGGCAGGGCGGCTGGCTGCTGCAGGGCAGTCAGGGCACGATTCGCACTGCGCAGTTGCTGCTCGGCACCAGCATCTTCACCCAGGAGTTCGGCTACCTGCGCAACCGTCTGTTACCCGTGATGACCTTCGCCAGCTGGACGCGTCCGCTGAACGACACTGAACTGGCGGCCTACGGTGGCCAGCTCGACTGGGGGCTGACTCCGGCCGATCACGCCGGCACCACGGTACGCATGACCCAGGACCGCCGCCTGATCATCCGCAACACCTACAGGCACGTGCCGAAGTACGGCAAGAGCACCAGCGACGCCATGCGCGAGTCGGTGCGCGACGATCATCGCAGGGCCTTCCTGGCGCGCTTTCCGCAACTGGCCGATGTGCCGTTCAGCCACACCTGGGGCGGCGTTTACGCGATCTCGCGCAACTTCACCAACTTCTTCGGCGAGCTGGAGCCGGGTGTGTTCGCCTCGGCTTGCGACAATGGCGTCGGCGCGGCATGGGGCACCATCTCCGGCACGCTGCTGGCGGAAATGGCGGTGGGCGGCGATTCGGCGCAGTTGCGCGATATCCAGACGGTCACCGGTATGCCGTCGCTCAATCCGCCGGAGCCATTTCTCGGCCTGGGCGTGCGCTCGCGCATTCGTCTGGCGGCCTGGAACAGTCGGAGCGAGCTATGACTCAGGCCGTTTCCGGGAAAGGTCCGGTGCTATTGGTCGATCACCATGACCTGGAGTTCATCCCGCGGGGCGGGCCGCCCGGCGCTGCCTTCGTAGCGCGGGCGATCAGCAACGAGATTTCGCCGAACATCGGCATCGGTTTCGCCCGCTGGGAGGGCGCAGAGGTGGCCTGGACGCTGCTCTACGACGAGGTGCTCTTCGTCATTGACGGCTGCTTCGAGCTACAGGCCAATGGCGAGTGCTATCACGTCAAGCCAGGGCAACTGCTGTGGATTCCCGAAGGCACCGAACTGGTTTACGGCGGACATGCGCTGTTCGGTTATGTGGTCCATCCGGGTGACTGGAAACAACGGCACGGTCTGGCTTAGCCAGTGGCGTGTTGCAGATGGCCCTGCTTAGCTGGCCGACGCGTAGATGGAGCGCGTCGGCTCCGGCGGCGTCCACTTTCATTCCTCAGGAAGCCTAGCCATGTTCGAAAACAAAAATAAGTATCTAGCCGACGAGGTCGCCGCGCAGCCGCTGCGCAACCCGGTCAGCCTCGAAACCCATAGGGCTGCTCGCGCCTATCGTTTGCAACGAGTGCGTCAGCAACTCAAGGCCGCCGATTGCTCGGCCATACTGCTGTATGACCCGGTGAACATCCGCTATGCCACCGACACCTCCAACATGCAGGTGTGGACTCTGCATAACTACGCCCGCTATGCGCTGGTTTTCGCTGATGGGCCTGTGGTGCTGTTCGAGTTCCACAACTGCGAACATCTGCACCAAGGCAACGAACTGCTCGATGAGATACGTCCAGCGATCAACTGGAGCTATTTCGGTGCGGGCTCGCGCATCGGCGAGAAGGCTCAGGTCTGGGCCGACGATATACAGGCGGTGATTCGCCAGCATGCGGGAGGCAAGGTGCGCCTGGCGGTGGACAAGGCTGATCTGGAAGGCCTCGACCTGCTGCGCGAGGCCGGCCTGACGCTGATAGAAGGGCACAGCCTGATGGAGCAGGCTCGGCGAATCAAATCCTCTGAGGAGTTGGAGTTGATGCGCTGGACCATCGCCGTGTGCGAGCGCGGCATTCAGCGCATGCACGATGCACTGCGCCCCGGCATGACCGAGAACGAGCTGTGGGCCTGGCTGCACTACGAGAACGTGCGCCACGGTGGTGAGTGGATCGAAACCCGCCTGCTGGCCTCAGGGCCGCGTACCAATCCCTGGATGCAGGAGTCCAGCGACCGGGTGATGCAGGAAGGTGAGATCGTCTGCTTCGACACCGATCTGATCGGGCCATACGGCTACTGCGCCGATATCTCTCGAGCCTGGACGGTCGGCCACGTTTCCCCCAGCGCCGAGCAGCGCAAGCTCTATCGTCTGGCCCATGAACAGGTACTGCACAACATGGCGCTGTTGCGTCCGGGCTTGAGTCACCGCGAGTTCGTCGAGCAGTCCTGGGATATTCCGCCGGCCTATTGGCACAACCGTTATTGCTGTGTCGTGCACGGCGTCGGCCTGGTCGACGAGTATCCGGCTCTGGCGCACAAGGGGAGCGACTGGGCCAGCAGCGGCTACGACGGTGTATTCGAGGAAAACATGGTGCTCTGCGTGGAGAGCTATATCGGCGAGCAGGGCGGCAAGGAGGGCATCAAGCTGGAGCAGCAGGTACTGATCACCGCCAACGGCTGCGAAGCCCTGTCGCACTACCCGTGGCAAACGGACTGGCTGTGATTGGGGGACCACAATCAGTGTTGGAGGAGGGCACCATGGTGTGCATGACCCAGGATCGCCGTCTGATCATCCGTAACATCTGCAAGCACATGCCCAAGAACGGCAAGAGCCGCAACGGCGCCTTGCGCGAGTCGGTATGCCCCGAGCATCGCAAGGCTTTCCTGGCGTACTGCCCGCAATTGGCCGATGTACCGTTCAGCCATCTCTCCCGCGAGTCGTTCGACCCGGACCACCACAACGCTGTCGGCGCGTCTGGAACAGTCGGGGCGGGCTATGAGTCGGGTCCTTTCCGGGAAAGGCCTGGCGTAGCCGGTCGATCACCATCGACCCAGAGCTCCTCCCGTGCGGGTGATCAGCAACGAGATCTCGCCGAATGTCGGCATCGGGTTCGCCCGCTGGGAGGGTTGCCGATCGTCCCGTTTTGCTGCGCGCCCGACTCAGGCGTGGTGGTTGTCCTTGATAAAGGGGTGAGCAATTGCTCGGCTTGACCCAGGCGTTCGCTGCACTCTATCTGGCCAGCCTGCTGATGCAGCTCGGCTCGACCCTGCTGATGACCTATCTGGCGCTGCGCCTGACTGCTGGCGGCGTCGCCGAGTTCTGGGGGGGCGCGCTGATGGCTGCCAATGCCCTGGGTATGGTGGTCGGCGGCAAGGTTGGCCAGGTGCTGATCGGTCGTGTCGGTCATATTCGTACCTACGTGGCCTGCTCTGGCATCATCTGCGCGGCGGTGCTGATGCATGCCTTCAGTGAGGCGTTGCCGCTCTGGCTGTTGCTGCGTTTTGTCGTCGGCGTGGCGATGATGTGCCAGCTGATGGTGGTGGAGAGCTGGCTCAACGACTGCGCGCAGAGCGATCAGCGCGGCAGGGTGCTGGGCATCTACATGGTCGCGGCCTACGTCGGCATGATGCTCGGTCAACTGGCGCTGAGCATCGACGGCAATCTCGGTCTGCATGCGCTGCTCGGCGTGGTCATTGCCTTCGCCTTGAGCCAGGTGCCGGTAGCGCTGACCCGCAGTACCCATCCGACCATACCGGGCTCCGAGCCGGTCGATCTGCGTCTGTTCTTGCAGCGAGTGCCGCAGTCGCTGTTCACCGTACTGATATCGGGGATGATCAACGGTGGTTTCTATGGGTTGTCGTCGATCTATGCCAGCCGCCAGGGCCTGAGTACGGTCGAAGTGGGCCAGTTCATGGCCCTGGCGATTGCCGCTGGGCTGCTTGCACAACTGCCACTGGGCTGGCTGTCGGATCGCTTGCCACGCGCCAGCCTGATTCGCGGTGTGGCGGCGTTGCTGATCCTGACCTGCCTGCCGCTGGCGTTCTATCAGGGGCTGTCGTTCGGCGTGCTGCTGCTGTTCAGCGCGTGCATCGGTTTCTTGCAGTTCTGCCTGTACCCGCTGGGCGTGGCCCTGGCCAACGACAACATGGAGCCACGTCTGCGCGTATCGCTGGCGGGGCTGTTGCTCGCTACTTTCGGTGTGGGCGCCTGCATCGGCCCGCTGCTGGCCGGTGCGCTAATGGGACATTTCGGCCCCTCCAGCCTCTATCTGTTCTTTGCCATCAGCGCGGCGGTACTGGCTGTTGCCGTGGGACAGGGGCGCGTGACCGGCGAGCACCTGCAGGACGATGCACCGTTGCAGCATCAGGCCACACCCAATGCCCTTGCCTGCACGACCCTGGCTGCGGTTATCGAACCTGCGGTCAGTGTGGAGGAGCGAGTCGAGGAAGCACCCAGCCAGAGGCTCTGAACGATCCATCCTGATCCGTGAGTGGATGCGAAAAGCTCAGTCTGAACAACGAGTCGGAAGGTTCCCGCCTGTCGGCTCGACAGCGCCCGATAGATATGGCTTTGAGGCTTTCAGTTGGCTCCCTTATTGATCGTCCATATTGATGATTAAAAGTCATAAGTTGCGCAGATTAAATGGTTTGTCGATGGATTCGAGCCTGTTCGACCATTGGTCATCCGCAGCGATTACCGAGCCGCCAACTGCACCTGCAGGGCCCAGTCCGGATGCGGAGAAAACTATTACAAGAACAAAATCGAGGTGCGTGCATGAAGCCTATGGTTGCGGAAGACATAGTCGGTCGAGACTTCAATATTCGAGTGCTCGGCTTGAACTTCCATCGCGTCATATTCCCTGTTTCCTTCTCCACCATCCTGTTGCTGGTTCTCCTGGCGCTGAGCAATCCCGTGGTCTTCGGTGAGACGCTGGAAGGCATCAAGGGCTGGATCCTGAAGAACTTCGACTGGTTCATCATCATCATGGGCAATCTGGCGGTGCTGTTCTGCGCCGGCCTGGCCCTGTCGCCGCTGGGCAAGGTGCGTCTCGGTGGGCGCGACGCCAAAGCCGAATTCAGCACCTTGTCTTGGTTCTCCATGATGTTTGCCGCTGGCATGGGCGTCGGCCTGCTGTACTGGGGCGTCGCCGAGCCAGTGGCGCAATACACCGCCTGGTGGAAAACACCGCTGGACGTGACCGCCAGCACCCCGGAGGCCGCCCACGCGGCGATGGGCGCGACGCTGTACCATTGGGGCTTTCATCCCTGGGCCATCTACCTGACCAGCGCGCTGGTGGTAGGGTACTTCTCCTACAACAAGGGGCTACCACTGTCGCTCAGTTCCGGTCTGCAGCCGCTGCTGGGCCGTGGTCACCGCGGCTTGCCGGGGCAAGTGGTCGATGTGTTTACCGTGGTGTTGAGCATCTTCGGTCTGGCCACCTCCCTTGGTCTGGGAGCTATGCAGGCCACCGCAGGTATTGCCTATGTGATGGGCACACCGAATACCTTTGCCTTTCAACTGATGTTCATCGTCGCTGTGACCTGTCTGGCAGCGTTCTCGCTGTGGCGAGGGCTGGATGCAGGGGTCAAGGTGCTGAGTAACATCAACATGCTGCTTGCGCTGGTTCTGTTCCTGCTGGTCGCGGTCGGTATTGGGGGCATGGCGTTCTTCTCCAACACCCTGAACGCCGCGGTCGACTATGGCCAGATGTTCCTGCCACTGAGCAACTGGATCGATCGTCCCGATCAGGACTGGTTCCAGGGCTGGACGGTGTTCTACTGGGCCTGGTGGTGCACCTGGGGTCCTCTGGTGGGCATCTTCGTCGCTCGCGTTTCCAAGGGCCGCACCCTGCGCCAGATGGTGGGCATGGTGATGCTGGCGCCGACCGTGGTTACGCTACTGTGGTTCTCGGCATTCGGTGGCGGCGCGATCGCCCAGGTGATTGATGGCAGCGGTGCCCTGGCGGCTGGCCTCAGTGACGTCAACATGGCCATTTTCCAGTTCCTGGAAATGCTGCCGTTGGCCGGTATCGGTTCGCTGCTGGTGGTCGCTTTGTTGGTGTTCTTCATGGTGACGTCGGTGGACTCCGGTGCGCTGGTGATTGACAACCTGTCGGCCGGTGGCGATCCAAATACCCTGCCGGTGCAGCGTGTGCTGTGGCTGGTGATGATCGCGCTGGTGACTGTCACGCTGTTCGTGATTGGCGGCGATACCGCACTCAAGGGCATTCAGGCCGGTGCCGTGGCCATGGGACTGCCGTTCATGGCGCTGATGCTGTTGCTGATGATCGGCCTGGTCAAAGGGCTGATTGAAGACTGCCGCAGCTGACGCCAGCCAGTCGATGCCCCGACACCGGCCTTGCGCTCGGTGTCGGGGCATTTCGTTTTCGCGTACGCGGCTTTTAATACCAAAGGAGCGTGTTACCCAGCCGAAAGCACCATTGTCGGGTGCAGGTGTGTTGTCGAAGCTGAGCGTTAGACTGCCCAGAGATTTCTGAATGGCCGAGAACACTCCAGCGTCTGCTCCTGTCCGGCGTCTGACCAACGGCGCACAGCTGTGCGTGCAGCGGCAGCCCTGGGCGCAGTGCGTCGGCTTGTGCCTGCGGGTGGCGGCCGGCAGCCATGACGAGCCGCCGGAGTACCCTGGCCTGGCGCACTTTCTCGAACACCTGCTGTTTCTCGGCAGCCGCGATTACCCGGGTGAGCAGGGGTTGATGGCCTTCGCCCAGCGGCATGGCGGCCTGGTCAATGCCTCGACCCGGGCGCGGCATACGGATTTCGTCTGCGAGCTGCCGGCCGCGCAACTGCAGCCGGCGCTGGCCCGCCTGCTGGATATGCTCTGCCGGCCGCTGCTGGAGAGCGAGGCGCAGCTGCGCGAGCGCGACGTGCTGCATGCCGAGTACCAGGCACGCAGCCAGGATGGCGACAGTCGCATCGATCACGCACTGGGGCAGGCACTGGCCGCCGGGCATCGCTGTGGCGAGTTCCTGGCCGGGGATCGCCGTACCCTGGCCGTGGAGTCGTCGCATTTTCAGCAGGCGCTGCGGGCGCACCAGCGGCGTTACTTCCGGGCCGGGTGCATGCGCCTGACCCTGGTCGGGCCACAACCTGCGGAACAGTTGCTGGCCATCGCCGAGACCTTGCTCGGGGCGCTGCCAGGGGGAGAGGGCGGCGCCGGTTCCGCGTCGCCGGCCGACCTGCTGCCGCTGCGCGCAACGCGCTTGTGTTTGCAGCAGGCGCGCCCTGCGCTGCATCTGGGGTTTGCTGCGCAACTCGCTGCCAGCTGTGAGGTCGCCCTGGCGCTGTTGCTGGACGCGCTGCATGACCCTGCGCCCGGCGGCCTGCTGGCGGCGCTGCGGGAACGGCGGCTGTGCCGGCAATTGCAGGCGCGGGTGCTGTACCAGCACGCGGGGCAGTGTCTGTTGCGCCTCGACCTTGCCGGCGCCACGGCGGAGCAGGGCGGCGTCCTGCGCGCCGTCGTGCAGGATTGGGCCGCGCACCTGCGGGGTCATGCGCACTGGTCGTCGCGCCTGCAGCATCAGCAGCAGGCAGCCGCTCTCAGGTCGCTTGGTCTCGGCCCGCTGGCGCTGGCTCAACACCTGCAGATGCCCGCGCAGGATGACGACCAGACGCTGCGAGACCTGAACGCTCTGCTGGCGGCCCTGGCGCAGGGTGACGGTCTGTTCGAACTGCACTGCGGCGACCAGGCGCAGCCCCGTTGGCCCGCCATCGGCCTGGATCTGCCGTTGCGGGCACTGGCGGAGCGATCGCCGGTGCCGGCGCCGGCATACACATGGCAATTGTCCTGCGATGAGCCGCTGCTGGCTGGCGCCAGCGCGGCAGCGGCCGTTCTGCCGGTGGCGGAGCTGCGACATCATCCGGGGCAGGCCGAGGGCGGCCCGGCCGCTCTCCACTGGCGCGGCCCCTGTTCGGTGACGGCAGACGTGGCGGCCCTGGAGGCCACCCTGCAAGCACGCAGCGCCGATCTGCGCTGGCGCGGCGAGCGGCTTGGCATCGGCAGCCAGTTGAGCGTGCAGGCCTCCAGCTGGAGCCTGGCGCTGCATGGGCCCGCAGCGCTGTTGCCTGCATTCAGTGGCCTGCTGCTGCCGGTGTTGCTGGCGCCGCTGGATGAGCTGGCCGAACCGGAGGCACAGGGCCTGCTGTTGCGCGATCTGTTGCAGCGCCTGCCGCAGCTGTGCGAGCTGCCCGCTGCACCCGGGCTGCAAGGGTTGAGCGTCGGCCTGGGGGACGCCGGACAGGCGCAGCTGGCCGGGCTGTGCGCGGCCGTCGAGCCGCTGCCGGACATGCCGCCATGCACGGATGCGGCGCGAGGTCTCGACTGGCAGCGCCTGGCGCAGCCGGGCGCGGATGCGGCGTTGCTGCTGTTCTGTCCGCTGCCTGCCCGCGATGCACGCACCGAGGCGGCCTGGCGCCTGCTCGGGCAGGTGCTGCAGGGGCGTTTCTACCGGCGCCTGCGGGGCGAGCTGCAGCTGGGCTATGCCTTGTTCGCCGGCTTTCGCCAGGTCCAGGGCTGCCGCGGCTTGCTGTTCGCCCTGCAGTCCCCGCGGTGCGATGCGCCAGGCATCTTTGCCCATATCCGCGCGTTTCTCGATGAGCAATGCCAGTCGCTCGCCGCACTGGACGACGCGGCGCTGTCCGCTGAGCGTGATGCATTGCAGCTGGCGCTGGCCCCGGCCACCACCAACCGGGCACGCGCCGAGCAGCTGTGGCAGCTGCACCTGGCCGGGCTGCCCGACGCTCACCCGCAAAGGCTGCAGCGGGCAATGGCTGCCTTGACGCCCCGCGATCTGCTGCGCGCGCACCGGCAGCTGCTGCGCGCCGATGACTGGCGCGTGCTGGCCAGTGGAGCCGCGACGCCGGTCTAGGCTGCGCCCGTCTTTCCCTCTCCCTATCGAACCCGTGGCCGCTCGGCGAGCCCCGGGCGTTTCCCGTGCCTGCGTTCGCCGCGCCTGGCAGACGCCGTGCGCCGTCGTTCTACATCCAAGGGCTGGCGGGTACTACGACCTTTCTCCCGCTACCGGTAGCAGGCTGGTCGCGAGCCGCCGGAAGCGGGCCGGTCACTCCAGGCCAAAGCAGCAGGCAAACGCTGCCAAGGCAGCGTATGGCCGCCAGGGCGCGCTTTCGATAATCGCCTCCGACACGACTGCCCTGGCGGTCGCCACTCAAGCGGAGAGCGTTATGCACAACAACAAGATCGCCATCACTCGACTTCTGCCCCTGACCCTGGCCACCGCCGTCGCCCTGGCGACCGCGCAGCAGGCTGCCGCCGAGATCGTCCTGTACGACCAGGACGACACCACTTTCTCCACCGACGGTTATATCAACGCCTTCTACGTCAACAGCGACGTGGATCGTGATGGCGACCAGTTCGACCGCCGTCAGTCACGGGTGAAGATGGGCTTCCTGCCCAACTGGATCGGTTTCAACTTCGGCAAGCAGATCGATGACCTCAAGCTGACCGGGCGCTCGTCCTTCTGGGTCACCATCAACGACAGCGAAACCAACGGCACCGATACCGCCATCGACGTTCGCCAGTTCTACGGCACCGTTTCCAACCCGGAATGGGGCGAGGTGCTGGTGGGCAAGGACTTCGGCCTGTTCTCGCGCTCCAACATCTTCCTCGACGAACTGCTGGCCGGCTACGGCAACGTCTCCGACACCCTGGGCCTGGTGGACGGCAATGGCGTGTCCTTCGGCAACATCGGCACCGGCTACCCGTACCCCTTCCCGACTTCGCAGATCACCTACCGCAACAACAACCTGGCCGAGGGCCTGCGCGTGGCGGTGGGCATCATGGACCCGGTCGACACCAACGACGACAGCGCCACCGGTAAGGCCTACCAGGAGAACCCCCGTTTCGAGTCCGAGGTCAGCTACCAGTTCGAGGTCGGCGGCTCGACCATCTACACCTGGATCAACGGCGCCTACCAGACCTCCGAGAACACCGACGACACCGTCGACACGGTGACCTCCAAGGGCCTCGGTTATGGCGTGCAGGCCAAGTTCGGCGGTCTGTCGCTGACCGGTTCCGGCTTCCAGGCCAAGGGCATCAACCCGTTCTTCACCAACAACCTGGGCGAGCCGACCCTGCGTGACATCGACAGCGATGGCTACCTGCTGCAGGGCTCCTACAGCTGGGGCAAGAACCGCCTGGCGCTGTCCTACGGCAAGACCGAGGACGATGGCAACGGCCTGGGCGTGGCGGCTGACTACGAGACCCGTGGCATCGCCTACTTCCGCACCATCAACGACAACCTCAAGCTGGTCGCCGAGTACAACCAGTACCAGATCGATGCCGCCGCCGGCAGCGGCCTGAACGAGGACACCGACACCTTCGCCGTGGGTGCGGTACTCAGCTGGTAACGCGCAGCGTTCGAGGCCGGGCAGGGGGCGACCCCGTCCGGCCTTTTACCGTCTGTGGCTGCTGCATATCCCTGGCCCTGTAGCCCGGATGAAATCCGGGGCGTTTTCCGGTGCACATCCCGGATTTCATCCGGGCCACGTCGCGGCTGCATGGCTGCTGTGCAAGGCGCACCCTACCTAGGAAGGCCCGATCCAGTACTCAAGTAGCATGGGGTGGGCAACCTGCGCTTCGTAGAATTTCCACTCGATCAGTAGGTGCATTGGGGCGTGGTATGGCCTTGGAACAGTCGCAAGGGGTGCTCAGGGCGGTATCCAGCACGAAGGACGTGGAACTGGCGGCCCAGGAACTGGCGCGCCAGCTGATTCATCCCTATCTGGGCTTCGTGCTGTTCTTCTGCTCGGCCGAATACGACCTCGACGGCCTCGGCCAGGCGCTGGAGGCGCACTTCGGCGGTGTCAGCCTGGTCGGCTGCACCAGCGCCGGCGAGATCACCCCGCAGGGCTACGACCGGGGCTGCGTGGTGGCGCTGGGCTTCGACCTGCGCTGCTTCTCCATCGCCAGTGCGCTGATCGATGAGATGGAGCGCTTCAACCTGCTCGACGCGCAGCACCTGGTGGACGGCCTGGTCAAGGACTGCCGCAGCAACGAGCTGGCCTCGATCAAGGGCCACAGCTTCGCCCTGACCCTGCTCGATGGCCTGTCCAGCCGTGAGGAACTGGTGCTCGGCGCGCTCAGCGCGGCGCTCGGCAGCATCCCGCACTTCGGCGGCTCGGCGGGCGACGACAACCACCTGACGCATACCCACGTCTATCACGGTGGGCGCTTCCACAGTGGCGCGGCGGTGGTGGTGCTGTTCAACACCTGGCTGGATTTCGAGGTGTTCAGCACCCACCACATCCAGCCCCGCGGCGACAAGCTGGTGGTCACCCGTGCCGACAGCACCAGTCGCCGGGTCTACGAGCTCAACGCGATGCCCGCCGCGCAGGAGTACGCCGAGCTGATCGGCGTTCCGCTCGATGCCCTCGATCACCGGGTGTTCGCCGCCTATCCGCTGGCGGTGCGCATCAGCGATCACTACTACGTGCGCTCCATCCAGCAGGTGCACGACGACCTCAGCCTGACGTTCTACTGCGCGGTGGAGAACGGCATCGTCCTCACCGCCATGCATCCCGGCCCGTTGCTGCCCAACCTGGAGCAGCTGTTCGCCGGGCTCGAACAGCGCCTGGGGCCGCTGTTGCTGACCATCGGTTGCGACTGTTTCCTGCGGCGCCTGGAAATCGAGAACGACGGCGGCGTCGAGTCGGTCGCCACGCTGCTGCGCCAGCAGGGGGTGATCGGTTTCAACACCTACGGAGAGCAGTTCAATGGCATGCACATCAATCAGACCTTCACCGGTGTCGCCATTGGCCGACCTGTCGGGCGTGGCGAGCGCTGATCTGCAGGCCCGCTGTGCGGCCCTGGAGCAGGAGAACGCCAAGCTCAGGCGCATCAACGCGGCGCTGATCGAACGGGTGGAGTCGATCCACTCCCGGGGGGACGACGCCTACGCGGCGTTCCAGCATTCGGTGGTGCTGTCGGAGCAGGTGCGCGAACGCACCGACGCGCTGAACCAGGCGATGGCCGAACTGAAGTCGAGCAACCAGTTGCTCAGTGACGCGCGCCTGCGTGCCGAGACCGCCCACCAGCACCTGATCGACGCCATCGAGAGCATTTCCGACGCCTTCGTGCTGTTCGACGATCGCCAGCGCATCGTGCTGTTCAACAGCCGCTTCAAGGCCCTGTGGGCACGCAGCCGGGCGCGCATCGGCACCGGTACGCGGCTGGAGGAGATTCGCCGCCTGAGCCGCAGCACCGGGCTGGTGGTGGAAGCGCAACTGGGCCGCGAGGGCGAGCCGAGCCTGTTCCGCCTGCAGGACGGGCGCTGGGTCCAGGTCAGCGAGCGGCCGACCCGTGAGGGCGGGCTGGTGATCCTCTACACCGATATCACCGAGGTGAAACAGAGCGAAGCGCTGCGCCGCGAGCAGGCGCTGGCGCAGAAGTCCCGCCTGCTGCAGCGGGCGGTCGACAACCTGTCGCAGGGCATGGCCATGGTCAATGCCGAAGGGGCGCTGGAGCTGTGGAATCACCGCTTCCTCGAACTCTGCGGCCTGGCACCGATCAATGCCCACCGGCCGTTCGCCGAGGTCATGGCCGAGAGCGAGCTGGAGCCGCTGACCCCGGAAAGCCGCGACGCCAATGGCAAGCTGTTGCGCCAGGTGGAAGTGCGCCTGTTCGATGGACGCATGCTCGAGGTGCGCACCCATCCGCTGCCCACCGGCGGCTTCGTCAACAGCTTCACCGATATCACCGAGCGCCATCGGCAGGCGCAGGCGCTGTGCGAGAGCGAGCGCTGGATCCGCCTGATCACCGACCACGTCCCGGCGCTGATCGCCTACCTGTCCGCCGATCTGGTCTACGAGTTCACCAACAAGGTCTACGAGGAGTGGTACTGCTGGCCGCGCGGCGCCATGCTCGGCCAGAGCCTGCGCGAGGTGCACAGCGAGGAGCACTGCCAGCGCCTGGAGCCCTACGTGGAGCTGGCGCTGTCCGGCGAGAGCGTGACCTTCGAGTTCGCCGAGACCAACCACAGTGGCCAGGAGCGCTACATGCTGCGCTCCTACGTGCCCAATCGCCTGGCCAGCGGCGAGGTGGTGGGGATCTTCGTGCTGATCCGCGACATCACCGAGCGCCGGCGTACCGCCGAGGCGCTGCACCAGGCCTATCAGCACCTGGAGCAGCGTGTCCGCGAACGGACCACCGAGCTGACCACGGTCAACGACCAGCTGCGCCGCGAGATCGACGAGCGCACGCAGATGGAAGCGCGCCTGCGCGAGGCCAAGGGTGAGGCGGAGCGGGCCAACTTGTCCAAGACCAAGTTCCTCGCGGCGGTCAGCCATGACCTGCTGCAGCCGCTCAACGCCGCCCGGCTGTTCACCAGCGCGCTGCTGGAGAAGCCGGATCTCTCCGGTTGCGAGCCGCTGGTGCGCAACGTCAGCAACTCGCTGGAGGATGTCGAGAGCCTGCTGGGCACGCTGGTGGACATATCCAAGCTCGATGCCGGGGTGATCAAGCCGGATATCGCGCCGTTCGCTGTCAGCGAGCTGCTGGAGAACCTGGCCACCGAATACCGCCAGGTCGCCGGCAGCGAGGGGCTGCGCCTGGACTACCTGCCCAGCTCGGCGCTGGTGCGCAGCGACGTGCAGCTGCTGGCGCGGATACTGCGCAACTTCCTCAGCAACGCCATCCGCTACACCGCCAGCGGGCGCGTGCTGCTTGGCTGCCGGCGGCGTGGCAACAGCCTGTCCATCGAGGTCTGGGACAGCGGTATCGGCATTCCTGCGGACAAGCTCGGCGAGATATTCCAGGAGTTCAAGCGCGGCGATACGGTGCAGCGCAAGCAGGATCGCGGGCTCGGCCTGGGGCTGGCCATCGTCGACAAGATCTCGCGCATGCTCGGCCATCGCATCCGCGTGGCCTCGCAGCAGGGCCGTGGCTCGATGTTCGCCGTGGAGGTGCCGCTGACCCGCCGGGCGCCGCGCGTGCGCGCCGTGCAGGACAGCCCGGATCAGCTGATCGAACGCCTCAGCGGCGCCCGGGTGTGGGTGCTGGATAACGACGCGGCGATCTGCGCCGGCATGCGTACCCTGCTCGAAGGCTGGGGTTGTCGCGTGGTTACCGCACTGTCCGAGGAAGACCTGGCGCGCCAGGTGGACAACTACCATGCCGAGGCCGACCTGCTGATCGCCGACTACCACCTCGATGACGAACGCAACGGCGTCGATGCCGTGGCGCAGATCAACGCCAGGCGCAGCGCACCGCTGCCGGCGCTGATGATCACCGCCAACTACAGCAACGAGCTCAAGCAGCAGATGCGCGAGCTTGGCCACAGTCTGCTGCACAAGCCGGTGCGGCCGATGAAGCTGAAGACGGCGATGAGTCACCTGATGGAGCGCGGGGCAGGGGCTTGAACGCGGGCCATACCGCAGGGCGCTGCCTGCTCAGCGGGCAGATTTACAGGTCGTGAGTCGCAATCGGACGGTCTCTGTAGGAGCCGGCTTGCCGGCGATCAGGCCACGGATGCATGGATCGCCCGCAAGCGGGCTCCTACGACAAGCAGAGCCATAGGGTGGATGTCGCTCTTTACATCCACCGCAGCGGTGGATCGGTGAAGCGTGATCCACCCTACGACTGCTCAGCGGGCAGACTACCAGGGCGTGAGTCGCAATCGGACGGTATGTGTAGGAGCCGGCTTGCCGGCGATCAGGCCACGGATACAGGGATCGCCCGCAAGCGGGCTCCTACGACAAGCAGAGCCGTAGGGTGGATGTCGCTCTTTACATCCACCGCAGCGGTGGATCGGTGAAGCGTGATCCACCCTACGACTGCTCAGCGGGCAGATTTACAGGCCGTGAGTCGCAATCGGACGGTCTTTGTAGGAGCCGGCTTGCCGGCGATCAGGCCACGGATGCATGGATCGCCCGCAAGCGGGCTCCTACGACAAGCAGAGCCGTAGGGTGGATGTCGCTCTTTACATCCACCGCAGCGGTGGATCGGTGAAGCGCGAGCCACCCTACGACTGCGTGTGATCAATTATCCGCAATCAGGCGCTTGCCCAGGCTCACCGAGGCATCGACCTGGTAGCCAAGCCGCTCGTAGAAGGCCAGTGCGGCCGCGTTGGTGTCGCGCACCTGCAGGCTCAGTTTGGGGCAGCCCATGGCCAGCAGCAGCGTCTCGATATGGGCCATCAGCTGGCGCGCCAGGCCGCGCTGGCGCTGTTGCGGGCAGACCGCCAGGTAGTTGACCCAGCCACGATGGCCTTCGTAGCCGGCCATCGCCGAGGCCACCAGGCTGCCGTCGATCTCGCCGACCAGAAACAGCTCGGGCTGCACCTGCAGCTTGCGCTGGATGTCCTTGTACGGATCGTTCCAGGGGCGAGTCAGGTCGCAGCGTTGCCAGAGGTCGACGACGGCGGCTTCGTCGCTCGGTTGAAAGGGGCGGATCAGCATGGCGGACTCCCGTGAATGAGGCCGCCGTTTTAGCACAAGCGGATGACGCTGGCGCTAGCGTCGCAGGTAGGAGGCGAAGTCGATGTCGCCGGCCGAGAGAATCGCCTGCACCCGGTTGTGCACGCCCAGCTTGCGCAGGATGGCCGAGACATGCGCCTTCACCGTGGTCTCGGCGATATCCAGGCTGTAGGCGATCTGCTTGTTGGACTCGCCCTTGGTCATGCGCTCGAGCACCAGCAGCTGCTTGCGCGTCAGGGCCTGCAGCAGTTCCGGCGGGATGCTGTGGTTGTCGTGATGCGGGCGCGAGCTGCCGCTCTTCTGCGAGCGGATGATGTCCGGCGGCAGGTAGACGTTGCCGTCGAGAATCTGCGCGATGGCGTCGGTCATCTGCGCCCGTGGCGAGGACTTGGTGATGAAACCCACCGCACCATAGGTGATGGCCTGCAGCACGATCTGCTTGTCCTGTTCGGCGGAGACGATCACCACCGGAATGGTCGGCGCCTCGTTGCGCAGGTTCATCAGCCCGCCCAGGCCGTGCATGCCGGGCATGTTCAGGTCGAGCAGGATCAGGTCCAGGTCGTCGTGGTTCTGGGTCAGCTCCAGGGCGCTGTCCAGGTCGGCGGTTTCCATGATCTCGCTACCGGGAAAGCCGTCGGCGATGACGTTATGGATGGCTTCACGAAACAGCGGATGGTCGTCGGCAATCAGGATCTTGTACATGGCCTTGCACCTCGTTGTTGTGATTATGGGGTGGCGGTGGGCGTGAGGAAAGCAGCAGGCAGTTCGGCAGGTTGCGCCGGCACCAGGGGCAGGCCGGCCTGCTCCCAGGCGTCGATGCCGTCACGGTACCAATAGAGCTGGCGGTAGCCCAGGGCATGGGCGCGGCGCGCGGCGTTCCAGCTCAGCCAGCAGTCGGAGCGGCAGTAGAACGCCAGCGGGTGCTGCTGGTCGCCGCCGCTGGCCTGCTGCAGGTAGTGGGCGAAGTAGCGCTGCCACTGGGGCGCGAGGTTGCCATCGCCGGCATTGGCCAGCCACAGGCTGCCGGGCAGGTTGGCGTGGGGCGCATCCTCGATGAAGCGGCCCTGCAACCAGGGGCGTCGATAGACGTCGATCAGCGTGGTTCGTGGTTGCTCGGCCAGCAGCCGCTGCAGGGCCGGGGTGTCGAGCGTCTGCGCGCCTTGCAGCTGTTCCGGCGTGGGGCTGCGGTACTGCGTGCTGCGGTAGCCGTCTGCGTCGAACAGCTCGTCGGACTGCACCAGGCAGACCAGCAGCAGCGAGGCAAGCATCAGGCCTGCACGCAAAGGCAGACGGTACTTCATGGCAAGGTCTCTACTTATAGTTGTCCCGGTATTACAGGCCATGGTCGCAGGCTTGGGAATTCTACGTTGGAGAGGAAAACCAGTACCAAAGTAGTAGAAAGGCCTGGCGGAGCGGCGGCCGAATGCCCGTGGCAGGCGCCAGCCGCTCGGGCTGGCGCGCCGGTTCAGCCGGCCTTGCGCAGGGCGGCATGCTGCGGGTTGAAGGTGAGTACGGCGAGCAGCGTCAGCACCAGGCTCAGGCCGATGCAGATCAGCAGTGCCTCCACCTGCAGGCGCAGGTACAGGGCGTTGCGTACCAGCTCCACGGCGTGAGTGAAGGGGTTGAACGCGCACAGCCAGTACAGCCACTCGCTGGACTCGCGCATCTTCCACAGCGGGTAGAGCGCGGACGACAGGAAGAACATGGGGAAGATGACGAAGTTCATCACCCCGGCGAAGTTCTCCAGCTGGCGTATGCCATTGGACAGCAGCAGCCCCAGCGCGCTGAGCAGCAGCGCCACCAGCAGCAGCGCCGGCAGGGCGGCGAGCAGGCCCCAGGCCGGTGGTTGCACGCCGTAGACCCAGGCGATGGCGAGGAAGGCGTACACCTGCAGCAGCGAGATCAGCGCCGTGGCCAGCAGCTTGGCCACCAGCAGGAAGGCGCGTGGCAGCGGGCTGGTGAGCAGCACGCGCATGCTGCCCATCTCGCGGTCGTAGACCATCGACAGCGACCCCTGCATGCCGTTGAACAGCAGGATCATGCAGGCCAGGCCCGGCACGATGTAGGTGTCGTAGGTGATGTAGGTGTCGTAGGGCTCAATGATGGCGATGCCCAGCGCCGCACGAAAGCCGGCGGCGAACACCAGCAGCCAGAGCAACGGCCGCACCAGGGCGCTGAGAAAACGCGAGCGCTGCAGGACGAAACGCAGCCATTCGCGTAGCACGATGCCGCGCAGGCATTGCCAGTAGGCGCTCATGCTTGCGGCTCCTCGGTGGGATGTTCGCGGCTGAAGCCGCTCCTGCGGGCCTGGGGATCCAGGTTCGCTCGCAGCGCCTCGCGCACATGGCCACGGCCGAGGGCTTCATCGCCGGTCAGGCGGGCGAAGCTGATGGCCAGGTCATCACCCAGTTGGCCGGCCTTGCCCCAGGCCACGCGCTGGCCGTGATGGAGGATCAGCAAGTCGTCGGAGGGCTCGACCTCGTCGAGCAGATGGGTCGTCCACAGCACGCACAGGCCCTGTTCGCGGCACAGGTTGCGCACATGCCTGCCCAGCGCCAGGCGGCTGGCCGGGTCGAGCCCGGCGCTGGCCTCGTCGAGCAGCAACAGGCGCGGCTGATGGAGCAGGGCACGGGAGATCTCCACCCGGCGCCGATGGCCGCCATTGAGGGTGCGCACCTTGTCGTGGCGGCGTTCGCCGAGATCCTGGCGCAGCAGCTCCTCTTCGATGCGTGCCTGTGCCTCGCGCCGCGGCATGCCGTGCAGGGCGGCGTGGTAGGCGAGGTTCTGCTGCACCGAGAGGTCGAGGTCCAGCGTGCTCTGCTGGAACACCACGCCCAGCTGGCGCAGCGCCTGGCGCGGGGCGTGGCGCAGGCTGTGGCCGAAGATGCGGATGTCGCCTTGTTGCAGGTCGTACAGGCGGGTGAGCAGGGCGATCAGTGTGGATTTGCCGGCGCCGTTGGGGCCGAGCAGGGCGCCGAAGCGGCCGGGCGCCAGTTCGAAGGTCAGCTCGTCGAGCGCACGGCGGGCGCCGTAGGCGAAGCCGAGCGCCTCCACCGCCAGGGCGGTCATGGCGTCACCACCACGCCCCAGGGATAACGGCCGACCTTGATCGACTTGGTCACCTTGAGGCTGTCGACGTCGATCACCGAGACATCGCCACTGACGCCATTGGTGGTCAGCAGGCGCTTCTGGTCCGGCGTGAACTCCAGGTGCCAGACACGCCGGCCCACCAGCAGGTAGTCGAGAATCTCGTAGCTTCTGGCATCCACGACCGCGACGTGATTGGCCGGGCCCAGGGCGATGAAGGCGTACTTGCCATCGTCGCTGAGCTTGACCCCGACCGGCTGCACCTTGTCCGGGTGCACGCCCTTGATGGCGAAGTTGAGCACCTTGAGCACCTGGCGCGAGTCCACGTCGAGCACCGTTACCGTGCCGCCGATCTCGGCCGAGGCCCACAGGCGCTTGCCGTCCTTGTCGAACTCGACATGGCGCGGGCGCTGGTCGACCAGGGTGTTGTCCACCAGTTGCTGGGTGCTGGTGTCGATCCAGTGCAGCATGTTGGTGGTCTCGCTGGTGTTGACCGCCCACATGCCGTCCGGGCTGACGGCCATGCCTTCGGGCTCCACGCCCACGTCGATCTGCGCCAGTACCTCGTCGCTCCGGGCGTCGACCACGGTGACCAGCGCATCGTCCTCGTTGGAGATGTACAGCCAGCGGTCGTTGGGGTGCAGGGCGAACTGTTCGGGGTCGGCACCGGAGGGCAGCTCCTTGATGATCTTGCGCGTGGCCAGGTCCATCACCTGCACGCGATCCGAGTCGCTGGCGCAGATGTACAGCAGCCTGTTGTCGGAGGACAGCAGCAAGCCGCGCGGGCGCATGCCCACCTCCAGCGTGGCGCTGACTTCCAGGCTGTCCAGGTCGATCACGCTGATGCTGTCGTCCTTCTCGTTGGACACGTAGGCGGTGGCGGCCAGGGCCGAGTGGCAGGCCAGGCCTAAGGCGACGGCGCAGGCGAGGCGGGTCAGGCGCATGGGGGTGATCCTCTTGTTGTAGTTGTTGGCGGAGTCCTGCTTCTGTGGGAGGGGCTTCAGCCGCGACAGCCGCCGTTGAAGCCCCTCCCACAGGTGTTCTGTTTTTCTGTAGGAACCCGCTTGCGGGCGATACCTGGCGATGATCGCCGGCAAGCCGGCTTCTACAGAGGTGTCCCCGCCAGATCGCACTTCACTTCCGGGCGGTCGTAGCCGAGGCTGTCCATCTCGTTGTTCGGGTGCAGGAAACCCTCCTGTGGCGAGGTGCTGACCAGCGCGCGGGGGTGTACCAGCGGGATCGGTTGGCGCAGTTCGCCGTTCCACGGGCGGAAGCTCAGCTTGCGTCCCTTGAAACCGTCCAGCGGCAGCTCGGCGGACAGCGCCAGGCGGCGGATGGCCCCGGGCTCGCTGGCGCGCAGCCTGGTCACGGCGGCGGCGATGCTGCGCACGGCCATCCAGGCGGCGAAATCGCGGTCGTTCATCCAGCGCCCGGCCAGCGCCTCGAAGCGCTTCTGCAGCTGCGCGGCGCCGAAGGTTTCCACCGTCTTGTGCCAGGCGGTCGGCGTCAGCCCCTGGGTGCCGGCCACCGGGCGCGGGTACCAGGTGTTGTAGGGCAGGTACTCGCCGAAGTCGCCGCGCTCGTCGGCCACCAGCACCACGTCGTACTCGGTGGCCTGGGTGAACAGCGGCATGTCGGCCTGGGCGCTGCGCCGCTGGTCGTTGTCGAAGCTCCACGGCTTCTCGGCGACGATGCGGTGGCCGAAGCGCTTGGCGGCGCGCCTGAGCGCAGCGGCGTAGGCGAGGTCGTCTTCGCTGCTGCCGGTCACCAGCAGCCAGCGCGTCCATTTGCGCACGGCGAGAAACTGCGCCAGGGCGTCGGCGAGCATGGCGCGACTGGGCAGGGTATGCAGCACGTTGCCGAGACATTGCTCGCGGCGCAGCCTGTCATCGGCGCTGCCGGCATTGAGCAGCAGGCTGTCCGGCAGGCGCTGGCTGAGCTGGCGCAGGGTGTCGGCGGGGGCGTTGACCGCGAACAGGCGAATGCCGGCCTGGTGCTGCTGCTCGGCGGCGGCGAGCAGCGCCTGCGCCGTGTCGAGTTCGGCGCTTTGCAGTTCGAAGTGCTGCTTGAGGAAACGGCCGGTGCTGTTGCTGTCGATGATCGCCAGTTCGGCGCCACGGCGCCCCGCATCGCTCGGTTCGGGGATCACGTTGGACAGCAACGGGCCGCGTGGAGGCTGGTACGCCAGGTAGCCGATGCGCACCTGCAGCGCGTCCGCTGCGACGGCGCTCAGCGAGCCGCAGAGGGCGGCGAGGCAGAACAGCAGGCGGCAACTGATGCGGTGCATGGGGCGACTCCGGCAGAGGATGTCGCCAGCATAGGAAGCGTCGCCGTCGCGGGATATATGCCCAAGGTAGCGACGTACACGTACGAAGGTCGTAGTTCGTCACGCCAGTCCGCACCGGCCATGCGCGGGAAACCTGGCCAAAGTAGCAGGCGCTCGCTACCAAGGTAGTAGAACGGTGCGAGCCATTGCTTCTTAGCATGGCGGGCAACGACCCATAACAATAACGGTGCCTGCCATGCGAACGTTCAAAGCCCTGCTGCTGCCCCTGCTGCTGATCATCAGCCTGCTCGGTGTCGACCAGCTGCACGCCGCCGGTGATCTGACCCGCCGCCCGGTGGCGCTGCCTGACCTGGTGCTGGGCAACGATGACAGCGACTACTTCATGTCGCAGAACGAATACCAGCTGGAGACGGGCCAGGCCTACCAGCTGCGGATCGTCTCCAACGGGCAGAAGGAATACGCCTTCCAGGCACCGGAGTTCGCCACGTCCATCTACCTGCGCAAGGTCGAGGCCGGTGGCGTCGAGGTCAAGGCGGTGACCCTGACCGAGCTGGAGTTCGAGGACGCCGGCGAGGCGGAGATCTTCTTCGTGCCGGTCAAGCCAGGCAAGTTCCGCTTCTATGCCAAGGGCCTGGAAGGCAAGGGCATGCTCGGTCACTTCGTGATCAAGTAGATGACCGCGCTCGGCCGCATCAACCTGTGCGTCAGCCTGCTGTTCATGCTGGTGACCCTGGCCGGCCTGGCGCTGCTGCTGCGTCAGGCCAGCCATGACGTGCAGCGCGAGCTGCAGGCCGCCGAGGCGGTGCTGGAGTACCTGGGCGAGGTGGCGCGCAGCAACCCCGACAGTCTGCGCCCCGAGCTGACCGAGAACCTGCGGCATATCCGCGTGAGCTGGCTGCAGCCCGGCGAGCGGCCCAGGCAGCAGAGCGAGAACCTGGTCGAGCACTGGATCGCCGAGCGCCTGCTGGGCTCGGCACTGCTGCTGGCCGACAGCTGGCCGCTGGCCGATGGGCGCCGGCTGCGTATCGCCCTCGATCCCTACGACGAGATCGAGGAAATCTACGATTCGCTGCTGCAACTGCTGCTGCTCAGCACCTTCGCCCTGATCCTCTGCCTGCTCAGCATCCGCTTCGCCGTGCGCCGTGGCCTGCGCGTACTGGACGAGCTGTTCACCGGCCTGCGAGAGGTCGGCGCCGGCCATTTCGACACCCGCCTGCAGAGCCACGGCATGGCCGAGGCGCAGCGTCTGGCCGGGCACTTCAATGACATGGCGACCACCCTGCAGCAGGTTCAGGCGGACAACGCCGAGCTGACCCAGGCGCTGCTGGAGTTGCAGGAGCGCGAGCGCGCCCGTCTCGGCCAGACCCTGCACGATGACCTGGGCCAGTACCTCAGCGGAATCCGCGCCCAGGCCTGCCTGCTCAAGGTGGTTGCCGACCGGCCCTTGCAGGTGCAGGACACCGCGCGCCTGCTGGACGGCAACTGCGAGCGCCTGCAGCAGGGCTTTCGCAGCCTGATCCGCGATCTCTATCCGGTGGTGCTGGAGCGCATGGAGCTTGGCGTGGCGCTGCAGCAACTGGCCGTCGACTGGCAGCAGGCGCACGGCATCCGCTGCCGGTTGATGCTGGGGGCGCACCTGCCCAGCCTGCCGCTGGCGAGCAAGGCGCACCTGTATCGCCTGGTGCAGGAGGCGCTGACCAACGTCGCCCGGCACGCCGAGGCCAGCGAAGTGCGCATTCGCCTGCAACGACGCGGCCAGGGCTTGCGCCTGCTGGTCCGCGACGATGGCCGTGGCACCACGTTGCCATTGCGCCCCGGCATCGGCCTGCGCTCGATGCGTGAACGCAGCCGCAGCCTCGGTGCCGAACTGCGCCTGTACAGCCGACCGCAGGCAGGCTGGGCGGTGTGCCTGAAGATTCCCCTGGAGGCGAGGCGATGAAAGTGCTGCTGGTGGACGACCATGCCGTGGTGCGCCAGGGCTACGCCAGCCTGTTGCGCGCCCTGTTGCCGGAGGTGCAGCTGCGCGAGGCCTGCGATGGCGAGCAGGCCTTGCAGCGCGTGCAGGAGGAGATCCCGAACCTGGTGATCATGGACATCGGTCTGCCCGGCATCAGCGGCCTGGAAACCACCCGACGCCTGCGCCAGCGCCTGCCGCAGCTGCGCATCCTGTTCTTCAGCATGCATGACGAGCTGCCCCTGGTGCGCCAGGCGCTGGATGCCGGCGCCATCGGCTACCTGACCAAGAACTCGTCGCCGGACGTGCTGGTGGAGGCGGTCCGGCGCACCGCCGCCGGCCACGCCTACATCGAGCAGCAACTGGCCACCCAGCTGGCCTGCAACCCGGCCAGCGCAGGCGGGGTCGACCCGCGCCTGCGCGAACTGACCCAGCGCGAGTTCGAGATCTTCGTCATGCTCGCCCGTGGCCTGCCGCCTCGGCAGATCGCCGAGAAGCTGTGCATCAGCGCCAAGACCCTGTCCAACTACCAGACCCTGGTGAAGAACAAGCTGCAGATCGGCTCGCAGGCCGAACTGGTGCACCTGGCCATCGACAGTGGGGTGGTGCGGGTGGGCATGGAGAGCGCCTGAGATCGCTCCAGCGGAAATCCCGTGCAATCGATCGGCTCGGCACGAGGCAGCGATCCGGTGTAGATTCCGCGGCAGACTCAGCAGGCCTCGTCTGCTGCAACGCGGCGGACCCCGTTCCGGCCGTGATGGCACGAGGCGCGCTCGACAATCAGGGAGATAGCCATGAACAAAGGGATACCTGTCGCACTCTGCATGCTGGCGTTGGCGGCGAGCGGCGGCGCTTCTGCAGCCGGGAGCGCTGCGTTGCCGCGCCAGGATGGTTCATCCATCACCTACTACCTGGATGGCAACGGCAGTCGGACCTTGCTGGTGCTGATGCAGGGCTCGGACTGCAACAGCGTGGCGCACAATCCAGTCATCAACGAGCAGTTTTCCACCTTGCTCGAGGGGGCCGATGTCCTGACGGTGGAGAAATACGGGCTTACCCGCGCGACTGCCTGGAACCCGGCGGGGGACAGCCCCGACTGCCCCGAGTCGTACTTCAGCCATGATTCGCCGGAGCAGAGAACCCGTGACTACCTGCAGGTGATCGACGCCCTGGCCGGGCAGCACGGCTATGAGCAACTGGTGCTGCTGGGGGGCAGTGAAGGCGCTGTGGTGGCGGCGCTGGTCGCCTCTCGGCGCGAGGACGTCAGCGCGCTGGTGACCCTCAACGGGGGTGGCCGGTTCTTTCACGACGACGTTCTGTACAGCATGGCTCGCGAGCTTCCTCCGGCGGCACTCGACGAGGCCAGGGCCGGGTTCCTGGGGTTCCGGGACAGCGTGATGAATGCCGAGACGATGGACCTGCGGATGAGTGGCCACGGCTTTCGCTGGTGGAAGAGCATGTTCAGCCTCGACCAGCGCGCCACCTTGCAGCAGGTCGAGGCGCCGTTGCTGATCGTCCAGGCGGAGCGCGACGAAAGCGTGTCGCCTGGCCTGGCGCGCGAGCAGGCGGAGCAGCTGCGCGAGGGCAAGAGCAACGTCGACTTCCTGCTGGTCGAGAATGTCGACCACAAGTTCAGGGACGACGCCGGCGAGAGCCGCACCGACGTCGTGATCGCGTCCGTCCGGGGCTGGCTCGGCCAGCAGCGAGTTGCTCGGAACTAGCCTGGCCAGCGGTGGATGAAGAAAGCGTCATCCACCCCACGCATTGGGTAGGGTGGACAACGCGAAGCTTGTCCACCTTGGCCGGGCATCGTGTCATGCCTCAATCCCAGCCTTTCGGGCAGGCCACGCACCCCGGCATGTTGGCGCCCTGGAAGTTGCCGAAGCGCACCCGTGCGCCGCTGAGGTTGGCATTCTCCAGGTTGGAGCCGCCGAGCTTCACCTCCTGCAGGTTGGCATCCTCGAGGTGCGCGCCCTTGAGGTCGGCCTTGCTCAGCCAGGTCATTTCCAGGTTGGCCGCCTGCAGTTGCACGTCGTGCAGCTTGGCCCCGGAAAGACGGGCGAACTCCAGGTTGGCGGCACGCATGTCGGCGCCTTCGAATTGCGCGGCCTGGGCGAACAGGCCCCAGCCGCCGATGGCCACCAGGCTGGCGCCGGAGAGGTCGGCCAGGCGCAGGTTGCTCTGCTGCAGGCTGGCGCGGTTGAGGTTGGCGCCGCGCAGCGTGGCTTTTTCCAGATTGGCCAGGTCGAGGTTGACGTGGCGCAGGTCCGCGCCGGACAGGTCGGCACCGGAGAGATCCATGTGGCGCATGTCCAGGTTGCGCAGGTCGGCCCCGCGCAGGTTGGCGTTGGGGCATTTGCTCTCGGGTTCGATGCGGCAGCCGTTGATCAGTGGCACGCCGTCGCTTTCGCTTTCGCTTTCGCTCTCGGCGCCGATGGCGTGGCTGCCGAGCACCAGCAGCAGGGCTGGGACGAGCAGGGGCAGGTGGTTCATGGCGGGTCCTCGGATGAATTGATGGGGGAGGCGGTCGCGGCTAAAGCCCCTCCCACAGGCGGTGCGCCTGGTGCGTAGTCTGGGTGGAGCGGAGCGAACCCCAGGCAAGGCGCTGAATCGCAATGCCGCCCAGCCACTCCTACGAGTAAGGGCCTGGCGCACCGCGAAGTACGCCAGGCCTGTTGCCGTCAGCGTTGGGCGCTGGCCTTGTCCCAGCTGGGCAGCTTGAACACCCAGAAGGAACCGCCCTGGGCGACCGGCTTGGTCAGCTCGGCCATGTCGCCACCCCACAGCGGAACCGCGCCGCCGTAGCCGGCAGTCACGCCGATGTACTGCTCGCCGTCCTGCTCCCAGGTGATGGGCGGGGAGATGATTCCGGTGCCGACCTGGAACTTCCACAGCTCCTTGCCGTTCTTGGCGTCGAAGGCCTTGAAGTAGCCGTCGCCGGTGCCGGTGAACACCAGGTTGCCCCTGGTCGCGAGCACGCCAGCCCACAGCGGCAGACGCTCCTTGTGTTCCCAGGCGACCTTGCCGGTGGTCGGGTTCATGGCGCGCAGGATGCCGACGTGATCGTCATACAGGCGCTTGATGCGGAAGCCCATGCCCAGGTAGGCGGAGCCCTTCTTGTAGTGCGCTTCCTCGGCCCAGTAGTCCTCCTTCCAGTGGTTGGCCGGCACGTAGAACAGGCCGGTGTCCTGGCTGTAGGCCATGGGGTTCCAGTTCTTGCCGCCGAGGAAGGGGGGCGAGACCTCGACCACGGCACCCTTGGTTTCGCCGGCTTTCGGCTTGGGCGGACGCTGGCCTTCGTTCTCCACCGGACGCCCGGTCTTCAGGTCGATGTGGCTGGCCCAGGTGATCTTGTCGACGAAGGGGAAGGCGTTCTTCAGCTTGCCGTTGGCGCGGTCGACCACGTAGAAGAAGCCGTTGCGGTCGGCGTGCGCGGTGGCCTTGGTGACCTTGCCGTCCTTGTCCTTGTAGTCGAACAGCACCAGCTCGTTGTTGCCGGAGAAGTCCCAGGCATCGTTCGGCGTGTGCTGGTAGAACCACTTCACTTCGCCGGTGGTGGGGTCGACGCCGACCTGGCCGGAGGTGTACAGGCTGTCGTAGTCGTGCGGGTTGCCGCCGTCGCTGGTGCGTGCCCAGCCGTTCCACGGTGCCGGGTTGCCGGCGCCGATGATGATGGTGTTGGTTTCGGCATCGAAACTGGCGCTCTGCCACGGCGCGCCGCCACCCTGGCTCCAGGCTGCCTTCTTGCCGGTCGGGTGGTTGGGGTCATCCGGCCAGCTGGGGGCTTTCACGTCGCCGGTCGGGGTGCTGTCCTGGCCATTGAGACGGCCCATGTGGCCTTCGACGAACGGGCGCATCCAGACTTCCTCGCCGCTGTCGGGGTCGCGGGCGAACAGGCGGCCGACCACGCCGAACTCGTCACCGGAGCTGCCGTGGATCAGCAGTACCTTGCCGGTCTTCTGGTCCTTCACGAGGGTCGGGGCGCCGGTCATGGTGTAGCCGGCGGAGTGATCGCCGAACTTCTTGTTCCACACCACCTTGCCGGTGTCCTTGTTCAGTGCCACGACGCGCGCGTCGAGGGTGCCGAAGTAGATCTTGTCGCCATAGATGGCGGCGCCACGGTTGACCACGTCGCAGCACGGGCGGATGTCGTCGGGCAGGCGGTGGCTGTAGGTCCACAGGCGCTTGCCGGTCTTGGCGTCCAGGGCGAATACCCGCGAGTAGGAGCCGGTCACGTAGACCACGCCGTCGTGGATGATGGCCTGGGACTCCTGGCCGCGTTGCTTCTCGTCACCGAAGGAGTAGCTCCAGGCCGGGGTCAGCTTGAACACGTTGTCGGCGTTCACCTGGGCCAGCGGGCTCCAGCGCTGGGCGTTGGTGCCCATGCCGTACTGCAGCACGTTGCTGGTGGTGCTGTGGTCGTTGGCGATGTCGTCCCAGGTGACCGGCTTGGCCAGTGCAGCCTGGCTCAGCGCCAGGCCACCCGCCAGCATCAGGGCAAGTGCCAGGGGGCGTGGGGTGCTGGGTAGGTTTGTTGTTGTCATCGTTGTGCTTCCCATTGGAGGTGGTAGGTCGCCGCAGGGCACCGCAGGAATGCGGTTCTGGAGATGCCCTGCAGAGGCAAGCCGATGGTGGAACCCGGCCACCTGCGCGCCTACGGAAAAACTCCCGCCTTTGCCGGGAGGATTTCCCGGCCGGCACATGACTTGGCCTTGCTGCCAAGGCACTGGCAGAACCCCCACCCAAGCCCTACTACCAAGGGACTAGGACGCGACCACCAAAGCAGCATTCGGTGCTCTGCGCGGCCTTTCTAAGATGGTCGCCACGAGCTCTGAACGGGCTGTCTTGCGTGCATTAGATGAGGTCCTAGCCATGAACAAGAAGATCCACTCCACCCTGGCGCTGCTGTTGCTCGCCGCATCGACCAACCTCTGGGCGCATGGCGATGTGGTCCCGCAGGCGGTCAATACCGACGGACTGGAGCCGCTGGGTGAGGAATGGCTGGATGAAAACCCTTATCGCGATAACCCGCGGGCGATCGAGATCGGCTCCTCGGCGTACAACCAGAACTGCGCCGCGTGCCATGGCCTGGAGGCCAAATCCGGCGGCATCGCCCCGGACCTGCGTCTGCTGGAACTGGGTGCCACGGGTGACGAGTGGTTCAAGGAGCGCGTGATCAACGGTGCGGTGCGCGATGGCCGCGTGTACATGCCGAAGATGGCCGACTACCTCAGCCAGGAGGCGCTGTGGGCGGTGCGCAGCTACCTGGAGAGCGTGCACGTCGAGGAGTGAGAGGCGGATGATCGATCTCCTGCACTCGGCCTCGCGCGCTGCGGCGCGACTCACTCATGCACGCAGCGATGCCGGCATGATCGCAGTGGGTGTGCGCCGGCTGATTCTCCTGTGCGGCCTGCTGCTGTCACTGGGGGCGGCCCAGGCGCAGGTGCGTGACTACGACCGCATCCAGGAGGAGGGTGTGCTGCGGGTCGCGCTGTACCAGAACTTTCCGCCCTACAGCTTCGAGCAGGACGGCCAGCCGCGTGGCGTCGACTACGAGCTGGTCAAGGCATTGGCCGAGGGCCTGGGCCTGAAGCTGCAGGTGACCTGGGCGCCGCCAGGGGAGAAGCTCGACGACGACCTGCGCGATTACATCTGGCGTGGCCGGGTCACCGCGCAGGGGCAGCTGGCCGACCTGATGATGCGCGTGCCCTATGACCGCGAGTTCGCCCAGCTGCGCAACGAGCTGGGTGAGCTGGTCAACGAGCGCGTGGTGATGTTCGGTCACTATCAGTGCGAACGCTGGCAGCTCGCCTACGACCGGCGCCGCCTGGCCGAGGTGCCGAGCATCAATGCGCTGCAGAACCATCCCGTGGGCGTGGAAGTGGACAGCGTGCCGTCGTTCTACCTCAGCTCGGTGCGCGATGGCTTGCTGCGCTCGCAGGCGCGTCACTATCCGTCGCCGAGCCTGGCGTTCGCCGCCATGCGCACTGGCGAGGTGGACGCGGTGATGGCCCTGCGGGGCGAAGTGGACTGGCTGCTGCACGAGGCGGGCGATGCGCACCTGGCGCTGGCAGACAACGCCTACCCGGACATGGGACGGCAGATCTGGGACGTCGGCATGGCGGTGCATGAGAGCAACCGGCAGCTGGCCTATGCCCTGGAAGAGCAACTGGAGAAGCTGATTCTCGATGGCTCGGTCGAGCGCCTGTATGCGCACTACGGCCTGCGCTACGAGAAGCCTGAATCCTATCAATGACGGGCGGAGGTGGACGATGGATTGGCGTAGCCTGGTGATGCTGGCCCTGTTCGCCTGGGCCTGGGAGGTGCGGGCGGCTGCGCCCGATCCGGTCACCTCGGTGATGTGGGACTACTACCATCAGCGCCTGCTCGATGGACAGCCCTTCGTCTTCGACGAGCGGATACGCCTCGAGGTGCCGCCGTTCGCCGAGGATGCCCGCCAGGTGCCGATCCGTATCGATGCCAGCGCCTACCGCGGCAAGGTCAGGCGCATCCTGGCCTGGGCCGAGCTCAACCCGATCCCGCGCATTCTCGACTTCAGCCCCGGCAAGCAACTGGAACCGAGCCTGGCCATCCGTATCCGCGTCGAGCAGGCCACGCCGATCCGCGCGGCGGTGCTCACCGAGGATGGCGTCTGGCATGTCGGCTCGGCCCGTATCGAAGCCGCTGGCGGGGGCTGCACGGCGCCCAGCGTGGTGCGTGCCGAAGCCGGCTGGGAGGAGCGCCTCGGCCAGGTGCTGGGCAAGCGCTTTGTGCGTGGCGAGGACAGCCGCCTGCGCCTGCAGGTCTCGCACCCGATGGATAACGGCCTGGTCGGCGGCATCCCCGAGTTCTACATCGAGCAGGCGGAACTGCGCAGCGCCGATGGCCAGGTGCTGGGGCGCCTCGAGCTGTTTCCGGCGGTCAGCGAGAACCCGACGCTGACCTTCGACCTGCGCGGTGACCAGCCTGCCGAACTGTGGCTGCGCGACAACAACGGCAACGAGTTCCAGGCGGCGTTCTGAGCACGGCGGCTTGCCACATGCACAACCATTTTGGGGCACGTCCAGAACCGCAGGTGGTTCCTGAGGTGCCCTCCAGGGGGCTTCCATGCGCTGGATACTATTGCTCATCTGTCTGCTCGCCGGCCTGGCGCAGGCGCTCGACTATCAGCTGCAGCCGCGACAGATCGCCGAGGGCGTCTGGCTGGTGGAGGGCAGCACCGACAACTTCGCCGCGGAGAATGGCGGCAACATCGTCAACGTCGGCTTCATCGAGACCGCCGCTGGTGTGGTGGTGATCGATACCGGGCCCTCGCGTCGCTACGGCGAGGCGTTGCGCCAGCGTATCGAGCAGGTGACCGGCAAGCCGCTGCTGCGCGTGCTGCTCACTCATCACCACCCGGATCACGTGCTGGGCAACCAGGCCTTCAGCGACGTGCCCATCGCCGCGTTGCCGGGTACCACCCGCCTGCTGGCCGAACAGGGCGACGCCATGGCGGAGAACATGTATCGCCTGGTCGGCGACTGGATGCGCGGTACCGAGGTGGTGTTGCCCAGTGAAGCGCTGGAGGAAGGTGAGCTGGAGATTGGCGGGCGGCGTCTGCGCCTGCTGGCGCTGCGCGGGCACACCGGCGCCGACCTGGCGATTCTCGATGAGCGCAGCGGTGTGCTGTTCGCCGGCGATCTGCTGTTCTACCAGCGGGCGCTGACCACGCCGAACAGCCCCGGGCTGGACGTGTGGCTGGCCGACCTGGACCGCCTCGAAGCCTTGCCCTGGAAGCAGATCGTGCCTGGTCACGGGCCGCTGGCCACGGATGCGGCGCCTTTCGTGCAGATGCGTGATTACCTGGGGTGGCTCGATGGCGTGCTGCGCCAGGGGGCGGAGCAGGGTGCGGAGATGAACGAGCTGATACGTGCGCCGATCCCCGAGCGCTTCGCCGGAGTCAGCCTGAGCCGCTATGAGCTGATCCGCAGTGTCAGCCACCTCTATCCGCGTTACGAGCGCAACGCCATGGGCCGGGTGGATCGCCAGGAGTAGCGGCGCGCATGCCGCGCGCTGGGCATACCAGAGCGTCGCCGCTGAAGCGCCTCCCACGGTCAGTGGTAGCCCTGATGAAATCCGGGGATCGTGGGTATGGTTTCCCGGATTTCATCCGGGCTACGGGCCGATCTAACCAGGGCCACAGGTTGCCCCTGTAGGAGCGGCTTCAGCTGCGACCCGCGCACCAGAGCGTCGCCGCTGAAGCGCCTCCCACGGTCAGTGGTAGCCCGGATGAAATCCGGGGGCGTGGGCATGGTTTCCCGGATTACATCCGGGCTACGGGCCGATCTGACCAGGTCACAGGTTGCCCTTGTAGGAGCGGCTTCAGCCGCGACCCGCGCACCAGGGCGTCGCCGCTGAAGCGCTTCCCACGGTCAGTGGTAGCCCGGATGAAATCCGGGGGTGTGGGCATGGTTTCCTGGATTACATCCGGGCTACGGGCCGATCTGACCAGGGCCATGGGGCGCCTCTGTGGGAGGGGCTTCAGCCGCGACCCGCGCACCAGAGCGTCGCCGCTGAAGCGCCTCCCACGGTCAGGTAGCCCGGATGAAATCCGGGGGCGTGGGTATGGTTTCCCGGATTTCATCCGGGCTACGGCCGATCTGACCAGGGCCATGGGGCGCCTCTGTGGGAGGGGCTTTAGCCGCGACCCGCGCGCCAGCGCGTCGCCGCTGAAGCGCCTCCCACGCTCAGCAATCAGAGCTCTTCGTCGTCGCGAATCAGTACGTAGTGACGGCCGTGCTCGGTTTCTTCGTGGTCGTAGACGTAGTACATCACCACTTCGCTGAGGCTGACCTGCACGGCGACGTAGTCGCCACTCTCGACCATGAAAAAGTCCTTGGTGGCCGGCTTGGCCAGGCACTCGATATGGGCGGTGACGAAGTGCAGCGGGTCTTCCTCGCCGAAGTAGTCCTCGCGCTGGTGGGCATCCCAGTCGGTCGGTGGCTCGAAGGAGCCGGTGAGCAGCACCTTGCCGTCGCCCAGGTCCTGCTCTTCGGCATCCGGGTCCTGCTCGTCGGGGCGATAGACCGTGCAGTCCAGCGCATCGGGATGATCGAGAATTTCCTGGCGTGGATGGGGCACGGGTGTCTCCGGTCGATAGGTGCGGGGCGGCCAAGTGTCGGGCAAAGCGATTACCACTGCAATCGCGCCGATGCAGGTATTGCTACCAAGGAACGAGGAAAATCGGCTGGGGGTGCAATTGTTGGGGCGCCGGGTCGGGCCAAGAATTTGCGGCAGACCGGGAAAATTTCCCGGCAATAACAATGAACCCGCAGAGGTAGCCGCAATGAAACGTACCGGTCTTCGCCAGCCCTTCCTCCTCACCGCGCTGTGTGCAGCGATGCTGATGCCGTCCGCCGCCGCGCTGGCGGTCACCGACGCCGAGATTCTCAAGGACGCCACCACCACCGACGAGATCGTCACCAATGGCCTCGGCCTGCAGGGCCAGCGCTACAGCCCGCTGAACATCCTCAACGAGCAGAACGTCAAGGAGCTGCGCCCGGTGTGGACCATGTCCTTCGGCGGCGAGAAGCAGCGTGGCCAGCAGGCGCAGCCGATGATCAAGGACGGCGTGATGTACGTCACCGCGTCCTACTCGCGGGTGTTCGCCGTCGATGCGCGCACGGGCCGTGAGCTGTGGCAGTACGAGGCGCGCCTGCCGGACGACATCCGCCCGTGCTGCGACGTGATCAACCGTGGCGTGTCGCTGTACGACGACCTGGTGATCTTCGGCACCCTGGACGCCAAGCTGATCGCCCTGAACAAGGACACCGGCAAGGTGGTCTGGAGCAAGCGCGTGGCCGACCACAAGGCCGGTTACTCGATCACCGCCGCGCCGCTGGTGGTCAACGGCAAGCTGATCACCGGTGTGTCCGGTGGTGAATTCGGCGTGGTCGGCAAGATCGAGGCCTACGATCCGAAGAACGGCCAGGTGCTGTGGAGCCGTCCGACCGTCGAAGGCCACATGGGCTACGTCTACAAGGACGGCAAGGCGGTGGAGAACGGCATCAGCGGCGGCGAGGCCGGCAAGACCTGGCCGGGCGACCTGTGGAAGACCGGCGGCGCCGCGCCGTGGCTCGGCGGCTACTACGACGCCGACACCAACCTGCTGTTCTTCGGCACCGGCAACCCGGCACCCTGGAACTCGCACCTGCGTCCGGGCGACAACCTGTATTCCTCCTCGCGCCTGGCGCTGAACCCGGACGACGGCACCATCCAGTGGCACTTCCAGACCACTCCGCACGACGGCTGGGACTTCGACGGCGTGAACGAGCTGATCTCCTTCGACTACCAGGATGGCGGCAAGACCGTGAAGGCCGCGGCCACGGCGGACCGCAACGGCTTCTTCTACGTGCTCGACCGCACCAACGGCAAGTTCATCCGTGGTTTCCCCTTCGTCGACAAGATCACCTGGGCCAAGGGCCTGGACAAGAATGGCCGGCCGATCTACGACGACAGCAATCGTCCGGGCTCGCCGAGCGCCAAGGAGAAGGGCAGCAGCGTGTTCTCGGCGCCGGCCTTCCTCGGCGCGAAGAACTGGATGCCCATGGCCTACAACCGCGACACCGGGCTGTTCTACGTGCCGTCCAACGAGTGGGGCATGGACATCTGGAACGAGGACATCGCCTACAAGAAGGGCGCGGCCTATCTCGGTGCCGGTTTCACCATCAAGCCGCTCAACGAGGACTATATCGGCGTGCTGCGCGCCATCGATCCGAAGAGCGGCAAGGAGGTCTGGCGCCAGACCAACTACGCGCCGCTGTGGGGCGGGGTGCTGACCACCAAGGGCAACCTGGTGTTCACCGGCAACCCGGAAGGCTACCTGCAGGCCTTCAATGCCAGGACCGGTGAGAAGGTCTGGGAATTCCAGACCGGTTCCGGGGTGATCGGCTCGCCGGTGACCTGGGAGATGGATGGCGAGCAGTACGTCTCCGTGCTGTCCGGCTGGGGCGGTGCGGTGCCGCTGTGGGGTGGCGAGGTGGCCAAGCGTATCAAGCACCTGAATCAGGGCGGCATGCTGTGGACCTTCAAGCTGCCGAAGGACCTGGTGGCCAAGCACTGATCGCCGGGCGGCCAGCTCATCGGCCCCCTCGCTCATTACCGGGAGAGGGGGCTGATCGCTGGCTGCTCCGGATTTCCTGACAACCCGAAGCCGATGGCCGGACCCTGTCCGGCCATCGGCGTTTCCGGGGGCGCGCCAGGCGCACCAGGCTGCTGCTAAATGCCACGGGCGAATTTTCGCCTGCGGGAACGCAAGACGCAGCGAACGGGTCTAGCCTTTAGCTTCCGCAGTCTCGCGCCTCGCTGTCAAAGGCCCATGCCAGAGAGCTTGCCGCTCTACTACCAAATGACTAGGCGATCTGTGCCATGGGCGCATACCGAGGTTCCGGGGGGCTTCCTAAGATCGAACCATGACTCGTTCCAACTACCGGGAGCGGGCTCCGACAACAAGAGAGGTCAGCATCATGATTTACGCGAAACCGGGTACAGCAGGCGCCGTCGTCACCCTCAAGCCGCGCTACGGCAACTACATCGGCGGTGAATTCGTCGCCCCGCTCAGCGGCCAGTACTTCAGCAACACCAGCCCGGTCGACGGCTCGGTGATCGCCGAATTCCCCCGCTCCAACGCCGCCGACATCGACAAGGCGCTGGACGCCGCCCATGCCGCCGCCGATGCCTGGGGCCGCACCAGCGTGCAGGAGCGTTCGCACATCCTGCTGAAGATCGCCGACCGCATCGAAGCCAACCTCGAACTGCTGGCCGTGGCCGAGACCTGGGACAACGGCAAGGCCGTGCGCGAAACCCTCAATGCCGACGTGCCGCTGGCCGCCGACCACTTCCGCTACTTCGCCGGCTGCATCCGCGCCCAGGAGGGCAGCACCGCCGAGATCAACGACGGCACCGTGGCCTATCACTTCCACGAACCGCTGGGCGTGGTCGGGCAGATCATCCCGTGGAACTTCCCGCTGCTGATGGCCGCCTGGAAGCTGGCGCCGGCCCTGGCCGCCGGCAACGCCATCGTGCTCAAGCCGGCCGAGCAGACCCCGCTGTCGATCACCCTGCTGGTCGAGCTCGTCGGCGACCTGCTGCCGCCCGGCGTGCTCAACATCGTCCAGGGCTTCGGCCGCGAGGCCGGCGAGGCGCTGGCCACCAGCAAGCGCATCGCCAAGATCGCCTTCACCGGCTCCACCCCGGTCGGCTCGCACATCCTCAAGTGCGCGGCCGAGAACATCATCCCGTCCACCGTCGAGCTGGGCGGCAAGTCGC
>NZ_CP035677.1:3133395-3134231 GCF_029542605.1 Pseudomonas sp. REST10 | reverse complement strand
GCGCTGGCCACCAGCAAGCGCATCGCCAAGATCGCCTTCACCGGCTCCACCCCGGTCGGCTCGCACATCCTCAAGTGCGCGGCCGAGAACATCATCCCGTCCACCGTCGAGCTGGGCGGCAAGTCGCCGAACATCTTCTTCGCCGACATCATGAACGCCGAGCCGGCCTTCATCGAGAAGGCCGCCGAGGGCCTGGTGCTGGGCTTCTTCAACCAGGGCGAGGTGTGCACCTGCCCGTCGCGCGCGCTGGTGCAGGAGTCGATCTACGAGCCGTTCATGGCCGAGGTGATGAAGAAGGTCAAGCAGATCAAGCGCGGCAACCCGCTGGACACCGACACCATGGTCGGCGCCCAGGCCTCGCAGCAGCAGTTCGACAAGATCCTCAGCTACCTGGAGATCGCCCAGCAGGAGGGTGCCCAGGTGCTCACCGGCGGGGCGGCCGAGCGCCTGGAGGGCGACCTGGCCAGCGGCTATTACATCCAGCCGACGCTGCTCAAGGGCAGCAACGAGATGCGCGTGTTCCAGGAGGAGATCTTCGGCCCGGTGATCGGCGTCACCACCTTCAAGGACGAGGCCGAGGCGCTGGCCATCGCCAACGACACCGAGTTCGGCCTGGGCGCCGGCGTGTGGAGCCGCGACATGAACGTCGCCTACCGCATGGGCCGCGCGATCAAGGCGGGCCGCGTATGGACCAACTGCTACCACCTGTACCCGGCGCATGCTGCCTTCGGCGGCTACAAGAAGTCCGGGGTCGGGCGTGAGACCCACAAGATGATGCTCGATCACTACCAGCAGACCAAGAACCTGCTGGTCAGCTACGACATCAATCCGCTGGG
>NZ_CP035677.1:3096183-3133384 GCF_029542605.1 Pseudomonas sp. REST10 | reverse complement strand
ACCCGGCGCATGCTGCCTTCGGCGGCTACAAGAAGTCCGGGGTCGGGCGTGAGACCCACAAGATGATGCTCGATCACTACCAGCAGACCAAGAACCTGCTGGTCAGCTACGACATCAATCCGCTGGGCTTCTTCTGACAGCCAGCACAGGATCTGCTGCTGCGTTGGCAGCAGGTCTCCGGCTCGCGGGATCGTGAGCCGGCCATGTACCCAGGGCGGTGCGCTCGCTCCGGCGCGCCGCCCCATTGCCAGGCGAGCAACCCTGTCCGGGTGGGTCTGCAGGCAGCCATGGGCCTGAACGGCAGCAGATCCTTATCGCAACGCGGCTTCGGCCGCGTTTTTTCTGCGCGCCGGTTGCCTGACCCCGGCGTTCCGCTGCTCGACCGTACCTACCAATGCCAGGCGAATCTCCTCCCAAAGTACCATTTGGCCACCTGCCTGGCGGGGGCTTAATGGGGTTGCCGGAATGCCCCGGCTGAATAACAAGAGGACCGCACCATGTGGACTAAACCCGCCTACACCGACCTGCGCATTGGCTTCGAAGTCACCCTGTATTTCGCCAACCGCTGATCGCTCCTGGCCCCGGCTCGACCGGGGCATCCCGCTGGTGACCTGTCATGCATATCCAGATTCTTGGCTCCGCCGCTGGCGGTGGTTTCCCGCAGTGGAACTGCAACTGCCGCAACTGCCGTGGCGTGCGCGCCGGCTCCCTGCGCGCGCAACCGCGCACGCAATCGTCCATTGCCATTTCCGATGATGGCGAGCGCTGGATCCTGTGCAACGCCTCGCCCGACATCCGCGCGCAGATCGAGGCCTTCCCGGCGCTGCAGCCGGCGCGCAAGCTGCGCGACACGGCGATCGCCGGCATCGTCCTGCTCGACAGCCAGATCGATCACTGCACCGGCCTGCTGACCCTGCGCGAAGGCTGCCCGCACGAGGTCTGGTGTACCGAGATGGTCCATCAGGATCTGACCACGGGCTTTCCGCTGTTCAACATGCTCAGCCACTGGAATGGCGGGCTGCAGCATCGCCTGATCGGCCTGGACGCCAAGCCGTTCAGCATTCCGGCCTGCCCGGCACTGAGCCTTACCGCCATCGCTCTGCGCAGCAGCGCACCGCCGTACTCGCCACACCGTGGCAACCCGCATCCGGGCGACAACATCGGTCTGTTCATCGAGGACCGGCGCAGTGGCCGCAGCCTGTTCTACGCCCCGGGCCTCGGCCAGGTGGACGAGCAGTTGCTGAGCTGGATGCGCCGCGCCGACTGTCTGCTGGTGGACGGCACGCTGTGGCGTGACGACGAGATGCGCGTGTGCGAAGTCGGCGACAAGCTCGGCAGCGAAATGGGCCATCTGTGCCAGAGCGGCCCGGGCGGCATGCTCGAAGTCCTCGAAGGCTTGCCGGCGGCGCGCAAGGTCCTCATCCATATCAACAACACCAACCCGATTCTCGACCTCGACTCGCCCGAGCGCGCCGAACTGGATGCGCAGGGTGTCGAGGTCGCATTCGATGGCATGAGCATCACGCTGTAACAGGCCGATGACAACAAGACGGAGTGCCGATGAGCCAACCTGCCATGAGCCCTGCCGAATTCGAGCAGGCGCTGCGCGCCAAGGGCGCGCTGTATCACATCCACCACCCGTTCCATCGCGCCATGTACGAAGGGCGCGCCAGCCGTGAGCAGATCCAGGGCTGGGTGGCCAACCGCTTCTACTACCAGGTGAACATCCCGCTCAAGGATGCGGCGATTCTCGCCAACTGCCCGGATCGCGAGACTCGCCGCGAGTGGGTGCAGCGCATTCTCGACCACGACGGTGCCCCCGGCGAGGAGGGCGGTATCGAAGCCTGGCTGCGCCTGGCCGAAGCGGTCGGCCTGGATCGCCAGCAGGTGCTGTCGCAGGAACTGGTGTTGCCGGGCGTGCGTTTCGCCGTCGATGCCTACGTCAACTTCGCCCGCCGCGCCAGCTGGCAGGAAGCGGCCAGCAGCTCGCTCACCGAACTGTTCGCCCCGCAGATTCACCAGTCGCGCCTGGACAGCTGGCCGCAGCACTACCCGTGGATCGACGGCAGCGGCTACGACTACTTCCGCAAGCGCCTGAAGGAAGCGCGCCGTGATGTCGAGCATGGCCTGCGCATCACCCTCGAGCACTACCGCACCCGCGATGCCCAGGAGCGCATGCTGCAGATCCTGCAGTTCAAGCTGGACGTGCTGTGGAGCATGCTCGATGCCATGAGCATGGCCTATGAACTGCAACGCCCGCCGTATCACACGGTGACCGACCAGCGCCTCTGGCATCGGGGGATCGCGCCATGAGCCAGATGATGACGGAGCCATCCATGAGCGCCTCGATCCTGGCCAACGTACCTGCCATCCGCCGTGGCTTTCGCCTGCAGTTCGAGCCGGCCCAGGGCTGCCACGTGCTGCTCTATCCGGAAGGCATGATCAAGCTCAACGACAGCGCCAGCGAGATCCTCCAGCAGGTCGACGGCAAGCGCTCGGTGGCCGAGATCATCGGCAACCTGCACCAGCGCTTCCCGGACGTACCCGGTATCGACGAAGACATCCTCGCCTTCATGGAGGTGGCCCATGCTCAGTTCTGGATCGAGCTTCGCTAAGCCGGACGTGCAGGTCGGGCCGCCGCTGTGGCTGCTGGCCGAACTGACCTACCGCTGCCCGCTGCAGTGCCCGTACTGCTCCAACCCGCTGGACTTCGCCCGGCAGGGCGCCGAGCTGTCCACTGCCGAATGGATCGAGGTCTTCCGCCAGGCCCGTGAACTGGGCGCTGCGCAGCTGGGTTTCTCCGGCGGCGAGCCGCTGGTGCGCCAGGACCTGGCCGAGCTGATCGCGGCGGCCCGTGGCCTGGGTTACTACACCAACCTGATCACCTCCGGCATCGGCTTGACCGAGGCGCGCATCGCCGAGTTCGCCGAGGCCGGGCTGGATCACATCCAGATCAGCTTCCAGGCTGCTGACGAGGAGGTGAACAACCTGCTCGCCGGCTCGAAGAAGGCCTTCGCCCAGAAGCTGGCCATGGCCCGTGCGGTCAAGGCGCACGGTTACCCCATGGTGCTCAACTTCGTCACCCACCGGCACAACATCGACAACATCGAGCGCATCATCGAACTGTGCCTGGAGCTGGAGGCGGACTTCGTCGAGCTCGCCACCTGTCAGTTCTACGGCTGGGCCGAGCTCAACCGTGCCGGGCTGCTGCCGACGCGGGCGCAGCTGGAGCGCGCCGAGCGCATCACCAACCAGTGGCGCGACAAGCTGGCGGCGCAGCAGCACCCGTGCAAGCTGATCTTCGTCACCCCGGACTACTACGAGGAACGCCCGAAGGCCTGCATGAACGGCTGGGGCAACCTGTTTCTCGACATCACCCCCGATGGCACCGCCTTGCCCTGCCACAGCGCGCGGCAGCTGCCGGTGCAGTTTCCCAATGTGCGCGAGCACAGCGTCGAGCATATCTGGCGGCATTCGTTCGGTTTCAATCGCTTTCGCGGCGACGACTGGATGCCCGAGCCGTGCCGCTCGTGCGACGAGAAGGACAAGGACTTCGGCGGCTGTCGCTGCCAGGCCTTCATGCTCACCGGCGACGCCAGCAATGCCGACCCGGTATGCAGCAAGTCGGCGCGGCATGACCTGATCCTCGCCGCCCGTCAGCAGGCCGAGACCGCGCCGCTGGGGCTGGACGCCCTGCAGTTTCGCAACGAGAAGGCCTCGCGGATCATATGCAAGGCGTAGGCGAGCGCGATCCCGACTCGCTCTGGAGTGCCGAGCAGGCCGCTGCCGCCAGCGCCGACTTCGCCGAGCTGCAGGCGGCTCATGGTGGCCTGCTGTGGGTGGCCTTCGATCCTGAACGGGCGCGTTGCGGGCTGTTCTTCTGGCGCGATGGTGCGAGCCGGGAACTGACGCCAGCAGGGTTCTCCGTGCGCAGCCGGGTCTACGAGTACGGCGGCGGCGCCTGCTGCGCCACCGATCAGGGTGTGGCGTTGGTCAATGAGGCTGATCAGCAGGTCTACCATCTGCTGCTGGCTCCTGCGCAAGGCGAGCCGCAGGCGCTGACGGCAAACGCCAGTTGCCGCTACGGCGACCTGTGCTTCGTGCCTGCCTGGCAGGCGCTGCTGGCGGTCGAGGAAAGTCATCAAGGCGATGCTGTAGTGCATCGACTGGTGCGCATCGGCCTCACCGGCAAGCGTGACGTGCTGGTGGAGGGCGCCGACTTCTACGCGGCGCCGGTGGCCGATGCCGATGGCCGGCGTCTGGCCTGGATCGAGTGGGACCGCCCCGATCAGCCCTGGATCGCCACGCGCCTGTGCCAGCGCGAGTCGGGCGAGCGCACGCAGGTGATGATGGGAGAGCGTGGCGACCGCTCCCTGCAGCAACCGCGCTTCGATGCCCGGGGCCGTCTGTGGGTCCTGAGTGACCAGGCCGGCTGGTGGCAGCCGGAGTGCGTCGACGAGCGCACGACACTGGACGTCGCACCTGGCGATCACGCCGCGGCGCCCTGGCAGCTGGGCGGGCGCACCTACCTGGCGCTGGACGATGGCGAGTTCCTGCTGAGCCGTTTCGAGCAGGGCACGGGCGTGCTGGTTGCCTGTGCGCTGGGCGCGAGCGCGACGGGGCACCACGCAGCCGGCGAGCGTCGGCTGGCCACGGGCTTCACGCGTTTCCGTGGCCTGAGCGCGGATGCCGAGTATTTCTATTGCATCGCCGCCGCACCGGATCGGCTGCCGGCGGTACTCGCCATTCGCCGCTGCGATGGCGCTCTGCAGGTCCTGGCCGGTGGGGCGCAGCCCTTGCCCGCGCCGCTGCTTTCCCGCCCCGAGGCCCTGAGTTGCCCGGTGGGGCAGGGCGAGCAGTGCCACGGTTTCTTCTACGCGCCTGTCCCGGCCGTGACGCGTCCGCCGCTGGTGATCTTCCTGCATGGCGGCCCGACCTCCGCCTGCTACCCGGTATTCGACCCGCGCATCGCCTTCTGGACGCTGCGCGGCTACGCCGTGCTCGACCTCAACTACCGTGGCAGCAGCGGCTATGGCCGCGCGTACCGCCTGCGTCTGGCCGGTGGCTGGGGCGAGCTGGAGGTCGAGGACATCCGCGCCGCCATCGATAGCCTGGTCGACGCCGGGCGTGTCGACCCGCAGCGCGTGTTCGTGCGCGGTGGCAGCGCCGGTGGCTTCAGTGCGTTGCGCGCCCTGGTCGAGCTGCCGACGCTGCGCGGCGGCGCCAGCCTCTACGGGGTCAGCGATCCGCTGGCCCTGCGCAGGCTGACGCACAAGTTCGAGGCCGACTACCTGGACTGGTTGATTGGCGACCCGCAGCAGCATGTCGAGCGCTACCGCACGCGCACGCCCCTGTTGCAGGCAGAGCGCATCCGCGTGCCGGTGATCTTCTTTCAGGGCGCCCTGGACGCGGTGGTGGTACCGAGCCAGACCGAAGCCATGGTCGAGGCCCTGCGCCAGCGCGGTTTGCCGGTCGAATACCAGCTGTTCGCCGAAGAACGCCACGGCTTTCGCCAGGCTGCCAATCTGGCCAGCGCATTGCGCGCCGAGCATGCTTTCTACCAGGGTTTGCACTGAACGCTGGTCGCATTGCATTAGCCGAGCAATGCAGTAGGCTGAGCGCCATCCATAACAAGAAACTTCAGGCCGTTGTATGAGCCACGATTTGAGTCAGCTGCGCAAGTTCGTTTCTCCCGAGATCATCTTCGGTGCCGGCTCTCGGCACAATGTCGGCAACTACGCCAAGACCTTCGGTGCACGCAAGGTGCTGGTGGTTTCCGACCCGGGCGTGGTCGCCGCTGGCTGGGCGGGTGACGTGCAGGCGAGCCTGCAGAACCAGGGCATCGACTACTGCCTGTACACCCGGGTGTCGCCCAACCCCCGGGTCGAGGAGGTGATGGAAGGCTCCGAGCTTTACCGCAGCGAGGGCTGCAACGTCATCGTCGCGGTAGGGGGCGGCAGCCCGATGGATTGCGCCAAGGGCATCGGCATCGTCGTCGCTCACGGGCGCAGCATCCTCGAATTCGAGGGGGTGGACACCATCCGCGTGCCCAGCCCGCCGCTGATCCTGATTCCGACCACCGCCGGCACCTCGGCCGACGTGTCGCAGTTCGTGATCATCTCCAACCAGCAGGAGCGGATGAAGTTCTCCATCGTCAGCAAGGCCGTGGTGCCCGATGTGTCGCTGATCGACCCGGAAACCACGCTGAGCATGGACCCCTTCCTCTCCGCCTGTACCGGCATCGACGCCATGGTGCACGCCATCGAAGCCTTCGTATCCACCGGCAACGGCCCGCTGACCGACCCGCACGCGCTGGAGGCCATGCGCCTGATCAACGGCAACCTGGTGGCGATGATCGCCAACCCGCACGACATCGCCCTGCGCGAGAAGATCATGCTCGGCAGCATGCAGGCCGGCCTGGCGTTCTCCAATGCCATTCTCGGCGCGGTGCATGCCATGAGCCACAGCCTGGGCGGCTTCCTCGACCTGCCGCACGGCCTGTGCAATGCGGTGCTGGTCGAGCATGTGGTGGCGTTCAACTACAGTGCGGCGCCGGAGCGCTTCAAGGTGATCGCCGAGACCCTCGGCATCGACTGCCGTGGCCTCAACCATGCGCAGATTCGCCAGCGCCTGGTCGAGCACCTGATCGCCTTCAAGCATGCCGTGGGCTTCCGCGAGACCCTGGGGCTGCACGGCGTCGGCACCTCGGACATTCCCTTCCTGTCCAGCCACGCCATGGACGACCCCTGCATTCTCACCAACCCGCGCGAGTCCACGCAGCGAGACGTCGAGGTGGTCTATGGCGAGGCGCTCTGACGAGGCGCTGGCCGGGCTGCTCGGTCTTGGCAGCCAGTCGGCGCGCAAGAGCCATTACCCGGAGCTGCTGGCGCGCCTGGAAGAGCTGGAAGTCGAGCGCAATCGCTACAAGTGGCTGTTCGAGCATGCCGTGCACGGCATCATCCAGGCCAGCCTGCAGGACGGTGTGCTGGCGGCTAATCCGGCGATGGCGCGCATGCTCGGCTATGACGATCCGCTGCAGGTATTGTGGGCACCGGACGACCTGGCCCGGCACCTGTTCGTCGGCGGCTTCGACGAGCT
Organism: Pseudomonas sp. REST10; assembly: GCF_029542605.1. Classification (NCBI taxonomy): domain Bacteria; kingdom Pseudomonadati; phylum Pseudomonadota; class Gammaproteobacteria; order Pseudomonadales; family Pseudomonadaceae; genus Pseudomonas; species Pseudomonas sp. REST10. The sequence goes on along the minus strand of NZ_CP035677.1, from coordinate 3,126,286 downwards.
GGCGTTGATCCGCGACCGCCTGAGCCAGGGGCAGGCGTTGCTCGGCTACGAAACGCGTCTGCGCCGTCGTGACGGCAGCACCATCGACGTGCTGATGAACCTGTTGCTCAAGCCCGAGAGCGAAGGGGTCTTCGAGGGCTTCGTCGCCGACATCACCGAGCGCAAGCAGGCCCAGCAGCGTCTGCAGCTGCTCAACGACGAACTGGAGCAGCGCGTGGCCGCGCGCACCTTCGAACTGCTCGAATCCAACCGTAACCTGCAGCGGCAGATCGAAGAGCGCGAACGCATCGAACTGGCCCTGCGCGAGGCACGCGATGCCGCCGAGACCGCCAATCGCAGCAAGGACAAGTACCTGGCAGCGGCCAGCCATGACCTGCTGCAGCCGCTGAACGCCGCGCGCCTGCTGATCTCCACGCTGCGTGAGCGGGCCCTGCCGAGCGCCGAGCACAACCTGGTCGAGCGCAGCCACCTGGCACTCGAAGGCGCCGAGGACCTGCTGGCCGATCTGCTGGATATCTCCAAGCTGGATCAGGCGGCGATCAAACCGGACGTCGACACCTATCGCCTGGAAGAACTGCTGGCGCCGCTGGCCTCGGAGTTCGAGGGCGTTGCCGGTGCCAGTGGCCTGCGCCTGCGCGTGCAGATCGCCGATTGCGCCGTGCACACCGATTTTCGTCTGCTGACGCGCATTCTGCGCAACTTCCTCAGCAACGCCTGTCGCTATACCGAGGCGGGCGGGGTGCTGCTCGGTTCGCGGCGCCGCGGCGACTTCGTCGAACTGCAGGTCTGGGACAGCGGGCGGGGCATCGCCGCGGACCAGCTGGACAGCATCTTCCTCGAATTCAATCAGCTGGACGTCGGCCGTGCGGCGGAGCGCAAGGGGGTCGGCCTCGGTCTGGCCATCGTCGAGCGTATCGCACGTATGCTCGGCTACCCGGTGCAGGTACGCTCGCAGCCGGGGCGCGGTTCGCTGTTCAGCATCCGTGTGCCGCTGGCCCGCCAGCATCCGCTGCGCCAGGTGCAACCGGCGGCGCAGGCGGTGCTTGGCAATCCGCTGCCGGGGCGGCGCCTGCTGGTGATCGACAACGAAGCGGACATTCTCCACAGCATGGCGGCATTGCTCGGCCAGTGGGGCTGCGAGGTGGTCACCGCGCTGGATCTGCCCGAGGCGCTGGAGAACCTGCAGGGCAGGGCGCCCGAGGTGATCCTCGCCGATTTCCACCTCGACCACGGCGTGCTGGGCTGCGAGGTCATCCAGCAGTTGCGCGAGCGCTTTTCCCGGACGATCCCGGCGCTGATCATCAGTGCCGACCGCAGCGACGCCTGTCGTCGCCAGCTGCAGGCGCTGGGGGCGCCACTGCTGAACAAGCCGGTCAAGCCGGGCAAGCTGCGCGCGGTGCTCAGCCAGCTGCTGCAGGAAACCTGAGCGGCGGCGGACTGGTGGTCTGAACCTGAGCGATTCGGATGCTGTCTATTGGCTACCTCATCCCTCAGGAGATAACCACAATGACAATTTCCATGAACCCCGCCATGCGTCGTCTGGCCGCTGTCACTGCGCTGTTTCATCTGCTGCTGGTGGCGCAGATCCCCGCGGCGAACGCCGCGATGATCGGCACTCAGGAGGTGATCGCCGAGCAGCAGCACCAGGTCGACCAGCAACAGCTGATGGCCATGCTCGATGATCAGCAGGTCAAGGACAAACTGGTCGCCATGGGCGTCGATCGCGAGCAGGTCGAGTCGCGTATCGCCAGCCTGACGCCGGCCGAACTGGCGCAGTTCAACCAGCAGCTCGATCAGGCGCCTGCCGGTGCCGGTGTGGTCGGCATCATTGTGCTGTTTCTGGTGATCTTCATCATCACTGATATGCTGTGCGCCACCAACATCTTCAGTTTCGTCAAATGCATCAATCGCTGATCCGCCTCTGCTGTATCGCATCCGTCGTTCTACTCGCAGCCTGCGCGCGGTCTCCGGTGTTATCGCCAGAGGCCCAGCGCCTGCCTGAACGCGTCGAGTTGACCGATGTACCCTTCTTCCCGCAGGACGCCTATCAGTGCGGGCCGGCGGCGCTGGCCACCATGCTCAACCAGCGTGGCGTGCTGACGACGCCCGGTGCACTCAAGGACAAGGTCTACCTTCCCGGCCGCGAGGGCAGCCTGCAGGTCGAGATGGTCGCCGCTGCGCGCAACCATGAGCTGCTGGTCTACCCGTTGCAGCCGCGCCTGGAGGCGATACTGGCGGAGGTCGCGGCGGGCAACCCGGTGCTGGTGCTGCAGAACCTGGCGTTCGACTGGTATCCCCAGTGGCACTTCGCGGTGGTGGTGGGCTATGACCGCCGCGAGCGCACGCTGGTCCTGCGTTCGGCCACCACGCGACGGCTCGAAGACAGCTTCACCAGCTTCGACAAGACTTGGGCGCGTGGCGGTCGCTGGGCGGTGCTGACGCTGCCGCCGGAGCGGCTGCCGGCGCAGGCCGACATGCACGCCTGGATGCAGGCGGCCAATGACCTGGAGCAGACCGGCAACGCCCAGCCGGCACGCCGTGCCTATCGCCGTGCGGCCGAGGCCTGGCCGGAGCAGGCACTGCCCTGGTTCGCCCTGAGCAACAGCCGCTATGCCGATGGTGACCGCAAGGGCGCCGAGCAGGCCTTGCGCGAGAGCCTCAAGCGCGAGCCCGACTTCGCCGCCGGCTGGTACAACCTGTCCCAGCTGCTGGGGGAGCGCAGCTGTGCGGGCGAGGCGCGCCAGGCCCAGGCATGCGCGCAGCGCCTGGCACCGCAGGATGCGCGCTTCGCCGCGCCGCCGCAGGTCGCCGGTTCGGCCGGACAGTGCCAGGCCTTGCCGGCCTGTCCATGAGACAAACGAAAACGGCGCCCTCGGGCGCCGTTTTCGTCGATGGGCTGGATCAGACGCCCAGCTTGTCGCGCAGCGTGTAGTACCACGCGCCGATGGCACTGAACGGAACCTGGAACAGGCGGCCGCCAGGGAAGGGGTAGTGCGGCAGGTCGGCGAAGGCATCGAAACGCTCGGCCTGGCCACGCAGCGCCTCGGCCAGCACCTTGCCGGCCAGGTGCGTGTAGGTCACGCCATGGCCGCTGCAGCCCTGGGAGTAGTAGATGTTGTCGCCGATACGACCGACCTGCGGCAGGCGCGACAGGGTCAGCAGGAAGTTGCCGGTCCAGGCGTAATCGATCTTCACGTCTTTCAGCTGCGGGAAGGTCTTGAGCATCTTCGGCCGGATGATGGCCTCGATGTTGGCAGGGTCGCGTGCGCCATAGACCACGCCGCCGCCGTAGATCAGGCGCTTGTCGCCAGAGAGACGGTAGTAGTCGAGCAGGTAGTTGCAGTCCTCGACGCAGTAGTCCTGCGGCAACAGGCTGGCGGCCAGCTCATCGGAGAGCGGCTCGGTGGTGATCACCTGGGTGCCGCACGGCATCGACTTGGCGGCCAGCTCCGGTACCAGATTGCCCAGGTAGGCGTTGCCCGCGACCACGACGAACTTGGCCTTGATGCGACCTTCCGGGGTGTGCACCAGCGGGTTGGCGCCGCGCTCGATGCGAATGGCCGGCGACTGTTCGTAGATCACGCCGCCGAGCGATTCGACTGCAGCGGCTTCACCCAGTGCCAGGTTCAGCGGGTGGATATGGCCGCCGCTCATGTCCAGCATGCCGCCGATATAGTTGTCGGTGGCGACCACTTCACGGATGCGCGCTGCGTCCATCAGTTCCAGCTGGGTGTGGCCGTAGCGCTCCCACAGCTTCTTCTGCGCTTCCAGGTGGCCCATCTGCTTGCTGGTCAGTGCGGCGAACACGCCGCCGTCCTTCAGGTCGCACTGGATGTCGTACTTGGCGATGCGCTCACGAATGATGCGGCCGCCCTCGAAGGCCATCTGCCCCAGCAGCTGGGCCTGCTTCGGGCCGACAGTGCGTTCGATGACATCGATGTCGCGGCTATAGCTGTTGACGATCTGCCCGCCGTTGCGGCCGGATGCGCCGAAACCGACCTTGGCCGCCTCCAGGATGCTGACCTTGAAGCCGTTCTCCAGCAGGAACAGGGCCGTGGACAGGCCGGTGTAGCCGGCACCGATGATGCACACATCGGTTTCCACTTCTCCCTGCAGGGCGGGGCGTTGAGCGGCCTGGTTGGCAGAAGCGGCGTAATAGGATTGTGGGTATGCCGTGTGCGCCATATTGAACCTCTGTTCTTTATTTTTTACGAATGATCGGATGCTACCTGAGTTGCAAATAGCCGGCTAGTGGCTGTGCAAAATATTCAACGATCCTGCCGGACGTAAAAAATTGGACTATTTCAGTAAGTTAGCGAAAAAACTTGTTGACGCCCGAAAAGATCTGCGTAGAATGCGCACCCATCGAAGGCACATAGCTCAGTTGGTTAGAGCACCACCTTGACATGGTGGGGGTCGTTGGTTCGAGTCCAATTGTGCCTACCAAATCGATAAAAAGGGGTCGCCGAGCGACCCCTTTTTTATTGCCCGGATTTTTCGGGTGCTGCATCGCCTTTTGTGTTCTTTGTTGTTCGCGGTGGCTTGTCAGGGCTCAGGCTTTCTGAAAGCATCCGTACTCTTTACCTCCAGTGACTCTGGTTCGGTCTGGTTGGCCCTCGGGCTCCTGCCATTGTTAGGCAGATATACCGCCGAATCGCTTCCTGGCTCATCCCAACCCACGTGACCTTTGGTAGGGGTCACCACTAGGAGAGGAGGCGCCATGCCCATCATTACTCTTCCCGACGGCAGTCAACGTTCGTTCGATCATCCGGTATCCGTACTGGAGGTCGCTCAATCCATTGGTGCGGGTCTGGCCAAGGCCACCCTGGCTGGCAAGGTCAACGGCAGGCAGGTCGACGCCTGCGATGTCATTGATACCGATGCCACCCTGCAGATCATCACGCCGAAGGACGAAGAGGGGCTGGAAATCATCCGCCACTCCTGTGCTCACCTGGTTGGCCATGCGGTCAAGCAGCTGTATCCGAATGCCAAGATGGTGATCGGTCCGGTCATCGATGAAGGCTTCTATTACGACATCGCCATCGACCGTCCCTTCACGCCGGAAGACATGGCGGCCATCGAGAAGCGTATGGCCGAGCTGATCGACAAGGACTACGACGTCATCAAGAAGATGACGCCGCGCGCCGACGTCATCGAGCTGTTCAAGTCCCGTGGCGAGGAGTACAAGCTGCGCCTGATCGACGACATGCCCGATGAAACGGCCATGGGTCTGTACTTCCACGAAGAATACGTCGACATGTGCCGTGGCCCGCACGTGCCGAACACGCGCTTCCTCAAGGCGTTCAAGCTGACCCGGATTTCCGGTGCCTACTGGCGCGGCGACTCTAAGAACGAGCAGCTGCAGCGTGTCTACGGCACCGCCTGGGCGGACAAGAAGCAGCTGGCTGCCTATATCCAGCGCATCGAAGAAGCCGAGAAGCGCGATCACCGTCGTATCGGCAAGCAGCTGGACCTGTTCCACCTGCAGGAAGAAGCGCCGGGCATGGTGTTCTGGCACGCCAATGGCTGGACTGTCTATCAGGTGCTCGAGCAGTACATGCGCCAGGTGCAGCGCGAGAACGGCTACCAGGAGATCAAGACGCCGCAGGTGGTCGATCGCATTCTCTGGGAGCGTTCCGGTCACTGGTCCAACTACGCCGAGAACATGTTCACCACGGCCTCGGAAAATCGCGATTACGCGGTCAAGCCGATGAACTGCCCGTGCCACGTGCAGGTGTTCAACCAGGGCCTGAAGTCCTACCGTGACCTGCCGCTGCGTCTGGCCGAGTTCGGTGCCTGCCACCGTAACGAGCCGTCCGGCGCGCTGCACGGCATCATGCGCGTGCGTGGTTTCGTGCAGGACGATGCGCATATCTTCTGCACCGAAGAGCAGGTGAAGAAGGAAGCGGCCGACTTCATCAAGCTGACGCTGGATGTCTACAAGGACTTCGGCTTCACCGACGTCGCCATGAAGCTGTCGACTCGTCCGGCCAAGCGCGTGGGTTCCGAAGAGCTGTGGGATCGCGCCGAGGGTGCGCTGGCCGATGCGCTCAACGAATCCGGCCTGGAGTGGGAATACCAGCCGGGCGAGGGTGCTTTCTACGGTCCGAAGATCGAGTTCACGCTGCGTGACTGCCTGGGCCGTAACTGGCAGTGCGGCACGCTGCAGTACGATCCGAACCTGCCCGAGCGTCTGGATGCCAGCTATATCGCCGAAGACAACAACCGCAAGCGCCCGGTCATGCTGCACCGTGCGATCCTCGGTTCCTTCGAGCGTTTCATCGGCATGCTGATCGAACATTACGCCGGTTCCTTCCCGGCCTGGTTGGCGCCGACCCAGGCGGTGATCATGAATATCACCGACAAGCAGGCCGATTTTGCCCGTGAGGCGGAGAAAACTCTCAATCAAAGCGGTTTTCGTGCCAAGGTTGACTTGAGAAACGAAAAGATCGGCTTTAAAATCCGCGAGCATACCTTGCTCAAGGTTCCCTATCTCCTGGTCATCGGAGATCGGGAGGTCGAGACACGATCCGTTGCTGTGCGCACCCGCGAAGGCGTCGACCTGGGGTCAATGCCTCTCGAGCAGTTCGCCGCGCAGTTGCAGCAAGCGGTTTCCCGGCGTGGTCGCCAAGATTTGGAGTAAGAACTATTAAGCGTGATATGAGACAGGACAAGCGGGCCGCCCCCAAGGCGCCGATCAACGAGAACATCACCGCGCGTGAAGTTCGTCTGATTGGCGCGGACGGCCAGCAGATTGGTGTGGTTTCCATCGATGAGGCGCTGAGCGCCGCCGAGGAAGCCAAGCTGGATCTGGTGGAAATCTCCGCAGACGCGGTGCCACCGGTTTGCCGCATCATGGACTACGGCAAGCACCTGTTCGAAAAGAAAAAGCAGGCTGCTGCGGCGAAGAAGAACCAGCACCAGCAACAGATCAAAGAAATCAAGTTTCGTCCAGGGACGGAAGAAGGGGATTATCAGGTAAAACTACGCAACCTGATACGTTTCCTTGAAGATGGGGACAAGGCCAAGGTATCTCTGCGATTCCGCGGCCGTGAGATGGCCCACCAGGAGCTGGGTATGGAGCTGCTCAAGCGGGTCGAACAAGACCTGATCGAGCTCGGCACCGTCGAACAGCATCCTAAGCTGGAAGGACGCCAGCTGATGATGGTCATCGCTCCCAAGAAGCGTAAATAACCTCCCGGGCACTGGCAGGCCTGATGGTTATCAGTTGTTAATGAATGCGGAGTACTAAACATGCCAAAGATGAAAACCAAGAGCGGCGCTGCTAAGCGCTTCCTGAAGACTGCTTCGGGTTACAAGCACAAGCACGCTTTCAAGAGCCACATCCTGACCAAGATGTCCACCAAGCGTAAGCGCCAGCTGCGTGGCAGCTCGCTGATCGGTCCGTCGGACGTCGCAAAAGTCGAGCGCATGCTGCGCGTTCGTTAATCGGTCAAGATACTTAGAGGTAATTACTCATGGCTCGTGTTAAGCGTGGCGTTATCGCTCGTGCTCGTCACAAAAAAATCCTGAAGCTCGCCAAGGGCTACTACGGTGCTCGTTCGCGCGTGTTCCGTGTTGCCAAGCAAGCGGTGATCAAGGCAGGCCAATACGCCTACCGTGACCGTCGTCAGCGCAAGCGTCAGTTCCGTGCACTGTGGATCGCTCGTATCAACGCTGGTGCTCGCGTCAACGGCCTGTCCTACAGCCGTCTGATCGCTGGCCTGAAGAAAGCGTCGATCGAAATCGACCGTAAGGTTCTGGCTGATCTGGCAGTGAACGAAAAAGCGGCGTTTGCTGCGATTGTCGAGAAAGCTAAGGCCGTTCTGGCTTAAGTCCCCCGACAATCACCGGGTTCGCCCGGTGGCAACGTCAAAGATAGGGGAAGAGCCTTAAAAGCTCTTCCCCTATTTCGTATCTGGAGTCTGTAAATGGAAAATCTGGATGCATTGGTCTCCCAAGCGCTCGAGGCCGTGCAACAAAGCGAAGATGTCAACGCCCTGGAACAGCTCCGGGTTCAGTACCTTGGCAAGAAGGGCGAACTGACTGCCCTGATGCAGACCCTGGGCAAGTTGTCGGCCGAGGAACGCCCGAAAGCCGGCGCCTTGATCAACACTGCCAAGAGCCAGGTGCAAGACGCCCTGAATGCCCGCAAATCTGTGCTTGAGCAGGCCTTGCTCGCCGAGAAGCTGGCGTCCGAGCGTATCGACGTGACCCTGCCGGGCCGCGGTCAGGCCTCTGGTGGCCTGCACCCGGTGACCCGCACCCTGGAGCGCGTCGAGCAGTTCTTCACCCATATCGGTTACAGCGTTGCCGAAGGCCCGGAAGTCGAAGACGACTACCACAACTTCGAAGCGCTCAACATCCCCGGCCACCACCCGGCGCGGGCGATGCACGACACCTTCTATTTCAATGCGAACATGCTGCTGCGCACCCACACCTCGCCGGTCCAGGTGCGCACCATGGAATCGCAGCAGCCGCCGATCCGCATCGTCTGCCCAGGCCGTGTCTATCGCTGCGACTCCGATATCACCCACTCGCCGATGTTCCACCAGGTCGAAGGCCTGCTGGTCGACGAGGGCATCAGCTTCGCCGACCTCAAGGGCACCATCGAGGAATTCCTCCGCGTGTTCTTCGAGAAGCCACTGGGCGTGCGCTTCCGTCCGTCGTTCTTCCCGTTCACCGAGCCGTCGGCTGAAGTCGACATGCAGTGCGTGATGTGCTCGGGCAAGGGCTGCCGCGTGTGCAAGCAGACCGGCTGGCTGGAAGTCATGGGCTGCGGCATGGTTCACCCGAACGTGCTGCGCATGAGCGGCATCGACCCGGAAAAATACTCGGGCTTCGCCTTCGGCATGGGTGTCGAGCGCCTGGCCATGCTGCGTTATGGTGTCAATGATCTGCGCCTGTTCTTCGATAACGACCTGCGGTTCCTGGCGCAATTTCGCTAGCGCCGTGCCCTCGTCATCGAATTCGTTTAAGGAGAACAGACAGTATGAAATTCAGTGAACAGTGGCTGCTCGGCTGGGTCAGCCCTGATGTATCGCGTGACGACCTGGTTGCGCGTCTGTCCATGGTCGGCCTGGAAGTCGACGCCGTTCAGCCCGTCGCCGGTGCCTTCAGCGGTATCGTCGTGGGCGAGATCCTCAGCGCCGAGCAGCACCCGGACGCCGACAAGCTGCGCGTCTGCCAGGTGAGCAACGGCGGCGAGACCTTCCAGGTGGTCTGCGGTGCGCCCAATGCCCGCGCCGGCATCAAGGTGCCGTTCGCCATGATCGGCGCCGAACTGCCGGGTGACTTCAAGATCAAGAAGGCCAAGCTGCGCGGTGTGGAATCGCAGGGCATGCTCTGCTCGGCGTCCGAGCTGCAGGTCAGCGATGACAACAGCGGGCTGATGGAGCTGGCGGCCGATGCGCCGGTGGGCCAGAGCCTGCGTGATTATCTCGGCCTGGATGACGTGTGCATTGAGCTGGGGCTGACCCCGAACCGCGGCGACTGCCTGTCCATCGCCGGCCTGGCCCGCGAAGTCGGCGCCATGTACGGTGCTCCGGTCACCCCGGTGGCCATCGATCCGGTGGCGCCGGCGCATGATGAAGTGCGTTCGGTGGACGTGCTGGCCACGCAGGCCTGCCCGCGCTACCTGGGGCGTGTGATCCGCAACGTCGACCTGTCGCGTCCGACGCCGCTATGGATGGTGGAGCGCCTGCGCCGTTCCGATGTGCGCAGCATCGATCCGGCTGTCGACATCACCAACTACGTGATGCTCGAACTGGGCCAGCCCATGCATGCGTTCGATCTCGCCGAGATCAACGGTGGCATTCGCGTGCGCATGGCGGAAGAGGGCGAGAAGCTGGTGCTGCTCGATGGCCAGGAGGTCAGCCTGCGTGCCGATACGCTGGTGATCGCCGATCATCAGCGCGCCCTGGCCATTGCAGGGGTAATGGGTGGCGAGCACAGCGGCGTGAGCGGCAAGACCCGCGACCTGTTCCTGGAAAGCGCCTTCTTCGACAATATCGCCATCGCCGGCAAGGCTCGTTCCTATGGCCTGCACACCGACTCCTCGCACCGCTTCGAGCGGGGTGTCGACTCGCAACTGGCGCGCCAGGCCATGGAGCGTGCGACCGCATTGCTGCTGGAGATCGTGGGCGGTGAAGCCGGCCCGATCATCGAGGCCTGCAGCGAAGCCGACCTGCCGAACGTCGCACCTGTGACGCTGCGTGCCGAGCGTATCAGTCAGATGCTGGGCATGGACATGGACGCGAGCGAAGTGGAGCGTCTGCTCACCGCGCTGGGTCTGGGCGTCAGCGCCCAGGGCGCCGGTCAGTGGCAGGTCAGTGTGCCGAGCCACCGCTTCGATATCAGCCTGGAAGTCGATCTGATCGAAGAGCTGGGCCGACTGTACGGCTACAACCGCCTGCCGGTGCGCTACCCGCAAGCCCGCCTGGCGCCGCAGGCCAAGGCCGAAGCGCGCGCCGAGCTGCCTGCGCTGCGCCGCCTGCTGGTCGCGCGCGGCTACCAGGAAGCGATCACCTACAGCTTCATCGATCCCAAACTGTTCGAACTCTTCGCTCCGGGTGTCGAGCCGCTGCAGCTGGCCAACCCGATTTCCGCCGACATGGCGGCCATGCGTTCGTCGCTGTGGCCGGGTCTGGTCAAGGCGCTGGAGCACAACCTGAACCGTCAGCAGTCGCGCGTGCGCCTGTTCGAGAGTGGCCTGCGTTTCGTCGGCCAGCTCGAAGGTCTGCAGCAGGAAGCCATGCTGGCCGGCGTGATCAGTGGCAGCCGCCTGCCGGAAGGCTGGGCCAACAGCCGTGATGGCGTCGACTTCTATGACCTCAAGGCCGATGTCGAAGCGTTGCTGGGCTATGCCGGCGCGGTCGATGCCTTCAGCTTCGTGCCTGGCGAGCATCCGGCCCTGCATCCGGGCCAGACCGCGCGCATCGAGCGAGAAGGGCGCCTGGTCGGTTTCATCGGTGCCCTGCACCCGGAGCTGGCCAAGACCCTGGGGCTGGATCAGCCGGTGTATCTCTTCGAACTGGTGCTGGCCGAAGTCGCTGCGGGTCGCATGCCGGCCTTCAGCGAACTGTCGCGCTTCCCTGAAGTGCGCCGTGACCTGGCGTTGCTGGTCGATCGCGAGCAACCGGCCGAGGCCGTGCTGGCGGCGATCCGCGAGACGGCGGGTGAATGGCTGACGGACCTCAAGCTATTTGACGTCTATCACGGTAAAGGCATTGATCCGCTTAGAAAAAGCCTTGCCGTCGGCTTGACCTGGCAACATCCATCGCGCACTCTTAATGACGATGAGGTGAGTACTACTACGCAAAATATCCTCACCTGCCTCGAACAAAGGTTCAACGCCACGTTAAGGAAGTAGCGTATGGGGGCTCTGACGAAAGCTGAAATGGCGGAACGTCTGTATGAAGAGCTCGGCCTGAACAAACGGGAAGCCAAGGAACTGGTGGAGCTGTTTTTTGAAGAGATCCGCCAGGCTCTTGAGCTGAACGAACAGGTCAAGCTTTCCGGGTTCGGCAACTTCGACTTGCGCGACAAGCGCCAGCGACCCGGTCGTAACCCGAAAACAGGGGAAGAGATTCCAATCACGGCTCGCCGTGTGGTCACTTTTCGTCCAGGGCAAAAATTGAAAGCCAGGGTCGAGGCCTATGCTGGAACCAAGTCATAACGACGAATTACCGGCAATTCCCGGCAAACGCTACTTCACCATTGGTGAAGTCAGCGAACTCTGCGCGGTCAAACCTCACGTTCTGCGCTACTGGGAGCAGGAATTCCCACAGTTGAACCCGGTCAAGCGGCGGGGCAACCGCCGCTACTATCAGCGCCAGGATGTGCTGATGATCCGGCAGATTCGAGCATTGCTGTACGATCAGGGTTTCACCATTGGTGGGGCGCGCCAGCGCCTCTCCGGTGACGAGGCCAAGGACGACACCACCCAGTATCGTCAGCTGATCAAGCAGATGATTGCGGAGCTCGAGGACGTTCTGCACGTCCTGAAGAAGTAAGGCCAAGAAAAAGTTGCCTTATTTCAAAAGCTTAATGTATAGTTCCTCCCGCTTTCGGTCACCCGGAAGCATCGTCGGGGCGTAGCGCAGCCCGGTAGCGCACTTGCATGGGGTGCAAGGGGTCGAGTGTTCGAATCACTCCGTCCCGACCAAATAACTCCACGATCTAGGCCAGTTCAGAAATGAGCTGGCCTTTTTCGTTTCAGGGACTTTTCTTTTTTCATTCCGCTATCCTCCTCAAAATTGTCAGGGCCGGCCCGCGCGAGTCGCTGGCCGAAATTCTGTTGGCTTCATCGATCAGTTTGCTCAGTCGGGTTCTACCCCGTTAACACGGACACTTTCGAGTAAGCTCACACCGAGCCGAAGGAGTGAGCATGTCCCTTGGCACTTTCCTTTCAAGGATGGCCCAGTCGATGTAGGTGTCTGCCGTATCTTTGCTGGCAAGTGGAACCAGCGAAGGCACGGTCCCTCTGAGTGCCCTTGGGTAGTACCTCAAACGCACCGATCCGGCATCTTCGCCAAACGCCTACGACCACTCTGGTCTACTCGACATGATCAGAACCTACGGCCTGCTGCATCTGGTTCATGAGATGGCGGGCACTGGACGGTGGGCTGGCTACCAAGGAAGAGGAACCGGCTTAACACGCTGCACACGCCTGAAAGGGTGCAGCGAAAAGTGGGCTCAGCCCCCTTGATTCATGGCAACCCAAACGTAGCTCAGGATGTTTGCCGACGTCAGTTGTTAAACAAGGGTAGATAGCCCAGCTCGACGAGCTTTGTGTCCAGCGCGCCGACACTTCGGAAGTGCTCTCTATTGCGTTCATCCATAACCTGAGCACTGCTCACCAGAATCGTGCCGCGACCTGGTATGTCGATCAGCTCGTCTGCATCTGAGAAATCGCTGGGATCTAGCGGGTGCGGACAGAAACCTATCCAGCCGATGGTTTGACGGTCGGAGAAGGTTTGGCCATCCAGGTAGTACCTGTCGGGAGCTATTACACCCCAATCGATTTCCGGCCAGATGGATACCGCTAGGCGAAGCATTTCCAGCAACACCGGACGTGGGTTCTCAAGAGCTGATACCAGCGCTCCGGCATCTTCGAAATCCATGCTGGATATGGATTCCATGTCGTGTGCGTCGTAGCTGAAGGCCAAGCCTCCCCGCAGCGGATCTTCCTGTCCATTCCACACAGCTACGGACAGCCATGTTGGATATTCGGCGTCGAAACTTGCGGCGGCAGCCTCGGACAACGCTTGGGGGGCGCTCAGCACGTCACTGCGCAACGCGTCCTGAACTGAGGCACCTTGTAAATACCATTTACCAAGAAGCGTATGTAACTGGCCCAACGCACCCAGGTAGCGGTATATGCGCTCCAACTGCTCCTCATGGGGCACCGCAGCGATCGCACTTTTGTTGAAGCGCATCTTGAATACAAAGGACCGGAAAGAATTTGCCATGCTGGTTCCTCAGGCAATCAGATCGGGATTATCCCGGTAGTAGTCGTCGAATTCGCGTTGCTCACGCTCGCGGTGTTCCTGATATTCGTCGTGCTCAGGGGTGTTCGGCATTGGATTCCAGAAGGCTGTCAGATTGGTCAGCCCCAAACGGCGATATTGGCTGGAGCAGTGCTCGTAGACGATGCGCTGCAGAAAGTGCCACTCGACTCTGACGGGGGGCGTCGGCCTTGCCTTAGCCGAGTGGCGGCGTGCCGGGTCTACAAGAACTGATTTGACCGGTGCCCAAGGCTTTGGAACACCCAGCAAGGGTACAAACATGAAGGCGTAGTTGGCCTTGGCCTCAAGCAGGGTACAACGCGGTTCTTCGAATCCATCCCACCAGGTTTCGCTCCATCGCCATTCGTAAGGCGGAGGAAATCCGGTTACCCAGGCCTGGTATCGCGAAGATAGATCCGACATGGAATGCCCTTTGCCGTTGTTGGCCACCGCCATGGTGCCCTCTGTGGGGGCGCAGTCAACGCACTCGTCGTCTCGTTCTGCATCACAGGTCCGTGTGCGCTCGTCTGCCTTGTCAGCGGTACGCGTTTGCGGCAGTACCTGGGGCTGCGGAATAGGGCGTGGAGCGGGGCGAGCTCCCGAATGGGGAAGTGTCTCTGGCATAGGGCGAGGGGAGGGGCGCGCTGTAGGCATTGGGAGGCGGGGAGCCGGCGGGCGAGCCAGAGGCATACCGGGTCCGAACCGAGGTGTTGCGCGAAGGCCCAGAGTTGCGCCGGGGCTGCCCAGTGCGCTTCCTGCAGCGGTGATCAAACCACTCATATCAGACGACTCCTTGTCAGTTCCACGTGGTGTTCTTGAGCTTCCAGACGAACGTCATGACGCTCTGATAGTCCTTGAAACGCTGCTCAGGCGAGTCGGCGACCGAACGTTTCATCCAGGACACGAAGGCGTCATCTCTGTGAAAGCCAGGGAACATGAGTCCGTAGCGCATGAAGTCCTCGATCGCCTGAGGGTCGGTAAGGCCAAACCCCTCGGCGTGCCGCCGATATCCGGCCAGGTAGCTGGTGCCTCCTGACAGGCCATGCCGAGCAAACCAATCCGGATCTTGCGCTCGCACCTCCAGTAGCAACTTCTCGATGGCTTCGTCGCGGCGCACTGCATCAAGCTGTGCGATTTGCTCGCTCGACAGTTCAAGCATGCTGCCCCCCTTGCATATCTACATCCAGAGGGAGGTAGCGGGACTCGAGCGGCTGCCATACCAGCCAGTGCTCGATGGGTCGCATCATCTGCTGGCGCTGCTCCTCGCTCAGGACGCTATTAAGGGCCCGCCGAACAATCGGATTGTAATAACGGAAGAGTGACTTCCTGCCGTCGGGAAGCCTGGTGAACAGAAACGACCCAAGATGCTGGGACAGAGTCTCGAAGCTCTTGGTGCTCATTAGCCATGACACCAAAGGTTCTTTGCGGTCTCGGTTTACGAGCCAGTGCTGTAAGTCGCAGCGTTCGTCCAACTGCACAAGGGCTGGGCCACCTTGCTTGATCGCATCCAGCTCTGTGCCCGCCAACAGCCATTGCCAATGGCCAGAGGCTTGAACTAACCGGGACTCCAAGGTCAGGTAGCGGGCTCCGTCGACCAGTGCGAAAAGCTTGAGCTCCGGATTATTGGCAAGACGAATACGTACCTCGTCTTCGATGCTGCGAAAACCGTTGGCCCCACTCATCTCCGGACTCCAAGTGATTCCAAAGGTACGAATGTCTGGTTACGACTGGCTGCAAGAAGTAGGCAGGGTAGGCAAATTTTCGGAGTTATGGGCACAGCAAGCAGAGTCGTAAAGGCGGCAGCCGTATGTGTGTTACCGATGATTACGGTGCCAGATCCGCCCACGACAACATTCCCGTGATTCCCTGTGCTGCCTAGGGTTGCGACGGGTAATCCGTCGACAAACACATTGGCAACAAGGTTGCCCACCAGGGCTGAGCCGCAAGCAGTCGGATCGCCTTGGCGGGCCGCTGGCAAACTATCGAATAGGACATCTGGCGAGCCGGAAGCGATTGGATTAGTGCCGTGTCCAGGAATGGGGCAGGCAGTCGGGTCGGTAACTCTTGCTGCTGGTTTTCCACTCATTTTGCAGATCCTTGCATGAGCGCAATTTCGCTTGAAGAGGATGGTCAGAGGGCGTTGGCCTAGCCCCTTTGAGGAGCCTAAGCGCGACTCGCACTGGCCAGATTTCGCTTGGGACATTAGCAAGAAAGAGTTGTGCAAATCTTTGCGCATATAGCGCCTAGGCCCCGTATTAAAAGGGCTTGCGGCGAGTGTAAGAAATTATGTCTTTCAGGGACTGCCTCCATTGAGGAAGAGCCGGCTGCACAGGCTGAGCACGATTGATAGGGCACCGCAAAAAAGGGGCTGGACTACCTCCGCCTCGATAGACATTTCCCAGCCTTATACCGAGGCGCTTTACGCGTTATCCAGATCAACACCGCTTCAGGTCAGGCTTGCGTATTAGGAAAATGAGTCAGCGAGCGTCTGGCTGGCAGCAGACGCTGAAGGACGCAGGATAAAAACCTCGCCAGCAAGCGAGGCTATGACGGGGCCCTCAATCAACCGCTTCCTTGCGTGCTGGCGATAGCGAAAAGTCCAGGGCTTCGGCGAGCAATTCCTGGTCGCGCTCGCCGGTGAGTTGACCGACCAGCTCCCACTGCTGGTCCAGTTCCTCGTTGATGGCTTGCATGCGTTCGATCATGCGTTTGGCAGCCTTCTGCACAGTGGCGTCGTGGCTTTGCAGCTGATCGAAGGCCATGGCCGTCAGGGAGGCCGTCATGTGGGTCATGCTGCGAGCCATCAGGCCCAGTAGCTGCAGTAGCTGCTCTTCCTTGGCAGACATTGCGTGCTCCTATCGAGTCCAGGCTCCAGCTTAGCTGAATGGCCCGAAGTTCAGTGACGCATGTGTGTAAGCCTATTTCCATAGTTGAGGTACTACGTTGGCCCCAGTCCATTCGGACTTGTCTGGCGGGGCCGAGGTGTCCGAATAGCCTTGCGCTGATCGGGTCGAATCGACTCACCGTGGATACGCGGTGTGCAGCTCTGCTTGCCGGAAATAGCGGCTCAGACCTGGCCTAGATGGAGGTCAGCCTCTTTTCCATGGGCTGGAAAATCAGCCCGGCGAACTCGCCAACTTCGCCGGTCAGGATGAATCCATAGCGCTCGTAAGCTTTCACCGAAGACAGCGCTGCTCGTACCGTCAGCACGTCGCCTCTGGCATGTTCCATCGCCGCGTCGATCAGGCGCTGGCCGATGCCTTTGCGCTGGCAATCCGGCGCCACGAACAGCATCGCCACATGGCGTCCTTCCTTGAGCTCGATCAGCCCCGTCAGCGCGCCATCCTCCAGGCAGCCGAGCATGAGGTTGTCACCGGCCATACGTTCGGCGAATGCCGCTGTGTCTGCCAGCTTGCTGAAGGTCTCCACGCCCTGGGGCGGCAGCGAGGGCGCGACCGCCAGCATGAATGCGTCCATGCACAGGGTGCTGGCGCTGGGGAGGTCGTCGCGGGTCAGTTCACGGATCTGCATCCTGTTCATCCTTGTCCGGGCAGGTCTGGTTGAAAACGCGGGGGCGCTGCTGGCCGGAAGCGGGGCTTGCTCTGTTCCCGGCGCCTTGCGATTGCGCTCAAGTCGACGCCTTGCCCGCCGACTAAACGGTGTAACGCCGCGCCTGTTCATCTATAACTCAGGGTAGGCATCTGGCGCGGGTACCCTGGCCAGGGCGCTTGTACGCAGATGGCACAGGCGATGGAGTATCGCAGCAACTGATCCTGCTGGTGGAACTAGGAGCGTTCGTAAGCAGTTCTGGTAGCCCCTTGTAGTGTCCCTCCCAAGTAGGAGTAATCGCATGGCTTTGGTCCCCGTTAGACTGTCCCAGCGCTTGACCCTGGGTTGCATCGTGCTTCTGATTCTCACCGCGCTGGCGGTGTTCTCGGTGATGGCCTTGCGTGGGCAACCCCGTGTGGTGGCGGCCAGTGGTGAGCTGATCGAGCAAACCGGCAGCGCCATCGTGCGCCAATTGGCGTTGCAGCTGGCGCGTATCGAGGGGGTGACGGCCAGCCTCGCGCATCTGGCCGAGGTGCTGCCGCGTGAGGAGGCGCTGTATCGCGATAGCCTGCCGAATCTGATCGACAATCAGGGGGACCGGGCGATCGCCGGTGGTGGCGTCTGGCCCGAGCCAAATGCCTTCAGTGATGGCGTCGAGCGCCGCAGTTTCTTCTGGGCGCGTGGGGCCGATGGTCGCCTGAGCTACTCGGACGATTACAACGCGGCAGACGGGCCTGGCTATCACAACGATGCCTGGTACACCGGCGCCCGTAGCAGCAAGCTCGGCCAGTGCCTCTGGTCGGAGGCCTATCAGGATGCGGTGACGGGTGTGCCGATGGTCACCTGTAGCGTGCCATACCAGCTGAGTGGCCGCTTTGCCGGGGTCGCCACGCTGGACCTGCTGCTGGATGATCTGGCGCGCTTTCTGACCGAGCAGGGCAAAGTCACCGACGGCTATGCCTTCGCGCTCGATCAGGCCGGCAACGTGCTGCATTTTCCGGGCATGACCGGCGGCAAGGGTGGCGCGATGGTCAAGTTCGCCGACCTGGCGCAGCAGCACGGCTGGCTCAAGCCGATTCAGGATGCGTTGAGCGGCGGCAGCGCCGGGGGCATTCGCAACATTGATCTCGAACAGGATGAGCAGCTCAACCAGGCCAGTCGCGTCAGTCTGTTCGTGATGCCGGACACCGGCTGGGTCATCGGCCTGGCGACGCCGCAGGAGCGGGTCACGGGCCTGGCCCATGCGCTGACCTGGGAAATTCTGCTGTTCCTGTTGCCCTTGCTGGCGGTGCTGCTGGCACTGGCCTGGCTGGCAGGGCGCAAGTTGATCGGCCAGCTGGAGGAAACCACTGCGCAGATCGATTCCCTGGGGCGCGGCTCGGCCAGCCGTGATGTCGAGTTGAGCGTGGAGCGCGAAGACGAAATCGGCGCACTGCGCCACGCGGTCAACCGCTACGCCGGGCAGTTGCGCACCATGCTCCAGCGCATTGCCGAGGAAGCCGATCACCTGCAGGCCGAGGCCGCGCAGCTGGGTGGCCTGAGCAGTACCCTGGCGGGGCGTGCCGAACAGCAGCGGCAGGAGAACACGCAGTTGGCTGCCGCGATCACCGAGATGTCGTCGAGTGCGCAGGAGGTGGCGCAGAACACCAATGACTGCGCCGACACCGCGCAGAGTTCTCTGGTCGTCGTGCAGCAGGGGCAGCAGAAGGTTGCGTCCAACAGTGCGGCGATCAAGGCGCTGTCCACGGAAATGGCGGGTGCGGCCTCGGTGATCAGCCAGCTGGAGAAGGACAGCCAGCAGGTAGGGGCGGTGCTGGATGTGATCAAGGCCATCTCCGAGCAGACCAATCTGCTGGCCCTGAACGCGGCCATCGAGGCTGCGCGTGCCGGTGAGCAAGGCCGTGGATTCGCGGTGGTGGCCGATGAGGTGCGCACCCTGGCGGGCAAGACTCAGTCCTCGGCCAATGAAATCGGCACCATGATCAGTGCGCTGCAGCAGGCGTCACGCCAGGCGGTGCAGGCGATGCAGGCGGGGGAGGCACGCACGGAGCATGCGGTGGTCGAGGCCGAAGGTGCTGCCTCGGCGCTCTCCAGTTCGGTACAGAGCTTCGACGATATTTCCCAGCGCGCCCAACAGATCGCCGTGGCGGCGCAGCAGCAAAGCCACGTCACTCAGGAGATCAACGAACTGGCGGTGCGCATCCACAGCATCAGCGAGGAGAACGCTCGCGATGCCCAGGCGCTGGATGAGGTCAGTAGCGCCATGCAGGCGCTGTCGTCCCGCTTGACCGGGTTGAGCCGGGGCTAGCCAGTCGCGTTTCAGGGCTCGGCGCCAGTCCGCAGCCCTGAAGCTCCGCCGAGCTCTCTGAAAAAAACGCGACTTGGGCAAAGACCCTCTATTCTTAGAGTGATGCCACCTTAAGGGAATGGCTCAGCAGCGGTGGGCTGTCAGCAGTGATCGTCGGCATCTAGGGAAACGCGCTTCATTCGGGCAGCTCTTTCCTGATCGACAACGGTTCTGTGGCCTCGCTATTGGTACGTCCAGATGGACCAGATCCTATCCCTCCTGTCGGAAACCGTTCCCCAGGCCCGCTCCCTGGAACAGTTGGCTCGCCCTCTGCTGGCGCTGCTCGGCCAGCTCACGGGCATGGAGTCGACCTACCTGACGACCATCAACCTTGAACAAGGCTTTCAGCGGGTCGAGATCGCCCGCAACACGGGGCCGATGGTCATCCCCGAAGGGCTTGTGGTGCCCTGGGCTGACACTCTGTGCAAGCGGGCTTTGGAGGAGAACCGCCCGTACTCGGACAACGTTTCAGAGTGCTGGGGTGATTCCGACGCCGCCCAGGCGCTGGGAATCAAGACCTACCTGAGTGCGCCCATCCGTTCCCAGGCCGGCCATGTGTTGGGTACGGTCTGCGCGGCAAGTTCGCAGCAGGTCGCCTGTTCGCCCAAGGTCGAACCGGTGCTGCGCTTGCTGTCGGCGCTGCTGGGCTACTTTCTGGAGCGCGAGCTGCTGGTCGAGCAACTCCAGGCCGCCAACGCCGAGCTGGCCACGCTTGCCCTGACCGATCCTCTCACCGGCCTCGCCAATCGGCGCGCCATCCTGCGCGACCTGGAGCATCTGTATGCCCTGGCGCAGCGGGATAACAGGTACGTGCTGATCGGGGTCATCGACCTGGACGGGTTCAAGCTCATCAATGACGTCTATGGCCACCAGGCCGGCGACCACTTTCTCCAGGGCGTGGCCAGCCAGCTCAAGCGCAGCCTGCGCAACAGTGACAGCGTTGGCCGCGTTGGCGGTGACGAGTTCATCGTCATCGCCCAGGGCGCCTCGCCGGAAAGCGCGGCCCTGGACCAGGAGCTGAGTACCGCCGCCAGCCTGATGCAGGAGCGCCTGAGCCGCGCGACGATCGGGCGCTACCCGTTGGGCGATGGCGTGGAAGCCCTCGACTATCAGGGCGCGAGCGTCGGGGTGGCTGCCGTGATGCCCGCCGAAACCAGCGCCGAGGAAGCCATCATCCTGGCGGATGGTGAGATGTATCGCGTCAAGCAGCAACGCAAGCGTCAGCGCTCATAGGCGCGGCGCACCGAGCGACTCCTGCAGCCATCGCGCACCTTGTCCGAAAATGCTGGCAAACTTGCGCTTCGATTCTCGACAGGAGTTAGTCGATGTCCGTCAGCCCGGAGCTGTCGCCAGGCCTCATCGTCATTCACGGTAACCACCTCGAAGAGCTGCGTGCGCTCTCGGTGGCGTGGATGCGCCGCTATCCGCTGCGGCCGCTGGAGAATGAGGTGCTGCTGGTGCAGAGCAACGGCATCGCGCAGTGGCTCAAGCTGGCGCTGGCCGAACGCGATGGCTGCGGGATCGCGGCGGCGCTGGATGTCGACCTGCCTGCGCGCTTTCTCTGGCAGGCCTATCGCAGCGTCCTGGGGCGTGATGCGATTCCCCAGCAGTCGCCGCTGGACAAGGCGCCGCTGACCTGGCGCCTGATGCGCCTGTTGCCGCAGCTGCTGAGCGACGACGCGTTCGCTCCGCTGCGGCGCTTTCTGGCCGATGACCAGGATCTGCGCAAGCGCTACCAGTTGGCCGAGCGCCTGGCGGATCTGTTCGACCAGTACCAGGTCTACCGCGCCGACTGGCTGGAAGACTGGGCCAACGGCCAGGATCGTCTGCGCACGTCGCGGGGCGGCGAGCGCCCCCTGGATGACGCGTCGCTCTGGCAGCCCGCATTGTGGCGTGCGCTGCTGGCGGATGTCGGGCAGGAACACCTGGCCGAAAGTCGCGCCGGGGTGCACCCGCGCTTCGTCGCCCGCCTGGGGGAGCTGGACAGCCGGCCAGCGGGCCTGCCCCGGCGCATTACGGTATTCGGTATTTCCTCGTTGCCCGCGCAGATGCTGGAGGCGCTGGCGGCCATGGCGCGCTTCAGCCAGGTGATGCTCTTCGTGCACAACCCCTGCCAGCATCACTGGGGCGATATCGTCGAGGACAAGGACCTGCTGCGCCACGAGTACCGTCGCCAGCGGCGCAAGGGCAATCCCGCCGGGCAGATCGGCCTGTTCGACGAGTCGGAGATGCACCAGCATGCCCAGCCGTTGCTGGCCGCCTGGGGCAAGCAGGGGCGTGACTACATCAATCTGCTGGATCAGTACGACGAGCCGCAGCGCTACCGCGAGCAGTTCGAGCGCATCGACCTGTTCAGCCCCGCTGCGCAAGGCGGCCTGCTGGGCCAGGTGCAGAACGACATCCTCGATCTGCGCCCGCTCGAGGAAAGCCGGCGCACCTGGCCGGCGCTGCGGCCCGGAGAGGATCAGTCGTTGCGTTTCCACGTCGCGCACAGTGCCCAGCGCGAGGTCGAGGTGCTGCACGACCAGTTGCTGGAGCGCTTCAGCAGCGACCCGAGCCTGCGTCCGCGCGATGTGATCGTCATGGTGCCCGACGTCAACACCTACGCCCCGCACATTCAGGCGGTGTTCGGCCAGTTCGCCAGCGACGATCCGCGTTTCATTCCCTTCACCCTGGCCGACCAGGGGCTGCGCGGTAAGGAGCCCATGGCGATCGCGCTGGAGCACCTGCTGCGTTTGCCGGAGAGCCGCTTCAGCGTCAGCGAGGTGCTGGACCTGCTGGATGTGGCGGCGCTGCGCGCGCGCTTCGCCATCAGCGAGGAAGCGCTGCCGACCCTGCGCCGCTGGCTGGAGGGCGCCGGCATCCGCTGGGGGCTGGACGCCGCGCAGCGCGAGACGCTTGGCGTGGGCCACGGCCTGGAGCAGAACACCTGGCGTTTCGGCCTGCGTCGCATGCTGCTGGGCTATGCAGTCGGGCGTGGCCAGGCCTACGCCGACATCGAGCCGTTCGATGAGATCGGCGGGCTGGACGCCGCGCTGATCGGCCCGCTCAACCGCCTGCTCGATGCGCTCGACGCGTTGCTGGAGAACCTGCGCGAGCCGGCCAGTCCAAGCGCCTGGGGCGAGCGTTTGCGCAGTCTGCTCGAGGCGTTCTTCCTCGCCCAGGACGAGCGCGACGAGGTGCTGCGCAATCAGTTGCTGGAGGCGCTGGACACCTGGCTCGAGCTCTGCGAAGGCGCCGCGCTGGAAGAGCCACTGCCGTTGGCGGTGGTGCGCGAAGCCTGGCTCGCCGGGTTGGACCAGGGGCGGCTTAGCCAGCGCTTCCTTGCCGGCGCGGTGAACTTCTGCACGCTGATGCCGATGCGCGCGATTCCGTTTCGTCATGTCTGCCTGCTGGGCATGAACGACGGCGACTACCCGCGCAGCCAGACGCCGCTGGATTTCGATCTGATGGCCGGCGACTACCGCCCTGGCGACCGCTCCCGGCGTGAGGACGATCGCTATCTGTTGCTGGAGGCGCTCCTCGCCGCGCGTGACCACCTCTATATAAGCTGGGTGGGGCGCAGCGTGCGTGACAACAGCGAGCGGCCGCCCTCGGTGCTGATCGGCCAGCTGCGTGATCACCTGGCCAGCGCCTGGCGCCTGGAGGACGCTGGCGATCTGCTGCACGCGCTGACCACCGAGCATCCCTTGCAGCCTTTCAGCCGTCGCTACTTCGCCGGCGACGCGTCGCTCTACAGCTATGCCCATGAATGGGCGGCGCTGCATGGCCAGCTGCCGGAGGCGCAAGGCGCTGATGCGCTGCCGGCCTGGGAGGAGGGCGGCACGCTCACGCCCGAGCTCTTGCAGAGCTTCCTGCGCGACCCGGTCAAATGCTTCTTCACGCGCCGGCTCAAGGTGCACCTGGATGAACAGGCCCAGCGTCAGCTGGACATCGAACCCTTCGCCCTGGACGGCCTGCAGCGCTACCAGTTGCAGGAGCGCCTGCTAAAGGCGGCACTGCTGGCCGAGGAGGAGGCTCCCGAAGCGGCACTGACGGTCGCGGCCGAGCGCTTGCGCCGCAGCGGGGTGTTGCCACTGGCAGGCTTTGGCGAGCAATACCGGCAGGCGTTGCTGGCGCCACTGCCTGCGCAGGTTCTGCGATATCGCGCGCTGGCTGAACGCTGGCCGCATGCCCTCGAGTCGCCCTTGCCGCTGCATTTCGTTCAGGCCGATGTGCTGCTGGACGGCTGGTTGAACGGTTTGCGCCGCAATGCTGACGGCGCCCTGGCCAGCCTGCAGGCAGTGCCGGGGGCGCTGGCCAAGGAGGGCGCGTGGAAGTGGCACCGCCTGCTGCGGCCTTATGTGTTGCATGTGATCGCCGCGGCCTGCGAGCTGCCGCTGACCACCTTGCTCGTCGGGGAAGACCGCTCACTGGCCTTCGACCCTGTACCTGTCGAGCAGGCTCGCGAGATCCTTACGGCCTGGCTGCAGGGCTGGGGCGAGGGCATGCGCGCACCGCTGCCGGTCGCTCTGAAAACCTCGCTGGCGTGGCTGCATGACGGCAACGAGGACAAGGCGCGTGCGGTGTACGAGGGGGGATTCAACATGACCGGTGAGGTGGCGGGTAGCGCCAGTCTGACGCGGCAGTTCCCCGACTTCACCTGCCTGACGGCCGATGGCGCGTTTGCCGAGTGGAGCGAGCGCCTGTACCGGCCTCTGCTCGACAGTGCCCCGCGCGCGCTCGAGGAGGTGCAGTCATG
This sequence comes from Pseudomonas sp. REST10, assembly GCF_029542605.1. Lineage (NCBI taxonomy): Bacteria > Pseudomonadati > Pseudomonadota > Gammaproteobacteria > Pseudomonadales > Pseudomonadaceae > Pseudomonas > Pseudomonas sp. REST10. The sequence continues at coordinate 3,102,141 of NZ_CP035677.1, read as the reverse complement.
AGCGCCGTTCAACGTCCGCTGGCCCTGCGCTTTCCGCTGCACGGCAGTCGCCTGATCGAGGCCAGTGCCGGCACGGGCAAGACCTACACCATTTCCGCCCTGTACCTGCGGCTGATCCTCCGTCATGGCGATGACGCGGCGTTCGCCGAACCCTTGCTGCCGCCGCAGATCCTGGTGGTGACCTTCACCGATGCCGCCACCCGCGAGCTGCGTGACCGCATCCGTGCGCGCCTGGTGGAGGCGGCGAGTGTGTTCCGCGGCGACGGTCAGGGCGATGCCTTGCTGGCGACGCTGCGCGATGACTTCGACTCCGCCCTGTGGCCCGATTGCGCCCGGCGCCTGGAGCTGGCCGCGCAATGGATGGACGAGGCGGCCGTCTCCACCATTCATGGTTGGTGCCAGCGCATGCTGCGTGAGCATGCCTTCGACAGCGGCAGCCTGTTCAGCCAGACCCTGGAGACCGATCACAGCGAGCTGCTGGCCGAGGTCGTGCGCGACTACTGGCGGCAGCATTGTTACCCCCTGCAGGGCGCGGCACTGAACTGGGTCGCACAGCAGTGGGGCACGCCGGACGGGCTTGGTGTGCGCCTGCGTCCGCTGCTCGGGGAGGCGGCCGAGGTTTCCCCGCAAACGCTCGGCGCCTTGCTCGACCAGGCATTGAGTGCCCGCGAAGTCGAGCTGGCGGTGCTGAAGGCACCCTGGCCGAAATGGATCGAAGAGCTGCAGCTGCTGCTCGACCAGGCCGTCGCCGACAAGCAGGTGGACGCGCGCAAGATCCAGGCGCGCTACTACAACCCGTGGCTGCACAAGCTGCGGGAGTGGGCGAGCGGCGAGGAGGCCGTGGTCGATCTGGGAACCGGCTTCAAGCGCCTGACGCCCGATGGCCTGGCGGAAGCCTGGAAGGGCGAGGCGCCGCAGCATCCGGCACTGCTGGCCATGGCCGAGCTGGAGGCGCGCCTGGGCGCACTGAGCGATCCGGGCGAGGCGGCGTTGCGTCATGCCGCCGCCTGGGTGCACGCGCGTTTCGACTGGGAGAAACGCCAGCGCGCCGAGATGGGCTTCGACGATATGCTCACCCGCCTCGATGTCGCGTTGCAGGGCGAGAACGGGCCGCGCCTGGCGGAGGTCATTCGCCGCCAGTTCCCGGTCGCGATGATCGACGAGTTCCAGGACACCGATCCGCTGCAGTACCGCATCTTCGACACCCTCTACCAGGTCGAGGCCAACCGCGAGGACTGCGGGCTGTTCATGATCGGTGACCCCAAGCAGGCCATCTATTCCTTCCGCGGCGCCGACATTCACACCTACCTGCGCGCACGCCGCGCGACCCATGGGCGCCACTACAACCTGGAAACCAACTTCCGCTCCAGCCAGGCCATGGTCGATGCGGTGAATGCGCTGTTCCTGGCAGCGGAGCGACGTGAGACCGGCGCCGGCGCCTTCCTGCTGCGCGATGATCTGCCGTTCATCGAGGTCGGTGCGCAGGGGCGCAAGGAATGCTGGACGGTCCAGGGTCAGGAGCAGCCGGCGCTGACATTGTGGCACCTGAGCACGGATGAGCCGCTGTCGAAGAGGGCCTACGTGGAGGCGCTGGCGGGTGCCGCCGCCAGTGAGATCGTCGCGCTGCTCGACCAGGGGCAGAAGCAGCAGGCCGGCTTCCTGCGCGGCGGTGAATTGAGCGCGCTGCAGCCCAGCGACATCGCCGTGCTGGTGCGTGATTTCAGCGAGGCGCAGGCGATTCGCAGTGAGCTGGGCGCGCGCGGGGTGCGCAGCGTCTACCTGTCGGACAAGGATTCGGTATTCGCCGCCCAGGAGGCGCACGACCTGCTGCTGTGGTTGCGCGCCTGCGCCGAGCCGGATCAGGACCGCCCACTGCGCGCGGCCCTGGCCAGCGCCACGCTGGGCTTGCCACTGAGCGAGCTGGAGTGCCTCAACCTCGATGAGCGCAGCTGGGAGCGGCGCGTCATGCAGTTTCGCGGCTATCGCCAGTGCTGGCAGCGCCAGGGCGTGCTGCCGATGCTGCGCCTGCTGCTGCAGGACTTCAGCCTGCCGCAACGTCTGATGGGGCAGGACGATGGCGAGCGGGTGCTGACCAACCTGCTGCACCTGGCCGAGCTGTTGCAACAGGCCTCCAGCGAACTGGACGGCGAGCAGGCGCTGATCCGCCACCTCGGCGAGCTGCTGGCCGGGGAGGGGCAGGGCGCTGACGAACAGGTATTGCGCCTGGAAAGCGACGAGGCGCTGGTGCGGGTGGTGACCATCCACAAATCGAAAGGCCTGGAGTATCCCCTGGTATTCCTGCCATTCATCTGCGGCTTCCGTCCGCTGGATGAGAAGAAACCGCTGCTGGTACAGGACGGCGAACGCCGCCGCGTGCTGCTCAAGGCGGACGAGGAGGCCTTCGAGCGCGCCGAGCGGGAGCGTCTGGGCGAGGACCTGCGCCTGCTCTACGTGGCGCTGACCCGCGCGCGGCATGCCTGCTGGCTGGGCGTGGCGGATCTGAAGATCGGCAACGCCAGGAAGTCGCGGCTACACCAGTCCGCACTCGGCTATCTGCTGGGCGGTGGCGAGGCGCTGGTGCAAAGCGCCGATCTCGAGGGCTGGTTGCGCGCCTTCGGCAGTGCTGCCGGCACTCGTCTGCAGGCGCCGCCCGAGGTGAGCGACACGCGCTATCAGCCACAATCGGCCGCTGCCTTCCAGGCGCAATGGCGAACGCCGGTGCGACGTGCGGCCGAGCACTGGTGGATCGCCTCGTACAGTGCACTGCGCCTGGACGAGGGCGAGCAGCGCAGCGTCCAGCGTCACGAAGATGCGGCGCCGGACAGCGCGGCCATCCAGAACGCCACGGATGATGAAGGCGCGGTGCTGGAGCAGCCCGGCCTGCCGGTGTCTGCACAGGGCTTGCACCGCTTCCCGCGTGGGCCCAGCCCAGGTACCTTCCTCCACGGCTTGCTCGAACTGGCCGCCGGTGAAGGGTTCGCGCACTGCCTCGAGCAGCCCGAGGTCATGCGTGACCTGCTGGCCCGGCGTTGCCAGCGACGGGGCATGCAGGGCTGGATCGAGCCATTGCAGCACTGGCTGGCGCAACTGCTGGCGCAGCCCTTGCGCCTGGCCGAAGGCAGCGTGGCCAGCCTGGCGCAGATGGATGACTACCAGTCGGAGCTGGAGTTCTGGTTCGAGGCGCGCCAGGTCGATGTGCGGCGCCTCGATGCGCTGGTACAGCGCTTCGAGTTGCCCGGCCTGGCCCGCCAGCCGCTGCGGGCCGATACGCTCAATGGCATGTTCAAGGGATTCATCGACCTGACGTTCGAGTATCAGGGGCGTTATTACGTGCTCGATTACAAATCCAACTGGCTGGGCGCTGACGACAGCGCGTATACCACCGAGGCGATGGCCGAGGCGGTGGTCAGTCACCGTTACGACCTGCAGTACGTGCTTTATGTGCTCGCCTTGCACCGGCAGCTGCGTTTGCGGCTGGCCGACTACGACTATGACCAGCATCTGGGCGGCGCCCTCTATCTGTTCCTGCGCTCGCCGCACAACGGGCAGTACCTGGCCCGTCCGCCACGGGCGCTGATCGAGCAGCTCGACGCGCTCTTTGTCGGCGATGCCGGGGAGGTGCCGGCATGAGTGCGGTATTGCAGACGCGGGAGGCGCTCTTCGAGATGCTGGCCCGCTGGAGCGAGCAGGGCTGGCTGCGCGAGCTGGACCGCTCCCTGGCGCAGTTCTTCGCCGGGCTGGATGAAACGGCTTCGCCGCTCATGTTGCTGGCCACCGCGCTGGCCAGTCATCAGCTGGGGCAGGGGCATGTGTGCCTGGACCTGGCGGTCACCCTGAACGATCCGGACTTCGCACTCTCGCTGCCGCCGGAGGGCGAGGAGGCCGAACAGGGGCTGGCGTTGCCATCGCAGGTGCTGCAGGCGGTGAGCCTGCAGCAGTGGCTGGATGCCTGCCGGGCCAGCGCGCTGCTGGCGCCGGAGCTGGCGGCACCACTGGTGTTGCGGGGTACCTGCCTGTACCTGCGGCGCTACTGGGACTACGAGCAAAGTGTCGCCGCGCATATCCGCAAGCGCCTGCGCGCCACGGCGCAAGAGCCGGAGCAGCTGGCCGAGCGCCTGGCCCGGTTGTTCCCGGAACCCTTGCAGGTGGCCGGTGAGCGCCAGGCAGACTGGCAGAAGCTGGCTTGCGCCCTGGCCGCATGCGGACGCTTCACCCTGATCACCGGCGGCCCGGGGACTGGCAAGACGACCACTGTCGTGCGTCTGCTGGCCCTGCTGCAGGAAGCTGCGGTGGCCGAGGGAGCTGCGCTGCGCCTGAGCCTGGCGGCGCCGACCGGCAAGGCTGCGGCACGGCTGACCGAGTCAATCGGTGGTCAGGTCGCGTCGCTGCCGCTGGATGACGCCATCAAGCAGCAGATCCCGACCACGGTGACGACCCTGCATCGCCTGCTGGGTAGCCTGCCGGACAGTCGTCATTTTCGCCACGACGCGAGCAACCCGTTGCCGCTGGACGTGCTGGTGGTGGACGAAGCCTCGATGATCGACCTGGAAATGATGGCCAACCTGCTCGATGCGCTGCCGTTGCATGCGCGACTGATTCTTCTGGGAGACAAGGACCAGCTGGCCTCGGTGGAGGCGGGGGCCGTGCTGGGTGACCTCTGCCGAGATGCCGAGCAGGGCGGCTACAGCGCGCAGACCCTGGCCTGGTTGCAGGCGCGCACGGGAGAGCAACTGAATGATGCGTCGCTGGTCGAGGGGCAGCAGGCGCTGGCGCAGCATATCGTCATGCTGCGTCATTCCAGGCGCTTCGGTAGCGACTCCGGCATCGGCCAGCTGGCACTGGCGGTCAACGCCGGTGACGCGAGCCGTGCCAGGGGCGTGCTGGAGGCGGGGCATGACGATCTGCAGCGGCTGAAACTGGCTGGCGAGCAGGATGCTGCGCTGGAGCGCTTCATGCTCGATGGCGTCGCTGGCCAGGCACAGGGCTACAGGCACTATCTAGATGTGTTGCATGGGCAGCGCCCGGCCACTGACGCCCCCTCGCTGCAGTGGGACGGCTGGGCCAGGGCGGTACTGGGTGCATTCGACCGCTTCCAGCTGCTCTGCGCGGTGCGCAAGGGAAACTGGGGCGTCGAGGAAATGAATCTGCGCATCGCCCGGGCCCTGCAGCGAGCCGGTCTGCTGGCTGCCGACCACGGCTGGTACGAGGGGCGGCCGGTACTGGTGACGCGCAACGACTACAGCCTGGGCCTGATGAATGGCGACATCGGCATTGCGCTGAACCTGCCGGATGATGAGCTGGGGCGCCAGGTACTGCGCGTGGTCTTCCCGCGCAACGATGGCAGTGGCGAGTTGCGCCATATATTGCCCAGTCGATTGAGCAGCGTGGAGACCGTGTTCGCCATGACCGTGCACAAGTCGCAGGGCTCGGAGTTCGAGCATTGCGCGCTGCTCATGCCGGATGCGCTCAACCCGGTGCTGACCAAGGAGCTGGTGTACACCGGCATCACCCGTGCCCGGCGCTGGTTCAGCCTGATCGAAAGCCGTGCCGGTATTTTCGAGCAGGCGGTGCTGCGCCGTGTTGAGCGTCGCAGTGGCCTGCGCGAAGCGCTGGAGGCGGCCGAGTAATAAAATTGCAATTTAAGCTTGACGCGCGTTCTGTGGGTTGTAGAATGCGCGCCACTTCAGCGATGAAGCTCTTCGAAAACTTCTTGTTAATCAATAAGTTAAGTTTAAAAGAGGGGTTGCAAAACTGGATCTGGCGTGTAGAATGCGCGCCGGTCGGCAGGGCGGTGGTTGAGCCTTGTTGGTGATTCGGTCGAGTGGATCGAGAGCGGTAGAAAAGAGGTGGTTGACAGCGGTTTTGAACGCTGTAGAATGCGCCTCCCGCTGGAGAGAAGAAGCTCTGATCGAAAGCGCAAGTGGTTGAGTAGAAAGAAAAAATTCTTCGAAAAACAGC
>NZ_CP035677.1:2784192-3096172 GCF_029542605.1 Pseudomonas sp. REST10 | reverse complement strand
AACGACGCATCGCCGATGGTAGTGTGGTGCTTCACCATGTGAGAGTAGGTCATCGTCAAGCTCCTATACGAAACCCCAGATCTCTAACGAGGTCTGGGGTTTCTTCTTTGCGCGGCAGAAAGTCGGGCGCGGCAGAGCCAACTGGTGGCGGGGGTGGCGGGGTAACCTGCAGGACGTGATCGCCGGCAAGCCGGCTCCTACGCTACGCGCCTGGGCTGAGTAATACGAAATTCCCGTAGGAGCCCGCTTGCGGGCGATGGCGAGGGGAGAGGGGGCTGCAGGTTATACCGGCAAACCGGCATCCTGCCGGGGCGTGAGCAAGTGGCGTATTGGCCACAAACAAAAAGGCCACCTTGCGGTGGCCTTTGTCGTTTCTGCTGTCAGTCGCCGCGGTATTCGCAGCCGCTGGTGCAGGTCTCGTGGATGCGTACCCGCGACAGCTCCGGCAGCAGCGGTTTGACCTGTTGCCAGATCCACTTGGCCAGTACTTCGCTGGTCGGGTTTTCCAGGCCGGGAATGTCGTTCAGGTAGTTGTGGTCGAGCTGTTCGTAGATCGGCTTGAAGATCGCCTTGATCTCGGAAAAGTCGCGAATCCAGCCGGTATAGGGATCGACTTCACCTTCGATGTAGATGGCGACCCGGAAGGAGTGGCCATGCAGGCGGCCGCACTTGTGTCCCTCCGGCACATGGGGCAGGCGGTGGGCCGCCTCGAAGATGAACTCTTTGAACAATTCCACTGAACAGCGCTCGCGTAATGATTTCGCCTGACTGGCGTTTGGCCGCGCAGTTTATCAGGTCTGTCCGTGAGCCTGGGCATTCAGTGGTCGCATGTGGGGCGCTCGATGCGGCAGTACCCCGTGGCATTGGGTGTCACAGCGGTTGCAGGCGCTCGGCCAGGCGGCCGCTCTCCACCAGTTCGAGAAACTCGTCGCCAAGGCGAGCGCTTTCCGTCATCGCCTGGCGCCAGTAACGCTCACGCCCGTCGTCGTTGCCCAGGTAGCGCTTGAAGTCGGTACGGTCAGGCAGCTTGCCGTGTGGCAGCTTCGCCAGGTATTCGCGGGAGGGGGCCAGCAGCAGCACATCCTGCAGGCGCGTGCGATCGCCTCGGCGCCAGGGCATGCTCTTGTCGAACCAGCCCGGTATCACCCTGTCGGTGAAATGAGGATAGAGGACGATATCGTCCCCGCTGTAGGGCAGGTCGAGGTGATAGTCGAGCAGACCGCCATCGCGATAGGCGCCGGGTTCCAGGCCGGGAATCTCGCGGATCGCTTCCATCACCATGGGGATCGAGCCGGAAGCCAGCAGAGCATGGCGCAGGTTTTCGGCTGTCAGGGCATGGAAGTGCGAGCGAAAGTCGTTCAGTTCCGCCAGCGGCGTCGTCTGCCGCGCATCATGCAGGATCACCCGGTCGAAATGCCTGCCGAGGCGTTGCCGCGCCAGCAGGTTGTTGCCGATGACCGACGACAGACCGAGACTGAGCTTGCCCCGGTGGTCGTGCTGCAACAGACCGTGGCTCTTCACCACGACGATATGCAGGCGATAGTGCGGGTTGGCGATGATGCTGGCGTCCTGGTCGGCCAGCAGCTCATGCAGCATCTGGCGGCAACTGCCGGATACGTCGGCCATGCTCACGCCCTTGGCGAAGCGCTGACTGGTGTAGAGCTCGCCGAGTCGACGGATACCGGCGGCCGGGTCCGGCAGGCAGGCACTGGCGAAGCGCCAGGAGCCGATGGACGCACCGATCAGCGCGCGTTCGCGAGGTGCGCGAGCCAGCCAGTCACCGAACAGCGCCAGGTCCAGGCCCTGTATGCCGATGCCCTTCGGGCCGCCAGCTGCGCCAGGCAGAATGCCGACATCCGCCGGGCTCAGGCCATGCTGGCGAATGCGTGCCAACGCTCTGGGGCCGGCCTTGAGGGTCAGGGCCGGGGACTTGATCTGGATCGCGCTCATCGATGCCTCCTTTCGCAACCGGCGATTATAAAGCTCCAGACGGGCAGGCCAAGCGACTTCATGAGCTGAATGACTGCACTGAATTCAGCTTGAATTAAGTGCCTGGGCCTAGAGTGGTGAGCGTTGATTCACTGCTGGAGAGACCCATGAAACGATTGATCGCCCTCACGACACTTGCCACCCTCGCCAGCGCCGCTACCATGGCCCAGGCGCGCGACCTTGGCCCGGACGAGGCGCTGCGCCTGCGTGATGCGGGGACCATTCAGTCCTTCGAACAGCTCAATGAGACTGCCCTGGCGAAACACCCCGGCGCGCGCATCGAAGAAACCGAACTCGAGGACGAATACGGTCGCTACATCTACCAGGTGGAACTGCGCGATGCCCAGGGCGTGCAGTGGGACCTGGAGCTGGATGCCAGCACCGGGGACGTGCTCAAGAATCACCAGGACGACTGATGAAGTTTCGACGTTCCACCATGCTCCTGCTACTACTGGCCTGCGGCTTTGCCAGCGTGCCAGGGCAGGCGCGTGATCTCGATCAGGACGAGGCGCTGCGCCTGCGTCGCGAAGGGGTCATCATGCCTTTCGAGCAACTGATGCTGCATGTGGCGCAGGCCTACCCGGATTCCACCTTGCTGGAAGCCGAGCTGGAGGAGGAGGACGGCGTGCTGGTCTACGAGGTGGAGATACTCACCACCGCCGGTGTGGTGCGTGAACTGGAGCTGGATGCCCGCGACGGGCGCGTTCTGAAGGACGAGGAAGACGACTGATGCGCCTGTTGCTGGTGGAAGACCATGTGCCCCTGGCCGATGAGCTGACGAGCAGCCTGAATCACCAAGGCTACGCCGTCGATTGGCTGGCGGATGGCCGCGATGCCGCCTATCAGGGCGCCAGCGAGCCGTATGACCTGATCATTCTCGACCTGGGCTTGCCGGGCAAGCCGGGGCTCGAGGTCCTGCAGGAGTGGCGTGCAGGCGGCCTGACCACGCCGGTGCTGGTGCTGACTGCGCGGGGTTCCTGGGCCGAGCGTATCGAGGGGCTGAAGGCCGGCGCCGACGATTACCTGACCAAGCCCTTCCATCCCGAAGAACTGGCATTGCGCATCCAGGCGCTGTTGCGGCGGGCGCATGGTCTTGCCAACCAGCCGCAGCTCGAGGCGGCTGGCTTGCAGCTGGACGAAAGCCGTCAATGCGTGACGGCTGGCGATGAGGTGGTCGATCTGACGGCCGCCGAGTTTCGTCTGCTGCGTTACTTCATGCTGCATCCCGGACAGATTCTCTCCAAGAGCCACCTGGCCGATCACCTGTACGATGGCGAGACCGAGCGCGACTCCAATGTCATCGAGGTGCATGTTAATCGCTTGCGCGGCAAGCTCGGGCGCAATGTGATCGAAACGCGGCGCGGACAGGGCTACCGCTTCACCGGAGAACGCGGTTGAGGTCGATCCAGCGTCGGCTTGGCCTCGGCCTGGCCGGCACGCTGCTGCTGGCCGGCCTGGTCCTGGCGCAGGCCAGCCTGTGGGTGTTCGACCGTGGCCTGCGTGCCTACCTGGAGGACTCCTTGCGCGACGAGGCGCAAGGGCTGCTGACCGCCCTGGTACGAGGGCCTTCAGGCCTGCAGCTGGATGAGCGGCGCCTCGATCCATCGTTCCAGCGGCAGTTCTCCGGGCACTACTTTCGCATCGACTTCTCCGACCGCAGCTGGCGTTCGCGCTCGTTGTGGGATCGCGAGCTGCTCAAGCCAAGCGGCACGGGCATGCAGGCCGAACTGGCCGACGGCCCGCAGGGCCAGCTGCTGCTGATCTACCGTGCCGACTACCGCCGCTATGGCGAGAACCTGTCGATCAGCGTGGCCCAGGACTACCAGCCGATACTGCAGAGCTTCCGCCACATGCAGTGGGTCGGGCTCGGGTTGGGCGGCGCCGCGCTGCTGCTGATGCTGCTGGCTCAGCGTTATACCGTGCGCCGCGCACTGCGTCCGCTGGAGCAGGTCCGCCAGCAGATCGTGCAACTGCAGCAGGGCCGCCGCAGCGATCTGGATGCGCAAGTGCCCGAGGAGCTGGAGTCGCTGGTGGCGCAGATCAACCACCTGCTGGCTCACACCGAGGACACCCTGAAGCGCTCGCGCAACGCCCTGGGCAACCTGGGCCATGCCCTGAAGACCCCGCTGGCGGTGCTGATCAGCCTGGCCGGGCGCGAAGAGCTGGCCGCGCACCCGCAGTTGCGCGCCAGCCTGCGCGAGCAGCTGCAGCAGATCGAGCAGCGCCTCAGCCGTGAGCTGGGCCGCGCGCGGCTGGCGGGGGAGGTGTTGCCGGGGGCGCGTTTCGATTGTGCGCAGGAGCTGCCGGGGCTGTTCGCCACCCTGTCGATGATTCACGACCGCGGGCTGTCCCTGGACTGGCAGGTACCGCCTGGTCTGGTGTTGCCACGTGACCGCGAGGACTTGCTGGAACTGCTGGGCAACCTGCTCGACAACGCCTGCAAATGGGCCGCGCAGCAGGTGCAGTTGACGGTGGAGGAAGATGCCGACGGCTATCGCCTGTGCGTCGACGATGACGGGCCAGGCATCGCTGTCGAACGCCGCGACGCGGTGCTCGGCCGTGGCACCCGCCTGGACGAGCAGGTGGCGGGGCATGGCCTGGGGCTGGGCATCGTGCGCGACATCATCGAGGCCTGGAATGGGCACATCGAATTGCAGGACAGCCCACTGGGTGGGCTGCGGGTGATGGTCCGTCTGCCCCGGCGTTGAGCGAGGCGCCGGGGGCGCTCACATACCGTTGGCGAATGCCGGGTTGTCGAAGCTGATCGCCTCGCGCACCGGCTGCAGGGCGTGGCCGTAGCGCACCAGTACGTCGAGCGCATAGTCGATGCGGCCACGGATGCGTTCGTCGGCTTCGTCCACCGCTTGCGGGCCGTTCAGCACCTTCTCGACCTGGCGCACGATCAGGTGCTCCGGCAGGTAGCACAGGCGGCAGTTCTTGTAGCTGGAAGCGCGCAGTTCCGCGATGGGGTAGGCGCCGCCGATGCCGGATGAGACGCCCACCAGCAGACCGGGCTTGTGCGCCAGCTCGGCCTTGCTGGCGTAGATGAAGAAGTTCTTGATCGCCGGGCAGGCCATGCCGTTCCACTCGGGGGCAATGATCACCAGCGCATCGGCTGCCGCGAGCTGCTGCCGATACAGGTTCCAGGGGCCGGTGTCTTCCGCCGGCCAGAGCGGCAGTGGTGCCAGCCCCAGGTCGATGACGCTGCTGGACTCGTGGCTGGTGTGGCCCAGCTCGATCAGGCGCTGACGCATTGCGCGAGCGACCTTTCCCGACTGGCTGTTGTTGCGGCTGGAGCCGGCGACCAAGGCGATATTGAGCATGCTGCTTCCCCCGAAAAAGAACGCAGGCTAGGCGATTGCCTGCCTGCGTTGCAAGGAAAGCACCGCCAGTTCAGGGATGATTTGGCGTCATACGCGGAACTGGTCCATCAGGCTCTGCTGGTGGTTGGCCAGACGGTTGAGGTTCTGGCTCACCTGGGCGGATTCGTCGGCCTGAGCGCTGATGGATTCGGTGACATCGCGGATCGAGGCGACGTTGCGGTTGATCTCCTCTGCCACCGAACTCTGTTCTTCCGCCGCGCTGGCGATCTGCAGGTTCATGTCGGTGATCAGGCTGACCGCCTGGCTGATGCGTTGCAGCGCCGCCACGGCCTGGCTGACCTGGTCCACGCTCCCTTGCGCCTGGCGGTGGCTGCTGTGCATGGTGCTGACCACTTCACGGGTGCCGCTCTGCAGGCCCTCGATGACCTGGCGGATTTCTTCCACCGAGTCCTGGGTGCGCTTGGCCAGGTTGCGCACTTCATCGGCGACCACCGCGAAGCCGCGTCCGGCCTCGCCAGCCCGTGCGGCTTCGATGGCGGCATTGAGGGCGAGGAGGTTGGTCTGCTCGGCGATGGCGCGAATCACTTCGAGCACCGAACCGATCTGTTCGCTGCTGCTGGCCAGGCCTTCGACCTCCTGCATGGCGACGTTCATTTCATTGGCCAGCAGCTCGATGCTATTGGTGGTCTGGCCGATGACCTGCAGGCCTTCCTGGCTGGCCTGGTCGGCATTGCGCGCGGCTTCGGCGGCCTGCGCGGCATTGTGGGCAACGTCCTGCGCGGTGGCGCTCATTTCCTGGAAGGCGGTGGCCACCTGGTCGACTTCACGGTACTGCTGCTGCATGCCGGCGCTGGTCTGGCTGGCGATGGCGGCAGACTGGTCAGCCGTGCCGCGGGCATCGATCACGCTGTTCTTCACGTCGGCGATGATGGGCTGCAGCTTGTCGAGAAAGCGGTTGAACCAGCCGGCCAGCTCACCCAGCTCGTCCTGCCTGGCGTATTCCAGACGGCGGGTCAGGTCACCTTCGCCGCTGGCGATGTCCTTTAGCATGGCCGCGACGCCGAGGATCGGGCGGGTCACCCCGCGTGCGGTCAGCCACATCAGCAGCAGGCCGGCGACGACCGCGACCAGGCCGATCAGCAGTGCTGCCAGGCTGTCGCGGGCACGGTTGGCATCGAGTTCGGCGCCGAGTGTGATGGCACGCTCCAGCAGCACCGCCTGGGGCACTTCCAGCAGGACGGTCCAGGGCTTGGCCTCGGGAATCGGCTTGAACGGGCTGAGCTCGCGGAGCATCTCGCCATGCTTCAGTTCCTCATCCTTGCCGTCCTGGATCAGGCTGCGCAACTCGCTGGAATGATCCGGGAATGCGCGCTCGACGGCTTGGCTCAGCAGGCTGCCATCGCGGCTGTGTCCCGCGAGCAGGGCACCGGGGCTGAAGATGCTGACGTGGCCTTGTCCGCCATACAGTTCGGCGTTGGCCTCCTGGCTGATCTGCTGCAGGCTGGCGAGGCTGATGTCGAGGCCCATGACCCCGATGATCTTGCCGTTCAGCTCCAGGGGGAAGGCGATGCTGGTCATCAGCGTCTTCTGGCCGCCGACGTCGTCGTAGTAAGGTTCCAGGACGCAGGCCTGGCGGGTGTCGCGGGGGCAGGTGTACCAGGCGTTGTAGGCCACGCCGTTGTCGCCGGGGGTGGTGTCGCCGAGCAGTTCTTCGGTCATCGCCTCGGATTCCAGCTCACCGACCGTGGCTTGCGACCAGTACAGCGCGAAGCGACCGACCTCGTTGCTGCCGAGTTCGGCCTGGTCGGCGAACAGCTCATCCTTGCCATCCAGCGCGTTGGGTTCGAACACCAGGTACAGCCCGAGCAGGCCCGGGTTGGCTTCGAGGCTGGTGCGCACCTGGCGCGTGAGGTCTTCGCGCAGGTCGAACGCATCGAGGAAGCGCTTCTCGGCCTGCTCGCGCAGGAACAGGATCTGCCTGGAGAAGCCCTTGCCATACTGGTAGGCGTCCATGAAATAGCGCTGGATGCGGATCGCCTGTAGCTCTCCACGGGCCTTCAGGCGCAGCTTGGCGCTTTCCTCCAGCATCCCGGAGCTGGCTTCGCGTACCAGGTTGGCGCTGCGGCTGGACTGGAACTGCGAAGCGCCCACCAGCAAGGTGACGATGGCGAGCAGGCACAGGCCGGCGAGCAGGGTGATCTTCCACTGGATCGAAAGACGACTGAACAGCATGGTGCGTTCCTTTCTACATGGACTAATGCGGTTATCGGTGCCCAAGCAGTTTTCTTGACTACTATTGCACCCGGTCGAAATTATGCACGCATTGCTTGAAATTATGAACGACAACCCATTTTGACAGGATAGCCCGCATACGGCAGAGTACGCGGCTTTTTGCGCCGGCCAGGGCCGGCATACCTGCAGGTATACGCTTTATGAACGCTGTAATCGCCGCTGTCGGCATCATGCTGGTCCTCAGTCTCTGCCGCGTCCATGTGGTCGTGGCGCTGATCGTCGGGGCGCTGGCCGGGGGGCTCCTGGGTGGCTTGGGAATCGAGGGCACGCTGAATGCCTTCAACCAGGGATTGGGCGGTGGCGCGACCGTCGCCTTGTCCTATGCCTTGCTCGGCGCCTTCGCTGTGGCGATCGCCAAATCCGGCCTCGCGCATGCCCTCGCGGATCGGGCCCTGGCGCTGGTCGGCAAACAGCAGGAGGGCAGTGGCGGTGCACTCAAGTGGGTGCTGATCGGGCTGCTGCTGGCCGTGGCGATCTCGTCGCAGAACCTGCTGCCGATCCATATCGCGTTCATTCCGCTGCTGGTGCCGCCGCTGCTCTATGTGCTGAGCAAGCTGCAACTCGATCGCCGTCTGATCGCCTGCGTGCTGACCTTCGGCCTGATCACCCCGTACATGTTCCTGCCGGTCGGCTTTGGCGGCATCTTCCTCAACGAGATCCTGCTGGCCAATGTCGCCAAGTCCGGCGTCGACGTCAGTGGCATCAACATCAGTCATGCCATGGCCATACCGGCGCTGGGCATGCTCTTCGGCCTGCTCGTGGCCGTACTGTTCAGCTATCGCGGCAAGCGCGTCTATGACCTGGAGCGGGTCGCGCAGACCGAGCGCGTCGACGTGCAATACAACCCGCTGAGCCTGCTGGTCGCGGGGATGGCCATCGCGGCGGCGTTCGTCGTGCAGTTGTGGCTGGACTCGATGATCATCGGCGCGCTGGCCGGCTTCGTGATCTTCTCCGTGTCCGGCGTGGTGCGCTGGAAAGAGGCGGATGGGCTGTTCACCGAGGGCATGAAGATGATGGCCATGATCGGCTTCATCATGATTGCCGCAGCAGGATTCGCCGAAGTGATGAAGACCACGGGCGAGGTCAGGACGCTGGTGGACGGGGCGGCGACGCTGATCGGCCACAACAAGGCGGTCGGCGCGCTGCTGATGCTGCTGGTGGGGTTGCTGGTGACCATGGGCATCGGCTCCTCGTTCTCGACCATCCCGATCATCGCCGCGATCTTCGTGCCGCTGGGCGTGCAGCTGGGGTTCAGCCCGCTGGCCATCGTCAGCATCGTCGGCACGGCGGGGGCGTTGGGGGACGCGGGCTCCCCAGCATCGGACTCGACCCTGGGGCCGACCTCGGGGCTGAACGCCGATGGTCAGCACAACCACATCTGGGACAGCGTGGTGCCCACCTTCCTGCACTACAACCTGCCGTTGCTGGTGTTCGGCTGGGCCGCCGCTATGCTGCTGTAAGGGTCTGCACATGCGCCGGATTAAGTTCTGCGCGCATCCTGTCGCTTAACTCCTGGGCGGGGCTGCCGATATAGCCATACCCCCGTCTTGGTGTGCCTTCCCTCAAGGACAATAACAATGCGCCTGACATTGAAAACCAAAGTGATACTGCTTGCGCTGGTTCCGGTCATCCTCTTCGCCCTGGTGCTGAGCGGCACCGCGGCCAAGGTGCTGCAGAGCATGGCGGAGAAAGAGATTGCCCAGACGCGTGAGCGCCTGGTGCAGGAGAAGCGCAGCGAACTCGAGCACTACATCCAGATCGCCCTCGGCGCCGTGAAGGGGCTCTACGACGGCGCTGCGCAGGGTGACATGGCCAGCCGCGAGCAGGCCATCGTCGTGCTCTCCAAGATCAAGTACGGCGCCGACGGCTACTTCTTCGGCCACGACTCCAACGTCGTGCGTCTGTTCCGCGGCGACAGCCCGGTGGACGTCGGCAAGAGCCTGGCCGACCGGCGCGACCCGAACGGTGTCTACATCAACCGTGAGCTGGTCAACGTCGCCAAGAACAACAGCTACTTCGTCAATTACTCCTCGCCGCTGCCGGGCAACGAGTCGGTGCTGGTGCCCAAGCTCGCCTACAGCTACTACCTGCCGAAGTGGGACATGGCCCTGGGTACCGCACTCAACCTGGATGGCATCGAGGCGCAGGTCGCCCAGGTGGAAACAGAGATCAAGCGCCGCATCGGCACCATCATCACCAGTATCGTGGTGGTCGCCGCCATCCTGCTGGTGGTCTTCGGGGTGATCGGCGTCTGGCTGGGCAACGCCTTCCTGCGCCCGCTGCAACAGATCAAGGCCAACCTCGATGACATCGCCGCCGGCGAGGGCGACCTGACGCGCCGCCTGCCGATCACCAGCGAAGACGAGCTGGGGCAACTGGCGGGCTCGTTCAACCGTTTCGTCGAGAAAGTGCATGGCCTGGTCCGGCAGATCGTCGAGATGACCGGCCAGCTCACCGAGCTGGTCGGCCAGGTGTCCGAACAGGCGCAGCGTTCCGAACAGGCCATGTCGCAGCAGCGCCATGAGACCGACCAGGTGGCCACGGCGATCAACGAGATGTCGGCTGCCGCCCATGAAGTGGCGAAGAGCGCACAGAACGCCGCCGAAGCCGCACAGCAGACGGATCGTGAGGGCCAGGCCGCGAAGACGGTGGTCGACGGCAGCATCCAGCGCATCCACTCGCTGGTCGAGGACATCCGCAGCAGCGGGGTGTCGCTGGACAGCCTGCAGCAGGACGTGCAGTCCATCGTCAGCGTGCTCGACGTCATTCGCTCCATCGCCGAGCAGACCAATCTGCTGGCGCTCAACGCGGCCATCGAGGCGGCACGTGCCGGTGAGGCCGGGCGTGGTTTCGCGGTGGTTGCCGACGAGGTCCGTGCGCTGGCCAGCCGGACCCAGCAGAGCACCCAGGAAATCCAGGGCATGATCGATCGCCTGCAGCAGGGCACCCAGGAGTCGGTGACCTCGATGCGGCGTTCCAGCGATGCCGGCGAACTGACCAGCGAGCAGGCCAACAAGGCTGGCGAATCGCTCGACGCCATCGCCCAGCTGATCGGCACCATCAACGCGATGAACGCGCAGATCGCCAGCGCCGCCGAGGAACAGACGGCCGTGGCCGAGGAGATCAACCGCAGCGTGCACCAGATCGCCGTGGCGGTCGACAGCGTGGCGGATGAAACCGAACGTGGCGCGCAGACCGCTCGCAGCCTGGCGGGCCTCGGTGAGCGCCTGGGCGCGCTGGTGCGTCAGTTCCGCATCTGAATCAGAGCGGCAGGTTCCAGCGATTGATCGCTTCGCTCAGGTGCTCGATCCAGGCGCGAACGGCCGGCGACATGCCGCGCCGGTGCGCATAGGCCAGTTGCACGTGCCCCTGTGGCACGTGCCATTGCGGCAGCAACGCGACCAGTCGGCCTGCGCGCAGTTCCTCGTGGCAGAAGGTCGTCGGCAGCATGGTGATACCCAGTCCGGCCAGCGCCGCTGACTTGCGAATGGGGAAGTCATCGATCGCCAGCCGGGCTTCCAGGGCGATCTCGCTGGCCTCCTGCGTCACCTCATGCACGAAGCGCAGGTGGATGCGTCGGTCGGCGCCAACCGCGCCCAGTGCCGGCAGCTGCTGCAGGTCCCGTGGGTGGTTCAGCTGCAGCCCGGCGATCAGGTCCGGGTGGGCCACGACATGAGCGTGCGCCGGCACCAGGCGCCGGGTGATCAGGCCGGGTTCCTCGTCATCGGCCATGCGCACGCGCAGGGCCACGTCCACCGCCTCGTTGAGCAGGTCCACACGGCGATTGGTATGCAGCACTTCCAGCTGCACCTTCGGGTAGCGTGCGAGAAAGCTGTTGGTGGCCTCGGACAGCAACGTCAGCCCGCTGGGGCTGGAGAAGCGTACCCGGCCACGCGGCTCGCTGGTCAGGTTGGCCACGGTTTCCTCGGCCTGTTCGGCTTCCAGTAACATGGCCTGGCAATGGCGCAGGTAGCGTTCGCCGATATCGGTCAGCGCCAGCTTGCGTGTGCTGCGCTGCAGCAGGCGGGCGCCCAGGCGCTGCTCCAGCTCGGCGATGCGCCGTGACAGGCGCGACTTGGGGATGCCCAGGGTGCGTCCGGCAGCGGCAAAGCCACCGGCTTCCACTACCTTGGCGAAGTAGAACAGATCGTTGAGGTCATGCATATCATCGTCCTATGAGTGGGACGAACTATCGCATTTATGCCGTCTTATCGGCTATTGGTTTCATGAGTAGCATCTCTCCCATCGTTTTTGCCCTTGCGTCATTATCGGAGAGCTCCATGAAACTACTGCACCTCGATTCCAGCATCCTGGGTGATGCATCCGCTTCCCGTCAGCTCAGCAAGGCCGTGGTCGAGGCCTGGAGTGTCGCGTCCCCGGGCGTTCAGGTGACCTACCGTGACCTCGCCAGCGATGCCCTGAGCCACTTCTCCGCCGCCAGCCTGGTGGCTGCCGGCACCCCGGCCGAACTGCGCGACGCCGCGCAGCGCCATGAAACCGAGCTGGCCGAGCGCACGCTGGAAGAATTCCTTGCCGCTGACGCCATCGTCATTGGCGCGCCGATGTACAACTTCGCCATCCCCAGCCAGCTGAAGGCCTGGATCGACCGCATCGCGGTGGCCGGCAAGACCTTCAAGTACACCGAGAACGGCGTGGTGGGGCTGGCAGGTGGCAAGACCGTGGTGATCGCTTCCAGTGCCGGTGGCGTGCATGCCGGCCTGCCGTCCGGCCAGGCGCATGAGGACTACCTGGTGCGCATGCTGAACTTCGTCGGCATCGACGACATTGAGATCGTTCGTGCCGAAGGCCTCGCCTATGGTGATGAGCCGCGTGCCGAAGCCATGAAGGGCGCGGCGCAGCGCATCAGCGAGCTGTTCGCCACCGCCTGAGTCGGCAGCGCCAATGAAAAAGCCCGCTTTCGCGGGCTTTTTTCGTTTTCCGGGGCAGGCTCAGACAATGATGCCCTGGCTGCGCAGGTAGTCGTCGTAGGTGCCGCTGAAGTCGGTCACGCCGGTCTCCGACAGCTCGATGATGCGGGTGGCCAGGGAGCCTACGAACTCGCGGTCATGGCTGACGAACAGCAGGGTGCCCGGGTAGTTCTCCAGCGCCAGGTTGAGCGCTTCGATCGATTCCATGTCGAGGTGGTTGGTCGGTTCGTCCATCACCAGCACGTTGGGCTTCTGGCAGGCCAGCTTGCCGAACAGCATGCGACCCTGTTCACCCCCGGAGAGCACCTTGACCGACTTCTGGATCTCGTCGGAGGAGAACAGCATGCGGCCCAGGGCGGCGCGGATGTTCTGCTCGCCGCTGGTCCACTGGCCCATCCAGTCGAAGAGGGTCTCGTCGGCTTCGAAGTCGTGCGCGTGGTCCTGCGCGTAGTAGCCGACCTCGGCACTGTCGGTCCACTTCACGGCGCCACTGTCCGGGGTCAGTTCACCGACCAGGGTGCGCAGCAGGGTGGTTTTGCCGATGCCGTTGGGGCCGATGATGGCGACGCGTTCGCCAGCCTCGACCAGCAGGCTGAGGTTGCTGAACAGCTGCTTGTCGTCGAAGCCCTTGCTGACTTTCTCCAGGGTCACGGCCTGGCGGTGCAGCTTCTTGTTCTGGTCGAAGCGAATGAACGGGCTGACGCGGCTGGACGGCTTGACCTCTTCGAGCTGGATCTTGTCGATCTGCTTGGCGCGGCTGGTGGCCTGCTTGGCCTTGGAGGCGTTGGCCGAGAAACGGCTGACGAAGGTCTGCAGCTCGGCGATCTGCGCCTTCTTCTTGGCGTTGTCGGCCAGCAGACGCTCGCGCGCCTGGGTGGAGGCGGTCATGTACTCGTCGTAGTTGCCCGGGAACAGGCGCAGCTCGCCGTAGTCCAGGTCGGCCATGTGGGTGCAGACCGAGTTGAGGAAGTGACGGTCGTGGGAAATGATGATCATGGTGCTGTTGCGCTGCACCAGGACGTTTTCCAGCCAGCGGATGGTGTTGATGTCCAGGTGGTTGGTCGGTTCGTCGAGCAGCAGCACCTCGGGATCGGAGAAAAGCGCCTGTGCCAGCAGCACACGCAGCTTCCAGCCCGGTGCCACTTCGCTCATCGGGCCGAAGTGCTGTTCCAGCGGAATGCCCAGGCCGAGCAGCAGCTCGCCGGCGCGGGATTCGGCGGTGTAGCCGTCCATCTCGGCGAACTCGCCCTCCAGCTCGGCGACCTTCATCCCGTCTTCTTCGCTCATCTCGGCCAGCGAGTAGATGCGGTCACGCTCGGCCTTGACCTCCCACAGGCGCTGATGGCCCATGATCACCGTGTCGATGACGGTGAACTGCTCGTAGGCGAACTGGTCCTGGCGCAGCTTGCCGAGGCGCACGTTGGGTTCGAGCATGACCTGGCCGGCGCTGGGCTCCAGATCGTCGCCGAGGATCTTCATGAAAGTCGACTTGCCACAGCCGTTGGCGCCGATCAGGCCGTAGCGGTTGCCGTTGTTGAACTTGACGGAAACATTCTCGAACAGCGGCTTGGCGCCGAACTGCATGGTGATATTGGCGGTGGAGATCAAAGGACTTACCTATCAGTAACTTGAGATGCGCTGTTTAAGGGATACCGGCTTTCAAGCTCGTTGGCTTGGCCCGACAGGGCGTGAGGCCGCGTGTCGCTGGGCCATGACGTCGTCATGCCGGCAAGGGCGCGCGAGGTCCGAGGCATGGTGAGTGTGTCGGGCGTCGTGACGCAGGAGCCTGTCTGCGCCAAAGCCGGCAATGGTAACACTTGGCACCCGGAACCACAGCCCGTTACGGCCAGCACGAGATAAAAGGCGTGGGCCGCCGGCGGTGCGCAGGGGCAGGATGCGGGGAGGCTCTTTCGCGGCGCTCTTCCGGTGAAAGGTTGTAATAAGAATGATTCGCTATTAATGTTCGCGCGGTCGCCGTGCCCTGCATGGTGTTTTCAGCCTGGTGGTTTGGGCCGCGCTATGTCTTCGTCTGAAACCGATTCGATCATTCCTCTCGAGGTGCTGTACGGCACGCATCGCGGCTGGCTGCATGGCTGGTTGCGGCGCTCGGTGGGCTGTTCGCAGCAGGCTGCGGACCTGGTTCAGGACACCTTCCTGCGCCTGCTGGTACGTGGTCAGTCGGTCGATGACCGCGCGCCACGGGCCTTGCTGGCGCGTATCGCGCGTGGGCTGGTGATCGACCACTGGCGACGGGACGCGCTGGAGCGTGCCTACCTCGACGCCCTGGCGCAATTGCCCGAGACCAGTCACCCGTCACCGGAGGTGCGCTACGAGGCGCTGCAGTCCCTGGAACGGATCGCGCAGTTGCTCGATGGCCTGAAGCCGGCCGTGCGCGAGGCCTTTCTGCTGTATCAGCTCGGCGGTCTCAACCATGCGCAGGTGGCCCGGCAACTGGGTGTGTCCAGCCGCACGGTCGAGCGCCATGTGGCCAGCGCGCTGCTGCACTGCTATCGCCTGTGCTTCGAGTCGCCCAGATGAGCCGGGCAGGGCAGCCACCTGAAGCCGTTGTCCGTTCGGCCATCGAGTGGCAGATGCGTCTGCGCGCCGATCCGGCCAGTGCCGAGCTGCAGCGTCAGTTGCATGACTGGCTGGCGCAGGACGAGCTGCATGACCTGGCCTGGCAACGCCTGCAGCAGATGGCCGGGCTGTTTCGCGTGACGCCGCTGGCAGATGCCGCGCAGACCATCCCGTTATTGCAGCGGGCCGAGGCTGACCTGAGCCGGCGACGCATGCTCAAGCTGCTGGGGCTGACGGCGGGCAGTGCCACGCTGCTGGCAGCTACCACGGCGCCGGCATGGCGTGCGGATTTCGCCACGGCCACCGGCGAAACCCGGCGGCTGAGCCTGGCCGGCGATGTCGAGGTGTTGCTCAACACCGGCAGTGCCCTCGACGTGCATGGCCAGCAACTGCTGCTGCGCGGTGGCGAGGCGCTGGTGGAGGGCGCGCAATGGCGGTTGCGCTGCGCTCACGCGGACTGCCTGGGGCAGCACGCGCGGGTGTCAGTGCGTGAACGCGATGGACGCAGCGAGATACGGGTCGAGCAGGGCGAGGTGCTGGTGCGCGCGGCAGCCGGCCAGCGGCAGTTGCAGGCGGGCGAGGGGCTGGCGGTTTCGGCAACCCGCATGAGCGCGCTGGGCCCGGGGGCACTCGATCCCTTTGCCTGGGCGCGTGGGCTGCTGGTGGTGCGCGATATTCGCCTGGCGGACTTTCTCGCCGAGGCCGGACGCTATCGGCGTGGCTGGCTGGGGTGCGATCCCGCGGTGGCCGACTTGCGCCTGTCCGGGGTCTTCCGCCTCGCCGAGCCCGAGCTGATGCTGCGCAACATCACCCATCTGCTGCCGGTCGCGCTGGTCGAGCGAACCCGCTGGTGGGTGCGCGTCGTGCCCGTCGCGTAAAAAAAGTTGTCGGACTTTCGCCGCTCATCCGGTTTGGGGTGATCACTCCCTGAATGGATACCCTCATGCGTGCTACCCGCTCTCTGCCATCGCCGTTGCAACCCCGTCGGCTGTCCACTGCCATCTGTATCGCCCTGGCGCTGTGCGGCGGTGCCGCGAGTTCGCCACTGATGGCCGCCGAGCCTACGCCGCGCATGCAGGTCCCGGATGTGCCGGGTGGCGCGCTGGACCAGGTACTGAGCCTCTACGCCGAGCGCGCCGGCATCACCTTGTCGTATTCCCCGGAGCGGGTCCGTGGCCTGGTCAGCCCGGGGTCGACGGGGGCGCAGTCGGTCGAGGAGGGCCTGGCGCGGGTACTCGGCGGCACCGGGCTGGTGGCGGAGAAGACCGCTTCCGGCTACGTGGTGCGGCCGGTCACGGCCGATGACAGCTATCAGCTGCAGCCGGTTACCGTCGAGGCCGCGCCGACGCAGAGCGCGTTTGCGCCGGTGCCGGGCTATTTCGCCAGCCATGCCAGCACGGCCAGCAAGACGGATCGCGCGATCCTGGAAACCGCGCAGAGCATCAGCGTGGTCACGGCCGGGCAGATCGCCGATCGCAAGGTCGACCGTGTCGAGGACGCGGTGGCCTACAGCGCGGGTGTGCGCACCGGCGGGTCCGGGCTCGACCCGCGTTTCGACCAGATCAACATCCGTGGCTTCGACACCACCATGTCCGCCGACTTCCTCGACGGCCTGCGCCAGCCCTACAACGGCTGGCTGTCGATCTACGCCACCGAGGCCTTTGCTCTGGAGCGCATCGAGGTGCTCAAGGGCCCGGCCTCGGTGCTGTATGGGCAGATCAGTCCGGGGGGCATGGTCAACCGGGTGAGCAAGCGGCCGAGTCTGGACGCCAGGAATCGGGTGGAAATCCAGGCCGGCAATCATGAGCACCGGCAGGGGCAGTTCGATATCGGCGGCAAGCTGGACGAGGAGGGCGACGTGCTGTTCCGCGCCGTCGGTGTCTATCGCGACGCCGAGTACGACATCGAGCAGCTGAACAATGACGTGCGCCTGCTGGCACCGTCGCTGAGCTGGCAGATCGATGCCGACACCCGCCTGACCCTGCTGGCTCAGTATCAGGAGCGTGAGACCGCTGCTTCGCCGATGCTCTATCACGATGGCAATCGCCTCACCGATTTCTGGCAGGGCGACGAGTACTTCGACAAGCTCGATCAGCGCCAGTGGACGCTGGGCTACGAGTTCGAGCACATCATCAACGACACCTTCAGCCTGCAGCAGAACCTGCGCTACGGCCAGCTGGATACCACCAACCAGTACCTGCAGCCCAACGGCACGATCAGCAATGGGGTGATGGAGCGCTACGCCGTCGGTGTGTACGAAGAGATGGAGTCGGTCAGCAGCGACACCCGCCTGGTCAGCCGCTTCGCCACCGGCACCTTGCAGCACACCCTGCTCAGCGGCTGGGATTACGCCTGGTTCGACAGCTCGGTGCTGTATGCCTCGGGGCCGGCGCCGTCCATCGACATCAGTGCGCCGGACTATCACCAGCCGGTCAGCCGCCCCGGCAACCCGCTGGCCGATCAGGACAACCTGACCCAGCGCAGCGGTCTGTACCTGCAGGATCAGATCGAACTCCAGCGCTGGCGCCTGTCCGCCGGTGTACGCCGCGACTGGGTGCATGTGCGCAACAGCGACAACCTGAGCGACAGCAACCGCCGCACCAGCGATTCCGCCACCACCTACCAGCTCGGCGCACTGTACCTGTTCGACAACGGCCTGGCGCCCTACGCCAGTTACGCCGAGTCCTTCCTGCCGCAGAGCGGGACCAACGCCAATGGTCCGCTCAAGCCCACCGAGGGCACGCAGTACGAGATCGGCCTCAAATACCAGCCCCCAGGCAGCAGTGCCCTGTTCACCGCCTCGCTCTATCGCCTGACCCAGCAGAACGTGTCGACCCGTGACCCGCTCAACCCGCTCAACACGGTGCAGACCGGCGAACAGGTGTCGCGCGGTCTGGAGCTGGAGGCGGTCGCCGACCTCAGCGAGCGCCTGCACCTGAACGCCAGCTACAGCTACAACGACCCCGAGGTGACCAGGAGCAATGACGGCAACGAGGGCAAGGCGCCGAAGGACACGCCGCGCCACATGGCCGCGCTGTGGCTGGACTACAACCTGCCGTCGGGGCTCGGTTTTGGCGCCGGCGCCCGCTACACCAGCAGCGTATATGGCAACGACATGAACACGGTGAAGAGCGATGACTACACCCTGTTCGACGCTGGCGTGCACTACGACTTCGCCGGTGAGCTGGATGGCGTGCGCCTGGCTGTCAACGCGCGCAACCTGACCGACAAGCAGTACGTCAACTGTCAGGACGGCTACTGCTACCGTGGCGAGGCGCGCAGCCTGATCACCAGCCTGAGCTACAGCTGGTGAGCGCCTTGAACTGGTTGCGCAGCGCTGTGATGGCGCTGCTGCTGGGTGGTCTGGCCGCCGCCCATGCCGAGCCGGTCAACCTGGACGGTAGCGAGCAATGGCTGATGAAAAGCGCCGAGGGCCGCGATTACCGGATCATGCTCAGCCTGCCGGAGGGTGACGTGCCCTATACCGGCGGCTACCCGGTGATCTACCTGCTCGACGGCAATGCCTACTTCCCGGCGTTGCATGCCGCCAAGCGGGCGCAGGAGCGCTGGCGCAAGGCAATCGTCGTCGCCATTGGCTACCCCAGCGATACGCCGCTGGATTTCGAGCGTCGTGCGTTCGACCTGTCGCCGCCGCAACTGCCCGAGCGCAACGATCCGCCGCAAGGCGGCCAGGACCTGTTTCTCGATTTCATCGAGCAGCGCCTGATGCCGCGGGTCAACCAGCGCTTCAAGGTCGATCGGGATCAGGTCAGCCTGGTCGGGCACTCGTTCGGCGGCATGTTCGCCATCTACACGCTGTTCACCCGACCGCAGCTGTTCCAGCACGTGGTCGCCATCAGCCCCAGCCTGTGGTGGCGTGATCGCTACCTGCTGGCGCATGAGCGTGCGTTCGTCGAGCGTGCGCGAGCCGGCGAGCTGGACCTGACCCACCGCAGCCTGAGCATGTGGGTGGGCGACCGGGAAATGCCGCAGGAGATCCAGGACGTGCGTTCGCTGCAGCTGCGCCTGGAGTCCCTTTCGCAGTACGGCCTGCGCAGCGATTTCCAGCTCGAAGCGGGCGAGGATCACATGTCGATTCCGTTTCGCGTCACCCCCCGCGTGCTGGAGGAGCTGATGAGCACGCGACGCTACTGAGCCGCGCCCCAGGCAGCCCGCCGCATGCGCGGGCTGCCCCGGCAGATCGTCATCTGCGCTGGTGTCCTAGGCTTTGTACGAAAGTCGTCGAGCGAAGGTCAGGCAATACCGATGGCGGCCCCGCGAAATCGCTCGAAGAAGCGCAGTTTACGTGCTGTAAATGAGCATTCTGAGAGCGATTTCAACGCAGCATCACCGAGCGCAGGCACTATTCGTACAGAGCCTAGAGACGTGGCCGCAGCTTCAATTCCGGCGTGGGCTTGGGCGCACCGATGGCCGGATGGCTGTCGGGATGTTGCTCGATCATCTGGGCGATGCGGCGCAACTGCTCGAGCATGGCCTGGGCCAGGCCGGCCTGGGTACGGTAGAGGCCGGTGTCCGGGTCCTGCTCCAGGTCGTTGAGGCCCTTGAAGGGGTAGCTGTAGTGCCTGGCATCCGTGCTGAAGAAGCGCTGGTAGTCCTGGGGCGTGTCATGCAGCTCGCGGCAGGCTCGCTCCAGGCTCTGCAACTGTTCGGCGACGCTGGCCAGTTGCAGGCGCAGGCGGATGATCTGGTGATTCTCCCAATTCATCGGCGAGGCCTGCGCCCCCGGCTGCCAATGCGCCGGGTTACCGAAGCGCAGCACGAACTGCTGGCCGGCTTCGCGGCCGTAGCGGGTCAGCCGTTCGATGCGCTCCCTGGGCATGTTCAGGTTGAGCCCACCTTCGTCCGGGGTCAGCTGGATCAGGCCGATGCGGTCGCGGAAGCCGGGCAGCAGCGACAGGGTCTCGTGGTTCCAGTCCTTGGCGACATTGCTGAGCTGGCCGAGAAAACCGCGCAGGGCGGGCAGGCCGTGCTGCGGAAAGCGCCGCCAGTAGGCCAGCCGTGCGTCGCCGTTGTTGCGCGGAAAGCGCACCCGTTGCGCGTCGGCGCCGTCGGTCGGTCCCAGGTCGAGGCCGAAGGTCGGGCGGCGCGGCAGTGCGGCGTCGAAGAAGTGGATGGGAAAGTTGGAGCTGATGCCGCCATCGGTGAACCAGCAGCGCTCCAGCCGCTTGCCGGGCTTGCGGTAGTCCACGGCATGCAGTGGCACGGCGCTGAGCAGCAGGGGGAAGCTCAGGCTCATGCGCACGGCGACGATCACCGGCAGGTCGTCCGGCACCGGCAGGCGCAGATAGCCGTCGTGCCGCTCGCTGTCGCTCGGGCGCTGGTGCGCGCTCATCCAGTCGACCACGCGCCGGGGGAACAGGCGGGCGAACTCTTCCTCGCGGAAATGGAACTGATTGTTCTCGCGCACCTGGTCGTCATCACGGAACGGCAGGCGGAAGGGGCGCGCCATGCTCAGGCAGGTGGTCATGACCTGCAGATCGATACCCTGCTTGCGCAGGTCGCCGAAGGTCAGCGGCCGCTCGCATTCGATGGTCTCGGCCTGGCCCGCGCAGAATGCCTGCTGACCACTGAGGCGATCGAGGTAGAGGGTCAGCCAGGTGGTCAGGGCTTCCCCGGGGGCGCTGTCGTCCGTTGCCGGCATACCGGTGCACAGGCCGAAACCATTCGCCGGGATTTCCCGCAGCGCAGGCACGAGCAGGCGCAAGACGACCGCCAGGGCACTGCCAAGTACCGCGAACAGCGCAACCCAGAGCCATACCAGCAGGCTGTCGCTGGCGATGGCGCTCCACCACAGCGGCCCGCCGGCGAGCAGGGCACCGAGCAGCGCGGCAAGCTTGTGTCGGGCCAGCATGACCTTCAGGGGCGCGACCACCCGCACCCAGGGGTTCTTGCCTTTGCTGTCGAGGATCGTGATGAAGGTGTCGAACAGCGTGCGCAGAGGCGCGACGGGCCTGAACAGCGCCAGCAGCTTGGTGCCGCGGCCACCGGCCGCAGGGGTGCAGAGGTGTTCGGGAAGTCGCTCGATTTCGGCGAAGCCCGCGGGGTCCTGCTGCAGCTGCCCCTGCTGGTAGCGCTGGCGGCCCAGCTCGGCAGCGGCCGCCGCTGCCGCGGCAATGGCACCGGCACTGGTACCACCGATGCTACGCAGGCGAAATGCCTTGGCAATCTCGGTAATGGCCAGCGGATAGACGATGCCGCTGGTGATACCGCCCTTCATGATCAGGTCGCATTCCTGGGCGAAGACCGCCTGGCGCGAATCGTTCATCTACTGCTCCTAGTCGTCGTGCCGAACGCAGGCGCAGGCATGATAGCGCGGCTTTGCTGTCCATATGCCAGCAGCTTGGGGCAGTACTGATCGGTCACGGCGTGTCCGGGGATTCGATACGGTGCTGCGGCGCTGGAAGAGCAGCGGCCATGCCATTCGGGCGCTCGAACCTGCCGGCAATCCTGGGTATTCGGGTCTGGATACACACATGGCTTGCCAGGTCATTGAGATCGACCGCCGATGCTCATAACGTCTATGCCGATTCCGCACGCTGAATCCGACGCCTGGCCACCAGGACAGCGGCACTCGGCAGAACAATAATCACGACGCCCGCGGCGCGGATGACGGGTGTCGGCAGGAGTCGCAGTTGAAAGCAGCCATCTCTCGTACCCTGACGCGAACGCTTACCAGCCCGACCCTGCGTGACTGGCGATGGCGCCTGGCCGCCGTGCCAAGGCGATTGCAGGGGCAGGAGCCGGTGGTGCACTACTTCCATCAGTCGGATGACCCGTACAGCCACCTGACCGCCTCGTTGCTGCCGCAGCTTCAGCAGCGCTACCGGGTGCGGATCGCCAGTCACCTCGTACCACCGCCCTCGATGGAGAATGCTCCCGACCTCGCGAGGCTTGGCGAATGGTCGGCGCGTGATGCGCGGCGGCTGGCAGGCCACTTCAAGCTGGCGCCCGTCCGCGAATTTTCCGCACCCGACGGCGGCGAGCTGCGCCAACGACTGGGGCACTACCTGGGCGCGACCTTCTACTTCGAGGGCGAGTGGTACTGGGGGATCGATCGCCTGCATCACCTGGAACGCAGACTGGCAGACGCAGGCCTGGCCGAGGCCGGCCTTCAGCCCCTCGTTGCTCCGCCGGATCTGCTGCTGGAGGAGGGCGTGAGCAGCACGCAAGCGCCGGTGCTGCATTTCTTCTGCTCGCTGCGCAGCCCTTACACCTGGATTGCGACGCCCCGGATAAGGCAACTGGCCGAGCACTATGGCGCTGAGCTCAGACTGAGATTCGTGCTGCCGATGGTCATGCGCGGTTTGCCCGTCCCCCTCGAGAAGCGGCTCTACATCCTTCGCGACACCAAGCGCGAGGCGGAACGCCTGGGGCTGCCGTTCGGGACGATTGCCGACCCGCTCGGGGCGCCAACTGAGCGCGGCCTGGCACTGCTCCAGCATGCCATCGGCCAGGGCAAAGGGCCCGAATTTCTGGAGTCGTTCCTGAGGGGCGTATTCGCCGAAGGGATCGACGCCGGCTCGGACCGCGGCCTGGCCCGGATCGCGCAGCGTGCAGGGCTGGACCCGGATGAGCTTGCCGTTGCCCTGGCCGACCCGAGCTGGCGGGCAGTCGCCGAGGCCAACCGGAGCGAGATGCTGGGTGAAGGACTCTGGGGCGTACCCTCGTTTCGCATCGACGACTTGCCAGCCCTGTGGGGGCAGGATCGTATCTGGATGCTGGAGCAGGACCTGATAGGTCAACTGACCCGGCAGGGTTGAGTGACGCCGTGCTTCATTCGGCGTCGAGTCAGTTGTCCGCCTCAGACTCAGGGGGTTGAATTTGGCTCCAGACTGACCGAAACGGTTCGTCCGGCTACCAGCTTCATGCCTTCCGGTATCTCGTCGATAGCGATGCGTACAGGGATGCGTTGCGCCAGGCGAATCCAGCTGAAGGTCGGATTCACGTTCGCCAGCAGTGTGCCAGACGCCGTGCTGCGCTCGCTGTCGTTGATCCCGGCTGACAAGCCTTCTACATGACCGCGCAGTGGCTCCGGCTCGCCCATGACCCAGATGATGGCCTTGGCTTGCTCGCTGATCTGCGCCAGCTTGGTTTCTTCGAAATAGCCGGCGACATAGAAGCTGCTGCTGTCGACCAGGGTCATGACCGGCTGTCCGGCGCTGGCGTAGGCGCCCGGACGCAGCGAGAAATTGGTGACCACCCCATCCACTGGGGCGTAGAGATCGGCTCGCTGCAGGTTAAGGGTCGCCAGTTCACGGTCTGCCAGTGCCTGGTGCAGCTCTGCATTGGCCTGGGCCAGAGCGTCCTGGCGGTAGTCCTTCTGTTGCGCGGAGACTGCCGTTTTCAGTTCTAGATAGCGCTTGCGTTCGCGTTGCGCCGACGCCAGTTGCACCCTGCTGCGTTCCACGGCTGCTTCGGCCTGGGCCAGGGCGTTGCGCAGGCGTTCCTTGTCGAGGCTCAACAGCCGTTCGCCTTTCTGCACGACCTGATTGTCGTGAACGTAGACGGCTTCCACCTTCCCCGATACGTCAGTCGCCAGCGGCACCACATCCGCACGCAGTTTGCCGTCGCGGGTCTGCGGTGCGTAGGTGTAGTAGAGGTAGAGCTGCCAGAGCACAAGCGCGGCACCCAGTACTGCTGCCAGGGTCACCAGCGGGCGTAGCACGCGGAATGGGGTGGGACGAGTCATGCGGTCCTCATGGGGTGGTCAGTAGCTGCAGGCCGTGAAACAGCCCGCCAGTCAGCAACAGGTAAAGGGCGGTGTCGAACAGGGGGCGCTGGGCGACGAGTCGGTAGGCGCCGGTCCAGGCAAGTAGTCGAGACAGGCCCAGGCGCAGGACGAAGGCTGCGATCAGGCACAACAGCAAGGGCGAGATGTACAGGCCGTCGAGGTTGATTTCACCGATCATCACGCGGGCTCCAGTCGGCGGCGTTGGGGAACAGGCGCAGGCGCAGCCAGGTCAGGGGGCGTAGCTGTCGGCTGTCGTGGCGCTGCCAGGCTGCGTCCAGGCCGGCGTCCAGCTGGTCGAGCAAGCGGCGTTGTGTCTGCTCGTCACGCGGCAACGGGTGCTGCCACAGCTCGCTCGTCAGGACGGCAGGTTCCTGGCCGTTGGCACCGGCCAGGCGCAGTGTGGCCAGATTGATTCCGGCCTCCAGGCGGGCAAGCAGGTTGGGGATTTCTGCCCCCTGGCCGATGGCGGCAAGCCGGGGAGCCTGAGCGGTGATGCGATCCAGCGTGGTGTTCTGGAAGCGCGCCAGCTCCTGCTCGTTCACGTGAGCGTTGAGGCGCTGCAACGCCCGCCTGTCCTGGCGCTCCAGGCGATCGAGAATGGGCTGTGCGCCCCAGCGGCGGAAGAGGGCCGCGCACATGAAGGCGCAATAGACGCCGACCAGCGTGCCGCAGGTGCTTTCCAGGAAGAAGCCCAGGTCGTACGGTGCGTAGTGTCCCTGGAAGTTGATGCTGCTCAACGACAGCGCGATAGCCAGCGTCGCCAGCGGGTTGATGGCCGCCCAGGCGCCCAGGGGCAGGAGAAACAGCGCCATGACGAGCAGGAAGCTGGTGTAGTCGCTGGCCAGGGGCAGCAGCACATAGCCGAGCATGAAGCCCAGCCCCATGGCGATCAGGGCGAAGCGGCCGAAGTGACTGATGGCGTAGCCGGGTTCGTCACCGCTGCCAAAGAAGGCGATGGCCACCACGCCCAGCAGCACCATGTTGGCGCCCTGTTCCCAGCCGGTGAAGTACCAGAGCAGGCACAGCAGGGTATAGGTCGCCAGGATGCCGGCGAACATGCGCGTGGCCATGTCCGTGTCGGCCGGCAAGGGGAACGCCCTGGCTTGCCGGACACGCTCGCGCAGCTCGAGCGGCAGGGGATCGCCATCCAGAAAGGCATCCAGTTGTCGAGCCTCGGCCCACAGCTCGAGGTACTGATGGATATGGTCGTGGAGCGCATCGACGATCAGTCGCTCCCAGGCTGACAAGCTCGCCGTGTCTGGTAGCAGCCCGGCAAGCCGTTCATGGTTCGGCGTCTCACTGCGCGCCTGGTGACGGACTTCGGCCAGGTAGGGGCGCAGGGGCTGGCGCAGGGTCTCGGGCAAGTCGGCAAGGGCGTTGCCGATGGCACTCAGCAGCGGCACCAGGCTCAGGAGGCGCTGCTGGAGGGTGGCCGCGGCCTGGCGGGTGGTCCGGTCGACCGAGCTGTCGTAGCTCAGGGTGGACATCAGCTGGCTGAACGACGCGATATCGCCCAGGGTCCTGATCCGATCCAGCTCGGTCTGCGCATCGACCGGCTTGCCATCCAGACAGTCTTCTTGCCAGCGCAGCATGTCGGGCAGCCAGCCTTTGAGACGGTCACGCAACACCGGCGCCAGCGATGAGGGAAAGAGCAGGCTGTCGACCAGTGTGACACTCACGATGCCCAGGCATATCTCCGTGACCCGCGTGACCACCATGTGGAACATGGTGTCCGGATGATTGATGTAGGCAATGGCGACCAGCATCATGGTCAGGGCGCCCAGCTGGAAGAAATAGGCCCTGGGGGTGCGGTCCAGATGGGATGCGCCCAGCATTGCGGCGGCCGACAGCCCCGAGCAGATCACCAGCATCTGCGGGGCATTGCTCAGATAGGCGGACATGAGCAGGGTCAGTGCCCCGGCGAAGAGGGTGCCGCCCAGGCGGTAGGTGGCGCGCGCCCTGACCGCGCCGCTGACCGGGTTGCTGAGCACGCAGGCAGTCACCATGGCCCAGTAGGGGTTGAGCAGACCGAGGTTGACTGCCAGGGCGTAAGCGAGCATCGCCGACAGGTAGAGCTTCACCGCGTACAGCAGTTGCGGGGCGCTGGGTTTCATGGAGTGTCCAGCAGGTACTGATTGGCCCGTTCCTCGAAGAGGCGCAGGAGGGCCGTGGCACGCTCGATATCCGCTTGCGGTACGTCCAGCATCAGTTCCAGGCGCAGCTTGTCTGCCGCGGCTTCCACCTGCTCGGCCAGTTTTGCCCCGGAGAGCTGAGTGTGCAGTGTGTTGGCTCGCCTGTCCCCTGGTACCTGCCTTCTTTCCAGCAGTCGCATCTCGGTGGCCTGGTCCAGCAGGCGTACCAGGGCTCCGGGATTGATACCGGCTTCCTCGGCCAGCTCCTTCTGGGTCATGCCCTGCGGGTTGCGGTGGACCAGCACTACGACTGTCGCCAGCGACATGGATATGCCGGTGTCGGCGATGACACGAGAGACCGCTTTTTTCCAGGCTCTGCGCACCGGTTGCAGGGCATTGGTGAGGTCGTGGAGGGCGGCGGTCTTGGAGGGCATGGGGGTGACTCGTCAGTACATGGAACGTGGTAATTTAAATTCAAATCATTGCTTAGGCAATTAATTTGAGCGTCAAGATGTCCACCTTGTCATGCAGCTGTTCCGAGTCGATGCAGGCGGATGCCTGGCAGAGCGTTCCACAACGCAGGCGGGAGAAGGGCAGGTAACCGCGCCCGGCATCGGTCGCAGCAGCGCTGGGCCTGCACCGAGACTCAGGGGCTGGTTTGCCCGTTGAACCACTGCTCATCGATAGCCTGAAGCATCTGCTCGGGGGGCGTCTGCCGGCTCATGCGCCCACGCTGGATGTGGCGGTGCTCGAATGAGCGCGCCCCTCGTGCCATCAGCTTGGCCTTGAGCCTCTCAATGTGCTCGTCGCCAAAGTTGCTGTTGTACGTGTTGAACAGCACGATGTGCTGGTCATCGAAGCGGTTGTGCTCGACGAAGCTCCAGAGCGGTGGCGCGGGGCTGTAGAGCCACACCGGTGAGCCGAGCCAGACGGTATCGAATGACGCCAGATCGATGTTGCTCGGGTTGATCTGCGGGAGTGCCCCGGCTCTTTCCTTGAGCCTGTAGGCGTCCTTGAGTGCATGCAGCAGACCGCTCAGGCCAAGCGAATAGGCTGGCGCCTCGAGCGCAAACAGTCGGGCATCAAGGTGCCTGGCGATCTGCCGTGCGGCCAGTGCGGTATTGCCCGAGCGGGAGAAATACACCACGGCCGTACGGGTCTCGTCCCGCGGATTGACTTCGGGCTGTCGACTCGCCAGCTGGCGCGCCTGCAGGCTTTCTATCCAGGTGACCGCCAGCAGCTCCAGTATCACCACGGCGATAGGCACTCCCAGCAACAGGGCGATCCACTTGAACATCGTCGGCCTCGCTTTACATGAAGTATGGTTTGTCGCCGTCGCTGCCGGGCTTGTTTACCCCGAGGTCGGCGCCAATGTGCAATGTGGGCTGCGTGATGATCTGCATGATCAGGTCGGCCACGCTCTTGCGTGAAACCACGGTGCCGCTGAAGGGGTCGCCTTTGCCGGTGAGCTCGTAGTCCACCTCGTGCTCGTCGGTCAGCCAGGCCGGGCGCAGGATGGTGAAGTCCAGGCCCGAGGCCGCGATGGCATCCGCAGCCCGGCGGTAGGGTTTGAGGTCCTCGCCGATAGTGGCGCGGTTCCACTCGCCGAACCGGCCTGGAACCTCGTCATGGATGCCCAGCGACAGGACGAAGATCAGGCGCCTCACCCCGGCGCTCTGCATGGCGGCGATGATGGCCAGGGCCTGTTTGTCCAGGTCTTCGCCGGCGAGATTGGCGTAGACGATGTCCTGCCCGGTCACGACTTTGCGCAGCAGTTTCTTGTCGAGGGCATCGCCGATCACCACCTGTGCGTTGTTCGGCTCCTCGCCGCTGAGCTTCCTGGGGTTGCGCAGCAGCAAGGTCTGCTGCACACCTTCGTGTTGCCCCAGACCTCGGGCCACCCATTGGGCGATCTGCCCGGTGGCGCCGAGGATGAGTACCCTTTTCATGACCGATCTGCCGTCCTACAGGTGCTGTTTGAAGAACGGCACGATCTGCGCCATGGCCAGGGCGACCGGCTCCGGCTGGTCGTAGAGGTCATAGTGCGACCAGCCTTCCGCGACGAAGATCTGCTTGGCTTGCGATGCCGCCCGGCCATAGATCTCCCTGCCGTCGCGGTAGGCGCCAAAACCACCGGGTTTGTCGCCAATCACCACCAGCAGCGGCTGGGTCAGCAGGGTTTCAGCATGGGCGAAGGCATCCCAGGCCATGGCTGCGCTGTTGAAGGAGAACAGGCCGCTGGTCGCCCCGTTGGGCTGTTGGCCACGCGCCGACTTGTAGTAGTCGGTGGCCTCCAGCACGTCGATATCGCTGATGCCGGCTTGTTTGCCCGCTTCGACCGAATCGGGCAGATAGTTGATGACATGGCGGGGCGAACCCTGGGCCTCCGCTGTGCGCTGGGCGGCCATGGCCTGCAGGGCAGTGACCGGGTCGAACTGGCTGAAGCCTTCACGCATCAGTCGACCGAAATTGACCCCGGTGATGGAGGTGAGCGCCTTGATGCGCTGGTCGGTGCTTGCGGCACTGACCGTGTAGGCACCGCCGCCACACACGCCGATGGCGCCGATGCGGTTGGCGTCTACGTAAGGCAGGCTCACCAGGTAGTCGATGGCGTAGCGAATGTCCGAGACGCGAATCGCCGGGTCTTCCATGAAGCGTGGCTCACCACCGCTGGCGCCCTGAAAACTGGCATCGAAGGCAAGGACGACGAAGCCTTCAGCGGCCAGTTGGCGTGCGTAGACGTTGCCGGAGGTCTGCTCCTTGCAACTGCCGATCGGGTGCGTACTGACGATGGCCGGATAGGTCCTGCTCTCGTCGAAACTCGGCGGCAGGTACAGGTCGGCGGCCGAGTCCCAGCCCAGATTGCGATAACTGACGTGCTTGATGGTACTCATGGGGTGGCTCCTGGGCGGCCGGTGCGCATCGCGCCGGCCGCCTTCAATGTGGTGGGTTACAGGCGGGTCTGGAAGAACTGCGCCAGTACGGAGACCGCCTCGTCCACATAGGGCTGCTTGTCATACAGCGACATGTGGTTGGCACCCTCGATCACATGCATCTGCTTGTCCGTACTGGCTGCCCGGGCAAGCAGGTCATCGCTCATCCATTTGCTGCCGGCAACGCTGCCGGCTACGGTCAGGATCGGCTGAGTGAGGAAGGCCTCGGCCTTGTGGTAGGCGTCGTAGGTGATGATCTGCGGCAGGCTGCGCGCGGTCATGAAGCCTGGCGCATTGGCATGCTGTGCACGCGGGGTGTGGTAGTACTCCCAGGCTTCGCGCAGCTCTTCGTTGGGGGCATCTTCTTCACGCATCGGCGCCAGCGGCAGGGTGGCCAGTTCGGTGCCGTTGGCATCGCTGGTGCGGGCCTGAGAGCCGTGCGCGATGTAGGGCAGGGCGTCGGCATCCTTGACGGTGTTTTCCCAACCGTTGCGGAACATCTGCCCGATGTTGACCGCACTTACCGTGGCGATGGCCTTGATGCGACGGTCGTTGATGGCGGCATTGGCGGTGTAGCCGCCGCCGGCGCAGATGCCCATGGCACCGATGCGGTCGGTGTCGACATAGGTTTGAGTGGTCAGGTAGTCGACCACCGCGCTGACATCTTCGGTGCGGATGTAGGGATTCTCCAACTGGCGAGGCTCGCCAGTGCTTTCGCCCTGGAAGGATGCGTCGAAGGCGATGGCCAGCAGTCCCTGCTCCGCTAGCTTCTTGGCGTACAGGCCGGAGGCCTGTTCCTTCACGCCACCGCCCGGATGCGCGACGACAATGACCGGGTACTTTTGGCTGGCATCGAAATTGGCCGGCTGATGAATCACTGCAGCGAGCGTGACGTTCTGGCCGTTGAGGGTGGGGATGCTGACTTTCTGCATGATCTGGCTCCAGTGCTGAGGGGCTGTGTGCCACTCGATGGATTCATACTAGTCCCGCGTTTGTTCGGGAAAAATATGCAAGAATCGACATGACTTGTTAGGGATACTGAACAATATGTCGATCAATCCATCGCAACTTCCAGCCCTGGCCTGGTTCGTCCATATCGCCCGGCACCGCAGCTTCACCAAGGCTGCAACCGAGATGGAAATGTCCCGCGCGGCGCTGTCGCAACACCTCAAGAGCCTCGAGCAGCAGCTCAACGTACGCCTGCTGCACCGCACCACGCGCGACATGTCGCTGACCGAGGAAGGCCAGCGCCTGTTCGATGCGCTGGCGCCTGCGCTGAAGATGATCGACACGGCGGTTGCCGAACTGGGCGAGGTGCCGTCCGCGCCCAACGGCCTGATCCGGGTGAATACTTCCCGTATCGCCGCACGGACCTTGCTGGAACCGCACCTGGGCGAGTTTCTCGCGCGCTATCCCGGATTGCGTCTGGAGCTGGTGCTCAACGATGGATTCGCCAACATCATCGCCGACGGTGCTGACGTGGGGATTCGCTTGGGCGAGAGTCTGGACGAGCACATGGTGGCGGTGCCGATCACTCCGCGTATCGAAATGGCGGTGGTCGGCTCGCCAGATTATTTCGCGCGTCACGGTACGCCACGGTCCCCGGCCGATCTGATGCAGCACAACTGCCTGGCGTATCGTTTCACCAGCAGTGGCACACTGGATCGCTGGTCCTTTACCGAGCCGGACGGGGATGGCCACACCCAGGTGTTCGAGCCGCGTGGCAGTGTCGTGTTCAACGACGACGAGAGCATGCTCAAGGCGGCCATCCAGGGCGTCGGCCTGATCAAGTACCTCGACATCTGCGTGCGCGAGCAACTGGCCTCGGGCGAGTTGGTGAGGGTGTTGCAGCCCTGGTGTCAGCCTTTCCCCGGTTTCTATCTCTATGCGCCGACACGGGCACAGATGCCTGCCAAGATACGGGTATTGATCGACTTTCTTGTCGAGAAACGCTCACTGCTTGACTGACTGACTGGCGGCAGCGGGTGGATCTGGCCGGCTCCTGCCCTCAGCCCAGGGTAACTGACGGTCACAGCTGTCTGTTGGCACTGGGGGTAGGCCGCAGCTGCTCGTTCAGCGTCTACGCGAGAGCGTTTCGTTCTCCATGCCCACGACGAAGTAATTCTGTCCTATCTTCACTGGTACTGCGTCCCTGGCGGCGGACGCAGTGCCGCACATGCTGCTACGTTGAGGAATCCCTTGCGAGGCCATAAGAATGAAGATCAGATCCAAGCTGCTGGTGAGTTTTCTGGTTGCAACGCTGATCCCGGTCCTGATCGTGGCGCTGCTGACTATCCGCAATGTCACGGAACAGGCCAGAGAGAATTTTCTGCTATCGAGCAGCCTGGACATGAAACTGGTGAACAGCAGTTTCACTACCTTTTTCGACTCGGTGGGCTACACCGTCTCGGCCTTGGCAGAATACCCGGCAGTCAGGGATGCCGACGGCGGTGCACTGAGTACCTACTTCGCCGAGGCGCGCAAGCCTGGCGAGGTCGCCACGGCCAACGGCGGGCGCGAGAAGCAGATCTTCGATTACTTCTCCAGTATCGGTAAGAGCAACCCAACGCTTGGCTACGTCTACATGAGCGATACCCAGGGTGGCTACGTGGAGTGGCCGGGTACCGGCGACTACGGCGACTGGGACCCGCGCAAGCGCGAGTGGTACACCAAGGGCCGCGACGCCAACTTCACGCTGGCTCGTCGTGACGGCTACTACTGGGAGCCGGACGACGCGGTCTATGTTTCGGTGCTCAAGGGCTTCAAGGATAACGCCGGGGCGTTCTCCGGGGTCGTGGCGGTGGACGTATCGCTCAAGGCGCTGACGGAAATGGCGCAGAAGGTACGCTTCGGCGAAACCGGTTTCCTGATGGTGGCGGAGGGGAGTGGCACCCTGCTCGTGGATGGCCATCAGCCGGACAACAACTTCAAGAAAATCAGCGAGCTGCCGGGTGAGTACTTTGCAACTATCGCCAAGACCGACAATGGCCTGGTCGAGCTGGATATCGACGGCGTCGCCTACATGGCCAATGTCTATACGTCACCGGAGCTGGGCTGGAAGTTCGTTGGCCTGAAGCAGGCGGACGAGGTATATGCCAGTGCCCGCGAGCTGACCTGGTTGACCCTTGGGGTTTGCATCGTACTGGTCGCGCTGTTCGGTATCGCCGGGGTGATCATCGCCCAGCGGATTGCCAATCCGATCAACCTGGTGACAGGTGGACTGCGCGTCATCGCGCAGGGGGAAGGGGACCTGACTCGCCGCCTGGCGCGCCTCAGCTCGGACGAAACCGGGGAACTGGCCAGCTGGTTCAATCAGTTCATCGAGTCTATCCAGGGCATGATCCGGGTGATCAAGGACAATGCTGTCAGAATGGATGGCGTCTCCAGTGAGACCAGCAAGCGCACTACCGCGATGTCCGCCACGCTGCAGAGCCAGTTGAGTTCGGTGGAGCAGATCGTCACGGCCGTCACCGAGATGTCCTCGGCCGCCAATGAAGTGGCGAAAACCTGTGTGCAGACCGCCGACGTCTCGGAGCAGGGGTTGGCGGCCACGCGCAATGGCAAGGAGGTCATCGCGCGCAGCACGTCGGGGGTCAACAAGCTCGGCAGCAGCATCCAGAGTTCCAGCAAGGTGATTCAGGAGCTGGAGAAGGAAACGGTCAATATCAACAACATCCTCTCGACCATTCAGCAGATTGCTGAGCAGACCAACCTGCTGGCGCTGAACGCGGCCATCGAGGCGGCCCGGGCGGGCGAGCAGGGGCGAGGGTTTGCAGTGGTCGCCGATGAGGTGCGTCATCTTGCCAAGCGCACCCAGGACTCCACCGGGGAGATCAACCATATCCTCAACCTCCTGGTCAGCCGAATCAAGGAAGTGACGGTGAGCATGAATCAGAGCCTGGTCGAGTCGGAAGGCGCCATCAGGTCGTCCGAGGAAGTGCTGGCGGCTTTCGAAAGCATCGAAGGCAAGGTGCAGATGATCCGCGACATGACCATGCAGATTGCGACCGCCACCGAGGAACAGCACCTGGTCACCGAGGAGATCAACCAGAACATCGTGACCATCAACGATGCGGTTGCGCAGATCTCGGCCCAGGCTGCCGAGGTCGAGAGCTACGCCGAAGAGCAAAGCGCGCTGAGCAGTGAGCTGAAGACGCTGGTCGGGCGTTTCCGTACGGATTGAGACGCGCGGGCAACGGTGTCTCGCCTCGATCATCCTGGCGCAGTGCTTGTCCGGCCTGAGCTGCCTGCGCCAGCTGGTGTTCAGAGCGACCACGCACAGCGTGTTGATTGCAGTACGACGCGTCAGGCAAGGTCATGGTGGCTCGGGCAACTGTCCGCTTCTGGTCGGTTGCGGACGCCTGCGACATGCTCCTTACGCTGGGTATTATCCACCTAAGTCAGTGTCCTCTCAGCCCAGGACAGACCACATCGACGCCCCACCAGCGCAAGTGGAACAGATCGAGCTCGGCAGATTGCAGGTTGCCATCTCGCCAGTGCTGATAGTGCAAGTGGGAGAGGGCACCGACCTTTCCTAGAGGTGCTGGGGCTGGGGGCGTGGCTCATGGAATCATTGTGCCTAGTCCATCCCGACGGCGTAGTAGCCGGCAGCCTCCCGTGCATCTTTGATTATTCTGGTCAGGCACTGCCCCTGGATCTTCCTCCAGGGCTGTGTGCATTCCGCCCGAATCTGCCGTTTTCGGCCCAACTTAGCGCCTCACAGGCACTTCCACGCGCAGCACGATACCGCCTGTTATCGAGTCATCTATCTCAAGTATCTGCTCGACGCACAGTCCATCCCAATCAGGGCAGACATCAAGCCTTTTTGCCTGTTTCTCCATGCCTTCTAGCGCTGCCATATAACCCATGTCCGAGGCGATATAGCACTCGCAGGTAAGGTATTCACCGGCGGGGACCCGCTTGTGTTTGGCGCTTTCTGTCACTACCGGACACCAGCTACCAAACCACTGAATGCAGTCTTCCCAGGGGGCGTCGAGTAATTTCACTGGTGTCAGGATCGCCCGGCTGTAGAGCTTGTCACCCAGTCGCTCGCAGAGTTCTTCGAAACTGATATCTGGAAGCCTTTCGATGTGTAGAGCGCGCTCCTCAAGTACCTCAAGGCGACAGGGTAGGTTTTCTGCCAGTTGAATCTCTAGCGGATTTTGATTCGACGGTACACGGTGTGCCAAAGGCTCGAGCACGCTTCTAACCTGATCCAGCGTGCCGCTTTTGCCGATCACTTTGATTGCTTTGGCCGTTTGCTGTAGCTCTCTTTGCAGGGCCTTGGCCAGTGCCTGGGAGGAAGAGAAACCACAGGCCAGGGCAATATCTGTGACTTTTCTCTGTGGACTGTCCAGTAGCATGGATACGGCCCACTGCAGTTGCACGCGGCTCAGGTAGCTGCCGGGTGTTTCATTAAATACTCGGGTGAACTGCCGGTGGAAATGATACGGAGAGATGGCACTACGCCTGGCCACCTCCTGCCAGGCGAGTGCCGAACCTTGCGTCGAGTGTATGAGCTGCAATGCGGTCTCAAATCGTTTGCGCTGGTGGGGCGGTAGGTTTTTCAGCAGCGCATGTTCCGGCGCCAACATGTGAGGGGTATTACGCATCTGCTCTTGCTCCATGAGCTAGGACTTGTCTGTAGCTGCTATGTGCGGGGCTTGGAAAGTGGCAACATCGCGCTGCCCCTGTCGATAGATTCTGGTTTTTTGAGCCGATAGCTGATGCCGAGCAAAATCGGGACCAGAATCAAGGTAATGGCGGTGGCAAACAGCTCGCCAAACACCAGCGATACTGCCGCAGGCTTCAGGTACTGAGCTTGCTCACTGCTCTCGCTGATCAACGGCAATAGACCGCATACAGTCGTTACAGTAGTGAGAAAAATGGCGCGAAAGCGACTACTAGCACTGCTGATCAATGCCTCTCGCAGGCCCAAACCTGTGCGGATGTTCTGGTTGAAATGGGTGATCAGTACCAGTGAATCGTTTACCACGATTCCGGTCAGGGCCAGCATTCCAAACATTGATAGAAGGCTGATCGGTAACCCCATGAGCCCATGGCCAAAAATCGCCCCTGCGAAACCGAAGGGGATCACTGCCATTATGAGTAGCGGCTGCCAGTATGACTTGAGCGGGATCGCCAGGAGTGAGTAGATAAGAAGTAGAGTCAGCAGCATGGCCTGCTTGAAACCATCCTGTACCTCGTCGATTTCTTCGAACTCTCCGGCAGCTCTGATCGTGACTGCGGGGTAGCGCGCTTCGACTGTGGCAATTTCGTCCTGCAGTTGTTCCAGTGTGTGCTCCGGTGCCTGAATGTCGCGGTCCTGTCGCCAATACAGATTGACCACCTGTTCACGGTTACGTCGGTACAAGATTTCAGGCTCGCGTTCGATGTGTAGCTCTGCCACATCGCCGAGCGCTACTGTTTGGCCGTTGTTCAGGAACACGGGGGTGTTGAGCAACTGCTCCTTGTTACGACGTGCGCTAGCGGGATAGCGCAAGATCAGCTTCGTTTCCTGTCCATTCTCAAGCATGCGGTGAATTTCGCGTTGGCCGAAGGCTTCTCCAGCCAATTGTGCTAAGTGGTATTGGCTGAGGCCCACTTGGCGGCCAAACTCGTTGAGCTTGAGGCTGATCTGGGGCTGTCCGCCTTGGCCGTCGTCATACACGTCGCTTACGCCGGGAAGCCCGGCAAGCGTGTTCGTCAGCGCTTGGCTGGCATCGCGGGCCAGGCCTCGGTCCAAGGCTGCAATAGCTAGTCGACTGCCGTCCGTAGGCGATTCCGCAGAAGCAAAACTCACGGCGTACGCGCCTTCCAGGGGACCCGTCCGTTCGCGCCAGCGCTTAAGCAGGGTATTGCTGGGGAGTTGACGCAGGGCTTCTTGGCTGAGTTCGGCGGTTACCTCGATCTCGCCATAGCCATCAGAGTGGCTCAGCAGGTTGATCAGCAGTGGCTGTTTCAGCGCATATTCTCGCATCAACGTGCTGGAAGTCTGTTCGGCACTCTGGGTTAGCTGTTCCAGTACTCTGGCTTGCAACGCCAAAGGGGCTCCGTCCTGTAGGTCGACTTTTGCGGTGATGTAGCGCCCGGGGATTTCGGGGAAAATCGCGCTGCGGATTGCGCCGCTGCTCCAGAGTCCGTACGCAAGCAGGATAAAAGCGGCGAAACCGAGCAGGGTGGCGGCGCTGTGCTCGAGCGCCGCACTCAGAAGTGGTCGATACACTTTGTTGATGAACCACTGCAGGCCGCTTTGGGCACCATGCTGCAGGCGACTCAGACCCAGGGGCATTCGTATCTCGTTGCCGCACAAATGTGCCGGCAGGATCAGTTTGCTTTCCAGCAGGGAGAACATCAGTGCGAAGATCACAACGGTGGAGAAACCTGCCAGCACTTTGGCCAGCTCATTGTTGATCCACAGCATGGGTGAGAATGCGGCAATGCTGGTCAGCACCCCAAAGACGGTTGCGACGGAAACCCTATTTACGCCTTGCAAGGCAGCTTCGGCCGGAGGGCGCCCAGCGCGCCGCTGAGCATAGATGCTCTCGCCGACGACGACGGCGTCATCGACCAGAATGCCCAGCACGAGTATGAAACCGAACAAGGTAATATCGTTCACGCTGTACTCGAAAACCTGCATCGCGGCGAGGGTGCCGGCCAGGGCCAGGGGGATACCCGCGGCGACCCAGAATGCCAGTTTCAGCTCGAGGAACAGCCCCAGCAGCACGATAACAATCAACAGCCCCTGCCATGCGCTGTTACCCAACAGTCCAAGCTGTTCGCGGATATACGGCGCCATGTCCGCCATAGTTGTCAGGGTGATATCCGCTGGTAGCAAACGTTGCTGGCGGGCCAGAGTTTCTGCGATGGCTTCGCTGACCAGCAGCAGGTTGTCTTCCCTGGCGGTGCTGACTAATAGGGCGATGGCAGTCTGGCCGTTGTTTCGGACGATCGCTCCGTCGTCTTGGAACTCGCGTTTGATGCTAGCGACATCGCCCAGAGTCACTGTGCCTTGAGCGTTATTGAGCAGGGCAATGCTGCTGAGCGGCTGCAGACCATCGGCGTAGCCGTCGCCACGCAGTAGCAGGCGCCCAGCGGCGTTTTTCATCTCGCCGCTGCGGGTTTCCAGAGAGTTGCGTGCCACCGCGTCGGCAACCTGCTCCAGGTTCATGCCGGTGCTTTGCAGCTTGTCGAGGTCAGGTTCGATGACCAGTAGCGCTCGACGACTGCCCAGGTTGGCTACCTTGGCGATACGTGGGTGCTGTTTGAGGGCCAGCTCGACCTGCCTGGCAATGGGTTGCAGCATGCTGTTGTCATGCGGGCCAGATACGATGACAAAGGCGGCCAGGTTGGTGAACTCCTCGCGGGTTATCTGCGGTTTCTCCGCTTGTTGTGGCATTCCCTCTATCGCGTTGACCTGATTGCGTACCTCTTCGACCAGCTTGTCCAAGTCGGCCGCTGCTGTCTTGCGTACTCTTACGCTGGACATGCCGGCACTGGACTGACTGAGGATCTGCTTGATCCCACCGATACCGCTGATCGCCGATTCGACGCGTTGGGTTACGCTCTGATCGATCTGCGCCGC
The DNA here is from genome assembly GCF_029542605.1 of Pseudomonas sp. REST10. Taxonomy (NCBI): domain Bacteria; kingdom Pseudomonadati; phylum Pseudomonadota; class Gammaproteobacteria; order Pseudomonadales; family Pseudomonadaceae; genus Pseudomonas; species Pseudomonas sp. REST10. The sequence continues at coordinate 3,058,662 of NZ_CP035677.1, read as the reverse complement.
AGTGCCGCCTGGGTAGGCAATGTTGACCACCAGGCTGCTAGGGGCAATCTGCGGGAACGACTCAATCCGCAGTTGCGTCAGCGACAACAAGCCAGCAGCCAGGATCGTTATCATCAGCAGATTGGCCGCGACGGGGTTAGCAATGAACCAGCGGTTCAGGTAGTTCATAACTCTGCCTCAATCGGCGTCACTACTTGCCCAGGCAGCATGGAGTGCAGTGGATAAAGCACCACTTGGCGCGGCTCGCTTGGTGATTCGTTGAAGATTACCCAGACGCTGGCTTCTGTATGCTGCAGCCGCCGAACATGCTCTTTGACCAGTCGAGCCTCTTGCACCGTCCAGACTTCGTCGTCGCGGGTGAGCGCGCTCAGGGGCAGTTGCATGGCATCTTGCTGTTCGGTCAGACGCAGATGCACCTTAACGTGCTGGTTGGGCAGCAGGCGCGGTATGCGCTGGTAGGGGGTATCGACCCGCAGCACGATTTCTCTTTGGCGGGTAACCTCATTGGCCAGTGGCGCGAGGTAGCGCAAGCTGGCTGGCCAGCGTTGCTGCTGACGGTCCTCCAAGCTGATTTTGGCCTTGCCCAACTCGCCAGATAAGCGTTGCCATTGGTTGTCGCTGATCGGCAGTTTGACGTCCAGGCTATCGCTGGCGGCAATCTCGAACAGTACCTGGCCCTGTTCAACATGTTGCGCAGGGCTGACCTGCCGCTGAAAAATCACTGCGTCGTACGGCGCTCGGATCTGTGTATCCGTCAGCATTTTTTCGACACTTGTGACAGTGGCGCGGGCCTTGCTAAGCGCGAGTCGCGCCGCAGCAACTTGCGGCTCGCGGCGACCGAAGGCAGTGTTTTGCTCGCCGCGTAGCATTTTCAGCGCAACGGCTTGTTCAAGCTGGGTGCGTGTCAGTTGCAGTTTGGCTTCAGCCACATCACTTTTGGCTTGCGCCAGTTGGGCCTCCAGCACGGTGGTGTCGAGGCTGGCCAGCAACTGATCCTTGTGCACAATGGTGCCCGGCTCCAGGCTGTCGTCGAGCCAGTGCAGCTGCGCGCCGCTGCGAGCCTTGAGTTCAGCCTGCCAGCGTGCTGATGTTGTGCCCAGCACGGTAAGTGTCGGAGCGAAAGCTTGCGCGTATACCGTCACTACTGTCACCGGCGCAGGATCAGCAGCGAGCGGTTTGGTCTTAACCGGCGCAGGTTCGGTAATGATCACCAGAGTAATGGCCACAAGCAGCAGGCCAATGCCGCCAACTATGGGCAGGGTGCGTCGCATCCTTGAATTACGCTGCATTGAGTCGCCCGTGGATATCGCGCAGACGCGAGAGGGTTTGCAATGTGATCGGTAAGAGCAATGCCGCTTCTACGAACTCCAGTGAATAGGTCACCACTGCAAACAGTTGGCCTGCACTCGGTGTGTTTAGCTGAGTGGTCAACAGCAGGTTGGTCAGCACAAAGGCGAACAGCACCATGAACACGATGCCGTAGAGCGCGGCCTCGGTATCGGAGAGCTTAACTTCACGCGCCTTTAGCTTTCTCAGATGCGTATACAGGCCGCTAGGAGGGAGGGAACTGAGTACGTTGACCTGACGCTCAACCTGACTGTTCAGGCGTGCATTCAGCCTTACGAAGGACTGGTGAAACAGGGCATAGATCGTGAGCATCAGTAGCCCAGCACCTCCAGCGCTCATCGCAAGCCAAGGGCTGAAACTGGCAAGCACGATCAATGTAACCAGCAACTGAATGATGGCGGTGAGCAGTGGCGGCAGGTCGTGCTCGAGGAAGTCGACGAGCTCGCGGGACATACTCAAACGAGCACTGCGCGTACTCACCGGGCGGCTGCGCAGGCGACTATCGGTATCCAAACCCACTTTTACGCGAATGTCGCCATAGATACGGGTGTCGTAAATGCGCCGTGCCACTGCCACGATGACCAAGGCAGTCAACACGCCGGCCAGTATCAGTACATCCTGATACTGATTGTTCATCAGACTGTCGATCGAATAGCCGATAAAGAGCGGCAGCAAAGCCATAAGGAGATTTTCAGCTATTACCAATAGCCAGGTAACACTGATCTTGTGCTTGTGCCCGACAACAATCTTCGCCAGGGAAATCGTTTGCAAAGCGCTCACGCTATGGCCTCTGAATTGGATCAGAGGCGATTGTCGCGCTGCTCGTACTTGAAAAAGTGTCTCAGCTTGCTGTCTCTGCACTGGGGGGGCTGAGTCGGTCTCCCTGTCGCACGCCTGTCAGGCCGGAGTTGCAGGCATGATGGCGAGCAGGATTAGTGGCTGGTGAGCTGGCAGCAGGCACTGAAGCGCGCAGGATGAAAGCCTTCGCCAGAGAGCCGAAGCTATGGCAGGGCCTTCAGTTCACCCAGCGCCCGCTTTTGGCCGATAGCGTGACAGGCCACTTCCGGCCAATAGACGGCACTCATCGTCTGCGCACCAGGCTCATCGTGTCTGGCTCCCCTGGCCACCGTCACACAAGAACCGGAAACCTACCCGGTCCGGCGTCGTCTTTCCGGCCCTTCGCCGGGCGTTTCGGGCGCTAGCCCGTTGAGCCGCTTGGCTACTGACGTGCTCATGTCCGCACGGAGGGGAGGGGTATTGAACGACGCATAAATCAGACAGATTCGGGGTATTTACTTGTTGGCGGGCAGCTACACTGAAAAAGCAGCTTGAGCTTCATATCGAACTCTTTCACGAAGGGCTTCCCCATGGTCATGACCGTCTCGTCAGTACTGCTGGATGAATGGCAGGAGCTTGCCAACCAGGCTGCAGAAGCTGCGCAAGTACCTGCTGCCTTGGTGATGCGTGTCTGGCCTGAGCAGATTGAGGTGCTGATCGCGAGCCTCGGGGATGAAAACCCCTATGAGGAACATGAGAAGGCCGATCTTGGGACGGGCCTCTATTGCGAGACCGTCATGGCTACCCATCAGCCTTTGCTGGTGCCTGATGCATTGAGCGATCCGGAATGGGCCAACAATCCTGATATCAAGCTGAACATGATCAGCTACCTGGGAGTGCCATTGGTCTGCCCTGATGACAGCATTTTCGGCACCGTCTGTGTGCTGGACCGACAGCCCAGGCATTACGACACGAAGACGCTGCGCATGCTGGAGTCGTTGAAAGCGATCATCGAGTCAGACTTCCATTCGGTGGTCGCTGGTGATCCCGTTCATGAGGGCAGCCGCAGTGGTTCGGAACGGCGGGCCTTTCAAAACTGCATTGCGGATCTTCGAGCCAGCAATGGCTCGCCATCGCCATCTGCCTGAACCGGGCGACGGTGTCCCTGAAGATGATCGCGGGCAATACCCTTGTTCCGCGTCCCTATCTCAAGAAGTGGGCCCGGTGGCTGGCCCAGCTTCAGGAGATCACGCAGGCCGATGCCATTTGGCTGATGAGTCTGCAGGGCGACCGGCTACAGACCGTACTGGATAGCGGTCAACCCTCGCTTGACCAGCGCACTGTCGCCAGTGATCTGGCCAATCGCCTGGCTGAGCAGGCCATCACTGCGCGCGCCGTCGTCGAAGAGTATTGCGCTGAGGTGGGCTGCTGCTGCGTGAGTGTCCCGCTTTGTTGGCCGGATGCATCCGTTTATGGCGCACTGGTTCTGATGGCCGGGAAGGACGGCCGCAGCCTTTTGGAATGGCTCCGGCACATGCTCGAGTCGGATTTCCGCACCCTGCATTTCGTGCGCGCCATCGATCAGCATAAAAATCTGCTGGAGACACGAATTGCCGAGCGGACGGACGATCTGCGCATGGCCAATGAGCGGCTTGCGCAGGAGTTGAGTCTGACCCGGCGCACCGCACAGCTGTTGCGTCAGATGGTCATTCATGTGCCTGGTGGTGATGAGCATGGCTATTTCCACAAGCTCGTACAGCAACTGGTTCAGATGCTGCGCGCCGAACATGCGTTTGTCGCCTTGATCGATGATCAAGACCCCAGTCGCGCAAGCACCATCTCCTGCTACAGCGGTAATGACTGGCACACGAACTTCAACTTCGAAATTGCCAGAACCCCTTGTAGCCATGTGCACAAACGCCGCGGCGTGTTCACCTCATGCGATCTGGACAGCGAATTTCCAGAAACACAGGCCCAGTTCGGATTACAGGCTGAGACCTACCTGGGAGTTCCCCTGCTCGATGAAGCGGGGTGCACGTTGGGGGTCATGGCCGCGATGGGGGGAGGGGACATGCTGGATGCCCACCTGGCCAATGAGGTCATTGAGCTGCTGGCTGCCCGAACCGGGTCTGAAATCCTCCGCATGCATACCGAGGATGAGCTGCGTCACCTGGCTCTTCACGACTCCTTGACTGGGCTGCCCAACCGTATCCATTTCAGAGGTCGGCTGGAGCAGGCCATTGCTCAGGCGGAACGTGCTCATACCCATCTGGCCGTTCTGTTTATCGATCTGGATGAGTTCAAGACCATCAACGACAGCCTGGGTCACGATGTCGGTGACAGGGTACTGGTGCAGGCGAGCAAGCTACTCGAGGCCTCCATGCGCGACATGGATAGCGTGGCCCGGTTGGGGGGGGACGAGTTCGCAGCATTGTTGCCTGGTGCCGACTCTCTTGAGGCAGATGCAGTTTTTCAGCGCATTGCCAAAGCGATGTCCACGCCTCTTCTCAGCGAGGGCATCGAGCTGTTTCTCTCCGCCAGTGTCGGTTGCAGCCTGTACCCTGACGACGGCACGGACTCTGGTAGCTTGTTGCGCTCGGCTGATACCGCGATGTACCGCGCGAAAGCACTCGGCAAGAACCAACTGCAGTTCTACGCGCAACACAGCAAGCAAACGATCCAGCGTGACCTTGTCGTCGGCAATCGTCTACGCAAGGCGATAAATGCTGGTGAGCTCTACGTGGTCTACCAGCCCAAGATCAACCTGAGGGATGGGGCGCTGGTCGGCGCTGAGGCCCTGTGCCGCTGGCATGACCAGGAGTTGGGTGAGGTTTCACCGGGTGAGTTCATACCGATCGCGGAGCGAGCCGGGATAATTTCAGACCTTGGTGCGCTGGTGATCAAGCAGGTGATCGCCGACTTGCAGGAGTGGCAGTGCCAGCAGATAGAGGTGCCCAAGGTCGCTGTAAACGTGTCTGCCAAACAGTTGCAAACCACGGAATTTACCCAGTGGCTGGCAGAGAGTGTGCGCAGTGCAGGCCTGAAGCCCCATCACCTCGTCATCGAGTTGACCGAAAGCGTTCTGATGGAGCGAAACGACATCAATCTACCGGTCCTGGCTGAGTTGGTGGCGTGTGGATTCCGGATCAGTGTGGATGACTTTGGCACGGGCTACTCATCGCTTGCCTATCTCAAGCGGATGCCGATCAGCGAGATCAAGATCGATCGCAGCTTTGTCGAGCACCTGGCCGATGACCAGGGTGATCAGGCCATCGCTGCGGCCATTCTGACGCTCGGTCACACCTTGGGGCATGTTGTTGTCGCTGAAGGGATAGAGAACGAGCAGCAATTACGCGTTCTGCGTGCTTTGCACTGCGATGTGGGCCAGGGTTTTCTTTTCCACCGCCCGCTGTCGCGTACGGCCTTTCATGAGCTGTTAATGCATGAAAGTGGTAGCAAATAGCTCCTGCTTTCATCCTTACACCCCAGTCGCAACGGTGCTTCGCAATACAAATCCGAGACTGTCTGCTCTTGGCCGATAGTTGCACCTCGTCACCGGTTTAGATAGCGCTGCCGTGCACATGGCTGCACGGGTACAACGTCGCGTCCGGTCATCGAGGCTAACCGGGTAGACCCCCTGCGCTCGGGCTCAGGGATGCATCTTCTTAGCCATATGAACAAACGCCTTCGCCGCAGGTGAAAGCCTCTCAAAGTTCAGTGCGGCGAGTGCAATTTCTCGTGATCTACGCGGCTTCAAACTTCGATACACCACGCCATCAGGCGGTTCTGGCAATGCTAATCGTGCCGCAATCGTCACTGCTGCACCTTGAGCGACAAACCCCAGCATCGAGGAAAGCTGCTCGAAGCGAAACTGTGTCTTGGGTATCGACCCTGCTGCCGCAAGGAACTGGTCGATATAGGGCCCGGAACCGGCCGCGGTACGAATAAACGGCTGATCATGAAAGTCCTTTGCCGCCACACTGGATTGACCTGCCAGTTCATGACTGGCAGGCAATACCGCTATCAGTTCGTCAGAAGCAATCGTCATCGTATCGAAGCGATCATCGGGCAAGACCACGAACCCTAGTTCAACACGTCGCTCCAGCAACCACTGAACTACCACATTGTCCACTCCCTCATCGATTTGTACCTCCACGAATGGATGCTCACGTCGATAATGGGCGATCAACTGCGGCAGCAAGTGCAGTGAAGATGTGGCTCCAAATGACGCGATTCGCAACGTACCGCGTGCGATGCCGCGCTCATGGCCGGCTTCCTGCCGCAAAGCCTCTCTTTGCTGCAGGATGTCATTGGCACGCACCAACAATCTAACTCCTACGTCAGTAGGAATAGCTGATGCAGCTTCACGGGTGAACAGGCTTACACCCAGTTCGGTTTCCAGTTGCTTAATCGCGTGGCTGACGGCGCTTTGTGTGGTGCCTAGTGCTGCCGCGGCTCGAGAAAAACTACCGATCTTTGCCAGTGCGGAGAATACTTCAAGCTGTGTGAATGTCATGAGTATTTGCTCATTTGCCTATCATTTTTAATAAGCAAATACTAAACGCCATGAAACTTTATAGATACTCCGTGCATTTGGGACTGGTGGGCATGACGGTGCTGTGGGGGGCCTCATGGCCATGGGGCCGATTGGTCGCACAATCCATGCCTCCATTAACAGCTGCCTGTTTACGCTTTCTTCTGGCGAGCCTCGTGCTGGTAATTTGGTTGCACCAAAGTGGTCGGCTGGGGGCTGTGCGTGCTCTAACTACTAAGCAGTGGCTGGGACTGGGTTGCGCGTCTGCAGTTGGAGTACTGGGCTATTCGATCTTCTTTCTGCTGGCACTTAAGGTGGTGCCAGCAGGGAAAGCAGCTATGGTCGTGGCCCTCAACCCTGTACTGACATTGTTCTTCGCCGCCCTGCTGTTTCGAGAGCCTGTGAACCTAAAGACAGGGGGCGGCGTCATCATGGCGGTTTCAGGATCTCTGTATGCGCTAAGCGGCGGCTCCCTGGCGACCTTGTTACCTGGCCAGGCAGGGATGGGGGAGTTACTACTACTGGGCTGTGCAGGTTGCTGGGTGGGCTACACGCTGATAGGTCGAATGCTGCTGACCTCGGTAGATTCGCTGGCAACGACGACTATTACTGCCGTGCTGGGAGCCGTTTTTCTGCTCGCAGCCAGTATGGCGATTGAAGGTACAAGTGCATGGGTAGGACTTGCTCATGCTCCCCAGCAAGCTTGGTTTAGCTTGGCCGCGCTGGCTTTAGGAGCAACTGCAATTGCCTACGCGTGGTACCTCAATGGCGTGAAAATCCTTGGGGCAGGGACTGCAGCGGCCTATATGGCGCTCGTCCCTTTGTTCGGAATATTGTCTTCGAGTCTATGGCTGGATGAACCTTTGACCCTGCCTCTTGCGGGAGGAGGCGCCTTGGCGATCAGCGGTATGGCGGTCATGAACTGGGGACGTAAGAGTCTTAGCTAGCGGGAAAACGCTCTCTACTCCAGGCGTCCGTTCCTGACCAATAACCGCCATTCGCCAAGCCTCACGCATCTTCCGGCGCCACGCCCTGTGGTCGCTTGTAGGCCATCCCGACAGAGCGCGGGGCGGTATGGACGAAGCCGAACTGCGCGTACAGGTCTTGCGCCTGGCCATCGGCGATCAGGCTGACATAGCCGCTTTCGGGTACCTCGGCTTCGATGTATTGCAGTATCTCCCCCATGATGCGCTTGCCCAGGCCCTTGCCCTGGTGTTCCTTGAGGACGGCGATGTCCACCACCTGAAAGAAGCAGCCGCCGTCGCCGATGACGCGGCCCATGCCCACCGGCTGCGCGTCATGCAGGATCTGTACGGCGAAGAGTGTATTGGGCAGTCCCTTCAGCGCGGCCTCGATGGTTTTCGGGCTGAGCCCCGAGGCAAGGCGCAGCGCCCGGTAGGTCTCGACGGAGGGCGTTTCCAGCACGCAGGAGTAGGTCGTCATATGTTTCGCTCGATAGGTGCAAACGGACGGCCAGGCGCTATGCCTGGATGCGGATATCGGCAGCTGGGATAACGGTGGCGCGCTTGCCGAAGCTGGTCATGTTGGCCAGCGTGACGTTGTGGTGGGCGGTGATCTGCGCAGCCGTCAGGACGCCGTTGTCCACCGTCGAGTGGGCGTCCTCGACCAGGGTCACCTCGTAGCCCAGCGCCAGGGCGCGGCGGGTCGTGGTATCGACGCAGAAGTCGCTCTGCAGACCACAGATTACCAGGTGGGAGATATCCCGTGCCTGCAGCAGCTGGGTGAGCTCGGTGCGATGGAAGGCGTCCGGCGTGGTCTTGCGAACCCGCAGATCGCTCGGTGAGGTCGTCAGTCCGTCGGCGAGCTGCCAGGGGGCGGTGTCGAAACGCAGGGGGCCGTCATTTTCTTCGTGCTGGATCAGCACAACCGGTGCGTGAGCGGCCCGTGCCTGCGCCGAGAGCGTGTTGATTCTTTCGATCACCCGGTCGCTGTCGAACGCAGCGTATTCTCCGGTACACAGTGCATGTTGAACATCGATGATCAGCAGTGCAGTCGACATGGCTTCCCTCCACGAAGTTGATGCATGGAACAGGGCTTGCCCGGCAAGGGGGCAGGGGCCCGGTTCGATGCATGGAGGGCAGATGGTAGCGCCTGCTCGGCCACTCGACCATCGCTTTGCAACTCAGGGCAGGGTGGTCGTGCCGTGCGCAATCCGATCAGTCGGGTCTCGGTTCGTTCGTGGCACTTTGCCTGGTTGGGCAGCTTCAAATGTTAGTCGTTATCATTTATATTCGCGCACTTTCCGACACCCAGTGCGCACGAACCCTTGCCTCACGCTCCGGCCAAACCGTCCCTGATTTCGACCCTAGCCCGGCACTATGACGAGCTGGTCGACTCTGTCCGCCGCCGTTTCGGCGACCGTCAGGCCGCGCATGAGGTGGTGCACGATGTCTGCGTGCAACTGCTGGAGTCGCCCGAGAAAGAGGCGGTGCGCGTACCCTTGGCGCTGCTGCGCAAGATCACCCATGATCGCGCCATCAGCCACTACCGCAGCGAGCGCCGCCGCCAGGCCTGGGTCGACGACCAGGCGGACCTGGCCGAGGTGCTCTGCAGTGCCCCGGGCGTGGAGCGTCAGCATGCCGCCGCTGACGAGCTGGAGCGCTTGAGCGCGGCCATAGCCGAGCTGCCGCCGCGCTGCCAGCAGGTATTCGTCATGCACAAGATTCACGAGCTACCGCAGCAGGAGGTCGCCGAGCGACTGGGAATTTCGCTGAAGGCGGTGGAGAAGCACATCAAGGTCGGCGTGGCCAAGTGTCTGGCCCGCCTGGGCTACCAGAAGGTGCGCGCATGAACCCGCAGACCGACGAGCAGGATGCTACCGACGATGCGCTGGCGCGCCACCGCGAGGCGCTGAAGAAGCGTTTCCCGCTGCCGCCACCCGCCAGGAAGCCGCGCCAGCGTGTCGCCACGCTGGGCGTGCTGATCGGCGCGCTGGCGCTGGGGCTGCTCTGGCTCGATCCGGCCTATCGCAGCGAGCGCTACAGCAGCGCATCGGGCCAAGTCCGCAGCATCGCACTGGCCGACGGCAGTCGCCTCATGCTCGATGGCGCCAGCCAGGTCGACGTCAGTTGGCACCTGCGCAGCCGCCGTGTCGAGTTGCTGGCAGGGCAGGCATTGTTCGATGTTGCTCAGGCCACCTACCGGCCGTTCCGCACGCTGGCCGGTTCGGCTGAAATCACGGTGGTCGGTACCCGCTACAGCGTCAGCCGTGTTGCGGAGCAGGTGCGCGTGGTCGTCGAGGAGGGCAGAGTCGGTGTGCGTGGCCTGCACGATGAGCTGCTGCTCACGCCCGGCCAGCAGGTGCTGGTGCGCAACGGCCAGCTGGGCAGCCCGGAGCGGGTGGATGCCAAGGCGCTGAACGGCTGGGTCGACGGCCGCGTGGTGTTCGATCGCACGCCGCTGGTCGAGGTGCTGGATACGCTCAGGCGTCAGCGCGCCACACGGGTGCAGCTCGACGATCCGGACCTGGCGCAGCTGCCGGTGTCCGGTACCTTCGCCAGCGCCAACCTGGACGCTCTGCTGGTCTTGTTGCCGAAGATATTGCCAGTGCAGTTGCAGCGCGCTGCGGATGGCTCGCTGAGCCTGAGCCGGCGTGCAGCGGAAAAATAATTTCATCGCGAGGTAGGGGTTGCTCGCCGCTGCGGCGGCTATCTCCAGGAACGTCCTCTATTTTCCCGGAGCCCTACCAGTGAAAACCCCGACCCGGCGCCTTACCCTGTTGGCCAGCAGCTTGCTGCTGGGCCTGTCGTCGATGGCCCAGGCCGCCAGCGAAATCGATTTCGACCTGCCCGCCGCGCCCCTCGAACAGTCCCTCAACAGCCTGGCAGCCCAGTCCGACAGCCAGATCCTGTTCTCCAGCGATGTGACCCTCGGCAAGCGTTCGCCGGCCTTGCGCGGCCGCCTGAGCACCGGCGAGGCCCTGCGGCGCCTGCTCGATGACAGTGACCTGGATGTGCAGCAGCAGGATGATCACACCTTCATCGTGGTGCCGCGCGCCGTGGCCGCCGAGCAGGCGAACGCCTCTGGCGCTGCCGTCGAGCTGGCCTCCATGGAGGTGACCGCATCCCGCACCGCCAGCGCGCTGGTGCCGCAGGTGCGTCAGGTCAACGTCATCGAGCGGGAGCAACTGGAAACGCAGCGCATGGCCTCCGCCAGCCTGGCGACGATACTGGCCAAGAGCATCCCCGGCATGTCCGATTCCAGTCGCACCGTCACCGACTACGGGCAGACGCTGCGTGGCCGTACCATGCTGGTGCTGGTCGATGGCGTGCCGCTGAACACCAACCGCGACTCCTCGCGGAACCTGGCCAACATCGACCCGGCGCTGATCGAGCGCGTCGAGGTCATCCATGGCAGCAGCGCGATCTATGGCGCCGGCGCCACGGGCGGCATCATCAACATCACCACCCGTCCGGCAGGCGGTGACATGCGCGCCGAAACCACGCTGACCGGCACGTCGTCGCTGACCCAGCTCGACCACGACGGCCTCGGTGGCCAACTGCAGCATCACCTGTCCGGCTCCCAGGGCCCGTTCGACTACGCCCTCGACGTCGGCGCCCGGCATATCGGCAGCTCGTTCGATGCAGACGGTCGGCGCATTGCCCCGGAGCCCAGCCAGGGTGACCTGTTCGACTCCAACGCCTTCAACCTCGGCGGCAAGCTCGGCCTGCGCATTGACGAGAACCAGCGCATCCAGCTCGCCCTCAGCCACTACGATGCCCAGCAGGACAGCGACTACACCTCCGACCCGTCCGTGGCCCGCTTGCCCGCCGGCACGGTGCCGGCGCAGGCGCTCAACGGCCTCAGCCTGGACGAGCAGAACCAGATCAGGAACAGCATGGCCAACCTGCAGTACAGCCATGACGACCTGCTGGGCAGCCGCATGGCGGCGCAGCTCTACTACCGCGACTACTTCACCCGCTTCACCCCGTTCGATGCCCGTGGCGTGGCGACCCGTGGTCGTTTCGTCGACCAGGTGATGCAGAACAGCGAGGTCATCGGCAGCCGCCTGACCCTGCGCACTGCACTGGGTGACAGCACTGAGCTGGTCTGGGGCGGCGATCTCAACCACGAGCGCAGCGACATGCCGCTCGACATCTTCGACCCGGCCATCTACGACGCCAGCGGTGGCACCGATTTCGACAAGATCGGCAAGATGACCTACATGCCGGAGCTGACCACCTTCAGCACCGGCGCCTTTGCCCAGTTGCAGCACCGCTTCAACGAGCAGTGGTCGATCGACGGCGGCCTGCGCTACGAATACGCCACCGCCAGGTTCGACGACTTCACGCCGCTCTCCGAGATTCACAACGCCAGCCCGGCGCGCGTGGAAGGGGGCACGGTGCGTTACGACGACCTGCTCTACAACGTCGGCGTGGTCTTCTCGCCGGTTCTGGGCCAGGAAATCTACGCGGCCTTCAGTCAGGGCTTCCAGCTGCCGGACATCGGTGTGCAGGTGCGTAACGCCCGGCGCGGTTTCGACATCGACTCCTCCGATCTGGAACCGGTGAAGACCGACAACTACGAACTGGGCTGGCGCGGTGACCTCGGCGAGCAGACGCTGGCCTCGCTGGCGCTGTTCTACACCACCTCGGACCTGGGTGACGTGCAGAGCTTCAACAACGGCCTGATCCTCAAGCGAACCCAGGAGCGCATCTACGGTATCGAGGGCAGTGCCGACTGGCTGAGCCTGGACGACGTCTGGGGCGTGGGCGCCACCTTCACCTGGATGAAGGGCCGCGAGAAGCCGGACAACGGCGACTGGCAGGACATGACGGGCTTCCGCATCCCGCCGCTGAAAGTCACGGCCTACCTGCAATACCAGCCTGACCAGGCCTGGAGCAACCGCCTGCAGGCCACCTATGTCGGCAGCGAGGACTATCGCCTGGACGGTGTCGCCAGCTTCGGTCGCCGCGAAGTGGACAGCTACTTCACCGTGGACCTGATCAGCGACTACCGCCTGAGCGAGAAGGACAAGGTCAGCCTGGGCATCGAGAACCTGTTCAACCGCGATTACTACCCGCTGTACAGCCAACTGATGCGCAGCAGCAGCAATACCAGCCACCTGCCGGCATCCGGCACCACGCTGACCCTGGCCTACAGTCACCAGTGGTAGGCCCCGGGCGCACAGGGACGTGCGCCAGGCGCTCCGGTTCTCTGCGAGGTGCAGCGAGCTGCGTCGGGTAGCTGCAGCCTTGGGGTCATGTCGGTTACCTATACTGGAACTTGCCCGCTGTCAGCCGGGGCTCGTTCCGGCAGCGAGGCAGCCAATCGGGAGTGATACAAGGATTGCCGGAAATGATTCCTGAAAGTCTCAACACGCAGTTCGAACAATCCGCCAATACCCTGCAAACGCTACTGCTCCAACCGGAGACCTATACGCAGATCGGCATCGTCCTGGCGATCTACGTCGGCGCGTGGCTGATTGCCAAACGGATCCAGAAACATACTGCGTCACTGGGGGCGGGCGCCGAACGGGCGAGCAGCCAACGGCTGCACGTCTTCATCAAGAAGCTGAGCGATCTGATCTTCCCGGTGACGGCCATCCTGATGCTGCGGGTATCGCTCGAGATCAGCGAGAACCTGCTCAGCCAGGGCTGGCTGGTGCAGGCCGCGCTGATCATTTCGGTGATCCTCATATTCCGCTCGGTCATCCGCAATTTCGTCACCCACAAGCTGCTTGCGACGATGCTCAGGTGGCTGGGCATTCCGCTGTTGTTCCTGCACATGGTCGGCCTGCTGGGCGGCCTGATCCAGATTCTCGAATCCATTTCGGTCAATCTCGGCAACATCGAGATATCGCTCTACGGCATCGCCCGTGTGGCCATCTTCGGCTCCATCCTGTTCTGGCTCGGACGCGTCAGCAGCCGGACGGGGCGCGACTTCATCGCCCACCAGGAAAACCTCGACGAACGCACCCGGGAAGTGGCGGCCAAGCTGTTCGAAGTGTCGATCTTCTTCCTGATCTTTCTCCTGCTGCTGCAGATCATGGGGATCAACCTCACCACGCTCGCGGTGTTCGGCGGGGCGCTGGGGGTCGGCCTGGGCTTCGGCCTGCAGGCGATTGCCTCCAACTTCATCTCCGGCATCATCATCCTGCTCGACCGCTCGGTATCGATCGGCGACTACGTCGAACTCGAGGATGGCCGCACGGGCATCGTGCGCGAACTGAACATGCGCTCGACCACGCTGGAAACCTACGACGGCAAGGACATCGTGGTACCGAACGAGAAGTTCATCGCCGAGATCTTCACCAACTGGACGCACAAGGACAAAAGCCAGCGCTACCGCGTCGACTTCTCGGTCGCCTACGACTCCGACATCCGCAAGCTGATCGCCATCATCAAGGACGTGGTCGCCAGCCATCCGCAGGTGTTCAGCGGCGACGACATACCCATCGAGGAACGCCCGGACTGCGAGATAGACAGCTTCGGCGACTCGGGCATCAACATGTTCGTCGAGTTCTGGATGGAGGGCGTCGACGACGGCCGCAATCGCGTCGGCGGGGACCTGCTGCTGATGATTCTGGAAGCACTGCAAGAGCACGGCTTCGAGATTCCCTTCCCGCAGCGAGAAGTGCGCATCCTGGACAGGAAGGCGTCCGCGCGAAAGGCCGCGGACAGTCCGTGAGCTTCGGCAGCGATCGAGATGCCGAGCAGGGCGAGCGGGTGGGCATCGCTCATCGGCGAGGCGTGATCGGCGCGTCGGGCTGGGCACGATGAGCGACACTGGCGCGCTGATGCTTTGCCGTACCTGCTGACCAGCCTTGGGGCAGTCATCAGAGGCACCCAGACCTGTCTGGCCTGGGTGCCTTGTGACGGCGCCACGTTGGAGGCGCTATGTGCTGGCGCTTATCCCGTTTCGACTGCTGTCGTGGCGGCGTGGCGGTCGTCGACCTTGGGCGCATGGCGTCTGCGCATCAGGGCATAGGCGGCGGGCAGGACGAACAGTGACAGCAGTGGCGCGGTGACCATGCCGCCGACCATGGGCGCCGCGATGCGACTCATGATCTCGCTGCCGGTGCCGCTGCCCCAGAGGATCGGCAACAGGCCGGCAATGATCACGGCCACGGTCATCGCTTTCGGGCGTACGCGCTGCACCGCGCCGAAGCGGATGGCATCGAGCAGCGCCGATTCGCCGAAGTGCCCAGCCGTCTGCTTTTCCTGCCAGGCGTTCTTCAGATAGAGCAGCATGATCACGCCGAACTCCGCGGCTACCCCGGCCAGAAGCGGGCGGTGGCTAGTAAATAAATATGTCCCCTTTCCCCGCACCGCTGTCCTTCAAGAGCACCACCTACTCGGCGTGTTCACGTTCACACTGTTGCTCAGTGGTCAGAGTCGCGAATATCACGGGGCGATCCTGCGCGAGGCCGCGATGCTGGCCGGCGCTGGGCAACTGACGATCCGGGTGGACAAGCAGTACTTTGCACTGGATGAGGTCAACGAGGCATTTCGCCTGGTTGCGGACGGTAGTGGCAAAGGGAAGACGGTAATTTGGTTTGTGAGTGACTAGTCTCCCAAGCGTCAGATCAGCCTGGGCTACTTGCGGTATTGGGGCTGGGCTAGTTCCGGGAGGGGCACACGCCAATACCTGGTAGAGCCGCTGAGTTGGCTCTGTCCAGGCATTTACCAACGCAGGAGTTGATTAATTGGATGACTCGCCCAGTTCTTGTCGTAGAAACTCTACCAGTCCTCGCTGCAATCCAGTCAGAGCTCCTTCGCGACTGATCAGCGCCAACTCGGTCGGCGCCAACTCAGGAAGATCCGTACACACGGTATGTTCTGGCAACACCGCCGAAGCGGGTAGCACCGAGACCCCCAGACCGGATGCCACCGCTGCTTGTATGCTGGTCAGACTATGGCTGCCAAACGCAACCCTCCATGGCCGCTGTGCCACATCTAACAAGCGGATCGCCCGTTGCCGATAGATGCAGCCCTGTGGGAATAACGCCAATGGCAGTACACCGTTGTGGAAGTTGCTCTCTACCCCCCTAACCCACACCAGCGGCTCCGGCCATGTCGCCCAACTAGGTCCGCTGTTTGGCTCACGTTTGACCAATGCGATGTCAATGACACCAGTCGCAAGGTTCTGCTTCAGATCTGTACTCATGCCACTAATGGTTTCCAGCCGCGCTTTGGGGCGGACCCGCTTGAAGCCGGCGAGGATACTCGTCATGCGTCGTGAGTCGAAGTCTTCCGGCACGCCAATGCGCAGAGTTTCCGGGTCGACATCGTTGGCAAGGGCCTCTAGCGCCTCCGAGGACATGGCCAGCATGCGCCGGGCGTACTGAATCAGCATTTCTCCGTGTTCGTTGACGCTGATGTTCTGCCCCGTCCGGTCGCGAAGCAACAATGTGTGACCGACCATTTTTTCCAGTTTTCGTACCTGCTGACTCACAGTCGATTGGGTGCGGTGCACGCGTTCGGCGGCTCGCGTGAA
Source organism: Pseudomonas sp. REST10 (assembly GCF_029542605.1). NCBI lineage: Bacteria > Pseudomonadati > Pseudomonadota > Gammaproteobacteria > Pseudomonadales > Pseudomonadaceae > Pseudomonas > Pseudomonas sp. REST10. Next base: position 3,042,545 of record NZ_CP035677.1, on the reverse strand, counting down.
GCTGCCCTCATCAACCACGCACACGAAGGTCTTGAGCAATTCGAGGTCGAGCATGGCGAGTCCTTGATATTTGTTTTTCAACTGATATGCAAATAGTAATTTAATTTCCAGCTAACGGCATTCACTCGTAAGCTGAATTTCCCCATAGAGGAGAACAGCATGAAACTTGAAAACACCTGGCGTCCCGAATGGCTGACATTCGATTGCTACGGAACCTTGATTCAGTGGGACGAGGGCTTGCAGGCGGTCGCCGCGAAAATCCTCGGCACCAAGGGGCAGCACAGTGTCGATGCCAATCGCCTGATCGACGTGTACGACCGCCACGAACATCGCCTGGAACAGACGCCGCCGCACCGTTCGTTCCGTCAGTTGAGCACGCTGGGGTTGCAGCTTGCGTTGGAGGAATTGGGGTTGCCCAGTTCGGCCGAGGACAGCCAGCAGCTGGCTGGGGCGATTCCACAGATGCCGCCGTTTCCTGAGGTGGTCGACACGCTCGCGCGCCTCAAGGCCATGGGATTCAAGCTGTGCATCGTGTCCAACACCGACGATGACATCATTGCCGGCAACGTCGCGCAGCTCGGTGGGCACATTGACCGGGTCATCACTGCCCAGCAGGCCGGTGCCTACAAGCCCGATCCGCGCCTGTTCGACTACGCTCACCAGCAGTTGGGCGTGCGCCGTGATGAAGTGGTGCACATCTGTGCCAGCCCGCACCTTGACCACGCCGCCGCGCGCGACATGCAGTTCCGCTGTGTGTGGATCGACCGAGGCACCGGTCGACAGTTGCTGCCTGACTATCGACCTGATGCGACGGTGAGCACCCTCGATCGAGTCGTGCCGCTGTTCAAATCCCTTGGCTGGTAACCCCTGGAGTCATCGTCATGGCGCACACCCTTGAAGGCGGTCTGCGTACCGCCCGCTACACCGACCTGGACCTTGAAGCGCCCGCCGTCGTCACCGCGCGCTCGGAATTGGCCGCGTGCTTTCAACTCGCAGCGCTGCACGGCTTGGAGGAAGGTATCTGCAATCACTTCTCCGCCATGGTGCCGGGACGCGATGATTTATTTTTCGTGAACCCGTACGGGTATGCGTTCGAGGAAGTTACCGTCGACAATCTGCTGGTCTGCGACTTCAATGGCAATGTTGTGGCCGGCGAAGGTCAGCCTGAAGCAACTGCGTTCTATATCCACGCGCGCCTTCACAAACAACTTCCAAGGGTGAAAGTGGCGTTTCATACGCACATGCCCCACGCCACTGCACTGTGCTTGCTGCAAGGGGCGCCATTGTTGTGGTTTGGGCAGACTGCGTTGAAATTCTACGGACGGACGGCGGTAGACGAGAACTACAACGGCCTGGCACTCGATGCGTCAGAGGGGGATCGGATTGCCAGCGTTATGGGGGATGCCGATGTGCTGTTCTTGAAGAACCATGGTGTGATTGTTGCGGGCCCGACTATTGCCGAAGCCTGGGACGATCTGTATTACCTGGAGCGCGCTGCCCAGGTGCAACTGCTGGCAATGTCGACCCATCGCGAGCTCAAACCAGTACCTCATGAAATTGCACAACGCACTTACGAGCAGATGCGTCAGGGAGATGCCGAAAGTGCCAGAGCGCATTTGACTAGTGCAATGCGGCGACTGCCACATGGGCAATCGGCTCATATCAATAGATAGGCGTTCACCGGTCTCTAAGTGTTAGGGGTATTGCACTGAAACTTATATGTGAATCGCTCCTGGTTCGTCGCGGGGTATTTCAATACGGGGGGCTGATCCACCGCAGTTCAGTCCGCTTCTGGCCGCGAGTTGGCAGTCGTCTGAGTCAGCTTGCGGCCGCAGTTGGCCTCCCGGCCAGACCTGGCAGCCGACTGTCTGCAAGCCCCAGCGCCCAGCCGCTAGGCGCGGCGGCGCAGGTGCAGCACCTGCGCCGTTACGCCGATGACCAGCGCCAGCAGCAGGCCGAGCTGCGTGCCGATCAGCAGCGGTGAATGCAGGTCGGTCACCAGAGGGTGGCCGTCCGGCACGCGGCGCAGCACTTCGGATAGCGTCGGCAGCATCAGCAGGAAGGCGGTCACGCTGAGCAGGATGGTTTCCAGGTACACGGCGACTCGTCCTGGCAGGCCGATGTGGCCGACCCCGTAGCCTGCCACCAGCAGGACAAGGGTGAGCGCCGCGATGATGTTGCTCACCGGCTGCCTGGCGATCAGAAAGACCGAGCCGGCGCCCAGCAGCATGAACACCAGGTACGCCATGCCGGGCACGGAGCGGGGCAGGATGCGGCCGTGACGGGCGAACATGTATGCCGCCAGTGGAATGGCCGGCAGGCTGCTAAGCGTATGTACCCAGCCAAGGGTGGAGATTCCGAACATTGGGTGCTTCCTCCGGTTGGATGATCGGCAAAGCCTTTAGCTGCCTGGTCGATGTCTGATCGCTTCAGGTCATGCGCCGTACTGGGCTATGCTGGTGCGTCTACAGTAGTCAACGCAGCGCCATCCCGACATGACCGATTCACCGGAACACTTGACCATTCTTCCGGAAATGCAGCTGGAAGGCTTCACCAACGGAGACCTGCTGTCCCAGGTGCTCGCGCAGATACGCCTGACCGGCGACCGCGTGTATTCCGCCACGCTCGAGCCGGGCGAACGCCTGGCGCTGGAGTGCGGCAGCGCCCACGTATGCCTGCTGCAGACGGGGCAGGTGCAGATCCGGCGTGACGCGGAGGCGGCCATGCAGCTGGCGCCTGGCGATGTGTTCCTGCTGCCCCACGCGCTGGACGACCTGACGCTCACGGCCGCTGAGGGTCCCGTCACGCTCGCCATCTGCCGCTTCTGGTTCGATGCCGGCAGTTTCCGCGCCATGTTGTTCGCTCTGCCATGGCTGATTCATATCCGGCAGGCCGAGGCCGCCGCGTGGTCCGAGGGACTGTTGCATTTCATGCTGCTGGAAGCCCGCGACGTGCAGCCCGGCGGGGCGCTGATGGTCTCGCGGCTGATCGACCTCACGGTCATCCGCGTGCTGCGCACCTGGGTCCAGCAGGGCGCCGCGTCGGGGTGGCTGGGCGGTCTGTCCGACGCCCGCATCGCACGTGCGCTCAAGGCCATTCATGAACAGCCCAGGCAGCAGTGGCGGATCGAGGCGCTGGCGAAGCTGGCCGGCATGTCGCGCTCCAGTTTCTGTGAGCGTTTCAGCACACTGGTGGGGCGGGCGCCCTTGCGTTACCAGAACGAATGGCGGCTGACGCTGGCCAGGACCCTCCTGGCCACCCAGGACAGCCGTATCGGCGACGTGGGTTTTGCGGTCGGTTACGAGTCCGAGGCAGCCTTCAGTCGTGCCTACAAGGCCTTCTTTGGCCGCTCGCCACGGCAGGATCATGGCGCCCGGGCGGCGGCGAACGGAGCAGACCAGCCAGGTGGCTGAGGCATCGTGTGGAGGGCGGGCATGACCAACTGCACCTGCACCAGGCGCACTGAGGCCCGCCAGTCTTGGTGCCGGGCCTGCGCGTTCAGTCCGAGCCGTAGTTCATGATCGACAGCAGGCGGATCGGCACCTTCACCAGCTTCTCCGGGCCGTGCGGCACTTCGCCGTCGAAGGTCAGGCTGTCACCGGCCTGCATGGGGTAGAGCTGGTTGCCATGGCGGTAGACCAGTTCGCCTTCCAGCAGGTGGAGGAACTCGGTGCCGGGGTGGGCGAAGGTCGGGAACTCCTCGCTGGCGTCGTCCATGCTCACCATGTAGGCCTCGAAGCTCTTCTTCGGCCCACGGGTGTGGTTGAGCAGGCGGTAGGTATGGCCCTTGTCGGTCCCTCTGCGTACCACTTCGAGGCCTTCGCCGGCCTTGACCAGCAGGGCGCTGCCACCTTGCTGGTCGTACTGGCTGAACAGCTTGGACATGGGCATGCCCAGTACGTCGCAGAGGCGGCTGAGGGTGTCGAGGCTGGTGGAGACTTGGGCATTCTCGATCTTGCTCAGCATGCCCTGGCTGATTCCGGCGATGCGCGCCACGTCGGCGATCTTCAGTTCCTGCGCCTGGCGCTGGCGGCGGATCTGCATGCCCAGGTATTGCTCGAGCTTGAGGCGGGGCGGTTTTTCCGGAGTGGTCGTCATACAGGCTTATTTCTTCTATGAATAAAAAGTTCGCACCAGGAATGAGCGGGCTGCCTTGCTTCGGTGCGTTTTTCGTTCGTGACTTTCCTCCTATGAAAGCATTTTTCCTCGGCAGATAGAAGAAAGACGCGGGTTGCCGGGGCGCCTCGCGTGGGCATGACCAGTTGGCAAGCTGCTTGCATTTCTTTTGGGGAAATTAAAATTCCCCAGCGGAATAATGGCGACGCTACCGGAGGCCTTACCCATGTTGCCCAGCGAAACCCAGAAAATCATCGACCAGCATGGCATCAAGTATGTGCTGGCCCAGTTCGTCGATATTCACGGTGCGGCCAAGACCAAGTCGGTGCCGGTCTCGGGCCTCAAGGCGGTGGCCGAGGAGGGCGCCGGTTTCGCCGGCTTCGCCATCTGGGGCATGGGCATGGAGCCGCATGGCCCGGATTTCATGGCCCGCGGCGACCTCTCCACGCTGATGCCGGTGCCCTGGCAGCCGGGTTACGGCCGCGTGGTGTGCATCGGTCATGTCAACGGCCAGCCCTGGCCCTACGACACCCGCTACGTGCTGCAGCAGCAGGTGGCACGCCTGAGCGAGCGTGGCTGGACGCTGAATACCGGCCTGGAGCCGGAGTTCAGCCTGTTCCGCCGCGATGCCGACGGCAAGCTCTGCTCCGTCGACGCCAGCGACAAGCTGGAGAAGCCCTGCTACGACTACAAGGGGTTGTCGCGTTCGCGCGCCTTTCTCGAGAAGCTCACCGAGTCGCTGCAACCGGTCGGCTTCGACATCTATCAGATCGACCACGAGGATGCCTGCGGCCAGTTCGAGATCAACTACACCTACAGCGATGCCATGGAGTCGGCGGACCGCTTCACCTTCTTCCGCATGGCCGCCGGTGAGATCGCCAACGACCTGGGCATGATCTGCTCGTTCATGCCCAAGCCGGACCCGCGCCGTGCCGGCAACGGCATGCACTTCCACCTGTCGATCGCCAGTGCCGGCAACAGCAACCTGTTCCACGACGCCAGCGACCCCAGCGGCATGGGCCTGTCGAAGATCGCCTATCACTTCCTGGCCGGCCTGCTCGCGCATGGCCCGGCGCTGTGCGCCTTCGCGGCGCCGACGGTGAATTCCTACAAGCGCCTGGTGGTGGGGCGTTCGCTCTCGGGGGCGACCTGGGCGCCGGCGTTCATCGCCTATGGCGACAACAACCGTTCGGCCATGCTGCGTATCCCCCATGGGCGCATCGAGTTCCGCCTGCCGGATGCGGGCTGCAATCCGTACCTGGTCACCGCCGCGATCATCGCCGCCGGCCTCGATGGCATCGACCGTCAACTGGAGCCGGGCACGGCCTGCAACGAGAACCTCTACAACCTGAGCCTGGAAGCGATTGCCGCACGGGGCATCAAGACCCTGCCGCAATCGCTCAAGGAGGCCTGCGATGCGCTGGAGGCCGACCCTTTGTTCCGCGAGGTGCTGGGCCCGCAGGTCGTCGACGAGTTCCTCAAGCTCAAGCGCATGGAATGGGTCGAGTACAGCCGCCACGTCTCCGACTGGGAGATCGAGCGCTACACCGAATTTTTCTGAAGCTGCAAGCCACGCGCTTCGAGCCGCACGCAAGAGCGGTTCGAGGTGTTGCACGACATCTGTATCAACTCGGTCAGTTAGCAGCTCGCAGCTTGCAACTCCCGAACGAAGTGAGGACTGCCTTTATGTGTGGAATCGTAGGTCTGTACCTGAAGAACCCGGCGCTGGAGCACCAGCTCGGCGCACTCTTCGAACCCATGCTGCTGGCCATGACCGACCGTGGGCCGGACAGCGCCGGCTTCGCCATCTACGGCGACGAGGTGAAGGCAGGCTGGATCAAGCTGACCCTGCAGAGCACCGAGGCGGGGTATGACTTCAAGGGGCTGATGGGCGAACTGGAAGGGCGCCTGGGCTGCTCGCTGGAGTGGTTCCAGAACGCCAGCGCCGCCGTGCTCAAGACCGATGCCGACGAAGCGGCGGTGCGTGCGGTGCTGGCCGAACTGGCGCCTGCCGTGCGGGTGATGAGCGTCGGCCAGAGCATCGAGATTCTCAAGGGCATGGGCTTGCCGAAGGACATCACCGAGCGCTTCTCGCTGGCGAAGATGAAAGGCAGCCACATCATCGGCCATACCCGCATGGCCACCGAGAGTGCGGTGACCATGGAGGGCAGCCATCCGTTCTCCACCGGCCAGGACCTGTGCCTGGTGCACAACGGCTCGCTGTCCAACCACTTCCGCTTGCGCCAGGAACTGCGCCGCCACGGCATCGAGTTCGAGACCGAGAACGACACCGAGGTGGCCGCCGGCTACCTGACCTGGCGCCTGCGCCAGGGCGACTCGCTGAAGGAGGCGCTCGACCATTCGCTGGTCGACCTCGACGGCTTCTTCACCTTCGCCATCGGCACGCGCGACGGCTTCGCGGTGATCCGCGACCCGATCGCCTGCAAGCCGGCGATCCTCGCCGAGACCGACGACTACGTGGCCATGGCTTCGGAATACCAGGCGCTGTCCAGCCTTCCGGGTATCGACAAGGCCAGGGTCTGGGAACCGGAGCCGGCCACCATGTACATCTGGGAACGCAGCGCCTGAGTCGTTCCACGCCCGCTGCGCCCGCCGCCTGCTGCGGCAGAACCTCGCGATCCGCTTGCCGTGCCCCTGGTACCGGCTCGTAACTCGCTGCGGTTCTCCCGCGCACCCGGCGCGCTGGCGACGGCCTGAACCCGACTCGCTACTTTTTGGGAGACAGCATCATGAAGACCATCGACCTTTCCAGCGCCTCGGTGCGCGACCTGAACCAGGCGCTGCACGAGCAGGCCAAGACCCTCACCGAGCGTGAATGGGTCGTCAGCAATCCCGGCGGCAAGCACAACCTGGCCGTGGGCCTGAACGAGTCGCTGAGCGTGGATATCGACGGCCACGCCGGCTACTACTGCGCCGGCATGAACCAGAAGGCCAGCGTCACCATCCATGGCAACGTCGGCGTCGGCGTGGCCGAGAACATGATGAGCGGCATGGTCCGCATCAAGGGCAGCGCCTCGCAGTCGGCGGGGGCCACCGCTCATGGCGGCCTGCTGGTGATCGAGGGCAATGCCGGCGCACGTTGCGGCATCTCGATGAAGGGCGTCGACATCGTGGTCGGCGGCAACATCGGCCACATGAGCTGCTTCATGGGCCAGGCCGGGCGGCTGGTGGTATGCGGCGATGCCGGTGACGCGCTGGGCGATTCGCTCTACGAGACGCGCATCTACGTCAAGGGCACGGTGAAGTCGCTGGGGTCGGACTGCATCGAGAAGGACATGCGCGCCGAGCACCTCGAGGAGCTCGCCGAGCTGCTCAACCGCGCCGGCTTCGATGAGGACCCGGCCAGCTTCAAGCGCTACGGCTCCGCCCGCCAGCTGTACAACTTCAAGGTCGACAACGCTTCGGCGTACTGATCGCGCACCCTGCCCGACGAGGAACTGCATATGAGCGAGAAAATCACCCCGGTGCTGCGTGAATCCGCCACCTTCGACCGCCTGTCCATCCAGGAAATCCAGCGTGCCGCGGAAACCGGCATCTACGACATCCGCGGCGGTGGCACCAAGCGCAAGCTGCCGCATTTCGACGACCTGCTGCTGCTCGGCGCGTCGATGTCGCGCTATCCGCTGGAGGGCTATCGCGAGAAGTGCGGCACCGACGTGGTACTCGGCAATCGCTTCGCCAAGAAGCCGATCCACCTGAAGATCCCGGTGACCATCGCCGGCATGAGCTTCGGTGCGCTGTCCGCTCAGGCCAAGGAGGCGCTGGGCCGTGGTGCCAGCATCGCCGGCACCAGCACCACCACCGGCGACGGCGGCATGACCCCGGAGGAGCGCGGCCAGTCGCAGCACCTGGTCTATCAGTACCTGCCGTCGCGCTACGGCATGAACCCCGATGACCTGCGCAAGGCCGACGCCATCGAGATCGTCCTCGGCCAGGGCGCCAAGCCGGGCGGCGGCGGCATGCTGCTGGGCATGAAGGTCACCGAGCGCGTCGCCGGCATGCGCACCCTGCCGATCGGTGTCGACCAGCGCAGTGCCTGCCGGCATCCGGACTGGACCGGCCCGGACGACCTGGCGATCAAGATCGCCGAGATCCGCGAGATCACCGACTGGGAGAAGCCCATCTACGTGAAGATCGGTGCCAGCCGCCCGTACTACGACGTCAAGCTGGCGGTGAAGGCCGGCGCCGATGTGATCGTCCTCGATGGCATGCAGGGCGGCACCGCCGCGACCCAGGAGGTGTTCATCGAGCATGTCGGCATCCCGATCCTGTCGGCCATTCCGCAAGCTGTGCAGGCGCTGCAGGAGATGGACATGCACCGCAAGGTGCAACTGATCGTCTCCGGCGGCATCCGTACCGGTGCCGACGTCGCCAAGGCCATGGCCATGGGCGCCGATGCGGTCGCCATCGGCACCGCTGCGCTGATCGCCCTGGGGGACAACCATCCGCGCCTTGACGAGGAGCTCAAGGCCATCGATTCGGCGGCGGGCTTCTATGACGACTGGCAGAACGGCAAGGACCCGGCCGGCATCACCACCCAGGACCCGGAGCTGGCCAAGCGCCTAGACCCGGTCGCCGCCGGCCGGCGCCTGGCCAACTACCTGCGCGTGCTGGTACTGGAGGCGCAGACCATGGCCCGTGCCTGCGGCAAGTCGCACCTGCACAACCTCGACCCCGAGGACCTGGTGGCCCTGACCGTGGAGGCCGCGGCCATGGCCCGCGTGCCGTTGGCCGGTACCAACTGGGTGCCAGGGCAACTGCAGTACTGAGCCCCGGAGCGTCCATCCGAAGGGCCGCAACGCCTGGCGTTGCGGCCCTTTTTTGCCTGGCGCCGGCGCACTAGAGCCAGCGCCGCACCTGCTGGCGGTAGGCGGCGTAGTCGTCGCCGAACAGGCTGGCCAGCGCCCGTTCTTCCGGGCCGATCTGGAAGCGGTTCATGTACAGCACGAAGCCCGCCACGCCAAACAGGAGCAGTGGGGACGCCAGCAGTACGGCCCAGGCCAGCAGCGCGATGGCGAACCCCAGGTACATCGGGTTGCGGCTGTACTGGTAGATGCCGCCGACGACCAGCGCCGAGGCCTGCCCCGGCCGCAGCGGGTTGACGGTGGTGCGGGCGTTGCCGAAGGAGCGTATGCCAAGCAGGCAGGTGAGCGCGCCAAGCAGCAGCACTGGCAGGGCGCCCGCCACCCGCCAGGAGGTAGCCAGGTCGATGCCGGGCAGGAGCGGGGCGGCCAGCCACATGAGCAGGGCGAACAGCAGGGCGATCAGCGGCGGTGGGATGCGTGCGTCCAGTAGGTGCATGGCGAGTCCTTGGCGGGGATGAGCTGGCGACTCTATGGCCTGTAGTCGCTACAGGGTCAAGCGCCAGCCGGGCAGGGCGGCCGAAGCCATCGAGGTGCACGGCGGCAGCCGGCCCGGGCGTTCTTCACCGATGAAGGCGATGCTTCAGAAAGTCTGCGGATGCGCCGTGCCGGCGCGCGCTGCTCCCCGCTTGTGCAGCGTTGCCAGGTGCTGCGGGGGCTTGTTCTGCCTGGGCCCCGATGCGCCGCAGGTTGCGTGGACATGGCATGGTCCATGCTTTCCTGTTGAGAACAAAAAGTTCCCATTGGGAATTTAACCGAGACGCTTCGACCCCCGTCTTGCTGTCACCCAGGAGGACTTTCGATGACCAGTTCCAGCGCTGAACCGCTGTTCAGTACCCCGCGCTACGCCGCGACCGCCACGCCGACGCCGGCCAGTCAGCGTCTGCTGGTGGCTCAGGATGCCAGCCGCGCCGGCGGCCTGCTCGATCAACCAGGGCCGATGCGGCTGCTCACCCTGCATGGCGAACTCGCCGCTGCCGAGCAGCAGGAGTGCCTGCCGAGCACCGAGGCCCTGTTCCTGCGCCTGCAGATGCTGCTGGAGCAGGCTCCGGCAGGAACGCGCCTGCAGGTGCTCGGTGACGAGGCCTTTCTCTGGCATGTCTGTCGCCTGGCCCGCCATGCCGGCCTGCTGGCCGATGAGATCGAACTGTTCAAGCTGGGCGAGCGGCGGCGCCTGTACTGCGTGCACTGCAGCGAGATGCAGGATATCGGCAGCGAAACCGAGTGCAGCTGCAGGCACTGCGGGGTGAAGCTGTTCGTGCGCGAGCATTTCTCCCAGCGCCTGGGAGCCTACATGGGGGTGTGCCTCGATCCGGATCGGCCCTACGAGCAGGCGCAAGCCGGGGAGCGGCAGGCATGAGCGCGATGCTGGAGGTACAGGTCACCGCGGTGCGCCAGCTGACGCCGGTGGTGCGCGAATTCACCTTCGCCGCGCTCGACGGCAGCCTGCCGGGCTTTTCCTGCGGCAGCCACGTGCAGGTCGTGTTGCCGATCGAGGGGCGCACGCTGCGCAACGCCTATTCGCTGCTGAGCGACCCGCGCGACCGGGGCACCTACCGCATCGCGGTGCGCCTGCAGGATGACTCGCGCGGCGGATCTCGCTACCTGCATGAGCGGGTCCGGGTCGGTGACCGGCTGCAGATCGGCGTGCCGAGCAACCTGTTCGCGCTGCATTCGCAGGCACGTCACCACATTCTGGTGGCCGGTGGCATCGGCATCACTCCGTTCATGGCCTACCTCAGCGAGCTCCAGGCCCAGGGCGCCTCTTTCGAGCTGCACTACGCCTATCGCAGCGGCCTGACCGATGCCTATGCCAGTGAGCTGCGCGAGCGCCTGGGCCAGCGCTTCCGCGGTTACGACGCGGCCGCCGGCCAGCGCCTGCACTGCGCCGAGCTGTTCAGCGGCAAGCCGCTCGGCAGCCATCTCTACGTCTGCGGCCCGCAGCGCCTGCTCGATGAGCTCAAGGCGCTGGCCGAATATCACGGCTGGTCCGCCGGACGCCTGCACTGGGAAGCCTTCGCTGCGCCCGAGCCGGGCGAGCCGTTCACCGTCGAGCTGGCGCGCAGCGGCCAGCGCCTGCAGGTAGCGGGTGACCACAGCCTGCTTGAGGCGCTGGAGGCCGCCGGTGTCGAGGTGCCCAACCTCTGCCGTGGCGGCGTTTGCGGGCAGTGCACCACGCGCTACCTGAGCGGGGCGGTGGAGCACCGCGATCACTACCTGGATGAGCAGCAGCGCAGCGCAGCGCTGATGCCCTGTGTTTCCCGTGGTGGCTGCTCCGGCACGCTGCTGCTCGACCTCTGAGGAATCCGCCATGCCCGTCGTGCTCAAACCCCTGGAAACCTACCGGGACGATTTCACCTTCAGCAACAGCCCCGAGGCCATTGCCCGCTTTCCCTTTCCGTTCCCCGAGGACAGCTACATGTACTCGGTGAACATCGAGCCAGCCACGCCGCGTGAGCCGGGCTCGGTGTTCGAGCACTGGTTCGACATCGACGAGCACTACGTCTCGGAGATGGCCGAGCGCGCCTGCGTCCTGGAGAAGGACCCGGAGCGCTGCCTGGTGATGCCGCACATGGCGCAGGCCGCCTGGGACAGCCTGGAGATGCTGATGGAGCATCTGGCTGCCGATTATCCGGAGCACTTCGCCCTGCAGCGCGATGGCGACCAGTGGCTGTGGATCAACCGCCCGCTGGGCATCGAACAGCGCTTCACCTTCGGCGATGCCAGCACGCTGCCGTTCGAGCCGCTGGAGTACATCACCCGCCAGGCGCAGGGCGATTTCGCCGTGCTCGACCAGCGTGATGGCGACCTGTTCATGGACGCCGGCATGGTCACCTGCCCGGCGGACTGGTCGATCAAGTTCGACGCCGGCATGAGCTTCAAGCAGTGGCACGCGCCGGTGCCCGGTGTGGCGCATCAGCTCGGAGTGTTCGAGCGGGCGCTGAAGTACCTGCTGAACATCCAGGTCGGCCAGCCGGTGCGCCGGCTGAACTGGACCATGACCATCAACCCGCGCATGGACACCTCCTCGGAGACCTTCCACGAGTGGGGGTACGAGCGCGGCCTGGTGACGGCGGAGAATGTCGCGCGCCTGGTGCACCTGCGCGTGGAGCTGCAGTTCATGCCGCGTTTGCCGCGCAGCAATGCGCTGCTGTTCGGCATTCGCACCTACCTGATCAGCCTGGAACAACTGGCCAGCAACCCGGCCTGGGCCTGCCGCCTGCACCGCGTGCTGCGCGACCTGCCGGACGAGATCGCCGACTACAAGGGCCTGACCCGCTATCGGCAGACGGTGGTCGACTGGTTGCGCCAGTTCGACCCGCAGGCCCAGGCCGCCTGATTCCATCCCCTGCGTGCGCAGGCCCAACGACGAACAACAGGAGAAACAGATATGGCCAATTCCTGGCGCATTTCCGCCCTTGCCGAGCGTCACCGCGCACTGGGCTCGCAACTCGAAGACTGGAGCGGCATGGGCACGGCCTGGACCTACGCCAGTGACCTGGCCGACGAGCACGAGGCGATCCGCACCCGTGCCGGGCTGATGGACGTGTCCGGGCTGAAGAAGGTGCACTACGTTGGCCCGCATGCCGAAAGCCTGCTGGAGTACGCCACCAGCCGCGATATCTCAAAGGTCTATCCGGGCAAGAGCGTCTACGCCACGATGCTCAACGAGGCTGGCAAGTTCGTCGACGACTGCGTGATCTACCGCACCGGCCCCAACGCCTTCATGGTGGTGCACGGCTCCGGCAACGGCCACGAGATGCTGCTGCGCTCGGCCCAGGGCCGGCAGGTGGCGGTGCTGTTCGACGACGACCTGCACGACCTCTCGCTGCAGGGGCCGCTGGCCGTGGACTTCCTCGCCGAGCAGGTGCCGGGCATTCGCGAGCTGCCTTACTTCCATCACCTGCAGACCCGGCTGTTCGACCGCCCGGTGATGATCTCGCGCACCGGCTACACCGGCGAGCGCGGCTACGAGATCTTCTGCAAGGCTGCCGACGCGCCGCTGATCTGGGACAGCATCCTGGACAAGGGCAGGGACCTGGGCATCATCCCCTGTGCCTTCACCGCGCTGGACTGGCTGCGGGTGGAGAGCTACCTGCTGTTCTTCCCCTACGACAACTCGGAGATGTATCCCTTCGCCGACCAGCCGGCCGGCGACACCCTGTGGGAGCTGGGGCTGGACTTCACCGTGTCGCCGACCAAAGGGGATTTCCGTGGCGCCAGCGAGCATCGGCGCCTGCAGGGCAAGGAGCGCTTCCGGATCTTCGGTGTGCTGCTCGACGGCGACAAGGCGGCCGAGGCCGGCGACACGCTGTGGGCTGAGGGCAAGCAGGTCGGGGTGATCACCTGCGCCATGTATTCGCGGTTGTCCGGCAAGTCCATGGCCATCGCCCGCATGGAGGTGCCATATGCCGAGCAGGGCGCGGCGCTGGAGGTCAAGGGCAGCCTGGCGGTGAAGGCCATCGCCCACAGCCTGCCGTTCGACGACCCGGAAAAGAAGAAACGCACGGCCAAGGGGTGAGGCCGCTCCCGCGACGGGGAGCCGTCGCGGGCACTGCAGTCCAGGGGCAAGGGAGCAGGGCCGCAGGGACGTGGCCCGACCTGCTCGCACAAGGAGCGCATCATGGCCTGGTTGAATGGCTGGGGATTTCTGCTGCTGGCGGGGCTGTGCGAGGTGTTCTACGCCTCGATCATCCCGCGCACCGATGGTTTCACACGGTTATGGCCGAGCCTGTATTGCGGCTTCTTCCTGCTGCTCAGCATCTACCTGCTGAGCCTGTCCGTGCGCGTGCTGCCACTCGGTCTGGCGTATGCGGTGTGGGTCGGTATCGGCACCCTGGGCACGGTGGCCTATGGTGCGATGTTCCTCGGTGAAAGCCTCAACCTGTTGCGCAGCCTGTGCCTGCTGATGATCATCGCCGGTATCGTCGGGCTGAAGCTGTTCAGCCCCGCACCACTGGCCTGAGGCGTTCAGCCATGCGCGTTCAGGTATTGCAACACGTGCCATTCGAGGATGTCGGCAGCATGGCCGACTGGTTTCGTAGCCGTGGCGCCGAGCTGCACTACAGTCGTTTCTACGAGGCGGATGTGCAGTTGCCCGATCCGGGCAGCTGCGACCTGATCGTCGCCATGGGCGGGCCGATGAGCGTCAACGACGAAGTCGAGCGGCCCTGGCTGGTCGCGGAGAAGGCGTTCCTGCGCCATGCCATCGAGGCTGGCACGGCGGTGCTCGGGGTATGCCTGGGCGCGCAACTGATCGCCAGTGCACTGGGGGCTCGGGTTCAGGCCAATGCACTGCCGGAGATCGGCTGGTTCCCGGTATCGCGGGCCGAGTCGGCCGGTGAGGACTGCTTCGCCTTTCCCGAGCGTGTCGAGCTGCTGCACTGGCATGGCGAAACCTTCGAGCTGCCGGCCGGTGCCAGGCTGCTGGCCTCCAGCGAGGCCTGCCGCCATCAGGCGTTCCAGCTCGGTCGACGGGTGATCGGCCTGCAGTGCCACCCGGAAATGACCCCGGCCATCATCAGCGAACTGCTGCGCGAATGCGCCACCGAGTTGCAGCCGGGACCCTGGGTGCAGAGTGCAGCGCAACTGGCCGCTGAGCCCGGCCGCTATGCAGCGGGCAACGCGCTGATGGCGCGGCTGCTAGACTACCTGATGGCCGCGCGCTAGCACCCCGGCTTCAGGTACCAGGCCCAGGGTTCACGGCTTTCGTAGCGGGTGATCTGCTTGGTTTCCAGGTAGTTGTCCAGGCCCCATTCGCCCAGTTCACGGCCGATGCCGCTGCACTTCACGCCGCCCCAGGGCAGTTCGCTGAAGGTCGGTTGCGAACAGTTGATCCAGACGATACCGGCCTGCAGCCTGCGGGCGAGTCGTTCGCAGCGTTCGAGGTCGGCGGACATGACGGCGGCGGCCAGGCCGAACTCACTGTCGTTGGCCAGGCGCAGGGCGTCGGCCTCGCTGTCGAAGGGGTTGACGCAGACCACCGGGCCGAAGATTTCCTCGCGCCACAGGGCACAGTCCAGCGCTACGTCGGCGAACACCGTCGGCTGCATGAACCAGCCCTGCTCGAGGCCCGCCGGCGGCTTGCCGCCGCAGACCAGGCGCGCGCCATCGGCGATGCCCTGGGCGATCGCGGCGCTGACCTTGGCGTGCTGGCCGGCGCTGACCAGCGGGCCCAGCAGCACGCCGTCCTCCAGACCGTTGCCGATGCGGATCTTCTGCGCTTCCTCGCTCAGGCGCTGCAGCAGATCGGGGTACAGCGCGCGTTCCACCAGCACGCGTGACGTGGCGGAGCAGACCTGGCCCTGGTTCCAGAAGATGCCGAACATGATCCATTCCACCGCCGCTTCGATGTCGCTGTCGGCGAAGACGATGAAGGGCGACTTGCCACCCAGCTCCAGGCTGATGTTCTTCACCTCGCGGGCGGCGGCCTGCATGATCCGGCTGCCGGTGGGCAGGCTGCCGGTGAAGGCGATCTTGTCGACGCCCGGGTGTTCCACCAGCGCCGCGCCGGCTTCGCTGCCCAGGCCGGGCAACACGTTGAGCACGCCGGGCGGCAGGCCGGCATCGTTGGCGATGCCCGCCAGTTCCAGGGCGCTCAGTGGCGTCAGTTCAGAAGGCTTGAGGACCATGGCGCAGCCGGCGGCCAGGGCCGGGGCGACTTTCCAGGCCGCCATCAGCAGGGGGTAGTTCCAGGGGATGACGGCTGCAGCCACGCCCACGGGTTCGCGCACCACGCTGGCGCGAAAACGGGCATCGCCCAGAGGAACGGTGCGCTCGTCGTCGTCCAGGCCGGCGGCGAGGTCGGCGTAGAAGTCGAAGCAGCCGGCGGCGTCGGCGATGTCCCATTGCGCCTCGGGTAGTGGCTTGCCGTTGTCACGCACCTCGAGCAGCGCCAGTTCGTCCTGGCGGGCACGGATGCCGTCGGCGATGCGCCTGAGTACGGCGGCGCGCTGGCGACCGCCGAGGCGCGGCCAGTCGCCTGCGTCGAAGGCGCGCCGGGCCGCACGTACGGCCAGCTCGACATCGGCGCGGCCGGCGGCGGCAACCCTGGCCAGCAGGCTGGCGTCGCTGGGATCGAATACGTCGAAATGCTCGCCGCTCTGCGCGGCGAGCCACTGGCCATCGATGAACAGGTAGGGGCGCTCGAGCATGTGGGCTCCTTGCCGAAAAAGAGGGAAGGTCGATGTCGCGGGGGAGGGTAGCGCATACCGCCGGGGGCGGCAGGCGCAGGTGGCCGGCGGCGGGCGCCGCCGGCCGGGGGCTTACTTGAGCTTGGGCAGCTTTTCGTCCGGCAGGGCGTAGCTGTGCTTCTCGTGGATCATGGTGGCGATCAGCGCGTAGAGGCTGACGCCGGCCACCAGCAGGCTGATGAAGACCAGGATCGCGGGCTTGTCGGCGAAGGTGAATACGGCGCTGGCGCCTTCGTAGGTCGTGATGCTCATGCTGTGTTCCTCGCAATGGGCCTGGCCGCGTGTGCGGCCAGGCTAGGGAAAGAGTCAGGCGGATTTCGGCTCGGCGGTGGCCAGCGGAGCCGGCTCGCTGCCGCCGACGCTGGTGCTCGGGCCATACATCGAGGTCCATTCCGGGTAGGCCTGGGCCGGTACTTCGGTCAGGTCCAGGCCACGTTCCTCGGCATGTGCCGGTACGCGCAGCAGGTCGGCCTTCTTCAGCGCGTAGGACAGCAGGTAGCCGGGGATGAAGCCCAGGGCTGCCATGACCACGGCGCCGCCGAGTTGGCCGAGGAAGCTGATCGGCGGCATGCCGTTCACGTTCGGGTAGCCGGCGAGGAAGATGCCGCTGATGACGATGCCGGCGAAACCGCCGAAACCGTGCACGGCGAAGGCGCCCACGGCGTCGTCGAGGCGGAACTTGAGCAGCAGGTTGTTGACCAGCGGCGCGGTGGCCGACACGGCCATGCCGATCAGGTAGGCCAGGCCGGGGTGGTAGAGATCCAGACCCGGTGCCACGGAGATGATGCCGACCAGGCCGCCGGACATCATCCAGAACGGCTCGCGGGTGGTCAGGTAGGCGCCGATCAGGCCGCCGGCGAAGCCCATCAGGGTGTTGAAGGCGAAGGCCGAGAGGTTGGTCGGCTGGCCGTAGATGTTGATCCACTGCGCGCCCGAGTTGTAGATGATGCAGCCGCCGAGGAAGCCGAAGAAGCCGACGATGATCAGCATCAGGCCGACCACGCTCATCGGCATGCTGTGGCCGACGATGGCATTGGCGCTGCCGTCGGCGTTGAAGCGGCCGATGCGGGCACCGAGGTTCATGACCACCGCCAGGGTGAAGAAGCCGGCGATCATGTGCACGCAGCCTGCCGCGCCGACGTCATGGAAGCCCCATTTGACGGTCAGCCAGCCTTCCGGGTGCCAGCCCCACGCCGCCGCCAGCAGCCAGAGGAAGCCGCCGAGGAAGATGGTCATGATGATGAAGGCGCTCATGCGCGTCCGTTCGATCAGCGCACCGGAGAGAATCGAGCCGGTGGTGGCGGCGAACATGGCGAAGGCGGCCCAGAAGATGCCGGTGGCGTTGTCGCTGATGTTCGGCCCCATGGACTGGCTCCAGGGCATGCCGGCGAGGATGGCGTCCATGCGCGGCACGATGCCGTCCGGGAAGCCGTTATAGACCGCCCAGCCGAGCAGGAACACGCTGGGGACGATGAAGCCGAAGGCGAGGATGTTCTTGACGCCGGCGGCCAGCGCATTCTTCAGGCGCGACGCACCGATCTCATACGACAGGAAGCCCACGTGAATGCAGATCATCAGGGCTATGCACCACCAGTAGAATATTTCCATATTCAGGGTGTTGGTCATCTCTATGAGGGCCTGTAGCTCCTCCAGAGTGGGTGTCTTCTGCTCTTCCATCTATCAATCCTCGATGCTGTTCTTGGAATAGGTGTCGGTCATGGCAGTGCGTTGAAGGGCGCTCGGACGCTTTTATTTATCTGTAGCTATAAAAAATTCCCAAAAAGAATAGGCAATCCTTGTGCCAGAAGTGCCGTCTGGCGCCAGCGCCGGGGACGCTGGCCACGGCTGGAAAGGCTGGTCAAAAAATGCCCCGTTAGTGTTCAGTTAGGGGGCATCACGCCTGAAAATGGGTCGTTCTTCAGCGGTTCTGCTGCAACATGCCCTGGATCTGCTGCACCGATTCCTGGGTGCGCCGGGCCAGGTTGCGGACCTCGTCGGCGACCACCGCGAAGCCGCGTCCCTGTTCGCCCGCGCGCGCGGCTTCGATGGCGGCGTTGAGGGCCAGCAGGTTGGTCTGTTCGGCGATGCTCTTGATCACCCCGGCGACCTGGGCGATCTGCCCGTAGGTGGCCTGGATGCTGGCCTGTTCACGCTCGTGCATGTGCGCGGCGGCTTTCTCGTCGCTGATCTCGCGCACCGCGCCGGTGACGTAGAGCAGCTTGCCCTGGGCATCGCGCAGGCAGCGGCCGCGCTCGCGAAACCAGACTTCACCCCGCGTCTTGTGCTGCATGCGGTACTCCACGGCGTAGAAACCGTCGCCGCTCTTGTCCACCATCGAGGCGTTGAAGGCCTGCATCACGGCTTTCAGGTCGTCCTGATTGACCACCTTGAAGTAGCTGTCCCAACCGTCGGGAAACTCGGCGCGGTTGTAGCCGATCAGCTCGCGGAACTGCTCGGACCAGCGGATGAGGTTCTGCGGGTGGTCCGGGTCGCCATCGACCACGTTCATCGCCCAGCAGCCCTCGGTCAGGGTGCGCTTGGTCAGCTCCCAGACCTGACGTTCTTCCTCCCAGTGTGCGCGCTCTTCCAGGAAGCCCTGGTTCTGCGCCAGGCTGGCGTGCAGCTCGTCCTGCAGCCGTGCACTCTGCTGCTCGGCCTGGAGCAGGCGGCGTTGCAACGCCGCATAGTCCTCGGCGCTGCACGGTGCGGCAGGCTGCTGCTCGCTGTGCTGGCGAATGCGCTGCAGTTCGTCCCAGTCGCGTTGCAGGCGCTCCAGGCTGCCGAGCAACTGCGGCTGCTGCTGCAGGTGCGGGCGGGCACCTGCCGGTTGGCGGTGGCTGAGCAGGTGCTCGAGCCACTGGTTGAGTTCACTGGCCAGGTTTCGGGTCGTATTGCTGAACCACATCGGCCGATCCTCCTTGGACGTTGACGAGGGTGCTGGGGAGTTGCCAAGCAATTCCCTGTCCAAGTCGCGAGGTCGTCGTTCGCGATGTCGCCGCGAACGGCCGACTCTCAGCCGCGCACACGGCTCTTGTCCGGGTCGAAGGCCACCGTGCCGTGGGCGACGCTGGCGCCGATGCGCTTCTGCTGGCCGTCGAGCTTGCCGATTTCCACACGGGTGCCCGGTTCGCAGTAGTCGACCGCCAGGCGGCACAGGGCGATGTTCTTGCCCAGGCTGGGCGAGCGCGTAGCGCTGGTCACCACCCCGACCTGGGCACGGCCGACGTGCACGCAGTCGCCATGCGCAGCCGGCTCGTTGCCGTCCAGCTCGAGGCCGACCAGGCGCTGTTGCGGGTGCTCCTTGCGCCGCAGCAGAGCCGCGCGGCCGATGAAGTCGTCCTGCTTGCTCTTGAGGGGCACGCAGAAACCGATGCCGGCCTCGAACGGATCGGTCTGGTCGCTGAATTCGTAGCCGGCGAAGATCAGCCCGGCCTCGATGCGCAGCATGTCCAGCGCGTGCAGCCCCAGTGGCGCCAGGCCCAGCGGCTCGCCGAGCTGCCAGAGGCGCTGCCAGACCTGCATGGCGTGGTCCGGGTGGCACCAGACTTCATAGCCCAGCTCGCCGGTGTAGCCGGTGCGCGACACCATCACGGGCGGGCCGTCATAGTCGTCCAGGCGGCCGATCAGGAAGCGGAACCAGCCCAGCTCCTCCAGCGTCGGCTGGGTCGCGGGCGTCCAGATCATCTGGCTGAGCAGGGCGCGGCTCAGCGGGCCCTGCACGGCGATGTTGTGGATCTGCTCGGAAGCGGACTTGATCCAGACCTTCATGCCCAGTTTCGCCGCCTGCTGGCGCAGCCACTCGCCACCGAAGTCCTCGCCGCCGATCCAGCGGAACGCATCCGCGCCGAGGCGCAGCAGCGTGCCGTCGTCGAGCATGCCGCCGTGCTCGTAGCACATGGCGCTGTACACCACCTGGCCGACCGCCAGCTTGCGCACGTCGCGGGTCAGGCAGTGGTTGAGCAGCGCTTCGGCGTCGGGGCCGAGCACCTCGAACTTGCGCAGCGCGGAGAGATCCATCACCGCCACGCGTTCGCGGCAGGCCTGGTATTCCTCCAGGGTGCCGTAGCCGTCGAAGTGGGTCGGCGTCCACCAGCCGCGGTAGTCGATGAACTGGCGGGTGAGGGCGCTGGTGCCAGGGTGAAAGCCACTTTCCCGGGTCAGCACCGGGTCGGCATCGGGGGTCATGCGGTTGGCCATGGCGATACTGAAGCGCTCCTTGTCGGAATACACACGAATGTGAATGTCGGTCGGCTGCCAGCCGTTGGCCGGGTCGATGTCGTCCGGGCACGCGCTGCTGGCGCAGACCAGCTCGCGCATGGCCTTGAGCAGCACGTAGTCGCCAGGGCGCGACCAGGGCTCGTCGAGGGTCAGCTGCTGGTGCGCGTCGACCCCGGTGTTGAAGAAGAAGTTGATCGCCGGCCAGCCGCGCCGGCCCTGCACGCCATGGGCGGCGAGGGCACGGCTGATGTTGTCGCTGCAGTTGGCGTGGCCGAAGTAGCCCTGCGTTTCGTAGTAGCGCGCGGTGCAGGCCAGGGCAAAGGTGTCGTGCCGGCCAACGGTGTCGCGCACCACTTCCAGCATCGGCTGCAGGTCGCGGTCGAAGAACTTGCTGAACAGGCCGGGGCCCGGGTAGGCGTTGCCGTTGAGGGTGCGGGTGACCGTGGGGTCGAGGTCGATCTCCCGCCCGGCGTCCAGGCCGCGGCGGTCGAAGGCGACGAAGTCCGAGCATTGCCGCCCGGCGACGTCGAGCACCTGGATGTACTGGCCGGGGGCGACGACGTAGTCGCGCGCCGTGCCGGGGGCGAGGGTGAACTCGTCGATCACCTCGCCGAGCGGAGCGGGCAGGGCCGGCAGCAACAGGCTCGCCGGATTGGCGCGCTGGATGATCAGGCGCAGTTCGCTGGCGCGTTGCTGCGCGTCCACGGCCACCGGAGCGCCAGGCGCCGCGACCACCACCAGCACTGCCGCGCTGCTGGTGAAGGCGCGGCTGAAGCCGGCAGGCGTGCCCGCTGGCCACAGGCGCGCGGCGGGCGGCAGGTGGCGGCAGTCGACCCGGCGTTTGCCCAGACCGCTGGCGACGTGCAGCGACTCACGGCTGCCGTCGCTGAGCAGGTGGCCGATGAAGTCGGCGCCGGCGCTGCCCTGCAGGCCGAGAGCGGCGAGCGCTTCGCGGCCGTTGTCGTCGAAGGCCAGCAACTCGCCGCACTGATCGCCTTCGCGGTCGATCACCTCCAGGCGGTCGCCGGGTTCCAGGGCGATCACCGTCAGGCCGCCGGGGGCGACGCGATGGCGTTCCAGCCCCGGCGCGCGGGCGAACAGCGCCGGCTCGTGCGGCCGGCTGATCACAGGTTGCAACATGAGAGGCTCCGCAAGGATGGAGGATGAGGCGGCTTTTCGCAGGAGCCGGCGTCAGCTGACGGCCTTGATGGCCGCCTGGGGCGCGTCCGCCAGGTAGGCCGCGAGCGAGTCGTCCAGCGCTTCCAGCCAGGAGGTGTGGTGCGGCGTGGCCAGGGTGCCGGTCATCAGTGAGCGGTGGCACTTGTTGCGGTAGCCCATGATGTCTTCGTACTTGTCGTGCTTCCACTCGAGGAAGGTCTGGTTCACCGCGGCGATGTCGAAGCTCGGGTAGTCGGTGGCATCGATCAGCGTCTGGATGTACTTGCCCTGGAATTCGAACATTTCCTGGGCGTTCTTCAGGGTCAGTTCTTCCTCGCGCCAGGCCAGGTCCTCGGCGTGCATGGCCGCCTGCTCGGGCAGGGCGATGCGCCCGAGGATCACGTCGCGGGCGTACCAGGCCTGGGCATCGAACATGTTGAAGCTGTACCACTGGTCCTGCATGCCGAGGTAGATCAGTTTCGTGTTGTCTTCCCACAGCACGCCCTTGTACAGGTTCAGGGGCCACAGGCGGTTGTCGGTCTTCAGCCGCAGCGCCTCCGCGAGGAAGGGGAAGTGGTGCTTGTAGCCGGTGCACAGGACGATGGCGTCGATGTGCTTGCTGGTGCCGTCGGCGAAGAACGCGCTGCTGCCCTGGACGTGCGTCAGCAGGGGTTTCTCCTCCCAGTTCTCCGGCCACCGGTAGCCCATCGGCGCGGTGCGGTAGCAACTGGTGATCGAGCGTGCGCCGTACTTGTAGCACTGCGAGCCGATGTCCTCGGCCGAATAGCTGGAGCCGACGATGAGCACGTCCTTGCCCTTGAATTCCAGGGCATCGCGGAAGTCATGGGCGTGCAGCACGCGCCCGGCGAAGCTCTCGAAACCCTCGAAGTAAGGCACGTTGGGCGTGGAGAAATGGCCGCTGGCGACCACCACGTAGTCGAAGCGCTCGGTGCGGGTGAGGTCCTGGTCATAGCTGTGCACGGTGACGTCGAACTGGCCGCTGGCCTCGTCGAAGCTCACCCCGCGCACGGCAGTGTTGAACTGGATGTAGCGGCGCACGCCGGCCTTCTCGACGCGCCCCTTGATGTAGTCCCACAGCACTTCGCGCGGCGGGTAGGAGCCCATGGCGCGGCCGAAGTGCTCGTCGAAGGTGTAGTCGGCGAACTCCAGGCATTCCTTCGGTCCGTTCGACCACAGGTAGCGGTACATGCTGCCGTGCACGGGCTCGCCATGCTCGTCGAGGCCGGTGCGCCAGGTGTAGTTCCACATGCCACCCCAGTCGCTCTGCTTTTCAAAGCAGACCAGCTCCGGGATGTCCGCGCCTTTGGCCGCGGCGGACTGGAAGGCACGCAACTGGGCCAGGCCGCAGGGGCCGGCGCCGATGATGGCGATGCGAGTGGTCATGGTGGGTCTCCCGTGTCGAGGGTTTTAATGATTTTCAGGAAATAAAAGTTCCTTGTGGGAAATACGATACGGCCCTGACACCGGCCTGCAATTCGCTCGGAAGGAATACCTCCTTGGGGGTAGGCGGACGTCCGGCGCTGCCCCGCAGCGGGGCACAATGGCGTCGTGCTGGTGCGCTGCGGCGGCGTCAGTGATTTCTCTCAAGGAAATAATCTTTCTTGTCAGTGCTTTGCAGGGCAGCGTGGGGGCATGGAATTTGCTGGTCCCATCCACCATCACGGGCCATGGCGGAGAGCGCATGCTCCAGTTGCTACTGCGTACCTTCCTGGTCGAGCGTCGACCGCGAGACGTGCCGGAACTGCCGGCCTATCGCCAGGCACTCGCCGCATTGCCCCTGCGTCTGTTGCAGCAGGCCGGTGCCGATGCGCCGTTGCTGGAGCTGCTGCCGCATCTGCAGAGGGCATTGCAGGCGGCGGCCGTGCAGCTGTCGTTGCCGCAGCTCGGCGCACCCGGCTGGCGTCACCTGGGGGCAGCGGAAGACTGGGTGGCGGGCGACTGTCCCGCGCACTGCCTCGAACCGCCCTTGCCGGGCCGGGTGCGCCTCTGCCCGGGCTGTCTGGCCCAGGGTCGCTACCGTGCCCTGGCCGGCCTTTACCAGGAGGACCGGCAGGGCGCGCTGTTGCGGGTGGATTTCCCGCAGCGCCCGCAGCTGTGGCAGCGCGAGCGCCTGCGTGAGATGAGCCGCCCCCTGGGCGAGGCGTTGCAGGCCTTCGCCGAGGAGCGACGTCTGCGCCGACGCGAGCTGAGCGCCGAGCGCGGCGTGCTGGCGCGGGAGCTGCACGACTCGGTGGCGCAGCAACTCAGTTACCTGCAGATCCGCGCCAGCCGCCTGCAGACCGTGCTGGACGAGCGCCAGCACGATGCCGCGCAGCTCATGCTCGATGACTTGCGCGACGGCCTGCGGGTCATGCACCGGCAGGTGCGCGAACTGATCAGCAGCGCGCGGCTGACCATGGATGGCCGCTCGCTGCGCCAGGCACTGGAAAGCTCGGTGGAGGAGTTCTCGCGCAGCAGCGGCTGCGTCTTCAGCCTGGACAACCGCCTGCCGGCCCATGCGCTGCCGAGCGAGGCGCAATTGCAGGTGCTGCAGATCGTGCGCGAGGCGCTGGCCAACGTCGTGCGCCATTCGCATGCGCGGCAGGTGTGGATTCGCCTGTGGCCACAGGGCAGCGGCGCAGTGGTCGAGGTGCATGACGACGGTGTCGGCTTGCCGGCGCAGCCGCCCGAGGGTGGGCATTTCGGTGTGACAATCATGCGTGAGCGGGCGGCGGCCATCGGCGCGCAGCTGTCGATCGAGTCGGCGCCGGGGCGCGGCACCTGCGTGCGCCTGCACTGGGGGCGGACATGAGCGCGCCCTTCAGCCTGCTGTTGATCGACGATCATCCGCTGCTGCGTCGCGGGCTGGCCGAGCTGTTCGAGTCGTCCGGGGAATTCCGCGTGGTCGGCAGCGTTTCCGGCGGCGCCGCAGGCATCGAGCTGGCGCGGCGCGTGGAGCCGCAGATGATCCTGCTCGACCTGCACATGCCCGGTCTGGATGGCCTGGACACCCTGCACATGCTCAAGCTCGACCTGCCGGCCAGCCGGGTCATGGTGCTGACCGCCTCGGCCGCCCGCGACGATCTGCTGGCCGCGTTGCGGGCAGGTGCCGATGGCTATCTGCTCAAGGACCGCGAGCCGGAGGAACTGCTGGATGCGGTGCGGGCCTGTGCCAGTGGGCAGGCGCGGCTCGATCCGGCGCTGTCGGCGCTGCTGGCCGGCGGCATGCGCGATGACGTGTCGCACGAGCCCGCGCGTGTCGAGCTGACCGAGCGTGAGCGACAGACGCTGGCGCTGATCAGCGAAGGCTTCAGCAACAAGCTGATTGCCCGGCAACTGGGTATCAGCGAGGGCACGGTGAAGGTCTACGTGAAGCATCTGCTGAGCAAGCTCAACCTGCGTTCGCGCCTGGAACTGGCGGCCTGGGCGCATCGCAGCCAACTGATCGATGGCGCGGGAGGGCAGTGATGAAGCGGCTGATCCATTATCTGGGCCGCCTGGGTGGCCGCGTGGCCAGGGCCGAGGCCGGCGCGCTGGGTTTCGATGAACTGCCGGTGGCGCTGATACAGCTGGACGCGGCCGGGACGATGCTGCGCGGCAATCGTGGCTGGGAGCTGCTCAGCGGGCGGCGCGTGGGCGACTGCCTGGGCCTCGACCACCGCCAGTTTCTGCACATCGAGGATCGCAACCTGTGGCAGCAGGCGATGCAGGGCCTGGAGACAGGTGCGGCACCCTGGGTCGGCAGCCTGCGTTACCTCGGCCCGGCTGGCGAGCTGCACTGGGTCGAGGTGCGCCTGGCCCGGCGGCCGGGTGGCTTTGTCGCCAGCCTGGCCGACATCAGCGCCCAGGTCCCCGTGCACCAGCAGTTGCAGGCGCGCCATCGCAGCCTCAACAACCTGCTCGATGGCCTGCCGCTGATGGTCTACCGCTGCCGCAACAACCGCCACTGGAGCATGGAGTACGTCAGCGCCGGCTGCCTGGAGCTGACCGGCCATGCACCGCAGGCGCTGGTCGACAGCCAGAGCCTGACGTTCAACAGCCTGATTCATCCGCAGGATCGCGAGCGGGTCTGGCGTTGCGTCCAGGAGGGCGTGCGCGCCGCACGACCGTTCGCCTTCGACTATCGCCTGCTGTGCGCCGACGGCAGCGAGAAGGCGGTCAGCGAACGTGGCCGTGGCATCTACTCGGACCTCGGCGATCTGCTCGGGCTCGAGGGGGTGGTGATGCAGCGCGACCTCGACCCCGCCTGCGTGCAGGAGATCGTCGCCGGTTTCTACTGACAGCAAGAACGTTCAAGACCCGACCTGGACCACCTGGCTAAGCTCGTCTGCCCAAGGAGGTTCCATGTCCCGTCAACACGAGTTCACCCAGGGTGCCCGCGATATGCTGCCCATGCTGCTCGGCGCCATTCCCTTCGGCATCATCTTCGGCAGCCTGGCCGGTTCCGCCGGGCTCGATCCCTGGCAGACGCAGGGGATGTCCCTGCTGGTCTTCGCCGGCTCGGCGCAGTTCATCGCCATCAGCCTGCTGGCGGGCGGTGCCGGCATCGCCGTGGTGCTGCTGACCACGTTCGTGGTCAACCTGCGCCATGCCCTGTACAGCGCCAGCATGCAGCCCCATGTGCGCCACCTGCCCAAGCGCTGGCGCATGCCGCTGGCCTTCTGGCTCACCGACGAAGCCTACGCGGTGGTGGTGCAGCGTTATGCGCGGGGTGACCAGGGTGCCCATCGCCACTGGTATTTCCTCGGCGCGGCGCTGGCCATGTACTGCAACTGGCAGCTGTGCACGCTGGTCGGCGTGCTGTTCGGCCAGGCCGTGCCGAACATCGGTGCCTGGGGCCTGGACTTCGCCATGCTGGCGACCTTCATCGGCATCGTCGTGCCGATGCTGCGCAACCAGCCGCAGGTCGCCGCCGCCCTGGTCGCGGCAGGCGTCGCGCTGGCCTGCCATGCGCTGCCCTACAAACTCGGGCTGATGGCCGCCGCAGCCAGCGGCATCGTCGTCGGGGTATGGCTGGAGCGGCGTCGGCCGCTGCTGCAGGAGGAGCTGGTCTGATGGATATCTGGTTGCTGATCCTCGGCATGCTGGCGATTACCTTCGTCACCCGCTACAGCCTGTTCGCTTTCCCCGACCTGCGATTCCCGCCCCTGGTCCGGCAAGGGCTGCATTACGTGCCGACCGCCGTGCTGAGCGCCATCGTGGTGCCGGGCATGCTGTTGCCGGACGGGCAGCACTGGGCGCTGAGCTGGAACAACGCCTACCTGCTGGCCGGCCTGGCGGCCATCGCCATTGCCGCCTGTACCCGGCATCTGCTGGCGACCATCGGCGGCGGCTTGTTGGTGTTCTTTCTGCTGCGCTGGGCCTTCGGGCAGCTGCCCATCTGACGACGGGCGGCGCCAGCGTCGCGCCTCACGGCCCTCTACACCAGCGCGCTGACCTTCAGTTCGCGCTGGCTCAGGCGCAGGTAGTGTTCGCTGGCCTTGAGCAGCAGGGCCTGGTCATCGACGCTCAGCTCCTGATGTTCACGGCCTTCGGCCTGGCTGCGGTACAGGCTCTCGCCAGGGCGGCGCTGCAGGCACTGGTAGCGTTGCTGGCGCGCCTCCACCTTGAGGCTCAGCAGGTCGACGTAGGCGACACGCATCTCGTCGCTCTGCCCGGTTTCCAGGGCGCTGCGTTGCAGCGGCGGCGTGTGGGTGAAGGGCGAGGCCGACAACATGACGTGCTGGCACTCCTGCAGGTCCGGGCGATGCTCGCCGTCGAGCAGCCAGCGGCCACGCAGATCGCGCTGCAGGCAGATGCGGCGCTGGCCGTGGTTGTCGACCTTGAGCCAGAGGCGGCGGAAGCGCCAGCGTGCGTCACAGTCGATCAGGTAGTTGGCAACGATGCTGTTGCCCTTGATCACTTGCATGAGGTGGCTGGTCGCGTGGATGCCGTGGGCATCCTGACTCAGGCGCAGGGTTTCCACGCCGGGGGTGTGCCAGGGTTTCCATACCAGGGTTTGCTGCATCGGTCGACTCCATGCCGAGCGCGAAACAGGAGGGAAGGGCGACTGCGCGCAGAACACGTTCCCTCGTGTTCCATGAGTTGTTATGGCGCGCAGGATAAAGCGATGGCAATGTGATGTCTGTCAGCATTTGCTGACAATTGCGCAATTTTTTGCGCTGCAGCTTCAGGCTTTTCGGGTGAGCGGTTGCTGCTCGAAGGTGACGCCTTCCAGGCCGTGGGCCTGCAGTGCGCGAATGTTGCCGTGGTCGCTGCCCTGCGGCGTGGCCAGCACGCTGCGGTAGTGCTCGCCGAAGGCGCGCAGCGCTTCTTCCTGGCTGAAGCCTTCCAGCAGTGCCAGGCCCAGGGTCTTGCACGAGCCTTCGTTCTGTCCGGCGGCGTTTTCCACGGCGCCATTACGGAAGGCGCTGGGCTGGTAGTCGTAGTGCTCGGCGACGAAGGCCAGGGTTTCGCTGAAGGCGAAATCGTCCTGCTGCAGGCGGCTGCGCAGGGCGCTGAGAGCGGTCATCAGTGTTTTCCTTGTTCGAATGCGGCCTTCTGTTCGGCCGATGCTTCTGTCTGGTACTTGGCTTTCCAGTCGGCGTAGGGCATGCCGTACACCGTCTCGCGAGCCTGATCGACGCTGACCTCGAGGCCCTGTTCGTCAGCCGCGGCCTTGTACCACTTCGACAGGCAGTTGCGGCAGAAACCGGCCAGGTTCATCAGGTCGATGTTCTGCACGTCAGAGCGCGTGCGCAGGTGCTGCAGCAGGGCGCGAAAGGTTGCGGCTTCCAGTTCCAGACGTTGTTGTTCGGTCATGGCGGGCTCTCCGGGATTAGATGGCGGCGATGATAAGAGCCTCGTCGGGAGGCAGCAAGCCGCCGTCAGCGATGGCCGGCGAGGGTGATGGACACCGATTCGGCGAAGCGCAGGGCATGGGGTTTGTCCACTTCCACCTCGGCGTAGCGCACGGCCTGGTGGGCCATGACCAGGTCGAGAATCTCCTGCGTCAGGCGTTCCAGCAGGGCGAAGCGGTTGCCTTCGACATGGGCGATGATCGCCTTGGTGATGGTGCGGTAGTTGAGGGCGTGGTCGATGTCGTTGACTTCCACGGCATCGACTGCCGGATAGAGGATGATCAGGTTGATCAACACGTCCTGCTTGTTGTTGATCTCCTCTTCCTTGATGCCGATGTAGGTGCGCAGGCGCAGGTCCTTGACGCGGATGCGCGCCATTCCGGGTTCCAGTCGCGGCATTAGCTGTTCCGTCCGATCAATTGCAGGAATTCGTGACGAGTGTTGCAGGACTCGCGGAAAGCACCAAGCATTACCGAGCTGCTCATCACCGAGTTCTGCTTCTCCACGCCGCGCATCATCATGCACATGTGCTTGGCTTCGATCACCACGGCGACGCCGGCGGCGTTGGTCACGCGGGCAATGGCATCGGCGATCTGCTTGGTCAGGTTTTCCTGGATCTGCAGACGCCGCGCGTACATGTCGACGATGCGCGCCACCTTGGACAGGCCCAGCACCTTGCCGGTGGGGATGTAGGCCACGTGCGCCTTGCCGATGAAGGGCAGCAGGTGGTGCTCGCACAGCGAGTACAGCTCGATGTCCTTGACGATCACCATCTCGTCGTTGTCGGACTCGAACAGCGCGCCGTTGACGATCTCTTCCAGCGACTGCTGATAGCCATGGCAGAGGTACTGCATGGCCTTGGCCGCGCGTTTGGGCGTGTCGAGCAGGCCTTCGCGCTCGGGGTTTTCACCGAGGCCCTTGAGAATTTCGCGGTAGTGCTGGGAAAGGGGTTCGCTCATGGCAGTGTCCTGATGAGTGGGCGCCTCACTTGAGGTGGCGACCACCATTGAGGGTAAGGGTGGTTCCGGTCAGGTAGGGGTTGTCGAGCAGGTAGCGCAGGCTCTGATAGAAGGCCTGTGGGCCGGGCTCGATACCCAGCGCCGATTTCTCCAGGGCCTTGGCGCGATAGGCCTCGTCGTCACCTGCGTTGAACATCAGCAGTGCCGGGGCGATGCCATTGACCTTGATACGGGGGGCCAGGCGTGCGGCGAACGACAGGGTCAGACTCTCCAGGCCGGCCTTGCTGGCGCAATAGGCCGAACGATTGGCGCTGCCCTTGCGCACCACGTCGTCGCTGACGTGGACGATGTCCGCCTGCTCGGACTGCAGCAGCAATTCGCTGCAGTGCAGGTTGATCAGGTAGGGCGCGAGCATGTGCACGGTGAACAGCTGGCGGAAGACTTCGGCTTCCGCACCTGGCGTTTCCGCCAGCCACTGCGAGGCGTTGTGCACGATGGCACGCAGGCCTCGGCACTGGCTCCTGAGCTGTTCGATGAAACGCATGATGCCGGCTTCGTCGCTGAAGTCCGCCTGCAGGGCAATGGCGCCACGCTCACGCAAGCGCGCGATGCTGTCGCGTTCCTGGCGATAGCTGATGATCACCGGTTGACCCTCGTCGAGCAGGCGCTCGGCGCAGTACAGGCCGACTCGCTGGCCGGCACCGGTGATCAGAATGGGTAAAGAGGCAGCGCTCATGTGCGACTCACGCAGAAAGGGCGAAGGCCTGGCTGTACCGCCCTTGGGTACCTGACCAGTGGCAGGCGGCACGCACCAAGCCATGGACAACGCTATACCAGAGCTGCCTCTTGTACAACCATGTGAAGCGTGCGGGTTTAGCGTCCGGATCAGCTGGCTTGCCCATTTTGCTGACTTTAAAGGCTTTTTTGCTCAGTTCTGCTTGGCAGCTTGTTGTACTTTATTTGTACATTGATTGGTTTGTGTATAAGTTTCGGCGGCCAGCGGACAGAACGCAACCGGCCAGCACAGGGCTGGCCGGTCGTCGAAACGGTCAAAGATCAGGGTTTGCCGATGCTGGCGGCACGCCTGCTCAGACGCGTCTGATAGTTACCTTGCAGCCAGGGTTCGAGCAGCCGGGTCGAAAGCGGTATGAACAGGTAAGTCATCAGTGGCGTCAGGGCCAGTGTCGACAGCAGTATGCGGGTCACCAGCGACAGGTCCGCCAGCCAGGGGCCGAACAGCAGGTTGAAGGCCAGCGAGACGGGAAAGAACGCCAGCCAGATGGCCACGCTCTGCTTCCAGCGTGGAGGTTGGCGAAGGCTGCTGCCGAACCAGGCATCGAGGCCGACGGCACGTTTCTCCTGAGGCTGGGCGAACAGGCCGGCGCCCCGTGCGAGCCAGGCCTGGCGCGAGGCCGAGTGTTCCCAGGAGGCCATGGTCTGCTCGTCGCTGAAGCGGAACACGATCTGGAATTCGTCGTCACCTGGCGGTGGCGCTAGTACGCCGGAGCCGAGATAGCCGGGGAAGTCGGTGGCGAGGTGTTCGCCTTCACGCAGCCAGGCGATGAAGTCGTGATAACTACCGTTGGCGACGCGGCGCGCCACCATGAGGGTAACAGGGGACATTGTGTATCTCCTCGAATGTTGCCTTGGCCGGGTGGGGCATCAGGCGCTGTCGGGCACGGGGTGCTGTGCTCGACGAAAAATGCAGCAAGGATTATTCCGGTTTTGTGCAAATTAGCCAGCCCCCTCATATGGCGCGGGCTCACAGCCGCCAGGCGCGCAGGCAGGCGCTGTCGAGTTGCACCCAGGCAGGGCGCATGGCGCCGTTGGAGCTGCATTGTTGTGCAGCGCACGGCGTTGTATAGGGTGTGTGCACAGGCTGGGTTACAATGCCGGCCTGTCACTTGCCGCGATGCCCGAAGCCATGTCCGAACTCGCTGGTGTCACTTCACTTGCGTCCAATGCCTTGAAGCAGGAAGAGCTGTTCCCGATCCGCGAGGTGTCGCGTCTGACCGGGGTCAACCCCGTCACCCTGCGTGCCTGGGAGCGGCGCTACGGGCTGATCCAGCCGACGCGTACCGACAGTGGCCATCGCCTCTACTCCCAGGCCGACATCGACGCGGTGCGCAGCATCCTGGCCTGGATCGAGCGCGGTGTTGCGGTCAGCAAGGTCGGTTCCATCCTGGCCAAGAGCGCCAGCAGCCGCACGGCTCCGGCGCCGGCCTACAGCGAGGTCAGCGGTGACGACTGGAGCCAGTGGCAGGAGCAGCTGCGCAGTGCCCTGCAGCATTTCGACGAGGCCAGCGTGGCGCGCCTGTATGGGCAGATCTTCTCCTGCTACCCCTTGCCGGTGGTGTTCCAGGACATCCTCATGCCGGTCTGGCAGGAGCTGCTGCTGCGCCAGGACGATCCGGGCCAGCGCAGTGAATGGCTGATGCTCGATGCCTTCCTGCGCGGACGTTGCTGGCAGCGCCTGCAGCTGGGGCGCGACGAGTCGCGGCAGCGCGTGCTGCTGGTGGCATTGCCGAATCACTGCCGGGAGCTCGAACTGCTGGTCGCCGCGCTGCTGCTCGGCAGTCATGACATCGACGTGACGGTGATGGGGCCGGGCACGCCGCTGACCGACCTGGCGCTGGTCTGCGAGCGCATGCAGCCGCACGCGCTGGTCATCTTCAGCCAGCAACCGCCTGGCGACGAGCTGCCACGACAACTGACGCGTCTCGCGCTGGGGCTGCAGTGCCCATTGTTGCTCGCCGGGGAAGGGGCCGATCTGGCCGAGGAGAGCCTGGCCGGCTCGCCAATCGCCTGCCTGGGGAGCGAGGCGCGGCTGATGCAGCGGCGCCTCCAGCAGTTCCTGGCCGGGCATCTCGATACCTGAACGGCCCGGCCGGTGCTGCGTCAGGCGATGGCTTCTGGCTGTTGCCGATGCTCGCTGTGCTGCTCGAAGAGGTACTGACGCAATGTCTGCTCGTCTTCGGCGTGCAGGGTTTCCACGCTGTAGGCGTAATGCCGGCGGTCGACGCGCCGGACCAGGCAGGCGCGCAGCTGCACGCGGCGCTCCATCGGCAGCATCAGTTGCAGCAACTGGTCCTTGGCCGGAGTACCGGCCTTGGCGTACTGCACCAGCATGCCGTTGTTCGACAGCTCCAGCGCCGTCAGTCCAGATGGCTGCTCGTTGTCGTCGAGCAGGGGCAGCGGGCCGGGCAGTTGCAGGCGCCAGGGGCGTTCGTGCAAACCCTGCTCGAAGATCAGCGGGGCGCCAAGCTCCAGGCGTGACTGCGTCTCGCTGTCCTGGACCAGGTACAGCGGAAAGCTCAGGTGCTCGTGGTCGCTATGGGTGTTCAGGCTCAACTGCCGGGCGTCGCTCACGTGGCTCAGCAGTGCGCTCAGCTGCTCGCCGATGGCCAGCTGCGCGACAGCCGCCGAGCGGGGCGCGCGCAGGGGCTGGGAGATGAGTTCCTGGATGAAATCCAGCTCGGCCTGGGTCAGCAGCGGGTCGCGTTGCATGGAATGAGACTACAAGGGGGGTAAACCCTTCGGACTGCGTTACCGGCGGATAGTTTTGTCCGTTCGTCAGCTTTTCAGGCGTGCCAGCTCGGCCTTCAGCTCGGCCACTTCGCTTTCCAGCTCCTTGACGCGCTGCTGGGCCTGCACCTGCTCGGTGACGTCCTTCTGGATGCCGATGTAGTAGGTCAGCTGGTCGCCTTCGTTGAGCACCGGGGTGATCGACAGCTCGTTCCAGAAGGCGCTGCCGTCCTTGCGGTAGTTGCGGATGATCTGGCGGCAGGGCCGTTGTGCCTTGACCGCATCGCGAATCGCCTGCAGGCCGGCCTGTGCGCGGTCGCTGCCCTGCAGGAAACGGCAGTCCTGGTAGAGGATGTCGTCGCTGGCGTAGCCGGTCAGACGCTCGAACGCCGCGTTGGCATAGATGAGGATGTTGTCTTCACCTTCCTGCTCGGCCACCACGATTCCGTCGTTGGAGGCGTCGACTACCAGTTGCAGTAGCTTGGCATTGATCATCGGTTCGATTCCGCAAAGGATATGCAGAGCATTCTAAAACATCGGGTCATGCTGTCTACTTGCGGCATAATGCGCGGCGTTTTTCCTGTTTCTGGAGTTGTCATGAAAGTCGCCATCGTCTCGGGATCGGTCTACGGCACGGCCGAGGAAGTCGCCCGCCACGCCGAGCGTCAGCTCAAGGCCGCCGGGCTGGATGCCTGGCACAAAGCGAACATGAGCCTCGATGAACTGCTGGCGTTCGCCCCCGATGCCTTGCTCACCGTCACCTCCACCACCGGCATGGGCGAGCTGCCGGACAACCTGCTGCCGCTGTACAGCGAGCTGCGTGACCGTCTGCCGGCCATGGCCGGGCGACCCGCCGCAGTGCTGGCGCTGGGCGACTCCAGCTATGACACCTTCTGTGGCGGCGGCGAGCTGATGCGCGAGCTGTATGCCGAGCTGGGCCTGCGCGAGGCGGTCGAGATGCTGCGCCTGGACTCCAGCGAGACGGTCACCCCGGAAAGCGACGCCGAGCCCTGGCTGCAGGCGCTGGCTACTGCGCTGAAGGGCTGACATGCACCCGCGTGCGCGGCAGTTGATCGAGCGCCTCGGCCTCGACGCGCATCCGGAGGGCGGTTTCTACCGGCGGCTGTTCGTTGCCTCGCAGCGCGATGCGCGGGGGCGGGCGGCCTCCAGCGCCATTCTGTTCCTGCTGCCGGGTGGAGTGGTGAGTCGCTGGCACCAGGTCGATGCCGATGAGCTGTGGCATTTCCACGAGGGCGATCCGTTGCAACTGCTGATCGCCGATGCGCCTGGCAGCCCGCGTTGCGAGCTGCTCGGTCCCGTCGAGGGCGAGCAGTTGCCGCAGCAAGCCGTGCCTGCCCATGCCTGGCAGGCCGCTCGTTCGACAGGGGCCTACACCCTGGTCGGCTGCAGCGTGGCGCCGGAGTTTCAGTTCGCCGGCTTCCGCTTGCTGGCCGATGATCAGCACGCTCAGGCGCAGTGGCCGCAGCTGGTGGCCGAGTATCCCGAGCTGCTCTGACACGCCGATCACCACGGCGAATACCCGCTTATCGCACCTCGGCGCGCCAGCCTCGTGACCCGCAAAGCCATCAAGATGGCTGCCAGGGAGACTACCGCCTGACAGGCGCAGGACTAGACTGCGGACACCACCGACCAACAAGAATATCGAGGTGACCGCCGTGAATGCTCCGCTGAAACTCCCTGCCGTGAAGAATCAGGTCTCCGAGGCCGAATGGCGCACCCGCGTCGACCTCGCGGCGTGCTATCGCCTGATCGCGCTGTACGGTTGGGATGACCTGATCTTCACCCATATCTCGGCCAAGGTGCCGGGCACCGAGGACTTCCTCATCAACCCCTACGGGCTGATGTTCCACGAAATCACCGCGTCGAGCCTGGTCAAGGTCGACCTGGCCGGCAGCAAGCTGATGGACAGCCCGTTCGACATCAATCCGGCCGGCTACACCATCCACAGCGCGGTGCACGAGGTGCGCCACGATGTCGGCTGCGTGCTGCATATCCATACGCCGGCGGGCATCGCCGTGTCGGCGCAGAAGCAGG
This sequence comes from Pseudomonas sp. REST10, assembly GCF_029542605.1. Taxonomy (NCBI): domain Bacteria; kingdom Pseudomonadati; phylum Pseudomonadota; class Gammaproteobacteria; order Pseudomonadales; family Pseudomonadaceae; genus Pseudomonas; species Pseudomonas sp. REST10. Next base: position 3,007,599 of record NZ_CP035677.1, on the reverse strand, counting down.
GCCTGTTGCCGCTGTCCCAGCAGTCGCTGTTCGTCCTCGCCAGCCTGGCTTACCACGGGTACGAGGGCGTGGCGCTGAACCATGACGAGAAGGCGCGCCTGCAGGCCGATCTGGGCGACAAGAACTTCATGATCCTGCCCAACCACGGTCTTCTCACTGCCTTCGGCAGCATCGCCGATGCCTTCCTCGGTATGTTCACCCTGCAACGCGCCTGCGAGATCCAGGTCATGGCGCAGGGCGCGGGCACCGAGCTGATCCACATCCCGCAGCAGATTCTCGATGGCGCCAGGGCGATGATCGCCGGGGTGATGAAGACGCAGCAGGGCATGGGCGGTGCACTGCCCTGGCCGGCGCTGCTGCGCAAGCTGGATCAGCAGATGCCGGGCTACGACCAGTGAGCGAACTGCCAGGCATCGACCTGCAGCACTGGCAGGCGCAGGGCCGGACCATGACCTTCGCCGGCCAGCCGATATGCTACTGGCTGGCAGGCGCGGCGGATGCCGAGCCCCTGCTGCTGATCCATGGTTTCCCCACCGCGAGCTGGGACTGGCATCGCCTGTGGGCACCGCTGGCCGGGCGCTACCGGCTGATCGCCTGCGACATGCTCGGTTTCGGCTATTCGGCCAAGCCGCGTGGCCATGCCTACAGCCTGCTGGAGCAGGCCGACCTGCAGCAGGCGCTGCTGGCGCAGGTCGGCGAGCGACGCCCCGTGCACGTGCTGGCGCACGACTATGGCGACAGCGTGGCGCAGGAGCTGATCGCCCGCCATCAGGAGGGGCGCCTGCAACTGGCCAGTTGCGTGTTCCTCAATGGCGGTCTGTTCCCCGAGACCCACCATCCGGTACGCGTGCAGAAGCTGCTGCTGGGCCCCCTGGGGCCGCTGATCGGGCGGCTGTTCTCACGGCGCAAGCTGGCGCAGAGCTTTGCCCGCATCCTCGGTCCGCATACCCAGGCCAGTGAGGCCGAGCTGGATGCGCTGTGGCGGCTGATCGAGCACGACAACGGCCCGGCGGTGATGCACCGTCTGATCCGCTACATGCCCGAGCGGCGTCAGCAACGCGAGCGCTGGGTCGCGGCGATGCAGGCGACGCAGGTGCCGATGCGCGTCATCGATGGCGCCGTCGACCCCATCTCCGGTGCGCACATGGTGGCGCGCTACCGTGAGCTGATCACGGCGGCCGATACCGTGCTACTGGAGGGTATCGGCCATTACCCGCAGCTCGAGGCGCCTGACCAGGTGCTCGCGCATTATCTGCAGTTCCGTGATCTGCCGGAGGCCGTGGCATGCAGCGCCGAACACTGCTGAAAGGTACCGCCGTCGCTGGCGTGGCCGCGCTTGGCGCCGGGTTCTGGGCCTTGCCCGGTGGCCCGCGCCCGGCTGCGCTGAGCCTCGCTGCCGCGCAGCAGGTGCTGGCCGATCTGCAGGGCAGGGCGCTGCAGAGCCTGCGCGGCTGGAGCCCGAGCGAGGTGTTCAATCACTGCGCGCAGAGCATCGACTACTCCATCGACGGCTACCCCCGGCTCAAGCCGGCCTGGTTTCGCCACAGCCTCGGGCCTGCGGCGTTCGCCGTGTTCAGCGCACGCGGCGGCATGCGGCACCCGCTCGACGAGCCGATTCCCGGCGCGGCTGCGCTGCTCGAGCCGGACAGCCAGGAAGCCGCGCTGCAGCGGCTGCGCAGCGCCTTCGTGCGTTTCGCCTCATACCAGGGCGAGTTGCAGCCGCATTTCGCCTACGGTGCGTTGAGTCACGGCGAATACGCCGCCGCGCACGTGATGCACCTGTACGACCACCTGAGTCTGCTGCGCCTCGCATAAGGTCGCATTATCGGCCGTCATTCAGGCGCCGCGCGCGCCTTGTGAAGCGTGCGGGGCTGCCTGACACTCGGGGCATTCACATTCTGCCGAGGGAGCTTTCGATGAGCGATGCCATCCGTTTCGAAGATCAAGTGGTCATAGTCACCGGTGCCGGTGGTGGCCTGGGCCGCGCCCATGCCCTGTTGTTCGCCCGTCACGGGGCCAGGGTGGTGGTCAATGATCTGGGCGGCAGCACCCATGGCGAAGGGGCCAACGCGTCGGCTGCGGACAAGGTGGTGGAAGAGATTCGCGCCTTCGGCGGTACGGCGGTGGCCAACCATGACTCGGTCACCGACGGGGACAAGATCGTGCAGACCGCGCTGGATACCTTCGGCCGCATCGACGTGCTGGTCAACAATGCCGGCATCCTGCGCGACAAGAGCTTCCACAAGATGGAAGACGCCGACTGGGACCTGGTCTACAAGGTCCACGTCGAAGGCGCCTACAAGACCACCCGTGCCGCCTGGCCGCACCTGCGCGAGCAGAATTTCGGGCGGGTGATCTTCACCTCGTCCACCTCGGGCATCTACGGCAACTTCGGCCAGAGCAACTACGGCATGGCCAAGCTCGGCCTCTATGGCCTGACCCGCACGCTGGCCATCGAAGGGCGCAAGAACAACATCCTGATCAACGCCATCGCGCCCACCGGCGCCACGCGCATGACCGAAGGGCTTATCCCGCCGCAGGTGTTCGAGCAGCTCAAACCCGAGCTGGTCAGCCCGCTGGTGGTGTACCTCGGTAGCGCCGCCTGCCAGGACACCGGCGGCCTCTATGAGGTCGGTGGCGGCTGGATCGGCAAGGTGCGCTGGGAGCGCAGCCTGGGTGTCGGTTTCGATCCGCGCGCCGGTTTCAGCCCCGACGACGTCGCCGCGCAGTGGCAGCGCATCTGCGATTTCGACGGCGCCGCGCATCCGGCGGACAACGTCGAGGCGCTCAAGGAAATGATGGCGAACCTGCAACAGTACGCCCTCTGAGCGACACCCGCAGGGACCAGGGCCGACTTCGATGTCGGCCTTTTTCGTCGTGCTTGCGGCCGCTGGCGCATCGGCGAGGGAACGAGCCGCACTTTCGTCGGGTGCCGTCGGCAGGCACTGCGGCTAAGCTCGACGCATCATCATCAGAAGGAATGACCGATGCGTCGTCTGCTGTCGTCGCTGCCCATCGTCCTGCTTGCCGCCTGTTCCACACCTGGGGCCTTCTTCGGCGCCACCGAGGGTGAAGTCTTCGAGCCGCATGTGCTCAGCGACGAGAATCGCGCCCTGGTATACCTCTATCGCCCGCGCAACGACTGGGCCGACCAGGAACTGGAGGCGCCGGGGCTGTTTCTCGACAACCAGCTGATCGGCAGCCTGCCGAGCAACGGCTACCTGGCATTCGAATTCGAGGCGGCCAACTACAAGCTGGAAATGCGCCGGCCACTGGCGGGCAGCTTCTGGACCTTGCTGGCCGACGGCCCGCTGGATTTCACCCTGATCTCCAGCTTCACCCTGGATGCTGCCGTCGGCGGCACCTACTACCTGCGTTACGACGAGGACGGCCCACCGCCACAGGGCGGGGCGCTGCAGAGTGGCGGCGATGGCCCCTTGCAACTGGTCTCGGCCGAGTTGGCGCAGCGCGAACTCGGGGCGACCCGCCTGGTGCAACCGATGGCCCGCATCGCTGCCAGCCACCAGGAGCCGGAGCGACCGCAACGTGGTTTCTGGCGCTCGATCGGCGAAGCGCTGGACAAGGTCGGTATCTGATCGCGTCGGGGAGTAGTACCCGGTTGTTACCTGTCGGAAGCTTTAGGGGCGAATAATGGCCTCGTTCAACCTACCTTCAGGAGACGATCATGGCTGCCAAGAAAATTCTCATGCTGGTCGGCGACTACGCCGAGGACTACGAAACCATGGTGCCGTTCCAGGCCCTGCAGATGGTCGGTCACACGGTGCATGCGGTGTGCCCGGGCAAGGTCGCGGGGCAGACGGTGCGAACCGCCATCCACGACTTCGAGGGTGACCAGACCTACAGCGAGAAGCCCGGGCACAACTTTGCCCTGAACCATGACTTCGACAAGGTCCGCGCCGAGGATTACGACGCGCTGCTGGTGCCCGGTGGCCGTGCGCCCGAATACCTGCGTCTGAATGCGGACGTCGTCGCCCTGGTCAAGGCGTTCGCCAGTGCGGACAAGCCCATCGCTGCGGTTTGCCACGGCCCGCAACTGCTGGCGGCCGCCGGTGTGCTGGAAGGACGCGAGTGCAGCGCCTACCCGGCCTGTGCGCCGGAGGTGGGGCTGTCTGGCGGCACCTACGTGGATATTCCGGTGGACCAGGCGCACGTGCAGGGCAAGCTGGTCACGGCGCCGGCCTGGCCTGCGCATCCGGCCTGGTTGGCGGCGTTTCTCAAGGTGCTGGGGACGGAAATCCGTCTGTAGCGAAACGTGGCCCGGAATGGATTCGGGGTGCATCATGGCGCCATTCCCCGAACGCATCCGGGCCGCAACGCCCGAGAGGAGACAGCGCCGATGTGCGAACTCTATGTGAAGGCCGATCCGATTCTCTACGAGTCGCGCTCACGCTCGCTGCGCATTCGTGGCGTGGTCACCACCTTGCGCCTGGAGAACCAGTTCTGGGACATCCTGCGCGAAATCGCCGAAGTCGATGGCATGACCACCAACCAGCTGATCACCAAGCTCTACGAAGAGGTCATGGACCTGCGTGGCGAGGTGGTCAACTTCGCCTCGTTCCTGCGCGTCAGCTGCACCCGCTACCTGGCGCAGAAGGCCGGGCGGCAGGTGCCGTTGCGGGTGGTGGGCGCGGGCAGCTGAATCAGAGATACATCCAGAAGTTCGGATGCGCTTCCGCGGGTGTGTCGGCGGCTTGCCGGGCGGGACGGGACGACTGCAGGAAACGTTTGATCAGGCTCATGTCTGGGGCTCCTGGGTGATGGGGCGAACAGGCGGCCATGATCAGTGTGGCAGTCTCATTGAGAAACTGGATTGTTTCTATGCTGGCAATTATCAATGGCTATGCCTGAGCGATTGCCCGCCACTTCAGCGGGCAACCGGCGCCTCAGACCAGGCGTCTAGGCAGGCGTACGCTGACCTGCAAGCCACCGAGCGCCGAGTCTTCCAGGCTGATGCTGCCCTGATGCAACTCCACCACCCGGCGTACGATGGACAGCCCCAGCCCCGCACCCTGGCCGTCGCCAAGACGAAAGAAGCGTTCGAACAGTCGCTCGCGCAGTTCCGCCGGTACCCCGGGGCCGCTGTCCTGCACCTGCAGCACCAGCGCCTGCGCGCTGGCCAGCAACTGGACCTGGATGCAGCCACCGGCAGGTGTGTACTGCACCGCGTTGCTCACCAGGTTCTGCAGCAGAATACCCAGGCTTGGCGCGTCGGCGACGAGGTCGTAGTCGCCCTGATCGTCGGCTTCCAGGACCAGGTCCTGCTGGCGGTTCAGGGCCAGCGGGGTGAGCTCGGCCAGTTCGCTGCGCAGGAAGGCCAGCAGGTCCGTCTTGCCCATGCTCAGGCGCGCGCTGTTGGGGTCGAGGCGCGCCAGGGTCAGCAACTGGGCCACCACGCGGGTGGCGCGGTCGACACCGCCGGCCAACTGGCGCAGGGCTTCGTCGCGGTCAGCGGCATCCGGCGCTTCCAGGGCGTTCTGCGCGTGGATGCGCAGCACCGCCAGCGGCGTGCGCAGTTCGTGCGCGGCATCGGCGATGAAGCGTTTTTCCTGCTCCAGCAACTGGTTGACCTGCAGCAGCAGGCGGTTGAGCGCGGCGGCCATCGGTTCCAGCTCGTTGGGCAGCGGCGGGAAGACCAGCGGCGACAGGTTGTCCGGTGCCCGGCCACGAATGGCGTCGGCCATGCGCTGCAGGGGACTGAGGCCCCAGCCGACCGCCAGCCACAGCAACAGCCCGACCAGCGGCAGGCCGATCAGCAACGGCTGCAGGCTGCGCTGGGCGATCTTGCCGATCAGCTCGCCGCGTACATCCTCGCGTTCGCCGGCCAGTACCCAGTGGTAGTCGCGGCTGTCATGCAGGACGAATACCCGCCAGCGATGCTCGCCGATGTTCAGCGTGTGGTAGCCGATCAGGTAGCGGGCCAGCTGCGCCAGGCGCTCGCGCATCGGCTGTTCGCCATCGGGCAGGGCCAGGCCGAGCTGCGCGATCATGTCGTTGAGTAACCCCGGCGGGGCGCTGGCGGACTGGAACAGCAGCTCGCCATCGTCGTCGAGCATCTGGAAGGCCAGCTTGCCTTCGTATTCGTGACCGAGCAGGTTCTCCGGGTTGCGCGCGCTGTGCAGCAGCAGCGCCTCGTCGAGCACCGTCTGCATCTCGCGGCGCCCGCTCTCGTCGAGGTCGTGGCGTACCAGCCCCATCAGCAGGCGTGCGGTCTGCGACAGCTGGGCGTCGAACAGCTCGCGCACCTCGTGCACGGAGTCGTTGTAGATCTTGTGGCTGATCAGGCCGAAGCTGGCGGCGAGCATCAGCAGCAACAGAACCAGCAGGCGGGTACGGATGGAGCCGAAGGTCTTCAGCACCCTCATTTGTCCACCAGATAACCGACGCCACGCACGGTGCGGATCAGCTCCGGGAAGAACTTCTTGCGCAGGTGGTGCACGTGCACTTCCAGGGCGTTGCTTTCCACTTCCTCGTCCCAGCCATACAGCGCCTGCTGCAGCTTGTCGCGGGTCAGCACGCGGCCGGGCTGGATCAGCAATTCGTGGAGCAGGAGGAATTCCTTGCGTGGCAGGTTCACGGTCTGGCCCTGGTACTCGACCAGCTGGCTGGCCGGGTCGAGGCGCACGCCGCGGTATTCCAGTGCCGGTTGCGGGCGCTGGAAACTGCGCCGCAACAAGGCCCGCAGGCGCGCCTTGAGTTCGGCCACGTCGAAGGGTTTGACCAGGTAATCGTCGGCGCCGGCATCGAGCCCGGCGATGCGGTCGCCGGTGGCGTCGCGGGCGGTGAGGATCAGCACCGGCACCGGGTTGGCGGCGGCCCGCAGGTGCTTGAGCACCTGCAGGCCGTCCATGCGCGGCAGGCCGAGGTCGAGGATGACCAGCTCGAAGCTTTCGTGGCTCAGGGCATGCAGGGCGCTGGCGCCGTCCTGCAGCCAGTCCACGGTGTAGCCCTCGGGTTTCAGCGCGGTACGAATGCCTTCGCCCAGGGCCGGGTCGTCTTCGACGAGAAGAATGCGCATGGCAGCTCCTGCAGATGAATTACTTGAGTTTACCCTCGACCTGCTGCAAAAGCGCCTGGGCTTCCGCGCGGCGTCCCTTGTCAGCCAGTTCGCGGCCTGGACGGTCCTTGGCGGCCAGGGCTTTCTGCAGCGCGCCACGGGCTTCTGCGTAGCGCTTCTTGCGCTGCAGGTAGTCAGCGTAGAAGTAGTTCGGGTCGATGCCGTCGGGGTTGATCGCCAGGGCCTGCTTGAGCAGCTTCTCGGCTTCGTCGTCGTCACCGAAACCGATCGGCCAGCCGGGCACCTGGTAGTACAGGCTGCCGAGGCTGGTGTAGGCCGAGCCGGCCAGCGCCTGCGGGTCGATCGCCAGGGCCTGCTCCAGGCTGGACTTGGCCTGCTTGACCAGGCTCAGCGCGCCGAGGCCACCCTTGGCGCCAGCCTGGGTGCTGAGGATGATGCCGCGCCAGATCAGCAGCTCCGGCGCCTTGGGTTCGCCGGCCAGGGCCGCGTCGGCCTGCGTGACCAGCTTGCCGAAGGCTTCTTCGCGCTGCTTCTCCGGCAACTGGTAGTTGATCTCGGCCCAGCGCGTCTGCAACTGGTGCAGCTGGGTCTGGCCGCCCTCGCTCAGGGCGAAGGCGGGCAGGGTGGCACAGCCGAGCGCGGCGATGATCAGGGTGCGAAATGCGTTCACGGGGCAATCTCCTCAGTGCTTGTGACGGGCGAAGCGTTGAATGATCGGCAACTGCTTGCGCAGGGCCTGGTCGACCACCCGCGGCAGCAGGCCGTTGAGGCGCACGAACAGGCGCTCGGGCCAACCCAGGTAGCGTTCTTCCTGCTCGTGGCGAATGGCCTGGAGCAGTTCGCCGGCGACCTGCTCGGGGTCGTCCATGGCCACCCCCAGCTCGTCGTTCATCGCCACCACGCTGGGTGCGTTCATCGGCGTGCGGGTGGCCCGTGGCGCGAAGTAGAGGACACCGACGTTGGTGTCGGCCAGTTCGCGGCGCAGCGCTTCGGAGAAACCGCGCAGGGCGAACTTGCTCGCGCAGTAGGCGGCGAAGCCCGGGTAGCCGATGGTGCCGAAGGTGGAGCCGACGTTGATCAGCAGGGCCCGGCGCTGTGCCCGCAGCAGTGGCAGCAGGCGCTGGGTCAGCTGCAGTGTGGCGGTGACGTTGAGACCGATCAGCTCGGCGATCTGCTGTTCGTCCTGCTGATCGAGCAGGCCGAAGCGGTTGACCCCGGCCGCGTTGATCAGGCAGTTGAGTCCGCCGAAGTTCTGCGCCGCGGCGACCAGCGCATCCCGCCCGGCCCGTGTACCGATGTCGGCCTGGACCAGCTGGATCTGTTGCGGAAAGCGCTTGAGCAGCGGCTCCAGCGGCTCCAGGCGGCGGCCGGCCAGCAGCAGGTGGGCCCCCTCGCTGGCCAGGCGCTCGGCCAGGGCCTGGCCGATGCCACCACTGGCGCCGGTGAGCAGGGCGCGGCAGTCCGTTGGTTGCATGGCGTCACTCCTCCGTGGACAGCGGCAGGCTGCGGAACATGTCGCCATACAGGCGGTAGACCACCTTGGCGGTGTGCACCACGGCGGCCTTGTCGTCGTCGTTGTCCAGGCGGTTCATCAGCTTCTTGAAGAGCTCGATGTGCTCCAGGTCCAGGCTGCCGTGGGAGTTGAGGTAGCTGAACGCCTTGTTCGGCAGTTGCAGCTTGTCCTGGATGATGCCGGCCGCCTGGGTGGCCAGGGCGATGCTGGTGCCTTCGAGGACGTTGACCATGCCGAAGAAACTCACCGGGTTGTGTCGGGCGATGCGGTCGTAGACATAGGCCACCATCAGTTCGGTGGGCAGGCGCGGGGTGCCGTTGCGCACCGCTTCCTGATCGGCGCCACAGGCGGCGATGTCGTTGAGTACCCACTCCTGGTGGCCGTACTCCTCCTCGATGTACTCGGCGATGGCCTCGCGCAGCCACTCCAGACGCTCCGGTAGGCGCGCGCCGCAGGCCATCAGCAGCGGCACGGTGTGCTTGACGTGGTGGTAGGCCTCGGTGAGGAAGGCGATGTAGCTGTGCAGGGCGACCTGGCCGGTCATCGCCTGCTGGATGATCGGTGCCCCGAGCAGGTAGTCGCGTTCGGCCTGGGTCTGGGTCAGCAGGGATTCGTAGAAACTCATGCGTGTACTCCTTCGGCCATCAGTTGGCTGATGGCGGCTTGGTAATGGTTGAACAGGGCAGGGCGGCGCAGGCGGCCGTTGGCCGTGGCCAGGTCGTTGCTCGCGCTGAAAGGCGTATCGGCGCGCAGCCAGTGGTGCACGCGGGCGTAGTCCGGCAGGTCCTGGTTGACCGCGTCCACGGCCGCCTGCAACTGCGCGTCGGGGGTGTTGGGAAAGCGTGGCACCAGCACGGCGACGTTCGCCGGCAGCGCCTCGCCATGCAGCCAGGCCTGGGCAATGGGCAGTTGCTGGACCAGCTCGGATTCGACCCACTCCGGGTTGACGTTGCGCCCGTAAGCGGTGATGAACTGATGCTTCTTGCGCCCGTGCAGCACCAGGAAACCCTGCTCGAAATGGCCGAGGTCACCACTGCCCAGCCATTCGCCTTGCGGCGCCGGCTCGCCGAGGTAACCGAGCATGCGTGCGCCCTTCACCAGCACCTCGCCGTCGTCTGCCAGCTTGACCTGCAGGTGCCCGAGCGGCTTGCCGGTGCTGCCGATGCGGCGCGCTTGCGGGGTATTGAGGCAGACCACCGAGGCGCACTCGGACAGGCCGTAGCCCTCGAAGATCGGCAGCTCCAGCGCGTCGGCACGTTCCAGCAGCTGCGCGGAGACCCGGCCGCCACCGACCGCGACGAAGCGCAGCGAGCCCGGCACCGGCAGCCTGCGCTCGGCCGCGCTGACCAGCGCCAGCAACAGCTGCGGCAGCAGGATCAGGCTGTTCGGCTGGGCCGCCTGCAGCGCCTGGAGAAAACGCGCCAGGTCGAAGCCGCTGGCGCCGCTCAGGCCGATCCGCGCCATGGGCATCAGTTCCACCCGGGCGCCGGCCAGCAGCGGCGCATAGACGCCGGCGATGTTCTCCAGCAGGGTGGCCAGCGGCAGGATGCACAGGTGCCGCTGCACGTCACGGCTGGCGCTGGCCTCGACCAGGCTGCCGGCCACCGCCAGTTGCGTGGCCAGGTCCAGGCACACGCCCTTGGGCTGGCCGGTGGTGCCGGAGGTGTAGGTGATCTTGCAGGTGCCGGGGTGCAGCTCGGCCGCGTGCGCCACGCTGCGGCGATGGATGTCACCCTCCACGCTGGCGAAACCGGGCGCACCGGCGCCGATCAGCAGGTCGATGCCGGCGCTGTCCAGCACGTGGCGCTGCTGGTCGGCGGAAAAGAATGCCGGCAGCGGTACGCAGACCAGGCCGGCATGCAGCGTTGCGAGGTCCCACAGCACCCAGTCGATGCCGTTGTCCAGGGCCAGGGCCACGCGCTGTGCACCCAGCTCGCGCAGGTGCCGGCTGCGGCTGGCCACGGCTGCCAGCAGGCCGTCGTAGGTCAGCTCGTGGCCATCCTCGGCCAGCGCCGTGCGCGGGCCGAAGGTGGCCATGCGCGCGAACAGGGATTCAGCTGCAGACCACATCGGGCATGTCCTCCAGGGCATAGAGCGGTTGATGGCCGAGGCGCGGATAGGCGCCCAGTTGCAGCAGACGCTGGTGACCGCCATGGATGTCGCCGGCCATGACCAGCGGGCGGTTGTCGTAGTAACGGCCCCAGTCGGCCAGTTCCTCGCCCATGCGCGCCGGATCGGCCTCGCCCAGCGCGATGGGGGTCAGCCCCAGGCGCTGAAAGCTGTTGAGCAGTGTCGGCGTGCCGGTGAAGGTGACCCAGCGAAACCCCAGGGCCACCAGCAGGTCGGTCAGGGCGACGATCAGCAGACGCGCGGCGCCCGGGCTGTCGGCAGCCAGGTTGCCCACCTCCACGACCTCGCCGCGGCCAGGCTGGGCGTGGCCCAGGCGTGCGCCGATGGCGTGCTGGATCGGTTCGTCCAGGTAGCGTTCGAGAAACAGCGGGCCGCTGCTGCCGCTGCGCACGCCGACGGCGCCGAGCAGTTGCCCGGCCTGGTTTTCCAGGCCGAACAGGCAGGGCATGAAGTGCCGGATATGTGCGTCGTACTGCACTTCGAAACGCTGGCGGATGAACTGCCCAAGCGCCGCGCGGCGGGCACTGTCGGGAGAAGCCAGGTGAAGTTCGTAACTGTCGCCACGACCGATGCGGGCAACGGGACGATCATGATGCGCCCAAGGTAGTTCCATGTGTGGAACCTCGCTGATGAACCTGGGAGCGATTGTGTGGAGCCTGGCTTAACGTTGTATTAAGTGATGCAAAAACGCGGGATCACCCGCAAAGGTCGGCGGTGGACGGAGGGGCGGCAGGGGCATGAAGGTGATCACAGTTTGTGCCACTATCGAGCCTGCAACCCCGCTAAAGGCTTGCCATGCCCGGAGCACGGTGCTTTGCTGGCCGGCATTCGTGCGCAGACGACACACGACTTCAGATCAAGGATGACCCCCATGCCTGCAAGGCTCATTGCCCGGCGCAGCCTGTTCGCCTGCCTCCTGGCGCTGTTCGCTTCCACCTGCCAGGCGGCTGTGGTGGAGTGCTCGCTGAACACCGACCGATCACAGTTTGGCTCGCAGTTGGAGCTGGCCATCGATGGCGACGCCTGTGCCCAGTTCAGCGTCGGCTTCCTGTTTTACACGCAGCAGGAGTACGAGCAGAGTCGGCTCTGGTATGCCAGTGCGGCGGAGCAAGGCGTCACCCGCGCGGCATTCGAACTCGCCTTGCTGTACCGCGACCATCTGCTGGACGATCCTGGCGCTGAGCGGGTGCGCTGGATGAACATGGCAGCCGAGCAGGGGCTGGTGCATGCGCAGATCGAGCTGGCGTTCGACTACATCGAGAATCCTGGCGATAGCGCTGAGCGGGTCAGGGTCATGTCCTGGCTGGAACAGGCCGCGCAGCAGGGCGACGTCAAAGCCATGTACCTGCTGGGATGGCTCTACGGGAACGACGCCTCGGGCGTTCAGGACATGGCCAGCGACGACGAGCTGGGCATGCACTTCAGTCTGGCCGACGACAAGGCGCTGTACTGGACCTGCCAGGCGGCCGAGAGGGATGATGCCGACGCGCAGATGAGCCTTAGCGATGCCTACAGCTACGGGCGTGGTACCCGCGTCAACCAGGTGCAACGGCGGCTGTGGCTGGAGCGCGCGGCCAGCAACGGCAGCGAGGAGGCCCGTCAGTGGCTGGATACCAGCGACATGGCCTGGTACAGCCGCCTGGAGCGCTGGGTGAAATGGCAACTGGTGGATGAGACGGCGCGTTGCCCGGACGAGGCAATGGCGGCGTTCAGCGAATAGAACAGGCAACTGGCAGGGAGGGAATCCGCATGCGTATCCAACTGGTTTCTGCGCTGTGCGCGCTGAGCCTGGCCGCTCTGGGCGTCCAGGCACGTGACACCAACGAGGTGGTCACCGCCGATCGCCAGGACGCGGCCATTGCCGCCGCGGTGCGCGAGGCGCAGCGTACCCTGGATGACTTCCTGCAACTGGCCGCCGCGCCCCCTGCCGGCACCCAGGGGTTCCGGGTGCAGGTCATGGTCGAGGACGAACATGGCATCGAGACGTTCTGGATCACGCACTTTCGTGTGCTCGATCAGGGCTTCGTCGGCGAGGTGGCCAACGAGCCCCGTGTGGTCAAGAGCGTGACCTGGGGGCAGCAGCTGCGCTTCAGCCGCGAGCAGATCACCGACTGGGGCTACCTGCGCAACGGCCGCCAGGTGGGCAGCTTCACGGTCTGTGCGCTGTTCAAGCAGATGCCCGCCGAGCAGGCGGCGTACTACCGCGAGGAGCACGGTTTCGACTGCTGAACGCCCGGCGCGCGGCGCTCAACCCACCTGCGCGATCCAGTCGCCGAGGTTGTAGTAGTTGCTGATGCGCGCGACCTTGCCGGCCCTGATCTCGAAGAAGGCACCGGCCGGCAGCACGTAGGTCTGCCCACTCGCCGGCGGCAGGCCTTCGTCGTCGGCCAGGTATTCACCGTGGACCACGAATTCGGCTGCGGCGCGCTCGCCGCCGGCGTTCTGCATGATCACGATGTCGCTCAGGCGCTCGCGGTAGCAGCGGTTCATCTTGTCCATGAAGGCGGCGAAGGTGGCCTTGCCGACCTGGCGCTCACCCTGGTTGATGTCGTGCACCACGTCGTCGGCCAGCAGGTCGAGGAAGGCGGGCATGTCCCCGGCGTTGAACGCGTCGTAGTAGGCCTGCACCAGTTCGGTGGCGGTCATGGCTAAGTTCCTTTCGTAGCGTGGTTAGTGGTTTGTCGGCTCGCATGATAAGTTCGCCCCTTCTCGTCGGCATAGCCGCCGGCGTCATCCTGCTGCTGGCGAACGACTGCCGATGGACATCGAATTGCTCCAGGGGCCGCAGATAGCCCCCCACATCGAAGACCTGGCGCGCCTGCGCATCACGGTCTTCCGCGATTTCCCCTACCTCTACGACGGCAGCCTCGACTACGAGGCCGAGTACCTCGACACCTATGTGCGCAGCGCGGGCAGCCTGTGCGTGCTGGTGCGCGACGAGGGACGGGTGGTGGGGGCGTCCACGGGGCTGCCGCTGGTCGACGAGAGCGAAGCCTTTCAGCGCCCCTTCATCGCCGGCGGCTGGGACCCGGCACGGCTGTTCTACTGCGCCGAGTCAGTGCTGTTGCCGGCCTGGCGCGGGCGCGGCCTGGGCGTGCGTTTCTTCGCCGAGCGCGAGGCCCATGCGCGGCGCCTGGGGCATATCGACTGGTGTACCTTCTGCGCGGTGCAGCGAGCGGTCGACCACCCGCGGCGTCCCGAGGGCTATCAGCCGCTGGACGAATTCTGGAAGCGCCGTGGCTATCGCCACCACCCCGAACTGCATACCGAATACCACTGGTGCGACCTGGACGAGACCGAGGAATCGGCCAAGCCCATGTCGTTCTGGCTCAAGGAGCTTGTTGCATGATCAAGGTTGCCGCCTGTCAGTACCACATCGACCTGTTGCCGAGCTGGGAGGCCTATGCCGACCACCTCACCGCACTCTGCGAGGAGGCGGCCGGGCAGGGCGCCGACCTGCTGCTGCTGCCCGAGTACGCCGGGCTGGTGCTGACCGGCCTGTTGCCCGAGGCCGAGCGCGGCGACCTGCATGGCTCCATCGCCGGCATCCAGCCGTTGCTGCCGCGCTGGCTGGCGCTGTGCGAGCAGCTGGCGCGACGCCTGAACGTCCATCTGATGCCGGGCTCGGTGGCGGTGCTGGACGATGATGGCGTCTATCGCAACCGGGCCTGGCTGTTCGGCCCGCAGGGCAACCTGGGCTCTCAGGACAAGCTGATCATGACCCGCTTCGAGGTCGAGCACTGGCACATCGCTGCCGGCAATGGCCTCAAGGTGTTCGACACGGCACTCGGCAAGCTGGGCATCCTGATCTGCTACGACAACGAATTCCCGCTGCTGGCGCATACCCTGGCCGAGGCCGGCGTGGACCTGATCCTGGCGCCGAGCTGCACCGATACGGTCGCCGGCTTCCACCGCGTGCGCATCGGCGCCCAGGCCCGCGCCTTGGAGAACCAGATCGCCGTGCTGCATTCACCCACCGTCGGCCTGGCGCCCTGGTCGCCGTCGCTGGACGAAGGCTACGGCCGCGCCTCGCTGTACGTGCCTTCGGACTACGGCATGCCGGCCAGCGGCATCGTGGCCGAGAGCGATGAGCTGTGCCCTGAGCGCAGCCACTGGCTGATCTGCGAGCTGGACCTGGACGAGGTGCGCCGCGTGCGCGAGCAGGGGCAGGTGTTCACGCGTCGCGACTGGCCGCGGCAGCTGGACGACGGTCGGCTGGTGCTGCGTTGACCGTCATCGAGCAGGCCCCGGCGGACTCGCCCCAGGCCGCGTACGAGCGGGCGCTGGCCAGCGGCTTCGTCGCCGATGCCGCGCAACAGCGTGCGGTCCTCGCGCTGCAGCATTGCCACGTCGCCCTGCAGCGTGGCGAGCAGCCAGCGGGCGTCTACCTCTGGGGCCCGGTCGGACGCGGCAAGACCTGGCTGATGGACAGCTTCTACAGCAGCTTGCGGGTGCCGGCGCGGCGCCAGCATTTCCATCATTTCATGCAGTGGGTGCACCGCCGCCAGTTCCAGCTCACCGGCAATGCCGACCCGTTGCGCCTGCTGGCCGAGGAGCTGGGGCGCGAGGTGCGTGTGCTGTGCTTCGACGAGCTGTTCGTCAGCGACATCGGCGACGCCATGCTGCTCGGCCGCCTGCTCAGCCTGGTGGTGGAGCAGGGCGTGGTGCTGGTGACCACCTCCAACCAGCCGCCCGAGCGCCTGTACGAGGGGGGCTACAACCGCGAGCGCTTCCTGCCTGCCATCGCCGCGCTCGAACAGCACATGCAGGTGGTGGCGGTGGATGGCGACGAGGACCATCGCCTGCATCCCGGTGTGGTTGCGCAGCGCTATTGGGTGCGGCAGCCGCAGGCGCTGGCCGAGGCCTTCGTCCGCTTGAGCGCGGGACAGGAGGTGGTGCAAGGGCCGCTGCAGCTGACGCACCGCTGCATCGCGACGCTGGGCCACAGCCCGGCGCTGCTGTGGTGCCGTTTCAGCGAATTGTGCGAGCAGCCGCTGGCCGCCACCGACTTCATCGAACTGTGCCAGGGACACACGGCGATCTTTCTCAGCGAGGTGCCGCGTCTGGGCGGGCCGCCACGTGAGGGGCGCATTGCCCGGGGAACCGAGGACGGCGCCGAGCGCGTCGACGCCGGCGACCGGCAGCTGCCGGCACTGGCGCGCAACGACGATGCGGTACGGCGTTTCATCGCCCTGGTCGACGAGTGCTACGACCGCCGCGTAGCGCTGTACATCGATGCCGAGGTGGCGCTGGATGAGCTGTACACCCAGGGCTACCTCGACTTCGCGTTCCAGCGCACCCGCAGCCGGCTGCATGAAATGCAGCTGCAGCGCTTCGGCAGCTGATCAGCCCGCCAGGTACTGCTCGGTCGACAGCACCTGGGCATAGGCGAAGGCCAGCGCGGCCATGTAGGCGGCATGCACCTCGGCGGCGCCGATCGATTGCCCCTCGAATGTCTGCTCGCGTGTCGCGCAGGCGTCGTGCACCACGCAGGTGGCGTAGCCGAAGTCGCTGCTGGCGCGCGCCGCGGCATCGATGCACATATGGCTCATGGCGCCCACCAGGGTGACCTGTTCGATCGCGGCCTGGTCGAGCAGGGCCTTGAGCTCGGTGTCGAGGAAGGCATTCACGCGGTGCTTGAGCACCACGGCTTCGCCGGTCAGCGGCTGCACACTGGCGTGGATGCGCGCGCCGTCCGAGGTCGGGGTGAAGAAGGGCGCGTCGGCGCTCTGGAATTCGTGGCGGACGTGGATCACCAGGTCGCCGGCCTGGCGCGCCGCCTCGAGGATGCGCGCCGCGTTGCCCGCAGCCGCGTCCATGCCGTGCAGCGTCCACTTGCCGCCGTTGAAGTAGTCGTTCTGGATGTCGATCAGAATCAGGGCACGCTTGCTCATGTTGCTCTCCATGGGATGATGTGCAGCGAACATTAGCCGTCACGGCGCTGGCCCGGGATGGGCGTGGCCGACAATTTGCGGGGAGAAACTGACAATGAGCGGGCGCTGCCTGGAAATCGGGTTGTTGCTGTATCCCGGCGTGCAACTGGCGGCGGTGTACGGGCTGGGCGACCTGTTCGCGGTGGCCAACCGCATGGCGGCCAGCCCGGAGCGCGAGGGGCTGGGCCGCTTGCGGGTCAGTCACTGGCAGGCGGATGACGATGGCCAGGTCCGGCGGGTGTTCGACAGCCAGCCACAGGCCGACGGCGCGCCGCAGGTGGTGGTGCTGCCACCCTGCCTGGATGCCGCCGCCGGCTATGTGCTGCACAGCGTCTACCGCGACTGGCTGGCGCGCCTGCACGGCTCGGGCGTGACCCTGGCGTCGGTCTGCGCCGGCGCCTTTCCCCTGGCCGCCGCCGGCCTGCTCGACGGCCGCACGGTGACCACCCACTGGGCGCTGGCGGGAGAGTTGGCGCAGCGATACCCCAAGGTGCGGGTGCTGCCCGAGCGCATGGTGGTCGACGATGGCGACCTGGTCACCGCCGGCGGGTTGATGGCCTGGACCGACCTGGGACTGGCGCTGGTGACGCGCCTGCTGGGGCCGACCATCGCTGCGGAAACCGCGCGCTATCTGGTGGTGGACCTGAACCGTGAATCGCAGCGCCAGTTCAGCAGCTTCGTGCCCAGTTTCGATCATGGCGACGCGGCGGTGTTGAACGTCCAGCACTGGCTGCAGGGGCAGGCCATGGCCGATGCCAGCCTGAGCGGCATGGCCGAGCGCGCGGGCCTGGGCGAGCGCACGTTCCTGCGGCGCTTCCGTGCCGCCACGGGCCTGAAACCCACCGAGTATTGCCAGCAGGTGCGCGTGACCAGGGCGCGCGAGTTGCTGGAGTTCACCCGCCAGAGCATCGACCAGGTGGCCTGGCAGGTGGGCTATCGCGATGCGGGGGCGTTTCGCAAGGTGTTCACCCGCCTGGTGGGCGTGGCGCCGGGCGACTACCGGCGCCGTTTCGGCAGCGCGGCGCGCTAGAGCGAATCCTCGGCCGCCTTGCCGGCGGGGTTGGCGCGCGTCGGCATGGCGAGAATCTCCGGCAGCACCTCGCGGGCGAAGACCTCGTGCAGGCGGCGCAGGCGTTCCGCCGGTCGTTCAGCGGCCTTTGCCAGATCGGCTCGGCCGTCGTCTAATGCTGGCTGTTCTCTGCCCTCGATGAGGAGTGCCCGATGATCCTTGGCAAGTCGCTCGCCCAGTGGTGCGCGGAATACCCGCTGCTCGACGAGTTGATCGCGCTGCACGAAACCAGCTGGTTCAATCCGGGCGTGGCGCCTGTCGCGCAGGCACTGGCCGACGTCGGCCTGAGCGCCGCCGATGTGGCCGACGCCAGCGCACGGCTGCAGCGCTTCGCCCCTTATCTGGCGCGGGTGTTTCCGCAGACGGCAGGCAGTGGTGGCATCATCGAGTCGGACATTCTCGCCCTACCGCGCATGCAGGCGTGGCTGAGCGAGCAGGGCGGCGGCGACGTCGGCGCGCTGTGGCTCAAGCGTGACAGTCATTTGCCGATCTCCGGCTCGATCAAGGCCCGTGGCGGCATCTACGAGGTGCTCAAGCACGCCGAGGAACTGGCTCTGGGCGCCGGGCTGCTTGGTCTCGATGACGATTACGCCTGTCTCGACAGTGACGAGCTGCGCGCCTTTTTCGGCGGTTACCAGGTGGCGGTCGGCTCCACCGGCAATCTCGGCCTGTCGATCGGCATCATCAGCGCGCGGCTGGGCTTCCAGGCCACGGTGCACATGTCCGCCGATGCCCGGCAATGGAAGAAGGACAAGCTGCGTGCCCATGGCGTGAGCGTGGTCGAGTACGCCAGCGACTATAGCGTCGCCGTGGAGCAGGGGCGGCGCCAGGCCGAGGGCGACCCGCGTTGTCACTTCGTCGACGACGAGAACTCCAGGCACCTGTTCCTCGGCTACGCCGTGGCCGGTGAGCGCCTCAAGCAGCAGCTGGCGGCCGCCAGCGTCGTGGTCGATGCCGAGCATCCCTTGTTCGTCTACCTGCCGTGCGGCGTCGGTGGAGGGCCGGGCGGCGTGGCCTTCGGCCTGAAGCTGGCGTTTGGCGATGCGGTGCACTGCCTGTTCGCCGAGCCGACGCATTCTCCGTGCATGCTGCTGGGCGTCTACAGCGGCCGGCATGACGAACTGGCGGTGCAGGATTTCGCTATCGACAACCGCACGGCGGCCGATGGCCTGGCGGTTGGCAGGCCGTCCGGTTTCGTCGGACGTGCGATGCAGCGCCTGATCGACGGCTATTACACGGTCAGCGACGATCAGCTGTTCCGCTACCTGGCGCTGCTGGAGGAGACCGAGGGGCAGCGCCTGGAACCTTCCGCCCTGGCTGGCATGCCGGGGCCGCTGCGCGTGCTGGATGAACGGCAGGGCTATCGCCAGCGCATGGGCCTCACGCCGCAGCGCATGGCCCGGGCGACTCACCTGGTCTGGGCCACCGGCGGCAGCATGGTGCCGGTGGCGGAGATGGACAGTTACCTGGCGCGCGGCCGGCAACTGCTGGAACGCGAACGCCACGCCTGAAAACGCAGAAGCCCGGCACGGGGCCGGGCTTCTCCTTGCAGCTTGCAGCGTATCGCTTGCGGCTGCCTTACTTCACTTCCACCGCCAGGCTTTCAGCGATCTTCTTGTTCCAGATCGCCGGGCCGGTGATGTGCACCGACTCGCCGTTGGTGTCGACGGCGACGGTGACCGGCATGTCCTTGACCTCGAACTCGTAGATGGCTTCCATCCCCAGCTCGGGGAAGGCCAGCACCTTGGACTTCTTGATCGCCTGGGCCACGAGGTAAGCGGCACCACCGACAGCCATCAGGTACACGGCCTTGTTGTCCTTGATCGCGTCGATGGCGATCGGACCACGCTCGGACTTGCCGATCATGCCCAGCAGGCCGGTCTGCTCGAGGATCTGACGGGTGAACTTGTCCATGCGCGTAGCGGTCGTCGGACCTGCCGGGCCCACCACTTCGTCACCGACCGGATCGACCGGGCCGACGTAGTAGATGAAGCGACCTTTCAGGTCCACTGGCAGCGTTTCGCCCTTGTTCAGCATGTCGACCATGCGCTTGTGCGCGGCGTCGCGGCCGGTGAGCATCTTGCCGTTGAGCAGGATGGTCTCGCCCGGCTTCCAGCTCTGCACGTCTTCCGGGGTAATCTCGTCGAGGTTGACGCGGCGTGCGCTCGGGCCGGCTTCCCAGACGATTTCCGGGTAGGCGTCCAGATCCGGCGCTTCCAGTTCGGCAGGGCCGGAACCGTCGAGCACGAAGTGGGCGTGACGGGTGGCGGCGCAGTTGGGGATCATGCACACCGGCAGGCTGGCGGCGTGGGTCGGGTAGTCCATGATCTTGACGTCGAGCACGGTGGTCAGGCCGCCCAGGCCCTGGGCGCCGATGCCCAGCTGGTTGACCTTCTCGAACAGCTCCAGGCGCAGCTCTTCGATGCGGTTCTGCGGACCGCGGGCCTGCAGTTCATGGATGTCGATGTGCTCCATCAGCACTTCCTTGGCCATGACCGCGGCTTTCTCGGCGGTACCGCCGATACCGATACCGAGCATGCCCGGTGGGCACCAGCCGGCGCCCATGGTCGGCACGGTCTTCAGGACCCAGTCGACGATGGAGTCGGACGGGTTGAGCATGGCCATCTTCGACTTGTTCTCGGAGCCGCCGCCCTTGGCCGCGACGTCCACTTCCACCTTGTCACCGGGGACCAGCGAGTAGTGGATGACCGCCGGGGTGTTGTCCTTGGTGTTCTTCCTGCTACCTGCCGGGTCGGCCAGGATCGAGGCGCGCAGGACGTTTTCCGGCAGGTTGTAGGCGCGACGCACGCCTTCGTTGATCATGTCGTCGACGCTCATGGTGGCGCCGTCCCAGCGCACGTCCATGCCGACCTTGACGAACACGGTGACGATACCGGTGTCCTGGCAGATCGGGCGGTGGCCAGTGGCGCACATGCGCGAGTTGATCAGGATCTGCGCCATGGAGTCCTTGGCGGCCGGCGACTCTTCCTTCAGGTAGGCCTCGTGCATGGCCTGGATGAAGTCAACGGGGTGGTAATAGGAGATGAACTGCAGCGCGTCGGCGACGCTCTGGATCAGGTCGTCCTGCTTGATCACGGTCATTGGGGCGCTCCTCTATCAGGGAACATCTATGAGCACGCACCGGATCATGACCCGGCGCGACGGCGAAAAGGGCATCTCAAAAAACACCTCGCCGGCGTGTCCTGCACGGCGGCAGTCCTGCGCGCGCAGCGCGGTGTTTTTTCGAGGTGCCCCGAAAAGGCGCGGCAGTATACCGCGACGGCCGCGACCGGCACAGCCGCCGAAGGTCGATGGCAAAGGCGGCGGGTGCTTGTCAGCGGCCTAGGATTTTTGTGATCACAGGGGTAGAGTAAGGCGATATGCCATTATGGGACGGAGCCCATGAGCCCAAGCACTCCTCGGGGAACGCAGCGCAGCCTGCAGAGCCTGTTGCTCAAACGCTTCGCCATGGCCTTCAGCACGTACGTGATGATGGCGCTCGTCTGTTGGTTTGCCGTGTTCAACGGCCTCTTCATCGGTTCCGTATCGACCGCGGCCTGGCTGACGCTGGGCGTCATGGGCAGCCAGCTGGTGTTTCTCTGGCTGTTTCTGTCCGGGCGCAACCTGCGTTTCGACGACCCCAGCCTGACCGAGGCCCAGGTGCTGGTGGCGCTGGCCTGGCAGCCACCGGTACTGGCCTTCTTCGACACTGCGCGTGGCGTCCTCATGGTCTTCTACGTGCTGATCCTGCTGTTCGGTGTGTTCCAGTTGCCGCCCCGGGTGTTCGTGCGCTGCGCGCTGTTCGCCTTCTTCGGCTTCACCGCGATGGTGCTGATCGAGGCCTACCGCATGCTGCTGGTGGACCCGAGCATGGCCTGGCTGCAGGTCTGGGTGCTGTTCATCCTGCTGGTCTGGCTGTGCCTGTTCTCCAGCTACGTGCAGGCGATGCGCAAGCGGGTGCGTCAGCGTCGTTTTGCCCTGCAGGCGCACCAGGACACCCTGCGCGGGATGATGCGGCAGCTGGAGGACCTGGTGGCCACCGACGAACTCACCGGGCTGTTCAACCGCCGGCATTTCCTGCGCCTGGCCGCACGCGAGCTGGAGAACATGGGGCCCGGACGGCAGCATGGCCTGGCGCTGATCGATCTGGACCATTTCAAGCGAATCAACGATGCTCACGGTCACGCTGCCGGTGACCGGGTCCTGCAGACCTTCGCCGCAGTCGCCCGCGCCTGTCTGCGTGATGGTGATGTCATTGCCCGCTACGGCGGTGAGGAGTTCGTCCTGTTGTTGCCCAATACCGATGCCGATCAGTTCACGGCCTGCTGCGAGCGTCTGCGCGAGGCCTTCGCCAGCGCCGAGCCGGTTGGCGTGGTGGTCGACAACCTGAGCCTTTCCGCCGGCATGACCCTGCTGCTCGCCGGGGACGAACTCGATGAAGCCCTGCAGCGCGCCGACCAGGCGCTCTACCAGGCCAAGCGCGGTGGCCGCAACCGTTGCGATGCCAGCTGGGAGCGTGCGGGTGCCTGAGCTGCGCGTGGGGGATCGGCAGTTGCAGGTCGCTGGCCAGAGCAATCTTCTCGATGCGCTGCTCGGTGGCGGTGTGGCGGTGCCCTACAGCTGCCGCGCGGGCAGTTGCCATGCCTGCATGGTGCGTTGCCTGAGCGGGGAACCGCTGGATCGTCGGCCGGAGGCGCTGGCCGCGGACAAGCGTGCGCAGGGCTGGCGCCTGGCCTGCCAGTGCCAGGTGGTGGGCGATCTCGAGGTGGAGCCCTTCGATCCACAGCGCGATGGCCTGGCAGCCAGGGTCGTTGCGCTCGACTGGCCGAGCCCGCAGGTCCTGCGCCTGCGCCTCGAACCGGTCAGGCCGCTGCGCTATCGCCCCGGCCAGCACCTGGTGCTCTGGACCGAGCAGGGGGTGGCGCGTCCCTATTCGCTGGCCAGCGTGCCCGGCGAGGACGACTGGCTGGAGTTCCACATCGACTGCCGCCTGCCTGGCGCCTTCTGCGACGCAGCCCGTCGGCTGCAGCTCGGCGATGGCCTGAGGCTGGGGGAGCTGCGTGGCGGGGCGCTGCACTACGATGCCGACTGGCAGGCACGGCCACTCTGGCTGCTGGCCGCCGGCACCGGGCTGGCGCCGTTGTACAGTGTGTTGCGAGAGGCGCTTCGCGAGCAGCACCAGGGGGCTATCCGCCTGCTGCACGTGGCGCACGAGGCGGCCGAACACTACCTGGCTGACGAGTTGCAGGCACTGGCGCAACAGCATGCGAATCTGCAGGTCAGCCTGGTGACGGCGGCGCAGTTGCCGGCTGCTTTGGCCGAACTGCGCCTTGTTTCGCGGCAGACCCTCGCCTTACTCTGCGGCCATCCTGAGACGGTCGAAAGCTTCTCTCGGCGCCTCTACATGGCCGGTCTGCCGCGCAGCCAGATGCTTGCCGACGTCTTCCTACCCCGCGCCTGAGGTGCAAGCCGCCGCCTCCGGCCTGCAGCACGCCAGCCAAGGCCCCGGAGCATTGCATGAACGAACATCTGCATATCGAACGTGATGGCGGTCTGTTGACCCTGCGCATGCAGCGCCCGGACAAGAAGAACGCCCTGACCCGCGCCATGTACGCTGGCATGGCCGAGGTGCTGGACGCAGCCGAACGCGACGCCAGCGTGCGCGTGGTGCTGCTGACCGGTGGCGAGACCTGCTTCACCAGTGGCAACGACGTCGCCGATTTCATCCAGGCGCCGCCCGCCGGCCTGAACAGCGAAGTCTTCCAGTTCATGCGTGCCCTGTTCGATTTCAGCAAGCCGGTGGTCGCCGCCGTGGCCGGACCTGCGGTCGGCATCGGTACCACCCTTTTGCTGCATTGCGACCTGGTCTACGTCAGTGGCGATGCGCAGTTGAAAATGCCCTTCGTCAACCTCGGCCTGTGCCCCGAGTATGGCTCCAGCCTGATCCTGCCGCGCCTGCTGGGCCATGCGCGGGCGGCCGAGCTGCTGCTGCTCGGCCAGGGCTTCAGCGGGGAGCAGGCGGCCGCCTGGGGCATTGCCAACCAGGCGCTCGACGGTGGCGCGGCGACCCTGCGTGCGGCGCATGAGGCGGCGCTGCGTTTTCTCGATCTGGCCCCTTCGGCGGTCGCCGACAGCAAGCGCCTGATGCGTGCACCGGGGCGCGAGGAGCTGCGCAAGGTGATCGAGGAGGAGGGCGCCCTGTTCGGCCAGCGCCTGCGTTCGCCCGAGGCCATCGAGGCGCTGTCGGCGTTCATGCAACGCAGAAAGCCGGATTTCTCTCGGTTCGCCTGAGGCACCTGGCCGGAGCGCCGGCCCTCGCTTGCCCCTGGCGTCGACGCGCCGGCTTCCCGAGAATGGTCGACCGCACGGCATGCGCCGTGATCGACCCGCCTTGAGGACGCGTACATGACAGACCTGGTGATCCGCGAAGCAGCCCCGGAGCAGGTGCCGCTCGAACTGCTGTTGCTGGCCGACCCGAACGAAAGCAAGGTGCGCGCCTATCTGCCCGGCTGCCGTTGCTTCATCGCCGTGCAGAACGAGCAGGTACTGGGTGCCTGCGCGGTTACCCGGCCTGTGCACGGGGTGGCGGAGTTGATGAGCATCGCCGTCTGCGCACGCCAGCAGCGCAGTGGTGTCGGCAGTCGATTGCTGCGGGCAGTGATCGATGCCGTGCGCGATTCCGGCGCCCGTGCGCTGGAGGTCGGAACCGGCAGCTTCGGCTATCAGTTGACGTTCTATCAGCGCCAGGGTTTTCGCGTCACGGCCATCGACCGTGATTTCTTCGTGCGGCATTACCCGCAGCCGATCTACGAGGAGGGCATCCAGCTGCGGGACATGCTGCGGCTGACGCTGGAGTTTACCGAGCAGGCATGAAAAAGGCCGCTCGATGAGCGGCCTTTCCGGTTCAGCTGCGGGTCACACCATCTGATCCCCGACGTGGAGGATCTTCATGGTGTTGGTGCCACCGGTGCCATGGTAGCTGTCGCCCTTGGTCAGGATGACCCAGTCGCCCGGTTCCACCACGCCGCGCTTGAGCAGCTCGTCCACCGCGGCCTGGCTGACCTTGTTGGCCGGCAGCGAGGCGGGGTCGAACGGCACGGTGTAGACGCCACGGAACAGCGCCACGCGAGCCTGGGTGTCGCGGTGCGGGGTAAAGGCGAAGATCGGGATGTGCGAGCGGATGCGCGACATGATCAGCGGGCTGTAGCCACTCTCGGTCAGGCTGATGATGGCCTTGACGCCGGGGAAGTGGTTGGCGGTGTACATGGTCGCCAGGGCCACGCTCTCGTCGCAGCGCTCGAAGGTACGGCCCAGGCGGTGGCTGGATTTCTGGCTGGTGGGGTGCTTCTCGGCACCCAGGCAGACTCGGGCCATGGCCTGCACGGCTTCCACCGGGTACTCGCCGGCGGCGCTCTCGGCCGACAGCATCACCGCATCGGTGTAGTCCAGCGCGGCGTTGGCCACGTCGGACACTTCGGCGCGGGTCGGCATCGGGCTGTGGATCATCGACTCCATCATCTGCGTGGCGGTAATCACCGCTTTGTTCAGGCGGCGGGCGTGGGCGATGATCTTCTTCTGGATGCCGACCAGTTCGGCGTCGCCGATTTCCACGGCGAGGTCGCCACGGGCCACCATCACCGCGTCACTGGCGCGGATCAGGCCGTCGAGGGCTTCGTCGTCGGCCACCGCTTCGGCGCGCTCGATCTTGGCCACCAGCCAGGCGCTGCCGCCGGCTTCGCTCAGCAGGCGACGGGCGTATTCCATGTCGGCAGCGTCACGCGGGAAGGACACGGCCAGGTAGTCCAGCTCCATTTCGGCGGCGACCTTGATGTCGGCCTTGTCCTTGTCGGTCAGGGCAGGGGCAGTGAGGCCGCCGCCACGGCGGTTGATGCCCTTGTTGTCGGACAGCGGGCCGCCGATCAGCACGCGGCAGTGCAGTTCGTCGGCACCCTTGAGTTCGACGCGCATGACCACGCGACCGTCATCGAGCAGCAGGTCGTCACCGACGTCGCAGTCCTGGATCAGCGCCGGGTAGTCGATACCGACCACGTCCTGGTTGCCGGCGGTGCGAGAGTGGCTGGAGGACAGGCGGAACAGGTCGCCATCCTTCAGTTCGATACGCTTGTTCTCGAACTTGGCGATGCGGATCTTCGGCCCTTGCAGGTCACCGAGCAGGGCGACGTGACGACCGTGCTTGGCCGCCAGTTCACGGACCAGGGCAGCGCGCGCCTTGTGGTCATCCGGCGTGCCGTGGGAGAAGTTCAGGCGGGCCACGTCGAGGCCGGCGATGATCAGTTGCTCCAGCACTTCCGGCGAGCTGCTGGCCGGGCCCAGGGTGGCGACGATTTTGGTGCGGCGAAAGGTCATGCACGAACTCCCTAGTGAACGATGTCGGGGAGGCTACTACGGCGCCAGGCTGTAGTCATTGTTCCTGTGCACTACCCTTTGCCTGCCGGCTTGATCACCAGCAAGTCGCATTCGACCCGCTCCAGCACCCGTTCCGCCGTGTGACCGATCAGCAGGCTGTCCAGATGCCCACGGGCTATGGCGCCCATCAGCAGCAGACCGATATTGTGCTCGCGCACGAACTGCGGGATGACCTCTTCGGCGAAACCGTCCAGCAGGTGGGCGTGCCCGGGGTCGATGGCGTGCCGGGCGATCAGCGCGTCGAACGCCTGGCGATGCTCGTGATGGCACTGGGTCACGTAGTCTTCATATTCCTGCGCTACTTCGGCGTCGAACATCAGCGAACGCGGCAGCGGGGCCTGGGCATGCAGGTAGTGGGCGTCCAGGCCCAGCCGGGCCTGCAGTGCCTGGCTGGCGGCGATCAGTTGATGGTCGAGGGCGGCGGGCTTGTCGGCGCTGTGCAGCGGGTCGAGCGCGACGCACAGGTTGCTGCCTCGCGGTGCGGCGTCGTGCACCAGCCACAACGGCACCGGGCAGCGGCGGATCAGCTGCCAGCTGGCGTCGCCGAACAGCAGGCGGCGCAGGGCGTTGCCAGGGTGGGCCGAGGTGAAGAGGATGTCCGGTTGCAGCACGGCGACGCGGGCGAGGATCTCCTCATGGCGGCGCTTGCTCCAGCGCACGTCCACCTCGATCTTGAGGCCTTCCCGACTCAGGTGGGCGACGCTGGCCAGCAGATCGGCATGGCGCTGCTGCACGAGGGTGTCGCGGATGCGCTGGAACAGGTGGCTGTCGAGCAGGCCGCCGTCGAGTTTCGGGTGGTAGTCGACCTGCAGCAGGTGCAACTCGGCCCCGGTCTGCCGGGCCAGCTCGGCGGCGCGCAGCAGGGCGGGCTGTTCTGCGTGTTCGGTGTCGATGACGACCAGCAGTCTTTGCAGTTTCATGGCAGCGTCCTCGGCCTGGGTGTCCTGACATTACAGACCCTGGCGCGGCGAACGGCATTGATGTGGGTCAGCGCGCGCCCGGATTCAGGGCCAGGTCGAGGTGGCGGGCGGCCTTGGCGTTCAGCTCGCCTTCGGGGAACTGCACCAGCAGGCGACGCAGGTAGGCGATGGCCTTGCCCCGGTTGGCGGCCGGGTTGTCCGGCGCCATGTGCATCAGGGCCAGTTGGTACAGCGCCTTTTCCTTGATGTCGGCGGGGACGTGCGGGTCCGCCAGGCCCAGCATGTAGAGTTGCTCGGCCTCGTCGACCCGTCCCTTGAGCACGGCGCGGCGCGACAACAGGGTCATGTCCGGATCGAGGCTGGGCTTGTACAGGTCGAGGTTCTGGCTGGGCTGCCAGTGCGCCAGCAGCTCGCGCGATGTCTGGTGGATAGGCGCGTCCTCGCGCTGGCGGATCGTCTCGATACGCTGCTCGGCGCGATTGGCCGCCTGGCTGGCGGGAAATTCGTTGAGCACCCGGTAGAAGTAATTGAGGGCCTTGGCGTCGTCGCGCTGCTCGTTGAAGCGGTTCATGTAGATCAGACCGATCTGGTACAGGGCGATGGCGCGT
This sequence comes from Pseudomonas sp. REST10, assembly GCF_029542605.1. Classification (NCBI taxonomy): domain Bacteria; kingdom Pseudomonadati; phylum Pseudomonadota; class Gammaproteobacteria; order Pseudomonadales; family Pseudomonadaceae; genus Pseudomonas; species Pseudomonas sp. REST10. The sequence goes on along the minus strand of NZ_CP035677.1, from coordinate 2,979,963 downwards.
ACCTCGTCACTCAGCTGGCGGTCACGGTAGCCCTCCAGATACAGTGCCTCGGCCTTGTCGCTATGGGCGTCCCGAATGGCCAGGGCGCTGTAGGTCAGCAGGTCGCCTTCGTCCTCGATGGCCGCCGTCATGCGCTTGGTCTTCAGGGCTTTGTACTCGACCACCTCGTTGGTGGTGACCTGGGCGATGAACAGCGGGGTGGTCGGTGCGCAGGCACTCAGCAGGCAGGCGCCGACGGCGAGGGAAATCAGGCGAACGAACAGCATGCAGGCTCCTTGGCCGGAACGGGCCGATGTCGCGCAGTCTAGTCAGGGCGCTGGGCAGCGCCAAGGCGATAGCGGCAAAACCCATCGGAGGTTTGTCGCTGTTCAGTTTTTCCGGCGCCTGTCGATACACTGCACATCGGAGGAATTACCCATGCGAACCCTGATCATCCTGGCCGTGGCGCTGCTGGCCGCCGGCTGCACCCGTGTATCGCTCGACCACCACCTGAACAACGCCTACCGCGCGTACCACGAGGGTGACTGCTCGCGCGTCGAACTCGAACTGTCACAGGCCGAGCGCAAGAGTCGTTCGCGCACCTACCTGCAGCCGGAAATCTCCCTGCTGCGCGGGCAGTGCCTGGAGCGCGAGAGCCTGTTCGTCGACGCGGCGCAGACCTACCAGTTCATCATCGGCCGCTACCCGGCCAGCGAGTATGCCTACCGTGCCCGTGCACGCCTGCAGACGCTTGAGCAGCTTGGCCACTACAATCCGGCCGCGACCGCCAAGGCCAGCCCGGCTGCACTGTGAGCCATCGGTCGCGGGTCATTTCGTCGAGCTGCCGCGCGGTATAAGCTGGCGCATGTACCTCTGGAGGATGGTCATGCGCCGCTTGTTGTTGATCGCTGCTCTGCTACCGGCCCTGGCCACGGCGGAGATCTATCGCTGGACCGATGAGCAGGGCCAGGTGCACTTCGGCCAGCGCCCCGTCGCGGGAGCCGAGAGGGTCGAGGTGAAGCCGCAGGTCGTCGAGCGCGACGCGCAGACGCGCGAGCGTGAGGCGCGCAGCCAGCGCTTCTACGACGCCCGGCGCGACGAGCAGCAGCAGGCTGCCGCCGCAGCGGCCAACCAGCGCCAGGAACGGGCCAGTGAATGCCGTGATTTACAGCGCCGCCTGGCACAGATCCCGGAAGGTTTCTCCTACTACCGCACCGATGCCAACGGCGAGCGCATTTACTACAGTGATGAAGAGACGGATACCGCTCGTCGCAAGCTACGTGATCGCATCGCCGAACGTTGCGGCTAGGACTGGCCTAGTGGCCGGGGGCGGGCCATACTGAAGACCCTTTGTAGCGATTCGCCACCATGCGCAGCCAGCGTCGAATCGAACGCCATCAGTTGCCCTACTACCTGAAGGTGTTCAATCGCATCACCGACAAGCCGATGGGCTCCATCGGCAATGTCTCCCTGGACGGCCTGATGCTGATCAGCCAGTTGCCGCTGCTGGTGGGTGCGCGCTTCGACATGCGCCTGAAGATTCCCGGTCAGCAAGGTGTGCGCTTCATCGACGTCTCTGCCACCTGCCAGTGGTGCCGCGAGGATGTCACGCCGGGCTGCTATGACTCCGGCTTCGCGCTGGTCGCGCCCCCCGCCGAGTATGTCGAGATGATCGAGGCGCTACGCTACTACTTCAGCTTCCATGGTCTGCCGGCATCGGCCTGAACATCACTCGTTTCAGTGCACCGCAGGTGCTCTCTGCAGATTGCGCAGGCGCTGGCTCAGCTGCAGGCGCAGGCCTTCCTCCTCACAGAACAGCAGGGCGCGCTCCAGGTCGTAGCGTTCGCCCTGCGGGCAATCGAGCTGCTGGTAGACGTCCGCACGGGCCAGGTGGTCGGCGAGGTTCGGCGGGCCGAGCTGGAGCACGCGCTCGGCATCCTTCAGCGCGGCCATGGGCTCGTCATGCTGCAGGTGCAGCTGCCGCAGGTTGCGTGACAGGCGCTGCAGCATGGCCGCTGCATCGGCGGTCTGCAGGTGCACGGCGCTGAGTTCCACCCCCGCGCCCTGTTGACGATACAGCTGCTCGCGACAGTCACGGGTGTACAGGCGGCGGCCGCCACAGGGGTCGAGCAGGTGGTCGGCGCCTGGCACGCGCAGCATGAAATGGCCGGGAAAATTCACCCCTTGCAGCGGAATGTCCAGGCGTCGTGCCAGCTCCAGGGCGATCAGCGCCAGCGACAGTGGCTGGCCACGGCGGCGGCGCAGCACCTCGTGGAGCAGGGCATGGCGTGGGCGTGTCACGCTTTCGTCGTCTTCCTGGTAGTCGAGTTCGGCGAGTCGGCGCAGCAGCGGCTGGGCCAGCTCGCGCGCGGGCAGGGCCGGCAGTCCGGCGCTGACCTGCAGCTGCAGTGCGTGCAGGTCGGCGAGCAGGTTCGCCGGCTGCAACTGTTCGTCATGTTCGGCGGCGATCCACAGCGCTGCCTCGAACAGGGCAGGCGGGTCGCGTTGCAGGCACTGCAGACAGGCTTGGCGTGGGCTCATCGCATTCTCCGGTGGCTTCTGCTCTTGTAGCCCCTGGTCGAACGCTCGTCCAGTTGCCCTCACCTATACTGTGGCCTGAAGTCAGACCGGGAGCTCGCCCATGTTCAGCATGATGGAAGCCGCCCGCCTCGAGGCCCTGCATCTGGCTGACGATCCCGTCAGTGGCCTCAAGGCCGTTATCGCCATTCACAGTACCCGACTCGGGCCGGCGCTCGGTGGCTGCCGCTACCTGGCCTATCCCGACGAGCAGAGCGCCATCCGCGACGCCATCCGCCTTGCTCAGGGCATGAGCTACAAGGCGGCGCTGGCCGGCATCGACCACGGTGGCGGCAAGGCGGTGCTCATCCGCCCGGTGCACCTGGACAGCCGGGCCGCGCTGTTCGAAGCCTTCGGGCGCTTCATCGAAACGCTGAACGGACGCTACATCACCGCCGTCGACAGTGGCACTTCCAGCGCCGACATGGATTGCATCGCCCTGCATACCCGGCATGCAACCAGCACTTCCAGTGCGGGCGACCCGTCGCCGCATACGGCACTGGGCGTGTTCGCCGGTATCCGCGCCACTGCCCAGGCACGGCTGGGTGGGGATGACCTGGAAGGGTTGCGCATCGCCGTGCAGGGGCTGGGCAATGTCGGTTTCGCCCTGGCCGAGGCGTTGCATGCGGCGGGGGCCGAGCTGCTGGTCAGCGACCTGGACGCCGGGCGTGTGCAGCTGGCCGTCGAGCAGCTCGGTGCCCAGCCGATCGCCAGCGAAGCCTTGCTGACCACGCCCTGCGACATCCTCGCGCCCTGTGGCCTTGGCGGTGTGCTGAACCGGCAGAGCGTCGCTCACCTGCGCTGCGCCGCGGTCGCCGGGGCGGCCAACAATCAGCTGGCCAGCCCGGAGATCGCCGACGAGCTGGAGGCACGCGGCATCCTCTATGCGCCGGATTACGTGCTCAATGCCGGCGGCCTGATCTACGTAGCGTTACGTCACCGCGGCGAGGGGTTGCCGGCCATCACCGCCCACCTGGCGCGGATCAGCCAGCGTCTGACCGACATCTACGCCCACGCTCAGGCGGAGAAGCGCTCGCCCGCCAGGGTCGCCGACCAGTTGGCCGAGCATCTGCTGTACGAACGCTAGCATTCGCTCGCCTGGCCGCGCTGTGGGGCCAGGCGGAAGACCAGCGTCAGGCCCAGCAGGATCGCGGCCATGCCGACCAGGGCATGTGCCGAGAGCCGGTTGCCCAGCAGCAGATAGTCGAGCACGCCGGTGGTGACCGGCACCAGATAGAACAGGCTGGTGACGTTGACCAGGTTGCCGGCCTGGATCAGGCGGTACAGCAGCAGCTGCGCGCCCACCGAGATCACCAGGCCCATCCACAGCAGTGGCAGCAACAGCCCGACATCGTACTCCACGCGCCAGTCCTGGCTCGGCAACAGCAGCAGGCTGGCCAGCAGGCACAGGCCGTACTGCAGCGGCAGTGCATGCATGGGGCTCTGCCGCAGGTTCTTTTGGGCGATGCTGCCCAGGGTGATGCAGAGCAGGGCGCCGAGTGCGAACAGCATGCCGCTGACCGGCAGTGCGCTGTACAGCAGGTTGTCGCTGACGACGATCGCCAGGCCGCCGAGGGCCGTCAGCAGACCCAGCACGCGCAGCGGGGAGGCGTGCCGTTCCAGCAGCATCAGGGTCAGGATGGGTTGCACGCCCAGCACCGTGGCCAGTACGCCAGGCGTGATGCCCTCGGCCAGGGCCAGCATGTAGCAGATGCTGTAGCCGCCGATCATCAGCAGCCCGGCCCTGGCGGTCGAGCAGCGCAGGCCACGTTGCGGCAACCAGATGCCGGAATGGCTGGCGAGCAACGCCAGGGCCGCGCAGGCCAGGGCGAAGCGCAGGACGAGAAAGGCGAACGGGGACGCATGGTCCAGGCCGAGGCGGGCAAATATGGCGCCGGCAGACCAGAGCAGCACGAACAAGGCTGTCGCGCCGTAGCTGGACAGAAGGGTCGAAGGGAAACGCATGATGGAACACCTGTCGATAAATCCGCGTGAGCTCCGTGCGCACGGGCGCAGCTCGGCAAGGCCGATAGGACGGAGCGGGAAGGTGCGGGGTGAGCCCGCTTAGACGGCTGCCGGCGGAGGGGGAGTGCCGGCGTGACAGGCAGGTGGCGGCGCACAGCCATCGGCAGCGGCGCGGTAGGCGGCGCTGGCGAGATCGTTCGGGCGATGCGCGAGCAGGGTCATGGAAATGGGGCGACTCGGTTGTTGAGGTCCAGAGGCTAGCCTGAGCGATCAGCGTGGTCAACCCGCATCGAATTCGCCCTGGTAGCACACTGCCGAACTCGGCGTGTCGCGTCGCAGCAGCTCCTCCTCGAGGAACTCCGCCAGGACGCGTGCGTTGTTGTGCACCTCATCGCGTGCGGCGTAGAGCAGCGTCAGCGTGCCACCTGCCGCCCAGTGCAGCAGGCGCTGCCAATGCTCGGGGTGGCAGGCCAGCTCGTGGCGGTAGGCTGCGCGAAAGTCGGCGAAGGCATGGGCGCGATGGCCAAAGTCTTTGCGCAGGGCGGTCGATGGTGCGACATCGGGCAGCCAGGCGTCGCACGCCAGGGCATCCTTCGCCAGCCCTCTCGGCCACAGGCGGTCGACCAGCACGCGCTGCCCGTCGCAGGCTTCGGCTTCCAGGTACACCCGTTTGCAGCGGATCATCAACCGGCTCCTTGCCTGCGGCAACGCTGCACTTGGCGTCGTGCGCGTGCTCGTTTAGCGTGGGGGAGGAGGAATCACCATGGACTATTTCATCATCGTCGTCACTACTGCGGCCGGCCTGTACTTTCACTGGTGGCTGTTTCGCCGCATTCGTCAGTGGAGTGACCGCGACCTAGCACTTTCCTTCGCCGAGGGAGACGAGCCCAAGCGTCAGTACATGCTGGAGCAACTGGCCCGTGCCCGGCACGAGGGCATCAGCCGCCGTGAACTGCCCGACTGGCTGGAGCAGGCTGCGACGCAGTATCGGCCAGGCAGTGCATGACCCCGAGGCCTCGACCGTCGAGCACGGCGAGGCCTGCCACGCTGGTCATTCGCTGGCGGCTTCGGCCTCGAGTTCGTCGAGCGCATCCGGCTGGTTCTTGAAGGCCTTGGCGAACACGTCGCGGTTCTTGGCCATGAAAATGCCGATTTCCTCGCCTTGCTCCTCGTTCAGCGACGGCACTGCCTTGTGCAGCACCTCGGTCAGGCGCTCGGCCAGTTCGAGCATCTTGTCGTAACGATCGGCTTCGGCCTTATCCATGAACAAGCGCTCCGGGTCGCGACTGCTGCGGTACACCACTTCGACGGCCATTCATCACCTCATCTGCCTTCATGCGTGTCTATCGGTAACTGTTTATTTGTACAGTGCTCGAAGCATAAAGAACTCGCTGCCGTTTTGCCAGCAGCGAGTGCCAGGAATTCAGCGATCGCTGCGGATCGGGCTGAATTCGGCGGGTACCCAGGCATAGCCCTGAGCGTCCTTGCGTACGTGGCCGAGGCCGGGGAAGGGCAGGTGCGCGCCGGCCACCCAGAGCTTGTCCCTGGCTGCTTCGGCGAGGAGGCGCTGGCGGGACTCCAGGGCCTTGGCGCTGTCGACGTCGAACTCGATGACCACCTCCGGCCTGGCGAACTGCACGGCATGGTTGTGCACGATGTCGCCCCATACCAGCAGGCTCTGCCCGCCCGACTGGAACAGGTAGGACGTGTGTCCGGGGGTATGGCCGGGGCTGGCCACCAGGCTGACGCCGGGCAGCAGCTCTCCCTGCGCCTCGTAGGGCTTGAGCTTGTTCATCCTGGCGTAGGGCGCAACGGCCTGCTGCGCCAGCTTGAACATGCCCTGCATGCCTTCGGGGGCCTTGGCCATGGTCGCCTCGTCGAGCCAGAAGTCGGCTTCCGCCTGCGGCACTTCCACGATCGCGTTGGGGTAGGCCGGGCTGCCGTCGGCGTTGACCAGGCCGCAGGCATGGTCCGGATGCAGGTGGGTGAGCAGCACGGTATCGACCTGTTCCGGCTGGTAGCCGGACGCCTTGAGGTTGTTCTGCACCACGCCCAGCGTCGGACCGAAGCACTGGGCGGCGCCGGTGTCGACCAGCACCAGGTTGTCACCGGTATTGATCAGGTAGGCGTTGACCGCGGTCTGCACGCCGTTTTCGGATGCGACGAACATGCGCGCCAGCAACGACTGCAGGTCCTTGTCATCGATGCCCTTGAGCAGGCTGGCCGGCAGGTCGGTGTAGCCGTCGTACAGGGCGGTGACCTCGAAGTCCCCGAGCGCCATGCGGTAGTAGCCCGGCACCTGGGTTTTCTGTGGTGCCGGTGCGGCTGCCTGCAACTGCAGGCTGACCAGGGCGATCATGGCGGATGACAAGGCGGTGCTCAGCGAGAAAAGGCGCATGGGAAGATCCTTCGTTGAGTGGGGTGCCGCAGTGTGCGATGCCGGGGGCCGTCTTGGCGAGCCTGTCCTGTGCTTTCCGCGTCGAGGCCTCTGCGCCGGCCGGGCCTTGCGTCACATCGCCGCATCATCCTCGCGTGGGGCTTTTTCCTGCATGATGGTGGCCTGTGAATGCCCGCGGTGGGTGTTCGGGACGTCGTGCCGGTTTTGCTGGGGAGTTGAAGGATGAATTGGGCTGAGCGCTTGCGCGAACACATGCACGGTCTGGCGGAGTCGCTGGGCAACCTGCTGATGGAGGCGTTCCATTATCTGGCGCTGTTCGCCATCGGGGCGATCACTGCCTGGGCCGGGGTGATGGCCTTCATCGGCATGCTGGAGAAGGGTCACATCACGGTCGATGACATCCTGCTGCTGTTCATCTACCTGGAGCTGGCGGCCATGGTGGGGATCTACTTCAAGACCAACCACATGCCGATCCGCTTCATGATCTACGTGGCGATCACCGCGCTGACGCGCCTGATGATCTCCGACATTTCCCACACCCACAAACCAAGCTGGGGCGTGGTGATGGTGTCCGGGGCGATCCTCCTGCTGGCACTGGCGATTCTCGTGGTGCGCTATGCCTCGTCGCGCTTCCCTGCGGCTGCTGGCCCGGTGCCGCGTGGCAAGGTGCGCAACCGCGAGGATGCCGAAGCGGAGCGCGACGATGCCGCCGACTGAGGCGCATCCGCTATTGCAGCGGGGCGAACAGGGCGGCCAGGTCCGCCTCGTCCAGCTGCCACTGTCCTTGGCCACCGCTGCCTAGCACGCCCTCGGCCAGGCTGGCCTTGGCTTGCTGCAGGTGCTGGATCTTCTCCTCGACGCTGCCACGGGCGATCAGCTTGTAGACGAACACCGGCTTGTCCTGGCCGATGCGGTAGGCGCGGTCGCTGGCCTGGGCTTCGGCGGCAGGGTTCCACCAGGGATCGAAATGGATCACGGTGTCCGCTGCGGTGAGGTTCAGGCCGCTGCCGCCGGCCTTGAGGCTGATCAGGAACACCGGGAACTCGCCGGCCTGGAAGCGTTGCACCGGTGTGCGTCGGTCCTGGGTGCTGCCGGTCAGCTTGGCGTAGGCGATCTTGCGTGCCTGCAGCTCCTGCTCGATCAGCGCCAGCATCGAGGTGAACTGCGAGAACAGCAGCACACGGCGGCCTTCTTCGACCAGCTCCACAAGCATTTCCAGCAGGGCGCTGAGCTTGCCCGAGTCGGCGGCGCTCAGGTCGCTCGCGTCGTCGCCGAGCAGGCGCAGGTCGCAGCAGCTCTGGCGCAGGCGCAACAGGGCTTCGAGGATGACGATGTGGCTGCGTGCCAGGCCCTGGCGGGCAATCTCGTCGCGTACCTTCTGGTCCATGGCCAGGCGCAGGGTTTCGTAGCGGTCGCGCTGTAGCTGGGTCATCTCGACCCACTGAATGATCTCGGTCTTCGGCGGCAGCTCGCTGGCCACCTGCTCCTTGGTGCGGCGCAGGAGGAAGGGGCGGATGCGCCCGCCCAGGTGCGCCAGGCGCTGGGCATCGCCACGTTTCTCGATGGGCGTGCGGTAGTCGCGGGTGAAGGCCTTGGCGTCGCCCAGCCAGCCGGGCATGAGGAAGTGGAACAGCGACCACAGCTCGCCCAGGTGATTCTCCAGCGGCGTGCCGGTCAGGCACAGGCGCAGGTCGGCCTGTACCTGCGCAGCGGCAGTGGCGGCCTTGCTGCGCGGGTTCTTGATGTTCTGCGCCTCGTCGAGAATCAGCAGGCGATAAGACTGCTGGTTCAGCGCCTTGAGGTCGCGCGGCAGCAGGGCGTAGGTGGTGAGGATCAGGTCGTGCGCGGCGATCTCCTCGAACAGCGCCTTGCGCTTGTTGCCGTGCAGGGCGAGCACGCGCAACTGCGGGGTGAAGCGGGCCGCCTCGTCCTGCCAGTTGGGGATCAGGCTGGTGGGCATGACGATCAGCGCGGGCTTGTCGAGGCGTCCGGCCTGCTTTTCGCAGAGCACATGGGCCAGTGTCTGCAGGGTCTTGCCCAGGCCCATGTCATCGGCCAGCACACCGCCTACGCGCAGTTCGGCGAGGGTCTGCATCCAGTTCAGTCCCTCTAGCTGATAGGCGCGCAGTTCGGCCTGCAGGCCTGCTGGCGCGGCCACTTCTCTGACCTGCAGTCGTTGCAGGCGCTGGGCGAAACCGCGTAGCTCGTCACCGCCCTGCCAGTTCAGCGCCGGACCCTGCGCCAGCTCCGCCAGGCGTGCGGCATCGGCACGGCCCAGGCGCAACGGCAGGTGGTCCTCGCCCGGATCGCGGAAATACAGCTCACCCAGCGTCGCCAGCAGCGGTTTGAGGCGGGCGAAGGGCAGGGCGATGCGCTTGCCGCCCTGGGGCAGGTTGACCAGCAGGCGATCCTCGTCGGCACGCTGGGCCAGCGCTTCGGGCGTCAGCAGCCAGGGCGTGCGGCGAATCGCCTGCAGGAGGATCGGCAGCAGGCTCAGGCGCTGACCTTCCACCTCGATGCCGAGCTCCAGGTCGAACCAGTTCTGCTGCGGGTCTTCCTCGACTTCGGCGTACCAGTCCTCGACTTCCGCCAGGTTGTACTGGAAGTCCGGGCGCATGTGGATCTGCCAGCCTTCGGCGCGCAGTTGCGGCAACTGGTTCTGCACGAAGCCGAGCCAGTCGCGCTCGCCCTCCAGCTCGAACGGCTCGCCGGCATCGGCTGGCAGGGCGTCGCTCTGCCGCAGGGCGACCTGCAGGCCAAGCTGTTCCAGACGCTTGCGCAGCCGCGCCTCGGCGTTCGCATCGCGGATGACGCGCAGGTTCAGGTCGGCCTGGAGGCGCTTGACCAGGTCCTTGGCCGGTTTGCCGAAAGTCAGATGCCCGGCGTAGTCGAAGGCCAGTGCGGCGCGGTGCTGGGTCTGTTCCAGCATGCGCCCCTTGCGTGCATCGAAGTGCACGCGCACATGGCTGCCCAGGGTCAGCACCGGGACGGGGCTGATGCCCTCCAGGCGCTGTTCGGCGACTTCCTTGCTCGGCACGATCAGCTCGGACAGGTCTGCGCCGCTCTTCTGCACGGCTTCCAGGGTGAGTAGGGCTGCGACCACATGCTTGCAGTTGAAGCCGACCGGGCAGCTGCAGTGCCCGGTCACGCTCCACTTGCGCCCGTAGGGGTGCAGGGTGATGCGCTGCTGGTAGGTCTGGCCGGAGCCCCGGCAGTTCGCCAGGAGGCTGTGATCCTTGAGGCTGAGCAGCTTGCTGCGCTTTTCCTCGGCGTAGGCGATGCCCCGGCGCAGGTCGCCGGCGCCGAACTCGGAACGCCAGTCTTCCTGGCGCAGATGATGGATGTCGAGGGGCATCAGAACAGCCCCACAGTGGCGAAGGTTTGACGCATGAGCCAGCCGCGTGAATGCAAAGGGACCGATTTTCGCACAGGCGCGGGTGCTTGCGCAGGCACCCATGGTCGGTTCGCGCGTTACTTCCTGGCCTTGACGCAGCCGTGGCGCTGCTCCTTCGACGGCGGATAGCCGAAGAACGAGGCATAGCACTTGCTGAAGTGGCTGGGTGAGACGAAGCCGCAGGCGAGACCGACATCCACGATCGGCAGCTCGGAGTGCTGCAGCAGGCGGCGGCTCTCGGTGATGCGCAGTTCCATGTAGTAGCGCAGGGGCGTGGTGCCGAGCTGCTCCTGGAACAGCCGTTCGATCTGGCGCGGCGAGCGGCCGGCGTACTGGGCGAGCTGGGCCACCGTCAGCGGCTCCTCGATGTTGCTCGCCATCAGGTTGATCACTTCACGCAGGGGCTCGCTCATCTTCTCGTGCAGCGCCGGCCGCGCGCGGCGGTAGCGGGATTCCTCGAACGCGAGGATATCCACCACGGCGTCGGCCAGGTGACGGCCGTACAGCTGGTTGATCCACTCCAGCACCATGTTGAAGGCGCCGGTCGGGCTGGCGGCGGTGAGCCGGTCACGGTCGACGATGTAGCTTTCGCTGGTGACCTGGCTGTCCTTGGCGATTTCCGCCAGGGCGGCGCGGTGTTCCGGGTGAATGGTGCAGCGGTAGCCGTCGAGCTGGCCGGCGCGGGCCAGGAACCAGGCGCCGTTCCACAGCCCGGACAGGGCGATGCCCTTGTGTTGCGCCTGTTTCAGCAGTTGCCCCAGTTCCGGCATGTCGCGCAGCGCGGTGCGCAGGCCGCCGCATACCACCAGCAGGTCCAGCTCCGCCAGGCATTCACCGCTGGCACGTGCATCGGGGCAGATGACCAGGCCCAGATCGCTGGTCACCGAACCGCCGTCGAGGCTGAAGGTCCGCGTGGCGAAGGCCTGGCTCTGGATCAGGTTGGCGGTGATCAGGGTATCGAGCGCCTGGGTGAAGGCGGGCAGGGAGAAGTGCTCGAGCAGGATGAAGCCGACGCAGGAGGTCTGGATCGTTTCGCGCTTGTCGCCCACGAAACGCACGTTCTGGCCCTGCATCGCCTCGCTGAACTGTCTTCTGGTTACCAATCGCGACCTCGTCGTGCACCCGCGCAGGCACCACCGGCGTGCCTGTCTGTCCGGTGCCGCACTATAACCTGCGTTGGCCGGATCAGGTTGGCTCGAACGCCTGGCGATAGCGGCTGGGGGTGTCCCCCAGCGCCTGGCGGAAACGATTGCTGAAATGACTGGCGCTGGCAAAGCCGCAGGTCATGGCCACCTGCGCCAGGCTCTGGCGGGTGTGGCGCAGCAGATGGCAGGCCAGCGCCATGCGCCTGGCCAGCACGTAGCGGTGCGGCGGCAGGCCGAAGCTGCTCTGGAACATGCGGGCGAAATGGTATTCGGAGAGGCTGCAGAGGCTGGCCAGGATATCCAGCGACAGTGGCTCGGCCAGGTGCTGCTCGATGTAGTCGCGCACGCGCCGGCGCACTGCCGGTGCCAGGCCGCCCTTCAGGCGCAGGCCCTGGCGCAGTCCGACCTGGTTGAGCAGGGCATGGTCGAGCAGCTCATGCGCCAGGCTGCTGGCCAGCAGGCGCTCGCCGGGCTCCTGCCAGTCGAGTCGGCAGAGCTGGCGAAAGCGCCCGGCCTGCTCGGCGTCCTCGAGGAAGGTCGCCTCTTCCAGCTGCAGGCTGCGCGGCTCACGGTCGAGCAGGGCGACAGCGCCGAGGGCGAACTGCTCCTGCTCGATATAGAGGTGGGCGAGCTGGATTTCGCCGTTGATGATCCAGGCCGACTGGTGCTCGGCGGGCAGGATGCACAGGCGGTCCGGCGCGCCGCAGTTGCCTGGTTGCTCGCGGCGGAAGGTGCCGGTGCCACCAGCCAGGTAGCAGGACAGCGTGTGATGGCTGGGGGCGAGGTAGTCGCGTGCATCGTGGGCGTTGCTCCAGTGCGCCACCGCTAGGCCGTCACCCAGCTCGGCAATGGCATGCAGCCGCGCATGCGGCGAGCGGCTCATACTCTGGAATACCTGCAGGTTGTCGAATGTCGCCATCAGCTTCTCCCGGATGCCGCCATGCTACACCGGCCATCCGATAACGCCAGTCGCCGCGAGAAAAATGCGCAAGTTCGTGCAAGTGGCGGCGGTGCATCCCGGATTGCGACTGCCTGGCTGCTCGCGTGAAGTACGGGCTGAGGTTTTTTGCGCGCGGCTGCGGCGGCGCAGGGCGAGTCGGAGTATCGTGGCGAGCACTCGAACAATGATTCGCATCCCGGATGCCCTTCTCGATGACTGACCTGCGCTCGTTCGCCCTCGCTTCCCTGTTGATCACCCCCGGCCTGCTGGCTGCCGCCCCCTCCATCGATGACAAACCCGCCTTCATCGCCGATCTGGTCAGCCGCATGACCCTGGAAGAGAAGGTCGGTCAGCTGCGCCTGATCAGCATCGGTGGCGACATGCCGCGCGAGCGCATCCGCGAGGAGATGGCGGCCGGGCGCATCGGCGCCACCTTCAACTCGGTGGTGCGCCCGGAGAACCGGCCCATGCAGGAGGCGGCGCTGCGCAGCCGCCTGGGCATTCCGGTGTTCTTCGCCTACGACATCATCCACGGCCACCGCACCACCTTTCCCATCGGCCTGGGCCTGGCGTCGAGCTGGGACATCCCGGCCATCGAGAACAGTGCCCGGGTCGCGGCGTTCGAGGCCAGTGCCGACGGCCTCGACATGACCTTCGCACCGACCGTCGATATCTCCCGTGATCCCCGCTGGGGGCGTACCTCGGAGGGCTTCGGCGAGGACCCCTACCTGGTCTCGCGCATTGCCGCTGCCATGGTGCGTGGCTATCAGGGCAGCGACCCCAGCGATCCGCAGCGCATCATGGCCAGCGTCAAGCACTTCGCCCTGTATGGCGCGGTGGAGGGCGGGCGCGACTACAACGTGGTCGACATGAGCCCGATGCGTATGTACCAGGATTACCTGCCGCCGTACCGGGCGGCCATCGATGCCGGTGCCGGCGGGGTGATGGTCGCGCTCAACGCCATCAACGGTGTTCCCGCTTCGGCCAACAGCTGGTTGCTGCGCGACCTGCTGCGCCGCGACTGGGGGTTCAAGGGCGTGGCGTTGAGCGACCACGGGGCGATCACCGAGCTGCTGCGCCATGGCGTGGCCAGCGATGGCCGCGAGGCGGCGCGTCTGGCGATCAGCGCCGGCGTGGGCATGAGCATGGCCGACACCCTCTACGACCAGGAATTGCCGGGCCTGGTGCGCAGCGGCGCGGTGCCGCAGCGCGTGCTGGACGAGGCGGTCAGCCATGTCCTGGCCACCAAGTACGACCTTGGCCTGTTCCACGACCCGTTCCGCCGTATCGGTCGCGCCGAGGATGACCCGGCCGACGTCAATGCCGAGAGCCGCCTGCACCGTGCCGATGCGCGGGCCATGGCGCGCGATGCTCTGGTGCTGCTGGAAAACCATGGCGACACCCTGCCGCTGAAGAAGACGCAGACCGTGGCCCTGATCGGCCCGCTGGCCGACTCGCCGGTGGACATGCTCGGCAGTTGGTCGGCGGTGGGCGTCGCCGAGCAGGCGGTGACCCTGCGCAAGGGCATGCAGGCGGCGCTGCAGGGCAGGGGCAAGCTGCTGTTCGCCCAGGGCGCCAACGTCACCGACGATGCCCATGTGATCGACTACCTCAACCAGCTCAACTGGGATCGCCCGGAGATCGTGCAGGACAAGCGCACGCCGCAGGCGATGCTGGAGGAGGCGGTCAGGGTCGCCCGCCAGGCGGACGTGATCGTCGCCGCGGTCGGCGAGGCGCGTGGCATGTCCCACGAGTCGTCGAGCCGCACTCGCCTGGACCTGCCCGACAGCCAGCAGGCCTTGCTGCGCGCCCTCAAGGCCACCGGCAAGCCGCTGGTGCTGGTGCTGATGAACGGCCGTCCCCTGGCACTGACCTGGGAGAAGGACAATGCCGACGCCATGCTGGAAACCTGGTACAGCGGCATCGAGGGCGGCCATGCCATCGCAGATGTGCTGTTCGGCGAGCACAACCCGGCGGGCAAGCTGCCGATCACCTTCCCGCGTTCGGTCGGGCAGATCCCGAGCTATTACAACCATCTGCGCCTGGGCCGTCCGTATACCCCCGGCACGCCTGGCAACTACACCTCGCAGTACTTTGAGGAGCCCAATGGCCCGCTCTATCCATTCGGCTACGGCCTGAGCTACAGCGACTTCCAGCTCTCGGCGCCGAAACTCTCGGCACCGCGCATGACGCCGGATGAGCGGATTCGCGTCAGCGTGACCCTGAAGAACGCCGGACCGCGTGCCGGCGCGACCGTCGTGCAGCTGTATCTGCATGACGAGGCCGCCTCGGTGATCCGCCCGGTGAAGGAACTCAAGGATTTTCGCAGGGTCAAGCTTGAGGCAGGCGAGACTCGCGAGCTGAGTTTCGAGATCGACGAAAGCATGCTGCGTTTCTTCGATGCCAGCCTGCGTCATGTCAGCGAGCCGGGTGCCTTCCGTGTCCAGCTGGGGCTGGATTCGCAAAGCGTGCAGGAGGCGCGTTTCGAACTGTTGCCACGCCAGTGAGGGGGTGGCCCTAGGAGGCAGAAAATATACTCGCGCGACCACCTGTGCCGGACTTCACGATCTGGTAATAATGCGCAGAAAGAATCCGCGCATGCGCAGGCACCACCGTCCGGTCGGTCGTCCGCATCGCGCTCGCGCTGTCGCTGTCCCATTCGCCTGTTTTCAACTCTCCGTAGCGGTCGCCCCCGGGCTGGCCGCTGCCTGTCAGTACGTGTTGCCCTGGAGGCTGTGTGTCGATGAGTCGTTGTTCTGGAGCCCGTATGGGCAAGGCCGGCAAGCTGGCCCTCTGTGTGCTCCCTCTGTTGTTCGCAGCCCAGAGCTGGGCATTCGAGCTGGACGATGTGGCGGTCAAGGCCAAGGCCCTGGCGGCCGAGAAGTACAGCGCGCCGCAGAGCAATCTGCCGGCATCCCTGCGCGACCTGCCGTTCGCCGGCTATCAGAAGGTGCGCTTCCGTGAAGACAAGGCCTACTGGCGCGACGGCAAGACGCCGTTCCAGCTGTACTTCTTCCACCAGGGCATGCATTTCGACCTGCCGGTGAAGATCAACGAAGTGACCGCCGAGGGCACGCGCGAAATCAAGTACGACCCGGCGATGTTCGACTTCGGCGACCTCGACCTGAAAGCGGAGGACCTCAAGGATCTCGGTTTCGCCGGTTTCAAGGTGATCCACGAGCTGAACGAGGCGGGCCGTCAGGATGAAGTGATGAGCGTGCTGGGCGCCAGCTACTTCCGCATCGTCGGCAAGGGCCAGGTGTTCGGCCTGTCCGCACGCGGGTTGGCCATCGACACCGCGCTGCCGTCGGGCGAGGAGTTCCCGCGGTTCACCGAGTTCTGGATCGAGAAGCCGCAGTCCGATCGCGGCACCTTGCTGTTCTATGCGCTGCTCGACTCGCCGCGTGCCACCGGCGCCTACCGCATGGAGATCGACCCGGGCCGCGACAGCGTGCTCGACGTGCAGGCCAAGGTCTACCTGCGCGAGCCGGTGGAGAAGCTCGGCATCGCGCCGCTGACCAGCATGTACCTGTTCGGCGCCAATCAGCCTTCGCCCCGTCACAACTATCGCCCCGAACTGCATGATTCCGACGGTCTGGCCATCCACGCCGGCAATGACGAGTGGCTCTGGCGCCCGCTGAACAACCCGCAGCGCCTCAACGTCAGCAGCTACCGCATCGACAACCCGCGTGGTTTCGGCCTGATGCAGCGCAACCGCGATTTCGGCCAGTACCAGGACCTCGACGACCGCTACGAGCTGCGCCCGAGTGGCTGGGTGGAAACCGTCGGTGACTGGGGCACCGGCCATGTCGAGCTGGTGGAGATTCCCACGCCGGACGAGACCAACGACAACATCGTCGCCCTCTGGCGCCCCGACAACCAGCCCGCCGTGGGCGAGGCGCTGGACGTCCACTACCGCCTGCACTTCAGCCGGGACGACGCCAAGCTGCATGACCCGCAGCTGGCCATGGTCACCCAGACCCGCCTGTCCGAGGGTGACGTGAAGCAGGCCAACCTGATTCGTCAGCCCGATGGCAGCACCGCCCTGGTGGTGGACTTCGCCGGCCCGGTGCTGGCCGAACTCGCGGCGGACGCGGCCATCGAGCCGCAGGTGAGTGTCGACGGCAATGCCGAGATCGTGGAGAAGAACCTGCGGTACAACCCGGTGAGCAAAGGCTGGCGCCTGACCCTGCGCATCCTGGTCAAGGACCCGGCACAACCGGTGGAAATGCGTGCTGCCCTGGTGCAGGACGGCAAACCCCTGTCGGAAACCTGGAGCTACCAGCTGCCTGCCCATGAATAACTCCCTCGACGATACGCTGATCCAGGACTACCTGGAGGAACTGCCGCTCGACCCGCAGCGGCAGGAGGACCTGGCTCACCGCCTGGAGGAGGGCGGTGACCTAGCCACCCTGCACCATGCGCTGCAGATGCCGGAGGCGGCCAGCAGCGAGCCCCAGGAGGAAACGCGCGAGCTGCTCGAGTCGGTCCCGGCACGCCTGGAGATGGGCTGGCCGGACGCACTCGAACGCGGTTGCCGCCTCGTCGAGGATCACCAGGGTCGGCCGACCATCGAGTCGACCCCGCCGATCAAGCGCACGCGCATCGTGCCGGAGCCCTGGCAGACCAATATCCTCGACCGTGGCTGGCGACGCCTGAAGGGCGAGAAGCCGACGCCACGCCCGCGTACCCGCGAGACCGAGGATTTCGCCGAGGCGCGCTGGCGGCAGGTCGCGTCGATGCGCCGTGCTGCCCTGTTGCTGCTGATGGTGGCGCAGACGGTGGTCGCCACCTGGTACATGAAATCGGTGCTGCCGTACCAGGGCTGGTCGCTGGTCGACCTGGGCCTGGTCTTCGAGCAGCCGCTGCGCGAGTCGGCGCGACAGATCCTGCCGTACGTGGTGCAGACCAGCATCCTGGCGCTGTTCGCACTGCTGTTCTGCTGGGTCTCGATGGGCTTCTGGACGGCCCTGATGGGCTTCTTCCAGCTGCTGCGCGGGCGTGATCGCTACAGCATCTCGGCCACTGCCTGCGGCAACGAGCCAATCTCGCCGAAGGCGCGCACCGCGCTGGTCATGCCGATCGCCAACGAGCACGTGCCGCGGGTGTTCGCCGGCCTGCGTGCGACCTTCGAGTCGCTGAAGGCCACCGGGCAGCTGGAGCATTTCGATTTCTTCGTGCTCAGCGACAGCAACGACCCGGACATCTGCGTCGCCGAACAGCAGGCCTGGATGGAGCTGTGCCGCGAAGTGGAAGGCTTCGGGCGCATCTTCTATCGCCGCCGGCGGCGCCGGGTGAAGCGCAAGAGCGGCAATATCGACGACTTCTGCCGACGCTGGGGCAGCAACTACCGCTACATGGTGGTGCTCGACGCCGACAGCGTGATGAGCGGCGACTGCCTGACCAGCCTGGTCCGCCTGATGGAGGCCAACCCAGGCGCCGGGATCATCCAGACCGCGCCCAAGGCGTCCGGCATGGACACCCTCTACGCGCGTCTGCAACAGTTCGCCACCAGCGTGTACGGGCCGTTGTTCACCGCCGGGCTCAACTTCTGGCAGCTGGGTGAGTCGCACTACTGGGGCCACAACGCGATCATCCGCGTCAAACCCTTCATCGAGCACTGCGCCCTGGCGCCCTTGCCGGGCACCGGTGCATTCGCCGGGGCGATCCTCTCCCACGACTTCGTCGAGGCGGCGCTGATGCGCCGTGCCGGCTGGGGCGTGTGGATCGCCTACGACCTGCCAGGCAGCTACGAGGAGTTGCCGCCGAACCTGCTCGACGAGCTCAAGCGCGACCGGCGCTGGTGCCACGGCAACCTGATGAACTTCCGGCTGTTTCTGGTACGCGGGATGCACGCGGTGCATCGCGTGGTGTTTCTCACTGGGGTCATGTCCTATCTGTCGGCACCGCTGTGGCTGCTGTTCCTGGCGTTGTCCACCTGCCTGCTGGCGATCCACACGCTGATGGTGCCGGAGTACTTCCTGCAGCCCAACCAGCTGTATCCGCTGTGGCCGCGCTGGCAGCCGGAGGAGGCGGTGGCGCTGTTCTCGGCGACCATGACGCTGTTGTTCCTGCCCAAGCTGCTCAGCGTGCTGCTGATCTGGATCCAGGGCGCCGAAGCCTACGGCGGGCGCCTGCGCGTGCTGCTGTCGATGCTGCTGGAGGCTGGCTGTTCGGTGCTGCTGGCACCGGTGCGGATGCTGTTCCACAGCCTGTTCGTCACCGCAGCCTTCCTCGGCTGGTCAGTGCAGTGGAACTCGCCGCAGCGCGTGGACGATTCCACGCCCTGGAGCGAGGCCTTTCGCCGTCATGGCTCGCAGGTGCTGCTGGGGATCGCCTGGACAGGGCTGGTCGGCTGGCTCAACCCGGACTTCCTCTGGTGGCTGGCGCCGATCGTGGTGTCGCTGATCCTCTCGCCGCTGGTGTCGGTGCTGACCAGTCGCACCGCGCCCGGTCTGGCTACGCGGCGCAGCAAGCTGTTCCTCATCCCGGAGGAGCACGAGGTGCCGCGCGAGCTGAGCAACACCGCCGAGTACGAGCGCCTGAACAGCGCGCGTGCGTTGCGTCAGGGCTTCCTGCGGGCAGTGGTCGACCCGCTCTACAACGCCCTGGTCTGCGCCATGGCGCGTGCGCGCCATGCCAAGGTGGTGCCTGCCGCCGAGGCCTTGCGTGACGAACGGATCGAGGAAATCCTCGAGGCCGGCCCGCAAGGGCATGTCGAGGCCACGCGCTGGCGCCTGCTCAACGACCCCGACGGCATGGCGCGCCTGCACGCGCGAATCTGGCAGGAGCCGCAGCAGCACAGCTGGCGTGAGGCCCGCGACCGCTTGCGCGACGCCTGAGCAATCGACCCTGTGTCGCAGGTTCGCCTGCGACACACTTGCTTACAGCCAGGTTTTCCCATTGCCACCGGCCTCGGTGCACCATGGCGTCCTGCGATGACATGGGCCCTGAGACAGAGCCTTGGCCACCTATCTGGTGAAAACAAGATGGCATGTTGCTGCTCCTCCATCGCAATTGCCGGGCTGTTTCGCTGCGTGCACAGGAGGAGCCGTGCGTGGCGACGCCATTCACCTGACCTGATAGGAACCTGAATATGTCGAGCCTCAATGATTCTGCGCAGCGTTACGGCGTTGTGTCTCGTGTTTTGCACTGGGCCATGGCGGCGCTGCTGCTGTGGCAATTTCTCACTGTGCTGGCGCCGGAAGACAGTGCTCTGGAGGCGCTGACCGGCGGTACGCACAAGTCCGTCGGCCTGCTGCTGATGGTGCTGGTGGTCATCCGCCTGGCCTGGGCACTGTACAACCGGGGGCGTCGTCCTGCCGCGTTGAGCCGAGCGGCCAGCCTGGGTCATTGGGTCCTCTATGCGCTGATGCTGGTGATTCCGTTGTTGGCGCTGATGCGCCAGTACGGTTCCGGGCGGGCCTTCGAGGCATTCGGCATGACCATCATGTCCGGCTTCGAGGGTGGCAAGATCGAGTGGATGATCGCTCCGGCCAGCCTGTTGCACGGCAACCTCGGCCTGCTGTTGCTGGTGCTGATCGTTGGTCATGTGGTCATGGCATTCGTCCACCGTCGCCAGGGCGATGTGGATGTGCTCGGGCGCATGCTGGGGCGTTCGTCCTGAGCGCTATGGCGAATGTCTTACACGCCGAAGCGGTAACCGCTGCTGTTGTCGCTTCGGTCAGATCCTTAATCTACACACATCCCCTGCAGCGACGGATCGCTGAGGATCACGGATGATGACCAGGCCACGATGGCTACCGACAGGATGTCGGATGGTTGGGAAGAAACCCGCTTCGGCGGGTTTTTTGTTGTCTGCGCAAAAGCCAGGCCGCTCGCCGGCGCGGGCGGCCTCTGGCGTTCAGGGCTCGCGGCTGACGAACAGCAGCAGCCCGAGCAGCGGCAACCCTGCACCCAGCAGCGCCGCACCCTGCCAGCCGAACTGCTCGTAGATCGGGCTGGCCAGCGCCGAGCCGATGGCCCCGCCGATGAAGATACTGGTCATGTACAGGGCGTTGAGGCGGGCACGGCTCTGCGGCTCGAGGGCGTAGATGCTGCGCTGGCCGAGCACCATGCTCATCTGCACGGCGAAGTCGAGGACGATGGCGGTCGCCACCAGGCCGACCCAGCCCAGGCCGTCGCTCAGCAGATCGGGGACGAAGGCCAGCGGCGCCAGCAGCAGTGCGACCAGGCTGGCGCGGTAGGTATGCCCGGCATCGGCCAGGTGCCCGGCGATGGGCGCTGCCACCGCGCCGATGGCGCCGGCCAGGGCGAACAGGGCGATGTCCTGCTGGCTCAGCCCCAGGTGACGGGCCAGCTCCAGCGGTGCCGCCGTCCAGAACAGGCTGAAGCTGGCGAACATCAGGCCCTGGTACAGCGCCCGGCGACGCAGGATCGGGTAGCGGCGCAAGAGCTGCACGAGCGAGGCCAGCAACTGGCCGTAGCTGGCGCGGTGAGCGGGCGCATGGCGCGGAATGGTGGTGGCGATCACCAGGCTGATCAGCAGCATCAGGCTGGCGGCCATCAGGTACACCGCGCGCCAGCCGAACTCGCCGGCCACCAGGCTGGCCAACGGCCTGGCCAGCAGGATGCCCAGCAGCAGGCCGCTCATGATGTTGCCGACCACGCGGCCACGGCTGGCCTCCGGCGCCAGGTTGGCCGCCAGCGGGATCAGCATCTGCACCGACACCGAGCTCAGGCCGATCAGCAGCGCCAGGCCGAGGAACAGGCCGGGCTGGGTGGCGAACGCGGCCGCCAGCAGGCAGAGCAGGGCGGCGGCGGTGGTGATCAGCATCAGCCGGCGGCTTTCCAGCAGGTCGGCCAGCGGCACCAGGAACAGCAGGCCGAGGGCATAGCCGATCTGCGTCAGCGAGACGATCAGGCTGGCCCGCTCGGCGTCGAGGCCGACATCCGGGGCGATCAGCTCGATGATCGGTTGTGCGTAGTAGAGGTTGGCGACGATGGCGCCGCAGCACAGGGCGAACAACAGCACCAGTGTCTGCGGCAGGGATGGGGACTCGCGTGTGAGCGAGGAGGTCTGGCTGGTCATGCGCTGTTCTCGGTGGCAATGGGCGGCAGGCGCAAGAGTAGGGGGCCGGCTGGCTACGGAGAATCCACCGTTCGAGCAACAGTGCGTTGCGTGGCGTGCAACGCCGCTCAGCCCTGCAGCAGGCCTTGCAGGAATGCGCTGAAGGCGGCGATCCGCCTGGAGCCCCGATGGTTCGGCAGGTACAGCAGGTGGATGGTGCCTTCGTGAGGCCCGGGTGCCACTTCGTAGTCCGGTAGCAGGCGCTGCAGTTGCCCCTCGGCCACGTCGTCGCGCACCAGCCAGTCCGACAGCAGCGCCACGCCCTGGCCCGTCAGGGCCGCCTGGCGCAGGATATCGGCGTTGTTGCTGCGCAGGCGCCCCGTGACCGGCACCTGCAAGGTCGCGCCGTCCTGCTCGAAGCGCCAGTAGTGCGCCGGGCTGCCGTAGTCGTATTGCAGGCAGGTATGTGCCTGCAGCGCGCTCGGATGCGCGATCGGCGGGGTGCGCGCCAGGTACTCCGGGCTCGCCACCAGCCAGCGGCGGAAGCGGCCAACCTGCTGGCTGATCACGTCATCGCTGACGATGGATGATCCCAGGCGCAGGGCCAGGTCGATGCGTTCGCTGAGCAGATCGACCACCTCGTCGGTGACGCGCAGGGTCAGCTCCAGTTGCGGGTGGCGCTCGAACAGTTCGCCCAGGTGCGGCGCGATCAGGCGGCGGGCGAATTCCACCGGCACGCTCACTGCCAGGCGACCGCGTACCTCGTCAGCCTTGTCGGCCACCGCGGCGTCGGCTTCGTCGAGGGCGTCGAGTATGGCCAGGGCGCGTTCGAAGTAATCCCGCCCGGCTTCACTGACGCTGACCTGGCGTGTGTTGCGGTTGAGCAGCACACAGCCCAGCTCCTGCTCCAGCGCGTTGACCGCGCGGGTCACCGACGAGGTGGCCAGCCCCAGCTGCCGTGCAGCAGCGGAAAAACCGCCGCAGCGAACGGTGGTGACGAAGGTGCGCAGCGCCAGCAGCTTGTCCATCGAGTGCCCCGGTTGAGAATGTCCGCTGCGCAGCTTGCGCGATTGCCAGGCACTAAGCCAGGCATTGTGTGGCGCCCTGTGCCTTGCGCGTGTACCACAGCACCCGGCTGACGCCACGGGTGATGGCCACGTACGCCAGGCGCCGGGCCTCGTCCTGCATGGCCTGGTCGTAACTGCCGGTGAAGAAGCCGCACTGGGCGTAGAGGGCATTGCGCAGCGGGTGTTTCTCCACGGGCAGGCAGTCGTCGAGGATGATCGCCACCTCGGCCTGCAGGCCCTTGGCGCGGTGGATGGTCAGCGCTCTCACCGGCAAGGCCTTGTCGAGCTGCGCCCGGACTTGCTGCAGCGGCTCGTTGCGGCGGCTGAGCAGCAGCACGGCGGTGCGGTCGGCGCCGGGGCGGCTGGCGACATGCGCGCACTGCGCGCGGATTTCCTCGAGCAGGCGCGGCAGGCCGTTGCCCAGGTCGAAGCGCTGGATCAGCTTCACACCGTGGTCGCCCAGCTGCATGGCCTTGGCCGCGACGCAGGTCTTGGCCTGCTTGCTGCGGACCTCGGCGAGCACTTTCTCGCCGTCGCGCAGCACCGGCTCGATGCTGCGGTAGTTGGTGCCCATCAGCAGGGTGGTGCTCTTGCCACGGCCACGGCTGGGGAAGTGCCGGTCGAAGTCGATGAACAGCTCCGGCGAGCTGCCGCGCCAGCCGTAGATCGACTGCCAGTCATCACCGATGGCCATCAGGCTGATGCGCTCGCCGGCGCTGTGCAGGCGGCGGTGCACGGCCTGCAGCCACAGCACGATCTGCGGCGAAATGTCCTGGAACTCGTCGATCAGTAGGTGGCCCAGGGCGAGCAGGGCCGGCCCCGGCTTGCCGGCATCGGCACGTTGCAGGCGCTCGCTGAGTTGCGCGAAGGCGCCGTTGAAGCTGATCAGCCCCTGGCTGTGCAACAGGGCGGCGAAATGCTCCTGGAAGCGCTGCATGGCCTCGATGAAGTCCCGTTCGCGCGCCGCGCATTGCAGTGTCTTCACGTCCAGGTGGTCGAGGCGGATACCCAGGCTGGCGGCGAAGTCGATCTGCCCGTACAGCAGTTCGAACAGGGGCAGGGCGGCGAATTCGCCGGGCAGCTTGCAGGCGTCCAGTGGCGCCTTGGCGGTTCTGCCCTGCGTCTCCTGCGGCGCGGGTAGCTTGAGCAGGCGATGACTGAGGAGGCGAAAGCGCGCGTCCTCGGCATAGGCGCTCTGGTAGGCCTGCTTGAGCAGGTGCTGCTGGGCCGGGCGCAAGCGCGCGCCAGTCAGCGGGTTGTCCGGCTCCGCGGCGGGTTCGTCGAGCTGCTCGAACCAGCGGGGGCTGCCTAACTGCTCCTTGGCCAGCGCCGCCATGGCTGCATGAAAGGTACGCACGCACTGGCGGGCATCCTGCCCGTACTGCCAGAAGTCGAGCAGGCGCTGCAGGCGCTCGCGCAGTTCGCTGCACGAGGCGTTGGTGAAGGAGATCACCGTCAGCCGCTGCGGGTCGATCTGCAGGTGGCAGAGCATGAACACCACGCGCAGCACCAGGGTGCTCGACTTGCCCGAGCCGGCGCCGGCGAAGATGCGCGTCAGCGGGGCGCGGCACAGAATCATCGCCCACTGTTCGTCCGACGGTGCGCCGATCAGCCCGGCGCCGACGGCCTGGGCCACCCGCTCGCGCATGGCCTGCACCTGCGCCTCTTCGATCTTCAGGCGGGTGGCGGGGTAGATGCCGGCCGGGCCAGGCTTGCTCCTGGCCGCCTTGCCGCTGCTGCTCTTCTTGCCTCCGCTGGCCTTCTTGCGCGCCTGCTTGCGTGCCGGCTTGCGCGGTTGTACGGCCTCACGCTCGGCGCGCAGGTAGGCGGTGGTGCGGGGGAAGTAGCGGGCGAGGGCGCTGGACAGCAACTGTTTGTAGCGTGCGACGGCAGAGAGCATGCAGTGAGAACGACTTGTCTGGCAAAAGCCGCATGATAAAGCCTTGGGCGCGATGGCAGGCAGTGATGGCGCAGCGATAAATGCGCAACTTTGTGCAAGCACGAGACCAGCGCTGCTTCCAGACTGTACGCAGTCTTGGGAGAAACTCGATGAACCTGTCGCTCTACCTGCTTACCGTACTGATCTGGGGCACCACCTGGATCGCCATCAAACTCCAGGTCGGCGAGGTGGCGCTTGCCGCCTCCATCGCCTACCGCTTCGCCCTGGCCTCGCTGGTGCTGTTCGTCATGCTCTGGCTCAGCGGGCGCCTGCAGCCGCTGGATCGCCGCGCCCAGGGGATCTGCGTGGTGCAGGGGCTGTGCCTGTTCTGCCTCAACTTCCTGTGCTTCTACACCGCCAGTCAGTGGATTCCCAGTGGCCTGATCGCGGTGATCTTCTCCACCGCGACCCTGTGGAACGCGATCAATGCGCGGCTGTTCTTCAAGCAGCGCATCGCCAGCAACGTGTTGCTGGGTGGCGCCCTTGGCCTGGGCGGGCTGGGGCTGCTGTTCTGGCCCGAACTGGCCGGCCATCAGGCGACCCGGGAAAGCCTGCTGGGCATCGGCCTGGCGCTGTGCGGCACACTGTTCTTCTCGGCCGGCAACATGCTTTCCAGCCTGCAGCAGAAGGCCGGTCTCAAGCCGCTGACCACCAACGCCTGGGGCATGCTCTACGGCGCCTTGATGCTGGTGCTGATCTGTCTGGTCAGCGGCACGCCGTTCGCGTTCGACTGGAGCCTGCGCTACGTCGGTTCGCTGCTGTACCTGGCGATTCCCGGATCGGTGATCGGTTTCACCGCCTACCTGACCCTGGTCGGGCGTATGGGGCCGGAGCGCGCGGCCTACTGCACCGTGCTGTTTCCGGTGGTGGCGCTGAACATCTCGGTGTTCGCCGAAGGCTACCAGTGGACGGCCCCGGCGCTGCTCGGCCTGGGCCTGGTGATGCTGGGCAACGTGCTGGTGTTTCGCAAACCCCGGCCGGTGCTGGCGCAGGCCCGCGCCTAGGTGCCGCGAATCAGCTTGCGCAGCATGAAACGATTGGGGTGGCTGGCCTCGGCCACTTCGCGCGGCACCGGCAAGGGCTCGCCGTTCAGCCAGGCGGCGATCAGCTCGCCTGACAGCGGCGCCGTGATCAGCCCGCGCGAGCCATGGCCGCTGTTGATGTACAGGCCGGGCAGCCAGGGGCAGGGTGCGTCCGGCACCTGGCGGGCGTCCCTGGCCAGCACGGCATAGGCCTCGGCGAAGGCCGACTGCTCGGCCAGTGGGCCGACCAGCGGCAGGTAGTCCGGGCTGGTGCAGCGGAAGGCGGCGCGGCCCTGCAGCGTGGCCGGATCGAGCGCCGGCGCACCCAGGCGCTGGCTGAGGTCCGTGGAGATTTCCTCCAGCAGCGCCAGGTTGCCGGCGTGTTCGGCGACGCTGGGCGTGAGGTCGTCACTGTGAAAGTCGAAGCTGGCGCCGAGGGTGTGTTCCCCCTCTCGCGGCGGGGCGACGTAGCCTTCGGCACAGACCACCGTGCGCAGCGCGCGGCTGGCTTCGCTGGCTGGCAGGCGGCTGATCTGCCCGCGAATGCGCTTGAGCGGCAGGTTCGCGGCAGGCAGCAGGCGGCCGATCTCGGCGGCGCAGGCCAGCACCACGACGGGCGCCTCGGCCAGCACGCCGCTGGCCCCGCTGACCTGCCAGCGGTCAGCCTGGCGCTGCAGGCCCAGCGCCTCGCGGTAGGTCTGCAGGCTGATCAGCGGGTGCTGCACCAGGTGCCGGCACAGCGCCGGCGGGTGCACCCAGCCGGCATCGGGGTAGAACAGACCACCGGCGGGCAGGGCGACAGCGGCGCGCTGCTCGGCTTCGGCCTGGCTCAACGGCTGCAGCAGGTCGGCGGGGAAAGCCGCGGCCAGTTTGCCTTGGCGTTCGCCTTCCTTGGCGTCGAAGGCCAGCTGCAGCACGCCGCAGGCATCCCAGTCGTGGCCGCGCTGCAGGCGTTCGAGCAGGCGCCGGGTGTAGCCGAAACCGGCGACGATCAGGCGCGACAGCGATGTGCCATGGGCCGAGAGCTTGAGGTAGAGCACGCCCTGCGGATTGCCCGAGGCCTCGCGGGCGACGTCGTCCTGGCGTTCCAGCAGGGTCACCCGCCAGCCGCGCGCGGCCAGGCTGGCCGCCGTGGCACAGCCGGCCAGGCCGGCGCCGATGACCACGGCATGGCGTTCGGCGCTGGGCGGCTCGGGGCGGGCAAACCAGGGCGCGACGGCCTGGCGGTGGGTGTGCTGGAAAGGCCCGGCGAGCATCTCGCGCTTGTGGCCGAAACCCTTGACGCGAACCATGGCGAAGCCGGCTTCGATCAGCCCGCGGCGGACGAAACCCGCACTGGTGAAGGTGGCCAGGGTGGCGTCGGGTGCGGACAGCCGGGCCAGTTCGGCGAACAGCTCTGGCGTCCACATCTCCGGGTTCTTCGCCGGGGCGAAGCCATCGAGGAACCAGGCATCGACCTGTGCGTCGAGCTGCGGCAGGCAGTCGAGCACGTCGCCGATCATCAGCGTCAGCACCACGCGGCCGCCGTCGAGCAGCAGGCGCTGGAAACCCGGATGAATCGCCCGATACTGCGCCAGCAGCGGCGTGGCGAAAGGCGCCAGTTCCGGCCACAGGGCCAGGGCACGCTGCAGGTCGGCGGCGCTCAGCGGGAATTTCTCGACGCTGACGAAATGCAGGCGGGCATCGGCCGGCGCGTGTTCGGCGAAGGCCTGCCAGGCGCAGAGAAAGTTCAGCCCGGTGCCGAAGCCGGTCTCGCCGATCACCAGGCTGCCGCCGGCCGGCAGGGCCTGGCAGCGCTCGCTGATACGGTTGTGGGCGAGGAACACGTGGCGGGTTTCCTCCAGGCCATTGGCGCGGGAGAAGTACACGTCGCCATAGCTGCGTGACAGTGGCTGGCCGTGTTCGTCCCAGTCGAGCTGGGCGTTGTGCAGATCGGGCATGACGGGGTTCCGGGCAGAGCAGGCGGCGATTCTACCCGTTGTGCAGGGTGTTTTCCCGGCCCAGGTCAAGTCGCGACACTTCGGCGTCAGGCAAAGTCGCGGCCTATCCGTTAGGCTGTCATGACCATTCCAGGGAGGTCACTGCATGTTCGAATCCGCCGAAATCGGCCGCACCATCGACAAGGCCACGTTCGAGGCCGAAGAGCCGGCGTTGCGCGAGGCGTTGCTGGAAGCGCAGTACGAGCTGAAGCAGCAGGCGCGCTTTCCGGTGATCGTGCTGATCAACGGTGTCGAAGGGGCCGGCAAGGGCGAGACGGTCAAGCTGCTCAACGAGTGGATGGACCCACGGCTGATCCAGGTCAGCACCTTCGACCTGCAGACCGACGAGGAGCTGGCGCGTCCACCGGCCTGGCGCTACTGGCGGCAGCTTCCGCCCAAGGGGCGCATGGGCGTGTTCTTCGGCAACTGGTACAGCCAGATGCTGCAGGGGCGGGTGCACGGCCGTTTCAAGGATGCCGTGCTGGACCAGGCCATCGACGGCGCCGAGCGCCTGGAGCGCATGCTCTGCGACGAGGGTGCGCTGATCTTCAAGTTCTGGTTTCACCTGTCCAAGAAACAGATGAAATCGCGCCTCGAAGCGCTCAAGGACGATCCGCTGCACAGCTGGCGCATCAGCCCGCTGGACTGGCAGCAGTCGAAGACCTACGACAAGTTCGTGCGCTACGGCGAGCGCATCCTGCGTCGTACCAGCCGCGACTACGCGCCCTGGTACGTGGTCGAGGGCGTCGACCACTACTACCGCAGCCTGACCGTCGGACGCATCCTCCTCGAAGGCCTGCAGGCGGCGTTGGCCAGCCCGCAGGGGGCGAAGCTGCAGCCGCATGCCGCGCCGCTGATCTCCAGCCTGGACAATCGCGGCCTGCTGGCCAGCCTGGACATGACCCAGGCACTCGGCAAGGACGACTACAAGGAGCAGCTGGCCACCGAGCAGGCGCGTCTGTCCGGCCTGATGCGCGACAAGCGCATGCGCAAGCACGCCCTGCTCGCGGTGTTCGAAGGCAATGACGCGGCGGGCAAGGGGGGCGCGATTCGCCGGGTCACCGGCGCCCTGGACCCACGCCAGTACCGCATCGTGCCGGTGGCCGCACCGACCGAGGAGGAGCGAGCGCAACCCTATCTGTGGCGGTTCTGGCGGCACATCCCGGCGCGCGGACACTTCACCATCTTCGACCGCAGCTGGTACGGCCGCGTGCTGGTGGAACGGGTCGAGGGCTTCTGCAGCGAAGGCGACTGGCTGCGCGCCTACGGCGAGATCAACGACTTCGAGGAAGAGCTGACCAGCGCCGGGGTGATCCTGGTGAAGTTCTGGCTGGCCATCGACCAGCAGACGCAGTTGCAGCGCTTCAAGGAGCGCGAGCAGATCCCCTTCAAGCGCTTCAAGATCACCGAAGAAGACTGGCGCAACCGCGACAAATGGGATGACTACGCCGATGCGGTGGGCGACATGGTCGACCGCACCAGCACCGAGATCGCCCCCTGGACGCTGATCGAGGCCAACGACAAGCGCTTCGCCCGGGTCAAGGTCCTGCGCACCCTCAACGAGGCCATCGAGGCGGCTTTCGCCAGGGACTGATGCCTGTCGCGGCTAAAGCCCCTCCCACGGTTTCCGTGCGCATCGGCAGGCGCGCTACGCATGGGCCGGAGTGGTGGGGCGTCTGTAGGTACGCATCGGCAGGCGCGCTGCGCATCTGTGGGAGCGGCTTCAGCCGCGATGCTCTTGATCGTCACGGACGGCAGCTGTGCCGCGTCCTGGTGAGGGCATTGGACGGCCTTCGCTGCCGGCTCAGGCTCTATCGCGGCTAAAGCCGCTCCTACGGGTTGGTGTGTATCGGCCGGGACGGTGGAGCTTCTGTAGGTACGCATCGGCAGGAACGGCGGAGTGTCTGTGGGAGCGGCTTCAGCCGCGATGCTTTTGATCGTCGCGGACGCCATCTGGGCGACGGGGACTGGCGAGGGTATATCGGGCGGCCTTTGCTGCAGGCTCAGGCTCTATCGCGGCTAAAGCCGCTCCTACGGGATCGTGCGCATGGGCCGGAATGGTGGGGCGTCTGTAGGTACGCATCGGCAGGAACGGCGGAGTGTCTGTGGGAGCGGCTTCAGCCGCGATGCTTTTGATCGTCACGGGCACCATCTGGGCGACGGGGCCTGGCGATGCTTTTGATCGACCCGAATAGCGCTCGAGCTAGGAAACCTGGCGATGCTCTTGAACAGCGCAACCACCATCCGGGCTGGCCAGTCCCGGGCCATGCTTTCGGTCGAGCGGGCCTCGCCCCTGGCCCCATCGACCCGTATACGCCAGATCAATGATGGTCGCGCCCCGGCAGTAGCTGGATTTATCTTCGGTGCATTCGCCATCCAATAACAACGAGGTGCGTCATGCGTGAAGTGGTGATCGTCGACAGCGTACGGACTGGCCTGGCCAAGTCCTTCCGCGGCAAGTTCAATATGACCCGGCCGGACGACATGGCCGCCCATTGCGTCGATGCCCTGCTGGTGCGCAACGGCATCGACCCGAAACTGGTCGATGACTGCATCGTCGGGGCGGGCTCCAACGAGGGGGCGCAGGGCATGAACATCGGTCGCAATGTCGCGGCACTCTCGCGCCTGGGCAATCCGGTAGCGGGCATGACGCTCAACCGCTTCTGCTCCTCCGGCCTCCAGGCCATCGCCATCGCCGCCAACCAGGTGGCGTCCGGCTGCAGCGAGATCATCGTCGCCGGCGGCGTCGAGTCCATCACCATGACCCTGAAAAGCATGAACATGGACAACCTGTTCAATCCGCTGCTGCAGCAGGACAACCCCGGCATCTACTACCCCATGGGCAAGACCGCCGAGATCGTGGCCAGCCGTTATGGCGTGACCCGCGAGGCGCAGGACGCCTATGCCCTGCAGAGCCAGCAGCGTACCGCGCGTGCCCAGGCTGCGGGCCTGTACGCCGACGAGATCGTGCCGATGGCGGTGAAGTACCAGGTCGAAGACAAGGCCACGGGCGAGAAGCGGATCGTCGACGGCGTGGTCGAGGCGGATGACTGCAACCGCCCGGACACCACCCTGGAATCCCTGGCCAAGCTGCAACCGGCGTTCGATCCGGCCGGCAGCGTGACGGCCGGCAACGCTTCGCAGCTCTCCGATGGCGCCTCCATGACCCTGGTGATGAGCCTGGACAAGGCCCTGGAGCTGGGCCTCACGCCCAAGGCGTACTTCCGTGGCTTCACCGTTGCCGGTTGCGAGCCGGACGAGATGGGCATCGGCCCGGTGTATTCGGTACCCAAGCTGCTCGCGGCCAAGGGCCTGAGCGTGGCCGACATCGACCTGTGGGAACTGAACGAGGCCTTCGCTTCGCAGTGCCTGTACTGCCGCGACACGCTGGGCATCGATAACGACCAGTACAACGTCAATGGCGGCTCCATCTCCATCGGCCATCCCTTCGGCATGACCGGCTCGCGCCAGGTCGGCCACCTGGTGCGTGAACTGCAGCGGCGTGAGCTGCGCTACGGCATCGTCACCATGTGCGTCGGCGGCGGCATGGGTGCCACCGGGCTGTTCGAGGCGTATCGCGGCTGACGAGGCGCTGTTCGGCGCCCGTTTCGCCACGGGCGTCGGAACCGCTGGGCAAGGCGTGCCTGCCGCGTCGGCTTATTTTTTCCTGCCTGCGCTGCCTATAATCGGCCTCCGTCAGCCCCAGCCTGCGAGTCGCCGTCGATGCCCTTTGCCGAGAACCTGATCGCCTTCACCCTGGCAGCCAGCCTGCTGACCCTCACGCCGGGCATCGACACGGCGCTGGTGCTGCGCACGGCTGCCGTCGAGGGGCGACAGCAGGCCTTGCGCGCCGCCCTCGGTATCAATGCCGGCTGCCTGCTCTGGGGCGCGGCGGTGGCCTTCGGGCTGGGTGCGCTGCTGGCCGTCTCCGAGTTTGCCTATAACCTCCTCAAGTACTGCGGCGCGGCTTATCTGGCCTGGCTCGGGCTGAACATGCTGGTGCGCCCGCGCACCTCGCTGGCAGCGGCGCAGGCCACCGGCACGCCTGGCGCCAACTGGTTCCTGCGCGGTCTGCTGGGCAATGTACTCAACCCCAAGGTGGGCATCTTCTATGTGTCCTTCCTGCCGCAGTTCATTCCGCACGGGCAGCCGCTGATTGCCTGGACCTTCGCCCTGGTGGGCATCCACGTGGCGCTCAGCCTGGTCTGGGCGCTGCTGCTGATCGGCGCGACCCGGCCGCTCGGCCACTGGCTGCGCCGTGAGCAGGTGATCAAGTGGATGGATCGCGGCACCGGCCTGGTGTTCGTGCTGTTCGCTGCACGTCTGGCCCTGAGCCGGCGCTGAGTCCTGCCACGGCGGCAGCATGCTTTACTCTGTGCCGGCACAACAGACGACCAGGCGGTGACGATGGATCGGTTTCAGAAAATGAGGGTGCTGCTGGCGGTGACCGAAGCCGAGAGCTTCGCCGGTGGCGCCAAGCTGCTGGGCATCTCGCCACCCAGCGTGACCCGTGCCGTCGCGGCACTGGAGGCGCGCCTGGGCACGCTGTTGCTGGCCCGCAGCACGCGCAGCCTGCGCCTGACCGAGGCCGGCCAGCGGTATGTCGAGGACTGCCGGCGCATCCTGCTCGAACTGGAGGAGGCCGAAGAGCTGGCAGCCGGTGGCAGCGTGCGGCCGCGTGGCCGGCTGACGGTGACGGCACCGGTGATGTTCGGCGAGCTGTTCCTGATTCCACGCATCGCCCAGTACCTTGATCTGTACCCGGAGGTGGAGATCAACGCGCTGCTGGTCGACCGCGTGGTGAACATGATGGAGGAGGGCATCGACATCGCCGTGCGCATCGGCTCGTTGCCCGAGGGCGATCACCCGGCACTGCAGGTCGGGCAGGTGCGCCAGGTGCTGTGCGCGTCTCCGGCGTTCCTCGATCGTGTCGGGCGGCCACGCCATCCGGATGAGCTGCGCAGCGCGCCCATCGTCATGCCCAGTGGCAGCGGGCTGCTCAGTCACTGGCAGTTCAGCGCTGCGGACGGCGCCTTCGGTTTCACCCCTGCACCGCGTTTCACCGTCAACTCCAACCAGGCGGCGATCAGTGCGGCGCGCCTGGGCTGGGGCTACACCCGTGTGCTGTCCTACCAGGTCGCGGCGGCGGTGGCACGTGGCGAGGTCGAACTGGTGCTGGAGGCCTTCGAGCCGCCTGCGCTGCCGGTGCACATCATTCATCAGGGCGGTCGTCAGGTCTCGGCCAAGGTGCGTGCCTTCGTCGACCACTGCGCGGCGAGCTTCCGTGCCGACCCGGCCTTGCGGGCGGCCGGCCAGCCACCGGCGGCATGAACCCGTACCGCGAGATGCAGGTGTTTCTCGCCGTCGTCCAGGCGGGAAGCCTGGCCGCTGCCGCGCGGCAGTTGCAGCTGTCGCCGGCCAGCGTGATGCGCAGCATCGCCGCGCTGGAACGGCGCCTGGACAGCAGGCTGTTGCTGCGTGGGCCGCGTGGCGTCAGCCCGAGCGCGGCCGGTGAGGGCTTCGCCGAGCGCTGCGAGGGCATTCTCCAGCGCGTGGCAGAGGCCGAGCGCTCCGTCTCGGGGCTGCACGCGAACCCGGCCGGGCACCTGCAGGTGGCGCTGCCGTTGCTGATGATCCATCAGGTGCTGACGCCCATCGCTCTGGGTTATCTGGCCGCGTTTCCCGACGTCAGCCTGACCACCCTGGCGCGTGAAGAGCTGCCACGGCTGGTGGAAGAGGGCGTCGACCTGGCGCTGGTGGTCGGCCACCTGCCCAGCTCGTCCGGCTT
The DNA here is from genome assembly GCF_029542605.1 of Pseudomonas sp. REST10. NCBI lineage: Bacteria > Pseudomonadati > Pseudomonadota > Gammaproteobacteria > Pseudomonadales > Pseudomonadaceae > Pseudomonas > Pseudomonas sp. REST10. Next base: position 2,946,739 of record NZ_CP035677.1, on the reverse strand, counting down.
CGCCGTGCCGCTGGGCCAGGTGCGGCCGCTGGTCTGCGCGGCGCCGGACTACCTGCAGCGCCGGGGCCGGCCGGACACTCCGCAGGCCTTGCACGCGCATCGCATCATCGCCACATCCTCGACGGGGCATGTCGCCGACTGGCGCTTCGCCAACCAGCAGACGAAGCTTGCGCCGCGCCTGGTCTGCAATACCGCGCAGGCCGCGATTCGGGCGGCCGTTGCCGGCTTCGGCCTGACGCGCTGCCTCAGCTACGAGGTCGATCAGGAGTTGCGCAGTGGTCAGCTGCAGACAGTGCTGGACGACTTCGCCGCCGCGCCCCTGCCGGTGCAGCTGTACTACCGCGAAGGGCGCCGGGCTGCCGCGCGGGTGCGCAGTTTTCTCGATTTCGTGGTGCCGCGCCTGCGTGCCCACCCGGCATTCCGGGCCTGAGCGACTGCTTGATTGCAGAAAGTGAAATAGTGGATTGCCTTGGATGGGGATTCTTTTCATCGATGGATGAGGTGAACATGGCCCCATCGTCGCGAAGGCAAGTCGTCTCGCGGTGACCTTAGCCAACCCCAAGGAGTCATCGCCATGTCCCGTCCCGCTATCAAGCTGTACAACTTTCCCCGTTCCGGCCATGCCCACCGCGCCGAGCTGATGCTCTCGCTGCTGCAACTGCCGACCGAGCTGATCTTCGTCGATCTGGCCAAGGGCGAGCACAAGACGCCCGAATTCCTCGCGCTCAACCCCTTCGGCCAGGTGCCGGTGATCGATGACGGCGGCACCATCATCAGCGATTCCAACGCCATTCTCCTGTACCTGGCCACGCGTTATGGCAATGACGACTGGCTGCCCAGGGAGCCTGTCGCCGCCGCCCGCGTGCAGCGCTGGTTGTCGGTGGCAGCCGGCCAGGTGGCCTTCGGCCCGGCTGCCGCGCGCCTGGTGACGGTGTTCGGTTACGCCTTCAACAGCGAAGAGGTGATCAATCGCGCCCATGCCCTGTTCAAGATCATGGAAGGCGAGTTGAGCGACACCCCGTTCCTCACCGGTGACAAGCCGAGCATCGCCGACGTCGCCAACTACTCCTACATCGCTCACGCGCCGGAAGGCAACGTGTCGCTGGAGCCCTACCCGAACATCCGTGCCTGGCTGGCGCGCATCGAGGCGCTGCCGGGTTTCGTGCCCATGCCGCGTACCGCCGCCGGTCTGCAGGCCTGATCCACGCCCGCTGCCGGGTCACCGGCAGCACCTCTGAAGGAGGGCGCAACATGCAACAGCTCCCCAGTCACCGGCACTCGCCCTGGCATGCAGGTGAAAGGCAATTGCAGGAGAAGGTGGGCGTCGCCGAGCGCATGGAAGTGCTCGGGCAGAAGGTGATTCGCGACTACATGCCGGATCAGCATCGCGAGTTCTATCACCAGTTGCCCTTCATGATCGCCGCCGCCGTCGATGGCTCGGGCCAGCCCTGGGCGACCCTGATCGAGGGCGAGGAGGGCTTTGTCACCTCGCCCGATCCACGCAGCCTGTCGTTCGATCTCGACGCCATGGCGCTCGATCCACTCGACCCGGCCACCGCCGGCCTCGCTGCCGGCGAGGCCATCGGCCTGCTCGGCATCGAGCTGCACACGCGGCGGCGCAACCGTATCAACGGGCATATCCAGCGGGCCTCGGCGCAGCGCCTGGAGATCGGCGTGGAGCATTCCTTCGGCAACTGCCCGCAGTACATCCAGCTGCGCCACTATCAGCGGGTGCCCGAGGGGCGGGCCAGCGAGCGCTGGGATGCGCACGAGCTGGATGCGCGCAGCGCCGCGATGATCGCCAGCGCCGATACCTTCTTCGTGGCCAGCTACGTCGAGCACGACGATGGCCGGCGCTCGGTGGACGTTTCGCACCGTGGCGGGCGCGCCGGTTTCGTGCGCGTGCAGGGCAATCGCCTGACCATCCCGGACTACGCCGGCAACCTGCACTTCAACACCCTGGGCAACCTCAGCGTCAACCCGCGGGCCGGCCTGCTGTTCGTCGACTTCAGCAGCGGTGACGTGCTGCAGTTGGCCGGGCGTGCCGAGATCATTCTCGACAGCCCGCTGATCAGGCTGTTCGAGGGTGCCGAGCGGCTGTGGACCTTCGATGTCGAGCAGGTGGTCCTGCGTCCTGCGGCGGCGTCGCTGCGCTGGGCGTTCGAAGCCTACGCACCGACCAGCCTGATGACCGGCACCTGGGCACAGGCCGACGCACGGCTGCGCGAGCGCGAGCAGCGCAACGCCTGGCAGCGCTGGCGCGTAAGCAGCGTGCAGCAGGAGAGCGCCGATATCCGCTCACTGGTGCTGAAGCCTGAACTGGGCGATGCGCCACGCTTCGCCGCAGGCCAGCATCTGCCGATCCGGATCACCCGCGCCGATGGGCAGCAGCTGCTGCGCACCTACAGCCTGTCCAGCGCGCCATCGGATGCTCACCTGCGTATCAGCGTCAAGGCGCAGGGCCAGGTTTCCAGGCACCTGCACGAGCAGGTCCGGGTCGGCGACCTGCTCGAGGTACGGCCACCGCTGGGCAGCTTCACCCTCGATAGCGACAGCCCCCGTCCCGTGGTGCTGATCGGCGCCGGTGTCGGCATCACGCCACTGCTGTCGATGCTGCGCGAACAGGTGGCGCTGGGGCAGGGCAAGCGCATCCATTTCTTCCAGGGCGCACGTTGCCTGCGCGACCTGCCGTTCCAGGCCGAACTGCGTGAACTGCAGCAACGTGCTAAGGGGCTGTTGCACGTTCACCGCGCATTGAGCGCGCCAGAGGCCGGTGCCGAGCAGGGACGTGACTACGAACAACAGGGGCGGATCGATCTGCAGCAGATCAAGCACGCGCTGTCGTTCGATGACTACGACTTCTACCTGTGCGGGCCGGCGGCGTTCACTCAGACGATCTACGACGGCTTGCGCGACCTCAATGTGGCCGATGAGCGCATCCATGCCGAGGCGTTCGGCCCCTCGACGCTGACACGCCGCCAGGCCGGAGGGGCCAGTGAAGCGGCCCAGCCGCCTGCGGCGAGCGAGCCGGTGCCGGTGTACTTCACCGCCTCGGCCAAGGAGGCCCGCTGGACACCGGGCAGCGGCAGCCTGCTGGAGCTGGCGGAGAGCCGCGGGCTGACGCCTGAGTTCAGTTGCCGTGGCGGTTCCTGCGGTACCTGCAAGGCGCGGCTGGTCAGCGGTGCGGTGCACTACCCGAATCCGCCGGCACAGTTGCCGGAGGGCGATAGTGTGTTGATCTGCTGCGCGGTGCCGGCTGCCAGCGAAGAGCGCCAGAGCCTGGTGCTGGACCTCTGAGCGAGGCCCGGGCGCCTCTCAGGCCTCGCTGCTCATTCTCAGGGGCGAGGTGTAGGTCTGGCCGCAGATGCGATCACGTCCCTCGGCCTTGGCCCTGTACAGCTGCTCGTCGGCCCAGTTCAGGTGCTGCTCCACGCTGGCGCCAGCGTTCGGCGGCAGGGTCGCACTGCCGATGGACAGGGTCAGGACCGTGGCCACGTCCGAACTGCGGTGTTCGATGGCCAGGCGCTTGATGGCTTCCTGCAGGCGTTCGGCTACCTGGCGCGCGCCGGCTTCGTCGGTATCCGGCAGCAGGGCGGCGAACTCCTCGCCACCGAAGCGCGCGACGAGGTCATAGGGACGGTTCAGGGTGTTGGCCAGCGCCTGGGCGACGTCACGCAGGCACTGGTCGCCGCGCAGGTGTCCGTACTGGTCGTTGTAGCGCTTGAAGTAGTCGACATCGATCATCAGCAGCGACAGCGGCTTCTGCTCGCGCTGGGCCTGCGCTCTGGCCGCGTCGAAGCGCTCGTCGAAGCCACGGCGGTTGAGAATGCTGGTCAGGCCGTCGATCAGGGCCATCTGACGCAGGTAGTCGCTCTGCAGTTTCAGGCGCAGGTGGTTGATCACGCGCGCGCGGACCACCAGCGCGTTGAAGGGCTTGCGGATGTAATCCACCGCGCCGAGCTCGAAGCCCGTGGCTTCATCGTCCTCATGGCTCTTGCCGGTGACGAAGATGATCGGGATCTCGCTGGTTTCGGGGTTGGCCTTGAGGCGCCGACAGACTTCGTAGCCGTCCATGCCGGGCATGACCACGTCGAGCAGGATCAGGTCAGGGCGCAGTTCACGGCTGATGGTCAGTGCCTGTTCGCCATGGGTGGCCATGAACACATCGCACTCGGGACGAAACAGCTCGTGCAGAACCCGGATGTTGATTGGCTGGTCATCGACCACCAGCAGTTTTGGGCGTCCATGGAAAAACGGTTTCAGGCGCTCCAAATCAATCCCCTATGGCAGAGTGCTGTAAATCTTGAAGCAATCGCTTGGCTCGCTCGAAGTCAAGGGAGGTCACGGCCTGACGCAGCGCATCGAACAGGCTGTCGAGATGTTGCGGAGCATGGGCAGCGAGTGCCTGCACGGTCTCCAGCGCTGCAAGGTTGCCGGTATCGAGTTGTACCTTAAGCGCTTCCACCTCCTGCGTCCACAATCCAGTGGTCGTAGGCGCAGCAGGGCTGGCCGGCTCTGTGGGGATGGCGAACATCGCCTGCAGGCGGGCGTGGCTCTCCTGCAGCGACTGCTTGAGCTCGCTCAGCCAGTCATCGTCGCCATAGGCGCTGTCCGGGGTCTGGGCGAAACGCCGTTCCAACTCGGCGAATCGGGCGGACAGCTCCATGGCGCCCATGGTGCCGGAGGTGCCCTTGAGGGTATGCAGGTCCTTGAGCATGGCCGGCAGATCACGTGCCTGCCGGTGCGCTTCCAGTTGCGTCAGCTGCTTGTTCAGTTCGTCCGGGAGCAGGACCAGCATCGAGCGCAGCAGGTTCAGGTTGCCGCCGAAGCGCTTGAGGATGGCTTCGGCACCTTCCACTTTGCCCGGCGGCTGCGGGTCGCTCGCGGCAGCGTCGTCGAGGCCGCACCAGGTACGGATCACGGCGACCAGCTTTTCGATGTCGATGGGCTTGCCCACATGGTCGTTCATCCCGGCCGCGAGGCAGGAGTCGCGGTCGCTGTTCGACGCGTTGGCGGTCATGGCGATGATGGGTTGCGTCGGCTGACCCGACTGCTGGCGGATGCGCCGTGTCGCTTCCAGCCCGTCGATATCGGGCATCTGGATGTCCATGAGAATGGCGTCGAATGGCGGTTCGCTGCCCAGCGCCAGTTCGACGCCCTGCAGACCACCTTCCGCCAGGCTGACCTCGGCACCTTCGCCGATCAGCAGTTCGCGCGCCACCTGACGGTTGAGGGCGTTGTCCTCGACCACCAGCAGACGCAGGCCCTGCAGGCGCTGGCCCAGCTTGTAGCCCGGAACGGGCAGGGCGCGACTGTCGCCGTGACGTGCGCTGAGGATGCTGGCGATCAGTTGGCGTGGGGTCACCGGTTTGGTGAGGAAGCCGGCGAACGGGGCGTCGGCCTCGCTGTAGCGATCGGCCAGGACCTCGCGGCCATGGGCGGTGATCATGATCACCGTGGGCGGTGTGCGCTCGTTCTGCCCCTGTGCCCGCAGGCGCTGGGCCGCTTCCAGGCCGTCCATCCCCGGCATGCGCCAGTCCATCAGCACGATGTCGTAGGGCGGCTCGGCCCGCTGCACCTGGTCCAGCGCCTCCTGGCCGCCGACCGCAGTGTCGGCCAGCCAGCCCAGGCTGTGCGCCGTCTGCTGCAACAATTGCCGGGCCAGCGCGTTGTCATCGACGATCAGCAGGCGCAGGCTCTCCGACCGGTCTGCCGGCTCGGCCAGCAGATTCGCCTGCGCGCCGATGCCAAGCTCGATCTCGAACCAGAAGCGGCTGCCTTCACCCTGGCGGCTCTCCACCTGCAGCTCGCCGCCCATCAGTTCCACCAGGCGCTTGCAGATCACCAGGCCCAGCCCGGTGCCGCCGTAGCGCCGGGTGGTCGATGCCTCGGCCTGGGTGAAACCGTCGAAGATACGCTGCAGCTGCGCCTCGCTGATGCCGATGCCGGTGTCGCTGACGGCGATCTGCAGACGCACCTGGTGCGGCGAACACGCCACCTGATGCAGGCTGACGACCACCTGGCCGGATTCGGTGAACTTCAGCGCATTGCCGGACAGGTTGATCAGCACCTGCTGCAGGCGCAGGCTGTCGCCGCAGAGCACGTCCGGCAGCGAGGTGTCGACATCGAACATCACCTCGATGTCCTTGTCGCCCTGATTGCCGGCCAGTACCACCGCCAGGTCGCTGAGCATGGGCTCCAGCTCGAAGTCGTGGAGGTCCAGCTGCAGCTTGCCGGCCTCGATCTTCGAGTAATCGAGAATGTCGTTGAGCAGGCCCAGCAGCGAGTGAGCCGCTCCCTGGGCCTTGAGGATGTAGTCGAGCTGGCGCGGGTTGAGCTCGGTCGCCTGCACCAGCTGCAACATGCCCAGTACGGCGTTCATGGGCGTGCGAATCTCATGGCTCATGTTGGCCAGGAAGGCGCTTTTCGCCGCGCTCGCCGCATCGGCTTGCTCCTTGGCGCGGCGCAGGTGTGATTCGAGCTGCAGCTGGGCGGTGATGTCGCGGTTGATACCCGTCACCTTCGCCGGCCGGCCCATGGCGTCGTACTCGACGTGGGCGCCGGCCTGGATATGCAACACCTGGCCATCGGGCCTGACGATGCGGAACACCACGTCGAAGGTCGAAACCCGGGCGAGGGCCTCCTGCAGGCTGGCCTCCACGGCGGCGCGATCCTCCGGGTGGATGCGTGCCTGCCAGTGCCCGTAGCTGAGGCCTTGCTCGCGCTGCGACAGTGGGTAGTCGTAGAGCTCGAACATCCGCTCGTTCCACTGCAGCTGGCCATCGCCCGGGGTCCAGGACCAGATGCCCAGCTCGGCCACCTCGGCCGCCATGGCCATCTGGTCTCGCGCGGCGAGCGCTTCGCGGCGCAGCCGCTGTTCTTCGGACAGGTCGAGCGCGATGCCCAGGTAGCCGGTCAGCTGTCCGCTGGTGTCGCGCATGGCGGTCACCATCAGCGTCACGGCAAGCCTGGAACCGTCCTTGCGGATATAGGACCACTCGCGGCTCTCCGCGCCCTCCAGCTCCGACTTGTGCACGAAGACGCGAAAACCGCTGATCGGCTGGCCGTATTCCTCGCTCAGTTCACGGCTGCGCGCCTCCACCTCTTCGGGCAGGTGGAACACCGCCGGCTTCTGCTTGCCGATCATCTCCTCGGCGCTGTAGCCCAGCAGGCGTTCCGCGCCGCGATTGAACACGCGGATGGTGCCTTCCAGGTCGGTGGCGATGATCGACACCTCGGAGGCCGACTCCAGTACGTTGTTCAGCAGCAGGTTGAGTTCGCGCAGCTCCTGGGTGCGCTTGCCCACCTGTTCTTCGAGGCTGGCGTTGAGTTCGAGAATGCGTGCCTCGGCGGCTTTCTGCGCCGAGATGTCGCGCACGGTCTTCGACAGGCCGGTCAATACGCCACTGGCATCGATCAGCGGGGAGATCGATGCGGAAACGTCCACCAGGCTGCCGTCCTTGCGATGCTGCTGCGTATCGAAGTTGCCGATCGGCTTGCTCGCCGCAACGTTGGCGAGGATGTTTCGTTCTTCCTGAAAAAGGGCTTCGGGCACGATCAGTTCGATCAGCGTATGGCCGATGGCCTCGTGCGCGGTGTAGCCGAAGATCCGTTCTGCGCCGTGGTTCCAGCTGATCACCGTGCCATCGAGTGACTGACCGATGATACCGTCGCTGGAGCTTTCCACGATGGCGGCGGAGCGTGCCTGTTCGGCGAGGATCTGCCGATGGCGCTGGCGATTGACCAGCAGCACGCCGGCGAGGGTCGCCAGCAGCAGGCTGACCAGGCTGCCGACCAGCATCACCAGGCGCGGCGAGGCCTGGTGCAGCCCACCGACGAAACCGGGGTGGGCCAGCAGTTCAACCTGCCAGTCGCGCCCGTAGATATGCCGTGATACCGCATGCCGAGCGATGACGGGGGCATCGTCGCTGGCTTCGCTGGCGTAGAAATCGACGACATGCGCGGCGTCGGTGACGTCGCTCAGTTGCAACTGCAAGCCGTCGTTGCTCAGTTTCAGGCCTTGCAGGACCTCTTCGGTCAGCAGCGGGGCGTAGCTCCAGCCGATGCCCTTGGCCATGCGTTCCTCGACGCTGTCCGGGGTGACGGCACCGCGATAGATCGGCAGCAGGATAAGGAAGGATTGCAGGGGATTGCCGGTCGCCTGCACCAGGGTGATGGGCCCGGTGATACGCACCTCGCCGCTGGTCAGTGCGGCGAGCGCTGCGCTGCGGCGGTTGTCTTCCGACGCGATGTCCAGGCCGACGGCAGGGAGATTCTGCTCGACCGGCTCGATGTACTGGATGATGAAGCGCTCGCCATCGTGTGGCGTCAGCTGGCGAATCTCGAAACCGGGCCTGTCGTCGGCACGGGCCTGGGCGATGAAGCGCTCCTGTTCCGCCGCCGGCACCCGCCGGATGAAGCCGAAACCACGGGCGCCGGGAAACTCGCGGTCGACGTCACGCGTCTTGCTGTAGCTGATGAAGCGCTTGCGGGTGATGCCGCCGTCACCGCTGGCCAGCACGGCCCCGCGTGCCCCGCGCAAGCCGTACTGATAGAGCTCGATGCGCTTGGTAACGACATCCGCAGCGCGTTCCGTGGCTTTGACAAGTTCATCCCGGGCCTGTTTCTCGTTGCTCTGTTGTACCCAACCGGCCACCAGCGCGGTAGCGGCCATGCCCGTTGCGAAAGTCAGCAGGACGATCAGTCTCAATGTGGTTTCTTCTTTTCTGCGAGGTGATCAGTTGCGTTCGAGTGCCGGCAGCAGATCCAGGCTCTTGCGCAGTTGCTCGAAGGGCATGGGGCGGCAGTAGAAATAGCCCTGCATCAACTTGCAGCCCAGTGCGAGCAGTTGCTGCGACTGTTCGCTGCACTCCACGCCCTCGGCGACCAGCTCCAGGTCCAGTGCCTGGCCCATGCGTACGATGGCCTCGATGATCGCAGCATCGCTACGATCCGTCAGCATGTCGCGCACGAAACTCTGATCGATTTTCAGCACATCGATCGGCAGGCGCTTGAGGTAGGACAGGCTCGAATAGCCGGTGCCGAAGTCGTCGATGGCGATGCGCACCCCCATGTGCTTGAGCTCGTCGAGCAGGGCTCGGGTCTGGTCCATATCGCGCGCCAGCACCCCTTCGGTGATCTCCAGTTCCAGCAGTTCCGCTGGCAGGCCGGTGTCGTTGAGCACCTCCTTGATCATGTCGAGGAAGGACTCCTCGCGGAACTGCACCACCGAGATGTTGACCCCGACGCACAGGCGCTTGCCCTGGTCGAGCAGCAGCTTGGCGTCGTGGCAGGCCTGGTGGAGGACCTGCTTGCCCATCGGTACGATCAGGCCGGTTTCTTCCGCCAGCGGGATGAACTCGGCAGGGGAGACCAGTTCGCCGTCGGCTCGGCGCCAGCGGATCAGCGCCTCCATGCCGCAACTCTGCTGACGGCTGACATCGAAGCGAAGCTGGTAGAAGACTTCGAAGACCCCCGACTCCAGCGCGCTGCGCATATGGCTTTCGAGCAGGTGGCGGGCTCTGGCATCGCTCTCGATGCTCTGGGAGAAGAAACGATAGCGATTGCGACCCTCCTGCTTGGCCTGGTACATCGCGGCATCGGCCTGGCGATAGAGGGATTCGAGGTCGTCGCCGTCATCCGGGAACACGCTCACGCCGATGCAGGCGGACAGGTCGAAGCGACTGCCTTCGATGTTCATCGGCATCGCGATGACTTCCAGCAAACGCTCCACGTAGTCGCTGATCACCTCCGAGCGCTGGATATCGGTGGCCAGGATGACGAACTCATCACCGCCCTGACGGCTGACGGTGTCCAGGTAGCGTGATACCTCGGTCAGGCGTGCGCTGACCTCCTTGAGGATCCGATCGCCCGTCGAGTGACCCAGGGTGTCGTTGATGCCCTTGAAGTTGTCCAGGTCCAGCAACAGCAGGGCAAGACGGCTGCCGCTGCGCCGTGCTTTCTGCAGCATCTGCTCGGCGCGGTCACGCAGCAGCATGCGATTGGGCAGGTTGGTCAGCGCATCGAAGTAGGCCAGCCGCTTGGCTTCCGTCCGCAGGTTGAGGTGCGCTCGGACATGGGCGCGCACCACGGGAATGCTCAGCGGTTTCTGGATGAAGTCGATTGCGCCTTGCTCCAGCGCCGCCACTTCATTCTCCGTCTGGGTGTGCGCGGTGACGAACAGGATGGCGGCATCGCAGAGCTTGGCGTCGGCCTTGATCAGGCGGCACAGCTCGAAACCGCTCATGCCGGGCATCTCGATATCCAGCAGGATCACGTCTGGCCGACAGAACCGTGCGATCTCCAGCGCCATGCGCCCATCATGGGCGATATGCACCTGTGCCAACTCGTTGACTGCCGCTTGCAGGATCTGCAGGTCGCTGGACTGGTCATCGACGATGAGAATGACGGGAGATGGGTCGAACCTGTTTTCAGACATGCCATAGCTCCGGAACTCCGCTTTCCTGAGGGTGAGACTAGACCAGTTCATGACATGTGCAGGCCGTTTGCGCCGTGGTTCATGGCAGATAGTCAGCCGGTGCAGGGAGGGCCCGACGCTGGCGGTGCCGCGGCGGATTGGCTGCTCCGTGGCAACTGCGAGATTCAGGGCGTTTGGCGTCGGATTGGCCAGGTTTTGGCGAGGGGCGACGCGCCCAGGCAAGAGGGCTGCGCTGGGGGCGGAAATCGGATGGGCGGTCGTGCCGTGGGTGGCTGTTACCTGGCGCGGTAGGGCCCGAGGTGTCGGTTCAGGGCCGACAAGGGCGCTGCGAAGCGGGAAGGCTGCTGCCGTTTTTCACGAAAACGGCAGCAGTCTCGGATCATCCTTGTGGCTGTGCCTCTTCCAGCGATCTGCGGTAGGCGTCGGCTTCGTCCTGCGAGGGGAAGATACCGACCAGCTCTCCATTCTGGATCACATCCCAGACCACGGCTCCCATGGCGCGGGCTTCACGGGAAAGATGTTCGCTGTCACGCTCGTGCACGATCACGTTCATGCTTGTCTCCTCGAAATACGGATGCGGCGAAATGTCGCATTCCGTTTATACGCTTCGTTAGCAAGCTAATTAAGCCGTCGATCTGGCAAAGGACTGTTGCATCCATGCAACGAGCGAAATGGACTTTTCGTTGTCGTGGGGCACTCGGCGCCGGCGCGTGGCCGTGGCATGCGGGGTCAGGCACGCCCGTATTGCTGGCGATATTGCGCGGGCGTCAAGCCGGTCAGCGCCTTGAACAGGCGCCGCAGATTGGTCGCGCTGCTGATACCTCAGGATGGCGAAGTGCTGACGTTCTGATCCCGGCCTGCTGCGCGCTGCGTCATCCAGCGCCGGTACTGGCGAGTCCGGAAGATGTCCTTCACCTGCTGCGTCAGCAGTGCCCACAGCGGCGACACGCCGGGCTGGCTGTCCCGGCCCTGGCTGAGCTTGTGCAGCTGGTATTTCACCACTGCCATGTTCGCCAGCGAGGCCAGCACCTTGTTCTTCCAGGTGATCGGCGGCAGTTGCGGGGCGCTGCCCAGGCCGAGTTGCCAGTCGCGCGGCAGGTTCGGCTCGATGGCCAGTGCGGTGCCGATGCCGACCATCTCGATGCCACTGGCTAGCACGTCCTGGGCGATCGGTGCGCGACGGATGCCGCCGGTGACCATGATCGGCATGCGCGCCACCGCGCGAATCTCGCGGGCGAATTCGAGGAAGTAGGCCTCACGCGCCAGGGTGCGCCCATCGCGCGCCTGGCCCTGCATGGCCGGGGCCTCGTAGCTGCCGCCGGACAGTTCGACCAGGTCCACGTCCAGCTCGTTGAGCAGGCGCACCACCTGTTGTGCGTCGTCGGCACTGAAGCCGCCGCGCTGGAAGTCCGCCGAGTTGAGCTTGACTGCCACGGCGAAGCCGGGTGAGACCACGCCGCGCACTGCCTTGACGATCTCCAGCAGCAGGCGTGCGCGGTTCTCCAGCGAGCCGCCCCACTGGTCGCTGCGCTGGTTGGTCAGGGGCGACAGGAACTGGTTGAGCAGGTAGCCATGGGCGGCGTGAACTTCCACCCCGGTGAAACCCGCCTGTTCAGCCAGGCGCGCGGTGCGGGCGAAGCGCTCGATCACGTCCTCGATCACCGCCTCGGTCATCGCCTGTGGCGTGGCGAAGCGCTTCGACAGGTTGCCCAGTTCCAGCGGCACCGCCGAGGGCGCCCAGGTCGCTTGGCCCAGGTTGGCCTGCATCTGCCGGCCAGGGTGATTGATCTGCAGCCAGAACTGCGCCCCCTTGGCGCGGCCAATGCGGGCCCAGCGCTGGAAGCGGGCCAGCTGCTGCTCATCCTCCAGCACCACGCCACCCGGCCCGGTCATGGCGCGCCTGTCGACCATCACGTTGCCGCTGATCAGCAGGCCGCTGCCGCCCTCTGCCCAGGCCTCATACAGGCGCAGCAGCGGTTCGGACGGCGCGTGGTCGGCGTCCGCCATGTTTTCTTCCATCGCCGCCTTGGCGATGCGGTTGGGAAGGGTCGAGCCATTGGGCAGGGTGAGACTGTCGAACAGATTCATGGGGGGCTTCCTCGGCTGAGCGTGAGGTGACCTTAACTTTAAAGTTCACTTTAATGTCAATGGCCCATTTCATCCCGGAGCAGTATTTTTGCAACCCTGAAAAAACAGTGTTCGAGCCGCTTGACGCTGGGTGGCCGGCTCGTCAGCGAGTAGGCTGCCTGCCTACCTCTTCACACGTTTGCCCGGCTCGTTCATCTCCCCCAGATTCATCTTCGACAGCACCCGCTTGGCGTTGGCTGCACAGTCCAGGTCACCGGGTTTGCTCTCGATCTCGTGGATCAGCGCGAGCAGGTGCGTCTTGCTCTGGGCGAGCCGCTGCTCCAGTGCTTCGATGTCGCGGACCTTGCCCTGCAGGGTGTCGAGCAGCTTGCCATGCTCCCATTGCGACAGGTCCTGCGGCAGCAGGCTGCGCAGCTCGTCGAGGCTGAAGCCGGCCTGCTGGGCGGTGGTGATCAGGTTGAGCACCAGCACGGCTTCTTCCGGGTAGCTGCGATAGCCGTTCGCCTGACGCTCCACCAGCTTGAGCAGGCCGATGCTCTCGTAGAAGCGGATACGCGAGGCTGCAAGCCCCGTGCGCGTCGCCAGTTCACCAATCTTCATCTCTGTCCCGCCACTCTGAAAGGTCGTCCGATTAAGCCTAACTTTAACCTTCAGGTCTGGCCATGAGCGACCTCGGGTGCATGCAGGTTTGGCGAAATGTGCCCGGCAGGGTGCAATGCTTCGCGTCTATGCTTGTCTGACTTTTCAATCCGGCAAGTCTCCGGCTCGCGACAACTTCTTCACCAGGCAGACCATTTGAAGCGTTCGATACTCACCGCAGCCCTGCTGTGTCTGCTCCTGAGCCCGCGGGCCCATGCGGATGCGTATCGAGTGATCACCGAAGAGTGGGCACCCTACAACTATCGGGAAAATGGCCGGCTCACGGGCATGGCCACGGAGATCGTGCGGGCGATCATGGCGTTGACCGGTGATGACTTCGAGATCGCCCTGCTGCCCAGTATGCGCACCACGCGCACGCTGCAGAGCCAACCGCACACGATCATGTATTCGCTGTTTCGCACCCGCGAGCGCGAGCCGCTGTACAAGTGGGTGGGGCCTATCCTCGAAGAGTCCATCCATCCCTATCAACGGGCCGATACGGCACAGCCGATAGACACCCTGGAGCAACTGCTGCAGGCGCCACGTGTCACCACCCGGCATGCCGGCCTGGTTCCCGATGTGTTGCAGTCGCTGGGGTTCACCAACCTGGACAAGAGTGCGGCCGAGAGCTATCAGCTCTACCGCATGCTGCTGGCGGGGCGCACCGAGGTGATAGCGGGGGACACCGATGCCGGCGTGGCGTACTACTGCCGGCAACTGAACATCGCCACCGATGCGCTGCGGCAGATACCCGTCGAGCTGTATCGCTCGTCGTTGTACATCGCGTTCAGCCGGGACAGCGACGATGCCCTGGTCAGCGCCTGGGCCGATGCCCTGGAGCAGCTGCGCCTGTCGGGAGAACTCGCCCGCATCCAGAGGCGCTACGAGCAGATGCCGGCGCGCTAGAGCCAGGGCGCAGAGCCAGCCAGAGGCTCTGCGCGTGGTGGTGGGCTCGCTTCAGATCCAGCGATCGTTCTGCGCCGTGCGCTCGCCACCTTCTTCGCCGGTGTTGAGCACGCCACGGGGTTCGATGAGCATCATCTTCACCTCCTGCGCGGCGTAGGGCTTGTGCTCGACGCCGCGGGGCACCACGTAGAGTTCGCCGGCTTGCAGCAGCACGTGGCCATCGCGAAAGTCGATGCGCAGCTGGCCTTCGAGGACGAAGAAGGCTTCGTCGGTGTCGGCATGCGAGTGCCAGATGAAGTCACCTTCGATGCGGACCACCTTGAACTGGTAGTCGTTCATCTCGGCGACCACTCTGGGCGACCAGTGCTCGTCGATCAGCGCCAGCTTCTGCTGCAGGTTGATCGCTTGGGTGGCCGGGGTAGGGGATTGCTGGGTCATGCGGGGGCTCCTCGTTCTGGTTGTCACCAGCCTAGCGAGGTGCCGTGGAGGCTTCTTGTACGATCCTACAGCTTGAGCATGCCGAGCCAGCGTGCCGGTGACAGGCCGAAGGCGCGGATGAAGTGGCGTGTCATGTGGCTCTGGTCGAAGAAGCCGGCGATCAGTGCGGCGTCGGCCAGTGCCACGCCGGCATGCATCAGCGCGCGGCAATGGTCGAGGCGGCGCAGGGTGACGTAGCGGTAGGGGCTGGTACCGAACAGGGCGCGGAAGTCCCGTGACAGGCTCCAGCGATCCCGGCCGCTGGCGTGTTCCAGGTCGTCCAGGGCGATGTTCGTGTCGAGGTGGGCATGGATGTAGGCACGGGCGCGCTCCGCTGCGACGTAGTCGAAGGCGCGGCGGCCGCGACGCTGGCCGGCCACGGCTTGCAGCGCGTGGGCCAGGTCATAGATGGCGTCGTCTTCCTCCAGCGTTTCGAACGCATGGTCCATGGTCTGCAGGAAGGACTCGCTGGCGTGGCGCAGGCGGATGTCGTCGGAGAGGCCGCCGGCGATGAAGGGCAGAGGCCGACCACCGAGCACCTGCTGGATCAGCACCGGGTCGATGTAGAGCATGCGATAGCGAAAGCCTTCGTCGGTGCCGGCCATGCCGTCGTGCACCTCGTCGGGGTGCAGCACCAGCGTGCCGCCAGGCAGGCTGTGGCGCATGGCGCGGCGATAGCGAAAGCTCTGCACGCCGGACAGCGTGCGGCCGATGGCGTAGGTGTCGTGGCGGTGCGGATCGTAGCCGTGGCCGCTGAAATACGCCTCGATGCGTTCGATCCTTCCCGGCATCTGGCTATGCCGGACCCAGTCACGTTCAGCACTGCGTCGACTCACGGACGAGACTCCTGGCCATCGATGCGATGGCGGTTGACCCGCCACATGTTAAGGCAATGGCGGGCGAGAAGGCGATCCGTCGCCACGCTCGGCCTGCCTGCCGAGCATGCGGAACGTCTCGTCAACCTGGCGCCTGCCAGTCGCGCAGTGCATCCAGCACCACACGGAAGGCGGCCGTCTGCTGGCGCCGGCTCGGGTAGTACAGGTGATAGCCAGGGAAGCTGTCGGACCATGCCCCGAGTACTTCGGTCAGTGCTCCGCTGTCCAGATAGGGCCGTACCTGGGTATCCGGTAGCTGCGCCAGGCCGACGCCGGCCAGGCAAGCATCGAGGATCTGCAGCACGCTGTTCATGATCAGCGGGCCGCCGACACGTACGCGGAATTCGTTCTCGCCGCTGCCGAACTCCCAGGAGTAGAGGCCGCCGTGCGTGGGCAGGCGCAGGTTGATGCAGCGATGCGCGGTCAGCTCCTCCGGACGTCGCGGGGTACCGTACCGCGCCAGATAGCCAGGGGTGGCCACGGTGACCATGCGCATCTCGGGACCGATGGGAACGGCGATCATGTCCGCGTCGATGATCCCGCCCAGGCGTATGCCGGCATCGAAGCGTTCGGCAACGATGTCGGTGAGCCCGTAGTCGGTGATCAACTCCACCACCACGTCCGGGTAGGTCTCCAGCAGGGTCGCCAGCTTGGGCCAGACGACGTGGCGGGCAGCGAACTCGTCGGCGGTGATGCGCACCGTACCGGATGGGTGCTGGCGCAGGTCGGAGATGGCGCTCAGGTGCGCGTCGATGCGCTCGAGCAGCGGCGCGATCTCGAGCAGCAGCTTCTCTCCCGCTTCGGTGCGCGTGACGCTGCGGGTCGTGCGCGTCAGCAGGCGCACCCCAAGGCGCTCCTCCAGGCCGCGTATGGTCTGGCTGACTGCCGAAGGCGAGACGCCGAGGCGCGCGGCGGCGCGGGTGAAGTTGCGCTCCCGTGCCACCGCGATGAAAACCACCAGATCATCCATGCCGCTCGTGAACATTGTTAAGTACTGCTTCATGCCGAGTTAATTATTTTGCGTATACACGAATCAATCTGCCGTCGCTACCTTTGTCTCTCGAGCAACGAATGAGGTGACCGACATGAGTGACAGCGATCTGGCCAGTGCCGACATGCAGGTTCACCGCGCAGGGGCGAGCCAGGCCATCGTCGGCCCGGCCGACTGGTTCACCGGGCGTGTGCGCATCGACCGCATCTTCAACGCGCCGGCTCCTGCGCGGGTTGGCGTCGCGGTGGTCAATTTCGAACCGGGTGCGCGGACCAACTGGCATACCCATCCGCTGGGTCAGGTGCTGCTGGTGACCGATGGCGTGGGCTGGACGCAGTGCGAGGGTGGGCCGAAGACCGAGATTCGCCCCGGCGACCTGATCTGGTGCAACTGCGGCCGCCGCCACTGGCACGGTGCAACCGACAGCAGCGCCATGCAGCACATCGCGATCAACGAGTCGCTCGATGGCAAGCCGGTCGACTGGCTGGCGCCGGTGACGGACGCCGAGTTCCTCGCCGGCCCGGTGAAAAAGGACTGAGCCGCCGTCATTCCCTTCCCCTCAAACAGGAGCCTCTCATGGGCAACTACATTTTCGCGTTGAGCGAGCAGGTGCGTCGCCAGCCGGTCAGCTATCGCAATCGCTTCGGCATCGAGCTGGCCGGCGACCTCTACCTGCCCGCTGACTTCCACAGCCGCGACGACTGGCCGGCGCTGATCATCGGCGCGCCTTATGGCGGGGTGAAGGAGCAGGGGCCGGGCGTGTACGCCAACGAGCTGGCCCAGCGCGGTTTCGTGGCACTGACCTTCGATGCCTCGCACAATGGTGAATCCGGCGGTTCGCCGCGGCGTCTGTCGTCGCCTGAGCTGTTCGTCGAGGATTTCCACGCCGGTGTCGACTTTCTCGGCAACCAGGCTGGCATCGCACGTGACGCCATCGGCGTGATCGGCATCTGTGGCTCCGGTGGCTTCGGCCTCAGTGCCGCGCAGGTCGACCCGCGCATCAAGGCCGTGGCCACCGTGAGTCTGTACGACATCTCGCGCCTGCATGCCGAGGGCTTTG
This sequence comes from Pseudomonas sp. REST10, assembly GCF_029542605.1. Taxonomy (NCBI): domain Bacteria; kingdom Pseudomonadati; phylum Pseudomonadota; class Gammaproteobacteria; order Pseudomonadales; family Pseudomonadaceae; genus Pseudomonas; species Pseudomonas sp. REST10. Next base: position 2,929,265 of record NZ_CP035677.1, on the reverse strand, counting down.
CCGGCAGTCTGGACGAAGCCGCACGCAGGGCGACGCTGCAGGCTCTGGCCGAGCAGCGTTGGAGCGAGTTCGCCAGTGGGCGGGCGACGCTGGGCGAGCGTGGAGCACCGTTGCAGATCGATGCTGATACACACCCGATAGGCCGCGAGTTCGGCGAGTTCTATTCACGGCCACGCGGCTATCACGCCAATTCCAGCACCCAGTTCACCCAGACCTCGGCACAGGGCTTCATGAACTTCCCGCTGCTGGACAAGCTGCAGTGGATCTCGCCACGGCCGCTGCTGCTGATCGTCGGCGAGCATGCCCATTCGCGCTTCTACAGCGAGGACATCTACGCCGCTGCCAGCGAGCCGAAGACGCTGCAGGTGGTGCCCGGCAGCAATCACGTCGACCTGTACGACCGTACCGATGTGATTCCTTTCGACCAGCTACAGGCGTTCTTCCACGACGCCCTGCAATGACCAACCGCCGGCTGACGGGGAGCCCGCCGACCGACAGGGGTTGCACCGCGCGTTGACTCAAGGAGATGTGATCAGCATGAACAAGCGGATCTTCACCGCGGCGCTTTGCGTCGCGGCCCTGCAGACCGGCCCAGCCCGCGCTGCAGAAACGGGCGGGGGCGAGCAGCAGATCGTGCGTGCCGGTACTCAGGCCTCGATCGCCGGCCCGGAGCGGTTCTTCACCGGCCGTGCGCGGATCGACCCGATCTGGCCGGCCGATGAGCACATCAATACCTCCGGTGCGCTGGTTACCTTCGAGCCCGGCGCACGTTCGGCCTGGCATACCCATCCGGCCGGTCAGCGTCTGCTGGTTACCGCCGGCGTCGGCCTGACCCAGGAATGGGGCAAGCCGGTCCGGGTAATCCGCCCCGGCGACGTGGTCTGGTGTCCGCCGGGCGTCAAGCACTGGCATGGCGCGGCTCCGGACACGGCGATGACCCATATGGCGATCACCGCGACCCTGGACGGCAAGAACGTCAACTGGCTGGAGAAAGTGAGCGATGAGCAGTATGGCCAAACGCATCAGGACTAGGTCGGGCCTGGCCATCGCTGCACTCGGCGTCGTTCTGGGCCTCGGCGAACCGGCGCGTAGCGCCATCGCCGAGGAGAACCCGGAGCAACCTGCCAGCAGCCATGCAACCCTCGATTCACGTCAGCAGGCCATCGTGCCGATTGCAGCGTTCGCTGCCGCCGGTGATATCGCGAGGCTCAACGGCGCCCTCGAACAGGGGCTCGACCTCGGCATGAGCATCAGCGACGCCCGCGAGGTGCTGGTACAGCTCTACGCCTATGCGGGTTTTCCGCGCAGTCTCAATGCGCTGTCCGAGCTGATGAGGGTCGTCGAGGCACGCAAGGCCAGGGGCATCGAAGATGCGCCCGGGCGCGAGCCCAGTCAGCCCGTGCCCAAGGGCGATGCGCTGCTGGCTGCCGGCACGGCCAACCAGACCAGGCTGGCCGGAGCCGTGGTCGAGGGGCCGTTGTTCGACTTCGCCCCGGTAGCCAACGAGTACCTGCGCGCTCACCTGTTCGGTGCCATCTTCGAACGCGACAACCTCGACTGGCAGAGCCGTGAACTGGCGACCTTGAGCATGCTCGCGGCACTGCCCGGTGCCGAGGCGCAACTGCAGGCGCACATGCGCATGAGCATGAACATCGGTGTCAGTGCCGCACAGTTACGGCAGCTGAGCGAGGTACTGGGGGAGCGCGTCACCGTCGAAGCTGCCGAGCGCGCCCAGCAGGCGCTGCAGCGTCAGCTGAGCCCGTAACAGGTTTCGGCCCGGCTGGCCTTCGCACAGGCTAGCCGGCGCTCGGCAAATGATCCGCAGGATCGAAGCGCTCGCCGGTGTCCAGGCGAGTTCCGCGCAGGTGCCGGGTGTGCAGGTACGAGGCATGCAGGGCCTCGGCGAAGTAGCTGATCAGGAGCGAGCGGCGACGTGCGCCGCTCGGGTTCAGGCTGCCCGCGTGAACCAGGTCGACATCGAACAGCAGGATGTCACCGGCCGACCCGCAGAGCTGCACGGCGAGGGATTCGTCATTGCTGTCGAATGGCGGCGCTCCCGGATGCGTCCGATGGCTGCCGGGCACGATGCGGGTGGCGCCGTTGTCCTGGCCGTAGTCGTCGAGGTACACCAGGGCATTGGCGATGTCGCCCGGGCGTTGCTGTGACAGATCGCGATGCAGTTGCTGATGGCCGCCGCCTGCCAGGGGTTCGCGGCCTTCCACCTGGGCGATGAAGAAACGCTCGCCAATCAACGCACTCACCCCCGCCAGAAGCAGCGGCAGGCGGCAGATGGCCAGGACCTGCGCATCATCGTCGAGCTGCGCGTGGCGCCAGTCCGCACCTCGCGGCACGGGCCACTGATCCGAAGGTCTGACACGGGCATCGAACAGGCCGCGCAGCGCGTCCAGCCCATCCGCCGGCACGGCCTGGCGCAGCAGCACGTAGCCGTCCCGATGCAGGCGTTCATGGTCGATCATGGCGTTGTCCTTCTCCTCGATGGCGGTCACGGGCCGCTCCCGCCGCGATCCTGCAATGGCAAATTCACCCACAGCCCGTGAGCAAGACTGCATACAATGCGCGCCTGATCATTTCGAGCCATGCACATGGCTGCCCCGAACGAGGAATACGCCCCATGGCCTCCCCAGACAAGCAGAAGAAACGCGCCCAGCGGGCCAAGGCCAAGGCCAAGCAGAACCGCATGGGCAAGCCGAAGAGTCACCCCATCCATCCGTTGCTGGCCAACGCGCAGATCGATGAGCCGTTCGATGATGTGGAGATCGACCTGAGCACCTTCGACTTCGCCGACATCAAGGAAAACGGTTTCGACCCGGCGCATTTCGACGACCTGTTCCAGGCGATGGCAGCGGCCGAGGGCATCAGCCTGCTCGCACTGTGCCTGGTGTTCCTGCAATACCCGGTGCTGGAACTGGTGGTTGCCGAAGAGGCGCAGGATGATGCGACCGATTTCATGATGGGCCTGCTGATCGCCTATCGTGCAGCTTTCCACGACGAAGACGAAGAGGCCGCCGTGACCTGGATCGGCAGCGACGCCTTCCAGGCTGCCTACAACGACGCCTCGACTATCCTGCAGCGGAAGAACGCGCGCGGCTGATGTAGCCATCGTTCAGCCTTGCAACGCGGCCTCTATCCTGGCGATGTCGATCTTGCTCATGGTCATCATCGCCTCGAAGGCACGCCGGGCCGCCGCACGGTCCGGGCTGCCGATGGCGGCCGTGAGGATGCGCGGGGTGATCTGCCAGGATATCCCCCACCTGTCCTTGCACCAGCCGCACTCGCTGGCCTGGCCGCCGTTGTCGATGATCGCCTGCCACAGGCGATCGGTTTCGGCCTGATCGTCGGTCGCCACCTGGAACGAGAAGGCCTCGTTGTGGCGGAACAGCGGGCCGCCGTTGAGTCCCAGGCAGGGTATACCCATGACGTCGAACCTCACCGTCAGCACATCGCCCTGCTGGCCGGAGGGGTAGTCGCCGGGGGCGTGGTGCACGGCCAGCACGGCGCTGTCGGGAAAGGTCTCGGCATAGAAGGTGGCTGCCTCCAGCGCGTCGCGGTCGTACCAGAGGCAGATGGTGTTCTTGCTGTTCATCCTGAATGTCCACGGTTGCAGCATGGACTCCAGAGTCTAGACGCGCGGCTGCCGGCGGCCCTGCGGATGGCGCATGAACCCGCGTGTTGCTAAAGCCGCGTCAGGAGCGGGTGCTCTTGCTGCTGTCCATCACGATATGGCTGGTGATGGACGAGACGTGGGGCAGGGTGCCCAGCACGTTGGTGTGGAAGTCCTTGTAGGCGCCGATGTCAGTCACCTCGACGCGTAGCAGGTATTCAACCGCGCCGGTGATGGTGTGGCACTCCACGACCTCGGGCGCCTCGGCAATGGCCCGTTCGAACGCTTCGAGGCTGGCCTTGGTGTGCTTGGACAGCCCCACCGTGAGATAGACCACGCAGCCGATGCCGAGTCGCGACCTGTCGATCACCGCCTTGTAGCCGGTGATCACGCCGCTGCGCTCCAGTTCCTGCACGCGTCTCAGGCAGGCGGAGGGCGACAGCCCCACCTGCTCGGCCAGCTTCACGTTGGTCTGGCGGGCGTCTCTGGAGAGCTCGTGCAATATACGTTGGTCTATTCGATCGATAGTGGTCATATCTTGTGTTTCGTTCGCTATGGCATCAATGAATTGCAATCGAGTTGCGCGCTAAAGGCAATAAGATTGTGCAATCGAAACCCAGGTGGACATGACCCAGCCAATGACCGATACCAGCGTGCTTCTCTCGTTTCTGCTCTTCTGCGTGGTGATGACCGGCACGCCAGGCCCGAACAATGCGATGGTCCTGCTGGCCGGTGCGCGTGTCGGGGTATGGCGTGCGATGCCGCTGGTGGCGGGCATTTCCGTCGGCGTCGGCCTGCTCCTGGCCGCATTGGGGCTGGGCCTCGGCACGCTGCTGTCGGCCATACCCGGCTTCGATGTGGCGCTGCGTGTCGTCGGCGCAGCCTACATCCTCTGGCTTGCCTGGAAGATCGCCAGCAGTGGCCCGTTGCAGGTTCGTGATGACGACGCCGCACCCATGGGGTTCTTCGGCGGAGTGGCATTCCAGTGGGTCAATCCCAAGGCCTGGGCCGTGACCATCAGCGGCGTGGCGACTTACGTGCCAGCTGAGCATCACGCACAGAACGTCCTCCTCGCGGCCGTGATCCTGCTGTTGGTCTCCGTGCCGTGCGTTGGCATCTGGGCCGTTGGCGGCGCGACGTTTCGCCGTCTGCTGATGCACCCCCGCTATGCGTTGCTGTTCAACCTGAGCATGGCGTTGGTGCTGCTCGTGGCCACGCTGCCGGCGCTCGTGCAAAGCATCCGTTGAAGCACCAGACCACTGCAGGCGTTCGGAAGGGGCATGCAGGCAGAGACCTCAGGGCATGTGCCCGACGGGCGGCTGAATGCTGAATTGACATATCGGTAAATCTCGATATTATCGCGGCATGGACCTGATCAGCATATTCAAAGCCCTGTCGAACCCTACGCGCCTCGAGATCCTCAGAAGGTTGAAGGATCCCGAGAAGGGCTTTCCTCCGCAGGATGAAGGGGACGTGCACACGGTGGGTGTCTGCGTCAGCAGCATCCAGGAAGGTGTCGGTCTGTCGCAGTCGACGGTGTCCGATTACCTGGCGACGCTGCAGCGAGCGGGGCTGGTGGAGGTCCGTCGTGTCGGGCAGTGGACCTACTACAAACGCAACGAAGCGAACATCAGTGCGCTTGCCGAGTTCCTTGGCAAGGAGCTGTAATCTTTTGATCTGATATATCGATATTTCTCGATATCCCTTTTTCGCGAAGTGAGGGTTGAAGATGGCCTGAGAGCAGGAAATTCCGCGAATCTTTTTGTGTTTATATATCGAAAAATCCCGATATCCCTTTTTATCGAAGCGAGGAAATACCATGAAAGCGTTGGTTCTCAACTCATTTGGCGGCCCGCAAGCCTTCGAGCTGCGCGACGTACCCAAGCCAGTGGCGCAGGCAGGGCAGGTACTGGTGCGGGTGCATGCAACGTCCATCAATCCGCTGGATTTCCAGGTCCGGCGCGGTGATTACGCCGATCTGGTGCCATTGCCGGGCATTACCGGGCATGACGTCTCCGGTGTCGTCGAAGCGGTCGGGCCGGGCGTGACGAGCTTCGCGCCGGGCGACGAGGTCTGGTACACGCCACAGATCTTCGATGGTCCGGGAAGCTATGCCGAGTACCACGTCGCCGCTGAAGGCATTGTCGGCAAGAAACCGGCGGCACTGAGTCACCTCGAGGCCGCCAGCCTCACCCTGGTCGGCGGCACGGCCTGGGAAGCGCTGGTGGTGCGTGCGGCGCTGAGGGTGGGCGAGCGCATCCTCGTGCATGGCGGTGCCGGTGGCGTCGGCCATGTGGCGATCCAGCTGGCAAAGGCCATGGGCGCCAGGGTGTTCACCACCGTGCGCGAGGCGAACGTCGAGTTCGCCAGAGGGATGGGGGCCGACGTGGTCATCGACTACGAGAAAGAGGACTACGTTGACGCCATCCTGCGGGAAACCAATGGCCAGGGCGTCGATGTGATCCTCGACACCATCGGCGGCGACACGCTGTCGCGCAGCCCCGATGCGCTCGCGCAACTGGGGCGCGTGGTCTCGATCGTGGACATTGCTCAGCCGCAGAACGTCATCCAGGCCTGGGGCAAGAACGCCAGCTATCACTTCGTCTTCACCCGGCAGAACCGCGGCAAGCTCGATGAGCTCCGTGCCCTGGTGGAGCGTGGCCAGTTGCGGCCTCACGTTGGCGCCGTCTATTCGCTTGCGGACGTTCCACGTGCCCATGCGCTGCTGCAGAGCCCCAACAATGGCCTGCGCGGCAAGATCGCGATTGCCATCGTGCCCTCGCAGCTCTCGTCAGCGCCCCCGACCGTTCAAGCTACCCCGGAGGAAACCCCATGATTCACGAGATTGCGCTGCTGCCCATTCACCGCGAGCGTATCGAGCCGTTCAAGCGCGCCTTCGCCGACGTCGAGTACCTGCTCCGGCGTGCCGAGGGTTACGCCGGCCACATGCTGGCGCAAGGCATCGAGACGCCGGAGGTGTTCAACCTCATCGTGCGCTGGCGTTCACTCGAGGATCACGCGCCGGGCTTCGAGGCGAGTGAGGATCACCGCCTCTTCATGGCGGGGCTGGAGGCGTACTTTGTGCAAGAGCCGCAGGTCTACCACGTCGAGGCGGTCATGCCCGGTGAGTCTCCGGCGCCAGGGGCATTCACGTTCGCCGAGTGAGTCGTCGTGGCGCATGCTGGCCTCGCGCCTCGATTCGGCAGTCGGTTGCTTCCTGCTTCGCGGCTGCCGGATCGCTGGCCATGGCCAGGCGCAGCGAACCGAAGAAGAGCGCGAGGGCGTCAGTGGTGGTGCGGGCGCGTGACTTGGCGAATAATCGCGGCCACTCCATCGTCGTCGAGCCATTGTCGGAATGTCCATGAGCACCACCTTGCCGCCCCTCGTTCTGTCGATCCAGTCGCATGTGGCCTGGGGCCATGTCGGTAACGCCGCTGCGGTCTTCCCCTTGCAGCGACTGGGCTTCGAAGTGCTGCCGATCCATACCGTGCAGTTCTCCAACCACACCGGTTATGGCCAGTTTCGCGGCCAGGTATTCGGTGCCGAACATATCCGCGACGTGCTGCTGGGGTTGCGTGAACGTGGCGTGCTGCCGCGTCTGGCGGCCGTGCTTTCCGGTTATCTGGGGGATGCCGATAGCGGGCGGGTGATTCTCGAAGCGGTGGGCGAGATTCGCCAGCACAACCCGGCGCTGCGCTACCTGTGCGACCCGGTGATGGGCGATGTCGGGCGCGGTGTGTTCGTCAATCCGGCGATTCCCGACTTTCTGCGGGATCAGGCCATTCCCTGCGCCAACATCATCACCCCCAACCAGTTCGAGTTCGAGCTGCTGACCGGCAGCCAGCCGGCCAGTCTGCAGGAGGCCGTCAAGGTCGCCAGGCAGTTGCGCGGACGCGGGCCGGATGTGGTGATCGTCACCAGTCTGGCGACCGCAGACATCCCCGAGGACGAGCTGGGCACCCTGGCGGTGAACGGCGAGGGCGCCTGGCTGGTGACGACACCGCGACTGGCGCTGCACCCCTTGCCCAACGGCATGGGCGATGTGTTCTCCGCCACCTTGCTGGGTCGCCTGCTGGCGGGTCAGGCCCTGCCGCAGGCGCTGGAGCTGGCGACCGCGACGCTCTACGCGCTGGTCGAGCGAACGGCGCAGGGGGCGCGCGACCTGCCGCTGGTCGCGGCGCAGGAGCAGATCGTCGAGCCGGCCCGTGCTTTCCTGGCCAGGCGCTTGCCCTGAACGGGCGTTCGTCGGAATCGGCGTGATCTCAAAGTGATATCGCGGTAATCTGGCCCTGTTTTCGGTCGCGCCTCGAAGCCGTGACCGTTTCTACGGATGGATTTTGACCTTCAACTCCAGCAGGCCACCATCACAGTAGAAGCGTTGTCATGCCGTACCGCCGACTTGTTGCCTCCCTCCTGGCCGTGGCTCTGTGCCTCGTCGCCAATCAGTCTCTCGCTGAGCAGATCAGCGGGCAGCTGCACATCAGTCTCACCATTCTCAAACGCTGCGAAGTATCCGCCGAGCGTGACCAGCAGGCCGTTCGCGTGCTCGGCAACGGTTGCGAGCAGGCCGCGTACCAGCTGCAGGACGGACGCGGGCGAGCGCTGCCGCTGAAGCCCGATGCAGGGGCGGCGTCGGTCTCCACGCAGTCCGTCGCGGATGCCGGCTCGACGCTGGTGGTCTACTGGTAACGCCTCAGTAGTTGATGATCAGCAGCACGTTGTCGGTGTACACGCCGACCGGCGCGTTGGCCTGTGACGGGTCGAGAATCGCCTGGTAGGTGAACGTCTGCGAATCGCCCGTGCCACTGGCGCTCAGTGGCGAGCCGCTGTTCCAGATCAGGCTGCTGCCGTTGTGATAGAGGTTGTAGCGCAGGTAGTCGCTGCCGTTTCTCAGCCGTCGCCAGGGGGCCAGGTAGTTCTGCCCGTCATCGAAGGTCAGCGTGTAGCCCTCGGTGCTGGTGCAGGTCACCGCGAAGGTGCGTTGCTGGGCGGAAAACTGGCTGATCAGCGCATTGGCGCCGAAGTCCACGGCAGGCAGCGTGTCGATGCGACAGGCCTTGGTCACGACCAGGGTGATGGTCAGCGTCGCCAGGGAGCCGCTGCCCCAGTTGGTCGGGGCGCCGCAGATGGGCAGGCAGCTCTGGGTCAGTCCGGGGCTGCGGCTCCAGGAACAGAGGTTGAGCGCACCGACGGTGCAGATGGCCCAGTCCCAGCGCAGGGTGATGGTAGCGGTGTAGGTGCCAGCCGGCACATTGGGCCCGGGGTTGGTGCGAAAGTACAGGCCGATGGCGCTGGAGCTGCCGCCCAGTGCAACCAGGTTGATGGCGTCGAGCTGCTGGGGCTGGCCGGCTACCAGCGTCTGGCTGTAGCCGGAGTCGCGGTAGATCGAGAAGGGTATCTGGTTGCCCTGGCCGTCCTGCAGGGCCAGGGTCCCGGCATTCTGCAGCGTGACCCTGACATAGGCGGCGGCCAGTACCTGGAGCACGCCGGGGCAGGAGAGACCCGCACCGGCCGCGGCCTGCTGCTGGGTGGTGCGCAGGCTCAGTGAGTTGCTGCTGCCGAGGCTCACCGACGCCGCATAGATGCCACAGGCATGGGCCGGGGCGACGAGCAGGAGGCTGCAGAGCGTCAGCGCGAGGGCCAGCCAGCGGGTCATGGCCGGGCACCGTCGTACTGGCAGGGGAGCGGGCCGACCAGGGTAATTTCCACGGCGTCGTCATCCAGAGTGAACCGGCTGCTGCAGGTCCTGCCATCGGCCAGGCGCACGTCGAGGCGGTTGTCCTTGGCCAGACCTTCGAAGTACAGCAGCCCGTCCCAGCCGATGTAGCTGCGCTGGCCGCTGGGCTGATGCGTCACCTGGCTGCCTCGCGGCAGCGGACGGCCCTGGCCGTCGACCAGCTGGATGCTGGCGGAGAGGGTCATCACCATGGCGAAGTTGAGCAGGGCGCCGCTGCCCTGGTGAACCGCGATGCGCTTCTGGGTTTCGCTCAGGTGCAGGTTGCTGGGCATGTCCAGCAGGTCGACTTCGTACTGTCCGGGGTAGTAGGACGGCACCCAGGGCACCAGCAGATAACCCGCTCTGTCGGTGCGGCCGAGCAACTGGTGCTCGTAGTGCACCGGCACGCCTGACTGGCCTTCGGTGCTGACCAGGACGAAGGCGTCGTCGATGCGGTTGCTGGCGAACAGCTGTCCCTGCATCGCCACCAGGGAGCCGCTGACGCCGCCCCACTGCGTGGTCTGGCCATCGTTGCTGTAGACCCCCGCCTGCACCTGCGCATGGCGCGAGCGCCAGGTCAGATCGGCCTGGCGGAAGTCGCTGTCACCCTCGGCCACGCCCAGGTTCCAGCCCAGGCCACCATCGCTGGGCGCGTTGCGACTGTAGTTGGCGCGCACACTCTGCCTGCCGTTGCTGTCCCGCTCCACGCCCGTGGTCAGGCTGGAGTAGAGGTCGAAGGGCACGACCAGCTGGGCCTGGATGGCGGGCGTCGCATCGTCCAGCTGACGGTTGAAGGAGAGGTAGAGGCTGCTGTTGCCCCACAGGCTGCGCGACCACGACAGGTTGATCAGGCGGGTCCGCTGGCCACTGTGTTCTTCGCTGGCGAAGTAGCCGATACCGAACGAGCCGAACCCTTCCGGGCTGAAGCTGAAGGTCAGCTGATCCTGCAGCTTGCTCAGCGGGCCGCCCGCGAGGTCGCTGTCCAGCGCCTGGGCGACGCTGAGGTCTGCATAGTCGGCGGTGCGCTGAATGCGCTGGGCGGTGACGCCGAAGCGGCGCCCGTAGTAGCTGTAGCCGAGGCTGTACTGCTGGCCGTTGCCGATGCCAGCGCTGTGGCTGATGGAGCTGGTCAGGGTACCGAGCAGGCCGAGCCCGACGGTGGCGCCGATGCCGGCCTGCCTGAGCCCGGCGCCATTCTCGCCGTGCGCCTCCAGGGTGAGGCTGTCGCTCAGGCCGTAGCGCAGGCTGCCGCTGCCGACGAGACGGCCGTAGGCGAAATCCTCCACGCCATAGTTGCGGCGCAGCTTGCCCAGCGACAGGGAGAAGTCGGAGAGGCCCTCGCGCAGCAGGCTGTCGGTCACGTAGAAGGGGACGGTCGTCGATACCTGGCGGCCCAGCACGTCGGTGGTGACCAGGGTCGCGGTGCCGGCGCCGCTGATATAGGGCACGGTGTTGAGGGTGAAGGGGCCAGGGCGCAGGTCCTGCTGGCTGACGCGGGCGTCGTCGATGAACAGGTCCACCGTGCTGGGCACCGTGGCATCGCCGTCGAAGCGGGGCAGGGGGTAGGTGATCAGGTCCGGACGCAGGGCAAACTCGCGCGAAAGCTGCACGCCGCCGAGGCGGACCGCGCTGTTCCAGGTCAGCGCGCCGGTGATCAGGTCGCCACCGCTCAGGCTGAGCATGCGTTGCTGGTCGTTGAAGCGCCAGGTGGTGTCGTAGCGGGTGTAGCCGTCGCGGTAGCCTGGGCCGGAGAAGCTGTGGCGATACACGCCGGTGTTGGAAATCATGCCGAATCCATCGAAGACGCGTTGCTCCAGCCAGGTATTGGCATAGTGGCCGGCGTTCTCGGTGTGGCTGTAGTAGAGGTCGTAGTTGAACAGCGCGCCGAAGGCAGTTTGCGCCGGCATCGGTTCGCTCAGGCTGCTGGGACCGAAGCGCTGGTGTGGCAGCCATTCGCTGGGCAGGGTCAGCAGCAGGCGCTGGCTTTCCTGCTGATAGTCGCTGTGCAGCGCGTCGATCCGGTCCAGGGCGACCCAGGGCGGCGGCTCGGGGGGCAGGCGAACGCCGGCGGCGAGCAGATCCTCGCGCTGGACGAACAGCCGGCCCTGATGTTCTCTCACTTCCGTTACCTTGCCGCTGGGCAGTTCATTGACGATCAGTTCCAGATACAGCACCTGAGCCTGGGCCAGTTGCTCGGCGTCATCGGCATGGGCCGTGCATATGCAGAGCACGGCTGCCAGTAACAGCAACAGGGGCAGTGAGCTACTCAGTGGCCAGTACCTGCGCTTGGCGACTCTCGTTGATGCGCGCCTGTATGCGCCCGCTGCGAACCCCGCGCGGCATCGGCCAGCGCATCCTGGCGCCGGGCAGGACGTAGCCGAGCAGTCCTTCGGCGACGGGCTGGGGGCCGTTGGCGCGCAGCAGTTCCACCTGCGACAGCCTGGCTGGTGCGGGGCCGACGTTGTGCAGGTGGAGGAAGGTTCCGGCGCGTTCCTCGACGAAGCGGTAGCGCAGGTCCGGCGCCAGTGGCTGACCCTGGTCGGGTGCTTCGCGCAAGCCGTCATCCAGATAGGCTCCGGGGCCGACCACGACCAGCGGCACGGAGTAGCGCATCTGGAACTGCACGCCCAGCTGCGACGGATTCGCCCTGGGCGGCAGCACCTCGTCGACCAGTACCCGGTAGGTGCGCAGGGTGCCGGGCGGCGGCGGTTGCAGGTTGACCAGCCTGACCAGCTGGCGCTTGCCCGGTTGCACGGTGGCCATCGGCGGGCTGCCGACCACCTGCTTCTGTTGGCTCAGGCGGTCTGCGAAGGCTTCCTGCTCCCAGGTCATCACCCTGACCTGCAGGTCCACCGGCTCCAGGCCACGGTTCTCCAGCCACAGTGCGGCTGACTTCTGACGATCCGCCTCGATCATCGGGTTGATGGGCCAGATGAGTATGGAGGTGGCCGCCTGCACGGCGACGCTGAGCATCGCTGTCGCCAGCAGGCAGCCGAGCAGCAGGGCGCGCGTGCACATGGCTCAGTAGCTCACGGTAACGGTGACGGTATCGGTGTAGAGGCCGGCCGAGGGCATCGGGCTGACGCTGAACAGGCGGGCGTACACCGGATAGGTCTGGCTGCCGCCGCCACTGGGGAAGTTGATGCTCATGCGCGTGCCTCCGTTGCTGTCGTCGCCCCAGATGATGCTGCGGGCGGCATCCTGATAGAGCTGGTAGCGCAGGCGCTCGCTGCCCAGGGCGAGGTAGCGGCCCAGGCCGACGCTGCTGGCGTTGAGCCCGGCATTGAGCGAGACGCTGACCGAGGTGCCGGGAGAGCACTGCAGGACGATGGAGCCGTTGCCCGGCGTGCTGGCGATGTCCAGGTTGCCTGGCAGGCTGCTGACCTGGCCGAACGACAGGTTGCCGAACGAGGTGGCGTCGCTGGCGCCGCTGCCAAGCAGGCAGCCCGCCACGATTTCCGCGCGCAGCTGGAAGCTCTGGCTGACGATCTGATCGTTGACCCCGGTATCGCCGAGGACTGGCACCACGGGTGCAGCCAGCAGGGTCAGGCAGGCGAGGCCGGCTGTTGTGGGCGCAAGGGCTCGGCACGGCATCACCAGCTCACCGTGATGGTCAGGGTGTCGCTGTAGTTGCCCGGCAGCGGCGCGCCCTGGGCCGGTACCCGGGCATAGACCGGCAGCCACTGGTCCTGGCCGTTGCCCATGGCGCTGACGCCAGTCGTATCGTCCCAGACCGTGGCGTGGTCGGCGCTGGTGTAGAGGTTGTAGCTCACCACGTCGGCGCCAGGCCCCGCCATCTGGCGGTTGCTGGTGGTGCCGCTGTGGCCGGCGTTGATCAGCACGCGATAGGGAATGTTCTGCTGGCAGTTGATGCGCAGGGCGCCTGCTCCGGGCTGGCCCACGCGCTCGATGAGGTTGTCGAGCCTGAGGTGGGTGCCGAAATCCAGGGTGCCGAAGCTGACCCCGGAACCACTGTCGCCGCCTGCCTGGCAGGCCGGCAGTACCTCCACGCTGAGGCCGACCGTGGCGGTCTTGTCGACCGCAGGCAGAACGCCCGGGGTCAGCAGGAGTAGCAGGGCGATCAGGCGGTGCATGGTGATTCTTCCTTGGTAGGCGTGACGTCCTCTTGCACGGGCCGTGAGGGGTTACCAGGCGATGGTCACCTGCACGGTGTCGGTGTAGGTGCCGGCGACGGGCGTGGTCTGCGCGGGTACGCGGCCGTAGACGACCACCTCTTCGTCATTGCCGGTACCGGTGCCGGAAAGCACGTTGCCGGTGGCGCCGCCATCGCCCCAGGACTGCGTGCGACCGGCATCCTGGTAGAGGTTGTAATCGATGAGGACGCCGCCGCTGTTCATGCGTCGCTGTCCGCCGGTGGCGTTCTGCCCGGCGTTCAGCGCGATGGTGTAGGGCGTGTTCTGCGTGCACTGCAGGCCGAACGAGCTGCCGCCGGAGTTGCCGAGGGAGCGTCCGTCGATCAGGTTGTTGAGGTCGTTGTAGTCACCGAATGACAGCGAACCGAAGGTGTTGCCGCTGCCACTGGCACTGCCGTTGGTGACCGTACAGCCACTGCCGATGGTGATCTGGATGTTCAGTTGACCTTGCAACTCGCCGGCCGAGAATGCCGGTGCGGAGAAGAAGAAGAGGGTCAGTACGGCGCTTCTCATGACGCACTTCATCGCTCGAGTCCCTTCCAAACGGAGTTGCTTGGACCATAGTTCAAGCTCGTCGGAGGCTCAAAGACGGCCCGCCCCGTCCGGTTGGCGCAGGCAACGAATATTGCGAATAAATGACTGATTGGTCAGGAGAATTTGTCCGTGTAAGTAATAACCGGAATGACGAATCGGTGATGGCTTACGCGGTTTTCAGAGTGCAGCGTCCGGGCCGGATTGTCCGGCCTGGCGCTTTACAGCCGGCTCACCCCGGCAATCACCGGGGTACCGCTCAGCGGGTCGCTCAGCAATGTGCAACGCACGCCGTACAGGCGTTCCACCAGCTGTGGCGTGACGATGTCGTTCGGGCTGCCGCTGGCAACGATCCGCCCCTGGTGCATGGCGATCAGGTGATCGGCGTAGCGGCAGGCGCTGGACAGGTCATGCACCACCATGACGATGGTCTTGCCGGCGGCGGCCAACTCGCGGATCAGCTCGAACACCTCGATCTGATGGCCCAGGTCGAGCGCCGAGGTGGGCTCGTCGAGCAGCAGCAGCGGCGTGGTCTGCGCGATGGCCATGGCCAGCCAGGCACGCTGGCGCTGGCCCCCGGACATGGACTCCAGGGGGCGATCGGCCAGTTCGACCAGGTCCGCCGCCGCCAGCGCGGCGTCGACGATCGCCTGATCCTCCTCGCTCCACTGGCGCAGCAAGCTCTGGTGCGGCTGACGGCCGAAGCGGATCAGCTCGCTGACGGTCAAGCCATCCGGCGCGCTGGCATCCTGGGGCAACAGGGCCAGCCGCCGTGCGACCTCGCGCGAGGGCAGGCTGCCGATGGCCTTGCCGTCGAGCAGCACGCTGCCGGCGCTGGGCTTGTGCAGGCGGGCCAGGCCGGCGAGCAGGGTGGACTTGCCGCAGCCGTTGGGGCCGACGATGGCGCTGACCTGGCCGCTGGGGATCGTCAGGTTGAGCGTGTCGATGATCAGGCTCTGGGCATAGCCCATGCTCAGTTCACGGGCTTCCAGGCTCACGTCCGTCGGTCTGGCGTCGGCGAGCAGGGAGGAAAGGTGGGTCATGTCGAACTCCGTGAGGGCTGGCGCAGCAGAATCCACAGCAGGTAGGGGCCGCCGACCACGGCGGCGATGATGCCCACCGGAATCTCGATGGGGGCCAGCAGGGTGCGGCCGACCCAGTCGGCGAGGATCATCATCAGTGCGCCGCACAGCGCGGCATTGAGCACCGGCACGCCATGCCGGCGGCCCAGGTGACGTGCCATTTCCGGCGCCGCCAGGGCGATCAGGCCGACCGGGCCGACGACGGCAACGGCCAGGGCCGTGAGCCAGACGCAGAGGATCAGGGTGAGCAGGCGCATCAGCTGCAGGCGCACGCCGAGGCCGATGGCGACGCTGTCGGAAAAGCGCATCAGGCTCAGCGCGTTGATCAGCAGCTTGGCCAGGGGCAGGCCAAGCACCAGGCCGATGCCGAGCAGCAGCACCGAGTCGGCCGGGCGCGCATTGAGACTGCCGACGGTCCAGGGGTAGGCCGCGTTGGCCGCGTCCATGTCGCTGCGCGCCAGCATGAGGTTGGTCAGTGCGCCGAACAGCGCGCCGATGGCGATACCGACGACGATGAAGCGGTAGCCACGCGCGCCGCCGCCTGCGGCCAGGGCGAAGGTCAGCACGGCGGCGGTGGCGGCCCCGCTCAGGGCCAGCGCCGAGGGGGCAAGGCTGGTCGGCACCGCCACGATGGAGGCGACCGCGAAGGCGGTGGCGCCGTTGTCGATGCCGATCACCCCCGGGGTGGCGAGGCGGTTGCGCGCCAGGGTCTGCAGCAGGCAGCCGGCGGCCCCGAGGGCGGCGCCACTGAGCAGGCCGGCGACGAGGCGCGGCAGGCGCAGCTCCTGGATCAGGAACACCTGCAACGGTTCACCCTGGCCAAAGGCGGCCTGCAGTGCCTTCCAGGGCGTGAGGCCGTCATCGCCACTGGCCAGGAGCCAGGTACTGACGGCGAGCAGCAGGGCCCCCAGAATCAGGCCGACCGCCAGGCTGCGTCGATGCAGCAGCAGGCTGCACTCGCCCAGGCATAGCAGGGAGTGGCCACTGGGGGCGAGGCGGGGGCGTGCGGATGGATGCTTCATGTCACAAGGTCGGCAGGCGATGGTTGCGCACCACGGCGATCAGGATCGGTGCGCCGACGAAGGCGCTCACCACCCCCACCGGCAGTTCGTAAGGCTGCACCAGCAGGCGCGAGATGACGTCGGCCAGGAGCAGGACGCAAGGCCCCAGAAACATGCTCAGCGCCAGCGTGCGACGGATGTCGGAGCCGACCAGGCGCCGCGCGATGTAGGGCACGATCAGGCCGATGAAGGCGATGGGGCCGGCTGCAGCCGTTGCCGTGCCCACCAGGATCGCCACGGCCAGCAGCGTGCCCAGGCGGGTCAGTTGCGGGTGGTGGCCAAGGCCGCTGGCGACGCGTTCACCCAGGGCCAGTGCCGCCAGTGGACGGACGACGATCAGTGCCAGCAACACGCCGGCGA
This sequence comes from Pseudomonas sp. REST10, assembly GCF_029542605.1. Classification (NCBI taxonomy): domain Bacteria; kingdom Pseudomonadati; phylum Pseudomonadota; class Gammaproteobacteria; order Pseudomonadales; family Pseudomonadaceae; genus Pseudomonas; species Pseudomonas sp. REST10. Next base: position 2,912,739 of record NZ_CP035677.1, on the reverse strand, counting down.
GCAGCCCGGGCATGCTCCACTCGAGCGTGTCGAGGGGGCGTCCGGCGAGGGCGCCGATGACCCAGAAACGCATCTCGTCGGCGGTGCGCTGATCCCACAACAGCAACAGGCTGCTGAGTGCGCCGAGCATGCCGGAGAAGGCGGCGCCGGCCAGCACCAGACGCACCGGGTCATCGCCCACACCGCGCAGACGGGTGACCAGCAGCACCAGCAGGCAACCCAGCAACGCGCCGAGCATGGCGACGCCCAGGTGCAGGCTGGCGGCGGAGGCGCCGAGGTTGATGGCCAGCACCACGGCGAAGGAGGCGCCGGCACTGACGCCCAGCAGGCCCGGTTCGGCCAGTGGATTGCGGGTCACGGCCTGGAGCAGCACCCCGGCCGCGCCGAGGGCGACGCCCACCAGCAGAGCCAGCTCCGTGCGTACCCAGCGCAGCTCGAAGACGATGAAGCGGGCGTCGTCATCCTGGCCGCCCAGCAGCGCATGGAAACTGGGCAGGATGCCGATGTCGCCGGCCCCGAGCAGCAGGCTGGCGCCACATAAAAGCAAAAGGCACAGGGCGGCGAAGCCCAGTGCCTTGGCAACGGTCAGGCGTGAGGCGGGCATCAGTCGAGCAGTGCCTTCTCCACGTCATCGAGCACCTGCTGGGCCGCCAGGTAGCCGGAGCTGCTGCTCCAGATCTGCCCATCCACGGTCATCACCTGATCCTCGGCGACGGCTTTCAGGCGCGTGAAGGCCGGCTGCTTGCGGGCATCGTCCAGGGCCTTGCGGCCGTCGGGGTTGAGCGTGGCGAGGAAGATCCAGTCGGCATTGATGCGCGACAGGTTTTCCAGGCTGAGCACGTCGCTGTGTGGCTTCTTCTCCTGGGCGGCCGCCAGCGCGTTGGGGCGCAGGCCGAGGTCAGCGAGCAGCTGACCGACGAACAGGTGGCTGGACATGATCACCGGCCCCTGCGGGTTCCAGCGCACCACGCTGATCGCCTGGCCCTGCGGCAGGCGCTGGCGCAGGGCAGCGCTGCGCGCGTCGATTTCGGCGATGCGCTGCTGGCCTTGCTGCGCCTTGTCGAGCGCCTGGGCGTAGGTCGCGTAGGTGATGCGCCAGTCCTCGAAGCTATTGCCCTTGGGCACCACGGTCGGGGCCATCAGGCTCAGCTTGGCGTACAGCTCGGGCGGCAGTTCGCTCGAGGCCAGGACCAGGTCGGGCTGCAGGCGCAGGATCGCCTCCAGGTTGGGTTCGCGCACGCTGCCCACCAGGGTGATCGCGCCGGCCTTGGCCTTCAGATAGTCCGGCACGTCGTTGCCACCCCGGCTGGCCAGCGTGCCGACGGGTTGCACGCCCAGCGACAAGGCGGCATCCAGCGCGCTATCGCCCAGTGCGACCACGCGCTGCGGCGTGCCGCTGAGTGTCAGCGGGCCATTGGCGCTGTCCAGCGTGCGTTCGCTGGCTTGCAGGGGAAGGTTGAACAGCAGCGTGGCGGCGAACGCCAGCGCAGTGCGTTGCACGAAAGAGGGGATGGACATGCAGGACTCCAGGCCGAAAGGGCTGCGATGACGCCGCCCCATACAGGATCGAAAGCAAGCTATCTTTTACTCTCAAGCGTAATGAAAATCCATTGCGTTTACGAAGTTTTTACAAGGACATCGCTCAAGCTCCGCCTGTGACAGGTGTCTGCAGGGTGGTCATTTTCATTTCTGCTTTGAAACTCCTAGCGCGTTCATCGGCTTCTTTCATGCATTCGAATGCTGCAGACTAGCGCGCATTTCCTTCCCTCCATCGATCAGGAGAGTGTTCATGAGCCCCGTTTCCTTCGCCCGCCAGCGCTACACCACCAAGGCTTACGATGCCAGTCGCCAGGTGGATCAGGCGATCATCGACGAGCTGCTCGAACTGCTGCGCTTGGCCCCGTCGTCGGTCAATTCGCAGCCGTGGCACTTCGTCGTGGCCAGTACCGCCGAGGGCAAGGCGCGCCTGGCCAAGGGCGCCCAGGATGGCTTCGCCTACAACCAGCCGAAGATCCTCAACGCTTCGCACGTGATCCTGATCTGCGCGCGTCGCGACATCGACGAAGCCTACCTGGCCGACGTGCTGCAACAGGAAGCCGACGATGGGCGCTTCCGTGACGATGCGGCGCGCACCGGCCAGCACAACACGCGCAGCAGCTACGTCGAATTGCATCGCGGCCTTGGCGACATGCCGCACTGGACGGAGAAACAGGCCTACCTGGCACTGGGCACCCTGCTGCTGGGCGCGGCTGCCAAGGGGGTGGATGCCACGCCGATGGAGGGCATCGACCGGGCGGCGCTGGATGAGGAACTGGGCCTGGCTGCCCAGGGGCTGAGCAGTGTCGTCGCCGTGGCACTGGGGTACCACAGCGACGGCGACTTCAATGCGGCGCTGCCGAAGTCGCGCCTGCCGGCCGAGCGCGTCTTCACTCACCTCTGAGCACACGGCCCCTGCACAGGGGGCGCGTCGCCATCATTCCGGCAGCTTGGCGATCACCTTGATCTCGAAGTCGAAGCCGGCCAGCCAGGTCACGCCGATGGCCGTCGCGGTCGAGTAGGGGGCTTCGCCCCAGTACTCGGCCGCGACTTCCCAGATGGTCTCGAAGCGCGAATGCGGGTCGACCATGAAGATGGTGGTGTCCACCACATCGTCGAAGCTGCTGCCCGCCGCGGCAAGAATCGCATTGAGGTTGCTGAAGGCCAGGCGCACCTGCTCTTCGAGAACCGGTTCCGGCGAGCCGTCCTTGCGACTGCCGACCTGGCCGGAGACGAACAGGAATCCATTGGAGCGCACCGCCGGCGAGTAGCGGTGAAGTTCATAGAGCGCATGGCGATCGGCCGGGAAGACCACGTCACGTTTGGGGTTCATTGCACACCTCCATCTGGGCTACGCTGCAGCCGTTGTTAACGATGGAGTCACTGTAAGAAGACGCCTGGTCTGGATAAACGCGCAACTCTGGTCATGACTGTTTGTAGAATCCAAACAATCAACAGTCGAGAGAGACGCGAAATGGACCGTTTCGATGCGATGCAGGCGTTCGCGCGCGTGGTCGAGACCGGCAGCTTCACCAAGGCTGCCAGCACCCTGCACATGAGCAAGACCAGCGTGACCCAGCTCGTCCAGCAACTCGAGGCGCGCCTGCGCGTGCGTCTGCTCAACCGCACCACGCGCAAGGTCAATGTCACCGCCGACGGCGCGGCCTATTACGAACGCGTGGTGCGCCTGCTGGCCGATGTCGACGACGCCGAGACCAGCCTGTCCAGCGCGGCGATGGCGCCCCGTGGACGCCTGCGGGTCGACGTGCCCAGCCCCTTTGCGCGGATGCTGCTGATTCCGGCCCTGCCAGCGTTCTACGCACGCTATCCGGAGATTCAGCTGACCCTGGGGGTGAGCGACCGTATCGTCGACATCATTGGCGAGAACGTCGATTGCGTGGTGCGTGGCGGCGAGATCACCGACCAGTCGCTGATCGCCCGCCACGTGGGCGACCTGCAACTGGGCATCTACGCCACGCCAGGCTATCTGCAGCGCAGCGGAACGCCGGGCCACCCGCGCGAACTGGAAGAGGCGGGGCACAGCACCGTGGGCTTTCTCTGGTCGCGGACCGGCAGGGCCTTGCCCTACGCCATGCAGCGGGGCGACGAGCGCATCGAGGCGCAAGGTCGGCCGCTGCTGACCGTCGATGATGGCAATGCCTATCTCGCGGCCGGCCTGGCTGGGCTGGGCATGCTCTGGCTGCCGCATTACATGGCCGCGCCGCACCTGGCCAGCGGCGAGCTGGTGCGCCTGTTCGAGGACTGGCAAATGGCGCCGATGCCGATGTACCTGGCATTCGCGCCGAACCGCCACGTCAGCGCCAAGCTGCGGGTGTTCATCGACTGGGTGGTGGCGCTGATGGCCGAGCATACCCCGCTGTCGGCGCATCGCTGAGCCGAGGGGGCGTCGTTCCCGAGGCTGACGAGCGGGCAGCAAAGAATTGTCTTGACCGCAGAGAATGATCGTTCTACCTTGCTGAGAACGATCATTCTCTGCGGTGCCTGAACCATGCTCGAAGATGCTTCCATCCAGCAGCGCCTGCTGCAGACCACCGAAAGCCTGATCTACGCCGGAGGCATCAACGCCACCGGCATGGATGCCATCGTCAAGGCCTCGGGGGTGGCGCGCAAAAGCATCTATCGCCTGTATCCGACCAAGGAAGCCCTGGTGGCGGCGGCGCTGCGTGCCCGTGACGAGCGCTGGATGCGCTGGTTCATCGATGGCACGTCCAGCGGCGAGCCGCGTGCGCGGCTGCTGGCGATCTTCCCGCTGCTGCGCAGCTGGTTCGAGTCAGCGGACTTTCGCGGCTGCGCGTTCATCAATGCGGCTGGCGAGACCGGCGATCCGAGCAGCGAGATTCGCGCCGTGGCGCGGCTGCACAAGCAGCGCCTGCTCGGCTACCTGAACGAAATCACCGCCGCCTGTGGCCTGGCCGACGCTGCCGGCGTGGCCAGGCAACTGCTGTTGTTGATCGACGGCGCTACCGCCGTTGCCATGGTCACCGGCCAGTCCGATGCCGCCGACTGTGCCGGCCAGACCGCGTCGATGCTGTTGCAGACCCCGAATGCCCAGTGATGGGCGCCATTCCCTGAAAGCAAGAGGTGCCGTTATGTCGTCCAATGATGAAATCCGTCCGCCGCTACCGCCGTTCACCCGCGAGAGCGCCATCGAGAAGGTCCGTCTCGCCGAGGATGGCTGGAACAGCCGGGATGCGGCCAAGGTCGCCAAGGCCTACAGCCTGGATACGCGCTGGCGCAACCGCGCCGAGTTCGTCGACGGGCGCGGCCAGGCGCAGGCCTTCCTCGAACGCAAATGGGCCAAGGAGCTGGAGTACCGTCTGATCAAGGAGCTCTGGGCGTTCACCGACAACCGCATCGCCGTGCGCTATGCCTACGAGTGGCGTGACGACTCGGGCAACTGGTTCCGCTCCTACGGCAACGAGAACTGGGAGTTCGGCGCTGACGGCCTGATGGTCAATCGCTACGCCTGCATCAATGACCTGCCGATCACCGAGGCCGAGCGCAAGTTCCGCTGGCCACAGGGGCGCCGTCCGGATGATCATCCGGGTCTGTCCGAACTGGGGCTCTGAACGGCTCGCAGGCACGGGACTTGCTGCTTGAATGCGTCGATGACCCCGAACTCCAAGGATGCCGAATGAATCGCAACGATCTGCGCCGTGTCGACCTGAACCTGCTGGTGATCTTCGAGACCCTGATGTTCGAGAAGAACCTGACGCGGGCTGCGGAGAAGCTGTTCCTCGGCCAGCCGGCAGTCAGTGCGGCGCTGGCGCGCCTGCGCGACCTGTTCGACGACCCGCTGCTGGTGCGCAACGGCCGGGGTTTCGAGCCGACGGCGCGGGCCCTGGCGATTCTCCGGGAGTTGCAGCCGGCGATGGACACCATCTCGGGCGCGGTGAGCCGTGCCCGGGAGTTCAACCCGGCGACCAATCGCGACACCTTCCGCATCGGTCTGTCGGACGATGCCGAGTTCGGGCTGTTTCCGGCGCTGCTCAATCAGCTCCGCGAGGAGGCGCCGGAGGTGGTGATCGTGGTGCGGCGGGTCAACTTCCTGCTGATGTCGTCGATGCTGGCGTCGGGGGAGATCTCCGTCGGTGTCAGCTACACCACCGAGCTGCCGGCCAATGCCAAGCGCCGCAAGCTGCGCGAGATGCGCGTCAAGGTGCTGCGCGGCGATGAGCGGCCAGGGCCGCTGACGCTGGACGAGTACTGCGCCCGGCCGCATGCGCTGGTGTCCTTCTCGGGCGACCTGTGCGGCAACATCGACAACGATCTGGCGCGCCTCGATCGTTCTCGTCGCGTGGTGCTGGCGGTGCCGCAGTTCAGTGGCTTGCGCTCGATCATCGCGGGGACGGAAATGCTCGCCACGGTGCCGGATTTCGCGGCGGCAGCCCTGATCGAAGGCACCAGCCTGCGCGCGGATGACCCGCCATTCGAGCTGGTCAACTCGGACCTGTCCATGGTCTGGAGCGGGGTGACCGACAACGATCCGGCCGAGCGCTGGATCAGGAGCAAGATCGTCGAGTTCATGGGCGAGCCGGGCGCCTGAGCGGGGCTCAGGCGCGGTAGAACACCTGGATCAGGTGATAGCCGAACTGGGTCTTCACCGGGCCGTGCACCTCGCGCAGGGCCTTCTTGAAAATCACCTGGTCCACCGCGCGGACCATCTGTCCGGGACGGACTTCGCCCAGGTCGCCACCTTTCTTGCCGGACGGGCAGGTGGAGTGCTTGCGTGCCAGCACATCGAAGGCTTCGCCGGCGGCGATGCGCTTCTTCAGGGCCGCCGCTTCCGCTTCGGTCTTGACCAGGATGTGGCGGGCCATTGCCTTTGCCATTGATGGGCTCCTCAATTCTGTCAGCGCGCTATTGTGCCAGCATTCGCTGCGCCAGCAGAATGACGTCAATTTTATGGGTCGTGCGTTGTCCGCACTGCAGGTAATCATGGCCTATGGTATTTCAATCGCTGTTGACGGAAGCGCCGCCATGGATCTCCCTGCAATGCTGAAAGTCCTGTCCACGCAGGACGGTTCCGACCTCTATCTCTCCACCGGCGCGCCGCCCTGTGCCAAGTTCAATGGCGTGCTCAAGGCGCTCAGCCAGGAGCCGCTGAAGGCGGGGGACGTGGCCGCCATCGCGGATTCGGTCATGGATAGCGCGCAGCGCGAGGAGTTCGAGCGCGAACTGGAAATGAACCTGGCGATCTCGCTGGCCGGGGTCGGTCGTTTCCGCATCAACATCTTCAAGCAGCGCAACGAGGTGTCCATCGTCGCGCGCAACATCAAGATGGAGATTCCACGCTTCGAAGACCTCAAGCTGCCCGAGGTCCTGCTCAGCACGGTGATGGAGAAGCGCGGCCTGGTGTTGTTCGTTGGCGGCACCGGTTCGGGCAAGTCGACCTCGCTGGCGGCGCTGATCGATTACCGCAACCGCAACAGCGGTGGCCATATCATCACCATCGAAGACCCGGTGGAGTACGTGCACCGGCACAAGAAGTCGATCATCAATCAGCGCGAGGTGGGCGTGGATACGCGCAGCTTCCATGCAGCGCTGAAGAACACCCTGCGCCAGGCGCCGGACGTGATCCTGATCGGCGAGATCCGCGACCGCGAGACCATGGAGCACGCACTGGCCTTCGCCGACACCGGGCACCTGGCGATTTCCACCCTGCATGCCAACAACGCCAACCAGGCGCTGGACCGCATCATCAACTTCTTCCCTGAGGAGCGTCGCCCGCAGTTGCTCAATGACCTGGGCAACAACCTCAAGGCTTTTGTTTCCCAGCGCCTGGTCAAGACCATTGACGGCAAGCGCCGCGCGGCGGTGGAGGTGATGCTGGGGACGCCGACGGTGCGTGACCTGATCAAGCGCAACGAATTCTCCGAGCTCAAGGAGATCATGGAGAAGTCGAAGAACCTCGGCATGCAGACCTTCGACCAGGCGTTGATCGACCTGGTGCACGACGGCGCCATCGACGAGGAGGAGGCGGTGAAGAACGCCGACTCGGCGAACAACGTGCGCCTGAAGCTCAAGCTCTACCGCGACAACCCGGCCAATGCCAAGCCCGCGCCCGTCGCAGCGGCTCCGGTGGCGGCGCCGGCTGCAGCGCCGAAGGCCGCCGAGGCGGGCGACTGGGGGCTGGAACTGAAGCTGGAGGACATCGAGGAAGAGCAGCCGCCGGAGGATCCGGGGCGCCAGGGTATCTAGGGCTTGGGCCAGAGCATTGGGCGGTAGGCCTGGCGTAGCCGCTGGCTGACGCCGTTGTGGTCGAGCTGGGCGATGGCGTCGCGCAGCTGCGTCACCAGCTGGCGGTCGCAGTCGAGCGAGCAGGCCAGGTAGAGGTCGGTGCTTACCAGGGGTGGGCTCATGCGCAGCTCGTGCCGGCGCGCCGCCGATTTGTGCCAGATGTACAGCGCCTCGTCGATGCCGGTGAACCAGGCATCGATGCGCCGCAGTTCGAGCAGGCGGGCCGGGTTCTCGCCAAGCCGGGTCTGCACGATCTGCTGCTCCGCGAAACCCTCGCGGCGCAGCGTCTCCACCTGTGCAGTGCCCAGCCCGACACCGATGCGCTGGTAGCGCCGGCGCGCCTCGGCGAAGCTGGCCACCGGCTCGTCGAGGCTGAAGAAGGCGCGCTCGAGCAGCATGATCGGGGCTATCCAGGTGTAGCGCGCCTCGCGCTGCGGGGTTCGTGACAGCGGGATGATCAGCAGGTCCTTGCCCTTGCTCACGGTGGCCTGCGCCCGCAACCAGGGCTCGGCGATGATTTCGGTCAGGCGACCGCTGCGGGCGGCGGCGGCCAGCACCACGTCACCGACCATGCCGTTGCCGCCTTCATAGTCGTGAAAGGTCAGCGGCGGGGCGTCGGGCAGGTACAGCTTCACCGGCCCTGCTGCCGCTGCACAGACGGCAACGCTCAACGTCAGGACAAACAGCAGGTGTTTGAAATGAGGCACGGTGAACATCCTGTTGTTCAGTGGAGAAACAATAGACGCAAGCGGCTATTACCCTGGGGTCCGTGAGTCTCCGTGACTGGCAGGTGGTGCGGCCGGGCAGGTGCTCGTCGGGAAAATGGCGTCATTATAATGAACAAATATGCCTGAAGGCTAATTGCCATTACTCGGTGCGCTTGCCTGTGTTGCGCGAAGGCTCTGGCACGGGGATTTGCCGGCATTTTCCCGGTTCGGCTGGCGTGTTCGCGCCGTGCTGCTCGTTGCAGACTGATGCGGGATTTCAGTTCTGCAGCTGCGCCAGATCGCGATACAGCTCCAGTGCCTGGGGGTTGGCCAGCGCATCGGTGTTCTTCACCGGCCGCCCATGAACGACATTGCGCACGGCCAGTTCGACGATCTTGCCGCTGATGGTGCGGGGAATGTCAGCGACCTGAACGATTCGCGCCGGTACGTGGCGTGGTGTGGTGTTGGCGCGGATCACCTGGCGAATCTCGTCGCGCAGGGCGTCGTCCAGGGTCGCGCCATCGCGCAGGCGCACGAACAGCACGACGCGCACATCGCCATCCCACTCCTGGCCGATGGCGATGGACTCCAGCACGCTCGGTACCTTTTCCACCTGGCGGTAGATTTCCGCGGTGCCGATGCGCACCCCGCCGGGGTTGAGCACGGCATCGGAGCGACCGTGGATGATCAGGCCGCCGTGCGCGGTCTCCTCGGCGTAGTCGCCGTGCGCCCAGACGCCGGGGAAGGTGGTGAAGTAGGCCGAGCGGAATCTTTCGCCATCGGCATCGTTCCAGAAACCGAGCGGCATCGATGGAAAGTGCCGGGCGCAGACCAGCTCGCCCTTGGCGCCATGCAGCGGTCGGGCGTCCTCGTCCCATACCTGCACGTCCATGCCCAGGCCCTTGCACTGCAGTTCGCCGCGCCATACCGGCAGGGTCGGGTTGCCCAGGGCGAAGCAGGAGACGATGTCGGTGCCACCGGAGATCGAGGACAGGCAGACATCGCGCTTCACATCGCGATAGACGTAGTCGAAGCTCTCGTGCGCCAGCGGCGAGCCGGTGGACAGCAGGGTCCTGAGTGTCGTCAGGCGATGGCTTTCCCGTGGTTTGACGCCGGCCTTCTCCAGCGCGGCGATGAACTTGGCGCTGCTGCCGAACACGGAGATGCCCTCGGCGTCGATCAGGTCGATCAGGCGGGTGGGCTCGGGGTGCAGCGGCGATCCGTCGTAGAGCACCAGGGTGGCGCCCAGTGCCAGGCCGGATACCAGCCAGTTCCACATCATCCAGCCGCAGGTGGTGTAGTAGAACAGGGTGTCGTCGGCGCCCAGGTCGGTATGCAGGCCCAGTTCCTTGAGGTGTTGCAGCAGCGTGCCACCGACGCCATGGACGATGCACTTGGGCACACCGGTGGTACCGCTGGAGTAGAGGATGTACAGCGGCTGGGAGAAGGCGAGCGGGACGAACTGCGGCGCGCCGCCGGGCTGGTAGAAGTCCTGCCACAGGCTGATCTGCGCGGATGACCTGTAATCCTCGGGGCTGGCCTGCAGGCGCGTGTACGGCACGATCAGCAGCTGCTCCAGGCTGGGCAGTCGCTCCAGGATCTCGCCCAGCTTGGTGGTCAGGTCCAGATCCTTGCCGGCATAACGGTAGCCGGCAGCGGCGATCAGCACCTTGGGTTCGATCTGGCCGAAGCGGTCGATCACGCCCTGGGTGCCGAAGTCGGGTGAGCAGCTTGACCAAATGGCGCCCAGGCTGGCACTGGCCAGCATGCCCACCACCGTTTGCCAGGTATTGGGCATGAACGCCGCCACCCGGTCGCCTACGCCGACGCCGGCATCGCGCAGGCTGCGTTGCAGGCCGGCGACATGGGCGGCCAGTTGCGCGTAGCTGAGCTGCTCGCGGCGACCGTCTTCGCTCACGGCCACCAGCGCCGGGTGGCCGTCGCGGCGGCGCAGCAGGTGTTCGGCGAAGTTCAGGGTGGCGCCGGGAAACCACTGCGCATCCGGCATGGCCGGGCCTTCGCGCAACACGCACTCGGCGCGGGCGTGCCAGCGCACGTCGAAGACATCGGCGATGGCCTGCCAGAACGCCTCGCGCTGCGCGACGCTCCAGGCGTGCAGGGCGGGGTAGTCGGCCAACTGCAGGGCGTGGCGGTGGTTGACGAAGTGGCGCAGGGCTTCCATGCGGCTGGCCGCGACACGTTCGGCGCAGGGTCTCCACAGAGGTTGCGGCATGATGAGTCCTCGTGGTCGTCGTGCTCAGCCTTCAGCTTAGCTCGACCGCCGGGCCTCATCGTCTCCCGGCGCTAGTGACTCAGGCGCGCGCGTGCCACGCGTGAACCGTTGGCCTTGCCCAGTACCTGGCAGATGCGCTGGCCAGCGGCGATCAAGCCGTCCATGTCCACGCCGGTGTCGATGCCCAGGCCCTGCAGCAGGTAGAGCACATCCTCGCTGGCGACGTTGCCGGTGGCGCCCTTGGCGTAGGGGCAGCCGCCGAGCCCGGCGACCGAGCTGTCGAACACGCTGATGCCTTCGAGCAGGCTGGCGTAGATGTTGGCCAGGGCCTGGCCGTAGGTGTCATGGAAGTGCCCGGCCAGCCGCTCACGCGGAACGTCGCGGCTGACTACGTCGAGCAGCACGCGGGTCTTGCCGGCGGTGCCGGTGCCGATGGTATCGCCCAGCGAAACCTCGTAGCAGCCCATGGCATGAAGCTCGCGGGCCACTGCGGCAACCTGCAGCGGGGCGACGTCGCCGTCGTAGGGGCAGCCCAGCACGCAGGAGACGTAGCCACGCACGCGCACCTTGGCGGCCTTGGCCGCCTCCAGCAGCGGCACGAAGCGCTGCAGGCTGTCGGCGATGGAGCAGTTGATGTTCTTCTGCGAGAAGGCTTCGCTGGCTGCGGCGAACACCGCCACTTCCTCCACCTTCGCCTCCAGCGCGGCCTCGAAGCCCTTGAGGTTGGGGGTGAGCGCCGCATAGGTGATGCCTGGCCGGCGCTGGATGCCGCTGAACACCTCGGCGGAGCCGGCCATCTGTGGCACCCATTTGGGCGAGACGAAGCTGCCGACTTCGATGTAGCGCAGGCCGGCGGCGCTCAGGTCATCGACCAGGCGCACCTTGTCGGCGACGCTGATCGGCTGTTTCTCGTTCTGCAGGCCGTCGCGCGGGCCTACTTCGACCAGGCGCACGGAGTGGGGCAGGTTCATCGGGTTTCCTCGTCGATATCCGGTTGTAACGCATGGGGTGGACATCGCTTTTCATGTCCTCCTCGATACGGGTGGGTGCCCTTGTGGTGGATCGATACAGCGTGATCCACCCTACGGTTCGAGCTCAATCAGTGCGTAGGGCGGACATCGCCTTTCATGTCTGCCCCGATGCGGGTGGGGACCCTGATGGTGGATCGATGCAGCGTGATCCACCCTACGGTTCGCGTTCAATCCGTGCGTAGGGTGGACATCGCCTTTCATGTCCACCGCGATGCGGGTGGGTGCCCTGATGGTGGATCGGTGCAGCGTGATCCACCCTACGAGTCGAGTTCCACCAGCACTGTGCCTTCGCTGACCATTTCCCCTTCGCAGCAATACAGCGCCTTGACCGTGCCAGCTTCGGGCGCGCGGATGCTGTGTTCCATCTTCATCGCCTCCAGCACCACCAGGGTGGTGCCGGCCTCGACCGCCTGGCCGGCCTCGACCAGCACACGGACGATGCTGCCGTTCATGGGCGCGCCCAGGCCGCCGTGCTGGGCATGGCTGGCCTCGGCCGCCGCGATGGGGTCGAAGCGGGTGATGGCGTGCAACTCGCCGTGCCATTGCAGGTAGAGGGTATCGCCACGGCGCATGCAGCGCAGGCGCTGGCGCGTGCCTTCGATATCCGTCTGCAGGGTGTCGTCATCGAAATGCGCCTGGTTGCCGGCGCGCACCTTGCGGTTTGTGCCCTGGCAGCTCAGGTGCAGGTCGACTTCTGCCGCCCCGGCGCTGCGCCAGCCACTGCGGGTGGCCCAGGGCGAGTGGCTGTCGTCGGCACGCTGCAGGGCCGCCTCGGTCTGCACCCAGGCGTCGGCGGCGAGCCGCCAGAAGCGCGCCGGCAGTTCGCCGGGGCTGGGCAGCAGCTGCTGCTGGTGGCGGGGGATGAAGCCGGTATCCAGTTCGCAGGCGGCGAACGCCGGATGGGACAGGATGCGGCGCAGGAATGCGAGGTTGGTCCTGACGCCGCCGACCAGGGTTTCGTCGAGCATGGCCAGCAGGCGCAGGCGTGCCTGTTCGCGGTCCTCGCCCCAGGCGATCAGCTTGCCCAGCATGGGATCGTAGAAGGGCGAAACGCTGTCGCCCTCGGCCACGCCGCTGTCGAAGCGGCGACCGTCGCCGGCCGCGCCTTCGCGGTAGAGCGCCAGGGTGCCGGTGGCCGGCAGGAAGTCATGCTCCGGGTCTTCGGCATACAAGCGCACCTCGATGGCGTGGCCGTTCAGCGGCACCTGTTGCTGGCTGATCGGCAGCGGCTCGCCACGGGCGACACGAATCTGCCAGGCCACCAGGTCGAGGCCGGTGATGGCCTCGGTGACCGGGTGCTCGACCTGCAGGCGCGTGTTCATTTCCATGAAGAAGAAGTCGCCGCGCTCGTCGAGCAGGAATTCCACCGTACCCGCACCGACATAGCCGATGGCCTGTGCGGCCTTGACCGCTGCCTCGCCCATGGCACGGCGCAATTCGGTGCTCAGGCCGGGGGCGGGGGCTTCCTCGACCACCTTCTGATGGCGCCGCTGGATCGAGCAGTCGCGTTCGTTGAGATACAGGCAGTTGCCATGTCGGTCGGCGAAGACCTGGATCTCCACATGGCGGGGTTTGAGCACGTACTTCTCCACCAGCATGCGCGAATCGCCGAAGGCCGACTGCGCCTCGCGCTGGGCGGATGCCAGGGTTTCGCCCAGTTGCGCCTCCGACTCGGCGACCTTCATGCCCTTGCCGCCGCCGCCGGCAGCTGCCTTGAGCAGCACCGGGTAGCCGATGCGTGCGGCGGCCTCGCGGAAGGTCTCGAGGTCCTGCTTGTCGCCATGGTAGCCGGGCACCAGCGGCACGCCGGCCGCTTCCATCAGCGACTTGGCGGCGGACTTGCTGCCCATCGCCTCAATGGCCGAGGCGGGCGGGCCGAGAAAGACCAGCCCGGCCTGCTCGATGGCCTGGGCAAAACCGGCGTTCTCCGAGAGGAAGCCATAGCCGGGATGGATGGCCTGGGCACCGCTGGCCTTGGCGGCGGCGATGATCCGGTCGATCAGCAGGTAGCTGTCGGCGGGCTTGGCGCCGCCGAGATCGACCGCCATGTCGGCTTCCCGGACATGCCGTGCCTCGGCGTCGATGGCGCTGTGCACGGCCACGGTGTGGATGCCCATGGCCTTGGCCGTGCGCATCACCCGGCAGGCGATCTCGCCCCGGTTGGCGACCAGCAGGGTATCGATATGGGTGGGCTTCATGCTTGCGGCTCCTGCCAGGCTGGCGTGCGTTTTTCCAGGAAGGCTCGGAGTCCTTCCTGGCCCTCGGGGCTGATGCGGATCCGGGCGATGGCATTCTCGGTGTAGCGACGCAGGGCCGGGGTCAGCTCACCGCTGGCCACTTCGCGCAGCAGGTCCTTGCTGGCGCGCATGGCCTGCGGGCTGTTCAGCAGCAGGTTGGCGACCCAGGCATCGACCTGCGACTCCAGTTCATCAGCGGGGTAGCACTCGGCGAGCAGGCCCAGTTCGCGGGCGCGCTTGCCGTCGAAGCGCTCGGCAGTCAGGGCATAGCGCCTGGCCGCGCGTTCGCCGATGGCCTGCACCACGAACGGGCTGATCACCGCCGGGGCCAGGCCGATGCGCACTTCGGAGAGGGAGAACAGCGCGTCCTCGCTACCGATGGCCAGGTCGCAGCAACTGGCCAGGCCCACCGCGCCGCCGAACGCCGCCCCTTGCACCACGGCGAGGGTGGGAATCTTCAGTGCGGCGAGGTTGTACATCAGCTCTGCCAGCTCGCGCGCGTCATTCAGGTTGGCGTTGTAGTCGAGCCCGGCCGCTTGCTGCATCCAGGCCAGGTCGGCGCCGGCCGAGAAGTGCTTGCCGCGGCCACGCAGGAGGAGGAAGCGCAGGCTCTTGTCTTCGCCCACGGCATCGAGGGCGAGGATCAGCTCGCGAACCATCTCGGCGTTGAAGGCGTTGTTCTTTTCCGCCCGGTTCAGCCACAGGGTGGCGAAGCCGCGTGTATCGGTTTCAAGCTGTACGGTGGTGAAGTCGGTCATATCTCGTCGCTCTCAGATCTGCGGTGTAGGAGCCGGCTTGCCGGCGATGCTGCTGATCGCCCGCAAGCGGGCTCCTACCGGCTGCTTTACATGCGGAACACGCCGAAACGGGTCGGCTCGATCGGCGCATTGAGGCTGGCGGACAGCGCCAGGGCGAGCACGTCGCGGGTCTGTGCCGGGTCGATCACGCCGTCGTCCCACAGCCGGGCACTGGAGTAGAAGGCGTGCGCCTGGTGCTCGTACTGCTCGACGATGGGCTGCTTCAGGCGCTGTTCCTCGTCATCGCCGAAAGGCTGCCCGGCGCGTTGCGCCTGTTCGCGCTTGACCTGCACCAGCACGCCTGCGGCCTGTTGCGCGCCCATCACGCCGATGCGCGCGTTGGGCCACATCCACAGGAAGCGTGGGTCGTAGGCGCGGCCGCACATGCCGTAGTTGCCGGCGCCGAAGCTGCCGCCGATGATCACGGTGAACTTCGGCACCTGGGCACAGGCCACGGCGGTGACCAGCTTGGCGCCATGCTTGGCGATGCCGCCTTCCTCGTACTTCTTGCCCACCATGAAGCCGGTGATGTTCTGCAGGAACAGCAGCGGGATACCGCGCTGGCAGGCCAGCTCGACGAAGTGCGCGCCTTTCTGCGCCGATTCGGCGAAGAGAATGCCGTTGTTCGCCAGGATCGCCACCGGGTAACCGTTGATGCGGGCGAAACCGCACACCAGCGTGGTACCGAACAGCGCCTTGAACTCATCCAGCTGCGAGTCGTCGACGATACGGGCGATGACTTCGCGCACGTCGAACGGCTGCTTGGCATCGGCTGGAATCACCCCGTACAGCTCCTCGGCCGCATGGCGAGGGGCGATGGGCGCACGGTTGTCCAGCTGGCCGAGCTTGCGCCAGTTCAGGTTGGCGATGCTGCGCCGGGCCAGGGCCAGGGCATGTTCGTCGTCCTCGGCATAGTGGTCGGCAACGCCGCTGGTCTTGCAGTGCACGTCGGCGCCGCCCAGTTCCTCGGCGCTGACCACCTCGCCGGTGGCGGCCTTCACCAGTGGCGGGCCGGCGAGGAAGATGGTGGCCTGCTCGCGGACCATGATGGTCTCGTCGCTCATCGCCGGCACATAGGCGCCGCCAGCGGTGCAGGAGCCCATCACCACGGCGATCTGCGGGATGCCCAGGGCGCTCATGTTGGCCTGGTTGAAGAAGATGCGGCCGAAGTGTTCGCGATCCGGGAATACCTCGTCCTGGCGCGGCAGGTTGGCGCCGCCGGAGTCCACCAGGTAGATGCACGGCAGGCGGTTCTCGCGGGCGATGGCCTGGGCGCGCAGGTGCTTCTTCACCGTCAGCGGGTAGTAGGAGCCGCCTTTCACCGTGGCGTCGTTGGCCACGATCATGCATTCCACGCCCTCTACACGGCCGATGCCGGCGATCACCCCGGCTGCCGGCACGTCCTCGCCGTAGACGTCATGGGCGGCGAGCTGGCCGATCTCGAGGAAGGGCGAGCCGGCATCGAGCAGGCGGTTGATGCGTTCGCGCGGCAGCAGCTTGCCGCGCGCGGTATGGCGCTCCTGCGCCTTGGTTCCGCCGCCCTGCTGAACACGGGCGAGCAGGGCGCGCAGGTCGTCCACCTGGGCGAGCATGGCGGCCTGGTTGGCGGCGAACTCGGGCGAACGGGTGTTGATCTGGGTGTGCAGGATGGCCATGGGCGCACTCCGAATTGCAGGTTTTAGCTCCCCTCTCCCGTTCACGGGAGAGGGGCTGGGGGAGAGGGTGGTGCTAGCACCTCCGGCCCTCTCCCTAACCCTCTCCCACAAGTGGGAGAGGGGACTGTCCGCGTTGTTTGAGGGTTATTTTGTTTCGTTGAACAGCTCGCGGCCGATCAGCATGCGGCGGATTTCGCTGGTGCCGGCGCCGATCTCGTAGAGCTTGGCGTCACGCAGCAGGCGGCCGGCCGGGTACTCGTTGGTGTAGCCGTTGCCGCCGAGCAGCTGGATGGTGTCCAGCGCCATCCTGGTGGCCATCTCGGCGGTGTAGAGGATCACCGCGGCGGCGTCCTTGCGTGATTCCTCGCCACGGTCACAGGCGCGGGCGACGTTGTACAGGTAGGACTTGGAGGCGTTCATGCCGGCGTACATGTCGGCCAGCTTGCCCTGCACCAGCTGGAATTCGCCGATCGACTGCTTGAACTGCTGGCGCTCGTGCACGTAGGGCAGCACCACGTCCATGCAGGCGCTCATGATCCCGGTCGGCCCGCCGGAGAGCACGGTACGTTCGTAGTCCAGGCCGCTCATCAGCACGCGCACGCCACCGCCCTCGGCACCGAGCACGTTCTCCTCCGGCACTTCGCAGTCCTCGAACAGCAGCTCGCAGGTGTTGGAACCGCGCATGCCCAGCTTGTCGAGTTTCTGGTGACGGGAGAAGCCCTTGAAGTCGCGCTCGACGATGAACGCGGTCATGCCGCGCGAGCCGGCGTTGACGTCGGTCTTGGCGTAGATCACGTAAGTGTGGGCATCCGGACCGTTGGTGATCCACATCTTGTTGCCGTTGAGCACGTAGCGGTCGCCGCGCTTCTCGGCGCGCAGTTTCATCGACACCACGTCGGAGCCGGCATTGGGCTCGCTCATGGCCAGGGCGCCGACATGTTCGCCGGAGCACAGGCCAGGCAAGTACTTGAGCTTCTGCTCGTGGCTGCCGTTCTTGTGGATCTGGTTGACGCACAGGTTGGAGTGCGCGCCGTAGGACAGGCCGACGGAGGCCGATGCGCGGCTGATCTCTTCCATCGCCACGACGTGGGCCAGGTAACCCATGTTGGTGCCGCCGTACTGCTCGTCGACGGTCATGCCGAGCAGGCCCATGTCGCCGAACTTGCGCCACATGTCCATGGGGAACTCGTTGTCGCGGTCGATCTGTGCGGCGCGCGGGGCCAGCTCCACCTGGGCGAAGTGGTGCACGGCATCGCGCAGCATGTCGATGGTCTCGCCGAGGCCGAAATTCAGGGTTGGGTAGCTCATGGTTCCACCTGTGTCTTGTATTTGTTGAAAGGGGATCAGCTGTTCGTCTCGGCGAGTGCCGCCAGACAGCGTTCCTCCGCGGTATCCAGTTCGAGCTGCATCTGCTGGATGTCGAGCAGCTGCTGCTCGAGCTGGGCGCGGCGGGCGGCGATCTTGTTCATGAAGGTTTCCAGCTGCTTGCGGTTGCCGCCGCTGGGGTCGTAGAGGTCGATCAGTTCCTTGCACTCGGCCAGCGAGAAACCGATGCGCTTGCCCCGCAGGATCAGCTTCAGGGCGACCAGGTCCTTGGGCGAGTAGATGCGCTCCTGGCCACGCCGCTCGGGACTGAGCATGCCTTGCTCTTCATAAAAGCGGATGGCGCGGGTGGTGACGTCCAGCTCGCGGGCCAGATCGGAGATCGAAAAAGTCGTGGGCATGGGGTTTTCTCGTTTACCTTTACGTTAACGTAAGCTTGTGCGAATCTTCCTGTCAACACCCCCGAGGGGCCCGAGAGTGGCATCACTTGTGCTTGCCAGGGCAGGCACCCTTTACGGGCTCGAGTCCTGGGTGTAGACCTTTACCGGTGCACGAGGCTGCCGAGTTGGAGCGAGATATGGCGCAGAGCTTCCAGACAGACCCACTCAAGGATTCACGACAGGCTCGCCTGCGCCTGGTCGCCGACGGCCAGCTTCCGCCAGGCGTACTGCGCGAAGAGATCGACGCGTCGTGGCGGCGCAGCCTGGGCCATGGGCTCGATTGCCTGGAGGGCGAGCGCAGCGATTTCTTCCACGACCTGCGCTTGCTGCTCGACGACAATCGCATGCTCATCGATGCCGCGACTCCGGAGATGGAGTACCTGGTGACGCAGCAGGGGCGCGGTGGCCTGGTGATACTGGGTGATGCCCAGGCCAATGTCCTGGCCATCGAAGGCCCTGACGACTACCTCAAGCAACCGGGGCTGCGTGACCTGCGTCCCGGCAGTTGCTGGAGCGAAACCCTGTGTGGCACCAACGCCATCGGCACGGCCGTCGTCGAGGGCCGGCCGACGCTGATCAACTGCGGCGAGCATTACCTCGATCGCCTGAGCCCTTTCTCCTGCACCTCGGTGCCGTTGCGTGACCCCCAGGGACGGATCGTCGGCGTTCTTGACGTGACCCGCGAAGGCATCATGGCGCAACCCCAGGACAGCCTGACCATGCTGATGCTGGCGGCTGGCAACATCGAAAGCCGGCTGTTCGGCCTGTGCTATCCGGACCATCTGGTACTGGCCTTCCACAGCCGCCCGCAATACCTCGGCAGCGCCTGGCATGGACTGTTGGCACTGAGCCTGGATGGCGAGGTCCTCGCTGCCAACGAGCGGGCGTGCGAGTTGCTCCAGCTGTCGCGTGAGACGCTCACCGGGCGTCGCGCCAGCGAGCTGATCGGCGAGCGCTCGCCGCAGTTCATCGCGCGCCTGCTCCAGGGTGGCATCAGCAGCGTGCAGACCGCCAAGGGCGAGTTCTTCTTTCGCACGTTGCAGGTTCCCCGACCTGCCAGCCCGGGTACGGGAGTACCGCCGCGTACCCGCCCGGGTGCCGTTGCCCGAGCGCTGGAAGACCTGGCCGGGCAGGACACCCGTTACGCACGAGCCTTGCGCATGGCGCGCCAGGGCCTGGCCAGCGACTTGCCCGTGCTGTTGCTGGGCGAGACCGGTACCGGCAAGGAGGTGGTGGCCCGTGCCCTGCACCAGTCGGGGCGGCGGGCGGACAAACCCTTCGTCGCGGTGAACTGCGCCGCGATCCCCGAGGGGCTGATCGAATCCGAACTGTTCGGTTACCGCGAGGGCGCCTTCACCGGCTCGCGCCGTGGCGGCATGGTCGGGCGCCTGATGCAGGCCCAGGGCGGCACGCTGTTTCTCGATGAGATCGGTGACATGCCGCTGGCCTTGCAGGCGCGTCTGCTGCGCGTCCTGCAGGAACGCAAGGTCGCGCCGCTGGGCGCAGCCGAAGAACAGGACATCGACGTGGCGCTGATCTGCGCGACCCACCATGACCTCAAACGCCTGGTGCTGGAAAAACACTTCCGCGAAGACCTCTACTACCGTATCAACGGTGTCAGCCTGCGCCTGCCGGCCCTGCGCGAGCGAAGCGACCTGGAACAGATGGTGGCGAGCGTGCTGCACAGGCATGGAGCCGCTCATGTGACCCTGGACAGGCCGCTGGCCGAGCTGCTCGGCAGCTACGACTGGCCGGGCAACATCCGCCAGCTGGAAATGGTCCTGCGCGCGGCGCTGGCGATGCGCGAGGAGGGCGAAACGGTCATCGGCCTGGATCACCTCACGGACAGCCTGCTTGATGAACTGACCGGCAGTTGCCGGCAGAGTGGCAGCATCCGCGAGAACGAGATGGAGCTGATCCGCACCAGCCTGGAGCGCCACCAGGGCAATGTCTCCGCCGCGGCCGATGCCCTGGGCATCAGCCGGGCGACCCTGTATCGCAAGCTCAAGCAGATGGGCAAATGATGGCTCACCCCCTTGCTGCGGGTGCTGTAGCGGGGCGGCCATGTCCAGATTGCTGACCCGGCTGGTCGATACCCACGACCCCGAACTGTTGCGCCGATCGCTGGCCTGGCTGTTCGGCTTCGTCAGGCCGCACCGGCGTGCCATCGCGGCCTTGCTCGGGCTGTCGCTGTGCGCCTCGCTGCTGGTGCTGGCGCAGCCGTGGCTGACCAAGAGCCTGATCGACGACGGCTTGCTGGCCAGGGATTTCCCGCGCCTGCTGCAGGTGGCGCTGGCCATGGTAGCGGTCGGCATCCTCGGTACCCTGTTGTCCGGTATCAATCGTTACCTGCATACAGGTTTGTCCGGGCGCATCCTGTTCGCTCTGCGCGATGACCTGTATCGCCACCTGCAGCAGCTGTCGCCGGCCTTCTACGGGCGCAAGCGGCTGGGCGACATCCTTTCGCGGCTCGATGGCGACGTGGCGGAAATCCAGCGTTTTGCCGTGGACTCGCTGTTCTCCGCCGTCTCCAGCGTCATCGGCCTGCTCGGCGCGGTGGCGTTGATGCTGGTCCTGTCCTGGCAGCTGTCGTTGCTGCTGGCGCTGCTGATCCCCCTCGAGGTTCTCTGGTTGCGCTGGATGCGGCGCAAGGTCGAGCGCGAGGTGCGCAGCCTGCGCGAGCGCTCGGCGGATGTCTCGTCGTTCCTGGTCGAGACCCTGCCGGCGATGAAGTTCATCCAGGCCAGCGCTGCCCAGCAGCGTGAGTCCGCGCGCCTGGAGGGGCTGGGCCAGGGCTACATGCGCCAGTTGCTCAAGGTGCAGGTGACGGAGTTCTTCACCCACGCGTTGCCCGGCACCCTGACCTCGTTGTCACGCGCCTGCGCCTTTCTGATCGGTGGCTACTGGGTCATCCAGGGCACCTGGCAGGTGGGCGCGCTGATTGCGTTCTCCACCTACCTGGGGATGGCCGTCGGGCCGGTGCAGAGCCTGCTGGGCCTGTATGTGGCCTTGCAGCGCATGACCGTCAGCCTCGGCCGGGTCATGGAACTGCAGCAGGAGCCGGTCAGCGTGCGCCAGCCCGCTGCGCCGTCACCCCTTGCCGAGGGGGGCGGGGAACTGCGCCTGGAGGACGTGCACTTCAGCCATGAGCAGCGCAGCGGTGCAGTGTTGAGGGGCGTCGACCTGGTGATCCCGGCGGGGCTCAAGGTGGCGATCAGCGGCGCGTCCGGGGTGGGCAAGTCGACCCTGATCGATCTGCTGCAGCGTTTCTATGATCCTGACCAGGGCCGGGTGCTGCTCGATGGTATCGACCTGCGCGAGTTGGACCTGTTCGCCCTGCGCCGCAGTATCGCGGTGGTCAGCCAGGATATCGTGCTGTTTCGCGGCACCCTGGCAGAAAACCTTTCCTACAGCGCACCGAGCGCCAGCCGCGAAGCGCTGCAACGGGTCGCCCGGCTGGCGCGCCTGGACGAGCTGATCGCCAGCCTGCCACAGGGCCTGGACAGTCCGCTGGGCGAGCGTGGCCAGCAGCTCTCCGGCGGCCAGCGGCAGCGCATCGCCATTGCCCGTGCGCTGCTGCAGGAGCCGCGCATCCTGGTGCTCGACGAGGCCACCTCGGCGGTGGACGAGGCCACCGAGCGCGAGGTGATCGCCGCCATCGATCAGCTCTTCGCCGGGCGCACGCGCATCCTGATCAGCCACCGGCCATCGACGCTGCGCGAGGCCGACCTCAGCCTGTGTCTGCAGCAGGGCCGGTTGCAGCGCCTGGAACCGGCATGAGCATGGACAGCACGCTGCGCATCGGCTTCGTCGACAGTGGATTCGCCCCGCACCAGGCCACCCGCGTCAGCCATGCCCGGCGCTTCTGGCTGCAGCACGAGGTGCTGGAGCAGGGCGAGCCCCTGCCCGATGCCCTGGGGCATGGCACTGCGGTGCTCGATGCGCTGTCCTCACCGGCAGAGCGGGCTTGCATCTATAGCGCTCAGGTGTTCGCCGGGCATTGGCAGACCAGTCCGCTGCAGATCGCGGCGGCCCTGTACTGGCTGCTGGAGCAGGACGTGCGCCTGATCAACCTGAGCCTGGGTCTGCGCAGTGACCGCCCGGTGCTGCGCGAGACCTGTGCCGAACTGCAGGCCGCCGGCGTGATCCTCTGCGCCGCCAGCCCGGCGCAGGGCAAGCCGGTCTACCCGGCCAGCTATCCCGGGGTCATCCGTATCAGTGGCGACGCCCGTTGTCAGGCCGGACAGTGGTCCTGGCTGAACAGCGCCCAGGCCGATTTCGGCGCCCAGGTCCGCGGTCCTTCGGGACTGGCCGGTGCCAGCCTGGCCTGCGCGGCGCTCAGCGGGCAGATCGCCGGCTACCTGGCGCAGCATCGCCGCGCCGATCGGCAGGCGGTGTACGACTGGCTGCGCCATGAGGCGGCGCATGTCGGCCCGGAGCGGCGCCGGTGAACGCGCCACGGATCGCGGTGCTCGGCGCAGGGCCCGCCGGCTGCGCGGTGGCGCTGGGCTTGCAGCGCCTGGGCTACCGGGTCTGGGTGATCAGCGAGTGGCGTCGTTTCGCTGCGGTGGAAGGGGTGTCCGCACGGGTACTGGAGGGGTTGCGTCAGGTCGGCCTGCACCAGGCGCTGGCCAGTGCGGCGCCGCCGACGCCGCGTCGGGTAAGCTGGAGCGGTGTGGACCAGCTGCTCAACGACGAGCGCCTGCTGGATCGCCGGCTGTTCGACGCGGCCCTGCGCCGCGACCTGGCGGACGCCGGTGTCGAGCTGCTGCAGGGGCGGATACGCCAGCTCGGGCAACAGGGCGAGCAGCAACGGATCGTGCTGGAGGATGGCCGGTCGCTGCTGGCGGACTTCCTGGTGGAAGCCCGGGGACGTCAGGCACCGCTGGGCGAAGGGCGCCTGCGTGGGCCGGAGACCCTCAGTCTGCTCAGCAGCTGGCAGGCTGAGCCGGGCCGTGCAGGCTCGGCCGTCGAGAGCCTGGCAGATGGCTGGTCCTGGATGGCGGCGCTGGCCGATGGCCGTTGCTACTGGCAGATCACCCTGGACGCCGCTGCCGCCGAACTGCCCCCGCGCGACGAACTGCCAGCCTATTGTGCGGCGCGGCGCCAGGCATCGGCGCTGGTCCAGGCCTTGTTCGGCGATTCGGCCAACGCCGCTGCGCCGGTGCATGCGCGCAGCAGCACGGCGATTCTGCCCCGGCAGGTGGTGGGACCGGGCTGGATTCGCGTTGGCGATGCGGCGATGGCGGTCGATCCGTTATCGGGCAACGGCGTGTTCCAGTCGCTGTCCTCGGCGTTGCAGGCCCCGGCGGTGATCAACACCCTGCTGCAGCACCCCGAACGCACGCAACTGGCCTGCCGCTTTCACCAGCAGCGCATCGAGCATCTGTTCATGCGTTTCGCCCGGACCGGGCGTGACTTCTATACGGCGGAGCCGCGCTGGGCCGATGCTGCGTTCTGGCGCGCGCGGCGTGGCTGGCCGGACGCACAGCCACTGCATGTCGACGCCGATATCGCCCGGCTGCAGGTGGCGAGCATGCCGGTGCTCAACGATGGCCTGATCGATGAGGCCGAGGTGGTGCTGACGGCCGATCAGCCGCTGGGGATCTGGCACATCGACGGCGTGGCACTGGCGCCCATCGTGCGCAGCCTGCAGGAGGGGCGCCTGGAGGCTGCGCTGGCCGCTCTGGCACCCGCATCGCGGCGGGCTGTCCAGGGCTGGCTGCTGCAGCAGGGCTACCGGCCCTGATCGGGCCGGACCATGTCACAGCTTGATCAGCACCGACTTCAGCTCGGTGTAGTGGTCGATGGCGGCTGCGCCCATTTCCCGGCCAACGCCGGAGAGCTTGTAGCCGCCGAACGGAAGGGCCGGATCGAGCGCGCTGTGGCAGTTGACCCAGACCGAGCCGGACTGGATGCGCGGAATCATCCGGTGCACCGAGGCCAGGTCGTTGGACCAGATGCTGGCGCCGAGGCCGTAGGGGTTGTCGTTGGCCAGGCGCACGACCTCGTCGATGTCCTCGAACGGCATGGCGACCAGCACCGGGCCGAAGATCTCCTCCTGCACCAGGCGATGCTGCTGGTCGACGTCGACGATCACCGTCGGCTTGACGAAGTAGCCTGGGCCGAAGCCCTCGCCACCACAGGCGATGGTGGCACCCAGTTCGCGGCCGAGGTCGATGTAGCCGGTGACGCGCTCCTGCTGCCTGGCGGAGATAAGCGGGCCCATCTGCACGCTGGGGTCGAGGCCGTTGCCCAGTTTCATGCCGTTGGCGATGCCGGCGATGTCGGCAACCACATTGTCGAAGTGCTTGCGGTGCACGTACAGGCGCGAGCCGGCGCAGCACACCTGGCCCTGGTTGAAGAAGATCGCGCTGGCAGCGCCGGCCGCGGCCTCGGCGAGGTTGGCGTCGGGCATGACGATGGTCGGTGACTTGCCGCCCAGTTCCAGGGTCACGCGGGTCATGTTGTCCATGGCGGCCTTGCCGATCTGCTTGCCCACTTCGGTCGAACCGGTGAAGGTCAGCTTGTCCACACCCGGATGGCGGGTGAGGGCGACGCCGGCATTGAGGCCGGTGCCGGTGACCACGTTGAACACCCCGGCCGGGTAGCCGGCCTCCAGCACCAGCTCGGCCAGCTTGAGAGCGGTCAGCGGCGTTTCATCGGCAGGCTTGAGCACCAGGGTGCAGCCGGTGGCCAGTGCCGGGCCGAGCTTCCAGCAGGCCAGCAGCAAGGGGAAGTTCCAGGCGACGATGGCGCCCACCACGCCGACGGCTTCGCGGCGGATGAAACCATGGAAGTCCTCGCCCGGCATCAGCGGCAGCGAGGGCTCGACCGTGCTGCCTTCGATCTTGGTGGCCCAGCCGGCCATGTAGCGGAGGAAGTCGATGGCCAGTTGCACGTCCATGACCTGAGCCACGGCGGCGCTCTTGCCGTTATTCAGGCACTCCAGCTCGGCCAGCTGCTGCGCATCGCGCTCCATCAGCTCGGCCAGGCGCCACAGCAGGTTCTGGCGGTCGCGCGGGCGCATGCGGCTCCAGGCCGAGTCATCGAAAGCCTGGCGGGCGGCGCGGACGGCGCGGTCGACGTCGTCGGCACTGGCCGAGGGCACCTGACCGATGACCTCGCCGCTGGCCGGGTTGCGAAAGTCCAGGGTGGCCCCGCTGATGGCGTCGCACCATTCGGCGCCGATCAGCATCTGCAGCTTGCGGTTGAGGAAGGCGTGGGTCTGGGGCAGGACGGGCAGGTCGGCAAACATTGGGGGTACCTCTGCTTATTGGAGTCGCGATGACCTTTCGCAACCCTCGTGCCAATGCTCGATCTGCGAGGTAAGAGATTGATATGGACAGAAAAGATTCGGAGATTCGTGCTCTGTCGCAGCAGCCCGCTGTTGCAGATTGAGACGGCCTGAGACGGGCCTGGGACGGCCTCGGCGTCCCGCATCGGAGAAGCCTGGGTGCGTTCGTCTCAAGCTGGAACAGCCTGTCGCGAATTTAGACGCCGCAGGCTCGATCCCGTCGGCCAGAAAACCCTCGTTTTACCGCTAAGTCCTTGCTGCGAATGCATTTGTCCCTGTGTGGCACGCAATGTGTATTTGCTCTGGCCAGGCGCACCTGCTCGGGGTGCGGATCATAAGAACAACACCGTGGAGGTCTGACCTTGAAGACGACTCGACTCCGGCAGCATGCGGGCATCCTGGCTCTGGCCATGACCTCGCTGATGCTCGCCCAGGCCCAGGCAGCGCAGGAGGGGCAAGCCCTCCTCGAGTCCAAATGCGTGGGCTGCCATATTCCCGAAGGCGGCGACGCCATCAGTCGTATCAGTCACCAGCGCAAGACCCCCGAGGGCTGGCTGATGAGCATCGCGCGCATGCAGCTGATGCATGGCCTGAACATCGCCGATGACGAGCGCCGCACCCTGGTCAAGTACCTGGCCGACAAGCAGGGCCTGGCCCCGGATGAAACCGAGGGGGTGCGCTACGCCATGGAGCGTCGCCTGAACACGGTCGAGACGTTCGACGAGCAGTTGAGCCAGACCTGTGGCCGTTGCCACTCCGGGGCCCGCGTCGCCCTGCAGCGCCGGCCGGCCAAGGAGTGGGAGCATCTCGTCCACTTCCATCTGGGGCAGTGGCCGTCTCTCGAGTACCAGGCACAGGCCCGTGACCGCGACTGGCTCGATCTCGCCCTCGCGGAGATGGTGCCGGAGCTGGCCAAGCGCTACCCGCTGGATAGCCAGGCCTGGTCCGAATGGCAGAAGGCCAGACCCGAGGCCAAGGTGTTGCTGGGCCAATGGGCGTTCAGTGGGCACATGCTGGCCAAGGGTGATGTGCGGGGCGTAATGACGGTGAGCGCCGACACGGGTGACACCTTCAAGGTCGAGGTCAACGGCCAGTACGCCGATGGCACGCCCTTCGTCGGTGGCGGTTCGGCCATTCTCTACAACGGCTACGAATGGCGCGGCAACGTGAAGATCGGTGACACCCGCATGCGCCAGGTCTTCGCGGCCCTGAATGGCGAAATGAAAGGGCGCATGTTCGATGCCGAGCATGACGAGCGTGGTCTGGACTTCAGTGCCGCCCAGCAAGGCCAGGCCAGGTTGCTGGCCGTGCAGCCGGCGTATGTCAGGGCCGGTAGCGAAGTCGAGCTGACCCTGGTGGGCAGCGGCTTGCAGGGCCGCGCGCAGCTCGGTGCGGGCCTCGAGGTGGTGAAGGTGCTCGAGGCTACCCCGACGCAGGTGCGGTTGCGGGTCAAGGCCGCAGCCACGGCTGCGCCGGGCCGTCGCAGCGTCGTGCTGGGCGATCTCGGGGGCGTCGACCTGGCGGTGTACAAGGACATCGCCGAAGTGAAAGTGGTACCCGCGTTCTCCATCGCCCGTGTGGGCGAGAACGGTGGTTCGACGCCCAAGGTGCAGGGCCGCTTCGAGGCCGAGGCCTGGGGCAGGGATGACGAAGGTCAGCCCTACCGGATCGGCTACCTGCCGGCCAAGTGGTCGGTACAGCCCTTCGATGAGCGCGCCAGGGAAGACGAGGACGTGAAGTTCGCCGGGCAGATGCAGAAGGACGGCGTGTTCGTCCCTGGCGCTGCTGGTCCCAACCCGCAGCGCAAGATGATGACCAACAACGCCGGCAACCTGAAGGTGATCGCCGAGCTGGAGGAGGGTGGCCAGAAGGGTGAAGGCCAGCTGATCGTTACCGTACAGCGTTGGAACAACCCGCCGCTGCCCTGAGGGGCAACGGCCCGGGCGGGGTCACGCCCTGCCCGGATTCGCAACGACGATTGGGAAAACTTCCGGGAGGTCGCCATGGGCGCAATCTTGAATCTGGTCGAGCGCAACCTGCACGAAGTGCGAGTGGATGCCGACCGCATGCTGTTCCACATTCCGAGCAGTTCGCTGTTCGCCGCCGATGACGTGACGGGCGGCATCATCGACGCGCTGCGTCAGCAGAGCTGCTCGTCCGAAGACCTGGTGCGGCGTCTGGCCGACCGTTTCGCCGGGCAGGCCATCGATGAAACGCTGCGCGAGCTGATCGCGCTGGAAGTGGTCAGCGACGGCTCGCCACTGACGCCGGAAATCGGCATCGCCAGGGTCGAACGCACGGCGCTGAACACGGTGGTGCTGAACGTCAACACCGGCTGCAACCTGAGCTGCACCTATTGCTACAAGGAAGACCTGGACAAACCCTCGGCCGGCAAGAAGATGCAGGCGCAGACCGCCGAGGCCTCGGTGGAGATGCTGCTCAAGGAGTCGCCGGACGAGCAGCGCTACAGTGTGGTGTTCTTCGGCGGCGAGCCGCTCTCCAACCGGGCACTGATCGAGCACATGGTGGACTACTGCGAGCGGCGCTTCGCCGAAGCGGGCAAGCAGGTGGAGTTCATCATGACCACCAATGCCACGTTGCTCACCGAAGAGATCATCGACTACCTCAATGCCCACCGCTTCGGGTTGTCGATCAGCATCGACGGGCCGAAGACGGTGCACGATCGCAACCGCATCACCGTGGGCGGGCAGGGCACCTACGATGTGGTGCGGCGCAAGGTCGACCTGCTGCTGTCGCGCTATCGCAGCCGTCCGGTTGGGGCGCGGGTGACCCTGACGCGCGGCATTACCGATGTCGAGACCATCTGGAATCACCTGTTCAACGAACTGGGTTTCGCCGAAGTCGGCTTCGCGCCGGTCACCTCGGGAGACATGGCCGACTACAACCTGACCGCTGAGGAACTGGTCGAGGTCTTCGCCAACATGAAGGCCCTCGGCCGGCGCTACCTGGACGCGGCGCTGGAACACCGCAACATCGGCTTCTCCAACCTGCACCAGCTGATCACCGACATCCATGAAGGGCACAAGAAGGCGCTGCCCTGCGGCGCCGGCCTGAAGATGCTGGCGGTGGACCACAAGGGCGAGCTGAACCTCTGCCACCGTTTCACCGGTTCGAGCATGCCGACCTTCGGCAATGTGCACAGCGGCGTGAAGCAGGTCGAGCTAAACGACTTCCTGTCCCAGCGCCTGGATCGCTCGGGCACCGGCTGCGACAGCTGCCGCATTCGCAACCTGTGCTCCGGGGGCTGTTATCACGAGAGCTACGCCCGCTACGGCGACCCGACTCACCCGACCTATCACTACTGCGAGCTGATGCGCGACTGGGTGGACTTCGGCATCGAGGTCTACAGCCGCATCATGGCCGTCAACCCGGCCTTCATCAGCAGCTACATCTCTCCGCGGAAGGCGCACTGACATGAAACATCTGAAGCCGCTCAACAACAAAGCACAACTGCTCGAACAAGCTGCAGCCGAAGATCGTATCGAAGAGGTCGTGGCCATGAGCGCCGTCGCCGGCTGCACCGCCACCACCGATCCGGGCTGGGAGGTGGACGCCTTCGGCGGTGTGAGCTCCCTCTGTCAGCCGATGGAGGCCGACCTCTACGGATGCTCCGACCCTTGCTGGTGGCCGGCCCAGGTGCCCGACATGATGAGCACCTATCAGGACTGGAACGCCACTGCCCAGGATTCGTCGCAGGACTGGCGCAACCTCAACACCGTATTCCCGAAAGACAAATGACCGGCGCGCAGAACAAGAGGGGACAGCGTATGAAACTCCAAACCATCGCCAGCCTGGCGACCGTCGTCGCCGGGCTCGCCCTGGGCAGTCATGCCAATGCTGCGGCGCAGGCCGGCCCGGCGCTGAAGGTCGGTCAGGAATACCTGATCGCCACCAACTATCCGAACAACCTGCATGTGGTCGATCTGGCCAGCGACAGCCTGTACAAGACCTGCCAGCTACCCGATGCGTTCGGCCCCGGTACCGCGATGATGGCGCCGGACAACAGGACGGCGTACTTGCTCAACAACCACTACGGTGACCTCTACGGCATCGATCTGGACGATTGTCGCACGGTGTTCCACGCCCGGCTGTCGCGCAGTCCGGGGGAAAAGGTGCGCTCGATGTTCTCCTTCGCCCTCAGCCCGGATGGCAAGGAGCTGTACACCACGGTCAACCCGACGCAGATGATGAGCGATCACTATGTGGTCAAGCCGCCGCGTCTGGAGGTGTTCGATACCGCCGCCGGGCTCGATGCCCAGCCGCTGCGCAGCTTCCCGATGCCGCGCCAGGTGTACCTGATGCGCGCCGCCGATGACGGTTCGCTGTTCGTCGCCGGGCCGGACATCTACAAGATGGACGTGCACACCGGCCAGTACGAGGTGGCGGTGCCCCTGCGCAACTGGCAGCGGCCGCTCTACAGTGCACCGGACGTGCTGTACTTCTGGCCGCACCAGACCGCGATGCACGATTTCTCGATGCTCTACACGGCAGCCCGCTTCCAGGATGACACGCAGGACCTGGCGAGCGCCGACTACCGCTACGGCTATCTGAGCATCGACCTGAAGACCGGCAAGGCGGTCGTGGAGGATTTCGCCTCGTTGACCGAGCTGTACTTCACCGGCCTGCGCTCGCCCAAGGATGCCAACCAGATGTTCGGCGTACTCAACCGCCTGGCCAAGTACGACATCAAGGAACAGAAGCTGATCAAGGCTGCCAACCTGGAGCACACCTACTACTGCATCGCCTTCAACACCGAGGGTAGCAAGCTGTACCTGGCCGGCACCTTCAACGACATCGCGGTGTTCGACCCGGATACGCTGGAGAAGATCAAGAACATCAAGCTGCCAGGTGGCGATATGGCGATCACCACCACTCAGGTATTTACTCGATAAGGTTGCTCGCAGTGGCGAAGGTCGCATACCCATGCGACCTTCCGCTGTGATAATCGACAGGTTCCGCGGCCCGTGCCCCAATGGCTGGCCGCCTGTTCAGCGACGATCCCATTACAAAGACAAGAAGGGAAAGCCATGAATCACCCGAGTTACACCCGCGGGCGGCAGGACAAGGACTTGCTCGCCATGACCATCGGCGCGGCGTTCGACGCCACGGTCGCCCGGTTCCCCGAGCGTGAGGCGCTGGTCGTGCGCCATCAGGGCCTGCGTTACAGCTGGCGAGAGCTGGCCGAGGTGGTCGAACGCCATGCCCGCGCCTTGCTCGCCCTCGGCATCGAGAGCGGCGACCGCCTGGGAATCTGGGCACCGAACTGCGCCGAGTGGTGCATCACCCAGTTCGCCAGCGCCAAGATCGGCGCCATCCTGGTCAACATCAATCCCGCCTATCGCAGCAGCGAGCTGGAGTACGCGCTGAAGCAGTCCGGCTGCCGCTGGGTGATCTGCGCCGATGCCTTCAAGACCTCCGACTACCATGCGATGTTGCTCGGCCTGGTGCCGGAGCTGGCGGACGCCGAGCCGGGCCGGCTGCAGTGCGAGCGCCTGCCGGAACTGCGTGGCGTGGTCAGCCTGGCGGCCAATCCGCCGGCTGCGTTCCTGTCCTGGGTCAGCCTGCAGGCAAGCGCTGCTTCGGTCCCTGTCGAGGCGCTGGCCGAGCGCCAGGCCAGCCTGCAGTTCGATGACCCGATCAACATCCAGTACACCTCCGGCACCACCGGCTTCCCCAAGGGGGCCACGCTGAGTCACTACAACATCCTCAACAACGGCTACATGGTGGGCGAGAGCCTCGGCCTCACCGAGCACGACCGCCTGGTGATCCCGGTGCCGCTGTACCACTGCTTCGGCATGGTGATGGGCAACCTGGGCTGCGTGACCCATGGCTCGACCATGATCTACCCGAGCGATGCCTTCGATCCGCTGACCACCCTGCAGACCGTGGCCGAGGAAAAGGCCACTGCCCTGTATGGCGTGCCGACCATGTTCATCGCCGAACTGGACCATCCGCGACGCGGCGAATTCGACCTGTCCAGCCTGCGCACCGGCATCATGGCCGGCGCGACCTGTCCGATCGAGGTGATGCGCCGGGTCATCAGGGAAATGCACATGAGCGAGGTGCAGATCGCCTACGGCATGACCGAGACCAGCCCGGTATCGCTGCAGACGGGCCCCGAGGACGAGCTGGAGCTGCGCGTGACCACCGTCGGCCGCACCCAGCCCTTGCTGGAGAGCAAGATCGTCGACAGCGACGGCAGGATAGTGCCGCGCGGCACCATCGGCGAGCTGTGCACGCGTGGCTACAGCGTGATGCTCGGTTACTGGAGCAACCCGCAGGCCACGGCCGATGCCATCGACCCCGGGCGCTGGATGCACACCGGTGACCTGGCGTCGATGGACGACAATGGCTACGTCTGCATCGTCGGGCGCAGCAAGGACATGATCATCCGTGGTGGCGAGAACATCTATCCGCGTGAGCTCGAGGAGTTCTTCTTCACCCACCCGGCGGTGGCCGACGTGCAGGTGATCGGCATTCCCTGCGAGCGCTACGGCGAGGAGATCGTCGCCTGGGTCATGCTGCACCCCGGCCATGAACTCGGCGAAGAACAGCTGCGTGCCTGGGCCCGGGAGCGCATCGCGCACTTCAAGGTCCCGCGTCACTTCCACTTCGTGGACGGCTTCCCGATGACGGTCACCGGCAAGATCCAGAAATTCCGCATGCGCGAGATCAGCATCGAGCGCCTGGCCCAGGTACAGAGCGGCTGAGTGACGGTGGCGATTGCCAGCGTGGTGTTGCCCTGCGACAGTGGCGGCTCGTCAGGCGTTGCAGGGAAAGACATGACGGCCATCGTCGCCGAGAAAGGCACCATCTCCGTCCAACTGGTGGCCGAGGCACTGCTCGAGTGGCGCCGCCGCGGCCTGCCGGAGGCGCCGTTGCTGGCGCAAGCCGGCATCACACCGGGGCAGCTGCTGCGACCCTATGCGCGGGTCTCGGCATCGGCCTATGCCCAGCTGTGGCGGGCCATCGCCCTGGCCATGGACGACGAGTTCTTCGGCATGAATGCACGGCGCATGAAGTCTGGCAGCTTTGCCTTCATGGCCCGCACGGCGCTGCGCGAGGCCGACCTGGGCAGCGCGCTGGAGAGCATGCTGGGCTTTCTCGGCCTGATCTTCGATGGCCTGCGGCCGCGCCTGGAGCGTCAGGGCAGCCTGGCGCAGATCGTCCTCGACGACTCTGGCGGAGTGCCGGGGCGGGCATTCTCCAGCTTCACCCTGTGGCTGATGCTGCACGGCCTGGCCTGCTGGCTGGTGGGGCGGCGCATCGCCATTCTCAGCGTCGAGCTGCGCTGCGCCATGCCGGATTACTGCGGCGATTACCGAGTGATGTTCAGCGACAACCTGCGCTTCGGGCGCGCCAGCAATCGCCTGCTGTTCAACGCCGACTGCCTGGACTTGCCGCTGCGTCGCAGCGAGCGCGAGCTGCGCCGCTTTCTCGCCGGTGCACCGGGCAACATCCTGGTGCGCTATCGCGACCCGCAGAGCCTCGGCGCGCGCATCAAGGCCTACCTGCGCAGCCTCAACGCCGGGCGCTGGCCCGATCTCGACGCCCTGTCCGGGCACTTCTACATGGCGCCTTCGACCCTGCGCCGCAAGCTGGCCCAGGAAGGCCAGTCCTACCAGGGGCTCAAGGACCAGGTGCGTCGCGACCTGGCCATCGCGCGCCTGGACGAGGGCGCCAGCCACTTCGCCGAGCTGGCCTACGAGCTGGGGTTCGCCGACACCAGCGCCTTCTACAAGGCCTTCAAGAAGTGGACCGGCACCACTCCGGGACAGTACCGCGCCCTGGAGGGCGTGGACTGAGCGGCGCTGTCAAAAACGCTCGCTTCGATCGACCTGTTTCGACATTGCCGCCTCGCGGCCCCTGGCGCGACCATCGTGGCACTCCAACAACAAGAACACCGGAGGCTACCCGATGCGCGACTACTTCACCGCTGCCCGCGAGTTCGATTACGCCAGTGCCGCTTCCAGCACCCTGGCCGGCGACCTCGACGCCCTGAATGCCTGTGTCGAATGCTGCGACCGCCATGCCCAGCCAGGGCGCGTCGCGCTGCTCTGGGAGGGGCGCAACGGCGAGCGTGCCGAGTGGACCTTCGCCGCCCTCAAGGACGCCGCATCGCGTTTTGCCAACCTGCTCCAGGCCCGTGGCGTGGGCCCCGGCGATTGCGTTTCGGGCATGCTGCCGCGCACGCCGGAACTGCTGATCACCATCCTCGGGACCTGGCGCGCGGGCGCGGTGTACCAGCCGCTGTTCACCGCCTTCGGGCCCAAGGCTATCGAACACCGCGTGCGCAGCGCCGGCAGCAAGCTGGTCGTCACCGACCTGGCCAATCGCGCCAAGTTCGACGAGGTGCCGGACGCGCCGCCGGTGCTGACGGTGGGTGACGATTTCCAGGCCGAGCTGGAGCGCCAGCCGGAACACTTCGAAGCGGTCATGCGCAAGGCGTCCGATCCCTTCCTGCTGATGTTCACCTCCGGCACCACCGGCCTGGCGAAACCGCTGGCGGTGCCGCTGAAGGCCATCGTCGCCTTCGTCAGTTACATGCGCGAGGCGGTCGACCTGCGCGCCGAGGACCGCTTCTGGAACCTGGCCGACCCAGGCTGGGCCTACGGCCTTTACTACGCGGTGACCGGACCGTTGGCGATGGGCCATGCCACGCTCTTCTACGAAGGCGGTTTCAGCGTCGAAAGCACCTGCCGGATCATCCGCGACTACGGCATCAGCAACCTGGCCGGCTCGCCCACCGCCTACCGCCTGCTGCTGGCGGGCAAGGGTGAGGTGGAAGCTGCGATCAAGGGGCAGCTACGCGCCGTCAGCAGCGCTGGCGAGCCGCTGACCCCGGAGGTGATCCGCTGGTTCGCCGAGGGGCTCGGCTGCGTCATCCACGACCACTACGGGCAGACCGAGCTGGGCATGGTGCTGTGCAACCACCACGCGCTGCAGCACCCGGTGCGCCTGGGCGCCGCCGGGTTCGCCATGCCCGGCCACCGTGTCGTGGTGCTGGACGAGCAGCAGCGCGAACTGGCGGTCGGCCAGCCCGGCATCCTCGCCCTGGATATGCCGCGTTCGCCGCTGTTCTGGTTCCCCGGTTATCAGGGCCTGGAAACCCGCGCCTTCGTCGGCGACTACTATCTGAGTGGTGACACCGTCGAGCTCAATGCGGATGGCAGCATCAGTTTCGTCGGCCGCGCCGATGACGTGATCACCACCTCCGGTTACCGCGTCGGCCCCTTCGATGTGGAGAGCGCGCTGATCGAACACCCGGCGGTGATAGAGGCCGCCGTGGTCGGCAAGCCCGACCCGGAACGCACCGAGCTGGTCAAGGCCTTCGTCGTGCTGCATGCCGGCCATGCCGCCGACGCCGCGCTGGCCGAGGGGTTGCAGCAGTACGTGCGCCAGCGCCTGTCCGCCCATGCCTATCCGCGCGAGATCGAGTTCGTCGCGGAGCTACCCAAGACCCCGAGCGGCAAGATCCAGCGCTTCCTGTTGCGCAACCAGGAGATCGCCAAGGCCCAGGAGGCCGCCGCTCATTGATTCGAAGGAGTAAAGAACGTGCGTATCGAGAATTCCGTTTTCCTGGTGACCGGCGGCAGCTCCGGTCTGGGCCTGGCCACCGCCCGCGAACTGCTGGAGCAGGGCGGCAAGGTGGTGCTGGTGGACATCAACGCCGAGGCCGGCGCCGCGCGTGCCGAGGAACTGGGCAGCAACGCCCGCTTCGTGAAAGCGGACATCACCCGCGAGGAGGATGCCCGCGCTGCGGTGAATGCCGCTGCGGAAGCCTTCGGTGGCCTGCAGGGCCTGGTCAACTGCGCCGGGGTCGCGCCGGCGGAGAAGGTCATCGGCCGCAATGGCGTGCATGGTCTGGAGAGCTTCGCCCGCACGGTCAACGTCAACCTGGTCGGCAGCTTCAACATGCTGCGCCTGGCCGCCGAGTGCATGGCCCAGGGCCAGGCCAATGCCGATGGTGAGCGTGGCGTGATCATCAACACGGCCTCGGTCGCAGCGTTCGATGGGCAGATCGGCCAGGCTGCGTATGCGGCCTCGAAGGGCGGCGTGGTCGGCATGACCCTGCCGATTGCCCGCGAACTGGCTCGCCACGGCATCCGCGTGATGTGCATCGCGCCCGGCATCTTCGAGACCCCGATGATGGCCGGCATGCCCCAGGAGGTCCGTGATGCCCTCGGCGCCGCCGTGCCGTTCCCGCCGCGCCTTGGCCGGCCGGCAGAGTACGCGGCACTGGTGCGCCATATCGTCGAGAACGCCATGCTCAACGGCGAGGTGATTCGCCTCGACGGCGCCATACGCATGGCCGCGAAGTGAGGAGACCGTCATGAACAAGGATTCCATCGTCATCGTCAGTGCCGCCCGTACCGCCATGGGTGGCTTCCTGGGGGACTTCAGGGAGATGAGCGCGGCCCAGCTCGGCGCCGCTGCCAACCTCGCGGCTCTGGAGCGGGCCGGTATCGCCGGCGACACCGTCGACGAGGTGATCATGGGCTGCGTGCTGCAGGCCGGCCAGGGCCAGGCGCCGGCGCGTCAGGCCGCACTGGGGGCCGGGCTGCCACAGTCGGTGGTCTGCTCGACGGTGAACAAGATGTGCGGCTCGGGGATGAAGGCCGTGATGCTGGGCCACGACCTGCTGCGGGCTGGCAGCGCCGACGTGGTACTGGCCGGTGGCATGGAGAGCATGTCCAACGCGCCCTACCTGTTGGAGCGCGCGCGTGGCGGCTATCGCATGGGGCACGGCAAGGTGCTCGACCACATGTTCCTCGATGGCCTGGAGGATGCCTACGACAAGGGGCGTCTGATGGGCACCTTCGCCGAAGACTGCGCCCAGGCCTATGGCTTCACCCGTGAGCAGCAGGATGCCTTCGCCATCGCCTCGCTGACCCGTGCGCAGAAGGCCATGCGCGAGGGCTGCTTCGCCGCCGAGATCGTCCCGGTACAGGCCCGCTGCGGTCGCGAGTGGATGAGCGTCAGCGAGGACGAGCAGCCGCCCAAGGCGCGCATGGACAAGATTCCCGGCCTCAAGCCGGCGTTCCGCGAGGGCGGCACGGTGACGGCGGCCAACGCCAGCTCCATCTCCGATGGCGCCGCGGCGCTGCTGCTGATGCGCCTGGAAGAGGCGGAGAAGCGTGGCCTGCAACCGCTGGCGCGGATCGCCGGGCATGCGTCCTTCGCCCATGCGCCGAACCTGTTCACCACCGCGCCCGTCGGCTCGATCCAGCGCCTGCTGGCGCGCACGGGCTGGAACCTGGGTGAGGTGGACCTGTTCGAGGTCAACGAAGCCTTCGCCGTGGTGCCCATGGTGGCGATGCGCGACCTCGACATCCCCCACGACAAACTCAACGTCCACGGTGGCGCCTGCGCCCTGGGTCACCCCATCGGCGCTTCCGGTGCGCGCGTGCTGGTGACGTTACTCAATGCGCTGGGGCAATACGACCTCAAGCGCGGTGTGGCTTCCCTGTGCATCGGCGGCGGCGAGGCCACGGCGGTGGCGGTCGAGCGCCTGTAAGGAGAACGAGATGATTCCGAACGAAGATGAAATCCTCATCCGCGACATGGCCCGCCAGTTCTCCCAGGAGCGCCTGAAGCCCTTTGCCGCCGACTGGGACCGCGAGCATCGCTTCCCCGCGGAGGCCATCGCCGAGATGGGGCAGCTCGGCTTCATGGGCATGCTGGTGCCGCAGCAGTGGGGTGGCGCCGAGACCGGCCACCTGGCCTACGCCATGGCGCTGGAGGAAGTTGCCGCCGGTGACGGCGCCTGCTCGACCATCATGAGCGTGCACAACTCGGTGGGCTGCATGCCGATTCTCAAGTACGGCAGCGAGGAGCAGAAGCAGCGCTTTCTCCGTCCACTGGCCGAAGGCAGCATGCTCGGCGCCTTCGCCCTGACCGAGCCTCAGGCCGGGTCCGATGCCAGCGACCTGCGCACCCGCGCGCGGCGCGACGGCGATCATTACCTGCTCAGCGGCGCCAAGCAGTTCATCACCTCCGGCAACCAGGCCGGCATGGTCATCGTCTTCGCCGTCACCGATGCCCAGGCCGGCAAGCGGGGCATCAGCGCCTTCATCGTGCCGACCGACACCCCGGGGTTCTCGGTGGTGCGGGTGGAGGACAAGCTTGGCCAGCATGCCTCCGACACTTGCCAGATCCAGCTCGACGAAGTGCGCATTCCAGCGAGCCTGCGCCTGGGCGAGGAGGGCGAGGGCTACCGTATCGCCCTGGCCAATCTGGAAGGCGGGCGCATCGGTATCGCCGCGCAGTCGGTGGGCATGGCCCGTGCCGCATTCGAGGCGGCGCGGGACTACGCTCACGAGCGGGTGACCTTCGGCAAGCCGATCATCGAGCACCAGGCGGTGGCCTTCCGCCTCGCCGACATGGCCACGCAGATCGCCGTGGCGCGGCAGATGGTGCATCACGCCGCCAGCCTGCGCGAGGCGGGTCAGCCATGCCTGACCGAGGCGTCGATGGCCAAGCTGTTCGCCTCGGAAATGGCCGAGAAGGTCTGCTCGGCGGCGATCCAGACGCTGGGCGGCTATGGCTACCTGAAGGACTTCCCGGTCGAGCGCATCTACCGCGACGTGCGCGTCTGCCAGATCTACGAAGGCACCAGCGACGTGCAGCGAATGGTCATCGCGCGCAGCCTCTGACTGATGGTTTGTTCATTGTAGGAGCCGGCTTGCCGGCGATCATTACTTAAAAAGCATCGCCGGCAAGCCGGCTCCTACGAAGGCAGCGTTCAATCGAGCTGGTACTGCACCCCCGCGCCGACGTACCAGGCGCGCTCCGGGCCGGGCTCGTAGTAGCGACCGTTGCCGTCACCGACGATCACCGAGCCGATGTAGTCGCGGTCCAGCAGGTTGTCGATGCGCAGGACCTGGTTGAAGGTCAGTGCGCCGACCCTCTGCTCGAAGCGCGCCTGCCAGTTGAGCAGCGCGTAGCTCGGCGCGCTCCTGTCGCTGTTGCTGTCTTCGACGTACCGCTCGCTGCGGTACATCGCCTCGATGGCCGTGCTGACGCCTGACGCCGGTTGCCAGTTCAGCTCGCCATACAGGCTGTGCGCGGGAATGCCCGGCAGGTGGTTGCCCGCCTCGATCATCCGGCCGTTGCTGCTGAACGCCTGGCTGTAGGTGGCGTCGATCCGGGTATAGGCGAGGTGAGCGCGCAGGGCCTCGCTCAGACGGCTCTCCAGCGCCAGCTCGATGCCGCGCCGGCGGGTCTGCGCCGCGTTCTGGAAGCGCGAGCGACCACCGCTGGCCGACGCCACCAGTTCGTCGTCGGTATCGATCTGGAACAGCGCCAGTTGCAGGCGGGTGCCGGCGGCCAGGCGCGCCTTCAGGCCGACTTCGATCTGCTCGCTGGTGGCCGGTTTCAGGTCGAAGCCGAAACCGCCGTTGGCGCCGGAATAGGACAGCTCGTTGAGCGTCGGTGTCTCCAGTCCCTGGCCCCAGCTGGCATAGACACTCAGTGCCGGCAGCAGGGCGTAGCTGGCGCCCAGGCTCGGCGTCAGCTCGCGGTAGGTGACCGAGCCGCTGTCGTCGCCGTTGCCGAGGAAGCGGTCTTCCACCTCGAACTCGACCTGGTTGTGGCGCAGGCCCGCCTGCAGATCCAGCTTGCCCAGCTGCCAGGCGGCCTGGACGTAGGGCGACAGACTGGTCACCCGGTTGCGCTCGTCGCGGCGCAAGGCGCCTTTGACGCCGAGCGTGCTGCCGCTGAAGTTCTCGTAGCCCTGGCGCTCGTCGCGGGATTGGTCGTAGTCCAACCCGGCGGTGAGGGTGAGCAGACTGCCGCCCAGGTCGAAGGGCTGAATCCAGCGGTTGCCGATGCCGTGAAAGCGCCGCTCGAAGTCGATCACGCCGCCGGAGTGGGTGGGGTTGCCCTGTACCGCAGGCGGAATCGACTGGTACTGAATCACCCGGCGCGTACCGCTGTACAGCGTGCTCTGCCAGGTACCGGCGGCGAAGCCGCGCTCATAGTTGAGGGCCAGCTGGCGGTGGTCGACGCTCTTGCGCGTATCGAACAGCAGGGCACTGGGCGCTGCCGCGCGGCGGTCGCTCTGCACCTGCGCCCAGGTCAGGCCTTGCGGGTCCTGGGTGTCGTTCTGGTCCAGCTCGCTGACACTCAGGCTGAGCGTGCTGAGGTCGTCGGGGTGGAGGGTCAGTTTGGCGAAGGTCTTGTCGAGGATGGCGCCGCTGTGGTCGCGGTAGCCGTCGGTCTCGAAGTGCGAGCGGTTGATGATGAAACCGGCCTGTGCGTTGCCGCCTTCGGCACTCAGGCGCGTGCGGCGGGTGCCGTAGGCGGCCTGGGAGGTGTCGGCGGAGACCCTGGGCGCACCCTGGCCGTCACGCGAGAACAGCTGGATCACCCCGCCGGAGTTGCTGCCGTAGACACTGGCGAAGGGCCCGCGCAGGACCTCGATGCGCTCCAGGGTGTCGAGGTCGAAGGTGGCCGCCTGGCCCTGGCCATCGGGGTTGGACAGCGGCACGCCGTCGGCCAGCAGCTTGATGCCACGGATGCCGAACGCGGCGCGGGCGCCGAAGCCGCGCGAGGAAATCTGCAGGTCCTGCGCATGGTTCTGGCGGTTCTGCACCACCAGGCCGGGCACGCTGCCCAGTGCCTCCGAGAGATTGACGCCGGGCTTGCCCAGCGTGGCCTGCTCGGCGTCGATGCGGTTGACGGAGAAGGGCAGCCGCCAGCCGCTGGCCTGGTAGCGGCTACCGGTGACGACCAGGGGCTCGGCCTGGTAGCGGGTGTCTTCGGCCTGCGCGGCCAGTGGCAGGAACAGCGTGGGCAGCCACAGGCGAGGGCTTGGCCGGTGCATGAGCGAAAGGTCTCCCAGGAAGCAGGTGGATGATCTTGGCTTGGTCGATCAGTGGCGACCAGTGACAAGCCGCAGGCGGCGGCAGAAATGCTCTACGAAATGTTGCCGGGGAGGGTTGTCGGATGTTTTGGATAGCGCTAACATCCGGCGCAAACAATGAGCGGCCCACATCGATGGTGCCCTGGAGTTTCCATGCAACAGCAGCCTTCCGTACGGCCTGCCCACACCGCCCTGGTGGTCATGGGCGTCAGTGGCTCCGGCAAGAGCGATATCAGCCAGGCGGTCGCTACCGCGCTGGGCTGGCGCCATATCGAGGCCGATCATTTCCATCCTGCCGAGAACGTCGCGCGCATGCGCGCCGGTATCCCGCTGAGCGATGCTGACCGCCGCCAGTGGCTGGATGCCCTGTGCGAGCAGATGCAGGCGGCGCAGGCCGCAGGCGAGGGCTTCGTGCTGGCCTGCTCGGCGCTCAAGGGCGCCTATCGCGAGCGTCTGCGCGGCGCGGTGGCGGGTTTGCAGTTCGCGCACCTGCATATCGATCACGCCACCGCCTTGCAGCGCGTGGGCGCACGGCCCGGGCATTTCATGCCGACATCGCTGGTCGACAGCCAGTTCGCCACCCTCGAATCGCCCGCTGACGAGCCGCTGGTGCGGGTGCTGGATGCCCGGCAGTCGCGGCAGGCGCTGGTCGAACAGATCGCCGCCTGGGTGCGGAACGACCTGCCGGAGGCTGACGCAGGTGACGCCGCCGGCATTCTCGAGGCTGAGATTGATAGCGCTAACCAAGAGGCGCAGCTGGGCGCCGAACCCATCTATGAAGGACATGTGGCACGCCTCTTCGATCGTCTGACCGACGGCCTGATGGCCGCACTGATGGCGTTCATGGTGGTGGCGGTGTTCGCCAACGTGGTGTTGCGCTACGTGTTCGGCACCGGTTGGCCGGGTGCGGAAGAACTGTCGCGTCTGGCGTTCGTCTGGCTGGTTTTCGTCGGCGTGGCCTCGAGCATGCGCCGCGGCGAGCTGATGACCTTCCGCATGATTCGCGACCGCTTCCCCGTACTGGCGCAGCGCCTGCTGGACTCGCTCAGCTGGATCCTGGTGGCCGGCGCCAGCCTGCTCTCGGCCTGGGGCGCCTGGAACCAGGTGCAGTTCGGCTGGGGCAACGTCAGTACGGTGGTCGGCTATCCGGTGGTGCTGGCCATGTTCCCGGTGCTGGCGAGCATGCTGGTGCTGGCAATCCTGGCGTTCGTGCAGCTGATCAACCTCTGGCGCCGCATCCCCGAGCGCTCGCTGAACCGGGCGCTGGCCGAATGATGCCGGGCCCACTCCAACAAGACGGGCAGTGCCCAACGAGGATGCGCCGATGACTGTCGCAGTGTTTCTTTCCTCCCTGCTCGGGTTCATGGCGTTCGGCATGCCCATTGCCTTCGCCCTGATCCTCACGGCGGCAGTGCTGATGTGGTACCTGGATTTCTGGGACGTGCAGCTGCTGGCGCAGAACCTGCTGGCGGGTGCCGACAGCTTCCCGCTGCTGGCCGTGCCGTTCTTCATCCTGGCCGGCGAGCTGATGAACGCGGGCGGCATCTCGCGGCGCATCATCGCCATGGCCCAGGCCTATTTCGGGCACCTGCGCGGTGGCCTCGGCTATGTCGCCATCGCCGCAGCGGTACTGCTGGCCAGCATGTCCGGTTCGGCGCTGGCCGACACCGCCGCGCTGGCGACGCTGCTGCTGCCGATGATGCGCCAGCGTGGCTATCCGCTGCATTCGTCGGCGGGCCTGGTCGCGGCGGGTGGCATCATCGCGCCGATCATTCCGCCGTCGATGCCGTTCGTGATCTATGGCGTGGTCACCAACACCTCCATCAGCCAGCTGTTCATGGCCGGCCTGGTGCCGGGGCTGATCATGG
This sequence comes from Pseudomonas sp. REST10, assembly GCF_029542605.1. Taxonomy (NCBI): domain Bacteria; kingdom Pseudomonadati; phylum Pseudomonadota; class Gammaproteobacteria; order Pseudomonadales; family Pseudomonadaceae; genus Pseudomonas; species Pseudomonas sp. REST10. The sequence continues at coordinate 2,870,467 of NZ_CP035677.1, read as the reverse complement.
GCGGCGGCCTGATCATCGCCTGGACCCTGATCGCCCGCGGTTTCACCGAGCCGACACCGGAGAAGGCCAGTGCGGCCGAGCGTCGGCGCGTGCTGGTCGACGGCGCCGCTGCGCTGATGCTGCCGGTGATCATCGTTGGCGGCCTGCGCTTCGGCATCTTCACACCCACCGAGGCGGCGGTGGTCGCGGCGGTCTATGCGTTGGCGGTTTCCACCTTGCTGTACCGCGAGCTGGACTGGGCAGGGCTGATGGAAACCCTGACGCGCGCCAGTCGCACCACGGCGTCGGTGATGTTCCTCTGCGCTGCGGCAACGGTATCGGCCTACATGATCACCCTGGCGCAGCTGCCTGACGAGATCGGCGCCATGCTCGGGCCGCTGGCCGAACACCCGCGTCTGCTGATGCTGGCGATCATGCTGCTGATGATCGCGGTGGGCATGGTCCTCGACCTGACGCCGACCATCCTGATCCTGGCACCGGTGCTGGCGCCGATCGCGATCAAGGCCGGGGTCGATCCGGTGTACTTCGGCGTGATGTTCGTGCTGATCGGCTCGATTGGCCTGATCACCCCGCCGGTCGGCACCGTGCTCAACGTGGTCGGCGGCATCGGCAAGTTGCGCATGGAGATCCTGGTGCGCGGCGTGCTGCCGTTCTTCCTGATCTACCTGGGCATCGTCGCCTTGCTGGTGGCGTTCCCGGCGGTCGTCACCGTGCCGCTGGCCTGGTTGCGCTGAGTTGACCCACCGGCACTGGCACGCCGGTTTCATTCACAACAATAAGAGGTAGTCCCGATGAAACGTCCACTGCTCGCCGTCCTCACCGCTGCCATGCTGTGCAGCCCGCTGGCCAGCCTGAGCGCGCATGCCGATGACGTGCGCTCGCGCATGATCCGCTTCGGCTATGGCCTCAACGAGAACAGCAACCAGGGCCGCGCGGCCAAGCTGTTCGCCGAGGAGGTGGCCAAGGCCTCCGAGGGCAAGCTCAAGGTGCGCACCTTCGGTGCCGCCAGCCTGGGTTCCGATGACCAGATGCAGAGTGCGCTGATCGGTGGCGCGCAGGAGATGATGGTCGGCTCCACCGCGACCCTGGTGGGCATCACCCGGGAAATGGCGGTCTGGGATACGCCGTTCCTGTTCAGCAGCGCCGAGCAGGCCGATGCCGTGCTCGACGGGCCGGTCGGCCGCCAGGTGATGGACAAGCTGGAGGAAAAGGGGCTGGTCGGCCTGGTCTACTGGGAGAACGGCTTCCGCAACCTGACCAACAACACCCGGGCGATCAACCGGCTGGAAGACTTCTCCGGCGTCAAGCTGCGGGTCATGCCCAATCCGGTGTTCCTCGAAACCTTCAAGCTGATGGGCGCCAATGCCGTGCCGCTGCCGTTCTCCGAGCTGTTCACCGCCCTAGAGACCAAGGCCGTCGACGGTCAGGAAAACCCGTTCAATACCATTCTCTCCTCGAAGTTCTATGAGGTGCAGAAGTACCTGACCGTGACCAATCACGTGTACAGCCCGTGGATCGTCACCGTGTCCAAGCGCTGGTGGGACGGCCTGTCGCAGACCGAGCAGCAGATCCTCCTGGAGGCGGCGCAGAAAGCCCGCGATTTCGAGCGCCAGGACACCCGTGAGGAGGCCGCCCGCGCGCTGGCGCAGCTGAAGGACAAGGGCATGCAGATCAACGAAGTGGCCCCCGCCGAGGTGCAGCGCATGCGTGAGCAGGCTGCCCCGGCGATCGCCAAGGTGGTCGATACGGTGGGTCAGCAGCTGTTCGATCAGGTCCAGGCCGAGGTCGACAAGGCTGCACGGTAAGAGCCGGCCCGTGCACGACTGACGGGCCGACTCGAGGTTTCGCGGGGCACGCAGGTGGCAACGCTCCTTGCATGGTGGCGTTGCCCCGGGCGGCGTGTCCCGCGCTTTATTCATCGGCAGGGCTGGTAGAATTGCCCGCTGATCATCAATGGAGGCGCTATGAGCCAACGCCGTCGCCGCTCTGCAGAGCGTGTCACCCTGTCCGATGTCGCCAAGGCCGCGGGGTGTTCGCTGATGTCCGCGTCGCGCGCGCTCTCGCAGCCAGGGCGGGTGTCCGATGCGTTGCGCGAGCAGGTGATGCGTGCGGCCCAGGCGCTCGGGTACGTGCCCAACCCGGCGGCGCGGGCATTGGCCAGTTCGCGGTCGAACCTGGTGGCGGTGGTGATTCCCTCGCTGTCGAACTCGGTGTTCGTCGATACCGTCGAGGCGATCCAGCGGGTGCTGATGCCCGCCGGCTTCGAGATGATGATCGGCGTCAGCCATTACCGGGTCGAGGAGGACGAACGCCTGCTGCGCTCCTACCTGGCGCACCAGCCGGCCGGCCTGCTGGTGACCGGATTCGAGCGCAGTGACGCGGCCCGCGAGATTCTCGGTGCCAGTACCTGTCCGCTGGTGACGCTGATGGAACTGAGCGAGGAGCCGGAGGACTACTGCGTCGGCTTCTCCCAGATCGAGGCCGGCGCGGCGATGACCCGTGCCCTGGTGCAGCGCGGCTATCGACACATTGCCTTCGCCGCCGCGCAGCTCGACCCGCGCACCTTGCAGCGGGCCGAAGGGTACCGCCAGGTGATGCGCTATCTGCAGCGCCACGACCCGGCACTGGAGCTGCTGACGCCGGAGCTGTCGTCCATCGGCCTGGGCGCCGAGCTGCTCGACCGCCTGCTGGCGCAACAGCCGCAGATCGATGCGGTGTTCTTCAACAACGACGACCTGGCCATGGGGGCCTTGTTCCGTGCGCGTCAGCTGGGCCTGGATGTGCCGGGACGGTTGGCCATCGCCGGTTTCAACGACCTGCCGGCAGCGGCCTGGATGCACCCGGCGCTGAGCACCGTGCGCACCACCCGTGGGCAGATCGGCGAGCTGGCGGCGAACATGCTGCTGGCGCTGATGCGTGGCGAGACGCCCGAGCAGCACTGCGTCGACGTCGGCTTCGAGCTGGTCATGCGCGACAGCGCCTGACGCGATTACTGGCCCTTGTTCGCGGTGGCCAGTTGCTCGGCCGCTTCCAGGCGCAGGCGCTCACGTTCGTCGAAGCGTTCCGTTGCCAGCGCGTCGATGGCGGCGCGCTTGTCAGCGCTGCTGAGGCCCGGGTTGGCTTCGATCTGCGCCTTGGCGGCAAGATAGGCCTCCAGGCGCCTTTGCCAGTTCTGTCTCTGACCGTCCAGCGTCTCCAGGCGGGCAGTGGCCTCGGCGCCGACCAGTTGCTGGCGCATCTGGCGAATCTGCGCCGCGCTGGCGCCCTGCGCCTGCAGGCGCGCGGTGTTCTGGCGCAGCTCCTGTTGCAGTTGCGGCAGCACGGCGTCCTGCAGCGCTTCGGGCAACGATGCCCGCAGTCTGTCGATGGCGGCGCCTTTCTCATCGGCGCTCATGCCGGCGTCGTGCTGGATGGCCAGGCGTTCCAGGGTGAAACGGTTGTAGCCTTCCTCGCGACCGAAGAAGGCCTGATGGGTTTCGTCATCGAAAAGCCGCGCCCGCAGGGCCTGTACCGCGCTTTCGCGTTGGCGCAGCGCATCGAGGCTGGCCATCTGCGGCAGGTCACGCTCCAGCAGCACCAGTTCGCGCTTGTAGTTCAGGTACTGGTCCAGCAATGCCTGGGCACGGGCGCGCGCAGGCTCCTGCAGCTGTGCGTCGATGTAGCCGCGCAGGCGTGACACGCTGGCGTCCAGGCTCTCTTCGCCGATGCTGGCGAGAAAGTAGTCGAAGATGCGGCGGATATCCTCGCTGATGATCAGGTTGCCGGCGGCGTCGACACGAAAGCTGCCGTCGACCTCGGTGCCGACGAAGGAGCCGGGCAGGGCCAGGCTCGTGGTTTTTTCGGGTGCGGGTGGGGACACGGCGAGGGTGTCCGCCGACGTCGCAGGCGCAGCGATCTGCGGCGCGGCAGGCGCTGTGCTGGCTGCGCTGGGCGAGGGGCCCTGGTGTGCGGGTTGCAGGTAGAACATCAGCGCCAGGCTGGCGCCAATCAGCAGCGGCAGGGCATAGAGGATTTTCTTCACATGTGACTCGACGCGTCAGGGAGGGGGTGTGCCATGGGCATCGATGTCTCGATGCCCATGGCTCGGGTGGAACACTCGGTCAGCCTAGAGCCCGGCGTTCTTCAGACGGTTCGCATGCTGGCGGTAGACGGTGACCGGGTCGGTCTCGAACAGGCTGGTCAGTCCCAGGGTCTGGTTGACCTCGTCGAGATGGTTCATCCGGTAGTTGTCGCGGATCACCTGGCCCATGCGGGAGCTGCAACGGCCCACCAGGCCATCGTTAGCTTCGCTGCCGAAGGTCAACGAGGAGGCGCCCATCAGCAGGTCGCTGGGGTCGAGCAGGTTGGTCAGCGGGCTGGTGCCGCTCCAGGAGTAGTAGCGCACGCCATTGACGCTGTAGGCGCCTTCGCCACAGGCGCTGGTGGGCAGGCCCTGCGGGAACTTGGCGTTGAAGCGCGCGGCGCCTTCGCTGTTGAGCGACTCCAGCGAGCCGAGTGCATTCTGCGGCGTGGTGCTGGAGCTGCCGGAAAGGAAGTTGATCAGCGTGCCCAGGCCGTTGACGATACCGGCCAGCAGAGGGGTGGCCACCGGCCCGGCAGGCCCGTCGCTGATGCCCTTGAGGAAGTCTGCGGCGGCGGAGCCCTTGTGTGGCGCGCCGACGCTGGTGACCGAGGCAACCAGGTCCGGACGCACTGCGGCGACGTAGCGAGTGGTCGGCCCGCCGTGGCTGTGGCCGATCAGGTTGACCTTGCCTTTGCCGCTGATGGCGACGATCTCCTCGACCTGCTGCAGCAGCTGTTCGCCGCGCGCTTCGGACGTGTCGAGCTGGCTGACCTCGGTGACGTACACACTGGCACCGTCACGCCGCAGGGCAGCCGGGATGCCGTACCAGTAGTCGATGCCGAGGATGCTGTCGAAGCCGAGCATGCCGTGGCCGAGGACGATGGGGTACTTGGTCTGGGTATAGCCGGAGGAACCGAACCAGAATGCCTGGGTCTGGCCGCTGGCGAGCAGGCCGGCACTGAGGCAGAGGGCGAGCAGGGTTTTATTGTTCTTCATGGGCGCTCTCGTGGTTTGTTGGGCAGTCAAGTGCTTCCTGCAAGCGGATCGCGCCCATCCCGTGGCGCGTACGGCGCAAGAAAGATGGCAGGAAACATGCCAGTGCCGTCGATTGGCGCGGGACGCCTCTATTCCGGTCGTTCGCTGCAGATCGCCACATACCTCGGGTGCATTTCGCTGTTACGGGTCGACACGTCCAGGCGAGGAAATGCTGTGGGCTGGCAGCGTGCGGAGGGCTGCAACGGCGCCGCGAAGACGGGTGGAGGCGCTGTCGAACGCCGGGATGCCCTCTCAGCCAATCGAAGGTTGGGGTTGGGCTCAGAAGCGCCTTGACAGTTTGTCGTGGGCTTCTCTAGGATTCGCCCTGCGCCGATTTAAACAGCTACTTGCGGGGCGCCTCAGGGTGTTGTCATCGACACCTGAAATTCCGCTAAAGCGCTGGTTCGGTGTCGCCTCTCACCGCTGCCCAGCGGGATTCTCGAGGCGGAGACTCGACCATGATCTGTCCCCAACCCCTTATTCGCCTGGCGCCCATCACTTCGGGCCTGCTGCTGCGCAATCCGCGCGTGCTGCTTGGCGGCAGCCATCAACCCACCTTGTTGCGTTATCTCGAAGGCTGGCCCAAGCGCTGGTCGGGGTCGCGTGCGTTTCGCATCCAGTTCGTGCAGAACGGTGAGTCGCTGAGCCGTTTCGCCCGCGACAGCTTCGATCTGGCCGTGATCCAGGCACCCAGCGCCGAGCAGCTCGAACAGACCGTTGGCGAACTGGTGCGGGTGGCGCGTCAGGGTCTGATCACCCGGCGCTAGCAACGACTCTTCGTTATCCGAGGCCGCCGATGGCCCCTGCGGCAGGGGCGCTGGTCGCGCCCCGTCGATTCACGGATAGGCGATCTCGACGATGTAGCAGGTCTTCTCGCCGCCCGGGCTGTGTACCCGGACCTCGGCATCCAGCGGTTTGCCCACCAGGGCGCGCGCCAGTGGCGAGTCGATGCTGATCTGGCCCTGCTTGAGGTCGAACTCGTCCGGGCCGACGATGCGGTAGCGCGACTGTTCGCCGTCCTCGTCCTCGATGGTGACCCAGGCGCCGAAGTACACCTTGTTCGGGTTCGAGGGCCTGTCGCTGACGACCTTGAGCTTCTCCAGACGCTTGGTGAGAAAGCGCACGCGGCTGTCGATCTCGCGCAGCATCTTCTTGCCGTAGGTGTACTCGGCGTTCTCCGAGCGGTCGCCCTGCGCGGCCGCCTCGCTGACCGACTGGGTCACCTGTGGCCTGCGCACATGCCACAGCTCGTGCAGTTCGGCGCGCATGCGCGCTTCGCCTTCCGGGGTGATCAGGGGCGTACCGGCGGGGCGAGGGGGGCGATAGCGGCTCATGGTGGCTCTGTTGGCTGGAGGGGGCGCCAGTCTAGCAAACCCCTCCGGCGCTGCTCAGCCTTCGTGCAGCACGCTGAGCGGGCTGGCGTTGAGGGCGCGGCGGGTTCCCAGTACTCCGGCCAGGCCGATCAGCAGGGCGCCGATCAGCGGCAGCAGAAGCAGCCACGGATGCGGTTGCCAACTCATGTCGAAGGCATAGCGATAGAGCAGGAAGCTCACCAGCTCGCAGCCCAGCGCGGCAAGCAGGCCGGCGGCGGCGCCGAGCAGGCCGAACTCCGCGCGGCGGGCGCTGACCAGCAGGCGGCGCTCGGCGCCCAGCGCCCGCAGCAGGGCGCCCTGGCGGATGCGCTCGTCCAGCGTCGCCTGCAGCCCCGCCAGCAGCACGGTGAGGCCGGCAGCGAGAACGAACAGCAGCACGTATTCGATGGCCAGGGTGACCTGCGCCAGGATGCTGCGCAGCTGCGCCAGCAGGGCGTCCACCTGCAGCAGGGTGACGCTGGGGAAGGCGCGGCTCAGGGCGATCAGCTCGGCATCGTGGCCGGGCGGCAGGTAGAAGCTGGTCAGGTAGGTGGCGGGCAGGTCTTGCAGGGTCTGTGGCTCGAAGATCATGTAGAAGTTGGGCTGGAAGCTGTCCCAGTCCACCTGGCGCAGGCTGCTTACCTGGGCCTCGCGTTCGATGCCGCCGACGTTGAAGCGCAGGCGGTCGCCCAGCTTCAGCTGCAGGCTTTCGGCCAGTTCGGCCTCGACGGATACGCCGGGCAGTTCGCTGGCATGGGCGGCGCCCCACCAGCTGCCGGCGGAGATCAGGTTGTCGGCGGGCAACTGCTCGGCCCAAGTCAGGCTCAGGTCGCGCTGGATGGCGCGCTCGCCGCGGCTCTCCTTGGTCACCAGTTGCCGCACCGGCTCATCGTTGATCATGATCAGTCGGCCCGGCACCACGGGGTACAGCGGGGCCGGGTGCGGCGACAACTCGGCCAGGCGGGCGGCGAAGGCATCGCGCTCGGCGGGCAGCACGTTGAGGGCGAAGTGATTGGGCGCATCCTCGGGCAGCTGATCCTGCCAGGTATCGAGCAACTCGCCACGCAGCAGGGCGATCAGCGCCATGGCCAGCAGGATCAGGCCGAAGGCCAGCGACTGACCGGCGGCGGCCAGCGGGTGGCGCAACAGCTGGCCCAGGCCCAGGCGCCAGGGCAGGGCGGCTTTCTGCAGGAGCCGACGCAGGCTCTGCAAGCCCAGCAGAAGCAGGCCGCCGAGCAGCGCGGCAGCGAGCATGCCACCGCCCAGCAGGGCGAGGGTCAGGCGCAGGTCCAGGCTCAGTCGCCACATGATCAGGCCCAGCGCCACCAGTGCCGCGCCATACACCAGCCAGGAGCTGGCCGGTACCGGCAGCATGTCGCGGCGCAGCACGCGCAGCGGCGGCACGCGACCCAGTGCTGCTAGTGGCGGCAGGGCGAAGCCGGCCAGCGCCACCAGACCGGTGGCCATGCCGGCCAGTGCCGGCCAGATGTCGGCGGGTGGCAGGTCGGCGGGAATCAGCCCGCGCAGCAGGTGGAACAGAATGTACTGGCCGGCCCAGCCGAGCAGGGCGCCCAGCACGCAGGCGATCAGGCCGAGCAAGGCGAGCTGCAGGGTGAAGAGGGTCAGCGCTTCGCGTCGCGACAGGCCGAGGCAACGCAGCAGCGCACTGGCATCGAAACGCCGCGCGGCAAAGCGTGCTGCCGACAGTGCCACGGCCACGCCTGCAAGCAGCACAGCGGCGAGGCTGGCCAGGTTCAGGTAGCGCTCGGCGCGGCCCAGCGCACCGCCAACCTGGCGGTTGCCGTCGCGCGGGTCGTCCAGGCGCTGGTTCGGTTGCAGGCCCGCTTCGATGGCCTGGCGGTAGGCGGCCAGGGCCTCGGCATCGCCGCGCCAGAGCTCGCGAAAGCGCACGCGGCTGCCCGGTTGAACCACCTCGGTGGCGGCGAGATCGTCGAGATTGATCAGCACGCGCGGCGTCAGGCTGTAGAAATCGCCAGCGGTGTCCGGGTCGTAGGTGAGCACGCGGCTCAGGCGCAGGCTCTTGGCGCCGATCTCGATCTCGTCGCCGACCTTCAGGTTCAGCGCCACCATCAGCCGTGCCTCGGCCCAGGCCTCTCCAGGTCCTGGCCCGGAACCCACTTCTTCCGCTGCATAAGGCTCGGGCGCACTGCGCAGCTCGCCGCGCAACGGGTAGCCCGCGCTGGCCGCCTTGACGCTGGCCAGCTGGATGCCGTCCTGAGCGGCGACCACGCTGGAGAACTCCACCGCACGCGCATGCTCGAGACCCAGTTCGAGGCCAGCATCGATCTGCGCCTGATCCGCTGGTGTGCTTCCGCTCAGGCGCAGGTCGGCGGCGAGGAACTCGCTGGCGCGCAGCAGCATGGCGTCGTTCAGGCGTGCACTGAAGTAGCCGATGGCGCTGCTGGCGGCCACCGCGACGAGCAGGGCGAAGAACAGCACGCGCAACTCGCCGGCACGGGCGTCACGCAGCAGCTGGCGGGCAGCGAGCGAAAGCAGGCGGACAGCGGGGACGCGATTCATCAGGGCTCCACGCGGTCGATCAGGTGCCCGGCCTCCAGGCGGATCAGGCGCTGGCAGCGATGCGCCAGGCGCTCGTCATGGGTGACCAGCACCAGCGTGGTGCCACGCTCCTGGTTGAGCTGGAACAGCAGGTCGCTGATGCGTTCACCCGTGTGGCTGTCGAGGTTGCCGGTCGGCTCGTCGGCGAACAGCACGTCCGGATCGGCGGCAAAGGCGCGGGCAATGGCGACGCGCTGCTGTTCACCGCCGGACAGCTGCCGCGGGTAGTGGGTCAGGCGTTGCCCCAGACCGACACGTTCGAGCAGGGCGCGTGCGCGCGAGCGGGCATCGGCGTGGCCTTCGAGCTCCAGCGGCAACATCACGTTTTCCAGGGCGTTGAGGCTGTCGAGCAACTGAAAGGACTGGAAGACGAAACCGACATGCTCGGCGCGCAGGCGGGCGCGCTGGTCTTCGTCGAGTTCGCCGAGGTTCTTGCCGGCCAGCAGCACGGCGCCGCCGCTGGGCAGATCGAGACCGGCCAGCAGGCCGAGCAGGGTGGATTTCCCTGAGCCGGAGCTGCCGACGATGGCCAGGCTGTCACCCTTTGCCAGGTCGAGATCGAGGTCGTGGAGGATCGTCAGCTCGCCTTCCGTGCTGCTGACCACTTTGCTAAGGTTCCGCGCAGCGAGAATGCTCGAAGTCATGGAGATTCCAAATGCGTGCATGGTGGCTCAGTGGTGCCTTGGCCCTGATGTTCTGGGCTCAGGGAGCGGTTGCAGGCACCCTGCTTGTGGTCGGCGATAGTATCAGCGCCGCTTTTGGCCTGGATAGCCGCCAGGGATGGGTCGCCCTGCTGGAAAAACGCCTCGAACAGGAGGGCTTCGAGCACTCGGTGGTCAATGCCTCGATCAGTGGCGACACCAGTGCAGGCGGCGCCGCACGGCTCTCTGCGCTGCTTGCGGAGCATCAGCCGGCGCTGGTCATCATCGAGCTGGGTGGCAACGATGGCCTACGCGGCCAGCCGCCTGCGCAATTGCAACAGAATCTTGCGTCGATGGTCGAGAAGTCGCGGCAGGCCGGGGCCAAGGTGCTGCTTTTGGGCATGCGCCTGCCGCCGAATTACGGGGTGCGCTATACCACGGCCTTCGCCCAGGTCTATGCCGATGTGGCGGCGCAGGAGCAGGTCGACCTGGTGCCGTTCTTTCTCGAGGGTGTCGGTGGCGTGCCGGGGATGATGCAGGCCGATGGCATCCACCCGGGCGAGCCTGCGCAGGCGCTGTTGCTGGACAACGTCTGGCCCCGTCTCGAGCCACTGCTGTGAGCCTGGCCCACGCCTGAACTGAGTGCGGGCCGAGGCTTTTCCGGCTCGTGCCTTTCGGCTAATGTGGCCGACCTTCCACGGAGCTCCAGATGCCGCGTCCCGCCTGGTCCTTGTATGCCTACCACCTGATCGAGCCAGACGAACAGCTGGACCTGTTCGCCTGCCGCGAGGTGCGCGTGCATCTGGTGGCCCGGCAACTGCGCCTGGGCGGCCATGCCGATCGCACGCTCTGTGGTGGGCTGCTTCCGGCGCAGCCGCGCTGGCACCAGCTGGACAAGGCCTGGCTGCGTGATCGGCGTCTGTGCCCGGATTGCCGTGCGACCTTCGAGGCGCAGCGGCAGGGGCTGTGCTCCAACTGGGCGGATGGCTGACGTCTGCCCGGCTGTCGAATGGCGGTGTACAATCGCCGCAACATCACTCAACTCTTCAAGGACATCCCGGATGTTGTCGCGCTTCTCTGCGGTCAACCGCTGTCTGACTCTGCTCGCGCTGTGCTCCAGTGCAACCGTTCAGGCGCTCGAATTTCCCTTGCCAGCGCCTGGTGAGGACGTGGTCGGCCAGGTGCAGGTGATCAAGGCCAAGTACGAAGACACCTTTGCAGATCTGGGAACCGCCAACGACCTGGGCTATCTGGAAATGGTCGCGGCCAACCCGGGCGTCGACCCCTGGTTGCCGGGTGAGGGCGCCGAAGTCATTCTGCCGACCCGTTACGTGCTGCCGTCCGGGCCGCGCGAAGGCATCGTGATCAACCTGGCCGAATACCGCCTGTACTACTTCCCGAAGGGGCAGGACGTCGTGCACACCTTCCCCCTGGGTATCGGTCGTGAAGGCTGGGGCTCGCCGCTGGGGGCCGGTCGCGTGACCGTGAAGACGCCGAACCCGGCCTGGTACCCGCCCAAGTCGATTCGCGAGGAGCACGCCGCCGAAGGCGACTACCTGCCGACCGTGGTACCGCCAGGTCCGGACAACCCGCTGGGCCCGTACAAGCTGACGCTGTCGTTCCCCGGTTACCTGATCCATGGCTCGAACAAGAAGTTCGGCATCGGCATGCGTGTCAGCCATGGCTGCTTCCGCATGCTCAACCACAATGTCCTGGAGCTTGCCGCGATGGTGCCGGTGGGCACGCCGGTGCGCATCGTCAACGAGCCCTACAAGTTCGGCGTGAGCGACGGCAAGGTGTACCTGGAGGCGCATGCGCCCCTGGACGACGAGGGCAACGCCTCCGTCGTCGACAAGCACACGGCAGTGATCAACGCGCTGCTCAAGCGGGACGAACTCAGTGGCTTGCGCCTGGACTGGGAGATGGTGCGCGAAGTGGTCGCCGCCGAAGATGGCATGCCGGTGCCCATCGCCGCGCAGGTCGACAACGCGGTAGCCAGCAATTCGACGTCACTCTGATTCGTTGCTGACCGAGCCCGCCCGCATTCGTGCCGGCGGGCTTTTCATTGCCTGCGGGGCGGGGGTCGCGGCAATAAAAAAGCCGGCCCAGTGAACTGGGCCGGCTTTCGAAAAACCGAGTCGCGAATTACTTGCGGCTGGCTTTTTCCAGCATGCGCAGAGCGCGCTCGTTGGCTTCGTCAGCGGTCTGCTGAGCTTTCTGAGCGGCAGCCATGGCTTCATCAGCCTTGCGGTAGGCTTCGTCGGCACGGGCTTGGGCGCGAGCAGCTGCGTCTTCGGTAGCAGTCAGACGAGCTTCGGTTTCTTTGGACATGCTGCTGCAACCGGTAGCCAGAACTGCGGCCAGAGCCAGAGCAGAGAATTTCAGAACGTTGTTCATCGTGTTCCCCTTGAGGTGGAGTTTTCCATAAAAAGCAATTTCCCAACTGCGGGAAATTAGCCGGCCTACATACTACCTATTACTTTTAGTAAGTAAACGGAGCTGGAGCAAGAGTTGCACTTTTTTTTTCCGGTATGTGAGGCTGAAAGCTAGAAAGTATGGGGGTTGCTTAAAAAACAGCCAGTTTTGCCGCAGTGGCGGCACAGGGCCTGTACGAACTGTTATAACTGTCTCGGCTTCAGAACTAAAACAATAAAGTGGGGTATGCAGATGCTGGGGAATTTGGGGCTGTTACTGGGCTTGGCGCTACTTATCTTCATGGCGCTGCGCGGGGTGAACATCTTTATCGCGGCGCTGTCGTGTTCGATCCTGGTCGCGCTGAGCAACGACGTGGCGGTGCCCAAGGCCCTGCTCGAGCATTTCCCGTTCGGCCCACTGGGGGCGTTCACCTTCGCCGGCAAGTTCTTCGTGCTGTTTCTCTGCGGCGCTATCTTCGGCAAGGTGATGGCAGCGAGTCAGGCGGCCAGCAGCATCGCCCAGGCGATCACTCAGGGACTGGGCACGCAGCGCACGCTCTGGGTAGCGATGCTGGTGTGTGCGGTGCTGACCTACGGCGGCGTCGTCGTGTTCGTGGTGATCTTCACCATGTATCCGCTGGGCATCACCCTGATGCGCGAGGCCAACCTGCCCAAGCGTCTGTTCTGCGCGGCCATCGCCCTGGGGGCCGGGACCTTCACCATGACGGCGCTGCCCGGTTCGCCGTCCATCCATAACGTGATCGCCGCCAGTGCCCTGGGCACCGACCTGTTCGCGGGAGCGTGGATCGGCCTGTTCGCCTCGCTGGTGATGATCGGCCTGGGGATGGCCTATCTGCAGCGCGAGTGGCGCCTGGCCCGTGAACGCGGCGAGGGCTTCGAGGCCAATGCCCAGGACGAGCGTATGCAGCAGTTGGCGGGCGTGCCGGGCAGCGGGCCGCATTGGGCTGTCGCGCTGGTGCCGATCGTCGTGGTGCTGGGGGTGATTCTGCTGCCGCGCCTGCTCGCGCTCTCCGGCCTGGCGACTGCCGGCGAGGGCACGTTCGCCCGGCTGCTGGCATTCAGTCTGTCGCAGCCGATCCTCTGGCCGAGCCTGGCCCTGGTGATCGCCACGGGCGTGGCGGTGCTGCTGTTTCCCGCGTTGCGTCGCAATACCCTGGGCCTGCTGGGACAGGGCGCCGACGACGCGATCATGCCGTTGCTCAATACGGCGGCGGTGATCGGCTTTGGCGGTGTGGTCACGCAGACGGCGGGCTTCGCGCAGTTCGCCCAGTGGGTGCTGGCGGTGCAACTGCCGCCGCTGTTGTCCGTGTTCGCCTCCGTCAGCGTGGTCTCGGGCATCGTCGGTTCGTCTTCCGGCGGCCTGCAGATATTCATGCAGACGCTGGCGCCGCGCTACCTGGAAATGGGGTTGGAGCCGGAAGTGCTGCACCGTATCGCCACTATCACCGCCGGTGGGCTGGACTCGCTGCCGCACTGTGGCGCGGTGATCGCCATGCTGATGATCATGGGCCTGACTCACAAGCAGGCCTACAAGGACATCTTCGTGATCACGGTGCTGATTCCGGTGCTGGCTGCGCTGCTCTGCATCGGGCTGCTGAGCCTCTGATTGGCGGGTTTGGCCTGTGTTAGACTTGTCAGCTTGCAGTCGTTCAGGCAGGAATCGCATTTGCGCTTTTGCCGAAGCGCCGGTATGAAGTAAAGATGTGTCGCGAGTGTTTCGCGGCTAGAGGAGAGAAGATGAGCGAAGGGTTGTCCATTCACCATGACCAGGCGAGTCATCAGTTCGTGACCACCGTCGAAGGTGATCGTGCCTATCTGGCCTATATGGATCTGGGCAAGCAGACGCTGGACATCTATCGAACCTTCGTACCCAACGCACTGCGCGGCCGAGGCATCGCTGCGGCACTGACCGAACATGCCCTGCGCTACGCCGAAGGCAAGGGTTACACGGTGATTCCGTCCTGCTCCTACGTCGAGCGCTACATGGAGCGTCGTCAACGCCACCAGGCCAGTTGAGCGCGCAGCGTCGATAGCAAAACGCCGGGCATTGCCCGGCGTTTTCGTTACTGCTGTGGCGATCAGCCGCGCTGACGCTTGGGCAGCACATCCTTGAGCTTGGCGTGCATGCTGCGCAGGGTCTTCTCGGTGGTGTCCCAGTCGATGCAGGCATCGGTGATGGAAACCCCGTACTTGAGATCGTCCAGGTTCTTCGGAATCGACTGGTTGCCCCAGCCCAGGTGACTTTCCACCATCAGGCCGACGATGGACTGGTTGCCTTCGAGAATCTGGTTGGCCACGTTCTCCAGCACCAGCGGTTGCAGAGCCGGGTCCTTGTTGGAGTTGGCATGGCTGCAGTCGACCATGATGTTCGGGCGGATGCCGGCTTTTGTCAGTTCCTGCTCACAAATGGCGACGCTGACCGAGTCGTAGTTCGGCTTGCCGTTGCCGCCACGCAGCACGACGTGACCGTAGGCGTTGCCCTTGGTGGTGACGATGGATACGCCGCCTTCCTGGTTGATGCCGAGGAAACGGTGCGGACTGGAGACCGACTGCAGGGCGTTGATCGCCACGGTCAGGCCGCCGTCGGTACCGTTCTTGAAACCGACTGCCGAGGACAGGCCCGAAGCCATTTCCCGGTGCGTCTGCGATTCGGTGGTGCGGGCGCCGATGGCCGACCAGCTGATCAGGTCCTGCAGGTACTGCGGCGAGATCGGGTCGAGCGCTTCGGTGGCGGTGGGCAGGCCCATCTCGGCCAGGTCACGCAGCAGCTGGCGGCCGATGTGCAGGCCGTCCTGAATCTTGAACGAGTCGTCCAGGTAGGGGTCGTTGATCAGGCCTTTCCAGCCGACCGTGGTGCGTGGCTTCTCGAAGTACACGCGCATGACCAGGAACAGGCTGTCGGACAGCTCGGCGGCCAGTACCTTGAGGCGCTCGGCATATTCGTGAGCTGCCTTGATATCGTGGATGGAGCAGGGGCCGACTACCACGAACAGGCGATGATCCTTGCCATCGAGAATGTCGCGTACCACCTGGCGACCATGGGATACGGTCTGCAGGGCGGCATCGGTCAGGGGAATCTCGCGTTTCAGCTGATCGGGGGTGATCAGCGTTTCGTTGGAAGCGACGTTGAGGTCGTCGATCGGTAAATCAGCCATCGTGCTACTCATCGGGTCAGGTCGTCGGGTCACGGGTGCCGGCCGCCAGGGGTCCCCTGAGGCGGTGCACAGCTAGTTTGTGCAGGGGGAGCCGAACCTTAGCGCGTACGCGGCTGCGCGACAATGGGCGATGAGTCCAATGAGCGTCATAGAGGCGGCGTATCGCTGCGAGAGGGTGTTGCGCTTCCTGCGTGTCCGGGAGGGCGGAACACTGTCAGGCGAGGTAGGGGAATTCGGCGGCGTGCTTGGCGATCCAGTCCTGGGCGCACTGCTCGATGGCGACGGCGTGGCCCGATTCCTGTTCCAGTTGCTGTCGGTAGTGCTGGATATGGCACACCTGTTCGACCATGCGTGCGCGAAACAGGGTGTCTTCGTCGATGAAGGCGATGCCCACCAGGTAGCCGTTCTCCAGGCGCCGGCACCAGGCCACGACGCCGGGGTAGCGCGCCAGCTCGCCCAGCAGCGGAATGCGCAGCTCGACCGATGTCCCGCGACGAAAGCCGCGCGTCGAGTTGCATGCCACCCCGCCCAGGCTGATATTGTTCAACCGCTGCCTGGGTATACAGGCCTTCTTGCGCAACACCAGTTCCACCGGCATGTCGCTTGGATGACGCAGAAACTTACGCATGAACACCGACCTCGAATGCAGGCAAACTGATATCAGTGAATTCAGTATAGCGACGCAACTGGAACTGACCGACCTGGATGCCGACCGCCGCCTGCTCGATCTTTCCGGTACGTCGCTTGTCGTGTTCACAAGCACGGGCTGTGCCAGTTGCCGCTGGGCGCGTCAGGTGCTGCCTGGCCTGGGCTTGCCGATCGAGCGTCTGTGCTGGATCGATGCGGGGCATAACGCCGGATTGGTGACGCGCTACGAGGTTTTTCACCTGCCGGCGCTGTTTCTGGTTCGCGATGGCCATTTCTTTGGCGCGTTGCGCGCCCGTCTCACTCATTCCGATCTGATCACCGCCATGGACGAGGCTCTGCGTCGTCCGGCTGAGGAGCTACCTTGATGTCTCAAACCCCTGCACCGCGCATCGGCGTCATCGGCACGGGGGCCATCGGCGGCTTCTACGGGCTGCTGCTGGCCAAGGCCGGACATGACGTGCATTTCCTGCTGCGCAGCGAATATGCCGCGGTGGTCGAACAGGGCCTGCGCCTGAACAGCAGCGTGCATGGCGCGCTGACGCTGGCGCCGGCGCAGGCCTACCGGCGAATCGAGGACATGCCGCCCTGCGACTGGCTGCTGGTGGGGGCGAAGACCACGGCCAACGCCGAGCTGGCTCCGCTCATTGCCAGGGCTGCCGCTCCCGGCGCCAGGGTCGTGCTGTTGCAGAACGGCCTGGCGGTGGAGGACGAGTTGCGTCCACTGCTGCCGGACGGCCTGCATCTGCTCGGCGGCCTCTGCTACATCTGTGTCCATCGCAGTGCGCCTGGCGTGATCGAGCACCAGGCGCTGGGCGCGATCAACCTGGCGTACCACTCCGGGCCGGCAGGTGACGAGGCGTCGCGTCTGGAGCTGGTGGAAGAGGGCGCGAACCTGCTGCGCAGCGCCGGGCTGGACTCGACGCCGATGCGTGACCTGACCCAGACGCGCTGGCAGAAGCTGGTGTGGAACGTGCCCTACAACGGTCTTTCCGTGCTGCTCGATGCCGACACGCGGCGCCTGATGGGTAACCCCGACAGCCGCGCCTTGATCGGCGACATCATGCAGGAGGTGGTGCAGGCCGCACAGGCACTCGGCCACGGCATGCCGGAGCAGTACGCGAGCAAGCTGCTGGCCGCTACCGAGCGGATGCCCGACTACCTGCCGAGCATGTACCACGACTTCGCCCAGGGCCGCCCGGCAGAGCTGCATGCCATCTATGAAGCACCCCTGGCGGCGGCCGACGCCGCTGGCTTCGACATGCCCAAGGTGCGCGCGCTGTATCAGGCGCTGCGTTTCATCCAGGCGCGCGGGGAGGCCTGAGCATATGGGCAAGGGGTTGGGCGACAAGCTGGTGCTGGCGATTTCCTCGCGGGCATTGTTCGATCTGAGCGAGAGCCACCAGATCTATGAAAGCGAGGGGGTGGAAGCCTACCGCCGTTATCAGATCGAGCACGAGGACGAGGTCCTGATGCCGGGTGACGCCTTCCCCCTGGTGGAGAAGCTGCTGGGCCTCAATCAGCGCCTCAGCGAGCAGCGCGTCGAGGTGATCCTGGTGTCGCGCAACAGCGCCGACACGGGGCTGCGCGCCTTCAACTCGATCCAGCACTACGGCCTCGGCATCTCGCGCGCCGCGTTCGTCGGCGGACGCAGCCCCGACCCTTACCTGGCAGCCTTCGGCTGCCATCTGTTTCTCTCCACCCATGCCGATGACGTGCGCAATGCGCTCAAGGCCGGCTTCGGTGCCGCCACGCTGCTCTCGGGTGGCACGCGGCGGGCGAACAGCAACGAGCTGCGCATCGCCTTCGACGGCGACGCCGTGCTGTTTTCCGATGACTCCGAGCGCGTCTACCAGAGCGGTGGCCTGCATGCGTTCCAGAGCCACGAGCGCGAGGCGGCGCGGCAGGCGCTGCCTGGCGGGCCGTTCAAGCCGTTTCTCGCGGCGTTGCACAGCCTGCAGCAGGAGTTTCCCGAGACGGACTGCCCGATTCGCACCGCACTGGTGACCGCACGCTCGGCGCCAGCGCATGAGCGGGTGATCCGCACCTTGCGCGAATGGAACATCCGCCTGGACGAGTCCTTCTTCCTCGGCGGGCTGGACAAGTCGGCGGTGCTCGAGGCGTTCGCGGCCGACGTGTTCTTCGATGACCAGACCGGGCACTGCGAGAAGGCCCGCCAGGTAGTGGCCACGGGGCACGTACCGCACGGGGTGAGCAACGAGTCGCAGCCTTGAATCTGGTGGCCGCTGCCACCTTGCATATAGCCATTCGTCCTAAATAACGCCGCCGACCTTGCTTTGTCTGATGCGCTGCTAAGCTCAAACAAGGGCCTGCGTCTGCAGTCAAGGAGGCCGCGTGATTCGCTCGATACTCTATGCCACCGATCTGGGGCTTTATGCCTCCTACGTCTTGCAGCACGCCCTGGCGGTGAGCCGCAGTTTCAAGGCCGATCTCTATGTCGTCCATGCCGTCGAACCCATGGGGCTGTTCGCCGAGTCCGTGCTGCAGACCTATCTGGATGAAGACACCCTGGACGAGTTGCGCCGCAACGGCCTGGGCACGGTCATGGCCAGCATCGAGCAGCGTGTGCTGGAAGGCTTTCGGGATGAGCTGGGGGACGGGCTTCAGGATCTGCATCTGATTCGCGCGGTGCGAGTGCTGCAGGGCGATCCGCCGACGGTGATTCTCGAGGAGGCGCAGAAACTTGGGGTGGATCTGCTGGTCGTAGGCAGTCACAGCCATGGCGCGGATCTCGCGGTGCCGCTGGGGCGTACGGCCGCGCGCATCGTGCAGCTGTCGGAGGCACCGGTGTACCTGGTGCCCATGTTGCAGCATCGCGGACATGGTGACTTGTAGGAGGGTGTAACTAATAAAACGATCTATGCTGATGTATTAGACCAATAATATGGTTATATAAGGCGTTGACAGGCTGCTGGCCTGCCTTACTGCTCTGAGGGAAATCTATGAAGCTTCAGCAACTGCGCTACATCTGGGAAGTCGCGCACCACGACCTCAACGTATCGGCTACCGCTCAAAGCCTTTACACCTCGCAACCAGGGATCAGCAAGCAGATTCGCTTGCTCGAGGATGAGCTGGGCGTGGAAGTCTTCGCCCGCAGTGGCAAGCACCTGACCCGTGTCACCCCCGCCGGAGAGCGGATCATCACCACCGCAGGAGAGATTCTGCGCAAGGTCGAAAGCATCAAGCAGATCGCCCAGGAATTCTCCAACGAGAAGAAGGGCACCCTGTCCATCGCCACCACGCACACCCAGGCGCGCTACGCCTTGCCGCCGGTGATCAGCGCCTTCATCAAGCAGTACCCGGACGTCTCGTTACACATGCACCAGGGCACGCCGACCCAGATCGCCGAGATGGCCGCCGATGGCAGCGTCGACTTCGCCATCGCCACCGAGGGCCTGGAGCTGTTCAACGACCTGATCATGATGCCGTGCTACCGCTGGAATCGCTGCGTGGTGGTGCCGCAGGGGCATCCGCTGGCCAAGCTGCCGAAGCTGACGCTCGAAGCGCTCGCCGAGCATCCCATCGTGACCTATGTGTTCGGTTTCACCGGGCGCTCGAAGCTGGACGAGGCCTTCAGTCACCGTGGGCTGACGCCCAAGGTGGTGTTCACCGCAGCCGACGCCGACGTGATCAAGACCTATGTACGCCTCAACCTGGGCGTGGGCATCGTGGCCAAGATGGCCGTCGACAGCAAACTCGATCAGGACCTGGTGGTGCTGGACGCCGACGAACTGTTCGAGCCCAGCGTGACCAAGATCGGTTTTCGCCGGGGCACCTTCCTGCGTGGCTTCATGTGCGATTTCATCGAGAAGTTCGCCCCGCACCTCAGCCGTGAGATGCTGGCCAAGGCGGTGCAGTGCCACAACAAGTCCGAACTCGAAGAGCTGTTCGAGGGCGTGAAGCTACCGGTGCACTGAGCCTGCGATTCAAACGAAACATGGCGCCCTGGGGCGCCATGTTTCGTTTCAGCTACCTGCTACTCAGTGACTGAGGTGCAGGCCGCACTCGCGGTTGTCCTCGCCCTTGGTCGGGTCGAAGTAGTCGAACTCGTTCGGCAGGTCATGGGCGACCAGGTACTGGTACAGGTCCTTGGAGGTCCAGTGCAGCAGCGGTGCGACCTTGATCAGACCGTCCGGGTTGATGCTCACCGGGTCCATCTGCGCGCGGACGGCGGTGTCGGTGGCACGCAGAGCGGTGAACCAGACGCTGGGCGCCGTTTCGCGCAGGGCGCGGGCGAAGGGCTCGAGCTTCACCTCTTCGGTGAACGCCGCGTGACGCGGGTCATCCAGCGCCGGGACCGGGCCGTCGATGGCCTCGCGGTGAGCGCGCGAGCGCTTGGGCAGGTAGGTGATCAGGTTGAGGTTGAGCTTGCGGGTCACCTCGTCAGCGAAGCGGTAGGTCGCTTCGGTGTTGTAGCCGCTGTCCATCCAGACCACCGGAATGTCCGGCTTGACCTGGCTGACCATGTGCAGGATCACCGCTTCGAACGGGCGGAAGTTGGTGGTGCAGATGGCGGGTTTGCCCAGCCCGATGGCCCACTGAACCAGCTTTTCAGGCTGGTTGCCGAATTCGGCATTGAGCGCGTCCAGGTCGAGTTCCATGCTGAGGACTCCAGATCGTGTGCGTGAGGGCGCGATCTTAACAAAGGCTGGTTATGCTTCTAAATAACAAGCTACTTCTATGACCTTTCATGCAGTTATAAGTCGGGCGGATTGCGTGACCACCGCCCACTCGTTAGAGTGCCGGCTCCTTTTGTGGCTCAACCGAGGAGTGTCCTGTGGAAATCGCGTGTCTCGACCTGGAAGGTGTACTGGTCCCGGAAATCTGGATCGCCTTTGCGGAAAAAACCGGCATCGAGTCGCTCAAGGCGACCACCCGCGACATTCCCGACTACGACGTGCTGATGCAGCAGCGCCTGCGCATCCTCGACGAGCATGGCCTGAAACTGAAGGACATCCAGGACGTGATCGCCACGCTCGAGCCGCTGGAAGGCGCCGTGGAGTTCGTCGACTGGCTGCGTGAGCGTTTCCAGGTGGTGATTCTCTCCGACACCTTCTACGAGTTCTCTCAGCCGCTGATGCGTCAGCTCGGCTTTCCGACCCTGCTGTGCCATCGCCTGATCACCGACGAGCATGATCGCGTGGTCAGCTACCAGCTGCGCCAGAAGGATCCCAAGCGCCAGTCGGTCATCGCCTTCAAGAGCCTGTACTACCGCGTGATCGCCGCGGGCGACTCGTACAACGACACCACCATGCTCAGCGAAGCCCACGCCGGTATCCTGTTCCATGCCCCGGACAACGTGATCCGCGAGTTCCCGCAGTTCCCGGCGGTGCACAGCTATGCCGACCTCAAGCAGGAATTCCTCAAGGCGTCGAATCGCACGCTGAGCCTGTGACCGCCCAACTGCTGTCGTGAAAACGCCGCGATTTCCCTGAGGAATCGCGGCGTTTTTCTTGCTGCTCGCGTTGGGCTACAGGCGTTCCAGCGTTTCCAGCAGGACCTTCACCTTGGTCACCGACTCCTGGTACTCGGCCTGCCAGGCCGAGTCGGCGACGATGCCGCCACCGCCCCAGCAACTGACCTTGCCATCCTTGACCAGCAGGCTGCGGATGGCGATGGAGCTGTCCATTTCGCCACGCACGTCCAGGTACAGCAATGAGCCGCAGTAGAGGCCGCGCCGGCTGGGCTCCAGTTCGTCGATGATCTGCATGGCGCGGATCTTCGGGGCCCCGGTGATCGAACCGCCGGGAAAGCTGCCGGCGATCAGGTCCAGTGCGTCCTTGCCGGGCGCCAGCTCGGCGGTCACGCAACTGACCAGGTGGTGCACGTTGGGGTAGCTCTCCAGGGCGAACAGTTCAGGCACCTTCACCGAGCCGATACGGCAACTGCGGCCAAGGTCATTGCGCAGCAGGTCGACGATCATCAGGTTCTCGGCGCGATCCTTGCGGCTGGCCAGCAGCTCCTCGGCCTGGGCCAGGTCGTCCACGGCATCGACGCCGCGACGGCGGGTGCCCTTGATCGGACGGGTTTCCACCTGGCCCTCGCTGACCTTGAGGAAGCGCTCCGGCGAGAGGCTGAGGATGGCGTTGCCATCGCCCAGGTTCTGGAAGCCCGAGAACGGCGTCGGGCAGGCCTGGCGCAGCGCCAGGTAGGCCGCCCATGGGTCGCCTTCGCAGGGGGCCTGAAAGCGCTGGGCGAAGTTCACCTGGTAGCAGTCGCCAGCCAAGATGTACTGCTGGATGCGCTCGATCGCCTGGCGGTAATGGTCCTCGTCGATGTCGGCCTGGAACGGCTGGGACAGCCGGAAGCTCGCCTGGTCCTCGCGGCTCGGGGCCTCGAACAGTGCCAGCAGACGCTGCCGTTCGGCCTGCGGCAGTGCGGGGTGGAACAGCAGCTGGCTGGTGCCGAGCTGGTGATCGCTGATCAGTGCCCAGGCATACAGGCCGAAGCGCGCATCCTGCAGGGCGAGGTCATCGACGCTGTGTGCGGGCAGCGCTTCCAGGCGCCGGCCGAAGTCGTAGGACAGGTAGCCGATCAAGCCGCCGACGAATGGCAGCTCCATTGCGCTCGGCGCCTCGGCGTTGCCGAGGCTGTGCAACGCGCCACGCAGGCGTTGCAGAAAAGCGTTGGCCGATTCGTCGTGCGCGGGCGCCAGTTCTGCCAATGGCCATGCGCTCATAAGGTCATAGCGTCCTCGCTTGGCACTCGGGCGTCCGGCGTCCAGCAATACGGCGCCGGGGGCCTGGCGGATGCGCTGGAAATAGTCGCCAGGGTCCGTCCGGTAGGGAAGAGGGTGCAGAGAACAGCTGGGCATGCGGGCAGTCGGGAATTGGCTGAAAGGGCGATTGTAGTCTGCCGCTAACATTCATCCTAGAGCTTCTGCCGGGTTTACTCCGGCGCACAGGGCTGATTAGTATTGAGCGCTTGCAGAACGTTGAACCGTTGTACCAGAACAATAATTAATGAAGGGATCCTGGCTATGGATGAAGTCATAGGTCCAGCCGCTGGAAGCCTGCAGCGTTCGAAACTTTCGCCGCCCCAGGCATCCACCGAGTATCTGCTAAGACCCCAGGTGGAGGCTGCGCTGTCAGCCCATCCCCATGCCCGCCTCGTGCTTTTTTCCGCGCCTGCCGGCTTCGGCAAGACCACTGCCCTGATGGTGCTGGCCGAGCGACACCGCGAGGCTGGTGGTGCCGTGGCCTGGGTATCGCTGAGCGCCGATGATGACGACCCCGTGCGCTTCTTCCAGCAACTGATCGACGCGCTGGGGCGTGCCTTGCCGGGCCTGGGCGAGGATGCGCTGGGCTATCTGCGCAATACCATGCGCGTGCCGGTCGAGGCCGTGATGGAGAGCCTGCTGGCGGAAATGGCGCAGCGCAGCGAGCCGCTGCTGCTGGTGCTCGATGACCTGCACCTGCTCCAGGACCCGGAGCTGCTCGCCGCTCTCAACCGCCTGGCCAAGCTGGCGCCGGCGAGCTTCACCCTGGCCATCGGCAGTCGTTCGCAGCCGGCCCTGAGCCTGGCCACTCTGCGTGCCAAGGGCATGTTGCTGGAGTTCGGTGCCGACGAGCTGCGCCTCAACCCCGAGGAGGTGCGCAGCTATCTCGAGCGCAGCGGCCTACAGCTGGAGCCTGACGCACTCAAGGCCCTGTACAGCCACACCGAGGGCTGGATGGTGGGCGTGCACCTGGCCAGCCTGTGGCTCAGGCACCATCCGCAGCCCGCGCAGCGGATGGCGGAGCTGGGCGCCGACCAGACGGCGGTAGGCGACTACCTGCTGCGCTCGGTGTTCGAACAGTTGCCGCAGGCGCGGCAGGAGCAATTGCTGGCGCTGGGTATCGCTCAGCAGCTCAGCGGTGATCTGGCCAACGCCTTGTGCGGGCGTCAGGATGGCCAGCAGCTGCTGGAGGAACTGGAAGCCATGCAGCTGTTCCTCCTGCCGCTGGACCGTGAGCGGCAGTGGTACCGCTTCCACAACCTGTTCGCCGAATTTCTCCGCGCGCGTCTCAAGGAGCGCGATCCCGAACGCTTCAAACAGCTGCATTTCAACGCCAGCCTGTGGTTCACCAACCACCACATGCAGAACCTGGCCATCGAGCACGCCTGCCTCGCCGAGGATGCCGAGATGCTCGCGGCGTTGCTCGACGGCTGCGGCCTGGAGCTGATCAACCGTGGGCAGTTGAACCTGATCTACAAATGGCGCCAGCACGTACCGGACGACATCGCCCTGCGTTTCCCGGTGCTGGTGCTCGCGGATGTCTGGGTGCGGGCTGCCGAGCTGGGCTTGAACGAAGCCAATCGCATGCTCGACGAGCTGCTCGAGCGCTGGGGCGAGTCGCGCAGCAGCGGGCCGCTCAGCGACAAGTTGCTCGCGACCCTGGCGATCAAGGCGGTGATTGCCCTGCAGAAGGACGACCTGGATACCTGCGTCAGCCTGGCGCGTCGCATCGAGGCGCAGCTTGGTCAGCACACCGCCTTCCTCGAGGTGGCGATACTCACCGTCGGCGCGCTGGCCAACGTCATGCTTGGCCAGGCGGAGCAGGCGCGCAAGCTGCTGGCGCTGGCGCAGCAGCGCAACCACTTCCTCGAAGGCCGCTACCTGGACATGCAGCTGGCCAACGTGGAAATCCTGCTGTGTCTGGAACAGGGGCGGGTCAAGCAGGCGCAGCTGCTGTTCGACCAGTTGCGGGCGCGGATGATGCCCTGGTTCGGCGAGCGCTCGCGTGCGCTGGTTTTGCCGACCATCAGCGAATGCCTGATCGCCTACCAGCAGGGGCGCCTGGACGGCCTGCAGGATCGACTGCGCTGGGCGCTGGCGACCGTCGACGTGATCAATCCCATCGATCTCTACGCCCAGGCCATGCTCTGCCTGGCGCGGGTGCAACGTCTGCAGGATGCGCCCAAGGAAGCCAGCGCGACGCTGGTGCTGATGCAGAACCTCGCTGCGCGCAACAATTCCTGGCGCTTCTACGTGCAGGCGGTCGCCGACGAGATCGCGCTGACCCTGCAGGAGCCGACGGCCGACCGCAGCAAGCGCGCCGAGCAGCGCCTGAAGTCGGTCGACTGGAACAAGCTGGCCGCGCACTACACCCAGCGCAGTTTCAATCCGGTGCTCTGGGCGCTCGGCCTCAGCCGCATTCGTCTGCAGCAGGCACGCGGACACTTCAGCGAGGCCCTGCACGAGATCACCCAGTTGCGCAGCCAGTTGCAGAACGGTTGGCACGGTCTGCACCGCCTGCGCCTGGATCTGCTGGCGGCCCTGAGTTACCAGCGGCTCGGCTATCAGGAGCGTGCGCAGAGCCTGCTGGTGCAGTGCCTGATCGGCGCCGAGCGAGAAGAGGCGCGCAGCCTGTTCATCGAGGAGGGCGAGGCGATTCGCCAACTGCTCCAGCAGCTGGAGTCGGCCGAGCGCCAGCCAGCGCTGCAGGCTTTTATTCGCAGCCTGCTGTCCGCCTGGCCCGGGCAGGCGTCACGCCAGGCGCAGGACACGCTGGAGGAGGGACTGACCGAGCGTGAACGCGAGGTGGTCTGTCTGGCGGCCAAGGGCATGTCCAACGAGGAGATAGGTCAGCAGCTGTCCCTGGCCCTGGGGACGGTCAAATGGCACCTGCACAACATCTACGAAAAACTCAAGGTGCGTAACCGCACTCAAGCCATCCGTCGTGCTCGCGAGCTGAGTCTACTGGAATCATGAACAGCCATAATCCCGTGTGCCAGGTCAGTGTGCCGTTGCTGCGCACCAAGCTTTATCCGGTTCATGCCGAGGGTGCGCTGCTGCTGGAGCGCTCGGCATTGCTCGAGCGTCTGCTGGAGGCGCGCGAGCAGCGTCTGATCGTCCTCAGCGCTCCTGCCGGGTTCGGCAAGAGCACCGTGCTGAGCCAGCTGCGCGGTCGTCTGCAGCAGAATGGCGCGAAGGTCGCGTGGCTGTCCTGCGATGAAAGCGACAGTGAACCGGCGAGGTTCC
This sequence comes from Pseudomonas sp. REST10, assembly GCF_029542605.1. Taxonomy (NCBI): domain Bacteria; kingdom Pseudomonadati; phylum Pseudomonadota; class Gammaproteobacteria; order Pseudomonadales; family Pseudomonadaceae; genus Pseudomonas; species Pseudomonas sp. REST10. The sequence goes on along the minus strand of NZ_CP035677.1, from coordinate 2,844,576 downwards.
TGCAGTATCTCGTGGCCGCCGTGCAGGCCGCCTGTCCCGGATTCGGCGGCAGCGCCTCTGCGTTGTTGCAGGGCGAGATCAGCTGGCCGTTGGAAGCGGTGATCGATGCCTTTCTCGATGACCTGAAGGCGCTGCGGGAAGACCTCTACCTGATGCTCGACGACTTCCACCGCATTCGTCATCCATCCCTTGGCCAGGGCTCGCGCTACCTGATCGAGCGCCTGCCCAGGCATGTGCGGCTGGTGGTCAGCACGCGCTATCAACCCCGTTTTCTCGAAGAGCCGCCATCGCTTGGCGCCTGGGCGTTTTGGCTCAAGGCGGAAGACCTGCGCCTGACCCGTGCGGAAACCGCCGCGTATTTCCGTGACATCAAGCGCCTTGCCCTGGAAGAGAGCGAGCTCAACCAGCTGTACGCCCGCACCGAAGGCTGGATCACCGCGCTGCATCTGGCGGCACTGGCCTTGCCACGGCAGCGTGATCGGGCAGCCTTTCTTGCCGGACTGTCGGGCGCCGAGCGCAACATCGCCGATTACCTGGCCGAGGACGTCGTCGCCAGCCTGCCGGAGCCCGTGCAGTTGTTTCTCGACCAGACCTCGGTGCTCGACGAGTTCAACGCGCCACTGTGCAATGCCCTGACGGGCCGCCAGGACGGCGCCGAGATGCTCCGTCGCCTGCAGGGCGAGCAGCTGTTCGTGATCCCGCTGGACGAGCAGGGCGAATGGTTCCGCTATCACCACCTGTTCGCCGAGTTCCTGCAGGGGCGCCTGGCCAAGCGCGGCGATCCCGCGCACCTGCTGCATGCGGCTGCGCGCTGGTGCGAAGGGCGTGACCTGGCCGACAAGTCGATCAAGTACGCCCTGCGCGCCCGTGACTACGGCTTTGCCGCCGAGCTGCTGGAGCGCCAGGGTGCGCGCCTGATCGCCGGCAACCGGGTCTACGGCATCCTCGCCATTCTCAAGGACATCCCTCCGGTGGTGATCGCCGAGCAGCCGGTGTTCCAGATCTTCTATGCCTGGCAGCTGGCCTTCGAGCAGAAGTTCGCCGAATCCGAGGCGTTGATCGAGGAGGTCAGCACGCGCCTGACCCAGGGCCGCGGCAAGGGCATGCACTTCGGCCTGATCGAGCTGCTGGCGGCTGCCCAGGTGCTCAAGGCGCTGGTGTTGCTGTATCAGGACAAGCTCGAAGCCTGCCTCAAGGTCGCCGGCCACTGGCTGGCCCTGGTGCCGCAGAACCAGCCGGTGTTCCGCGCCAGCCTGGCCTGCGTGCAGGCGGCGGCATTCGCGCTGCTGGGCGAGTTCGGCGAGGCGGCCAAGGCGATTGCCGTGGCCCGCGAGAATCTGCGTCAGTGCGAGAGCGAGTACCTGCACGTGATGGCCAGCCTGATCGAGGCGCTGATCTGCAAGGAATATGGCGAGCTGGAGCGCGGCAGGGCCCTCGCTGAAACCGCACGTGCCCGCGTGGAGCAGGTGTTCGGCCGCCGCAGTCGGGTCGGTGGTCCGCTGGGACTGGCCTATGCCGATCTGCTGTACGAGCAGGACCGGCATGGCGCGATCCTCGCCGAATTGCCGCTGGCCACGACCTGGCGCGACGTGGCGACACCGGTGGAGCTGATCAGTCGCGGCAAGCTGGTCATGGCGCGGGCACGCTTCTTCGCCGGGGCTGCCGAGCAGGGCCTGGAAGAGCTGGACGAATGGCTGGCGGGCTTGCAGGGGCCGGGCTATGAACGGGTGTTCGCCATCGGCATGGGCTGCAAGGTGCAGTTTCTCCTGTGGCTGCGCCGGCCCAACGAGGCGCAGCGCATCTATCTGCAGCTGGAGCGCCACCTGGCGGCGCTGCCCATCGAGCGTTACGGCGACGCGCACACCGCGCTGGCACTGAGTCAGGCGCGCCTGGCATTGAGCGACCGGCGCGTGGACAAGGCACAAGCCAGCCTGGAGGCCTGCCTGGCCAAACAGGGGGCCGAGCATCAGCGTGACCGGCGCTTGCGCCTGAGCCTGTTACTTTCTGTGGCGTACTGGCGCAAAGGTAACAGCGACAAGGCCTTCACCCTGCTGCGCGCGACCCTGGAAGAAGCCTGGCAATGCGGCTACCGCCGCCTGTTCCAGGACGACGCCATCTGGTTGCTGCCGCTCTGGGAAGCCTGGCACGAGGCCGAGCCGAAGCCGGCGGCGGCCTGGCAGGGCGTGGCCGAGATGCTTCGCGAGCAGTGTCGCCGGCTGTCTATCGACCCTGAAAGTTTCGAGGAAAATCAGGATGTTAGCCACCGCGAGCGGGAGATCTTGCGGCTCGTGGCCGCCGGCCTCTCCAACCGCGACATCGCCCAGGCGGTGCACCTGTCCGAGGCCACTATCAAATGGCATCTGCACAACCTGTTTTCCAAGTTGGGGGTACGCAGTCGTACCCAGGCCGTGCTCAAGGGCAAGAGCCTGGGATTGCTCAGTGAGGCATGAAGGGAATTAAGGATCGTCCTGCCTGCTCCATCCCTTGGATGGGCTGGCAGGGGCGGGGTGGGTTAGTAGCTTGTAGCCATCTCGGAGCGCCATGCGCTGCGTGAATCCAAACCTGGCGTACCTAGGGAAGCCGCGACAGGTCTGGTGATCGGCATGAGCCGATCAGGCTGCTCGTGACAGGACGTCACCGGCAGAGCCCGGGGACCCCCCATTTGAACTGTGGAGATAACAACAATGATGACCCTGAAAAAACTCGCTCTTGCCGCCGCCGTCATGGCTGTTCCGTTCATGGCCCAGGCCGACCTGAAAGCGCTGGATGACTCCGACCTGGCCGGCGTCACCGGTCAGGCTGGTATCAGCATCGCCGGTAACTTCGATGCCACCATCGGCTCGATCGTCTACACCGATACCGAAACCGGTGTCAGCGACGGCAGCAACAGCCTGAGCCTGAACACCGTCACCCTGTCCGGCTTCAACATCGACGAAGCCAACCCGCTGACCGTCGACGTGGTCGACAACAAGCTGGAAATCGGCCTGCCGGGCATCAACGGCGGTGTCGCCGTGGACGCCGTGAAGATCGGCAACGGCACCATTGGTGGCGTCGCCATCAACGGTCTCGACATGGCCGGCTCCACCGTCAAGATCTGGGGTCATTGATCCTCGCTTGAGCTGATCCGCAGGAGCTCTGCCGCTGTTCGCGGCCGGGCTCCTGTCTCGTTGTATGCAGTCGCGGATTGACCAATGATCGAAATTCTCGTGGGCAGCCTGATCGGTTTGTACGGTTTCACCGAGGCTGTCGACACCAAGCCGCAGCCAGCCGGGACGGTGAACATCACCCAGCCGCTGCTGCCCAATGGCCCGCTGCGCGAGTCGGTGGTGCTGGAGCCGATGAGTCAGTTGCAGTTTCGCAACGTGATTCGCCAGGCCTACGACTACAGCTGCGGCTCCGCGGCCCTGACCACGCTGCTCGACTACTTCCTGGGGCGCAACCTGGAAGAGCGCCAGGTGATGGAGGGGCTGCTGCATTTCGGCGAGGCGGAAAAGATCGTCGAGCGTCGCGGTTTTTCGTTGCTCGACATGAAGCGCTTCGTCACCGCCCTGGGCTACAAGAGCGGCGGTTTCCGGGCAGCGTTCGATGACCTTGCGCAGCTCGAACACCCGGCCATCGTGCCGATCGAGTACGCCGGCTTCAAACATTTCGTGGTGGTGCGTGATGTCTACAACGACCACGTGTTCATCGCCGACCCGGCGCTGGGCAACATCAGCTTCACCCGCGTGCGTTTCGAGGAGATATGGGATCAGAACGTCCTGTTCGTGATCTTTCCCAGTGGCAACGAGCCGGCCAACGCCATGGCGCTGACCGACCGTGACCTGCGCATCATCGATGACCGCACCATCAGCATGCTGGCTTTCCGCGAGTTTCCGCAGATGGCCAAGTTCACCACGAATCAGGCCGACCGCTTAGGGTCGGGAGGCGACATCCAGTACATTCGCCGCAAGTGATTCACCCGGCATAACAACAACGATCTGGGGATAGCGTCATGGGAGTTTGGGGGTACGCATGGCTGGCCATGCTGGCGCTTGCTGCTGCACAACCGGTCCTGGCCGAGGAGGCCACGGTCGACGATGCGCGTGATGCGCTGACCAAGAAGGATGATGACGCCGACAGCGCCAAGGCGCTGGAAGAGGTGTTCCAGGCCGCCGAGAAGAGCTACACGCTGCTCAAGAAGGGCGAGCGTACGCTGACCTACGGCTTCGACTACTCGTTGCTGCGCGATACGCAGATCCAGACCGTGCGCACCGGACAGAACGTCTACAGCGTGATCGGCCAGAGCGAGGCGCAGCACACCTTCACCAACTCCTTCACCTTCGACTACGGCGTCTGGGACAACCTCACCTTCAGCATGCGTGTGCCGTTCCTGGCCAAGTACGACACCGAACGCGATCTCAGCACCTACAGCCTTGGCGACGTCTCCGCCAGCCTGCGCTGGCAACCCTGGTCGTCCGAGCGCGGCCGGCCGGTCACCACCCTGTTCGCCACCCTCGGCCTGCCGACCGGGGACAGCCCCTACGACGTCAGCCTCGACGATGGCCTGGCCACCGGCAACGGTTACTACAGCCTGGGCGTCGGCGCCAACATGTCCTACGTGATCGACCCGGTGGTGCTGTTCGGGTCGCTGGGTTACACCTACAACCTGCCGATCCGCGATGCCGACCAGGTGCGTGGCGGCCGCCTGCTGGAAGAGGTCGAGCCCGGCTCCAGCCTGTCGCTGAGCATGGGCTTCGCCTACGCGCTGTCCTACGACGTCTCGCTGGCAACATCACTGCAGATGGCGCACAACCTGGCGCCGACGTTCAAGTTCAGCGACGTCACGCTGGAAGGGAACGAACAGACCAGTGCGGTGATGAACTTCTCGCTGGGCCTGCGCACCGCGCCGAACACCATCGTCAACGTCAATGCCGGTTTCGGCATGACCGAAGATTCGCCCGATGTCCTGCTCGGGATCTCCATGCCCCTTGATATCAAGGGCCTCAAGGCCGAGTAAGCAGCGAGCGAACCGGATATGAATCATCTTGCCAAGCTGCAGGCGCTGCTGCTGGTCGGGTTGGTCGCAGCTTGCGTCCTGCCCGCACAGGCGCAGTTGGCCAACAACCTGACCATCGGCAACCCCAAGGCCATGGCCATGGGCAACGCCGTGACCGCCGACTCCACCGGCATCGATGCCGTGCACTACAACCCGGCGGCCCTGAGCAAGCTCAAGGGTCGGCAGACGACGGTCAAGCTGCTCAGCGGGGTGATGGACATTCGCGCCAAGTTCGAGGCCCGCGAAGGCTATGGCTTCATGGGTTACGATGACGACCCGTTCAAGAACTCCAGCAGCCGCACGCTGACGCCTACCATGTACCTGCCCGGCGTCGGCGGGATGACCGAGCTGCCGCTCCTGGTGGCGCCGCTGGCGGGGTTGTCGATCAACCCGCCAGGCTCGAAGTTCACCTTCGCCACCAATGTCTACGCACCCATGGCGCTGGGCTATTCACGAGACTCGGACGATGATCCGGGCCGTTTCCAGGGGCGCCAGGTGTCGTTGCAGCGCATCACCTACTTCTCGCCGTCGCTGGCCTACCAGGTCAACGACGAGCTGTCCCTGGGCTTGTCCATCGGCTTCTCTCACCAGGCGGTGGCGCTCAACCAGGACTTCCGCAACCCCGGCATGCTCACCGGCCTGACCCGCATTCTCAACGAAGCGCTGTGCTTGCCCGGTCTGGGCGACATCGTCGGATCGATCATCAACGTCTGCAGTGGCAAGATCGGCCCGTTCGACTCGCTGGCCAATCTCGATCTCGACCTCGAACAGAGCCTGTCGCCGACCTACAACCTGGGCATTCTCTGGGAGCCGACCGACTGGTTCGCCTGGGGGGCGACCTACCAGAGCGAGGCGCGGATGAACCTCAAGGGCAAGTACCGCATCGACTACAGCGAGGACTGGGCGGGCTTCTGGTCGGGCCTGCAAGGCTCGCTGTTTGGCCAGATCCTCAGCCCGATCTTCCCTTATGGGGTCGACCAGGAGTCTGGCAACGCGTCCTTGAAACTGACCTATCCGGACGCCTTCAGCACCGGTATCAAGGTGCGCCCCTTCGACAAGTGGCAGTTCAACCTGGACCTGCGCTGGGTTGGCTATAGCGACTGGAACAACTTCGAGATCGAGTTCGACCGCGAGCTGGATCTGCTGCGCATCGCCAAGACCTTCGGCGGCGGTAACGCCACCAGTCGCAGCATCATTCTCGACCGTGGCTATCGTGACACCTGGAGCTGGGGCGTCGGTGTGCAGTACGACGTCAATGATCGCCTGGCCTTGCGCGCCGGCTACGAGTACCGCCCCTCGGCCATTCCCGAGAACAAGGCCGACGTGCTGGCGCCGGTCGGCGATGCCGATCTCTACGGCCTGGGTCTGGGGTACCGCTGGGACAAGGACAGCACCATCGATATCGGCTTCAACTACTTCGTTTCCAAGCAAAACATTCCGGCGGGCAGCAGTTGCAACGTCAGCTGCGAAGGCCTGGACAACCTGGTCTACAACCCCTACGCCGGGCTCAACGTGGAAACCACGGTCAAGGCCTACATCTTCTCCATGACCTATACCTCGAGGTTCTGAGACCATGCGCAGGCTCGCGTTCGCTCTGCTGCTCCTGCCCGTCGCCTGGCAGGCCGATGCCAGCAGCCGTTATCTGACCTGGGTCGACGAGCAGGGCCGGGTGCACAACACCTTCGTCGATACACGTTTCGCCGAGCAGCAACGTCAGGCGAGGCTGCATGCGGAAAAAAGCGACCAGGCCCGTCTGGGCGAGGGGGGCGCCTGGCCGGGGAGTGCGCCGAGCACCGGGGAGAGCAAGCGCCGCTATTTCACCTGGGTCGATGGCAATGGCCAGCTGCAGAACAGCTTCTATGCCGGTGCGCAGGTCGCTGGCGCGTCCGGGAACGACCACGTGCTGGCCAGTGGCGAGCGGGCAGGGGACTACATCGACTCGGAGGTGCTGGAAGGTCGTGGTTTCTCCCGGGGTACCTCCGACAGCCCTTACTACACCTGGGTCGACGAGCAGGGGCGCATGCACAACTCGTCCGTCCCGACGCGCTCTGGCCGGTCCGAGGCTGAGGCGCCCTCCAGCGTTCGTTACAGCGAAGGCCGGCAGATCGAGTTCGAGCGCGGAAAACCGGCGCTACCCATGCTCGACGGGCAACCGACCGCCGCCATGCAGGCGTTGCTCGCCGGCAGCCAGTCGCGTGGTGACGGGCTGTACAGTGAATTGTCGACACGCTGCTGTGGCCAGTTGCGCGACAGCGATTTCACCGTGCTTTCGGCCGAAGAGCCGCGTTACGAGGAGCTGGACCGCTTTTCGCCGAGCTTCGATTTTCCCATGGGACGCAGCTACTACGCGGCCTTGAAACTGCCGGCATCGCGGCGCAGTTATGGCTTGCGGGTGCGCAGTTTCGCCAATCGCCAGGTGGTCTATCCGTCACTGCTGTTTCTCGATGAGGCCAAGCAGCCGACCCGGCTGGTCAGCGATGCGGTGTATCAGCTGCACCCGGAAACCTGGTACCGCTACGCCTTCATCGAGGGGACGGTGCAGGTGCGTGCCGAGCGCGGCGAGCGCTACGTGCTGCTGATCACCACCGACGAGGACCGCAGCCTGCAGACGCTCGACAACAAGCCGTTCAAGCGCCCCTTGCAGGCGCTGGCGGTGGATGAGGCGGGTATGCAGCGTCATGCGCATGCCGATGAAGGGGCCTTCGAGCTGGCGATCATGCGCTAAGGGGATGTGTGGGAGGAGCTGCCCGCCATGCGTGGGCGGGCAGCAGCCTCCCTGCAAGGCAGGGAGGCTTGGGCGTCAGACTTCCTTGCTGACGACGCGGCCGAACAGGCCCTGGGAGAAGCGTACGCGTTCCTCGGCGTCTTCCTGCAGACCCTTGGCTTTCAGCTCTTCCAGGTGGGCCTCCACCGCGTGGGCGCGATGGGTCAGGCCGCAGTCGTTGGCGATCTGGATGTTCAGGCCCGGGCGGGCGTTGAGTTCGAGGATCAACGGCCCCTTGTCCTGGTCCAGGACCATGTCCACGCCGATGTAGCCCAGGCCGCAGAGCTCGTAGCAGCCGGCGGCGAGCTTCATGAAGCCATCCCAGTTCGGCAGTTGCACGCCATCCACCGCGTTGGTGGTGTCCGGGTGCTTGCTGATCTTGTTGTTCAGCCAGGTGCCGCGCAGGGTGACGCCGGTGGCCAGGTCGACACCGACGCCGATGGCGCCCTGGTGCAGGTTGGCCTTGCCGCTGGACTGCCGTGTTGGCAGGCGCAGCATCGCCATCACCGGGTAGCCCATCAGCACGATGATGCGGATGTCCGGTACGCCCTCATAGCTGATGCTCTTGAAGATGGTGTCCGGGGTCACGCGGTACTCGATCAGTGCGCGATCACGGTGGCCACCGAGCGAGTACAGCCCGGAGAGAATGCTGGAAATCTGCTGTTCCAGCTCCTCATGGCTGACGATCTTGCCGGAGACGGTCTTGAAGCGATCCTCGAAGCGGTCCGCGATCACCATGATGCCGTCACCGCCAGCGCCCTGCGCCGGCTTGATGACGAAGTCGTTGCGCCCGGCGATGATCTGGTCGAGCTTGTCGATGCCTTTCTCGGTATCGATGATGCCGTACAGCTCCGGTACATCGATACCGGCCTCGATGGCGCGTTCCTTGGTGATGATCTTGTCGTCGACGATGGGGTACAGGTGCCGTTTGTTGTACTTCAGCACGTAGTCCGCATTGCGTCGGTTGATGCCCATGATGCCTTTGGCTTCAAGGGCCTTCCACGTCTTGATCAGGCCGAACATGGTCTTAGTCCTTGAGGAAGGCTTTGAAACGGAACAGTTCGGTCAGGCGGTAGCCGCGGTAACGACCCATCGCCAGCATGAAGCCCACCAGGATCAGCAGGATCGCCGGGAAGGTGAACACGAAGTACACCAGCTCCGGAACCATCATCAGCAGGTGTGCGACGGTGGCGGCGAACAGGGTACCGATGGCGACCTTGAAGGCATGGCCGCCGCCGCGCTCTTCCCAGGTGATCGACAGGCGTTCGATGGTCATGGTCAGGATCACCATCGGGAACAGGGCGACGGACAGGCCGCGCTCCAGGCCCAGCTTGTGGCTGAACAGGCTGATGGCCGCGATCAGCACCACCACGAAGGTCAGCACCACCGACAGGCGTGGCAGCATCTGCAGCTTCAAGTGTTCCAGGTAGGAGCGCAACGACAGGCCGAGCGCCGTGATCACGGTGAACAGGAAGATGCCGAAGCCCAGCTGGGTTTCGCGGAAGGCCAGGGCGATCAGCACCGGGGTGAAGGTCCCCAGGGTCTGCAGGCCACCCAGGTTGCGCAGGATGAGGATCACCAGTACGCCGATCGGGATCATGACCATGATCATGAAGGTCTGCTGGGTCTGCAGGGGCAGGCCGTACAGCGAGTACTCGAGGAAGCTGGCGTCGGTGTTCTCGTCGGTCAGCTTGGCCAGGCGGATGGCATTCATCTCGCTGTTGTTCAGGCTGAAGCTGACCTGGGCCTGACGACCCCCTTCGAGGTTGACCAGCTCTTCGTCACCGATCCACCAGACCAGGCGATCGGCAGGCAGACCCTGCTCGCCGGATTCGGGATTGAAGTACAGCCATTTCTGGCCATTGAAGCTGCGCAGCCACAGCTCGGGCGACTGGGCGACCTCGGCCTGCAGGCGAATGGTGTGCACGCGCTCCATCGGCACGTGGGCGATGGACAGCAGCAGCTCGACGACCTTGGCCTTGTTGACGGTGGACGCGTCGCCGCCGAGCAGCAGCTTGACGTTGTCGTCGTTGGCGTTGTTGACGCGCTTGATGGTCTCGCTGATGAAGGTCTCGACATCCGCGGAATGCTGGCGGATCGGCGCGAGCAGCGCTTCTGCGGCGATCTTCTCCGGGCCCTCCACGGCAATGCTGTCACGGAAGATTGGCCCCTTGGCAGGCGCCTGCTCGCCGCTGTAACGCTTGGTCAGCACCAGGCGGTAGTAGAGGGTCTGCTTGCCGTTGGCGCGGCGGGCCGACCAGGTGACGCGGCGATTGCCGTCGACACGGTTGACGCTGACGCCATAGTTGTTGGAGATGAAACTCTCGTTGAGGCTCACGTAATCCTGGTTCAGCGGCGGTACGAACATCTGCAGCTTGACCGGCTCACGCGGGCTGGCCTGAAACTCGACCTTGGCGTCGATGTTCCACAGATCGTCGGTCTCGTCCTCGGTCACCGGGATGCCGAGAATGAAGATTTGGTATGCCGTAATCAGAACGCCCAGGGTCACCAGCAGGGTGATCAGGACTTTCAGATGCAGGTTCAGAGAGCGCATGGGAATTACTCGCCAGGGGTTGCGTCATCGGTGCAGCCGGGTTTTCCAGCTGCATATTTTAGGCTTGGATCGACCATGGCACCGAAATGCTTGAGGGCTTCGGAGCCGATCAGAAGCGGGTATTGGAATGCACTTCGGTCGGTCAAGTTCACTTCAATTGTGCGCAGGGCCTGCCCCATGCACAGTTCAAGGTCGATTACAGGGCGCGCGGTGTAGGTCTTGCCCTCGTCCGGATCGTAGTCGCCGGCACGGCGTTTGATCTTGCTGATGCGCGCCAGAGGGCGCTCGATCGTGCGCTCGTGGGTGTCGTCGATGGCCAGCACGAAACGCACCCAGGTTTCCCCGTCGCGTTTGAAACGTTCGATGTCTCGGGCGCTGAGCGAGGCGGTCTTGGCGCCGGTGTCGAGCTTGGCTGCCACCTGGAGGTCGAGCTCTTCGATGTAGATGTATTCGTTCAGGCCATAGACGGACTTGCCCATGGCCAGAGCAGGGCAGGACAGGGTCAACAGGCAGAGCAGCAAGGAGAAGGGTTTCAGTCTCATGAGTCCTTGAGAGGTCTTGCCAGAAGAGGGTGATGAACAGTGCCTGGAGGCATCCTGCCAGACACTTGTCCGTCATGAAGTCTAGCAGGCGAGGCAGCGGGCGCTGGCCGGGCTTGAGTTCGGCGAATTCTAGCATGGGGATTTTCCATGCTGACAGACGCTTATGTAGCTTTCTGCAAGTAAGGTCGCGCTTTTCAGACCTGGCCGAGTTGAAAATATTGTCGACAATACTTTGGTCTGCTTTGACTGGTTCGGCTTTTGAGCGTAGTTTTGCGCCTATCGAAATGCTCTGGTGTCGACAATCATGCTGCTCGAATCGAATGAATTGGCCACGCCTCAGGCGGATTCGGAAACACTTTCCGAGCATGTCTTTCGCTTGATCCAGGCAGCCATCGTCAAGGGCGAGATCGCTCCTGGCAGCAAGATCTCCGAGCCGGAGCTGGCGCGTACCTATGGCATCAGTCGTGGCCCGTTGCGCGAGGCGATTCACCGCCTGGAAGGGCAGAAGCTGCTGGTGCGCGTCCCGCACGTGGGCGCACGGGTCGTATCGCTGAGCCATGCCGAGCTGATCGAGCTGTACGAGATCCGCGAATCGCTGGAAGGCATGGCCTGCCGCCTGGCCGCCGAGCGCATGACGCAGACGGAAATCGACGAGCTGCGCCGGGTGCTGGAACTGCACGAGCAGGACGCCGCGTTCAAGGCGGGGGTCGGCTACTACCAGCAGGAAGGCGACTTCGACTTCCACTACCGGATCATCCAGGGCAGCGGCAATCGCACCCTGGCCAAGCTGCTCTGCGACGAGCTGTATCAGCTGGTGCGCATGTATCGCCTGCAGTTTTCCGCGACGCCCAACCGGCCGCGCCAGGCGTTCGCCGAGCATCACCGCATTCTCGATGCCATCGCCGACCGTGACGGCGAACTGGCCGAACTGCTGATGCGCCGTCATATCGGCGCTTCCAAGCGCAACATCGAGCGCCACTACGTTGCCCAGAACGGGCAGGGCGCGCTCACCACTCCATCCAAGACCCGAGGTGATTCATGACTCAGCTTTCCGCCGGCCAGCGTTTCCGCCAGGCCCTCGCCATCGAGAGTCCGCTGCAGGTAATCGGTGCGATCAACGCCAACCACGCGCTGCTGGCCAAGCGCGCGGGCTTTCGCGCCATTTATCTGTCTGGCGGTGGTGTGGCGGCCGGCTCCCTCGGTTTGCCGGACCTGGGCATCAACACCCTGGATGACGTGCTGACCGACGTGCGGCGCATCACCGATGTCTGCGACCTGCCGCTGCTGGTGGACATCGACACCGGCTTCGGTCCCAGCGCCTTCAACATCGAGCGCACCATCAAGAACCTGATCAAGGCGGGTGCTGCCGCAGCGCACATCGAGGACCAGGTCGGCGCCAAGCGCTGCGGTCACCGTCCGGGCAAGGAAATCGTCTCCTGCGAAGAAATGGTCGACCGCGTGCGTGCCGCCGCAGACGCCAGGACCGACCCCGATTTCTTCCTCATCGCCCGCACCGACGCCATCCAGGCCGAAGGCGTGGACGCGGCCATCGAGCGTTGCCAGGCCTACGTCGAGGCCGGTGCCGACGGCATCTTCGCCGAGGCAGCGTACGACCTGCCGACCTACAAGCGTTTCGTCGATGCGCTGAACGTACCGGTACTGGCCAACATCACCGAGTTCGGTGCCACGCCGCTGTTCACCCGCGACGAACTGGCCTCGGTCGGCGTCGCCATCCAGCTCTATCCGCTGTCCGCCTTCCGCGCGGCGAACAAGGCGGCCGAGAGTGTCTACACCTCGATTCGCCAGAACGGCCACCAGAAGGACGTGATCGAGCTGATGCAGACCCGTGCCGAGCTCTATGACCGCATCGGCTATCACGCCTTCGAGCAGAAGCTCGATGCGCTGTTCGCCGCCGGCAAGAAATAAAGACAAGAACAAGGATTCGAGGAGATAACCATGAGTGCCACTGAAACCACCCCTGGCTTCAAACCGAAGAAGTCCGTCGCCCTGAGCGGCACCGCCGCCGGCAACACCGCGCTGTGCACCGTCGGCCGTACCGGTAACGACCTGCACTACCGTGGCTATGACGTGCTCGATTTCGCCAATCGCTGCGAGTTCGAGGAAATCGCCCACCTGCTGGTCCACGGCAAGTTGCCGAATGTCGCCGAGCTGGCCGGATACAAGGCCAAGCTCAAGGCGCTGCGTGGCCTGCCGGCCGGGGTCAAGGCCGCGCTGGAGCAGCTGCCGCCGTCCGCCCATCCGATGGACGTGATGCGTACCGCGGTGTCTGTGCTCGGTTGCCTGGCGCCGGAGAAGGACGACCACAACCATCCGGGTGCCCGCGACATTGCTGACAAGCTGATGGCCTCGCTGGGTTCGGCGCTGCTGTACTGGTACCACTACAGCCACAACGGCAAGCGTATCGAGGTGGACACCGACGATGACTCCATCGGCGGCCACTTCCTCCATCTGCTGCACGGCGAGAAACCGCGCGAGTCCTGGGTGCGTGCCATGCACACCTCGCTCAACCTGTACGCCGAGCATGAGTTCAATGCCTCGACCTTCACCTCGCGGGTGATCGCCGGCACCGGCTCGGACCTGTTCTCCTGCATCGCCGGTTCCATCGGTGCGCTGCGCGGGCCGAAGCACGGCGGCGCCAATGAGGTGGCCTTCGAAGTGCAGAAGCGCTACGACAGCCCGGACGAAGCCGAGGCCGACATCCGTGCCCGGGTCGAGCGCAAGGAGGTGGTGATCGGCTTCGGTCACCCGGTCTATACCGTCAGCGACCCGCGCAACAAGGTGATCAAGGAAGTGGCTCGCGAGCTCTCGGTGGAGCAGGGCAACAGCAAGATGTACGACATCGCCGAGCGCCTGGAGAGCGTGATGTGGGACATCAAGAAGATGTTCCCCAACCTCGACTGGTTCAGCGCCGTCAGCTACCACATGATGGGTGTGCCCACCGCGATGTTCACCCCGTTGTTCGTCATCGCCCGCACCGCCGGCTGGTCCGCGCACGTCATCGAGCAGCGCATCGACGGCAAGATCATCCGCCCGAGCGCCAACTACACAGGCCCCGAAGACCTGAAGTTCGTGCCGCTCAAGGATCGTAAATAATCATGACCGACACCGTGAATAGCCAATACCGCAAGCGCTTGCCCGGTACCGCGCTGGATTACTTCGACGCCCGTGAGGCGGTCGAGGCGATCCAGGCCGGCGCCTGGAGCAAGCTGCCCTACACCTCGCGCGTGCTCGCCGAGCAGCTGGTACGCCGCTGCGCGCCGCAGGACCTGACGGCGTCGCTGGAGCAACTGGTCTATCGCCGGCGCGACCTGGATTTCCCCTGGTATCCGGCGCGCGTGGTGTGCCACGACATCCTGGGCCAGACCGCGCTGGTCGACCTGGCCGGCCTGCGCGATGCCATCGCCGACAAGGGCGGCGACCCGGCCAAGGTCAACCCGGTGGTACCGACGCAACTGATCGTCGACCATTCCCTGGCCGTGGAAGCAGCGGGGTTCGATCCGGATGCGTTCGAGAAGAACCGCGCCATCGAGGACCGCCGCAACGAGGATCGCTTCCACTTCATCGACTGGACCAAGACCGCGTTCAAGAACGTCGACGTGATCCCGGCCGGCAACGGCATCATGCACCAGATCAACCTGGAGAAGATGAGCCCGGTGATCCAGGCGCGTGGCGGCATCGCGTTCCCCGACACCTGCGTCGGCACCGACTCGCACACGCCGCACGTCGACGCGCTGGGCGTGATCGCCATCGGCGTCGGCGGCCTGGAGGCCGAGACCGTGATGCTCGGCCATCCATCGATGATGCGCCTGCCCGATATCGTCGGCGTCGAACTGACCGGCAAACGCCAGCCGGGCATCACCGCTACCGATATCGTCCTGGCCCTGACCGAATTCCTGCGCAAGGAGCGCGTGGTGGGTGCCTACGTCGAGTTCTTCGGCGAAGGGGCCGACAGCCTGTCCATCGGCGACCGCGCGACGATCTCCAACATGTGCCCGGAATACGGCGCCACGGCCTCGATGTTCTATATCGACGAGCAGACCATCGATTACCTCAAGCTCACCGGTCGCGAGCCGGAGCAGGTGGCGCTGGTCGAGCACTACGCCAGGACCCTGGGGCTGTGGAGCGATGCGCTGACAAGCGCGGAGTACGAGCGGGTACTGCGTTTCGATCTGGGCAGCGTGGTGCGCAATATGGCGGGGCCGTCCAACCCGCATCGACGCCTGCCGACCTCGGCCCTGGCCGAGCGCGGCATCGCCGATGAAGCCAAGCTGCAGTCCGGCAAGGGCGAGGAAGCCGAGGGGCTGATGCCCGACGGCGCGGTGATCATCGCGGCCATCACCAGTTGCACCAACACCTCCAACCCGCGCAATGTCGTCGCGGCAGGTCTGGTGGCGAAGAAGGCCAATGCCCTGGGGCTGGTACGCAAGCCCTGGGTGAAGACCTCGTTCGCGCCAGGCTCGAAGGTCGCCAGGCTGTATCTGGAAGAGGCCGGCCTGCTGCCGGAGCTGGAGAAGCTCGGTTTCGGCATCGTCGCCTATGCCTGCACCACCTGCAACGGCATGTCCGGTGCGCTCGATCCGCAGATCCAGAAGGAGATCATCGACCGCGACCTGTACGCCACCGCCGTGCTCTCGGGCAACCGCAACTTCGACGGGCGTATCCATCCCTATGCCAAGCAGGCCTTCCTCGCTTCGCCGCCGCTGGTGGTGGCCTACGCCATCGCCGGCACCGTGCGCTTCGATATCGAGCAGGACGCGCTGGGTACCGATGCCAATGGCAATCCGGTCACCCTGAAGGACCTCTGGCCGAGCGACGAGGAGATCGATGCCATCGTCGCCGCCAGCGTGAAGCCGGAGCAGTTCCGCCAGATCTACATTCCGATGTTCGACCTCGGTAGCGTGCAGGAGGCGGAAAGCCCGCTGTACGACTGGCGACCGATGTCCACCTACATCCGCCGTCCGCCGTACTGGGAAGGCGCGCTGGCTGGCGAGCGCACGCTCAAGGGCATGCGTCCGCTGGCGATCCTGCCGGACAACATCACCACCGACCACCTGTCGCCGTCCAACGCCATCCTGGCGGACTCGGCGGCGGGCGAGTACCTGGCGAAGATGGGCCTGCCGGAGGAGGACTTCAACTCCTACGCCACCCACCGTGGCGATCACCTGACCGCGCAGCGTGCCACCTTCGCCAACCCGCAGCTGGTCAACGAGATGGTCGTGGTCGACGGGCAGGTCAAGAAGGGCTCGCTGGCCCGCGTGGAGCCGGAAGGCAAGGTCATGCGCATGTGGGAGGCGATCGAAACCTACATGAACCGCAAGCAGAACCTGATCATCGTTGCCGGTGCCGACTACGGCCAGGGCAGCTCGCGCGACTGGGCGGCCAAGGGTGTACGCCTGGCTGGCGTGGAAGTGATCGTCGCCGAAGGCTTCGAACGCATCCACCGTACCAACCTGGTGGGCATGGGCGTGCTGCCGGTGGAGTTCAAGCCGGGCGCGACCCGCCTGACCCTGGGCCTGGACGGCACCGAGACCTACGACATCGAAGGCGAGATTTCGCCGCGTTGCGAGCTGACCCTAGTGGTCAATCGCCATGACGGTGAAGTGCTCAAGGTGCCGGTGACCTGCCGCCTGGATACCGCTGCCGATGTCAGCGTGTACAAGGCCGGTGGTGTGCTGCAGCGCTTCGCCAAGGACTTCCTCGAAGGCGCGGTGGCCTGACCTTGCAGGGTGGATCACGCCCCATCCATCTGCCGTGGAATCCGCCACGGGGGATGGGGAGCGCCATCCACCCAGCGTCTGGCACGTAGTCCGGATGCAATCCGGGCATGACCAAATCTGCTTGCCCCGGATCGCATCCGGGCCACTTTTCAGGACTGCACTCATGGCTCATCTGCCGCAAGTGAAAATCCCCGCTACCTACATCCGTGGCGGTACCAGCAAGGGCGTGTTCTTTCGCCTGCAGGATCTGCCCGAGCGCTGCCAGGTGCCGGGCGAGGCGCGTGACCGGTTGTTCATGCGCGTCATCGGCAGTCCTGATCCCTATTCGGCGCATATCGATGGCATGGGCGGTGCGACCTCGTCCACGTCGAAATGCGTGATTCTGTCGGCCAGCAGTCAGCCGGAGCACGATGTCGATTACCTCTATGGCCAGGTCTCCATCGACAAGGCCTTCGTCGACTGGAGCGGCAACTGCGGCAACCTGTCCACGGCAGCGGGGGCGTTCGCCATCCATGCCGGCCTCGTGGACCCGGCGCGAATTCCGCAGAACGGCACCTGCGTGGTGCGCATCTGGCAGGCCAACATTCACAAGACCATCATCGCCCATGTGCCGATCAGCAACGGCCAGGTGCAGGAAACCGGCGATTTCGAGCTGGATGGGGTGACCTTTCCGGCGGCGGAGATCGTGCTGGAGTTCCTCGACCCGTCCGACGATGGCGAGGAGGGGGGCTCGATGTTCCCCACCGGCAACCTCGTCGACGACCTGGAGGTGCCTGGCATCGGCACCTTCAAGGCGACCCTGATCAGCGCCGGCATCCCCACGGTGTTCGTCAATGCCGAGGACATCGGCTACCAGGGCACCGAGCTGCGCGAGGCCATCAATGGCGACCCGGCGCAGCTGGCGCGTTTCGAGCAGATCCGCATCGCCGGTGCGCTGCGCATGGGCCTGATCGCGACTGCCGAGGAGGCTGCGACCCGTCAGCACACGCCGAAGATCGCCTTCGTCAGCCCACCCAAGGATTACCGCACCTCCAGCGGCAAGCAGGTGCAGGCCGGCGAGATCGACCTGCTGGTGCGTGCGCTGTCGATGGGCAAGCTGCACCACGCCATGATGGGCACCTGCGCGGTGGCCATCGGCACGGCGGCGGCGGTGCCGGGCACCCTGGTCAACCTGGCCGCCGGTGGTGGTGAGCGTGAAGCGGTGCGCTTCGGCCATCCGTCCGGCACCTTGCGCGTCGGTGCCGAGGCCCGGCAGGTCGAGGGGCAGTGGGCGGTGACCAAGGCGGTGATGAGCCGCAGCGCGCGCATCCTGATGGAAGGCTGGGTGCGGGTGCCGGGCGACAGCTTCTGAGTCGCTCAGTGCTGGCTGGTACCCAGCAACAGGCCGCCGGCGCCGACGAAGAAGGCGCCGGTGGTGCGGTTCAGGTTGCGCACGCCACGGGCACTGCGGATCAGGCGGCGAATCTGCAGGCCGAACAGCGCATAGAGCAGCGAGGCGGCGTATTCCGCCAGCAGATAGGTCGTGCCCAGATAGAGAAACTGCTCGGCGGCAGGCTGATCGGGGCGGATGAACTGCGGGAAGATCGCCGCGAACAACAGGATGGCCTTGGGGTTGCTGATGCCGATGAGGAATTCCTGGCGCGTCGCCAGCCACAGGGTGCGCCTGGGTTGCGTCAGACCTCGCTGTTCGTCCAGGGCGAAGGCGCGGCTGCGCCAGGCGCTGACACCCAGGTAGAGCAGGTAGGCGGCGCCGACCCACTTGATCGCGGTGAACAGCTGTTCGGAGGCCATCAGCATGGCGCCGAGGCCGACCGCCGAAATGAGCAGGAAGAAAGCGAATGCGATGACCCGCCCGGTGGTCGCCACTACGGCGGTCGTCACGCCATGGCGGATACCGTTGTTCATCGCGCAGAAGTTGTTGGGCCCCGGGGTGATGGCGATCAGCAGGGCGATCGGGGCGAACAGCACGGCATCGTTGAGCGTCATGGCGGGCTCGCGGCAGGTTATTTGAGACGGCGTTCCACGCCTTTTTCCACCAGGATCTTGGCGGAAATCTCTTCCACGGAGAAATGCGTGGAGTTGATGAAGGCGATGTTCTCGCGGCGGAACAGGCTTTCCACCTCGCGCACCTCGAACTCGCACTGCGCATAGCTGGCGTAGCGGCTGTTGGGTTTGCGCTCGTGGCGGATGGCGGTGAGGCGATCCGGGTCGATGGTCAGGCCGAACAGCTTGTCGCGGTACTTCTTCAGCGACTCGGGCAGCTGCAGGCGCTCCATGTCGTCTTCCGTCAGCGGATAGTTGGCGGCGCGGATGCCGTACTGCATGGCCATGTACAGGCAGGTGGGCGTTTTGCCGCAGCGCGACACGCCGACCAGGATCAGGTCGGCCTTGTCGTAATAGTGGGTGCGGGCGCCATCGTCGTTGTCCAGGGCGAAGTTCACCGCCTCGATGCGCTCCATGTAGTTGGAGTTCTGGCCAATGGAGTGCGACTTGCCGACGGAATAGGAGGAGTGCGAGCTCAACTCCTGCTCCAGCGGCGAGAGAAAGGTGGAGAAGATGTCGATCATGAAACCATTCGCGGTATCGAGGATCGCACGAATGTCACGGTTGACGATGGTGTCGAAGATGATCGGGCGCATGCCGTCTCTTTCGGCAGCGGCATCGATTTGTTGTACCATGGCGCGCGCTTTTTCGACGCTGTCGATATAAGGGCGGGTCAGTTTGGTGAACTGAATGTTCTCGAACTGCGCGAGCAGGCTCTGGCCCAGGGTTTCGGCCGTGATGCCGGTGCCGTCGGAGATGAAGAAAGCGGTTCGTTTCATTTGCGCCAAAGGCCTTAAGCTGAGTTCGATTCTTGGCTATGATAGGCCGCGTTTTTCGCCGGCCCCATGGGGTCTGGCATTGTTACTTATTCAAGGGCAAGGCCACAATCTTGCGGCAACCTGTCGCCGGAGCGTCCAGCCCCCCGAGAATTTGCGTGAAGGCTGCCAGCTGGAGCCCTGCAGGGCCGAAGTGCAGCGGGCTTCACGCGAGTTCTGAGCTTTTCCAACATTCTAGTGGAGAGATCACCTTGGTAGAGTACGTAGTTTCCCTCGATAAGCTCGGCGTCCACGATGTAGAGCATGTGGGGGGCAAAAACGCATCCCTCGGCGAGATGATCAGTAATCTGGCGGGTGCCGGCGTCTCGGTTCCCGGTGGTTTCGCCACGACCGCCCAGGCCTATCGCGATTTCCTCGAGCAGAGCGGCCTGAACGAGCGCATCCACGCCGCACTGGATGCACTGGACGTCGATGACGTCAACGCCCTGGCCAAGACCGGCGCAGAAATTCGCCAATGGGTGATGGACGCCGAATTTCCGGCCCGTCTCGATGCCGAGATCCGCGAAGCCTTCGCCGCCATGAGCGCCGGCAACGACAACATGGCGGTCGCCGTGCGTTCCTCCGCTACCGCCGAAGACCTGCCGGACGCGTCCTTCGCCGGCCAGCAGGAGACCTTCCTCAACATCCGTGGCGTGGACAACGTGATCCGCGCCGCCAAGGAGGTGTTCGCCTCCCTGTTCAACGACCGCGCTATCGCCTACCGCGTGCACCAGGGCTTCGACCACAAGCTGGTCGCCCTGTCCGCCGGCGTGCAGCGCATGGTGCGTTCGGAAACCGGCACCGCCGGCGTGATGTTCACCCTCGATACCGAGTCCGGCTTCCGTGACGTGGTGTTCATCACCGGTGCCTACGGCCTCGGCGAGACCGTGGTCCAGGGTGCGGTCAACCCCGACGAGTTCTACGTGCACAAGCCGACCCTGGAAGCCGGTCGCCCGGCGATCCTGCGTCGCAACCTGGGCAGCAAGGCGATCAAGATGGTCTATGGCGACGAAGCCAAGGCCGGCCGCTCGGTCAAGACCGTGGAAGTCGATCGCGCCGAGCGCGCCCGTTTCTGCATCAGCGATGCCGAGGTCAGCGAGCTGGCCAAACAGGCCCTGATCATCGAGAAGCACTACGGCCGCCCGATGGACATCGAGTGGGCCAAGGACGGTGACGACGGCAAGCTGTACATCGTGCAGGCCCGTCCGGAAACCGTGAAGAGCCGTTCCAGCGCCACCGTGATGGAGCGCTACCTGCTGAAAGAGAAGGGCACCGTGCTGGTGGAGGGTCGTGCCATCGGTCAGCGCATCGGCGCCGGCAAGGTCCGCGTTATCCACGACGTCTCCGAGATGGACAAGGTCCAGCCGGGCGACGTGCTGGTCTCCGACATGACCGACCCGGACTGGGAGCCGGTGATGAAGCGCGCCAGCGCCATCGTTACCAACCGCGGCGGGCGTACCTGCCACGCGGCGATCATCGCCCGTGAGCTGGGCATTCCGGCCGTGGTTGGCTGCGGCAACGCGACCAGCGTGCTGAAGGACGGCCAGGGCGTCACCGTTTCCTGCGCCGAAGGCGACACCGGTTTCATCTTCGAAGGCGAACTGGGCTTCGACATTCGCAAGAACTCGGTCGACGCCATGCCGGACCTGCCGTTCAAGATCATGATGAACGTCGGCAACCCGGACCGCGCCTTCGACTTCGCCCAGCTGCCCAACGAGGGCGTGGGCCTGGCCCGCCTGGAATTCATCATCAACCGCATGATCGGCGTGCACCCGAAAGCGCTGCTGAACTTCGCCGGCCTGCCGCCGGAGATCAAGGACAGCGTCGAGAAGCGCATCGCCGGTTACGGTGACCCGGTCGACTTCTACGTCGAGAAACTGGTCGAGGGCATCAGCACCCTGGCCGCGGCGTTCTGGCCGAAGAAGGTCATCGTGCGCCTGTCGGACTTCAAGTCCAACGAATACGCCAACCTGATCGGCGGCAAGCTGTACGAGCCGGAAGAAGAAAACCCGATGCTCGGCTTCCGTGGTGCCTCGCGCTACATCAGCGAGTCGTTCCGCGACTGCTTCGAGCTGGAGTGCCGCGCGCTGAAGAAAGTGCGCAACGAGATGGGCCTGACCAACGTCGAGATCATGGTGCCGTTCGTGCGTACCCTCGGCGAAGCCAGCCAGGTGGTCGAGCTGCTGGCCAGCAATGGTCTGTCCCGTGGTCAGGATGGCCTGAAGGTCATCATGATGTGCGAGCTGCCGTCCAACGCCCTGCTGGCCGATGAGTTCCTGGAGTTCTTCGATGGTTTCTCCATCGGTTCCAACGACCTCACCCAGCTGACCCTGGGCCTGGATCGCGACTCCGGCATCGTCGCGCACCTGTTCGATGAACGTAACCCGGCGGTGAAGAAGCTGCTGGCCAATGCCATTGCCGCCTGCAACAAGGCGGGCAAGTACATCGGCATCTGCGGTCAGGGCCCGTCGGACCACCCGGACCTGGCGCGCTGGCTGATGGAGCAGGGTATCGAGAGCGTGTCGCTGAACCCGGATTCGGTACTCGACACCTGGTTCTTCCTGGCTGAGGCCCAACCGGCCTAAGCGTCGCGATCGACCGAAGAAGGGCGGGTTGATCCCGCCCTTTTTTTGCTTTTCAGGCCGTTGAAAGCGATCGTGCAGACGCTCCCGACGGTTTTCGTTGCCTGCCATCCGAGCAGGCAGCCCCCTGGTCCGTCGCTGGCGGCGGCATGAATTGCTTTCGGCAGTTCTTTCGCATGCCGTTCAGCGCCATTGTGGTCTCCGTGGTCCATGCAGAGCAGTAGTGAGCTTTTCCCGGTATCTCTGATCAGCGCCGAGTTGCGTGGCGACCTCAGTGAGGACATCTACCTTCTCAAGCCCAACAACAGCCCGGACCCGAGTGTCGAGCTGGCGCTCACGCGTCTCGGGCCGGCCCGCCACGAGGGTGGCCGTGGTGTGCCCGTGGTGTTGTTGCATGGCAGCTTCTCCAACCGACGCTTCTGGTACTCGCCCAAGGGCATCGGTCTGGGTGCGCACCTGGCGCGGGCCGGTTTCGATGTGTGGATCGCCGAAATGCGCGGTCATGGCCTGTCGCCGCGCAACGAGTGCTACAGCAGCAACAGCGTGGCCCAGTACGTGCGTTACGACCTGCCGGCCATCGCCGACTTCATCTTCGAGCAGAGCGGCCAGGTGCCGCACTGGATCGGTCACTCGCTGGGCGGGGTGATCCTGGCCGCCGCATTGGGCGGTGGCTATCTCGACGAGACACGGGCGCGCTCGGCAGCACTGTTCGGCAGTCAGATCAGCCGCATCTACTGGCCGCTGAAAATCCCGCCGGTGGAGTGGGGCAGCCGCCTGTTGTTGCGCGCCTTTCCCTACCTGTCCGGGCGGCGTCTCAAGCGCGGTCCTGAGGACGAGCCCGTCGGACTGGCGTTGGAGACCCTGCGCTGGTTGCGCCTGTTCGGGCGTTTCGCCGACGACGAGCGGGACTGGTGGGCCGGGCTTGCCGAGGTGCGCCTGCCGCTGCTCGCGGTGAGTGCCGCCGGCGACCACCAGGACCCGGCCTGGGCCTGTCGCAAGCTGCTCGAGCAGTGCTCGGCGGCGGGCTCTGAGTTTCTCCTGCTGGGCAAGACGGCTGGCTTCTCCAGCGATTTCGGTCATATCGAGATGCTGGTCAGCAAGGAGGCGCAGCGCGAGGTATGGCCGCTCGCCGAATACTGGTTGCAGCACCTGCGATTGCCCGATGGCTTCGCCGAGCGAGGCGCCAGCCAGGACGCTTGAGGGGTTGCGGGCGTTTCTTCATGGCGCGCTTGACGCTAATATGTGACGCATCAGGCGCAGCCGGTCATTTTCAGTATTTGTTGCCAGTCACTCGTTCGCTGGGCGCAGCCGCATTGCGCTGAATTGTCCCGGCGAGCGCGGGTCAATGAAGGTGACCCCGGCGCCAGCCGCCCTTGCTTATCCAATGTCGAAAGGAGTTCTGTCATGCACTACGTCACCCCCGATCTGTGCGATGCGTACCCGGAGCTGGTTCAGGTGGTCGAGCCGATGTTCGCCAACTATGGCGGCCGCGATTCCTTTGGTGGCCAGATCGTCACGATCAAGTGCCACGAAGACAACTCCCTGGTGAAGGAGCAGGTCGACCTGCCCGGTCAGGGCAAGGTACTGGTGGTGGACGGTGGCGGCTCCCTGCGCCGTGCGCTGCTCGGCGACATGCTCGCAGAGAAGGCGGCCAAGAACGGCTGGGAAGGCATCGTGGTGTATGGCTGCATCCGTGACGTCGACGTGATCGCGCAGACCGATCTCGGCGTGCAGGCGCTGGCCAGCCATCCGATGAAGACCGACAAGCGCGGTATCGGCGACCTCAACGTGGCAGTGACCTTCGGTGGCGTCACCTTCAAGCCGGGTGAGTACCTGTACGCCGACAACAACGGCGTCATCGTGTCGCCGCAAGCCCTGACCATGCCGGAGTGAGTGCGATGCCGGGGCCGACTGCCGCGCTGCTGCATGCCTTCGTGCTCGACGGGCAGGGCGGTGCGCGCAGCATCGAGCGCAGCCAGCTGGACAGCCTGCAACTGGCCGAGCAGGAAAGCCTCTGGCTGCACTGGGATCGTAGCCAGGAGCAGGCGCAGCGCTGGCTGCGCGAGAGCAGCGGGCTGGACGAATTCAGCTGCGACCTGCTGCTGGAGGAGAACACCAGGCCGCGCCTGCTGCCCTTACCGGACCATGAGCTGCTGGTGTTTCTGCGGGGTATCAACCGCAACCCAGGAGCCGAGCCGGAGGACATGGTCTCGGTGCGCATCTTCGCCGATGCCAGGCGCATCATCTCCCTGCGTCTGCGCCCGCTGCTGGCGACCGACGCGCTGATCGCCGATCTGCAGGCCGGCAAGGGCCCCAGAACCTCCTCCGAGCTGCTGCTGGAGCTGGCGCGCCACCTGACCAGTCGCGTCGACGATCTGGTGACCGAGCTGAGCGAGCAACTCGATGACGAGGAAGACCGTCTCGACGAAGATGAATGCTACCGCCCGGATCACGGCCTGATGCTGCAGGTGCGCCGACGTGCTGCCAGCCTGCGCCGGTTCCTGGCGCCGCAGCGTGACCTGTATGCGCAGCTGGCACGCAACAAGCAGCCGTGGTTCGTCGAGGACGACGATGACTACTGGAACGAGCTCAACAACAGGCTGACGCGTTACCTGGAGGAACTGGAGCTGATCCGTGAGCGGGTCGGCCTGGTGCTCGAGGCGGAAAGCAGCCGGCTTGGCGAGCGCATGAATCGGATCATGTACCGCTTCACGGTGATTACCGGCCTGTTCCTGCCGCTGAGCTTCCTGACCGGGCTGCTGGGCATCAACGTCGGCGGCATTCCGGGGGCTGACAATCCCACCGGTTTCTTCGTCGCCTGCGGCCTGATGCTGCTGCTGGCGGTGGGGCAGTTGTTGCTTTTCCGCCGCTGGCGCTGGCTGTGATGTGTGACTCATTGCCCGGCCATGACGTCTAGCCGTGACATCCCGTGAGGTGCGCATGCACGATCCATTTGAAGAATCTCTACGCGATTTGCTCAAGTCCTCGCCGTCCAGCCATGACGACGATGCCTGTCTGCACCGGGTTCTCAAGACCGCCAACCGGCAAGTCGGTGCGGGCGATCTGTTCAGCCTGATGGGGCACTGGGCACAGGCCTTGATGATCGCCCTGAACAACGGTTCGGCGCATGTGGCGCCGGTTTCGCGCCGTACCCAATCCTCTGCTGCTGCTGATAAGGCTGATTGAAATGGAACTCGACCCCTGGACCCAAAGCCTGATTTCCGCGATGACCGCACTCTGGACCAAGGTTGCCGGCTTCATTCCCAACCTGTTCGTTGCGCTGGTGCTGGTGCTGCTCGGCTTCGTCGTCGCCAAGCTGCTTGATACCCTGCTGTCCAAGCTGCTGGGCAAGGTCGGCCTTGATCGCCTGATGACCGGCACCGGCCTGACCAAGATGCTGGCCCGCGTGGGCATTCACGCCTCGGTGTCGACCCTGATCGGCAAGATCGTCTACTGGTTCGTGCTGCTGATCTTCCTGGTCTCGGCCGCGGAGTCCCTCGGCCTGCAACGCGTGTCCGCCACGCTCGACGTGCTGGCACTGTACCTGCCCAAGGTGTTCGGTGCCGCATTGGTGCTGCTCGCCGGCGTGCTGCTGGCACAACTGGTCAGCAGCCTGGTGCGTGGCGCCGCAGAAGGCGTGGGTCTGGAGTACGCGCACGGTCTTGGCCGCGTGGCCCAGGGCCTGGTGATCATCATCAGCATCTCCGTGGCCATCGGTCAGCTGGAAGTCAAGACCGACCTGCTCAACAACGTCATCGCCATCGTCCTGATTTCCGTCGGGCTGGCGGTTGCACTGGCCCTGGGCCTGGGCAGTCGGGATATCGCCAGCCAGATTCTGGCAGGCATTTATGTGCGCGAGTTGTACCAGGTCGGGCAACAAGTGCAGGTGGGTGATGTCGAAGGGCAGATCGAAGAGATCGGCACGGTGAAAACCACCTTGCTCACCGACAGCGGTGAGCTGGTATCCGTCGCGAATCGAGTGATGCTCGAGCAACGCGTGAACAGTCGCTGACGCCAATCTGTTATTTTATGTAGCTGCCCGGCAAGGTGTGACCTGTCGGGCACTTTTCGTCCTGACCGTCGGCCCGACCCGTTTTGAACAAAGCTCAGCCACTGCCCAAGCGCTACGACCCCCGCGAGCTCACCGATGAAGAGCTGGTGACGCGCGCCCACGACGAGCTGTTTCACATCACGCGTGCTTACGAAGAGCTGATGCGTCGCTACCAGCGCACGTTATTCAATGTGTGCGCACGTTATTTAGGGAACGAAAGGGACGCTGATGATGTCTGTCAGGAAGTCATGCTTAAAGTGCTCTATGGCCTGAAGAACTTCGAAGGCAAGTCCAAGTTCAAGACCTGGCTGTACAGCATTACCTACAACGAGTGCATTACGCAGTATCGAAAAGAGCGGCGTAAGCGTCGATTGATTGACGCCTTAAGTTTGGACCCACTTGAAGAAGCGTCCGACGAAAAGACTCCCAAGGTCGAGGAGCGAGGCGGTCTGGACCGCTGGCTGGTCCATGTCAATCCGATCGACCGAGAGATTCTCGTGTTGCGTTTTGTTGCAGAACTCGAGTTTCAAGAGATTGCAGACATCATGCACATGGGCTTGAGCGCGACGAAGATGCGCTACAAGCGAGCATTGGATCGGTTGCGGGATAAATTTTCGGAAACTTCCGAAACTTAGTTCAGCTTTCCGACCACTAAGGGGATGGCGAGACCTGATAAAATCGCCGCCAAGTTGCCGACTGATTTACCTGGCAACTGACTAACCACCAAGATGGGGATTTAACGGATGAAAGTAAAAAACACCTTGGGCGTTGTGATTGGCTCTATCGTTGCCGCAACTTCCTTCGGCGCGCTGGCGCAAGGCCAAGGCGCTGTCGAGGTGGAGGGTTTCGTCAATCGCTACTTCGCCGACTCTCAGCGTGACTTCGCTCACGACGAAGGCAACCTGTTCGGCGGCAGCATCGGCTACTACCTGACCGACGATGTCGAACTGGCACTGTCCTATGGCGAGTACCACGACCTGCGTGGCGAAGGTTCTGCCGGTAGCAAGAACATCAAGGGCAACCTGACCGACCTGAAGGCCATCTACCACTTCGGCCAGCCGACTGCCGGTCTGCGTCCGTACGTGTCTGCCGGTTTCGGTCATCAGAGCATCGGCGACGCCAACGGCAGTGGTCGTAACCACTCCACCCTGGCTATCGCAGGCGCTGGCGCCAAGTACTACTTCACCGAGATGTTCTATGCCCGCGCTGGCGTGGACGCTCTGTACAACATCGACCAGGGCGACACCGAGTGGCAAGCCGGCGTCGGTGTGGGTCTGAACTTCGGTGGTGGCAGCAAGCCGGCTCCGGCTCCGGTCGTCGCCGCTGTCGAGCCGACTCCCGAGCCTGCTCCGGAACCGGCCATGGAAACCGTTCGTGTCGAGCTGGACGTCAAGTTCGACTTCGACAAGGACCGCGTGAAAGAAGAAAGCTACGGTGACATCAAGAACCTGGCTGACTTCATGAACCAGTACCCGCAGACCACCACCACCGTCGAAGGTCACACCGACTCCGTCGGTAGCGATGCTTACAACCAGGGTCTGTCCGAGCGTCGTGCCAACGCCGTGCGTAACGTGCTGGTCAACCAGTACGGTGTGGACGGTGAGCGCGTGAACGCTGTTGGCTACGGCGAGACTCGCCCGGTTGCCGACAACGCCAGCGACTCCGGCCGCGCCATCAACCGTCGCGTTGAAGCCGAAGTGGAAGCCCAGATCAAGCAGTAATGCATCTGGCGCTCTGAGAAAACCCGGCTTCGGCCGGGTTTTTCTTTTTCTGCGCGCTCATCCGTGCGCCAGCTGCGCAAGATCCAGCGTGGCACGTTGCTGCACGACCTCGCCGATGACCAGGATCGCCGGGCTCTTCAGGGCGAAGGCTGCCGCATCGTCGAGGATGCTGGCGAGGCGGCTGCGGCATTCGCGCTGCTGAGGTAGCGAGGCGCTCTCGATCATCGCCACCGGCATCTCGCCCGGCATGCCACCGGCGAGCAGTCCCGTGCGGATGTCCGCCAGTTTCGCCACGCCCATGTAGATCACCAGCGTCGTGCCGCTCTGCGCCAGCGCGGCCCAGTTCAATGCGCTGTCGTCCTGGGTGTGGGCGGTCAGCAGGGTCACGCCACGGGCCGTGCCACGCAGGGTCAGGGGGATGCCGCAGCTGGTCGCGCCTGCCAGGCCGGCGGTGATGCCATTGACGATCTCCACCTCGATGCCACGTGCGGCCAGCCAGCCCGCTTCTTCGCTGCCGCGGCCGAAGATGCACGGGTCGCCACCTTTCAGGCGTACCACGCATTTGCCCTGGCGGGCATAACGCAGCATCAGGCGATGAATGAAGGCCTGCGGCGTGGAGCGGCATCCGCCACGCTTGCCCACCGGGATGATGCGCGCTGCGTGGCTGTGTTCGAGCACGGCCGGGTTGACCAGATCGTCGATCAGGACGATCTCGGCCTGCCGCAGTGCCTTGACCGCCTTGAGGGTGAGCAGCTCCGGGTCACCGGGGCCTGCGCCTACCAGCCAGACTTTTGCACTCATGTCAGGTTCCTCACAGGGTTTGCGCGACTGGCCGGGTGGCCAGCAGGCGCTTGATTTCGGGGACGCAGGAGCCGCAGCTGGTGCCGCAACCGAGCGCCTGCTTCAGGTCATCCAGGTCGAGACCGCTGGCAATGCCGGCGCGGACCTTGGCCTCGCTGACGTTCAGGCAATTGCACAGGACCTTGCTGGGCGCTGCACTGACGTTGCCGGGTGGCGCCGACAGGGGGGCGAGCAGCCAGCGCTGCTGATCGCCTGCGAGTCGCCCGTCCTGCCACACGCTGCGTAGCCACTGGCCGGCGAGCGTTTCGCCGGCCAGCCGGAAACCGGCGATTCGGCCGTCGTCCAGGCGTACGCGCTTGCTGATGGATCGGCTCGGGTCGTCATAGGCCAGGATCGGTCCGCTGCTGAGCTGCAGCAGCTGATCGATCCGCTCGAGCAGCTCCGGGGCAGGGGGCTCGGCACTGGCTGCACGGATCAGCAGTGCCGGTCGTTCGCGGCCGGTCGGTACCAGGCTGGCGTAGGCGAACGCCTCGAACAGTGGGCGCAGGGTCTGCAAGCGGTTCTGCACCTCGCCCTCGACCAGCGCGACGAGGCGCCAGGGCAGCTCGGCCTTGCTGACTTCGACGCAGGCATGCTTGAGCTCGGGCTGTCTGGACAGCGGATCGACGGCGGGCAGGGTCAGTGCGTTGCTCCCCAGTCCCTTGAGAAATCGCTTGCCCCAGTGCATAGGCAGCCAGGCCTGGCCAGGTCGCAGGGCATCGTCTGCCTGTACCGGCAGGATCAGGCTGCCGCGGCGGCTGCTGAGTGTGATCAGGTCGCCGTCCTGCAGCTGGCGGCGTTGCAGGTCTTCGGGGTGCAGGCTCAGTGTCGCGGCTTCGACATGACCGAACAGGCGGGAGGCCGTGCTGGTGCGGCTCATGCCGTGCCACTGGTCGCGCAGGCGCCCGCTATTGAGGATCAGCGGGTAGTCGGGAGTGCAGGGCTCCTGGGGCGCCAGGTAGGGATCGGCATGGAAGCGGGCGCGGCCGGAGTCGTGCGGGAAGCGGCCATCCGTGTAGAGGCGGGTGGTGCCTTGATCAGCGCCGGGCGGAAATGGCCACTGCTGCGGGCCCTGTTCGTCCAGGCGTGCGTAGCTTAGCCCGGACAGGTCGAGGTCGCGCCCTCGGCTCAGTGATTTGTATTCCTCGAACAAGGCCTCGGCGCTGCTGAAGTCGAACAGGCTGGGGCGTTCGGGGTGCAGGCGCTTTTCCAGGCGGCGGGCGAAGTCGCAGGTGATCGACCAGTCGGCGCGAGCCTGGCCCGGGGCCGGCACGGCAGGGCGCACATGGCTGACGCGGCGCTCGGAATTGGTCACCGTGCCTTCCTTCTCGCCCCAGCTGGCGGCGGGCAGCAGCAGGTCGGCATGCTCGCAGGTCTCGGTGTGGCGAAAGGCTTCCTGGACCACCACGAACGGGCAGGCGGCCAGGGCCTCGTGCACCCTGTGCTGGTTGGGCAGCGACTGGGCTGGGTTGGTGCAGGCGACCCACAGCGCCTTGATGCGCCCGGCGTGCAGCGCATCGAACAGCTCGATGGCGGGCAGGCCTGCAGTGCTCGGCAGCTGTTCGATGCCCCAGTAGGCGGCCACTTCGGCACGGTGCTCGGGGTTGGCCGCATCGCGGTGTCCCGGCAGCAGATTGCTCAGGCTGCCGGTCTCACGGCCGCCCATGGCATTCGGCTGGCCGGTGAGGGAGAAGGGCCCGGCACCGGCCTTGCCGATCTGCCCGGTGGCCAGGTGCAGGTTGATCAGTGCGCTGTTCTTGGCACTGCCGGCGCTGGACTGGTTCAGCCCCATGCACCACAGCGAGAGGAAGCTCGGCGACTGACCGATCCAGCGCGCGCAGGTGAGCAGGTCGGCGCGGCTGATCTGGCAGAGCTCCGCGACCCTGGCCGGCGTATAGTCGCGTACATGTCGCTCCAGGGCGGCGAAGCCCTCGGTATGCGCGTCGATGAAGTGCCGATCGATCCAGCCTTCCTGCAGCAGCACATGGAGGATGCCGTGAAACAGCGCGACGTCGCTGCCCGGCTGCAGCGCCAGGTGCAGGT
This sequence comes from Pseudomonas sp. REST10, assembly GCF_029542605.1. Taxonomy (NCBI): domain Bacteria; kingdom Pseudomonadati; phylum Pseudomonadota; class Gammaproteobacteria; order Pseudomonadales; family Pseudomonadaceae; genus Pseudomonas; species Pseudomonas sp. REST10. Next base: position 2,813,848 of record NZ_CP035677.1, on the reverse strand, counting down.
CGGCCAGCTCGCAGGTCTCGGTACGCCGGGGGTCGACGACGATGATCTTCATCTGTGGGCGTCTGGCCTTGGCCTCCTCCAGGCGACGGAACAGCACGGGATGGGCGTAGGCCATGTTGGACCCGGCGATCAGCAGGCAGTCGCTCTGCTCGATGTCGCTGTAGGAGCAGGGCGGCGCATCGCTGCCGAGGCTGCGCTTGTAGCCGACGACGGCAGAACTCATGCACAGGCGCGAGTTGGAGTCGATGTTGTGGGTGCCGACCACCGCGCGGGCCAGCTTGTTGAAGGCGTAGTAGTCCTCGGTGAGCAGCTGCCCGGATATGTAGAACGCGACGCTGTCGGGGCCGTGCTGGCGGATGGTCTCGGCGAATACCGTGGCGGCATGATCCAGCGCGCTGTCCCAGTCCGTGCGCGAGCGTGCCAGGCTCTTGCCCAGGCGCAGCTCGGGGTAGAGTGCGCGGGCATCGAGGTCGCCGGTCAGGTGCAGGGTCGAACCCTTGCTACACAGTCGACCGTAGTTGGCAGGATGCTCCGGATCACCGCTGACGCCGAGAATCCGTGCGCCGTCGTGTTCGATCAGTACTCCGCAGCCGACGCCGCAATAGCAGCAGGTGGAGGCGGTGACATGGTGGCTGGTCATTGCTGACACTCCTTGCGGCGGCCGCCGGGCCGCTCAGGCGCATTGCCTGGTGGGCTCGCGGGTCTGGCTGTGGGCGGACTGGCTGCGTGTCGCGAGTTCACCGAACATCAGTGCGTCGCGGAGCTCGCCGATGTGGCGTTTCTCGTGGATCAGCCGCAGATACCAGGCGCTATCGGCGGTGTCGCCGTACAGGCAGGCACCGACCAGCAGGTCATCCTCGATCACCAGTTTCTTGTAGATGCCGTTGAACGGGTCGCGGAGCGTGATGCTCTCGGTGCCGGGCGCGCCCATGAAGTCGCCGGCCGAGAACAGCTCTATGCCGGTGACCTTGAGCCGGGTGGCTGTCACGGAGCCCGGGTAGCGCGCGAAACCCAGCTGTGCCAGGTGATTGGCGCAGACCCTGGCCTGTTCGTAGAGCGGTGCCACCAGGCCATAGGCGACGCCGCGATGAGCGGCGCATTCGCCGATGGCGTAGATGCGCGGGTCGTAGGTCTGCAGCGTGTCGTCGACGACGATGCCGCGATTGCAGGCAAGGCCGGCGCTCTGCGCCAGTTCGATGTTGGGGCGGATGCCGGCAGCCATCACCACCAGGTCGGCGGGGATTTCCTGGCCATCCGCGAGTTTTACGGCGCGCACGCGGCCGGCACCGTTGTCCAGCAGCTCGGCGGTCTGCCTGCCCAGCAGCAGATTCAGCCCCCGCGCCTGCAGCGACGTCTGCAGCAGCGCTGCGGCGCTTCGATCCAGCTGACGATCCAGCAGCCATTCGCCGATGTGCACCACGCTCGTTTGCATGCCGCGTAGTTTGAGGCCATTGGCGGCCTCGAGGCCGAGCAGGCCGCCACCGATGACCACGGCATGTCGATGGGTCCTGGCGGTGTCCATCATCAAGCGTGCATCGGCCATGTCGCGGTAACCGATGACCCCGTCGAGCCGGTTGCCGGGGATCGGCAGGATGAACGGGCTGGAGCCGGTGGCGATCAGCAGGCGGTCGTAGGGCGCTTGGCTGCCGTCATCGGCCAGTACCCGGCGTGCCTGGCGATCGATCTTCACCACTTTGCGCCCCAGTTGCAGGCGGACGCCGTTCTTCGCATACCAGTCAAGGTCGTTGAGAATGATGTCTTCGAAGCCCTGCTCGCCAGCCAGCACCGGCGACAGCAGGATGCGGTTGTAGTTGGGCCGAGGTTCGGCGCCGAACACGGTGATGTCATACAGCCCCGGCGCCAGCTTGAGCAGCTCCTCAAGGGTGCGTACACCTGCCATGCCGTTGCCGATCATCACCAGCTTGAGTCTTTCCACGCCGGTTCTCCCGAATGCGCCATCACGTAACGCTGGCTGCCCACCGGGCGTGCCAGGGTAAGCAACTTGCCGGGAGCGGTTTGCCGCTCGCCGGACTCGGAAGGTTGTCGCCAGGAATGACAGGCAACAAAAAAAGGCGTCCCGCTAGTTACCTAGCGAGGACGCCTTTGTCCAAGTCCCGAGTCTCCGGGAAGTGCGGCGCTCTTCGTTGAGCGTCGCGCTTTGATCAAGTTGTGTCGTCAGCAATGCAGCGCTTGTGCCAAGTCGCCCGAGCCGCTGCTGTCGGGCGTTTCAGGGCAGGGTGGTGGCCCGCCTCGTGGCGTGGGTGCACTGTTTCAACGCCGGATGCGCTGATCTGGTGCGCGGCGCCGTTGGCTTCAGCGAATCGATTCGACCTGGCGCGACGGACTTGCCAGTGCTGCGACGACTCCGGAGAACGCACTCGCCGATGCCGAAGTGGCGTGCGTAGGCAGAGGCAGTGCGAGCAGGGACCAGGCCGAGAGGCTGGCGATCAGAGCCGTGCGTTGAGCGCGCTTGCGTATGGCTGGCATTGCGGTTCCTCCCAAGGTCAGCCTGGCATGCTGCCGATTCGTCGATGAACCTGGCATGACAGGCTGTTTATCGTTATGCCCTAAGGCGTAGCAGAGGATTCAGCAACTGTCACGCCAACAGGTCAGTTATCCGACCACGCGATTGACCTTGGGGAACTTGGCGCCGAATTCCTGCGGCATCTGCACGACCTTCGACTGACGGTAATCGAAGAACACGAAGCCGGACTTGGCCATGGCCACCAGCGTGCCGTCGGCAGGGCGGGTGATGCGAAAGGTGATATCGCCGCCGTACTTGTTGAAGTCCATGACGCCCACTTCGAACAGCAACTGGTCGCGTGCATGCGCCTCGGCGCGGTAGGTCGTCGCCAGGTCGGTGACGATGATGCCCACGCCATTGCCGTCGCTCTCGCGGATGCCGAATTCGAACAGGAAGCGTGCACGGGCCTCGGAAATCATCGAGATCATCGAGTCGTTGCCCAGGTGGTTGGCGCCGTTGATGTCGGTAACGCGAACGGTGAGATGGGTGCTGTAGCAGTACTGGTCTTCGGGAAAATCGAGGGTCAGGCGCGCCATGATCGTGTCACTGTCGGGGGAAAGTGGCGATTGTAAGCGCCTGGCCAGCTCATCGGTGCAAGCTGTTGAGGTGGTAGAAGGTCACACGACCGCCTTCGCTGTCCGGCCCCGAGTTGTCCTGGATATAGGCGCCTGCCTTGAAGTAGAGGTACTGGGTGTCCCAGCTGCTGCTCAACTGGCGGTAGTAGGAGCCAGCATCGCCGTCCGTGCTGGACACGCTGATGCCGATGCGCCCGCTGGGGGTGACGCGCAGGTCGTAGCCAAAGCGCTCGCCCAGTTGCACGTTCTCGGCCAGCAGGATGTTCTTCACTTCACTGTCGCCCGGCCGGGCGCGCAGCAGCAGTTCGATGCGGCCGACACCGCGAAGGTAGTGATACTGCAGCTTGAGCAGCGGATCGTTCTGGCTGCCGGGTACGTCCGTGCTGTGGATCTGCCCGATCACCACCTTGTTGCGACTCGGCACCTGGTCGACCTGCAGCACCGCGCTCAGGTAGCTGTCTGAACTGGCGTGCAGCCAGTTGTCGAGGCTGCCGTCACGCAGGGTTTCGCGCAGCTCGCTGCGCGGGTAGCGGGCATCGGCCGTGCGTGAGCCGGTCACCGGTACCCAGAAGGTCACGCTGCCGTCGGCGTTGCGCCGGAAGTAGCGGCTCTCGTAACCATTGTTCAGGCGCTCGGTACTGATGGTGGTCGGCGTCGGGTCGGTGGGAATCGACAGGTTCCAGGTGGTGAGATCTAGCACGGGACTCTCTGCTCGTCGGTTGAAGGCACTTCTTCGTCCCCCTCACGGGCCAGAGGTTCAACCGCGCCGACCCTCGAGCCGGCGCGGCAGAGCCACGTCAGGCCGCAGGGCGCTGCTGACGCTGGTAGAGGAATTCCAGCACCGCGGCCCGGTAGGTGTGGTACTGGCTGTCGTGCGCCAGCGCCATGCGCTGCCGAGGCCGCTCGAGATCGACCTGGAGGATTTCACCGACGGTGGCCGCCGGGCCGTTGCTCATCATCACGATACGGTCGGACAGCAGCACGGCTTCGTCCACGTCGTGGGTAATCATGATCACCGTGTTGCCCAGTTCAGCGTGAATCTCCATCAGCGAATCCTGCAGGTGCGCGCGGGTGAGGGCGTCGAGCGCTCCGAACGGCTCGTCCATCAGCAGCACCTTGGGCTGCATGGCCAGGGCGCGCGCGATGCCGATGCGCTGCTTCATGCCGCCGGATATCTCGCCGGGGCGTTTGTCGCACGCGTGCGTCATGTGCACCAGGGCCAGGTTGTGTTCGATCCAGTCACGCATCTCCGCGCGCGTCTTCTGTCTGCGAAACACTTGGCGTACGGCCAGTTCGACGTTCTCGTAACAGGTCAGCCAGGGCAGCAGGCTGTGGTTCTGGAACACCACGGCGCGCTCGGGACCGGGTTCGTTGACTTCCCGGCCATCGAGGATGATGCCGCCGGCCGTGGCCTGATGAAGCCCGGCGACGATGTTCAATACGGTGGACTTGCCACAACCGGAATGGCCGATCAGCGAGACGAACTCGCCCTTGGCGATCTTCAGATTGACGTTCTGCAGGGCACGGAACAGGCCTTTATCGGTGGGGAAATCGATGCCGACATTGGTCAGTTCGAGGTGGGCGTGGCTCATGGCGGTTCTCCTGGGTCAGCGCAGTACGGCGTTCTTGTCCCAGCTGAACAGGCGCTGGAGCAGAAGCATCAGACGGTCGAGGGCAAAGCCGATCAGGCCGATGACGATCACCGCCACCATGATCCGCCCGAGTGAATTGGAGCTGCCGTTCTGGAACTCGTCCCAGATGAATTTGCCCAGCCCCGGGTTCTGCGCGAGCATCTCGGCGGCGATCAGCACCATCCAGCCAGTGGCGAGCGACAGGCGCAGACCGGTGAAGATCATCGGCAGCGCCGCCGGCAGAACGATGCGCCGCACATGGCTGAGCGGCGACAGGCGCAGCACCTTGCTGACGTTGTTGAGGTCCTTGTCGATGCCGGCCACGCCCACCGTGGTGTTGATCACCGTTGGCCACAGGCAGCACAGCGCGACGGTGAAGGCCGAGGTCAGGAACGACTTGGCGAACAGCGGATCGTCACTGACATACAAGGCGCTGACCAGCATGGTCACCAACGGCAGCCAGGCCAGTGGCGATACCGGCTTGAACACCTGGATCAGCGGGTTGAGCGCGCTGTACAGCGATTTGCTGAGGCCGCAGACGATGCCCAGGGGGATGGCCACCAGCGAGGCGATGACGAACCCGGCCGCCACGGTATAGAGACTGGTGAAGATCTGCTGGATGAAGGTCGGCTTGCCGGTGTAGGGGCGGATCTTCACCTCGGCGGCCGGATTGCTGGCCAGCAGCCTGGCGTTGCGTTCGTCCTGGCGCTGGTAGAACGCGGCCGCCTTCTCCTGCTCGCGCTGATGGGCAGCGATCAGCCCGGAGAACTGTTCGCTGACCTGCAGCGGGCCGGGAAATTGCCCCAGGCTGGTCTGGATGTGATTGGCCAGCCCCTGCCAGCACAGCAGGAACAGGGCGATGCCCAGTGCCGGCAGGATCAGGCTGCTGGCCAGGCGCTTGAGCAAGGCGCTGTGACGCGCTGTCTTGAGGGTCTGCTGAATCGGAGTGGCGACGTTCGGGTTGCTCATCGTCCTGTCCTCGGGTCGGTTGAGGCCGCGACCAGGCGCGGCCGCTGGTGGCTTAGAGCGTGCGGTCGCCTTTCAGGCCGATGCTGAACTGCTGCAGGTAGGCGTTGGGCTGATGGCCGTCATAGACCACGCCGTCGATGGTGTCGGCCAGCGGTTCACGAAAGCCATCCTCATCGGCCGGCGGGAAATCGCTGGCCTGCGCGTGGCCTTCGGCGACCAGCTCGGCAGCGGCCTGGCGATAGATCTCCGGGAGGAACACGCGCTTGGCCGTTTGCACGTACCAGTCGTCCTGCTTGGCGTCGGCAATCTGCCCCCAGCGACGCATCTGCGTCAGGTACCAGATGGCGTCGGAGTAGTAGGGGTAGGTGGCGTGGTAGCGGAAGAACACGTTGAAGTCCGGAACCTCGCGCTTGTCGCCTTTCTCGAATTCGAAGGTGCCGGTCATCGAGTTGGCGATGACCTTGGCATCGGCGCCGACGTACTCCGGACGCGAGAGAATCTCCACCGCCTCGGCGCGATTCGCGTTGTCGTCCGCATCCAGCCATTTGCCGGCGCGGATCAGCGCCTTGATCAGGCGCTTGTGAGTCTCCGGATTGGCTTGCGCCCAGTTGCGCGAGACGCCGAAGACCTTCTCCGACATGTTCCTGCGAATCGCGTAGTCGGCCACCACCGGCACGCCGATACCCTTGAACACGGCTGCCTGGTTCCAGGGTTCGCCGACGCTGTAACCGCTGATGGTGCCGGCTTCGAGTGTCGCCGGCATCTGCGGTGGCGGCGTCACCGAGAGCAGCGCCTGGGCATCGATCTGGCCGCTGATGTCGCCCTTGTTCGGGGCGTAGTAACCGGGGTTGATACCGCCAGCCGCGAGCCAGTAGCGCAACTCGTAATTGTGCGTCGACACCGGGAACACCATGCCCAGGTTGAAGGGCTTGCCGGCGGCGGCGTACTGCTCGATCACCGGCTTGAGCGCGTCGGCCTTGATCGGGTGCACGGGTTTGCCATCGGCCATTGGCACCTGTGGCTTCATCGCCTGCCAGACCTCGTTGGAAACCGTGATGGCATTGCCATTGAGGTCCATGGTGAAGGCCGTGACCACATCCGCCTTGGTGCCGAAGCCGATGGTGGCCCCCAGTGGCTGGCCGGAGAGCATGTGCGCGCCGTCCAGTTCGCCGTCGATCACCCGGTCCAGCAACACCTTCCAGTTGGCTTGCGCCTCGAGCGTGACATACAGCCCTTCGTCCTCGAAGTAGCCCTTCTCATAGGCAATGGCCAGCGGCGCCATGTCGGTGAGCTTGATGAACCCCAGTTTCAGTTCGGCTTTCTCCGGTTCGGCGGCGTGCAGCAACGGCGCGCTCAGCAGACCCAGGGCAAGACCCAGCGAAGACAGGCGGCGGGGCGATAGGCGATGGAGCATGGCATTTCCTCGACTGACAGAAACGAAAAAAGACGTCGCAGACAACCTGCTGCCGATGGCAACGAGGAGTCTTTGACGTCTTTGTCGGTGTGCCCGAATCGCCGCCGTTGGCGATCTGGAGCGTGGTCAGGGTTTCCTTAGCAAGGCCTTTGCCAGCTTTCGTCGTGGCTGCCCTGGGATACGGATAAATCCATATCTTTCAAGGACCTGGCTCTTCAGTGGCGGCTCCGTCAAGGTGTTCGATCCTGCTGCGGACTGCCCAAAGACTGTGCAGCAGGATGATCGCTGGCCGATTTCGGAGCGTGGCGCGCGCCTCAGTGACAGGATTGCTGTTGTTTCAGTTCAACGAAGTCACGCAGCCAGTGCAGCACCTCGACGGCCTCCCAGCGGGCTGGGTCGAACAGCGCATAGGCAAGGCCCTGGTAACCGACCACATCGAGCTGACGGTGGTAGCCGGCACGCTGCAACAGGGCCTCGATTTCAGCGAAGCAGGTATTGAAGTGCTGACGATTGAAGGGCGTGCGGTTCTCCGTGACGATGCCTTCGAGCAACAGCTCATCGACCATGTCGCGTACGCGTTCCAGCGGCATGCGGTTCACTCGGTGTTTCAGCTGTAGTACGTCCAGCATGGTGGCGCTCCTGTGCAGTCGATCGTTTACCTGCCCAATAGGGTAATCGAAAAACACTGTACAAATAAACAGTATTGGGTGATAGTGGCCTCATTCCGGCGACGACAACCTGCTCACTCTGCGAAGCGAGCACCTTGCAAGGGGTATTGGCAATGCAACAGATGCTGATGACGATTGTGCTATTGGTCCTGCTGAGCGGATGCGCCCAACCTCAGGTCGAACGGCCTCAGGCCAATGGCGCTTACCTGGTCATAGAGGGCGAGCAGGCCTGGGCGGTGCTGGTGTCCAATGGCCGCCGGGTCGAAGAGGCGGGCAGGGTGCTGGATGTGGTCCGTCTGCCGAGCCCCCACTCCAATATCGCGGCCAGTTATGTCATCGAAACGCCCAACTGCGGCAAGCTGCAGTGGTTGACCGAGCGGCACGGCATGGCGGAAGGCGACACGACCTTGCTGCCAGCAGCGTTCAACGAGCAGTTGAGCAATCCTGACTGCGTGCTGGCGCAGGGCTTGAGCCGCGCCTGGACCGCACTGGATTACTCCAGCTGAGCAAGGCGCCTCGATCAGGGCACAAAAAAACGCCGCGACTATAGAAGTCGCGGCGTTTTCTTTTGCAGCGTGAGTCCTTCGTGGGGACTACATCAGGTGTTGCTTGTCCATCTCGATGGCGGCATCGAGCGTTTCCAGCAAGGCCTTGCGCACCTTCAGCTTGGTGTTCTTGTGCGCGGTCATGTTGATCTTCTTCATCTGCAGGGCTGCGGCCTGGGCGGTAGCCAGCAGCTGCTCGCCGGGTACGACCTTGTCCAGGAAGCCTGCATCCAGCGCGCCTGCCGGGTCGAACATTTCGCCATTGATCACCGAGCGGTGGAATGCCGACTTGCGCAGGCGATCACGTGCCAGTTCGATGCCGACATGGTGCATGGTCATGCCGATCTGCACTTCGTTCAGGCCAATGTTGAACGGGCCTTCGACACCGATGCGGTAATCGGCAGACAGCAGGATGAACGCGCCTTTGGCCACGGCGTGGCCTGGGCAGGCGACGATGATCGGGTAGGGGTGAGCGAGCATGCGCCGCGCCAGCGTGGAACCTGCCGCCACCAGGTTGACGGCGTTCTGCGGGCCGGAGGTCATCACCTTCAGGTCGTAGCCGCCGGAGAGGATGCCTGGCTGGCCTGTGATGATGACGATGGCGCGATCCTGTTCCGCACGGTCGAGTGCGGCATTGAAGGCAGCGATCACGTCAGGGGAGATGGCGTTCACCTTGCCATTGCTCAGGGTCAGGGTGGCGATGCCATCTTCGAGTTGATAGCTGATCAGGTCGCTCATGGCAGTTTTCCTTGTTGGCGTCGCGGGGCTGAATGTGGGCAGAAGGTACTCAGCCGAACCGCTCTGGTAAAGCGCTGTGACTGACCGGCTGGTCAGTGTTTCTGCCTATCGCGGCGATGCCGAATGGCAATTGGTCGTGCATGGCGGCTGACATTTAAGGTAGACCGCATATCCGAGGAGCGCCCATGAACAGCCTTTACTCCACCCTCTATCTGATTGCCGTGCTCGGCTTGCTGCTGGCAGCCGTCGTGCTCAGCGACAGCCTCTATCTGCGCAGCCCGTCCGGCGTCCTGATGCTGTTCGGCATCGGGCTGTTCCTATCCCTCGGTTTTCTGCTGTTTGGCCACATCCGTTTCGACGAAACACCCTCCGGCGAGCCCGAGGAAAACCGCTTGCGCTCTTAAGCGCATGAATCCTTTAAAAAAATTTGCCATTCGTAAAACATTCGACTACATTAGCGCACCTCGACGGGCTACACGCCAAAACGTCGAGATCCGGTGAAGTGTCCGAGTGGTTGAAGGAGCACGCCTGGAAAGTGTGTATACGGGAAACCGTATCAAGAGTTCGAATCTCTTCTTCACCGCCACTTTCGCAATACCTAAAGCCCTGAAAGCTAACAAGTTTTCGGGGCTTTTTGCTTTCTGGCTTTCGGCAAGTGTCGAAAAAGTGTCGAAATGCCAGCTTTCTGTCTTTCAGACGTGCCGCTTCTTGTTTCAGAATGCCAGCTCAATGGACGTGAGGCGGATCAGGATGCGGGTCAATTACGTATTTATCGACTACGAGAATGTGCAGGCTACCTCGCTACGCTTGCTGCAGCCGGAGCATTTCAAGCTGCGTGTTTTTCTCGGGCCAAATAATTCGAAGCTGCCCACTGACCTTGTGACTGCAATCCATCGGCTTCATGACCGAGCTGAGTACATCCAGATGGATACGCCAGGCGCTAACGCCCTGGACTTCCACATCACGTACTACCTAGGTGTTTTGTCGGCGGCGGATCCAGTGGGCTACTACCACATAATCTCCAAAGACAAAGGCTTTGATCCGCTGATCAAACATCTGAAATCGAAGGGACTGACGGTTGTTAGATCAGAGAGCATCGAGCAAATGCCTTGCTTCGCTGCGACTCTTGCTACGCCTAACCCGTCTCAGAAGGCCGCTACGCCTAATCCACCAAAACCTGCGCCTAGCCAGCCTAAAAAGCCTGAGCCGGTAAAGGCCTCGCCATCAAAGGCGGCGGATAAAAACCAAGATGCTCTTATCAAGCTGGTGGTCGCAGATCTGATCGCCAGGAAGGCTTCAAAGCCACGAACGATAAAAACGTTGATGAACACCATTCATTCTAAGCTCGGCAAAGAGCGCGCTCTTAGTGAGATAGAGCAGATCTACAAGGTCTTGCGTCAGCGAGGCCTGGTGAAAGAGGCTGGTGCGAAGGTGTCTTACGCATTACCGAGTGGGAAATAACGGATTGAGCGTCAAAGCATCCTGCAAATGGTCTGGCGACAGGTGCGCATAGCGCATGGTCATCGCCAGCGACGTATGCCCCAGGATCTTCTGTAGCGTCAGGATGTTCCCGCCCCGCATGACGAAGTGACTGGCGAAGGTGTGCCGCAGCACGTGCGTGGCCTGGCCGGCCGGGAGCTTGATCGAGGTCTTTTCCAGCACGCGGCTGAAAGTCAGCATGCAGTTGGTGAACAGGCCGTGGCGCTTGAAGTAGAGATGTAGAGCCTTCTCTAGCGCTTTATCGATCGGAATCGACCGGGTTCGCTTCGACTTGGTGTTGGCAAAGGTCACCATGCCGTTTCGCACTCGCTCAGGTGTCAGCGCCTGGGCTTCTCCCCAGCGGGCACCCGTACTCAGACAGACGCGAGCGATCAGGCCGATACCCGGACTGGTGGTGCGATCATCGAGAGCATCGAGCAGCTCGGCTATCTGGCAGGTCGAGAGAAACGAGATAGGGCGTTCCTGCAGGCGTAGCGGGCGGACGTTGGCCAACGGGTTCGGGTAGTCGATATCGCCCAGGCGGTGCAGCTCGTTGAAGAGTGCTTTCAGGTAGCCGAGCCGGTTGTTCAGCGTCTTGCCCTGGATGCCTGCCTTGATCAGTGCGCTTCGGGTTTCACAGAAGGCGTTGCCGGTCAGGTTGATCGCTATCGGATCGCCCAGATCCTTGGCCAGATTCTGTAGGGTGCGGAGTATCGCAGCGCCGTCAGCCAGGGCATGGCCGTGCAGCTCGTGATAGCGGGTGCAGAGTTCGGAGAGGCGGCGACGATCTTTCGGCTTGGGTGTCCAGGCAGGCGACTCGATGCACTTGGCCCGGCAGGTGGCTTCGAAGCGCTGGGCGTCACTCTTGGTCTTGAAGGTCTTGCGGAAGCGCCGGCCCTTGATGGGTTCTACATCGACTTTCCAGCGACCGTCAGGCAGTTGCTCGATAGCCATCAGACAGCCCGACCCCACCTGACATGCCGTTCTTCGAGGATGCCCTTGATGTGCTTGTACAGCCCGTCTTCATCCATGCCCTTGGCGGCATAGTGATCGCGGATCACCGGCCAGCACTCCCAATCCTTGAGCCGGTAGAAAGCCTTTCTAGCGCCCACTCGCTCCCGTGCCAGCAGGCTGACGAAGTTTCCCAGGAATAGCTCGACGTTCTTCCCCGAGAAGCCGCGAGACGTCTTGTACTGGCGCTTGTACTCGGTTTCATCGACCAGGGAATCCACCGGCAGATCCACGCGCACGTCTTCGCGAATCAGCGTCCAGATGGGTTCGAAATAGCCAGGGCGAGCCAGCAACTTGAACTGGCGCAGGCCATAGCGCCACAGGCCGTCCAAGTGCGGGGCGAAGGCGGCATAGCTGTCGGTCTGGATGGTCGAACCGGTCTGCAGGTCGAACGATCCCGAGGCGAATTGCTGGATGATCGAGTGGTGGTAACGCAGCTCGACACGCCAGACGTCTTGCTCCGGGTTGTAGTTGTCCGGGTCGGTTTCATCGAAGCTGTCGCGACGTCTCCAGACGCCTTCCCAGTAGTCGAGTTTGTCGATGGCCCGGGCCTGTTCGGTCTTGTTGTAGATCCCGAGCTGGACGCCTCCCGCTGAGCCGAACAGGTAGGACTGGCCCTTGCCGTAGGTGGCCGACTCCAGCGTCCATTGAATTTCCTTGATGCCAGAAATGTCACGGGCAGCGCGTGCGCGGCAGTGCATGCGGGCGACCAGATCGGCGGGCGGTTGCCAGCCCTGGAGGTCTAGCGCGAGGTGGACTGCGCATTGGTTGCGCTCGACGTTGGTGAGCACGTGGCTGGCGTAGTAGTCCAGGCGCTCTTGTAGGCGCTCAGGTGAGAAGGTATCGATGGCATGCGGTGACACTTCGATTTTCAGGTGTGGGCCGATGTTCTCGATTTTGGCGTTGAAGTTCTTCACCAGCAGGATAAAGCCCAGGTCTGCGTTCTGGAGCTTGTACTGGTAGCCAGAATCCTTGCTGACGCGACCCGAGTGCCAGCGCTGGCCAGCGAAATCAACGATGGTCCCTGGCTTGTCGAACAGACACATGATTCCCGGACGGATAAGGCCACGATACAACTGGCGGACGGTATCGACGCTGCAGGCCAGGATTCGGACGTTGGACAGGTCGGTTATGCGGGCTGACTGATGGTCAAAGAACAGGCGTCCGGTTGGCGTTTCCTTGAACTCACGGTTCACACGGAGTTGGTCTTTAACTGCCATTTTCTAATGCTCCAAATAGTGCCGAATTGACACGTTTAACCTTGGTTTATCTGACGTGCTACAGGGACGTCAGCGCCCGCACGGCGGCGCACACGCGCGCTCGTGCCTCGCACGCAACTACACCGCCGCGCATGGCGTTCCGCTGCCCTTTGCGTGCGTGGCTCACCACAGGAAGCGGCCTTTCTGGTGCGGCACCACCGTTACCCGCGTTCCATTGGCGGGCTGCTGGGGCTGCGTTGAATCGCCGTAAAGGGCAGGCGGTTGCCCAGGCATCATCTGGCCTTCGGGTGGGGGTGGCAGTCGGTCAGGCTTGGCCGGGTCAAAGGCCCCTTCATTGACGTAGGCCATGCAGGACTCGAAGGACACCACCGCTCGGGTGCCTTGCTGGGTATTGCAGCGGCAGCCATGGACCCGACCCTTGATGTAGCCGACGCTTAGGCGCTCTCGGTTGCGATCAACGAAGTACGGATCTGACGAGGACACGCAGGACAGCTTCGGGTAGGTCACCGGGCGGGTGACTTCGTCATAGATGGGCGCGGAGCTGGGAACGTCCGGCACCCTTGGTACCCGCAGGGCGAGATATTCCGCTTCGCTGATGGGCGCCGCTTCGCCCTGGCCTTGTGGCACGGCGTTATAGGACTGAGGTGAAGCGCTTTGTGCTTGTGGCGCGACGGCCTCGGGCGTGGTTTCGCTGGGCGCGATTCGGCGCTCATACAGGCCATAGCCGAAGTAGCCGATGATCAGGACGCAGGCACCGAAGACAAACAGCGCACGAGGCGGCTTGAACTTCATGTGATGTTCAGAGCCTTCGGCCACGGACTGGTAAACCCCGAAGTACTTCTTATCGAGCAGAACGCGGGTGGCCTGGCCGTCGCTGAAGACGTTCTTCTTTTCGACGTCCATGTTCACGCGCTCGAACTCCCAGCGCTTGATGACCTTACCCTTGTGGCCGCGTACGTAGTGGATATGGGAGTTGCACAGCTTGCGGAAGTGGGTGTCGATCAGGCCGGGGTTCTGGGTGATGCAGTGCAGTTCATGGCCCCGGTGGCGCATGGTCTCCAGGGCGCTGGCGTAGGCCGGTACGGCAGATCCAGCAGGGCGCACCCGGAAGAAGGTCTGAGCTTCGTCGATGACGATCATGGCGTTCTGCGGTAGCTCGTGCCATTTCTGTGGTTCGTCGAATTCCTGCCACACCGCTTCCAGGACTTCGGCGTTGGGATCGAAGCCGCGGATGTTGTGGTAGTAGACCGGGCGGCCTTCTTTCGCGGCTTTGGCGTCCACTTCCTTGATGGTGTTTAGGGTCTTGCCGTTACCCTGCAGACCGGTGCGCAGGACGAACATCAGCCACCCGCCTTGTTGAGCAGGGCGAGGCCGGTGATGGTGCCGGTTACGCGGTCCATGCCGGCGAGCAACAAGCGGGCGATCACGGCGGCGATCATGATGTTGATCGCTACATCAATCTTGGCCATGCCAAGAATGGCGGCGACTTCATGCGGGACGGCGTTGAACAGCCCTTGCACGTAGCTTTTCACGGTGTCGACCAGTTGGCCGATACCGACATAGGCGACGTAGGCAAAGCCCAGCGAGGCGAGTACGCGAAAGGCCAGACCCGCGACGATGGAGCCGAGGAAGGTGGCGAGCAGGGGAAGTAGTAATGGCATGTCAGCCTCCTTTGATGCCGCGACCGATGAAGACGGCGAAGAAGATCGAGGCCAGGGCGACGATCAGCGGGCCGATGGATTGAGCGAAGTGGCAAAGCGGCTCCCATTCGAAGCTGTAGGAACGGCCCATGATGGTGATGCTGCGCGGGGCAGGGCAGGTACTCGGCAGCCAACGACCTTGGCCCAAGGCTTCATTGAAGAGTGAACCGACACCCACTTGTTTTTCGTCGAGCTGGTAGCCGGGACCGCTGACGATGGCTTCGACCTGGGCCTGTACTTCGCCGTCGAATTTCCATTGGCAGACCTGATCCTTTTGCTTGCGCAGAATGGCGCACTGGATCGCATCGCCTTCGCAGCGCAGCTCGGTTGCGCAGGACTCACCGCCAACAGTTGAAGGCGTCGGTTCGGCTTCTTCGCCATCCTTGCCTCCGCCACCACCGCCGGTTGAGCCGTCACCGTCACCTTTACCACCGTCACCGGTGCCGGGTTTGGGATTGCTACCGTTGTCGGTGCCGCCAGGACCAGCACCACCGGAGACCGGTACACAGGCAAAGCCGCCGCTGCCGTTGTTTATGGGGTAAGTGCCTGCCTTGCAGGTTTCCGGCTTGTAGCCCTCGGGCACACAGACCTTCTTCATTTCGTCGCCCCTGCCGACATAACCGGGTGTTTCGCCTGGCTTGCAATCGCTGTCTTCTGGGGGCGCGTCAGGATCTGGCTGGCAGACCTTTTCCCCGTTCACCGTGCCGGAGAAGCCGGTGGGGCAATCAGGGTCTTCTTGGTTGTATGGCGGAACGCAGATGGTTTCACCACCCATGTTGCCGAGGGTGCCACCAGGGCAGTCCGGGTCTTCGGGTGGCTGGTTGGGGATGCAAACGTGCTCGATGTAATCGCCCTTACCAACTGCGCCGTAGGTGGTGCCGGGTGGGCAGCGTGATTCACCCGAGCAGAAGGGTGTGTAGCCGTTGTAATAGCCTTTGAAGTCGGGGCTGTCTGGGGTGCATTCGTCATCAGCAGGCGGCATGCAGATCCGAAAGCCCTGGGCGTTGGACAGCACGCCGTCGCCGTCGCAAACGCAGTCCTTGAGAGACGGCGACCAGTTACTACCGGTCGGGCACTGATCATCTTCAGGCCACTTGCAGGACTCGGTTTCAAAGTCCCAATACTGCCCCTCCGGGCATAGCGGCGGTGGCTCGCATGTCATCGTGACATGGTTGGGAACGTCGGGTGCGTCGCACTCCAGGGCGCAGGAGCCGTCAGGCTGGCGGGTGGAGTCGCCGGGGCACTGCTGCTCAGGAGGAATACATGTGGGCTGGCTTGGATCGGTAGTGTTGAGCGTGTGATCAGGCGGGCACGAGTCGCCTAAACGGTGTACCTCAGTGTTACCGTATTGAGTGCCATGATTATTAGACAATAAAAAGGTAGAACGGCAGGAATAGGTAGTTTCGTTGATACGACTAACCGTGAACGAACCGGTAACAGGCCGATAAACAGCTGTCTGTTCGCGGGACGCCACACCAGCATCGGTCAAGGCAGAACAGGCATCAGATGGACTAGAAAAGCGAAGACCGGTAGTGCCGTAAGTCCAATAGTAATCCTCAGCACTGGCCAGCCCTGAATAGAAAACCGTCAGCAGCGGCAAAACCAGCGCGATATAAAAGCGTGTCCGGCGCATCTCAAATCCGCCCAAAGAACAACGTCCAGAACGCCATGACGATGATGATGGTGGTCAGCATGTGGGCATCCAGGAACATGGTGTAATCCCGATGTGAAAAAGCCCGATAACCAGTTACCGGGCTTCTTGTGGTGGTCGCGCCTTACAGCGCGCGGCGGATGTACTTGAACGCAGCGATGGCGATGATCACCGCGAGGACGAGGCCGGCCAGGGTAGTGCCATCGGTTTGGGCGCCAGTGATGGCATCGGTGACGCCAGTCGGCAGGTCAGCGTGGGCTTGCTGCACGACCAGCAGGCCAACAGCGGCGGAAGCACCGAGGGAACGGCGCAGGGTTTTCAGGTGTTGCATAGGTGTGTCTCCTACAGGTTGAGTGCCTTTTTCAGCACGAGAGCGCCGAAGACGATGGCGAACAGCACCAGGGCTTGTTCGCGGATCTGTGCATGGTCCTCGGCGGTTAGCCCGGATGGGCTTATCTCACCGAGCGAGACGGTCGAGAGGGTGCCGTTGCAAACCGGGGTTTGCCCCGCGCTTTCCCACACGCCATCGCACACGATGAAATCCATGGCGCCCCCTGTTACTCAGCCAAGCTGGGGTCTTGAACGACCTCAGCCATGTCGAGGCAGTCAGGGCACAGGGTCTGGTGGGGCGCCTGGGTCAGATCGGGCAGCAGGTCGGGCTGTGGGGACGGCTGGTTGTAGAGCTGGCCCATGGGCTGCCCGCAGCAATCACACGTCACGCGATCAACGATCAGCACGGCGGCGCCCTCCGGTCAGGCCTTGGCCGCGTCCGGCTGAGTGCCGGTCGGCTTGGGCTGTTGTTGGGTGCTCTGCTGGGGAGCGGGCTTGCCAGCCTGGGCAGGCTTGGCCGACTCGACGTGCAGGACGATGAACTTGCCGGCGTTCTTGGAGCCGCGTTCGATTTCGGCGGTTACGCGGACGCTCTCCAGCACGTCGAAGCCTTTGCAGGCGGACCACACTTCCTCGCGGACTTCTTCGGATACCTGCATCGAGAGCAGGGAGACGCCCAGGTCTTTCTCGCCGTCCGGCTCATCGCCGAAATAGAGTTTGATCAGGTCTACGTTGTCGAACTTCACGCGCTCAGCGCTGATGAATGCCAGTTCCATAGTGGTGCGTGCCATGTGGTGTTTCCTCGCTTGGGTGCGCGGTATTGCGCGGGTTTGCCTTTCAGCAGGCCGAGCGGGTCCAGGCGGGCAGATATCACGGTTTCTGCCCGAGTGGTTTTCTCGACGTGCCGAGGGTTTCAGTTGTGCCGCTGGTGCAGCGGGTTGGGGTTCAGCACCAAGGGCTTTGCCCTTGTCATCCCACTCTTCGCCAGAGGGTCAGAGGGCAGGGGAGAGAAGCGTTCCCCAGCCCTATGCCCCTAGCGTTGTCAGGGTGGTGGGTGCTCAAGGGTGCGCTCCGCCCGTGCTTCCGTTCGCCGGATCGGTGAAGCTTGATCCGACGAGCCGGGAGCGCGGCCCTTGACCGGTTCAGCATCGGCGGTGTTTGCCGGATCGCTGGGGGCGCACTGTTGGGCGGCAGTCAGGACTTGCTGCAGCTCTTCTTTGAAAGAGGCCGTGAGCTGGACGACAAAAACGGCATACACAAAGGAGCTGATGAACATGCCGAGCACCACATAGGGCGCGGAATGCCAGAGCAGGGCGACCAGATAGCGGCCGACGCGGAAAGAGACAGTCATGCGCTCACCCCACCAGTTCGAACGGTTCGCGCAGCGGCACGAAGGGCGTGGGTTTGCCGGTGTCGCTCACAACGTGCCAGTACTTCGGCGGTCGGTTCGACGGCGTGTGCTTCTCGCAGTACGAGGCAGCTGTCACACAGATCCGCCCATCGACCACTCGCCACTGTGCGGGGCGGCACTCGGTGCAGGGTGTGGACGGGGAGGCGGCGGGCTTGGGTGGCTCCCAGTTTCGGTTGAGCCAGCAGACAGAGCAGTCGCAGTTGGCGGGGTGCGGCTGGCGTAGGTACTGGCTCAGGCTTTTCATTGGCGGCCTCCAGCGCTTGGCGCTTTTCGAAGTCAGCGCCCTGGCCGTGGGCGAAGTCGTTGCAGCTGTTGCAGCCGCAGAAGTCGCCACCGCAGTCACAGCGGTAATCACCGAAGTGGCCTGCCTCGCTGTACGGACGAACGTGTAGGCAGTCCTGGCAGAGCATGAGGTTGTCTGGCTTGCTCATTGGTTCACCCCCGTGAACAGCACCACGCGGCTTTTGCCGAGCTTCACGCTCTCGACGGCGCAGGTTCTGATCCAGTGCGCGACCTGTTCGACGGGAACACCCGCCAGGGCGGCGAAGGCGGCTTGCGTATAGAAGGGAGGATTCATGCCGTCCACTCCTGTTCCAGCAGCCAGGAGCGGAGCAGGGCGCTGTTGACCATGCGGCGCTTGCCTAGCTTTACGGTGGGGAGAACGCCTTTCATTGCCCAGGCACGCGCGGTGCCGTAGGTCAGGCCGTTACGGTCGGCCCAGGACTCGACGGTTTCCACGTCCTGTTGCGGGCCTATCAGCTTCGAAGGTTCCAGCTCTTCCAGTTCCATGCTCGTTCCGTCACTATTCGTGTGGTTATACACAAAATGCGTAATAAATAATTTATCAGTGCAGAGGCATAATGGCCTTTGATGAATTATTTATCAATAAATTATTCATCATTTATAAGAGCTTTTTGGAATGATCGAGGAAAGGCTTAGAACCCTTGTGAGACACATAGGGGCCACGAGGCTGGCTGAGGCCACTACGATCAAGGAGCGCCAACGGTGGCAGACCGTGGCGACCAATCGGAAGGTGAAGACACGGATTGAGGATCTAGAGGAGCTGCTAAAGGTATTTCCTCAATACGAGCTGTGGCTGTGGAGGGGAGAGGTAGACCCTGCAAAGGGCCAGGTATCACCAGGATATGAAGAGGCCGATTCAAACTTGCCAAATCAAAACGCGGGATAGCGATTACAACGGAAGTGGTTAGGCGTTGGTATGCCCGAAAGTTTGATAGCTAATAAGGATATAGAACCATGCTGACTGTCACTCAAGTAGAAAATGCTTTTCTTCCCGCGAAAGAGATTGTAGATGCGGAGCGGTTCTCGGGTAGGGAAGGTGAGATTACTGATGCTTTTTACGCGCTTGTTACCGAAGGCTCAAATATTGCGATTGTAGGTAATAGGGGGATAGGTAAAACATCACTGGCAAGGCAGGTGCTCAGTTTAGGCCAGGGTGATAACTCGATTCTTGAAAAAACGGGGCTTGCGGGAGCTGAAACGCTAGACTTTGCGACTTTTTATTATGCCTGTGGCAGACAGGTTGAAAATACCGAGCAGTTACTTGATCGACTTTTGACATCTAATAACTGTTTATCTGAATGGATATATGAAATTCCGTCTGCTAGCAGAATAATGGCTGCATATTCTCCTAAGTTCGGGGTTAATTTGCTTGGGGTTAGTGCAGAGCTTGGTGGGGAGAAAGAGACGGAGACAACCTCGGAGAAGGCTCTGCAGAGTCATAGCGTCGATGCGGTTTTTACGAATGTTGTAGATGCAATTGTGAAGGCAGGTATCAGCAAGAATGGATTGCTGATTGTTATTGATGAGTTTGATCAAATTGCTAATCCGGCCGGCTTTGCTTCATATATTAAAGCGCTGGCTACAAATTGCCCGGGTGTTAAGTTTTGCTTGGTTGGTGTTGCAAAAGATATTCAAGGGCTAATGAAGGAGCACGAGTCAACTGATAGACTTTTCTCAGGAAGTATCGTTGCTCTTGAGCCGATGACTGGGGATGAGCTTAGAGGGATTATTGATAATGCGGAGCGCGTGATTAATAAAGCCATAGCCTTTGAGGAGGACGCCAGGCAGTCAATGGTCGACTTGGCTCAGGGGCATCCTTATATGATTCATTTGATTGGCAAGTTTTGCTTAAGAAGTGCATTTAGAGAGGGGCGGGATAAAATAAACGCTGAAGATGTAAGGAGGACGCTTTCTGATATTGCAGAGCGTAGGTCTGACCCTGTGCTTGAGGGGAAGTATCGGAAAGCCGTTGCTTCTTCCCCTCAGAGGGAGATAGTCTTGAAGGCAATGGCTAGGAGTAAAGATGAGCAAGGAGAGATTTGGACAACTAATGCATATAAAGCGGCTCTTGATGGAGGGGTCGACAATGCAAGTCAATATGTAGGTCAGTTGGTTACGGATGAATATGGAGCGGAAGTGGAAAAGCTGAGAGAGAGATATTATAGGTTCAAGGACTCTCTTTTTCATGCGTACGTTTGCGCGCGCCCAGATATGTATAAAAAATAATACCTTAAGATAGCAAATCGCTTGCGGCAGGGAGGCCATATGAAATCCGACTGGGACGACGCACCAGACCATCTACGCAGCAAGAAAAAGCCCGGCCCATGGCGAATGGTGGCCATCCTGGGCGTGGGTTCCGCGATTACCTGGGGCGTGATCGCGTTGTTTGCCAAGCCAATCGTGATCAATGTGGATCAGCTCAAGCAGGCGATCCAAGTAGACGGCAAACCCCTGTTTAGCCAGCAACCGGCGCCACAGCCCTACAGCGAGCCGGAAGAGCCTATAAGGCTGCCATCCATTCCTGTCGATCCGCCCGTCCAGGACGTTCAGCCCTACCAGCAGACTCAAGCCGATATCGAGTGGGCAGAGACGAGCAAGGCGATGGCCATCGAGCGCATTCGCAACTCGTTCAACGACAACAACTACACCCCCAAGCAGCCGGCCAACACCTACACACCGCCAGCTATCCAGCAGGTTGCAGCCACGCAACGAACAGAGAAGCGCCAGACCAACCAGACTAGCCGCGAGCGAACAACCCGCTGGATCAGGAGCTGGAATGGCGGTTCGAAGTACCTGGCGGAATGGGTGGCCGTAAACAACTACATCGACGGCAGTAGCGTGTGCGCCAACCACCGGCGTGGATCAATCGACTACCGAGAATGCCGCAAGGCGGCCAAGCAGCACTTTCATGAAGAGTGCAAGACTTGGCGCGCTCGCTATGACGGTGACCGCAAGACAAGCAGTGATCGCATGAAAACGCGCTATTGCTCTGCCGCGAGCAGCTTTAATCCGATGGGGTAAAGGCTAGCAGGCACTCAAGGTGTCGGAGGCTTATTTGACAAGTAACAGGCATTCTTTAACGTCGCGGTGTCTGATGCCTTGTCTGCCTAATGTCATATGCTGGTGATCCGTAGAGAGCAGCTCTATATTTCGGCCTTTAAAAATATCATTAGCTATATCCGATAGCTCTTCTAGGCTGATCATGCCTGTATTGCTATAGCTCAGCACCAGGTTGGATTCTCCCTCTTGAACTCCAGTGAATAAATCTTTGAACGCACTGGATACTTTTGAGTGAATGCTAAAAGGAGACTGATGGCGATCTACTCTATACCTGCCTTTAACAATTTTTTCGCTCTTAATTTGTAGTTCGGGGAAGTCATAACGAACCAGAGTTTCAATTGCGTGATAGAAGCGGCTGTAGTGGACAAAGCAATAAGGTGGGTCCGCATATACGACGCCTTTTTTGAAGCCTTTGAGCGAGTCTTTAAAGTCAAGTGAGGTAGAAGAACTCGCGGTCTGTGGAGGGCTTGTTTCAAGGGCGGCGAGCACTTCTTTGTATTTTCTAGAGAAGTAAGAGGCTAAATCTCGGCCTCTATAAATAAGGATATCTTTCATGGATGAAACGGTTTTTGCGTCTCTGTACTGAGCATAGTGCCCTGTACCTTGACTACAGTATGCCATGGCAAACATTAGAGACGACATGATGACCGGGAAAGCCGAATTGTCTTTATGGGTCTCTGCGACTTTTCTGATGGCGTCGATCCACATGCATTGTTTGGCTGACCACCATGTGCCAGAGTAATTCTTTAAAAAGAGGTGGTTTTTGTGGGAGAAGTGGAAGCTAATTAGTTCTCGCTGCTTTTCTTCTGCCTTGTTGAATGCTTCGAGAGTGTTGCATTGCGAGTAGTCTATTAGATAGTCGGCTATGTCTGACTCGTACTGAGAAATCTCTTTCTCGGCTTCTTTAATGATTTCATCAACTAAAGGGGTGTCTGTATCGCGCCAGGCAAGAGTGTAGGCGTCGGCGAGGATGCCAGAATAGGACTGAATATCGTTGGATTGCAGAGTGGCTTGCCTTCCGATTGCCCCAGCTAAAGAGGCGCTACCGGAAAATAGATCAAGAATAGGCTGGTCATCGCTATGAACCTCATTTATGCCTTCAATGATAAAGTCAATGATTTTCGACTTTGAACCCATGTATTTGATGTAGCTAGGGTAGGGCTTTGCGATGAGCACTGCATTCTCCGACATAAATCCCAATTCGGGATATTTCGCATGATATGCAATTATCCGCTAAATGTCAATTTCTAAGGCGATGCCATGGCGACATGGAGTCTAGAGCGGCTGGCCGTTCAGGAAGTTTTAAAGCAGCTGCGTTTGGATGCTCAGCTCACGCAAAGTGAGTTAGCCAACAGACTTAATAAACCTCAAAGCTACGTCTCAAAATACGAGAGTGGGGAAAGGCGTCTAGATGTAGTGGAAATAAGAGAGATCTGCATCGAGATCGGGATCACATTGGCTAAGTTTTCTGACTTGGTTGAAGAGGCAATTTTGAAGTCAGGGAGTGATGATGAGTTACTTAGATAATATACCTCGAAATTCTCGCACGTCTTTGACTAAACATGGCGCCCATAAGGTTGCATCTCTCATTGAGCGCTTTGGCGCTAGCTGGGTATTGGCTAATCTCCACGGCAGTGTGCAAGGGATCAATATTGATTACAGCCAAGCTGCCAAAAATTTGGGTGCTTATGATGGTAGTGTTCCTGCCTTTTGGGACGTTGCGCTATCTGTTGGCAGGCCGGCGGTAAATGCCCTTGTCTTGATGGCAATAACGCTCAGTCATAGTGAGCTTGTTGGCCTTATGAGGAATAGTAGGAAGTTAGGCAGTGGCAGAGGTATTGTTTACAAGGAGGGGTGTGATACTAAGTCATTCACGAATTTTAAGAATAATTTTATAGAGTTGGGTTTTTCGGAGCGCAGCTCAGTTGATTCATTTACCTACAATTTGTCTAAGATTTTTCGGCCAGAAATTGCGCCGATGGCGAGAGATTTAATTCAGCTCAAGCTTGAGGCTGCTGGTGCTCCATTTGCCCGCTTGGAAAGAATGATTCAAGACGAAAACATTCATAATATTCTAGGTGTTGATCGTCAGTTTTTCGAAAGTTGGCTGTTTTCGTTGCCTACCTCCAAGGTTGAGGTGCCGGAGGATGTTGCAGAAGACCTCAGTTTTTTGCTCGACGATTCGGACCGGCAGAATAGGTCGCTGATTTTTACTCCAGGGCATACTCCCAAAAAGACTGGTGTGGTTTCAGTTAACGTAGCACATCTCACGTTTACTATGAAGCTTGAACATAACGAGCTTCAGACAAAATTGCACAGGTTGCTTGCGGATGAGTATGGAGAGGATAATGTTGTAACAGAACATGATTATGTCGATGCGCTAGTGGTGAATGGTAGCGAGCATATCTTGTATGAAATCAAGACAGCACCAACCGCAAAGCTTTGTATCAGGCAGGCAATATCACAGCTACTAGAGTATGCATACTGGCCTGGAAGTGCATTCACGGTAGCGAAGCTGATAATCGTCGCATCAGCAGACCCAACGCTTGAATCTGAGAGCTTTTTGAGGCTTTTGAGGGAGCGGTTCAACCTTCCGGTTTACTACCAGCAGCTGAAGCTATAGACAGTAGCGTCTGGAGAGCAGTATGCTAACCACCGCTATATTCTTTATAGCATGTGGCGAAGTGGTGGAATTGGTAGACACGGTCAGTTGCCAACTGACCGCCCACGGGCGTGCGGGTTCGAGTCCCGCCTTATTCAGGAAAGCTGGTGAGCAATCACCGGCTTTAGTAGGTAGTCCACCCCAGGGCCATGCAGGCTGACCAGTGACATGTTGATTGCTCTGATCATTACCGTTATGGCGAAAGCCACGGCGAGGCCGGTAAGAAAGCCCTTATGAGGCTTGAAGATCAGGCAGAAGACGATGCACGTCAGCGCAGTGAAGTAGCTGTATGACGTGACCCAGGACGGAAGAAATTCGCCACTGCTAAGCAAGAACGCCGCTGTTGTTAGATGGGTAATTCCCAAGGCAACGGAGAAGTCGTACTGCTTCAGTGATCGTCCGTTGATCAATTTATTATTCCTTAAGATAAGAAGGCTTATTTTATATGGAGTGAATCCATAGTCTTGACGTGTTGCTCGGCTACAAAGCATCGCTATAGTGTATTTGATCTACCTTTCTTTCGGTAGTTGGGTTTGCTGTCTTTGGCCTTCCGCTTGCTGAGTGATCGCTGCATGTTTTAATGCGTCTATGCATTTGTCTAAAAAGTCACTTAGGCCAGATGTGTCTATTGTCGACATATTTAGAGGGCTGTGCTTTAGTGCGCGCCTGCAGCGTAAGTAGTCGACAAGGCTACAAGATATTGAAACTTTCAGTATTTCGCCATCAAGCTCTGCAGTAAGTTCTTTGATGCTTTTCTCGTGGCGTGATATCCCTAGCTCTGCAAGGGCTTGCTTGCCGTGCTCAAAATTGGAGAGCAAATTGGGCAGTATTTCGCTGTTTAGGTGCGATATATAATTTTTGTTATGATTCAGGAGTTCTTGAAGCTTCTCCTTGCCTTTTAGTTGGTAGGCAAGCACGGGGTTAATGGTCGCCAGTTCTAGTAGGGCGGTTTCATATGGAGCAAGGACTTTTTCATCTATGTCTGTTTTTACTGTGCTGTTTATATCCGTAAGATGTTTCATGATTACGGGTGCCATCAGTTTATTTAGCTCATCTATATCTAAGTCCATGTCTCGCTTTTTCATTTCGACTGATATGTCTTGAATATATTTACTATATGTGTGATCAGGATTTATTAGAGATGTGTGAATTGCGTATCTGATTTCTAAAAGATAGTAGAGCACCTTGCGCGTGCTTTTCTTGATCTCTATTCGATTGCGCCAGTAGAAGCCTATAGAGCTCAGTAGCGCTGCGAGAGTGATACCCACAAGGACCAATACGTGTTCGATATCCATTCTATGCCCACTATCCTGCTTGGTGTTGGCATAGTGCCATTGTTCGGCGGTCAGTGTCGAAAAAGTGTCGAAATCATAGGGCCGAATAGCGACGGATCGAGCAGGCGAGGGTGGCGCAAAGCCCGTATTGAGCGGGTTTGGCACGGACTGACACGCTACTGAAACGGGTTCGAATCTCTTCTTCACCGCCACTTTCGTGAAACCCCTGTAGGCTATGGCTTTCAGGGGTTTTTTCGTTTATGGCGACCGTCAACCCTCCCGACATGCGTACACCGGGAGCGTACACACACATGGCCATGGCGATGACCCGTCCGACCAAAGATTCTCGCGGCGTCTATGAATACAAGACGCGCTACCCGAAAGACCTTGCCCATTTGTTCAAGCCTCACGCTCGCTGGAAGCGGAGCCTGGGTACGCGCGCCCCCGCTGAAGCTGCCAAGCGCTTTCCGGCCGTCGACCAGGAGTGCAAGCAGCACTTTGCCCTGCTTCGGGCAGTGCATCTCGATGGCTTCCAGCTTGATGCCAGGGACGCCCAGCAGTTGGCTGCCAGGTGGTTCCGTGAAACGCTGGCGGAGCTGGAGGCGAGTGGTGACTACGGCATTTACCTTGTGCGGTCGGTAGAGTCGATTCCTGATCAGGCGACGGGGCAGGTGATGGACGCTCCCAGTTGGGGGACGGTGCAAAGCCTGGTTGACGAGGAGTCGGACGCCACCCCATGGATTGCCCCCTTCATTCGTAGCACGCTGGAAGCACACCAGTACCCCGAGGTAGTGGAGGGAACCGACCTCCATGGCGTTCTGGTCGACGCGTTCTGGCCGGTCTTCTGTGACCTGTCCACCCTGTGCCTTGCACGTATGACCAAGGGCGGGCGTTACGTGCCGACACCTCCTGTAGCGCCTCACGCCCTATTATCCTTCGAGGTCCAGAATAATGAGGCCCTGACACTTTCTCAGGTATTCGAAAAGTGGGCCGAGGACAAGCTCATAACGGACCCCAAGGCCGGTAAGACCGTGGCTGAGTTTCGTGGGGTGGTTCGCCGCTTCCAGGAGCTGTACGGTGACGTGGCGGTGCGTTCAATCAAACGCAGCTCGATTGGCGATTTCCGCGTCGCCCTGGGAAAGCTGCCCACGAAAGGAGAAGGCATCCGTGGCTTGAGTGCCCCTCAGGCTATCGCTAGGGCCGCGACTGAAGGCTTACCCACGGCGGGTCTGGCGACCGTCCGCAAGCAGCTTGTTGCCCTGTCTGCTGTCCTGAACTTTGCAGTGAAGCGCCTGGGAGCCATGGACGAGGAGCCGGTCTCCTCCTCAGGCATCCTAAAGTCACTGGCGAAGGCGTCGGCGCGCCAGGAGACCCGGACAGGGGAAGACAAGGCATACACCATGACTGACCTCCGGCGAATGTTTGATAGTCCACTTTTCCGAGGTGAGTGGAAGCCGGCCCGGACAGATTACGGGCAAGCACTCTACTGGATACCCTTGCTACTGGCCTATACCGGGGCTAGGCGTGAAGAAGTCGCCCAGCTACTGGTATCGGACGTAGCGCGTTGCCCGGATACCGGTGTTTGGTATGCGGCGCTTCGCCCGGACGATGCTAAGTCCGTCAAAGGCGCGTCCAGCCGGCGCCGGGTCCCCCTTCACACCGACTTGGTGGATTTGGGGTTCGTGCGCTACGTGGATTCGTTGCCAAAGGATGGTCTTGTTTTCCCGCGTCTAGTTGAACATTCCTCCAATGGATTGGGGCACAGTGTTGGTCTGGCCTGGGGGCGCTATCTGCGGCGGGAGCTGGGTATGGATGCTGAGGCTGCTCCCTTTCACGGTTTTCGCCATACCTTCAAGACGCTCTGTAGGGAGGCCGGCATCGAAACAGCAGTCCACGACTGCATTACCGGGCACTCAACGGCGGGTGTGGGCGCCTCCTATGGGGCGATGCCCTTGATTCGCCTCGCGGAGGACCTGAAGAAGTATCCAAGCATCGCCCGCATGGCCGGACTGCTGCCCGCCTGAAAGCGCCAGGGGGACGGACACGCGAACGTCCATCAGCCCCCTTGGGCGCGTGATAGGTTTGAAGGGGCAGCTCCAGGAACGACGGGGCCTGCAGCCATTCGAGGGCTCTGAGGGCCCCTCATGTGGGGCTCCCGTTAGAAGTCGCCAGGCGCCCTGGAGGTGCCTTCCGCGTGCATGCGGGCAACCTCCACGCCCAACTGGCTGTAGTCAACGTCGCCGCCCACGGCTTCATCGTCGTCCGTCGTCACTGGTTGATGAACCTTCGGCTTGTACTTCGCCTCCAGATACGCAGCTCCGTCCGGGCGTCCTGCTTCACGCCCAAGCTCCTCCAGGGCCGTGACTATGACCTTGGGGTCGTATCGCCCATCCTCACCGAACAACGCCTGTATGACGGCCATTTTGACGGCATGCTTCAGGGCTGCCGGGCTGGTTCGTTTCCCGCCGTCCTGGCGCTGCTTCTGGAACATCCTCCAGGAGATGATGGAAAGGCGTCGCCACGTCGTCTTCCGCTGCCAGTAGGCCTGGAGTTGCTGTTCCGCCTTGTCCCTTGGCGTGTCACGGTCGATCTTGCCGGCGTTGATGCCCTCCTGGCGGACTGCGTCGCGGAAGCGCTTGATGGAGTTCTCGGAGACGCCCAGCAGGACGGAAGCTTCCTTGACCGGCATCTTGCGGTAGGTGTCGCGCTCCTGGTTGAAAGCGCCCCAGGCGTTCTCGACTCGCTCCAGTGGTGATAGAGCCTGGACAATCTGCGGGTTGGCCAGTCGGGAGGCGTCGAGAGCGTCCGCGAAGCCGAGCCCAGGCAGGACTTCGACCAACGCCTCCGCTACTCCCGCCTTCGTTAGCGCTTCCAGACGGTGGTGTCCGTCCACCAGCCAGAAACGGGCGGGGACGTGGTGCGGCCTGTCGGCCCCTGGGGCAAGCTCGTAGACACCGCCTTCCTCAGCCGCCACGACCTGCAGGGGGACTTGCTGGCCGTCGGCCTTGATGCTGCGCCGGAGCTGATTGACGTGGTCCTTGTAGCGCTTGGCGTCGCTGTGCTCCTTGTACTTCTGCATACCGACATTGCGGTTCTGCAACTGCGGGTCGGTCTGGATTGAGTCCAGGGGAATAGATTGAAGTCGTCCCGTCATAGCTACCTCACCGCGTCCGAACGATAGGGCCCAGGGCGAGCCAGCGCGGCTCCTCCCGGTCGCTACGAGCCAAGTCCAGGAGGTCGTCGTCCTCCCAGGAAAGGCCTGCTGTCAGGGCCAGCTCCATGGCTTCAGCCAGGCGTGTGTCGCGGCATTTCTTCTTGCCCAAGGCGCAGGCCAGGGTGGTCAGGCGATCGATGTGGTCAGGGCGCAGGTGCAGGTTCAACCGCACCAGCTTGGTGGTGGTGTTCATTGGATCGAAGTCCTTGGTGATAGAGCGAACGCCAGCGCCCCGCCTGGAGGGCTCCGGGCAGGGTGTCGTGGTCGTCGCTGGATGGATTGAGTCGGGCTTGAGGCGCACCCCGCTGGAGCAGGCTGCGTCGTCTTCGCCTAGGGGTGGCCGCAATTCTCCCTGGCAAAGAGGTGCCAGGGCTCGTCGGTTTGTCCTATGGGGGGCCCAAATAGCCCAAGGAGACGCTTGGAGGGGCGCTTACACCGCGACTGGATGCGCCTTGCAGGCCCGCTTCACGGTGGCTGTGGATACCT
Source organism: Pseudomonas sp. REST10 (assembly GCF_029542605.1). NCBI lineage: Bacteria > Pseudomonadati > Pseudomonadota > Gammaproteobacteria > Pseudomonadales > Pseudomonadaceae > Pseudomonas > Pseudomonas sp. REST10. Next base: position 2,784,983 of record NZ_CP035677.1, on the reverse strand, counting down.
TCCAGTGGTCGGCGGTGTCCTGGATGCTGGCGCCGTTCTCCTTCCGCCAGGCGGCGATTGCTGCGTCGTCGTGCTGCTTGGGTTTGCCCAGCTTGCGACCGTCCTGCCTGGCCTTCTCAATGCCGGCCATCTGCCTGGCCTTGATGTTCTCCCGCTCCAGCTCGGCGACGCCCGCCAGGAGGGTGAGCATGAGCTTGCCGGTGGGCGTGGATAGGTCAAACCCCTCACGCAGGGACACGACGGTGACTCCCTTCTTCGCCAGCGCCTCGACTGTCTCCAGGACGTCGATAGTGTTCCGGCCCAGGCGGTCGATGGCCGCGACGATGACGGTGTCGCCCTTCCTGGCAAAGGTGAACAGCGCCTTGAAGCCCTCGCGCTCCAGGGCCTTGGTGGTGCCGCTGGTGGCTTCGTCGGTGAACCATCCATCTTCGCTGACGTTGTGGCGCTGGCCGATGGCATGGCGCTGGGCCTCGACTGACTGGCCGTCGCTACTGACTCGGGTATAGGCAAGGATGGCGGTCATGGTGTCGCGCCCCAGATGGCTCATAAAGTAGGCTCACAACCTACCGAATAGCTCAATGAAAAGCAACACATTTGAGCCACCCTGAAGACCTCATTCTTCCGTGCCCCCGTGAGGCCGCCTAGCCTGGCTCATAAGGTGTAGTTAGTGAGCCAGGTGGAGCGCCACTAGGATCGTGTCGTGTGCTGTCGAGGAGAGGGAGTGCGCTGGACGCTGCGATGCCGGGTGACCAAGTTCGGCGAGTAAGGTGCTTCATGGGGGGATTGAAGGG
>NZ_CP035677.1:2757713-2784181 GCF_029542605.1 Pseudomonas sp. REST10 | reverse complement strand
CCGGGGTAGGGGGGGGATTTGAGTGTTGCTCTATGTATTCCTGAGCGCTCATATTTTTAAGCGAAAATAAGCCGGTGGTGGTCGTCGAGGCCCAGGGCTGTTCAGTTACGATGTGCCATCACGTAGCCCCGGTGGAAAGGATGTTCCGCATGCTTAAAAAAATCTGGTCTGACCCCGTCTGGAGTAAGGTGATTTCGTCCGTGATTTTAGCGGCGTTGTCAGCGCTTGCTGTTTATCTGCTTGATTGGGCGCCCCGGCTTGGGGGCATGGCTTCCAGCGCTTGGACTTACATGCTTTCGGATGTCGTGCTTCCTAGATGGGGTGTGGCTGTGCTGGGGCTTCTGGCGTTACCGACCTTCGTTTTCGCCGGAGCGCTCTTATGGGTGAACCGACCGTCTCAGGCTTCTACCTCACGTTGGACGGATTACCGGACAGACCGCTTCTTTGGCCTGAATTGGCGTTGGCGTTATTCGGGGCAGCGCGTGGACGGTATTCGCTCGTTTTGCCCTCACTGTGACTTCGAGCTGTTTCCGGTTGATAGCTCCTCCTACGCGGCAGTGCCCCGCTTCGCGTTCCGGTGTGACAGCTGTGGCGCGAATTTGGGGGAGTTCGAAGGCGATCCACGCGAGTTAGAAAGCAAGGTTGAGCGCTCCATACACCAGAAACTTCGCAATGGTCAGTGGCAGGACAGCGTTGGATCATCGTAGCGGAGTCGCGAAACTAGTAGTCAGGCTGGTAGCAATGCGTACCCATGGTGCGTACACTATTTTCGATCTGCATGCCCTAGGGCGCTGCAGTTACTGGGGTTGGCGGCGGCAATATAGGCTCAAGAGTTCGAATCTCTTCTTCACCGCCACTTTCGCAAAGCCCCTGAGAGAGCAGTCTCTCAGGGGTTTTTGCTTTCTGCTCTCAGATTTTTTGCGTGATCGCGTCGCCAGGCCGCGCGCGGCTATCTTCCTTCGTGAATTCGCTTCCCTCTACCAGCCCGTGCCAGGTGCCATTGGCAATAGCCATGGTCACTATCGAGAGCACTGATTTCCGCTCGCCAGGGCATCGGCCTACTGTTGGCTCCAACACAGATAGCGTTGAGTTGGAGGTCATCATGCCCCGTATCGATGTGGTTTCCCTGGTTGGCAGCGCCGTACCTGCCGAGCTTCGTTCCGATGGTCTCATGGCGTGCTGGCTGTTGATGGTTGACGGTCAGCCCAAGGCCGGTCCCTTTGCGTCGCGAGACGCTGCGCTTGCCTGCCAGGCTGTCTGGATGCTGAGCAACATTGCTCGCCCTGAGGGCGACTCGCTTCTGGCCTGACACCGCTTTACCCCGCGCTCGCTCCAGCGCCCCCTTGGCCCGCCTCTGGCGGGCATTTTCTTGTTCGGCAGGTACAATGGCGAACATTTTTCGAGGGGTACGGCGTGGCCAGGTGGGACATTTTCTGCAGCGTGGTGGATAACTACGGTGACATCGGTGTGACCTGGCGGCTGGCCCGGCAACTGGTGGCCGAGCAGCGGCATGCCGTGCGCCTGTGGGTCGACGAGTTGCCTGCCTTCGTGCGCTTGTGTCCAGGCGCCAGCGCCAGTGCCGAGAGTCAGTGTCACTCCGGTGTCGAGGTGCGACAGTGGCCGCAACCTTTTCCCTCGGTGGAGCCGGCGGATGTGGTGATCGAAGCATTCGCCTGCCAGTTGCCGACGACTTATATAGCGGCCATGAGTGGCGACGCCGTGAAGCGACTCTGGTTGAACCTGGAGTACCTCAGTGCCGAGGACTGGGTTGCCGGTTGTCATGCCTTGCCGTCGCCGCAGGCGGGTGGCCTGCAGAAGTTTTTCTTCTTCCCGGGGTTCACGCAGGGCACCGGTGGGCTGCTGCGCGAGACGGATCTGTTGGCTCGTAGGCGGGTGTTTCAGGCCGATCCAATGGCTCAGCAGGCATTTCTTGAGGGCCTTGGCGTAGCGCGTGATCCAGGCGCTCGGTTGGTCTCCCTGTTCGCCTATGAAAATGCCGGGCTGGCCAACTGGCTTGACGCCATGGCGGGCGACTCACGTGCGACCCAGTTGCTGGTGCCGCAGGGCAAGGTGCTCGTGGATCTGCAGCGCTGGCTCGGTGAAACGCAGTTGATACCAGGGGACCAGCGCCGCTGCGGTCGCCTGCATGTGCAGGTGCTGCCTTTCGTGGCGCAGGACGATTACGATCGCCTGTTGTGGTGCTGCGACTTGAATGCCGTGCGCGGCGAAGACTCGTTCGTGCGTGCGCAGTGGGCCGGTCGGCCTCTGCTCTGGCATATCTACCCGCAGGACGAAGACGCACACTGGGACAAGCTGGAGGCTTTCCTGGCGTTGTACTGCGTCGATCTGAGCCCTCGGGCTGCGGCTGCGCAAGCCGAACTCTGGCGGGCATGGAATGCCGGGCGGGGGATGAATGACGCCTGGCCAGAGGCGCTCGAGTGCTGGCCGGAGCTGTCGGAGCATGCCGAGCGCTGGTGCGTCCGACAGGCTGCTCAAGCGGATCTTGCCACGGCGCTGGAACAGTTTTACCGAAATTGGCTATCATACGCGGCCTAGATTTCTGTACCTCCCGCATATTTCGGATATCCGCATGAAAACTGCACAAGAAATGAGAGTCAACAGCGTGGCCCTGATCGATGGCCAGCCGTGGCTGATCCAGAAGGCCGAGTTCACCAAGTCCGGCCGTAACAGCGCCATCGTCAAGATGAAGCTGAAGAATCTGCTCAACGGCTCCAAGACCGAGACCGTCTACAAAGCCGACGACAAGATGGAGCCGGTGATTCTCGAGCGCAAGGAAGTGAACCTGTCCTACATCAGCGGTGAGGACTACGTGTTCATGGATCCGGAGTACAACTCCTACGAACTGCGTGCCGAAGACCTGGAAAGCGTTCTGCCGTTCATCGAAGAAGGCATGAACGATGTCTGCGAAGCCGTGTTCTTCGAAGGCAAGGTGATCTCCGTCGACCTGCCGACCACCATCGTGCGTCAGGTTGTCTACACCGAGAACGCCGCCCGTGGCGACACCTCCGGCAAGGTGATGAAGCCTGCCAAGCTGCGCAACGGTACCGAGATCAAGGTTGCCGAGTTCGTCGATATCGACGACTGGATCGAGATCGATACCCGTGACGGTTCCTACAAGGGCCGCACCCAGGCGCCGCAAGCCTGAGCTTAAGCGTTACCAGAAAACCCGGCCTTCGCGCCGGGTTTTTTATGGTCTGCGTTCGCCTGGGCAACAGGTCATTGCTGCGGCGCTGCCAGGCTGGCCTGCAGGGCCTGATCCCAGGGGGGCGGAAAGCCGAAGCGCTGCTTGAGGAAGCTCAGCAGCAGGCGGGTGCGTGGGCTGGCCTCGCGCTCCAGGCGCAGGGCGTAGATGCTGACCGGCTCCACCGCAGGCAAGCCGTTCTCGCAGAACAGGGGAATCAGCTCGCCACGCTGCAGGTGCTCGCTGCTCATCCAGGTCGGCAGATGCGCCACCCCTAGGCCGGCGAGGGCACTGAACAGCAGGGTCTCGGCATTGTTGCTGGTCTGCCGCAGGCGCTTGGGCTTGCATTGCTGCAGCTTGCCGTCGACCTCGAAGCGCCATGCATAGGGCGGTGCCAGGCTGTCCCAGTCGAGGCCGTCGTGCTGCTCCAGCTCCAACGGGCTGCGTGGGATTCCGCGGCGGCGCAGGTAGTCCGGGCTGGCGCAGACGATACGTGTCATCGAAGCCAGTGGCGTGGCCACCAGGCGGCTGTCGGGCAGTGGTCCGATGCGCACCACGATATCCACTTCACCCAGGTGCTCGCCCTGCAGATCGATGAAGCTGTCGATCAGGCGCAGTTGTACGTCCAGTCCGGGATTGGCGCGCAGGAAGTCGGCGATCGCAGGCGCCAGGTGACGCCGGCCAAAGGGAGAGGGCGCGTCGATGCGAATCAGCCCTTCCGGGGCGCTGCTCAGCGATACCGCTTCGGCGCGGGCCAGGTGCAGCTCGGCGAGGATGCGCCTGGCCCGTTCGGCGAACGCCAGGCCGGCCGGGGTGACGCGCACTGCGTGGGTGCTGCGGCTGAACAGGCCGCTGCCCAGGGCGCGTTCCAGGGCATCGATTCGCCGGGCGACCGCCGAGGGGGTCAGCGGGTGGCGTCTGGCCGCAGCGGAGAAACTGCCGGTTTCCAGGACGTCGAGAAATAGCTCCAGCTGGTCGGTCAGGGCATCGGGATTCATGCAGTGCTCTGCTTGTGCGTAAATGGCAAAGCCATTTTGCATTCTTGTGCGTTTCCATACTAGCTGCGCCTCTCTAAGATGCGCCCTGGCATGGAGGTGTCATGAGCCTGATCGATCTGTTATTGAATCTTGTCCTGGGCGCTGCTCTGGGAACCGTGGGTGGGCTGTTCGGTATCGGCGGCGGCCTGATCGCCATTCCGGTGCTGGGCGTGCTGTTCGGTCTGGATCAGCAACTGGCTCAGGGCACCGCCCTGGTCATGGTGGTGCCCAACGTGATGCTGGCGATCTGGCGCTACAACCAGCGCAACCGCATCGATTTGCGTCACGCCTTGCTGCTTGGCATCACCAGCCTGGTGTGTGCCTGGCTCGCTTCGCTGTACGCCGTGGAGCTGGATTCGCGCACCATGCGCTGGGCCTTCATCGGTTTCCTGCTCGCCCTGGCCGCCTACAACCTGGTACGCATGATGATGGCGCAGGCGCCGAGCAGCAGCGAGCTGCGTCATCCCTGGGGCTGGTTCGGGGTGCTCGGCGGTGTGTCTGGTGCCATGGGCGGTCTGTTTGGTGTAGGCGGCGCGGTAGTCGCCACGCCGGTGCTGACCAGTGTGTTCGGCACCACGCAGGTGGTGGCGCAGGGGCTGTCCCTGTCCCTGGCGCTGCCCAGTACCGGGGTCACGCTGCTGACGTACGCGCTGCATGAGCACGTCAACTGGTGGATGGGTGTTCCCCTGGCGGTTGGCGGTCTGCTCAGCATCAGTTGGGGCGTGCGTCTGGCCCACTCGCTGCCGGAGCGTCTGCTGCGCAGCCTGTTCTGCGTGTTCCTGCTGATCTGCGCACTGATGCTGGGCCTCGAAGCCAGCGGGTTATAGGCGAAACCCCTCGACGATGTGGTCGGCCAGGCATTCGGTGACGGGGGACTGGCTGCTCTCGTTACGCAGCAGCACGATGCTGGTCAGCGGCAGCAGTGGCAGACCCTCGGCTTCACCGAGGATGCGCAGGTCCGGGGTGATCAGGCTCTGCAGCTGTGCGGTTACGGCCAGGCCCGCGCGCACGACGGCGAACAGCGCCGACAGGCTGGGGCTGGTGTAGGCGATGCGGTAGGGACGCGCCATGGCATCGAGCGCGTTGCAGGCCCACTCCCGGCAGAAGCAGTCGGCATTGAACATCGCCAGGGGCATGGGGTTCTGCTCGTGCGGGCAGAAGCCCTGAGCGACGGCCCAGGCAAAGCGCTCCTGGCGCAGCAGTTGGCCAATTTCCTTGCCCGGCTGACGGGTGACGATGGTCAGGTCGAGGTCCTGGCGCAGCAGCAGCTGACCCGAGGGTTCACAGTGAACCTCGACCTGAACCAGCGGATAGGCCTGGGCGAAGCGCGAAAGAATCTCCGGTAGAAAACGCATGACGTAGTCATCCGGCGTACCGATACGCACGGAGCCGACCATGTGCGGCTCACGCAGGGTATTGAGAACTTCACCGTGCAGCTTCAGGATGCGGCGCGCATAGCCGAGCAACACCTGGCCCTCGGGGGTCAGGCGAACCTGGCGGCCATCGCGCTCGAACAGCGCGCGCTGCACCACGTCTTCCTCCAGCCGCTTCATCTGCATGCTCACTGCCGATTGCGTGCGATTGACCGTCTCGGCGGCGCGTGTGAAGCCGCCGGTGTCGGCAATGGCGACGAAACTGCGCAGCAATTCGGTATCGATACTGGGGTGGAAGGCCATTCATCAATCCTCGAGATGGATTCCATAAGAAACATTCGTTGGATTGATCTTAATCCTGGCTCGACACTGATGCCAACCCCACAGGGAGGGCACCGAGATGAAAGGTCAAAAAGGTTATGCGTTGGCTCAGGCTATCCACTTCGAACGTCTGCCATCGCTGGCAGAAATGTGGCGTGTACTGCGGCGCTGGCGTCAACTGGCTCGAGAGCGTCAGCAACTGGCGCGTCTGGATGGAGCGGCGCTGAAGGACCTCGGTCTATCCCGGGCCGATGCGTTGCAGGAGGCCGAGCGGCCGTTCTGGGATGACCCGCTGAGAAAGTGAGTCGTGATCATTGGAGTGACTGAATGACCGCTGTGCGCAAGGGTGCGGACTTTTTCCTGTTTCAACTGATGTTGCTGTTGTGCGCCATATGGGGCAGCCAGCAGGTCGCCATCAAGCTGGCGGCCGAGGATATCGCGCCGATGTTGCAGGTGGCATTGCGCTCGGGCATCGCTGCCGTGCTGGTTGGCATTCTGTTGCTCTGGCAGCGCGGTTGGCGGGGCTGGCTGGGGAGTACCTGGCTGGCAGGGATTCTGGCTGGCGTGCTGTTCGCCCTGGAGTTCTTCTTCATCGCCCTGGGGCTGCGTTACACCTCGGCCTCGCACATGGCGGTGTTTCTCTATACCGCGCCGATTTTCTCGGCGCTGGGGCTGCACCTGATGCTGCCCAGCGAGCGCCTGCGCCGCTTGCAGTGGCTGGGCATCGCGCTGTGCTTCGGCGGCGTGGTGATGGCCTTTGGTGTGGGCGGTGACTGGAGCGAGATAGACGCCGACATTCTGCTTGGCGATGCACTCGGGCTCTGTGCAGGCATGGCCTGGGGCGCCACTACCGTGGTCGTGCGCGGCTCGCGCCTGTCCGAGGCGCCGGCGGGGCTCACCCTGTTCTATCAGTTGACGGTGGCCTTCGTCCTGCTGCTCGGCTATGCCCTGGCGATGGTCGATCTCGGGCAGGTGCGCTGGACGCCGCTGGCCATCGGCAGCGTTCTGCTGCAGGGCGTGGTGGTGTCGTTCTTCACCTATCTGGCCTGGTTCTGGCTGTTGCGTCGCTATCTGGCCTCGAACATGGCGGTGTTCTCGTTCATGACGCCACTGTTTGGCGTGACGTTCGGTGTGCTGGTTCTGGATGAACCGCTCACCCTCAACTTCATCATCGGCGCCGCGCTGGTGCTGGCGGGGATCATGCTGGTCAGCAGCGAGCGCTGGCTAAAGCGACGCCTTGCCGGCCTGCGCGGCCAGTAGCGGTCTGGAGGCAGTTCGTGTCCATTCATCATTTGGCTCAGCTCAACATCGCGGCAATGAAGGCGCCTCTGGAGTCGGCGGAGATGGCGGACTTCGTCGCCAACCTGGAGCGGATCAACACACTGGCCGAGGCGGCGCCGGGCTTCGTCTGGCGACTGCAGGACGAGGCGGGAGATGCCACGGCGATCAGGCCGTTCGGGGATGAGGTGCTGGTCAACATGTCGGTCTGGCAGGACGTCCAGTCGCTCAGCAACTACGTGTACAAATCCGCGCATACCGAGATGCTCAAGCGCCGACGCGAATGGTTCGGGCGCATCGAGCAGGCCCACCAGGTACTGTGGTGGGTGCCGTCGGGGCATCGTCCAGATGTGGCGGAAGCGGCCGAGCGCCTTGCGCACCTGCGCGAGCATGGCGCGACGGCGCATGCGTTCACCTTCCGCCATGCGTTCGCGGCGCCGGCCTGATAGGCTGGCGCGTCATGACTCTCTCACTCTCTCTCGCCGAGGCACGTCGTCTGGCCCTGTCTGCCCAGGGCTTCGGTCGTGTGCCACGTGGCGCCATCGCTCATCGGCAACTGCAGGCGCAGATCGAGCGCCTGGGTGTGCTGCAGATCGACTCGGTCAACGCCGTTGTGCGCTCGCACTACCTGCCGGCGTTTTCCCGCCTTGGCCACTACCAGGCCGAGCACCTCGATGAGCTGGCCTGGGGGCGCGCACGGCGTCGGCGTCTGTTCGAGTACTGGGGGCACGAAGCGTCACTGCTGCCATTGGAACTCTATCCACTGCTGCGCTGGCGCATGCGCCGTGCCGCGGACGGCCAGGGTATCTATGGCCAGCTGGCGAAGTTCGGGGTCGAGCGGCGCGACGTGATCGACTCGGTGCTGCAGGCGGTGCGCGAACGCGGCGCACTGGGCGCTGGCAGTCTCAGCACACGCAGCGAGAAGGCCGGGCCCTGGTGGGACTGGAGCGCGGAGAAGACCGCGCTGGAGTGGCTGTTCGCTGCGGGTGAGGTGACAGTGGCCGGGCGTCGTGGCTTCGAGCGCCTGTACGATCTGCCGGAGCGGGTGATCCCCGGCGAGCTGCTCGATCAGGCCGAGCTGGATGAGGATGAAGCGCAGCGTCGTCTGCTGTTGCGCTCCGCCGATGCCCTCGGGGTGGCCAGCGAAAAGGATCTGCGCGACTACTACCGACTGGATGCGGGCGACAGCAAGCGCCGAGTCGCCGAGCTGGTGGAAGAGGGCGCGTTGCTGCCGGTGGCGGTGCAGGGCTGGCAGCAGCCGGGCTATTGCCGCGGCGAGCCGCGCATTCCGCGACGCGTGCGCCACAGTGCACTGCTGTCACCCTTCGACTCGCTGATCTGGGCGCGCGAGCGGACCGAGCGATTGTTCGGTTTTCGCTATCGCCTGGAAATCTACACGCCACAGGCCAAGCGGGTGTATGGCTACTACGTGCTGCCGTTCCTGCATCACGAGCGCCTGCTGGCGCGGGTGGATCTGCGCAGCGAGCGCGCGGCGGGGCGTCTGGCGGTGCACGCCGTGCACCTCGAAGAGGCGGTGCTGAGCGAGGAGGCGCGACAGGCGCTGAGCGATGCGCTGCACGGGCTGGCGCAGTGGCTGGGGCTTGCCGATGTGTGGCTGGCGCCCGGGGTCAGGCAGCTGGGGCTGCTTGGCTAGCCGGCGTGTTCCAGGAGGAACTGCAGTTCGCTGACGCGCTGGATGTTCAGTTCCATGGGGCAGGTGTAGTACATCGGTGAGCCGATGTGCTTGCCTTGCAGGTTGCACTGACCGTTGCGGTAGATCAGCCAGGCTTTTTGCGCCGTTTCCAGTTGCTCGGCGCTCTGCGGGTCATTGGCCTGCAGCTTGAGGAACAGCTGCTGGTAGATGCGGTTCATGTCACGCTTCGCCACGGCGGATACGCCCTCGGCGCAACCGGCGACGATGGAATTGTTGATCGCGCCGTTGGCATTCAGGCAGGCCTGATACTGCGCGTCGTAGTCGGCCCAGGCGGTGAGCGGCAACAGCGCCATCACCAGGTATCTCAGCATCGACATGATTGCCTTCCTGAGGTGTCGGGGGCGGCAGGAAGCCGCCCTCGAGTGCCATGATTACTTGGCGGCCAGACGGTTGCGCATGTTGTTGGCGCGCTCGGTGGAACCCGGGTGCGAGGAGAACATGCTGCTTTCGCCGCCGCTCAGCTTGGCCAGCTTCTCGAACGCGGTGACCAGGCCTTCGCGCGGGATGTTGCGCTCGGTCAGGAAGTCGAAGGAGAAGTTGTCGGCTGCGGTTTCCTGGCTTTGCGAGAACTGGGCGTTGACCAGTTGCTCACCCAGCGCGCCCAGCTCGGAGGACGACAGTGCGGCGAGCGTGGTGTTGCCCGAGGAGGCGGCGGCGTTGCGCGCTGCGGAGGTGGCGTAGGCGGTCTGCATGGCCTTCTTGGTGTGGCCCAGGGCCACGTGGCCCATCTCGTGGCCCAGCACGCCTTCGACTTCGTTGTCGTTCATCGCGTCCATCAGGCCGCTGTACACGCGCACGCAACCGTTGGCCATGGCCCAGGCGTTGACCTCTTCATCGAGGTAGACCTTGTAGTTGACCGGCGTGCCGTTGACCTGGTTGCCGAGGTTGGCGGCGATCTTGTTCAGGCGCTTGCCGTAGGAGGTTTCGGGGCCGGCGATGTTAGCGTTGGCATCCATTTCCGCGCAGGCCTGGTCGGACATGCTTTTGACCTCGGCATCGCTCAGGGTCGCAGCCTGTACGGCCATCAGGCCGGACTGCAGCATGGCGTCGGGGGACATGTTCTGGCAGCCGCTCAGCAGAACGGCGCTGGACAGGGCAAAAGCGGAAAGCGTGGTACGAAGTTGCATGGAGCATCGTCCTTGTTGGGTAGTGATGGCCGCGAGTCCTTCCCGGCAGGGCATAGCAGCTCGGCACCGTCCGGTGCTCGCGTTGGGGTCAGCATTATGCCGCATAACGCACAGAAGAAGTGCGAGCCGGTTCGCGCCCTGGCCAGTGGCTACTAGCCAGGGCGCGTGGCTTCAGCGGCGTACCTGCTTGAGGGTTTCCGCGATCATGAACGCCAGCTCCAGCGACTGGTCGGCATTCATGCGTGGGTCGCAGTGCGTGTGGTAGCGATCGGACAGGCCGTCCTCGGTGATCGGCCGCGAGCCGCCGATGCATTCGGTGACGTTCTGCCCGGTCATTTCGATGTGGATGCCGCCGGCGTGAGTGCCTTCGGCCTGGTGCACGGCGAAGAACTGCCGCACCTCGGCCAGAATCTGCGCGAAGTCACGCGTCTTGTAGCCGCTGCTGGCCTTGATGGTGTTGCCATGCATCGGGTCGGAGCTCCACAGCACCTGGCGGCCTTCGCTCTGCACCTTGCGCAGCAGACGCGGGAAGTGGGCTTCGACCTTGTCCGCGCCCATGCGCACGATCAGGTTGAGGCGGCCCGGATCGTTCTCCGGGTTGAGGGTATCGATCAGGCGGATCAGCTCATCCGGGTCCATGCTCGGACCGACCTTGACCCCGATGGGGTTCTCGATGCCGCGCATGAACTCGACGTGGGCGCCATCGAGCTGGCGGGTACGATCGCCGATCCACAGCATGTGCGCGGAGCAGTCGTACCAGCGGCCGGTCAGGCTGTCCTTGCGCACGAAGGCCTGCTCGTAGTTCAGCAGCAGCGCTTCGTGGGCGGTGAAGAAGCTGGTCTCGCGCAGTTGCGGTGCGCTGTCCATGCCCACGGCGCGCATGAACGACAGGGTTTCATCGATACGCCCGGCAAGCTGGTGGTACTTCTCCGACAGCGCCGAGTTGGCGATGAAGTCGAGGTTCCACTGATGCACCTGGTGCAGGTCGGCAAAGCCGCCCTGGGCGAAGGCGCGCAGCAGGTTGAGGCTGGCCGTGGCCTGGTGGTAGGCCTGCAGCAGGCGCTCCGGGTCGGGAACGCGGCTCGTCGCATCGAAGCCGATGCCGTTGACGATGTCGCCACGGTAGGCCGGCAGGGTCACGCCGTCGATGGTTTCGCTGCCGGCAGAACGCGGCTTGGCGAACTGACCCGCCATGCGCCCGACCTTGACCACCGGGCAGCCGGCGGCGAAGGTCATGACGATGGCCATCTGCAGCAGTACCTTGAAGGTGTCGCGAATTTTCGCCGCAGAGAATTCGGCGAAGCTTTCGGCGCAGTCGCCACCCTGCAGCAGGAAGGCACGCCCCTGGGTCACCTCGGCGAACTGGCGGCGCAGCTCGCGTGCTTCGCCCGCGAAGACCAGCGGCGGGTAGCCTGCCAGGGTCTGTTCGACACGGGCGAGGTGGCTGGCGTCAGGGTATTCAGGCTGCTGCTGGATGGGCTTGGCCCTCCAGCTTTCGGGGCTCCAGGCGTGCGGCATGCGACATCTCTAACGTTGATCGGGCGGAGGCGCATGGTAACCGATAAGCCCTGCTGCCCGTACGTGTATCGACGGCGCCACGGCTCATGACGCCGTGGCAGGCTGCAGGTCGCGCGCTGGCGACGTTCGCGGCAGCACGTCGCGCCCCGGCAGGAAGCGTCCATAGTGCCGCGCCGTGCCCAGGTCCTGCGGGTACTCCAGGCCACGGCGATAGGCGATCCGGCCGTTGATCAGCGTGAGCTCGACGGCGGCGTCGTTGCGCTTGACCACGCGCTGCAGGCCCAGCACCTCCATGGGCGCCTCGTGCAGCGCATCGAGGCTGTCGTCGAGTCCCTGCGGATTGATCAACACCAGGTCGGCGCGATCACCGACACGCAGGTAGCCGGCATCGACGCCGATGAAGTCGGCCAGCTCGGCGCTACAGCGGCGTACCGCCCGGCCCAGGGGCATGAAGGGCTCGCCCGCCAATTCGGCGTCACGTACGTACTTGAGAAAGCGCAGCGGGAAGTTGTACTGGGCGATGGAGCGCAGGTGCGCGCCGGAGTCGGCGAAGCCGGGGTGGGTCCAGGGACTGGCCAGCAGCTGGCGCATGATCGCTTCGCGCTGGTTGCCGTAGCAGGTCGTCCACTTCAGCGCCTCGCGGTACTGGCAGGCCAGTTCGAAATAGGCGTCCACCGCGTCCAGTCCGCGAGCCTGGCCCAGTTGCTTGAAGTTCTTGCCTACCAGGCTGGCGTCCGGGCATTCGCTTACCCAGCAGTCGGAGAAGTCGCGGTGCCACAGCCCCTTGGTCAGCACCGCCTTGACCTGCTTCTTGAACAGCGCGCGGAACGCCGGCTCCCGGACCTTGGCATAGAGTTCGTCCGGGTCCTTGATGTCGCGCAGCACTTCGCCGGCGCCGAACTCTTCGAAGGCGTTCACGTTGAGCCCCTCGAGGCGCAGGGTGAAGGGGGCCGGCAGCGTCTGCCAGCGGAAGTGGCCGCACAGGACCCTGTTCGCCAGCCAGCCGGACAGCCGCGTGAAACGATGCAGCAGCGGCTGCGACTTGAGGTCGAGGGCGGTGAGCATGGTGCATTTCAGCGGTTTTCTGAACCAGCCGTGGGCCTGCCACAGAAAGGCGAAGACGTTGACCTTGGTCACCGCGTTCGGTGCTCCCTGCAGCACCGCGCCGCGCCGCCGCAGCACGGCGAACAGGCGCGAGAATTCCTTCCAGCTGGCGAAGGTGGACGGTAGCGGGCTGGACCAGGCGCGGTCGCCGTCCATCTTGTCCAGGCGGGTGGTCATCACCGACAAGCCGATGCAGCCGGCATCCAGCGCCTCCTCCAACAGCTGTTCCATGCGAGCGAGTTCGGCTTCGCCCGGCTGCACCCGGCTGGTGGCGCGTTGCAGGCCCATCACCGCCACGCGCAGCTCGGAGTGACCGAGGAAGGAGTTGACGTTCGGCCCCAGTGGCAACTGATCGTAAAAGGCGCGATAGCCCCTGGCGTCACGCCAGGTCTTCTTCTCCTGCAGGATCGGCAGCACGTACTCGCGCGGGACCGCCTCGACACGGGTGAACAGGTCGGAGCAGTCCTCGGCTTCCGCCAGCACCATGCTGATGGAGCAGGAGCCAATGGTCACGCTGGTGACGCCATGGCGCACCGACTCCTTCAGCGCCGGCGCCGCGATGACTTCGGCATCGTAGTGCGAGTGGATCTCCAGAAAGCCCGGGGTGACCCAGTGGCCTTCGGCGTCTATCACTTCGCCGCAACCGTCTTCGTCCAGCGGGCTGAGGGCGAGCACGTCGATCTTGCCGTCTCTGATGCCGATATGGCGCAGTGCGCCGGGGGCGCCGCTGCCGTCGAAGTACAGGCCGTTCTTGATGATGATGTCGTAGCTCATGGCAGTCTCCAGGGCGCCAGCAGCAAGAGGCCGGTGACCAGTAGCAGGAAGTGGATGGCGATGCGGAAGTGCCGCTCATCGACGCGTCGGTGCAGCTGCTCGCCGAGCCACACGCCGAGAGGCAGCAGCGGGGCGTAGCTCAGCACCTGTGGCAGCGCCGGCAACAGGCGGCCGTCGCAGAGAAAGGCCAGGGTGAGCAGGCTGTTGAGGGTGAACCAGACGCTGATCAGCGTGGCGCGCAGGCGCGCCTTGTCCAGCTCGGTGCCGGCCAGGCCGTAGACCAGCAGCGGGCCGCCGGACGCGAACAGGCCGTGGCTGACGCCGGCGCACAGGGTGATGAGGCGGGTGGCCCAGGTCGGGCGCTGCGTCTGCCTGTATGTCCGGCGCAGGCGCCATAGCTCACGTCCGGCGAAGCAGAGGATCAGTGCGCCAAACGCGGTCTTCAGCAACTGGGCGTCCAGGTACGGCAGCAGGCAGTAGCCGAGCAACGTGCCGACGAGCATGCCCGGCAGGATGTTGCCAAGCAGCAGGCGCCGGTCGATCAGGCGCCGATGGCGCTGCACCAGGTAGCCGGTCATGCAGACGTTCAGCGGCACCAGGATCGGCAGCAACTGCTCGATGGGCAGCAGCAGGGCGCCCAGCGAGAGGGCGATGACCACGCTGCCGAAGCCGGTGATCGCCTCCAGGGTGTAGGCCAGCAGGATGAAGACGCCGAGGGCATAGGGGGCCGCCGTGATCACCTCAGTTCTCCGGCGAAGCGCCGGCTCATCTGCCGGTAGTACAGCGCTGGCGCCAGCCGCCAGAGCAGGCTTGCCAGCCAGCTGCCGCGATCGGGAAAAAGGCGTTCGCGGCGCTGGCGCAGCGCAACGAGGATCGCCTCGGCCATCCACTCGGCGCTGCGCACGTTGCCGATGGTCGAGCGTGCGTGGCGAGCCGGCTGGCCATCTGCACCCAGCGCATTGCGGTCGATGGGGGTATCGAGAAAGCTCGGGTAGACCAGCAGCAGGCCGATGCCGTCGAGACCGATCTCGGCGCGCAATACCTCGAAGGCCTGGCTCAGCGCGCTTTTCGCTGCACAGTAGCCTGCGCGCCCCAGCACCGGCATCCAGCCGGCCATGGAGCCGATGGCCGCGACCTGGCCACGGCTTTCACGCAGCAGGGGCAGGGCGGCCAGGGTCAGTTCCAGCGGTGCGTGATAATCCACGGCCATGACGTTGCGAAACACCGCCGGCGCGGTGCGCACCGTGGGCGAGCGGTGGGTGATGCCGGCATTGTTGAACAGCACATCCAGGCGCCCGAAACGTTGGCGGCAGGCCTCCAGCAGGTGCTGATGCAGCGCCGGGTCGGTGATGTCGCCGGGTACGCCGAGGACGCGCTCGGCGCCCAGCGTGTCGACACGCGCGGCGAGGCCCTGGCTGTCGATATCGGTCAGCAGCAAGGCGTCGCCCCGGGCATGGCAGGCGCGCGCAAGCTGCCAGCCGAGGCCGCTGGCGGCGCCGGTGATCAGAACGACTCGCATCATTTTTCTCCGAGGTTGGCCAGCGGCGTCAGCAGCGCGTCGGGCTGGAGGGGGTGGCGTGACCAGAGCCAGGCCAGACCGAGCCCGGATATCAGGTGCCAGCAACCCCAGAAGGCGGCGATCAACAGCATGCCGCCGGCCTGCGGGAAGAAGGTGAAGATGATCACCAGGCCCAATGCCGAGTTCTGGATGCCTACTTCGAGAGTCAGCGCGCGTCGATCGGCGGGCGGCAGGCCGCTCAGTCGCGCGCTCAGGTAGCCGGTGCCCAATGCCAGCGCGTTGTGCGCCACCACCAGCCAGAAGAACAGATGGAAGTGCTGCGTGAACTGCTGCAGGTTGCGGCTGAAGGCAAGTGCCACGAACGCCAGCATCACCAGCAGGGCGAGCAGTCGCAGCGGCTTCTCCACCTTCAGTGTCAGTTGCGGGAAACGCCGGCCGACCCACATGCCCGCCAGCAGCGGCACGCCCAGTACCAGCAGCACGAGCAGGAGCAGGCTCAGCGGATCGAGGGCGATCTGCGTCAGGAGCGGGCGCGTGTGCGGGTTGAGCCAGGCGTAGAAGGCGAAGTTGAGTGGCGTCAGGACACTGGCCGCGACGCTGGACACTGCGGTCATGCTTACCGACAGCGCGACGTTGCCACGGGCCATCCAGGTCATGATGTTGGAGAAGCTGCCGCCCGGGCAGGCTGCGATCAGCGTCATGCCCAGGGCCAGCTCCGGCTGGATGGCCAATGCCCAGCAGGCCAGGCAGGTCAGCGCCGGCAGCAACAGGAACTGCGCCAGCAGGCCGATCACCGGCGCCCTGGGGGCTCGGGCAATGCGCCGGAAGTCCTCGGCGCGCAGGTCGAGCGAGACGCCGAACATCATCAGCGCGACGATCAGGTTGATCAGCACCAGGCTGCTGGGGTCGAAAGCGATATTGACCTGCTCCACGTTCATGCCCCCTGTGTCGCGGGTGTGACGTCGCCGGCCAGTTCGCGGCGCAGCGCCGCGCTGTGTTCGGCGATGCGTCTACGATAGCTGTCCTTGTGCACGTAGTAGGCCATGCGCTCCAGTTGCAGGTACTGATAACCGCCGTCCAGGCGTTGGCAGGCCTGGGCGCGGATGGTTTGGCGCAGGGCCTGCGCTGCAGGGCTGTCGGCCTGCAGCTGGCGGATGTACAGGGCGACCAGCTCGGCCTGCTCGTCGCGTCCCTGCCAGCCCAGGCCGGAGGCTTCGACCATGCCGAGCATGAACAGGTCGTCGTGTTCGGGGTGAAAGACGTTGAGGTACAGCTGTGGCGCGCCGGTATCCTCCGGCCAGTTCAACTCGCTGCGGGCGATGAAGGGGTAGTCCAGCCGGTAGCCGGTGGCCATCAGGATCAGGTCGTACTCCGCCTGCTCGCCGTTGGCGAAGGTCACGCAGTGGCCGCTCACCGCGTGGATGTCGCCACGGGGGCGGATATCGCCATGGCCGATATGGTGCAGCACCAGCGAGTTCATCACCGGGTGCGATTCGTACAGGCGGTAGTCGGGATCTGGCAGGCCGTACTGCGAGGGTTTGCCCACCAGGGCGCGCACCAGCAGGCCGTCGATCGTCTGCTTGAGGCGGCGCGGCAGCCTGATCGCGCCGCCGAAGGTGTCGGTGGGCTTGCCGAGGATGAACTTGGGCAGGAAGTAGTAGCCGCGGCGTACCGACAGGTCCACCGAGGTGGCACGGTGCACGGCGTCCACGGCGATGTCGCAGGCCGAATTGCCGCAGCCGACCACCAGCACGCGCTTGCCGGCGAAGATATCGGCACGCTTGTAGGCGCTCGAGTGCAGCAGCTCACCCTGGAAGTCACCGGGCAGTTGCGCCAGGTTGGGGGTGTGCAGGGTGCCGTTGGCGATCAGCACCCCCTCGAAGTGCCATTCGCGCTGTTCGCCGCCACGCTCGCTGGTCAGTCGCCAGCCCTGTGCGAGGCGCTCCAGCTTCACCACGCGGGTATCGAACTGGTAGTGCTCGTAGAGACGGAAGTGTCCGGCGTAGTCGCGGAAATAGCGGCGCATCTCACTGTGATGCGGATAGGGCGCGACATTGGCGCGCATGGGGAATTCGCTGAACTCGGTGGTGCCCTTGGAGGAGATCAGGTGGGCCGAGTGGTACATGGTGCTGTGCGGATTGTCGATGTCCCACAGACCGCCGACGTCGCTGTGCAGCTCGAAGCCGACGAAGTCGATACCCTGTTTCTTCAGATGCCGGGCCGTGCACAGGCCCATGGGGCCGGCGCCTATGATGGCGTACATGGCGAACCTCGTTATTGTTATGAGTAGCAGCGCAAGTGGTGGAATTATCGCGTGACCTGGGGCAGCTGCTTCAATGACAATTGGCGCCGTTAGCCCGCCTCTTGTGGTACGGGATGTCACTGTTGGAGAGGGAGCCATGCCGGGATTGCCGCCGAGCGAAGAATTGCAGTTGCAGGACGAGGTGCTGCTGACCGAGGTGCGTGACGCCTTCGGGGTGATTCGCGTGGTGCAGATTGGTGCCTACCGTTTTCTCGAGTTTGGCGACGCGATCGAGCAGAGCTGCGTATTCGTCGGCGATCCCAGCTGGCTGGAGTACGACTACACCCGCGCCATGCTGCTTGGCGCGCTTTGCCACGACGCGCCGGAGACCGCGCTGTTTCTCGGCCTGGGCGCCGGCAACCTGACCCAGGCGTGCCTGAAGTTCCTGCCGCTGGAGGATGTCGAGGCCATCGAACTGCGCCCCGACGTGCCGCGCCTGGCCATGGAGTTCCTCGGCCTGGACGACGACCCGCGCCTGACCATTCGCATCGGCGACGCCACCGACCTGCTCGACAGTGCGGAAACCGCTGACCTGATCTTCCTCGACCTCTATACCGACCAGGGGCCTGGCGTCGGGCACCTGGCCTGGCGTTTTCTCGAACAGTGCCAGGCCAAGCTCAACCCAGGCGGCTGGCTGATCATCAACCAGTGGGCCAGCAACGACGGCAAGCCCCTGGGGGCGGCGCTGTTGCGCGGCCTCTACCATCGGCACTACTGGGAATGCCCGGTGAAGGAGGGCAACGTGGTGCTGCTGATCCCGGCCGACCTCGACCAACGCCTGAACATGGGGCGCCTGCAGGCGCGAGCGGGTGAACTGGCACCGCGCCTGGGCTATTCGCTGCAACCGCTGATCGAGGCGATGCGTCCGGCTACCTGATGCACCGCTGAGCGGTTCGCTGCCCGAGAAAGCGCAAAAACCAGCACCCGGGTCAGGATTTTCCGGTATAGTGCGCGCCGGCCAAATTTCCGGCCACGTTCAGGTAGTGCAATTCGCCCGGGGCTCGACTCCGGCAGCCAGTCCCGCTGCGGACTATCCTTGACGATTCACTTTCATCACGTTTTCGCAAATCCCCGCCGAACCAGGCTGCCAGGGTGACCCACAAGGTCTTGCACGGCATGCGCAGCTTTGGAACATGGGTCTTTGCGGATGCACTTGAGGCAGACCCATGACCCAGGAAACCGGCGGCTTCGCCGCGCTCGGACTTCATCCCCATATTCTCGCCGCTCTGACCGCCGTCGGTTACGAAGAGCCGTCGCCGATCCAGGCGCAGGCCATTCCGGTGATCCTCGCGGGCCACGACATGATCGGCCAGGCGCAGACCGGTACCGGCAAGACGGCCGCATTCGCACTGCCGCTGCTGTCCAAGATCGACCCGGCCAAGCGTGAGCCGCAGGTCCTGATCCTGGCGCCGACCCGCGAGCTGGCCCTGCAGGTGGCCACCGCCTTCGAAACCTACTCCAAGCAGATGCCGGGCGTGAACGTCGTCGCCGTCTACGGTGGCGCGCCGATGGGCCCGCAGCTCAAGGCCATTCGCCAGGGCGCGCAGATCATCGTCGCCACCCCGGGTCGCCTGGTCGACCACCTGCGTCGTGACGAGAAAGTGCTGTCCACCATTCAGCACCTGGTCCTCGACGAAGCCGACGAGATGCTCAAGCTGGGCTTCATGGACGATCTGGAAATCATCTTCGAAGCCATGCCGGAAAGCCGCCAGAGCGTGCTGTTCTCCGCCACGCTGCCGCACTCGATCCGCGCCATCGCCGAGAAGCACCTGCGCGAGCCGCAGCATATCAAGATCGCGGCCAAGACCCAGACCGTCTCGCGTATCGAGCAGGCGCACCTGATGATCCACGCCGATCAGAAGACCAACGCCGTGCTGCGCCTGCTGGAAGTCGAAGAATTCGACGCGCTGATCGCCTTCGTGCGTACCAAACAGGCCACTCTGGACCTGGCCGCCGCGCTGGAAGCCAAGGGTTTCAAGGCCGCCGCACTGAACGGCGATATCGCCCAGGCACAGCGTGAGCGCGTGATCGACTCGCTCAAGGACGGTCGCCTGGACATCGTCGTCGCCACCGACGTGGCGGCGCGTGGTATCGACGTACCGCGCATCACCCACGTGTTCAACGTCGACATGCCGTACGACCCGGAATCCTACGTGCACCGTATCGGCCGTACCGGCCGTGCTGGTCGCGATGGCCGTGCGCTGCTGCTGGTCACGCCGCGTGAGCGCCGCATGCTGCAGGTGATCGAGCGTGTCACCGGGCAGAAGGTCGGCGAGGTCAAGCTGCCCAACCCGCAGCAGGTGCTCGATGCCCGCATCAAGAAGCTGACCGCCAGCCTGGCGCCGCTGGTTGCCGATGCCGAGGCCAGCCATGGCGATCTGCTCGACCGTCTGACCGCCGATATCGGCTGCAGCCCGCGTGCCCTGGCGGCCGCGCTGCTGAAGAAGGCCACCAATGGCCAGGCGCTGGACCTGGCCAGTGTCGAACGTGAACAGCCGCTGGTGCCGGGCGTGGGCGCGCCGCGCGAACGCCGCGAGCGCGATACCGATCGCGGTGGCGAGCGTGGCGAATACCGCGAACGTCGTGCGCCGATGCCGCTGGCCGAGGGTCGCGTGCGTTGCCGCACCGCGCTGGGCAACCGTGACGGCATCGCCGCCAAGAACCTGCTGGGCGCGATCCTCAACGAGGGCGGCCTGGCCCGCGAAGCCATCGGCCGTATCCAGATCCGCGAAACCTTCAGCCTGGTCGAACTGCCGGAAGAGGGCCTGGATCGCCTGCTCGGCAAGCTCAAGGACACCCGCGTGGCCGGCAAGGCGCTGAAGCTGCGTCGCTACCGCGAGGACTGATTCGGGACGGGCTTGCCGCCCGGTTTCGAGCGCCATGAAACGCCGCATCCCATTCCGGGATGCGGCGTTTTCGTTTGTGTGCCTCGGGTCGGCCTAGCGGCGGGCGGTTTCGCCGCGTGTGGCCATGGTGGCGAGGCGCTCGAAGACCTCGGGGGTGAAGGCGGCTTCGCCAGCTTCGTCGAGTACTTCTCGCGGATGCTCGCTGCCGGGAATGCTGCTGTCGAGCATGCTCAGCAGCTGTGTGCCGCGCCCGGTCAGGACGAAGTTCTCGCCATTGCCGCCTTCGCTCTCCGGACGTGGCTCGATGAAGCCGTTCTCCAGCAGGCGCGCTTCGTAGCGGGTCGCCTGGGCGCGCAGGTGGTCGAGGTCGGCTGTTGCAGCCAGGCCCTGCTCATCGGCCAGGTCTTGCGCGTATTGGCGCGGGGCGAAGGGTTTGCCGGCGCAGTTCTGCGCCTCATGCAGCAGGCGTTCGACCAGATCCCAGTTGTGCGTCATGGCGGTGTCTCCTCAAGCGATGGGCTCAATGAGTCCGACTGCACAGGGAGGTGACGGTTCGAATGGATTGCACGGGCGGTAGCCCGGAAACGAAAACGCCCCGAACCAGTCGGGGCGTTTCTCGTCGGAGCGCTCAGGCGCGGCGGCGGAACAGCGGTTGTGGCTGGTCGGCCGAGGCCTGATAGACCTCGCTGTAGTCCTCGAAGGCTTTCAGCGCATCGACCGGGTCCTTGTCGGCACGCAGGGCGAAGGCATCGAAGCCGACGCGGCGCAGGGCGAACAGCTGGTCGCGGAGGATGTCGCCGATGGCACGCACTTCACCCTTGTAGCCATAGCGGGTGCGCAGCAGGTAAGCGGTGGAGGAGTGGCGGCCGTCGGTGAAGGCGGGGAAGTTCAGGGCGATGACCTGGAAGTGCGCCAGGTCGTCGGCGATCTCTTCGATTTCCTCGCCGGCCTCCAGCCACACGCCCAGGCCGCCATCGCGGGCTTTCAGCGCATGACCATGTTCGACCCACAGCGCCAGCGGCACGATGACGTCGTCGCAATTGGGGATGGCATCCAGGGTCACGTCCTTGGCCAGCAGGTGCCAGGTCTCGTCGATGACCTGGTCGTTCTTAATGATTCGCTGCATAGACGCGCTCCTTGAACGGGTCGATACCGATGCGGCGGTAGGTATCGAGGAAGCTTTCTTCTTCGGTGCGTTGCTCGACGTAGACCTTGATGATCTTGTCGACCACGTCCGGCATGTCGTCCTGGGCGAAGGACGGGCCGAGAATCTGCGCCAGGCTGGCATCGCGGCCGGCGTTGCCGCCGAGCGACACCTGGTAGAACTCCTGGCCTTTCTTGTCCACGCCGAGAATGCCGATATGGCCGACATGGTGGTGACCACAGGCGTTCATGCAACCGGAGATGTTCAGGTCGATGTCGCCGATGTCGAACAGGTAGTCGAGATCGTCGAAGCGGCGCTGGATGGCTTCGGCCACCGGGATCGACTTGGCGTTGGCCAGCGAGCAGAAATCGCCGCCGGGGCAGCAGATGATGTCGGTCAGCAGACCCACGTTCGGCGTGGCGAAACCCTGTTCACGCAGCTCGCCCCAGAGGGTGAACAGCTGACGCTGTTCGACGTCGGCAAGGATGATGTTCTGGTTGTGGCTGTTGCGCACTTCACCGAAGCAGTAGCGATCAGCCAGGTCGGCGATGGCGTCGAGCTGCTTGTCGGTGACGTCGCCCGGCGCCACGCCGGTGGGCTTGAGCGACAGGGTCACGGCCACGTAGCCCGGCTTCTTGTGGGCGAAGGTGTTGCGCTGGCGCCAGCGGGCGAAACCGGGGTGTTCGGCATCTTGCTGGGCGAGCAGGGCGTCTTCGTCCTGCAGGGCCTGATAGGCCGGGTCGACGAAGTGCGCGGCAACGCGTGCGACTTCGGCGTCGGTCAGCGTCATCGGGCCATCCTTCAGGTGCGCCCACTCGGCGTCGACGCGCTCGGCGAAGACTTCGGGGGTCAGCGCCTTGACCAGGATCTTGATGCGCGCCTTGTACTTGTTGTCACGACGGCCATAGCGGTTGTACACGCGCAGGATGGCATCGAGATAGGAAATCAGGTGTTGCCACGGCAGGAACTCGTTGATGAAGCTGCCGACGATCGGGGTGCGGCCCAGGCCGCCGCCGACGGATACACGGAAGCCCAGCTCGCCGTCGTCGTTCTTCACCGCTTCCAGGCCGATGTCGTGCACTTCGATGGCCGCACGGTCGCTGACGGCACCGTTGACGGCAATCTTGAACTTGCGCGGCAGGTGGCTGAACTCGGGGTGGAAGGTCGACCACTGACGGATGATCTCGCACCAGGGGCGCGGATCGACCACTTCATCCTTGGCCACGCCGGCGAACTGGTCGGTGGTGGTGTTGCGGATGCAGTTGCCGCTGGTCTGGATCGCGTGCATCTGCACGGTGGCCAGCTCGGCAAGGATCTCCGGTACGTCTTCCAGCTCCGGCCAGTTGTACTGCACGTTCTGCCGGGTACTGATGTGCGCGTAACCCTTGTCGTAGTCGCGGGCGATGCGCGCCAGTACGCGAACCTGGGCAGACGACAGCAGGCCGTAAGGCACCGCGACACGCAGCATGGGCGCGAAACGCTGGATATACAGGCCATTCTGCAGGCGCAGCGGGCGGAATTCCTCGCCGCTCAGCTCTCCGGCGAGGTAGCGGCGGGTTTGATCGCGGAACTGCTTGACGCGATCCTCGACGATCTGTTGATCGTACTGGTCATATACGTACATGAAGGGTCCTGTTTTCAGGCTACTTACTGCCAATCAGCGCGCACGGCCGCGCACTCCCCGAGGAGCCGGGGCACGATACCAGCTCAGGTTTATGCGTAAAAGTGATGTTTGAATATATAAACCTGACTTTAAGGAATAAGACGAGCCCAGAGCATAACCAGAAGGTTTGAGCGAACCGCAAGGCTGGTCTTAAATGCACTGTGCGGTACCCACAAGCACAAGAAGAGGGGGAGCCATGAGCGAGCACAGCGAAGTCGAGAATGCCGACAGCGTCATCGATGCCTGGGCAATCTTCAGCCTGATCCTGATCGCGGTCGGTACAGCGATCTTCTGGGTCAGCGGACAGTAAGGATCGGGGCCGACACGCATCAGCGGTCGGCCTTTTGCCACTGGAGCCCTATACTGCGCCCCGATGTTTTTCCGGAGGCGCGCTGTGATCAAGTGGATGATGGGGCTATGGCTGGTGCTGTGCGGCGTGCAGGCGCTGGCGCAGGTGCGAGCGCCCTCCGTCGTGTTCCTCAATCCGGGGCATTCCGATGAGCCGTTCTGGCGCGAGTATTCCCGCCACATGCAGGATGCTGCGCACGACCTCGGCCTCGAGCTGAGAGTGCTCTACGGTGAGCGCGACCCGGCGCGCATGCTGGGCAACGCTCATGAAGTCCTGCGGGGGGATCACCCCGATTACCTGATCTTCACCAACGAACAGTTCCAGGCCCCCGCGCTGTTGCGCCTGCTCGAAGGCAGCAATATCCAGCTGTTCGCCCTGCACAGCACCCTGACTCCGGAGCAGCAGGCGCTGCTCGGCGGCAGCCGCGAGCGCCACGGTAACTGGCTGGGGAGCCTGGTGCCCAATGACGAGGAAGCGGGTTACCTGATGGGGCGGGAACTGATCGCCCTGAGCGAGGGGCGGCCGGCCGAGCTGCTGGCCTTTTCCGGGGTCAAGCAGACGCCGTCTTCCGAATTGCGCCTGGCCGGGCTGCATCGCGCACTGGCCGAGGCGCCGCACGTGCGCCTGGTGCAGGCCGTGCATGGTGAATGGCAACAGCAGCGCGCCTACGAGCAGGCGGCCAGCCTGCTGCCTCGTTACCCTGACGTAAGCCTGATCTGGGCCGCCAACGATGAAATGGCCTTCGGCGTCATGCGCGCAGCCGGAGAACTGGGCAGGGCACTGCGCTATGCCGCCCTGAACAACTCGGAGCGGGCGCTGCAGGCGCGCATCGACGGCCGGATCGAGGTGCTGGCGGCAGGGCACTTTCTTCTTGGCGCCTGCGCGCTGGTGATGCTCAACGATCACGCCAGGGGCTTCGACTTCATCGAGCGAGGTGGCAAGGACCAGGTGGCGCATCTGCTGCGCCTGATCGACCGGGCGCAGGCAAGGACGCTACTCGAGCGCCTGTCTCGCGCCGAGATCGGCATGGATTTCCGGCGCTTCAGCAGCGAGCTGCAGCCGAAACAGCAGCGCTACGACTGTTCGGTTGCCCGCCTGCTGGACTGATCAGCCGACCGCCAGGTGCAGGATCAGCTTCACTGTCGCCAGCAGGATGACGACGAACAGCACGGTGAACAGCACGCCCAGCATGATGAAGTGGCCGGGCTTGCCACGGCTGAAGTCGCGGCTGCGGTTCTTGCCGCTCTGCACGCCGAGTGCGGCAGCCAGCACGCTCTGCAACATTTCCCGAAACGTCAGCGGTGCCTGTTCGGGGTCTTTCTCCTGATCGCTCATGGTCAGCCTCTCCGTCGCTGCAGCAAGCATAGTCCGCCGCTGACGAATCGGCACACCGGCCTAGGTTGGCTCGAGCGAATCAGGCAATCTGACAGGGCGCCGACAACCGATACCGACCATGCCTGAGAACCTTTTCCCCGACGATGCCGCGCAGACCGAGCGCACCCGCGAGACCATCCTGCGCTACCACCTGAGCTGGAAGCACCGTGACCTCGAGGCGGTGATGGCTCTGTACCACCCGGATATCGAATACAACGACTTCTATCAGCAGCGCTGCATGCGCCTGGCGGACCTGCGTGAATACGTGGAAAACAACCTGCCGCGCCGTCCGGGCGAGCTGCTGGAGCATGTCGATCGCATCCGTATCGACGGCCATACCGCGTTCATTCAGTACTGCACCAGCTTGCAGGGTGGGGAAGGGCTGGTGTCATTCCGCACGGGCGAGGCCATTACCGTGCGCGACGGCCTGATCTGGCGTATCAACGAATACGCGACCCTGGTGCGTGAGGCGCGCGGAGCGGGTGAGGGTGGTGCTTCACGGCCCGCGATCAGTCGCCTGGGCCTGTCGACTCGTCAGCTCGGGCAACTGGCCCAGGACCTGCAGGAGTACTTTCAGAGCAGTCAGCCGTTTCTCGACCCCGAGCTGGACCTGCAACAGGTGGCGGCCGCCACCGGCTACAGCCGCAACCAGATTTCCCATCTGCTCAACCAGGTGCTCGGCGAAAGCTTCTACCGCTACGTCAACCGCGCCCGCCTGCAATACCTGCTCGACGGGTTGCAGACCGGCAGCGACCTCAAACGCATCGACGAACTGGCCTTTGCGGCGGGCTTCAACTCGCTGTCGGCGTTCTACACCTGCTTCAAGCGGCATACCGGGCTGTCGCCGAAGGCCTATCTTCGAAGCCGTCTGGATGATGCTGCAGTGCCATCGGCTGGTTCAAGCGAGGCGCGGTGAGTAGGGTGAGAAGCGGTTGCTGATGTTCAGAACGGGTTCCATGCCCTGGTTCTGGCGGTGCTTGGCGGTGCTTGGCGGCGCTGATCTTAAGCGCGCCCGAGTCCTTGGTTCGATGAGCGTGCGGCTCCGGCTCATAGCTCCAGTGAGCCGCTATTACGCTCCACATCGATCAGACGCTCGGTCGGCCCGTTCGGATCAAGCCGTTCACGTACCACTTGCGGCCAATTATTCTGACTACGACGACTGGCGAATTTGTAGGTGTACTCTCCGATCAATCCGACAGGGTAATCAAATACACCACCAATCAGCAAAAATACATCCGAAAACTGCAGGTAGTTACGCCCATTCGATTCGTGGTAGCGCTTCTTCAAGTCTCGCCAATGCTCCCCAAATGTCTTGCTCAACTCAAATTTAATGGATAGCTGCTCCTTAACAAAGGTATCGGACGCACTATGAGCGCCGTGTTCATCGAACCATGGGCCATTGTTCATATACGCCCGCAAATATTCCCAGAAGGCTGCCTGAAGTTCCAGATCCTTACCCATGGGCAAACCCAGACTGACCAGCACTTGGTGCTCCGGCCGTTTGAATTGATGCATTAATACCTCAAGCGCCGCGCTGCGCATGGCGCCGGTATAGGGGCCGACCAATTGAAATTGATAGGCCACGGCAGCGATATCATCCCAAGGGCAGTGATAAAGCACACCATTTTGCTCGAAATACACTTCGCGAGTGCGGCGATTGAACAAGATAGGCAAAGGTAGTGAGCGAAAGGCCTCCCACAAAAAAGGAATGATCAAGAATGCGATACCAAAAAATAACCCCGTAGACGCGGCGCTCCAGTTTTTATCAACTGCAAACATTGCTGCCAATAATAATGCCACCCCCCTCCTACTCCCCCCAATAT
>NZ_CP035677.1:2717475-2757702 GCF_029542605.1 Pseudomonas sp. REST10 | reverse complement strand
CTCCGTCGTCGGCAGCGTCAGATGTGTATAAGAGACAGCCAGCATTCCGCGCGTTTTTCGCTCCCCTGTCTGCAAGGTCAAATAATCCTCGGTGTGTTCTTCGACATCGCCCAAGTTCATTGGCTGCTGGCCAGTAGGTTCATCAGCCTTCATGGCGATATAAGGCACATTTCCAGACAATCTGTCGCCCAGGGCGCTCAACAACTTTTCCCAACTCATGGCATCAGCTCAGGTCGATATCCAGGGCGGCATATACAGCCCCTCGATGGGTTGAAAGGTCAGGGGCCGCAGATGCACTTGAGCGGTTTGTCCTCATAGCACGCATTGTCGATTCAGTAGCGTCCAGCTAATCGGATAAGGGCGGGAGCGGAGGGTAAGTGACTCTCCATTGCTTGGCGAAGACCTGGATCATGTCTCGCTACTGGCATGGGCTAGCTCAGCCTCTCGCCGGGCAATGGCACGCTCCAGTTCCGGGGAGCGCTTGGCCCATTGTTCAGGGGGCAGGGGGGTTGACCATTTCACGGCTTCGGGGGCGGTCAGTTCGGGGAGCTGGGCAAGCTTCTTTCTCTGTAAGTGTTCTAGCAAGATGGTATTGAACAGTAGTCCAAAAAATCCTTCCCACAGGATGGCAAGCAACCAGCCCCGGCTCCTTGCCGCCTCGCGGATGTCATGCAGGTAACTTTCCCAGATGTTCATCCCAGTGTTACGAATGGCAGAACTGTCAGGCACCGCGTCCGGGCCGATTTCCATAAAACTGCGAATGCATTCCCACTGCGCCATGGAGCCAATGCCACCCCCGGTATTGAGCATCATCACCCAACCCGGTTTGTTCTCCGCATAGGCCTCATGCTCCTGACCTTCGAGGGGCAACCAGAGGATCAATGCACCCTGCTTGCTGGCACCGCCGGTATTGAGGCTAAGGGCGCTGGGAGACACAGCATGCACACGCTCCCAGGGCACGAACCAGTAGTTGCCGTCCGGTTCGGTCACGCAGACCTCGCGGCGCTGACGATTGAAGCGCAGTGGGGGCGTCAGTGGTTTGCGCCATTGCTTGATAAACAGATACCAGAGCGTCCCCATCAGTGCTGAGGAAAAGGCAATGAATGCAAGAGTTTCCCAAACTTGTCCCGTTGACGCGAACAACCAAGTAGCCCAAACGAATATGAGATTTCCTAGATTAAGGGTCATCCACCCCCCCTCCCATGGCGAAACTACCGATATCCAGATAAACCGAGTTTTTGCGCCAGATGATATTCATCAGATCCTGGGGTGGTTGCCCAGTTGGGATAGGCAAAGGGGCCAGATGCTCCTGCTGGCGGAGAAAGCCGCGTTCGATATCGCCGGCTTGTGCGTTCATTGCAGATCCTCGGGGGTCAAGAATTTCCGTTCGACCTCAACGTCGGGGAGTCGGTCGCTGAAAAGCGGGCCGTCTACTTTAAAGACATGACCGCAACACCGTACCAGAAAGGTCCGGTGTTGCTCTCTGTTTTTACCACCATCTAGCGTTATCTTTAAAATCCAAATTTTCTGACATGGTAAGAGACAGGTGGATGCGTTTTTTTCCATTCATTAAAAAATGCCTCTCCGCGAGCCTTGTCCTCATCTGTCAACGACTCTCTAAACTCTGGCATTAGATCGGTTTCAGGGGCGGGGGGGGCGAGCGAATCAACTCTGAACAAGAAAAAACCATAAGCAATGGCTTTCTCGGGATTGTAATCAAGCTCGTTATATCTCTCAAAGTCACCTTGATGGATCATCTCCATCCGCAATATACAGTCGTAGTGACTTGTTTCCAAACAACGTTCAAGCCATTTTTTTGAGCTCTGGTAGTCTCCCTCTTCATTGAGGAATCCTGAAAGCAACGCCATGGCATGAGGATTTCCATCGGAAGCTGCTTTTTCAAGGTATTGTCTAGCCGGCTTGCTCAGAGTTGACCTTCCTGTTTTACGATCCCAGGTATCGTCAAGCATTAATCTCACCAGGAAGTAACCGGCCTCACTGTTTCCTGCCTCGGCTGACTTCATCAACCATTTTTTATCTCCCGTTAAAAAGTACAGGGCGTACATGGCAGAGTTATCGCCTTCGCTGGCCTTTCTTTTTGCGACCTCAAGTGCTCTTTTTTTCCAAAATTTATTATCCTTAGTACAGGTTTTTGCAATGCACAAGGTGTCGCTGCTTGATAAGCGCAACATGGCAAATACGTCACCTTGCTCTGCTGCGGCTACATACCAGCTAGCTGCTTCACTAGTCATATACCTATTTGCCAGCCTTAAAGCCTCGGCTAAGTAATATTGCGCCTCCCGATTCCCTGACTCTGCAGCCGCCTTTAATGGGGGCTGTGAATTTATCCAGTCATTTTGATTGTAAAGAATCATCCCTGTCGTAAAGTTGCTTTCATCAGCCTGTGCTTGCGGTAAAACTAAAAGCCATGCCCCGAGAAACAGCAGAACCGTTATGGCTCTCATGGAAGGTTTCTCATTAAGTAAATTAATCATAAAAGTGTAGTGATAGCTCTCTGGCTAGAGTTTTGTAGGCTCTCTGCGCTCTAAGGGTACGATCATTTAGCGAGTATCGATCCATAAAGCTATCAAGCCGCTTACGGTTATTGATGGCCTCAGTCAGCTTATCATCTGAGTGACCTGAATCGATGCTCATTCGCTCCAGCGCCTTTTGGAACAGAATCTGCGCCGCGTTTGGAACTGTAGAACTGAAGGATTTACCTAGCGCATTAGCCCTTACCTAGAGCAGGCAGCGGGATATTGCAATCTGCTGAAACTCACACGGCTCGTAGAGTCGCGCCAAATCATATTGAGCAATAGGAAATCCTACTTCGGCGGATTTCTCTAACCATTCCAAACTGTTGGTTAAATAGTAAAGAACATACATCGCTTCGCTATCGCCTTTTTCTGCGAGCGCTTGAGCAGTCTTTCTGCCGAGTAATAACCAATCCTCCGGGGTTCTATGGTTAGGTGGGCAGTTTCCCATCGCAGAGCATAGGTCGCTGGCGTAGCCACCCAAACCGGTCTGGGAGGCCATCAGGCCGAGTACGGCGCCATCGTGCCCCAGACGCGCCCAGTGGTTACCGCTCCAGTAGGCATCTTCTTTATTCATTTCGACCGTAAGTTTGGCGAGGTCAGCGAAGGCCGCAGTGTTTCTACCCCATATCCTCGCCGCCTAGGCCAGCAACCTAGGGCGGCGAGCCGTCGCGATCACGAAGCCACATCGAACCCACGCAACGCAAAGAAGCGCTGCCCCTGAAATTGCTGTGCCGAGCGCTGCACAGTGCTGAAAACGAGGCGGTCATGGACGAAGTGCCCAAAGAGGCGGTGCATGTGCTCACTGACTTCCCTGGGGTTCTTGTTGAACCATTCCGACAGTAATACCAGCCAGATATCGGCTTGCTCCCGCGTGCCGGCTGCCCGCCACTCCTGCGTGGGATTTCTTAGTGCCAGGCGCATGTCATTGGCCTCTTCGTCGACCTCTTCCAGCCAGCCGAAGTCATCCCGTAGCTTGGCGCGCTCGTCGGTGATGGCTTGCAGGCGCTGTGTACGGTCATCACGTTGCGCTGCACTCTCGCGGGAGATGCCGAGCATGCCGCTCATGCTGCCGAGCTCGCTGGCATGCAGGCGTTCCTCCTCTTCTGCCAGTTGTCGCAAGCGTTCCTGGTAAGGCCTCCACAGCGCGGCCAGCCAGCGGATGTACAGACGCATATGGGCGGCGAAGAGCAACTCCTGCGGGCGCATGGGGGCGACGGCATAGAAGGGCTTGACGCCCTTCAACTCGGCGATGCTGGCTTGCGCCTCGCGCTCGTAATGGCGGCTCAGTCCTTTGGCGCTGGCCTGCTCGAAGTGATCGTTGAAGATAAAGAGAGAGGCCAGCTTTCGATCTATCGTTGGCAGCTCATCGAGTGCAGGAAATGGCGCCCCCGCTCTGCGCGCGGCGTGATACATCTCATGCAGACTCACCAGCGCCAGTTCGGCACTGGGCTTCTGCTCCCCGGCGAGCAGGCTGCCGCCAATGTCCTCGCTTACGCCGGGCATCCATTTTTCCCGCCAGTTGGCCTTGCTGCTGCCAAGCAGGCGGGCACGGCGGTAGAAGCGACGTTCATGGGCCGCCACCAGATGCAACGCCTGCTTGACGTGCTCGGGCAAGGGGCCGCCATCGTCCAGCACGGTGCGTACGGGCAAGGGTAGGTAGGGAAGGTCGACATGGCTGCGGTCGACGCCATCGAACAACCCGGCAAAGAGGATAGTCAGCGTCTTGCCCTGATAGCTGTAAGTGCCATCGGCGGGTTGCGGCTCACGGCTTAG
Source organism: Pseudomonas sp. REST10 (assembly GCF_029542605.1). Taxonomy (NCBI): domain Bacteria; kingdom Pseudomonadati; phylum Pseudomonadota; class Gammaproteobacteria; order Pseudomonadales; family Pseudomonadaceae; genus Pseudomonas; species Pseudomonas sp. REST10. Next base: position 2,753,392 of record NZ_CP035677.1, on the reverse strand, counting down.
CAGTTCATGCAGGAAGGCGCGTGCCAACGTGGCGCCGTAATCGAAGCCATAGACGGTCAATTCGATCCGTTTGAGAAGGGGGCGACCAGTTTGAGCCTCGATATTGCGTATTGCGTCATTGACGAAATCGATAGCGCCCTCGATACGCGTATCAGCGCCAGTCTTCAACAGCTCGGCGACGAAGGCGTTATCACGCACAGGAGCCAATAGCTCGACGCTGGCGTCGATTAAAGCGCCCTTGAGCAACTTCCCCGCCTTGACAGGCTTTTGTAGCAAGGCCTTGAGGTCTCGGCTGATGCGTTCCCACCAACTGCGTTTGGCATCGAGGATATCCTTAGCAGTCTCAATGGCCTCATCCTTGACTGCGTCAGCCGGTATATCGCTGGCCGTCGACTCGAAGCTAGCTAGTCCACTATTGGCGATTAGATTCAAGTCAGCGGAAAAATCCTCACCCAGGCCGGATGCATAGAATTTTCTATATGAAAACAGTGGATCCTGAGGCTGATTGGGTTGATCAAACTTATGTACAAGGAACAGCTTAGCGATGTTACTGACCCGCCCCGTTTGCATATCATTGATGCGGTGACGCCCGAAACCGTCGAAGAAAAAACCGATCCTCAAGGTGTGTTCACAGGGCGCGATATGCGAGCTGCGTTGCGCGGGATTGCAGCGTGCGGACATTGCCGCTGCCTGTTCAGTAATGCTGTTGCTCATGGCGTACTACCTTCCTTGGGGGCTTCCTTGAGATTTTCATAAGGGCTGTCCAGATTGGGGCTCCAGAACAGACGTACCTGATCCCCTGGGAAAAAGTGCACATGCAGGTACTTGTCTTGCCGGGTACGAGGCGGGCTGGACACTTGTCGGGTGATGGTTTCCTCACGCAGCCCAGCATCGTACTGAGCTTGGGTGGTGCTCTTGATCCATTGCACGGTCAGCACATCGCCTTCGATACGCGTGCAGCATACTGCCCCACCATTGCCCCCCCAGGCCTCGTTAACGAAATAGCTGAAGACAGGGCGATCCGTATGGTTGTGTCCATACAGAATGGCGCCGGGCATGCGGGTGTAAACCCAGGCTACGTAGGCGAGCACTAGCGCTACCGGCAACAGCAGTTTGATCAGTGATCTGGCCGAGGTCGGCAAGGCTCGCCAACGGCGGAGCCCTTTATCAATGGGGTTCATTTGCAACCTCCTGTTCGGGTACTTCCTTGAGGTTTTCATAAGGGCTGTCCAGATTGGGGCTCCAGAACAGACGAATCTGATCACCGGGAAAGAAGTGCACATGCAGATACTTGTCTTGCCGGGTGCGGGGCGGGTTGGGCATTTGTTGGGTGATGGTCTCTTTTTCAACGCCTTGGCGAACCTGTTCCCCGGTGCGTCCCTTGATCCACTGCACTGTCAGCACATCGCCTTCGATACGTGAGCAGCAGGTGGCCCCGCCTCCGCCAAAAGCCGATGCATTTCCACCCCAGGCTTCGTTGACGGCGTAGCTGAAGATGGGGCGGTCGGTGTGGTTGTGTACGTACAGAATGGCTCCAGGCATTTGCTGGTAAGCCCAGGCCATATAAACCAGCAGTAACGCCCCCACTAGCAACAAACCGATCAAGATTTTGTGTAGCGATGATGGCGCCCACTTCATCCCTGTTCGTTCCGCTCGGCGAGCACATTGGCCAGGGCCAGTCCCTCCAGCTCCACGCGCTGTAACATCGATGGCCAGTCGGGATGCTGGCTGAGCGGCTGGTTGCTCATCAGGCTGTAGAGTGCGTAGAAGGATTGATCCGACTGCTGGCTCAAGCCCGCCTCGTGCGCGTGCAACAGTGCCTGGCTGACCTGGTTAAGGCGCTCGCCATGGCATTCGCTGAGAAATACCTGCGGGGCATGCTGTTGCAACTCGGCCACCAGCGCCTGAGCATGCAGATCGACGCCCAGCGCCTCGACCAGCGCCTGGTCGAGTTCGATAGGCTGATAGGCAGGCACGCGACCTTGCGCCAGACCCTCGAAACGCTGCCAGCCCTGGGCGCTCGGTAGCCACCAGTGTTCGATAGGCCCGAACAGCCAGGCGTGCCAGGGTTGTTCCTGGCGCGCATGAAGGACGGGCAGTATATTGTGCGCATAGCTGCGTATCAGCAGCGTGTCGCCATCGATGTCGCGGCAGGCGAGGGCATCGCCCAGATGTTGCTGCAACTGCAGCATGTCCAGGCGGCTGCTCAGCCAACCATGCCGTGCATTGGGTGCGAGCCGTTCGTATTGCTCTTGCAAGGCACTGAACGGTTGGCCGCTTAGCTCGACCATTGCCGGGCCTTCATAACGTAGATGCTCCATATCGGCCTGATGCAGCAATGGCCAGAGCCTGTGCTCGGCCAGAATAGTCTGGCGGGCATCGGAGGATAGCAGGCCAAGCTCTACCACCAGGGCCAGGCTATGGCCAGCGGCCAGCGCCTGCTCCCAGTCGTTGCGCGAGACGTCCAGTGCATTCATGCCGAGGCTCCTGCCAGGGTCGCGTTGCCTTCACGCATGGCTTTGCGCAGGCATTCGAGGCAGATGCCCTTAGGGGGCGTCAATTTTCCCCTGGCTAGCGTGTGTTCGGGAGGCATGACTTTTTCCCCAGCTATAGCACGATCAAGCAAGTTGCCCGCTCGATCACTGTCCGCCGCCCACGGAATCACCGGCGCCAGAATCTTCAACCCCGAACCACTACCCGGCCCACCCCCGGAGTTCATCTTGATCGTCGCGCCGCTGATGGTCACGCCGCTGGGGTCGAGTTTGACGAAGCTGCCGCCGCCGGCGGCGGTGAGTTCCATGCCGGCGTCGATCACCACCTTGCTGCCGGCGTTGTAGTGAATCTCGCTGCCCGCTTCGATGAACTGGCCGGTGCCGATCTTGTTGTGCTGGGTGGTGGCGACGGTGAGGTGGTCGTTGGCGCGCACTTCGATCTTGCGGTCGAGGTCGGTGGTGCGGTGTTCCTCGACCTGCATTTCCGCGTAGCTGTTGGCTTCGACGGTGTCGTGGCGTTCGTTGCCGATGCGGATCTTCTGGTCGTGCTCGACGTTCTCGTCCCAGTCGCGCTCGGCGTGGATGTAGATTTGCTCGGCACCCTTGCGGTCTTCGATGCGGAATTCGTTGTAGCCGCCGCCACCCGGGCTGCTCAGGGTCTTGAACAGGCTGCGGGTCTTGTTCGCGGGCAGCTCGTAGGGCACCACATGCTCGGCGTGGTAGAGGCAACCGGTGACCAGGGGTTGGTCGGGGTCGCCCTCCAGGAAGGTCACCAGCACTTCCATGCCTACCCGTGGGATGGCCACGCCGCCGTAGGCATCGCCGGCCCAGTTGGAGGCCACACGCAGCCAGCAACTGGTGGTGTCATTGCCGATGCCGTCGCGGTCCCAGTGGAACTGTACTTTCACCCGCCCGTACTGGTCGCAGTGGATCTCTTCGCCGGCTGGGCCGGTGACGACGGCGGTCTGGCTGCCCAGGACCTTGGGCTTGGGATGTTCGAGCAGCGGGCGATAGGGAATATCCCAGGGCGTGGCGACGAAGCGGTTGCGGTAGCCTTGCTGGAAGCCGTCACCCGGCTGGGTGTGGCTGGTGACCGACTCTTCCAGCACCTGCGGTTGCTTGCCTTCGTGGATGACTTCGCACAGCAGCCAGAGGTCGTTCCACTGCTCACGCGGGTGGCCGGCCAGCGCCAGGAAGTGGCCGCTGGCCAGGTACGCGTCGCTCTTGCCCTCGGCGAGTTCGTAGTCGCTGCGCAGGCGCTCCAGGCTGCGCTTGGCCAGATGCTTGCCGCGGGTGCGATCGGTGAAGCGTCCGGGATAGTCGTAGACCTCCAGCGCCGGGGTGAACTCGCTGCTGTAGTCCGCCTCCATCTGCAGTTTGGGCTGCTCGAAGTCGTAGTCGCGCCAGGTGGCCTGAGTGCTGCGGGTTTCCATGCGCACGCCGAAGACGCTGACCACTTCGTTGTCGGCGGAGAGGCCGCTGTCCTGCTGGTAGTTCAGCGCATCGAGCTTGGGGAAGACGCTGGCGTCATCGCCAAACACCAGCACGTGGCCGTCCTCGCTGTGCTGGAAGTGGAAGCTGATCCCTTCTTCCTCGCACAGGCGCTGGATGAAACGCAGGTCGCTTTCGTCGTACTGGGTGCAGTAGATGCGCTCGGGGTAGACGTAGGGGCCGAACTGCATGCGGTAGTCGGTGCCGTCCAGCAGGCCGTGTTCTTCAAGTACGGCGGCGATGATCTGCGGGGCGGTCAGGTGCTGGAAGATGCGCTGGTCGAAGCTGTGGCCCAGGTAGGCCAGGCTGGGGCGCAGGTCGATGTGGTAGCGCGTCAGGCGCTTGCCGGAGTCGCCCTGGGTGATGCCATGAATGATGCCGTGGACACCCTTGTCGCTCGGGCCGAAGGCCAGGTAGGCGGTCTGGTTGATCAGCTCGTTGAGGTCGAGGTCGGCACGCGGGCTGACCAGCTCGATATCGAAGCGGTAGGGCTTGTTGAGCATTTCCCGGCCAGTGAACGAGAGCACTTGCAGGTCGCTTTCGACGGCGGGAATGGTGAGGGTGATATGCGCCTGGTTGGCATCCAGCATGGCGGTTTCCTTCCTTAGATCCGGGCTGGGCATAGGGTGCCCAGCTCAGGTGGCAGGATCAATACTGGCCGGGCGATAGCATGACCTGGGTCACGCTAGGCGATACGCCCTTATGCGGACTGCACGGGAGAGCCGGCCGGATCGGGCAGGTCGGCAATTTTCCTCGCGGGCACGCACGCAAGACAGCGACCGTTCCACGCCTCTAGCCTTGGGCCATCGATTGATGACGGAGGCGAGGATGAATTCCTGGCGCAACATCAGCCTGTGGATGGATCAGCTCGACGAGCCCCTGCAGGCCCGAGCCGCCTTGCAGGCGGACCTGCAGGCGGACGTGGCGATCATCGGCGCGGGCTATACCGGGCTGTGGACGGCCTACTACCTCAAGCGCCAGGCGCCGCAGCTGCGCGTGGTGATCCTGGAGGCCGAGACCGCAGGCTTCGGTGCCTCAGGGCGCAACGGTGGCTGGCTGATGGGCAATCTGCTCGGCGAGGATCGCATGCTGGCCGCCTTGCCCGCGACCGAACGCAAGGCCTCGCTCGATCTGCTGCACGGCATTCCCGATGAGGTGGCGGCGGTGGTCGAGCGCGAGGGCATCGACTGCGACCTGCGCAAGGGCGGGGTGCTCTATTGCGCCGCGCGTTACCCGGAGCAGGAGGTACGCTTGCGCGAGTATCTCGCCGAGCTGCGCGCCCTGGGCCTGGCGGAGGAGGACTATCGCTGGCTGGCACCGAGCGAGCTGGGCGAGCAGTTGCGCATGGCCAATGCCTACGGTGCGCTGTACAGCCCGCACTGCGCGACCATTCAGCCCGCCAGGCTGGTGCGCGGGCTGGCCCGCTGCGTCGAGGGCATGGGCGTCGAGCTGTATGAACGCAGCCCGGTGATCGACTGGCAGCCCGGTGCGGTGCGCACTGCCCAGGGTCGCGTCACGGCCGACTGGGTGGTGCCGGCCATCGAGGGCTATGCCGCGACCCTGCCGCCGCTGGGCAATCACCAGTTACCGGTGCAGAGCCTGATCGTCGCCACCGAGCCCCTGCCTGCGGATGTATGGGCGGGAATCGGCCTGGAACGTGGCCAGGCGTTCAGCGAGTTCAGCCGGCAGGTCACCTACGGCCAGCGCAGCCTGGATGATCGGCTGATCTTCGGCGCGCGTGGCGGCTATCGCTTCGGCGGGCGCCTGCGCAGCGACTTCAGCCTGACCCGGGACGAACTGGACCTGCGTCGCTACCTGATGGGGGAGATTTTCCCGCAGCTGCGCAACGTGCGCTTCACCCACTCATGGGGCGGCAACCTCGGCATGGCGCGACGCTTCCAGCCGCACATGTTGCGCGATGCGCGCAACCGGATCGTCCTGGCCGGCGGTTACGGCGGCGAGGGCGTGGGGGCCACCAACCTGGCTGGGCGAACCCTGGCCGACCTGATTCTCGGACATGACAGCGAGCTGCTGCGCCAACCCTGGGTGCTGGCCGACAGCCCGGTTTCCCGTCTCAGCCGCTGGGAGCCCGAGCCATGCCGCTGGCTCGGCTACAACGCGATCATCCGCAGCTTCGTCCACGAGGACGAGGTGCTCGCCAACCCGCGCAGCCCGGCCTGGCGACGACGCCTGGCGCAAGCCGTGGCGGGGCGCATGGAAAGCCTGATGAGCTGAGCGAGTGCCTGGCTCTCACCGACCTTCAACCTGGAGCTCATATGAACATCACCCATTTCCGCAATACCCAGGACATCGTCCTGGATGAGTCCAACCCGGTGGCCGTGCCGCTGAGCGAGCCGGTGGCGGTGGCCTCGACCACCAGCGTCGAACGCAGCGATGGCGTCGAGACCGGCGTCTGGGAGTGCACACCGGGGCGTTGGCGCCGGCAGATCGTGCAGCAGGAGTTCTGCCACTTCATCGCCGGGCGCTGCACCTTCACCCCGGATGGCGGCGAACCGATCGAGATCGCAGCAGGTGACGCACTGATGTTGCCGGCCAACACCCTGGGCATCTGGGACATACAAGAAACGCTGCGCAAGACCTATGTGCTGATCTTCTGATCCGGCGCTTTTTTCAGTGACTGCCTAGAACAACAACTCACGAGGTAACCCATGCTGAAGAAACTCCTACCGTGCCTGTTGCTGGCCGGTACCGCCCACGCCGCCGACAGCGTGCGCATCTACAACTGGACCGACTACATCGCCCCGGACACGCTCAAGCAGTTCGAGCAGAGCAGCGGCCTGGCGACGCACTACGATGTCTACGACAGCAACGAGACGCTGGACGCTAAGCTGATGGCCGGGCGTTCAGGCTATGACGTGGTGTTTCCCTCCAACCACTTCATGGCCCGGCAGATTCAGGGCGGTGCGCTGAAGAAACTGGACCGCAGCAAGCTGCCCAACTGGAGCAACCTCAACCCGGTGCTGATGAAGGCGCTGGAGGTGAACGACCCCGGCAACGCGCATGGCTTCCCCTATCTGTGGGGCAGCACCGGCATCGGCTACAACGTCGACAAGGTGCGTGAGGTGCTGGGCGACGATGCGGCGATGGACAGCTGGGACGTGTTGTTCGACCCGAGCAAGCTGGCCAGGATCAGCCAGTGTGGCGTTGCGATTCTGGACAACGGCCCGGAGATGCTGCCCATCGCCCTGCATCACCTGGGCTTGCCCCATCACAGCAAGAACCCTGACGACTACAAGCGTGCCGAGGCACTGCTGATGGAGATGCGCAAGAACGTGCGTTATTTCCACTCGTCCAAGTACGTCGGCGACCTGGCCAATGGCGAGATCTGCATGGCCGTGGGTTTCTCCGGCGACATCATGCAGGCCGGCGCGCGAGCCGCCGAGGCAGGCAACGGGGTGAAGATCCGCTATGAGATCCCCAAGGAGGGCGCGCCGATCTGGTTCGACATGGTGGCGATGCCAGTCGACGCCAGCAACGAGGAGGGCGCCTACGCCTTCATGAACTACCTGCTACAGCCGGAAGTGATGGCGGCCATCAGCAACCACGTGAAGTATGCCAATGGCAACGCCAAGGCCGATGCGCTGGTCGAGCCCGCCCTGAAGGCCGACCCGACCGTGTACCCGCCAGAGTCGGTGATGGACAAGCTGTACACGCTGGAGGCCATGCCGCTGAAGATCGACCGGGTGCGCACGCGCATCTGGAGCAAGGTCAAGAGCGGCGTCTGATCACCACCCACCCTGGATAGCACAAACGCCGCGAGCCTCTGCAGGCTCGCGGCGTTTTCCTGTGCTTCGCTGGCAGCCAGGCGCTGCCTGCCCAGACGTCAGACCTTGAAGCGCCCCAGCAGGCTGTCCTGCTGGCCAACCTGTTCCACCATCGAGGCGCACTGACGCACCTGTTGCTCGGCGCCGCCAGCCAGCTCATGACTGATGTCGCGGATGTTGGTGGTGTTGCGGTTGATTTCCTCGGTGGTCGCGCTCTGTTCCTCGGCCGCCGTGGCGATCTGCAGGTTCATGTCGTTGATGCGGGTGATCGCCTCGCGGATGCGGCCGAGCATGTCGTTGGCCGCGCCGGCTTCTTCGGCGGTCTTGCTGGCCGTATCACGGCTCTGCTGCATGCGGCTCTCCGCCTGGCGCACGCCGCCCTGCAGCTGGTCGATCATCTGGCGGATTTCCTGGGTCGCCTGCTGCGTGCGCGAAGCCAGCGAACGAACCTCGTCGGCGACCACGGCGAAGCCGCGTCCGGACTCGCCGGCACGCGCGGCCTCGATGGCGGCGTTGAGGGCCAGCAGGTTGGTCTGCTCGGCGATGCTGGTGATCACCTGCAGGATCGACTCGATGTTGTGGCTGAGCTTGGCCAGCTCGTTGATCGCGTGGCTGGTCTGGTCCATCTCGTCGGCCAGGTGGCGAATCGCCGAACTCGACTGCGAGACCACGCGCACGCCGCTTTCGGTCTCCTCGTTGGCCGCGACGGCCGCCTGGGCTGCTGCCTGGGCATTGCGTGCCACCTCCTCGGCGGTGGAGGCCATCTCCTGCATGGCGGTGGCCAGCTGGTCGAGTTCCTGCAGCTGCTCCTGCAGGCGGCGCGCGGCCTGTTCCGACTCCTGCGATGTCAGCGCGGTGCTCTCGCGCACCTGGTGCGAGCTGCCCATCACGTCGCCGATCAGCGTCTGCAGGGTTTGCAGGAAGCGGTTGAACTCCAGCGACAGCTCGCCGATCTCGTCATTGCTGGTGATCGCCAGACGCCGGGTCAGGTCGCCTTCGCCGCTGTTGATCTCGCGCAGCGAGGTGCTGAGCAGGCCGAGCGGCTTGAGCAGGCTGTTCATCAGCAGGCCGAGCACCACCAGGCTGATGGCCACGCCTACCACGGTGCCACCCACGGCCAGCCAGGTCAGGCGATCGGCCTCGGCCATCACCACGCTCTCGTCGAGCACCACGCCGATGTACCAGTCCATGCCACGCAGGTTGGGCAGGGGGGTGAAGGACACCAGCAGGCTCTTGCCGTCGGCATCGACCTCGTGCAGTTCCTTGCCCAGGGCCGGGCTCTGGCCATCGAACAGCTCGCTGTAGGCCTTGCCGTTGTAGCTGGCGTCCGGGTGGGAAATGATGTTGCCCGAGCGGCTGAGCAGGAAGGCGTAGCCGGCGCCGTTGAAGTCCAGGGTGTTGACCGCGTCGGCGACCGACTGCAGGCGGATGTCGCCGCCGAATACGCCGAGGAACTTGCCCGCATCGCTGATCCGGGCGACGGCGGAGATGAGAATCTCGTTGGTGGTGGAGTCGACGTAGGGTTCGGTCAGCACGGCCTGGCTGCCGGCCTTACCGGTGGCGTACCACGGGCGTTTGCGGCCATCCCAGTCGGCGCTGGGCTTCCACTCGTCACTGTTCTTGATCGGCTTGCCGTCCGCTTCCAGTGCGCCGAACACCAGAATGAACTCGTTCTTCAGCAGCGGGGCATCGAAGACCCGCTGGTTTTCTTCCGGGCTGTAGCTGCTGTCGATGGTCTGTGCCATCAGGTCGATCAGGCGCAACTTGGCGTTGAGCCAGTTCTCGATCTGCCTGGCGAGCGCGTTGCTCGACTCGGTGATACTGGATTCGACCTGACTGCGCAGGGTGTCGCGCACCTGGCTGACCTGGGACAGCGACAGCAGGCTGGTAGTAAGGAACAGCACGGTAGCGGCGGCGATACCGACCTTGTGGGCAATCTTCATGAATGGGCTCCTGAGCGCCAAAACGACGGGGCTGCATCCATGCAATGCGGCTTGTGGCAAACCTATTATAGTGCCGGTAATTCACCGACTGGACGTGTGGTCTCTCTGTAGAGGGGCTATCGGCTGGCGGATGCCATTCTTGAGCGTCAGGCGCGACTTCTGTGCAGGCGACTGGTGTTGACCACGTCCACCGCGCGGGCACGCAGCTGGCCACAGCCGCCGTCGACATCCTGGCCGGCCGAGTTGCGCACCTTGGTCAGCACGCCCCGGCTGTGCAGGTAGCGGACGATCTCGACGATACGCTCGCCATCGGGGCGCTGGTACTCGTCGGCTTCCAGGCTGTTGTACGGGATCAGGTTGAGCACCGCGAACTTGCCCTTGAACAGACGCAGGATGTTGTCCAGCTCCGCCTGGCTGTCGTTGATGCCCCTGAGCAGTGTCCACTGGTACTGGATCGGGTAATCGATGGTGCGGGCGTAGGCCTCGCCCAGCTCCATCAGCCGTTCGGGGGCGATGCGCGGGGCTCTCGGCAGCAGGCGCTGGCGCAGCTCGGCATCGGTGGTGTGCAGCGACAGCGCCAGGGCAGGGCGCACGCGTTGCTGCGGCAGGCGCTCGAACACACGCGGGTCACCGACGGTGGAGAACACCAGGTTGCGGTGGCCGATTCCTCCTTCGGTGCCGAGCAGGTCGATGGCTTCGAGCACGTTGTCGAGGTTGTGCGCGGGCTCGCCCATGCCCATGAACACGACTTTCTTCACGGCGCGGCGGCGCCGGCCCAGTACCACCTGGGCGACCATTTCGGCACTGCTGAGCTGACGCAGCAGGCCGCTCTTGCCGGTCATGCAGAAGGTGCAACCCACCGCGCAACCCACCTGGCTGGAGATGCACAGGCCGTCACGCGGCAGCAGCACGCTCTCGACCATCTGCCGGTCGGCCAGCTCCACCAGCAGGCGTGACGAACCGTCGGCCCCGGGGTGCTCGGTGCTGACCCTGGCCAGTTGCTCGAGGCTGGCGGCGATTGCCGGCAAGCCTTCGCGCACCGTCAGCGGCAGGAAATTCTCGGTCTTCTGGTGCTTGGTCCCGGCATCCAGCGGTTTGCCCTGCAGCCAGGCACGGGTGATGCGCCCGATATGCTGGGGTTTGGCGCCAAGATCGGCGAGACGGCGAGAAAGTTCGGTGAGCTGCATGGGGCGCGCATGCTACCACCGCCGCGCGCCCGTGCGTAGGGCGTTTCAGCGCGCCGCGAGGAACTGGCCGTAGCCCCGCGCGTGGCCCAGCTCGGTGGCGATGCGTTCGTCGTCCACGGCCAGGCGGCCATTGATCAGCACATGGCTGACGCAGCCGGGATTGCGGCAGACCATGCGCGGGATGCCGAAGCCCTGCATCTCGTCCCAGTTCTCCTGCTCCAGGTTCTGCCGCAGGCCCTCGGGGTCGAGCAGCACCAGGTCGGCGCGGTCACCCAGACGGATGTAGCCGGCGTCGATACCGAGCCAGTCGGCCTGTTCGCCGGTCAGGCGATGGACCGCCTGTTCCAGGCTCATCACCGGCTGGCCCTCGTCATGGCTGTCCTTGACCAGTTTGAGAAAACGCAGCGGCAGGTTGTAGAAGGCCATGTTGCGGATGTGCGCCCCGGCGTCGGAGAAGGTGATCAGGGTGTTGGGGCTGCGCACCATCTCGCGCAGCTTGTCGCGGCGGTGATTGCCGATCACGGTGAACCAGCGCAGCTGGCGGCCGTGCTGCACCACCATGTCGAGAAACAGGTCGACGACATGCAGGCCGCGTTCGCGGGCCACGTCGGCGAAGTTCCTGCCCACCAGCGAGGTATCCGGGCAGCCGAGGATCACCGCGTCGCCGAAGTCGCGCTGCCAGACCCGTGGCGACAGCTTGTCGGCGTAGTACTTGCGGAAGGTGCGGCGGTACTGCTCGTCCTGCAGCAGCTTGTTGCGCTCCAACTGGTCCTTGACGTCCAGGGCCATCTCGCCCGCGCCGAACTCCTCGAACAGTACGATATCCATGCCGTCGGCGTAGATGGCGAAGGGCGTGGGCAGCAGTTGCCAGCGGAAGTCGCCGCCCAGGCGATTGGTCAACCAGGCGGAAACACGGGCAAGCAGCGCCAGGCTGCGGTTGCCCTTGAGGTCGAGCAGGGAAATCAGCGTGGTCTTCAGCGGCTTGCGCAACAGGCCGATGGCCTCGCTGATGTACTGGGTGATCTGCAACGGGTTGGCGGCGTTGGGCGCGCCCTGGTGTACCCGCCCGCGCTGGCGTAGCAGGCGGTTCAGGCGGCGTATCTCGCGCCAGCGTGCATAGGTGCTGGGCAGGCTTTTCGACCATTCGCGGTCGCCGTCGATCTTGTCCCATTTCAGACACATGGTGGACAGCCCGAGAAAGCCGCAATCCAGCGCCTCTTCGAGTACGGCTTCCATGCGCTGCTGTTCCGCTGCGCTGGGCACGACGTGGCGGTCGGTGGCGCGGTGCAGGCCCATCACCGCCACGCGCAGGTCGCTGTGGCCAAGGAAACTGATCAGGTTCGGCCCCAGGGGGTGCTGGTCGATGAACTCGCGCCACTGCCGCGGGCCGCTCCAGGTCTTGCGTGTCTGCAGGATCGGCAGCACCTTCTCGCGCGGTACGGTTTCCACGCGGGTGAAGATGTCGGATGCATCCTCGGCCTGGCTGCAGACCATGCTCAGCGAGCAGCTGCCGACCAGTACCGTGGTCACCCCGTGACGCACCGACTCCGACAGGCCGGGGGCGACGATCAGCTCGGCGTCGTAATGGGTGTGGGTGTCGAGGAAGCCGGGGGTGATCCACTTGCCACGGGCATCGATGACGCGCTCGGCCAGGTGCTCGTCCAGCGGCTCGGCGCTGATCAGGGCGACGCGGCCATCCTTGATGGCCAGGCTGCGAATGGAGGAGGGGGCTGCGCTACCGTCGAAGTAGCGGCCGCTTTGCACAATCAGGTCGTACTGAGCCACGGATCACCTCGGATTTTTTGTTGTTGTGGGGTGAGACTAAGCCGCTGGCGAGCGTGCGACTTGTCATGACACGACAAACACCGCATCTTCGTCGGGCAAGCCCTTCACGGAGTGGCCATGAGCATTCGCTACGAGGTACGCAGCGCCGCACTGACCGGGTTGCCGGCCGAGGTGACGGCACTGGGCGGCAACCTGGATGACCTGCTGGCGACGGTTGGGCTGAACCGCACGGCGCTGGCCGACGGTGATCGGCTGATCCGTATCGAGCAGGTGATCCGCCTGCTCTGCGAAGCGGCGCGGCAGCTCGCCTGCCCTGATCTCGGCCTGCGCGTGGCTGGCCACCAGGGGTTGCAGATGCTCGGGCCGCTCGGTCGCCTGCTGGCGCGTGAGGCCGACCTGCACGGCGCCTTTTCTGCTGCGCAGCGCTACCTGGCCTTGCACAACAAGGCCGAGCACTGGCGCCTGTCGGCCATCGGCGACCAGGTTGAGGTGCGCCGTATCGAACATTTCTTCGCCGAGGAGGGCGGTCAGCAGTACCGGGAAATGGCCATCGCCGCCTGTGCCCGCATGGTGCGCGCCATGGGCGGGGCCAACCTGCATCCGTTGCGGATCGCGTTCAGCCACAGCCCCGTCGCGTCGCTCGCCTGCTACCGGCGGCACCTGGGCTGCGAGGTGCTGTTCGACCAGGAGCACGACTGCCTGATCTACGCCGCCAGCGTGCTGCAGCGTCCGGTGCTGGCCATGGCCAGGCGCGATGAGCAGCATCTCGACGACTACCCGCGTACGCTGCTCGACGGCCTGCAGGACAGCCTCGAACTGCAGGTGCGCAGCCTGATCACGCAAACCCTCGGCATGCGTCAGCATTCGCTCGGCTACATCGCGCAGCTGTTATGCCTGCATCCACGCACTTTGCAGCGCCGGCTGCAGGCGGAGGGGTTGCACTTCAAGCAGCTGGTGCACCGGGTGAAGATGGATACCGCGAGCTGGCACGTACAGGCATCGAACATGCCCCTGACCCTGCTCGCCGACGTACTCGGCTATGCCGATCTGGCCGCCTTCTCCAAGGCCTTTCGCAACGAGTTCGGGCAGTCGCCGTCGGCGTGGCGACAGCTGCATGGCAACCTGCCGGACAGATAGCCTCGCTCAGCGCGACGCGGCCGCGACCACCTCGAAGCGCAGCACGCCGATCATCTGCCCGGCCTCGGTGACGACCCGCACCTGCCAGCGACCTTCGGGCGCGCCGGGGAAGTTGAGCTTGTGCGTCCAGGCACGATAGCCCTCCTTGCGACCACCGTGGATATCCAGGGCGATGCGCTCGACTTCTCGGCCGTCGTGCTGCCAGACGTGATAGATGCGCTCGTTCAGTCCGCGAGGCGCGTTGATCGAGGTGTAGGCATAGATGCCGTTGGCGCGCAGCTGCTCGGCGGTGATGCGTTGCAGGCTCTCGCCCGGGGTGCGCTGCGTGCCGTCGAAACGGTCGCTGATCGCCACTTCGGTCAGCCACAGGGTGGCGGGCGGCACCCACACCCGCGCCATCCAGCCCGCACCGGCCATCACCAGCGGCAGCGCAGCCAGCAGGACGATGCGCCGCCAGCCGGCGAAACCGATCAGTCCCGGCAGGCTGGGCAATGCCAGCACCGTGGCGACCAGCAGGGCGATGCGGTAGCTCTCCGGCGTGCTGAGGTGAAAGATGATCGGCAGCGCCGTGAGCATGACCGCGAACAGCGCCAGGCTGTGCAACATCAGCAGCAGCCAGCGCCGTGGCGCCAGCCAGCGGTAGTAGATGGGGTCGGTGATCGAGGCCAGCGCCGCGACGCCGAGCAGGCCGCTGAACAGCAGTTGCCCGCTGTTCCAGGTGGTGGTGATGAAGAAGAACGGCAGGACGAAGAACAGGCTTTCCTGGTGGATCATCTGCGTCGCGTAGCGCAGCAGCGGCAGGGGCAGCTCGAAGCCGAAACGCCGGGCGATGCGTTCACGCAGCAGGCTCTCCATCATCAGCCACAGCCAGCTGACCAGCAGCACGACACCGAGGACCTTGGCCAGATGGGCCTGGCGGTCGACCAGCACGAAGCTGGCCACGCCGGAGCAGAAGCCGAACAGGGCGACGAGGCCGGGATAACGCTGGATCCAGGCAATCAGCGTGGGCACGCGATCGAGCAGGGCTTTCATGGGAGCGACGCGCTACTGTGATGGGCGGGCATCCTAGGTAGTGCGGGCCCCGGGCGCAAGCGAATCGTCGGCGCTGCTGGCGATCAGGCGCGGCTTGCGGCACTATTGCGCCCCCGTTTCACCACCGAGTCCGATCACGATGAAATTCATCCATCAACGCGAGCAACTGGAAGAGGGCGATCTGGTGGTCATCCAGTGTTCGCAACCCTGCAACATCCGCCTGATGAACGACGCCAACTTCCGCGCCTTCAAGAACCGTGGCCGGCACAGCTATCACGGCGGCGCCTTCATCAAGTTTCCGGCGAAGATCAGCGTGCCTTCCAGCGGCTTCTGGAACATCACCATCGACACCGTGAGCCGCAAGGCCGTCAGCGTGACGCGCAAGCCACAGCTCGAATACAGCATCACCATCAAGCGCCAGCGCCGCGCCGGCATCTAGCTGCCGCCCCGAGAGGCGCTGCGCAGTACCGGCAAGGCACCCGGCGGCTGCGCCGCTCGGGTACCCGCTAAACCCGCGCCGTTGCCTCAGTCGTCGTAGCCGAGGTTGGGCATCAGCCAGCGTTCGCTGACGCCGATGTCCTGCCCCTTGCGCTTGCTGTACTGCTCGATCTGATCCTTGTCCACCTTGCCGACGGCGAAGTACTGCGCCTCGGGATGCGCGAAGTACCAGCCGGATACCGCCGCCGCCGGGAACATGGCGTAGTGCTCGGTGAGAAACACGCCGCTGCGGCCGGCCTTGTGGTAGTCGGCCTCGGGGTCGAGCAGCTTGAACAGCGTGGCTTTCTCGGTGTGATCCGGGCACGCCGGGTAGCCGGGCGCCGGACGGATGCCGTTGTACTGCTCGCGAATCAGCGCTTCGTTGTCCAGTTGCTCGCCTGCGGCGTAGCCCCAGTACTCCTTGCGCACACGTTCGTGCAGCCACTCGGCGCAGGCTTCGGCCAGACGGTCGGCCAGTGCCTTGACCATGATCGAGTTGTAGTCGTCGCCCTTGGCCTCGTAGGCCTTGGCTACTTCCTCGGCGCCGATGCCAGCGGTGGTGATGAAGCCGCCGACATAATCGGTCTTGCCGCTTTCCTTCGGCGCGACGAAGTCGGCCAGGGACAGGTTCGGCTTGCCGTCCGGCTTGATGGTCTGCTGGCGCAGGTGATGCAAGGTAGCCAGTTTCTCGCCGCTGTCGCCGTAGACCTCGATGTCGTCGTGGGCGACCTGGTTGGCCGGCCAGAAACCGAACACGGCGCGAGCCTTGATCAGTTTCTCGTCGATCAGCTTCTTCAGCAGCGCCTGGGCGTCGTTGAACAGGCTGGTGGCCGCTTCGCCGACGACTTCGTCGGTGAGGATGCGCGGGTACTTGCCGGCCAGGTCCCAGGAGATGAAGAACGGCGTCCAGTCGATGTACTCGACCAGGGTCGCCAGATCGATGTCGTCCAGCACGCGGGCACCGGTGAAGCCTGGCTTGGGTGCTACATAGCTGGCCCAGTCGAAGGCCGGCTTGTTGGCGATGGCGTCGGCATAGCCCAGGCGCTCGGTGCGTGAGGCGCGGGCCGAGGTGCGCTCACGCACCACCACGTATTCGTCGCGGGTCTTCTGCACGAAGTCGCTCTTCAGCTCCTTCGACAGCAGCTGGGTCGCCACGCCCACGGCACGCGAGGCGTCGGTGACATAGACCACGGCATCGTTGCTGTACTGCGGGTCGATCTTCACCGCAGTGTGGGCCTTGGAGGTGGTGGCGCCGCCGATCATCAGCGGCAGGTTGAAGCCCTGGCGCTGCATCTCCTTGGCCACGTGCACCATCTCGTCCAGCGATGGGGTGATCAGGCCGGAGAGGCCGATGATGTCGCACTTCTCATCCCTGGCGGTCTGCAGGATCTTCTCCGCCGGCACCATCACGCCGAGGTCGACGATGTCGTAGCCGTTGCAGCCGAGTACCACGCCGACGATGTTCTTGCCGATGTCATGCACGTCGCCCTTGACCGTGGCCATGAGGATCTTGCCCTTGGCCTCCGGCTTGTCGCCTTTTTCCGCTTCGATGAAGGGGATCAGGTGCGCCACCGCCTGCTTCATCACGCGGGCGGACTTGACCACCTGCGGCAGGAACATCTTGCCCGAGCCGAACAGGTCGCCGACCACGTTCATGCCGCTCATCAGCGGACCTTCGATGACTTCGATGGGGCGCGCGCACTGCTGGCGGCATTCCTCGGTGTCCTCGACGATGAAGGCCGTGATGCCCTTGACCAGTGCGTGCTCCAGGCGCTTGCCGACCGGCAGCGAGCGCCATTCTTCGTTCTCCACTTCCTTGGCTGCGCCGTCGCCCTTGAACTTGTCGGCGATGGCCAGCAGCGCCTCGGTGGCGCCGTCGTTGCGGTTGAGCACCACGTCCTCGACCGCGTCACGCAGCTCTTTCGGAATCTCGTCGTAGATTTCCAGCTGGCCGGCGTTGACGATGCCCATGGTCAGGCCGTTCTGGATCGCGTAGTAGAGGAACACCGAGTGGATCGCTTCGCGCACCGGGTTGTTGCCGCGGAAGGAGAACGACACGTTGGACACACCGCCGGAGCTGAGCGCGTAGGGCAGCTCGTCACGGATATAGGCGCAGGCCTCGATGAAGTCCACCGCGTAGTTGTTGTGCTCCTCGATGCCGGTGGCGACGGCGAAGATGTTCGGGTCGAAGATGATGTCTTCCGGCGGGAAGCCCACTTCATTGACCAGGATGTCGTAGCTGCGCTGGCAGATTTCCTTCTTGCGCGCAGCGGTATCGGCCTGGCCGACCTCGTCGAAGGCCATGACCACTACGGCGGCGCCGTAGCGCTTGCACAGGCGGGCGTGGTGCTTGAACGCCTCGACACCTTCCTTCATGGAGATGGAGTTGACGATGCCCTTGCCCTGGATGCACTTGAGGCCCGCTTCGATCACTTCCCACTTGGAGGAGTCGATCATGATCGGTACGCGCGAGATGTCCGGCTCACCGGCGATCAGGTTGAGGAAACGGACCATGGCCGCCTGGGAATCGAGCATCCCTTCGTCCATGTTGATGTCGATCACCTGGGCGCCGGCTTCCACCTGCTGCAGGGCGACCTCCAGGGCTTCGGTGTAGTTCTCCTCGCGGATCAGCCGGGCGAACTTGGCCGAACCGGTGATGTTGGTACGCTCGCCGACGTTGACGAACAGCGAGCTGCGATCGATGGTGAAGGGCTCCAGGCCGGACAGGCGGCAGGCCTTGGGAATCTCCGGGATGACGCGCGGGGCATGCTTGGCCACCGCCTCGGCGATCGCCTTGATGTGCGGCGGGGTGGTACCGCAGCAGCCGCCGATGATGTTGAGCAGGCCGCTGGCGGCGAACTCTTCGACCACCGCTGCCATCTGCTCCGGGGTCTCGTCGTACTCACCGAAGGCATTGGGCAGGCCGGCGTTGGGGTGAGCGGAAACCTGGGTGTCGGCCTTGGCGGCCAGTTCGGCCAGGTACGGCCGTAGCTCCTTGGCGCCGAGGGCGCAGTTCAGGCCGACGGAGATCGGCTTGGCGTGGCGCACCGAGTTCCAGAAGGCCTCGGTGGTCTGCCCGGACAGGGTCCGGCCCGACGCGTCGGTGATGGTGCCGGAGATCATGATCGGCAGTTCGACGCCATCTTCCTCGAACACCTGCTGCACGGCGAAGATCGCCGCCTTGGCGTTCAGGGTGTCGAAGATGGTCTCGATCAGGATCAGGTCGGCGCCGCCCTCGATCAGGCCGCGCGTGGCTTCGGTGTAGTTGTCCACCAGCTCGTCGAAGGTGACGTTGCGGTAGCCGGGGTCATTGACGTCCGGGGAGATCGAACAGGTGCGGCTGGTCGGGCCGAGCACGCCGGCCACGAAGCGCGGGCGATCCGGCGTTTCCAGGGTCTTGGCATCGCAGACCTCACGGGCCACGCGGGCGCCGGCCACGTTCAGCTCGTAGACCAGCGACTCCATGCCGTAGTCGGCCTGCGACACCTGGGTGGCGTTGAAGGTGTTGGTTTCCAGGATGTCGGCGCCGGCATCCAGGTAGGCCTTCTCGATCTCGGCGATGACCTTCGGCTGGGTCAGCAGCAGCAGGTCGTTGTTGCCCTTGACGTCGCTCGGCCAGTCGGCGAAGCGCTCGCCACGGTAATCGGCTTCTTCCAGCTTGTAGCTCTGGATCATGGTGCCCATGCCACCATCGAGGATCAGGATGCGCTCCTTCAGTGCTTGCTGGAGGGCTTGTAGGCGGGCGCTGCGATCGGACATGGGTGACTACCTGAGCAAAGCGGAAACAAAGGTGCGCGATGATAGCAAAGCTGCAGGGTTCTGGAGCGCCGGCGCCATGTCCATGAATTTCATTCATGTTGCCGGTGGCGAGCTGTCGTTAGAATCGCGTCACCGCCATCAAGGATGTTGTCATGCTCAAGCCCGCTGTTCTGTTGTTCCTGTCACTGGCAGCCGGCCTGGCCCGCGCTGAGCCGATCTCCTACAGCGATGACGTCGAGCCGATCCTCACTCACAAATGCGTGGCCTGCCATACCTGCTACGACGCCCCCTGCCAGCTCAACCTCGGCAGTGGCGAGGGCATCCTGCGCGGTGCCAGCAAGCAGCTGGTGTACGACGGCACGCGTACCAAGGCGCAGGCGACCACGCGGCTGTACCTGGATGCCCAGGGCGAGGAAGCCTGGCGCAAGCGTGACTTCCACTCGGTGCTCGATGCGCAGAATGGCCAGGCGGCGCTGATCAAGCGCATGCTCGAACTCGGTCGCAGCCAGCCGCTGGAGCCCAATGCCAAGCTGCCTGACAACCTGGATATCGCCATCACGCGCAGCAACACCTGCCCGACACCAGGCGAGTTCGCGGACTACGCACAGAAGAATCCTCACGGCGGCATGCCATTCGCGGTGACCGGGCTGGAAGACGCCGAGTACGCGACGCTGGAACAGTGGCTGGAGCAGGGCGCGCAGGTTTCCGAGCGGGCCGTGCAGCCCAGCGCCGAGGAGCTGCGTCAGGTCGAGACCTGGGAGGCGTTCCTGAACGCACCGGGCGCCCGGCAGAACCTGGTCTCGCGCTGGCTGTACGAGCACCTGTTCCTGGCCCATCTGCACTTCGACGGCGGCGAGCCGGGGCATTTCTTCCAGATGGTGCGCTCGCGAACGCCCAGCGGCCAGGCCATCGACCCGATCGCCACGCGGCGCCCCAATGACGATCCCGGTACCGAGTTCTACTACCGCCTGTGGCCGATCCAGGGTGTGATCGTGCACAAGACCCACATTACCTATCCGCTGGGCGAGGAAAAGCTGGCGCGGGTCAAGGCGCTGTTCTTCGCCGACGACTGGACGCTCGACGCGGTGCCCGGCTATGGCGCGCAGCGGCGTGCCAACCCCTTCGAGACCTTCGCCGCGATTCCGGCACGGGCGCGCTATCAGTTCATGCTGGATAACGCCGAGTATTTCGTGCGCACCTTCATCCGTGGCCCGGTGTGCCGCGGACAGATCGCCACCGACGTGATTCGCGACAACTTCTGGGCGCTGTTCCAGGACCCCGAGCATGATCTCTATGTCACCGATGCCGATTACCGGCGCGAGGCCACGCCACTGCTGGCGATGCCGGGCCAGTTCGACGACATCGGCGATCTGCTCGGGCTGTGGCGCAACTACCGCGACAAGCGCAACGAGTACGAAGACCTGCGCCAGGACGCCTACGCCGATGCGCCGCCAGCGGACTGGGCGCACATCTGGAGCGGCAATGACAATGCGCTGCTGTCGATCTTCCGTCAGCATGACAGCGCTTCGGTGCGCAAAGGCCTGCTCGGAGAAGTTCCACAGACCCTCTGGTGGATGGACTACCCGCTGCTGGAACGCACCTATTACCAGCTGGTGGTCAATTTCGACGTGTTCGGCAACGTCTCGCACCAGGCGCAGACACGCCTGTACTTCGACCTGATCCGCAATGGCGCCGAGGTGAACTTCCTGCGCCTGCTGCCGGCGGATTCACGCGAGGGCTACCTGGACGACTGGTACCAGAACAGCGGCAAGCTGAAGATGCTGCTGGACTACACCTCAGTCGATCACCGCAGCCCGAGTGCGCTGAACCTGGCCGGGCAGGACCCCAAGCAGCAGTTCGCCGAACAGCTGCTGGCGCGTTACGCCACGCTCAATGCGCGGCCCGACCCGATCAATCGCTGCAAGGGCGCGCGCTGCTACCGCGAAGGCCTGTCGAAAGACCTGCAGCACGTCGAGCAGACGCTGGCGCGCCTGACCAATCGCCCGGCTGGTGGCTTGAAGGTCATCGACCAGCTGCCCGAGGCGACGATGCTGCGCGTGGAGCTCGACGATGGCTCGCGCGAGATCTACAGCGTGCTGCGCAATCGTGCGCACAGTAACGTGGCCTTCATGCTGGGCGAGGAGCTGCGTTACCAGCCGCGCCTGGATACCCTGACCATCTACCCGGAGGTGCTGAGCAGCTACCCGAACTTCCTGTTCAGGCTGCCAGCCAGCGAGGTCGATGAGTTCGTCAGACAGATGGAGAGTGTGACCGACCAGGCGTCGTTCGAGCGCATCGTCGAGCGCTGGGGCATACGCCGCAGTCACCCCGAGTTCTGGCGCTACTTCCATGACCTGAGCGAGCACATCCGTGCAACCCAGCCCCTGGAGGCGGGGGTGCTCGACATGAATCGCTACGAGAACCTCTGACGCCCTGCCGACCTCTCGCCGCTCGCTGGGAGGCGGGCGGGCGAGGGGGCAGTCTCTATCCTGAGTAAATTAGTAGGACTATATTCAGGGCGTCAGTTGGCGTACACTTCGCTCCATGACCGTGAGGAGTTGCCATGAGCACTATTACCATTACCGATGCCGCGCATGACTACCTGGCCGAGCTGCTGAGCAAGCAGGACACTCCGGGTATCGGCATTCGTATCTTCATCACCCAGCCGGGTACGCCTTACGCGGAAACCTGCATTGCCTACTGCAAGCCGGGTGAGCAGAAGCCGGAAGACAACGCCGTTGGCCTGGCCAGTTTCACCGCCTGGATCGATGGCGTCAGTGAGCCGTTCCTGGAGGACGCGGTGGTGGATTATGCCACTGACCGCATGGGCGGCCAGCTGACCATCAAGGCGCCGAACGCCAAGGTGCCGATGGTCAATGAGGACAGCCCGCTCAACGAGCGCATCAACTACTACCTGCAGACCGAGATCAATCCAGGGCTGGCCAGCCATGGCGGTCAGGTAAGCCTGGTCGACGTGGTCGACGAAGGCATTGCAGTGCTGCAGTTCGGTGGTGGTTGCCAGGGTTGTGGTCAGGCCGACTACACCCTCAAGGAAGGCATCGAGAAAACCTTGCTGGAACGCATTCCCGAACTCAAGGGCGTGCGCGACGTGACCGACCACAGCAATCGCGAGAACGCGTACTACTGAGTCCGCGTCAGGCGTAGCGAAGGGGCGACCAGAGGTCGCCCCTTCGTCGTTTCAGGCCTTGTGAACGCGCTGGGTGGAAGCGGGGAAGCGTTCGAGCTTCTCGGCGGGGCGAATCGGCCGCCTGACCAGCTCGCCGCCGCAGTTGGGGCAACGCAGCGCCAGCGCCTGCTCGGCGCACGCGCGGCAGAAGGTGCATTCGAAGGAGCAGATCAGGGCGTCGACACTGGCGGCGGGTAGATCGCAGTCGCAGCGTTCGCAGTTGGGGCGCAGCTCAAGCATGGCGATGGACTCGGCAGAGGATCGACTCTGCCAGTCTGCAAGCGCCGGTGGCTGCGCGCAAGATGGCCAATCCAGGCAGGGGCGCCAGGGCGCCCCGGGCGCGGACGACTTACTCCGGCATGCTCCACGGCGCCAGGTCGAAGCCCTGGCTGCGCAGCTCGTCACGAGAGCGCTGCAGGGCATCTTCCAGCTGCTGCGGGTCGCTGTAGGTCGCGCTGGAAAGCTGGCGGCCAAGCAGGCGAGTGCTGGTGCGGTCGATGACGCTGATGCTGACGACGCCGGTGCCATCCTGCGGAGCCCAGGCCACGCACTGGAACGGGCGGAAGGCGCGATCGGCAATCAGCAGGGCTTCGTTGAAACGCAGCGGTGTGTTCATGGGGTCGGTTTCTCCGAGTTGATCCCAACAGTTAATTGCGGCCAGTCCATTATCGACTTGGCCTTTCGTTACTGTTGATGAACTCAGCGCACCCATAAGTCACAGGTTGGTGAAAAAAGTTTTTATTGCCTGTGCGGCGTGTCCTGGCGAGAACTTTGTGCGTCTCGCCATTACAACTTTCTACTGCGAAAGTTCCGTGCCCGTTTCTTCTTCATCGACCTGAGACGCACTGTTCTCGGGGCCTGCAGCGGCCGGCGCAGCGTTGCGCTGATGGCGATAGGCGCTCACCGCTTCATATACCGACTTGCGCAAACGGTTGATGCCGCCAATAGGGCGGTGCGCTGCAAGTGCATGCCAGGGGTTGAAGGACAAATTGTCGCAGAAGAGATTCTGTTCGCGGCTGTCGAAGTCCTGAGGCGGCACGGTAATACGGGCCACACTTTCAAACGGCGACAGTTTTTCATCCCATTCGACGGAGGGGTCCTCGATGGGCATGTAGTACTGCGCATCCTGTTTTTGCACCTGCAGTTCGAAACAGGCGGGCGCGCGGTCCAGCGACAGTTGCTGATACAGCGCGTTGCGCAGGAAGTTGGGCAGTGCCGTGTTCTGTTCCGGCAACTGATAGGGCGGGCAGTTCTGCGGCGCGGGCACTACGCGGTATTTGATGTTCAGGTCGCCAAGCTTGAACGGTGCAATGGAGTTGTAGGTGGTATCAACCGGGCTCTCCGGCGCCGGTGAGAGCGTCTTCAGGGCGATGACCAGATGGCGCACTTCCCAGGTGCGAGGATCCCAGCTGGGGAAGAAGGCCTGTACTTTCTGGCCGTCGGCCTGGGCCGCGAAGTTGCTGCGGTATTCGGCCACGTCGCGAACGAAGAAAGCGGGGTGGTTGAACATCACGAAGTCCTGCTCGCTGGCATGCTGCGGGCTCTTCATGAGTTTCTCGCCGGGCACGTCGAGCAGCTTGAGCGCCATGCCGCGCGCATCGCGGGCGCGGTCGAACTGCGGATAGGCATTGCCATTGGACAGGCGCATCCAGGCCTGCCAGACATGCCCGGGCTCGCTGAACACGCCCTGGCGCAGCGACGCGTCCAGGTCTGCCAGGACCTGCACGTCCGCCCTGACGCAACCGTGAGCCTTGGCATGGGCGTCGCGCAGCACGCGGGTATTGTCACGGTGCTGCTCGACGATGCGCACGGCATCCTCGATGATCAGGCGGGTCAGCGCCGCCTCGTCCGCTGGGATCTGCTCCTGCGTCGACACCGGGCCGGAGAACTTCCAGGCGTAGTAGAGCTCACCGGCGCCCCAGCCAACGAGGCCGATCAGCGCGACGGTGAGCAACAGTTTACCCAGCAGACGACCCAGCCAGAGCCAGAGACCTTTCAACATCGTTGCAATCCTTGTTCTAGAACGTATCGGTTGAAATCAGCCTTCGCAGCTCGGGCCCGGTGTCCAGGGGCGCACGGCGACATCGCTGAGCTGGTTTTCCAGTGCGCTGTTGCCGAGCACCTTGAGGTACTCGATCAGCGCGAGACGCTCGTCCGGCGACAGGGCGCGGCCAATCACACCTTCCTGGCGGCAGCCATCGCGGAACTCGTGGCCGCCATTGCCATTGCCGGTTACCCGGGTGTCGAGCAGGAAACCGCCGCTGAAGGCCTCGCTGCGATAGCCCACGCGTACCGGGTCGAATTCGAAGTTACCGACCCAAAACTGGCTTTGCCGCTCGTAGACCGGTGAGAGCAACTCGAACAGGTTGGGCACCGAGCCATTGTGCAGGAACGGCGGGGTCGCCCAGATGCCATCGAGTGGCCGGGCCTTGTAGCCGCGTTTTTCCTGCACGCCGATGGCCAGACCATAGCCATCCATGTCGTAGCGCTGGCGCGGGCCGATACCGGCATCCTGGTAGGCGCGGTTCTCCACGTAGGCGGTGATGTAGGCCAGGCCCTTGGCGCTGGAGATACTCTTGAAGTCGACGTCTTCCAGGCTGGCGCCGAACAGCTTGACGTCCAGGCGCGACAGCTCGGCCTTGGTCCAGCCCAGGCGACTGATGTCGAAGCGGTGATCGGCGATGTTGTCGGCGGTGGTCGGGTCGGTGCCGACGATGCTGGTCGGGACGATGCGCATCCGCCATTCGGGATCACGCGAGGGCGCCAGGCGCTGGTCGCGTGGCTTGGGATCGGGAGCATGGCAATAGGCGCAGTTTTCCAGATACAGCGCCTTGCCACGGCTGGCCAGCGGCAGGTCCACCTTGCCGAATACTGCCTCCGGCCACTTCGGCGGCTGCAGCTGTTTCAGCGTTTCCTCCAGGGTGTGGAGGTCATGCACGCGCACGCTGGAGGCATAACGATCGGCCTCGGCAACGCCCTTGCCGTGCTCGTCGAGCAGGTCCAGGCTGGCGCCGACGCCAAGGGCCTCTCCGACATTGCGCGCCATGGGCTGCATGGCCGAGCCGTTCCATTGCACCCAGTCGAACTTCCAGATGTCCCAGAGTTGCGGGTAGCTCACGGGGGCGTTGGCGACGCGGTAGTTGGCTTCATCCAGCACGTCGCCGAACACGGTATTGGCGATGCGGCCGAACGCGTCGGTGCGTCCAAAGCCTTCTTCGGTCGGATACAGGCCGCGATGCCAGTCGTTCATAGCCGTGGCCAGCAGGCGGTCGAGCACCTGCTTGAAATCCTCCCGCAGCTGATCCCGGCCCTGCGGATACTGCTCGCCCAGCACTTGCTGGGCGAAGCGGCGAAACTTCAACGGGTTGTAGTAGGTGAAGGCCATGCTCATGCCCAGTGCCTGGCCAAAGCCGCCACCACGCAGCGTGGGCACCGTGGACGCCAGGGAGTGCAGGGCGGCGCCGCCATCGATGCGCACTGCCTGGCCCTTGTAGCGCAGCTCGCCGGTATGGCAGGCCGCGCAGCTGATATCGAGGAAGCGCTCGCCGCTCTCCTCGTCCTGATGACGGGTGAAGCCGACAGGCAGGTTGCCGGGGTTGAGGTCGCTGGCCTGCTGGTTCGGATCGGTCAGGAAGCCAAAACGGGCGAGGTAGTCGAGGCGGGCGAACTTCTCCTTGCCGAAGGGCATCTCCAGCGCCGTGAACCAGTCGTAGCGCAGGCCCTTAACCGTGGTGCCCTGGGGGGTGTAGTAGTAGGTCTGGCGCTGCTCGTCGTTCCACTGCTGCAGATAGTGCAGCTCCTTCGGCGGATCGAAGCTCGGCAAGTTGGGGTTGGCCACGTAGTACAGCGCGACTGCCAGCCCGATCAGTGCCAGCAACACAATGAGCTTCAGGGTATGACGGAGCAGACGCATCTAGGACTTCCTTGTGGCGTTCTTATTGATCGGCTTGTTATGCCAATACTGCAGGCCATTGGCAAGTTGCCATCGTGGCAATTATGAAAACTCTGCAATAACCAGCGGGAACAACCCATATAGAGAAATGATCCATGGAGCGTCAAGGTTCTTGCTAGCGTTACAGTTGTGAGCGCCAAATCGTTGTTTTTTATGGGATTACAAAATAATGGCGCCAAGGATGGAGTATGTTGGAGGCTGTTTCCGGCACATCCCGGCAATTACTGGTGCTTGAGCCGATCGGTGCATGCGAAGCACTGCTTCCGCTGTTGCAGGATGCTGGTTGGTCGTTGCGCCGCTGCACAACGGAAACGCTCGTCACCGCGACGAGCCATGTGCTGCTGCTCGATCTGCATGAACAGCCGTTACCCAGCTTGCTTGCACACTTGCGGCGAACGGGGCTCTGCTGCGTCGCGCTCACGGCGAGCCAGCCGGCAGCTTCCAGCGAGCTGGATGAACTGGCCGATGAATGGCTGTTCGCGGTGCTGTCGTTGCCGGTGGACGTGCCAGGCCTGCTCGAGACCCTGCAGCAGGCCCAGGCAGGCGCTCGCTTGCTGCGCTCGAAAAGCAAGAAACCACGGCAGTTCCTGGGTAACAGCGGCCAGGCCCGTAGCCTGCGCAAGCAGCTGGATGAACAGGGCAGGAGAGACGGGCCACTGCTGATTCGAGGTCCGCGTGGCAGTGGCAAGCACCTTCTGGCGCAACTGCTGCATGAGCGCACCGCCTCTGCGCAGCGGCGGATACTGCAGGTCGATGTCACGCAGTTGCCTGGAGGGCTGTTCGATCAGGCCGGACACTCAGCGACTCTGGCTGCGGCAGCCAGCACGACGATTCTGCTCGAAGGCATCACGACCCTTTCGAGCGCTGACCAGCAGCACCTGCTGCACCACCTGCAGGGCCACCCCGGCCTGCGTTTGCTGGTCATCAGTGGCGATGAGCTGGAGGTGGCGCTGCAGACGAAGCGTTTTCGCGAAGACCTCTATCGGCTGCTGAGCGTCCGGCAACTGCATACGCCGGCCCTGAGCGAGCATCCCGGCGATCTGCTGATGCTCGCAGAGCACTTCGCCAGGCGTCATGGCGTGGCTATCGGGCGCCACCACCGGCGTTTCAGCGAGGAGGCGATCGAAGCCATGATGGCGCATGCCTGGCCGGGTAACGTGCGCGAACTGCGCAACCGCCTGCTGCGCGCCCTGGTCCTGTCACAAGGGCGCCAGATACTCGCCTCGGACCTTGGCTTGGAGGCACCGCAGACAACGGATGATGACCCGGTGACCCTGGAGGACTACATCCTGCGCGCCGAGCGTCAGGCGTTGAACGATGTGCTGGGACGCTACACCCACAACATGAGCCAGGCAGCCCGCACGCTCGGGGTTTCCCGGCCAACCTTCTATCGGTTGCTGCACAAACATCGACTGCGCTGAAGGGGCGTTACTGTTTCGCCG
Organism: Pseudomonas sp. REST10; assembly: GCF_029542605.1. Lineage (NCBI taxonomy): Bacteria > Pseudomonadati > Pseudomonadota > Gammaproteobacteria > Pseudomonadales > Pseudomonadaceae > Pseudomonas > Pseudomonas sp. REST10. The sequence goes on along the minus strand of NZ_CP035677.1, from coordinate 2,725,723 downwards.
GGGAAACACTGCTAAGGTGCACGGCAAACGTATCGCGGGAGATCTTCATGCATCCGTTCGACGCCGAAAAGCCGCCGCAACTGGCCGTCCTGCTGGGCTATGCCGGGCTGCTGCCCTTCGTCAGCGGCGCCGCCGGGATCTGGGTGATTCCTCTGGGCTGGCGGCCTTACGTACTGGACGCGCTGCTGGATTTCGCTGCGGTAATCCTGGCCTTCATGGGCGCGATCCACTGGGGCCTGGCGATGCGAGCCGAGGAGACCGACGAGAACGCCAAGCTGCAACTGGGCCTGTCGGTGGTTCCACCGCTGCTCGGCTGGGCGGCATTGGCCAGCGGCCTGCCCATCGCGCTGACGTTGCCGATCTTCCTGCTGGCGTTCATCGGGCTGTACCTGGCCGACATGCATGCGGTACGCGTCGGCCTCGCACCGCAGTGGTATCCCGCATTGCGCACCCCCCTGACCCTGGTGGTGTGCACCAGCCTGCTACTGGCCTGGGCCAGCGTGCTGATTCGCTGAGCCGAGCAGCGTCGCCACCTGGGTCATTGCGGCTTCGCGGCGCTCGGCCCAGTCGCCGGACAGGGCGACGTAGCGCTGCCCGCTGTCCTGCAGCCAGTCGTGGCAGGCGCGGTGGAATGCCTGACGCTCGGCCAGCAATGGCTGGCAGCGTTGCCCGTCTTCGATCCAGGGCACGCCTGCGGGGTCGAGCAGCAGGTGCAGGTCGTAGTGACGGGCCAGCAGCTCGGTTTCCAGCCAGCCCGGACAATCAGCGAACAGGCAGCGACTCCAGAGCAGGTTGCTCAGCAGGTGCGTGTCGAGAATCAGCAGTGCAGGTCGCGCGGCACGCGCAGCATCTTCCCAGGCCAGCTGGCCACGGGCGATATCGCCGATGTCGGCATAGCAGGTGTCGCGTTGATGCAGATCGATGAAATGACGCACGTACTCGCCCACCACCACACCGCCGAAACGCGCCTGAATTTCCGCCGCCAGCCAGCTCTTACCGCTGGACTCCGGCCCGGTCAGCACCAGGACCTTCATGGCGCGTAGCGCAGCGCGGGGTCACGCCGCCAGCTCAGCCAGCCGCTGATGGCCAGCGCGGTGAAGGCAGCGTAGAGCCCGGCAGTGAGGTACAGCTGGCTATGGACGAAGAACGCGACGTAGCAGAGGTCGACGACCACCCAGAGGGCCCAGCATTGCAGGCGCTTCTGGGCCATCCACAGCTGGGCGACCAGACTGAATGACGTCAGCGCGGCGTCGAGCCAGGGGGCGCTGGCATCCGTGTGATTGGCCATGAGATAGCCGAGCAGCCAGGCACCGAGCGCCCCCATCGACAGGCCTGTCGCCAGGCTGGCGAGGCTCAGTCGACTGACCTTGCGCCCGTCGTGCTGGTCTCCGCCGCGTGTCCACTGCCACCAGCCGTAGAGCTGCGAGCCGGCGAACAGCAGCTGCAGAAGCAGGTTGGAATACAGCCGCCAGTCATAGAACAGCCACGCGTACAGCAGCACCATCAGCAGGCCGATGGGCCAGCACCAGGGGTTCTGCCTGACCGTCAGCCATACCGCGACGATGCCGAGCCCGGCAGCAATGAGTTCGAGCCAGGACATCCGGCATCCTCGGAACGATGAAAGGGCAGCGATTGTACTGGTCTGGCCGGCCTCAGCACACCAGGCTGTCGGCCTGCCGATAGAGCGTCAGCAGTTTGCGGGTGATGGTCTGCTGGATGTCGTCGCGCTCGAAGCTCGACAGGCGCTCCAGACGCGCCAGTTGCAGACGGTGCAGGTGAATGTAGGGCATCTGCTGGTCGAACTCGCGCAAGTCGCCCTTCATCAGTACCGGCAGGAACAGGTCACCCACCTTCTTCTGGTTGCTGATGATCTGTGCCAGCGCCGGTTTGAAGGCCATCGTCTTGGGCGCCGGGCCACCGTCGACGATCTGCGTGCTGAGCAGCAGCCCCGGCTTGCCGAGGACCTTGCCGGGCAGCACGCAGAGCCCGGTCTTGCGGATGGCGTGGCTGTCGATGCCATGCAGGGTGTCATGAAAGGCGTAGGGGTTGGGCAGCACCACCATCTTGCGCCCGAGGTCGGTGGGGAAGTGCAGACTGTAGTTGGTATACAGCTGCCCCACCGATTCGGAGTACACGCACAGGCGATTCTCGAACAGCTTGATGAAGCGCTCGGCCAGCTCGCGCCGGGCCATGCTGTCCAGGTCCCAGATCAGGTCCTGGTTCTGTGGCCGACTGAAGTCGACCTCCTGATGTTGCATGTTGCTCATGAACGTCTCATACGCGGAACTGCCCCAGCAGGCGATTGAGCTGGTCAGCCAGTTGTTTCAGGTGCTGGCTGGCAGCACTCGACTGTTCGGCGGCCTCGGCCGTGTTGTGGGCCAGTGCCGCCGTCTGGGTGACGTTCTGGTTGATGTCTTCAACCACATGCGATTGTTGCAAGGTGGCGCTGGCGATGGAAGCGTTGAGTCCGGCCAGATTGCGCAGCGACTGCGCAATCTGGGCAAGGCTTTCACCGGCCTGGCTGGCCTGTTCCACGGTCAGCTGAGAGGCACGGCTGCTGTCGTTGATCACCTTGACGGCGGCTTCCGAGTTGCCCTGCAGGCGCTCGATCATGCCCTGGATCTCGGCGGTGGACTGCTGGGTGCGCTGCGCGAGCAGACGGACTTCGTCCGCGACCACGGCGAAGCCACGCCCCTGTTCGCCGGCACGGGCCGCCTCGATGGCGGCATTGAGGGCGAGCAGGTTGGTCTGCTCGGCAATCGAGCGGATCACTTCCAGGACGCTGCCGATCTGCGTGCTTTCGCTGGCCAGCGACTGGATCACCTCGACGGCCTTGTCGATGGTGCCGGACAGCTGGTCGATCTGGCGCAGGCTGGCGTCGATGTTCTGCTGGCCCTGGCCGGCCTGGTCCTCGGCGTTCTGCATCTCGCTGGAGGCATGCTCGGCGTTCTTCGCCACGTCCTGCACGCCGTAGGTCACCTGGTTCACGGCGGTTGCCACCAGTTCCATCTGCTGCGCCTGCTGCTGGCTATGGCGCTGCGCCTCGCTGGAAATGTCGCCAAGCGAGGCAGCGGCCCGATCCAGCGAACCCGCCGAATCGAGCATCTGCCGGATGACCTGGCGCAGCTTTTCGGTGAAGGCGTTGAAATAGGTGGCCAGCGCGGTCAGTTCGTCGCGTCCGTGGCTGTCGAGGTTGCGCGTCAGGTCGCCTTCGCCGCTGGCGATGCTGGCCATCGCCTCCACGGCGGCCTGCAGTGGCTGGACGATGCTGCGGGTGATGAGCACGACCAGCACCACCAGCAGCACGGCGATCAGCAGGCCGATGCTCATCGCGCTCAGCGCCTGGGTCCTGAACTCGGCCTGCACGTCGTCGACGTAGACGCCGGAGCCAATGATCCAGCCCCAGGGTTCGAACAGCTCGACGTAGGAAATCTTCGGCACCGGGTCGCTGGCGCCCGGCTTGGGCCAGCGGTAGTCGACCTGGCCGGCCCCCTTGCTGCGGCTGATGGCGACCATCTCGTTGAACAGTTCCTTGCCATCCGGGTCCTTGAACGCGGAGAGGTTCTGGCCTTCGAGCTTGGGGTTGGTCGGGTGCATGATCATGACCGGGGTCTGGTCATTGATCCAGAAGTACTCCTGGCCGTCGTATCGCAGGCCGCGCACGACTTCCATGGCCTGCTTCTGCGCGTCCTCGCGACTCAGGGTGCCGGCGCTCTCCAGGCCATGGAAGTACTTGAGGATGCCGGCGGCGCTCTGTACCACGTGCTGGGTCTTTTCCGACTTGCCGAGATACAGATCGGTATGGATCTGTCGCAGCATGTAGGCGCCCTGCAGGATCAGCGTCAGGATGGCCAGCACCAGGATCAGCCATAGACGCCGGCTGATGGGAAGACTACGTAAGCTGTTCATGGACGTATTCCTGATTGTTGTAATTGTCGGGATCAGGGCCACCTCGATGGAGGGCAAGGCAATACTGTCACATCAAGGCATTATTCACTCTAGTTGTCTGATAGCATTTCGGCCGCCCGGCGCCAAACCTGAGTGCTGGCCGGGCCAAGCCGTGTCAGGGAACCTTCGCGATCAATTTGTGTCCCAGGGCCGGGGCCGTGCTCCACGTTTTAGTCTTACGCATAAGGCACCTGCCGCGTTTTGGGGGAATCAATGGATATCTGGATAGCCTTTCAGGCCCTGCTGCTGGGCGTTGTCGAGGGGCTGACCGAATTTTTGCCTATCTCCAGCACGGGGCACCTGATCGTGGTCGGCGACCTGCTGGGTTTCAACGGCGAAAAGGCCACCGCGTTCAAGATCATCATCCAGCTGGGCGCCATTCTGGCGGTGATGTGGGAGTTCCGCGCGAAGGTCATCGGCGTCCTCGTCGGCTTGCCCAGCGATCCGAAAGCCAGGCGTTTCAGCTTCAACCTGTTTCTCGCGTTCATTCCGGCGGTGATCTTCGGGCTGGCCTTCGCGGACCTGATCGAACACTGGCTGTTCAACCCCATCACCGTGGCCACGGCGCTCATCCTCGGTGGCATCGTCATGCTCTGGGCCGAGCGCCGGGAACACCCGATCCAGGCGGAGTCGGTGGACGACATGACCTGGCAGCTCGCGCTCAAGGTCGGATTCGCGCAGTGCCTGGCGCTGATCCCGGGGACCTCCCGTTCCGGGGCCACGATCATCGGTGGCCTGGTCTGTGGCCTGTCGCGCAAGGCCGCGACCGAGTTTTCCTTCTTCCTGGCCATGCCGACCATGGTGGCGGCCACGGTCTATTCCCTGGTCAAGTACCGCGACATCCTGCAGACGAGTGACCTGCCGATCTTCGCCATTGGCTTCGTCAGTACCTTCATCGTCGCCATGATCACCGTGCGTGCGCTGCTCAGGTTCATTACCAACCACAGCTATGCGGTGTTCGCCTGGTACCGGATCGCCTTTGGCCTGCTCATTCTCGCGACCTGGCAACTGCACCTGATCGACTGGAGCACGGCGCAGCTGTGAGCGGTACCGAGCGCAGGGGGCGACTGAGAAGCTGGAACGACGACAAGGGCTTCGGTTTCATCCAGCCCGAGAGCGGTGGGGCGGAGGTCTTCGCCCATATATCGGCGATGCGCGGTGACCGTCGCCCGCAGAGCGGTGACCAGGTGCTGTATGTCGAGGGGCGAGACGAGCGCGGGCGCCTGCGCGCCGAACATCTGCGCCTGGCTGGGGAGCTGAGCCTCGATCGCCAGGCGATCCGGCGCAAACCTAAGAAACCCGATGCGACAGGATCAGCGCCGCGCACGGTGCGCAAGAGCACGGGGGCGGGCCCCATCCGCCATCTTCCCGCCAAGGCCACGGTCTTCCTTCTGCTCTGTGCCTTGCCCCTGATCGCCGCGCTGAGGCTCTTCGACCAGGGCCTGTGGTGGCTGTTGCCGCTCTATCTGTCAGCCAGCCTGCTGAGCGTCATGCAGTATTGGCTGGACAAGCGCAGCGCACAGGACGGCAGCCGGCGCATCGCCGAGAAGACCCTGCATCTGGTCGAGCTGCTGGGCGGCTGGCCTGGGGCGCTGATCGCCCAGCAACTGCTGCGCCACAAGACGCGCAAAGTCTCCTACCAGATAGTGTTCTGGATGATCGTCGCTGCGCATCAGGTGCTCTGGATCGACCTGCTCTGGCTCGACGGCACTCATATTGCCCGCTACGTCTCGTTACTCGTCCAGTAACAGACCGGGTTGCAGCCGCTTGGGTAGCCGGCGCACCACCAGCTGATGCGAGCGCGTGAGCAGCTGGGTCAGTTCCTGACCGGCAAGCGGCAATTGCCTGGCGCTCATGCTGATCCAGTGTGCACGGGCCAGGTACGGGGCAGGGCGGATGCCCGGCCGGTCGACGTAACCGAGGAACAGGTCGCTGTCGACCTTGAACGCCAGGTCTTCGCCGAGAAAGTCGAGAATGGCGAACATCTTGTTGCCGGCAACGGAGAACACCTGGTTGCTGCCCCACTTGAAGTCCTCGCGGGCACCGGGCAGGTTCAGGCAGAAGGTGGCGATCTGTTCGGGTGTCATGGTGGGTTCCGCTGGATTGTCCGAGAACAGTCTAACGAGCGCAGCTACGCCTGCGTATCCCGATTCACCTAGCAGCAGCCGTTGCCACTGATCGATGCTCCTGGCGAACGTCAGCCTCAGGGGAACGATCAGCCCTGGTTATTTTGGTGGCGCTTTACCGGCCCCTGAGCTTGTCTTGTAGACTTTCGTCAACCAAGCCCCTGAGCGAACTTTGTCTCGTTCGAGTTCAAACCGATACTTTTCATGACCGTTGATCACCATTTTCGGCTCTTCCTCCTATTGCTAAGCCTGCTGCTGCATGCGCTGCCAACCTGGGCCGGGGCGCGTGCCGTGGATGCCGTCGAGATGGCGCAGGAGCCGCTGTCGCTCACGGCGCAGGTTGGCGTGCTGCAAGACCCTTCGCGGGCCTTGACGGTGCGGGCGGTCAGCACCGCCGAAAAGGCGCGGCAGTTCCAGTACGGCCTGGCCAGTGGTGCATCCTTCGCGCTGGGGTTTACCCGTTCGGCCTACTGGTTTCGTCTCGATATCGGCAACAGCGGCGATGAGCCCGTGCAGCGACTGCTGGTGGTCAGCAATCCGCGCATTTCCCTGGTGGATGCCTATGTGCCGGACGGGCAGGGTGGTTATGCCGTCTGGCGCACCGGGGCCGATCGTCCGCAGACCAGCAAGGCCTGTGACAACCGCAACTTCGTCTTCCCGCTGCAACTGGCGGCGCATTCGCAGCAGGCGGTCTATCTGCGGGTCGAGTCGAGCATCGGCTTGCTGGTGCCGTTGCAGCTCTGGTCGGTCGAGGCATTCCACGCTCACGAGCGCAACGACTACATGGCGCGCAGCGGCTATGTGGGCATCGCGCTGGCGATGATCCTGTTCAACCTCATGCTGTTCATCGCGCTGCGGGAGCGAATCTACCTGCTTTACGTCTGCTTCGTGCTCGGTACGGTGGGCTGCGTGACCATCAAGAACGGCATGGCGCCGGACTGGCTGCTGTTCGGCCTGCCGCTCAACTCCAACGTCGCCTATTACGCCAGTGCGTCCCTGGCCCTGAGTGCGCTGATGCTGTTCATGCGGCGCATGTTGCAGACCGAGGTGACGCTGCCCTGGGGCGACCGCCTGTTGCGCGGCATGATCCTGTTCTTTCTGGCCAGTCCTGTCGTGTTCGCCCTGGCGCTGCCCCAGGTGTCGCGCTATGCCATCCTGCTGTTCCTGCTCGCCGCCGTGGTGATGATCGGCGTGGGCGTGGCCTGTGCGTTGCAGCGTCAGCGCAGCGCCTATTTCTTTCTGGCCGCCTTCGGCCTGCTGATTCTCGGTGGTGCGAGTACCACCCTGCGTGCTCTTGGCGTGTTGCCGACCAATGTGTTCACCGAGGATGGCCTGCAGCTCGGTTCTTCGCTGGAGATGTTGCTGCTGGCATTCGCCCTGGCCGATCGCATCAACGTGATGCGCCAGGAGAAGCTCCAGGCCCAGGCGCAGCTGTTGCAGGCGCAGGACCAGCTGGTGGAGAACCTGCAGCGCTCCGAGCGCGAGCTGGAGCGACGTGTCGCCCAGCGTACCGAGGAGCTGCAGGTACTCAATCAGCGCCTGGAAACCCTGAGCATGACCGATGCCCTGACCAGCATCGCCAACCGCCGCCAGTTCGACGAGCTGCTGGCGCTGGAATGCAAGCGTGCCGCACGCCATGCAGCGCCTCTGGGCCTGGCGATCATGGACGTGGACTGGTTCAAACCCTACAACGACCGCTACGGCCATCCGGCAGGCGATGCCTGCCTGCGGCAGATCGCCCAGGCACTCGCCACGGCCCTGGGCAGGCCCACCGATGTCATCGCCCGCTACGGTGGCGAGGAATTCGTCCTGCTCGCACCGATGAGCGATCTGGATGGCACCTGCGCGATTGCGCAGCGCCTGCTCGAAGCCGTCAGGTCATTGCAGCTGGCGCATGCCGACTCACCCTTCGGCGAGGTCACGCTCAGCATCGGGGTCGCCGCGCTGCTCGCAGGCGAGCAGCAGGCGCAGGCGCTCATGCAGCGCGCGGATGCGGCGCTCTACCGGGCCAAGCAGTCGGGGCGCAACCGCGTCGAGGGATAAAAAAGGTTCTTCGCGGAGTCTGGGGGAAGAGCGCGTTGACAGTCAGGGGAGTGGGTAAATTGGCAGTCGCCAAACGAACCAACCCCCACGCCCTGCTGCCACCGTGCATCCTATTGATCTTGCCCAGTTCT
>NZ_CP035677.1:2630544-2717464 GCF_029542605.1 Pseudomonas sp. REST10 | reverse complement strand
CACCAGCGTCCTGGAAGGCGTGAACAACCGCATCAAGGTGATCAAGCGGATGGCCTATGGCTTCCGGGACTCTGACTATTTCTTCCTGAAAATCAAGGCCGCCTTCCCCGGGAAAGCGCGATGAACCTAAAAAAAGCCCCAGGGCATCATCCCTGGGGCTGAGGAGGATCGGCAGGGCAGCCGATCCGGGGGAGAGCGGGTTCAGGTCTGGGGTTGCCAGCCGCCACCGAGCGCCTTGTAGATCGCGACGATGCCGCTGTACAGCTCGACCTCGGCCGAAGCCTGGGCGTCTTCGGCAGCCAGGCGTTCACGCTCGGCATCCAGCAACACCAGGAAGTCCACCGTACCTTCGCGGTAACGGATCGCCGCCTGCTCGGCGGCTGCACGGCTGGCTTCCGCCTGACGCACCAGCGAGATCAGGCGCTGCTGACGCTTGGCGTAGTCACTGAAGGCGTTTTCCGATTCTTCCAGCGCCAGCAGCACCTGTTGCTCGTACTGCGACAGCGCGCCGTCCGCTTCGGCCTCGGCGCCGCGCAGGCGGGCACGCACGCTGCCAAGGTCGAACGCCGCCCAGGTGATGCTGGGCGCCACGCCCCAGGCGCGTGCTGCAGATGCACCGAGTTGCGAGCCACGGCCAGCGGTGAAGCCGAGGAAGCCCGACAGGCTGACCCGTGGGAACAGGTCCGCAGTGGCCACGCCGACCTCGGCGGTAGCAGCCGCCAACTGGCGCTCGGCCGCACGGATGTCCGGGCGTCGACGCAGCAGATCGGCCGGGTTGCCAATCGGCAGGGCCTTGGCGATCACCGGCAAGGGTTTCGCCGTCAGGTCGATCTCCAGCTGCTCCGGCCGCTGGCCGAGCAGGGTGGCGATACGGTTCTGCGCACGCACCTGCTGGGCCTGCAACTGCGGCAGGCTGGCCTCGGTCGCGGCCAGTCGTGCATCGGCGCGCAGCACGTCCAGTTCGTTGCCGACGCCGGCATCGCGCAGCTGCTCGGTGATGGCGCGCGAGTCCTGCTGGTTCTTCAGGTTCTTGCGGGCGATGCTCTCGCGCAGCTGCGCGCCGCGCAGCGTGCCGTAGGCATCGACCAGTTCGGCGATCAGGCTGACCTGCAGCTGATAGTAGTCGGCCTCGGCCAGCTCGATGCGCGCTTCACTGGCTTCCAGCTGACGCTGGATGCGTCCAAACAGGTCCACTTCCCAGGCCATGTCCAGGCCCAGGTCGTAGCGTTCCTGACGGATACGGTCTTCACTGGTCGGTGGCTGCTGCGCCTTGCCGAACTCACCGCTGGCGCGGCTGGTGACCGTCGGGAAACGGTCATTGGCAACATCGTCGCGGATCGCCCTGGCTGCACGCAGGCGGCTGAAGGCCACGCGCAGCTCGCGGTTGTCCTGCAGCGAACGCTGCACCAGCTGATTCAGCGTCGGGTCATCGAATTGCTGCCACCAGGTCGCTTCGAAGCGCGAACGGTCGTAGTCGGCGCTCTCCAGCGCGTCGATGCGCGCCGGGTCGGTAGCGGGTGCCCGGTAGTCCGGGCCTACGGCACAGGCCGACAGCGCCAGGGTCAGGAGGGCGGGGGCAAAGGCTTTCATGCATGCGACTCCTGCAGGCGAACGGCTTTCTTGGCTTCGCGCTTCTCCACGAACCCACGGATCAGGACATAGAACACCGGGGTGAGCAGCAGACCGAAGAAGGTCACGCCGATCATGCCGGAGAACACGGCCACACCCATGGCATGGCGCATCTCGGCACCGGCACCGCTCGACAGCACCAGCGGTACCACACCCATGATGAAGGCGATGGAGGTCATCAGGATCGGGCGCAGACGCAGGCGGCAGGCTTCCAGCACGGCGGCGATGCGATCGAGACCTTCCTCCTGTTTCTCCTTGGCGAACTCGACGATCAGAATCGCGTTCTTGCACGCCAGGCCCACCAGTACGATCAAGCCGATCTGGGTGAAGATGTTGTTGTCGATGCCCGCGATGATCACCCCGGTAATGGCGGCGAACAGCACGGTCGGCACGATCAGGATGACCGCCAGCGGCAGGCTCCAGCTTTCGTACTGGGCAGCCAGCACGAGGAAGGCCAGCAGCACGCAGAGCGGGAAGATGAAGATCGCCGTATTGCCCGCGAGGATCTGCTGATAGGTCAGGTCCGTCCATTCGAAGGTCATGCCGATGGGCAATTCTTCGTTGAGCAGCTTGGCGATCGCCGCTTCGGCCTGACCCGAGCTGTAGCCCGGCGCCGCAGCACCGTTGATCTCAGCGGTGAGGAAGCCGTTGTAGTGCATCACGCGGTCGGGACCGGCACTGTCGTCAACCTTGACGAAGGTCGACAGCGGCACCATTTCCCCACGGTTGTTGCGCACCTTGAGCTGACCGATCTGCTCCGGCTCCAGGCGGAACTGCTGGTCGGCCTGGACGTTGACCTGGTAGGTCCGACCGAAGCGGTTGAAGTCGTTGGCATACAGCGAGCCCAGGTACACCTGCAGGGTGTCGAAGATATCGCTGATGGCGACGCCGTGGGTCTTGGCCTTCTCGCGGTCGATGGCAGCATCCACCTGTGGCACGTTGACCTGGTAGCTGGTGAACACCGACATGGGGTTCAGCTCGGGCAACTGGCGCGCCTTGTTGAGGATGTTCTGGGTCTGCAGGTACAGCTCTTCGTAGCCCAGGTTGCCGCGATCCTGGATCTGCAGGCGGAAGCCACCGATGGTGCCGAGCCCCTGTACCGGCGGCGGCGGGAAGATCGCGATGTAGGCGTCCTGGATGTCGGCGAACTGGGCGTTGAGCTCGGCCGCGATGGCGTTTGCGCTCATCGACGGGTCCTTGCGCTCATCGAATGGCTTGAGCGGGGTGAACACGATGCCGCTGTTCGGACTGTTGGTGAAACCGTTGATCGACAGCCCCGGGAACGCCACGGTGTTCTCGATGCCCGGATGCTTGGCCGCGATCTCGGACATGCGCTTGATCACTGCCTCGGTGCGGTCCAGCGTGGCCGCGTCAGGCAACTGGGCGAACGCCACCAGGTACTGCTTGTCCTGCTGCGGCACGAAGCCGGTCGGGGTGCTGGAGAAACCCATGTAGCCGAGCACCAGCAGGCCACCATAGACCAGCAGGGCGATGCTGCTGCCACGCAGTACGCGCCGCACGGTGCCGACATAACGGTTGCTGGCGCGGTCGAACAGGCGGTTGAACGGGCCGAACAGCCAGCCACCGAAGAGCTTGTCGAGGATGCGCGAGAAGCGGTCTTTCGGCGCGTGGTGATCCTTCAGCAGAATGGCGGCGAGGGCCGGCGACAGCGTCAGCGAGTTGACCGCCGAGATCACGGTGGAAATGGCGATGGTCAGCGCGAACTGCTGGTAGAACTGCCCGGTGAGACCGGAGATGAACGCGGTCGGAATGAACACCGCGCACAGCACCAGGGCCGTGGCGACGATCGGGCCGGTCACTTCCTTCATCGCCTGGCGCGTGGCCTCGACGGGCGACTTGCCCAGGGCGATGTTGCGTTCGACGTTCTCCACCACAACGATGGCGTCGTCCACCACGATGCCGATGGCCAGCACCAGGCCGAACAGCGACAGGGCGTTGAGCGAGAAACCGAACAGGTGCATCACCGCGAAGGTACCGATCAGCGAAACCGGCACGGCGGCCAGCGGGATGATCGAGGCGCGCCAGGTCTGCAGGAACAGGATGACCACCAGCACCACCAGCACGATGGCCTCGAGCAGGGTGTGCACCACCGCTTCGATGGAGCCACGGACGAAGATGGTCGGGTCATAGACGATCTCGTAGTCCATGCCCTGCGGGAAGCTCTGCTTCAGCTCTGCCATGCGCTCACGCACCGCATCGGAAATGGCGATGGCGTTGGAGCCAGGACGCTGGAACACCGGGATGGCCACGGCCGGCTGGTTGTTCAGCAGCGAGCGCAGGGCGTACTGGTTGGAGCCGAGTTCGACGCGGGCGATATCACGCAGACGGGTGATCTCACCATTCTCTCCGACACGGATGATGATGTCTTCGAACTCTTCCTCGGTGACCAGGCGGCCTTGCGTGTTGATCGACAGCTGGAAGCTGTTGCCGGCGTCCGATGGCGGCGCGCCCAGCGCACCGGCAGCGACCTGACGGTTCTGCTCGCGGATCGCGGTGACCACATCGGTGGCGGTCAGGCCGCGCGAGGCGACCTTGTTCGGGTCGAGCCAGACACGCAGCGAGTAGTTGCCCATGCCGAACAGCTGCACGTCACCCACACCGTCCAGGCGTGCCAGCTCGTCCTTGACGTTGAGCGCGGCGTAGTTGGACAGGTAGAGCATGTCGTAGCGCTGATCCGGCGAGGTCAGGTGCACCACCATGGTCAGGTCAGGCGAGGCCTTGTCCACGGTCACGCCGAGACGCTGTACCTCGGTGGGCAGCGTCGGCATGGTGCGGGTGACCCGGTTCTGCACCTGCACCTGGGCGTTGTCCAGGTCGGTACCCAGGGCGAAGGTGACGGTGAGGGTCAGCTTGCCGTCGTTGGTCGATTGCGACGACATGTAGAGCATGCCCTCGACACCGACGATGGCCTGCTCCAGTGGCGAGGCCACGGTTTCGCCGATCACCTTGGGGTTGGCGCCGGGGAAGTTGGCGCGAACCACGACGGTGGGCGGCACCACTTCCGGGTATTCGCTGATCGGTAGCTGGAACAGCGAGATGGCACCGCCGATCAGGATCAGCAGTGACAGCACAGCGGCGAAGATCGGCCGCTGAATGAAGAATTGCGAGAAATTCATGGATCTTTCCTCAAGTCACGCTGGCGTGATCAGCCGCGCGGAGAGTGAGCATCGATTTTTTCGGCGGCGACACGCGGGGCCTGGCTGCTATCGACGGCCTGGCGCATGCGAGCCAGTTGCTCGAGCGTGCCCTCATCGGCCATCGACACCGGCTGCGGGTCGACGGTGGCGCCCGGCATGGCACGTTGCAGGCCGTTGACGACGATCTTCTCGCCCTTGCTCAGACCGCTGCGCACGATACGCAGGCCTTCCAGCTTCGGCCCCAGCTCGATGGCGCGATAGGCCACGGCATTGTCGGCGCCCAGCACCAGAACATACTTCTTGCCCAGGTCGGTGCCGACGGCCTCGTCCTTGATCAGCGTCGCGGCGTAGGGCTTGCTGCCGACCAGCTTCAGGCGCGCATACAGGCCGGGGGTGAAGCGGCCATCCTCGTTGTCGAAGACGGCGCGGCCACGGATGGTGCCGGTGCGCGGGTTGACCTGGTTGTCGAGGAAGTCCAGCTGGCCCAGGTGCGGGTGATCGGCTTCATCGGACAGGCCGAGGTAGACCGGGCTGGCGCCACGGGCATCGGAGCCGGATTCGCGAGCCAGCTCCACATACTTGAGGAAGGCGCGCTCGTCCGCATCGAAGTAGGCGTAGACCTTGTCAGTGGACACCACCGAGGTCAGCAGGCTTTCGCCGGCACCGACCAGGTTGCCTTCGGTGATCTCGGCGCGGCTGACGCGACCGTCGATGGGCGAAGTGATGCGGGTGAAACCGAGGTTGAGGCGAGCGTTCTCCAGTTCGGCGGCGATGGCGGCGACCTCTGCCTTGGCTTCGGTCGCGGCGCTGGCACGGGCATCGGCCAGTTCGGCGGAGATGGCGTTGCTCTGGCGCAGGCGCTCGCCACGGCGGGCCTCGCTGGCTGCACGTGCCTGGTTGGCACGCGCCTGTTGCAGCTGGGCCTCGAGGCGTTTGACTTCGGCCTGGAATGGACGCGGGTCGATCTGGAACAACAGGTCGCCTTTCTTCACCAGCGAACCTTCGTCGAAGGCCACGCGATCGATGTAGCCCGACACGCGCGGGCGAATCTCGACCGACTGCGGTGCCTCCAGGCGGCCGGTGAACTCATCCCACTCGTTGATCGGTTGTTCGATGACTTCGGCGACGCTGACCTTGGGGGCCGGCATCTGCGCCTGAGTCTGAGGCGCCTGATCGCAGCCGCTCAGGGCGATGACGCTGGCGAGCGCCAGGGGGAATATCCAGATGTTCTTGTGATGCTGTTCCATAGATGACTCCGCCAGTCGGATTTGTGGATGGGCGGAGTCTGCGGCGAGTCAGAGGGTGCTACGAATCGAACACCATGAAGTTGAATATCATCAGGAATGATGAAAGACAGAGTTATATCAATTTGGAACCATGGCAGTGCGCGAAAGTTCCTGCCGGCACCTGCATGGTGCGTTTTCAGAGACTGTCGGGGTCACCGCAGAACATCTGGATGCGCGAACGCAGCCAGCGTTCTGCCGGGTCGTTGTCCTGCGCGCCGCGCCAGGCCATGTGCAGTTCGAATGTCTGCGCTGGCAGCGGCAGGTCCTCGGCGCGCAGGCCACCGGCTGCGGTCAGGGCCGCGGCGGTGTAGTCCGGCACGCTGGCGACGATGTCGGTTTCCGCCAGCAGGGTGGCCAGGCCGTTGAACTGCGGCACGGCCAGTACCACGTGGCGTTCGCGCCCGACCTTGGCCAGCTCGTCATCGATGAAACCGGTGAGGTCTCCGGCGAAGGACACCAGGGCATGCGGGCGCGCGCAGTAGTCATCGAGGCTCAGCGCGCCGGGCACGGTGTCTGCACGCAACAGCTTGGCCTTGCTGCGCCGCAGGACCTTGCGCTTGGCGTTGGCCGGCAACTCCTCGGTGTAGGCCACGCCCACGGAGATCTCCCCGGAGGCCAGCAGCCCCGGCATCATCAGGTAGTTGGTACGGCGAATCACCAGCACCACGCCTGGTGCCTCGGCGCGCAGGCGGCGGAGCAGGGCGGGGAGCAGGGCGAACTCGACGTCATCGGAGAGGCCGATGCGAAACACCGCCTTGCTGGTTGCCGGATCGAAGTCCGCAGCGCGGCTGACCGCCGTGGAGATGGAGTCCAGCGCCGGCGAGAGCAGGGCGAAGATTTCCTGTGCCCGTGGCGTCGGCTCCATGCTGCGCCCGGTACGCACGAACAGTGGGTCATCGAACAGCGTGCGCAAGCGTGCCAGCGCCGCGCTGATGGCTGGCTGGCCGAGAAACAGCTTCTCAGCAGCCCGGGTCACACTGCGTTCGTGCATCAGCGTCTCGAAGACGATCAGCAGGTTCAGATCGAGGCGACGCAGGTCGTTGCGGTTCATCCAGGTACCATCCGAGGGGACACGGGCCTTGTCAGCACCGCGTTGCAAATGAGAGCCTTGCCGGCACAAATAGTACGGGCAGTGCGCAGCGGATTGAAAGTCGCTGAATCACTGACAGGCATGAAGACTATCGATAGAGTCTGATAGTGTCGCCGTCGCACAGCGGATAGAGTCCACAATCATTGAAGTGTTAATCCGCGATCAAGCTCGAGGTAAGCGATGTCCCGCATGATCCGTTTTCATAAGTTCGGCGATGCCGATGTGCTCCAGTACGAAGAGGTTCCGACGCCTGTGCCCGGCCCTGGTGAGGTGCTGGTGCGCGTTCAGGCGGTCGGCCTGGGCTGGAAAGACGTATTGTGGCGTCAGAACCTGGCGGCCGAGCAGGCCAAGCTTCCGGCAGGCACCGGCTTCGAACTGGCCGGCACCATCGCCGCCCTGGGCGAAGGCGTCAGCGATTTCGAGATCGGCACCGCCGTCGCCGGCTTCCCGGCCAGCACGCCGAACCGCTATCCGACCTGGGGCGATCTGGTGCTGATGCCCAGCCACGCCCTGACCCGCTATCCCGAGGTGCTCAGTCCGCTGGAGGCCAGCGTGCACTACACCAGCCTGCTGTTCGGCTACCTGGCGCTGGTCGACCTGGCGCACCTGAAGCCGGGGCAGCATGTGCTGATCACCGAAGCCAGCCACTGCATGGCGCCGCAGACCGTGCAACTGGCCAAGGCGCTGGGGGCGAAGGTGATCGTTTCCACCAGCTCGGCGGATGATCGCGAGTTCCTGCGTGGTCTCGGTGCCGACAAGGTGATCGCGACCGAGGAGCAGGACCTGGTGCTCGAAGTCGAACGCTACACCGAGGGCAAGGGCGTCGAAGTGATTCTCGACCAGTGCGCCGGGCCGCAGATGAAGCTGCTGGGTGACATCGCCGCGCCGCGTGGCAAGTTGATCCTGTACGGCATCAACGGTGGCAACGACACGGCGTTCCCGGCTTGCGCCGCCTTCAAGAAGCACCTGCAGTTCTTCCGTCACTGCGTGCTGGACTTCACCGGCTGCCCGGAGCTGGGCATCGAGCCCAACAACGAGGCGGTGCAACGCGCGCTCACCCACATCAACCAGATGACGGCCGACCGCCTGCTGACGCCGGTGATCGACAAGGTGTTCGACTTCGAGGACTTCGTCGAGGCGCATCGCTACATGGAAACCTGCCCCAACCGCGGGCGAGTCGCCTTGAAACTGGCTGCGGATTAAAGTCCGCAGCCAGCTGGTCGCTATACCCGGTAGGCCTACCGTTCGTTCAAGGATCGTTTCATGAGTCTCATCACCGGCGACGCGCTGTCTCTGCTGTTGTTTCGTTTGCATAGCGGCCGACTGCTGGGAATCAACCTGCTCAAGGTCAACGAGATCATTCCCTGTCCGCCGCTGACCAAGCTGCCCAACCGTGGGCCGAACGTGCGCGGCATCGCCACGTTGCGTGGCTCCGCGCTGACGGTCATCGACCTGTCGCGTGCCACGGGCGAGGCCGGGGCCGCCGACGAGGACGACGGCTGCCTGATCGTCACCGAGCTGAGCCGCTCGCGCCAGGGGCTGCACGTGAAGAGCGTCGAGCGCATCGTGCAGTGCTCCACGCGCGACGTGCGCCCGCCACCCGCAGGCTCAGGCAACCGGGCCTTCATCACCGGGGTGACCCAGATCGACGGCTCCATCGTGCAGATTCTCGATATCGAGAAGGTGTTGCACGACATCACGCCTGCCCTGGAAGAGGCGCCGGTCGGGCAATTGCTCGATGGCCAGGACGGACAGATCCTGCAGGGACGACGTGTGCTGCTGGTCGACGATTCGCAGGTCGCGCTGCAGCAGACGCTCAACGTCCTGCGCCAGCTGGGCCTGGACTGCACGGCGGTACGCAGTGCCCAGGCGGCGCTGCAGCAACTGCATGAATATCGCCAGGCGGGCATGCCCTTCGAGCTGCTGGTGTCCGACATCGAGATGCCCGAGATGGACGGCTACAGCCTGGTGAGGGAAATCCGCCGCAGCGCCGACATCGCCGATACCTACGTGTTGCTGCACACCTCACTGGACAGCACCATGAATACCGAAAAGGCCCGCTCGGTCGGTGCCAACGCGATGCTGACCAAGTTCTCCTCGGTCGACCTCTCCCGGGCACTGCTGGACGCCTTCCGGCAGATCAGCGACTCGCACTGACTCTCGTTGCCACCTTGCCGCCCAGCGGCAAGGTCTTGCCTCCTATTGCCACCGTCGAAAACGAACAAGCTCCGTGTTTTCAGTGGCTTGCGTCATTCTTTCATGTTGGCACGCGCCTTGATTCCAAGCCCCTGGCAACTGCAACTCAGTCAAGGAGCGAGGCATGAGTATCATTGGAGGCGTAGGCAACTACAGTGGCGTGTCGCTGAGCGGTTTCCGCGGCAAGCAGAACGAGCAGCAGGATGAGCAAGTGCTCGTTACACGCGAGGTCGGGAAAACCGTGCGCACGGCAAATGCCGAGTCGGAGCGCGAATTCCAGGCCAGACAAGCCACGGAAGAGGGGTTTGCCCGCCTGCGGGTAGCCCTGCAGAACAGCGCCGATGAGCAGACCGAAACCAGCGTCGGCTCGGGACAGGTGGAGGAGAAGGAGGAAGACGACGGCAAGGCCGCACTCGAGGCGTTCAAGGCCTACATGGCGATGACGCCGGCGGAAAAGATGCGCGACCGCATACTCAAGGAAATGGGCCTAACCGAGGAAGATATCGAGTCCATGCCGCCTGAACAGCAGAAGGCGGTGGAGGAGACGATTGCCCAGCGCATGCAGGAACGCGCCGAGATGCAGGCCGCCTCGGACGAGGATAGCCACTCGTACGGGCTGGTTTGAGGGCAGTCAGTCCTCGCGCTGGACGATGAGATCGGTCAGTCGCCGGACATAGGGTGCAGCCAGCAGTACCACCGGGATCATGCTCAGCCAGGTCAGTAACCAGGTCGTGCTCCAGCTGAGCATGAACGGACCCAGTGCCATCCCCTTGGGGTTGGCGATCAACGCCGCGATGGCGCTGGTGATGGCGGATTGCAGCAGCCCGAATACCTGCGGCCGGTACTGGCGATTGATGCGTGGCACGCGAACTCTCCTGCAGTCAAAGACCCGCGACAAGGCACTTCGACCCGGATTCGCCAGAGGGTGGCGGCGTGGCAGGGCCTTGCCCGTATGACCAGGCGACTGTCGCCAGGGGCTGCAATCAGGTCTGGCCTCGAGCATATACCGCTTGGTGGGTGTGATGTCAGGTGGTTGCGCTGTCGAGCGGCACGCTTCGCCGTGGCCGTGCGCAACTCGCAACGGCGCAGCCCCTGACGCACAGGGCGTCCGGGGCTGGCAGCGGGTCAGGCAACGACGGGGATCAGCGGGTCGGCCGCCGCCAGCGCGACGTCGCGCTTGGCCTCCGGCGGGTAGATCCACTTGGTGTTGATCTCGGTCTTGATGGCCTTGCCTTCCTGGCCGGTCAGCAGCACCTTGCGCTCCCAGCCTTCGGTGAAGACCGCTCCCCAGGCGCCGAGATCGAGGCAGGTCACGTACTTGGGCTGACTGTAGGGGATCGCTTCGACACCCAGCAGATCGGCTGCCGCGTTGTTCCCCGACGAGCGCCCCAGGGCGATGGCGTGCTGGCAGGTCATCAGCGCATGGTTGCCCAGCTCATCCACGGCGGCATAGGCCGTATCGCCGGTGGCATAGATGCTGTCCTGGCCCAGTACCTTCAGGTTGCGGTCGACATGCAGGCGTCCGAAGGCATCGCGCTCGCCATCGATCTGCTGGGTCAGCGGCGAGGCTTTCACCCCCACGGTCCAGACCACAGTGCTGGCCTCGATGCGCTCGCCATCGTCGACTTGCACGCCCTGTTCATCGACCATCGATACCGGGCTGCCGAGCTTCCAGGTGACCCCCAGCGCATCGCTGGCTCCGGCGATCACCGAGGCGATCTGCTCGCCCATCGCGCTCCCCACCTGCTTGCCCATGTCGACGACGATCACCCGCACATCTGCCTCGTCGCCGAGGATGGCGCGCAAGCGCGCCGGCATTTCTGTTGCCGTTTCGATGCCGGTGAAGCCGCCTCCGACCACCACCACGGTGTTTCGCGCCTGGCTGGCCGGCTTGTCACGCAGGCTCTGCAGATGAGCCTCGAGCTTCTGCGCCGATTCGAAGCTGTCGACATCGAAGGCGAAGCGGTCGATACCGGCCAGAGGAGGGCGGGCGACCTGGCTGCCCGAGGCCAGGATCAGCCGGTCGTAGCTCAGTTCGGCCTGGGCGCCGCCCGTTTCGCGGTAGATGACGCGCTTGCCGGCGGCATCGATGCGCGTCGCACAGCCTTGCACGAAATTCACGCCGACCGCATCGAACAGCGGGCCGAGCGGGGCAACGGTGGTAGCCAGGTCTGTTTCGTAGAAGCGCGGGCGCACGCGGAGTTCGGCTTGCGGGGCGAGGAGGGTGACGCTCACATCCAGACGCTGCTGCTGGTCCAGCAGGCGAATGGCGCTCAGCGCGCTCCACATGCCGGCAAAACCGGCGCCGATGATCAGGATTCGTTGTTTCATGTCGTTGTTCCCGTAGCGAAGAAGAAAGGTACTGGCTGACTACGGGATGGATTGTGCGGTTGCATTGGATCAGTGTATTGATCCAATCTTTGCAAGAGTTACTGATCCACTTCGGAGGGCACATGGCTGCCGACAAAACACCGCCAGAGGTGGTCTTTCTGCCGCTGGGAACGCCGGAAGAGGGTGTCAGCCTGCAGAGCTGGCTGTATGAGTCGCTGCGCGCCGCGATTCTCCTCGGGCGTCTTCCCGCAGGCAGCAAGCTGCCCAGCACGCGCGCCATGGCCGAGTACTACAAGCTGGCCCGTGGCACGGTACAGGCGGCCTATCAACAGCTGCTTTCCGAGGGCTACCTGCAGGCTCGAACCGGCAGCGGGACACGCGTCAGCGAGGTATTGCCGGACCCGACGCTGAACGCGGGATACGTCCGGCGCAAGGTGGTGGCCGAGGTGAAGGAAAGCCGCAGCGCCCCCGACACGCCCTGGTTGAATCGCCTGGCGGAGATCGATCCGATCTTCTCCCGACGCACGCTGCCCAGTGGACTGCGCCCTTTCTTCCCTCATCGTGGCGACATCAAGGCCTTTCCCATCGACCTGTGGCGCAAGCTGCATACCCAGCAGTTGCGCAGCTCGCGCCTGTCCATGCTGCTGGACTCCGATCCGGCGGGCTTGCCCGCGTTGCGCGAGGCGGTCTCAGGCTACCTGGCCATTGCCCGTGGGGTGCAGGTGTCAGCGTCGCGCATTCTCCTGCTCAGCACCGTGCAGCAAGGGTTGGACCTGTGCCTGCGGCTGCTGGCGCCGGGCGAATCGCAGGTGTGGATGGAAGACCCGGGATACCCGGGCGCACGCCAGCTGATGGAGGTATCCGGTGTGAGGCGTGTGGACGTGCCGGTGGATCAGGCCGGCCTCAGGGTCGACGAAGGCGTGCGCCTGGCACGTGATGCGCGGCTGGCGTACGTCACGCCTTCGCGCCAGGCGCCTCTGGGCGGCGAGCTGTCGCCCGCGCGGCGTCTGGCCCTGCTGCAATGGGCGCAGGAGCAGGGCAGCCATATCTTCGAGGATGACTATGACAGCGAGTACCGCTTCATCGCCAAACCCATCCCGGCACTGCGCTCCATGCCGGGCGCCGAGCACTCGGTGATCATGGCCGGCACGTTCAGCAAGCTGCTGTTTCCTGCGATCCGCCTGGCCTACCTGGTGCTGCCCGAGCATCTGGTCGAACCTTTCACCCGCGCTTCGGCGCTGTTGTCGCGGCATGCCAACGGCCTGGCGCAGGCGGTGCTGGCCGATTTCATTCACGAAGGACATTTCGACCGCCACGTGCGGCGCATGCGCAAGATCTACGCTTCCCGGGCCGATGCCTTTGCCGAAGCCGCGCACAGGCATTGGCGCGGATTGATCGATGTGCCGGAGATTCGCGCGGGGATGGACATCGCCTGCCGCTTGCACGTCGAGGATGAACAGCTGGCGTTCGAGCGTTTGCAGGAGGCCGGCATCGGCTCGATACCGCTGTCGCGCTACTGGGTCGCCAATACGCAGGCACCCGGCCTGATGATGGGGTTCGCCGCCTACGACGAAGCGGCGATCGAGGATTCGGCCAAGGCTCTCGTACAGGCCTTGCGGGCATGAAGGGTTGCCCCGACCAGGGTCGGGGCAGGGGGCATCACAGGATGCTCAGCGGGTACTCGACGAACGCACGAATCTCGTTGAGGTCCGGACCGACATCGGTGCTCGAGCGATAGATCGAGTTGCGCAGGCGCAGGTGCAGATCCTTGGCCGCGCCACTCTGGACGGTGTAGCTGACCTGGTTGAAGATCTCGCGCTCGGTACCCTCGTTGTCGTTACCGGTGTCGATGTTGTCGCCACGGACGTAGGCGAACTTGTAGCGCAGGCCCGGCACGCCGTACTCGGCGAAGTCCAGCTCGTAGCTGGCCTGCCAGGAACGCTCGTCCTTCAGGTTGAAGTCCGAGTAGTAGGAGTTGGCCAGGTAGATGCTGCTGCCGCCATCACCGTAGTCGTAGGCGAAGCCGGCGTCGCCGCTGTTGCGCTGATGCGCGAGGATGAACGCGTGGGCGCCGACGCTGTACTTGGCGGCCAGGCTCCAGATGGTGTTGCGGTCGCCTTCGCCATCGCCGCCAAGGTCCAGCGCTGCGCTGGAGCCGGTGTCGTACTTGGTGCGGTAGATGTTGAAGTCGAAGTTCAGCGCCTGATCGGCCGCCAGTGCCAGGTTGTAATTGACGTTGGCGTAGTAGCGCTTGTACATGTCCTCGAGGTCGGCGTGGTAGACCGCCAGGCTCAGGTCATCGCTGACGGCGTAGCTGCCGCCGAGCACATCGATGCTCTTCAGACGGTTGGGGTCGCGCGCCGAGTCGCCCATCGGGCTGTCGGCGGTGAAGCGCCCGGCATTCAGCTCCAGGCCTTCGATCTCGTTGCTGGTCACCAGCGTACCGGTGAAGGACTGCGGCAGCAGGCGGCTGTCGTCATGCGCCAGAACGGGCAGGGAAGGGAACTGGTTGCCGTACTTGATCACGGTGTTGGAGACGCGCAGTTTCACTGCACCGCCGGCCTGGGAAAGCTCATCGACCGGACGACCGTCGCCGTCGGTGTCGAAGAAGGCGCGGTAGTTGCGTCCACGACCGCTGTCGAGCTTGATGCCCAGCAGGCCGAAGGCGTCGACGCCGAAGCCGACCGTGCCCTGGGTGAAGCCGGACTCGAAGGTGGTGATGAAACCCTGGCCCCAGGTCTTGGCATCGTTGGTGCGGTCTTTGTAGTCGCGGTTGAAATAGGCGTTGCGCAGCAACAGGTTGAGGCTGGCATCCTCGACGAAACCGTTGGCTTCGGACTGGCTGCTGGCGTGCGCCAACTGGCCACCAAGCGCGAGGCTGCAGGCCAGCGCGAGACCGTGTTTTCTGTACATGAGTGCTCCCGGTGTTTGTGTGCTGTTCTAAACGTGCCTCACATCGAGGTAAGGCCCGGCCCAGAGGGCGCGCTTAGAGTTATCACCATGCTGCCGGCGGCACTATTTGAGCTGATTGATGATCACTATCGATGACTTCGATGGGGTGTTTGCGGATGCACCCGGTAGGCTTCGTCCCGATGAAGATTCCTGGGCAGCGACAGTTGACTCCGTGACAAGGTCGTTGCTCTGGCTCCACTTCATCTCCTTTGGTTAAGACGACTTGTGACCGCCTGGGTCTTCCAGTGCGGTCTTTTTTTGTCCGGGAGACAGGGACCAGGCCACCGCCAGCTTCAGCAACCGGCGGTGGCCAAGGCCGCGAATGACTACTCGCGTTACGATCGCTTAGCGAAACAACGCGGCATTCGCTGCCAGGACCTCATCGGCGCACTGTGCGTCCAGGTGACCACCCGGAGCACCTGCCACACCGATGGCCCCGATGACTGTGTCGCCGGCCTTGACCGGAACCCCGCCACCCAGCAACAGGAAACCCGGAATATCGGTGAGGTTGGCTGCGCCGGGGTTCTTCTGCGCGTTCTCCATGATTGCCAGCGTAGGGGCCTTGGCCGACGCCGAGGTGAAGGCCTTGGCCCTGCTGGCCTCGATCGTGTGTGGGCCAGCGTTGTCCGCGCGGGCAAAGGCCTTCAGCAGGCCGGCACGATCCACCACCGAAGCGCTGACGTTGTAACCTTTGGCGGAGCAGGCCGCGACGGTCGCACTGGCGAGTTTCTGCGCGTCGGCCGTCGACAGATTGCCTTCATTGAGAACCGCGCCGTTGGCGACGTTGACGAGGGCGAACGAGCAGAGCAGGGCAGCTAGGGATGAACGAGTCATGGGACTTTCCTTTCAGTCGGATCAGGAGTCGCCAGTCTGGTCGCATGCCCCTCGCCGCGGTATTCGCCCGACTACTCGTCGTTCTCCGTAGCGCTACGGAGACGGTTCATCCAGCAGGCTGGCGTACTGGCGGATCAGCTGTGCCAGCGAGTCGGCTTCGAGCTTGTCGAAGACGTTGGCCCGGTAGGTTTCCACGGTTCGCGGCGAGAGCTCCAGCTCCCGCGCGATCTCCTTGTTGCTCATGCCTGTGACGATGCGCACCAGCACGTCATGCTCGCGCCCGGACAAGCGCGCCAGGCGCTCGCTGGCCGCCAGGGTGACGGCCTGACGCTCCCGGCTGGCGATATGCAGACGTACAGCGGCTTGCACCGCATCCAGGAACACATCGTCATCCACGGGCTTCTGCAAGAACTCCATGGCACCACCCTTGAAGGCGCGGCGACACAGATCGACGTTGCCATGCCCGGTCAGCATCACCACCGGCAGATCGGAACATTCGGCGAGCCGTTCCAGTAGCTCCAGCCCACCCATGCCCGGCATGCGAATGTCCAGCACGACGCAGCCGATCGACTGCGCCGACAGCGTGGCGAGAAATGCCTGCGGATCGCCATGGCTCTCGCTGCGCAAGCCGACGCTGCGCAGCAGCAGGGCCAGAGCATCACGCACGGCGTCATCATCGTCGACCAGGTAAACCAGAGGGGAATGGGAGAGGGCGTTCATGCATCGGCTCCGGCAAGCGGCAGGCGCAGGGTGAAGCAGGCGCCACCCGTGTCCAGGTTGCGCGCGCTGAGCTGGCCGTCCATGGCGCCGGCCAGCGTCTCGCACAATGTCAGGCCCAGCCCCATGCCGTGCTGGCGTGACGTATAGAACGGCTCGAACAGGCGTGGCAACGCTTCGTCTGCGATGCCCGGACCGTCGTCTCTGACATGGAACACATACGCATCGTCCTCGACGCCGCCACTGACCTGGATGTTGCGGGTGCCGCGCATGTCAGCTGCGTTCTGCACCAGGTTGTGCACTATCTGCTCGAGCGCGACCCGATCGCCCAGCGGGCATTCGCCCGGGCTGGCATTCGACCAGCTCAGGCGAATGCCTTGGCGGGCCAGCTCCTCGGCGCGTAGAAACAGTAGCGAGGCCATCAGTTGCTCGGCATCCACCGCTGCACGCGTCGACGGCGAGCTGGACTGCACCAGATCGCGCAATCGGCTGATGATGTCCGCCGCACGGCGTGCCTGGGCAGCGCTGGCAAGCAGCGCCTGGCGCACGGCAGGGCGCTCGTCCTCGTCATCGAGCAGGCGCTCGGCTGCACGCACCTGGGCGAGAATCGCCGTCAGTGGCTGGTTCAGCTCATGGGCGATGCCTGCGGCCATTTCTCCCAGCGAACCCAGACGGGCCATCTGCGCCAGACGGGCTTGCTCCTGCTGTCGCCGAGCCTCGGCGCGCGTGCGCTGCCAGGCCGTGCCGGCAACGGCCAGCAGAGCGCTGGCGAACGCCCATGTCAGCCATGCCGGCCAGGGCCAGTCAGCTGGCGTCAGGGTCCGCCAGCTGTGCAAGGCAAAGGGCTGGCTGACGGCTCCTCCTGAGGCAAGGTGACAGGCCGCTGCAGTTGGCGCGCTCGTTCGAGCATCATCGCCAGGTCAGCAGGCGCTGCCTGAGTTGCCATCCAGGTGCCGTTGCGAAACAGCCCGAGACCCTGCAACTGCGGCATGCTTGGTTGCAGGCTGGGCAACAGGCGTTCGGGCGCCGGCGGATTCGCCAACGCCGCCAGCGTTGCCAGGACGGCCTCATGCTGCACGGTCTTCTGACTGAGCATGCGCTGGGCGATGCTGGTGTCCTGAAAGAAGCGTTCGTAGTTGGCAACGCCGTCCTGCCAGCCAATCCAGGCTGCACCGGGGCAGAACAGGATCAGCCAGAGCACGGGAACGCTGAATCTGGACGATGATTTCATGGACCTCATCATGCCTGTCGCATTGGCCGTTCACCATCCGTAGTGCTGCGGAGGCTTCAGGCCGGTAGAGGTATCTGTTTTCATGTGTTGGTTGCATGCGTGCGCAGAGTCTTTTGCCTGGAGCCCCCTGAGTGGCTTCGTCCCAACCAATACTTCGCATAATATATATTATGTTAAATTGCGTATATCGATGACCACCTCCCGGCTTGCCACATCGTCCAGCTGGAAAACTCCAACCTGCCTAATCGTTGCTCGTCGACGCCCAACCGTCTTCCAAATCTATCCGAGTCTTTCGGCGCTGCTTTGCACCGGATGGATACGACTCGATTCAAAACTTTCGCCAGCTGAGACTGTGCTCGTCATTGCGCCGACGATGACGCGCATACCCGACCCGACAGGCAGATCAATCTGCGCGCCCAGAGCACCGGTCGTGCTGTACTCGAAGGTCACTTGAGAACGCCGAGCAGCTTCCATAGGCGCCGGGACTCGGCATCGGCGCTGATCAACTCATCCAGTAGTTCACCGAGCGGCTGGTTGCCCCACTCCACTGCCCTGCGGATGACATAAGGCACCGGGCTGTGCGGTTCGGTCTTGGCCAGATAATCGGCAATCTGTGCCAGTTGCCGATAGGCCTGCTCACGGCTGCTGGGCACACCCGCGACAGGCGGCACTGGGGCAGTCGGTTCGGTAGTCGGCTCGTCCATGACGGCATCGCTCTCGGGATTGGATGAAGGAGACTCGGCTGGCGGGATGAATTCCTCGAGCTGAGCACGTAGCTCGATCAATGTATGGCGTAATGAACCGAAGCTGGGCGCCAACTCGGCCAGCCATTCATCGCTCCAGTGGTCCAGACGCTCAAGGGCGGCAAGAGCGGCTTGCAGTTCGGCGTCAGCGGTTTGGAAGTCCGTTACCGGGGTTTGTCTGAGCTTTTCCTGCAGCTTGCGATACTCCAGCCGCGCAGCTTCGGCGGCGATCTTGTCCTGCTTGCTGTCGCTCATCTGCACCTGGCGCTGCTGTAGCTGCAGCCAGTCGTGCAGGGTGACGCCGACATCCAGGCCAAAGAGCGCAACCTGGGTCTGCACGGTGTCGCTGTACTGGCGGATCATCCACTCCAGGGGGAAGACCCGCCAGGAACGATCACCCTCCTCTGGCTGCGGATGCAGCGTATCGGGATAGCGTTCGCACAACTCGCACAGCAGCTCCAGGGCTGCAGCCAACCCAGCCAGTGCATGGCGTCTGATCCAGGCTTCGCCTAGCCACACGGCGATCATCAGATCCTTGCTGCGTTCACACAGCAGGTCACCGGCCAACTGCTCCAATGCCGCCCAGTCGCCACGCTTGAGTTCACTTTGCCAGACGCCGGTGGGCAGGCTCGCGTCGTCCTCGCGGCGCAGTTCCCGCAGGCGATCCCAGGCGCCCTCGTAACGCAGGCTCGGTCCGCAGACCGCATCACCTGGAATGGGCTGGAGATAAGGTTCGATGGACAAATGGCTCATAGCGGTGGTGCCTCATCGTACGAGGCCTGCAGCTGAAAACTGGCAAACGGCGATGCGGGTGCAACCACCGGCAGCGGCTGGATCGACAAAGGCAGCTTGCTTCCCTGGCTGAGCAGCGACAGGCGCATGAACATTTGCGCCTGCGGGCTGGCATCCAGCATGCCGCGTACCGGCACCTGCAGGGTCAGGGGGAAGTCCGTGTAGTCCGTATTCGGCAGATGCTGCGGCACCACATGCACGCGCATCATGCGCAGCAGCGCCCAAGGCCCGCGGTATTCCCAGCCAGCCTCCAGGCCGTTGACGGCCATGCTCGCTTGCAGCGGATCGATCACCGGGCGCTGGTTGCTGTCACGCGCCCAGCGCAGCACGAGCTGCAGCGGATCGCCGACATTCCAGCGCAGGCGCTGGCCAGTCTCGCCAGGATGCGCGATCTGATGGCCCGCACCGTTGAGTGTCCAGGCGATCACCTGGTCGGCGCCCTCCTCGTCTTCTCGATCCGTCCGCCAACGTACCTCCAGCTCGACCCCGATGACACCTGACTGATCGCGAATGAACAGCGGCCCGAGCCAGCTTCTGGCCTGTTTCATCCGTGCCAGGAAGTCCTCCGCGGCCAGTCGGTTACCCGCCGGCGCCAGTGCCAGCCCTTTCTCGGCCGCCTCCAGATGGGTGTCGATCAGCTCCAGCAGGTGCTTGACGCGGGCCGGGTCGGCATCGCTGCTATCGAGGTTGTAGGAGAACGGAAAACGGCCGGCCAGATACTGATTGAAGTAGCTCGCCAGCGCGCTCCAGGCTTGTGCCGCGCCCTGTGTCTGCAACTCGTTGCAGCGCTGTCGGGCCTGCTCCGATATGCCCTGGGTATAACGCGCCAGATCGCCATCGCCTGGCGGCAGGCTCGCGGTCGAGAGCACCTGGCGGCAATTGCCGATGTCCATTTCCACCAGGTCCCGGCTCACCAGCTGCTCGAACAACGCGGGAGCACTTGTCGGGTTCTGCGCCTTGTACTTCTTCATGTCATCGTTTATCGAACCCAGCCGGGATACTTTCTCCTGCAGCGGCAGTGGCAGATCATTCTGTGCTCTCAGCCACGTCAGCTCGGGCAATACCTTGTCGGTACTGGTGCTGATATCGGTGAACTGTCGTGCCAGAGAGGCTTTCAGATCCTGAATGTCGGTGGCCCGGAACAGCTTCAGCCCCAGGTTGGGTTTGCCGTCCCACTCGGCAATCGGATAACGCAGGGTGAACAGCGGCAAGGTGTCGATATCCGCCAGTACCTCGGCGACGTCCGCCATGGCGCGCAAGGTCAACTGCGATTGCAGGGTGCTGGCCAGATCGGCGCGGCCCAACCCCTTGAGTGCCTGGATCACTTGCATGGCCTGTTCGACGGAGACATTGAACTGGCTCTGCGTAGCGTCGTCGCTGTAGGAACCGCCCGACGAGGTCAACGCCGACCACATGGCCAGTGCAGCCGCCTGTTCGGCAGCCTTGAGCATGCCCGCACGATAATCCGGCGCTATCTGAGCCAGCTCCTGCGCCACGAAGTCCTGGTAACTCTGCTGGTAGACCAGCGCCTGAGCTATCTGCTGCTCGCTCACATCGCCAAGGGCCCGGGTGTCGAGGCTGCCATCCGGGCGGCGCATCGCGCTCACGGCGAAGTCGCGCTGGAGCAGGTCATCGATACTTCTGGCCAGCTTGCTGATGTTCTTCTGCAAGACCAGTGTTCCACCTGCCTGGCGCTGCAGGAGGTTGTTGCGGCTCGCGGACTCTTCGATCCACTGGCTGTGGAAGGTCTTGCGCAACTGTTCGGCCTCCTGCGTGACGGAGGCTTCGATGGTCGGCCCCAGCAGACGGCTCTGCTTCACGTCGTTCATCAGGTCACGAAAGCCAGGCACGAGCTCTTCCCCGCTGCCATGGCTCCAGGCGGAGTTGGTGAGGACGATCAGGTCGTCCAGATGGCCGATCAGTGCGTTGATTTCCTCGAGTTTCTTCAGCGAGGTATCGCGGCCATATTCCAGATCGCTCAGATGCTTCTTGAGATAGCCGGCGGGCGTGACGAAATTGCCGGCCAGGAAGTACTGCTCCAGCCAGAACTTCATCAAGCCCTGGAAATGCGCGGAAAGCTGCTTGCCGTTGGGTTCCAGATCCACGGGGCGCAGGCCTGGCGCGGCCAGATGGCGCAGGGTCCGGTCGTAGAAGGCACGTCTGGACAGGCTGGAGGGGTCGAGGCTGAGCCCCAGCGCGTCGTTGCCCAGCTGGGCAAGCGATTCGGTGACGCCTTCCTGGCCGGTCAACGCGTTGTTGAGCAGGTTATTGTGCCGTTCGAGGCTGACCACGCCCTCCGCCAGGGTGCGTGCCTTGACGTAGTTCGGCCATTGATCCGGCTGGGCGCTCTGCACGTCCGGGCGACGCTGTTCATTGCGGATCACCAGCAAGCTTTGCAGTTGGTAGTCCTGCAGTTGTTGCAACGGCACCAGGGCTTCGCGGCGTGCCATGCCGCGCAACAGTTGATCCATCTGCTGATCCAGGGACGTGCCCCAGGACGAGGGATAGATCAGCGATGAAAAATGCCAGCGCGGCGCCTGCTGCAGCAGCTCCCAGAACGCCTGCACATTGAGCCTTGCCTGCTCCTGACGACGTTCCGGCGCGCGCAGACTGACGTGTCCGGCATGGGTTTCCTGCAGCAGGCTGCTCAGTACGCGGGCATCCTCCTGTCGCTCCTGCCACACCCATAGCATGCCCAGCAGCCAGCACAGCGCGAATACGACGGCAATGCCGCCTACGGTCATCTGCCAGCGTTGGCGCAGACGCAGTATGCGCGGTAACGCCTGCGCCAGGCCCTGCTCCGCGATCAGCCGCTGCCGCCAGAGCGCTTGGGTGAAGACGCCTTGTGCCGCCGGCACCTCTCCGGGGTATAGCTGCGTCGACTCGGCGAGCGCTTGCGCCGCACCAAGGTAAAGGCCGCGGAATCTGGGTGCCTCTCCCTGCGTATTGCCCTGAAAGACCGGCTCCAGCAGGGTGCGGAGATTACCCTTCAATTCCAGCAACAGGTCCGGCAGACGGTACAGGTCCTCGGCCAGCTCGCCCTTCAAGGCGCCAACCTCGATGATCGCGGCCTGCATGTTCTGCACCACGGCTTCCAGCGCATCGTCGAGCCAGTAGCTCTGCCAGCCGGCATCCAGCCCATAGGGCGATGACCAGCCCAGCAGACGCTCGCGTCCCTCTTCGGGGAGTGCGGCGACCAGCTCCTGAAAGCCTGGCATTTCCTCGAAACCGCTGATCAGGACATAGACCGGCAGGCTCAGTCCCAGGCGTTGCAGCAGTTCCGCAAAGCGCCGGCGCAGCACGATCACATCGGCAGCGCCTTGCGCACCGTCCTGCAACTGATTGAGGGGAATGTTCCAGATCACGCCATCCAGTGGGCGCTGGCCACGCAGCCTGAGCAACATGCTGAGCAGGCGCCGCCAGACGAAGGTGGACGCATTGCCGCCATCGCTGGGCAGGAAGATGCTCTGGGGTACCACCAGCAAGGCACCGTCCTGATCCGCCCACCAGCGCCCGAACCACGCCGGGCGGCCTGCAGGCGTGAGTTGCCAATCGAGGCAAAGCTGGCTGCCCTCGCGCGGATCACCGAGCAGCATCAGCCAGGGCACCTGATAGCGCGACTCGATTCCCTGTTCGTGCTCCATCTTGCGCACTGCGGCATAGAAGCTGCGGATCGCCATGCCCGATTGCGTCCGCAGCCACCAGAACAGTGCGGCCAATGCCAGCAACAGCAGGAGCACGCCTAGCAGACTGAGGATGATCGCCAGCGTACTCATTGCGCCTCATCCAGGCTGACCAGATGCAGCAGTGGCGTCAGCTCCGACTGGATGTCACGCCACATCCAGTGCCCAGCCAGGCTCAGCAACAGCAGCAAACCGCAGATCGCCAGGCTCAGGCGCACGCCGTCGGGCAGTGCACGGCGCAATGGCAGGCGCAAGGGGGACGCCCGGGTCGGCCGGGCCAGGCTGGATATCACCTCTGTTGCCGCAGGTTCGCGCTGCCAGGCGAAGGTGAACAGCGCATGGCGCCAGCGTGTGTGCAGCGCACGTCCACGATCACTGCGCAAACCGCCATAGAAGCCCAGGATCAGGCATTGCAGATAGACGTTGGCCAGATCACGCGAAGCCGGCGCACGTTCCTTGAGCAGCTTGTGAATGGCACGGGGCAGGCGCTCGCCTGCGGTACGCGAGCCATACAAGCGTGCTTCCAGGGGGCGTGGCTGCCAAGCCGTACGCCCTGGCCATTCATCGAACAGCAGGCGTTCGTCGACCAGGGCCACGAACGCATACACCATCGCCTTGACCTGGCTCGAGGACGATGCCCCCACGCTGGCGAATGCCGCGCGCCACAGACGGCGGACAACCAGAATCGTGGCTTCCGCCATGCGCTCGACCTGCTCATTGCCCGCATTGCTGAGCCCGGCAATGCCCTCCCAGGTTTCCCGCCATTCGATCCACGCCTCACGAAATGCCAGGCTCAGGGGGGCTTCACCGAATTCGGGTGGGTACAGCGCAACGCTCCTTTCCGACATCTAGACTTCCTTGGCTTGGCTGGCGGATCTCAGGGGGTATCGGCGGTGAACAGCAGAACCTGCCAGGGGCTTGCCGCCGCTCTCTGCGAGGTCGTGGCCAGACATAGCGACTGTTCGGGATCGAACCAGTCACCGGCTGCCTGGATCAGGAAGAGATGGGTCTCCTCACCCACTCCATAGGCCGTTCGCTCATTGCGACTCATCGGCTGGTGCGGCAGGCCACTCATGCGCTGCTGGCGGAGCGTGGCGACATGCTGCTGCGACGCGATCACGGCCTGGGCCAGCCAGGCCTGCGCGGCCTGCTGCCCTGTACCGGCCGGCATGCGCAGCCCGACGATCAGGCGTTGTCGACGCGTCTGGTTATCCGGCAAGTCGATGGCAAAGCCCTGTTCGGACTGCTCGAAGACCAGGCAGCGGTAACCGACGCGGATACTGTCCAGGCTCCGATGAAGCCATGCGATGACCTCGTCGAAGCCGTGCTTGAGATCGAGAAAAT
The DNA here is from genome assembly GCF_029542605.1 of Pseudomonas sp. REST10. Taxonomy (NCBI): domain Bacteria; kingdom Pseudomonadati; phylum Pseudomonadota; class Gammaproteobacteria; order Pseudomonadales; family Pseudomonadaceae; genus Pseudomonas; species Pseudomonas sp. REST10. Next base: position 2,693,478 of record NZ_CP035677.1, on the reverse strand, counting down.
CAAGCGGTGCGAACGCCGGCACGCCATTGAGCGGGTCGAGCGCACACCAGGCGCCCGCCAAGCCGGCCAGCAGGCCATGCAGGTGCGCCGGCGTCGCCACTCGGCCATTCAGGGCCACTTCGACCTCGGGGAGCCGTGACCAGAGAGCCGTTAGCTGCCGCCTGAGCTCCTGCACGTCATCGCGATTGCCCGCCTGCTCGGCCTGGCGTAAGCGCCCGGCCAGGAACATGCACTTCTCTCGCCCTCGCGCGCACAATGCCGCGACCATCTGCCCCAACTGCGATTCCGGCAGGATCAGCGACATCGGCGGCATGTAGGCCTGTCTGACGAAACCGCCCCCCTCCCTGGCGATACGTAACAGCGGCAGGCAGACCGAATCGGCCCGCTCGCTGTCGGTCACCAGGCGCAGATTGGGGCGCCAGATCAGCACCGGCTCGGGATGCTCGCCACTGGCCAGATCGGGCACCGCGTCTCCGCAGAGGGATCGCAGACGCCCGTTGAGTGGCAGTACCTGCCCGCTGCGGCCAAGCGGATTGACTGCCAGGTAGAGGGTCACGCAGGCATTGGCCGAAGCCGCCACGGCAGGCCCCACATCGAGCTCGAGCACCCTGTCGCCAGCTGGCTGCACGCTGACGGGCAGACCATCGGGCAGGATCGCCTCGAGCGACTGGATACGGACCAGACCGGTACTGAGCGCCGCCGGGTCCACTTCCAGTTCGCTCACCCCCCAGAACCAGGGGTTTGCAGCACTGGCGCACAACGCCGTGACGACTTCTGCGCGCAGTCCCTGCAACTGGAAATGCTGAGGCAATAGCTGCATGCCCTCGTGCCAGCAGACTGCATCCGGCAACACCTTCATAGCACTCCCCTTCGACATCCGCTGTTTGGCATGCACACGCGCAACGCTGGGCTAACGGTCTTGACCGGTCAGCAGGCGCATTTCCCTGCTGTCGAAACGCAGCCACACCCGGCCTGATTCGTTCAGGCGCAAACGATGCACGCCAGGGGTGTTATAGCCGGCGAACACCAAAAGTCCAGCGGCCCCATCGCCGGCGAAGGGGAAGTCGCGCACATCGCGAAATTGCCCCGGCACGAGTTCCAGCCCCCACACCGAAAACAGATTCCGGTAGTCGCGCTCGTACTGCCCCCGCTCGGCGAACCATTGCCTGGCGGGAATCTCGGAAAGCAGCTTGAGCAGATCCGGGTCATGCACGGCGACGAAGTCAACGGCAATCGGCGTGTCGTCGTTTGCTTGCTCCGCCACATCCAGCGTCAGGCTGTCCAACTGGATTCTTTCGCCGCGAAAGGAACAGCCGCACAGGGCCATCAGGAGGCTCAGCAACACGGCAAAGCGATAGGAGGTCGCACGTCCCTGCGTCATGAGAATTTCACCTTGAACTTCACGTTTGCAAATTTATAGACCTGATCTAGCGTCTATGAAAGTTCGTCTTCGTGGCGAATGAGGATGGATCGCCAGGGATGGGCTCGCTGTTCAGCCAACCCGTCATCGTCGTGATCCAGCAACGGAGTGCGAGCACGGGTTCGTCCGCTGCAATGCGCTCCCGGTATCACCCCGGAGCCCAACCGACATGGCTGAAAGCACTCAACACAAGTTGGATCGAATCCGCCCTCCCCGCGTCCAGATCACCTATGACGTCGAGATCGGCAACGCCATCGAGAAAAAGGAATTGCCCCTGGTGGTCGGCATCCTCGCCGATCTTTCCGGCAAGCCGGACACCCCCCTGCCCAAGCTGATCGACCGTCGGTTCACCGAGATCGACCGCGACAACTTCAACGAAGTGCTCGCCTCCATCGAGCCGCGCAGCACCCTGCAGGTGGAAAACACCATCAGCGGTGACGGCAGCAAGATCAACGTCGAGCTGCGTTTTCGTCATTTCGACGACTTCGATCCGGTCAACATCGTCAAGCAGATCACCCCGCTGCGTCGTCTCTACGAAGCGCGCCAACGCTTGCGTGACCTGCTCACCAAACTCGATGGCAACGACGACCTCGACAAGTTGCTGCAGGACGTGGTGAGCAACACCGAAGGGCTGCAGGAAATCAAGTCCTCGCGGCCTGAAGACGAAGCCCCGGCGGCCGACGCCGCTGCCGATGGTGAAGCACCGGCCGACCCGGCCTGACCGCCCCTCGACTTTCCGGAGACAACGCAATGGCAACAGAAGCCGGTGCATCCAGCGAGAGCACGACCGAGACCTTGACCCTGCTCGACCGCATCATCGCCGAGGGCCGCATGGCTCACGACGAGAGCCAGCAGGACTACGCCCGCGACATGCTCGCGGAGTTCGCTACCCAAGTCCTCGATGAAGGCATGTCCATCGACAAGGACACGGTGGCCATGATCAACGACCGCATCAGCCAGATCGACAAGCTGATCAGCGACCAGCTCAACGAGGTGCTGCACCACCCTGACCTGCAGAAGCTGGAAGCCTCCTGGCGTGGCCTGCACATGCTGGTGGATCAGACCGAAACCAGCACCCGCCTGAAGCTGCGCCTGCTAAACGTCACGCAGAAAGAGCTGCAGAACGATCTTGAAAAAGCGGTCGAATTCGACCAGAGCGCGCTCTTCAAGAAGATCTACGAAGAAGAATACGGCACGTTCGGCGGGCACCCCTTCAGCCTGCTGGTCGGCGACTACGCCTTCGGCCGCCACCCGCAGGACGTGGCCCTGCTGGAGAAGCTCTCCAATGTCGCCGCCGCGGCTCATGCGCCCTTCATCGCGGCTGCCAATCCCAAGCTGTTCGACATGAACAGCTTCACCGAGCTGGCCGTCCCGCGCGATCTCAGCAAGATCTTCGAGAGCCTGGAGCTGATCAAGTGGCGCAGTTTCCGCGAGAGCGAAGACTCGCGTTACGTCTCCCTGGTGCTGCCGAACTTCCTCCTGCGCCTGCCCTACGGCCCGGACACCAAGCCGGTGGAAGGCATTGGCTATGTCGAAGACGTCAACGGCACCGATCACTCCAAGTACCTCTGGGGCAACGCGGCCTGGCTGATGGCCGTACGCATCACCACGGCCTTCGCCAAGTACGGTTGGTGCGCGGCGATCCGGGGAGCCGAAGGGGGTGGCGCGGTAGAGGACCTGCCGGCTCATACGTTCCGCACCCTGTCTGGCGACCTGTCGCTGAAATGCCCGACCGAAGTGGCGATCACCGACCGCCGCGAGAAGGAACTCAACGACCTCGGGTTCATCACCCTGTGCCACAAGAAGAACACCGACATGGCCGTGTTCTTCGGCGGCCAGACCACCAACAAGGCCAAGGTCTACAACACCAACGAAGCCAATGCCAACGCGCGCATCTCGGCCATGCTGCCGTACGTGCTGGCGGCCTCGCGCTTCGCCCATTACCTCAAGGTGATCATGCGCGACAAGGTGGGCAGCTTCATGACCCGCGACAACGTGCAGACCTACCTCAACAACTGGATCGCGGACTACGTGCTGATCAACGACAACGCGCCTCAGGAAATCAAGGCCCAGTACCCGCTGCGCGAAGCACGCGTGGACGTCTCGGAAGTCGCCGGCAAGCCGGGCGTCTACCGCGCCACGGTATTCCTGCGCCCGCACTTCCAGTTGGAGGAGCTGACCGCCTCGATTCGCCTGGTAGCCAGCCTGCCGCCACCAGCCGCAGCTTGATCCTGACGCCCCGCCGGCACACCCGGCGGGGACGCACTCCACGCATGATCCACCCCGTTCCCAGACCCAGGAGTTATCCGCAATGGATGCCATCATTCTCGACCTCGGCGACGACATCAAAGGCGACAGCCTGCTCGAGGGCTACACCGACAAGATCGAACTGATGTCCTACAGCCACAACGTGGCGATGCAGGTCACCAACGACGTCAGCAACTCGGAACGTACCTCCGGCAAACCGCATATCGGTGAGTTCACCGTCACCAAATTCGTCGACACCTCCACGCCTTCGCTCAACGAATACTGCTGCGCCGGCAAGCCCATCACCAAGGCCACCATCACCATCGGCCGCAACGCCTCCGAAAGCGACGGCAAGCTGCTCTCCTTCATCGTCTACACCCTCGACAACGTCGTGCTTTCCAACGTCAGCGTCAGCGGCGGAGCCGGCGGCAAACCGGTGGAAACCCTGTCGATGAACTTCACCAAGATCAAGTGGGAACTCACCGCACAGAAGGACGATGGCACCAAGGAGGGCACCGCGGCCTCCACTTGGGATCTGGCGGCCAACAAGCTCGTCAAGTAAGCAGGCCGAGGCGTGCGTGCGCCCCTGTTCGAGCGTCTGTCCGCCGAGGCGGACGAGGCGCCGGCCTTCGACCGCGAGGCATTGGCCGAATCCGTTCGCCAGGAGTTGATGCGCTTGCTCAATACCCGGCGCCCGCAGCGCGTTGCAGGGCAACCACTGACGCTGCTCGATTACGGCATTGCCGATTGGGCAGGCCTGCAAGCCTTGCGCGCCGACGATCGCCGTCTGCTGTTGCGCGAGGTGCGTGCCGCCGTGCAGCACTTCGAGCCACGCTTGCAACTCAGCGACGTCGACGTCGAGCCCTCGCCTGGACAGCCTCAGCGATTGAGCATCCGGCTTGCCGGGCGTCTGCGTGAGGGGCAACACACCTGGCCGGCTACATTTCTGCTCGCGTCCGGCGACGAGGGGATAGAGGTACGCCATGAGTGACTCGATCGACGCTGAACTGCTCGATTATTACCAGCGCGAGCTGACGTGGTTGCGCCATGCCGGCGCTGGCTTCGCCCAGCGCCATCCCAAGGTGGCCCGGCGCCTGGAACTGGCGCCCGGAGAATGTCCTGATCCGCACGTCGAGCGCTTGCTGGAGGGGTTCGCCCTGTTGACCGCTCGCCTGCACCGCCGCCTCGATGATGACTACGCCGAATTCAGCGACGCCCTGCTGGAACAGCTCTACCCTTTGGCCCTGCGTCCCCTGCCCTCCTGCGCCATCGTGCAGTTCGAGCCCGATCCGACCCAGGGCAATCTTGCCGAGGGTTACAGCCTGCCACGCGATACCCCCCTGTTCGTCACCTCGCGCGATCAGGCCAGCGTGCACTGGCGCACCAGTGCACAGGTCGAGCTCTGGCCGCTGCGCATCAGTGAAGCCACGCTGCTCGATGGCGATGCGGCGGTGGCGTTCAGCGGCCACCCGCTGGCCCGCTCGGCCTTGCGCCTGACCCTGGAATGCCTCGGCGAGTTCGACTGGGCGCAATTGCCGGTGCGCAGCCTGCGCGTGCACCTGGCAGCGTCCCCGATGACCAACGCCATCCTCTACGACCTGCTCGCGGCGCACTGTCTCGGGCTATGGAGTGGCACATCCGGCAAGCCGTTGTGCCGCGTATCCGGCACTGCCACACCCGTGGGCTTCGCCGACGACCAGGCCTTGCTGCCTGATGAAGATGGCCAGCACCCTGGCTTGCGTTTGCTCGCCGAATACTTCGCCTTCCCCGACAAGTTCGCCTTCTTCGATCTGCCAGTGCTGCCACCGGCAGAAGGCGGCCAGGCGTGCCAACTGGTGATCGCCTTCGACCGTGCCCCGGCAGGCCGCCCTCACCTGCAAGCCAGTGAACTGCGCCTGGGCTGTACCCCGGCCATCAACCTGTTCCCGCGCACCTCCGAGCCCTTGCGCCCGGATGGCACTCGCAGCGAATACCGTCTGGTGGCCGACGCCCACCGCGAAAAAAGCGTGGAGATCCACAGCATTCGCAGCATGCGTGCCGCGACGCCCAGGGGCGTGCGCCGGGTACCAGCCTATTACGGGCATAACCATGGCGGTGAAGGCTTCTACTGGTACGCTCGCCGGGTACAGGGCCTGAATCCCGCGCAGCCTGGCAGCGATCTGCTGCTGAGCCTGGTGGACACGGCCTTCGACCCGCTGCAGGACGCCCCCGAGTACAGCCTCACCGCCGAACTGCTGTGCACCAGTCGGCACCTGGCCGAAAACCTGCCTGCCGGCACCCGCCTGGGATTCGAACGTCCCGGCCCCGTCGCGCAGGCCAGCCTGCTGAACACACCCACCGTGCAAAGCCTGCCACGGCTGTCCGGCCCTTCGCGTTGGCGCCTGGTTTCACAACTGAGCCTCAACCACCTCTCGCTGGTCGAGGGCCCCGAAGCCCTCGATGCACTGCGCGAGCTGTTGCATCTGCACAATCTGCGCGACGAAGCCGGGCCCCGGCGCCAGGTGGAAGGCCTGCTGGAGTTGACCTGCGAGCGGGTGGTGGCGCGGGTCGGTGACGATGCCTGGCGCGGCTGGCGCAATGGCCTGGAGGTACGCATCCGCCTGGATGCGGAGCATTTCGCCGGCAGCAGCGCCGTCCTGTTTTCCGCCGTGCTGGCGCAATTCCTGTCCCTCTACGCCACGCCCAATCGCTTCGTGCGTACGGTGCTGGTGGATCACGACAAGGAGGTACGGACATGGCAGCCCCAGGCCGGCAAGCCCCTGAACCTCTGAGCAAACGCCTGCGCGAGGTCCCACAGGACTTCGAGTTTCTCCAGGCCCTGCTGCTGCTGGAACGCGAGCAACCCGACGCTACGCCTCTCGGCCAGGGCAGCAGCCCCGAGCAGGAGGCGGTGCGCTTGCGCGGGCCATTGACGCCCACCTTCGCCCCCAGTCAGGTCGCGCGTCTGCAGGACGTACCCGGCCAACCGCCGATCCTGAGCACCGCCGTCTTTGGCCTCGGCGGCCCCGACGGCCCACTGCCTTATGCCTATCAGGAGTGGCTGCAACAGCGGGCGCGCCTCAAGGATCATGCTCCCGCGGACTTTCTCGACCTGTTCCACAATCGCCTGCTCGCCCAGCTCTACCGGGTGCTCGGCCGCCACCGTCTGGCGCTGGGCTTTCAGCACCCGCAACAGGCACCTGCACAACGACTGCTACTGGCTCTCAGCGGCCTGTTGCCACGCAGCCTGCAAAATCGCATGGCACTGCCGGATGCCGCCATAACCGCCCGCGCCGCGTCATTCAACGGCCCGCGCCGTTCTCTGGCTGGCTTCGCCGTATTGGTGCGTCAGCAGTTCGGCGTCGCCGTGGACTACGACGCGTACCAGGGGGCCTGGCGCAAGATTCCCCCGGCCAGCCGCAGCCGCCTGCAACGCGGAGGGCGCAACCTCGGCCTGGGGCGCGATGCAATCGCCGGAACCTGGGTGTGGGACGAGCACGCCGGCATTCGCCTCACCCTAGGGCCGCTCACAGCCGAGCAGGCACCGGCCTATCTGCCTGGCGGGGAACACCACATCCGCCTCGCGGATATGGCCAGCCTCTATCTCGGCCCGGATACCGAATGCCACCTGCGCCTGCTGGTACGCCCTGGCAATCCCTTGCGCCTGGACCGGCAGCAACCGCCGCGCCTGCGCTGGAGTAGCAACCTGCAGTGCGCCGGGGCGACCACCCTGCAGCGTATCGACACCCGCCTGCGGCACAAGGAGACGGCCTGATGGAACTCGCCGCGCTGATCGGTCGCCTCAACGCAGACAGCCGCCGTGCCCTGGAACGCGCCGCTCAGCGTTGCCTGCAGCGCACGCATCATTACGTGGAAATCGAGCACCTGCTGCTGGAACTACTGGACATAGAAGGCGGCGATCTCGCCTGGTTGCTGCCGCGCTTCGGTCTGGAGCGCGACAGCGTGGCCACCGAGATCAATCGCGCCCTGGAGCTGTTCAAGGCCGGCAGTACACGTACACCCGCTCTCTCCGGCCAGACCATCGGCCTGCTCGAAGACGCGGTGGTTCAGGCCAGCGTGACGGGGCAGCAGAGCATCCGCTCGGGTCTGCTGCTGCTTGCGCTGCTCGATCGCGACGAGCGCCGCAGCCTGCTGCTCAACAGCGCCGCCTCGCTGCTGCGCATCCCGCGTGAAGCCCTGCGCGCCAATCTGTTGGAGTGGACGCAGGCGTCCCGCGAGCACAGCGGCGGCGGCCCTGCAGGCAAAGCCCGTCCCGCCCCGGAAAGCGCTCAGGACAGCGTGCTCGACCAGTACACCCAGGACCTCACCGCCGACGCCCGCGCCGGGCGCATCGACCCCATCGTCGGGCGTGATGGCGAGATCCGCCAGAGCATCGACATCCTCCTGCGCCGCCGACAGAACAACCCGATCCTGGTCGGCGCCCCCGGTATCGGCAAGACCGCCGTGGTCGAAGGCCTGGCCCTGCGCATCGCTGCCGGCGACGTGCCGCCGCCCTTGCAGAACGTCATCCTGCGCGTGCTCGATCTCGGCCTGCTGCAGGCCGGTGCCGGGGTAAAGGGCGAGTTCGAGCAGCGCCTCAAGGGCGTGATCGACGCCGTGCGCGGCAGCGAACAGCCGATCATCCTGTTCATCGACGAGGCGCACACCCTGATCGGCGCCGGCGGCAGCGAGGGTGGCAGCGATGCCGCCAACCTGCTCAAGCCGGCCCTCGCGCGAGGTGAGCTGCGCACCCTGGCCGCCACCACCTGGCTGGAATACAAGAAGTACTTCGAGAAGGACCCGGCCCTGGCCCGCCGCTTCCAGCTGGTGCAGGTGGAGGAACCCGACGAGGCCACCGCCGTGGAGATGCTGCGCGGCGTCGCTGCCAAACTGGAGCAACATCACGGTGTCCAGGTGCTCGACAGCGCCATCCAGGACGCGGTCAAGCTCTCCCACCGCTACATCTCCGGTCGCCAGCTGCCGGACAAGGCCATCAGCGTGCTCGACACCGCCTGCGCCCGGGTCTCCCTCGGCCAGCACGACGTGCCGCCACCGCTGGAAAGCCTGCGCCATCGTGAGGTGGCGGTGAGCGAAGAACTGCAACGCCTGCGCCGCGAGCAGGCCACCGGCCTCGATCACCGCGAACGCATCACCACCCTGGAACAGGAGTCCGCCAGCAACCAGGCTGCCATCCGCGAGCTGGACACCCGCTGGGGCGAAGAGCGCGAAGCCGTGCGCGAACTGCTGGACGCCCGCCGCGAACTGCTGGCCCTGAGCGAAAGTGTCGATGCCAGCCAACCCGATGAAACCCTGGACGAGCGCATCGACCATCTCGCCGCCGAACTCACCCGCCTGGAGGCCGGCCTCGACGCCATCCGCCAGGACGACCCGCTGGTGCCCGAACAGGTGGATTCGCGCACCGTGGCCGCCGTGATCGCCGGCTGGACCGGCATCCCCATCGGCAAGATGCTCGCCGACGAAGCCTATGCCGTGCGAACCCTCGGCCAACGCCTGGGCCAGCGGGTCATGGGCCAGGACAGCGCCCTGGGCACCATCGCCCAGCGCATCCAGGCCTACCGCGCCGGCCTCACCGACCCGGCCAAGCCGGTGGGTGTGTTCCTGCTGGTCGGCCCCACCGGCGTCGGCAAGACCGAGACCGCCTATGCCCTGGCCGACGCCCTCTACGGCGGCGAACGCAACCTCATCAGCATCAACCTCTCCGAGTACCAGGAGGCCCACACCGTCAGCCAGCTCAAGGGCGCCCCGCCCGGCTACGTCGGCTACGGCACCGGTGGCGTGCTCACCGAAGCGGTGCGCCGCCGCCCCTACTCCGTGGTGCTGCTGGACGAAATCGAAAAAGCCCATCCCGACGTGCTGGAAGCCTTCTACAACGTCTTCGACAAGGGCGTGATGGAAGACGGTACCGGCCTGGTGGTGGACTTCAAGAACACTGTGATGCTCGCCACCAGCAACGTCGGCGCCGAACTGGTGCTTGACACCCCTACGCACCAGCTCGGCAGCGACGCCTTCAACGAACGCCTGCGCAAGGTGCTGCTACAGGCCTTCCGCCCCGCCTTCCTCGCCCGCATGACCGTGGTGCCCTACCGCCCGCTGCTTGAGGCCACGCTGGAAGGCATCGTCCTGGCCAAGCTGGAAAAACTGCGCGAACGCTACAAGGCTGCCACCGGTAAACAGTTCGACTTCGACCCCGCCATCGTCAAGGCCGTACTCGCCAAGTGCAGCGCGGCAGGCGCGCGGGATATCGAGAATGTGTTGATGGCGCAGGTGACGGGGAAGTTGGCGGAGTGGGTGTTGGAGTGAGTTCATCCGGACAAGCAGGATGAATGTTGGCGAATCGGACTATCTGTGAGGAAAAACAAATAAATGGCGACCTATTCATTCAAAGTTCAGCTCCCCCCCAGAAGGAGTGGTGGCACGCCTGACTGCGATAAGTGGACGTTCCATCATATTCTTCCTTGGAAGTACTTCTACTGTCTGTCGGCTATTCTGGGTTACTACTACTATGGAACAGTGGCTTCGTTCGTCAGAGGCCATCCAACGTTAAATACACCAGAGAATCGTGCTGGTTTGTTGGACACCGCTACGGTGTTCGCCCCAATTGTTGTCTGCAATACCAGTATCGTGCAATCCGAGGGTGTATCCATGATGTCTCTCGTGGAAATGGAGCGACTGATCAATGGCCTGGCCCGAACCGGCGGCAGCATTGTCGACAAGATTTCACAAAATGCTGTGAGGTTGCATGACCACTTTGTCGAATGTACCAGTCCGGTATTTGGTGGATTTCCAGGAATGGATGGCAACCAGAGGTCCGACGACCCCAAGTCCAGTATGGAGTTAACTAGGCCGTCCAACGGTGACGCTAGCTGGTGGAGCGCAGTGACCGACATCGGCAAGCTCTTGGAGCGTGCAAGCCTATTTGAGCGATCTTCGGAACGAGAAGGGTGTAAAGATCTCAAATCTTCAGTCTACGGCGACAGAGTCAAGTTCAAGCTAACCAATAATGACCTGGACAACATTCTGCTCGCAAACCTTAGAACAGTTGTTACGCCTCGTTTTAACTCTTCTGTATTGGCGTTCGATGAGAAGTCTTGGCTTTTTCACTACAATGGCTCGCAATGGTCATTCGTCATCGCCGATGACATTTATCACTATCCGTCCTACCGGCCGGATAAATCCGCCTTCAAGTTTTCGGTATCCACAACAAACACCCACACCAATAGAAGCAAGCACCTGCCGATGACAAGGTGCCCTGGTATTGATAACGAAAAAAACATACTTAGGCCTACGGTGGACGCCGCAAAACTCATAAAGTGAGTCGACCGGATATGCAATCATAGCCATGACAGGGCAGAACAATGAGAGTGCAGCTTCACTCGCACACTTGCCTGCCAACGTTCAAGCCCACCACAAAAGAGGACGGAGTTCATTAGAAAACACACGCACGCCTACCGAGGCTTAAACTCATGATAAGATATTTTCAGCGATTCAATGCAGGTGCCAATTATTTAAACCATACCACCCGCCGCCACTATCAAACCAAGAAAAATCTCATTGTCAGCCAGGAAAGAGGATCTAATGATTGCACCAGGGCCTCCATTGCCACGATTTTAAATCACACAAAAAATCAGGCATTTGCCGATATAGGCTTGGTCAACAAATACCTTTTGGAGCGGTGCGAGACTTATAGGCTAGATGGCATCGACGGGCTTCAGCCAGCCTTGGAATCAAAAGCAGCTTACGATCTATTCTTGCATTACAAATTATACGCAAGGAAATTGAGATACAATCATAATATGCTACTGGCATATAGCGCAGCTAGCGAATTGGAGGCCGCGCTTAAAGGCGGAATGATACTAGCAACCTGCCAACCTCCAGGAAATTCAGTATTGATCAGTCACTCAGTGGTCATTACTGATGTTTTCGTTGACCCGATAACGAAGCAAATTTCATACAATGTCTTTGACCCTTACCCAAGGCCAGATAGAGACTTATATGGCATCAGGAGACTAAGCAGTCATGATGTTGCCAAGGAAAAGCTGGCCGCAGATATATTTGTCTCCTCAAACTGATGCCGCTCCGTAAAATGGATCACAGCAATACAGATGGACTTGTTTTTGGCAAGCGAACCTGCTCGAAAAGGGGCGAAGTTATTTATTGGTACACTTACATTCAATTGCCAAAAATGAATTCGACACCTTTTCCTACGTGGGGAATTCCGTGGTGATGTACACCTACACTTATGGGGGCGAGAGCGAGATGGACATGTGGGTCAGCGACAACCAGGCCTCGACCCACGAGAAAGGCGGGAAGTTTAAATGATAGGCCGCTGACTGATACCCCCTTGTCCCCCCGCCAAAGCGAATACCGACTCTCAAAGGAATGACTCATGTTTTTCTACTGTGTGGAGCCGCAACATCAGAATATTGGCACCGACTACTACGACTGGACGTTCACCATCCGACAGGGACTCGGCCATCACGTGATCTTTCCCCATGTGGACTCGTGCCTGGGTGTCATCTGCCAATTGCCGGGCAACCGTATCTTCGCCGGCCATATCAATGGCTTTTACCAGAACGACTATTCCGCCAACTCTCACCAGAATGCGTTCCAGAACCTGATTCAGCAATTGAACGGTGCTGTGGCTACCCGCGCTGCAATCTTCGGCAACATAGGCGACGGCGCCATGGAAATGGGTTGGCTGGATCACATTGCCTTTCCCTGGGCGAATCGCGTCGAATTCTTGTCCCTGAGCTGTGCCCAAGGTGTGGATGTCATGTTTGATGTCGACGGAGGGAACCTGACCGTGATGCGCTACCAGGCCAATCGAGACTATCGGCAGCGCCCCCAGCAACAGGTCGTGGCCAACACGAATCTCTATACGATCGTCGGACGAACCGTGATTAACTGCTGAGTGGCCTCAAGATGCCCCGCCCCACCGACACCAATACCAGCCTCTCCCTCAGCGCCTCGGCCCTGACGGATCTTTACCCCCAGACGCTTTCCGGGGAAGAGGCGTTGAACGCCCTGGGCAGCCTGACGCTCAATGGCGACAGCGCCACCGCGCTGACCTTGAGCAGTGCCGTGGCCACGCATATCACCGCTACCCTGCACAACGACGCCAACCAGCGCCCCCTCGATGCCTTGGTCGCGGAGATCCGCCAGCTCCCCGCCGATGCCACGGCCGACCGCTATCAGGTAGTGCTACGTCCCTGGCTCTGGTGGCTGACGCTGGCCAGCCATAACCGGGTGTTCCAGAACCTCGCCACCAGCGACATCGTTACCACCATTTTCAAGGCCCATGGCTTTACCGACTTCAAACTGTCGCTCTCCGGCAGCTACGAGCCGCGCGAGTATTGCGTGCAGTACGGGGAGACGGATTTCGCCTTCGTTTCGCGGCTGTTGGAGGAAGAAGGCATCTTCTGGTTCTTCACCCACGAGGCCGGCAAGCACACCCTGGTGCTGGGCGACAGCAGCGATGCCTTCGTGCAGATTCCCAATGGGCCGAAGGTGCCCTATCTGGGCCAGGGCATGGGCCAGCGTGAGCTGCATGGCATCCGCTCGGCGCAGTACAGCGTGCAGGCGGTGAGCGGGGTGTACAGCGCCACGGACTATGCCTTCACCACCCCCACCACCTCGCTCTACAGCAATGCCGAGGCGGTAGCCGGGCCGCTGTCGATGTACGAGCATCCGGGCGGCTATATCGCCAAGGCGCGCGGCGATGCCCTGACCAAGCAGCGCGTGGACGGGCTGCGCAGCCAGGAAAAGCGCCTGATCGGCGAGAGCGACTGCCGCTGGCTGGTGCCCGGCCACTGGTTCACCCTCACCGGGCATGACGACGCCAGCCTCAATATCGACTGGGTGGTCACCGCCGTCACCCATGACGCCAGCCACGAGCACTACCGCAACCGCTTCGAGGCCATCCCCAAGGCCACTGCCTACCGCCCGCCCCGGCTCACGCCCAAGCCGCGCATGCACACCCAGACCGCGCAGGTGGTGGGCAAATCCGGCGAGGAAATCTGGACCGACCAGTACGGCCGCATCAAGATCCAGTTCCCCTGGGACCGCGACGGCAAGAACGACGAAACCTCGTCCTGCTGGGTGCGCGTGGTGCTGCCCTGGAGCGGCAAAGGCTTCGGCATGCAGTTCATCCCGCGCATCGGCCAGGAGGTGATCGTCACCTTCATCGACGGCGACCCGGATCGCCCGCTGGTCACCGGCTGCGTCTACAACGGCGACAACACCCTGCCCTACGCCCTGCCGGACAACCAGACCCAGTCCGGCATCAAGACCAACTCCTCCAAGGGCGGCGGCGGCTTCAACGAACTGCGCTTCGAAGACAAGAAGGACGCCGAGGAAGTCTTCCTCCAGGCGCAAAAGGACATGAAGGTCAACGTGCTCAACGACAGCACCGCCACCATCGGCCACGACGAAACCCTCACGGTGCAGAACGCCCGCACCCGCACGGTGAAGGAAGGCGACGAGAGCATCACCCTGGAGAAGGGCAAGCGTACGGTGACCATCCAGACCGGCAGCGACAGCCTCGACGTGAAGGACAGCCGCACCGTGAGCGTCGGCGCCGACCAGACCCACAGCACCGGCGGCAACTACAGCCACAAGGTGAGTGGCAACTACGAGCTGACCGTGGACGGCAACCTCACCATCAAGGTGACCGGCACCCTTACCTTGCAGAGCAGCGGCGACTTCACCGCCAAGAGCGACAAGAACCTCACCACCCAGGCCGGCATGGCGCTCACCGACAAGGCCGGTACCTCGCTCACCAACCAGGCGGGTACCTCCCTGGACAACAAGGCCGGCACCACCCTGACCAACGACGCCGGCGTCAGCCTCACCAACAAGGCCGCCGCGGAACAGACCGTGGATGGCGGCGGCATGCTGACCATCAAGGGCGGCATGGTGAAGGTCAACTGAGGCGCCCATGGCTAATAACGGCAACCTCGACCTCACCCGTGGCGACAGCCGCCTGCAGGGCAAGCTGCAGGCCGGCGCCCTCGATGGCCCGGTATCCATCCAGGAAGCCGGCCGCCCGCAGGCCCGGCTCGGCTATGCCAACGGCGTGCTGCACGGTCCCAGCGTCCTCTACCACCCCAACGGCCAGGTATCGGCACACCTGCCCTACGCCGACGGGCGCCTGCATGGTGTGGCTCAGTACTTTGCCGCCGAAGGCTGGCTGCAGCGCAAGGTCGCCTACCGCCAGGGCCTGATGCATGGCGAAGCCAGCAGCTACTACCCGGACGGCAGCCTGGCCGAGCTGGAGCTGTACCGCGATGGCGTGCGTGACGGCCTCTATCAGCGCTTCCACGGCAACGGCCAGGTGTCACACCGCAGCCGCTACCTCAACGGCAAGCCACTGGACGATGGCCAGGGCTTCGCCGAAGACGGCCGCCCACTGGACGCCGAGGGAAAACCCATCTCACGGCTGCGCTGGTGGTGGAGACGATGGAACGAATCGGCCGAGGCCTAGCAGATTATTGAAAAGCGCAGGCGCGGCAGCCAGCGCAAATACCGATGGCGGCCCCACAAGAACAGGTGAAGAGCTCACGAGCTGCAAACGAGCATTTTGAGCCTGTTCTTGACGCTGCAATGGCATCGCAGGTCGTCTTCCAGCGGCCTGTCAGGGAATCAGCATCTGCACCTGGCCCGGCACTACTACCTTGATCACCCCCGCCCAGGTGCACATCAACGTGCAGTTGGAATCCAGTGAGGGCATATTGCCCAGCAGCATGGTCGGCGCACCGGGAATCCAGGGCGAGGCTGTGGCGGGAATGCAAGGCATGGGCGTCAACACCCCCAATGCCGCCGCAGTGGCCGCCGCCACTGTCGGGTTGGCCATGCTCATGCACATGCCGAAGGGCATGATATTCACCAGCGGGATGTAATCCATGATATTCGCCGCCGGCATGCCCCCTGTCAGCGTGCGGTTCGTCGGCAATACGTTCAATGCGCTCGGCGCGGCGCCAAAGCTGCATTGCAACGTCGCACCACTGCATACCTGCGGACAACCCATCACCTTCTCCAAACCGCGCCCTGATGGAGGGGAAGCTTAGTAGAAAGTCGTTGAGTGGTGCTTTCGGCGAGCGACACTTCATGGCACGAGCGGAAGGCTCATCACGGCCTCGAGCCCTTCAGCGGAATTGCGCAACTTCAACTCACCGTTGAACCTGGCAACGATCGCCTCGACAATCGCCAGGCCAAGCCCCGTTCCACCTGCGCGGCCCTGATGCCAGAAGCGCCGTGTCACATCATTCAGTTGCAGCTCAGGAATTCCCCCGCCTTTGTCCTGCACGCAGAAAAGAACCATCGAACCTTCGACAGAGACTGAAAGCCCGACCTCGGTGCCGGGTGCGGTATGCCGTAGCGCATTGTCGATGAGATTGCGCAGCGCAGCCGTTGCAAGCGCTGACGGCACCGCGAGTGGATAGCGGTCTGCATCCTGGTGGAGCTTGATCTTCACGATATTGCTCCGTTCGGAGTCCTCCAGCGCCTGCATGATGATTTCGGACGGGAACGCCTGAACGCCATCGTCGAACGACAAGCGCCCCTCCACTCTGGCAAGCAGGAGAAGCTGTTCCAGAATGCAGTGCAAGCGGTCGGCGCCTTTTTCCGCCTTGCCGAGCGCGACTCGGGAGACGTCCCCATCCGTTAACCGTGCGACCTGGATATGGGTCTTTATGGCCGTGAGCGGGCTACGCAGTTCATGCGCGGCATCTCCGGTGAATCGGCGCTCTCTCTCTATCGCGCGTGAGAGTCGAAGCAGCAATTCATTCTGCGATGCAGCAAGCGGACGCAGCTCCACGGGAAGCTCGTCGACGTTGAGTGGATCCAGGTGTTCTGCATTCCTTGAAAGGAGCGCTCTGGACATCCTTGCGAGGGGTCCCAGCCCCTTACCCACGCAGATCCAGAGAACGACAAGGCCGCCAATCAGCGCAACGAGAACAGGCACTGCTGCAGCCTCCAGAATGGCGTACTTCAGGCGTGCGCGTTGTTCGATTCGATCTGCCGTGCTGATTCTCACGCCATCGGCCTCCAGCGTGAAGGTTCGCCACTCGACGCCATCTGCAACCTGGGTGTGATATCCCTCGCCCATGCGCCCTATTCGCTCGCTTGGCGAGTTGTGACTCCTCACGAGAATCTCGCCTTTCAGGGACGACACCTGGCAGGCCATACCTGCCGTCAGGTTGACATCCTCGTCAGGCAAAAGGCCCGACGACCTCATTCCATCGTCCACAGCTGACAGTGATGACGCGCCAAGCATGCTCACGACTAGCTTTGCAGAGGCGGCCAGTCGTTCATCCAGCGTTCTGTCGATGTTCTTCTGCAAGTCGCTGAACATCCACGCCGCTGACACCAGCCAGAGAACGAGAAAACTGCCCCCGAGGCGGTACATCAAGCCACGCCGAATACTCACGACTCGCGCTCCCCGAGATGGCCGAGTCGGTAGCCGATGCCCCGTACCGTCTGAACAATGCTCGCGCCCAGTTTCTTGCGCAGGTTGTGAATATGGACATTGAGTGCATTGCTCTCCACGTCAACGGAAAAGCCATATACCGCATCCTTGAGTGCGTCGACGCTGACGATCCCTTTGGTATTCAGAAGCGCACAAAGCACCGCCTGCTCTTTCTTCGACAGGTCGACGGGATCGCCACTCACGAGAAACTCGCGGGTGGACGGATTGACTGAAAGTTCGCCATGCTGGATCACGTTGCTACTGCGCCCCAGAAAACGTCGATGCAGGGTGTGCAACCGGGCCACCAACTCACGGAGGTCGAAGGGTTTGAGCAAATAGTCATCCGCGCCCGACTGCAAGCCAGCGACCCGATCGTTGATCGAGTCTCTTGCCGTCAGCACCAGCACCGGTATGTGGAAGTTGCGACTTCTCAACCGCCGCAACAGCATGAGCCCGTCCTGGTCAGGCAACCCCAGGTCCAGAATCAACAGATCGAACTCTGCAGCCGCTAATGCAGACTCGGTAGCGGATGCGGTGGTGACATGACTGACAGTGAAACCTTGAACGGACAGGCCGGCAGACACGCCTTCGGCGATAAGACTGTCGTCTTCGGTTAACAGTATGCGCATGATCCCTTCCCCCCGTTGTCACGGCGAAGCATACATTGCCAACATTAAGATCGAATTAAGATTTCGAGCGTTATCTCGCCGTTTATTGTCAATGTCTTAATCGTGGATTAACTCGCTGGCGCGATGATGATTCCACCCTGAATCAACATGGACATTACCAATGAAACTCCTCTTCCTCGCTGCAATGTCGGCACTGTTGTCTGCCTGTGCGACCCAGATACCGTCGGCCAATGACTCCACGGCAATCATCACGTTTCAGAACAGCGCCGGTGATCTTCTGATGGCAAACAAAGTCAATGGCGTCAGCGTCGACAATGGACGCTACTTCAGTGTTTCACCAGGAAACAACAAACTGGAGGTATTGATTACATCGGGAACGGGGCAAGAAAGCAGTTACGCTATGTTCGCAACTCTCGAGTATTCTGATTTTGCTGCGGACAATACATACGAAATGAGGATAATGGACAAAGGCTTCCAAAAGAGCCTGCAACTGATCGACCGTACCGGTTCGCTATTGAGTGAACGCGCGCTGTAAGAAATAGCGGCATCGTTTTAGACATTGACCGCCATAAGGCGGTCAATGTGTCTCTTGCATTCATACCCGGCAAAAACGCTGCGTAATACTGCCACGCAGCGACGCGTCAAGAACCGCTCAAGTCGGCAATACACCGCGCTGACGTGACAGCGTCAGCGCCAGGTCCTCGATCATGTCTTCCTGTCCACCGACGGTGCCACGCTTACCCAGCTCGACCAGCAGCTCACGGGCCTGGATGCCGTACTTCTGCTCGGCGCGCTTGGCAAACAGCAGGAAGGAGCTGTAGACGCCCGCGTAACCCAGTGTCAGCGCATCGCGGTCGACACGGATCGGCTGGTCCATCATCGGCACCACCAGGTCCTCGGCCACGTCCATGATCCGGTACAGGTCGATGCCGCTGTTGACGCCCATGCGCTCGAGTACCGCAACGAAAACTTCCAGCGGTGTGTTGCCGGCGCCAGCACCGAGCCCGGCCACTGACCCATCGATGCGCCCTGCCCCGGCTTCGATGGCGGCCAGTGAGTTGGCAATAGCCATGCCCATGTTGTGGTGGCCGTGAAAACCGATCTCCACGTCGGCATCCAGGCCGGCACGCAGCACCGAGATCTTCTCCGTCACTTCATCCGGCAGCATGTAGCCGGCCGAGTCGGTGCAGTAGATGCAGTTGGCACCGTAACCCTGCATCAGCCTGGCCTGCTCGAGCAGTTTTCCCGCGCTGAGCATGTGCGCCATCATCAGGAAACCGACGGTATCCAGGCCCATGCTGGCGGCCATGCAGATATGCTGCTCGGACACATCAGCCTCGGTACAGTGGGTGGCGACGCGGATGGTGGAAACGCCACAGCCGTGCGCCATCTTCAGGTGGTCGACGGTGCCGATACCCGGCAGCAACAGCGCCGAAACCCTGGCTTGCCTGAGCTTGGGAATCACCGCGTCGAAATACTGCTCGTCACTGTGTGCCGGGAAACCGTAGTTCAGCGAGCTGCCGCCCAGGCCGTCGCCGTGAGTGATTTCGATCAGCGGCACGCCCGCAGCATCCAGGCCGGTGGCCACCGCCACCATCTGTTCCAGGCTGATCTGGTGGCGCTTGGCATGCATGCCGTCACGCAGGCTCATGTCGTGCAGGCGCACGCTCTTACCTTGCAGGTTCATGTCGTTTCTCCACTCAGCGGGCTGGCAATTGCAGGGCGCCCCTATGGGCTTCTTCAGCGAACATCTCGGCGGTGCGCAGGCCTGCAGCTGTCATGATGTCCAGGTTGCCGGCGGACCTCGGCAGGAAGTCGCCGAGCCCTTCCACCTCGACGAAGATCGACACCTTGCGGCCGTCGAACACCGGCCCGTTGATCAGCTTGTAGCCAGGCACGTAGCGTTGCACTTCCCTGACCATGTGCAGCACCGAGGAACGTATCTCGGCCTGGTTCGGCTCGGACTCCGTCAGGCAGTGGATGGTGTCGCGCATCATCAGCGGCGGCTCGGCCGGGTTGATGACGATGATCGCCTTGCCGCGTTGTGCTCCGCCGATCTTCTCCACCGCGCCAGCCGTGGTGCGGGTGAACTCGTCGATGTTCTGCCGGGTGCCAGGGCCAACCGAACGCGATGAAACCGTCGCGACGATTTCACCGTACGTCACCGTTTGTACGCGTGAGACCGCCGCAACCATGGGGATGGTGGCCTGGCCGCCGCAGGTGACCATGTTGACGTTCATCGCCAGACTCTCGGCGTGCTGCTTGAGGCTGACCGGGGGCACGCAATAAGGGCCGATGGCCGCCGGGGTGAGGTCGATCATGATCACCCCGAGCTCATTGAGTTTGCGGCTGTTCTCCGCGTGCACGTAGGCCGAGGTGGCGTCGAAGGCGATGCGGATGTCGTCGTCCAGGACGTGTGGCAGCAGGCCATCGACACCTTCGGCAGTGGTCTTGATGCCGAATTCGGCGGCGCGCTTGAGGCCCTCCGAAGTGGGATCGACGCCGACCATCCATACCGGTTCGATCCATTCCGAGCGACGCATCTTGATCAGCAGGTCCGTGCCGATGTTGCCGGGGCCGATGATGGCCGCCCTGAGTTTCTTGCTCATGGGAGCTCCTATGCGCAAAAGGACACCTGGGCACTGCCCAGGCCATCGATGGTCAGTTCGAAACGGTCGCCGACATGCGCCGGCTCCAGTGGAACCAGGGACCCGGAGAGAATGATTTCGCCGGCCTTGAAGGGAATGCCGAAGCCACCCAGGGTGTTGGCCAGCCAGGCCACCGCTGTCAGCGGGTTGCCCTGTACCGCCGAACCCAGACCCTCGCTGATCAAGCTACCGTTCTTGAACACGCGCATGCGCAGATTGGGCAGATCCAACTGGCGTGGGTCGACCTGCTCGGTACCGAGCACGAATACGCCGCAGGAGGCGTTGTCGGCGACCGTATCCTGGATGCGGATGTTCCAGTTCTGGATACGCGAGTCGACGATCTCGAAGCAGGCCATCACGCATTCGGTGGCCTCCAGCACATCCTGCTCGGTGACACCTGGGCCAATCAGGTCGCGCTTGAGCTTGAAGGCGATCTCGCCTTCGGCGCGCGGCTGGATCAGGCGGCTATCGCGCAGGGAAATCACCTCGCCGTTGGCGAACCACATGTCCTGCGTGAGAAAACCGAAATCGGGCTGGTGCACGCCGAGCATTTGCTGCACCACATCTGAGGTGACACCGATCTTCTTGCCAACGATGGCCTGGCCGTCGGCGACACGTCGTTCCACGAGGCGTCGCGAGATATGGTAGGCGTCCTCGATGGAAATGGCCGGCCAGCGCCTGGTCAGCGGCGTCAGGGTGTATCCCTCGCGACGCGCGTGATAGAGCGCCTCGGCGTGCAGGTCGCGCAGTTGCTCGTTCATGTGCGGCCCTCCGCAATGAAGGCCAGGCATTCGCGGTTGAACAGCTCGGCGTATTCGACCATGGCCCAGTGCCCGCACTCGCTGAGCAGCACGAAGCGGATACGACTGCAGGCATGCATCATGGTCTGTGCGCCGGCTACCGGGCAGAACTTGTCGTTCATGCCCCAGAAGCCGAGGATCGGGCACTGCAGCTCACCCAGGCGTGCGCTCATGTTCGGTACCTGCATGGTCGACAGCACGCACAGCGGCTGCTGATTGACCACGGCCACACGCTCTTCGACCGTTTCGGCACTGAGCAGGTTGGCGTCGAACAGCTGCAGGCCGAGCAGTTTGCGCATGCCGTCGGCGTCCTTCAGCTGGCCGGCGGCAAAGGCCGCGCCCATCTTCTGGATGCCTTCCATCTGCAGGTAGTACTGTTCCTTTTCCATCAGCCCACCGGGGGCCATCAACACCAGTCGACTGACGCGCTGCGGCTCGTCCAGGGCCAGCTTGAGGGCGATGGCACCGCCCAGGGAGTTGCCGACCAGCACGCAGCGCTCGATGTCGAGCTGGTCGAGCAGGCCGCTCAGGGCGGCAACGAAGAAATCCAGGGTGTATTGAGTCTCGGGCTTGTCCGAAGCACCGTACCCGGGCAGGTCGGGCACGATCACGCGGTAGCCGGCTGCGGCGAGCTGTGGGTAGTTCTGCTTGAAGTTGCTATGCCCGCTGGCACCCGGCCCGCTGCCGTGGATGAATACCACCGGCTGCCCTGCTCCCTGCTCCAGGTAATGCAGGCGCAGGCCATCCTGCAGAGTGATGTACTGTCCATTCGACGCGACCATCGGCGACTTCCTCGGCTCGTGGTAGTGCCGGGATTATTTCGATGCTGCGGCGCAGCAACATCGTCCGAGAGGACTACTCGGCATGAGTCGAGTGAGGTTGCCTCCTGGCCCTCACCCTCATCGGAAAAACGCATCGTCCGCTCGGACGTAGTCCGCCTGCTTACGCTCCCCTAGTCTCGCCAGCAAGCAATTGTCTGACGACGCGACGTTGAAGGGGCGCAATGAACATCCGCAGCCTGGAACCGATGGGGGCGAGGCATGCCTGTAGGCCGCGCTTCCTCGACGTCGCGCACAGCGTCATAAGTTGAAGGAGCCCTTCATGTCCACCCATGCCAGTCATACCATTCACCTCAACCTCTCGCTGGAAAGCGCCTGGAAGTTCCTCAGCGATCTCAGCCTGGCGCCCTACTACGTACCCGGACTGACCGGTTGCTGGTTCCACCCTGGCCCGCAGAGTGGTCGCGGCGCCAGTCGCCGGGTGCAACGCCGCTATGGTCAATGGCTGGATGAAACGGTAGTCGACTGGCAGGAGGGTTCGGGTTTCGTCCTGCATCTGCACAAGGCCAACCGGGGAGCGCCCTTCCCCTTTCGCGAGGCCCGCTTCAGCTATGCCCTGGAAGCGCACGGCAGCGGCAGCCGCATGACCTTGTGCCTGGACTATCGCCTGCGCGGCGGCCGTCTTGTGGAGCGCCTGCTGGCCAATACCTTCGACAGGACGGTGCGGCAGATCGGCGAAAACCTCACGGCCTACTACGAGACGGGCGAGACACAGAATCGAGACTTCATTGACTGAACGCGGAGGAGCTGGCCGGCGAATGCTGTGCTGTATCGCCGTCGGCTCATCGCCCTGGAACGCGTTCAGCGAAGCTCCAGATTGTCCACGCCCCAATACGCCTTCATCGACTGGAAACGACCGTCCTCGTTGAACTCCATCACGTCGATCACCATGATGGTGCAGGGCTGACCACCCCACTCCAGCTCGATACGAAACGGCATCGCTGCACAGTTGCCAGCCACCCGCACCGGCCCGGTGAGACGTGCATGGACTTTGTTGCGGCCCAGTCCCTTGTGGTAGAAGCGTTCGATCGCTGTGCGTCCGATCAGGGGCGGCGTACCCACTGGGTCCTCGACGCGCGCATCGTCGGCATAGAGCGCAAGGATGCCTTCGACGTCGCCAGCATCCACCAGTTCGACATAACGTTGCATCGCCGTCCGCATTGCTTCGGTCGTGGTCGTCATTTCCGCTCACCTACGATCAGGCGACAGCCCCCGGACCGTCGCCGATAGACACGCTCACCGCCAGCCAGAAAATGGCTGCGGCGCCTCACGCTGAATGCTCGCCCGCAAGCCAGTAATGGACCCGAGGGCCAACCGCCATGCCCCGCTCAGCGGTCCTGCTGTTGCCTGCTGCGGAAGTACGGAATGACTTTTTCGCCAATGTTCTTCAGCGTTTCCAGCTGCGCCCAGTTCGGTACCGTGCCCATCTGGCAGATGAACAGGATCTCGTCGGCCCCCGCATCGATCAGGCGCTGCACATAACCGATGCAGTCCTCGACCGTGCCATAGGCGTGGTTCGGGTTGAGCATGCTCATGGCCGGATCGGAGAAATCCACCGTGACGGTCTCCGAGGCGAAGTTGGATTTGATGATGTCCTGGCCGCTGCCGTCGTGTACGACGTCTTCCGTCCATTGCGCCGGGTTCGGACGAGCGCCGCCGCCATACCAGTAGCCGAGCGACTCCATGAAGTAGCGCTGCCCGCGGATACCGATCTTGCGCGCCGTCGCGTTGTCGTCGAGAACGATGGCCGGGCACAGTGCGGCGATATGGCGATTGGGGCGAAAGCCCACCTGGTCCTTCTCTTCCCGCTGGTCCCAGGCCTCGTGATACACGGCGACCTTCTTGGCGATCTCCTCGGGGCCGCCGAAACCCAGCACCAGCGCTCCCATGCCCCGGCCACCCGCACGTTTCAGGCTCTCGGTATTGGTGCAGGCCAGGTACATCGGTGGGTGCGGATCCTGATAGGGCTTGGGATGAATCGGCCGCCTGGGTATCTGCACGAAGTCACCGTGATGCTCGATTTCGTCGCGCACGAACATCTTCGGAATCAGGTACATCGCTTCGTCGATCTGCGGCTGCAGGCTGGCCAGGTCGTAGCCGAAGGTGCCCGCCTCCTGCTCCGTGCCACCCTTGCCCACGCCGAAGTGCACGCGGCCCTTGGATAGCAGGTCGAGGGTGGCGATGCGCTCGGCGACCTTCACCGGGTGATTCATGGCCGGAGGCAGGCACACCACACCGTGACCGATGCCGATACGCTCGGTCTTGCCTGCGACGAACGCCAGCACGGTTTCAGGAGCGGACATGTGCGAGTAGTTGGTCAGCGCGGTGTGCTCCACGCACCAGAAGGTATCGAAACCGAGCTTGTCAGCCAGCACGGCATGCTCGACGGTTTCGTCGAATATGCGGCGATCACCTTCGCGGCTGGCGTCAACCGTCTGGGCCTCATAGATCAGGGAGAATTTCATGGCGGTTCCTTGTACTTGTAGGTCTCAGGGAGCTGTCGGCGACCGCTTCGCGTGCCGTGTGCGCATGGTCGGAGATCACCCGCGCAGCTGAATCCCACAAACGGACTATTGGCGCCCATCGCTGCCGCCGGAGAGAGAAAAAGGAGCACATAGCCGCCATGTGCTTGGCGACAGAGCGTGGCCCCCGCGAGAGGCGCCAGCAGGCTGCAAGGCGACACCTAGTCCCCTCGGACGATGCTGCCGCTGAGGCCCTGGGCAAGAATCGATCGCACTGCCAAGTACCCGGAGGCCCGTGCGATGAACGACACCCCACTGAAGGACGACATGCTCCAGGCCATGCGCCGCCTGGCCAAGTCAGTGACCATCATCACCACCAGCAACGGCCAGCAGCGCTTCGCGATGTCGGCCACTGCAGTGGATTCGCTGTCCACCGAGCCGCCATCGCTGCTGATTTGCGTAAACAAGACCGCCTCGCTGCACGCGGTGCTGGATGCCGGCGCGGACTTCTGCGTGAACATCCTTGGCCTGCAGCAGGAAGAGCTGTCGCACCTGTGCAGTGGCCCGATCAAGGGTGAAGCCCGCTTCCAGCGCGGTGACTGGCGGCAGGACGAGGACGGCATCCCATACCTGGCCGACGCCCAGTCGGCGATCCTCTGCCAGCAGGACGGCAAATTCAGCTATGGCACTCACAGCATCTTCATCGGGCGTATCCGCCAGATTCGCAACAGCGAGGAGATCACCCCGCTGGTCTACCTGAATGGCGCCTATACCACGACCGCAGCAACGCCGCTGGCGGCGGCCAGCTGAAGCACGGTATGGAGAATGTCCAGGCTTCGTCGGCACTGCGCGTGAGCAGCGCCGCCCAAATCGACTGGAGCGAACGCTGTGGGCTGCTGGTGGTCGGTTTTGGCGCAGCAGGCGCCAGCGCGGCCATCGAGGCAGCCGAGCGCGGCCTGCGGGTTCTGGCCCTCGACCGCTACGCAGGGGGCGGCGCCAGCGCACTGAGTGGCGGTGTGGTGTACGCCGGGGGTGGTACGCCCTACCAGCAGCAAGCGGGCTATCAGGACAGTCCCGAGGCGATGTTCGCCTACCTGCGCCAGGAAGTCGGCGACGCGGTGAGCGAGGCGACCCTGCGCGACTTCTGTCAGCGCAGCTGCGAACAGTTGGCCTGGCTGGAGCGCCAGGGCGTAGCCTTCGAGGCCAGCGTGCCGCCACACAAGACCTCCTACCCCAGCGACCAGTACTACCTCTATTACTCGGGCAACGAAACCGTGGCCGACTATGCTCGCCATGCCTCACCAGCACCGCGCGGGCATCGGGCCAAGGGCAGGGGCATGTCTGGCGCCGTGCTCTATGCCGCGCTGGCAGCCAGCGCACAGCGCGCCGGTGTACGCCTGTACAGCCAGTGCCAGGCACGCCGCCTGATACTGGATGCGAACGACCGGGTCATTGGTGTCGAGGCCTGGCAGCTGGCCGCCGGCAGCGCGGCGGCGCATCGCCACGCGCGGCTGTCTCGCTGGGCCCAGGCCCTGCACATGTATGCCCCGGCGTTGGCCGAGCGCCTGCGCACGCGGGCGAGGAAGATCGAACAGGCACACGCCGAACGCCGTCTGATCCGTGCGGAACGCGGGGTCCTGCTCAGTGCGGGTGGTTTCGTGCTCAATCGCGAGATGGTCCAGCGACACGCACCCGCCTACCTGGCCGGGTTGCCGCTGGGCAGCGCAGGCTGCGACGGCAGTGGCATCTGCCTGGGGCTTAGCGCTGGAGGCTCGGCCGCGCGCATGGACAGGATCAGCGCCTGGCGTTTCATCAATCCGCCGCAGGCCTGGGCGCGGGGCCTGGTCGTCAACGCGTTTGGCCAGCGCTGCTGCAACGAAGAGGTGTATGGCGCCAAGCTCGGGCATGCCATGGTCGAGGAGCACGGCGGGCGCGCCTTTCTCATCCTCAACCGCGACCTTGTCTGCAAAGCCCTGCGCCAGGTTGGCCCAGGGCGTGTCTGGCAGTTCCAGCGCCTGCCGGTGCTGCTCAACCTGCTGTGCAACAGCAAGCGTGCCGGCACGCTCGAACGCCTGGCGGCGCGCTGTGGCCTCCCCGAGCGCGAACTCAGGGCCAGCCTGGAGGCTTACAACGCCGCTGCCCGGGGTGAACGTGTCGATGCGTTCGGCAAGTCGCCAGCCATGCTTTCTGACCTGAGCAAAGGCCCATGGTACGCACTGGATCTTTCCTTCGCCTGCCGTCTGTTCCCCTGCCCAACCATCAGCCTGGGTGGCTTGCGGGTATGCGAGACCAGTGGCCATGTCCTGGACGACAACGGGGTGGCCATTGCCGGCCTGTATAGCGCCGGCCGCAACGCGGTTGGCGTCGCCTCCAATCTTTATGTCTCCGGCCTCTCGTTGGCCGACTGCATCTATTCCGGGCGTCGCGCCGCCGTACACATGGCGACCACGACTACCCGTCCAGCGCAGCAAACCAAAAGGAGAACAACATGAGTCGAGTCCAAGGCAAAGTCTGCCTGATCACGGGTGCCGCCAGCGGGGTGGGTCGTGAAGATGCCCTGCTGCTGGCCAGCCAGGGTGCCAGGGTGGTGCTCACCGACCTCAATGAGGAGGCCGGGCGCTCGGTTGCCGCCGAGATCGGCGACAACGCGCTGTTCGTGCGCCAGGACATCGCCAGCGAGGCCGACTGGCAGCACGTCATCAAGTGCACCCTGGAGCGCTTCGGGCGCCTCGACGTATTGGTCAACAATGCCGCCATCCTCCTGCTGGGCAACATCGAGGAGACCAGCCTGGAACAATGGCAGCGGGTGCAGAAGATCAACAGCGATGGCTACTTCCTCGGCTGCAAGTACGCGATCTCCGCAATGAAGGAGACCGGGGGTGGTTCCATCGTCAACATGTCCTCGGTCGCGGCGCTGGGTGCCCTGCCCATGTTCTGTGCCTACTCGGCGTCGAAGGGCGCAGTGGCGGCGATGACCCGTGCCATTGCCCTGCACTGCAAGCAGCAGGGCTATCGCATCCGCGTCAACAGCGTGCATCCGGACGGGATCAATACACCGATGACCCAGGCGCTCACGGGTGGCCAGCCGATTCCTCAGGACGTGCTGGACGCGGACCCGATGAACCGCATGGCCGCGCCGCGCGATATCGCCAACGTGGTGCTGTTCCTCGCCAGCGACGAATCGCGCTTCATCAACGGCGCCGAGATCCGTGTCGACAACGGGCAACTGATCAGCGGCCTGTAACGGACGCCAAGACGACCCGCCTGCACTGGCCCGAGCCACTGCAGGCTGTCCTCAGCAACGCAGCCAGCGGTTGCCTGCTCAGTTGCCGGACGGCGGCTCGATCTTCATCGCCGCACGGTGCAACCATCGCGGCCGGCCAAGCAATCTGTATCTCAAATCCGTCCGGCGAGGCCAGGTCGTGCTTTCTGAAGACCCGGCCAACCTGCGCGACACCCTGTTGCAGCCGCTGCCGCAGTGTCCGGGTGTGAACCTCCGTCATTCACGTGCTGAAGCGCGTTGCCAACCCTGTGATGGCTGCCGGCAGCGGCCGTAGGCCGCGCATTCAGGTTAGTCTGCTTGGACGATGTTGCCCCCGATGCGCGATTCCATAGTGGCACCTGGCTGTATCCCCTTCACCCGAGATGCTGGTCGGGGTCAACCGACCGCCAACGAGGACAAGATGATAAAAACAACAAACGCCTTGCGACCACTACATCTATCCATCCATGTGGCCACCCTGGCACTGGCGAGTCAGGCTCATGCCCTGACGTTCCAGCCCAGCGAAGACCTGAGTATTGATCTGGACACCACCCTGTCCTACAGCCTGGCCTGGCGTGTCGAGGACCGCGACGACAAACTGCTGGCGGATGCCAACGGCAATGACGGCAACAACGCCTTCGACAAAGGCAGCCTGATCAACAACCGGATCAGCTTTGTCACCGACGCCAACTTCAACTGGCGCCAGGACTACGGCGTGTTCCTGCGTGCGACGGGCTTCTACGACAACGTCTACGACCAGAGCAACGACAACGGCACGGGCACCTCCAACTGTTTCGCGGGTGGCCGCTGCTCCCGCCCGAACCGTTTCTCCGACGATACCGTCGACCAGCATCGTGAAGATCTGCGCATGCTCGATGCCTACGTCTACGGCAACTGGCGCGTCGCCGGCCACAACCTCAACCTGCGCGTCGGCGATCAGGTCGTGAGCTGGGGCGAGAGCATGTTCTACCCAGGAATTTCCGGTGCTCAGAGCCCGGTCGATGCGACCAAGGCCACCACCCCCGGGGTGGAGGTCAAGGAGATTCTCCTGCCGGTAGGCCAGGTGTTCGGCCAGATCAGCCTGACCGATTCGCTCAGCCTGCAGGCGTACTACCAGTACAAGTGGGAAAAGACCGAACTGTTCGGCGTCGGCAGCTACTTCTCCACTACCGACTACATCGACGAAGGCGGATTCAACGACGCCACGGGCTTCCTCACTCGCCTCGACGACGAGGAGCCGAGCGACAGCGGTCAGTACGGCGTGGCGTTGACCTATACCGCCGAGTCGCTGAACAACACTGAGTTCGGCCTTTACTACGTGCGCTTCCACGACAAGCAACCATCGCTGGACTTCCGTCCCTCGCTCAGCGGCCACTACCAGATGCGCTACTTCGACGACATCGACCTGTACGGCGTGAGCTTCGCCACCAATATCGGCGACGCCAGCATTGCGGGAGAGATCAGCTATCGCGATGGCCAGGCGGTGATGGTCGACGATCTGTTCTCCACGCCAGTAAGGGGCAAGACGCTGCAGAGCCAGCTGTCGACCGTGTATGTGTTCGGGCCGACCCGCTTCGCCGACAACCTCACCCTGGCAGGTGAAGTGGTGCATATCCATGTGCTGGATAACGACACCTCGGAACCGATCGAACTGTTTCCGGGCTTCATCCTGCCCGGCTCCAGCTCCGACAGCCTGGCCCTGGACCGAGACGCCTGGGGTTATACCGTGCAGGTGACGCTCGACTACAACAACGTCTTCAACGGCTGGGACATGTCCGTGCCGATCATCTTCAGCAGCGCAGCCAATGGCGACAGCGCAATCACCGGCGCTATCAACAGTGGTGCCAACGACAACCGTTTCAGTATCGGCTCCTCCTGGCGCTACCTCGACAACTTCACCGTAGAAGCGCGCTACAACGCCTATCTGGGCAACCCCAACAACACCGGCCTGGCCGACCGCGACAACGTCGCCCTGAACGTCAAGTACCGCTTCTGAGCCGGACGGAGGAGAACCCCATGAATACCCCAAGCATGATCAACGCGGCCCTGGCCGCTACCCTGCTGTGCAGCTGTCTGAGCGTCCAGGCCAAGGTCAGCGAGGCCGAAGCCGCACGCCTCGGCCAGGATCTCACCCCTACCGGTGCGGAGAAGGCCGGCAATGCCGACGGCAGCATCCCGGCCTGGACCGGAAAGTGGCTGGGAGTCCCGCCACACGTGAAATTTGCCGGACCAGGTACCCCCTACCCCGATCCCTACGCGGGTGAGAAACCACTGTTCGTCATTACCTCGGCCAACATGGCGCGGTACGCCGAGCACCTCAGTGACGGCCAGAAGGCCCTGTTCCAGCGTTATCCGCAAAGCTTCCGCATGCCGATTTACCCTAGCCACCGCGACTTTCGCACTGACTCCCTCCTAGAGAAGCTCATCAAGACAAATGCGTTGAACGCCGAAGTGGCAGACAACGGCAACGAAACCGTCAATGCCTGGGGAGCTTCACCGTTTCCCATCCCTCAGAGCGGCGTCGAATTGCTGTTCAACCACACCATGCGCGGTGGCGCCTCCACCGAGGAAGCCAACTACCTTCAGGTAGTGCGTTATTCCGACGGTAACCGCGTCACGGACAAGCTCACCTACAAGATCCAGTCAATATGGTCAGACCCCAACTACTCGCTGGAAAATGCCAATGGCGCATTCGTCAATTTCTTTACGGAAAGCCTGGCTCCGGTGCGCAAGAAAGGTGAGATCATCGTCGGCCACGAGTTCATCGACAGCTACAGTCAACAGCGTCAGGCCTGGCAATACACGCCCGGCCAGCGCCGCGTACGTCGGGCACCTACGGTCGGCTACGACACTCCGAACGGGGCTGGCGGTTTTCGCACTTTCGACGAGGATCGTCTGTTCAACGGCTCGCCGGATCGCTACGAATGGAAGATAGTCGGCAAGCGAGAGCTGTTCATCCCCTACCATAACTACCGCATCGATGCACCCGAGGTGACCATCGATCAGATTCTCTCCGTCAACGGTCATGTCGATCCCAAACTCATGCGCTACGAGAAGCATCGCGTCTGGGTGCTGGAGGGTACCCTCAAGGCCGGGGCACGGCATATCTATGCCAAGCGCGTGATGTACCTCGACGAGGATAGCTGGGCCGCCATCATGGCCGACAACTACGATGGCCGCGGCCTGCTCTGGCGCACCAACATGCAGGCCACAATCTACGCCTACGATATCCAGCGGCTTCATGCACGTCTGGGTATCTATCATGATCTGATTGCGGGCTCTTACCTGGTTGATCGCCTGCTCGATGAGCAGAAGCCAGCCTTGCTCAACGTTAGCCAGTTCCCCGCAGAAGAATTTACCCCCTCCTACCTGCGCAAGCTGGGTACCCGCTGAGACACCTCCTCAAACCGTGCTGACAGGGCATGGTTTGTCCTTCAAAGGCCTGGCCGCAGTGCGTCCGGGCCTTGCTCGTCAGAACGGCTGGTACCCCTCGCGCGCCCCTGTCAATCGCTCGGCAAGGCCTTGCCATCTCCCCTGGATGGTTTCGCTCGGCTCCCGGATGCGGTCGACCTCGACGCCCTGCTCACGCACATCTCCCTGACCTGCTGGTATTCCGCAGCGACCAGCATCGCCACTCAAGGTCGAGGGGCACATGCAGCCGATCACAGGGTGGAACAAGGAGCTGTAGCGGCCCTTCGACGAGACCTCGGTCGTCTTCGCCAGCTGGATGATCGACAAACGCCTACCCAGGCATCGCCATGCGCGAGTCGCCCACAGAGAACGGACATCGCGGAAACAGGTGCAATGCGGCATGTGCTCGGTCTGCCGGTCAGCAACGGGGTCAACAGCAACGATTCGATGCGGGAAAGAACGCAATGAAATCAGCGCAGCGCCACGCCTCTACTGGGCTCGACGTGGTGACACCCCCATCGTCCTCTACCGATGCTCGATGCCGACAATCCGTACGCACCGCTGCCCATGGAGCGGTACGGCCTGGCGCCCCACTCGCTGAGCCAGGGACTGCGCAGGAAGCGATACGACTGCATCGGTTGGCTTGGGTTGCGTCAGGCGGGCGCCTGGACTAGCAAGTGAACGGTACGAACTCGACCACTTCCAGCTCGAAGCCTGAAACGGCCTTGTAGGGCACCTCAGTGCTCATCAATTGCATGCGCCGCACACCGACATCGCGGAGGATCTGCGCGCCTATGCCCAGGGTGCGCTGCGGAAACTGCGGCGCACGTGCCTGGCCGGCGCCGTGCAGCCGCAACTGTTCGAGAGTGGCCTCGGGACTCTCGTGCTGGGCCAGCAGCACCAGCACGCCGGTGCCAACGGCGGCGATATGGGCCAGCGAGCGCTCGAGGTTCCATTGCAGTGGCGTGCCCTCGCTGTCACAGCCAAGGGCATCTCGCAGTGTCTCGATCGCTTGCACCCTGACCAGGGTCGGTCGCTCGCGGTCGATCTCACCGCGCACGATTGCCAGGTGCAGTTGCCCCTGGTACGTATCCTGGAAGCTCATCACGCTGAACTCGCCGTGCCGGGTGGTCAGTGAGTACTGTCCGCTGCGGCGGATCGTACCCTCATGGAGAATTCGGTAATGGATCAGTTCGGCGATGCTGCAAATCGGCAGCCCATGGCGTTGGGCAAAGGTCTGTAGCTCGTCGCCACGGGCCAGCTCGCCGTTTTCGTCGAGGATAGCGACCAGCGTCGCAGCTGGCTGAAAACCAGCCAGCCGCGCCAGGTCGCACGCCGCTTCGGCATGGCCGGCGCGCTGCATCACCCCGCCGGACAGCGCCTGCACGGGGAACACATGCCCAGGCTGGACGATATCGACTGCGACGCTGCTCGGGTCAACCGCTACCTGGATGGAGTGCGCGCGGTCGGCGACCGAGATACCAGTGGTCACACCTTCACGCGCCTCGATCGAGCAGGTAAAACCTACGCCATGCGTGGCCCGCGAATGGGGCACCATCAGGCTCAGCCCCAGACGCTTGCAATGCGCCTCGCTCAGCCCCAGGCAGATCAACCCACGGGCATGCATGGCCATGAAGTTGACTGCTTCAGCGTCGGTGCGTTCGGCGGCCATCAGCAGAGAGCCTTCGCCATCCTGCTCGTCATCGGTGATGACCACCATACCGCCGCTGCGCAGCATCTTCAGCAGGTGCTGCACGCTGTCGAACCGCATCAGCGGGTGCCTCAGCTCAGGGCCTGACGCAGTTCTGCAGCAAACTCCTCCAGCTCGGCAGCTGCACGGTCCGAGAGGGGGGCCATGCTGGCGAACCCGTGGATCATGCCCTCGCAGCATTTGCTGCGTATCTTTACCCCGGCCTCGCTCAATCGCACGGCAAAGGCTTCAGCTTCATCGCGCAGAAGATCGTACTCTGCAATCCACAACGAGGTTGGCGGCAGCCGATGCAGATCCTCAGCCAACAACGGAGAAGCCAGCGGATCGGTTGCCTGTGCGGGTGTCTGCAGGTAGTGCTGCCAGAACCAGACCAGGTGCTCACCTGAAAGGAAGTAGCCCTCGGGCAGATCCGGGCCAGAAGCGTTGACCCAGTGGCCATCAGTCGCCGGATACAGCAGGCCTATGGCGGCAATCTGCGGGTGGCCGGCGGCAGCGGCCTGGCGTGCGACTGCAATGGACATGTTCCCGCCAGCACTGTCGCCAGCCAACGCGAGGCGCGAAGCATCCACGGCCAGCTCAGTGGCGCGCTTACACAGATCGCAGGTGGCGTGATAGCAGTCCAGTGGAGCGGCCGGGAACTTGTTCTCTGGAGCCAACCGGTAGGCTACCGAGACCACTACCGCCCCCGTCAGCAGGGCGAGGCTGCGGCACAGGTAGTCATGGGTGTCCAGGCTGCCGATAACGAAGCCACCGCCATGGAAGTACACCAGCAGCGGCAGACCATCCTCTGCCTTCGGTCGATACAGCCGCGCATCCAGCGGACCGGCCGCACCCGCCACGTGCATATCGCGCACCTCGGGCAGCTCGGGAGCGGGGAATGGCGGTATCAAACAGTTGGCGGCCTCGCGATAGGAGACCACATCGGTTAGTGCAGGCAGGCTGCTGAACTGAGAAAGAATGGCTTCAATCTGGGGATCAAGGGGCATCGTATTACTCCTGTGCTTTCTGCAAGACCGGATTGGTCTCGTCGAGAATGCTTTGCAGGCGTCGCTGCAGAGCGGGCTTGAAGAACTTGTGTGGAAAGATCCAGAAGCGCTGCTCGTCGATGGCAGCGAATACCTGTTGCGCCAGCTGCAAGGGCCTCATGCCTTTGCGGACACGGCTACCCAGCAGCGTGTCGAGCTGTGCATCCGCATCACCGATGCGACTGTTGGATTCCATGATCGAGCTGGCTACCGGCCCCGGGCAGAGCACCGAAACGATGATCGGCGCATCGAGCATCGCCAGCTCGTAATGCAGGGTCTCGGAGATCGCGACCACCGCCTGCTTGGTGACGTTGTAAGGCCCCAGCAGTGGGCTGTTGATCAGGCCCGCCAGAGACGCGGTATTGATCACATGGGCCGGGCGCTTCTGCTGCAGCAGCAGCGGCATGAAGCTGCGAATACCGTTGAGCACACCATTCAGATTGACGTCGAGCATGCGCTGCCACATGGCCGCATCGACCTCCCAGCACAGCCCGGTCTGCATGATCCCGGCATTGTTGAACAGCAGGTCGACGCCGCCGAAACGCTGTACGGCGAGATCGCGCAGAGTCTCCAGGTGCTGCGGCTGGCTGACGTCTGTCAGTTGCCAGGCGACTTCAGCCCCGCGCTCACTCAGCATCTCGGCTACGGTGGCCAGACAGGCCGCATCTATATCTCCCAGAACCAGCCTGAGGCCCTGGCTGGCTGCGTATTCAGCCAGCCCGCGGCCGATGCCGCTGGCAGCCCCGGTGATGACGGCTACGCGAGCGCCAGTGTCACTCATCCGGACCTCCACTCCTTGTTCTCGTGGTGTCAGTAGAGCCGGGGCGGCGACCGCAGGCATCGTCCATTCAGACGATGCCTTGCGCAATTCAGGCCGCAGAATCCAGAACGTGCCCAACCTTCCCATGCGCAGCGTGCCCATGCACGCCAACGGAGAACACAAGATGCCTGCACTGCACCGAATCGAAGTGAAACAGCTCCCCGAGCGTTACGCCCGTGGCTGGCACTGCCTGGGCCTGGCCAACGACTACCGCGACGGCCGGGCGCATCGTATCGATGCCTTTGGTACCCGCCTGGTCGCATTCCAGGGTGAGGACGGCCAGCTGCATATCCTCGATGGATATTGCCCGCATATGGGGGCGGATCTCAGCGAAGGTTGCGTCGAGGGTAACTCGCTACGTTGCCCCTTCCACGAATGGCGCTGGGGTGCCGATGGCGTATGCGACGACATCCCGTACGCCAAGCGCATCCCACCACGGGCCAGGATCAAGGCCTGGCCCGTTCTGGAGCAGAACCATCTGCTGTTCGTCTGGCACGACCCGGAGGGCAATCCTCCACGTGCCGAGCAAGCCATCCCACGTATCGATGCCTGTTACGACGAAGCCTGGGCCAGCTGGGCCATCGCCGAGATGACCATCGCGACCAATTGCCGTGAGCTGGTGGACAACGTGGCAGACATGGCGCACTTCGGCAGCGTGCATGGCGCGCCACTGCACTACTTCAGCAACACCTTCGAGGGGCATGTCGCCGAGCAGAGCATGCGCGGCACCAGCGCGCGCCTGTCCGGCGATGCCGAACTGGTCACGGTGGCCACCTACTATGGCCCTGCCTACCAGATCACCAACATGACCGGTTCGATGGCCGGGCAGGCCATTCATTCGATCTTGCTCAACTGCCATGTGCCGATCGACCAGCACAGCTTCACCCTGCGTTACGGTGTGCTGGTGAAGAAAATCCCCGGCCTCAGCGAGGAGCAGAACCGCGCCATGGCCATGGCCTACGTCGAGCAGGCGCGCGCCGCCTTCTACGAGGATGTGGCGATCTGGCAGAGCAAGACCAGAGTCGATAATCCGCTGCTGTGTGACGGCGATGGCCCGGTCTATCAGCTACGCAAGTGGTACGAGCAGTTCTATGTCGATGCCGCCGAAGTCCCGCGCGAAAACGCCGAACGCCATGAATATGTGGTGAAAGGCTGAAGACGGAGCCCGTTGGCGCAGGTTGCTCGAGAAGCTCCGAAAGCTCGGCTGCGCGTGATGGCCAGGCTCTCGGAGCTTCTGGCCCCTGCCTCCCTCGTACTCGAACAGCAACCTTGTTCCGCGCCGAGCGCTGGAGCACCGCTGCATTCGCGCGCTGCAAGCAGCAAGTGCCTGCGCGGATCTAGTTCACTCGGACGAGGACGGTATTTTCGACACACCCTAAGGTGAAGGCACAACAACAACCGCGCCGGCCTGCCCCGCAGGTGAAGCGCCCAGCCTGAGGTGCGCCATGAAGACCTCCACCTGCTGTGCTCTGCTCGTCGTTACCGCGATTGCCGGTCTGGCCGGCACATTGATCATGTCGCGTCCACAACCCCAGACGACCTTGCTCGTCTGTCCTGCGCCCCAGGGCGGATGCTACCTGCCACCGCCGAGCATCGGGCGCTTGATCCCATGACTGGCAGCGCGCCGAGCAGCACGACGCGCTTTCGTCCGCTGGAGACGCAACCGCTCGCTTAGGCCGATACGGCCTTCAGGCGTGCGTTCGGCGCACTCACCGGATGCGTCCTGTGGCGGTTCTCGAAACAGAAGTTGGTCGCCTGCACGTAGCCCTCGGCCGAACCGCAGTCGAAACGCTGGCCCTTGAACTTGTATGCCAGGACGCAGCCTTGTTGCGCCTGTTTCATCAAGGCGTCGGTGATCTGGATCTCGCCGCTCTTGCCGGGCTCGGTCTGCTCGATCAGCGAGAAGATATCCGGCGTCAGGATGTAGCGCCCGATGATCGCCAGGTTCGACGGCGCGTCTTCCGGCCGAGGCTTCTCCACCATGCGCTCGATGCGGAAGATATCGTCACGCAGCGCCTCGCCGGCGATCACACCGTAGCGCGACACGTCCTCCATCGGCACTTCCTGGATGGCCACGATCGAGCAGCGGAACTGTTCGTAGAGTTTGACCATCTGGCTCAGTACGCCATCGCCTTCCAGGTTCAGGCACAAGTCATCGGCCAGCACCACGGCGAACGCTTCGTCACCGATCAGCGGGCGGCCAGTGAGGATGGCATGCCCCAGGCCTTTCATCTCCACCTGGCGGGTGTAGGAAAAGGTGCATTCATCGATCAGCTGGCGAACACCGCTCAAGGACTTCTCCTTGCCGGTGTTGGAGATTTCGTGTTCCAGCTCGTAGCTGATGTCGAAGTGATCTTCCAGCGCGCGCTTGCCACGGCCCGTGACGATGGCGATTTCCGACAGACCGGCCTCGAGCGCTTCTTCGACGCCGTACTGGATCAGCGGCGTGTCGACCACCGGCAGCATTTCCTTGGGCATCGACTTGGTCGCGGGAAGAAAGCGTGTGCCGTAGCCGGCCGCGGGAAACAGACATTTCTTGATCATGGATTCCATACCAAATTAACAGACTAGGTACAGAACCTGACCAGCCTGGCAGCCGATCGGTTCAAGAAATTTCATCAGCGCCTGCGAAGGTGGCGTCGGTTTCAGCCGTTGTCGGGATAGCGACTGACTTCGATCAGGTTGCTGTCCGGATCGCGGAAATACACCGACTCGATAGGCCCGACGGCGCCCGTGCGCGCAACGGGGCCCTCCTCCACGGACACCCCCTGCCCGGCCAGGTGTTCCAGCACCTGCGCCATCGACCACTGGGTGATCAGGCAAAGGTCGATGGCACCCGGCGTCGGCCTGGCCGCCTTGGGCTCGAACTCGCGCCCTGCCTGGTGCAGGTTAAATTTCTGCCGGCCGAAGACCAGTGCGCTGCGCCCGGCGCCGAAACGCTCGTGGCGCATGCCCAGGACGCGCTCGTAGAAGTCGACGGTGACGTCGATATCCGCCACCGTCAGTACCAGGTGATCCAGTCGTTCGATCATGCTCAATGCCTGTCCAGTAGATGAAAGCGCGGCAACCCGAGGTGCCAGTGAATTGCAGCCAGACGCGAGGCCAGCACGACCAGCATCGCTGCGGCCGTGTCCACCCAGTGCGGCGTACCCAGCATGCGCAGGGCGATGAAGGTCAGCGCGCCGGCGATGCAGGCGGTCGCGTAGATTTCCTTCTGGAAAATCAGCGGAATCTCGTTGCACAGGACGTCACGAATGACGCCTCCGACCACCCCGGTCATCACGCCCATGATCACCGCCGTGCTGATTGGCGTGCCGTGCTGCAACGCCAGCTCGGTACCGTACACGGTAAACACCGCGAGGCCGAAGGCGTCGGCGATCAGCAGGCCCTTCTCGTGAATCGGTCGCGTCATGCGTACCCAGGCGACCGTGCCCAGAGCCGCCAGCGATGCGACCAGGATGTAGGTGTCGTCACGAATCCAGCTGACCGGATGGTTGTCCAGGATCAGGTCACGCAAGGTGCCACCGCCCAGCGCAGTGACGATGGCCATCACCAGCACGCCGAACAGGTCCATGGACTTGCGCCCGGCCATCAGCGCGCCGGTGATGGCGAATACCGCTACGCCGAACAGGTCGGCGATGTAGAAAAGTCGCTCCATGCTGCGCTCAGCGGCTGACCGGCGTGCGCAGGGTGACGAACTCCTCGGCCGAGCTCGGGTGCACCCCGATGGTCTCGTCGAATATCTGCTTGGTTGCACCGGCCTTCAGCGCGATGGCCAGCCCCTGGACGATCTCGCCCGCCTCCGGGCCGACCATGTGGCAGCCGAGCACGCGATCGCTGTCGGCGTCGACCACCAGTTTCATCAGGGTGCGCTCCGGGTTGTCGGTCAGGGTCAGCTTCATCGGCCGGAAGCGGCTCTCGAAGATCTTCACCTTGTGCCCGTCCTCGATGGCCTGTTCCTCGCTGAGCCCGACGGTGCCGATATTCGGCAGGCTGAACACGGCGGTCGGAATCATGCGGTAATCCAGCGGGCGGTATTCCTCGGGCTTGAACAGGCGACGGGCGACCGCCATGCCCTCGGCCAGCGCCACGGGGGTCAGCTGGACACGACCGATGACGTCGCCCAGGGCGAGGATCGAGGGCGTGGATGTCTGGAACTGCTCGTCCACGGCGATGTAGCCACGCTCGTCCAGCTTCACCTCGACATTCTCCAGGCCGAGGTTGTCCAGCATCGGCCGGCGACCGGTGGCGTAGAACACACAGTCGGTGTCCAGCACGCGACCATCCTTGAGCGTCGCCGCCAGGCTGCCATCGGCCTTGCGTTCGATGCTGGCGATATCGGCGTTGAACTGCAGGTCCAGCCCCTTCTTGTTCAGCTCCTCTTTCAGGTGCTCACGTACTGCGCCGTCGAAGCCGCGCAGGAACAGGTCGCCGCGATACAGCAGCGAGGTCTGTGCGCCTAGGCCGTGGAAGATGGAGGCGAACTCGACCGCGATATAACCACCGCCCACCACCAGCACACGCTTGGGCAGCGTTTTCAGGAAGAAGGCTTCGTTGGAGCTGATGGCGTGCTCGCGGCCGGGAATGTCCGGAATCTTCGGCCAGCCACCGGTGGCGATGAGAATGCGCTCGGCACTGTGGCGCTCGCCGTCGACTTCGACGGTGTGTGCGTCGACGATGCGCGCATGGCCCTCGAACAGGCTGACCCCGCTGTTGACCAGCAGGTTGCGGTAGATCCCGTTGAGGCGCTCGATCTCGCGGTTCTTGTTGGCGATCAGCGTTGCCCAGTCGAAGTTCGCGGCGCCCAGCGACCAGCCGAAGCCCTCGGCCTGCTCGAAGTCCTCGGCGAAGTGCGCGCCGAAGACCAGCAACTTCTTCGGCACGCAGCCGACGTTCACGCAGGTGCCGCCCAGGTAGCGGCTTTCGGCAACGGCCACGCGCGCCCCGAAGCCAGCGGCGAAACGCGCCGCACGTACACCGCCGGACCCGGCACCGATAACGAAGAGATCGAAGTCGTAACTCATTGCGGCCTCCTTGAACAGGTCGCCAGCATACCCGAAAGCCAGCGGCTAAGCTGAGTCCAGGAGGTTTACGCCATGCGCCCTGCCCTGACCCACATCGCCCTCCATGTACCGGACCTGGACGCCTGCATCGATTTCTATCGCCGCTACTGCGGCATGCAGGTGATCCACCAGCGTCCGGGCAAGGGCACGCGCATCGTCTGGATGGCCGAGCCCGGCAAGGAACACCAGTTCATCTTCGTCATCATGCCCGGTGGCCAGGACAGGCATCTGGCCGCAGACGACTACAGCCACTTCGGTTTCGCGCTGGAAAGCCGCGCCGACGTCGAGCGCATTGCCGCCATGGCCGCCGCCGACGGCTGCCTGATCTGGCCGCCGCGCGACGAGCCCTACCCGGTCGGCTTCTACTGCGGCCTGCGCGATCCCGCAGGCAACTACGTGGAGTTCAGCTACGGCCAGCCTCTGGGGCCGGGCTCGGAGCAGATGCCGATCCCCTGAAAGCACGACGCCACCCGAAGGTGGCGTCGTGGCGATCAGCCTGCGTATCAGAACGCCTTGCCGGTCTTGTACAGATTCTCGAAGCAGAAGTTGGTCGCCTCGATGTAGCCCTCGGCACTGCCGCAATCGAAACGCTGGCCCTTGAACTTGTAAGCCATCACGCAGCCCTGCTGGGCCTGGCGCATCAGTGCATCGGTAATCTGGATTTCACCGCCCTTGCCAGGCGGGGTGCTGCGAATCAGGTCGAAGATGTCCGGCGTGAGGATGTAGCGGCCGATGATCGCCAGGTTCGACGGCGCGTCTTCCGGCTTGGGCTTCTCCACCATGTTGCTGACGCGGTAGATGTCGTCACGGATCATCTCGCCGTCGATCACGCCGTACTTGTAGGTTTCGTCCCGCGGGACTTCCTGGATCGCGACGATGGAGCAGCGGAACTGGTTGTACAGCTTGACCATCTGCGCCAGCACGCTGTCGCCTTCCAGGTTCAGGCACAGGTCGTCGGCCAGGACCACGGCGAACGGCTCGTCGCCGATCAGCGGCTGGCCGCACAGAATGGCGTGGCCCAGGCCTTTCATCTCGACCTGGCGGGTGTAGGAAAAGCTGCACTCGTCGATCAGGCGGCGAATGCCGACCAGGTATTTTTCCTTGTCGGTGCCCTTGATCTGGTGCTCGAGCTCGTAGCTGACGTCGAAATGGTCTTCCAGAGCGCGCTTGCCGCGACCGGTAACGATGGAGATCTGGCTGAGGCCAGCCTCGAGTGCCTCTTCGACCCCATACTGAATCAGTGGCTTGTTCACCACCGGCAACATTTCTTTCGGCATGGCCTTGGTGGCGGGCAGAAAGCGGGTACCGTAACCGGCGGCGGGGAACAGGCATTTCTTGATCATGGGACTCCCTGATGGAGGATGAATGGCGCGCCCAGTCTATCAAGCCGCGCTGGCCTTACAACTGCCGACTGCGGGCCGACCAATGCCGCGGTACAAAAATCCCTGCTCGGCCAGCTGAGCCGCGTCGTAGATGTTGCGCCCATCGAACAGCACCGGCATGCGCATCGCCCCGCGTATGCGTGGAAAGTCCGGCTGACGGAACTGCTTCCACTCGGTCACCAGCACCAGCGCGTCGGCGCCCTGGGTCGCCGCATAGGGCGAATCGCTCAGCAGCAACTGCCCCGACCCGACCGCTGCGGCGTAGCGCGCAGCCACGCTGGCAGTGGCTACCGGGTCGCAGGCCTGGACCCGCGCACCCGCCGTGAGCAACGCCTCCAGCAGTACCAGGCTCGGCGCTTCGCGCAGGTCGTCGGTGCCAGGCT
This sequence comes from Pseudomonas sp. REST10, assembly GCF_029542605.1. NCBI lineage: Bacteria > Pseudomonadati > Pseudomonadota > Gammaproteobacteria > Pseudomonadales > Pseudomonadaceae > Pseudomonas > Pseudomonas sp. REST10. Next base: position 2,651,911 of record NZ_CP035677.1, on the reverse strand, counting down.
TGAACGCCAGGCCCCAGAGCGCGATGACCCGCCCCTGGAAATGACCGTTGAAGTGCTCGCGCAAGGCCTGGAACAGCAGGGTCTTCTGCAGCGCGTTGCGCGCTTCGACCGCGCGCAGGATGCCCGGCTCGATGCCTTCATGCTCGGCGGTGCGGATCAGCGCCTTCACGTCCTTGGGAAAGCACGAGCCGCCGTAACCGCAGCCGGCGTAGATGAAGTGCGTGCCGATGCGCCGGTCGCTGCCGATACCGCGGCGGACCTCCTCGACATCCACGCCCAGGCGCGCACAGATGCCGGCCATCTCGTTGATGAAGGAGATCTTGGTGGCGAGAAAGGCATTGGCCGCGTACTTGCTGAACTCGGCGGCACGCACGCCCATGCAGAGCAGGCGATCGTGGTTGCGCAGGAACGGCGCGTACAGCCGGCGCAACAGCTCGCGGCCACGTTCGTCGTCACAGCCCACGATGACCCGGTCCGGGCGCATGAAGTCCTCGACGGCAGAGCCCTCCTTGAGGAACTCGGGATTGCTTGCCACCACCACGCGTGCACGCAGCCCACGCCGCACCAGCCCCGCGTTGACACGCTGCTCCACCCGGCCAGCGGTGCCGACCGGCACGGTAGACTTGTCCACGACCAGGCAGTTGTGATCGAGCTCTTCCCCCAGTTCGTCGGCAACCGCCAGCACGTGCGTCAGGTCCGCCGAGCCATCCTCGCCGCTCGGCGTGCCCACGGCGATGAACACCACCTCGGCCCGCCGGATGCCGGCGCGCAGCTGGGAGGTGAAGCTGAGCTGGCCGCTGGCGAGCTGCGCCTTGAGCATCGCCTCAAGCCCCGGTTCGTAGATCGGCACCTCACCTCGGGAGAGCATCGCGACCCGCTGCGGATCACGCTCGACGCAGATCACCCGGTTGCCCATCTCGGCAAAGCAGGTCGCCGTCACCAAGCCCACGTAGCCTGCTCCAATCACGCCTATCTGCATCGCAGCATCCTCCAGAGGTTTGCTGCGATTGCAACCAATCGCGGTGGCAGCGATGTGACGGAGCGGAGAAGGAAAGATGACAATGGCCGCACTCGGGCAACGCTCTCAAGCATGACGCCTGACGGTCACGGGGCTTGGCGAAGGTCAGACGCCTACGACGGGCTCCGGGATGAAGCCTTCGTCCCGTAGTGCCTTGACGACGCCACGGATCAGGTAGTTGTTGGAGAAACCGATCGTGTACTGCCTGGAACCCTCGGCGACCGGGCGAAGCATGCCCTGGTCGACCAGCTTCTTCAGCTGGTAGGTCCGCTGATTGGCGGTCAATCCAGGCAGCGCGGGCGCAAGGTCCGCAGACTTCACCACGCCTTTCCTGATGGCAAGCTTGAGCACGCCCTCCTCGGTCGCCGTGATCAGGCTGCGATTGCGCGCTATATCCACGGCGGGATTGAGGATATGCCGGGTCAGGTACTCGAAATCCGTCAGGCGATCCACCTTGTCCAGCTCGTCGCGCACACCCTCCAGAACATAGATACACCAGTTTTCCAGCCCCTCCGCTGTGCCGCTGTCCGCGCCGGAAAGCATGGCGTAGTAACGCTCACGGTCATTGCAGAAGACCACCGTAGGATTCAGCAACCGGCCACCGACGTTCACGTTGAAACCGTACTTGATCAGCAACGCGTAGGTCAGAAGCCTCTCCACGCGCCCGTTGCCGTTACCGAACGGGTGGATCCAGCCAAAGCGGTGATGAGCCAGCGCCACCTTCATCAGGTCGTACTTGGATGGATCAGGCCGGTTCACGAAATCGACCAGTTCGCTCATGTAACCGGGGACGGAAACCGCATCCGGTGGAACATGGGGCGACTGGGCAATACGGACGCCCCCCGACCGATAGGCTCCGGGTGTGCGGTCACCCTCTCTTTCCAGATCGTCGACAGCAAGCTGATGCAGCTCGCGGATGAAATGCTCGGACAGCGCATCTCCGGGGCTCATCGAGCTCTCGATGTACTCCATCGCCCGTTCGATGTTCGCGACCTCCCGCAACTGGTCGCTTTCCTGCTGCCGCCCCTCGACCTTGCTTTCGACGTAATCCGCCAGTGTCGTGTGGTTACCCTCGATCCGAGCCGAGCCCAGGCTCTCCAGCATGTGGAAGATGCCTTTCAACTGGTAGAACACCGGCAACGGCGTACTGCCCTGAAGCTGCAAGCGCCGCAGGTGCTCGAGCTCGTTGAGCACATCCACCAGAGGCGAAGCGAAGGAAGGGTTCAGAAGCTGGAGTTCATGATGAGCAAATGGCGGCATACGCAGGATTATCTCAAAAAACAATCTCGACTATCTTGAAAAAAGACCATGAAAGCCTTGATTACAGAGGGCTCCGTGACCAATCACTCATGAAGCTATCTTGAATCAGTGGCCGTATCAAATGAAAAATGACCCTGCGCGGAACTGGAAAGGCAGCCAGTACGGCATCTGACACGAACCTGCCGTGCAGCACCTGAGCAGGCATGGAACGTCACCTGTCTGTGATGGCGCAAGGACTGTGAGACCGCTGGTGCGTGAGCGCGGAGGTCAGGTCGGTTCTGGAGCAGGAAAGCCATGGAGATTCGAGAGGCTGGCGCGTCACTCGCTATCCTGAGCGAGGCACAAGATAGCTGTTTGGATAGTCGGCTGCCCGCCTCTGCGGCGATGGCGGGAGAAGAGACCCCAGGAGTGCCTTGGGGATCGCCAGAGATCGTGTTTCGCTAGATGGTGCCCGAAGCCGGACTCGAACCGGCACGCCATTACTGGCGAGAGATTTTAAGTCTCCTGCGTCTACCTATTTCGCCATTCGGGCGGTAGCGCTGTGCGAAGGGCTGGACTATATACAGCCCTCCACGTCCTCGCAAGGCACGCAAAAGGTGCCATGGAGAATGAAAAAGGCCTCGTAAATCGTTGATCTACGAGGCCTTTGGATTGGAGGCTGAGGTCGGAATCGAACCGGCGTTCACGGATTTGCAATCCGGTGCATAACCACTCTGCAACTCAGCCTTAAATCAAACGAGCCGCCTTGGCGACTCGTGTAAAACTGGAGCGGGAAACGAGACTCGAACTCGCGACCCCGACCTTGGCAAGGTCGTGCTCTACCAACTGAGCTATTCCCGCTTGTCTTGTCGACGGGCGCCATTCTATAGAATCGAATCGCGACGTCAACCCTTTGATTCAAAAAAACTTATTTCTTTTCCGAGGTGGTGCTGAGGTGCGGCCAGGCGGCCAACAGATACTGCAGCATCGACCACAGAGTCAGCACGGCAGCAATGACCAGCAGCACGTAACCGACGATGACCCAGAAGGTGAACTGTGGCGGGTTGCCGAGCAGGATGACCAACGCCAGCATCTGCGCCGCCGTCTTCCACTTGCCCAGGTTGGACACCGCCACCTGGGCACGGGCGCCCAGCTCGGCCATCCATTCACGCAAGGCGGAGACCACGATCTCGCGGCCGATGATGATCGCCGCAGCGAGCGTCAGCCAGAGATTGGAGTGCTCGGCCGCAAGCAGCACCAGCGCGACAGCCACCATCAGCTTGTCCGCGACCGGATCGAGGAAGGCACCGAATGGCGTGCCCTGCTCCCAGCGCCGTGCCAGGTAGCCATCGAGCCAGTCGGTCGCTGCGGCAATCGCGAAAACGCCGCTGGCGGCCCAGTAGCTCCAGGAGAACGGCAAATAGAACAGCAGGATGAAAACCGGGATCAGCGCGACCCGGAGCACGGTAAGCAAGTTGGGGATGTTCATCGGCACAACTAGGCTGCGAGGTGAGCGAGTATTCTACTCGCTGTGCAGGGTCGCATAAATCAACTCAGCGAGCTTTTTACTGATTCCGGGTGCTTTGGCGATTTCTTCGGCGCTGGCGCGCGAGAGCTCCTGCAGACCGCCGAAATGATTGAGCAACTCACGTCGCCGCTTGGGTCCGATACCCGCAACCTCCTCAAGGGTGGAGGTACGCCGTGCCTTGCCGCGGCGCGCACGATGCCCGGTGATGGCGAAGCGGTGGGATTCGTCGCGGATCTGCTGGATCAGGTGCAACGCCGGCGAATTGCCGGGCAAGGTGAACTCATGTGCCGCGTCGTTCAGGTACAGCACTTCGAGGCCAGGCTTGCGCGTGGTGCCCTTGGCCACGCCCAGCAGGATCAGGTCGGGCACGGCCAGTTCCTGCAACACCTCACGGGCCATGGCCAGCTGGCCCTTGCCGCCGTCCACCAGCAGCACGTCGGGCAGCTTGCCTTCGCCATCCTTGATCTTGCTGAAGCGCCGGGTCAGCGCCTGGTGCATCGCCGCGTAGTCGTCGCCTGCGGTGACGCCTTCGATATTGAAGCGCCGATAGTCGGACTTCAGCGGGCCCTCGGGGCCGAACACCACGCAGGAGGCGACCGTCGCCTCACCGCTGGAGTGGCTGATGTCGAAGCACTCCATGCGCTGCGGCGGCTCATCCATCTCCAGCACCGTCGCCAGGGCCTCGAAACGCTCGGTCATGTGCTCGCGATTGGCCAGGCGTGCAGCCAGCGCCTGCTCGGCATTGGTAACGGCCAGCTGCTGCCAGCGTGCCCGGGTCGCCCGCACCCGATGACTGATCGTCAGGCTGCGTCCCCGCAGCGACTCTATCGCCTCGACGAGCGTGGCGAAATCCTCATGCTGCACGTTGACGATCAGCTCGCTCGGCAGGTCGCGTTCCGCATTACCCAGGTAGTACTGGGCGAGGAAGGCCATCAGCACATCGCCGCCCTCCTCCTCGATGGCTACCTGAGGGAAGAAGTTCTTGCTGCCCAGCACCCGGCCACCGCGAACGCTGATCAGATGCACGCATGCGCCGCCCGGATTGAGCATGACCGCGACCACGTCGACATCCCCGGTGCCGCCCTCCATGCTCTGCTGATCCTGCACGCGCCGGAGCATGGCGATCTGGTCACGCAATTCGGCCGCGCGCTCGAACTCAAGGGCCATGGAGGCCTTTTCCATGCTGACGGACAGCTCCTCGCTCAGGGCATTGCTGCGCCCATCGAGAAACATCACCGAGTGGCGCACGTCCTCTGCGTATTCCTCGGGGCTTACCAGGCCCACGCAGGGCCCCTTGCAGCGCTTGATCTGGTACTGCAGGCAGGGACGCGTGCGGTTCTTGTAGTAGCTGTCCTCGCATTGGCGGACGAGAAAGGTCTTCTGCAGCAGGCTGAGACTTTCACGGATGGCCAGCGCACTGGGATAGGGGCCGAAGTAGCGCCCCTTGGCCTTCTTCGCGCCGCGATGGATGCCCAGCCGCGGGAAGTCGCCATCGGACAGGAATACGTAGGGATAGGACTTATCGTCGCGCAGCAGGATGTTGTAGGGCGGCCGCCATTCCTTGATCAGCGTCTGCTCGAGCAGCAGCGCCTCGGTTTCGTTGGCAGTGATGGTGGTTTCGATCTGCGCGATGCGTGCGACCAGCGCGGCGGTCTTCGGCGCCTGGCCGGTCTTGCGAAAGTAGCTGGCGAGGCGTTTCTTGAGATTCTTCGCCTTGCCCACGTACAGCAGGCGGGCCTCGCCATCGAACATGCGATAGACGCCAGGGCGACCGCTACAGGTCGCGAGGAAGGCACTCGAATCGAACGGAGCGGACATCGGCTAGTTGGCGGCGTCGACCATGCCGTGGCGCACCGCCAGCAGTGCCAACTCGACATCGCTGGTGATGGAGAGCTTCTCGAAGATGCGATACCGATAGGTATTGACGGTCTTCGGCGACAGGCAGAGCTTGTCCGAGATGTTCTGCACCTTGTGGCAATTGGCGATCATCAGGGCGATCTGGATCTCGCGCTCGGACAACAGGTCGAACGGAGAGCCATTGCTCTGCGGCTGGAAGGACTTCAGCGCCATTTGCTGGGCGATCTGCGGGTCGATGTAGCGCTGCCCGGCGAACACCAGGCGGATGGCCTGAACCATCTCGTCGAGCGCTGCACCCTTGGTCAGGTAGCCGGCGGCGCCAGCCTGCAGCAGGCGGGTCGGGAACGGATCGTCTTCGCAGACGGTAACGGCGACCACCTTGATGTCGGGGTGGCTGCGCATCAGTTTGCGTGTGGCTTCCAGGCCGCCGATGCCAGGCATCTTGACGTCCATCAGCACCACGTCCGGTTTGAGTTCACGAACCTTGAGCAAGGCTTCCTCACCGGTGCAGGCTTCACCGACGACCTGCAAGCCGTCGATGTCAGCAAGCATGCGCGTGATACCCGTGCGAACCAGATCGTGATCGTCGACCACCAGCACCTTAATCAATCGCCACCTCGTTGCACCTTGTCAGCCACCGTGCAGCGACGGTGAGGTTGAACTTGCCGGCCACCTTAGCAAAAAAGCCAGGGACTGACCTAGCTTGACGCACGGAAGTCAAAAAGCAAGCGTCAGATTAAGATCGGGAATTGCTCAGGGCAATACAGGGAAATGGCGGAAGCGGTGAGATTCGAACTCACGGATAGTTGCCCATCGACGGTTTTCAAGACCGTTGCCTTAAACCACTCGGCCACGCTTCCAGATTCTTTCTACGGAGGGCTCGAGACCGCTGTCTCGAAGCTCCGCCTCAGTGCGGGCGGCAATCTTACCGGAACGCAACACACTGTCAAACTCTCTGTCTTGGCACAGGGATCGGCTCTGCTATGATCCGGGCATTCGAGTAACGGAATCCTTGTGCCACAGGAGCGTCGCCATGCAAGAGCAAGACTACGTCATCAATCATTCGCAGGCTGAGCAACAGGAAGTCAGCAAGGTGTTGCGCAACACCTACGGCCTGCTGGCCATCACCCTGGCGTTCAGCGGCCTGGTGGCATTCTTCAGCCAGCGCGCCAACCTGCCTTACCCGAGCTTCTTCGTGGTGCTGATCGGCTTCTACGGCCTGTTCTTCCTCACCTACAAGCTGCGTGATTCCGCCTGGGGCCTGGTTTCCACCCTCGCCCTGACCGGTTTCATGGGCTACACCCTCGGCCCGATTCTCAACCGTTACCTGGGCATGGCCAACGGCGCGGAACTGATCAGCTCGGCGTTCTCCATGACCGCCCTGGTGTTCTGCGGCCTGTCCGCCTACGTGCTGACCACCCGCAAGGACATGAGCTTCCTCAGCGGTTTCATCACCGCTGGCGTGTTCGTCCTGCTCGGCGCCATGGTGGCCGGCTTCTTCTTCCAGATCAGCGGCCTGCAGCTGGCGATCAGCGCCGGTTTCGTGCTGTTCTCTTCGGCCTGCATCCTGTACCAGACCAGCGCCATCATCCACGGTGGCGAGCGTAACTACATCATGGCCACCATCAGCCTGTACGTATCGATCTACAACCTGTTCGTCAGCCTGCTGCAGATCTTCGGCATCATGGGCGGCGACGACTGATAGGCTTTCGTCCCCCTTCGAGCCCGCTTCGGCGGGCTTTTCTTTTTTATCCACTCGACTTTGTGCGCCGCAGGCCCCTGGCCTTATCATTGCGACTGTTTTTCGCTTCGCCGGACGCCCCATGAAGTTTGCCATCGCCCTGTTCGCCGCCCCTCACCTGCCTGCCTCGCGGCGCGCACTGCGCTTTGCCCAGGCAGCGCTGGCTGGCGGCCATGAAATCGTCCGCCTGTTCTTCTATCAGGACGGCGTACACAGCGCCGCCAGCAATGTCGTCACCCCGCAGGATGAGCTGGACCTGCCCGGGGAGTGGCGTGAGTTCGTCACCGGCAACGGCCTGGACGCTGTGGTGTGCATCGCCGCAGCACTGCGCCGTGGTGTGCTCAACGACGAGGAAGCCCAGCGCTATTCGCGCCCTGCGGCCAACCTGGAGGCGCCGTGGGAGCTGTCCGGACTCGGCCAGTTGCATGAAGCCGCACAACAGGCCGATCGACTGATCTGCTTCGGAGGCCAGTGAATGAGCAAATCGCTGCTGATCATCAGCCGCCAGGCGCCCTGGAGCGGCCCAGGTGCCCGTGAGGCGCTGGACATCGCCCTGGCCGGCGGCGCGTTCGACCTGCCGATTGGCATGCTGTTTCTCGACGATGGCGTGTTTCAGCTGAGCCAGGGCCAGCAGCCCGGCGCACTGCAGCAGAAAGACCTCGGCGCCAACCTGCAGGCACTGCCGATGTTCGGCGTAGAGGACCTGTACGCCAGCGAGCGCAGCCTCGCCGAACGCGGCCTCGCCGGCAACGAACTGAATCTGGCGGCGCAGCGGCTCGACGACAGCGCGCTGACCGCCCTTCTCGACCGTTACGACCAGGTGATCACAGTCTGATGGCCACCCTGCACATTCTTTCTCATTCGCCATTCGCCGACAGCCGCCTGGCCAGTTGCCTGCGCCTGCTCGGCGCCCAGGACGCCCTGCTGCTCTGTGGCGATGCGGTCTACGCCTTGCAGCCCGCAACCGCCAACCTGCAGGCGCTGCAGTTGATGCCCGCCAGCGTCGCGCTCTACGCCCTGGACGAAGACCTCGCCGCGCGCCACCTGCAAGCCGCCGAACGCGTACAGGCCGTGGACTATCCGGGCTTCGTCGAACTCTGCACCCGCTACGCCAAGGTCAACAGCTGGCTATGAACACGCTGAACGTCGCTGGACAGCATATCGCCCTGGACAAGGACGGCTACCTGGCCGACCTGCAGGATTGGTCGGGCCCGGTGGCCGAGGCCCTGGCGGAGGCCGAGGAGCTGCAACTGAGTGCCGAGCACTGGGAAATCCTCCAGCTGCTGCGCGCCTTCTACGACGAGTTCCAGCTGTCGCCGGCCAATCGCCCGCTGATCAAGTACGTGGCCCTGAAGCTGGGCCCGGAGAAAGGCAACAGCCTGCACCTCAATCGCCTGTTCAAGGGCACGCCTGCCAAGCTGGCGGCCAAGCTGGCCGGCCTGCCCAAACCGACCAATTGCCTATGAACCTGATCACTCCCGCCGAACACCCTTTCGCCCAGTTCGTGCGCATCCTCGGCAAGGGCAAGCGTGGCGCTCGCGGCCTGACCCGCGAAGAAGCACGCGAGGCCATGGGCCTGCTGCTCGATGACAAGGTCGAGGACACCCAGCTCGGCGCCTTCCTGATGCTGTTGCGGCACAAGGAAGAAAGCGCCGAGGAGCTCGCCGGCTTCACCGAGGCGATTCGTCCGCGACTGGCTGCCCCGGCTATCCAGGTCGATCTGGACTGGCCCAGCTACGCCGGCAAGAAACGCCACCTGCCCTGGTACCTGCTGGCAGCCAAAGCCCTGGCGAACAGCGGCGTGCGCATCTTCATGCACGGCGGCGGTGCCCACACCGCCGGACGCCTGTATACCGAGCAGCTCCTGGCCCTCCTGGAGATACCCCGCTGCCATGACTGGCAGTCCGTGCAGCAGGCGCTGGACCAGCAGCACCTGGCCTACGGCTACCTGGGCGACTGGATGCCAGCGCTGCAGCGCATGATCGACCTGCGCAACACGCTGGGCCTGCGCTCGCCGATCCACTCCCTGGCCCGCGTGATCAACCCACTCGGCGCACGCTGCGGCCTGCAAAGCATCTTCCATCCCGGCTACCAGGCCGTGCATCGCGAAGCCAGTCGACTGCTGGGGGATTGCGCCATCGTGATCAAGGGCGAAGGGGGCGAGATCGAGGCCAACCCGGATTCGGCCTGTCACCTCTATGGCACCGCCAATGGCGAGAACTGGGATGAGGAATGGCCAGCGCTCTCGGCGCAGCGCCACGTCAAGCCGGACAGCCTCGACCCGGCACGGCTGCAGGCCTTCTGGCACGGCGAGCAGGAGGATACCTATGGCTATCTGGCGGTCATCGCCACCATGGCCACCGCGCTGCGCGGCCTTGGTCTGGCGCGTGAGGACGCCTTCGCCCAGGCGAAGATGCGCTGGGACGCTCGCCTTCAATCAATCTCTTCGATGGATTGAGCCAGCTTTTTCAACGCTTCAATCGAGCCGGTGACGATAGACTCCAGTTTCATTCAAAACGGAGGCAGGCGTCATGGGCTTGTTGATCGATGGGCGCTGGCACGACCAGTGGTATGACACCGGCAGCGGCGGACGTTTCCAGCGCGAAAGCGCGCAGCGGCGCAACTGGGTGACCGCCGACGGCGGCGCGGGGCCAAGTGGCGATGCCGGTTTCAAGGCCGAGGCCGGCCGCTACCACCTGTACGTTTCGCTGGCCTGCCCCTGGGCGCATCGCACCCTGATCCTGCGCAAGCTCAAAGGGCTCGAATCGCTGATCGATGTGTCGGTAGTCAGCTGGCTGATGCGCGAACAGGGCTGGACCTTCGATCGCGACTTCGGCTCCAGCGGCGATCACCTCGACAACCTCACCTACATGCATCAGCGCTACACGGCGGACGACCGTCATTACAGTGGGCGCGTCACCGTGCCAGTGCTGTGGGACAAGCAAACCGGCGGTATCGTCAGCAACGAGTCGTCGGAAATCATCCGCATGTTCAACGACGCATTCGACGGCCTGAGCTGCAACGACCTGGATTTCTACCCCGAGCCACTGCGCGAGCGCATCGATCAGCTCAACGAGCGCATCTACCCGGCGGTGAACAACGGCGTCTATCGCGCAGGCTTCGCCACTACCCAGGAGGCCTACGAAGAGGCCTTCGACGAGCTGTTCGACATGCTCGATGAGCTTGAAACACTGCTAGACGGGCAACGCTATCTGGCCGGGCACTACCTGACCGAAGCCGACATCCGCCTGTTCACCACGCTGATCCGCTTCGACGCTGTCTACCACGGCCACTTCAAGTGCAACCTGAAGCGCATCGAAGACCACCCGAACCTGTCCAACTGGCTGCGCGAGCTCTACCAGTGGCCCGGCGTCAGCGAGACGGTGGACTTCACCCATATCAAGTCGCACTACTACGCCAGCCACGCCACCATCAACCCGACGGGCGTGGTGCCCAAGGGGCCGCAGCAGGACTTCATGCGCACGCACGATCGTCAGCGCCTGCCGGGCAAGGGCGTGTGGCAAAAAAACGAGCGCTAGGCCGCAGGGTGGATGAGGCTGTTTTCATCCACCGAAACCCAGCCACGGTGGATCGATGAAGCGCGATCCACCCCAGTATCAGACGTGGCCCTGCGCGCCCTCGAACCAGGCCAGCTTGTCACGCAAGGTGACCACCTCGCCGACGATGACCAGGGTCGGTGCATGCACTTCATGCTCGGCCACCAGTTGCGGCAAGCTGTCCAGGGTGCCAGTGAACACCCGCTGATTCTGCGTGGTACCCTGCTGCACCAGAGCCGCCGGCGTTGCGCCCGAACGACCGTGGGCGATCAGTTGCTCGCAGATGGCGGGCAACCCCACCAGGCCCATGTAGAACACCAGCGTCTGCCCCGGGGCCACCAGGTCCTTCCATGGCAGATTGCTGCTGCCATCCTTGAGGTGCCCCGTGACGAAGCGGACCGACTGCGCATGATCGCGGTGGGTCAACGGAATGCCCGCATAGGCGGCGCAACCCGACGCGGCGGTGATGCCTGGCACCACCTGGAAGGGAATGTCCTCCGCGGCCAGTTGCTCGATTTCCTCGCCGCCACGGCCGAAGATGAACGGGTCGCCCCCTTTCAGGCGCAATACGCGCTTGCCCTGCCTGGCCAGGTCGATCAGCAGCTGGTTGATCTGCTCCTGCGGCACCGCATGATCGGCGCGGCGCTTGCCCACGTAGATGCGTTCGGCATCGCGGCGGCACAACTCGATGATGGCTGGCGCCACCAGGCGGTCGTAGAGCACCACATCGGCCTGCTGCATCAGGCGCAGCGCCCGGAAGGTCAGCAGGTCCGGATCGCCGGGACCGGCACCGACCAGATAGACCTCGCCCAGGGCTCGCGGCGCGGCGCCGGCCAGGCGCTCCTGCAGAAGACGCTCGCCCGCCTCCGGTTTGCCAGCGAAGACGCTCTCAGCAATCGGCCCCTGGAAGACATCCTCCCAGAACACCCGGCGCTGCTGCACATCGGGGAACATCTGTTTGACCCGCTCGCGAAAGCGCTTGCCCAGGTTGGCCAGTTGTCCATAGCTGGCAGGAATCCAGGTCTCGATCTTGGCTCGGATCAGTCGCGCCAGTACCGGCGCATCACCACCACTGCTGACGGCAACGATCAGCGGCGAACGATCGACGATCGCCGGGAAGATCACACTGCACAGCGACGGCGCATCGACGACGTTGACCGGAATACCGAGCGCCTGGGCTTCGGCGGACACCTGCGCGTTAAGCGTTTCGTCGTCGGTCGCCGCGATGACCAGGGCCACGCCCTGCAGGTCGCTACTCGCATAGCCGCGCAGGAAGATGCCGGCCGAGCCAGCCAGCTCCTGCAGCTCGCTGCGCACCTCGGGCGCAACGACACGCAAGCGCGCACCGGCATCACTGAGCAGGCGCGCCTTGCGCAGCGCGACCTCACCACCGCCGATCACCAGTACCGGGCGATCCTGCAGCTTGTGGAACAGCGGAAGAAATTGCATCAGGTCAGCCTCAGCGGAGGTCGGTTCACAGAGCGCGTCGTGCACACCCTGCCGCCATTGAAAACGGGGCAGCCGTGCCGCCCCGTTCCATGCATCGCGATGAGCGGCTCAGCCGATCACTTCGATACCACCCATGTAGGGCTTGAGTACCTCGGGCACGCGAATGCTGCCGTCGGCCTGCTGGTAGTTTTCCAGCACCGCGACCAGGGTGCGGCCCACGGCCAGGCCGGATCCATTGAGCGTGTGCAGCAGCTCCGGCTTGCCGGTTTCCGGGTTGCGGTAACGCGCCTGCATGCGGCGCGCCTGGAAGTCGCCACAGTTGGAGCAGGAGGAAATCTCGCGGTACTTGTCCTGGCTCGGCACCCAGACTTCCAGGTCGTAGGTCTTGACCGCAGAGAAACCCATGTCGCCGGTGCACAGTGCCAGCTTGCGATACGGCAGCTCGAGCAGCTGCAGCACGCGCTCGGCATTGGCCGTCATGCCCTCCAGCGCCTCGAAGGAGGTCGACGGCTCCACGACCTGCACCATCTCGACCTTGTCGAACTGGTGCTGGCGAATCATGCCGCGCGTATCGCGGCCGGAGGCCCCTGCCTCGCTGCGGAAGCACGGCGTGTGGGCGACGAACTTCAGCGGCAGCTGCTTGGCGTCGAGGATTTCGCCGGCGACGATGTTGGTCAGCGACACTTCGGCGGTCGGAATCAGGTACAGATCGGCCTGGTCTTCACGGGCGATCTTGAACAGGTCTTCCTCGAACTTCGGCAGCTGGCCGGTGCCCTGCAGCGCCGGTGCCTGCACCAGATACGGGGTGTAGGCCTCTTCGTAGCCGTGCTCGCCGGTGTGCAGGTTGATCATGAACTGCGCCAGGGCACGGTGCAGGCGCGCGATGGGGCCGCGCAGCAGGGCGAAACGGGCACCGGAGAGCTTGGCGGCGGTCTCGAAGTCCAGCCAGCCGTGCTGCTCGCCCAGGGCGACGTGATCCTTGATCTCGAAGTCGAAGCTGCGCGGCGTACCCCAGCGCGCGACCTCGACGTTCTCGTCCTCGTCGGCGCCGACCGGCACGGATTCGTGCGGCAGGTTGGGGATGTTCAGCAGCAGGTTGTCCAGCTCGCTCTGGATCGCGTCCAGCTCGCGCTTGCCGGCTTCCAGGTCGCTGCCCATCTGGTCCACTTCCGCCAGCAGCGGCGCGATGTCTTCACCGCGCGCCTTGGCCTGGCCAATGGACTTGGAACGACTGTTACGCTCGGCCTGCAATTGTTCGGTGCGCACCTGCACCGACTTGCGCTGACTCTCCAGGGCCTCGAAGCGGGCGACGTCGAGTGCGAAGCCACGGGTGGCGAGGCGCTCGGCGATTTCGGTGAGTTGCGTGCGGACGAGTTTGGAGTCGAGCATGTTCGGGTCTCAATACATCGGCGAAATGGTTAATGACCAGCAAGCTGGCGCGGGTTGTGGAGTGTAAAGCCTTAACGGGTCAGGATGCCAATCGGGCCAGACTCAGGCCGGCCCAGGCTGCCAGCAGACCGCCAAGGATGCTGAAGGCCAGATAGCCGAAGGCTTCGGGTGCGCGCCCGCCCTCCATCAGCTTCATGATCTCCAGGCTGAAGGACGAAAACGTGGTGAAGCCACCCAGCACGCCGGTGATCAGCCCGGTGCGCAGCTCCAGTGGCAGATCGGTACGGGTGAGGAACAGGCCGGACAGCAGACCGATCAACAGGCAACCCAGCACGTTGACGGTGAGCGTGGCCAGGTAGAAGTGCCGCGGCCAGTTGCCGGCGACCCAGCTGGCCACCAGAAAGCGCATCAGCGAACCGACAGCCCCCCCTGCCGCCACGGCAAGCGCCACACGAATCATCTCTTTCTCCTTTGTCGGGTACTGCTGGAGTCCAGGCTGCGCAGGTGCTTGAGCTTCTCGCGAATTTTCGACTCCAGGCCTCGCGGCACCGGCTGGTAATACTCGCGCGGCTCCATTTCATCCGGGAAATACACTTCGCCAGCGGCGTAGGCATTGGGCTCATCGTGGGCGTAGCGGTATTCCTCGCCATAACCGAGCTGCTGCATCAGCTTGGTCGGCGCATTGCGCAGGTGCAGTGGCACCTCCAGCGAGCCGAACTCGGCGACATCCTGCTTGGCTGCCTTGATCCCCAGATACACCGCGTTGCTCTTGGCTGCGCAGGCGAGGTAAGTCACCGCCTGCGCCAGCGCCAGGTCGCCCTCGGGACTGCCCAGGCGCTTGACCGCATCCCAGGCGGCCAGACACAACGGCAACGCACGCGGGTCGGCATTGCCGATGTCTTCGCTGGCCATGGCGACAATGCGCCGGCAGATGTAGGCCGGGTCGCAGCCGCCGTCGAGCATGCGCGCCAACCAATACAGCGCGCCATCGGGGCTGGAGCCGCGGACGGACTTGTGCAACGCGCTGATCTGGTCGTAGAAGGCTTCGCCGCCCTTGTCGAAACGCCGGCGGGTATCGCCCAGCAGGTTGTGCAGCGAGGCCACGGCGATCTCGCCACCATCCTCGGCCAGGTCGGCGGCGTTCTCGAGGAAATTGAGCAGGCGCCGGCCATCGCCATCGGCGGCGGCCATGAGCATGGCGAAGCTTTCCTCGGGCAGGCTCAGGTGACGCTCGCCCAGGCCTTTCGGGTCGCTCAGCGCGCGCGCCACCAGCTTGCGCATGGCCGCCTCGTCGAGGCTCTTGAGCACATAGACGCGGGCGCGCGACAGCAGCGCGTTGTTCAGTTCGAACGAAGGGTTCTCGGTGGTGGCGCCGATGAAGATCAGCGTGCCGTCTTCGACGTAGGGCAGGAAGGCATCCTGCTGGCTCTTGTTGAAACGGTGCACCTCGTCGACGAAGAGGATGGTACGACGGCCATATTGCGCGGCATGCTGCTGCGCCACCTCGACCGCCTGGCGAATCTCCTTGACCCCGGAGAGCACCGCCGAGATGGTCTCGAAATGCGCATCGCTGACCTTGGCCAGCAGGCGCGCCAGGGTGGTCTTGCCTACCCCAGGCGGCCCCCAGAAGATCATCGAGTGCAAGGCGCCCTGTTCCAGCGCTTCACGCAGCGGCTTGCCAGGCCCCAGCACATGCTCCTGGCCGACGTATTCATCCAGGCTGGTAGCACGCAAACGCGCAGCCAGGGGCTGCGCGACGGGTTGGCGAGCGAACAGGTCCACCACTTACTCCTGGATGACGTCCGCACCTTGCGGGATGTCGAAGCTGAACAGGCCGTCGTCGACCGGCTCGTTCATCTTCACATTGAGGAACAGGATATTGGTGCGCTGACCAATGCTGTCGATCAGCTGCATGTCGTTGAGCACGCGATTGCGGAACGACAGGCGCAGGCTGTCGAACAGGCTGTCCTTGGCCTTGGGCTTGAGGATGAAGTCGACCACGTTGCCGCCTTCCTTGTAGTCGATATCGAAGTTCTCGCGAATCTGCGACACGTCACCGGAGAGCAGCAGCGCCGGGGTGTGGGTCAGGCGCTGGTCGAGGGTCTGCACGGTCACCTGCTCCAGGTCCGGGTCGTACAGCCAGACCTTCTTGCCGTTGGACACCAGCAGCTGCTCCATCGGCTGGTCGGTATGCCAGCGGAACAGCCCCGGGCGCTTGAGCACCAGTTGCCCGGCGGTTTCCTGCAGCTGGGTGCCGCTGGCATCGAGCGTCAGTTGCGAAAAGCGCGCACTGATGGTCTGCGCCTGGTTGAGCAGCTCGGTCAGGCGCTGGGTGGCCGCCTCTTCGTCAGCCTGGGCAGTCAGCAGGGTAAAACTCAGAACAGCCAGCATCAGCAGGCGAATAACACGCATAGGAACCCCTTTAGTCCGTGTGAGGATGGCGAGGTGACTCCGCACCTCGCATTGCTCGGCCGCATGAACGACCGTGGAATCTTGTAGACCGCGAATCGGGCGGTTTGTCCGTGAGATGTCGAAGTCAGTCGCGCGACGGCCCGGGCGCGATGACCTCGCGTGAACCGTTGGTGTTCATCGAACTGACCACGCCGGCCATCTCCATCGCCTCGATCATCCGCGCGGCGCGGTTGTAGCCGATCTTCAGCTTGCGCTGCACTGCAGAGATGGAAGCACGACGGCTTTCCAGCACGAAGTTGACGGCTTCGTCGTACAGCGGATCTTCCTCGCTGCCCTCGCCGCCTTCGCCACCACCGCCTTCGAAGCCGCTGCCACCGCCCTCCTCGACGCCCGCGAGGATGTCCTCGATGTAGTCGGGCGAGCCGCGCTGCTTCCAGGCCTCGACCACACGGTGCACTTCATCGTCGGAGACGAAGGCGCCATGCACGCGGATCGGCAGGCCGGTGCCGGGCGGCAGATAGAGCATGTCACCATGCCCCAGCAGCTGCTCGGCGCCACCCTGGTCGAGAATGGTGCGCGAGTCGATCTTGCTCGACACCTGGAACGCCATGCGGGTCGGAATGTTGGCCTTGATCAGACCGGTGATCACGTCCACCGAAGGGCGCTGGGTCGCCAGGATCAGGTGAATGCCCGCAGCCCGCGCCTTCTGGGCGATACGCGCGATCAGCTCTTCCACCTTCTTGCCGACGATCATCATCATGTCGGCGAACTCGTCGACCACCACCACGATGGTGGGCAGCGGCTTGAGCAGCGGCGGCTCGTCTTCCATGCTTTCGCGACGGAACAGTGGATCGGTCAGCGGCGTGCCGGCCTCGATGCCGTCCTTGACCTTGCGGTTGAAGCCCGCCAGGTTGCGCACGCCCATCGCCGCCATCAGCTTGTAACGGCGCTCCATCTCGGCCACCGACCAGCGCAGCGCATTGGCGGCCTCCTTCATGTCGGTCACGACCGGGCACAACAGGTGTGGAATGCCTTCGTAGATCGACAGTTCGAGCATCTTCGGGTCGATCATGATCATCCGCGCCTCTTCCGGCGTGGACTTGAACAGGACCGACAGGATCATCGCGTTGACCCCCACCGACTTACCGGAGCCTGTGGTACCGGCCACCAGCAGGTGCGGCATCTTGGCCAGGTCGGCGATCACCGGACGTCCGCCGATGTCGTGCCCGAGGGCCAGGGTGACCGGAGACTTGGCATCGTCGTACTCGCTCGACGACAGCACTTCGGAGAAGCGCACGATCTGCCGGTCTTCGTTGGGTATCTCGATGCCCACGGTGGTCTTGCCGGGAATCACCTCGACCACGCGTACGCTGACCATGGCCATCGAGCGCGCCAGGTCCTTGGCCAGGTTGGAGATGCGGCTGACCTTGACGCCGGCAGCGGGCTGAATTTCGAAACGGGTGATCACCGGGCCCGGATGCACGGACTCCACCACCACCTCGACGCCGAATTCCTTGAGCTTGATTTCCAGCAGGCGCGACATGGCCTCGAGCGACTCGGGCGAATACTGCTTCTGCTTCTTCTCGGCGACATCGAGGATGGAAATCGGCGGCAGACTGCCCTCGATGGCGCTATCGACGAACAGCGGCGCCTGTTTCTCCTTGAGCACGCGCTTGCTCGGCTCCGCCGCCTTGGGCGGCGCAGGCGGCGTGATCACCGGTGCCGGGCGCTTGTCGCGCTCGCTCATGTGCTTGCTCAGCGACTCTTCGCGTTCGAGCAGGCGCTCCTTGACCTTGGCCTGTTCGCGGCGGTCAGCGACCACGGGCGCGGCCACTTCGATGACGCGGTCGTCCAGTTCACGCAGTTGCGCGACCATCTGCTTGCGTTCGCTGCGGGCATTCCACCAGCCGGTGATGGCGCCATGGATCAGCTCGATCAGATCGAGGGTGATCTTGCCGGTCAGGTCCATCACGCGGAACCAGGACAGGTCGGTGAACACGGTCAGGCCGAAGAGGAACAGGGCCAGGAATACCAGGGTGCTGCCTTGTACGTTCAGCGCATGCACGGCCAGATCGCCCAGGCTGGCGCCCAGCATGCCGCCACCGGAGCCCTGCATGCCGGCATCCGCCGCGAAATGGATGTCGCCGAGCGCGGCGCCAGAGAGAATCAGGAACACCAGGCCGATGCTGTGCCAGGAAAACAGCCAGCCATTCCAGTGCCAGGGTTGGTTACGGGTGCGGAACACCTGCCAGGTCTTGGCCGCCAGCAGCAACGGGAAGATGTAGGCGAAATAGCCCAGCGCACCGAACAGCGCGCTGGAGAGCCAGGCGCCGATGCTGCCACCTGCGTTGATGATGCGCTCGACCTGCACGCTGTTGTCCCAGGCCGGATCGGCGGCGTTGTAGGTCAACAGTGCCATCAGCAGGTACAGGCACATAGCGCCCAGGGCGATCAAGGCGCCTTCCTTCAGTCGATACTGAAGTTTCTGGCGCCAATCGATAGTCTGGGTGGTGGAATTCTTCAAAACAGCCATTTCCTGCGCCCTGGGCGCGTCCATCTGATGATTGATCGTGGAAGCGGCCTATTGTAGGGCCTGCCTGGTGCTCAGGCCAATTGCCAAGCTCCCGCACTTGCCCTGCTTCGGTGTAGCATAGCCGCCAGCAGCTTCCATGCGGCTCAATTGGAGCACGCATTCTCTTTTGTGACAAAGGCTTATGGGGTTTTTTTATGAGCGAAGTCAAGCATTCACGCGTGATCATCCTGGGTTCCGGCCCTGCCGGTTATAGCGCCGCCGTGTACGCCGCGCGCGCCAATCTCAAACCCGTGGTCATTACCGGCATCCAGCCTGGCGGTCAGCTCACCACCACCACCGAAGTGGACAACTGGCCGGGTGACGTCGAAGGCCTTACCGGCCCGGCCCTGATGGAGCGCATGCAGAAGCATGCCGAGCGCTTCGACACCGAGATCATCTACGACCATATCCACACCGCAGAGTTGCAGAGCCGCCCCTTCGTCCTCAAGGGCGACAGCGGCACCTATAGTTGCGACGCGCTGATCATCGCCACCGGCGCCAGCGCCCAGTACCTCGGTCTGCCGTCGGAAGAGGCATTCTCCGGCAAGGGCGTTTCCGCCTGCGCGACCTGCGACGGTTTCTTCTACCGCAACCAGGTGGTCGCAGTGATCGGCGGCGGCAACACCGCCGTGGAAGAGGCGTTGTACCTGTCGAACATCGCCAAGGAAGTGCATCTGGTGCACCGTCGCGACAAGCTGCGCTCGGAGAAGATCCTCCAGGATAAGCTGTTCGACAAGGTCGAGAACGGCAACATGCGCCTGCACTGGAACCACACCCTCGACGAAGTGCTGGGCGACCAGACCGGCGTGACCGGCGTACGCCTGAAGAGCACCCAGGACGGCAGCACCCAGGACCTGGCCCTGGCCGGCGTGTTCATCGCCATTGGCCACAAGCCGAACACCGAGCTGTTCGTCGGCCAGCTGGACATGCATGACGGCTACCTGAAGATCAAGGGCGGCAGCGAAGGCAACGCCACTGCCACCAGCATCGAGGGCGTGTTCGCCGCCGGCGACGTGGCCGACCACGTCTACCGCCAGGCCATCACTTCGGCCGGTGCCGGTTGTATGGCCGCGCTGGACGTCGAGAAGTTTCTCGACAGCAACTGATGGCACCAGGGCGAGCACCCCGCTCGCCCTCCCCTGCCCCGCGGACGGACGCGCATGCTGACCTGGCTGCAACGTGATTCCCTGCAGTTCCCGCCACTGGCCAAGGCCATGCGCGAACCGAACGGCCTGCTGGCTGCGGGCGGCGACCTCAGCGCCGACCGTTTGATCAGCGCCTATCGCCACGGCTGCTTTCCCTGGTTCCAGGACGGCCAGCCGATCCTCTGGTGGTCACCGGACCCGCGCACCGTGCTGCTCCCCGACGAGCTGTATGTTTCGCGCAGCCTGGCCAAATTGCTGCGTCAGCAACGCTACCGCGTCAGCTTCGACCAGGATTTCGCCGCAGTGATCAACGCCTGCGCAGGGCCACGCAGCTACGCCGACGGCACCTGGATCACCCAGGGCATGCAGGATGCCTACCTGCAACTGCATCAGCGCGGCATCGCTCACTCGGTCGAGGTCTGGCTCGATGACGAGCTGGTCGGCGGCCTCTATGGCCTGGCCATGGGACAGCTGTTCTTTGGCGAATCCATGTTCAGCCGCGCCGACAACGCCTCGAAAGTCGGTTTCGCCACCCTGGTGGGCAAGTTGCATGAATGGGGCTTCGCGCTCATCGATTGCCAGATGCCCACGCAGCACCTGCACAACTTCGGCGCCAGGGCCATACCGCGCGCCACGTTCGCCGAGTACCTGCAGCGCCACCTCGACCTGCCCAGTGCAGCGGACTGGCTCGCCTAGTCGACTGGCCAACCCTGACATACACTCTTAGTCAGGTTTTCCCGAGACACCGCCATGACCGAGCTGGCCCGCCTGAAGTTCTATGCCACTCAGCCACATCCATGCAGCTACCTGCCGGAAGAACAGGCGACGACCCTGTTTCTCGACCCCAGTCAGCCCATGGACGTGCTCGTCTACGCCGAACTTTCGGAAATGGGCTTTCGCCGCAGCGGCGATCACCTGTACCGCCCACACTGCCAGCAGTGCACCGCCTGCATTCCGGCACGCATCCCGGCAGCGCTGTTCACGCCGAACCGCCAGCAGCGGCGCATCCTCAAGCGCAACGAGGACGTCAGCGTGCGCTCGGTGCGCCCGGCATTCACCGAAGAGTATTACGCGCTCTACGTTCGCTACATCGAGCAGCGCCATGCCGATGGTGACATGTACCCGCCCAGTCGCGACCAGTTCTCGACCTTTCTCGTCCGGGACCTGCCATTTTCTCGTTTCTATGAATTCCGCCTGCGCGGCAAACTGGTCGCCATTGCGGTCACCGACGTGCTGCCGAACGGCCTGTCGGCGGTCTACACCTTCTATGATCCGGATGAGGAGCGCCGCAGCCTCGGGCGCTTCGCCATTCTCTGGCAGATCGGCGAGACCGCGCGTCTGGGCCTCGAAGCCGTCTATCTGGGCTACTGGATCAAGAACTGCCGCAAGATGAACTACAAGACCCAGTACCGCCCGATCGAGCTGTTCGTCAATCAGCGCTGGACACAGCTGACCTAGCG